>NZ_UAUL01000009.1 GCF_900456775.1 Sarcina ventriculi | reverse complement strand
TTTCGTGTCCTATAGTTGAAGACGCATTATGTCCTGGATAAACAACTACATCATCTGGTAAAATCATAAGCTTAGTTTTTATTCCATTCACAAGTTGGCTAAAACTTCCACCTGGAAAATCACTTCTTCCTATAGATTCTCTAAACAATGTATCTCCTGAAAACAAATTTTTTTCTATAAGAAAGCACATTCCACCTGGAGTATGACCTGGTGTTTTTATAGCTTTTATCTCTATATTTCCTATCTTAAACATATCATTATCATGAATATATCCATCACTTTTTTCTAATGGTCCAAAAGCTGATTCCTTTTTATCTATCATTTTTTCATCATCTTCTGATATAAATGATTTTATACCATATTTCCCTTTAAGCTCATCTACTGCTCCTACATGGTCAAAGTGTCCATGAGTCAATAATATAAATTTAGGATTTGCCCCCATTTTTTCTATGGCGTCTACTATTTTATCAAAATTTCCACCCGGATCCATAATTACTGCTTCTTTTGTCTCTTCATCCATCGCTATATAACAATTTTCATCATATACTCCAGCTATAACTGTTTTTATTATCATAATTTAACCTCCTAAGCTATTTATTTAATTATTTACTCTATAAACATCCAATATTCCTTTTAAAGCTTTTATTTTCTTTATCAAAATTCTTAACTGCTCTATATCATCAATTTTTACTTGAAGATTAATACTTGCTGTATTATTTTTTTCTGTTTTAGCATTTAAAG
The DNA here is from genome assembly GCF_900456775.1 of Sarcina ventriculi. Lineage (GTDB taxonomy): Bacteria > Bacillota > Clostridia > Clostridiales > Clostridiaceae > Sarcina > Sarcina ventriculi. The sequence continues at coordinate 228,091 of NZ_UAUL01000009.1, read as the reverse complement.
AAACTAACGGAAGTCCTGCTTGAGTTATTATGACCATAACATCTGATAAAAGTCCCAATTTATCTTCAGCTCTTACCTGAAGCTCTGCCACATATGCTGTACCCTCAGCTTTCCCCCAACTAACTTCAACAACTTTTTCCTTTTGCTTTTCAATTATGCTTTTAAAATTGCTACAATCTTTCCTATGAATTGAAACTCCTCTTCCTTTTGTAACATATCCTACTATCTCATCTCCAGGAACAGGGTTGCAACACCTTGCAAATCTAACCATTATATTACTAAGACCTTTTACTGTTACACCATTATTCATAGTTTTATTACTAGCATTATTTTTTTCTGTTTTTGATATTTGTTCCTCAATATCTTTGTTAGTTTTTTCGTTTTGTAATATTTTATCTTGAGATGCATTCTCTCCTCTAAGCCTTAATATTATTACTGAAGCTGTTATAATGCCTTCTCCAACATTTGCATATAAATCTTCTAAAGAATTTAAATGATATTTTTTACATAATTTTTCATACTCTATCCCTTTACATATATCTGAAAAATTAACTGACTGTCTTTTACATTCTTTCTCTATAACATCTTTTCCTTTTTCAATATTCTCTTCTCTTTTAGCCTTTTTGAACCATTGTTTTATTTTAGATCTAGCTTGATTACTCTTTGCAATTCCAAGCCAATCCATACTAGGCCCTTTAGGAGTTGATGTCGTTAATATTTCTACTATATCTCCAGTTTTTAATTTATAATCTAAAGTAACCATCTTTCCATTAGCTTTAGCACCAATGCATCTATTACCTATATCAGTATGTATCTTATATGCAAAATCTATTGGTGTCGCTCCTGCTGGAAGACTTAATACAACCCCTTTAGGAGTAAACACAAATATCTCATCTGAAAATAGATCTAATTTAAATCCTTCCATAAATTCTTCTGCATCAGAGGCTTCCTTTTGCCATTCTAATATTTCTTTTAACCAACTTAATTTATTAGCTATTGTTACTTCTTTTCCTTGCCCTTTTTCCTCTTTATCATTAGAATTTACACCTTGTTTATACTTCCAATGAGCTGCAATACCATACTCTGCTGTTTCATGCATTTCAAAAGTTCTTATTTGTATTTCAAAAGTCTTTCCTTGTTTACCTATTACAGTTGTATGAAGTGATTGATACATATTAGGCTTAGGCATAGCTATATAATCTTTAAACCTACCTGGTATTGGTTTGTATATTGTATGCACTATTCCTAAAGCCTCATAACAATCCCTTACTGTATCAACTAATATTCTCACAGCTGTTAAATCAAAAATCTGCTCTATACTTTTATTTTTATCTATCATTTTTCTGTATATGCTATAAAAATGTTTAGGTCTTCCCTCTATATCACATTCTATATTAGCAGACTTTAATTTTTGCTTAAGTTCCTCTATAATGTATGAAATATACTTTTCCCTCTCGACTCGCTTTTCTGCAATGTCTTTAACCAAATTATAATACTCATCTGGATGCAAATATCTTAAACATAAATCCTCAAGTTCCCATTTAACCTTTGACATACCAAGTCTATGCGCAATAGGAGCATAAATGTCTAAAGTTTCTTGGGCTTTTTGCTTTTGTTTCTCAGGAGACATAAATTTTAATGTCCTCATATTATGAAGCCTATCTGCAAGTTTTATTATTATAACCCTTATGTCTTGAGCCATAGCTAAAAGCATTTTTCTTACATTATCAGCTTGTTGTTCTTCCTTAGTTTTGTATCTTATTTTATTTATCTTTGTTACTCCATCTACTAAATTTGCTATTTCTCTATTAAATATTTTAGCAATATCATCATAGGTATAATCTGTATCTTCAATAACATCATGGAGTAATCCTGCAACAATAGTATTGGTATCCATACCCATTTCAGTTAAAATAATAGCCACACTAACTGGGTGAATTATATATGGCTCTCCTGATTCTCTCTTTTGATCTTTATGGGCCTCAAAAGCTAAGTTATAAGCCTTTTTTATCATATCAACATCTGCATTATTGCCACTAGTTTTTATTTTAGATATCAAATTTTCCAGCATTTAGATGATTCTCCCTTTTCAATATTTTTATCTTTATTTTAGCATTTAATAAAGCCAATGGCTGGTTATTTAACCAGCCATTTTATCTAATTATATTATAATAATTTTATATTTTCAACAATATTAAACATCATATTTTAATAATGACATAACATCGTAGTCTTTAAGCTTTTCTCTTCCTTTTAATTTTTCAAGTTCTATAGCAAAAGATAGTCCTACAACTTCTCCTCCAACTTGCTCAACAAGCTTAGTTACAGCAGCAATTGTTCCACCAGTAGCAAGTAAATCATCAACTATAGCAACTCTTAAACCTGGCTTTATTGCATCTTTATGTATTTCTAAGATATCACTACCATATTCTAAATCATATTCAACCTTTACAGTATCAGCTGGAAGCTTTCCAGGTTTTCTAACTGGAACAAAACCAGCTCCAAGAGCATATGCAACTGGAACACCAAAAATAAATCCTCTAGCTTCTGGTCCAACTACAAGATCTATATTTTTATCTTTAAAAAACTCTGCCATTTTATCTACAGCTTCCTTTAAAGCTTCTCCATCACTTATTAAAGTTGTAATATCTTTAAAGCTTATACCTTCCTTTGGAAAATCTTCTATAACTCTAACCTTTTCTCTTAAATCCATTTTTAACCTCCAAAACATATAGACTTTATCTATAAAAATCTATCTTTTTTTTTCATTATAAAGATATTTAGTTATTTGTTCTGCTCTATCCTCATCATTTGTAGTTAAAAGTTCTACTATTATTTTAGCATTGTCCTTTTTACAAACTACACTATCTGCAGGAGTTATTTCTTCTATTATTTTATTAATGTTTTCTTTTTTTAATTCTTTAATTCCATGAAAAGATTTTATAGCTCTTAATCCTACACTATTTGTATTCTCAAGGTACTTTGTACCTTCCTTTAGTATTACTTTATTCTCTCCCACATCATTAACATTTTCTGACATACTACCTATTAATATTAAGTCTAAGTACTTATTTATACTTTTCATATTATAATATATGGCTATTCCTTGCATAAGCTTAAAAATAACACCACTTTTAGATAAATCTTTATACCTATAAAAACAATTCTTTTCACTTGGATTTATATATACAGAATCATAAATTGATTTTACTTTTTTATTTTCTGTTATGATTAAATCTATACCTAAACTATTACAAAGGAGTTCTTGCTCTTTTCCAATTAGTCCACACCCTACTGTAATTAAAACTTGAGCTCCTAAAAAAGATATATAATTTTTTATTATATTATCATCTATATCATAACTATCTCCAACTTTATAGCTAACACAATATTCTACATCAGCATTCAAATATTTTAATATTAATAATAGGGATGATATGCCACATATTGAATCTACATCACATCCACCATATATAACAATTTTTTCTCTGTTATTTATGGCAGTAACTAATCGTTCTATGGCTTTATTCATATTTTTTAAGTTAAATGGATTGTATCCCGATATGTAATTTGGGCAATAAATACTCTCCCAAGCCTTTCGCATGATTAACCCCTCCATAAATTTTAGAAAACACATATATTATAATTTAAAACTAAATATTTTACAAATATTTTTACAAAATTATATCTTTTTATCTTATAATCTATTATTTTTACTCATTTTTTTATATAAATTACTAACTTTAATTAAAAAAATCACCTTTTAAATCAATAAAAGGTGACTTTTTTCACTAAGCTTTTTTTATCTTTTTAGCTGATTTTCTGTTTTTAATTACACACCATACAGGAGTTGCTATAAATATTGATGAACATCCACCAGATACTATACCTATTATTAAAGGGAAAGCAAAATCTCTAATTGATGGCACAAAAATATACATAGCTACTATTGTTGTTAAAGTAGTAAGGGTTGTATTTATTGACCTTGACATAGTTTGAGATAAACTCTTATTAGCTATACTATCAAAACTTTCACCCTTCATTTTTTTTCTATTTTCACGTATTCTATCAAAAATAACTATTGTATCATTTACTGAATAACCAATTACAGTTAAGATAGCTGCAATAAATGGCGTATTAACTGGAATATTAAATATTGCATAAATACTTATTGTGATTAATGCATCATGTGCAAGAGCAATAATTGCTGATATTCCATATGCAAACTCAAATCTTATGGCAACATATATAAGCATACAAATAACAGCTATACTAAGAGCTATTATTGCGCCTTTTGTTAATTGTTGTCCAATTGATGGTCCTATTTCATTTTGAGAAACTAACGCATCACTTGATAGATTAAATGTACTTTCAATTTCCTTAATCATCTCATTAGTTTTTTCTGTTGAAAAATTTGTTGCCTTTATATCAAGTTCTGTTCCATTATTTGCTGTTGTTGTAATAGCATCTGGATTATATTTATAAATTATATTATCAACGTCTGCCTTATTAAACTCATGACCAAAGTTCATCGTTATTTCAGTTCCACCCTGAAAATCTATACCTATATTCAAGCCTCTTATTGATACAAATAAAAATCCAATTACTATTATTATTATAGATATTGAAAACCAAATTTTTTTATGCTCTATTATCTTAATCATTATTATCATCCCTCCTCTTTATTCTTCCGAACATTGAAGGTTTGTTAAATAATTTTGAATCCACAGCTAAATTCATAAAGAACCTAGTTATTATTATAGCTGTAAACATACTTATAAGAACACCTATTAATAATGTTAATGCAAATCCTTGTACTTCTCCTGAACCAAAATAATATAAAACTAAAGCTACAATGATAGTTGTTACATTTGAATCAATTATTGAACTTAATGCATTGTGAAATCCAAGTTTTACTGCAGCACTTACACTCCGTCCTTGCCTTAATTCTTCTTTTATCCTTTCAAATATTAAGACATTAGCATCAACTGCCATACCTATTGTTAAAAGAAGACCAGCTATTCCTGGAAGTGATAAAACAACACCTACACCAACATAAGCATAAAGAACTAATAATATAAATATACTAAGCGCCATAGATGATACAAATCCTGCCCATCTATAATTTAATATCATGAATAAGAATATTACTAAAACCCCTATTGCTCCTGCTTTCATAGCATTTGGAAGAGCTGATGCTCCAAGTTGCGCTCCTATAGTTTCTACTGAAACTACTTTAACTGGAACTGGAAGAGCACCTGCATTTATAATATCTGCTACCTTTTTTGCCTCTGCAAGTGATGAACTTCCTGTTATTGTTGCTTGACCATCACTTATAACTGATTGAACAGTTGGAGCTGTTAAAACTTCACCATCCATTTCAATTGCTATCTTTTTACCTAAGTAGGTCTTAGTTGCCTCTGCAAACTTTTCTGTACCACTTGAATTTAACTTAAGTGTTATTACTGGTTCACCATTGTTGTTTACATAAACACTAGCATTCCTTACATCAGATCCAGTTAATATAGTACTTCCATCTGGAGATACAAAGGTAAGCTGTCCTGTTGTGGTTAAAGTATCAAGAATAGAATTTGAATCATAATCTCCTGGAATATTAACTACAACTTTATTATTACCTTCTGTGGTAACTGATGTATTTGATACTCCAACTTTATTTACTCTAAGTGATAAAAGTTGTTGAGTTTGTTCAAGTTCCTTAGATGTTATATTGTCTCCTTCTAATTGCATTGTCACCGATACTCCACCTTGAAGATCTAACCCTTTTGTAATCATGTCATTAAAAGTTTTAAACTGATACCCATTTATCGTGAAACCTTTAAATCCTGCAAATGCTAAGAATACAATTATTGCTATGGAGATAATAAACACAGTAAAAGCTGTTACTTTTGTTTTCATCTTTCTCCCCCTCTGTAATTTATATACATATTATATCTTTTTTGTATATATTATGTATAGTGTAAATTATATTTTATTTGTTACCACATAGCAATATGTGGCAACAAAAATTATTTTTTAATTACATAGTTTTAGCTTTAAGAGCTATAGCACATTCTATTCTCTTCTTTTGCATTTCACATCCTATTTCATAAGGAACATGAATATCTCCATTAAAGTTAAAGTTATTTGCTTGACATCCTCCGCTACAATAGAACCTTGCCCAACATTCTTTACATTTTGGTTTATTGTATATGTGAGCATTTTTAAAGTCTTTAGATAAATTTTTATTTTTTATTCCAGAATTTATATTTCCAAGTAAAAACTCTTCATTACCTACAAATTGATGACATGGATAAATATCTCCATCTGGAGTTATAGCAACATATTCATGTCCTGCACCACATCCTGCTATTCTCTTATATACACATGGACCACCATTTAAATCTATATTAAAATGATAGAATTTAAATGGATTATCATTATTTTCTGCACGTCTTAACATTTCTTTATATAACATATCATATTGTTCATATATTTTAGGTAAATCTTCGCTTCTAATTGAAAGATTATGACTATCTGGAAGAACAACAGGTTCTATTGATATTTCGCTAAACCCTTCATTTGCAAGTGCCATAACATCCTCAAAGAAATCTGTATTTTCTCTTGTAAATGTTCCTCTAGCATAATATTGTTTTGATGGATCACGCCTATCAACCATTTTCTTTATATTAGGAAGAATTCTATCATAACAACCTGAACCATCAACCCTTATTCTAACATTATCATTAACCTCTTTTCTTCCATCTATAGATAAAATTATATTTCCCATATTTTTATCTATATAATCTATGATTTCATCATTTAATAATGTTGCATTAGTGGTCATAGTAAATCTTATATTTTTATTATATAGTTTATCTTTTTCTTTAGCATAATCAACTATTTCTTTAATAGTATCAAATACCATTAAAGGTTCTCCACCAAATAAATCTACTTCTATATTTTTTATATTTCCTGAGTTTTCTAAGACATAATCTATTGCTCTTTTACCCACTTCAGCACTCATAGGTTTTCTACAACCCTTATATTCTCCTTCATCAGCAAAACAATATTTACATCTTAAATTACAATCATGGACAACATTTAAGCAAAGAGCTTTTATGTAAGATTCTGATTCATCTCCCGCCATAGCTATCTCTTCATATAAATCTTTTGAATAAAGTACTTCTTCCTTCACAAGGTCTAATAACTCTTCATAAGCCTCTTCTATTTCCTCTTTAGACCATTTATCTTTAAGATTGTTTATAACATCTTCCTTATCTAGTAACTCATCTTCTCCTACCATATTATAAATAAGTTCATCTATAATATGAACACTTCCTGAATTTACATCAATTAAATAATAATCTCCATCTTGAATAAATTTATGAACTAAAGCCACCGCTTTTTCCTCCTAAATTAAAACTATGGCAGCAACTATAAGTTGCTGCCAACATTTAAATATTATTTTTATTTATAATTAATTTTCACAAGCTAAGTTTGCTACTGTAGCTGATGTTTTACATGCTGATTGGCATGAGTTAGCACATTCTCTACAGTCTGCTGGCTTACATAAGCTTTTCTTTAAACTTGACTTGTTTATTGTTTTTATACGTTTCATTAGACATTCCTCCATTTCCTAACTATACTTAAACATTATAGCATGTACTATATTTTTTTCAAAGTTTTTTTTCATAACATCAATTACAATATACATATAACTTTTTATTGAAAATTATTCCAATTAAATAACATTAATACTTCATATTATTTAAAATACTTATAAAAAAAGCCTTCTTTTTAATAAAGAAGACTTTAAAACATTATTTTTCTACTCTTGTACCAATTGCTTGTTTTGTTATTTCTAATTTTGTTCTATCTGAACTTGTTTCGATAACTACACTTTCGTCAGTCACCTTTATAATTTTACCGATTATACCACCTCTAGTTATAATCTTATCATTAGCTTGTAATTCATTTAACATTTCGCCGTATTTCTTTTTTCTCTTTTTTTCTGGAACTATTAAGATAAAATAGAATACAACAAACATAAGTATAAAAGGCCCTATTGTTTCTAGTATGCTCATTCTGCTCCTCCTTAAAATATTTATAAAATATGTTAAGCTCTTCTACTCCACTCTTCTAACTTCTTAGCCTTAAATTCTTCAAAATAATCACCGTCTATAGCAGCTCTTATATCTTCCATTAGCTTATTGTAAAAGTATAGATTATGAAGAACACATAACCTCATAGCTAACATTTCTTTAGCTTTAAATAAATGTCTTATATATGCCCTTGTATAATTTTTACATGCAGGACATTGACATCCCTCATCTATTGGGCTTTTATCAAGCTCAAATTTTGCATTCATAAGATTTATTTTACCATGACTTGTGAACACATGTCCATGCCTTCCATTTCTTGCAGGTAAAACACAATCAAAAAAATCTACTCCTCTTGAAACTGCTTCTAATATGTTTTCTGGAGTTCCAACCCCCATTAAATATATAGGCTTATCCTCTGGAAGATGAGGCACTACTGCATCTATTATTCTATACATGTCTTCATGACTCTCACCAACTGCTAAACCACCAATAGCATAGCCATCCAAGTCCATTTTTGCAATTTCCTTAGCATGCTCTATTCTTATATCCTCATAAGTTCCACCTTGATTTATACCAAATAATAATTGCTCTTTATTTATAGTTGTATCTAAAGAGTTTAATCTATCCATTTCCTTTTTACATCTTTCAAGCCATCTTGTCGTTCTATTTACTGAATTTATCACATAATCTCTAGGTGCTGGATTTTCTATACATTCATCAAAAGCCATAGCTATGGTTGAAGCTAAATTACTTTGAATTTGCATACTTTCTTCAGGCCCCATAAATATTTTTCTACCATCTATGTGAGAATTAAAATAAACGCCCTCTTCTTTTATCTTTCTCATTGAAGCTAAAGAAAAAACTTGAAATCCACCTGAATCTGTAAGTATTGGTCTATCCCAATTCATAAATTCATGAAGACCTCCTAATTGTTTAACAACTTTATCTGTTGGTCTTAAATGAAGATGATATGTGTTAGACAACTCTACTTGACATCCTATCTCTTTTAAATCCATTGAGGAAACTGCGCCTTTTATTGCAGCTAGAGTACCTACATTCATAAACACAGGTGTTTGTATAGTTCCGTGAGGAGTTACAAACTGACCTCTTCTTGCTTTACCATCTTTTTTAAGAAGTGTGTATCTTTTTATTGCCACTTTAAATTCACGTCCTTTACTTTTATATTTATATTATTTTTATCTTATAAACATTGAATCACCAAAAGAGAAAAATCTATATTTTTCTTCAACTGCCTTTTTATAAGCATTCATTATATTTTCTTTTCCAGCTAATGCTGAGACTAACATAATAAGAGTTGATTCTGGCAGATGAAAATTTGTTATAAGCGCATCAACTATATTAAACTTATATCCTGGAAATATAAATATATTAGTCCATCCACTTTGTGCTCTAACTTCTCCATTTTCATTTCCTATAGTCTCTAAAGTTCTTGTAGATGTTGTTCCAACAGCAATAACTCTGTTTCCTCTTTTTTTAGTGTCATTTATTATTTTTGCATTTTCCTCATCTAATTCATAATACTCTGAATGCATTATATGTTCATCAATAGATTCAACCTTTACTGGTCTAAATGTTCCAAGACCAACATGAAGAGTTACAAATGCTATATTTACACCTTTTTCTCTTATTTTTTCTAAAAGATCCTCAGTAAAATGAAGTCCCGCAGTTGGTGCTGCTGCTGAGCCTTTTTCTTTTGAATAAACTGTTTGATATCTTTCTCTATCATCTAGTTTTTCATGAATATAAGGAGGAAGTGGCATTTGTCCAAGTTCATCTAATATCTCTTCAAAAATACCATTATAAATAAACTCAATTACTCTATTTCCTTCTAAACCTATCTCTCTAACCACAGCTTTAAGTTTTCCCTCGCCAAAGGTAAACATAGCTCCTACCTTCGCCTTTTTACCTGGCTTTGCAAGACACTCCCATTTATCTCCTTCAATTCTCTTTAAAAGAAGAAATTCAATTTTTCCACCAGTTTCTTCCTTTTCTCCAATTAATCTTGCTGGCATTACTCTAGTGTTATTTAAAACTAAAGTATCCCCTTTTTCTAAATAATCTATCACATCATGAAATACCTTATGTTCTATTTCACCAGTTTTTCTATCTACCACCATAAATCTTGAAGAATCTCTTTCCTTTAAAGGACATTGCGCAATTAACTCTTCTGGTAAATAAAAGTCAAAATCACTTACTTTCATAAAATTCACCTTCTCTATTATTATTCAAACAAACCCACTTGTTCTGAATTTCCTTTTCCCCTAGTTTTTCCTAAATGCTTATAAGCTTTATCAGTTGCAACTCTTCCTCTTGGAGTTCTTACAATAAAACCTTTCTGAAGAAGATATGGCTCATAAACATCTTCAATGGTATCTAATTCTTCGCCTACAAAGTAAGCTAAAGTTTCTAAGCCAACTGGACCACCATTAAAATTATCTATTATGGTTTCTAATATTTTATTATCTAATCTATCAAAACCTTCTCCATCTACTTCTAACATTTCTAAAGCCTTCTTAGAAGCTTCTAAACTTATTTTATTGTTAAACATTACCTCTGCATAATCTCTGACCCTTTTTAAAAGCCTATTAGCAATTCTTGGGGTTCCCCTAGACCTTTTTGCAATTTCAAATGCACCATCTTCGGTTATTTCACATCCCAAAATGGTAGCACTCCTAACTATTATTTCTTTTAGCTGTTCTTCTGTATAGTATTCCATAGAACAAAGAACACCAAATCTATCCCTAAGAGGAGAACTAAGCATTCCAACTCTGGTTGTTGCCCCTATTAAAGTAAACTTAGGTAAATCTAATCTTATAGACTTACTAGATGCTCCCTTTCCTATTATAATATCTAAAACATAATCCTCCATAGCAGGATATAATATTTCCTCAACACTTCTGTTTAACCTATGAATTTCATCTATAAATAAAACATCGTTATTGTTTAAAGTAGTCAAAATTGCTGCTAAATCACCAGCTCTTTCAATAGCTGGACCAGATGTTATTTTTAAATTTCCACCCATTTCATTAGCTATTATATTAGCTAACGTTGTTTTTCCAAGCCCTGGAGGACCATATAAAATTACATGGTCTAAAGCTTCTCCTCTATTTTGAGCAGCCTTTATAAATACATTTAATCTCTCTTTTATCTTATCTTGACCTATATATTCACCTAATTTTTCTGGTCTTAAACTATATTCATTAATAGAGTCAAAAACTGTTTCATTTGAGGTTACTATTCTTTCATCCATTAACTAACCTCCTATCCCATAAGTATCTTTAATGCTTCTTTAATGATACCCTCTAACGATAAAGTCTTATCAATATTTTTAAGGGCATTTTCTGCCTCTTTTTCAGTATAACCTAAAGCTAATAAAGCACCTAGCGCCTCAACCACATTGTTATTTACACTTACACCCTGTGAACTTATTTCACTCAATTCACCCTGTACAAGCTCATCTGATTTAAACTTATCTTTAAGCTCTAGTATAATTCTCTGAGCAGTTTTCTTTCCAATTCCAGGAGCTCTAGTTATATGCTTTTCATCTCCTATCATTATAGCGTATTTAAGATTATTTACACTACTTATTGATAACATAGATAGTGCAGCTTTAGAGCCCACTCCATTTATTGAAAGAAGCATTTTAAACATTTCTAATTCTTCTTTAGTTGTAAAACCATAAAGACCTAAAAAATCTTCTCTAACTATTTGCTCTAAATATACAAATACCTCTTCATCAACCTTTGGCATATTAGCCATGCTATTTCCAGAAGTAAATATTTTATATCCTATATTATTATTTTCTATAATTACATAATCTTTATTTATACCTTTAAAATAACCTTTAATATATTCGTACACACAAACTCTCCCACTTCATAAAATTTTTATTAAATAAATTATGAACATTTTAAAATCTATATTATACTTTAACACGAACATATTATATTATCAATAATCTATAAGTTAGATTTAAAACTTAAAAAAGGAAAGAATTTAAAATCCTTTCCAAAATCAACTTATAAAATTACTTAAAGCTTCCTCACATTCTTCTTTTGTATCAAAAACCATTTCATAATTTCTTATCATATTCTGATCTATCTCCATTAAAAGACTTATTTCCCTTTGAGTTATATCATCTTCGTTTTCTATAACAGGAATTCCATTTACATCACTTTTATAAATAGCAATATATCCATCTTTATCACCTATGTAATATTTATTAGGCTCTAAAGTTCCAACTGCTCTTTCAAAAATCATTTGATAATCATCAGTTGATGATACAGAATATCCCTTTTGTTTATAAAGTTCTACAACTTGTTCTACATTTAATTCTCTTACATCAAGTTCTTTTTTTATAGTTTTAACATCAAGATTATTTTCAACAATAATATCATCATCAACTGTTCTTTTAGTTAATACAATTTTATAACTATCCTTTAAAACTATTGATTGTTTTTCATTTTCAATCTCTGCATTTGCTTCATGTATTTTTTCTCTATTATAAAAGTAAGATACTGTATAGCTTCCCGCAAAAAATAATGCACCTAAAGCTATAGATAGTAACGCTATATTCTTTTTACTAAACTTAAACTTTAATTTCATAAAAATCACCTCTTACTGGTGATTATTGACACAAAAAAATATTTATATTCAATTAAAGATAAAACAAAAAGGACTTTAAATAAATCAAAGCCCTTATATATATTATTTTATTTAGATTTTTTTTCATGTTCCTCTAAAGATTCTTCACATTTTACTAAAAACATTTCAGCTTCATCATCAGTTATATAGTTTCCAAAAGCACGACTAATACCACTTAATATCTCCCCTAAAATCTTTTCATCAATTCTAAGCCTTTTATAATGCTCACTTCTATGCTTTGGATTTTCTGGGTCTAACCCTTCATTTCTCATATGATGATGAACCCTATCTCTAAATTTTTCAGCTCTTTCTTTAACATCCTTCTTCAAGTTACTATCACTCCAATCATAAATTTTGTTATCGCATACATATTTCTAAATAATATAATCCATATAATATACATTATTATATGGATTAATTGCTTTTCTTATTTAAAATGATATCATATATGGTATTTTTTATCAATAAAATCGGTTTGTATCTAAATTTCTAATTTAACTTACAATATTATTTACATGATAAATCATGCGCAATAACATTTAACACAAATCTTTTACTTTTTTGCCTTGTTATTAGATTTGTTATGAATATCATAAATATAAGATATATAATATAAATACTTTCGAATGGAATTACATTGAAGACAGTTAATAGTATATATATTATTAATAATGCTACAGTTGATATATTCATATCTCTACTTAATAGATAATCCCTATTAGAAATAAATATCATTTTATCATCCTTGTGCTTCTTATATATATTATACCAGTTTTTATTTTCATAATTACACTTTTCTTTTTTTTCATTAGGCATATTATCATATATATCCTTATATTTGTTCTCTACATCTTCTAATGTAAAACGAATATCCTTATATTTTTTAAGTTACTAAAAACAACTTGTCCTGGCAGTTTAAATTTCAAATTTACTATATACTTTTTAGTAGTACTATCAAAAATTGAATCCAGTATAAAAACAAAAACATATATTATTCCTGAAAATACTGATATACCTAATACTTTATTAACTATTTCTGCAGTACTACTTACCTCTGAAGTAATATTTAGGTTAAATCCACTTAACATACAAAATAAAATTAATATGTTAGCTATTATATACCATGTTAATTCTTTATTCCTATAATCCTTAATATTTTCCATATTACTCCCCCTAAACTTATAATATATTTACACCCTTGATTTTATATAAAAAATCTTTGTTATTTTTTTATTTCTATCTCTATTTTCTATAGTGCAACGTATCATATGTAATCCGTTATAAACTAAGTCTCTTTGTATTGTAGCCGAATACGCTATTTTATTTTCTTGTTTTTTTCCTATAGTATATATTTCCTGATGTTCTATGTCCTTGTATTTCCCATTATTAGATACTTCCCATGTTACATAAATATTTTCTTTAATAGGATTATCAGCTATTTTACATATATTCATAGCTGTAAAATTTAATGAACTACCCATTTGTACCTCATCACCATTTAAAATTTCCATTTCTATCTCATCTTTTTTTGCCTTACATATTAAATCAAAGTTTAACTCAGGCTCACTTTTGTAATTATAAAAATTAGAAGTAGTTACTCCTATCTGTCCATTTTCCTTGATAAATCCAACAAAACTAGCATCCATTTCTTTAGTGGTATAGACTTGATCATTACATGTATTTTTCCTATATATATTAAGGGCTTGTTTATTAGGATGATGGTATTGTTCATAATTTCCACATGATATTAATGTTATTACTGGATTTATATAAGATATACTTTCTAAATAAGTTGTCTCTGGATTGCTATATATATCAATTTCTTTATTACTTTCATCTGTAAAGAATGACCTTGATCCATGATGACTTGCTATTAATATATCTGATTTCAAGAAATTATTTTCCTTAAACTTAGGTACTATATAATCTTTCCACGATTTCCAATCTGAATCACCAGTTAATATTATTTTTTTCCCATTATAATCTAATAATAATACTATACAATTTGTATGCTGCTTTTTTAATTTATAAGACTCTGATAGCTCTTTCTGCTCATCATTATCTAAAATATTAAAATTATAAAAATTATTAGCATCATCATTAGTGAAATCTTCTTTTGAATTTAGACAATAAACATTAACTCCACCTATATTTATAAATGGATCATTTGCTGGCTCAATTTTAGGTACAGACCTTTCCCCATATTTTGATTTAATCTCTCTTTTTAAATACATATAATATTTATAATCCTCATTGTTACTAGAAGCTCCCGTCCCATATTGCCCTGAATCCCATATTGACTTTATTGTGAATCTACTATTAATACTTTTTAATCCCTTATAATGATCTTCGTCTCTATGTGAATTAACGAAAATATCTATCCATTGCTCTTCCTCTAATTGACCATTTTTTCTATATAGAATATACTTATTTAAATATTCTAGTATTTTCTCCTCAGTGTCATTTTTTATATAACAATCAAATAACATTGTTGTTTGATCAGGAAATATTAATAATATCATAAGTCCCTGCCCTACATTTATTATATGGAACTCTAGTATTCTATCCCATAAATCAATATAATGCTTTAATGGTTCTTTTTTTATACTATTATTAAATCTCATAATGCTTCCCTCCTAAATAAATTTAATTATTAACTAAGTTTTATTAACCATTATATATTTACAGTTATATACATTCACCTTACCATTATACTATCATCATATAAATAATTCCAATAAAGCCTTGTTCTGAAAATTAAATAAGTTTACTCACCTTTTTATATAGATATAATTTAACTCAATTCTTTAATATGTAAAATAAAAATCCACTTTTCAAAATATTTCTCTACTTTGAAAAGTGGATTTAAGTAATCTTATATAAATTTTAATTCCATTTTAATAGAATTATTCTTCCCATCCTTCAGGGAATTCTGCATTGTGGTAAACTTCTTGAACGTCATCATCATCATCAAGTAAGTTAAGCATTTTTTGGAATTTCTTAGCTGCTTCTTCATCTATTTCAGTGTAAGTGTCTGGTATCATTTTTACAGCTGCTTCTAAAAATTCTAGTCCGTTAGATTCTAAAGCTTCTCTAACAGAACCAAAGTCTTCTGGAGTAGTTGTTACAACAAATACTTCTTCTTCATCAGCGTTGAAATCTTCAGCACCAGCTTCAAGAGCCATCATCATTACTTCTTCTTCGTCTAAATCACCTTTTTCTATGATGATTTCACCTTTTTCTTGGAACATAAAGCTTACACAGCCTGTAGTTCCCATATTTCCGCCACCTTTAGTAAATGCTGCTCTAACATTACCTGCTGATCTGTTTTTGTTATCTGTTAATGTTTCAACTATAACAGCAACCCCTGATGGGCCGTATCCTTCATAAACTATTGATTCATAGTTTACAGAATCTGCTTCACCAGCACCTTTTTTTAATGCTCTTTGTATGTTATCATTTGGCATGTTTGCAGCTTTAGCTTTAGCAACAACGTCTCTTAATTTAGAGTTTGCTTCTAAATTAGCTCCACCTTGTTTTATTGCCATTGCTATTTCTTTACCTATTTTTGTAAAGATTTTTCCTCTTTTAGCATCTACTTTACCTTTTTTAGCTTGTATGTTATGCCACTTTGAATGTCCTGACATTTAAAATCCCTCCCAATTTTTATGTAAAATCACACAAAAAATATTTCTAAATTTAACGCTATTTATTATTATAACATAGTAATATCAAGGCTTCAACTTAAGGGTTAATCAATATTAAGATACAATCTATTCTCTTCTTTAAAGTAAATATTTTCTTCATCAAAACCTATAATAGCTTTTCCATTTGTTAATTCTATAATTTTTGATTTTATATCTTCTGCTTTTTCTTTTTCAGATAAAATATATACTTTTACCTTATCAGTAAACTCAGCATCTTCTATATGCCAATTGTTCTCACCACATATATATTGTATTTTTCCATAAAGGTCATAATCAACATCTATTGCAATTCTAAGTCCCAAGACCTTTTCAACCGTACCTGCTGCATTAATTGCAATAACAGCGCCCTTAGTATATGCTCTAGTAAGTCCTGATGCCCCTAAAAGTATTCCTCCAAAGTATCTAGTTACGACAACAGCGCAGTCTGTTAAATCATTTTTCTTTATAACCTCTAAAATTGGAATACCAGCTGTTCCTTGTGGCTCTCCATCATCACTATATCTTTGAATATTTTTATTTTGCCCAATTATATAAGCCCAGCAGTTATGCCTTGCATCTTTATGTTTAGATTTTATTTCAGTTATAAATTCCTTTGCCTCTTCTTCTGTTGTAACTCTTTTAATATATCCTATAAACTCAGATTTTTTCTCTTCAAAACTATCACTTGTAGTTAGTTTTACCGTCTTATAACTCATTAAAGCTTTCTCCTTTTTAAAATTTCATATATACTATCTATTCCCTTATCTATACTTTCATAATCTGTTTGTGAAAAACCTATTCTAAAGCTTTTTTCACCATCTTTAAAGTTATTATAAAAAACTTCCCCTGGGGTTATTATTATATTTCTATCCTTTAACTTATAAAACAATTCTCTAGATGTTATATTTACATCTTTTTTTATGTTTAAAAATATATTTAATCCTCCCTTTGGTTCATTAAAATCAACTAAACCACAAAGTTTTTCTTTTAAAAGACTAACTATATAGTTATATCTTTTAGAATATTCACTATTTAAACATTTTATATGTTCTAAAAAATATCCTGTAGATATATACTTTTCTAAAGCCCTTTGCATAAGGCTAGATGTCGCAATATCTGTATTCACCTTAGAATTTTGAATGGTTTCACAAAGATTCTTCGGTGCTATTAAATATCCAATTCTAACTCCTGGCAAAAAAGTTTTTGAGAAACTTTTTATATAAATAACCCTATCCTTATCTAACTTTCTATAAGGGCAATATTCTATATTTTCATCATAAACAAGCTCTGATAAATAATCATCCTCTATTATGTAAAAATCATATTTATAAGCAAGTTCTATTATCTTTATCTTTTTCTCTTTTGAATAACTAACACCTGTTGGATTTTGAAAATAACTCATAGTATAAAAACATTTTATTTTATTTTTTTTTAGAATTCTTTCAAAAGCATCTAAATCCGCACCATCATCTAAAAGAGGTACTTCTAAAATATTTGCTCTTCTTAATTTAAAAACTCCAAGCGCTCCCCCATGGGTTGGTTTTTCAACTAAAACACTATCATTTACATTAACTAAAGTTTTAGCCGTTATATCAATTCCTTGCTGAGCACCAGAAATAATTAATACTTCATCTGAGTTAATTTTATTATCCCAAAAGTTTAGACTTATACTCTCTCTTAAACTTTTATATCCTAAACTGTCATTATACATTAAAGCTTCTACACCATCACGATTTAAAACATCATTTAAAACATCTCTAAGTCTTTCAATTTTAAAAAAACTTGCACTTGTAATCTCTCCTGCAAAATCAATCCAGTCCTTTGAATTTGATGCTGTCATCCTTCTTAAAATCTCATTGTAATCTTTTTTAAAATTAAAAAGTACATGTCGCTTTTTAACATATGTTCCACTACCTTGAATTTGTCTTACATATCCTTCTTGTTCTAATTTTTTATAAGTATTTATTATAGTTATCTTATTAACTTCTAAATATTTTGATAAATCCCGTATAGTAGGTAACCTTTCTCCATCCTTTAATTTATCTTCATCAATGAGATTTTTAATTTTATTATAAATATCGATATATTTAAATCCATCCTCAGAAAATTCCAATCTATACTTTTCCATAAAAACCCCTTTATATGCTATATCAACTCTTCATACCTTAGAAACTTAAAGGCATTGATATTCCAAAGTTTAAATTCATCTAATATTTATATTATATTATTCTACACTTTAATGGACAACTCTATTCTTTACACTACTTTAAAAGACTTATTATGATTTTTTATGCTAAACATAAAACAAACAAGCCTAAAACAAAACTGTCCTAGGCTCATATTTTTTATATTTCAAACTCTTTACACTTATTTAAAACTTCATCATCTACATCGGCTTTTACATACGTTCCATTATCTCTATAATCCTCCTCTAAAACCTTAGCGTTTCTATGTAAAAATGCTACTGTTTGTTGAGCAGTATATGGAATTAAATATTCCACTGTTTTTAAAGTATATGGAAGTTCCTCAGATATTAATTTTAAAAGTTTATCTAAATTTATTCTTTCTCTTGCTGAAATTTCTAAAACTTTATATCTAGTTGAATATTTCTCTTTTATTTCATCTAAAATTTTTCTATCTACTAAATCAATCTTATTTAAAACTAACATTTTAGCCTTATCTAAAGCACCAAGTTCATCTAAAACTCCTTCAACAGATTCTATTTGTTCCTTAAAATGGCTAGATGATACATCAACTACATGACATAAAAGATCTGAAAAAATTACTTCTTCTAAAGTTGATTTAAAAGCCTCTACAAGTTCATGAGGAAGTTTATTAACAAATCCTACTGTATCTGTTAAAGTTATTTGTCTATTATCTAAAAGATTTATCGCTCTAGTTGTAGTATCTAATGTTGCAAAAAGCATATCAGCCTCAAACACATTTTCTTTTCCTTGAACATCCTTTGATGATGCTATATCACATAAAGTATTTCTAAGAGTTGATTTTCCTGCATTAGTATACCCAACTAAAGATACCTGAGGTATATTTTGCTTTGTTCTCTTTTCCCTTTGAACTTCCCTTGTTTTTTTAATTTTCTTTAATTGTTGTTGAAGATCATAAATTGTTTCTCTTATATGACGTCTATCAGTTTCTAACTTTTTCTCTCCAGGGCCTCTTGTACCTATTCCACCACCAGTTCTTGATAAAACAGTTCCAAGCCCCATAAGTCTTGATGATCTATATTTAAGCTGAGCAAGTTCAACCTGTATTTTAGATTCTCTTGTTTTTGCTCTCCTTGCAAATATCTCAAGAATTAAAGTAGTTCTATCTATAACTTTAACTCCAAGGGCAGCTTCTAAGTTTCTAACTTGAGAACCTGAAAGTTCATCATCAAAAATTACAAGATTTGCTCTTAATTTTTGTCTAAGATTTGCAATCTCTAAAACTTTTCCTCTCCCTATATAAAAGGCTGGATCTATTTTACTTCTATTTTGAAAAACAGTATCTAAAACTGGTATGTCACACGCTTTTGTAAGTTCTTTTAATTCAACCAAACTCTCCTGCGTATCTGTTCCAACTAAAATAGCCTTTTCACTATTATCTTCAACTACATCACTTTGTTTTATTAAGCTTTCTATATGTTGAATTTTATCTAATATGTTTAAAGATAAACTTTGCTCTATTGATAAATTTGAATATTCTTCTGCAACTAAAGTATTATCTTGAACATAACAAAATCCTAAAGAAGCATCTGTTATATTACCATCCATAATTGCAACTGCCATTATAGAATCTAACTTAAGTTTTAAAAGTGCTGATAAATCTAGAGCTGAAAGATTTGCAATTCCATTTGGATGAGTATGAATTATTCTAATACCTGATAATTTTTTTTCATTTATATTTATTATTGGTATTTCAACACTATTAGAATCACCAATTGCAACACTTACAACTTTTCCTTTTCTATCTATTCCAACGCTTACTTCTTTTTCTATATTAGAAGAAATCCTACTTATTATATTTATTATATCTAAAGTGCATACAGTATACTTTGGAACTATCATATCATATATATTTTCTAATTCTTTTAAAATACTGTCTTTTATTCCATCAACATTTCCATATATCACGAAAAATCACCTCATATCTATACTATATTATTCTTGACAATTTTCATTTAATTTTATACTATAAATACAATATTGTAAACAAGAGTGATACTTTCCTAAGGAGGACAAAATGGAAGATAAAAACAGAAATATTTTGCTTACTGAAGAACAAATAAAATCTGAAATAAGCAAAATAGGTGAAATATTAACTAATGACTATAAAGATAAAAACCTTTATGTGCTTTCTTTATTAAGAGGAAGTTTTATATTTGCAGCTGACTTAGTTAGAGCAATAGATACTAAAACTCAAATAGGTTTTATGACTACATCTAGCTATGGTGCTTCTGAAGAAAGTTCTGGAACTATAAAAATAATAAATGATATACCAGATAATATAGAAGGTTTAGATGTACTTATAGTTGATGATATTATGGATACAGGTTACACAATGGAATTTATAGTAAACCACGTTAAAAAACTTGGCGCAAAATCCGTAAAAACTTGTACTCTTTTAGACAAGCCATCTAGAAGAAAGGTTGATTTAACTCCTGATTATTGTTGCTTCACAATTGAAGATTTATTTGTGGTTGGATATGGATTAAATTATGGTGATTATTATAGAAACGTTCCATACATATTTAATTGGGAAAAATAATTTTCAAAGCTTGGTTGTACCATTTGCGTATAAAACATTATAGATATCTGTTTTATACGCAAATGGTACAACCTTCTTATTTATTACTTAAAACATCACTTCCTAAGATAGTCCTTGGAATTTCTCCAACTATTATAGTTTCACATACTGGAACATTATTTACAACTTCTAAATCACGACTTTCAAATGGTAGTATTATTTGCATAGTGCTTTTTACATTCATGTAAATTTTAAGTCTTGTTTGATTTATTCCTGCTGATTCAAAAACGGATTCATATGATACTTCAACTCTCCCTATTGGTCTCATCTTTACTATTATATCTGGTCCTAAATAACTTAAAATTGAAACTTTACTCACATATCCTAGTGGTATTTTAAACCCTACTTTACCCATTTTCTCTAATTCATCTTGGCCTTTTAAAGAAATTTTAGTAGCTAAAGTATTTAACCTTACAGTATCAGCCTTTACCATAACTATTTTATCATTGGAATCCTTCTCTACACTTACTAAATCAATATCCTTAAATTCTTCATCATATATTGTCTGTATATTTGTATTTATTATGTCTAGCGTTCTAGCCCTAAGTTCTGAATCAGCAACTGCAATAATAGCTGGACTTAAATTTTTATTAATTGAGTAAAAAATAAAAATAATTAAAGTACATATAATAATTATCAAAAATCTTATTTTTACCTTTTTTAAACTTTTTCTTTTCTTTATAGGAGTTCTGTTATACAACTTTCACCTCATATTTTAAAACTAAATTACTTTTGAGTTATGTAAAATTTTATTTACTCATATAATTATTATGCTATAATAGAATATATTATTATATATGGTTATTTTTATATTTTTTGTTAAGAGTATTTGTTGTATAACAAAACTTAGGAGGAATTATGTCTGAAAAAAATAGTACTTTTGTAAAAAAAGACTCAAAACTCAAGAAAATTTTTAAAAAAATTTTTTTAACGTTTCTAATTTTTATTGTTATTTTAATTACATCTGTTAGTGGCTACGCCTTTGCTGTTATTAAAAGTGCCCCTGACCTTGATGTAAATGCTATTTTAGAACCTAGCGAAACAACAACTCTATATGATGATAAAGGCAATTTTATTACTAATTATGTAACAACTAGTCAACGTTATGTTATTGATTCTTCTGAAATTCCTAAAAACCTAAAAAATGCTTATGTATCTATAGAAGATGAAAGATTCTACGAACACAAGGGAATTGATGTTAAAAGAATATTAGGTGCATTGGTTAATAACGTAAAAACTAAATTACAAGGTAAATCAACATTTCACGGCGGTTCTACTTTAACTCAACAATTAATAAAAAATACACTTTTAACTGATGAAAGTACGATTACAAGAAAAATTAAAGAAGCTTACCTTGCTTTAGGTCTTGAAAGGGAACTAAGTAAAGATGAAATTTTAACTACTTACTTAAATACTATACCTTTAGGTGGCTCTGTATACGGTGTCCAAGCTGCCTCAATTAGATTCTTTAGTAAGGATGTATCAGATTTAAACCTTATAGAATGTGCTTATATAGCTGGTATTACTCAGGCTCCAACCACTTATGATGCTTTATCTTCTGCAAATCAAGAAAATCCTGAGCGCTATATTAAAAGAACTAAAACTGTTTTAGGCAAGATGCTAGAGCTTGGATATATAAAGCAAGATGAATATACACAAGCAATATCTGATTTGGACAATGGATTGCTTAAATTTACTCCAAGTAGTGTTAATAGTGAGATGCAATATGAATGGTTTACTCGCCCTGCTATTAATCAAGTAAAAGAAACACTTATTGAAAAATTAAAATATACAGAAGAGGAAGCTAATCGTCTTATTACAGGCGGTGGTTTGAAAATATATACAACTATGGATACAGACCTTCAAAATAATGTACAAGAAATTTTAGATAATTCTTCAAACTATACTATAGCTTTTAAAGGTGGCGTTGAAACCGTAGATGAAAATGGTATACCTAAACTTCAAGCAGCTGCATCAATTATGGATTATAGAACTGGGGAAGTTAAAGCTTTAATTGGGGGACGTGGAAACCAACCTCAAATGTCTTTAAATAGAGCATATGATACTTTAAAATCAATAGGTTCTACTGCTAAGCCACTTACAGCTTATGCTCCTGCAATTGACCTTAAAATATTAGGAGCTAGCAGTATTATAAGTGATTCACCTTTAACATCTGATGAAATAAAAAAAGCTGGATATGAACGTGGCTTTCAACCTCAAAATGAAAGCAGAAGTTATAATGGTAATTTAACAGTTAGAGAAGCTCTTAGGATTTCTAGCAATCTAGTTGCTATAAAAACTATAACAAAAGTTGGATTAAATAATGCTATATCATATGGAGAAAAATTTGGTTTAATCTATGGTGAAAACTCTAGATTAAATGCCTCATCTGTTGCTCTAGGACAATTTACAAACGACCCTAAAGACCCAGATGGAAGCAATGTATTTACTTTAGCTGCTGCCTATGGAGCTTTTGGAAATAATGGAGTTAAAACCGATCCTATTCTTTATACTAAAGTTTTAGATAGAAACGGTAATGTCTTAATAGATAATACTGCAAAAACAACTCAAGTTCTATCTCCTGAAACTGCATATATTCTTTATGATATGTTAAAAGGACCGTTAACTTATTCTGCACAAGGCGCTAAGGTTGCTAATATGCCTACTGCTGGAAAAACTGGAACTACAACTAGCAATAAAGATTATTGGTTCGCAGGGCTTACACCATATTATTCTGCAGCAGTTTGGATTGGTTATGCTAATAATGATATTAGTATGAATGGTGGTGCTGGAAAAGTTGCTGCTCCTCTTTGGGGCAAAATAATGAATGTTGCTCATGAAGGATTGTCTTACAAAGAAATAACTGGTCCAAATAGCACTGTATCAGTTAAAGTTTGCGATGAATCTGGATTACTTCCTACATCATCTTGTCTTCCAAATGTTCATAGTGAAGTATTTTCATCTGGAAATGAGCCTACAACCTACTGCACGGATGAGCATAATTAAAATATTATAAAAAAATACTACACATTAAATTCTTATGTGTAGTATTTTTTATGTCTTATAAAATTCTCTCAAATGCAACACTTTTGGATATGGATAAACTCTCTTTATCTATAATTGTCTTATATATTTTAGGACATCCATTCTCTATCCATTTATTCATATATTTTGAATTTGCCTTATGAGTATAATAAAAGTTTTCATCATATTCGTCTGAAAATTCCAAAAATGCATTTAAGCTACTTTCACTTATATTTAAATATTCCTTAGGAAAATTATTTAAAAGGGGTAATAAAAATTTCATAGGGATATTATATAGAGATTCTTTCTTTAAAAATTTACTTTCCATAAGGATTCTTTTTATTATTTTATTTTCCTTTAATTCTTCATCTATTTTAGCTTTAAATATTATATTTCCTTTTTTATCATTTTCTAAAAAAATATATATCATTATATTTTACTCCCCCTAATATTTTAAAACGTATAGTCTTATACTCCTGATAATAATGCTTTATACATTCCCTCTCCACATAATCTTTTTATCAAATATAAACAACCAGATGTTATATCATCATTTCCATTAAACAATATTATTTTACCATTATCAACTATATTTTTATCACTTATTATAGATGATGATAAATATTCCTTTAATTTTTCTTCATATTTCTTTGGAAGTGATACCATAAGACCACTTAAAAGGTCTGTTAATATAAGTGGAATCACTCCTTCATTACAGGCTAAAATTATATCACATCTATCCACAATGTTATGTAAATTATCAAAAATTATTTCATCATTAAGAAAGTCCATATTGTTAGTAGATGGCATTATAAGAATCTGAAAATCTTGTTTAAAATCTTGTGTTAATATTTCTTTTACATTAAGGTTTACAATATCTAATTTATCTTTAAATTTCTCTTTAGTTCCAATTGTTGTTATTGAAAATATCTCTTTATTCAAAATTTTATTTATTTTATCAAATAAATTTATAACAGTTGTAACATTGCTTGTACTTACTCCATCATAAAGCATAATTCCAACTTTTCTAGTTTTTATAATACTTTTTGCTAAGTAATTTCTTTTTGATAATCTATAAATACTTTCAACCTTATTTTTACTTACAAATTTAAAACCTTCTTTTTCGATAAATTCTTTATATGTATCATCTTTTAAACTTTCTAATATATATTCTCCTCCAAATTCTTGAAAGAAATAGTCTAAAATTAAATCTAATGCCTCCTTACCGTATCCTTTTCCCCTAAATACATTTTCTATTCTTATATTTAATCTTGCAGTTTTAGTTGGAATATCATATCCATGAAATCCAACTTCTCCAATAGGAGTATTATCATGAGTATATACGAGGCAATAAAAATTTTTTCCATCTGTCGGATTAACACTTCTTTTATAAAAGGTTTCCCATTTATATCTTGGGAAATCTACAACTTTTCCCACATCAGCCATAGTATCTGTATCATTCCAAAGCCTTTGTGTGTAACTAAGTTCTATTAAGTCAGGTTTTTTTATATATATTTTTTTACCATCTCTCCTATAAAATATGTCATTAATATTCATGTTATCACACCATTCTTTTAATTTAATTCTAAAGCTTACTTAGATATTATACCAAAAACATAAGATAGTAAAACATTTCAATCTTTAATTAATCACTTGAAAAACATATTATAATAATATAATATAATTAAATATACCTCTACACTTAATGCAAATTATTTTAAAGACTATTTAGTGTATTGTAGAACTACTATATACAAGGGGGATACCCATGCAAATCGGTGAAAAAATTAAAAGGCTAAGAGTAGAAAAACAGCTAACTCAAGAGGAATTAGCTAATAGATGTGAACTTTCAAAAGGATTTATATCTCAATTAGAAAATGACCTTACCTCTCCTTCTATAGCTACATTAATAGACATTTTAGATATTTTAGGAACAAATCTTAATGAATTTTTTAGCGAAGCTTCTAACGAAAAGATTGTATTCTCAAAAAATGATATGTTTGAAACTGAAAATACAGAATTTAAATATAAACTTATGTGGCTAATTCCTAATGCACAAAAAAATCAAATGGAACCAATAATGATTAATATAGAGCCAGGAGGTCATTATATATTAGAAGAACCCCATGAAGGCGAAGAGTTTGGTTATGTACTAAATGGAAGTATTTATCTTCACTTAGGTGATAAAAAAAGTAAAGTAAAAAAAGGTGAAAGTTTCTACTTTAAGCCAAAAGCTGACCACTATATATCCAATTGTGGTAAAGTGAATGCTAAAGTTATTTGGATAAGTACTCCACCTTCATTTTAATTTTTAGCGTATCAATTATTTTTTTGATACGCTTATTTTGCTTATTTTTATATAATATATGTATTATTACTTAAAAATTTCAAATTAAGTTTTAAGTTGTTTAAAAAAATTTACATTGTTATAATTATATAAAAGGAGGGTTTTTATTGATAAGAAAACGATTTTTAGTACAAGGAAAAGTTCAAGGAGTTGGCTTTAGGTTTTTTTGCCAAATGACTGCTAAATCATTAAACAATTTAACTGGTTTTGCTAAAAATTTAGATAATGGAGATGTTTTAATAGAAGTTCAAGGATCTTACGAAAAAATTATTGAATTTCGTTATTTAATATCTAAAGGAAATAGGTTTTGTAGAGTATCTAACATATTTGAAGAAGAACTTACCCTAATACCTAAAGAGAAAAAATTTTTTATACAATAACACCTAACACATTCTATATATAAGTTTCTTTTAAATATTTTGTCTTTAACAAACTTCATTAATAGTTGATTTTAGATAAAAACTGAAAATATGTAAAATTAAAATTTTTAAAAATAATACTAATTATTAAAAGTTATCTAAAATCAACACTTAATTTAAAATAGAATTAAATTTAATAATTGTAGCTATAAAATATTGATGTTATAATAGTCTACGAAATAAATAACTAAGATTGGAAGTGATAAAAGTTGAAGTTTAGGATAAAAATAATATCTACATTTTTTGCTTTAATTATCAGTATTTTTTTCATTTATCCTACATCACTAGCTTACGCTACAACTTTAAACAATTCAACTACGTCTAGTGACACTAGTAATACAACTATAGCGTCCTCAAATAACAATATGGAAACTACATCTGATAGTTCAAATTCGGCAGAACCTAGTATTATTGGTAAATCTGCTATTGTTATAAATTATAATACTGGTGAAATACTATATTCTAAAAATATGGACGCAAAAGAATATCCTGCAAGTACTACTAAGATAATGACATCTATTTTATTTGCAGAAAATAAAAATCCTAATGATACAATTACATATACGAAATCTGCTTCAGAACAACCTGCAAACTCATTGCTTGTGAATTATAATTTGCTAAACGTTGGCGATACAATGCAAGCAGGGGAAGTTATGAAAGCTATGTTTTTAATATCAGCTAATGATTGCGCTTACATGGAAGCAGATTCAGTAGCTGGAAATAAAGATGCATTTGCAGATTTAATGAATGCAGAAGTAAAAAAACTAGGATTAAAAGGCACTCATTTTACCAATCCTAATGGATTATTTAATGTAGATAATTATTCAACTGCTTATGATATGTCTGTAATTGTTAGAAAAGCATTCTCAATTCCTTGGATTAGAGAAGCCATGGGTACTAAAGAAGCTACAATAACTGCTAGTACTGGTAAAAGTGTAGTCTTAACTAGCGATAATAAAAATTTAGGCATTGATGGATGTATAGGCGGAAAAACTGGATATTTGCCAGACCATGGACGTGATTTAGTTAATGTTTATGAAAGAAATGGTGAAACTCTTATAGGTGTAATTTACAATGATATCTGGGGTAAAAATGATACCGATGTATTTAATGATATGAAAAAGATAATAAATTATGCTTATAGTGAAAAACAAACACTATATAAAGCTAAAGGCACTGTTGTTGATGGTAAGGTAACTTACAAACTTTTTGGATTCTTTGGACCTACAAAAACTATAAATGTTCCTTTCACACTTAATGAGGATGTTTATTATTATGCAATTCCAATTAATCAAAAAGATTTTACCATAAAAGCAGATACAAGTGATACTAATGCTTGGACTCTTGCAACTAATCCATCATCTGCAAAAATATTAGTTTCTGATGGAAGACAATATAATCAAACATATGCCTCTACGGCTAATATAACATTGTGGCAGATAATATGTGCTAATCTTGTTATATATATAATTAGTGCTATAATAGCGATTATTATTATTCTTATAATATTAGCTCTTATAATTAGAACTATAAATAAATCAAGAAGAAAAAAAAGAAAAAATAAAAACAGAAAATAAAGAACAAAAGTGATTAGATTCATCATCTAATCACTTTTTAATTATTAATTAAAAATACACTTTCATTAAATATTTTAAAGTTATTTTTTCTAAATTTTAATTTATAAAATCTAATTTCCAGTTATAATATCCTGTATTTTCATCTTTAACATATCTTAAATATGCAGAGAAACTTGTTCCTTTTCTACTTCTAAGATTTCTAAAACCAACTCGTCCCTTCTCTAAAAGTATTTTTACCATCTCAAAAGATACTTGTTTTCCTAATGAATTTATAAATTTATCATTTTTCCAGATAGTAAACTTACAACCATTTCTCCAATTTACACAACCAAAATTTTTTTCATTTTCTATTATAGCATTTCCACATACGGGACATTTTCCAACAACCTTAGCTTCTTTAGGGGTATCTACCTTAAATTTATATAAAAGAGAGGTATCATTTTTTATTTTTTCAACTGAAGTCTTTGTAAAATCACATATTAATTTCAAAAAATCTTCTTTGTTAAACTTTCCTTTTTCTATATCAGCTAATGTCTTTTCTAAACGTCCAGTATATTCTAAATCCAAAAGCTCTTTTACAGGAAAAATCTCAACAATAGTTCTTCCAAGTTCTGTACATATTAAACTCTTTCCCTTTGCTTTTATATATCCTATATCATTTAATCTTTTTATGGTTTCTGCTCTTGTTGCAGGTGTTCCTATGCTAAAACCACTAAGTATTACTTTCATCATTTCTTCTGTGGCTTCTTGATTATCTAAACTATCATCTACTTCTTCATCATCTATTTTACTTGATTTATTACCCTTGAAATTTTTTCCGCATGTTTCCATAACACTTAAAAGAGTCTTTTCTGTATGATGCTTTGGCGGTTTTTTAGTAACTTTACTCACTTTTCCATCCGCACTATTTAAAACTTCATCTAAATTAACCAAAGGAAGTATTACATCTTTAGTTTCTATTTTTTCAACTTTTCTCCATCCTTCTATAAGTTTAACTCTCCCTTTTGCTCTAAATTCTCCCTTTATTTTATCATTAAAAACCTTAATAGTTATTTTAGTTTCTTCAAATTCTGCAACAGGCATAAATTGCATTATAAATCTATTTTTAACAGCTTGATAAACAATCTTTTCATCATCTGATAAATTAGTTGGCTTTATGTAAGTTGGTATTATAGCGCTATGACTTTCAACTTTAGAATTATCAAATACCCTCTTTGATTTTATAAACTTAATTTCTTCTTCGTAAGGAAGACCTATTTTTATTTTTTCTAAAACATTTTTAGCTCTATCTACTAAACTTTCCTCAAGAGCCATACTACCTGTTCTAGGATAAGTTATAAATTTTTTTTCATATAAGCTCTGTGCTACCTTTAATACCTTATCAGACGTCCATCCCTTATATTTACTTGTTATATATC
The DNA here is from genome assembly GCF_900456775.1 of Sarcina ventriculi. Lineage (GTDB taxonomy): Bacteria > Bacillota > Clostridia > Clostridiales > Clostridiaceae > Sarcina > Sarcina ventriculi. The sequence goes on along the minus strand of NZ_UAUL01000009.1, from coordinate 198,047 downwards.
CTTGCAGATTTGAAAGATTAAATAATGCCCCTGGATATTCTTTTTTCTTTTCTACTTCTTTATTTACAATTTTACCCGTATTTTCTTTAACTATATTTTTAATTTCCTCTAAATATTTTTTGTCCTCAAACTTTTCATTTTCCTCATAATAAATAGTTTCAAACTCACTATCATCTTTTGTTTTAAAGTTTTGAATATACTTATAATAACTTGTTTCTTTAAAGTTTTCTATTTCCTTATCTCTATCATAAATAATTTTTAAAGTTGGAAGTAATACTCTTCCTATGTTTATTATCTTATTTTCTTCAAAACCATAACGTAAAGTGGCAACAGATGTTAAATTTATTCCTATAATCCAATCTGCCAATTGTCTTCCTATTCCAGCATCTTGAAGTGCCTTCATTTCACTGTTTAACTTTAAATTTTCCATACCCTTTTTTACTTCATTTTCAGTCCACTCATTAAGTAAAATTCTATAAATTGGTTTTTTAACATTTAGATAAATAAAAAGTTCATCTGAAATAACCTGCCCTTCTCTATCATAATCCGTAGCTGAAATTACCGATTCTACATCATTTCTTTCTATTAGAGATTTTATTATGTTTAGTTGCTTTAAAGCCCCTTTATCAACTTCACCTCTTTTCATAGAATCTTGTTTTACTTTATATTTAAATTCACTAGGAATAAAGGGAAACTTATCAACTTTCCACGACTTCATACTCTCATCATAATCTTTAGCATCTAAAAGTTGAAGAAGGTGACCAAAAGCCCAAGTTATTAAGTAATTTTCTCCTTCAAAATATCCATCTCTTCTTGTCTTTATTTTAAAAGAATCAGCTATATTTTTAGCAACTGATGGTTTTTCTGCAATTATAACTTTTTTCAATACCTCATCTCCTAAAAGAACAAACTCACAGTAATAATTACTGCGAGTTTACGTTTTTTATATATTTAATTATAATACATTTTTTTAATTCTTAATACAAATTATTTTTTTATTTTACATTTCATTTAATATCCAAACAAAATAACTTAAAACACTTGCATACGTTAGCCAAAAAACATAAGGAAGCATAAGCCATCCTGCAATTTTATCAACTTTAAAAAACTTTTTAGTTGTTATAAAAACTAATATTAATAAAATTACTGCTTCTATAAAAGCTATCCCATATAATCTAAAATTAAAAAATATAAATGACCATAAAAAATTAAAAATAAGTTGAATATAAAATAAAGTTAACGAACTATAAGTTTTTTTCCCAAGCTTACTTATTTGCAATATCCTATAAAATGCTATTGCCATTAATATATATAAAATAGTCCAAACTATCGGAAACACATACCCAGGTGGGAAAAAAAATAGCTTGTTTAAAGTTTTATAAATAGGTACATAAGGTTTTATAAACAATCCAACAATAAAACCTCCTCCAACTGTTATAAGTAAACTTATAATTAAATCCCCCAAATTAAATTTTCTGTTAACCTTAAAAATATTCATAAATACACCTCCAAAACATTATACGTTCTAAAGTGTATACTTATGTTACTATATTTCTTTAAATCATCATATTTTTATGTATTATATGATTTTAAATCTTATAAACCATAATTACTTTTTACATATTCTTTAAACTTTAAACTCTCTCTAACCATTTCAAGTTCATTATCCTTTTTTATATAATCTATAAATTTAGGATACAACTCTACAGCTTTTATTAAATCATCTATCGCGCATCCTATTTCCCCTTTTAATGCATTAAAACAACTTCTATTATAAAATAGGAACTCACAATCTGGATTAAACTTGATTCCTCTTGATAAAATCTCTATCGCTTTATCTATTTTCCCTTCATCCTTATAAATAATCGCCAAATTCAAAAAACTGTATGGATATCCTAAATTTTTTTCTATTGCTCTTTCATAATAAACTTTTGATTTATCTAAAACATTTAATTTTTTATAAATAACCGCCATATTAAAAAGTGCCATATAATGATTCGGGTCTATTTCCAATGCTTTTGAAAATCTTCTATATGCTTTATCTAAAACATTTAATTCTTCATAAATAGAGCCAAGATTTATATGTGCCCAAAAATCCTTACTGCATATCTCTAACAATTTTTCATAATATATTATTGCCTCTTCCTTTTCCCCTATTATATCTAAATCATTAGCTAAATAAAATAACGCTCTATCATATACTGGATTTATCTCAATTGCCTTTTTATAATGCTCTATAGCCTGTGTAAAATTTTCTCTTTCATCATATATAACTCCTAACCCATAATGAGCCCTTGAATCAAACTCATTTATCCCTAAAGCCTCTTTATATTTTTTTTCAGCATTCTCACTCTCACCCATCTCATCTAAGACCAAAGCTATATTTATAATAAGGTCTAAATCTTTAACACCATTTAAAAGTTCTTCAGCCATTAAATAATAATTTAAACATTTTATCATATTTCCATTATCATAAGCTTGATCTCCTTTTTTTATATAGTTGTTTACCAAATATTCTTTATCCATTTTAAAACCTACTTTTCCTTTATTTCCTCTTTATAGTTATCAAATTTATATTTCCAATAAATATAATTTCTAATATTTTTCTTTTCAACATAGTTTAAAAAATAATCTAATGCTCCTCTTTTTTCAAGTCCCTTCATAAGATGTCTTGGATATGGTACTATTTTTTTATAATTATTTTTAGGATCTATTATTCTTATAGAATAATCCTTTTGAACAAATAAATCTTTGCACCTTATATCTAATCTCGTAAAATTTAACCTTTCAAACTCCTTAAGCATATCATATAATTCTTCGCAAATTCTATTATTTATAGCATTATCACTTAAATATTTATCTAATCTTACTCCATCTACATACTCTCTTATTATATACTTAGGTCCACTCTCATATATTTTAGGGAAAAATTTAGACCTATGAACTCTTTTTAATATATCACTTTCATCTTCCCAAGCTGTTATTTTCCTAAAAAATTTAACTATCTTTTTATCAGATAACATAAAAATAATTCCATTATGTCCTTGCCCTATATACTTTGCATTTCTTAATTCTTTCTCTAAAGATTTTGGTATATCAAGACTATAATCAAAATTTTTCAATTAACTTCTCTCTTTATCATTGCTCACTATTATTTATATTTTAATAAACTAAAAAAATTACTACATTACAAAAATTGTAAATAGTAATTTTTCTAGTTTTTTATGCACTACATACCTTTATTATATGCACACATAATTATATTTAATTATTATTTCCATATAATGCAGTATAAATTTTTTCAAACACATCTACTCTCTTCACGTATTTATCAGTTTCACCAAAAGGTATATAATTTAAATTCCCATTTTTAGAGTAGTCTCCGCTACTAAGCCACGAATCAACATTACCACGACCAGCATTATATGCCGCAATAACTAAATCCCAATTTCCATACTGCTGATAAAGATCTTCTAAATACCAACATCCAAATTCTACGCTAGTACGTGGATCTTTTAACATACTAGAATTAAAATTAGTAACTCCCATTTGTTTTGCTATCCATTCTCCAGTACTGTCTGTTATTTGCATAAGCCCTTTTGCTCCAACATCTGATTGAGCATTTGGATCAAAATTACTCTCCGTTTTCATAACAGCATAAACTAAATTCGGATCCAAATCATATTTTGCGCTATATTCTTGTACATATGTTGAATATTCTCTAGGAAAAAACACATTTTTTAAAATTACTGTACTTCCAAAAAAAATCAAATATATAGCAAGTAATGCTACTATTACACGTGTTAAAACTTTCCTCATTAAAATCTCCTACTTTTCATACAAGTTTAACAATTCTATTAAATCATCAACTTGTTCTTTTGTTTTATTTAAATTTCCACTATTATCTATTATAAAATTTGCATATTCCCTTTTTTTATCTAAACTAAGTTGAGAATTTATTCTATTTATTGCTTCACTTTGTGTCAAATTATCTCTAAATTTCATTCTCTGTATCTGTGCATTTTGGTTTAACCAAACCAAGATTATCATATCCATTTCTTTATCCATTTTATTTTCTATGATGGTTGCACCATCTAATATGGCAATCTTTTTTCCCATTTTTTCAAGAGCATCAAATTTTTCTTTAATTTCTCTTTTTATATAAGGCATTATTATATTTTCATATTTTATTCTCTCTCCTTGAAATCTAAATATATGATTTCCAAATTCATGTCTTCTAAATTCACCTCTCCAATCAAAAAAATGGCTTCCAAACTCTACCTTTACTCTTTCTAATATTTCAGGGTATTTAATTAATACTTCCTTTGCAATATTATCAGCATCTATTATACTAAAGCTTGCATCTTTTAGCAATTTAGATATGGTACTCTTGCCAGAACATATGCCTCCAGTAAGCCCTATTTTTATCATTTTTATCATTTCCCCCTTTATTTTGCATCATACCAAGTGTCTCCTAAATTAATATCAACTTCTAAAGGAATACTTAAATCTAATACATTCTCCATTTCAGTTTTTAATAAATCCTTTATAACATCTATTTCCTCTTTAGGAACATTTAATATTAGTTCATCATGAACTTGAAGAATTATTCTACTATTTAAACCTTTTTCTTTTATTTTGTTATAAACATTAACCATAGCAAGTTTTATAATATCTGCTGCACTTCCTTGTATTGGTGCATTCATGGCTAATCTTTCACCTAAAGCTTTTACTATCTTATTTGAAGAATTTATCTCTGGTATAAATCTTCTTCTATTTAACATAGTTTTTACACTACCAGTAGTTTTAGCCTCTTCAATGATATTTTTTATATAATCCTTAATTTTAGGATATCTTTCAAAATATATATCCATATATTCCTTAGCTTCTTTTCTTGTTATGTTTAAATCCTTAGCTAGACTAAAATCTCCTATACCATAAACAATTCCAAAATTAACTGCCTTAGCTCTACTTCTCATAAGCCTTGTAACTTCACTAGCATCTACTTTAAAAACTTCTGATGCAGTTTTTGTATGAATATCTGAATGATGCTTAAATCCATCTATCATATTTTCATCATTAGATATATGGGCTAAAACCCTAAGTTCTATTTGAGAATAGTCGGCAGAAATCAACACATCTGTATCTTTTCTTGGTATAAATACTTTTCTTATTTCTCTTCCCATTTCATATTTTATAGGTATATTTTGAAGATTAGGCTCTGTTGATGATAATCTTCCTGTTGATGTTACTGTTTGATTAAAGTTTGAATGAATACATCCATCCGTATCTATAACATTTTTTAATCCTTCTACATATGTTGAATATATTTTAGCTAATTGTCTATAATATGTTATTTTCTCTATTATAGGATGCTTATCCTTTAACTTTTCTAAAACTTCCGCATTAGTTGAATATCCAGTCTTGGTTTTCTTTATAACAGGAAGATCCAATTTTTCAAAAAGTATTTTTCCAAGTTGCTTTGGTGAATTTATATTAAACTCTTCTTCTGAAAGACTATAAATTTCTTTTTGAGTTTTATTTATTTCTTCCTTAAATTTTATGGATAATTCATCTAACATATCTTTATTAACTTTAAATCCAATAATCTCCATATGTGATAATACATTGGCTAATGGAAGTTCTAAATCATACATTAATGTTTCCATATCAGCTTCTTTTATTTTTGTTTCTAATGTTTTTGTTAATTTCTCTATAAAATTAATAGAAATTATATCTTTATTTAATTCAGTTATCTTTGGATACTCACCTAAATATTTATTTATTAAATCAATTAAAGGATATTCTCCCTTTGATGAATCTATAAGATATACTGCAATTTCAGTATCAAACTTTATATTATTAAATTCAATATCTAATTTCCTTAATGCTGTTATTGCATTTTTTACACTATAACTATATTTTTTTATATTATAGCTTTCAAATAATTCTCTTAAAATTTCTATGCAATTGCTATCGTTTATTAATTCTTTCATATTTAAGATATAATTTTTATTATTAATACTCATTAATATTTGTTCTATCTCTATAGTTGAATATTTCTCTGCATTTTTTAAATTAAATATTAAATATATACTATCTTTGATAGTACTATAAACTTCTTTTAATTTACAAAAATCTTTTATTTCTTCAAAATCTACTTTTAATTCTTCACCTTCTTCCTCTGCATTTCCTTCTAGCCCTTCTATTTTAGTTATTAATGTTTTCATTTCAAGATTTATAAAAAAGTTTTTAAGTCCTATTTTATCAAAATTTTCATTAGATTTTATACTTTCCAAATCAAATTCTATAGGTACATCTATTTTTATAGTTGCTAAATCCTTTGAAAATATCGCCTGTTCTCTATATTCTATAAGATTTTCTTTTAGTTTTTTACCGCTTATTTCATCTACATGATTTAATACATTTTCCATGCTTCCATATGTTTTTATAAGCTTAAAAGCTGTTTTTTCTCCAACCCCTGGTACTCCTGGTATGTTATCTGATTTATCTCCCATAAGACCTTTAACATCTATAAACTGATTTGGGGTTACACCAAATTCACTAACCATTCTATCATAGTCATAAACCTCTTTCTCGCTAACCCCTTTTTTAGTTATACATACTTTAATATTTTTATCAGCTAACTGAAGAATATCTTTATCTCCACTAACTATGTAAACCTCAATACCTTTTTCTTGAGCATACTTAGCTAAAGTTCCTATAATATCATCAGCTTCAAATCCATCTATTTCATACATATTTATAGATAATAAATTTAACATTTCTTTTACAAGAGGTATCTGACTTGCAAGCTCATCTGGCATCTTCTTTCTACCAGCTTTATAATTATCATATTTTTCATGTCTAAATGTAGGTGCTTTTCTATCAAAAGTTGCAACGATATAATCTGGTGCTATATCCTCTCTCATCCTAAAAAGCATATTGGAAAATCCATATATAGCATTTGTATATATGCCATCTTTATTGCTTAAAAGAGGTAGTGCATAATAAGCTCTATTTAATAAACTATTACCATCTAATATAAGTAATCTTTTCATATTTATCCTCCAAACCGATTAACTATTAGTATTTAACTATTATTTCAAAATTAATAAAATATATTATACTACTAAAAATACTTAATATATTATACTATATCGTAAAATTCATTAATTTCAAAATTAAAATATAAAAATCAATTCACTTTTAACACTTTTATAATAAAATATATTATTAACAAATATCTGTCAGTGAGTTTTTCATGGATAACTTGAATTTTGAAAAATTTAATAATAAGTCATCTATAAATTACTTTAAAAAAAATTTAATATTTTTAGGTGAAGGTATTTCACGATTAACTTTTGCCCTTAATGATTATCTAGTTTTAAAGGTTGCTAAAAGCCCTGATGGACTTATGCAAAACTTTATTGAGAATTATATTTATAATTCGTGTGGCAATAATTTTAGAAAATATCTATGTCCTGTTATATTTTGTAACAATAAATATTTAATAATGCTAAGAGCACTTCCATATATTAATATCTATAATAAAGAATTTATTGATATTAAGGATTTAAGAAATGATGAAAACCTAGAATCTAACATTATACTCTTTGCAAATACTTTTGATTTATTTAAAAATGATTTAAAAAAAACATCATCTTGGGGCATATTAAATAACGAATACTACTTAATAGATTATGGTTGCAATAATCCATCTTCTGATGAATTTTACAAGAATTTAATGTTAAATAATGCTTAAATATTTGTTCTTATTTAATAACTCTATTATAATTAAATATATTTATACTTAAGATGATATTTATTTTGGACAAATAAAATTAAATTTTTAATACTTTTCTAAAATAACAATTGCTTAAGAAAAAAATACAAATATATATTTAAAGAAGGTGTAATAATGAATAAAGAAAATTTATTAAAAAAATACGCAAAGCTTGCTATTTATCAAGGAGTTAATGTGCAAAAAAATCAAACTCTTGTAATATCTTCTCCAATAGAATGTGCCAAATTTACAAGAATGCTAGTTGAAGAGGCTTATATTAAAGGAGCAAAAGAAGTCGTTGTTCAATGGAATGATGAATTAACTGGAAAACTAAAATATAAATATTCTCCTATGGAAGTTTTTGAAACTGTTCCTGAATGGGTTAAAGAATCAAGATTAAGTTATGCTAAAGAGGGAGCATGTTTTTTAAGTATATCAGCATCAGACCCAGAACTTCTAAAAGATGTTGATCCTAAAAAAGTAGCCACATTTAGAAAAGCATCTAGCATAGCCTCTAGAGAGTTTAGTAGTAGACTTATGAGCAACGAAAATGCTTGGTCTATTGTATCTATTCCAACTGTTGGATGGGCTAAAAAGGTCTTTCCAAACGTTTCAGAAGATGAGGCTGTTGAAAAACTTTGGGATGCAATATTTAAAATAGTTAGAGTTGATTCCCAAGATCCTGTAAAAGCTTGGGAAGAGCATAAAAATACTTTAAAGAAAAATATGGATTTTTTAAATTCTAAAAGATTTAAATCCCTTCATTACACAAACTCCTTAGGAACTGACTTAATCATTCAACTTCCTGAAAAACATTTATGGGCTGGTGGAGCTGAATTTACTCAAGATGGAACAGAATTTATAGCAAACATGCCAACAGAAGAAATTTTCTCTATGCCTAAAAAAACAGGTGTTAACGGTAAAGTTGTAAGTTCTATGCCACTTAACTATGGTGGTAATTTAATAAACAATTTCTCTTTAACTTTTAAAGATGGAAAGGTTGTTGATTTCTCAGCTGAAGAGGGTTATGAAACACTTAAAAATCTTTTAGATACTGATGAAGGAGCGAAATACTTAGGCGAAGTAGCATTAGTTCCTTACAATTCCCCTATTTCAAATTCAAATATTATATTTTTTAACACATTATATGATGAAAATGCATCATGTCATTTAGCTTTTGGTAAAGCATACTCCCTATGCATCAAAGATGGTGAAAAGATGAGCGAAGAAGAACTTCTAAAAGAAGGGGCTAATGATTCATTAACTCATGTTGATTTTATGATAGGAACAAAAGATTTACAAATAACTGGTACTACATATGATAACGAAAAATTTGATATATTTGTTAATGGTAACTGGGCATTTTAATAACTTTCAAACCATTTATCCATTATTTTAGCAATCGAGTTAAATAAAAACCACAATATATTTAAATATATTGTGGTTTCACTTTTATCTACTTTTTAACATTATTAAAAGCTCTAATAAAAGCCTTTTCATATGATTCATTCCATTTTAATTCAATTAATTGATTATCAATTAAGATATCGCTATCATGTAAAAATAATTTAATTGTACTTATAAATGGTTCCTCTAAAGTTGTAATTTCTAAAACCTTATTATCTTCATCTATATTATTTACAAATTTATCAAAATTATATTTTAATAATTCTATCCTATCTTCAACCGTTTTTACATCATAAAATTTTACAAGCTTCACAAAAATATAAAGCATGTAATTCATAACTTCTTCTCTAGAATTTTTATTTATTAAATTTTCTATTATGTTATTTACTTTAGATTTATATAACCATGTTTCAATTTTTGCTCTAAGATTGTAAATCATTATAATTCTACGTAAATTTATATTACTTTCATCATCAAACACTTTCTTTACTTCTAAATTATTATAATAATCTAGCTTTTCAAATTTATATATATCAATTACTTTTACAGCTTCATGAATAAATATAGCCCCTTCTTTATCAAAAACATTTATAGAATTTTCTAAAGCTTTCTTTTTTGAATAAGGACTTACATATCCATTTGTTAATAATACAAATTTTATTTTAATTTCTTTAAATTTATCCCTGCATTCTAAAAATCTTTTTTGCCAATAATTAATTGATTCATTACAATCTTTTATATATGGAAACTCCTTAAAATTATTTATAGTCTCATTCATATCTTCTTCTGTAAGTGAACATTTATTAAAAGCATTTATATATCTTGTTTTTATCAAATGAACTTCTAAAATATCACTATTTTCATCGTTCATATAAATTCCACAAATCCCCTTATCGTTTTCTCCTTTAGTCATGCTTTTTATAGTTTCTTCATCAGTTAATTTTTTTTCTTTAATATTCGAATATTTTGCCAAATAAAAAAATGTTAAAGCATTTCTATCGCTAACTTCTATTTTATCACTATATGTATAGTTTAAATAATTTCTAACTATACTAATATAATCCATTAAAAGCTCATTATTCACATATCTCACCTCTCAATATTAAATTTTAATTTATGGCTTTATTTTAATGCTGAATTTAATATTATTTAAAACTATCCTAACTTATTTAATCATAATCATTATATTATAATATCTATTTATATAAATAAAAAAGCTTCGAATCGAAGAAATTTCAACGATTTTAGAAGCTTTTATACGAGACAAGTCTATAAGCCGAGTTCTGTATTTGATAATCATCTATCTAGGCCTAACGTTACCATTAGGCTCAAGCGGCATACCCGAGGACGGGACGGGCAATCCCTATATGTCCTTCTATTTAGCCTTGCTCCAGGTGGGGTTTACATAGCCATATAGTCACCTATATGCTGGTGAGCTCTTACCTCACCTTTCCACCCTTACCTAAAAAATTTAGGCGGTATATCTCTGTTGCACTATCCTTAAAGTCGCCTTCACTGGACGTTATCCAGCACCCTGCCCTATGGAGCTCGGACTTTCCTCTCCTAACTTAAGTTAGCAGCGATTATCTGGCTTACTCGCAAAATTAATATTATCACATAGTCATAAATTTTACAACATATTTTTATTAAAATTTATGTTCATTATAATCTTTACACTCTTAATATTATCCAAAACACATTAGTTTTATAGCTAAAAATTTGATGCTAATTTCATTAAAATTTTTAAATAAAATTATATGGATCTTTTGAAACTTTTGAATAATAAAATTTAATATCTTGATTTTTGTGCCTTATTTTTTTTTCTAATTCTTTAACTATCTTTACAAAAACTGGCCATTCTGAATTAAAGTGTCCTAAATCTATTATATCTATTCCCATTTCAGTATAATCAGATGTAAAATGATAAGTAGTATCCCCTGTCATTATCAATTCTGCTCCTAAATTCCTAGATATTTCAAAAAAATCTTGACCACTACCATTTATTATAGCCACTTTTGTTACTTTATCATTTAAGTTCCCTGTATATCTTAAATCTTTAATATCTAATTCACTTTTAAATAAATTTATTATATCTTCTAAAGTATTTTCATTTTTCAATTTCAAGAATCTACCTATCCCACACTCTTTATCTTCGGTAGATTCATCTATTATACTGCAAGTTTCATATTCTAAAATTTGTGCTATTGTATCATTTATTCCTCCCTTTGCACTATCTAAATTAGTATGAGCTGAATAAACATTTATATCTGATTTTATAAGTTCTATTATTTTAGCGCCTAAGAGAGTATTATCTGTTACAGAATTTATCTTTCTAAATATAAGCGGATGGTGAGTTAAAATCAAATCAGCATTTATAGATTTTGCTTCCTCTATAACTTTTTTTGTACAATCTAAAGCAACTAAAACATTTTTTATATTGCTTTTATCACTTCCTACAATTAAACCAACATTATCAAAATTTTCTTTTAAATTTATTGGTGCTATCTCTTCAACATATCCTATAATATCCTTTAATATCAAGAAATCATCTCCTTAAGCTTATCTATCTTTTCATTTAAAATATCTTTTTTCTTTTTAGCAAGACTTGTATCATCTTTTATATAACTTATTATATTTTCGTACTTTTTTATTTTTGATTTTATATAATCTTTTACTAAACTATTATTGCTTTCTAGCAAAATAGAGCTTATCTCATAAGATATTTCATCCTTAATATTTATTTTTTTAGCATTTTCATTATATTTCACTTTAAAGAGTTCATAAAACTTTCCATCATCTAATATCAAATCTTCATTTAATATCTCAAAATTATTATTATATAAAAATTCCCTTAAAACTTCTGGATTTTGGGCAGGTTGTAGTATTAAAAAGTCATATAATTTAACCTTTTCTATATCTTCTAAAATAATATCTCTTATTAAATTTCCTCCCATTCCAGCAATTATAACTCCATTTACTTCTCCTACTTTTAGAGGTTTAAGCCCTCCCCCTAAAAGGCATTTAATCTTCTCAGAAAGTCCTTCAAATCTTATATTAGTTGATGCTTTCTCTATCGGCCCCTTGTTTATATCACTAGCAATAGCACTATTACATTTATTATTTTTCACAAGATATATAGGTATATATCCATGGTCTGTTCCTATATCCGCTATGGCTTCACAATAATTTACATAACTTGCTATTTTCATTAATCTTTTGCTAAGTTCCATAATCTCTCTCTTTCTTAATGCGTTTTATTTTTTTATTATTAAAGGAAAAGCACCTTATATAAAGGTGCTTAATCCAAATAATCTTTTAGTTTTTTACTTCTACTTGGATGTCTCAATTTTCTAAGTGCTTTAGCTTCTATTTGTCTAATTCTTTCCCTTGTTACGTTAAATTCTTTACCAACTTCCTCTAATGTTCTTGCTCTTCCATCATCTAAGCCAAATCTTAATCTTAATACTTTTTCTTCCCTTGGAGTTAAAGTATCTAAGACATTTATAAGTTGTTCTTTAAGCATTGTAAATGCAGCTGCTTCTGCTGGAGCAGGTGCATCATCATCTGGTATAAAATCTCCAAGATGTGAATCTTCTTCTTCTCCTATTGGTGTTTCCAAAGAAACTGGTTCTTGAGCAATTTTTAATATCTCACGTACTTTATCAACAGGCATATCCATATGCTTAGATAATTCTTCTGGTAGAGGATCTCTTCCTAATTCTTGAAGCAATTGTCTTTGAATTCTTATAAGTTTATTTATAGTTTCAACCATATGAACTGGTATTCTTATAGTTCTTGCTTGATCGGCTATTGCTCTTGTTATCGCCTGTCTAATCCACCATGTAGCATAAGTTGAAAACTTAAATCCCTTTCTATAATCAAATTTTTCAACAGCTTTTATAAGCCCTAAATTACCCTCTTGTATAAGATCTAAAAATAACATACCTCTTCCTACATATCTTTTAGCTATACTTACAACAAGTCTAAGATTGGCTTCTGCTAATTTTTTCTTAGCATATTGATCACCATTTTCGATTCTATTTGCAAGTTCTATCTCTTCCTCTGATGATAATAGTGGAACTTTTCCTATTTCTTTTAAGTACATTCTTACAGGGTCATCTATAGCAATTCCTTCTGGAACACTTAAATCTAAATCTTCTTCAACACTTTCTTGTTCTATATCACTTATAACTTCGATTCCCATAGATTCTAATACTTCATATATTTTTTCTATTTGATCTGGACTTAAATCTATTTCATCTAATTCATCCATTATTTCTTTATAAGTTAATGCACCACTTTTTTTACCTTTTTCTATCAGTTTTTTAACTAAAACCATTTTTGTAGATTTATCTTTCATATCAGCCTTATTATTTTTGTTTCCTTCTTTGGCTGTTACTTTAGTTTTCATATTATTACCGCCTTCCACCATATATCTTATTTGCTCCTTTCTAGTTCCTTAAGTTTATCACTAATATCTTTTGATTTTTTAACCAATTCCATAGCTTTTGCTATATTACCTTCTCTTTCAAAAACACCTAAACTTTTCTTAATATTTTTGTTTTCTTGCTCTAATTTATATTTATTTATTCTATACTTATAATCTTTTATAAAAATATCTATATCTGAAAAATTATCTGAAAACTCTAGTTCTCTAATATTTAACCATTCTTTTAAAAGTTTTGGATTTTCACATTTTATTTCAATTTTTTTATTTAAATTTTCAAAATCTGTATCATTTAAGGTATCTAAAATTAAGTCCATAATTTCTTTATGTTCTTCATCAATAAAATCATCTTTTGTCAAAGTATTTCTAATATCAACATGCCATTTTTCTTTACATAAAAGCTTAAGCATATTTCTTTCCCATTTTATGTAAATAGGTTCTATATTTAATTTTGTTCCATATTCTTTTATATTATTCATTTTATATTCATTTTTATAATCTATCTTAAGATTTCTATTTAATAAATCAATTAAAGCTTGCTCTGAAAATTTTGTATCTTCAGAAACTTTCTTTATATAAATACTTCTCTCTAATGGATCTAAAAATTTAAATATATCAACCAATCTTTGAGAATATATATCCACATCTTTAAAATTGTTAAAGTTTAACCCTTCCTTAGCTCTTCTAAGTTTATAATCCATAAGGCTCTCTGAATTTTTTATAAGAGTTAAAAAAGCATCCTTTCCATTTGCTCTTATAAATTCATCTGGATCTTTTCCCATAGGAATATTTAAAACTGCAACTTCAAGACCTGCTTCTCTTAAAATATCAAGCCCCCTAAGAGTTGCCATCTGTCCTGCAACATCTGCATCATATGCTATTATAACTTTATCTACATATCTTTTTAAAAGTCTACTTTGTTTTTCTGTAAGTGCAGTTCCTAAAGATGCTACTGAATTGGTAATTCCACATTGATGTAATGATATACAATCCATATATCCCTCAACTATAATTATTTCTTTATTTGGAAGACCAGCTTTAACTGCAAAATTTAATCCATAAAGATTTGTTCCCTTTTGAAATAATATAGTTTCTGGAGAGTTTAAATATTTAGGCTTAGAATCATCTAATACACGCCCACCAAAACCAATCACTTTTCCATTATGATCAAAAACTGGAAACATAACTCTATTTCTAAATCTATCGTATATTCTACCCTTCTCACTTTTTACAACAAATCCAGTTTCAAGCATTAAATTTTCACTTATACCTAATTTTTTTAAATAATTTACTGAATTTTGCCATCCTTCAAGAGAATATCCAAGCCCAAATTTTCTTAATATATTCTCATTTATACCCCTTCTTAAAAAATACTCCATAGCAATTTTATTTTTCAATAGATTGCTATAATAATATCTTCCCATTATTCGATTTATTTTATATATATTTTCTTTCTTTTTTTGAATTACAGATAATTTTTTATCTTCAAATTCTAAAGTAATGTTTGCTCTATCCGCTAGATATCCTACTGCTTCTGGGAAAGTCATAGATTTATTTTTCATAACAAAGCTTATAACATTTCCTGTTTCACCACATCCAAAACATTTAAATATCTGCTTATCCTGAGAAACACTAAAAGATGGTGTCTTTTCATGATGAAAAGGACACAACCCACTATAATTTTTTCCAGTTCTTTTAAGCCTAACAACATCTGATATAACATCAACTATGTCATTTTCTTCCTTTACTTTTTCTATAATATGCTCTGGAATAGGCAAAAAATCCCACCTCTTTTTTATATTTTCATTATACCTAATTCGACATCAAATGATAAATCCCTTTTAAGATTTAATAATTTTTTCAATTTATTTATTTTTATATTTTATGTATAGAGTATTTTAAAAAAAATTATTGATTTTAAATTTTAATATTGATTCTAAATTTGTTACATAATATTTAAACATATTTTATAACTTGTCCTTATATTCCATAAACTTATGAATTTTATTTAAAAACAATATAATATACAATCACTAACATAATTTTTATTTTTTAATTTTTCATATATTTTCAAAACAATCACCCACCTATATTAAATTATTTTAAATATAAGTTTATTAAACAATGTTAAATACAATGTATAATAAAATGCAATCAATATTTTATTATACATCATATTTATATTATATCAAAGAATAATTATTTTAATATATTAAGTTTATAGTAATATTTTCATAAATTTTAAAGTCAATCTAAATTTTTAAAGTATAATATTAAAAAAAAATTAATATGTTTAACCGTACAATAATTTATTAATATAGGAGAATCAAAAATGCCTACAAATTATAATAACTTCAATTTTTCTTGCAATGATTCTTTTAATCTGATAAAAAACAACATATTACCCTTATATAACATACATTCCTGTAACATAGAGCAGATTAAAGTAAAAAATACGAATAAAGACAGAGCTGTTTTTAAAATAACTTGTAATAATAAGTCATTTTGCTTGAAAAAGGTGTATTATGATGAAGGTAAACTTTTATTTATTTATTCTGCCTTAGAATGGCTATATCGAAACAATATAAATGTGCCAACATTAATCCCTTCAATATCTAAAAATAGATTTGTTAAATATAAAAACTTTTTATTTATATTAACCCCTTGGATTTACGGTAAAAAATGTGATTTTGATAATTTAGATAATATTTATATTGCATCTAAAAACCTAGCACTTTTACACAAATGTAGCAATAATTTTTTCCCTATTAATGGTAGTTATACAAAAGAAAACTACGAAGATATTTATACATCCTTTAAAAGTCGAACAGAAAAACTTTTATATTATTACAATGAAGCTATGAAAAGACATGATTACTTTTCAGAAATTTTTATTTCATCTTTTAGTGAGAACTTTTATTTAGCCCAAAATGCTACCATTATAGCCTCAGGTATTAATAATTTAAGTAAAACCTTATGTCATGGAGATTATGTGAACAAAAATATAATTTTTAAAGATAACAATATGTGGTTAATCGACTTTGATAACTGCGCATTTGATTATGCTTCTCATGACATATCTCATTTCTTAAGGAGACTTCTAAAAAGAAATTCTATAAATTGGAATGTAGGTTTAACTAAATCCATTATTTCTATATATGATTCTATAAACCCTTTAACTAAAGACGATTTAAAATATATTTTATCTTATATATCATATCCACAAAAATATTTTAGAATAAGTAAAGATTATTACAGCAAAAAACCTAAATTTACAAAAGAGGAATCCATCATAGCATTAGAAAAATTATCATTGACTACAAAAACTCAAATAAATTTTATAAAAGATTTAGAAAGAATTTATTATTAAAAAAACTAGCTGTATTATTTAATACAGCTAGTTTTTTTACATAAGTGGTGCAAATATTCTAAGCACACTTCCAATTGCTTTTTGTTTCAACGGTTGTCTCTTACATTTTTCTAAAGTAATTTTTTCACACTTTTCCAAAGTATTTTTAAAATCTTCTTCTATTTTAGATATTACGCTATTTTTATAAAAAAATACTCCACATTCAAAATGAAGATATAAACTTCTAAAATCTAAGTTTATAGTACCAACTACTGCCTTATCGTTATCTGACACAAAGCATTTTGCGTGAACAAACCCTGGAGTGTATTCATAAATCTGAACTCCTGCTTCTATAAGTTCTTCATAATAAGTTTTAGCTACCCAAAAAGCATATGGTTTATCTGGAATATGAGGCATTATAATAATAATTTCAACTCCTCTTTTAGCTGCATGAGTTAAAGCTGTTATCATTTCATTATCTAATATAAGATATGGAGTCATTATATGCACATATTTTGTGGCCTGATGTATAATATCAAAATATACCTCTTCACTAAGATTTTCAAAATCTAAAGGACTGTCTCCATAAGGTATTACAAATCCATCTGACTTAACTGATACATTTTCTTTTGATAATATATACTTTTCATAATCTTCCTTTTTATTTTCTGTTATATTCCACATCTGTAAAAACATCATAGTAAAACTTTTAACAGCATCACCTTCTAAACACACGGCTATATCTTTCCAATGACCAAAACGTTCTTTCACATTTATATATTCATCAGCTAAATTTACTCCCCCCGTAAATGCTACCTTCCCATCTATGACCAATATTTTTCTATGGTCTCTATTGTTTTGATAGGTTGATAGGGCTGGCTTTATTGGAGAAAACATCTTACATTTTATGCCCATTTTTTTTAATGTTTCAGGATATTTATATGGAAGAAGAGCCAAACAGCATAACCCATCATACATAACCCGAACTTCAACACCTTCTTTTACTTTTCTCTTTAATATATCTAAAATAGTGTCCCACATTACGCCTTCTTCTATAATGAAATATTCCATAAATATAAAATCTTTAGCTTTTTCCAACTCTTTTATCATTTTTTTAAACTTATCTTCCCCTAGCGGAAAGTATTCTACATTAGTATTCTTATAAACAGGATATACTCCATAATTTGATATGTATTTACCTATAGATGCCACATGTTTATCCAAACTATCTAATTCTTTTAAAACATCATTATCTTGTTCTAAATAACATCTAGTTTCTTCTAACGATTTATCATATTTTTTAGCAATTAATCTTGTTTCAATCTGTAAATGTATAAATATGTATAATAACGTTCCAAAAATAGGCATAAGAGCCACTGGAATTATCCATGATATTTTATACATTGGGTTTGTCCTATTATTTATTATATACAAGAGAACTATAGCACTTAAAACAGTAGATGCACCTACAATATATGTGACATATTCCATTAAGAATACATATATCGAAAAAAGTACAGCTAATTGAATTAATACTATTGCAAGAACTATTAAAGTTCTTCCATAAACAACCTTAACTAAACTTTTTTTTCCTTTACTCAAAATTTTAACTCTCCCTTTAATCTTAAGTTTAATACATAATAAGTTTTAACTTTAAAGTTAAAACGTTAATAAATACTTTTATTAATTATATTATTATATTTTTACATACATAATCAAATTTGTAAACATCATTAACTATACTTCTTGTTTAAACTTAGATTTTTAAATACATTTCAATAAAAAACTCCTTGAAAATAAATTTTCAAAGAGTCTCTTAATATTAACATTTAAACTTATCTTTTATTTTTAACCTGTGCTTGTGCAGCTGCAAGCCTTGCAACAGGTACTCTAAAAGGTGAACAACTTACATAATCTAATCCTACATTATGGAAAAATTCAACTGATGATGGATCTCCACCATGTTCTCCACATACTCCAAGTTTTAAATTTGGTCTTGTAGATTTTGCTTTTTCTATTGCTACTTTTATAAGAGAACCTACTCCTTTTTGATCAAGTTTTGCAAATGGATCTTGTTCATATATCTTTTTATCATAATAATCCTTTAAAAATTTCCCAGCATCATCTCTTGAAAATCCAAAAGTCATTTGAGTTAAATCATTTGTTCCAAAAGAAAAGAATTCTGCTTCTTTCGCTATTTCATCTGCTGTTATTGCTGCTCTTGGTATTTCTATCATTGTACCTATTTTATATTCTAAATCAATTCCACTTTCTTCTATTATAGAAGTAGCCTCTTTAACTATTAAATCCTTAACATATTTTAATTCTTTTATCTCTCCAACCAATGGAATCATTATTTCAGGCTTTACATCGTAACCTTTTCCTTTTTTAACACATATAGCCGCTTCAATTATAGCTCTTGTTTGCATTTTAGCAATTTCAGGATAAGAAACATCTAAACGACACCCTCTATGTCCCATCATTGGATTAAATTCATGTAAATCATTGATTGTATTTCTTAAATCATCTACTTTTATATTCATTTCTTTAGCTAAAGCCACTATATCTTGCTCTTCCGTTGGTAAGAATTCATGTAACGGAGGATCTAACAACCTTATATTAGCTGGTTTTCCTTGAAGTTCTTCATACATTTTTATAAAATCTTCTCTTTGCATAGGAAGTATTTTATTTAAAGCTTTTTCTCTTTGTTCTAAACTCTTAGCCACTATCATTTCTCTAACTGCTGCTATTCTATCTTCTGCAAAGAACATATGCTCAGTTCTACAAAGCCCTATTCCTTCCGCTCCAAAATGAATTGCTTGTCTTGTATCTTTTGAAGTATCTGCATTTGTTCTAACACCTAATTTTCTAATTTCATCTGCCCATCCCATAAATGTTGCAAAATATCCTGTTATTTCGGGTAAAACTGTTTTAACTTCTCCTGAATAAACATTTCCTGTTGAACCATCTATAGATATATAATCGGTATCAGTTAATAGATTTCCATTTATCTCTAGAGTTCTATTGTTTTCGTTTACTTTAATAGAACTACATCCAGCAACACAACAAGTTCCCATTCCTCTAGCAACAACTGCTGCATGAGAAGTCATACCACCTCTAACTGTTAAAATCCCTTCTGATGCTATCATCCCCTCTATATCTTCTGGAGATGTTTCAAGTCTTACTAAAACAACTTTTTCTCCATTTCCATTTCTTTCTTTTGCTTCCTCAGCAGTAAATGCTATCTTGCCACATGCAGCTCCTGGAGATGCTGGAAGTCCTTTTGCAACAGCCTTAACTGTTTTTAAATTTTCCATATCAAAAGTTGGATGCAAAAGTGTATCTAGTTGTTTTGGTTCAACTTTTAATATAGCCTCTTCTTTTGATAACATATTTTCATTAACTAAATCAACAGCTATCTTAAGTGCTGCTTGTGCTGTTCTTTTCCCATTTCTAGTTTGAAGAAAATATAATACTCCATCTTCTATAGTAAACTCCATATCTTGCATATCTCTATAATGTTTTTCTAATTTATTTACTATATTTACAAATTGATTATATATCTTAGGATTTTGCTCTTCTAATTTAGATATAGGCTGTGGAGTCCTAATTCCTGCAACAACATCTTCACCTTGAGCATTCATCAAATATTCTCCATATATTTTATTTTCTCCAGTTGCTGGATTTCTTGAAAATGCAACTCCTGTTCCTGAAGTTTCGCCTTTATTTCCAAATACCATTTGTTGAACATTAACAGCTGTTCCCCATTCTCCTGGTATGTCATTAAGCCTTCTATAAACTATAGCTCTTGGATTATCCCATGACCTAAATACAGCAGTTATTGCTTCTATAAGTTGAACCTTTGGATCAGTTGGAAAATCCTCATTTTTCTCTTTTTTATAAAGATTTTTAAATTCTAAAACCAATTCTTTTAAATCATTAGCATCAAGATCTGTATCAAAATAAACACCTTTTTTTGCTTTCACCTTATCTATAATATTTTCAAAAAGTCTTTTTTCAACACCCATTACAACATCTGAAAACATCTGAATAAATCTTCTATAAGAATCATATGCGAATCTTTCGTTATTAGTAAGCTTTGCTAGTGCTTCTACTGAATCATCATTTAAACCTAAGTTTAAAATTGTATCCATCATTCCTGGCATCGAAACCCTAGCTCCAGATCTTACTGATACTAAAAGTGGATTAGTTACTGATCCAAATTTTTTACCTGTTTCTTCTTCAAGAACTTTTAATTTTTCATAAATCTCATTAATAATATCTTGTGATATTAGCTTTCTATCCTCATAATATTTATTGCAAGCCTCAGTAGTAACTGTAAAGCCCTGTGGTACTGGAATCCCCAAAGAAGTCATCTCTGCTAAATTTGCACCCTTGCCACCTAGCAAATTTTTCATACTTGCATTCCCCTCATTAAAAAGATAAACAAATTGTTTTTCTTTCATCTCAACACTCCTTCATTCCATACTATAAATTATTTATATATTCTAACAGGCAATTTATCCTGATAGCTAACCTAATAATTTCCTAGATTCACAAATAATCTTGTTATGTTAGTTTTTGAAATCTTACCAACTATTAATAATTTCTCTTTACCAAGATCATCTTTAAGCTTTCTAACTACTGGAACGGAATCTATCTCATGTTCTATAATTCTCTTTGCAACATTATAAGCCGTTTCATCCTCTAGTGCATATATTATATTTGGCATTCTAGTCATTATTATGCCAACTGGTACCTTATATATGTCTGTTCCACCTATTGCTATTTTCAAAAAATCTTTTCTAGAAACAGCTCCAACTAAAACACCCTTATTTTCAACAAACATTGTACCCACATCATTTAGAAATAAATGTACTATAGCATCATAAACCATAGTTTCCTCATTTACAGTTATTGGTTTTGACATTATATCTAAAACCTTTGAGTTCATAATTTCTTCATATAAAATATTTGTTTTATTTCCTTCACAATAAACATAGCCAACTTTTGGTCTAGCATCTAATATTCCTATCATTGTTAAAATAGCTAAATCTGGTCTAAGAGCAGCTCTAGTTACTCCAAGTTTCGTAGCTAATGTTTCTGATGTAACAGGTTCCCCTTCTTTAACAAGTTTAACAATTTCCTCTTGTCTAGGTGTTAATTTCATTTTAGTTATTCCTTTCTAGATAAAAAGGAATATTCTATAAAATTTGTTTCTCTAATACCTACTAACTATTTTACCGTCATATGGTTAAAAATAGTACAATAAAAATTAAGAAAATTTTAACAAATTAAATGAATATCCCTTTTTTTACCTTATTTTTCCCTATTTTCATTTATTATTCGTTGTCGTTGTCATCAAATCTAACAGTATAAGTATAGTTAGACTCATTATCCATTTTATAATCTGTGTTTTGTTTATCCATTGATATGTGATTTTTCTTTTCTGAAACCACATCTTTAATATCTTGTGCCCTCTCTTGTGCTATATCTTTTACATCCTCAGCTACAACTTTAACTTTTCTTGTAAAATCTTTAGCTACACTTTTAATTGCTTTATTAACAATTTCAACAGAACCATCTGTTTTTTGTATTTCTATTGTTAATTTTGTTGCAACAGCTGTAACAACACCTATCGCTAACAATTGTGGCATTAAAATAGCTATAACACCAGCTGCTAAGCCAGCATTAACTGGTACATCAACTAAAACTTTATCATCTCTTTTAATTTTAATTCTAGACACAGTGCCTTTTTTAATCAAATTCTTAATCCATTCTTTAAAATCACTTATGGTTTCTGATTCCACAGCAGCTTCTTCAAAAGAAATTTCTTCTTCATACTTTTTCTTTTGATTTTTTTCAATATAAATTAAAGCTTCTAAAACATCACCATTTGAATGTTCTAACGCTTCCTTAGCCTCTAAATAAGTTACAAAAGCTCTTTCTTTAACTAAATCAACTTTTTCTAATGTTATTTCATTCATATTTATCACTCCTTAATAAAATTTAGCATCTCTAGACTTTTAGGTTTTCTTGAATAAACAGATGAAATTATATAGTGAGTTATTTTATATATCTCACTTTTTGTATCATCACTTAAATGAAGTTTGTATACTTTATCTAAAGTGGTATTGTTTAAAAATTTTAAAGATGCAAAGGTAGCTTTATCTATATAAATACCTCTTTCCCTCCTACATTTTTCACATACACCACCAAAATAAGCTAAATCCAAATAATTAGAATTTTGTATCTTTTCTTTACACGACACACAATTATCTAAGTTTAACCCATAGCCAGTTGCTTTTAATATCTTAAGTTCAAAGGCTCTTATTAAGGTTTCATAATCTATTGCATCAGTATTTAAAAGATACAAACATGTTATACATTCTTTATAAAGATATGAATTTTTCTCATTATCTTCAATACATATATCTATAAGTTCGCATATATATGAGGCATAGGTTAATTTTTCTAAATTATCTAAAAAACTTTGAAAAGACTTTCTGATTTTCCCCTCTGACAAAGAATATAAATTTTTTCCTTTAAACACCAGATAATCTCCATAACAAAAAGGAGTAGTTACAGAAAATAATTTATTTTTACTTTTTTTAGCCCCTTTTGCAATTACCGATATTTTCCCTAATTCTTGAGTGAAAATCCATAAAAGTTTATCATTTTCTTTGTATTCTTGAGTTTTTATAACAACTCCATTAACTTTAGTAAGTGACAGATTAAACTCCTCCTTTATTTTTTATATCCTAATTCTTTAAGATATAAGGAATTATCTCTCCACTCTTTTCTAACCTTTACCCATATTTTTATATTAACTTTGTTTTTTAGAAATCTTTCGATTTCATATCTTGAAGTTTCTCCAATTTTTTTAAGAGTTTGACCATTTTTGCCTATTATTATACCCTTGTGTGAATCTTTTTCACATATTAAATCAACTTCTATATTGTATTTTCCACTCTTATCTTGTTTCATTTGTATTATATCTACCGCTATTCCATGAGGAACTTCTTGTGACAAGTTTCTTAAAGCCTTTTCTCTAACAATTTCTGCTATTACAAATCTTTCTTGTACATCAGTTATCATATCATCTGGATAATATTTAGGTCCCTCTGGTATATATTTTACCATAAGTTCTAATAATTTATCAGTATTTTTTCCCTTAATAGCCGATATAGGAATTATTTCATTAAAATTAATTTCTTTAGAATAATTCTCAAGTGTTTTAGCTACTCTATCTTGAGTATTTTCATCTATTTTATTTAATACAAAAAATATTGGAGCCTTTTGTTGTTTAAGCTGTTCTATTATAAATTTATCCCCTCTACCAACTTCCACATCAGGTGTTGTTAAAAACAATACTAAATCAACATCTTTTATTGAATTTTTAGCACTATCTACCATATATTCACCTAGCTTATGCTTAGGCTTATGTATGCCAGGAGTGTCTACAAAAACAATTTGATAATTATCCCCTGTCAATATTGTTTGAATATTGTTCCTTGTCGTCTGAGGTTTGTTAGAAACTATTGATAGTTTCTCCCCCATAAGTAAATTCAAAAGTGTTGATTTTCCAACATTTGGTCTACCAACTATAGTTACAAATCCTGATTTAAACATGTACCCTCCTCTATTTTACTAAATCCTTTTTAGTAAAAGAACCTGGTAAAATTTTTTCTAATGTTGTTTCTATATAATCATTTTCATTTTTTACTATAAATATTTTTATATCTTGACTTTCTGCAAACTCACTTATTACCTGTCTGCATATACCACATGGATAGGTATAATCATCTGTATCTCCAATAACAGCTAATGCTTTTATCTTTCTAAGCCCTTTAGATACCCCTTTAAATATAGCAGTTCTCTCAGCACAATTGGTTGCACCAAAAGATGCATTTTCTATATTACATCCTGAATATATATTATTATCTTCAAAAAGTACAGCTGCTCCAACTTTGAAATTAGAATATGGACAATACGCTTTTTCTCTAGCGTCTATAGCCTCTTTTATAAGTTTATTATACAAACCAATTCCCCCTTTAGTTACATAGTATAATTATTAAATTATATCACTATTTATATTATTTACAAATATATTTTAAAAACTAAATATTTTAAATATAAAAATAGTAACTAAAACTCCAAATACTCCGCCAACTACAACCTCTAAAATACTATGAACCTCTGAATCTACTCTACTTTGAGCTGTTATAAAAGCCATTATATAACTTAATATTATAACTGTATGATACTGAGATATCAAAGATATTGCAGTAGCTATTGCAAAGGATATTGCACTATGTCCAGATGGCATTCCTCCTTTTAAAGGAGTGCCTTCTCCTAAATATGCCTTTGCCGCAATAGTTAATATACAAACCATTATAAGCATTATCAATACAGTGTATGGCTCCCACGCTTTAACATCACTTACAACCCTATAAGTGATGTTGGATATTTTATCCCAAAATATAAAATACCCAACTAAAATTGCATTTATAGCAGTAACTAACACCGCTCCAGCCGCCGTATTTTTAGCTATTTTGGCCAATGGATGATAATAATTAGCCGTTAAATCTATTGCACTTTCTATTGCAGTATTAAAAAGTTCTGCTGAAATGACCATAGCTATACATATACTAAGTGCTATTATTTCAATTATGCTAACATGAAATATAAAACAAGCTGTTAAAACCACAATTGTTGCTAGAAAATGAATTCTCATATTTCTTTGTGTCCTTAAAGCATGTATTATACCATCTATAGCATAATTGAAACTATCTAATAGCTTTTTAACCTCCATAAACCCTCCCTTTACTTTTACTCTCTAGGAATATTTAATTTATTTAAAATATATTCTTCCCTATTTCTCATAGTTCTCTTTTCTATTTCCTCCATATGATCGTAACCTAGTAAATGTAAAACAGAATGTATTACTAAATAACTTGCTTCTCTAAAAAATGAATGATTGAATTCTATACTTTGTTCTAACGCTCTTTCTAAAGATATAACTATATCTCCTAAAACTAAATTACCATTATCAAAAAACATAGAATCAAAATTAAAATTTAAATACAAATCTTTATAGACTTTCCCTTTCTTATAATCTATCATAGGAAATGATAAAACATCTGTAACTTTATCAATATTTCTTGTTTCTCTGTTTATATTTCTAATCTCATCATTATTAACAAATACTAGTGATACTTCGCACTTTTCTTTTACTTGCTCTTCTTTTAAAACAAACTCTATGACTTTTTCAAGATGAGATATAAAACTATCACTTACATCTATCTCCTTTTGCCTATTATCAATAAATATCATTAAACTTATTTCACCGTCTTTCTTTCATCTTTTGGATATTCTATTCTTTCATGATATATTCCATTTAAGGTTTTTAAAAAACATTTTTTTATTTTTTTCACATCACTTATCGTAAGCTGAGAATCATCTAATTGTCCTGAACTTAATTTATCTTTAACTATATTATCAACCATATTTTCTATTTTTTCCTTTGTTGGATTATTTATAGATCTTACAGCAGCTTCTACTGAATCTGCAAGCATTAATATGCATTGTTCTTTAGTTTTTGGTTTTGGTCCTGGATACATATAATCCTCTTCCTTTATATCATCTGGATTTTCCGCATTATTTTTAGCTGTTAAATAAAAATATTTAACTAAAGTTTTGCCATGATGAGTTGGAATAAAATCTTGTATCACTTTTGGAAGCTTATATTCTCTTGCAAGCTCTAATCCATCTTTAACATGAGATATTATTAAAAGTTTACTAAGTTCTGGAGTTATATCATCATGAGGATTTTCTTTTCCTAATTGATTTTCCTTAAAAAAGTAAGGTTTTTTTGTTTTCCCTATATCATGATAATAAGCTCCTATTCTAGCTAAAAGAGCATTTCCGCCAACAGCTTCTGTTGCAACTTCTGCTAAATTAGCAACTATAACGCTGTGATGATAAGTTCCTGGAGCTTCCATTAAAAGCTTTTTAAGTAACGGATTATTAGGATTTGAAAGTTCTAATAGTTTAACATTTGTAACAATATCAAACATAGATTCAAAAAATGGTAACAACCCTGTAGATAAAATCCCCGATAGAAGCGATCCTACAAGTATAAAAGCTGTATCTAATAAAATCTCTTTTAAGTTACTAGTTACTAAAGCTGATATACTAAGTGTCATTACTCCGTTTAAAATAGCTATATAAATACATGAATATACTATATCATTTCTTTGTTGCATTTTTTTTAAGAATGTAGCACCTACTATAACCGATACAATAGCTAAAATAATTATTTCTGTATTAAAGCTTACAGCTACTGCCATTAAAATTATATTAGTTATACTTACAACTAAAGATATTCTATAATTTAATAAAAGTGTAAGAAGTATTGGCGTACATGCTAATGGAATTAAATACGGTGAAGCTATGCTAAATACTCTTGCAAAAACTATGGTCATTATAGTTATTATGTTTATCATAATAAGCTTTGAAGAATTATTATATATATCTTTATAGTATTTTTTTAAATATCTATTTTGTATATACATAACAATTATAACCATGATAGCTAAAGCTAAATACAACGATATATTAAACTTAGAATTATTTAAAAGTCCGAGCTCATCTAATGCTTGAATTTGAGCTTCCGTTATTGGTTTCCCTTCCTCAACTATTGTTTGATTTTTTTTATAAACAACAGGAGTAACATTTTTTGCTGCTTCTTGCTGTGCCTCTTCTGTTTTTTCATTATCATAAAATAAGTTTGGTTTAACTAAAACATTTATAATCTTATCTGAAATTGATATTATATGTTCATCATTATAATTATTATAAACTACATCTTGTGCTATTTGTATTGCCTTATTTAACGTTTCTGTACTATCCTCATTTATTGATATATTATATGCATCATTTATTGCATTTAATAAAACATCATACATTTTATTTATCTGTTCCTCATTTAGAGTTAACAAATACATCTCTTCACTAGTTGTTAAATCAAAAGGATTATCTTCATTTAATATCTCAAGTTGTAATTTAGATGTCGTATTTCCATTTGAACTTTCTGTATCTTTTGTTGTTATGGCCTCTTTCAAATTCAGAAAAAACTCTTCTAGTGTTATCTGACTATTTTTTTGTATATCAGTTTGAAGCGAATATTGTTTTCCAACCTTTTCTATCGCTTCAATCTTTTTCGCTTCAGTTTCAACAGTGTTTACTACTTCCCTCGAAGCTTTTATATCTGTAGTTGCTATTTCTCCAACTCGCAAATCATATTTTTTAGTAACTACTGATGTAGCTAGTGTGGCAAATATAATCATAAAAGTAATTATAAACACAACTATTCTTTTGTAATCGCCAAGAAAATTCAATATTCTCCCACTCTTTTTAATAATCAACTCTCTTCTCCTCTTTTAGTTTATCTAAGAATAATTAGTTTGATGCAATATCTTGTTCTACCACAAAAAGAACTTTTAATAAAATTTTACCATTTTCAATGCTTTCTTTTGATATAATTTTATCCACAATTTGAGCCTTTCTCGTAATCTCTTTTTTAGTACTATTATATAAACGCTCCACAGCTTCATTTACTATTTCTTCTTCCGTTTCTTCTATACTAGATGATTTCTTTTCATAATAAATATTCTTGTGAATATATTTACCATCTTCCTCTATTTTATCATAATTATTAAAGTTTTTTGTAGACTTTTTAAGATAAATTTTTTTATCTGCAATCTTTATATATATTTCTGAATCCATATTACCTGTTCTATATATTTTTTCTCCACTTATCTGAAGTTCTATAACTTTTTCATAAAAAGTATTAGCTAAAACACTTCCCCTCGCAGCTACATCATATTGATATTCTCCTGTTCCTTCATATGGATAAACAAGAATATCCCCAGCCTTTACAACATCTCCAGCTTTTACAGCTGCTGTTCCAGATGTTGTATATATTCTCTTTACTTCTCCGTCCATTTTTGCTACAACACCTAAATCATTATCTTTTTCAACTTCTAATGGTGGAGTTATCTTTTCTTCTATTGTAACTTTTAATGTAGAACCTTCCACTCTTATATTAGACCACATTATATCGCTGTTTAAATTTTGAAGCTTTTCTTCTAGTTCATAAACATCTATTGAAGATTTACTTACCCCTTCTAAAACTCCAAGTTCTTTTAATTGAGCTCTTATCTCGTATGGTGATATATACATTTTAGTTTGAATATCTATACTCCATATAAAATTAGATAAAACATACAAAAAAATTATAAAAGAAAAAAAACCTATGACAATTCCAACTTTTCTTTTTACTCTCCCTAAAAAGAATATACCTCCCTTTGAAGAAATTATAGAAACCTTTCCTTGAATTTTTTTTACTACTTCTTTTACCGCATTATAATCTTCATAGTTTATCTCCATAATTATTGTGGATTTATCTATCTTTTTTATATTATGTATCCTAATACCACTATTCCAAAGAATATTTAAAAATTGTTCACTATTAAATAATTTAACTTCTATTTTTATAATACCGTTTTTAAAGAATTTAGAATTCATTTTATTCCACCCCATACCCTAGGGATTTAAATTTTCCTGAAATAGTTATAGTACTACCCCCTATAAATACTATTTCTATTTCTTCCCCTTGTATATCTAAAATTCCTATTACGGTTTTTATTTTTGTGTTATCTCTATCAAAACTTAATATTCCTTTATGATTTTCTATTGTTATTTCATTATCCCCTATTATATTTATTTTAGGAAGATTATCTATAACTTCAATTGGCAAATCTAATTCTTTAGTTATTATACTTTTTATTTTATTATCCATAAATAAACACCCCATAAAAATAATTTAATAATAATTTCTATGAAAAATTTACTATAAATATACTTTTAGAAGGTATTTTATGAAAATTAAAAGAGTTCACAAATAATTGTGAACTCTTGCTTATTTAAAAGTTTATTTAATATTTTGACTGATTTAGGTTATTTTATATGTTTTAAAAGCATTTAAAATAATCTATTAATGTCTTATTAATGATGTTATATGCCCATGCATCAGCCGTATATATTGTTTAGTTTATTATTTTTTCACTTAACTGCTGAGGAAGGTAGTAATAATTATATAACTAATCTTACCTAATATTATCATTAAGCTTATTATACCTTAAATAAGTTTTAAACTTATCTATTTATATATTATTTGAACTTTCTCTTTCTAGCAGCTTCTGATTTTTTCTTTCTCTTAACGCTTGGCTTTTCATAGTGTTCTCTTTTTCTTACTTCAGAAAGAACTCCAGCTCTTGCGCATTGTCTTTTAAATCTTCTTAATGCTTGTTCTAATGATTCATTTTCTCTTACTCTGATTTCTGACATTCTTTATCCCTCCCTCCGCTAGCGTAAATTATTATTTTAATTCACAGCTGTGGGTCTAAATAACACACGCTATATTATACAATATTCTTTTTAAACATGTCAACAACTTTAACTTATATTGTTTAAATTTTATAGTTAAATTTAGCTTATTATTTAGCCTGGAGGCCACTTTAAATCTCTACCACCTAAAACATGAAAATGCATATGATTTACTGTTTGCCCTCCATCTTTTCCACAGTTATTAACTATTCTATAGCCTGTTTCATCTATCCCTAGTTCCTTTACTATCTTATTAATAATTCTAAAAATATGTGCAACTATTTCGCTATTTTTCTCTGAAATATCATTTACACTTTCTATATGTTCCTTAGGAATTATTAGAAAATGCACAGGAGCTTCTGGGCTTATATCATTAAAAGCTAACACTTTATCATCTTCATATACTTTTTTACTTGGTATTTCGCCTTTTATTATTTTACAAAAAATACAATCACTCATTTTCCCACCTCCTACTCTAGTTTATTTATTAAATATATTAATATTTACATATTTATTATAACTCACTCAATAAAAATTACTAATACAAAATAAAATTTATTAAATTTCTAAAGTTCCTTTTGCTATTTCTCCTTGTGCATTCTCTATTTTAACATTTAATATTTTACTTGAAATATCACAATCTGCCTTAGCTATAACTCTTATATAATTTTTAGTATATCCCACATAATAATTTTCTTCTTTAGAATATTTTTCTTCAAATAAAACATCTAAAGCTTTTCCTATGTAAGATTTTATGAAATTTTCTTCATTTACTTTGTTAAGTTCTATTAAAATTTTACTTCTCTTATCTTTAGCAGTTCCATCTACCTGATTTTCCATAGAATATGCTTTTGTACCAGTTCTTTGACTATATTTGAATATATGTGTCTTTGTAAGCTTTATTCTTTTTAAGAATTCATATGTTTCATTAAATTCTTCATCTGTTTCTCCTGGAAATCCTACAATTACATCTGTTGTTATTGATACATCTTTTATTTTATCTCTTAAAAGATTTACTATTTCTTCATACTTTTTTGAAGAATACCTTCTATTCATTCTCTTTAAAGTAGCATCACATCCACTTTGAAGTGATAAATGAAATTGTGGGCATAGCTTTTTAAGACACACTATTCTTTTAACCACATCTTCTGTAAAAAATGTTGGATCTATTGAGCCTATTCTAACCCTCTCTATCCCATCTATATTTTCTATGGCTTCTAAAATATCAACGACTGATACTTTTTCTTCTAAATCAACACCATAGGATGCTGTATGAATGCCTGATAATATAATCTCTTTAAATCCATGACTTGCTAAATCTTTAATTTCTTGCATTACCTTATTAAAATCTTTAGAACAAACTGCACCTCTTGTGTATGGTATTAAACAATATGCACAAAATCTATTACATCCATCTTGAATCTTTAAAAAAGCTCTAGTTTTATCTTGATAATCAGCTATGCTTAAATCTTCAAATTCTTTATTTTTCAAAACTTCTGCAACTTGTATTTGCTGCTTTTGCTCATCCCTTGCTTTATTTACATAATATACTATATCACCCTTGTTTCTTGTTCCTAAAACTACATCAACACCTTCTATAGCACTTACTTCATCTGGTGCTATTTGCGAATAGCATCCAACAGCTGCAATTATAGCCTCTTCATTTAATCTTCTAGCTTTTCCTATTATTTGTCTTGATTTTTTATCCCCCATATTAGTAACACTGCACGTATTTATTACATAAACATCTGCCTTTTCACTAAAGTCTACAATTTCATAACCTTCTCTAACAAACTTTTCTGCCATAGCTTCTGACTCATAAGTATTAACTCTGCATCCTAATGTTGAAAATGCAACTTTCATTAAATATTTCCTCCTACATCTCCAAGCTCATATTGTAATATAGCTATACATGTAAACCCAGCAGTTTCTGTTCTAAGTATTCTAGGTCCTAAGGTTACAATATTTGCTCCTTTTGATTTTAGTATCTCTATCTCTTCTTCCTCAAATCCACCCTCTGGCCCTACCATTATGCCTATGTTTTTAACATTAGATAAATCTAAAGTTTTTACCATTGATTTAATTCCAAATCCAGTAGCATTCTCATAAGGTACAACTACTAAATCTAAGTTTTCCATAGATTTTATTGCATCTTCAAACTCCATGACATTTTCAACCGTTGGAATTATAGTTCTTTTACTTTGTTTAGAAGCCTCTAAAGCAATTTTATTTAATCTATCTAACTTTTTAAAATCACCTTTAATTTTTATATCAACCCTATTAGTTATTGTTGGAATCACTTGTGATACTCCAAGTTCCACACATTTTTGAACTATTAAATCCATTTTTGAAGCCTTTGGAATTCCTTGAAACAACGTTATATTTAATTTGCTTTCATTGTTTATATCTAATTTTTTTAATATTTTTATTAAAACCTCTTGCTTATTTACATTCTCTACTTCACCTAAAAATTCTTCACCATTTAGGTTATTTATAACTACTTTCTCTCCTTGAGTAACTCTTAAGACTTTATATATATGCCTTACATCTTCCCCTATTATAGTTGCGTGAGTATCAGTAAAAAGCTCAATAGGCGTAAAAAATTTATGCATTTAAAATCCCCTTTAAAAATAAATTATTTTAATCTTGCAACAATACAATTCCATTCCCCATCTTTATTAACTTCTATTATTTCAAAATCTTCTTTCTCTAAAGCATCAATAACCATTTGACGTCTATCATGAATTATTCCTGATGTTATGAATACTCCACCCTTATTTAATACCTTTTTAGCATCATTTATTAATACACAAATTATTTCAGCTATTATATTTGCAACAACAATATCTGCTTTTCCTTCTACAACTTCAACTAAATTTCCATATAAAACTTCTATATTATCTAAATTGTTAAAGCTTATATTTTCTTTAGCAGAGTCTACTGCAACTGGATCTAAATCAACTCCAACTACTTTTTTAGCACCAAGTTTTGAAGCAACTATTGCAAGTATTCCAGAACCAGTTCCTATATCAAAAACAGTTGTATCTTTCTCTATATACTTATCTAAAGCTTTAATACACATACTTGTAGTTTCATGATCCCCTGTTCCAAAAGCCATTCCTGGGTCAAGCTCTACAATCATCTCTCCATCTTTTGCTGTATAATCTTCCCATATAGGTTTTATAACTATATGTTCACCTATATGTATTGGTTTATAATATTTTTTCCAATTGTTTGCCCAATCTTCCTCAAACATCTTTTTAGAAGTAACCATTCCTTCTCCAACATCTAAACCAGAATCTTTAAGTTCTTGCACTTTTTCTTTTATATATTCTAATACTTCCTCGATATTGTCCTCTTCCGCAAAATATCCTTTTACACAAGCAACTTTTCCTTTATGTTCTAATATATTTATATCTGCAAAATCCCAAGTTAATGGGCCTTGTTCTCTAGTTAATATGTCATTTGGATCTTCTATCGCTACGCCTTTGCAATCTAAACTATAAAATATTCCTGATATAGGTTCTAACGCTTCACTTTTAGTTATTACATTAACCTCAATCCAAGTTCCTTCCATTATTTATCATCCTTCCTAATTTCTATTTTGACTAATAATATATTTTACACTTCATAATTATATCTGTCTACATTATTGTCCTTTTTTAAATTTATAAGCATAAAACTAATTGAGAGTTAAATATAAAAAATTAAGGACTTTAAATAAAGTCCTTAATTTTTAAAATTCATTATTTTTTCTTAAAAAATGATTTTAAACCACTCTTTTCTTCATGGTGTCCTGATTCAACTTCTCCCATTGTTGCCATAAATGCTTTTAAGGCTGCTTCTTGTTCCTTATTTAAATTTTTAGGAACTTCAACAATTATATTTACATATTGGTCTCCTCTGCCTTGAGAATTAACTCTTGGAACACCTTTTCCCTTCAATCTAAATCTTGTACCTGGTTGTGTACCTGCTGGAACTTTATACTTAACATTTCCATCAATAGTTGGAACTATTATTTCTTCTCCTAAAGTAGCTTTACCTATTGATATTTTATAGTCATAGTATATATCTGCACCATTTCTCTTAAATACTTTAGATTGTTGAACATTTATTCTTATATATAAATCCCCAGCTGGTCCTCCATTTACACCATCTTCTCCTTGACCTCTTAAAGGTAATACATTTCCTGTATCAACTCCTGCTGGTATTTTAACAGTTATTTTTCTGTGTTTTCTAATTCTACCTTTTCCTTTACAATCTGGACATGCTTCTTCTATTATTTGACCTTTTCCTCCACACGCATCACAAGTAGTATTAGATACAAAGTTTCCTAAAGGAGTTTGTCTTTGAACTCTTATTTGACCTGATCCACCACATTTTGAACATGTTTTTGGAGATGTTCCAGGTTTTGCTCCTGTTCCATTGCAAGTTGTACATTTTTCATTTCTTGATATTGAAATCTCTTTTTCAACACCACTCATAGCTTCTTCAAAAGATATAGTTAAACTATACTCTAAATCTGAACCTCTTTGAGGAGCATTTCTTCTTCTAGCAGATGAACCGCCTCCAAATCCACCTCCAAAGAAACTTTCAAATATATCTCCAAAGCCACCCATTTCTGAGAAGTCAAATCCACCATCAAATCCGCCTTGACCACCAAAGCCTTGACCATCTACTCCAGCATGACCAAATTGATCGTATCTAGATTTTTTCTCTGGGTCACTTAAAACTTGGTAAGCTTCATTTAACTCTTTGAATTTTTCTTCTGCCTCTTTATTATCTGGATTTCTATCTGGATGATATTTTAATGCTAACTTTCTAAAAGCTCTTTTTATCTCATCATCTGAGGCACCCTTTTTAAGGCCTAATACCTCATAATAATCTTTCTTCGCCACTGTTTCTACACCACCTATTTTTAAATATCCTAAACTTCAACAAAAGGGAAGACTAATTGGCCTCCCCTTTTGAATTAATTTTATTTTATCAAAGGTCTAATATTTTTACTAGATAAATTATTTATCATCTTGTACTTCAAAGTCAGCATCAACAACATTATCATCATGAGGTGCTTGCTCTTGTCCTGCTCCACCCATATTGTTTGGATCAAATCCTTGACCTTGTGCTGCTCCATTTTGTTGATACATTTTAGATGATACAGCATAGAATGCTTGATTTAATTCATCCATAGCTTTCTTTATAGCTTCTAAATCTGTTCCATCTTTAACTTCTTTAAGTGCATTAACCTTACTTTCAATATTTTGTTTATCTTCTGCTGAAACTTTATCTCCAAGTTCTTGTAATGTTTTTTCAGTTTGATAAACAGTTTGTTCTGCTGTATTTTTAACTTCTATTGATTCTTTTCTCTTTTTATCTTCTTCAGCATACTTTTCTGCTTCTTTTACAGCCTTATCTATTTCATCATCTGAAAGATTTGTTGAAGCTGTTATTGTAATATTTGCTTCTTTTCCAGTTCCTTTATCAACTGCAGAAACTTTAACTAATCCATTAGCATCTATATCAAATGAAACTTCTATTTGAGGAATTCCTCTTGGAGCTGGAGCTATTCCTGATAATGTAAATCTTCCTAAAGTTTTATTATCAGCAGCCATTTGTCTTTCACCTTGAACTACATGAATTTCAACTGATGTTTGACCATCTGCAGCTGTTGAGAATATTTGGCTCTTTCTTGTTGGAATAGTTGTATTTCTTTCTATTAAAGGAGTTGCAATTCCACCTAAAGTTTCAATTCCAAGTGATAATGGAGTTACATCTAATAATAATACATCTTTAACTTCTCCAGTAAGTACACCTGCTTGTATTGCAGCACCCATAGCAACACATTCATCTGGGTTAACTCCCTTTGAAGGTTCTTTTCCTGTAAAGTTTTTAACTGCTTCTTGAACAGCTGGTATTCTAGTTGAACCACCAACTAAAAGTATTTTATCTACATCATTCATTGAAACATTTCCTGTTTTTAATGCTTCTTTCATGATTGTCATTGTTTTTTCTACTAAATCACTTGTTAATTCATTGAATTTAGCTCTAGTTAAAGTCATGTCAATGTGTTTTGGACCTGTAGCATCAGCTGTTATAAATGGTAAATTTATTATTGTTTGAGTTGATGATGATAATTCAATTTTAGCCTTTTCAGCTGCTTCTTTTAATCTTTGAAGAGCCATTTTATCTTGTTTTAAATCAACTCCATATTGTCCTTTAAAATCTTGTGCTATATAATCAATTATTCTTTGGTCAAAGTCATCTCCACCAAGTCTAGCATCACCATTTGTTGATACAACTTCAAATACTCCGTCTCCTAAATCTAAGATAGATACATCGAATGTACCACCACCTAAATCATATACTAATACCTTGTGAGCATCTTCCATTTTATCTATACCATAAGCTAAAGCTGCTGCTGTTGGCTCATTTATTATTCTTAAAACTTCTAATCCTGCTATTTTACCAGCATCTTTAGTTGCTTGTCTTTCAGCATCATTAAAATAAGCTGGAACTGTTATAACAGCTTGAGATACTGATTCACCTAAATAAGCTTCAGCATCTGCTTTTAATTTTTGAAGTATCATTGCTGATATTTCTTGTGGTGTATAATCTTTTCCTTCTATTGTAACTTTATGGTCTGTTCCCATTTCTCTTTTTATTGAAATTATAGTCTTATCTGGGTTTGTTATTGCCTGTCTTTTAGCAACTTGACCTACTAATCTTTCACCATTAGCTTGGAAAGATACTACTGATGGAGTAGTTCTTGCACCTTCTGAGTTAGTTATAACTACAGCTTCTCCACCTTCCATAACAGATACACATGAATTTGTTGTTCCTAAGTCAATTCCTATTATTTTACTCATAATATATTCCTCCAAAATTTAAATTATTAATTAACTACTCTTACCATAGTATGTCTTATGACTTTATCGCCTCTTTTATACCCTTTTTGAAATACTTCAGCCACTTGATTTGCACCAAATGCCTCATCTTCATTATGCATTACCGCTTGGTGAACATTTGGGTCAAACTCTCCAGTTGCATCAATTTCTACAACATCAAGCTTTTCTAAGGCATCTATAAACTGTCTGATAGTCATATCTATACCCTTTTTAATATCATCTAAATCTCCTTCAACCACAGCAGCTCTTTCTAAATTATCTAAAACTGGAAGTATTCTCTTTAAGATATCTTCGCAAGCATTTGTATAAATTCCTTCTTTTTCTTTATCAGTTCTTCTTCTATAGTTTTCATATTCAGAAGAAAGTCTAAGCAATCTATCTTTTAATGCTTCTAATTCATTTTCTAATTTTTTATTTTTATCTTTAAAAGTCATATTTTCTTCTTTTAATTTTTTAAATTCATCTAAATTAGAAACATTGTTTTCTTCTATATTTTCTTCTACATTAGATTGTTCAGAATTTAAAGTTTCTGAATCTTGACTATCTAATTCTACTTTTTCATTAATTATTTCTTCTTGATTATCGTTAATATTATCCATTGCTAGAACATACACCTCACTTAACTTATTGCTTATAAAAAATTATCTTTGCTCTAAGGCATCATTTAATTTTTTCATGACTCCTGTCATAACACTTATTACCCTTGAATAATTAATCCTTCTTGGTCCTATTAATGCAATAGAGCCAATTGGTTTATTATCTAAATAATAAGATGCCGAAATAACTGAACACTCCTTAGCCTCTGGAATAAAGTTTTCATCGCCTATTTTTATAGTTATATTCTCATCACTGTCTATAAGTTTCTCAATAGAGTCCTTATCATAGAGCAACGACAATATTTTTTTCGCCTTCTCTATATCACTATATTCTGGATAGTCTAATAAATTAGTTGTACCCTCCATAAACACTTTAGAAGATTCATCATCTTTCAAGCTTTCATATAAAGTTGGAATCAAAGCATTAAATATATTTTCATAGCCAACTAAATCATTTCTTAAATCATTTATAACTTGAAGATTAATTTGTTCTATTGTAAGATTTTTTAATCTTCTATTTAACACTTGACTTATATAATTTAATACTTCTAAACTTGGAATATTATTCACCTTAATAACATTATTTTTTATTACTCCACTATCAGTTAATAGAATGCATATTATATCATTCCCATCAATAGGGACAAGTTGTATTGATTTAATATAACTCTTTTGCATAGAAGGTGGTGTAACTAAACATGTAAGATTAGTTAATTCAGATAAAAGTGTACCTGCTTGTTTTAAAATCTTATCAATTTCATAAAGAGCACCATCTAAGACAGCTTTTGTTATCATAGATTCTTCATCTAAACTAAGCTTTTCATATTCCATTATTCTATCCACATAAAGTCTGTAGCCCTTACTTGACGGTATTCTACCTGATGAGCTATGAGGTTGTTCTAAAAATCCCATCTCCTCTAAATCAGCCATTTCATTTCTTATAGTTGCTGAACTTATACCAAGGTCATGTTTTTTAGCGATAGTCCTTGAACCAACAGGCTCTCCTGTATTTATATAGTCATTAACTATAGCCTGCAAAATTTTTAATTTTCTTTCATCTATCACTATCTCACCTCTTTTATTAGCACTCATTAATATCGAGTGCTAACGACTACTTTTTTAATATATCGCTTTTTTATTTTTTTGTCAATACTTAAATTTATTAAATTTTAATATTTAACTTCAAATAGTGATGTATATTTAATTTTTACTTATTTTATTTTTTACTATATCTGATTATATTTTAAATCAAGAAATCAGCCATAATAATATTTGATATTAACATTCCCTTCTCAGTTAAATATAATCTTCCCTTATTTCTAACTAAAAATTCTTCTTTCTCATATTTTTTAATTACATTTTTGTATATATCATCTAATTTTTTATTAAATCTTTTATAAAATTCCATTTCATTTATACCTTCTACTTTTCTAAGCCCCATAAACATAAATTCTTCAATATTATCATTTTCACTATTTTCTATTACCTCTTCATAACACATGTCATCATTATTTATTTTTTCTACATATGTCTTTATATCTGATATATTTTTAATTCTTTTACTATTTACATATGATGAGCTACTACTTCCAACACCTATCCATTCTTCCATATTCCAATACTTTAAGTTATGCTTACATTCCTTTCCTTTTAAACTGTAGTTTGATATTTCATATTGCTCATATCCATATTTCTTTAATATCTTTTTACCCTCGTTATACATATCCCTTTCTACATCCTCAGAAACCACATCCAACTTATTTTTTTCATAAAGCCTATAAAAAACCGTCCCCTCTTCTATAATCAAACTATAACTTGATATATGCTCTGGTTTCATTTTGCATACAATTTCTAAAGTTTCTTTAAACTCATCTAAACTCTGATTTGGGAGAGCAAATATTAAATCTACATTTATATTCTTAAAACCTACTTTTCTTGCCAATTCAAAAGTATTTTTAAAATCATTAAATGTATGTATTCTTCCTATCGATTTTAAAAGTTTTTCTTGAGTTGTTTGAAGACCTATACTTATTCTATTTACTCCATACTCTTTCATAGTTTTTAATTTTTTTTCGTTTAAACTTCCAGGATTACACTCCATAGAATATTCTACATCCAAAGATTTATTTAATTTATCTATTTCATTAAATAAAATTTTCATATTTTCAACACTTAAAATACTAGGTGTGCCACCACCTATAAATATAGTATCAATAATATATTCATCTATTTCTTTAAATGTTTTTCTAATTTCTTTGCATAATGCTTCTATATAATCATTTTGCATACTCTCTTTTCCAGCAAAAGATGCAAAATCACAATAATAACATTTTTGCTTACAAAATGGTATATGCACGTAAAGCCCTAAATGTTTCATATTTACCTCCAATTTTTAAATATAATTTATTATTAAAATATTATTTAAGCATATTTTCTATTAAAATACCAAAAAATTTAAAATAAAAGCTATACTTATTGAAATCAACAAATATAGCTTTACTAAATAATATTAATAAACTCTAATCAACTTTTAAAACTGCCATAAACGCTTCTTGTGGAACCTCGACAGAACCTAACTGTCTCATTCTCTTTTTACCTTCCTTTTGTTTTTCAAGAAGTTTCTTCTTTCTTGAGATATCTCCACCGTAACACTTAGCTAATACATCTTTTCTCATAGCTTTTACAGTTTCTCTAGCAATTATTTTAGAACCCACTGCTGCTTGAATTGGAACTTCAAACATATGTCTTGGGATTATTTCTTTAAGCTTTTCAGCAATCGCTCTTCCTCTATGATATGCTCTTGACTCTGGAACTATCATAGATAAAGCATCTACAGTTTCTCCATTTAAAAGTATATCAAGTTTCACAAGCTTAGATTGTTCATATCCTTTAAGTTCATAATCTAAAGATGCATATCCTCTAGTTT
The DNA here is from genome assembly GCF_900456775.1 of Sarcina ventriculi. Lineage (GTDB taxonomy): Bacteria > Bacillota > Clostridia > Clostridiales > Clostridiaceae > Sarcina > Sarcina ventriculi. The sequence goes on along the minus strand of NZ_UAUL01000009.1, from coordinate 157,179 downwards.
TTGATTTTAAAGTATCAAAGAAATCATAAACTATTTCATTTAAAGGAATATCGTAGTTTATAACAACCCTTGTTTCCTCTATATATTGCATATCAATATATTTTCCTCTTCTCTCTTGGCAAAGTTCCATAATAGCACCTGTATATTCTGTTGGAGCTATTATTGATGCCTTAACAACAGGTTCTTCCATATAATCTATTTCAGTCATTGGCGGAAGATTAGTTGGATTTGTAAGTTCTATTTTTTCTCCATCTGTCTTTATTACTTTATATATAACAGATGGTGCTGTTGTAATAATATCTAAGTTAAATTCTCTTTCTATTCTCTCTTGTATTATTTCCATATGAAGAAGTCCTAAAAAGCCACACCTAAATCCAAATCCTAATGCAACAGATGTCTCTGGTTCAAAAGCAAGCGCTGCATCATTTATTTGAAGCTTTTCTAAAGCTTCTTTAAGCTCTTCATATTTAGCTCCATCAACTGGATATATTCCTGAATAAACCATAGGTATTGCTGGCTTATATCCTGAAAGTGGTTCTTTTGTTGGATTATCTGCATAGGTTACGGTATCACCAACTCTAGCATCTCTAACATTTTTAATTGAAGCTGTTATATACCCAACTTCTCCTGCACTAAGTTCCTTAACTGGCATTAAAGCTGGAGTAAATACTCCTACCTCCGTTATTTCATAAACCTTACCAGTAGACATGAATTTTATTTTAGTCCCTGATTTAATTTTTCCATCCTTAAGTCTAATATAACAAACTACACCTTTATAGCTATCATAATAAGAATCAAATATTAAAGCCTTAAGCGGTGCTTCTTCATCTCCCTCAGGACTTGGAATATTCTCTACAATTGTTTCTAATACATCTTCTATATTAAGTCCTGTCTTTGCAGATATTAAAGGTGCATTTTCAGCCTCAATTCCTATAACATCCTCAATTTCTTGCTTTATTTCATCTGGTCTCGCACTAGGTAAGTCTATTTTATTTATAACTGGAACTATCTCTAAATCGTTATCTAAAGCTAGATAACAGTTTGCTAGTGTCTGTGCTTGTATCCCTTGTGTTGCATCCACAACAAGAACAGCACCTTCACAAGCTGCTAGGCTTCTTGAAACTTCATAAGTAAAATCTACATGTCCTGGAGTATCTATAAGATTTAATATATATTCCTGTCCATCAGCTCTCTTATATATAAGTCTTGCTGCTTGAGATTTTATAGTTATTCCTCTTTCCTTCTCAAGTTCCATAGTATCTAGAACTTGCTGTTCCATTTCTCTTTCTGTTAATGTTCCCGTTTTTTCTAACAGTCTATCTGCTAATGTTGATTTACCGTGATCTATATGTGCTACTATTGAAAAATTTCTTATATACTTTTTTTTATCCATATTTCAACCTGCATTTAAATCTTATTTTTTAAGATTTAAGCAGCATTCACCCCCATGTAAAATAAGTCATGTTAGATTATATCATAGTTTAAAACAAATTGTTAATAATTAATTTTATCAAACAGTGCTTTATACTATATTATTTATTAAATTATTAAAATTCATTATAATATTATCTATAGAATTTACAATTAGTAATATAATTTTTCCTATTATTAATTCATCTAAGTCTATATCTTTTTCATTAATAATCATTTTTGTAGAATCATTTTCTTTATATATTTTAATTATACTTTTATCTTCATTGAAAATACTTAAATCTATACCCGTTTTTTGTGATAATTCTTTACTACTAAGCGAAGAATCATCATCTGTGTAACCATTATTAAATATAGCCGTATTTTGCATATTTATATTAACAGTTCCCCATAACAAAATTGATATAAATAAAAAAAATGGTATAATTCTTATGATTTTTCTCAAAAAAAACACCCCCTAGACTATATCTATAAGGATGTTCAAAATAATCTTATTTATTCAATAAAGATACAAAAAATTTTATCTGTTAAGCTCCTCAGCTATAAGACGAGCTAAATATCTTGCTGTATTATTAGATTCTTGTGGAGTATTACAATTTGCTCCAATTTCTACCAAAAGAGAATTAGCACTTAAATCTTGATTAAAATAATTACTTCCTCGATTATAAGTCATAAGTTTCCCTCTCCAAAGCCCTGGAAACAATTCTTCTGATTTTTCAGTTAATCTAGTTGCTAAACTCACTGATGCATCATAATTGGGATTATTCTTAGTTACTACAAACATAAATCTAGCCAAATCTTCCCCATTTATATTAGTCGTAACAGCTGATTTACTAGATTCAGAAACTGCATCTCTATGAAGGTCTATTATAAGTTTAAAATTTCCATACTTAGCTAGATAAGATTGGACAGTTTCTCTAGATCTTTTATAACTATCATTATAAGATATCGAATGCATAGTTTTATCATGTATAACGGATATTCCGTAATTTTCTTCTAGTTCTTTTGCTAAAGTATCACCAACTCCTACAACATTTAAATTTTCATCTGTAGTATCATTAATTGAATACCCCTCAGCTGTATGTGTATGGTATATTAAAACTTCGGGTACTGATTGATCTAACTCTTTCTTTAAACTTGAATCATAAACTCCACTAGACGTATCAGTAGTAGCAACCTGCGTTTGTTCCTTCATATCTATACTTTGATCATTTAAACTAAAAGAAACTATATCAGATATTTTATTTATATAACCAGGCTTTTCCACAGTTGAAATCCTACTTAGTGCATCAAAATAAGGAACCTCATTTAAAACTATATCTATCGGATGAAAAGATTTTATATTTAAGGCTTCTAAAGCTAAACTTTTTATTGTTACGTTACTTTCAACATAAGCATCTTTATCGTAATATGTAGCTTCAATTAATGGCATTCCTTTATTTAACAACTGAACATAAGATAAATTTCCTATTACATTTTTCTCTAATGTTACTTGTATAAATCTAAACATAAATATTACTAAAAATATTAAGAAAATTCCAAGTTCTATGGGAATCTTCTTTCTGCTTTTCACCTGCACATTATTCGCCCCCTCATATTTAAATTTATATGTAGGGGCAAGAAATATTATGTTACCTAATTTAAAAATTTATTTATATCTTCCATATCTAAACTAGGTTGAAGTGCTAAATTTATACCATCTGATATTATTTTTGACACTGAATCTATAACATCATCTACTTCCTTAGGAGTCACCATTAAATCACCTACATATGGGGCTAAAAGGCTTTTTATTAAAGAGTTCTTTTCATTTCTATTCACCGATTTTAACATTTTATAAAATTCACTGCCTTTAGTTGATTGATTTATCATTTCGTCTAATACTAAATCCATAGCATCATTTGCAACCGTAGCCGCATCTACAACAGTTGGCACTCCAATAGAAATTACAGGAACACCTAAAACTGCTTGATTTATTTCCATTCTATTATTACCAACTCCAGCCCCAGGTGAAATTCCTGTATTACTTATTTGAATAGTTCTTGCAACTCTTTTTAACCTTCTAGAGGCTAAAGCATCCACGCATATTACAATATCTGGTTTTACTTTATCTACTAAAGATTTTATTATTTCACCTGTTTCTATTCCTGTTATCCCTAAAACTCCAGGTGCAATAGCACAAACTGGTCTTACAGAATCGTCTATTTTATCTGGCATAACCTTCTTTAAATGTCTTGTTATCATAATTTTTTCAACAACATCAGGGCCTAATGCGTCAGGCGTCACATTCCAATTTCCAAGTCCAACTACTAAAGCCAAACTATCCTTTCCTACCTCTATAATTTTGGATAATGTTTCTCCTAGAATATGAGCTATTTTGTCCTTTATATCACCATCATAATGAGTATATTCGGGCATTTCTAACGTTATATATTTGCCCTTAGGTTTTCCCATTATTTTCTCACCTTGCTCATCTACAATATCTACTGTGGTTATTTTTATATCATTAATTTCTTGCTCATCTACTACAAGTCCATCAACTTCCTTACCAAACTCGAATTTATACATCTCACGTGTTTCTAAAGCTAAGTCTGTTCTTACATTAATCATAACTAATCCTCTCTATTTATAAACAATATTTATTAAGTATTAGTTTATCCTAAATATCATGAATTATGTTTCTATAACATTTAAAAAACACTTGAACTTATATTTTTATGATGTTATAATAACCTTTGTTAAATATGAACTCGTACGCAGATTCCCCAAAAACTGCAGATACGCTATAAAAGTTGAAGGGGGTGAAATAAAAATGGCAAATATTAAATCAGCAAAAAAAAGAATTAAAATTACTGAAACTAAGACTTTAAGAAATAAAATGATTAAGTCTTCTTTAAAAACAGCTATAAAAAAATTCGAAGTTGCAACTACTAAGGAAGAAGCTACTGTTGCTTTCGCTGTTGCCGCTAGAGCTTTAGATATGTCTGTTTCTAAAGGTGTAATACACAAAAACATGGCTGCTAGAAAAAAATCTAGATTAGCTGCTAGATTAAATAAAATGGCTTAATTATACGGTGCTAGATATTACCTAGCACCATTTTCTTTTTACATAACAGTTTTTATTATCATAATTTCTAACTCACTTTTTGCATTAACATTAGTACTTTTTAAAATTTTTTCAGTATTTGCACAAAGCTTTATACATCTTGCTAACTGCTCTTCATTAAACTTCTTACTCTGAGTTATCATTTTTTCCACTACAAAATTAGGCAAATTTACTCTACTAACCATTAAAAATTCTTCTTTTATATCCTCTATTTTATATCCTTTTGAAATTTTTATTTTAACTCTATAAAGTTTTTGAAATTGCTCTCTTATTTGACTTAAAATAACTATTGGACTTTCTCCCCTATTTATTAAATCATTTATAAGATCTACCGCTCTATCCACTTTTTTTACCGATATAAATTCTACTAAATCAAAAATATCTTGTTCTCCTTTTCTAGGAAGAAGAGCCTCTATATCATCTTTTGTTATCTCTCTGCCATGTGTATAGTTTAAAAGTTTATCAATTTCTCTTTCTATGATATCCATATTATTATCTACCATATCACAAAAATATCTCAACTGTATTCGTCCAATTTTTACCCCTTTTGAAGTAAATTTTTCATATACCCTATTATAAAGTGCAGCACCTCTTAACTTCTCTATATTTACAATTGTTATATATTTATCTAAAGCCATAAGTTTTTTTAATTTGGTAATCTTTTCTCTCTTATCTCTCAGAAGAATATATCCTATTATTACACATTGCTTTGGAGTATTTTTTAAATACTCTTTAATTTCCTCATATATTTTTTTATTATCATTATCTAATTTTTCATTTAAAAACTGTATTCGATATATGATAACTACTCTTTTTTCTCCCATAAAAGGAAATGTTTCAAACGCATCTTTTAATTTCTCTGCACTTAAATCATCACCATAAAATTTACTTATATTTAAATTTTCTAGTCCATCATCAACGAAATTTTTACTCAGCTTATCTATCGTTTCCTTCATAAGCATTTCATCTAATCCACATAATATATAACAATTACTCTCTTTTTTTTCTTTTATATTTTTATTCAAAGTCCCTAAATCTATCATGCTATCTGCGATATCCTTTCATAGATTTTATTTATAATATAAACTTATTTAAGTATTTAGCTAAAACATATTATAACATAGTTATTTTTAGATAAAATGAAAATAAAATTACCAAAGGAATCATTGAATAAAATACTATATTAAACTTCTTAAAACCACTATACGACATGTATATACATATAAACATCATCATATAAAAAACTGCATAAGCACTATGTATATATACACTCTCTAAAGATACCTTGCTTAAAAAGATTAAAATTCCATTTAAAACTACAAATAAAATATTTATCGGTATATATAAAAAGCTCATACTTTTTATTGTTAACCAAGATATTATTGTTAAAAATCCCAAGGGTAACATTATACTTATAATTGGTGCTAAAAGAAATCCTGCTAATAAAAAATTCATAGAAAAACTATTGAATTTTAAAACCATATATGGATAAATAAATACTTGGGCTGCTAATGTTAATGATAAAAATTTATTGATATAATTAGGTAAGATATAAAATGCTTTACTGAAAATTTTAGCAAATAATACTATTCCAATAGTTGCTAAATACGACAAGATAAAACCACTTTCATAAAGAATATATGGCTTATAAATAATTAATATTATAGCAGATAAACAAAGTGCACTAATTGAATCATAGTTTCTAGAGATTTTCTTAGATAATATCATTAAAAAAATCATAATATAGGCTCTAACAGCTGATATAGGACATCCTATTGAAATTATGTAAAATAAACAAATAATTAAAGAAAATTTAGTATTTAAAAACTTATTAATACACATAAATAATAAGGATATATGAAATCCTGATACACATATAAGATGTATTACTCCTAAATTAGACAAATTATTTTTCTGACTGTAAGATAAAAAATCTTTGTTTCCGAAAACTAAAGCCGTAAGAAAAGCACTTTTATTCTCTCCTAAACTCGTTTTGATATAACAAAAATATTCCTCACTAAATCTATTTATATAATATTTGTACCCTTTTTTTATTTTAATTTGATCTTTTACAAACAAATGTCCAACTATTCCACTTTTAACATCTATACTCTTTTTAAACTTTCCTTTAAAAGTTAAAATTTCTCCTGTTTTTATATTACTATCTATATTATTTATATAAACCTTTCTCCCTCTAAAGTTTCCTACAACTTCATTTTTCTTTATACTGTCTATTCGCACTGTATATATGCTAGCTTTATTTTCATAAATGGAATAATAAAATAAACAAGATACAAAAGAAAATAGGAAAAAAACTAATAACATCCCCCTAAAATTTTTCTCTATAAGGATAAAAGCGCAAAAAATAATAGATGTAATAAAAACTATTACACCTATATAACTATTTCTAGAAATTAAGTATGTTATATTACCACTAATTACTGATATGATTATAAAAAGCAGTGGTTTTTTAATCAAAAGCTTAGGTGTATCTTTATAATTAATCATATTTTACCTCCGCCTTTAATTTTATCCATAAGTTTTTATTTTATTCTTATCCTTTAGGCTTAGGATTAAATATAATCGCCATTATATAGCCAAAAAATATAGCTGCTGCAATTCCTCCAGCTGCTCCTTTTATACCTCCTGTAAAAGCACCTAATATACCATTTTCTATAACTTCTTTTTTTACAGCCTTAGATAAAGAATATCCAAATCCAGGAAGAGGAACAGTCGCTCCAGCTCCTCCTATTTGAACTATCTTTTCATAAATTCCTAACGCTCCTAAAATAGTACCTATTGTTATAAACGTAACCAATATTTTGGCTGGTGTAAGCGTGGTTTTATCTATAAGTATTTGAGCTATAACACATATAATTCCACCAACTATAAATGCACCTATATAACTCCCCATAAAATTCACTTCCTTTCTTTACATATATTCTATAGAAACTGCATGAGCAATACCTGGTATTGATTCTCCCTGAAGTGATGATGTAGAACTCATAAGAGCTCCTGTTGAAACTAACAAAACTCTTTTTAATTTTTTTGCCATTAACTGTTTATATAAGTACCCACAAAATACAACTGCTGAACATCCACACCCACTTCCACCAGATTTTACATCATTATCATCATTATTAAATATTTCTACACCGCAATCCGTATAAACTCCGCGTATATCATACCCATAGTCTAAAATAAGATTTTCTGTAAGTGATTTACCTATTTTACCTAAATCACCAGTAACAATTATGTCATAATCTTTGGGTTCTCGTCCTGTATCCTTAAAATGTTTATATAACGTGTCCACGGCTGCTGGAGCCATTGCTGCTCCCATATTGTCTGATTCTTTTATTCCATAATCTTTAACAACACCCGTTGTTACATGAGTTAAATAAGGCAAATCCCCATATCTTCCTAAAAGTATAGCCCCAGCTCCTGTTACCGTCCATTGTGCTTGCTCCTTCCTTTGAGAACCATACTCTAAAGGAAATCTAAATTGTCTCTCAGCAGCACTAAAATTAGATGATGTAGCTGCAATTACATGATTAGCAAATCCCCCATCTAATATAAGCCCAGCAAGACTTAATGACTCCGCCATTGTAGAACATGCCCCATAAAGTCCAAAAAAGGGAATATTAAATTCTCTTGCCATAAAGCTAGTTGATGTTAACTGATTCAATAAATCTCCCCCAAAAAGATAATCAATATCCTCTTCTTTAAGATTACCTTTTTTTATTACATTGCTAATAGCTTTTATCATCATGCTTGTTTCTGCTTTTTCAAAGCTCTTTTTCCCATTTTGATCATCTTTTACTACATCATCAAAATAATCTCTTAAAGGTCCTTCACTTTCTTTTTTCCCAACAACACTATGAGTTGCAATTATTTTTGGTTTACTCTCTAATACTACCGTTTGCCTACCTAAACGTTTTTCCAATTTACTCATAATCCTATACTCCCATAACACCTATTAAAATTAAAATATAATATATAATTCCAATAACTATAGATGTACTTATACCATATACCAAAACAGGCCCTGCTATTGTAAACATTTTTGAACCAATTCCCATTACAAAACCTTCTTTTTTAAATTCCATAGCTGGAGATACTATAGAATTTGAAAATCCCGTTATAGGTACAATAGTTCCTGCTCCAGCAATAGCTGCTATTTTATCATATACACCTATTCCTGTTAAGAAGGCACCTATAAATATCATTATTATTGGTAACCATGTAGTTGCATCATCTTTAGGCACTCCAAACCTTATAAGCATATTTAATATAAACTGACCTATAACACAAATCAGCCCTCCTATAATAAATGCCCTTACACAGTTTTTAAAAACTTTTGGTTTAGGCTTCATCTTATTTGATAAAATTTCAAAATCTTTTTTTATTTCTTTATCTCCTTTATATTGCATCTTATACCATCCTTCTTATAATAAATATTATGATTTGTATTTATTATTTCTTTATTTGATTGTATATATACAATGATTAAAGGTATATAAAAATAAAAGTTGTTTAAAAAGATAATAATTTTATTATCTAAATTAAACAACTAAAAATTATATGATTATTAAACTTATTCATCTTCTAAATATTTCCTCATAAGAACTAAGACTTTTTTCTCTATCCTAGAAACTTGCACTTGACTTATACCAAGCATTTTAGCAACTTGAATTTGAGTCTTGTCCTTAAAATATCTAAGCATTATTATTTCCTTAGATTTTATATCTAAAGAATTTATGGCTTCTTTTAAAGCTATCTTATCTATCATATTATTATCTTCATCTGGACTTTCACTTAACTTATCTATTAAAAGTACAGGAGTTCCCTCATCTTGGTGTATTGTATCGTAAAGGTATTGCATATTATTAACCGATTCTAAAGCAAAAACTATATCCTCTTTATCTACATTTGAAAATGCTGCTAACTCATCAATAGTTGGTTCTCTATTTAACTCTTTAACTAGAGTTTCTTTATCATAATGAAGCTTTTTAGCCAAAATTTTAGTATTTCTACTAACCTTTATCATCCCATCATCTCTTAAAAACCTCTTAATTTCTCCTATTATCATAGGAACTGCATATGTTGAAAACTTTACATTAAAAGATGAATCAAAATTATTTATAGCCTTTACAAGCCCCATGGAACCTATCTGAAATATATCTTCATACTCATAACCTCTATTCATAAACTTTTTGCAAATAGAAGATACTAAAGGTGTATTCACTTCTACTAGTTTATTCATAGCTTCATCATTGCCACTTTTAGCTAACTTTATTAGTTCAGTGTTATCGTTATAATTAAAATCTTCTTTCCTTACCTTCATTATATCCACTAAAACATACCACCTTAACTATTGAAAGCTTTTTTTCATTACCACCTTAGTTCCCTTTCCAAATTCACTAAACACTTCTATAGAATTCATAAATGTTTCCATAACAGTAAAACCCATTCCTGAACGCTCAAGCTCTGGTTTTGATGTATATAGAGGCTCTCTAGCTTCCTCAATATCCTCTATTCCTTGCCCATTATCTTCAACAGTTATTATTACTTCTTTATTTTTTATTATGGTTTCTATTGAAACTATGCCATTTTCATCATTATCGTATCCATGTATTATTGAATTTGTAACAGCTTCTGAGACTGCTGTTTTTACATCATTTATTTCCTCTAAAGTTGGGTCTAACTGTGCTATAAAAGAAGCTACTGAAACTCTTGCAAAACTTTCATTTTCAGATTTAGCTAAAAATTCTACCTTCATTCTATTATGAAACATATTAATCCCTCCACTAACTAAAATTTAAAGCATCTTCTATTTTATCATAAGTTTTTATTATTCTAAAAATTCCTGAAAGTTCAAATACTCTTTTTATATTACTATTAATAGATGTAATTGCTATTTGTCCTTTTTTTGAATTCATTCTCTTGTACCTACCTATAATAACGCCGATACCCGAACTATCCATAAAGGTTACCCTTGAAAAATCTAACACTAAATTACTTATAGCATCTTTATCAATAATATCATCTATCTTATGCCTAACTTCTTGTGCACTATGGTGATCTAATTCTCCTAAAAGATGCACAATTAAATTAGAATCTATTTTTTCAAATTCAATATACATGAAATTCCTCCTATCTTCTTATCTCTTTTTCCATATTTTAACATATATTATGTAAATTTGTCAATTAATACTGATAAAGATGATTTGTATTTTACAAATCATCTTTATCTAAACATTAGTTTTTATACTTTTTAATCTCCCTATCAATAGAAGCTGCTATGTCCTCAAAACTAGTTTCATTATCGCCTAATAAAACCATTATTGCATCACTTATATTTTCCATTGTATATATAACAAAATCTCCATTATTTATAGCCTCTTCTACATTTGGATTTAAAATAACCTCATCTAAATTACTTTCTGGTATCAATACTCCCTTACCTTTATAAGTATCTATAGAATTACATACATTAAAAAATCCCTCTATTTTGTCATTGACTCCACCTATTGGTTGAACATCTCCAAATTGATTTATAGACCCTGTAACTGCTATATTTTGATTGACAGGTATTTTGCTTAAAGCTGAAATCATAGCTATTACTTCTGCAACTGAAGCGCTATCCCCTTCTACTTTTCCATACACCTGTTCAAAACTCAAATGAAAATCTATTGATGCTATTTCATAACTATTTAAAAACTTGCTTAAAAATCCTTTAAGTATACTTAAAGATTTATTGTGTATACTACCACTTAAATTACTTTCTCTTTGAGAGTCAACTATTCTACCCATGCCTTTTGAACAAACACAAGATATTCTAAGCGGCTTTCCAAAGCTTACATAACCTAAATCTATAACAGCAAGCCCATTTACACTTCCTACCACCTTATTTTTAACATCTACTATCATTTTATGTTTTTTATACATATCTATATACTCTTCTTCTACATTAGAAATAGTATATATGCTATTTCTAATTTCCTGTACATCTATAATTTTTTTCTTACCCTTAATGGCTAATCTTTCTGCTTTAATTAAAACTTTTTCAATTTCTGAAACATCCCAATATATTTTATTTTTATCTGATGCCTTTCTTGATAAGTATTTTCCTATTTCATTTATTCCATTTTGTGATAAATTCATTAGCTTATTTGTTTCTATTATTTCTCGTATAGTATTTAATAAAATTCCTTTAGTTTCATCATTTATGGTTTTATAAGGATTAAATTCTAATCTTATTTTGAACATATTCTTAAAATTTTCATCTTGATTATAAAGAATATCAAAACTTGCATAATCTCCTATTAATATAACTTTAGTATTTAAAGGTATTGGTTCTGGAGTTAAACCATTTAATGATAGTACTTCTAAATAACTTTTATTAAAATCATAGGTAACCTTTCCTGTAAATAAAGCTTTCATTAAATAGTAGTATACATTTACCCCATTAAACAAAGAATTAAGCCTTAAAATTAAACATCCCTCATTAGCCATGATTAATGAGCCAGCTTTAATTTGAGTAACATCTGTTACATATGTGTTACCTCTATTTTCATAATCTATACTTCCTAAAAGATTATTAATTGTTGGATCCTCTTCAAATATAACCCTTGGAGCTGTGTTTTCACTATTATCAACTAATATATTTACTACATACCTTGATAATATTTCAGAAATCTTATCTTCATCATCTTCAAAACTCATGGAATAATTATCTATTACAGAACTTTCTAAGTCATTAAACAAATCATCAAAACATTCTAAAACTTTATCTACACCATTAAAATTAAGATATAAATCATTTTTAAACTCACGTGTTTCCTCTTCAAGATAATCTTCTAATATTTTTTTTAATCTATCAACTGCTTTTATTTCCATGTTTTTTAAGTCTTCTAAAATTTTTTCAGCTTCCCTTTTAAGTTCATCAGCCTTTAAATTTATATTATCCTTAGACTCGCTTTCTAACAAATCATATTCATCTTCATCCACTGTTTTTCCATCTATTATAGGAATAAAAGCGAATCCCGCCGCTGTTGCTTTTAAATCAAATCCCTCATCTTTTGCTTTTTTTATTAACCCACTTATATAAGAGTTTCTCTTATCGTGAATATCATTTATTATCATTTCTTTTTCATTACTTACAGATGAATTATAAAAACTAAATATCTTATCATAATATAATTCTTTTATCTGCTCAACCTTTTCTTTTAAAACAATACCTGTACCATTTTCTATGACAACAGATTTGGGGCATTTAGGATTATCAGTTATAATATAGCATATATCTTTAGGTTTTTCTTTTTGAGAAAGAATCTTTTCTATATACTTAGTTATCTTATTTAACTTTTCTTTTGAAAATTCATCTACTAAATAAACATTGTATCCTTCTTTATTTATATTTAAAGCATCTTCAATAGAATTGCATATATCAGCATATTCTAATATATTATTTTTTTCCCCTCTAACCTTTGTAAAATCTTCTTTATATATTATTTCCTGTGGAGTTATTTGTTTTCTCATAAAACTAAATCTGCTTAAAATTTTTATAATTCTAAGCCTTATCCTCCTTTTACATACTTATTATATTAATATTCTAAAAATATTATTTTAACCATACTTTTTTATTTATTAATATAATTTTCTTCGACAAAAAAAGCCTATGACTCTTCATAGGCTCTTGATTTTTTTAATATTTATAACATTATTTTTCTGTACAAATTTTTATAGATGCTGATGCACCTATCCTATTTGCCCCATTTTTTATAAGCTCTTTGGCCTCCTCTGATGTCCTAACCCCACCTGATGCTTTAACACCCATATTTTCTCCCACAGTTTCTCTCATAAGTTTTACATCAAAAGGAGTTGCTCCACCTGTTGAAAATCCAGTTGATGTTTTTACAAAATCAGCCTTTGCTTCACTTGCAAGTTTACAAGCTATAACTTTTTCTTCATCAGTTAAAAGACATGTTTCTATTATAACTTTAATTAATGCCTTTCCTTTTACCTCATTTACCACAGCTTCTATATCTTTTTTTACATAGTCATAATCTTTATCCTTAATTCTTCCTATGTTTATCACCATATCAACTTCTGTTGCACCATTTTCTACGGCATCTTTAGCCTCTAAAACTTTAATTTTAGTTGTATTTGCACCTAAAGGGAAACCTATAACAGTACATACTTTAACTAAGCTTCCATTTAAAATTTTTGCTGCAAGCTCTACATTAGTAGGATTTACACAAACAGATGCAAAATTATATTCTAACGCTTCTTTACAAAGCTTTTTTATTTCTTCACTTGTTGCATCTTGTTTCAACAAAGTGTGATCTATCATCTTATATATATCTTTATATTCCATAAATTTCTCCTAAATCAATTATTTATATTGCATATAATTACTATATATTTTATTATATAAATTATTCATAAATATGTAAACATTACAAAACATTTAAAAATTTATTTTCATTAAATTCATTATATGCTATAATACATGTTAGCTTTACAAATAATATATTATCAATAATATATTATTTAATTATAAGGTGAAGGAGTTTTAATAATGGGAGTTAAAGACAAGTTATCAAAATATTATACAGACTCTTACTTAGAAAAATACGGCGATAGAATGGCTCAATTTCAAGGAAATATAATTTCTGTTAAAGTAGAAGAAAAATCAATACTTTGGTTATTTCATAAAATTATAGCTACTGTAATAATCAAACCTGATAGATCAAAAGCTGTAATAAAATGTGTTTATAAAAAAAATAAATGGTTTAAAAAGCCTCAATTTATTCAATTAAATAGAGGAAATACAGTTATTATTCAAGGTCTTAAATCAAACAAAGAAAATGAAAAAGAATACATTGAAATTAGCAATATTTTAAATCTAACAACTAAAAAAGATTTAATACCTGTTGATCATTCTCAAATCAAAAGAGTTCAACAACCAACTTATAGAAACAAATAATAAAAAAGCTATGGAAAATTCCATAGCCTTTTTTATTTTAAAAAATTTCAAAATCAAAATACTATTTTTTAACCTTTATAAAAAGATAAACACTATTTATAAAAAATATTACAGATGAACAGAATAAAACTAAAAGCCAATTATTTATTCCTAAAGCTGTTGTATGGAAAATTTGTCTTAAAAATGGCACATAAATTATTGATAGAAGCATAATAACAGATGATAATACTGCCAAAACCAAATATGGATTACTAAATAATTTTATTTCAAATATTGAGTGTCTCTCTGATCTACATTCAAATACATGAAATAATTGTGACATTACTAAAGTTGCAAGAGCCATAGTTCTGCATGTTTCTAAACTCATTCCGTAATACATTCCACCTATAAATGATAAAAGTGTACAAATTCCAATTAAGCATCCCCTAACTAGTATCTTCTCTGTAAGCCCCCTTGCAAATACACCTTCTTTTTTATCCCTTGGTTGTTGATTCATTATGTCCTTATCAGCTGGATCCACCCCAAGAGCAATTGCAGGAAGTCCATCAGTTGCTAAATTTACAAATAAAATTTGTATAGGAAGCATAGGAGTTGGAAGATAAAATAATGATGCTAAAAACATCGTTAAAACTTCTCCTAAATTACAAGATAATAAATATCTTATAAACTTTCTTATATTATCGTATATAGTTCTTCCTTCCTCTACTGCCGATACTATAGTACTGAAATTATCATCCATAAGTATCATAGCTGATGCTTCTTTTGTTACATCCGTTCCTGATATTCCCATAGCGATTCCAATATCAGCCTCCTTGATAGCTGGAGCATCATTTACGCCATCTCCAGTCATTGCAACAATATTGCCTGTTTGCTTAAATGCCCTTACAATTCTTAACTTATGTTTAGGTGTAACCCTTGCAAAAATTCGTA
The DNA here is from genome assembly GCF_900456775.1 of Sarcina ventriculi. Lineage (GTDB taxonomy): Bacteria > Bacillota > Clostridia > Clostridiales > Clostridiaceae > Sarcina > Sarcina ventriculi. Next base: position 141,721 of record NZ_UAUL01000009.1, on the reverse strand, counting down.
TATTCTTAACTTTTTCTTTAAGCTCCTCATCATTTATTTTTTCAAGTTCCTCACCTGTTATAACTTGATCCTTTGAAGTTACAATATTTAAATCCTTCCCTATTGCATAAGCTGTATTTTTATGATCTCCCGTAATCATAACTGGTCTTATTCCAGCTAGCCTACATTTCTTAACAGCTTCTTTAACCTCTGGTCTTGGAGGATCTATAATACCTGCTATTCCAAGAAATATTAGATTATTTTCTAAAGTTTTTTCATCTCTAGTTAAATTGTTCTCTTTATAAGCTCCACCAATACACCTTAAAGCTCTATTACTCATATTCTCTACTGAATCTAGTATCTGAGTCTTTTTTTGATGAGTTAATGGTTTTATAGTTCCATCTTCATATATATGTGTACACTTGTTTATAAGACGTTCTGGAGCACCTTTTACATAACAAATTTCTTTACCATTTTCTTTAACAATTACAGACATCATTTTTCTTATCGAATCAAATGGTATATCAAAAACTCTGTCTATTGATGCTACTTTATTTTTTAATAAATTTACATCATTAAAATACAACTTTATTAAAGCTGTTTCTGTTGGATCTCCGTAAAGTGCCTCCTCTATATTTTCTTTAGAAAAATTATAATTGCAATCATTACAATATACAAAAGATTTCATTAGAGCATTATTTTCAGGAAGTTTTTCATCATCAATTTTATAAATTTTACCATTCATAAAAACTTCTTTTACTGTCATTTTGTTTTGAGTTAATGTACCAGTTTTATCACTACATATTACAGAAGTACATCCTAAAGTTTCAACAGCTGGAAGTTTCCTAACTAAAGCCTTTCTCTTAAGCATTCTAGACACTCCAAGAGCTAAAGAAACTGTAACTATCGCCGCTAATCCTTCCGGAATTGCAGCAACTGCTAAACTAACACCTAAAAGGAACATTTCTCCTAAATCATTTCCTCTTAAAACACCTAAAACTGTAACAAGAACACAAACAATAATGCATAGTACAACTAATATTTTCCCAAGACTATCTAATCTTTCTCTAAGCGGAGATTTTTCATCTTCTATATTCTGAAGGTCATCAGCTATTTCTCCCATTTTAGTTCCCATACCAACTTGTGTTACTCTAAAACTTCCTTTTCCTTTTAAAACAGTAGTTCCCATGAATATGTTTGAGCTATTCCCAATTAACCCCTTGTTCACCCCTACTGATTCACCTGTCAAAAGTGATTCATCCACCATAAGATTGTTGCATTCTATAATAGCTCCATCCGCTGGAACTCTATCTCCTGTTTCTAATATAATAACATCTCCTATAGTAACTTCTGAAGCATTTACAATTTTTATATTTCCATCCCTCAAAACTTTACATGTTGGAGCTGCTAATGATTTTAAAGCATCTAAAGATTTCTCTGTTTTAAATTCTTGAATAAAGCCTAAAAAAGCATTTATAACTACTATAATAGATATTGTTACGGCATCAGCAATATCACCCATAAACCCTGAAATTATTGTTGCACCAATAAGCACCCAAACCATAAAATCATTAAATTGCGCTAAAAATATCTTTATGGGAGATATTTTTTTCTTTTGCATAATTTCATTAGGTCCATATTTTTCAAGCCCTTTTTGAGCTTCACTTGAAGTTAAACCTCTAATAACTTCTTTTTCCTGTATCACTTTTCATCCTCCTTTTTACAAATATATTGTAATATATGTGCTAAGATATTAAATTTAGAACCTAATTTATATTATGTATACAAAAATAACCATAAAATTCTATTATTTTTTATTAATAATCAATACTTAAATTAATAAACTTTACTTTTGTTTATGTAACATTTAAAATAATTATTAGAGATATTACAACACTTTTTTTATTTTGTTATGAACATATTTTAGAATAAACATTATAAAAAATACTGTATATAAGAAAGTGAGGTGAATCGCTAAAAACATAAATTAAAGTTTTTAGCGGTAATTATTATGAAAGATATTATATATGTAACAGGTCATAAAAATCCTGATTCTGATTCTGTATGTGCTGCTATATCATATGCAGAATTTAAAAACAAAACTCAAAACACACCAGCTATACCTGTTGTTTTAGGAAAAGTTAATCAAGAAACTCAATATATTCTAGACTATTTTAACGTTTCAAACCCTAGATTATTAGAAACAGTAAAACTTAAAATAGAAGATTTAGATATTGATAGAATGAATCCTATAACTTCTGATGTTTCTTTAAGAAAAGCTTGGGCAATCATGAACGAAAAAAATCTTAAATCAATACCTGTAGCAAATTCAAAAAACCAATTAGTTGGTATGCTTTCAACATCAGATATAACAGGAACATACATGAACACATGGGAAAAATGTATTTTAGCTAAGAGCAATACTAGTTTAAAAAATATAGTTGAAACTCTAGATGCTAAAACTATTAATGTGAATAATGAAATAACAGTTTTCCCTGGAAACATAGTAGTAGGAGCAATGAGTTCTAGTTCTTTAATAAACTTTGTCTCTGAAGGAGATATTGCTATAGTTGGTAACAGAATTGAATCTCAAAAGAAGCTGTTAAATCTTAATATTTCTTTAATGGTAATAGCAGGAGGTCTTGATCCATCTGAAGAAGTTGTTACTTTAGCAAAAGAAAAAAATATTTCAGTTATAGTAACTCCTTATGATTCATTTACAACTTCTAGACTTATAGTTCAAAGCCTACCTGTTGAATTTGTAATGGCTAAAGAAAACATAATTTCATTTTCAACTGATGAACTTGTTGAAGATGTAAAAGTAAAAATGTCAGAAACTAGATATAGTAATTATCCAGTTATAGATGAACATAATAGAGTTATTGGAACTATTGCTAGATTCCATTTAATTTCTAATAACAAGAAAAAAGTTATACAAGTTGATCATAATGAAAGAGGTCAATCTGTAAATGGTCTTGAAGATGCTGAAATTTTAGAAATAATAGATCATCATAGAGTAGCTGATATACAAACTGGAAATCCAATATATTTTAGAAATGAACCTCTTGGAAGTACTTCAACTATAGTTGCTAAAAGATTTTTTGAAAATGGATTAACTCCATCTAGAGAAGTTGCTGGTCTTTTATGTGGAGCTATAATATCAGATACTTTATTATTTAAATCTCCAACTTGTACTCCAGAAGATATAGAAATGTGTAATAAATTAGCAGAAATAGCTGGAATAAACCCAGAAACATTTGCAAAAGAAATGTTTAAAGCTGGTACTTCACTTAAAGGAAAATCAGTTGAAGAAATATTCAACCAAGATTTTAAACCATTCACTATTGAAGGAGTTAAAATAGGTGTTGCTCAAGTAAACACAATGGATATCGAAGGATTTATGCCTTTAAAAGAAGATATGCTTAGTTATATGAAAGAAAAAGCTGAAAATATGGGACTATCAGTTATAATGTTATTACTTACAGATATTATAAATGAAGGCTCTCAACTTCTAGTTGCAGGAAACACTCCTCAAATAGCTGAAGAGGCATTTAAAGTTACTTTAGAAGATTCAACTGTATTCTTACCTGGAGTTTTATCTAGAAAGAAACAAGTTATCCCACCAGTAACAGCTACAATCATAGAAAGAATTAGCAAATAACAAAAATAAAGGTATCCTTAAAGTCTAAAGACTTTAGATACCTTTTTATTTCCATTTTAATATTTTATATTTTTCATGATTTTTTTTATAGTTTATAAGATAACCATTACCTACTAAATCTAAAAGTGGTGTATCTGATAAGGAATCTGAAAACATAAGTGAATTTTTAAAATCTACTCTTATATTTTTTTCTTTTAATACACTCATTAATCTTTTTACTTTTTCCTCACCCTTACAATTTGCTCCTAGCATTTTTCTTGCAAATTTTCCATCATTAAAATGAAATCTAGTACCTATTATCATATCTACTTCTTTTATAGCATAAAATTCTTTTAAATAAAATTCTGGTGAAGCAGATATAAGGTATATTTTATATCCCTTTTGTTTTAATTCTTTTATTTTATCTATGGCATCTTTATAGAAAATGTTAGTTAATCGTTCATCATAATAATTTTTAACTAAATTATTTAAATCTTTTTCATTAATACCATCTATAAACTTTAAAAAACATTCCTTTACTCTTTTTTCATCATAAACCTTTATACCATATAAAATTCCTGATACAATAACTCGTAACAAATATTTTATATTCTTCTTATCTTTTTTTAACATAAATTTAAAAAACTCTAATAATGTTTCTTTATTAGTTATCGTAAAATCCACATCAAATATAGCTAGTTTTTCCATATATTCTCCTTAGAATTTAAAAAGATGATGCAAGCACCATCTTTTTATTTATATTATTCAGATAATTCTTCTTCATAATATTTTGTTACTTCAGCAAATTCTTCTTCTGAAGGAACCACAAGTTCTCCTTCTTCCCCTTGTGATCTGAAAAGGTATATTGAATTATCTTGCGGATTTTCTACTAAAACATATTCTGAATCTTTATATTCAAATGCTTCTACAACGTCGCAAGAAACTATATTTCCATTTTCATCTTCTAGGTCTACCACAAATGTTTCATAATGCTCTTCACCACATCCACATTCATTTCCATGATCGTGGTTATGACCTCCGCATCCACAACTTCCTTGATTATCTTCACCTTCGCATCCACAGCTTCCGCCGCAGCATTGATTTAATTCTTTTTCTGACATAAAACTTTCCTCCCTTACGGAAATACTTATCATTTATGCACCCTTAATTTTAAGGGGCTTTTATAAATTTTAACATCATTTTTGAATATTAACAACATGTATTTAAATATATTTTCATATAAATCTATTTTTTAGATAAATAATTTTTTATAAAAAAATTAAAATCATATAAAAAATGCTTAGAAAACAAAGTAGTTTTCTAAGCACTTTTGTTGTTACTTCAATCTTAATCTATAATTTATGCTAAAAAATATTATTTAGCTGCTAATTTCTTATAGCCTTCTAATCTTGCTTTAGCATCTCTTTCTGTTTTTTCAAGTAAAGCTTCAGCAGCTTCTGGGAATGCTTTAACTAATGAAGCGTATCTAACTTCACCCATTAAGAATTCTCTGAAATCTCCTGTTGGTTCTTTAGAATCTAAAACAAATCCGTTCTTTCCTTGTTCAGCAACTAATGGATTGTATCTGTATAATGCCCAGTATCCACAGTCAACAGCTTTCTTCATTTCTAATTGAGAGTTAGCCATTCCTGATTTTATACCATGGTTAATACATGGAGCATAAGCTATTATTAATGATGGTCCTTTATATGCTTCTGCTTCTGCTATAGCCTTAAGAGTTTGATTTTTATCAGCTCCCATAGCTATTTGAGCAACATATACATAACCATAACTCATAGCTATCATACCAAGATCTTTCTTCTTAGTCTTCTTACCTGAAGCTGCGAATTTAGCTATAGCAGCTGTTGGTGTAGACTTAGAACTTTGACCACCTGTATTTGAGTAAACTTCTGTATCAAATACAAATATATTTACGTCTTCTCCTGAAGCTAATACGTGGTCAACTCCACCAAATCCGATATCGTAAGACCATCCGTCTCCACCGAATATCCATTGAGATCTCTTAACTAAGTAATCTTGATCTTTTAAGATTTCTTTAGCAAATTCGTTAGTTTCTGATTGTAAAGCAGCAATAACATTTTCAGCTCTTTGTCTTGTTCCTTCACCATCATCCATTTTATCTAACCAAGCTTCTAAAGCAGCTTTAGCATCAGCGCTTACTCCAGCTTCTATTGCTTTTCTTGCATTATCAGCTAATTTTTCTCTTATTGCTTTAACTCCTAGATACATACCAAATCCAAATTCAGCATTATCTTCAAATAATGAACTAGCCCAAGCTGGTCCATGACCATCTTTGTTTGTAGTGTATGGAGTTGAAGGAGCAGATCCTCCCCAAATTGAAGAACATCCTGTTGCGTTAGCAACCATCATTCTATCACCAAATAATTGAGTTATAAGTCTTGCATAAGGTGTTTCTCCACATCCTGCACATGAACCTGAGAACTCTAATAATGGTTTTTCAAATTGGCTTCCTTTAACTGTATTTTTGTTCATTGGATTAGCTTTTGGAGCTATATCATGTTCACAATAATACCATGGTTCCATTTGTTCACTTTGAGTATCTTGTGGTTTCATAACTAAAGCTTTTTCCTTAGCAGGACAAACTTGAGCACAGTTTCCACATCCAGTACAATCTAAAGTACTTACTGATATAGTGAAGTTTAATGGAGATTCTGATTTTAATCCCTTAGCTGCAACTGATTTTAATGCTGCTGGAGCATTTTTAACTTCTTCTTCTGTTAATAAGTGTGGTCTAATTGTAGCATGTGGACATACATATGAACATTGGTTACATTGTATACAATTTTCTGGTATCCATTCTGGAACGTTAACTGCTGTTCCTCTTTTTTCAAATGCAGCTGTACCATTTTCGAAAGTACCATCTTCCATTTCCATGTTAACAAAAGCTGAAACTGGAAGTGAATCTCCTTCTAATCTGTTCATAGGGTCAACTATTTTCTTTATAAAGTCTGATTTTGCTACTCTATCAGCTTTTGGAGCTTCATCTTGAGCATTTTTCCATTCAGCAGGAACTTCTATCTTAACTAAAGCTTCTATTCCTTTATCTATTGCTGCATGGTTCATGTTTACAACTTTTTCACCTTTTTTACCGTATGAAGTAACAACAGCTTCTTTTAAGTATTTAACAGCATCTTCTACTGGAATTATGTTAGCTAGCTTGAAGAATGCAGCTTGCATAATCATGTTGATTCTTCCACCAAGACCTATTTCTTGTGCTATTTTAACAGCATTTAATGTATAGAATTCAACATTATTTTCTGCTAAATATCTCTTATATTTTGCTGGTAAACTAGCAGCTACTTGTTCTGGAGTTTCTATAGTGTTTAATAAGAATTTACCACCATTTTTTAATCCATCAAGTACAAAATATTTATGAACATATGATTGGTTATGACAAGCTACAAAATCAGCCTTATTTATTAAGTATGGTGATTTTATTGGTTGTTTACCAAATCTTAAATGTGATACAGTTACACCACCTGATTTTCTTGAATCATATGAGAAATATCCTTGAGCATACATGTCAGTATGGTCTCCGATAATTTTTATAGCACTCTTGTTAGCACCAACAGTACCGTCTGATCCTAATCCCCAGAACTTACATGCTGTAGTTCCTACTGGAGTTGTATCAACATTTTCTCCTGCTTCTAATGAAGTAAATGTTACATCATCAACTATAGCTAATGTAAATCCATCTTTTGGTTCTGCTTTAGCTAAGTTATCATATACTCCGATTATATGAGCTGGAACTGTATCTTTTGATCCAAGACCGAATCTTCCTCCAACTATTAAAGGAGCATTTTCTTTTCCATAGAATGCATTTTTAACATCTAAGAATAAAGGTTCTGCTGCTGATCCTGGTTCTTTTGTTCTATCTAAAACAGCAATTTTCTTAACTGTACTTGGTATAGCTTTTAATAATCTTTCATTTGAGAAAGGTCTATATAATCTTACTTTAACTAAACCAACTTTTTGTCCGTTTGCATTTAAATAATCTATAGTTTCTTCTATTAAATCTGTTACAGAACCCATAGCAACTATAACTCTATCAGCATCAGCTGCTCCATAGTAGTCAAAACAGTTGTAAGTTCTTCCTGTTAATTTAGTTATTTCAGCCATGTATCCTTCAACTATTTCAGGTACTGCATCATAGAATTTGTTAACTGCTTCTCTTTCTTGGAAGTAGATATCAGGGTTTTGAGCTGTACCTCTTGTTACTGGTTTGTTAGGATTTAAAGCTCTTTTTCTAAATGCATCAACAGCATCCATATCAACTAAACCTTTAAGATCATTATAATCTAAAAGTTCTATTTTTTGTATTTCATGTGATGTTCTAAATCCATCAAAGAAGTTTACAAATGGTACTCTTGATTTTAATGTAGCTAAATGAGCTACTGCTGATAAGTCCATAACTTCTTGAACTGAACCTTCTGCAAGCATTGCAAATCCTGTTTGTCTTGCAGCCATAACGTCTTGGTGATCACCAAAGATGTTTAATGCTGATGTTGATAATGCTCTTGCAGCTACATGGAATACTGTTGGAAGTAATTCACCTGCAATTTTATACATGTTTGGTATCATTAATAAAAGACCTTGAGAAGCTGTAAATGTTGTTGTTAAAGCTCCTGCTTGTAATGAACCATGAACTGCACCTGCTGCTCCTGCTTCTGATTGTAATTCGATTACTTTAACTTGTTGATCAAAAATATTCTTTTGTCCTTTTGCACTCCATTCATCAACGTGTTCTGCCATTGGTGAAGATGGAGTTATTGGGTATATAGCAGCAACATCTGTGAATGCATATGATACGTATGCCGCAGCCGTATTACCGTCCATAGTTTTCATTTTTTTTGACATATTCGTGACACCTCTTTCTAAAAGTATGTATATAAAACATATATATAATGCGCTTACTCATTTATGATAATACATATTTTATATAATTATTATTACTTTTTAATTACATATTATACTTTTTAAAATTTTTTTATCTTTCTTTTAATATAATTAATTAAATCTTAAAATTATTCTAAATTTATTAAATTTTTAGATAAATCTTTTAACGCTTCTATCTGTTCATCGTTAGTTGCTTCCCCTATAGCCAATTTTCCAATTACATTAAATCCATATGAATTCATTCTCTTTTCCCATTCATTAATAAATCCCGCTTGCCCCCATCCATAACTTCCAAAAAGAACAACTTTCTTATTCATGTTTAAATTCTGCAATTTATCTATAAATGGTTCCATCTCATTTTGCTCTATTTTATTTTCATCCATAGCAGGGCTTCCTAAAGCTATAGCATCTGCTTCACTTATATCACTTATATCTGCATCAGAAACTTGTTTTAAATTAACCTCTACTCCACTTTCCTCAAGTTTATCTGAAATTATATTTGCTAAAGTTTCTACATTTCCACCTTTGCTCCAATAAATAATTGCCACTTTTTTCATCTTTAAGCCACCTCATTATTCCTTTAACTTTATAATACTTCATTAAAATAATTTTAAACCATTTATATAAAAATTTTCAAGAACTAATAATATAATATTCCTTTATTATCTATAAATAAAGGAATATTGTAAAATTGCATCGTTTTTTATTATATATTTTGTTATTATTACTTTTTTATATTATCCATTATAACTTTTATGATATTATCTACACCATTTCCCATAGAACTTTTATTCATATTCTCTATATATCTATCTTTTTCTACAACTACTTCTTTTAAAACTTTAAGTAAAACTTTTCCTGTAAATTCCTCTTCTTTTACAACTTTAGAGTAACCTGATTTTTCAAATGACCTTGCATTTAAAACCTGATCCCCTCTTGATGCTTGTTCTGATAATGGAACTAATATATGTGGTTTTTTCAATGTTAAAAGTTCAAAAATCGTATTTGCACCTGCTCTAGATAAAACTATATCTGCTAGTGCCATAACATCTGGAAGCTCATCTGATATATACTCATATTGTCTATATCCTCTTATATTCTTTAATGATTCATCAATATTTCCCTTACCACAAATATGAACAATATTAAAATCTTTAACAAGCTCATTTATAACCAATCTAACATTATCATTTAATACCTTAGCTCCTAAGCTCCCCCCTATAACCATAAGAACCATTTTATCATCATCAAATTTACAAAAGTCTTTTCCTCTTTTTTTATCCCCATTTAAAAGACTTTCTCTTATAGGTGTTCCTGTAAGTATCGCCTTATCAGCCTTAACATGCTTTAAACTCTCTGGAAATGTTACGCATAATTTATTACAAAACGGAGATGCTATTTTATTTGCAAGTCCTGGAGTCATATCTGATTCATGAGACACAACTGGTATTTTTTTTATTGAAGCTGCTATAACTACTGGTACAGTTACAAATCCCCCTTTTGAAAATATTATATCTGGTTTTTCTTTTGATAGAATTTTCAAAGCATCAGTTACACCTTTTAAAACCTTTAAAGGGTCACTAAAATTTTTAACATCAAAATATCTTCTCAATTTCCCTGAAGATATAGAATAATAGGGTATATTTTCCTTTTTGATTATACCTTTTTCTATACCATCTCTGCTTCCTATATATTTAATTTCAAACCCTAATTCTTTAAGCTTTGGAACCAATGCTAAATTTGGAGTTACATGTCCTGCTGATCCTCCACCAGTCATTATCATTTTATATTTACTCAAAATAATCATCTCCTTAAAAATAAATTATATCCTTATATTTTTTATAATTAGCTGTATACTTTTTGTGTCATTATATTCATTTATTTTAGGAACGTATACTAAATCAATTCTAAAATCAAAATCAAATTGCCCACAATCTAAGACCTTTAAATATCTCTCCTCACCATATTTATCAATAAACATATCTTTAAATCTATCTAAGCCTTTAAAGGAAACAGCGTCTATTTTTCTATAACTATTACCTATATCACATCTTAATCTAAACATATCTTTATTTTTTCCCATAACAAAAAATCTGCTTACCTTTATATTTTTTTCAGCAAATATTGGAGATGGATTTCCTTTTCCAAATGGTTCTAAAATATTTATATCTTCTATAATTTTTTCATTTAAATATTCTAAAGGTATTCTACAATCTATTCTAACCTTTAGTAAAAATCATCATAGTCTAAAGTGCAATTATCAATAAGTTTTTCCCTTAAAATACTTATATTTTTTTCCTCTATAGATAAACCAGCTGCCATTTTATGTCCGCCAAATTTACTTAAAAGTTTTTTACATTTAGATAATTCTTCAAATATGTTGTACTCTTCAATAGAACGTGCAGAACCTTTTGGCATTTCATGCCCCTTTGTTAATATAATAGTTGGAACATTGTAAATTTCTTTAACTCTTCCTGCAACTATTCCTGCAATACTCTCATGAATGTTTGGATTATAAACAACTAATATTTTATCATTTTTCATATGTTCTTTTTCTATTTGTTCTAAGACTTGTTCTACACTATCTGTTGTCATCTCTTGTCTTCTTGCATTAAGTTCATAAAGTTCTTTAGCCAAAATTTTAGCTCTTTCTATGTCTTTAGTTGTTAGAAGTTCTACCGAAAGCTTTGCTGTTTCCAATCTTCCCGTAGCATTTATGCATGGTCCTATTACAAAACCTAAATGATAGGAGGAAATAGTCTTATCTTGTAAATTATTAATCTTTAACAATTCTTTAATTCCTAAATTATCTGTATTGTTTATAAGTTTTAATCCTTCTTTTACAATTATTCTATTCTCTCCTAAAATATCAACAACATCACAAACAGTCGCAATAGCACAAAGCTCTACTAATTTTAAAGCTTTATTTTTATCTATTCCTAAAATTTCATATAAACACATCACAAATTTAAAGGCTACCCCTGCTCCACATAAATCTTTAAAATTATAGTGACATTCATCTTGTTTAGGATTTATTACTGCATAAGCATTTGGCACTCCATATGAATCTCCCTCTGAAATTTTTATGGGCACATCATGATGGTCAGTTAAAATAACATCAATTCCTATACTATTAGCATAGTCTATCTCTTTATGAGCTGCTATACCATTATCACAAGTTAAAATTATATCACAACCTTCATCTTTTAAGGATTTTATAGTATCTATATTCATACCATATCCTTCATACTCTCTATGAGGTATATGATAAGTAAAGTTTGCATTACATTCCTCTAAAGCTTTGTATAATATAGCTGTACTTACAACACCATCACAGTCATAATCTCCGTATATAACTATTTTCTTATGATTTTTTATAGCATCTACTATTTTTTCTATACCTTTTTTCATGTCTTTCATTTGAAAGCCATCTAATAGATTGTTTAAATCACCATATAAAAAATTTTTACAATCCTCAATACCTTTTATATTTCTATTGGCTAAAAGCCTTGTGATCAGTGGTGTTACATTTAGTTTTTCATGCAATGTTTTATCCATGTTTCTATTTATTAAAACCCACTTTTCTTCCATCTAATCACCATCCTTATAACAATACCTCAACAACAGGATTTTTTAATACCTTATTAACTACTTCTTTTATTTCTTCAACTGTATAATTATATATCATATTTAATTCATTAAAAACCATATTTCCATCATTATATAAAATTTCATAAATAGCCATCCTGTTTGCTAAAACTATACTTTTTTCTAACTCTAAAGACATTTTAAGCTTAAATCTTTTTATCAGCTTTTTTAACTCATAATCATTTAATATCTCATCTAATTTTTTACCTTTTTCTATACAGTTATCAACTATATTTAAAGCTTTTTTATATGAATCTTTATCAGTGCTTAAAGCTATTTTAAAAATTTCTATTCCTTTTTCCCACTTTACACTGCTATAAACTTCATATGCAAGTCCCATTTTTGTTCTTATATTATCATACAAAATTGAACTTACACCTTCACCAAACCAAAGATTAAAAAGCTTCAAAGCTGTGACTTCTCTTAAATTTAAAGCAGATATATCAAACCCATATGATATTTTACACCCATTATTTCCTTTCGCAACATCTTTAAATATACCAGAATTTATTGTTCTTTCTCCATTGAATCTATCATTTTTAATATTTATATCTAAAGATGAATTTATTGATAATAAATTTTTTTCTATTATACTTTTTACATAGTCATATTCCAAAGAAGTTACAACAGAAACAACTATGTTTTCCCCTTTATAGAATTTATCGTAAAACTCTTTTAAATTATCTACTGTTATTTTTTCTATATCACCTCTATTTCCTATTATTATTTTGCTTATTCTTTCATCTCTAAATCCATTATAGAGCATTAAATCTTCTGAAAGTTGCTCTAAATCCTCTTTCCATTCTACACTTTCTTGTTTTATAACATTTAACTCTTCACAAAATCCATAGTGTGAAATTTTTTCATTAGTTAACATTTGACTATATAAAGAAAAACCTTCATTAAAATCATCATTATACAAAGTGCCATAATATATTACATACGGAAAATTAGTCATAGCATTATTCATACCAAAAAGTTCATCTAACTTTCTATTTATCTCATCTTCATTTAATGTAGATGTTCCTTTAAAAATCATATGTTCTAAAGCATGAGCATAACCTATCTCTCCTTCATTTTCATTATTTGCCCCAGCTTCCAATGCTATAGAAAAAGATGTATGACTTACTTCTCTATATTTATATAAAAATCTTATTTTATTTTCTAATGTTTCTTTTTTCATAACATCCGCCTTTATTTTGTTAAAATATTTTACTTAAAATAAAAATAATCATAAAAATGTATAAACATCTTTATGATTATTTTTTATTATATATTAACTTTTAATTTATTTTTTATATAAAGTCAAGCATTATCGCTTTTTTAATATTTGTAGCTTCTTCTTTATAACCTAATTGTGTTATTATTTTAAGTCCAAAGTCAAAAGCTGTCCCTGCCCCTCTACTTGTTATTATATTTTCAGATACTACAACTTTTTTATCTTCTATATAATTTGAATCTTTAAATTCATCTTTAACACTTGGGTGACTTGTAACATCTTTTCCATTTAAAATTTCTGCTTTATTTAAAACTATAGGTCCTGCACATATTGCAGCTACTATTTTTCCTTTATTATTATAATCTTTTATAATATTTATAACATCTTCGTTATCCCTTAGATTGTATGTCCCTGGAATTCCACCTGGTATAACAATTGCATCATACTCTTGATTTCCTGCTATATCTTTTAAAAGTTTATCAGCCTTTATTATAACTCCATGAGAACTTTTAACTTCTCTTGAATTGCTTATAGATGCTGTATCACATTTTAATTTTGCTCTAACACACACATCAATTACAGCCAAGCCTTCTATCATTTCAAAGCCTTCAGCTAAAAGAACTAATACTTTTTTCATAAAATCACTCCCTATTGTATAAGCACTTCTTTTATATAGTCATCCATATTAATAACCATTATACTATTTCCTCTTCTCGCTCTGTTTTGAAGCTTTATATCACTTATTGATATTTCTTTTTCTACATTTTCTTTAGATATTAATATTATCTTAGAAATTTCAGAAGTTATAGCAACTTCATTATATTCCTTTAAAATACTATTATCAACAAAATCAACTAAGCATGTACTAAACATAGCCTCATCTTCTTCTCGTAAGCTTATCGCTGTAACTCCTGATGCATTTTTTCCCATTTGACTAACAGATTGTGCTGAAAATAATATATAAAATCCTTTTTTAGTTATAAATAAAATATTACATGTTCCTATATTTATATTTATATTTAATAATTTATCGGATTGATTTTTAAATTTATAAACAATTTGATTATTAAACGAACCATAAAGTTCTTTCACATCCATCTTCTTCACAAAGCCTTGTTTAGTTGAAAAATATACATAAAATTTTCCTTCTATTCTTTCTTCTTCCTTCGGCAATGATATAACCTTTATTATATTTTCATCATCATCAAAATTATCTACAAGATTGTCTAAATGATTTTCAGTTAAATTATCTAAGAAATAACTTGGAAATTTAAATGCCTTACCCTTATCAGAAAAAGCTACAATATAGCTTAATGAATTTGTTTTAACTTTTTCGTATTTTTCCGTAGATTTTGAATAATTCTTATAAATTTTTATATTTCCTTTTTTATTTATTCCACAAACAAATTCTTTATATTCCATGCTATCTACATATTCAACTAAAATTATCTCATCTTTAGAATTTAAAGGACATAAATTTTCACCTAAAATAATTCTATCTACAAACTCTAATTTAGGCTCTTCTACTATAAACTCAAGTCCCATTAAAGTTTTTACTTTTATAAATTTTTCCTCTTCTTTCGAATCCATAATAACAGCACTTATCAATTTTTCTTTGTCCTTCAATTTTAATGCCATAAGCTTAGAATATGCTGTAATAAATTTATCTAAACTTGTTTTTTTAATTAATCCATTTGAAGTTATAAATTTTATTACTTTGTTTGGCATAAATTCTGAAATTGATATAGCTGAAATTATATTTTCATTTTCTAAATTTAAATTTTTAATTAAAGTATCTAACTTTTCACCTTTTTCTTTCCATTTAGCTTCTAAAATATTATTAACCTTTATCTGATACATATTTCCTTTGTCTGTAAATAGAATTAAATTATCTCTTGTATTAGACCTTATTAAGGTTTTTAAATAATCTCCATCTCTATACTCTATATCATTTTCATCAGAATTTAAACGATTATAATTTTTTAAAGGTAACCTCTTTATAAATCCATCATTAGATAAAGTTATAACGACATCTTCAACTACTATCAATTCATTTAAATCGATTTTAGCTTCTTTCTCATCTTCAACTATTGTTGTTCTTCTATTTTCTCCATATTTCTCTTGAATTTCCTTAAGTTCTTTTGTTATAACTTTTAAAAGTTCTTTTTCACTTCCTAATATTTTCTCTAAAGCTCTAATTTTCTTTAAAAGTTCTTTATATTCCTTTTCAAACACTTTAATTTCAAGACCTGTAAGTCTGTACAACATAAGCTCTAATATAGCTTCTGCTTGAATAGTAGTAAAATCATATATATCGACTAGTTTTGCATTAGCGTCTTTTTTAGATTTTGCACCTCTTATAGTTTCTATAATATCATCTAAAATACCTATAGCCTTTATAAAACCTTCAACTATATGAAATCTTTTTTTACAAGATTCAAGTTCTATTTGAGTTCTTTTAGTTACAACATCTTTTTGATGATTTACATAATGAGTTATTATTGTTTTAAGTCCCATAGTTTCTGGCTTTCCATTAGCCAATGCAACCATGTTAAAACTTAAATTACATTGAAGGTCTGTCTTTTTAAATAAATATTTAAGTACCTTATTAACAGTAACTTCATCTGCTGCCTTTTTAAACTCTATAACAGCCCGTACTCCCTCTCTATCTGATTCATCTCTAATATCTGTAATAGATTCTAGTGCTTTACTATGTTTTTTATCAGCTGTCATCTCTGATATCGTTTGAAGTATTTTCGCCTTATTTCTCCTAAAAGGAAATTCAGTTATAATTATCGCAAGTCTTCCATTTTCTAATTTATCAATAGAAGTTTTAGCTCTTAAAGCAACTTTTCCTTCTCCAGTTTCATAGGCAGTCCTTAAAGAGTTCTTACCCATTAAAATTCCACCAGTTGGAAGATCTGGTCCCTTTATAAATTCCATGAGTTCTTCTGTTTTTATATCATTATTTTCTATATATGCTAACGTTCCTGAAATTACTTCATTTAAATTATGAGGTGGTATATTAGTTGCAAGTCCAACTGCTATACCAAAAGTTCCATTTACCAAAAGATTTGGATATCTAGCTGGCAAAACTTTTGGTTCTATATCTGAATCAGAGTAATTTGGAACCATTTCAACTACTCCTTTTTCTATATCTCTAAGCATTTCCATAGAGATTTGAGACAATCTAGCTTCTGTATAACGCATTGCAGCTGCACCATCTCCATCAATTGAGCCCCAGTTTCCGTGTCCATCAATTAATGGCTGTCTTGTTGAAAAATTTTGTGCTAAAATTACCATTGCATCATAAACTGATGTATCGCCATGCGGATGATATTTACCTAAAATATCCCCAACTATTCTAGCTGATTTATAATATGGTTTATCTGGAAATGCTTTTAACATATACGCCCCATAAAGAATTCTTCTATGAACTGGCTTTAGTCCATCTCTAACATCTGGCAATGCTCTATCTTTTGCAACTTCAACAGCATAAGGAAGATAATTATCGGGCATTACCTCTTCTAAAGGCAATCTTATTATATTATTATCTTTAGGAATTATAATTTGTTTTTTAGCCATGTTTATCTCATCTCCTATCTAAAATTCAGCATACTTATACATATAATTTTTTCTAGGCTCAACTATATCTCCCATAAGAAGTGAAACCATTTTTTCAGCCTTCGCTGCATCATCTATAGTTACTTGAATTAATGTTCTAGTTTCAGGATTTAAAGTTGTTTCCCATAATTGATCTGGATTCATTTCTCCAAGTCCTTTAAACCTTTGAATTAACGCTCCTTTTCCAAGTTCTTTTTTAGCACTCTCTAATTCCTCATCTGAATAAGCATAAACCACTTTATCCATACCCTTAGATGATTTATACACCTTATATAAAGGAGGTTGTGCTAAATACAAATGTCCATTTGCTATTAATGGTCTCATATATCTATATATATATGTCATCCATAGAGTTCTTATATGGAATCCATCAACATCTGCATCACTCATAATTATTATTTTATTATATTTTAAATCCTCTTCTTTATAGTTATCTAAAGTTCCTGTTCCTATAGCAGTATTAAATATCCTAAGTTCTTCTGAAGCAAGTACATTTTCTATCTTTTGCTTTTCTGTATTCATAATTTTTCCCTTTGACGGCATTATAGTTTGGAACCTTCTATCTCTAGCTTGTTTTGCAGACCCCCCTGCACTATCTCCTTCAACTACTATAAATTCCATAAAATCCTTATTTTTAAGCGTGCAAACAGCTACTTTTCCTGCAAGAGGTGCTGTTCCCTTACCTATCTTCTTTTTTTCTGCTTCATTTATTTTTTTAATTTTTTCTCTTCTTGAAGCTGCATCTAATGCATTATTTATTATCATAGTAGCAACTTGTTTATTATCTTCTATCCATTCACAAAACTTACTATAAGATAAATCATTCATCATAGTGTATGCTTCATTGTTTCCAAGTTTTGTTTTTGTTTGACCTTCAAATACTGGATTTGTAAGTTTTATTCTAACTATCGCAGTCATACCTTCTCTAAGGTCATCACCTTCAAATTCTTTGTCTTTTTCTTTAATTATGTTAAGCTTTTTTCCCCACTCTTTAAAAGCTCTTGTCATTCCTGTTTTAAATCCTGCTTCATGAGTCCCTGCTTCTGTTGTTGGTATGTTGTTTACATAACTTGCTATATTCTCTGTCGTTGAATCTGTAAACTGTATACATACTTCTCCATACATATTTACATCCCCTAAAGTTCTTTCCCCTTCAAAAGATATCGGTGTTTCATGTATAGGAGTTTTACTTTCATTTAAATAATCTATAAAATCTAATAATCCTCTTTCAGAGAAGTATTCTTTTCTCACCTCTTCATTTTTTCTTTTATCTATAAGTTCTAAATGTATTCCTTTATTTTGAAACGCTAATTCTTGTAATCTTTCATCAATAACTTCAAATTTAAAATCCGTAGATGAAAAAACATCTTTATCTGGTAGAAATGTTACTTTGGTTCCAGTTTCCTTTGAATTTCCTATAATCTCAAGAGGAGTTACAGGAGTCCCTGGCATAACTTTACTTAATTCTTTATCTAGTGCATACTCAAATCTTTGTCTATATACTTTTTGATTTTGATTCACACAAACTTCCAACCATTTTGAAAGTGCATTAACAACAGCAGCACCTACTCCATGTAGTCCTCCTGATGTTTTATAATTCTTATTGTCAAACTTTCCACCTGTATGAAGTTCTGTAAACACCATTTCAACGCCTGATTTTTTCTTTGTAGGATGTATACCAGTTGGAATACCCCGTCCATTATCAATAATAGTTACACTTTTATCGTTATTTAAAATTACTATAGCTTTATCTCCATATCCATTAGATATTTCATCTATCGAATTATCCAATATTTCCCATATACAATGATGCAGACCCTTTATACCTGTTGAACCTATGTACATACCAGGTCTAACTCTAACAGGTTCTAATTTTTCTAGAGATGTCAAATCCGTAACATCATAAGTAAATTTTTTTTCTTCTTTCATAGAACTCCTCCCAAAAGTTACATAATTATTTATACTCTATTTTATCAATTAAACAATATTGTATACCTAAGAAAAACTATAATATCACATTATAATGTCTTTTCCAAATTACTAAAATAGTATAATTCCTTTAACTTTCCTTGTCAAACAACATATATTAGGTAATTTTTTATATATAAAAAGACACTCAATCTCTTGAGTGTCCACTTTTTATACTTCATATATTCCTATTTGTCTAACATGTTTAGTATGTGACCATTCTTTTTTATCTTTATCTATAATTCCTTGGATTGTGATTGGAACCCAAGTTAATATAAATATTGGATAAAGAAGATATCTATAAAACAATTTAAAGCTTGATTTTCCACCAACTAAAAATGTTAATAATAAGAATCCACCAATAAATGCTACATTAAATGCACCTATAACAAAGACATTAGAGAAAATAGAATAAGTGTCTATTAAATATGGTTGTATAAAATAAGTTGTTGAATATATAGCTAAAACTACAAACAGTTTTCTACTAAACTTATTATCTATCATTAAAACTAATGGTACCAATAAAAATTGGAATACGGCATATATTTCCCATATATTATTATCTAACAAATGTGTCATGACAAATATTCCTGTTTCATTTGGAATCATTCCAGCTATAAGAGTTAATACAGCAGCAACACCAAGACCTAATGTTAAAAATGGCTGCATCATATATATAGCACAATCTAAACATAATAAACTTTTATCTTTCCATGCTTTTTTAAGAAGCTTCATACCATATCTTGTAGATACATCAGCAAAACCTTGCATCCATCTCTTTCTTTGCTTCCATGAAGCTTTTAAAGTTAATGGTTTTTCATCATATATTATAGCATCATGAGCCCAACCAACTTTTTCACCACTTAAAACTAATTTTACACTAAATTCTAAGTCTTCTGTTAAACATGTAGCACCCCAACCTAACTCTTTTAAGGTTTCTGTACTTATTGCAAAACCAGTTCCTCCAAGTTGATTTGATAATCCTATATTATTTCTTGCTAATTGAATCATTCTATTAGAACTTGTAAATGCTATGGCATAACTTTCTGTTATCCATGAATCATGAGGATTTTTTGAATCTAAATATCCTTGTATAACCTTATATCCTTCACACATTTTATTATTCATAGCATTTAAAAAATTTTTATCGACTAAGTTGTCCGCATCAAATATGCAAATTCCATCATAATATGTTTTCATCTTAAAAATTTTCCCAAACATCCATTCAAGCGCATAACCTTTTCCACGTTTATCTTTATCAAACCTTTCAAATACATTTGCTCCAGCTTTTCTAGCTACTGCTGCTGTACTATCTGTACAATTATCAGCAATTACAAATATATCGTATAGTTCTTTTGGATAATCTAAATTTTTTAAACTCTCAACCATATTGGCAATTACAACTTCTTCATCATGAGCTGCAACCAACATAGCAAATTTTTTTTGAGGTGCAAATTGTTTTTCTTCTTTTTTCTTATAAAATCCAAAGAATGCAATTGCTAGATAATACAACGCCCCAATAAAAACTAATATTTGAAAAATGGCGGTTATCCAAAATATAAAATCCTTCATAAAATTTCACTCCTATTCTAAATTACCAACTGAAATTATAACAAGTGTTTAAGGCTTTGCCAAACATTATTTTTTAAATTCGCACTTTTTATGTCATTTTTTAATTTAATTTCTTTTTTATTAAAACTTTTACTGTTTTCATGATAATGACTCATAGATATTACTATGAGTCATTATTAAGTCATTTGTGTTACAAATATAAAATTAAATTATATTAACTTAGTGTATACGATATTTTTGCTAATATAATTTTGCCACAGTACAAATTATTAATTATTACGAATTTATTAATTTGCTTTATAAATTTTTGAATTTTTTGTGAATTCATCTTGCAAATTTTCTCATTCATTTAATAATTATAATACATTATATATCATACATTGATATTCTTCATCATATTAAGATAAAAATTTTAAAAAATCACATTCTTTCTCCAAGTTTAATATATTAATATGAACCATACTTTAAGGAGAAAAATCATGAATCTATTAGCTACTATATTATTTGTTTTATCTGCAAGTTTTGATGTATTTGTTGTAGCTATGTCATATGGATTTAAGAACATAAAGATAAAACCATTTATTAATTTTGTAATTTCTTTTATATCTTCATTAGGAACATTTATTTCTATGGAAATTGGTTTAGCTTTAACTAATATAATTCCTTTATCAGTTGTTAATATTTTAGGCTCTATAATAATGTTATTACTTGGGTTATATTGCTTGTTGGATTATAGAAAAGTTTTAAAAAAATCTACTAATCATAAAGATAGAAACTTAAATCCATCATCTCCAATAGTAATACTTGAAAAACCTGAAATAGCAGATACTAATAAATCTGGTACTATTGAATTTAAAGAATCCATACTTCTTTCAATAGCATTAGCACTTAATAATGTCGGACTTGGCATAGGAGCTAGTATTGCAGGGCTTCACATTATTTTAACAACAATTGTTACTTTAATTATAACAATTATCCTTATACCTTTAGGATTTTTATGTTCTAAAAAATTACTAAACACATGGATTGGTAAATCTGGAAGCTTAATATCAGGTATTTTACTAATCATTCTAGCTGTTATAACTTGCTTATTCTAAAACTTAATTATAATTTTTAATATAGGTTATATTTTTAGCAACTACAACTTTGAACATAAATAATATTTCTAGTTTTACTTAAAGTTAATACTTTACTAAAATATGACCTATAATATATTAACACTATTTATTATTTCAATAAAAATACTATTTTATAATCTAGATTATATCTAATTATTAATTTATAATAATTCTAAAATACATACTTAGGAGGAATTATTTTATGAAATTAATCTCTTGGAATGTTAATGGAATAAGAGCCTGTGTAAAAAAAGGATTCTTAGACTATTTTAATGAGCAGGATGCAGATATATTTTGTATACAAGAAACTAAATTACAAGAAGGGCAAATAGATTTAAATTTAGAAGGATATTATCAATATTGGAACTACGCTAAAAAGAAAGGCTATTCTGGAACTGCTATATTTTCAAAAAAAAAGCCACTTTCAGTTTCTTATGGGCTTAATATAGAAGAGCATGATCAAGAAGGTAGAATTATAACTTTAGAATTTGAAAACTTTTATATGATAACTGTATACACTCCAAACTCTCAAACAGGACTTGCAAGACTAGATTATAGAATGAAATGGGAAGATGATTTTAAAGCTTATTTAAAAGATTTAAACATTAAAAAACCTGTTATTTTATGCGGTGACTTAAATGTAGCTCATAAAGAAATAGACCTTAAAAATCCTAAAAATAATATTAATAATCCGGGATTTACTGTATTTGAAAGAGAAAAATTAACTAACCTTTTAGATGAAGGTTTTATAGATTCATTTAGATATCTTTATCCAGATAAAGAATTTATTTATTCTTGGTGGTCTTATAGGTTTAATGCTAGAAAAAACAATGCTGGTTGGAGAATCGATTATTTTTTAACATCTGATAAACTGCAAGACAAAATAGAAGATGCTTTAATAGACACAGAAATTCTAGGTTCTGACCATTGTCCTGTTATATTAATATTAAAAGATTTCTAAAATAAAAATTTAATTATTAGTTTATAAATATTTTTAATATAGTGTTGATTTTTTGTTAATTTTTAACCTTTTAAAATCAACACTTAAACTAAAAAAATTTACTAATCCTATTAAATATTAATAAAAAATATATACACCTAAATTTGCAGATATTTTTTAGTTTTTTCGTTTAATTTATACAAATATTTTCCTCCTTGACATGTAACGCTTTGAAGAACATATGCTGATACTTTTGAATGTTTTTTTCTATATTTATTTAACTTATCTATTATTTTTTCTCCTGACATTATACCAAGTCCATGCCCAAAATATGTTCCATCCCCTAAATCTATTGTGTTTTCTCCTTGCCATTCTGGAGTTTTGGGATTTACATCTGGATTTTTAAAATATATGCAATCTCCAGGCATAAAGTCAGATACACTATCATAATAATCAACACCTAATTTCTCATCGATGTTTGACCAATTCATAAGTTCAATTTCCGTATATATTGAATTAAAAACATCTCTACTCATAAGTTTGGTCAATGCTCTATAATACACTATTATCATTGCTGTTGCGCATTCTGTACCATATTTTGATCCTTTATTAAAAATATCCATTATAGCATCATAAGAACTTACATTTTCTTTTAAAGAAAATCCCCCATCTTTATTTTTTATCCAATATTTACTATTGCATTTAGATTTATAAAATGTTTTAAATTCCACATCGCTATCATATAATTCTCTTGAACTTTCAACTATAGCATTCTTTAAATCTAAATCAAATTTCAATTCTTCAAAAGATGAATATACATACTCCATATTACTTTTAAACATAATATTTAAAACTTTATTTTGAATACTAATGGTTTCATAATTGAATTTTTTATTATTATTTATAAGTTTTCCGTTTACAATAATCATATAAGTATACCTCTTTTAGCTATTGCTATTTGGTCATTCATAGAATAATTTATCCATTTTAACCATTTGTCTAAATTTAATTTTTTTAATTTAAAAGAATAACTAGAAAGAATTATTTTTTCATCTTCATCTAATTTTTTAAATTCCTTCAATCTCTTTTTGTCATCATTTTCTAAATCAGAAATTATTTTTCCAGTTTTTTTATTAACTATTTCTCCTAAGTACTTTCCATCTAAATTTAATTTACAATAAACGGGCTTACTTCTTGCATGTTTGCTATCATCAGTAAAAAATATATAGTCTTTATTATTATCTATCCATTTTTTCGCATAAAATGATTTATTATTATTTGCATACTCATTTATATTGGGAATAAAACTTAATAAGGCACACGCTAATTCTTTAGATTTTTTATCATTTGATGATAACCTATCACATATGAACTTTAAACTATCCACATCATAACTTTGGAAAAATGCCCAAATGAGTTCGTGAGCATATAAATCATTTTTATTTCTTTGAAAAATTAACTCTGCTACCACTGGAAGCATTTCATAATCTCTATAAACCTTAATTAAAAAAATAGCTACTATATCTATAACCTCACAATATTCATTCCCCATATCTTTAGCATATAATGCACTATTTAACATCCATCTCATAACACTGTTTGTTTCCTCTATATAGTTTAAAATGGAAAATTCATCTGCACCTGCTCTCATATCTTGTTTTAATACATCATCCATTATCTCTATAGCTATTTTATTTTTATCGTCTAAATTATTTTGTATATTATTATCATCTAAATTATTTCTCAATGAAAACATCTTATTAAAATCTAATCCCATTGATTTTTTATTTATTTTTTTCATAATATTTCCCTTTAAATTAATAATAACTATAATAATTATATGATTTAATATTGATTAATATTTTTATATTTATTGCCCAATTAATACTATAAAACCAAATTTTAATTCTATATTCCCTTGAAGAAACATATCTTTCATATTAAAATATATTTATGCTTTTTAATAGTAATAAAAAATTCAATAGGAATTGTTAAAATATAAGGAGGACCCTACATTGTATAAATTTATGGAAGTTAATTCATCAGAAGTTGATAAATTTAATCTTACTTCTGATAAAGGTCATATATTACAAACATCTTACTGGGGTAAACTAAAAAAAGATTGGAAATCTAAATTTATTGGTGGCTATGACCAAAATGAGAATATGGTTTTATCTGCTTTAATTCTTATTAGAAAAGCACCATATTTAAATAAATATATGGGATACATACCAAGAGGATTTGCATGTGATTATAAAAACAAAGAATTATTAATAGAATTTACCGAATATCTAAAACAATTTGCAAAAAAGAATAATATTAGTTTTGTAACTGTTGATCCAGATATTCATCTTAAAGAAAATGAAAAGCCAACTGAAGATGGTGAATCTATAAAAACTTTCTTAAAAAGTTTAGGCTTTAGAAATTCTGATTCAAAAAACTTTGAAGCTATTCAACCAAACTTTGTATTTAGATTGCCTCTACCAACTGGAGAAGATAAACAAGCTATAAAAGACGAAGTATTTAAAGTTTTCTCTAATCCAACAAGACGTAACATAAAACTTGCAGAAGAAATTGGTCTTACTGTGGAAACATATGATAAATCTAATCTAGATGAAGATGTGTTAACTAGATTCCATGAAATAATGGTCACTACAGGTAAAAGAGATAATTTTATAGTTAGACATAGAGGTTACTTTAAAGACATGCTTGAAGACTTAGCCCCTTATTGTAGATTATATATGGTTAAATATAGTTATGAGAAGGATTTTAAAAGATTATCTGATAAGTTAAAGAAACAAGAAAAGGATAAAGAAAGAATACTAGCTAAAATTCCTGAACTTGAGAAAAAATTTGAATCTGAAGAAGATGCTGATAAGAAATCTAGAGTAGAAAAGAAACTTAATGATCAAAAAAATAGATTAAAAGAAGCTGATAGACAAATAGAAAGTTTTAATAAAAAAATTAAAGATATAGAACCTTACAAAGGACAAGAAATCTATTTATCTGGCTCAATTTATATGTACTATGGTAACATTGCATGGTACCTTTATGGAGCATCAGAAAATATCTTAAGAGATACAATGCCAAACTTTGCTATGCAATGGGCTATGATAAAAGATAGTATTGATCTTGGTTGTAATGTCTATGACTTTAGAGGAGTTTCTGGAGATTTAAATCCTGATAATCCACTTTACGGTCTTTATAAATTCAAAAAAGGATTTAATGGAAATTTTGTTGAATTTCTTGGTGAATTTAACTTAGTTACAGATCCACTTGTATTCAATTTATATAAAAAGGCTTTCCCAAAATTCAAACAAATTAGAAATACACTTATGAATAAAAGACAATAAATAAAAAACATAGGGATTAATAAATCTCTATGTTTTTTATTTAGATTCTCTCTTGTACTTATAATTTTAAGATATTATAAGTAGTAAAAATCCATATTAAATAAATCCGTCTACTTTTTCAGCTCTCTCAAAAGATTTCTTAATTATCTCTTTAGGATATCCTATAAAATCTAAAAGTTTAATAGCATTTTTAGTTTTTGATACACCATCTTTAAGTTTATAATCAAAATTTAATCCATTTTTCTTACTAACGCTCTCACTAAAGTAGTGGAATTCATAATTATCCTTTAATATATCAACAAGTTCCCTATCATGTGTTGTTACAATTGATATTGCATTTCTTTCATTAATATATGTAAGTATTTCAGCTGATGCTGCTATTCTTTCAACAGGATTAGTTCCTCTAAATATCTCATCTATTGCACAAAATACTGGTATTTCATCATTTAAAGCATTTATAATTCTTAAAAGTGCTTCTGCTTCTGCCATATAGTAACTCTTTCCTTCTGATAAATTATCATTAGGATTTATTGAAGTTACTATTCTAAAGAATGGGGCTTCATATTTTTTTGCTACTGCAAAATAAAATGTTTGGGCAAAAATCATATTTATTCCTATCATCCTTAAAAATGTAGACTTACCTGACATATTTGTACCTGTTAATACAATACCCTTTTTCTTCATTTTTACGCTATTTGGAACACCATCTATTAAAAGTGGATGTCTTCCATCTACTATGTATAATTTAGAATTTTTCTTAAATGTTGGTTTTGTATATCTATTTTCTATGCTCTTTTTATAACTTGCTATAGATATTAAAGCCTCTATTTCTCCTAAATCTTCATATAAATTTAAAAAAGTTTCTTTTCTATTTTTAAGAAGGTCTGATATTTTATAATATGCACTTTCTTCTAATAAGAACAATACTGATATGAACTCTAAAAGTCCACCCCACATATTAGCAAGTTGAATAGATTTAGTCGCTAAATCTATTGATTTAATTTCTTTACGAGATTTTCTAACTTTTTCTAAATAAAAATCTATTTTTTCATCTCTTACACTAGACACATCATTAGCTGCATTTATTATATCTCTTAAATACAAAAGACCATGAGATTTAACTATATCTTTCTCCTTATTGTTTATAAGCATATTTATACAAGCTAAAACTAAAAGTCCCATTATGTACTGTGGTCCTAAAAATATAGCCATAAGTATTAATATAATTGGCATAATTTTACCTAAAAAACTGTATACAAAATATTTAGCCTTATTAACCACAAGCTCATCTTGTATCATGTCTAAAAAAGTATTTTTTCTATCTCTACCTAATTTATAAAACATAATACTTAATTTGTTTCTAAGTCTTGCATTTTCATCAAAGTAACTTATAACCCTATCTCTTTCCTTAAGAACTTTTTCATCCTTAGTAGGATTTCTAAGCATTTTATATAAAACTGCTTCCCCTACACTACTATAAGTTCTGTCAACTTTTTTATAGACATTATCCATATCTAAGTCATTCCAAGTTTGTTCATCTAAAGTCTCTTCTTGTTTTTCTACCATATCAAAATATTTTCTAACATTTTTAATGTTACTTTTCTTAGTAGAATCTTTTCCATAATCAGCCTTTACAGCTGCACCGGCAAACTCCATGTTTTAGCCTCACTTTCATTATAGTTTATTTTTACTGCCCTATCTTTTATCATATCATATTAAACTAGACTCTAAAATACAAATTTACAAAAGAAAAATATATTTAATTAAATTAATATAACTTTTTTTTAATATTTTTATTCGCCATATAAAAAATATTTGACGTTAAAAAGTCATATTTAGAAAACTCTAAATATGACTAATTATTATTCTATATTAGTTTAAGCTTATTAGAAATTCTTTTAAATTAATGCTTTTATTATTTCCTAATATATCTTTGCTAGCTTTTAGTAATTTTTTATCTTCAGTTACAATAACTGAATTCTCATTAATACTACAAAGATATAAAAGCATAAAATCTGTTTTAGATAATTTATTTCCATTTACATAATAAATACCACTTAATAATTTTTTAGCTTTTATTTTGTAACAAAAATCATTAATTTTTTCTTTATTTAATTCCTCTTCAATATATGGTAAGAGTTTTAAAAATCTATCTGATAAAACAGATGTCCCTTGATAAACTATAAATTCTTTTTCTGATATTTCTTTAGCTACTTCTTTTGGTATTAAAAAATTAATATTATTATTTTTTATTAATTCATCTAAAATATTAATTTTACTATTCCATATATTTATTATTATATTTGAATCTAAGATATAAATAACATCCTTCATACCTATCACCATCTGATTAAAATAAGAATAAAATCTTTATCTTTCTATATTATAATCTAGACACAGACTATTTATGACAAAATTCAATATATTTTATATAAAAATATTTATATTATGTTACATATCTAACGATAAAAGTTTTACACCTAAAATAAGAATTGCACAAAAGATTACTACAATAATCTTTAAAACTATTAAAAAAGGCACAAAAGTTATTGTATTAAACAATACTAAACTTATGCTTATTATAAGTCCTAAAGTTCCTATAAGGGTTAATTGCCATCCCTTAATTATCTTTCCTATTTTCTTTAAAATAGGTGTTTTAAATAAATTGATTCTTATTTGATATTTTTTAATCGGAGCATTATATCCTAAGTTTTCCAAGCTATTATCAAGCTCCATTACATCAACTTTAAATTTTTTTAAAAGTTTATTTATTTCATTTATCACTCTTAAATCAACATTAGTATTGATATTTTCTAAATTTAAAGCACAAAACATATTTTTACTTAAAATATATTCTAAATTAGCCGCACCAGCTGGAGTAAAAATTAAAATATCTATTCCTAATGTGTGTAGATATCCAAGCATTAGTATATCCAAATTATTAATTGAATTAGAATTTTCTAAGAATAATGTTATTTTAGGTGAAACATTAGAGATTTCAAAATTATTTATTTTAAATACTATTTCATCATTTAAGCTTGTTATATATTCTAAAAGCTTTAACTTTTCCGTATCATCTATTTGAGTTACAAAATAATATCCATTTAAATATTTATTTAACTTATTTAACAAATATCTTTGCATATCTAAAGAATATTTTGATAATCCTTTATCCCTAGATTCTATAATACTTTCAACATCAAATTTATTTAAAACTTTATCAAAATACTTAGAATATTTATATTCATTTATATTAAAAACAGAACTTACTGTTTCCTTAATTTTATTTATATTAACATTTATTTTTTCATTAAGAATTTCTTCTATTTTAGTATTTTTAAACAATCCACTTGTCGTAGATTTTTGATTTAAAAGTTCACTAACATTTTTTATAAAAATATTATTTCTAGCATTTTTGCATATATTTATAAGTTTTAAATATTCTCCTATATCTTTATAAACACCTCTAATACAAGTAAAAAATACAGGAATTTTGACCTTTTCATTTTTATATTCAAAATAAGGTCTAACAACAATACTCTCATCTAAAGAAGCGCTTATATCTTCTTCAGTACAATCTAAAGTTACTATTTCATAATTAAAATTTTTAATATCTCCTTTAATGTAACCATCTTCTACAGGAAAAATAATATTTTGTACTTCTTCTTTTAATATTTTTGTTTTAGTCTTCTTTTTATCCATTAATTATTATTCCTCCTTCGAACTATCCCGAGCACAAAGCCACAAAGATTCTTTAAGTGTAGTTTGGCTATCTTAAATCCTTTTTTGTATAGCTCCCCTTAAAATTTTATTTAAAAAGCTATCTATCCATATATTATAACTCAATATTTATATATATAGTCAACTATGCATTATAATATATTAGAAAAAATCATTAAAAAACCTCTAAGTATAATTTCCTTAGAGGTTTAATATAGTTGTTTATTTATTTTTATTTATTAATTCTTGTATTTTTGTTTTACATCCACCACAACCTGTTCCAGCTTTTGTTTTTTCTCCAACTGCTTCAACAGTTTTTGCCCCTTCTTTTATTGAATTTATTATTTCATCTTCCGTTACTTTATGACACCTACAAATAACATTACTCATACATAACTCCTTTCTATATGACAAAATAAAAAATTATATTTAAAGTTAACTTTAAATATAATTTTATTTTAACTAGTTGCCTACATTAATATTCACATATTTAAATTTATTTTTTTCTTATATCTAGCATAAAGTACTAAACCTATTATTACAAAAAGTATCGGTCCTGCCACTTGAAGAACAGTTGAAAAATAATCATTTTCTTCTATAATTGGTTGAATTATAGTAAATATATTTGCAAACCCAATAATAAATGTCACAATTATTCCCCATATTGCTCCACTCTTATATGACTTAAATATCTTTATTGGTTTATTTATATATTCTTTCTTTTTAAAATATATAAATGCAATAGATAAAAACATGTATGGTATTGTCATTGATACATTTCCCATAAGTATTAAATAATCTAAAAACTTACTTGCACTTTTATCACCAAAAGCTGATAATGCTATTATAATAACAACTACTGCGCATTGAATCCACATAGCATTAGTTGGCATATTATTCTTATTAATCTTTGTCCAACTTTTAGGCCAAATTTTATTTGGTGTTCCCTCTATAAGTTGTTTTATAGGTGAATAAATCACGGTAAAAAATGCTCCAGTTAATGCAAGAAGCATTGAAAGCCCTATAAATCTTGCAAAAAAGTTTCCTAAGATTACTGCATTTCCTTGACTAAATCCCAACACGTTGCCTATCTGAATTCCTAAATTATTAAGCACTATGTAAGCCACATTTGCCATATTTACATTACCTACTGTTAATATACTGTTCCAATTTGTAAAAAAACCTACAAATAATATCGCAATACAATAACCAACACTTATTATTATTGCTGATAATTTTATTGCCTTTGGAAAATTCTTAATTGGATTTTCTGCTTCATCAACTAGGCCAGACACTACCTCAAGCCCACCATAAGAAAATAGAGCAAATACCATAAAACTTGCCATTCCAATAATAGATGTATAATTTTTATTAGGTGAAGATACAAAAGCATGAAAATTAATTGGTTCAGCCGGAGTAAATCCATTACCAACTAAAACAATAATGCCTCCAACTAATAATAAGATATTAGCTATTGTTACAAATATTCCTCCAATAGATGCAATTTTTGATATGTTTTTAAGCCCTTTAGTTGATATATATGTTATCGTTATTATAAGTATAATTCCTAAAATCCCTAAAAGTTTTGAACCACTTAATCCTAATAATTCCCATTCTTGTGTCTTATCACTTCCAAATAAAAAGTTAGAAGCTGGAACCCATATAGATGATGCTACACTTACCATCCATATTATATTAGATGTATACCACATAAAAGTTCCAAGAAAAGCAAACTTACTACCTACTGATTTTTCCATCCAAGAATAAATACCACCCTTTTCATCTTTAAAAGCAGCACCAAACTCAGTCATCATAAAAGCATATGGTATAAAAAATAATATTCCAGATATTATATACCAAGGTATAGCTCCATATCCCATAAGATAAAATGACCTTGGTATATTTGTAAACCCAAAAACTGATGTAAAAATCATTAATACTAATGTATACATGCCTATTTTTTTAGTTTTATTCATGTAAACTCCCCCTAAAATAACTTATAAATATGTATAAAAAACTCTATGAATCTCATGCATATATTATCATTTAAAATGCATAAAATCAATTTGAATTTTTTGTAATATCTGTTGCGTTATTGTATTAATTTTTACAATCAAATTATTTTTTTTAAGTTAATAATTTTATTTTTATCCCGTTTTTTCTTTATATAAAGCCATTTATAAACATATTAAAATTTTTATTATTTATTTTTATCAAAATATTTAACCTTTATTTATTAACATTTAATTCATATTGTTAAATAAAAATTTACAATATATTTTCGTATTTTTATTCATAATTTATAAATGATTAATATTAACATTTACTTATATTTTTTAAAAGCATCATCTACTATATTTCCTACTTCTCTGTATTTTTTATTATCTGTATCTAAAATCATTGGTTGCATTTTTTCTAAACATACTTTTTTATCGGAAGTTACGCTATCATCAACATGAACTTGTAAAATTTCTCCTATGAAAAGTTCATGACTTCCACAATCTATTATTTTTTCAACTTTACATTCAGCATTTAATTTACATTCCTCTATCATAGGAGTTCCATCCAATGTACCATAAAATATGTGGAAAAAATCTGCTTTATTTAAATTTTCCATTCCCACCACTCCACAATAATCTACATTTTTTACTTGCTCTTTTGATGGAACACACATACTAAATGCTTTATTTTCTTTTATTTCAGCACTTATAGTATGTTTTTTACAAAGAGAAATTAAAACTTTATATGGATTTTCACTTACCATAGTAATCCATGATACAGTTAAGAAATCTGATTTACCTTTATTTGTTTTAGAGCCAATTAAAACAACTGGCATAGGATAATTTATTATAGTGCTTCCTAAATTAACCCTTCCCATTAAATATACCTCCAAATTGTTACTTTGTTTATTAGAACTTATTTCAATAATTTTAATTTTTAAATTAAAATTCTATTTTATTATTTCACTATTTTGTTTTATTATTTATAACATCATAAAAATATAAAAAAATAAGCTATATCAAAATAATGTTTTGATATAGCCTATTTTTTTTACAATAGTTATTAAAATTCTAAATGGTCTATTACATCTAAGTTTATCTCTTTTGCAAATTCTATACCTTTGCTTAAATTTTTCATATTATCTGGTTTATGCGCATCTATTCCTACAATTACTTTTACATTATATTCCTTAGCAAGTTCCCAAAAATCTTTTATAGGATATTGATATCTAAGACCATTATTATATTTAATCTTTGCTCTATTCATTCCATTTACATTTATTTCAAGAGGCATGTTTAATCTGTTAGCAGCCTCAAAAATTCTTCTTGATTCTTTTATTGCGTATTCGTCCCAATTCCTATAAGACATTCCAAAAAGATCTGGATGGGCTATATATTTAAACAATCCACTTTCCATTGATTTTATAACATGATCAACATAAACCTTTAATATTTCAGGAGTTAAATCTATATGCCCAACATAAACCCATTCTCCTTGATAAGGAAAAAAATGAACTCCAAGTATCATGTAATCTATATTATAATTTTGTTTAAGCTCTTCATAAAACCATTTAAAATCTTCAAAATACTCTCCCTCAATACCCTTTTTTATAGATATTTTATCGCCATATTTCTTTATAGCTTCATCAATTTCAGCAAAATATTCTGGAATCTCTTCATAAGTCATTCTAGACTCATTATCTATATTCTTTCCTGGATGTGGTAAATGGTCAGATATTCCTATTTCATCAAATCCCTCTTCTATAGCAATTTTTATATAATCCTCAACATTTCCTATAGCGTGATTACATCTAAAATTATGTGTATGATAATTAGTTTTCATTATTTTTGCCCCTTTTCTCTAAATTATATATAAAATTAATTTAATATCTTTTCAAGTCCTATAAGTGCTGCTCCTAATGCCCCACATATTTGAGGCTCTTGTGCTATAAAAATAGAAGTTCCAAGTTTTTCTTCTATACACTTTACAACACCTTTATTTTTTGCAACTCCGCCTGTCATCATATATTTTTCTACTCTACCAACCCTGTCAACAAGACCTACTGTTTTTGTAGCTATCGATTTATTAACTCCATGAATTATATCTTTTCTATCTTTATTATCAGCAATTAATGATACTACCTCAGATTCAGCAAATACAGAACATACGCTAGTTATGGTTAAATCTTCCTTATATGATAACCCTTCTTCTGACATAGTTTTTAAGTCTATTTCTAAAGTTCTAGCTATCATTTCTAAAAATCTTCCAGTTCCAGCTGCGCATTTATCATTCATAACAAAACTTTTTACATTTCCTTTTTCATCTATAGATATGGCTTTACTGTCTTGTCCTCCAATATCAATTATAGTTCTTATTTCATTATTAATAAAGTGAGCACCTTTTCCATGACAAGTTATTTCTGTAACATTTTCATCAACAAAAGGAATATTATATCTTCCATAACCTGTACCAATAATTAAAGATATGTCTTCTTTTTTCAATTTTGCTTCATCTAAAGCCATTTCATAAGCCTTATTTGCCGAATCCATACTTCTAGCACCAGTTTTTACTATTACTTTACTTAAAACATTTTTATCTTTATCTAAAATCACTATATTAGTAGATGTAGAACCACTATCAACACCCATAACATATACTCTATCTTTATCTA
The DNA here is from genome assembly GCF_900456775.1 of Sarcina ventriculi. Classification (GTDB taxonomy): domain Bacteria; phylum Bacillota; class Clostridia; order Clostridiales; family Clostridiaceae; genus Sarcina; species Sarcina ventriculi. The sequence goes on along the minus strand of NZ_UAUL01000009.1, from coordinate 107,330 downwards.
TTCCCTCTCTCACTTTAACTTTACCTCCTGATAATTGCTCATTAAAAGCTTCTATACGAGTCTTTATTTGACCATTACTTTGATTTGTTAAATCTGTTTCAACTTTTAACATTGGTATATTGCTTTTTTGAAGATTCATATACTCAAATGAATAATGATCACAAAATTTTACTGTATGATAAATTATTCCTTTAAGATTTGGATCCTCAACTAATGCCCTTCTCTTCTTTATATCATCCATCCTCATACATGGAGTGTAAGACAACATTTCTTCGCTATACCATAGAGCTAAATCATCAATATTATCAAATTTTTTTGCATAACTTAAATAATGTCTTTTAAAACACGTATCATTTACTAAAGGATAATCTAGAATATCTTTAGCCTTATTTAAAAAATCTTCTGAAACTTTAGCACCTAATACCTTTATGTATTCTTTCTCTATTTTAGGCTCTGATGATACATACTTATAAATAGATTTATTAAATCTGTCTAAATCAAATCTTTTTCCACTAAAATCTTCATAAGCTTTTATAAATTTTAATATTTCTTTTTTTAATATATCCTTAGAACAGCAATTATTTTTTTTAGGCAAATCCATTATATAAATAAATTTTATAGTATCCACTTTTTCTAAAGTATCTTTAAGCCTCCTTATAGCATCACAACAATTAACTAAAAAGACTTTATCTATTTTTCTTTCTATTATTTTATCCAAAAGCCCTTTACTATAAGAACACATACTAGGATGCATAAGTTTCTCAGATTCAGTAAATTGTTCTATTGAATCATCTATAATTATACCATTTTCATTAAAACCTTCAAAAATGGCAAAAGGGCTATATTTACACATGCAAGCTATCATATTTTTCTCCTTAATTATCTTTTATCATTTCAAAAAATGCCTCTAATCTCGTTTTATTTTGACCATCTTGACCGTTTCTTCTATCCACACCATCACCATCAATGCTTATTGATGGTATATTATTCTTATCTAATAAATCTTTTAAAATCATGCTTCCTCCATTTGATTGTCTACATCCAAAATGGCAAAAATTTATTACTCCATCAGCATTAAACTTTTCTGAATACTTTAATATATTTTCAGCACGCCTACTGTATGGACCATTAAATTTATTTAAAATAAGCTTCTTTGCAATAGAGCCATAAATATCATCTAAATCTATTTTTTGAAGTGAATCTACATTCATATCTGATATTAAAAGTTGATTAATTTCATTTTTATCTAAAAGTGCTTTTATAGATTTACTATAAAAAGGCAATAAATGTACCCATAAAAATCTTTTTCCCGTTATTCCTTCTGGACACTTTGATATATCTTCATCTAAAAGTTTAAAAAATTTTAATGTATCTGCCCTTCCCATACCAGGATGTGTTGCAAAAATTTTATACATCTCTGATGTTAAAGTATTAGTAAAGTATCTATTTTCTAATTTTTTCAAATATGAATTATAATAATCTATTGATTTATTTTCATTTATAATAATTTCTTTTAATTTGTTTTCATTTAATTTTTTATGTAAATTATCCTCAATAAACTCAACCATTTCTTTTAGTTGCTCTTTTACATATTCTTTAGCATCTTCAGAATATTCATAAGGTATATCTATAACAAACCTTTCTATACCATAAAAATCTGAAAGACATCTAAATGTATTGACATTTCCATCGCAAGCCATAGTTGTTGTTATTGCAAATTTTGGCTTTTCTATAACTCCACTTAATGTTGCACCTATAAATGTCTTATGATATGAACATAAACTATCAGCTACACCTAGTGTTTCTGCCTTGTCTATAAGTGTATCTTCAAATTTTGTTCCTGACATATATGATGATAGTGCTTCTATAAGTTGAAAATTCATTCCAAAAGCATGTAAAAATTCTGTTGGCGTAAACACATTTACAAAAGCAGTATTTTGCGGGTTTTTAATTGGCTCTAGAGTAAACTTCATACAAAGTTTTGCTAAATATCTAAGAGATTTAGGAAGAGACCTATCTCCCGCTACTGCCAAAAATCCATATTCTAAGCTATATCCAAGCTTTATTAATTTTCTTACCTTTTCTGGATTATCCATATTTTTCTTTAAATAATCACTATAAGTTTTTAATAAATCCATTTTTTCTCCTTTATATGTAAAATAAATACGCTATTTATAAAAACATATTAATTATACTATCTATTTTAAAATTTAAAAATATTTTAAGAATCCTCCCACCTATTTTTAATATTTCTTAACATTTATTTTTTCTTAATTCCATAAACTCCTGTTTTCTTTTCTTTAAAAAGTGGTATATGAGGTGGATTAAATGTGCATATAACTAAGACACAAAATATCATAGCAACTATTAAAATTACAAAATGCACATCTATACCTTCAAAATTTTTATATATGTGAAAAGATAACATTTGCCCAACAAATAAAGCCACAAGAAGAATACTTATATCAATTATAACTGATTCTCTTCCAAATGCACCTACATAAAAATAATATAAAAAAAATATTCCAATCATTGATACTACTAAAGATACCACCCCTGCTGTAAACCATCTATTTTTATCTATACCTAATTCTTGTCCTTTAATTATATAATATACACTCCACCACAATATCATTGGTAAAAATATCAATTTTAAATGTTCCCATACACTTTCATTAACAGGTGCTATAAGTCCCACTAAAACATTTTTTCTACTTAATGAATAAAAATAATGCATAAATGCACCTGCCACAAATAAAACAGGTATCCCTATATAAATCCATTGTTTTTCTAATAAGAACTCCATACTTTAAAATCCTTTTATTAACTTTATTTCCTTTATTATTATATGAGTTTATTAAAAATATATTTTATCATATGACTAAAATTATGACTAAAGTCACAATACAGAAAAATTTTAATATTTTATAATTACTTATAAAATCAAAAGATTTACTATATAAATCATTTGTTTATATAGTAAAAAGTAACGAATGGAGAATAATTTTATGGATATTAATCACAAAAATAATATTAAAAAAAGTATTATCATAAGCATATTAATAAATGCTATCTTACCTTTAATTACATATAAAATACTAATAAATCATATACCTAGTAGCATAACTGCTCTTATAATTTCAACTACTATTCCTATAATAGATAATATATATCATATAATAAAAGAAAAGAAAATAGATATTTTTGCTAGTCTTATTATCTTAGGCTTTATCGTTGGAATAATTTCAATGTTATTTAGTGGAAGCCAAAAATTACTTCTAATTAGACAATCTTATATAACAGCTGTTGTAGGAATCTTATTTCTAATATCTATGTTTTTTCCAAAACCTATGATTTATTATTTAGCAAAAAAATTTATAAATTCTCAAGATAAATATGCAAAAAACAACAAATCAACCATTGATGAAAAGTGTAAAAATCCTCATTTTAGATTTAGTATGAAATTTCTAACTTTTATATGGGGAATATGCCCTGTTTTAGAAGCTGTTTGCAATATTAGTTTAGTGTTTGTTTTATCTGTTTCTAAATATATGCTAATATCACCTCTTGTATCCTATGGTTTTATAGGTAGTGCTGCATTTATAACTTTCTTTTATAGGAAAAAAATTAAATCAAAATTTTCTAGATAATCACTATAATTCAAATTTAAATTATATAGAGTTTAAAGTAAAAAAATTAAATATTAATTTTTTTACTTTATCATTACATACAAAACAAAAATTAAACTCTTTATAAAAACAACTTTTATTACTTTGTTTATTAAAAAGTAATAAAAGTGTAATTTAAAGTCAATAATCCGTAAGAAGTTTTAAAGAACAAGTTCTAAAATATAATTGTACATATACATAAAACGTTTTAATACAAAATTTATTTAACAGCGGAGGTCTTAATATGACAGAAAAGAAAAGAAATCAAATTTCAATAAAATCTAAAAATAAATTACCCAATTTGCCAATTAGCACAATTTGGATGATAAGTTTTGGCTTTTTCGGAGTTCAAATGGCATTTCAATTACAAAGTTCAAATATGGGACGTATATTCCAAACCCTTGGAGCTAATCCAAATGATTTAGGCTTTTTCTTTATTTTACCACCACTAGCTGGATTAATCGTACAACCTTTAATAGGCTATTTTTCAGATAAAACATGGATTCCTAAAATTGGTCGTCGTATTCCATATTTAGTAGTAGGTTCTGTGGTTGCTGTAATCGTTATGTGTTTACTACCAAACGCAGGAAGTTTTGGTTTTGGCTTTGGCTCTATGGCAGCATTGCTTTTTGGTTCAATTACTATTTTATTTATGGACTTATCATCAAACGTAGCTATGCAACCTTTTAAAATGATGGTTGGAGATATGGTTAATGAAAAACAAAAAGGCTTTGCTTATTCAATTCAAAGTTTTCTTTCAAACAGTGGTGCTGTACTAGCTAGTATTTTTCCATTTATATTGACTATAATCGGTGTTTCCAATACAGCACCTGAAGGAGTAATCCCTCAATCTGTTATAATCTCATTCTATATAGGGGCTATCATTTTGATAATTTGTAGTTTGTTTACAGTATTTAAAGTTAAAGAATATCCCCCAAAGGAATACGCTTTGTATCACGGCATCAATGAAAACGAACCCAAAGAAAAAATTAATGTTTTCAAATTACTTCTTAATGCACCAAAAGTCTTCTGGACAGTTGCTATAGTTCAATTTTTTTGTTGGATGGGCTTTCAATACTTATGGACTTATGGTACTGGAGCCATTGCATTAAATGTATGGCATACAACAGAAGCATATAGTCAAGCTTATCAATCAGCTGGAAATTGGTTTGGTATTTTATCAGCAGTTCAATCTATTAGTGCTGTTTTATGGTCTCTTATCTTATCTCGTACATCTAATAGTAAAAGAAAATTTTTCTATACTCTTAGTCTTATTTTAGGTGGAGTAGGTTTTGGTTCAATATTTTTTATTCATAATGAATTTGCACTAATAATTTCATTTATATTAATAGGAATGGCTTGGGCAGGAATGATGACGTTTCCATTTACTATTTTAACTAATGCTTTATCAGGTAAAAATATAGGTATGTATCTTGGACTTTTCAACGGTAGTATTTGCTTACCACAAATTGTAGCTTCTTGTTTAAGCTTCGCACTATTTCCTTTAGTAGGTTCTTCAATGCCATCAATGCTTTTAATTTCTGGTATCTTACTAATAATTGGAGCATTATCTGTTTCAATTATTAAAGAAAATAAAACTAATAACAAATAAATTTTTATATTCAACAAAAAAGAAGCTATATTTTATAGCTTCTTTTTAGTATATTAAATTATAGTATTTCTATAATAATCCCTTGATATGGCTTTAGCATTAATTCGTTATTAACAAACTTCAAATCTTTATAATTATTAATCAATATCTTATACGTTTTGTTGAAATTAATTATTTGTTCTTTATTTTGATAATTTATTATTACCATTAAACATTTATTAGCTCCCTTCCTATAAAAAGCAATAACATTATCATACACTTCTAAATCTGGTATAAATTCTCCATAAACAACAACTTCTTTATACTCATTTGATTTTCTTAAATTTATAAGTTTTTTGTAAAAACTCAATACGGAATCTTTATCATCTATTTGCAATTTCGCATTAATTTCCTTATAATTTTCATTTACTTGAAGCCACGGAGTGCCCTTTGTAAAACCAGCATTAATGCTATTATCCCATTGAAATGGTGTTCTAGCATTATCTCTGCTAAATTTATTTACAAGCCTTAAAGCTTCTTCTTTACTAAATCCTTCTCTTATAGCTCTATCATAATTTTCTATTGTAGATATATCATTAAACTTATCTATACAATCAACCTTATTATTTGTCATACCTATTTCTTGACCTTGATAAATAAAAGGTATCCCTCTACGCATAACCTCTATAATAGCCAGAGCCTTTTTACTAATATCATTACATTCTCCATCCATTATATAACGACTTGCCCCTCTTGGCTCATCATGATTTTCAATAATATTTGCCTTAAAACCAATTCCTAATGCTTCTATTTGGCTTTTAAAAATAACATCTCTTAATTGATTCGTAGTGAAATCTTTATTTAAATACCAACGATTTGATTGTTCTTGTCCTAAAACTTCCATATCAAAATCAAATATAGATGAAAAATATCCATCTTTTCCTATAAATTTATAAAGTTCACCTTCTTTAGCATTAAAAACTTCTCCAACCGTAAAAGCATCATATTTATCAAAAGTTTCTTCTTTTAATTCCTTCAGCATATCACCAATGCCTATAACTTTTTCTAACATCTTACTCATGTCACAAAGTCCATCATCTCCATCAGCTTCAAAATCTTGAAAACTCAAATCCTTCTTTATATTTATGATAGCATCTATTCTAAAACCAGCTAACCCTTTATCCAACCACCAATTAATCATTTTATATATTTCTTCTTTTACCTTTGGATTTTCCCAATTTAAATCAGGTTGCTCTTTTGCAAATGCATGAAAATAATACTTATTTGTATTAGGTATTTTTTCCCATACGCTTCCACCAAAATAAGAACGCCAGTTGCAAGGTGGTTTATTTCCTTTTCCTTCACGTATATAAAAATATTCTCCATACTCTCCATCTGGATCTTCTAAAGCTTTTCTAAACCATTCATGCTTATCTGAACAATGGTTTACTACCAAATCCATAATCACATACATATTTCTTTTTTTAGTTTCTTTTAATAACGTTTCCATATCATCCATAGTACCAAAACTTGGGTCAATATTATAATAATCAGAAATATCATACCCCTGATCAACCATAGGAGAACAGTAAATAGGAGACAACCAAATTATATCAATTCCTAATTCTTTTAAATAATCCAATTTATTTATAATTCCTTTTAAATCTCCAATTCCATCTCCATTAGTATCATAAAAGCTCTTTGGATATATTTGATATGCTACTTTATCGTGCCACCACTTTTTCATAATTAAAACCTCCTAAAATTAACATTATGTATACTTATATAATAAAACATTCCACAAAAAATTTCTTACATATTATTGATTTTAAATTACATTTTTATGACATCTTCTTTATTATCTTTTCTATACTTCATAGGACTTAATCCAGTTTGCTTTTTAAATGTATTTATAAAATTCCCCATATTATTAAATCCACTTTCTAAGCATATCTGCATAATTTTCATGTCTGTTTTTTTTAACAATTCCTCACTTTTCTTAATCCTATATTCATTTATATATTGCATTGGAGATTTTCCAATAATATTTTTAAAAAATCTACAAAAATACTGTTCATTCATATTAATCTCTTTAGCTAACTCTTTCACACAAATTTTCCTTTTATAATTATTTTCAATATATAAAATAACTTTTTTTATGTACTCTATCTTATAATTATCAACATTTCCACACTCATTAACTAATAAATTATTGTTATATAAAACTGCTAAAATATTAAGTATAGCTATTTTTATCTCGATTTGAGATACCACATTTTTTTTACAATTTTCATCTATATTATTTATATTTTTTTTATATATATTTATAATTTTTTCATACTCTTTATATACATCATTCCAAAAAACATCCTTTTTGTAAATAAATCTCGGCATTTTTAATTTTCCTGTTGAAAGAGGATTGATTAACTCACTCTCAGTTAAATCAAATATATTAAAACTAAGCATTTTCAAATCAAATACTACCGCACTTTCAATACATGGATAATCTCCTTTAACTAAGTGCAATTCCTCACTATTTATAAAACAAAGACACTCATCTTCTATAATATACTTGTCCATATTTACTTCAAACCTAAATTTTCCCTTTTTAAAATGAATAATTTCCAATTCATTATGCCAATGATATTTTGCAAATAAACCATTTTGTTCATTTTCCACTATATAAGCTGCGCAAGGAAAGTATATACTACCATGTTTTATTAGCTCTTTTAAATTAGATTTATCCATAACAAACATTCTCCTTAAGTATTACTTTAAATCTATTTATTTCACTTTTATATTTACTAAAAAAAATAAATAAGTTATACATATTAATTATAACTTATTTATTACTAAAATCTTAATTAAAAATATTTTTTAATTATCTACTTAACAAAATAATATTATTCTTTGGCAGTTTTACATATTTAAAATTCTCTTCAAAAAATTCCGTTTCTAAAAGCTTTTTATCAGCTTCAAAACGAAGTTGATTTTTCTTTTCGCTATGCTCTTTTCCTAAAGAAAAATACATAGTTTGTCCAAATCTTGTTTCACTACTGCTTTCAATTGTATAAGCATATGTGTTTTCTTCCAAAGTCTTAGAATATTCAATATGATGTGCTCTTATACCTATATATTCTACCTCATCTTTAGTAGGTAAAATTTTAACTTCTACTCCCCAATCCATAGCAAAAACTTTATCATTAGCTATTTTTCTAGCTCTTGATATATTTTTACATCCTGTTATTTTTGCAGTAGCAATATTTTTAGGTTCATTAAAAACTTTCTCTTTTCTATCTTGCCTTTTAATTTGTCCATCATCTACCACAACAATTTCTTTAGAAAGTCTATATGCCTCATCTATATCATGAGAAACTAAAAGACTAGTTGTGCTTTCTTCACTTAATATTTCTAAAAGATTTTCCTGCATATGTTCCCTCAAATGATAATCAAGAGCTGAAAATGGTTCATCAAACATTAAAATTTCAGGTTTTGTAGCAAGCATTCTAGCTATTGCTACCCTTTGTTGCTGCCCTCCTGATAATTCCTTTGGATATCTATTTTCTAATCCGTTTAAGCACAATCTTTTTATCATATCACTACTCATTTTTTGTTTTTCATACTTAGAAGCTCTTATCATCCCAGAAAATATATTTTCCCTAACGGTCATATGAGGAAATAATGCATAATTTTGAAATAGATACCCTATATTTCTCTCTCTAGGCTGTAAATTAATTTTCTTTTTACTATCAAACAACACTCTATCATTTAAAACTATTATTCCTTCATCAGGTTTTATAATTCCTGCAATAGCTTTTAACATCATACTCTTTCCTGAACCTGATTTTCCCAAAATCCCAACTCTATTATTGTCAGTTTCCAAAGTAATATCTAAAGTAAAGTTTTTTAGATGTTTTTTTATATCTATATATAACATTTGTCCTCCACGTATCTTAAAATAAGTATTGTTTACACATTTATTTCATAACTTTTATAAGATAATCTATTTATAAAAAATATACTAAGGAATGATATAGCAACTATAAATAAAACCCATATCATTGCACCTTTCATATCTCCACCTTGAGATAAAAAATAAATTGAAATTGGCATAGTTACTGTTTTTCCTGGAATTGCCCCTGCAAGCATAAGTGTCGCTCCAAATTCACCAAGTGCTCTTGCAAAACCTAAAACAATTCCTCCAAGTATTCCTGGTCAAGCTATAGGAAATGCTATTTTCCAAAAAACTCTTCTTTCACTCATCCCTAAAGTTCTAGCCACATTTAAAACATTATTATCTATTTGCTCTAATGCCCCTCTAGTTGTTCTATAAATAATGGGAAAACATACAACAGTAGCTGCTACAACAGTAGCACTCCATGAAAATATAATCTGTATTCCAATATTATAAAGAAAACTCCCTATAATTCCTCTTTTTCCTAAAATGATAAGCAAGAAAAACCCTACTACTGTAGGAGGTAAAACCATAGGTAGAATAAATATTGCATCTATAATTCCTTTTAACTTTTTATTACAAAGCATTACTAATCGTGCTCCATAAATTCCTAGTATAAATGCTATTATTGTTGAAATTGTAGTTGTTTTAAGCGAAATCCACAAAGGCGATAAATCATTCAATAAAAGCACCCTTTCTTTATTTTTAATTATTAATTAATCTTAACTTTTACTTTGTTGTAAATCCATAACTTTTAAAAATGTCTTTACTTTCATCTGAATTTAAAAAATTTATAAATTCTTTTGCTTCTTCAGGATTTTTACTATCTTTTATAACAGCAACTGGATAAACTATAGGATCATGACTATTTTCTGGAGCCTCACAAACTATATTTACATTGCTCGAACCCTTAGCATCTGTTTCATAAACTACACCTGCATCTACATTTCCAGTTTCAACCCAAGTTAAAACCTCTTTTACATCTTTAGCATAAACAACTTTTCCAGAATTTTTCACACTATCTAATATTCCAATACTGTTTAAAACCTGTTCAGTATATTGTCCAACAGGAACTGTACTTGGCTCGCCAAATCCAATTTGTGATACTTTATTACTATTTAAATCTTCAAAAGACGTTAAATCTGCTTTATCCTTAGGTGTTATTAATACAACTTTATTAGTTAATAAATCCATTTTAGTTGAATCTAAAAGAAGTCCTTTACTCTCTAAAGCATCCATCTGCTTAGCCCCTGCTGAAATAAATACATCTGTTGGAGAACCCTGCTCTATTTGTTGCTGAAGAGAACCTGAGCCCCCATAAGTAAATACTAAATCTATATTTTTATGCTTTTCCTCAAAAACACTTTCTATATCAGTAGTAGCTTCTTTTAAACTAGCAGCAGCTGCAACAACCACCTCTTTTTTCTCAGTATTATCTAAGCTTTCCTCCTTTACTGAAGCTGTTGAACATCCCGTCAATACAGTTGCTGTAAGAACTAAACCAAACAAAAACATAGTTGTTATTTTTTTTGCTTTCAAATCCATCTCCTCCTAAAATTTTAATTATTATTTGAATTTATCATTACCAGTCTAATATAACCATTTTTACTTTAATTGTAAATAGTTTTTGAACTTTATTCATTAAAGTTTTAAAATTATTATAAATAATTAATAATTTATACAATTTGTGGATTTTTATAAAACAAAAAGGCCTAGAAAATAATTTTTCTAGACCTTTTTTACAAAATTAATCTACCATCATCATTACTGAAGTAGCTTTTATAACAGCATAAGCTTCTGAACCTATCTTTAAACCTAATTCTTTAATTGAACCCATTGATATAGTTGAAGTAATAATTTCTCCACCCTTAGTTTCCAAGCTTACAATACCATTTACAGCCCCTTCTTTAATATCAACTACTTTTCCTTTTAATTGATTTCTAGCACTAAGCTTCATTAATCTTACCTCCAAAATGCCTGCATTTAATAATTTAATTAATTATACTTAGATTATTGCTCTATTTGCTAAAATATATACATATGATTTAAAATATTGTTTTTTATAATTTTTAACCTTAATATTTTATAATGATTTTGCCCATTTTACAGCTTTATCAATATTATTTGCTGTATCTTTTTTCAAAGGATCTACAAAATCCATAGTGCTTATAACTTTACAATTTGGGCTAAACTTTTTAAATTTCTCAAAACATTTATCAGCTCCACCACCAGCATGACAAGCAAATAAAGCTACTTTCCTTCCATCTAAATTATTTTCCTTTAAAAAGGTTCTAATTGCAGGTGAAAAAGTTCCAGCCCAAACAGGAGTCCCTATAACTAATAAATCGTAATCTAAATTATTATCATAGGCTTCAAGTTCTGGCTTTTCTTTCATTAAAACACTAGTTCCTCCCCATAAATATTTTTTAAATCCACTATTGGCATAATGTTTTTTAGGTTTTAACTCAACAATATCTCCATTAAGACTTTTAGCCACTTCCTCCGCTATAAGTTTTGAATTTCCTTCTAAGGAATAAAAAATCACTTTTACTCTCACAATATTTTCCTCCATTCATTTTATATTATTACCATATAAAATTATTATATAATTAATTTTACCTTAAATAGAAATATATAATATATATTTTTTTAATTACAATAAAATAATTAATTGTATTTGTATTTTATTAATGTTATATTAATTGATATATAATAACTAAGTACTTATCTTTTTGTATTATATAATTCAAAAAGTAAGTATTATATTTTAGGAGGAAAAATGGCTGACTTACAAAAGAAATATAATTGTCCACTAGAATTAACTATGGATTTAATCGGTGGAAAATGGAAATTAATAATACTTTGGTATCTTCTTGATGGTTCTAAAAGGTTTAGTCAACTAAATCGCTTAATGCCTAACATCACGCAAAAAATGTTAACTACTCAACTTAGAGAACTAGAAGAAAAAGGATTAATAAACAGACATGTATATCCTCAAGTACCACCAAAGGTTGAATATTCGCTTACAGAACAAGGATATAGCCTTAAGCACATATTAAATGATATTTGTTCATGGTCTACTTCATATGCTAAAGATAATGAAATACAAATATCTAATATTGATTAATATTTTAAAATTATTAATTTAAATGAAAATATAATTTATTCCATTTAAAGAACCTTCTCAAAAGAGAAGGTCTTATAGTGGGAATTTATATTAATTTTTAAAACCTTGTTTATTTATAGACTGTTTTACATTTGGATAATAAACAGAGTTATATATTTTGGAGGTAAATGTACTCCAATTTACTTCTTTTTCGTATCTTCCAATTTCCTTTAAATATTTCTCCATTTCTTCATCATATATATCTATAGCTTTTTTAACTTTCTCTGCGTCATACAACTCATTATGTTTAAAACTATCAAAAGGCATTCTTGGTTTCTTATGTGAATTATCGACTGGATATCCTATTGCTAGACCAACTATTGGGAATGTATATTTAGGTAAATTTAATAGCTCTATAACTTCATTAGGATTTTTTCTAATTCCTCCTATTGCCACAGTTCCTAACCCTAAAGACTCTGCTGCAATAACGGCTGCACCTAGTTCTATACCACAATCTACAGCACCAACTAAAGTCCCCTCTATATCTTCATGTATAACTTGCTTAAAGCCAGTTTTTTCTCCTGCAAGATATGTTTTATAAAAATCCATAACAAAAACTAAAAATACTGGTGCCTTAGCCACATAATCTTGATTCCCAACAAGTTTAGCTAACTTTTCCTTTTTAGCCTTATCTCTTATAACAATAACTGATGTCTGCTGACCATTTATAGAATTTGGCATACTCTGAGAGCTTTTTATAATTTCATCAATAAATTCCTCCGAAACATCCTTATCTAAAAAATTTCTTATTGACCTATGATCTTTTATTTTACTTATTGTTTCATTCATAACCTTACTCCTTTAAATTAATATCAAACATAGTATTCTAACTTATTTATAAATTATCCATAAATAAAAGAACTCCTAAGAAGTATATTTTATATAACATCCTAAAAGTTCTAAATTTTATTTTTTATTCTTTTTACTATTAATTTTTATTTCTTCTTTGTTCTACAAATTTAACAAATAAGTCTACTGTACTTGCTTCTTGGTGATTAAAGAATAAACTCTTTCCAGTATCCAAATTTTTAATTGTTTCCATATCCTCTTCTGATAATTTAAAATCAAATATATTAAAGTTTTCTTCCATTCTTTCTACATGAGTAGATTTTGCTAATGCAACTACACCTCTTTGGATTAACCATCTTAAAATAACTTGCGCAACACTTTTTCCATATTTAGCACCAATATCCTTTAAAACTTCATTATCAAACATGTTATTTCTTCCCTCTCCAAATGGAGCCCATGCTTCAATTTGAACATTATTTTTAATCATATTCTCTTGCGCAAAAATTTGTTGATTTAATGGATTTACCTCAACTTGATTTACTTGAGGAGTAATCTCATTAAAAGCAGCTATATCTGATAATCTATCTGGATAAAAGTTACTTACACCAATAGCTTTAAGTTTTCCTTCTTTATATAAATCTTCTAATGCATGATATGCACCATAATAATCACTAAATGGTTGATGTAATAAAACTAAATCTAAGTAATCAACCTTCAATTTTTTCATTGAATTTAGTACAGAAGCTCTAGTTTTTTCATACCCATAATTATCTATCCATACCTTTGTAGTAATAAACAATTCTTCACGTGGAACACCACACTTTTCAATTGCATTTCCAACAGCTTCTTCATTAAAATAACTTTGAGCTGTATCAATTAAACGATATCCAGATTTTATTGCATCAAGTACACATCTTTCACATTCTTCCTTTGTCACTTGATAAACCCCATATCCTAAAAGTGGCATTTTTACACCATTATTTAAAGTTATATATTCCATATTTATTCCTCCTTGATTTACAACTTGTTTCTTAATACAATGTAATTGTACTCTCCGGTAGTAAGACCCGGTCAATACCTAAATTTATATTTTTTTGGAGGGCTTTTTAATGTATACTATGAATCAAACTTGTGAAGAAGTGGGAATGAATTACGAAACACTAAAGTTTTATTGTAATGAAGGATTGATTCCTAATGTAAAAAGAAATAAAAATAATCATAGAATATTTGATGAAAATGATATAGAATGGATAAAAAATTTATCTTGTCTTAAAAATTGTGGAATGACCATTAACGATATGAAGATTTACATTAATTTATGCCTAGAAGGAGAATCTACAATTTTAGAACGAAAAACAATACTTGATAGTCAAAAACATGTTATCTTAGATAAAATAAAAAAATTACAAGAATCCGTAAACTATATAAATCAAAAGCAACAATTTTATGATGATGTACTAGATGGAAAAATTAATTATTATAGCAATCTTATAAAGGTTACAGAAAAATAAAAAATGTGTAATGAGAATATTTATTCTCATTACACAATCTAATATAAAAAACTACATATTATTTTTTAATTAACTTAACTACTGTTTCAACATGTGGAGTATTTGGGAACATATCCATTAATAATGTTTTTTCAACTTTGTATCCATTGCCCTCAAGTACGCTTAAATCAACTACTAAAGATTTTGGATTGCATGAAACATATACTATTTCCTTTGCATCAAATTTTATAACATAATCCAATGCTTTTGGATGAACCCCACTTCTTGGTGGATCTAAAATTATAACATCTGGCTTTTCTTTAATTGTTTTTATAGCCTCAGCAACATCTCCTGCTATAAATTTACAATTATTTAATCCATTTAGTTTTGCATTTTCATTAGCCGCTATAACAGCCTCTTCTATAAGTTCAATTCCTATAACTTTTTTAGCTTTTCCTGCTGCTATTTGACCAATTGTTCCTGTTCCACAATAAAGGTCAAATACAACTTTATTATCTGCACTCCCCATAAAATCTCTAACTATACTATAAAGCTTTTCTGCACCTAGAGAATTTGTTTGAAAAAATGAAAATGGTGATATTTTAAAATTTAATCCTAAAAGATTTTCTGTTATAAAGTCTTCCCCATAAAGAACATTTAATTTATCACATATTACAGCTTCAGAAAACGAATCATTTTCTGTATGTAATATAGATTTTAAAACTCCCTTATAACTTGCTTTCTTTAAAATATTAACATATTCAGTTAAATCAAAATTAATTTGAGTAGTTGTAACTAAATTTATAAGTATTTCACCAGTTTTTACTGATTTTCTAACTATAAGATTTCTTAAATATCCTGTTCTTGGCATTATTTTGTAAAAAGGAAGTTCTTTTTCTCTAAAATACCTAACAGTTAAATCTAATATTTGTCTAAAATCAGCATCTACTAAAAAGCAACCATCAACATTTACTATTCTAAAAGGATTTCCTTTTAAATGCATTCCAAGTGTAAGCTCTCCACCTTTTTCCATGTCTCCAAAGGTAAATTCCATTTTATTTCTATACTCCCATGTTACAGGGCTAGTTTCTATACCTAAAAATTCTCCAGTTTGTACATTTCCTTGTTTAAACAAATCTAAAACTTGTTCTACTTTAAATTCTAATTGCTTTTCGTAAGGAACTGTTTGAGATGAACATCCTCCACAAAATTCAAAATGAGGGCATTTTGTATCTATTTCATACTCAGCTCTCTCAACTACCTCATTAACCTTTATCTCTGCATAGTCTTTTTTCTTTTTAGATACTCTACCTAAAACTTTTTGTCCTGGGAATGAATTTTTTGCATATACTTTTAAACCTTCACAGAATCCATATCCCTTCGATGGGAACTCCATCTTTTCAATTAATACCTCTATATTGCTACCTTTTTTCATTTTTTTCCATCCTTATTTATATATTAGTTTTCCTCCTAATGTTTCTCCAAGTGGTGATGCCTTCATTATAGGTCTGTATAAAATATTAATTATTACATATGCAATTAATAATACACTTGCAACACTTATTATATAATAACCTGCAAATGATAGTATTGCTGCAAAAATAAATACAATCATAAGTGATATTAATATTATTATAATTTGATCAATCACTTGAGCAACTAACATTCTTAATAGCCCATTTTCTTCTTCTAACATAGTCACCCTCCCATTTCTTATTATAAATTATTCTTATATAATACTACAATTAAATACTTATGTAAAACATAGAAATACTGCAAACATGGGGTTTAACAATTCCTCATATACAATTTTTTATTTAAATGCATAAGACCTATATAATTTTAATTAATAGTTATACTCTCCTTTAACTTTTCAACAGTTTTCTCACCAATTCCATCAACATTTTTTAATTCATCTACATCTTTAAATCCACCTATACTATCTCTATAGCTAATAATTGCCTGTGCTTTTGATTCCCCAATTCCTGATAATTTCATTAAATCATCTCTTGATGCTCTATTTATATTTATCTTGTCATCTTTATTTTGTGATAATGATATAGACTCTTTTATTCCATTATTTAATTCATCAATGCTTTGTACATTTTCTTCATCCATTATATTTCCTATAACTATACATTGTCCATCTACTAAAACTGAAGCTTTATTTATATTTTTATCATCTCCAAAAGGAGTCAATCCTCCTGCTAAATCTATAAGTTCATAAATCCTACTTCCTTCATTTAATGTATAGACATTGGGGGTATTAACTTCACCTTTAATTTCAACTATTATTTTATTGTTATTTTCAGTATTAATTGAGTTGTTCTCTTCACTATAAAGATTTTTTTTATTATCCATATCTGATTCTACAAATATTTTTTCTAAATCATCTTTAGAGATATTTTGTGGTCTTGTATTTACATAACCGAAAACTAAAAATATAGCTATTATTCCTAAAAGAACAATACTTCCTACTATTTTATCTTTATTTTTCAAAAAATAATTCCTCCTAAATATAATTATTACAATATGATTATTAACACAATTTCTTATTTCTAACATTTATATTTAGGATATTACTTTTTCACTCTACTCTTATTTTAATACGTTAATAAGAGTGCCTATATTTTCTATTGATATCTTTATTTCATCTCCTGATTTTAACCATTGCTTATTAGGATTTGTATCTCCTAGTATTACACCTCCTGGAGTTCCTGTAAAAATTATATCCCCTGGTTTTAAAGTTATATATTTTGAAACATAACTTACAATTGAATAACAATCGAAAATCATATCCTTAGTGCTAGCTAACTGTCTAACTTCACCATTAACTTCGCATTTTACTTCTAAATTGCTTATATTTAACTCATCTTTACTAACTATTATAGGTCCAACTGGAGTAAATTTATCAATCACTTTGCCTAGTGTCCACTGACTAGTTAAAAATTGCAATTCTCTACTTGTTAAATCATTTCCTATACTGTACCCAAATATATACTCATCAGCATTTTCTCTCTTTATATTTTTACCTTCTTTACCTATAACAATAATTAACTCTGCTTCATAATCAAATTCATGTAAATCCTTTGGCAATTCCATTTTTTCTTCATGTGCAGCTAAAGAACTATTAAACTTACTAAAAATCACAGGTTCTTTTGGTATATCTAGATTGCATTCCTCTCTATGTGTAAGATAATTTAAACCAACACAAAGTATCTTTTCTGGATTCATTACACAAGGTGCATACACAATATTATTTTTATCTAATCCATCTTCATTTGCTTTACATAAATTTTCTATTTTCTTTATACTGCTACTATCATTTAATACTTCTTCCATTGTAATAGGTACGTCAGCATTATATTTTAGCGCTATCTTTTCTATATCTATTATTTTATTTTCTTTTTCAATTCCTAATTTTATTTTCCCGTCGTCAACAAAATTTAATAATCTCATTTTTATCTACTCCTTTAGTTAATTTAAAATTAATCTACTTTTCTCTGTATATCATATAAAATATTAAACTAAATTTATTATAAAACAATCAAAATAAAAAAACAGCCCAAAATTTTAGACTGTTTTTTATCAATCTTTATTTTAACCTTTGAATCAATTCTTCTATATCATAAGGAAGGTTTGCTCTTAAACTTAATTTTTCTTTAGTCTTAGGGCTGTAAAAATCAAGACCATATGCATGCAATGCTTGCCTTTTTATATAATCTTTATCCTCTGTCCCATAAAGACTATCTCCAAATATAGGATGCCCTAAACTGCTTAAATGAACCCTTATTTGATGAGTTCTACCAGTTTCTAATAAACATTCAACTAAATCTGCATTTTTAAAGCTTTTAATTACCTTATAATGTGTTATACTCTCTTGACCTCTAGGGTCTACTATCCTCTTTATAGAATCTAATGATTCTCTATAAATTGGAGCATTTATAGTTCCTTCTTTTTGTTTTAGATTTCCATGAACTATAGCTAAATATCTTTTTTGAAATTTATCAGTTTTCATCTCGCTAGATAACATCATGTGAGCATACTGATTTTTCCCAATTATTATAAGACCTGATGTATTCATATCTAATCTACTCACCAAACGAACTATACATTGTTGATTAGTTTCCTTAAAATAATAAAGTATACCATTTGCTAAAGTTCCTGTTTGATGACTTTTTGTTGGATGAACAACCATAAAATGTGCTTTATTTAAAACCAATATATCTTCATCCTCATAAACTACATCTAAAGGTATGTTTTCAGGCTCAATATTTTGCGACTCTTCTTTAGATAAATTAACTTCTACTTCCTCATTACCATCTAAAACATAATTCATCTTAACAGCTATACCATTTACTTTTATTCTTTTTTCTATAGCTGCTGACTTAATAAATCTTGACGATAAATTTAACTCTTCTTTTAAAAACTCTCTTATCTTTCTTTTATGAAATTCATTAGTTACTTTGCTTTTTAAAACACTCATTTTTACTTTGTTTCTCCAACTTTTTTATAATCTTTACCAAGAGCAATAACTACATCATATTCTTTATCTTTATCAAAACTACTTGGCATATTTTTTTCTACCTTATAATAACCAAAATCTTTTAGGATAAGTTCTTTATATTTCTCATCATTAAAATATATTTCTGTTTTATTTAACTCATTCGTTCCTGAAACAGATATATTACTATATCCTAAACTCTCAAGCTTATCTTTCGCCTCTAATGCTAATCCCTTTATTTTGGTGCAATTTATAATTTTAATTTTAATTGTATTTTTATAAGCCAATGCATTTAACGACTCTAAATTTTCATAAGTTGTATCTAATGACTCTATTTGTGATTTATCATATAAGAAATAAGATATTCCATCAACTTCCTTAATTTCACCCTTTAATGTAGTAACTATTATATCTTCTTTATCCATTTTTGCAAATGATAATCCATAAGCCATTATTTGATTTAATGATAAGTCTGTTTGTACATTGTCTTTTATGATTTTAAATATTTCATTAACATTACTTATACTACTAAAAGACATAACTTTCTCAATAACTTTATCTATTAACAGTTTTTGATTTTCAATTCTATCTGTATCATCTAAATAAATATTTTCGGTATCATTATTATTTCTCCATCTAAAAAACTCTTCAGCCTTTTCTCCATTTAAATGAACAGTTTCTCCAGCTTTAAAATTTATATTAAGATTCTTTTCAATATCATCATAGTACATATCCTGTTCTATACAAATATCAATTCCACCCATAGCATCTATTATTTTTCTAAAACCATTTAGATTTACTTTTATTATTCCATCTAAGGATATGTTATTTAACATATCCTCTATACTATTTTTAACAAGAGTTTCTCCTCCAGTTTTATATATATACCTTAATTTCATATTACTATTTTCATAAGGAATTAAAGTATCCCTTGGAAATGATATTATCTGACAATTTTGCGTTTTCAAATTATAATTAACTAAAAATGTACTATCTAATTCTCCCGCACTATCCTTAAAATCTTCACTATCTATTCCTAAAAGCAAAACTGTCAAAGTATCATCTAAAGTTTCACTTTGCATTGCACTAGTTAAATTTTTATTAAAAATATGCACAGAAGTCATAAACATAATGATTACAAAAGTAATAAAAGATATTATATATACTTTCTTTCTTCTTTTGTTTAAATTTTGAAAAATATTTATTAACCTCTCCAAAACTCCCATATTCTACCCCATACTAGATACCAAACCCACCATCTCTATTTATTCTTTATCTCTAGTAATAAGTAATTTCTCGCATTTATTGTATCTATGTGTATAAGTTGCCTCTCCTTTAATAGATGAAGCATAGTATTTTCTATACCCATAAATACGCCATTATCTAAATCTTTAAATACCACTTCTCTAATTTTATCTACACCCTCATATTTTCTATTTGGTTCAACATAATCTGCTATATATATTATTTTTTCTAAAGTAGTCATATTTTCTTTTCCTGTTGTATGATACTTAACTGCATTTAAAATATCTATATCTTCTATGCCCATAATTTCTTTTGCTAAAATTGCTCCTACAGCACCGTGTAATATTTGAGGAGAATTTAAAAGATATTTATCCATTTTAACTCCATTATTTTTTAAGATTTCAAACTGTTTATCCTTTGGCATACACTTTGCCATATCATGAATAAGAGCTGCTATTTTCGCTTTTTCTTCATCTACATTATTCATTTTTGCTAATTTTATCGCAGTTTCCACAACACCTAATGTATGAATATATCTAGCTTCATTTATATTTTTTTTAAGATAATCATGAATTTTATCTTCTGTCCACATAAATTACTTCTCCTTTAAATATAAATTTTCTCTTTGTATAATAGATAAAACATCCTCTGGCATAAAAAATCTAACCTCTAAACCATTTTTTATTCTCTCTCTTATTAAACTAGAACTTATATCTAATTCAAGCAAATCTAAAAATATTATATTAGTATTATATTTTTTTTCTACCTTTATCTTTTCCTTTAAAATACTCTCTTTGCTAAATCCAGGTCTATTAAAAACAACAAAATTACAATACTTCATTATCTGATCAACATTTTTCCAAAGATGCAAATCTATTAAACAATCAGCTCCTGTTATAAAATAAAGCTCAACTTCACCTAAACTCTGCTTTAAATATTTTAAAGTTTCATACGTAAAACTTAAACCCTGTTTTTCTATTTCATAATAATTTATAGCAAAAAAGCTATATGGGGCTATAGCTTTTTTTATCATATCACATCTTATTTTATCATCCGTTATGTTTTTGCCCCTTTTATGAGGAGGATTTCCATTTGGCATAAATATTACTTCATCTAGCCCTAATTTTTTATATGCCTCATACGCTATATAAATATGACCATTATGAATTGGATCAAATGTTCCTCCAATAATTCCTATTTTTTTCATATTATCTTGAATTTTTAACAGGAAGTTCTATTTTAGGTTTCTTAGTTGATTGTTTAAAAAGGACTATTTTACTTCCTATTGCTTGAATCCCTTCACAACCTAATTGTTCACATATATAATTTGAAGCTTCTCTTGTCTCTAAACCACTATTTTCTAAGACTTTTATCTTTATAAGTTCTCTAGCTTCTAATGCATCTTTAACTTGTTTTAAAAAATTTTCTTCTATTCCACCTTTTCCAATTTGGAATATTGGTGATAAATCATTCGCTAATCCTCTTAAATAAGCTCTTTGTTTAGTTGTTATCATATAAATTTCTCCTTTTATCTTATAGCATATATTCAAATTCAAAGTCATTTACTCTTACTACATCACCATCTTCTATTCCCATTTCTCTAAGCTCGTCAAATATTCCTTTATTTTTAAGAACTTTATGGAAATACCTTAAAGAATCTGGCTCATTTACATTAACTGCTAAAAGCAATCTATCCACAAATGTACCTTCAACTACAAATACTTTTAATCCATCCTCTTCAACTTCATTAATTGTATAAGTAAATCTCTTTTCTTCTGGTATAAATCTTTCATCATCTGCGATTTCTAAATCAGTTAATGGTATTTCTTTAAGAAGTTTAGAAGCTTCTTGCATAACAGCTTCTATTCCCTGTGATGTGGCTGCTGACATTTTAAACACCTTATTATATCCCATTTTTTGTACAGCCTTTTTAAAATTTTCATAAACACTCTCATCATATAACATGTCGCATTTATTAGCTACAACTATTTGAGGTCTATCCCATAGCTTTACATTATATTTTTTAAGCTCTTCATTTATTTTTTTAAAGTCTTCAATAGGATCTCTTCCTTCTAACCCTGATATATCAACCACATGAATCAAAAGTCTTGTTCTCTCTATATGTCTTAAAAAGTCTATTCCTAAACCAACACCCTCAGATGCTCCTTCAATTATTCCTGGAATATCTGCCATTACAAAAGGCTCTATTCCTTTTACCGCAACAACTCCAAGATTAGGTTTTAATGTTGTAAAATGATAATTAGCTATCTTTGGCTTTGCCTTAGTTACTACTGAAAGGAAAGTTGATTTTCCTACGTTTGGAAAACCTAAAAGTCCAACATCAGCTAAAAGCTTAAGTTCTAAACCAACCCATCTTTCTTCTCCTGGCATACCAGGTTCTGCAAAATTAGGTGCTTGTCTTGTTGGGGTTGCAAATTTTACATTTCCTTTTCCCCCTTTACCACCTCTACAAACTACAAATTCATCATCACTGTGAGAAAGATCTGCCATTATTTTATTAGTCTCTATATCTCTTATTATTGTTCCCATTGGAACTTTAATAATAAGCTTAGATCCATCTTTTCCGTAGCATTTAGATCCTTCCCCATTTGTACCTTTATCAGCTACAAATTTCTTTTTATATTTAAAATCTAAAAGCGTAGTGATATTAGTATCGACTTTAAAGACTACATCTCCACCTCTACCACCATCACCACCATCTGGGCCTCCAAGTGGTACATATTTTTCTCTTCTAAAAGAAATACAACCATGTCCACCATCCCCTGATTTAACAAAAATCTTGGCCGTATCTATAAACATATGTCTATCATCCTTTCTTCTAAATGTTAAAAAACAATATACTCAATCCATTATATTATAACCTTACCTGTCATAAAAAAATCAAGTGTATGATTCAAATTTATTATGAAAAATATTAATTTTAATATTTCATAAAAAAAAGCCCCCTAATTTATAGGGCGCTTCCTTTTATATAAAGCATAAAAATTATTCAGCTACTTCAACTTCTGTTGCATAAACTGAAGCTTTTTTCTTATCTCTTCCAAGTCTTTCATATCTTACGATTCCGTCTACCATAGCAAATAAAGTATCATCTTTACCTCTACCTACGTTAGTACCTGGATGAATCTTAGTTCCTCTTTGTCTAACTAATATATTTCCAGCTAGAACAAATTGTCCATCTGCACATTTAACACCAAGTCTTTTACTCTCAGAATCTCTACCATTCTTAGAGCTACCAACCCCTTTTTTATGAGCAAATAATTGAAGGTTCATTATTAACATACCACTACACCTCCTCTTTCTTTATCTTTATATATTTGCAACGAGTTTCTTTACCTAAACTCATGTCTAATCCTAAAATTAAACTTTCTAAACTCTTCTCAAAAGTTTTTAACAACACTTGAGCTTTTTTTATTTCCTCTCTAGTAAATCCATTAAGATCTACCTTAAGGTATCCTTCACCAATTTCATAATTTACGTTAAGATTCAAAACCTCATCTAAACCAATTATGACGCTTTGAGATAGCACAGATGTAGAGTTACATACCATATCATAAGCCTCTCCTGCTAAAATGGCATCTCTGTTTTCCATAGCATGCCCTTTCATAGTGAATGATATTATATTTTTTTGTTTGTCAGATTGAATACTTACTTTTATCATAACAAAATTAAGCTTCTATCTTTTCAACAACTATTTTAGTGTAAGGTTGTCTATGACCATTTTTTCTTCTATAGTCTTTCTTTCTCTTGTATTTAAATACAACAACTTTCTTAGCTTTTCCTTGAGCTAATACTTTTGCAACAACCTTAGCGCCTTCTACTACTGGTGCACCAACTTTTAATTCTCCGTCTTTTGATACTGCAAGAACTTCAGTTAATTCAACAGTTGAGTCAACTTCAGCATTTAGTTTTTCAACGAATAAAACGTCTCCTTCACTAACTCTGTATTGTTTTCCTCCTGTAGTTAATACTGCGTACATAAAAACACCTCCTCATAACGGTCTCGCCACTTAAGGTACAGAAACTCTGTTTTAAACCCAGTCGTGTGCGGTTTACAAATGCCATTTTAACATAGCTATAATCTTTTGTAAAGCTAATTTTAGCATTTTTCTATATTGTTAACTAGATATTGTTTTACATTTTCTATCTGATTTTTAAATATTAAAGGTTCAACTTTATAAAATCCATTACTTTCCTTAAATTCTAAATATATATTTAAATTTAATCCATTAATATCCTTTAAAAAACCAAATATGTCTTCTTTTATGTCTTTTTCATATACACTACTAATTTCTATATAAAAATCCTTAATTTGCCCTAAGCTACTTCTTTTTAATATTTCATTTTTTATAAGAAGGTATATATATGATAATTTAAGTCTTTTACCATGACCATTGCAAGTTGTACACGGTTCTTCTATATAATTATAAATGCTCTTGCCAAACCTAGCTCGTGAAATTTGCACAAGATTTAATTCAGTAAAGTTAAATACTTTTGTTTTATTTTTATCATCTTTAAATTCTTCTTTTAAAGTATCTATAATTAGCTTTTTATCTTCATCCTTATGCATATCTATAAAATCTACTAAAATTATTCCACCTAAATTTCTAAGCTTTACTTGTCTTGCAACTTCTCTTGCCGCTTCTAAATTAGTTTCTTTAGCAGTTTTTTCAATATTTCTTTGATTTATATGTTTTCCAGAATTAACATCTATAACATACATAGCTTCAGTTTTTTCTATTATTATAGAGCCTCCACATTTTAAGGAAACCTTGTTATTTCTAAAACTTAAAATTTCCTTTTCAATTCCATAAAAATCAAACAAGGTTATACCATTTTCAAATAACTTAATATCTACATCTAAACTTTTATTTTTATCTAAAAACTCTTTTAATTTAACATAATCTTCTCTAGAATCAACAAATATGTTTTTAGTATTATCAGATATTTTATCCCTTATAATTTTCCCTATAAAATCATCATCACCATAAAGCTTTTTAGGCTTTAAAGAATACTTTCCTTGTCTTAAAATATCCTCATAAAGTGTATAGAGCTTATCTATCTCATCTTGTATGTCCTCTAAATGTGCAAATTGACCTTTAGTTCTAATAGTTACTTTTATACCATTTGTATTTATGTTGTTTTTAAAAAACATTTTTAAATTATTATCTTGAATTTTTTTAGATATAATAAGAGAATCTTCTCCATTTTCTAAAACTACATATCTTCCTGGCAATGAAAAGTTAGGTGTTACCTTAGCCCCTTTACTTCCTACACCTTCTTTAATGACTTCTAAAATAAGTTCATCTCCACATTTTAAATTTTTATGCTTTGAATCTATTATCATATAACATTGTTTTTTGTAACCTATATCTATAAAAGCACTATTAAGACCTGGAACAATCTTTTTTACAACCCCTTTATATATGCTTCCTAAAGAAGGTCCTTCTTTTTCTTCATCTATATAACATTCTTTTAATATATCATTTTCTTTAATTGCTACTCTTAAATTTTTTTCTCGTCTTTCAACATATATATCATTCATAATAAAACTTCCTTAAAATTTTAAATATACTTGCATAAAGGTACTAATTTTTTTCCTTTATAAGCATACATTTCTACCCTTTTTATATAAGTGAAAGTATTTTCTGCATAATTTTTTGTATTATCTTTAATAAGAGTTGCTAAAAGGTCTGCTGATAAATTCTCACGACTACCACAACTTATAAGAGCATTTACAACAAGTTCATTATCTTTAACCCAATATTTTATATTTTTTATCATAGGCTTTATATCAACCATTTTTTCGCCTTTTTTGCTTTTTTTAAGAACTGTTATCTCATCCTTCTTAAATAATTCATCAAGGCTTTCTAAAAGATTTTTTGTATCATTATATTTTATCTTTATTATATAACTTGCAGCATCAATAAGAGCCATAGCTTGAGGAAGTCTTTTAACATTTTCTATGACAGGACTTTTAGAAACTTCTAAAAATTTAATTCCATTTACTGTATTCTCATTAAGAATATTTTTTACATCTATTTCCTTCATATCCTCTTCTAAATTAATGTCTAAATAATCTCCCTCTGAAGACACTCCAACTGATAGTGGCTGAGCAATTCCAAGTGCCATATGTGGATTAAACCCTTTTGAGTATTCTATATTTATTTTAGATCTTCTTATTACCCTTTGAATTGTTCTCATAAGATCTAAGTGAGATATAAATTTTATGTCATCACCCTTAGTAAATTTAATTAGATATCGCACCGTAGAAACACTCTCCTTCTTTAAAGTTTACGTTAACTCCACATCCTGTACATCCTTTTCTGCAGTTTTGTGTAAGAACGCATTTTTTAGCTTTTTCATTCTCGTTTTCTAAGTATTTTCTATTAACACCAATGTCTACAAAGTCCCATGGAAGTATTTCATCATATTCTCTTTGTCTGTATGCATAAAAATCTCCATCTACATTACATTCCTCTAATGCCTCCATCCATGCATCAAACTTGAAATGTTCTGACCAACCATCAAACTTAGCACCCTTTTCATAAGCCTTTATTAAAACATCACAAAGTCTTCTATCTCCTCTTGCAAAGATTGATTCCATATATGATGTTTGTTGATGATGATAATTGTAGTTTATAGCCCTTGTTTTTATAGAACTTTTAACTGCACTTATCTTTTCTGTTACTGAATCTATTTTTTCCATCGGCGCCCATTGGAATGGTGTAAATGGCTTTGGAACAAATATTGATGTACTTACTGTTATTTTTAGACCTTTATTCCTAACTTCTTTTGGAATGCTATAATACTCGTTAGCTATCTTCTCTGCCAAATCGCCAATTCCTCTAGCATCTTCAACTGTCTCATAAGGAAGTCCTAACATAAAGTATAATTTTAATGTACTCCAGCCTGATTCAAAGGCAGTTCTTGACGCTTCTAAAATTCTTTCTTCTGTTAAACCTTTATTTATAACATCTCTCATTCTTTGTGAACCAGCCTCTGGTGCAAATGTTAATCCTGTTTTTCTAACCTTTTGAATTTCTTTTAAAAGGTCAACAGAAAATGCATCTACTCTAATTGAAGGTAATGCCACACTTGTATTATTTACTCCATGTTCTTTTATAAGGTCTGTAACAAGCCCTTTAATGTCTGAATAATCACATGTGCTTAAAGATACCAAAGATATTTCATCATATCCTGTCTTATTTACCATGTTTCTTGCTTGCTTTAAAAGTGTTTCTCTTGATTTTTCTCTAACTGGTCTATAAATCATACCTGCTTGGCAAAATCTACATCCATTTGTACACCCTCTAAAAAGCTCTAACACTACCCTATCATGAACTATTTCCCCATAAGGAACTATTTCATTTTCTGGGAATGGAACTTTGTCAAAATCGTAAATTATTCTTTTCTTAACTTTTTTAGGTACATCACTATATTTAGGTTTAAATTCTTTTATCGTTTTATCTTCATTATAAGTAACATCATAAAGGGATGGAACATATACACTTTCAATTTTTGTAGCTTCTCTTAAAAATGCTTCTCTATTAAAATTTCCACTATCTTTATGTTTTCTATAAAGATTTAAAACATCATCTAATCCTTCTTCACCTTCACCTAATTGAAATATATCAAATATATCATAAACAGGCTCTGGATTATAAGCACAAGGCCCTCCTCCTAGAACTATTGGGTCATCATTTTTTCTCTCTGATGCTCTTAGTGGTATCTTTGCCATATTAAGCATATTTAAAACATTGGTATAACTCATTTCATATTGAAGAGTAAATGCCAAAAAATCAAAATTTGTTATAGGATCTTTTGATTCTAAAGCATATAAAGCTATATTATTTTCCCTCATTAAATTTTCCATATCTGGCCATGGTGCAAAAACTCTTTCACAATAAGTATCTTTTCTTTCATTTAATGTGTGATACAGTATTCTTGTTCCTAAATGAGACATTCCAACTTCATAAACATCAGGAAAACAAAAAGCAAATCGTATATTTACATCTTTTGGATTTTTTATTATCTCGTTTAATTCTCCTCCAACATATCTAGAAGGTTTTTCAACTCTATATAAAATATCATCACTTATTCTTACCAATTTAGATCCTCCTAAGTTTCTAATTTAATGCTTGAAAAAAAAAGAAGTATTCATAAATACTTCTCTTTATCATTCTTTATTTTATCACAAAGTAAATTAATAACCAATATTTATTTATTTCTAGTATTATAATAATCTTTCAATTTAATATTTCCATAATTGTTTAAAATATTTATAAATTCATCTTCCTTAAGAATATATAAAATTTTCATATTATTATCTAATACATAAAATATATGAAACTTATCTTTTTCTAAAAATTTCAACAAATCTACACTATATGATTCACAATATACTGAGATGCTTTTATTTTTCATATATTTTTTTCTTAATATTATTTCTTGCTTTTTTAATAATCCCTGCATAACTATATACATTGCTCTTTTTCTATTTTTAATTGTAGTGAAAATACTAAATACACATATAAACACTATAAAAATTGCTAATACATATTTATATACTAAAAGAATTATAGCGCATACAATTAAAAAAATATTAGTAATATAGCTAATGAAAGTGGCTATCTTATTAGCATTTATATAAGAAAATTTTAAAGAAAAAATTGATAAAATCAACTTAAATCCATCAAGTGGACATATAGGCATAACATTAAAAAATGCTAAAGATAAATTGATTTCAACTATAGTCATAAAAAAATCTTTATTTAAAAATTTCCATATTACAAAAAAAATCAATCCTATTATAACATTAAACATAGGTCCTGCTATACACACAACTATTTGTTCTTTAAGGGTTAAATTGTCATAATCCTTTATTTCTAAAGTTGCTCCTAAACAATGTAACTTCACTTGCCTAATTTCTAAATTCATAAATTTTGCTACTACTAAATGAGTAAGTTCATGCAATACTATAAAGAAAAAACAAGCAATAAATTTTTTATTTAATCCAAATATGAAAAGTATAATAAGCTGAAAAATTAGCCATTTACTAATCTTTAGATTTAATTTTCCTGTTGATTTATAACTTTCCATATAGTAAATTCCTTTATGTATTATTCAAAGATCTATATTTTATTATATTTCTTTAAATTATTTATAGAACAAACTTATTTAAATTTGCAAAGTATAACTAAATAAGCCTAAGTTAAAATTGTAATTTTAACTTAGGCTTATTTCCTGTATAATTTTATATTAGTTGAACACTAAAATTATCTTTTAACATTTTTTATTGGAATATTAGCTATTAATGCTGGACCTGCCTCACCCTCAACACTATCTTGACTAGCTACTGTTATATCCATATCCTCATCTTTTATCTCAATATATTTTGCAAGTACTTCTAACAATTCAGTTTTTATTTTCTCTAAAACTTCATTTGGAAGTTCTCCTCTGTCGTGTATTAATATTAATCTTAATCTATCTTTAGCTACTTGCTTTGGAGTGGCTTTATTACCTGAAAATACTTTATTAAAAAATGCCATCTCTTGTTCCTCCTATCCCCTTTTAAATAATTTCATTAATGAATTAAAGAATCCTCCATTACTTGCACTTGTTCCACTTAAATCCATTATTGGAACTTCTTCACCCATTATTCTTTTTGCAATATTTCTAAATGCTTGTCCTGCATTTGCATCTGTTAATACTATTGGTTCACCTTTATTAGTAGATATAGTTATATCTCTATCATCTGGAACTACTCCTAATAATTTTACTGAAAGAATTTCTAATATGTCAGGTATATCTAACATATCACCATTTTGAGTCATAGTGTAATTTAATCTATTTATTACTAATTGATGATCATTTAATCCCTTAGCATCTAGTTTTCCTATAACCCTATCAGCATCCCTTACAGATGTAACTTCTGGATTTACAACAACTATAGCTTTATCAGCTCCTACTACAGCATTTTCAAAACCTTGTTCTATTCCTGCTGGACAATCTATAACAACATAATCGAATTCTTCTTTAAGTTCTGCAACAAGTTTTAACATTTGTTGAGTACTTATATCATCTTTATCTTTAACTTGGGCAGTTGGAAGTAAGCAAAGATTTGGAAATCTTTTATCTTTTATTAAGGCTTGTTTTGTTCTACATCTACCTTCAATTACATCTATTATTGTATATACTATTCTATTTTCTAAGCCCATTAATACATCTAGGTTTCTAAGTCCTGTATCTCCATCTACCACAACAACTTTTTTTCCTTCAGCAGCAAGTGCTGTACTTATATTTGCACTAGTAGTTGTTTTACCAACTCCACCCTTTCCTGATGTTACAACTATAGATATTCCCATAATAAAATTCCTCTCCTTAATATAGTTTGATTTTAATTTAATATATATATTTATCTGGTAAGTATGGTTCAAGAATCATTTCACCATCTTTTAAACTTGCAACTTCTGGATATCCGGATTTTTCAAAATTATCCGGTGATACTGTGATTTTTCCTGCAATGGACAGTAACTCTGGTGACATACTAAAAGCTGCTATTATTGATTTCTCGTTACCATTATCTCCAGCATACACTCTACCATTTAAACTTCCTAAGACTATAATATTGCCTAATGCTTTAACTTCTGCTCCATGGTTTACATCTCCTACTATTATTATGTTACCTGGATATGTTAGCATTTGACCGCCTCTAACGGTAGTTCTTATAAATTTTGTTCTTCCTTCATAGACTCCATCAAAAACTTTTTTTACATTTTCTTCTTTTTGTCTAAATTCACAATTTTTAACCGCAATTTGATCAAAAATAGAATCTTTTAATATTTTAGCCTGTCTTTCATTAATACTATTTAATTCTGTAGTAATGATTAAATTAGCTCCTGTAAAAAAATTTTTTCCTTTTTTTAATTTATTTAATAATGCTTCTAGCATTTCATTAAAATCGCCAAATTTATCCATTTGGATTATGACATTAAATCCATCTTTATTTCCTTTTATAGCAATTCTTTCATCATACATAGTAAAATTGTCCTCCAAATTAACTTATCACTAGCTTTTTTATTAATGAAACTTAGAATATATTAATAAATTTCAACAAGACTCATATATATTATATAGATAATTCCTTATCAATAAAAGTCTTTTTGTCAAAATAAAAATAAAACTTTAAAAATTTGTTTTTTATTTTTGTTTTTTTGGAAATCATTTTGTATTAATTTCATTTTTTACCTTAATATCGCTCATATTTTACAATATAAGTAATATTTTTATTCATCTATAAATAACCTCTCTCTTTTAAACTTATATATTTATTATCACCTATTATTATGTGATCTAAAAGTTCTATTCCCATTATATTGCCACACTCTTTAATTCGCTTAGTGACATTTATGTCTTCTTTGCTAGGTGTTGGATCTCCAGATGGGTGATTATGACAAACTATTATAGACGCTGCACTATTTTTTAAAGCTTCTTTAAAGACCTCTCTTGGATGCACTAGTGATGAATTTAAACTTCCCTTAAATATTTCCTTTTTAGATAATATATTGTTTTTACCATTTAATGTTATAACCATAAAAACTTCTTGTTGCATAAAAAAAATATCAGTCATTATTAATGAAACAATATCCGAAGGTTTTTTTATTGTAATTCTTTTTCTAGGTTTTGATAATCTCTTATAAATTTCGCACACTGATAAAATTTGAGTAGCTTTTGCAG
The DNA here is from genome assembly GCF_900456775.1 of Sarcina ventriculi. Classification (GTDB taxonomy): domain Bacteria; phylum Bacillota; class Clostridia; order Clostridiales; family Clostridiaceae; genus Sarcina; species Sarcina ventriculi. Next base: position 75,162 of record NZ_UAUL01000009.1, on the reverse strand, counting down.
TTTTTATCCCCTTTATACCCATAAGATCCTCTACTGAACAGGTTAAAAGACCATGTATTCCTCCAATATCGTTTAAAATTCTTTTCGATAATTCTAAAACATTCTCATCTTTATTCCCTGTACCTAGTATAATAGCTAATAATTCTTTATCTGTCAAAAAATTACTACCATATTTTAAAAGTTTTTCTCTTGGTCTTTCATCTTTAGGTGTATCTAAAAGTTTAATACTTTCTTTCATATACCCTCCTAATATCAACAAGTAAATTAAAATTAGTTATAGCTTATACTTTTATAACATTAATCAGAAATTATATTATAAATTAGTAATTTTATAACCACATAAAAAAGCATTTAATTTATTTATAGGTAAGCCCATCACATTGTAATAACACCCATCTATTTTCTCTACAAAAACGCCTCCTAACCCCTGTATTCCATAAGCTCCCGCTTTATCCATAGGTTCTTTAGACTCTATGTATCTATCAATTTGATCATCAGTTAACTTAGAAAACTTAACCTTTGTTTCACATACAAAACTTTCTATATGTAAATTTTCAGTATTTACTATACAAACTCCTGAATACACCTTATGAGTATTACCACTTAAAACTGATAACATACCATAAGCATCATCATAATTTTTAGGTTTTCCTAGTATTTTGTTATTATAAAAAACTACTGTATCTACTCCTATAATTAATGATTTATTATTAACTTTTTCTTTAACGGCTAACGCTTTACCTCTTGCTAATAACTTTACATATTCCTCTACATCCCCATTAAATGTTATGCTATCCTCATCAAAATCTGATTCTATTATTTTAAAATCATTAACTACTCTTTTTAAAAGTTCTTTTCTTCTAGGCGATTTAGACGCTAAAACTACTTCCATTAAAATTCAACTCCATTCTTTTTATTTATATTTTAAATTTGATAATATATTTTATATAAATACTTATTTTAAAATCATACCCTATCAAATAATTATACATTAATCATTTAAAATTATGTAAAAAGGCTATATAAAAGTAAACATTTTTATATAGCCTCCTAAATAAAATTATTCCCTAAAATTAGTTAAAACTTTATATATTGAATTATATGATGCTTCTAAATCATTTTTTGTTATCTCTTCACTTAATGAATTTATATTTTCTTTTAGTTGATTAAATATAGAAATATTAGTAGCATTTTTATCCTCTTCTAAAGCATTAGTCCATTCTTTAAATTCAGCTGTTTTAATACCACTTACTGCATCATCATCTAATTTATTTAAAATTTGAATATATCCATTTAACATTTCAGCTATTTTATTATTACAATTATCTGACTTTAATATAGAAAATTTTGTTTTGCTAGTTGCTATATTATTACTCTCTAAAGTATTCACAATATTATTTGCTTCACTTTCATTTCCAATATAAGAAATTACTCTATACTTTCCATCCTCCTCTATAATTGCTCCTAAGCTAATATTTTGTAAGCTACTTAAAACACTCTGTGCTCCTTCTGCCTTTGAATATACCCCACATTGCACCATAACATACTGCTCTTTACTAGAATTTTGTATCGCTTGACCACTTGTAGCTTGTTCTTTATTACCTGTTGAAATATTACCTTCTCCACTACCTGTATCTTTATTTTGTCCTAAATTTTCACTATTTGATGTAGCATCACTAGTATTTGTATCCTTAGATAAAATCTTATTTATATTTTCTCCTGCCGTAGTTGGTAAAATAACAAATCTATACAACCCTATACCTACAATTAAAGCAACAACAATAACCCCTAAAACAGATACTAACATTTTCTTTCGTTCATTCTTCCTTTTTTTTATGTTCAAGTCATACCTTGTATACTTCATCTCACTTCACCTGCCATACCCTTTAATAAAATTCTATATAATATTTATTTTACAGATATTTGAAATTTCCTCTTTAACAAGTAATTTTTTTAGTAAAAATGAACAAAAAAATAAGCTATTTATAAAGTTTAGCAATTAATACTTTATAAACTAGCTTATTTTATAGACTATATTTTAATATATTCAATATTATTTTATTTCTTTTAATATTTCTAATAAAAGTTTCCACACATTCATTGTTGAAGATATACTTAGATGTTCATTTGGTGTATGCACATCAAACATATTAGGTCCAAAAGATATCATATCTAAATCTTTTATTTTTTCACCTAAAAGTCCACACTCAAGTCCTGCGTGAATTGCTATAATTTTAGCATCTTCTCCTGTTACATCTTTATAAACTTTTTTACAAAGTTCTCTTATCTTTGACTTAGGATTATATTGCCACTCTGGGTATGGTGCTGCTATTTCACATTTTGCCCCTAAAACTTCTGCAATATCACTTGTTTGTTTAACTATCTTTTCTTTTAATGTTCCAACTGAACTTCTTGTAGCATTTTTAAATATTATTGATTTGTTATTTGTTTCAACAACCCCTAGATTTGTTGAACTTTGAACTAAATCTTTTATTGCCATACTCATGGTATCTACTCCATTTGGTATAAGATTTAGAATCTTTATAGCCTTATATGTTGAATCCTTAGAAAATACTTCATTTGGAATTTCTAAAGTTTCACAAACCTTAACAGTAACATCTTTATCATTAGCTTCTAACTCATTCTTAAACATTAAGTCAAACTCTTTGCATATTTCTATGACTTTTTCAATATTGCTTTCTTCTAAAACTATTAAAGCATCACATTCTCTTGGAATAGCATTATCTTTAGAACCTCCATTAATATATGCTAATGAAAAATCTACATTTTCTAAAAGAGCATTTAAAACCCTTCCCATAAGTTTATTAGAATTTCCTCTTTCCTTGTTTATCTCCATTCCTGAATGGCCACCTTTTAAATTTCTTAATGAAATTTCTAAGGCTCTTAAATTTTCCTTTGTTTCTTCCCATTTTATATCTAAAGATACATTAGTTCTAACTCCACCTGCACAGCTTACAAGGAAAAAACCTTCTTCTTCTGAATCAAGATTTAATAATATTTTTCCATCTAAATGTTCTCCGTTAAGAGCCATAGCCCCGCTCATTCCAGTTTCCTCATCAGTTGTAACTAAAAGTTCTAAATTAGGATGTGGTATATCATTTGATGCTAATATAGCCATTCCATAAGCTATTGCTATACCATTATCCGCCCCTAAAGTTGTACCATTTGCATAAATAAAATCACCATCAACTTTAAGCTCTAATGGATCTTTTGTAAAGTCATGAACCGTATCTATATTTTTTTCACATACCATATCCATATGTCCTTGTAAGATTACAGTCGGAGCATTCTCATAACCCTTTGTTGCTGGTTTTTTTATTATAATGTTTAAAGCTTCATCTTGTATTGTTTCAAGACCTAAATCTTTACCAAACTTAGCTAAATAATCACTTATTCTTTTCTCATCTCCTGAACCTCTAGGAATTTGTGAAATCTCCTCAAAATATTTAAATACATCATTTGGTTGCAAGTCTTTTAAAATATTCATAATATATACTCCTTCCATCAATCATATTATAAAATATAGTTATCAAATTTATTCTTTTATTTATTATAACAGAACTTTCTTATAATAACTAATAAATTTAGAGCAATAAAAAAGGAGAATTCTAATTTAGAATCCTCTTTTTCATTCTTTATTTATTGGTAAATTTAAAATCTTTAAATAATTCTCCTAAACAAAAACCTTCATTTTCATCATTATATTGCATATATTCTTTTGATTTTTCTATGGCATCTTTTATACTTAAAGCTATTTTATTTTCATCACTATTTATATCTAATATTTTAACTTTAACCTTTTTACCTATTTCTAAAGCGTCAGATGGCTTTGATATATTTTCATCTGTTATCTCTGATATATGAACAAATCCTTCAACACCTGGCTCTATTTCTACAAATGCACCAACCTTTATAAATTTGCTTACAACTCCATCTAAAACATCATTAACCTTATATTTAGTTTTTATATTATCCCAAGGATTTTGTAAAATATCCTTTAAAGACAAAGAAATTCTCCCTTTGCTTTTATCAACTTCTTGAACAAAAACTTCAACATTATCTCCAACACTTACAACATCTTCTGGCTTATTAACTCTTGACCAAGACATATCATTTAGATGAATTAGTCCATTAACTCCTCCTATGTCTACAAAAGCTCCAAACTTAACAAGTTTAGTTACAACACCCTGTCTTTTTTCTCCTGATTTTATGCTATTCCATATTCTTTCTTTCTTTCTCTTCTTTAGCTAAAGTCTCTTCCACAACTCTTCTTGACACAACAATCTTATTATTTCTTTTTTCAAACTCTATAACCTTAACATCTAATGACTTTCCAAGCAAAGCATTAAAATTTTCGATTTTTCTTATACTACACTGAGAAGCTGGCATAAATACTTTTACACCATTAGCGTCACAAGATAAACCGCCCTTTATAACTTCTTTTATCTTTACACTTATTAATTTATTTTCTTCAAATGATCTTTCTATATTTTCTATTGTTTTTTCTTTATCAGCTCTCTTTTTTGATAATAAAACATTTCCATCCCCATCATCACCACTTAAAACCATAACATATATAATATCATCTATACTTAGAGAATTGATATCAAATTCGTCATCATTTGAAATTTCATTTTTAGGTATTATTCCATCTGCAAAATGACCTATATTAACCACTATTTCATCATTTTTCACGCTAACAACTTTACCTTTTACTATTTCCCCTTTATGAAAATTTTTTAATTCAAAGTCGCTCATTAATTCTTCCATTGTCATTTCTTTATCCAAAAATATCAACTCCTTAGATTACATCATACATTTATTTTACATAATTACTTTTCTTTGCACAAGAAAAAAGCTGAATCAATTATTAAAAAATTCTAAAAATTACAAAATCATTTTTTAAAACTTAATCATAATCGATACAGCAAAAATTATCTAATCAATATTTAAAAGTTCAAAGCCTTCTTCTTCTAAAGCTTCCCTTATCTCATCTTCTGAAATTTCTCCATAAAGTACAGCACTACCAATTTCAACCTCCGACACTTTATCCACTCCATCTAATTCTAGAAGTGTATTTCTCACATGATTAATACAATGAGTTCCTGCCATGCCGTCTATCTCTAAAATAATTTTACTCATAAGATTCGCCCCTTTTAACCTTAAAATTATTAATTACAATTATAAAATATTTCATTTTATAATTATTGTCAATATATTATTTAAACTTTTATTTTTGAATATTAAAAGGCAAATTAATTTAATTTATTTTATCTTTATATAAATTATTATAACAATAATTTATAATATCACTTCTTTTTATTATTCCTATAAAAATTCCATTATCATCTATTACAGGAACGAAATTTTGAGATATAGCTAAGGAAATTAAACTTTCTATATTCGCGCTTATACAAACACTTTTATGTCTAACACGCCTTGGTATATCCTTAAGCTTTACAGTATTTACATTTTGGAAATTTAATTTTGGAGTGTTTTTTAACTTCCAAAGCAAATCTCCTTCTGTTAATGTTCCAACATATCTTCCCTCTTTATCTATCATAGGAACAGCAGTATACCCATGTCGTTCCATTCTCTCTATTACTTGTCGCATGTTTGCATCTATATTTTCATAAACTACTTCGCTTTTTGGCGTTAGAAAAAATGCAATATTCATATTGAATCCCTTCTCTATTTTAATTTATTCTTTTTATTGTTTATCAATTTATATACTATCATAAGTCTTGATAATTTACTTTAAATAAATATTAAATTTATAATTTATTTACTTTATTATTACTGTGATTTTGTGCTCTTTTAAACTTATAATCCATATCCATATATTCTATATCACTTAAAATAGAATTTACCTTATTAAAAACCACCTCATCAGATAAAGTTTTCTTTAATACAACTTCTTGTAAAAGTTTATGATTACACTTTGGACATTTTCCAAGAGATAAAAATCTCCAGCTAAAAAGCCTTAAAGGGTGCTCCCTATCAACTTCTATATTGCATTTAGGGCATAAAAAATCTATATTATAACTTTCTATATTATATTTTTTGAGTTCTTTAATCCTTATAGATGGCATATTGTATACATCTTTTACAATATAATTTTTTACTATTTTATTGTTATATAGCCTTTTAAAAACCTCTGCTGTATAATTTGCATCATTTAAAGCATCATGAAGTTTTGATTTATCCACCTTTATTTTAAGTTCATCTAGGGCATTTTTCAAACTTAGCACCTTTTTATGAGCTAATATCTTTGTACAATATTCTTGTATATCTAAATATTCCTTTATCCATTGTATATTTTTATAATTATGATAATTTGCATTATCTATAATATGAACTATATCATCTGTTGCCCATGAACATATTATTTGGTTTTCTCCAACAAAACTTTTTAATTCATCCATTGCACTTTTAAAATTTTTACCTGTTTCTAAATCCTTTTCTGTTATTCCTGTTATTTCAGTTATTTTAGGATTTAAAATTTTAAATGCTTCAGGTTTTATATAAGTTTTATATTCATCTATTTTTTGCATAAATTTATTAAGCTTTACTGCCCCAATCTCTATTATCTCGTTATCTATAGATAAATTTTTAATTTCCGCATATTCATCATAAATCTTAGGATAATATTTAGTTATACTCTGCATATTATTAAACTCTAAGTCAATAATTATATATCCCATCATTTTACATCCCTTCACCATTAATACATATATAATTATGCCATGGATTTAGGTATTTTTCACTCTTATTTTATATTTTTAAAAATTATATCTAAAAGCCCCTAAAATTAATTATATTTTATTTAATTATTACTTTTAGTAAATTTTAAATAAAATGCTATATCAAAATGAATAACATTCCACTTTAATATAGCATTTATATAAATTTACTTACATCTTATTAAACTCAAACTAGAATTTTGTCCAAAGATTTAAAGCTCTATTCATTAAACTTTCTTGTCTACCAGCTACAGACTCTATTTTCCAATCATTAAGAGCTAAAACTTCTTTAGTTATTTCAAAATCGCTCTTCTTACTTAAATATTGTTCAACTTTTTCAGCAAAAGCTTTATTATTTAATTTTGTATTTTTAGTTCCATTTATTATAACTAAATTTCCAAGCTTATTACACCAATTTTTTCTCTCATCTACTGTAAAATTAGTAGTCCAATAAGCATCTTTAGCATTTCTAGGTAAAATATGTTCTAACATTATTTTATTTGTATAATCTAAAATTTCACCATTTCTTTTTTCCATATCAAGTCTTATTAAAATATATTTTGGAACTAACATTCTTCCTTTACTATAAAACTCAATATCATCTAAAGAATTTCTAAAATATGCAGTAGTTCTTTCTAAATCGCTTATAAACACATTAGACTTTTTAATTTCTTCTAAAGAAGAGCTTGAATCTATAACCTCTAATATCTTATAAACCCTTGCTAATCTATCTGCAAAAGAATTTCCATTTACCCAATCAATTACTATTCTCTTTTCTAATACTTTCAAGAATTCTAATATATCTTCATCATTTTTGAATTTCTCAATAAATTTAATTAAAGCAACCATCCATTCATCATATGGAATAAAATCTCTCATGATTCTTACTAAATTTTGATAGTATATAGAATTGTCTTTACTTGAAAGCTCTATATTTCCTTCATTTATATACTTATTATATAAATCTTTAATTTCTTTTAAATGCTCTACAAAATTAACTCCTATATAATCTGGTTCAGAGACAAATATCTTTTTACTGAATTCTTCATAAACAGTAGCTGTTGCTTTTCTATTTTGCTTCATAGTCCTCATAAAGCCAATTATTTGCTCTAATTTATCCTTACCTAATTCTTGTCCTATGTTTTCCCACATATCAGTATAGATATTTCTCTTATCTTCACTTATAACTCTTAAATTTTCACTTTTTAAAAGATCAGCATTAGTTAAAGGTAAGCCCCTTGCATTTATTACATTAAACAATCTAAATGCTGAAGTAAATGAGTCTGTTGTTATAACAACAACCACTACCTTTTGTAAAAAATATTTTGTAAATTCATCTAGTTTAGATTCTAAAACTTCTCCATTTTCATCTACAAATACTTCTTTAAATGTCTTTATAGCATTTAACATATTTTGCTTTGCTTCTGAGATTTCCTTTTCATCAATCTCATTAACTAAATCAGTTCCACCATCTGTTAAAACATATTTTTTAAAGAATTCAGCTTCTTTTCCTCTAACTCTAACTCTTATGCTTTCCTTAATTCCCATAAGCTCATTAGGTTTTTGGTATATTAAAGATGATAATATGTTTTTATATGCTTCATTTTTAGTTAAATCTCTAATAGTTGCAATAAGTATTATTATAGATGTAAGTCTTTGTTGTCCATCTATAACATCATATAATCCTGAACCATCATCTTTATACTCTTTAGAACATAAAACAATACTTCCTATGAAATATGGTTCATACCCTTCAAAAACGTTATTATTTTCTTTATTTAGTCCTATAGAATCCATTATATCATCTATTAATTGCTTTAAATTATCTTTATTCCATGAATACGCCCTTTGATAGTCTGGAATATCAAATAAAAATTTATCATTTAGCAAATCTTTTATATAATGCTCTTTAGCTTTAACTTTATCTGTAAACAAAATGTCATCTCCCTATAAAAATATTTATTAATTTATTTAATAAGGTTTTATTTTAAATAAACACATAGTTTAAAACAAGTCCATTTAAAACTTATCCTTCTCTAAAATACATTCACATAAATAAAAAAGCCTTTAAAAGGCTTTTTTATTATAACAAATTTTGATATGTTTGTCTAAAGTTATATTATCAATACAATAAGCTAGATTATTCTATATCAATACCAGCCATTTTCATTAAATATTTAGCATTTCTAGTTTTAGAAACACCTTGCCTTATTTTGTAATCAAACATTATTTTATTGTTTTTATAATATTCCTTAAAATAATAGTTTGATACAAAGTCATTATTTTTTTCCATATCACAAAGTTCTAAATCATGAGTTGATACAAGACCTAATGTATCGCCCTTTAAAAGTTGATTTATCAAAACCACAGCCCCTTCATGCCTATCTATTGAATTAGTTCCCTTAAATATCTCATCTAGCAAGAAAAATATTCTCTCATTTCTCTTTGTACCATCTACTATACCTTTTACTCTTAAGATTTCAGAATAAAAAGATGATATATTATTTTCTAAGTCATCACCAGTTCTCATACAAGTATAAATATTAAAAATAGGCACATTAAACTCTTTTGCAGGAACATTTAACCCTAAATAGCTTAATATCATATTGAAGCCAACTGTTCTTAAAAATGTACTTTTACCTGACATATTTGAACCTGTAATTAATAATACCCTAGTATTTTTATCCATATAAAAATCATTTCCAACAGCTTCATCTCCTAATAATGGATGAGTCAAGTCCTTTCCAGATAAAACACTGTCAGTAATGTTTGGTACTTCCCATAATGGATTATTAAACACCAATGTGCTTAAAGAGCTCATAGCTTCAAACTGTCCTAAACACTCCATATAAGCATTAAACTTATCCTTGTTTTTGTATTTCCATTTTTCTAATTTTTTTATCATTTGATAATCCCATAAAAATAAACAATTTAATATTATATAAAATGCATTATGCCTATCATAAAGCCATGAAGTTATCTTCTCAAGCTCTAACAAATCTTCACTAGCTAAAGAATTACTATCTTTAAAAATACTTTTTAATTTATTCAACTCACTAGATTTAAATTCTTCATTTTCTATTATTTTAATAGCCTTTACATAAGTTTTAATCTTATATTTTAAATCCTCAAAAATAATCAACCCTTTTTTTACATCACTATCAATAAACTTTAAAAGATAATACGATATCCCTAAAGTGACTAAAATATCTATCCACTCACCTATGCCAACTATAGTTAAAATTATTACTAATACATTTATTATTGGCATTCCTATTCTAATTAAATCAAAAAATTTTATATGTTTTTTATCATTCTCTTTTACCCAATCTCCTATAAAAGTTTCATCATTTTTATTTTTGTCACTTTTTAAAGTTGATGTTAACTCTTGTCTAAAATCAATTTTATCAGCAAGTTCCTTTAAAGAACTTTGCCTTTCTAAAATTTCTTCTCTCCTTGGAAGATTATTAAACATCATTAAATTTTTTAAAGATTCTCTACCGTAAGTTGTTTTAGTATTATTAACCCATTGAAATAAAGAATTCTTACCAAAAATATCTAAATCATTAATAAACGGATGCTTTAAGTCTAAATATTCCTCTCCTTTATCATCAAAGCTTTTCCATTTTCCATTTATTCTCTCTATTTCTTTCTTATTTAATTCTATAAATCCTTTAACCCTCTCTTTATTTATATATATTTTCTCATGAATTTTAACTAAAAATAAAAATAATATTATGTGAAGCACAAATAATACTATTCCAAAAAATAAATCTCTTCTTGTGTAACAAAAAACTTCAAAAAATATTGCACTTATTACAGTTAAAATTCTTAAAAGACTTATACTGTTATAGTTTCTGTTTAGTTTTTCTATTTCCAATTTCTTGGAACCAATTCTCTTATTATAAAAAGCTACCCTATCCTGCATAAACACCTCTTAAATTAACAATTCTTTTTAATCTTCAAATCTTAAATAAAGCTTATTACCCCTTATTTTTAACTTGTATAAATAGAAAGATTTTTAATAATCATCTCTCTTATTAAATACATTATCTTTATCTGCTTAGACTTTCATAAATAATATTTAAATTCTCTCTCATAGCTTCTAGATAAGTTAAATTTTGAGGTATACTCTCTAAGCTATGAATTTTAACAACTTTTACATTCGCTTCATTTGCTAAAGTTTCTGATAATCTTTTACTTGCAACCTCAGGCATAAATACAGTTGTTATATTATTTTCCTTACAAAAATTAACCAAATCCTTCAACATACTTGGAGTAATTTCTCCTTCCCCAAATAACTCCTCAATACTTACTTGATTTAGCCCAAAGTCCTTACAAAGATATCCAAAAGCTGTATGACTTGTTACAAAATTTTTATTTTCTAAACTATCAAATTTTTCCTTATATTCCGTATAAAGAGAATCTATTTTAGAAACAAACTCATTATAATTATCCTCGTAATAATTGCTATTTTCTAAATCTATGCTTTTAAGCGCATTTTTAATATTCAAACTTTGCACTTTACATTGAGTTAAACTAAGCCATATGTGAGGATCTACCTTTTTCTTTGTCATGCTTTCATTATAATTATCTATACTATTTCCATTTTCATCTATAACATCTACATTTTCAGATGTATTAATTACAACGACCTCCATATCTTTTATACTATCTACTACTTTATTTACCCATTCCTCCATCCCCAAACCATTATATAGAAATATTTGAGAATTATTTAAAGTAATTAAATCTTTACTTGTTGGTTCATAATCATGGGGATCAATACCATTTTTAATAATATTCTTAGTGATTATCCTATCTCCCCCTATAATTTGGGTTACTTCTCTTATAGGTTCTATAGATGTAACTACTTGTATTTTTTCTAAATCAGTATCAAAAGCAGTTTCTACTTTATTGCAACGAATAAAAAAAGTAGGAATGATTAAAACAATAGCCATCATTATTTTTTTTAACATTTTTCCTCCTTAAATAATTTAATGTTTATATAAAATTATTATACTATTTATATTGAAATAATCACCTTTTTTTAATTAAATTAACATAAAATAAATTTAATTTTAAATTCAAACAAAGAAAGACTATTAAAGAAAAATTTCTTTAATAGTCTCCTTTTTGAATGGTATTTGAATTTATAACCTTAATTTTCACCAATATCTATAATTATGATATTATAAAATATTTGGTGGTATATCCGTTTATGTTTTTATAATCAGCAAAAATTATATATTATAAATAATTTTTTATTTTATTATAAAAACTTTTGTTTATTTACAATCGCAATTTTGTAAATGTTGTTTAAACAACCTCTGCCTTTCGGACAAGAGCGCAGACTATATCATTACCTTTCATTAATTATTAATGTTTTAGGTACTCTCCACTTCCATCACCCATACTTGTGATGTACTCCTTTTTAAGGATAGTCGTTGAGCTTTCTCCTATTCGGAGCTTAGTTGCTGATTATCCATTATAATAATACTTAGGATTTAACCATATATTATCTAACTAATTTTTTCTACTTTCGTAACTTTCACACTCACCCTTATTTCATGGTCATGTTGTAGTTTAGTTAGCTTTAGGAACTTCCAGCAATTCAAAGAGTTTAGATGAAATTAAAATTTCATCGTTCCATGCTCTTTACAAACATGGGAGGTATTAATCACCCCTACGGTCATTTCATCCTCTTTCACAGAATTTTTCATCTGTATAACACTTTTTAGGTTATTTTAAGTGGCTTTCGTATTCTTCTACCATTCTTTTAACCATTTCGCCACCCACGGAACCGCATTGTCTAGCGGTTAAATCACCATTATAATCTGAAAATGGTACTCCTAACTCTCTAGCTACCTCTGTTTTAAATGTCTTTAATCCATTTTTTGCTTCGGGAACTAATGCTTTTGACATAACAAATTCCTCCTTTGGCCTTGGTATTTTTATCTTATAACAAAAATATTTTATTAAATAAATTTAAGATTATTGTCTTTTTATTTAATTAATATCTTATCTTTGCTACACTATTATATTACCCATTATTTTTTTTTATATTACAGGTAATTTTTTCTATTATAATTATCAATTAAATATCAATTATAAATTTTTTAATACTAAATCATTAAATAAAATATAATTTTACAAAAAAATAAACTAGAAAAATAAATTTTCTAGTTTATTGGCAGGGGCAGTAGGATTTGAACCCACAACCAATGGTTTTGGAGACCACTACTCTACCGTTGAGCCATACCCCTATGATAGTTTTTTATATTTGATTTTAAATGGCAGGGGCAGTAGGATTTGAACCCACAACCAATGGTTTTGGAGACCACTACTCTACCGTTGAGCCATACCCCTAAGCACATTATGTATTATATAATAAAGTTAGATTTTTTACAATACTTTTTAATAAATATTATTTTAAAATTATTTTTGATTATACTTAATACATTTTGCATTTAACTCTATACACATCTTTTCTTTTCTTTAAAACTTGGATAAAATATTAAATAAGACCTTATTTTTAAAAGGAGAATTTTTATGGAATTTATAGTAACTAGTGTTGAAGAAACATTTAATATAGGAAAACAGATTGGTAATCTTGTAAATCCCGGTGATATAATATGTTTAACTGGAGATTTAGGAACTGGCAAAACTCATATAAGTAAAGGAATTGCTCTTGGTCTTGGAATAAAAGAACATATAACAAGCCCAACTTTTAATATAGTTAATGAATATTCAAGCGGAAGACTTGGTTTAAATCACTTTGATGTATATAGGATAAATGATCCAGATGAAATATACGCAATTGGTTTTGATGAGTATATATTTAGTGACAGAGTAAGTCTTATTGAATGGGCAAATTATATAGAAGATTTGATTCCATCAGAGTATCTTTATATAAATATAAAAAAGATTCCTGAAAAAGGAGAAAATTTTAGAAAAATAATTATTACTAGTTTCGGGGATAGATATAATTACATAAAGGAGATTAAAAAATGTTAGTTTTAAGTGTAGATTCATCTTATAGTACTGCAACTTGTGCTTTAATTAAAGATGATAAAATTTTAGCTGAAATAAATTTAAATGATAAAAAGCAACATTCTGTTATACTTATGCGTTTAATAGATTCTATTTTAAAAGAATATGAAATAGATATTAATGATATTGATGCTTTTATAATCAGTAGAGGTCCTGGTTCATTTACCGGTCTTAGAATTGGTATGGCTACTTTAAAGGGTTTAGCTTTTGCATCTAAAAAGCCTTTAATTTCTGTATCTACATTAGATGCTTTAGCTTATAATTCTATATCATTCCAAGGAATAATTTGTCCTATAATGGATGCTCTTAGAGATAATATATATACTTGTCTTTATAAAAATGAAAATAATAACTTAACACCTTTAATTAAAGAACAATGCTTAAACATAAATGAGTTAGTAACTATTTTAAAAGAGCAAACTTTACCTATAATTTTTGTTGGAGATGGAGTAGCTAAACATAAAGAATTTTTACAAGAAAACATTCCAAACAGCTTCTTTGCACCAAATCATAGTAATTTTCCTAAAGCTTCTTCTGTTGGAGAACTTGGAATTAAAAAAATTAATGATGGGATTATAGAAAATATTGATTCTATTAATCCTATTTACCTTAGAAAATCTCAAGCTGAAAGAGAATATGAAAAAAGAATGGAGATTTAAACCTATGGATGTAGATATAGTTCCTATGGAACTTTGCCATATTGATTCTGTTGTTAAAATAAGCGAGGAAAGTTTTCCTGTTTCTTGGAGCAAAGAATCTTATATAAATGAAGTTAAAAATCCATTAGCACATTATTTAGTAGCTATTTTTAATAACAAGATTGTAGGATTTATTGGTGTTTGGATAGTAATTGGAGAAGCTAACATAACCAATATTGCAGTATCTAAAGATTTTAGAGGGCACGGTTTTGCAAATTTATTAATGAATACCGCGCTAAATCTATGCAAAAAAAACAATGTAATAGACATCAATTTAGAAGTTCGAGCTTCAAATATAAAGGCTCAAAACCTTTATAAAAAGTTTGGCTTTATTGAAGAAGGAATTAGAAAAAAATACTACGAAGATAATAAAGAAGACGCTATCCTTATGTGGATGCATAACCTTTAATCTTAAAAAAGCTGTATCAAAATCTGATACAGCTTTTATTTTTTATATGCTTTCTCTTTTAAAAACTTTTCCTACTAATCTTCTATATAGTAAAAATGTTACAACAGACGCTATAATAGCTTTTATTCCATTAAACGGAACAAGCCCAATTAATATATAATCAACAAGCTCAGCACCAACTAAATGCATACCGTAAAGAGGTAATAAAAGATATATATTGGCTAATATTCCCACAACTTGCATACATATAGCACCAATTATCATACCTATTACTGCACTTTTTGCACTATTCCACTTTCTATATATAACAGCTGATGGAACCACTAAAGATATTCCTATTAGAATATTTGCAATTTCTCCAACAAAAGCTGATTGTGTTCCTTTAACTAATACTATTAAAATATTTTTTACTATTTCTATAATTATTCCTGCCATTGGTCCAAATGCAAATGCCCCCATAAGAGCTGGTACATCACTTAAATCAATTTTTAACCATGGAAATGGAGTTATAGGAAATTCAATATACATTAAAACTAATGCTATCGCACACAATAGTGCTATTTTCATAAATTTGTTCAAATCTTTTTTTTGCCCCATAATTTTCCCCTTATAATATTATTCTTTTTCGGAGCTTTATCACAATTATTCTATTTGCACTTAAATTATTTTTAAAATTTAAAATCCCCGATGAATAAATCATCGGGGTTACTGATATCATTACAATAAGAATATATTTATGACACATCTTCTCTCATCCAGACTTTAACTGTCGGCTTTGGAATTTCACCAAATCTGCTACTAAAAGCTTGCGGGCTATAACCGCCGGTGAGGATTTACACCTCGCCCCGAAGATTCTATTTATTTACACTATTAATCTTATCAATATTGCAGTTTAATGTCAATATTTTATCGTAATGTTTTTTTAAACATCTTTCATAGAAAGTGATATTCTCTTTCTTTTTTCATCTATTTCTAATATCTTGACCCTTACAATATCTCCAACCTTTACTATATCTAATGGATGTTTTACAAATTTATTTGCCATTTGACTTTTATGAACTAAGCCATCTTGATGAATTCCTATATCTATAAAGGCTCCAAAATCCGAAACATTTCTTACAGTTCCCATAAGAAGTATATCTTTCTTTAAATCTTTTATATTTATAACACCTGATTTTAAAATAGGTTTTGGAAGTTCTTCTCTTGGATCCCTTCCTGGTTTTTTTAATTCTTTTATTATATCTTTTAACATAAGAATTTCCACACTCAACTCATCAGCTAATTTATTAATACCAATAATCTTTATCTTTTCATCAATATCTTTTAATTTTCCAAGTTTCAAATCTCTTTTATCATATCCTAAAATTTCTATTAATTTTTTAGCAACCTCATAAGATTCTGGATGAACAGATGTATTATCCAAAACTTCATCGCTTTCTGAAACTCTTAAAAATCCAGCACATTGCTCATATACTTTTTTTCCTAATCTTTTTACTTTTAAAAGTTCTTTTCTATTTGCAAACTTTCCATTTTCTTCTCTAAAATTCACTATATTTTTAGCTATTGTTCCGTTTATTCCAGCTATATAACTTAAAAGAGATGGGGTCGCTATATTTAAATCTACTCCCACGTTATTAACACAATCCTCAACTACACCTTTTAGGGATTCATCTAATTTTTTAGAACTCACATCATGTTGATATTGTCCAACTCCTATAGCTTTTGGATCTATTTTAACAAGTTCAACTAATGGATCTTGAAGTCTTCTACCTATAGATATTGCACCTCTAACTGTAACATCTAAGTTAGGATATTCCTTATTTGCAAGTTCTGATGCTGAATAAACAGATGCCCCAGCTTCTGATACAATTACATAATATAAATCCTTTCCTTTTTCCTCTTTAACCTCTTTAATAAGCCTTTCAATAACATCTTCTGACTCTCTTGAAGCCGTTCCATTTCCTAAAGATATAACATCTACATCGTATTTATAAATTAACTCTTTTAAAATTCTTATACTTCCATCTATATCATTTTTAGGCATTGTTGGATACACCGTTGCATTTTCAATAAATTTCCCTGTATCATCTAAAACTGCAATCTTGCATCCTGTTCTAAACCCTGGATCAAAACCAATTACAACTTTGCCTTTTATAGGTGCTTGCATTAAAAGTGACTTTAAATTCGCCTTAAATATACCAATTGCACTGTCTTCCCCTCTAGATGTCAATTCAAATCTAATTTCTCTTTCTATCGAAGGATAAATAAGCCTTTTAAAAGAATCCCTCACCGATTTTTTTAAATATTCATCAGTTACTTCATTATTTTTTAAAATATTTTTCTCTAAATAATTAATTACTCTTTCATCATTAAAATTTAATTTAACTTGAAGTACCTGTTCTTTTTCTCCTCTGTTTATAGCTAAAATCCTATGAAATGGAATAGATTTTATAGGCTCTTTATATTCATAATACATTTCATAATTATTTCTATCATCACTTTTTCCAATAGTTTCTATGCTTCCTTTTTCTTTTATAAACTCCCTTATCCATTTCCTAAAGTTTGCATCATCAGATATTATTTCACTTATTATATCCATAGCCCCCTTTAAAGCATCCTCTTCTGACAAAACCTCCTTTTCCTTACTTATATATTTAGAAGCTTCACTATTTAAGTTACCTGAAAAAGTACCTTCCAATATAACTTGTGCTAGAGGCTTTAATCCTTTTTCAGTAGCAATTATAGCCCTTATTCTTTTTTTAGGCTTAAAAGGTCTATATATATCCTCAACCTCTGTTAAATTTTTGCACTGTATAATTTTATTTTTTAAATCTTGAGTTAAATTTCCTTGCTCTTTTATAAGCCTAATAACATCTTCTTTTTTATTTTCTAATCCTCTTAAATAAGTAAGTCTCTCAAAAAATATTCTTAATATCTCATCACTTAATCCTCCTGTTTTTTCTTTTCTATATCTAGCTATAAAAGGCACAGTATTTCCATCATCCAATAATTCTACAACACTTTTAACTTGTTTTTCAGATATATTAAGCTCTTTAGCCAAAATTTCATTTATACTTTGCATAACTTTTTCTCCTTCCCATTTTGTAACAATAATATTATATTACGTATTTTATCAAAAACAAATATTAACAAAAACAGAATAATTATATCATGCAAATCATAATTATAATTATCAACTTATAGGAGTCATATTATGAAAAATATAAAATTTAACTTAACTAAATTTTTATTTATTCTTACATTCTTTGTGTTTCATGTATCCATACTTTCTAGATTTAACATAAACGAATTCAATATATCTAATGTAATTAGTAGTATAAAATATTTAACATCTGATGAACTTGAAGGGAGATTATGTGGAGAAGAAGGAAATATCCTCGCTCAAAAATATATTTTAAATAAATTTAAAGAAAACTCACTACTTCCATATAATTTAAAATATCTTCAAGATTTTAATGTTTTTTACCCTAAAAAAATTGAAGGTCAGCCTTATTTAACAATTACAAATAAGTCTAACAATATAATAAAAAACTTTGAATATAATAGAGATTTTAAAGATACTTTTTTAAATTTTAGAGCTAATAATATATCATTTTCCAAAGAAGATACAGTATCATTTAACTCTTCCGCTTTAGCTGTAAAAACATCCACAGGTGAAAAAGTAGTTTTTATATCAACTTCTATGGATAACTTTGATTTTAGAAGCTCTTTCGACTATAATTCTACATTTGATTTATATGTAAATGTATCACCTAAAACCTTTGAAGAAATTAAAGTTGCTTATGAAAATGAGTATAACATAAATTGCTTCTTTCCATATATAGCTGAAGAAACTACTGTAAATAATGTCGTTGGCGTTATAAAAGGTTCTAATTCATCATTATCACCTCTTGTTTTAACAGCTCACTTTGATCATTTAGGAGTAGATTTAGATGGAAATATTTATAGAGGCGCATTAGATAATGCATCAGGAATTTCTTTTTTATTAGAACTTGCATCTTTTTTAAGTTCACTTCCAACACCAGATAGAGACATAATTTTTGTTGCTTTAAACGCTGAAGAATTTGGACTTTTAGGTTCAAGTAGTTTTGCTAATGAAAATAAAAATACATTACAAGATGCTAAAGTTATAAATTTTGATATGATAGGTAGTGATGATGGAATTCCAATTACCCTTATGACTGGAGAAAATGAAGAATTTAAAAGTGGACTTTTAGATAGTTTAATAAATTACTGTAAAAATAACAAAATAGCTTATTTAATTGAAAATAAAGATTCGTCTGACCATGCAAGCTTTTTAAATAATGGAATTGATTCAGTTACAATAAATGATGGAGATGTATCTAAAATTCACACAAAATATGATACTTTAGAATATATAAGTGAAAGTGCTATAAACAGAGCATTTTTAGTTGCTATATCACAAATATATAATTATGCATACAATCCTCTAACTCTCTTACTTTTAGAAAATACTTCATTAATTATATTAGGTTTAATTTTATTTCTTTTATTTATCATTTTACTTATGATAGACGATAAAAATGCAAAAAAAGTTAAATAATCTACAAATTAATATATAAACAAAGTTGATTTTAGTTAATTTTAAAAGATATTTCATTGCATTAATACTAATAAAAATATTTTTTAATATTTATCTAAAATCAACATATTTTAATACTAAAAATTAAATTTATAATTTTCTCTAATTATTTAGTTAAAAAACTTATTATAAATTGGTCTATATCTCCATCCATAACTCCATTAACATTTGATATTTCAACACCTGTCCTATGATCTTTAACTAAAGAATAAGGATGAAACACATAACTTCTTATCTGACTTCCCCACCCCATATCTTTAAGTTCTCCTGTTAAATCTTCTATTTTATCCTTATGAGCTCTTTCTTTTAATTCTATAAGCTTAGACTTTAACATAGCCATAGCAGTATCTCTATTTGAAAACTGACTTCTTTCATTTTGACATTGAACAACTATTCCAGTAGGTAGATGTGTTATTCTAACTGCTGATTCAGTCTTATTTACATGCTGTCCACCAGCACCACCTGCCCTAAACGTATCTATCTTTAAGTCTGATGGATTTATCTCTATATCTTGATTTTTTGTAAGCTCTGGTAAAATCTCTACAGATGCAAATGAAGTCTGCCTTTTTCCATTTGCATTAAAAGGAGATATTCTAACTAGTCTATGAATACCCTTCTCAGCTTTTAAATATCCATAAGCAAATTCTCCCTTTATAGATAAAGTTACACTTTTAACTCCTGCTTCATCTCCTGGAAGATATTCTAAAGTTTTTACAGCGTATCCCTTCTTTTCACACCATCTTGTATACATCCTTAAAAGCATATATGTCCAATCATTTGCATCACTTCCACCAACTCCTGTATGAAGTGTTAGTATAGCATCATTTCTATCATACTCACCTGATAACAAAATCTCTATTTTAAATTCTTCTACTTGCTTTTCAATAGACTTTATCTCTGATATGATTTCTTTAATACTATCCATATCATCTTGCTCTATCATATCTTTTAAAACTTCAACATCTTCTAAAGATTTTTCTAAGCCTTCTATTTTACTTATTTTATCCTTTAATCTCTTAGATTTTTGAGTTATTTCTTGTGCTTTATCTATATCATTCCAAAAGTTTGACTCTTGCATTTTAAGTTCTAATTCATCACTTTGCTTTTTTAATCCTTCTAAGTCAAAGTGAATTCCCCATTTCTCTAACTTCTTTTCTTAAACCCACAATCTTTCCTAATTGGTTTTCTAATTCTATAATCACCAAAACTCACTCCTAACAAAATAATATATTTTATAGTATATCACTTTTACTTTTATTTCTACAAATATAAAACTAACACTTTTAAGATAAAACTTAAACTGCCCTAGATATACCTAAGGCAGTCACATATCTTATCCTATTTATTCTTTTCCACAACAAGATTTATATTTTTTACCACTTCCACAAGGACATGGATCATTTCTTCCAATTTTTATATCATTTCTAACTGGCTGTTGTTTTTGTTCTTCTTTATTATTTTGCCCATGAACAGCAGCTGTCTTTGTACTTCCTATAACAGACTCTCTTTGTGGTGTTTCAACTTCTATCTTAGTATGGAAAAGTATTCTTACCGTATCAACCTTTATACTATGAATCATATCTTCAAACATATTACTTCCTTCTATTTGATATGCTTGAGTTGGATCTTGTTGCCTATAAGCTCTAAGACCTATACCTTGTTTTAAATGATCCATGCTATCTATATGATCCATCCATTTTGTATCAACTACTCTTAAAAGAATTACCCTTTCAATCTCTCTTATTTTTTCATCACCTATATTGATTTCCTTTTCCTCGTATAACTTTATAGCTATATCATATAACTTTTCTTTTATATCATCACTCTCTAAGCCTTTAATATCTTTTGCAGATATACTACCTTGAGGAAGATATATATCCTGAAGGTATAATATTAATGCATCTATTTCCTTATCATAATCACCTTGAGTTACATTATTAAGATGTGAATCAACAGCACTATCTATCACATATTCTATCATATCTCTAATTTGCTCTTTTAAATTCATGCCTTCTAAAACTTCTGATCTTTGCTTATAAATAATCTCTCTTTGCTTATTCATAACATCATCATAACCTAAAAGAGTTTTTCTTACATCAAAATTATTTCCTTCAACCTTTTTTTGAGCATTTTCTATAGATTTACTTACCATTTTACTCTCTATAGCTTCTGTATCTTTAAGACCTAATCTCTCTACAACGCCTTGCAATTTATCAGAACCAAATATTCTCATCAAATCATCTTCTAAAGATATATAAAACCTTGATTCTCCTGGATCTCCTTGACGTCCTGAACGTCCTCTAAGCTGATTATCTATTCTTCTAGACTCATGCCTTTCAGTTCCTATTATTTTAAGACCACCAACTTCACGAACACCATCTGCTAATTTTATATCAGTACCTCTACCAGCCATATTTGTTGCAATTGTTATATTTCCAAGTTCTCCTGCACGAGATACTATTTCAGCTTCCTGTTCATGATATTTAGCATTTAATACTTTATGTGGTACACCTTTTCTTTTTAAAAGATGTGATATATATTCAGACTTTTCAATACTCGTTGTACCAACCAAAACTGGTTGACCACTTTTATGAGTTTCTATTATCTCATCAACTATAGCTTGATATTTACCCTTAGCACTTTTATAAACTAAATCTGGTTTATCCATTCTTTGTATTGGTCTATGAGTTTGAACAACTATAACATCTAATCCATAAATTTCTCTAAACTCTGTTTCTTCAGTTAACGCAGTACCTGTCATTCCTGCTAACGTTTCATACATTCTAAAGTAATTTTGAAATGTTATTGTTGCTAGAGTTTTCGACTCTCTTTGAACTTTAACCCCTTCTTTAGCCTCAATAGCTTGATGAAGTCCATCTGAATATCTTCTTCCTTCCATAAGTCTTCCTGTAAATTCATCAACTATAACTATTTGATTATCTTTTACCATGTAATCTTTATCTCTTTTCATCATAAAATTAGCTTTTAAAGCTTGAGTTACATGGTGTTGAAGTTCTATATGAGCTAAATCTGCATAGTTATCTATCTTGAAAGCTTTTTCAGCCTTTTCAACTCCCATATCTGTAAGCATAACAGCATGAGCCTTTTCATCTATTGTATAATCTTCTTCCTCTTTTAATTTTTTAACAAAAAAATCTGCTATTTTATAAAGTTCAGTTGATTTATCACCAGCTCCTGATATTATAAGAGGAGTTCTAGCCTCATCTATAAGAATAGAATCAACTTCATCTACAATACAAAAATTAAGAGGTCTTTGAACCCTTTCCTCTTTATAAATAACCATATTATCTCTTAAATAATCAAAACCAAACTCATTATTAGTTCCATAGGTAATATCTGCTGCATATGATTCTCTTCTTTGGTCGTTATTAAGTTCATGAACTATAACCCCAGTTTTAAGTCCTAAAAACTCATAAAGTTTTCCCATTTCTTCTTTATCTCTTTTAGCAAGGTAATCATTAACAGTTACAATGTGGACACCCTTTCCTGATATACCATTTAAATATGCTGGAAGTGTCGCAACTAATGTTTTACCTTCTCCTGTTTTCATCTCTGCAATTCTTCCTTGATGAAGAACAACTCCTCCAATTAACTGCTCCCTATAATGTTTTTTACCTAAAACCCTTGTTGATGCTTCTCTACAAACTGCAAAAGCTTCTGGCAAAATATCATCTAAATCTTCTCCATTATTATATCTATTTCTAAATTCAAATGTTTTATCTTTTAACTGTTGGTCAGAAAGCTTTTCCATCTCTGCACCTAATTTATCTATCTCATTAATTATAGGTATTATTCTTTTTACTTCTCTATCGCTATAACTGCCAAACATTTTATCAAGCATTCCCATAGTTCATACCTCATTCTTTATACATTTTTTGTAATTATATTCATAATATCAATTTATTAACATAATTATCTTACTGAATACATTAATTATATCATTTAATATTATATTTTTTCAAGAAATCTAAAATAATCTATTAATAACACTTTACATAAAATATTTTTATATTAGATTAAAAAATGTTTTCCAGTTTAATCAATAGTTACTAAAATAAATAAAAGAGGATATGTAATACATATCCTCTTTTATTTATTTTATATTATCAGGTTCTATCAAACCATAATTTCCATCTTTCCTCTTATATACAACATTTAATTCATCAGTTTCAGCATTTTTAAATACAAAAAAATCATGACTTATTAATTCCATTTGAAGCACTGCTTCATCTTTTAGCATAGGCTTCATATCAAATTTTTTGCTCTTAACTATCTTTGCATCATCTTTTTCATCTTCAATTTTAATTTCACTAGGAATTGAAAACTTTAATGAATTAAATTTATTTTTCTTTAAAAGTTTTGTTTTTTGTTTTCTAATTTGTCCTTCTAATTTATCTTCAACTAAGTCTATAGATTTATACATATCATCAGTAGACTCTTCACCTCTTAAATATATTCCATTAAAGGGAATCATAACTTCTACAATTTGATTATTTCTAACTACACTTAATGTAGCTTTTGCCTCAACATCACCATCAAAATACTTACTTAACTTTGAAATTTTTTTCTCAACTGTGCTTTTTAATGCATCTGTTAATTCAATATTTTTAGCGTATACTGTTACTTTCATGTTATCAGCCCCCTTCTAAGACCTAGTTAATAAATATTTATTAACTACACTTATATTATACTTCATTGAAAACGGTTATTCAAGTTTTTTATAAAAAAAAGAAGATTGGAATACAATCTTCTTTTTAAACTAGTTGACCTGGTCTTTGACCCCACACTCGCCTACTGGAGCTTTTGCTACCCGGACTTAACCTCTCACTACTAACCCTCTCAGTTTAAATACTGGTAGGACTTACTTCTAAGCCGCACCATGCTCATTAAAATCTTTGTTTAACTTACGTGGATCGTTTTGCCTGCGACTGGCATCGACTTTCAACCACAAACCTAGTTTATGCTTTATTATATCAAATTTCTTATTTACTGTCTAGATTTTAGAAATTTTAATTTAAATTTTTTGCAACAACTAATATTGTTAATTTTATATCTTTAATTTTTTTTAATTCTTTAATACATGCCTCTAAAGTAGCTCCTGTTGTAATAACATCATCTATAAGCAAAATTTTCTTTCCTTCTAATTTATCTCTTTTTATAAGTAAAAAAGCATTTTTTATGTTTTCTTTTCTTTCTTTAGCTGTTAAAAATTTTTGTTCTTTTATTTTATCTGCTTTTTTTAATAATTCTATACATGATATACCTGTATTCTTATATAAATATTTACCTAAAACCTCACATTGATTAAATCCTCTGTCTTTAAGTTTTCTATTACTACAGGGAACATATGTTATATAATCAAAATTTACATCTATATCTTGTAATTTATTTAAAAGCAATTTTCCCAAATAATTCCCTGAATCAAAATTGCTTTTATATTTAAAATCTAAGATGAGTTTTTTTATTGAATATCCATAATAAGCTACACTATAAACATTAATATCTATTATTTTGTTTACACTAGTGCAAAATTCTATTTTTTCTAAGCACTTTAAACAAAGACCTGTATTATCAATCTCAACATTGCAATCTAAACAATTATAGCATACTGGATAAACCACTGATAAAAAGCTATTTTTTAAATAATTAATTTTTCTTCTAATTAAATCTCCTCTTGACATATTATTTGGTTATAACTCCTAGCTATTTTTTTAGCTTGACTTACATTGTAGGTTTCTTTTTGACATAAAAGTAATACTTCTCTCACTAATTTATCGCTATTTAACTTGGCACAAGAAAATATTATTTTTTTACTATCAAAAATTTTCTCATCGCAAAAATAAAATATTAAATCAAACTCTTTTATATTATCAATATTGGACATACTATTATGAGTTATTATTATGTTTATTTTTTCTTTATTTATAATATTATTTAATATAAATCCACTATCCTTAATTATATTTATATTTTTACTAGCTCCAAAGACATAAATATAATAATTAAATATACTTGATGTATATATTTCATTTGGCGTATAAATTATTACGTTTCTTCTTTCTTTTATAAACCACTGAAAATAATCATAAAGAATCTTTGGCATTGAATTTAAAAAATTTAATCTACTTTTTATAATCCTAGGTTCTAAAAAATACTTCTTATTATTTATCCCTGCTAAATTAATACTTGCCTCTTTTTTTAATATATATTCAAAAGAACACAAAATAATCTTACTACATCTTTTCATCAAAAAAGATATATATTCTATAATTTCTATATCTCTCTTTTCAGAATAAAAACTTACATCATCTAAAATTATTAAGTCATAAAATTTATTTATACTATATAATGTATCAAATGTTATATACTCGACACCCTCATTATATTTAAATTTAAAAACATCAAAAAATTTTTTTATATATAATATTTTTTTATTTTTTAATAGATAATCATCTATTAAATCATTCAATATAACCAAGTTATCATAAGGTCTAAAAACAATATTTATTACCTTAGAGGTGTTATCTCTACACCAAAGATTAAATTTTTTAATATTATCATCATATAGTGACCTCATGTCGCCTCCATTATCTTATATTATTTAAAAGCGTTATCCGCTATTATTTCTTCAATCCTAAATTTTAATGATGAATACCTCTCCATACTTTTATTATTATTCACCATATAATTCAATGATTTTATAT
Source organism: Sarcina ventriculi (assembly GCF_900456775.1). Taxonomy (GTDB): domain Bacteria; phylum Bacillota; class Clostridia; order Clostridiales; family Clostridiaceae; genus Sarcina; species Sarcina ventriculi. The sequence goes on along the minus strand of NZ_UAUL01000009.1, from coordinate 48,889 downwards.
CACCATTTATAACCACCATTTCTTTTGCTCTTGTTATTCCTGTATACAGTAAATTTCTATTCATAAGAAGTGGAGCTCCCATATAACTTGGCATTACAACAACTTTAAATTCACTACCTTGACTTTTATGTATTGTTATTGCATAAGCTAACTCTAATTCATCCAAATATATAAAATCATATACAACTAATCTCTCATCATCATATATTACAAATATTTGCTTTTCTTCTAAGTCTATTTTTTCTATAAAGCCCATATCACCATTAAAAACACCTGTTCCTCTAAGTTCTCCATTTCCAGAAACTCTTTCCCATTTAAGCTGATAATTATTTTTTATCTGCATTACTTTATCGCCTTCTCTAAAAATAAAATCCCTAAAAACCTTCTCATTCTTACTTTTACTCTTAGGATTTAAGACATCTTGAAGTTGTGAGTTTAAATTATTAACTCCAAGCACTCCTCTCCTCATAGGTGTTAATATTTGAATATCCCTTAACTTATCCCATTTTCTATTAAATTTAGGTAGCCTATAATTTACAAGTTGTTTCATAGTTTCTAAAATATTTTCTTGAACATTTTCTTTAAGGAAATAAAAATCACTATTTTTATCATTTAAAATTGGCATCTCTCCTTTATTAATTTTATGAGCATTTATAACTATCATGCTTTCTTTGCCTTGTCTATAAATTTCATCTAATCTCACAACTTTTGTAAAATCACTTTCTATTAAATCCCTCAAAACATTTCCAGGGCCAACTGATGGTAATTGATCTATATCCCCTACAATTATAAATCTTGTTCCACTTTTTATAGCTTTCAAAAGAGAATTCATAACAATTACATCTATCATTGAAGCTTCATCTATAATAATTACATCTGCCTTTAATGTAGTTTCATCTTCTAAAAATAATGCAAAATCCTTATCATCTCTAATTCCCATTTCAAGCATTCTATGTATCGTTTTAGCTTCCCTACCAGTAGATTCACTCATTCTTTTAGCAGCTCTTCCAGTTGGCGCTCCTAAAGCTACACTAAAACCACATTTCTCAAATATATCTATTATACATTTTATTATAGTTGTTTTACCAGTACCTGGACCTCCTGTTATTATTTCTATACCATTTTCAAAAGCACCTTCAATAGCCTCTTTTTGAACCTTTCCAAAATTAATATTATTTTTCTTTTCAAACTCTTTGATCAAATTTTCTACATTTTCATCTATTTGTTCAAAATCACTTATCGCTAAACTTAATATTTTATTGGTTATTCCAAGTTCACAGTAATAATACGGTATAGTAAAAACACCTTCAATTCCATATATTTTTTCAACCTTTATTTTATTATCTAAAGCACTATCTAAAATATTTTTTTCTATAATTTCTTTAGAAACCTGCAAAATCTCAATTGATTTTTCTATAAGTATATCCTTTGGCATATATGTATTTCCAGCCATACAAAATTCATTTATTATATACTGTATACCAGTTTGTATTCTAAAAGGTGATTCTATATCAATTCCTATTGATTTAGCTATTTTATCCGATATCTTAAAACCAATTCCTAAAATATCTTCACAAAGTTTATATGGATTTTCTTTAATTACATCAATGGCTATAACCCCATATTTTTTGTAAATTTTCATACATTGCTTTATTGTTAATCCATGACTTTGAAAAAATATGTATATATCCTTAAGTTCTTTTTGTTCTACATAAGATTCTTTTATAATCTTAAATTTTTTATTTCCTATACCATCTATATTTTTTAATTTATCTATATCGTTATCTAAGATTTCTAATGTTTTATCTCCAAATTTATTTACTATTTTCTTAGCAGTAATTGGTCCAATGCCATGTATTACCCCTGATGATAAATATTTTTCTATATCTTTTGAAGAACTTGGAATTATTTCCTCACAAATTTCAACCTTGAACTCTTTTCCAAAACTAGGATGATTAATCCAAGTACCTGAAAGTTTTAATAATTGCCTTTCTCTTATATGAGGAATCTCTCCCACTATCGTATAAATAATATTATCATCTTTAATTTTAGCAATAGTATACCCATTTTCCTCACTTCTATAAACAATACTATCCACTGTACCACTTAATACTTCCATAACAGTTCTCCTACAAATATTTATTATCTTTAATCTATAATTAGTATATCATATTTTAATTTGTTTAAATTGCAATGATTTTATCAAAATATTTTTTATATGCTATTTTAATAAATAAATGAAGTTAAAAATTAATTGAAAAAATAAAAAATCTACTTTCCTTTATATGAAAATAAGCATTCTTGTAATTAAATTACAAGAATGCTTATTTAACATTTATATCTTAAAGATATTTTTTTATCTCTTCTACTTTGTTTAATTTTTCCCATGGAGCATCTATATCAGTTCTACCGAAATGTCCATAAGCTGCTGTTTGTCTGTATATAGGTCTTCTTAATTCTAAATCTTTTATTATAGCACCTGGTCTTAAGTCAAATATTTTTTCAACTATTTCAACTATCTTATCGTCTGATATTCTACCTGTTCCAAAAGTATCTACAACTATTGATACTGGCTTTGCAACACCAATTGCATAAGCTAATTGAATTTCTAATTTATCAGCAATCCCTGCAGCTACTAAGTTTTTAGCAACCCATCTTGCAGCGTATGCAGCTGATCTGTCAACCTTTGTTGGATCTTTTCCTGAGAAAGCTCCACCACCGTGTCTTCCATATCCACCATAAGTATCAACGATTATTTTTCTTCCTGTTAATCCGCTATCCCCTTGTGGTCCACCTATTACAAATCTTCCAGTTGGATTTATGTAATATTTTGTTTCACCGTCTAATAATTCTGCTGGTATAACAGCTTTTATTACATGTTCCATTAAATCTTCTCTTATTTGTTCTTGAGAAACTTCTGGTCCATGTTGTGTTGATATAACTATAGCATCTATTCTTACTGGTTTGTTATCTTCATATTCAACTGTAACTTGAGTTTTTCCATCTGGTCTTAAATAAGGTAAAGTACCATTTTTTCTAACTTCAGTTAATCTTCTTGATAATCTGTGAGCCATAGCTATTGGTGCAGGCATAAATTCTTCAGTTTCATTAGTCGCAAAACCAAACATCATACCTTGATCTCCAGCCCCTACAGCCTCAATATCATCTTTTTGACCTTCTCTTGATTCTAACGCTTCATCAACACCCATTGCTATATCATTTGATTGTTCGTCTATTGTTGTCATTACTGAACAAGTATCGCAATCAAAACCATATTTAGCTCTATCATATCCTATTTCTCTTATAGTTTCTCTTGCTACTTTAGGAATATCAACATAACAGTTAGTTGATATTTCTCCCATTATCATAACCATCCCTGTAGTTACTGTTGTTTCACAAGCAACTCTTGCTGTTGGATCTTGTGCTATTATAGCATCTAAAACTGCATCTGATATTTGGTCACAAATTTTATCTGGATGCCCTTCTGTTACTGATTCTGATGTAAATAATCTTCTCATAATTATGGGTTATATAAAATAACCTCTTTTTCACTCCTTTCTTAAATAGCCTTTTTAAATTTCTTAAAAAATTTAAAAATAAAAGCCTCAACTTAATTTAAGAAGAGACTTGAATTCACTAAGCTCCTCTTATCTTGCAATAAAACATTGCAGGAATTGGCACCTTGGTAAATCACTGGTTGCCGGGCTTCATAGGGCCTTTTCCCTCCACCTCTCTTGATAAGAGTTATATATACTCTAATATGTATATGCATTTAACTATGTAAATAGACACTATCTTCATAAAATATAGTGCCTATTATTTGGTGGAGGAAGATGGATTCGAACCATCGAAGTCACTGACAACAGATTTACAGTCTGCCCCCTTTGGCCACTCGGGAATTCCTCCACATCTGGAGCTGGCAATAGGAATCGAACCTACAACCTGCTGATTACAAGTCAGCTGCTCTACCGTTGAGCCATGCCAGCATATATTAAATTAATGGTGGTCACAACAGGAATCGAACCTGTGACCCTCTGCTTGTAAGGCAGATGCTCTCCCAGCTGAGCTATGCGACCTTATTATTTTTATTGGTGGAGGAAGATGGATTCGAACCATCGAAGTCACTGACAACAGATTTACAGTCTGCCCCCTTTGGCCACTCGGGAATTCCTCCACATTTTGGAGCTGGCAATAGGAATCGAACCTACAACCTGCTGATTACAAGTCAGCTGCTCTACCGTTGAGCCATGCCAGCATATATTAAGTTAATGGTGGTCACAACAGGGATCGAACCTGTGACCCTCTGCTTGTAAGGCAGATGCTCTCCCAGCTGAGCTATGCGACCTTATTGTTTTTATTGGTGGAGGAAGATGGATTCGAACCATCGAAGTCACTGACAACAGATTTACAGTCTGCCCCCTTTGGCCACTCGGGAATTCCTCCACATTTTTGGAGCTGGCAATAGGAATCGAACCTACAACCTGCTGATTACAAGTCAGCTGCTCTACCGTTGAGCCATGCCAGCGTAATTTTTTGTTTTTTCTCTTGAAACATCTCCAATCGACAAGACTTAGTATATATGTTATTTATGTTTATTTCAACCTTATTTTTAGGCCATTTTTTCTTTTTATTTTAAATTATTATCATTTTTCTCTTTATTTTTTCCGTTTAATATGTTTTTCTTCATTTTTCATTTATTTTATTTTCTATCATTTTTATATCTATATATGGATCCAAAATTAAAACTAATTCATCATACTGTTTTTTTGATAATTTATTTTTTAATAGCTCAAATATTTCAGTTGCAGCTAACACTTCATCATTCCTTTTGATATTATTTATAAGATTCCTATAATCATTTGCTGATAAACTATTTGCCATTTTCATTATTTTTAATTTATCAATACTTGATATTTTATTTATTATACTGTTTTTATCAGTTTTAAATACACTTTGTACAACTTCCTCTTCTGCCCTCTCTTCTTTATCTTTATCCGCAAGCATAATTTTCTGTGAATTTTCTTCGTCTATAACCTCTACATGTTCATTAGAAATGCTTGAAAATTCATCTTCCTCTAAAATATCTTCTTTTTTATTAGTTATATTTATCCCTTGATCAGCATTATTTTTAGAAATCTGATTATCTTTTTCACTTAATAAAGACTCCTCCTTATTTTTATTAAATGCTATATCTTTATCTAAATAATTTTCTTCGCTTTCTTCTATTTTCTCATCAATATAACTTTTAGGTTGCTTAATACTAAAACTAAACACCATAATTATTACACTAAAAAAAGTAGTAATAATTATTAAATATATTTCCTTTTTATTATTTTTCACATCTAATGTCTCCTTTAAAAATATAATTATTTATAATTCTTTTTAATACCTCTTGTTTTTATTTAATATTTTTTTTATTTATTTCATATAAATTTATGAGGGAGGTGACACTTTGAGCAAAATAAAAGTTAATTATAGTTCGCCATTATGTTATTACAATATAGCTAATTTTTTAAAAGATTACATTACTAATGACACTATCATAGTTTGTATAGGTACAGATAAATGTATCGGAGATGCACTTGGACCATTAGTTGGAACATTATTAGAAGAAGCTTTATTCCCTCTACCTATACTTGGCACTCTTGCTTCTCCAATACATGCTCTAAATTTAGATACTAGGTTAAAAGAAATATCTAATAACTATCCCACCGCTTCTATAATAGCAATTGATGCATGCTTAGGTGATGCAAATGCCATAGGCGAAATTCATACTAGAGATGAGCCTATCCATCCAGGAAAAGGTGTAGGTAAAACCCTCCAAAGCGTTGGCAATGCTTCTATAATAGGAATTGTTGACTCCTCGGATAGTTTGGAATTGTTTACTAATAGACCTATAAGATTAAATTTAATTATGGAAATGGCTAAGGTTATTCGAAATGGAATTATCCATGCATACCACCTTAAAAATTCTTTGTAATTAAAAATATAAACCTTACTTATCATAAAGAATTTATTAATGCCATGTATTTAATCTTGTGCTTATAATATAATTAAAATTCAATATGTTAAATATAAAATTATATCAATGTATTAAGCTTCTATCACTTTATATTTCAGCTTTGTTGCTTTACCACCTCTTATATGCCTCTCAGCTTTATTTAAATCTAATATGCTTTTAGCTTCTTCTGCTATACATGGATTTATCTTAGGCAATCTTTCAGTCATATCTTTATGTATAGTACTTTTACTTACTCCAAATACTCTAGCTGTTTTCCTTATTGTTGCTCTAGAATCTATTATATATTGAGCAACTTCTAATACTCTTTCTTCAATATAATCCTTCATAAAAACCTCCTTAATAAATATTAATTATTTAATAGTCAGTCATAAAATGACTGACTATATTCATTTATTTATTATTCTACTTTTAGCTCATTTATATACTCTATTGGATTAATTGGCTCTTTAGATTTTTCCATATGAAATAATAAATATTCTTCAGATACCCTATCACTAGGATTATTTTGAATTGTATTTCCTATTTTTCCTAAAATACTTCCTTGAGTTACTTCATCCCCTACAGCCACTGCTAAATCTTCTGCTAAATTACCATAACTTGATATAAAGCCATCATTGTGTTGTACTACTACATAAAACCCTTCTTTTGAATCACCTTTTCCAGCATCTATAACTTTTCCATTTGCTATTGATTTAACATCAGTGCCGACTTTAGATTCAATATCCACTCCTTTATATACCACTGCTGATGTTTTTTCATCATTTAATCTTGGAGTAATATCGTAATTTCTTGTTACCACACCATTAGTTATAGGACTTATAAATAATTCACTAGGATTTGATGATGTTTGAACAGTATCATCATCTTCTGTCCCATCTACAACAGCAAATTCTTGTTTATCTTCGGCAGTTTTCTCTTCAACCAACTCAGCATCCTTATATTGTGTTTCTAGATTATTTTCGTTTTGTGCTATCTCCCTATTTTCTTTATTCTCTAAATTACTTGCCTGTTTATTGCTACCTTTCATACTGCTTCTTGTTGTTATTACTGCAGTAGTTCCAACAATACATAAGCATATAAACAATATTACGTAAAATGCCTTTCCTTTTAAAAAAGACTTTATATTTGATTTTTTTGTCATTAATAACACCTCCAATTTTATTATTTACCATTTTTTAAAAAATAATACATATTTTAATCTAACAAAAAAATAAAAAGATATTAGATAATAAATTTATCTAATATCTTTTCCAACAAGAAACATTTTAATCAACATGTATTTTAATTTTTATTCTAAATACACATCATTTATATTAATTACATCACTTCCTTGAAAATAATGTTTTATTATTTCTTTATAATTATTTCCGTTTTTAGCCATAGCATTAGCTCCCCATTGACTCATACCTACTCCATGACCATACCCTTTGCAATCTATAACTACATTATCTCCTTCAAAGTTTATAGTAAAATTAGCTGAATTCAATGCAAATATCTGCCTAAATTCAATTCCTGTTAATACATTATTTCCAATTTTTATTTCCTTTACAGTATCTCCAACATTTCTAGATAATATATTTATTGCACTTTCTAAATTATTTACACTCAAATCACTTCCACTTATATTATTTTTTATTATATTTATGAAATTAGTTTTTGTATAAGTTTTTTTACTTTCATATTTAGGAGCCTCTTCTTCCCCAGGACTTTCAACACTTTGTAAATATGGTATGTCTATGGAAAAAACACTTTCAGCTTCTTCCGTTTTTCCAGAACTTATTGCAAAGTATTGTGGATATTCTATAATAACTCCCTCATAAGAAACAATAAGATTTGCTGTTTTTTCTACTGCACTTTTTATTTTTTCATAATATTCATCAGCCTTACTTCCCCATTGCTTTTTTTTCTCTTCTGGATCTGTATATACTTGACAATGAGTACTATCACAAATATCTGCTTCTTCACTTTTAGAACAAGATTTTAACTTTTTACTAATTACATATGTCCTTGCAAGAATGCTTTGTGCCATTAAAGCTTCTTCATCAAATGCTGCTGGCATTTCACTTAAAACTACACCTAATACATACTCTTCTAAAGGTATACTTTTTATTTTCCCAGTATTGGTGATATAAACCTTTACCATTGTTAAATCTATACCAGTATCAACTAATTTTCTTTTATTCTGATTATCTTTAATGGTGTCATTGTCATTAGTTGTTATATCTTGAGAAACTGAATCTACATCCATTTTCTTTTTATTTTCCTCATCTTTTTTTGATAAACTACCAAATAAAACAGGTATTGTAAAAACAATAAAAAAAACTAATACAATTATCCCTATATCTATACAAATCGCTATATTTTTTCTCTTCACTTACCTCCCCCATCTCAAATATAGTTTACATATATATTTATATTCCTATTCCTCTTCTATATTACATATTTTATAATATAAAAAACTATGAAATATTAAATTCCATAGTTTTTTATATTATACAGCTATTCTACGTATATCGGCTCCTATACCTTTTAATTTATTTTCAATGTTAACATATCCTCTATCTATATGAAATACATCAGTTACTATACTTGTCCCTTCAGCAGCAAGACTTGCTAATACTAAAGCTGCCCCAGCTCTCAAATCTGTCGCTTGTACTTTACACCCTAATAATTTATCTACTCCTTCAACAAAAGCAGTTCGTCCTACAACTTTTATATGAGCTCCCATTCTTATAAGCTCGTCCACATTCATAAATCTATTTTCAAAAACCGTCTCTGTTATTATGCTACTTCCATTCACCAAACACAAAAGGCTCATCATTTGTGATTGCATATCAGTTGGAAATCCTGGGTATGGCATTGTTTTTATATCAACAGCTCTAAGCCTACTTTTTCCATTTACAATCGCACTATATCCATTATTCAAAAATACGAACTCTACACCGCATTCCTTTAATTTTTCTATAAGAGGTCTACAATAATCTTCGTTAACTCCATTTATCCTTATAGTTGAACCAGTTATTGCTGCTGCTATCATAAATGTTCCAGCCTCTATCCTGTCATATATAGGCGAATATTTTCCACCTTTTAAACTTTCCACTCCATCTATAGTTATTTTTCTTGTTCCTTGTCCATAAACCTTTCCTCCTAAAGCATTTAAAAAATTACCTAAATCAACTATTTCAGGCTCTTGTGCAGCGTTTTCTATTATTGTTGTTCCCTTTGCCAAAACTGCCGCCATCATTAAATTTTCTGTTGCTCCTACTGAAGGAAAATCTAAATATATTCTTTCTCCAATTAATCTTTTTGCTTTAGCTATTATTCCTCCATTTTTATCTATTGTTATTTCTGCACCTAAAGTTTTTAATCCTTTTAAATGTAAATCTATCGGTCTATTCCCTATGTTACACCCACCTGGTCTAGTAAGTCTAAATTCTCCATACTTAGATAACATAGGTCCCATTATAAGAAATGAAGCTCTCATTTTTCTAACCAAATCTTCATTTGGACATATCTTTAAAGAACTACCTTCTTTTATTTTTATAGTATTACACAATTTATTTATACTTATATTAAAACCTAGCTCCTCTATCACATTGCATAATGTAAATACATCATCAAGCATTGGTGCATTTATTATTGTAACCTCTTCTGTTGCTAATAATGATGCAGCTATTATTGGCAATACTGAATTTTTAGCAGCACTTATATTTACTTCTCCTTTTAATTTTCTTTGTCCATTTATTATTAAATTATCCATGTTATCCTCCATTAATTAATATTTAATATGTTATAAATATAATAGGAGACCCCATAATCAAATATGTGCCATCATCATAGTTCATAATGGAGTAATTAATCTTTAATGTTTTTTGAACTGTAAATATTCCTGTCAACCCATTTTCTAACGAAACATTACTCTTATTTTTAATATTATAACAATCTAATATATTAAATAATCTATCCTCTAATTCATATTTGTATTGTTTTTTTACCTTTCCTTTTATAAATGTGTAATAATTTAGATTTGATATATTATTTAAATTTCTACATTTCAATTTTATTTCACTTATATTAATTAATTTTTGTTTATCTATAATTTCCATTTCTGCAGTATATTCATTCACATCTTTTGCTATTAAAATCTTTGTAGATGCTTTATTCGTTTCTTCTTCAAAACTAAAGTTATCACCCATGTTTTCATCTATTTTCAAAGTATTATTAAAATAAGATATGTTCAAATCACTTATTTGTTGTAAAATTTCTCTTATATCACTTTTAGTTTTATAGCTAATTTTTATCCCACTTTCACAAAAGTCTACCACATTGTGTACCTTTATATATATATCATCTTCATCATATACATAACTTCCTTTTATACATAAAGAAAACATAAAAATTATTAAAGTAAAACATAATTTTTTCATAAACTCCCCCACTTTCGTTATAATTATGGTCAGGAGAGCAATATAATATTCTACTAGTTTTACTTATATTGTATAAATATTTTTATATTATCAATATATACAGTTTCAATACAAATTGTTCTAAAATAATATTTTTTACAACAAAAAGTCTGTAGAATAATATATTCTACAGACTTCTCTTATTCTTCTTCTATTTTAGCTTCCACAGTTTCTATTCTAGCAAAAGCTCTTACTAAAGCTATTTCTGCTCTTTTAACATCAATATCTTTATCCCTATTTGAAAGCCTACTTTCAGCTCTTTCTTTTGCTTCCTTAGCTCTGCTCACATCTATATCCTTTGGCCATTCAGCTGCATCCACACAAAGCATTGCTTGATTTTTACTAACCTTTAATAATCCACTGGAAACAAATAATTTACTTATCTTACCTTTATCATCTTTGATTATTGCTGTGCTTGGAACTATTACAATCAATGATGACTCATATTCTGGTAAAATTTCAAACTGTCCCTTTTGACTTTCGCATGAAAATCTCATTACATCTTGATTAAATACTTCTTTTTCAGGAGTAATAATTGTTAATTTAAAAGTCGTACTCATTAATAATCACTCCTATACTATTTGGCTAAACTTTTAGCTTTTTCAACTGCTTCATCTATATTACCTACAAATAAAAATGCAGCTTCTGGTAAGTCGTCGTGTTTACCTTCTAATATTTCCTTAAATCCTCTTATAGTTTCTTTTACAGGTACATATCTTCCTTTCATACCTGTAAATTGTTCACCAATTGTAAATGGTTGAGATAAAAATCTTTGTATTTTTCTTGCTCTACTAACTATTATTTTATCTTCATCAGCTAATTCATCTACACCCAAAATAGCTATAATATCTTGAAGTTCTTTATATCTTTCTAGAATGTGTTTAACTCTTGATGCAACATCATAATGTTCTTTACCTACTACCTTAGGATCAAGTATTCTTGATGTAGAATCTAATGGGTCAACAGCTGGGTATATTCCAAGTTCAACAATACTTCTTGATAAAACTGTTGTAGCATCAAGGTGAGTAAATGTTGTAGCTGGAGCTGGGTCAGTTAAGTCATCTGCAGGAACATATACTGCTTGAACTGATGTTATTGATCCTGTAGTTGTAGATGTTATTCTCTCTTGAAGCGCACCCATTTCAGTAGCTAATGTTGGTTGATATCCAACGGCTGAAGGTATTCTTCCAAGAAGCGCTGAAACTTCTGAACCAGCTTGTGAAAATCTAAATATATTATCTATAAACAATAATACATCTTGCCCTTTATCTCTAAAATATTCAGCCATAGTAAGTCCTGTTAAAGCAACTCTCATTCTTGCTCCAGGTGGTTCATTCATTTGACCAAATACCAAAGCTGTTTTATTTAAAACTCCTGATTCTTTCATTTCATAATATAGGTCATTACCTTCTCTTGATCTTTCTCCGACCCCTGTAAATACTGAAAGTCCTCCATGTTGCTTTGCTATATTATTTATAAGTTCTTGTATAAGAACTGTTTTTCCTACACCTGCACCACCAAATAATCCTATTTTTCCACCTCTTTGATATGGAGCAATAAGGTCTATAACTTTTATTCCTGTTTCAAACATTTGTGGTGATACTGTTTGTTCTTCAAAACTTGGAGCTGCTCTATGTATAGGGTAATAAGTTTCTGATTTTACTTCACCTTCATACTCAAAGTCTAAAGGCTTTCCTAAAACATTAAATATTCTACCTAAAACAGGTTCACCTACTGGAACTGATATAGGTACTCCCATATCTATAGCTTCAGCCCCTCTTTTTAACCCTTCTGTTGCTTCCATAGCTATAGTTCTTACTATATCATCACCTATATGCTGCTCAACTTCACAAACAAGTGTTTTTTCTCCTTCTAATTTTACATGAATAGCGTTATAAATATTAGGAAGTGATTCGTTATTAAACTTTATATCTACAACTGGTCCTATTACTTGAACTACTTTACCTACATTCTTAGTCATACTCTGTACCTCCTTATCCTTGTGCTTCTGAACCTCCAACTATTTCGGAAATTTCTTGTGTTATAGCAAATTGTCTTATTTTGTTATATTCTATCTTTAAGCTATCTAAAATATCTTGAGCATTTTTACTTGCTCCATCCATAGCTTGCATTCTTGCACTTTGTTCACTAGTTCTTGACTGACAAAAAGCATACATCATATTTGATATCATATATGAGCCCATAATAGCCTCTAATACCTCATCTTCTTTGCATTCAACACTATACAAATCTGAATTTTCTTTATTATCTGGTATTTCTATTGGTAATAATTTTTGTTCAATTGTTTCTTGAACTATTGATGAAACAAATTTTGTGTAAACTATTATAACTTCTCCAAAATTACCATTCTTAAATTCTGTTAAAGCTTTTTTACATATCATAGATGCATCTTTAGTTGCAGGTTCCTCTGCTAAATCAACATACTCTGCTATAGTAGTATGATTAAATTTTTTAGCATAAGATAATCCTCTTCTACCAACTACTATAACTGATTGGCTTGTATCTCCATACTTTTCATTAAGATAACTTGCTGGATTTGAATTAAATCCTCCACATAGTCCAGAATCTGATGATATCAATATATATAATTTCTTATCGCTTCCGTTTCCCTTTATAAAAATATTATCAGATATATCGTCTAAAGACCCAACTAATTCTCTTGAAATTTGATTAAGATTACTAAAATAATATTCATTAGTCTTTAATCTTGCTTTAGCCTTTCTAAGTTTAGAGGTAGCAACTAATCCCATTGCCTTAGTAATTTTTTCAGTACTTGTTACACTTTTTATTCTTCTTTTTATATCTAAAAGTCCTGCTCCTGCCATCTGTTTCACCTCCATTTCTAAAATACTACATAGCCTCCTAAGAGACTATGCTTAAAATTTTCTATACTAAAAAAGTTTTCTTAAATTCAACTATTGCTTGTTCTAAAGATGATTTTATATCATCTGTTAAATTCTTTTGTTCCATAATATTTCTGCCGATTTCTCTATGATGAGTATCCATAAACTCTAAAAACTCTTTCTCAAAAGATTTTATAGCACTTACTTCTATATCTGTTAAGAAATCATTAACCACAGCATAAAGTATCATTATTTGCTTTTCTACATCCATAGGTGCATATTGATCTTGCTTTAATACTTCAACTACTCTTTTTCCTTTTTCAAGTCTACTTTGAGTATCTTTATCAAGGTCTGATCCAAACTGAGCAAAAGATGCTAATTCTCTATATTGAGCAAGTTCAAGTCTTAATGTACCAGATACTTGTTTCATCGCTTTTATTTGAGCATTACCACCAACTCTTGAAACTGAAATACCGGCATTAACAGCTGGTCTTTGTCCTGCATAAAATAGTTCAGATTCTAAGAATATTTGTCCATCTGTTATTGATATAACATTTGTTGGTATATAAGCAGATACGTCTCCTGCTAGAGTTTCTATTATTGGAAGTGCAGTTAATGAACCACCACCATTTTCCTCTGAAAGCTTAGCTGCTCTTTCTAAAAGTCTTGAATGTATGTAGAATACATCTCCTGGATACGCCTCTCTACCTGGTGCTCTTCTTAATAATAAGGACATAGTTCTATAAGCTACAGCATGTTTTGATAAATCATCATAAATTATAAGAACATCTTTCCCTTTATTCATGAAATATTCACCTATAGTACACCCTGCATATGGTGCAATATATTGAAGTGGCGCAGATTGTGACGCAGTAGCCTCTACTATTATTGAATAATCCATAGCTCCTACTTCTGTTAACGTATTAACTATATTAGCTACTGTTGATTGTTTTTGTCCTATTGCAACATATATACAAATAACATCTTTTCCTTTTTGGTTAATTATTGTATCTATTGCTATCGCAGTTTTTCCTGTTTGTCTATCTCCAATTATTAATTCTCTTTGTCCTCTACCAATTGGTATCATTGAATCTATAGCTTTAATACCTGTTTGTAGAGGTTCATTAACTGAACTTCTCTCTAGTATAGTACGTGCAGGTACTTCTATTGGTCTATATCCATCTGTTATTATAGGACCATTTCCATCAACTGGTTGACCTAAAGAATTTATAACTCTACCTATTAGGTTATCGCCTACAGGAACTTCCACAACTCTTCCTGTACTTTTTACTATGTCTCCTTCTTTGATTCCTTTTTCAGAGCCTAATAAAACACATCCTACATTATCTTTTTCTAGGTTAAGCGCCATACCATACACTTCATTAGGAAACTCTAGAAGTTCTCCTTCCATACAGTTTTGTAAACCGTAAACTGTAGCAACTCCATCACCTATTTGAATTATAGTTCCTGAATCAACAGTTTTTAATTCATTTTCATATTTCTTTATCTCATCTTTAATTATAGAAGTTATTTCTTCTGGTTTAATGTGCATAGTTTCACCTCTATTCATTGTTAAGAACTTGTGACTTTATTTGTTGTAATTGTGATTTAACACTACCATCTATCACTTCATCTCCTACCACAACATAAAGTCCACCAATTATACTTTTATCAATTTCCTGTTTCAATATTATTTTTTTATTAAATTTCTTCTCAAGATTTTCTGTTAATTTATTAGCTTGATATTCACTTAATGGTATAACACTTTTTACTTGAGCTATTATCATGTTTTGTTTTTCTAAGTAGATTTTCTCTAACTGAACAACTTTTTCTTTTAAAAAGCCTATTCTATCTTTTTCAATTAACAACAAAAGAAAATTTAATAACTCGTCATCAATTTTTCCTTGGAAAGCTTTTTTAAATGTCTTCTTCTTATCAGAAGTGCTTATTTGTGGATGTACTATAATTTTATAAAAGTCCTCGTTCCCATATAAAACATCACAAATATCTTTTAAATCTTCAATATATCTATCAACCGCATTTTTGGATTGTGCAATTTCATAAATAGCCAAAGCATATCTTCTATCTAAAAATTCATACATATACTAGATACCTACCTTACTTATAAATTCATCTATAAGTTGTCTATGCTTTTCTTCATCTATAACTTCATTTAAAATTTTAGATGACATCATTAAAGCTAATTGAACAGTTTGTTGTTTTAACTCTTGTTCTGCTTTATCTCTTTCTTTTACCATTTCTGCTTTAGCTTTTTCAATTACTGAATTAGCATCCTTTTGTGCATTATCAATAATTTCTTCATATAACTTATCAGCTTTTCTTTTTTGTTCTTCAGTAATTTTCTTACCTTCTTCTTTAGCTGACTTTAATAAATTTTCATTATCTATTCTTAGCTTTCTAGCCTTTTCAGCATTTTCATCAGCTTCTCTTATTTGAGCTGTTATATCCTCTTGTCTCTTCTTAAGTAAGTCTTTAACTTTATTAAAGAAGAAATGTTTTAAGATAGCAACTAAAATTATGAAGTTAATGATTGTAGCCAAGACTGTAAACCAATCTATTGTCATATATACTCTGCCTCCCTCCGGAGTAAATTAATATTAATTCCTATTATTTTTTCTTCAAATATTACTATTTTACAAATAATAATATTATTGCTATAACTAATCCATATATAGCTGTTGCTTCTGTAAGACCCGCTCCTAATATAAACATACTTTGTATTTTACTTTCTAATTCTGGTCTTCTAGCTAAAGCATCAACCGCACCTTCAGCTGCTATACCAATACCAATACCTGCTCCAAGAGCACATACTATTGCAACACCTGCTCCTAATATCGCCATATCTGTCATAAGTGAATCCTCCTAACTACTCTTTATAAAATTTAATTATTTTACAAATAAAATTATAATCGCTATAACCAATCCATATATTGAGGTTGCTCCTGCAAGGCCAGTTGCCATTATAAAGGTTGCATTAATTTTACTACCCAATTCAGGATTTCTTTTTGCCATTGCTCTAGCTTCTGCAGCTCCTTCAACAGCTATTCCTGTTCCTATTCCTCCGCCAATTGCAGATGCTACCGCAATACCAGCACCCAATATTGCCATTCCTGAAATCATAAAAAAACCTCCTATTACATATTCGTAAAGCGTTTTATGTATTAACTATTTAACAAATAATATTATAATAGCTACTACTAACCCATAAATTGCTGTAGCACCACAAAGACCTGTTGCCATTATAAATATAGAGTTTATTTTGTTTGCCATCTCTGGTTGTTTTGCCATTGCTTTTATTGAAGCTCTAGTAGCAATACCAGTTCCAACACCGCCTCCAATACAAGCTAAACATGCAATACCTGCTGCTAATAAACTTAAATCCATGTAAATTACCTCCTAAAAAAATTAATTCTAATGTTCAGCTTGTAATTTCATATACATAACTGTTAACATTACAAATATTATAGTTTGGATTATACCATCAAAAGCATCAAAGAATAAATGCACTGGTATAGGTATAACTAATTGACAAGCCCAATTTAGACTATTTAATCCTGAATAAACTAATCCTACCACTATTGCTGCTGCTAACATATTTCCAAATAAACGTAAGCATAAAGACAATGGTAAGATGAATAATTCCATTAAATTTAATAATATCATTGGAACATAAGGTCTAGCATATCCTTTAAAATATTCTTTTACCCCATTTTTTTTGATAGCATTTCCATGCATTATACAAAAAGTAATTATTGTAAACCCTGCTGTTACACTTAAATTACTAGTTGCTTCTGAAAATCCAAGCATACCTGATGTATCTAATATAAATAACATCATAAACATTGTTCCTAAAACAGGAATAAAATTAGAATATTCTTCTCCAACATTATCAACAACAAGACCTTCTAAGAATGAATAAAGCATTTCTATTAATGTTTGTATCTTGCTTGGGTTTCTAGTACTCATTTTTCTAGTTAATAAAATTGAAGCTATTATTAGAAATATCATAGTTGCCCATTCATATATAATAGGCGCTATAATTTTAATTCCTGCTATATTCACAGTAAAATTAGGCGCAAAAACATTCATAAATATTTTCCTCCTTTCCTTAAAATTTAAAAAATAATTATATTGAAGCATTTTTAACCATATTCAAATTTTTTGAATATAAGCTGTTTAATTACTTGTTTATATTATAAATCCTATATTACCATTAATAAAATTTCATATTTGGTCGTATTTTGTCTTTTTTTAACCTTTACTAAGATTTTAGTTGTATATTTTCTATTTTATTCGACATACCTTTTGTTTATTCTTATTTTCTTATTTTTTGATTTATAATATTAAATTACAATCATTATTCAGAATATTTTTTATATTAGTGATATCATTTTCATTACCGAATTCTTTTTTCATTCAAATGATAATATTAATATATTCCCTACTATTGTCACATAATAATTGAATAATGTTTGTATAATTATTTCAATATTTTTTTAATATTTTTAAATAAATATTATTACTTAGATTAAATTTATACTTTTTTCACCAAATAATAATTATTAATATTATATTTTTAAATACAATTAAATAATTTTATTTTTATTATACATTTTTTTATTATAAAGTTGATTTTTTTCATATTATCTTTGTATGCCTTATTAGTATGCCTAGCTATTATTTCTTTATACTTGCATAATATTATTTATTTTCTAAAAAAACAATATATTTTATACTAATTTACTATATTTTTTTTATTTTTTTAAACAATATATTATCAAAACTTCTAAATATTTTATCATTAAATATTTTAATGGTACAAGTAAAAATCATATATTAAATATTTAATATTTAGAATTAATTATTTATCTCACTTGCATTTTTTTGTATTTTTATTACATTTAAGATTAATTATAGCTATCTATTGCTCTATAATTTATTAAAAAATAATTTTTTGTTAACTTTCAATAAACAAAAAAGTTCTCTTACGATTATTATTTTAATTATATTAAAATAATAATCTGAGAACTTTAAAACATTTTATTTACTTCCAAATTCTTTTATATTGCATTGTTTTCCAAAATAATTCAATATAAAATCTACAATTCGTTTTGAAGCCATACCATCACCATAAGGATTTATAGCTCTACTCATTTTATTATAATATTCTTCATTATTTATAAGTAAATTTGCTTCTTTAATTATTCTTTCCTTATCTGTTCCTACTAATTTTACTGTTCCAGCTTCTACAGCTTCTGGTCTTTCAGTTACATCTCGTAAAACCAAAACAGGCTTTCCAAGATGTGGTGCTTCCTCTTGAAGACCACCTGAATCACTCATAATCATAAAACATCTATTCATCAAATTATGAGTTTCCTTAGTATCTAAAGGAGGTAATAAATGTATTCTTTCCCTACCTTCTAACTTTCCATAAACCATATCTCTAACAACAGGGTTTAAGTGTACAAGATATATAAGTTCAACATCTTCATTATTATCTACAATATTTATTAATGCCTCACATATGTTATCTATTCCTTCACCCCAGTTTTCTCTTCTATGAGCGGTTATCATTATCACTTTTTTACTTTTAAAATCTATATAATTTAATTCATCACTTTCAAAAGTATAATTTTCATCTACAGTATGCTCCATAGCATCTATTACAGTATTACCTGTTATTTTTATAATACTTTCATCTATTCCCTCTCTTAAAAGATTTCTTTTTGAACTTTTAGTAGGTGCAAAATGTAAATCAGCCAAAGCTCCTGTTAACTTTCTATTCATCTCTTCAGGAAATGGAAAATATTTATCAAAAGTTCTAAGTCCAGCTTCAACATGGCCTATTTTTATTTGTTGATAAAATGCTGCTAAACTCCCTGCAAAAGTAGTTGTTGTATCTCCGTGTACTAAAATCATATCTGGTTTTTCCTCAACAAATACCTCTTCCAACCCTTCTAAAACCTTTGTAGTTATTCCAGTCAAACTTTGACGGGTTTTCATTATATTTAAATCATATTCAGGCTTTATATCAAAAAGATTTAAAACTTGATCTAACATTTCTCTATGCTGTGCCGTTACACAGACCTTTGATTCTATTTCTTCTCTGCTCTCTAGTTCTTTAACTAAAGGTGCCATTTTTATGGCTTCTGGTCTAGTTCCAAAGATAGTTAATACCTTTATTTTATTCATAAAAAGTCCTCCACACTACTTAGTTCCAAACAATCTATCTCCTGCATCTCCAAGCCCTGGTACAATATATCCATGTTCATTTAATTTTTCATCTATTGAAGCTATATAAATATCTATATCTGGATGCATTTCTTTTACTGTATTTATTCCCTCAGGAGATGCTATTAAGCACATTAATCTTATTTTACTAGCTCCTCTTTTCTTTAAAAGCGTTATTGCATCTGCAGCTGATCCACCTGTTGCAAGCATTGGATCTACAACTATTACATCTCTTTGAGCTATATCTTGAGGTAATTTACAAAAGTATTCAACAGGTTTTAAAGTTTCCTCATCTCTATAAAGCCCTATATGACCTATTTTAGCTGCTGGTATTAAATTTATAATTCCATTTACCATACCAAGTCCAGCCCTTAATATAGGTACAACAGCAACCTTTTTCCCTGCTAATACACAACATTTTATCTTACATATAGGAGTTTCTATCTCAACTTCTTTAGTTTGAAGATCTCGTGTAGCCTCATATGCCATAAGCATTGAAACTTCTTCCACCAATTCTCTAAAATTTTTAGCTCCTGTATTTTTATCTCTAATCATAGATAATTTATGCGATATAAGTGGATGCTTTATTTCTGTAACTTTACCCATTTTTACCCTCCTAAAAATCAAATTATTTATTGTACTTTTTTTCTATGTCTGCTATTTTGTCTATTCTTCTTTGATGTCTTTCACCTTGAAAAGTTGAATCTAAGAAAGTATCAACTATATCTAAAGCTAATCCTGTTCCAACTACTCTTTCACCTAAAGTTAATATATTTGCATTATTATGTTCTCTAGTTGCATGTGCACTAAAAGTATCGTGACATAAAGCTGCTCTTATCCCAGGAATTTTATTAGCAGCAATAGATACACCTATTCCAGTACCACAAACTAGTATACCAAAATCAAATTCTTTTTCTACAACTTTTTCTCCAACCGCTTTGGCTATATCTGGATAATCACATGATTCTGATGTATATGTTCCAAAATCTTTTATTTCTATATTTTTAGAATTTAAATGCTTAATTATTTCATTTTTTAAATTTAATCCCCCATGGTCACAACCTACTGCTATTTTCATATTAATACACCTCTTTTATATTATTTTTACAATATCAAATCCACAAGCCTTTTTAAGTCTATTCATTATAGCAACTCCTAATCCTTCTTCCATAAAAGCTTCACTTATTATTATATCTACATGCTTATCATCAAATTCTCTTAAAGTTGAAAATAAACTTTTAGCAATTGTGGATACATCATTTCTTGTTCCTAAAGATAAAACCAAACCTTCTTTATACTCGTTTCTTGTTTCATCAGTTGCCATAACTCCAACTCTTAGACCTTTTTCTATGTAATTATGCACCATTTCATTAATTTTTTCAACACATTTATCTAAGTTCCCATCTACAACCCTGACTCTTGCTTTTGGAGAATAATGTGTATACTTCATACCTGGAGCTTTAGGTTTTATATTAGCATCTTTTCCTATTATTCCTTTATCCATATATATATCTTGACATACCTCTTTTAACATCTCCAAAGTAATTCCACCAGGTCTTAAAACACATGGAGGATATACACTTACATCAACTATTGTGGACTCAACCCCAACCTCACTTTCATTACATCCTAATATATAATCAACTCTTCCATCTAAATCTTCAATGCATCTCTTAACATCTGTTGGACTAGGTCTTCCTGAAATATTAGCAGATGGTGCTGCAATTGCAACATTTGATTTTTTTATAAACTCCCTAGCTACTTCATCACTTGGCATTCTTATCCCTATTGTGCTTAAATTAGCGGATGTAACATCTGGTATCAAATTATTTTTTTCAACTATTAAGGTCATTGGTCCTGGCCAGAACTTATCCGCTAAATCTTTAGCTATCTTTGAAACATTTTTTCCATACTTATATAAATCATCTTTATCTGCTATATGTATTATAAGAGGATTATCTTGAGGTCTACCTTTAGCTATAAATATTTTTTTTACAGCCTCACTATCTAAAGCATTAGCACCAAGACCATAAACAGTTTCAGTTGGAAAAACTACAAGCCCCCCATCTTTTATAACATTAGCTGCTTCATCTATAAAAATTTTATCTTTTTCTAATTTTTTTATAATGTTAATCTTAGTTTTCATTATTAAATCTCCTTATTTAAATTTAAAAGCCTAGTTTTAAAGCCTTACATATATATGTAAGGCTTTAGTATGTTAAAAGTCTGTATTTCCCATTTGTTCCATTTTCTTCGCTTGGTCTTCAGTTATTAATGCATTTATAATTTCGTCTATATCTCCATCCATAAATGTATCTAACTTATAAAGAGTTAATCCTATTCTATGATCTGTAACTCTTCCTTGAGGATAATTATAAGTTCTGATTCTTTCACTTCTATCCCCAGTACCTACTTGACTCTTTCTATCTTCTGCTATTCCAGCAAGTCTTTCAGCTTCTGCTTTTTCATAAAGTCTTGCTCTTAAGATTTTCATAGCTTTTTCTTTATTTTTAAGTTGTGATTTTTCATCTTGGCAAGAAACAACTTCTCCAGTTGGTACGTGAGTTATTCTAACCGCAGAATCTGTAGTATTAACGCATTGTCCTCCATTACCTGAAGCTCTAAACACGTCTATTCTCAAATCTTTCTCATTTATTTCAACTTCTACATCATCAACTTCTGGAAGCACTGCAACAGTGGCTGTTGATGTATGTATTCTTCCTGAACTTTCTGTATCTGGAACTCTTTGAACTCTATGTGCTCCACTTTCGTACTTAAGCTTTGAATAAGCACCTTCACCTCTTATCATAAATACGACTTCTTTAAAACCTCCAATATCAGTTTCATTAGAACTCATAAGTTCAACCTTCCATCTGTTCTTTTCAGCATATTTTGTATACATTCTAAAAAGATTAGCAGCAAATAAAGCAGCTTCATCTCCACCTGCTCCACCTCTAATTTCAACAAAAACATTTTTATCATCATTAGGATCTTTAGGAAGTAGCAGAATTTGAATTTCAGATTCTAAACTTTCTTTTTTCTCTGATAATTCTTTTATTTCAACATTTATCATTTCTCTCATTTCAGAATCTGATTCTTCACTTAACATTTCTTTATTAGCTTCTAAGTCATCTATAGTTTCTTTATATTCTTTATACTTATTAACTATTATCTCTAAATCAGCATGCTCTTTACATAATCTTCTCCATTCATTTTGATTGGCCATTATGCTAGGATCACTTATTTTAACGGAAAGTTCATCATACTTGTTTTCAATAAAGTTTAATCTATCTAGTATCATTTATTTATCACTCCGCAACTCATATTTTCACATTCAGTTATTATAACATAATATTATAATTTTTATCAAGACTTAACACACTCTATTACTTTAAAATTCTTTATTATAATCTACCAATAACAACTCTATTAAGTCCTGATAAATCGTTTATAACTCTTATATCTTTATATCCTTCATTTTGCATTAACAATTTTACATCTTCACCTTGATCAAAACCTATTTCAAAAGCTAATATTCCATTTTTTCTTAAAACACATTTACTATCATTTATTATTTTTCTATAAAAATCAAGCCCATCTACTCCACCATTTAATGCTATATGAGGTTCATAATTTTTAACATCATCCATAAGCGTTTCTATGACTTCTTCCCTTATATATGGAGGATTAGACACAATTATATCATATACCTTTTCATTATTTATGGCTTCATTTAAAAGATCGCTTTTTATAAATGTGCATCTTTCCTCAACTTCTAAGTTTTTAATATTTGTTTTTGTAACTCTCTCTGGAATACTTTCAACATCTATTAAATCAACTAATATTTCGTTCCTATAATGAGCTAGAGAAATTCCTATTGCTCCACTTCCACAACACAAATCGCATACCTTTAAAGTATTATTTTTATCTATATTTTTTAAAACTTCTTCCACTAATATTTCAGTATCTCCCCTAGGAACTAAAACCCCTTCTTCTACATAAAAATCAAGTCCCATAAACTCGCACTTTTTTAAAATATATTGCATAGGCATTCTTCTTTTTCTTTTTTCTAAAAGTTCCATGAATTTTTTTTCTTTATATTTAGGTACTTTTTCATTTTTATTCATTAAAAGATAAAGTTTATCCTGTTTTAAAATTTCACCCAACAAAAGATTACTATCTAAAATATAAGTATCAATTTCTTCTTTCTTTAAAACTTCTTTAGAAATATTTAATAATTCTTCTATCGTTTTTTCACGCTCTTTTATTCCTTCTGCTTTTTTTAATGCCATAATCGCCACCTCTATTTGCTCATTATTTGGTTCTCTTGTTGTAAGCACTTGCAACTTCAAACCAGGATATGATATTATTTTTGCTAATATACTATTTGATTTCCCTATCCATTTTACAATTTCATAAGATACCCCAACAACTAATGGTAAACAAATCAATCTTACCACAATAGGCATTATTAAAGAATTCCAACTAATAAATGATAATAAAAAAACATTAACCATAATTGCTATAAATAAAAAATTAGTTCCACATCTTGGATGAAACCTCGAACATTTTTTTACATTATCAATAGTTAATTCTTCTTCGCTTTCATAACATCTAATAGTTTTATGCTCTGCACCATGATACTCAAATAATTTTTTTATCTCTTTAGTTTTGCCAATCAAATACATATATATAAGTATAATAGATATACTTACAAGTGCTTCTATGAAATTTAATATAAATTTAGGTACTCCAAAAAATCCTATAAAATCTGTTATTAAAACAGGTCCAACTATAAAAATCCCTATAGAAATCAATAATGAAATAAAAATTGCTAATCCCCAAAATATATCATTAGTTTTTTTACCTAATTTCTTATTCAACCATAATTCAAATTTTGATGGTTCATTTTCTTCAAGATTTTTAGACGACGTATCTAATTCTTTCATTCCTGAAGTTAATGAATTAAAAAGTATAACTACTCCTCTTATTATAGGTATACATAAAATTTTTCTTTTTTTCTCAGTAAATTTTGTTCTTTTAAATCTTACACTTATTCTACCATTTGGTTGTCTAATCGCTGTTGCTACACCAAACTTTCCCCTCATCATTACACCATCTGATACTGCTTGACCACCAACTTCAGTTTTTCTCATAAACAACCCCATCCTCTTACATCTTTTTAAGATTGTGATTTATATTTAAAATAACATTGTCCACATAATGCTTCATATTCAATATTATCTAACATATCAATAGCTACTTGCTCTCCCTCAAATATAAAGTTTCCATTTATCATTCTAGCATTCAAAATAGCTTTTCTTCCACACTTGCATATAGTTTTCATTTCTTCAATGCTATGTGCTAATAATAGTAATCTTTCACTACCCTCAAAACCATTCATTTTAAAATCTGTTCTAAGACCATAACAAATAACAGGTATATCCTTAGTTACAGCTATTTCAAAAAGTTCATCTATATGATGCTTTAAAAGAAATTGTACCTCATCTACAATTATACAATCTATTTTTTTACTTTTTTTTAAATAATCCTCTATTATTTCTAAGATATTATCTTCTTTATTTATTAAAAAATCAACTTCCCTGTCAACTCCTAATCTAGAAACTACTTTGTTTCCACCTTTTTTATCAACATCTGGTTTTAATATTACAATATGCATTCCTCTTTCTTCATAGTTATGTGCAACTTGCATTAAATGCGTTGATTTTCCTGAATTCATCGCACCATATCTAAAATATAATTTACTCATAAAAAACTCCTCAAAGATTATTTTGTCACCTTTTGATTATATATTAAATTATAGTTATTTTAAACTATTGACGATTAAAATTCATCGTGTTATACTTGTTACTAGTTGTTTATCAACATTTATAATCCGAAAGAGGTGAATAAAGATGAGAGAAGGCATACATCCAGAATACCATCACGATGCTGTGGTTAAGTGTGCATGTGGAAATACTTTTACTACTGGTTCTGTTAAATCTGAACTTAAAGTTGAAATATGCTCAAAATGCCACCCATTCTTTACTGGAAAACAAAAAATTGTTGATGTTGGCGGAAGAGTTGACAAGTTTAACAAAAGATTTAACCTTAATAAATAATTGGGTAATGGGAAAGTTTATCTTTCCCCTTTTTTTATTTATGCATAAAAAAGACATTAATAAAACATTAATGTCTTTTTTAATTTATTTATTATCATTGATATTTTTTAAGTACATATCTATAAATTCTTTATTATTTTTTGTTTTTGATAATATTCCTATTAAATTTTCTGTTATAGAATCTATATTGCTTTCTTTATACAAGCTTCTTCTTAAAGCATACGCAACTTCTCTTTCATTTTCATCTAGTAGTAAATCTTCTTTTCTAGTTCCTGATTTATAGATATCAATAGCTGGAAATATCCTTCTTTCTTGAAGCTTTCTATCTAAATGAACTTCCATATTCCCTGTTCCTTTAAATTCTTCAAAAATCATATCATCCATCCTGCTTCCAGTTTCAACTAATGCAGTAGATAAAATAGTTAAACTTCCACCTTCTTCTATATTTCTAGCTGCCCCAAAGAATTTTTTAGGCATGATTAAAGCTCCTGGATCCAATCCACCTGATAAAGTTCTACCAGTTGGAGTTATAGTTAAATTATATGCTCTTGATAATCTAGTTATCGAATCTAAAAGTATAACTACATCTCTGCCCTGTTCAACCATTCTCTTAGCTCTTTCTAAAACCATTTGAGCTACTTTTGCATGATTTTGTGGTTCTTCATCAAATGTTGAATATATTACTTCTCCATTTATACTTCTTTGCATATCAGTAACTTCTTCAGGTCTTTCATCTATAAGAAGCACTATAAGTTTAATGTCTGGATAATTTTTAGATATGTTTTGTGCAATTTTTTTAAGAAGTGATGTCTTACCAGCTTTAGGAGGTGCAACTATTACCCCTCTTTGCCCCTTTCCAATAGGGCATACTATGTCCATAAGTCTAGAACTTAAATCTTTTTCGTTATTAGTTTCAAGCCTTAACCTCTCATTTGGATATATAGGAACTAATGTTTCAAATCTCTTTCTTCCTATAGCTTTTTCTGGTCTATCTCCATTTACTTTCTCTACAAAAATAAGTGCTTTAAACTTTTCTCCTTCTTTAGGATATCTAACCTTTCCTTCTACTTCATCTCCAGTCCTTAAATTAAATCTTCTTATCTGTGCCGGAGATACATAAACATCCTCATCACTTGTTAAATAATTTCTACATCTTAAGAAACCAAAATTATTAGTATCTAATATTTCTAAAATTCCTTTTACACTATCTGATGATCTTAACATTTGCTTAAATTTTTCTTTTTTCTCTTCATTTACTTCATCTGATGTTTTTTCCGAACCATTTTCATTATTATTATCAACGATATCATGTTCTAAAACTTTAGGCGCTATTTTCTCTTTTAAGATAACACCATCTTTTTCTATCGCTTTAGGTGAATTTAATTTTATATCTTCTATTAATTCACTCTTTTTCTTTTTAGTAATATTTTTAATGCCAATTTCCTTAGCAATTTCTCTTAATTGTATTAATGTCATATCTTCATACGTTTTACCTAACAATAAGCACACCTCCAAAATATATATTTTTATGCTATAAAGTAAAATAGAATTTAAAAATGGAATTTAATTCAAGAAATGATATATGAAAAGTTTTAAATAAAAGCTTTCGATTCCTGCATCTAAAAATTTCAGGGATATTTTTATTATTTTCATATCTTTATATAAATAATCCCTATATCTTATATTATATATAAAATTATTTAAATTCAATGTTAAAATAAAAAAAAGATGCAGAATGAAAAAATTTCCGCATCTTTTTCATTAATTATTTGTTATTAAGAGCCGCTCCAACAAATTTTTTAAATAATGGATGAGGATTATTTGGTCTTGATTTCAATTCTGGATGATATTGAACTCCTACAAACCATGGATGATCTTTTATTTCAACACATTCAACTAATCTCTCATCAGGTGAAGTTCCTGATAATATTAAACCAGATTCTTCTAATTTAGCTCTATATTCATTATTGAACTCATATCTATGTCTATGTCTTTCATAAATTAAATTAGAATTATATGCATCTTTTATTAAAGTTTCTTCTTTAACTTTACATGGATAAAGACCAAGTCTCATTGTTCCACCTAAATCTTCTACATCTTTTTGTTCAGGCATTAAATCTATAACTGGATGCATTGTTTCAGGATTTAATTCAGATGAATTCGCATCTTCAAATCCGCAAACATTTCTAGCAAATTCTATAACTGCACATTGCATTCCTAAACATATTCCAAGGAATGGTTTTTTATTTTCTCTTGCCCATCTTATAGCTTCTATTTTTCCTTCTATTCCTCTATCACCAAAGCCACCTGGAACTAAAATTCCATCTACATCTCCTAAAAGTTCATCAGAATTTTCAATGCTTAAATCTTCTGAATTTATCCATTTTATCTCTACATTTGTATCATTAAATAACCCACCATGATTTAAAGCCTCAACTACTGATATATACGCATCATGTAGTTCTACATATTTTCCAACTAATGCTATTTTAGTGTTATGAGATAAGTGAGTTATTCTATGTACCATATCAATCCATTCACTATTATCTATATCTCTAAACGCAAGTTGCAATTTTTCACAAACAAGTCTATCTAAACCTTCTTTATGAAGCATTAATGGTACAGCATATAAATGCTCTGCATCTAAATTTTGTATTACAGAATTTCCATCTACATTGCAGAATAATCCTATTTTATTTTTAACATCTTGTGGAACTTCTTTTTCAGATCTACATACTATTATATCTGGTTGTATACCTATACTTCTTAATTCTTTTACTGAATGTTGTGTAGGTTTAGTTTTTAACTCTCCTGCTTTTCCTAAGAATGGAATTAAAGTTACATGAATGAAACAAACATTTTCTATTCCTACTTCATATTTTATTTGTCTTATAGCCTCTAAAAATGGTTGAGATTCTATATCTCCAACTGTTCCACCGATTTCTGTTATAACAACATCTACATCTCTCTCTTTCCCAACTCTATAAACTCTTTCTTTTATAGCGTTAGTTATATGTGGTATAACTTGTATTGTTCCCCCTAGGTATTCTCCTCTTCTTTCTTTTGATATTACTGACCAATAAACTTTACCAGCAGTAACATTTGAATTTTTAGTTAAGTTTTCATCAATAAATCTTTCGTAATGCCCTAAATCTAAATCTGTTTCTGCCCCATCATCAGTTACAAAAACCTCTCCATGTTGATATGGGCTCATAGTTCCTGGGTCAACATTTAAGTATGGGTCAAATTTTTGTATACTTACTTTAAATCCTCTGTTCTTTAACAATCTTCCTAAAGATGCTGCTGTTATTCCTTTTCCAAGTGATGATACAACACCGCCAGTTACAAATACGTATTTAGTCTTTTTCATGTGACTTTTCCT
This sequence comes from Sarcina ventriculi, assembly GCF_900456775.1. GTDB lineage: Bacteria > Bacillota > Clostridia > Clostridiales > Clostridiaceae > Sarcina > Sarcina ventriculi. The sequence continues at coordinate 19,781 of NZ_UAUL01000009.1, read as the reverse complement.
CCTAAATTTAATAAAAGATATTGACAACTTATATTTTAAACATTATAATTAAAATTAACTCCATTTAAAATGGGAGTATAATATATTAAACAACATAGATACGATTTTAGCACAAACTATATAACTATGTCTAGTAGTTTGTTATATTTTTTTATAATTTTTTTACCCACTATTTTTATAGTGGGCTTTATCATTTAATCATCTTTCATCTTTATATTTAATTTTAATTCTGTTTTTAGTGGTGCTTGTCCATCTGCTATTAATGAATAATTTACATATACATCTCCACCAAAATCATTAACATTTACTTTTAAATCTTTCGTTACTGTCTTAAACTCTAGAATTCCATATGGAGTTTCATATAAAATTATTGAATTATTATCTTTTTTAAATTCCATAACTGTTGAAACAGCGCCACTTCTTTTTAAAGTTAATATATCCTTTTCTATCTTTAAAACAGTTTCAGTTTCTCCAAGTCCTGTTTCCTCAGTTTCTTTGTAGACAATTTTATATATATCCTCTTCTTTACTAAAACTACCGAATGTAATGAGTTCAACCTTGTTATCCACATCATCCATCTGATAACTAGTAATAGTTATTAAAGCTTCTTTTTTCATAAATAATTATCACACCTCAATTTTACTTTATTTATTTATCTTATATTTTTTAACAAAATAAAATTTTATCTAGTTGTAGTTTAAAATTTCTATTTAAATAAGTCAAATATTTTTAAACTAAATTTCACATTTTTAGTTTCATCAACTATTACATCATTTCTTATTTTTTCAAATTCTTCATCTGTTAGAACCTCTTTCATAGACTCCTCGGTTTCATCATAACTAACTTGTCCCTTCGTAACATCTACAAAACATATAGGTGGAAACATAACACACCACCAATTCTCTCCAGATGCTTCTCCTATTAAAACTCTAAACGCTTCATATTCCCCTTGAGGAAGACTTATATTCCCATAAACTTTTTCTGGGAAATTCTCTCTTTTAAATTCTACCTTAACAGAGTAATTATAACCATTTTCATTTATGCATTCATTGGCAATTTTTATAATTTCATCTTCATTATTAGCTAATATTTCTCGTGATTCTTCTAAACTATTAGAATTTTCAAGCTTTGGAAATATGTATTCTATTATTTTATCCTTAACCTTTATTTTAAGTTGCTGATCTTCATTAGAATTACTATTTGCAAGAACATGAAACCTTATTATTTTGTTACTTATTGAATCTATTAAGTCATTATTTTTAACATTATCTATATAAGCATGTCCACATAAAGAACATATTAATATTACCAATACTGATATATATATAACTAGTTTTTTCATAAAAAAACACCCCCTAATATTTAAATTATTATCAAGAGATGCTTATTTTATTCATCTTATTATCTATTTATTGTGCGAGTTATAAAAATATCTTTAAATTTATACTTATTTTTAATACTTTCATATGCGTTTTGCGCTGTTAACATATCTTCAAAAAAACCAAATATAGTAGGACCACTACCACTCATCATAGCCCCTATAGCTGAATTTTTATTTAAATCTTCTTTTATTTCTTTTAATATCTTATGTTTCCCTAATGTAACATTTTCTAAAACATTCTTCATATTGTTGCATACACCATAAATGTCATCTTTTTTAATGCATTCTATTAATTGATTCGTTTTTACATGCTTATATATCTTATTTATATCCAAACTACCATAAACCTCTTTAGTTGGAACCCCAAAATTAGGCTTAATAACAACTAATATCTTATTTTCAAATTTATCTAAATATGTTATCTTTTCACCAATACCTTCGCAAAGAGCTGTCCCACCATTTATACAATAAGGAACATCAGCACCTATTTTAAGAGCTAAATCAGTTAACTCTTTATACGTTGCATCAACATTAAACATTTTATTCATTATACATAAAACAGTTGCTGCGTCTGTACTACCTCCTGCAAGTCCCGCTGCTACTGGTATATTTTTTTTTATTTTGATAATAACTCCATCTTTTATCTTATACTTATCTTTAAATAATTTTGCTGCTTTATATGCTAAATTTCTTTCGTCACAAGGCACATATTGCTTATTGCAATGTATTTTTATAGATTTATCATAATTTTTTATAATCTCTATCTCATCATATAAATCTATAGTCTGCATAATCATTTCTAACAAATGATATCCATCATCCCTTTTTCCTATTACATCTAATGATATATTTATTTTTGCATAGGCTTTCTTCCTCATTTTATCTTCCTCTCTTTAGTAATTAATAAGATTATATTATCTTATTAGCTAATATTTCAATGAAAATTATTAAATAGTTTGGGAAATTTTATTATTAATATTATATCATATAAACCATAATTTTCATTTTTATATATAAAAGGAATTATTATTTTAAGTAGCCATTTTAAAACTGAATCTATCTCTTTTTAAAATGGCTACTTATTTAAATTACTGCTCTTCCTGGAATAATTAATTTTTCTCCTGGATAAATAATATCAGGATTTTCTATGTTATTTATTTTTATTATATCTTCCATAGTCGTATTATATTTTTTAGCTAAATTCCAAATAGTATCGTTTTTTTGTACTACATATATGCTTATTGATGCATTTTTTTCTTTAACTTCATCCTTTTGTTCTATATCTTTAATATATTGCTTTACAGTTTTTTCTTTAACTTTAGCCAATATATATATAACTGCTTTAACAGCAACTGTATTTGCTTCAACTGTGCTTTGTATATTTTCTAAATTCACATATATATTTTCTTCCATTCCATCATTTATATTTTGTATATCTATTGAACACTCAAAAGGCAAATCTCCAGACACCGTATTTAAATACTTATTTTCGTCTGAACAAGCATATATACTGTCAACCTTTAAAACACCATCTACAATAACTTTATTATTATCTATTTTACTATTTACACTTATTACCTTACCTATACTACTTATAATTTGTGCTATATTATCATCATTTTCTAATGATATATTATCCTTAACAATGATTTCTGTCGAACCTTCTGCTCTAGTCATACATATATTAAACGCATCTTTATTAACAGTTATTGTACTTGTAGGTGAGTATATATCATCTAATATTTCTATATCCTCTATCTTAATAATTTTAGTATCAACGTTTACTACTGCATCAAAATCCACAACTTTTTTCTCATTAGTTTCATCTTCTTCAACATTTATATTAAAATTGTGCAATTCTATATCATAATCCGAAATCATACCTAACCCAACACCAATAACTTCTTCTTCTTTCGTTACAGGAATATCATCTTCTAAAACGTATAACTCTTTCCCATCATTAGACTTATACACAATATTCATTTTTATATAACAAGATGCTTGTACCTTATCTTCTAATATCTTTATATCTTTTTTATGAATCAAAAAACTATGGCTTATTATCTTATCTATTTGTGGTTTATCAATCCCAACTTTTATTTTGGATTTAGCTTCAATATTGAAATTTTTATTAGCCACTATTTTTTCTATTCTATCTGGTTTTTTCTGAAGTTGTACATCTCCATTTGAATTTACATCTTTAATAAACTCAACATTCTCTCTCTCATAAACCCTAGATTTTATAGTAAAATAAGCTTCAATATTTATTTTTCTCTCATTTATTATATTTGAATTAATATGTTCCAATTCACATTTAGCATAGCATACCATTTTATGTTCTGCGCCTTGTATATCTATTTGATTAGATATATTTTTTTCATAAACATGACTAGTTATTACAAACTCTCCTTCTTCCTTTGCTAAATAAATTACATTAAACTTTAATAAAGTTTCAACTACGACCTTATCTGTCTGTACCTCTTTATTTATTATAGATGTATCTACATCTAAAGATAATATTTTGTATACATCAGGATGTGTATCTGGAATTAAGTACTCTTCTTTAACTGGTATGCTTACAGATTCTTCTCCAACTAATTTTTCAAGTTGTATATTTTCTTTTATAATATCTAAATTAACCATGAACTACCCCCCATTATTATATTTAATATAATATATATCCACAAATAAAATTTTATTCCTATTTATATAATTTTTTAATTTTATTTACATGTTTCATGATATTATAGTGTTATTTAAAGTCTATAACTTCTATTCATTAAAAAAATAAAAAAAAAATTATATTTTTTTCACTATTATTGTTGACATATCTCTAAAAATGTCGTATTATAAAGTAGGTTATTGACCATATAACCTCTCATAAATTCTCAATACCCTTTTATACCATAGTTGAAAGATGGAAACCCACCATCTTTCTTTTTTTTGCATATAAAAAAGAGCTAACGCTCTTTTCAAGAAAAATTTAATTGCACAGTATTGGTTAAAATATCTGAATAATTATAGGTTAAAGTTCTTGGAAAATCATTTTCTACCCTTACAACAAAGATGCTCGCATACACGCCTTCTAAAACTCCTTCTTGTATTGATATTTTTTTTCTCCCATTATTGGCTTTTAATAAAACTTTCTGTCCTACATGTTCCTCTAAATCTTGTTTTATTGTCTGCAATGTAGTATTTATTTTCATCTTTTAACACCTTCCTTCATTTTATTTTTGAGAATGATGTTTTTAATGATTTTTGCTTACTTAAACATCTAGTTTTATTATCAGTCAAAATTCCTAAAATTATTCTATTTGTACTTAATTTATATAAGGGGATTTAGGATACCCTTCTCTATATTTTCCTCTAGTCTGTAAACCACCAATTCCCTTAATTCCTGTAATAGTATTTTCTATAACATCTATTGTAGACACTACTTCATTTATTCTTGTATATGCTATTTTTTCACATACAAAAACAGGGTCTAAACAATGAATCAAGACTCTATTTGGTGAACTTGCAAAATTAGCACCAGCATCTAATATAGCTTCATAGCAAGATTGACATGCACCAGCAAATATAACTAATTCATCATAACTAGCATTATAATTTCTAAGAACATTTACAGCTTCTATGAAATATTTAGAATTTCTATAATTATTTAAGTCTAAATAATTAGTTGTCCCTTTTATCACCCCATCATGACCAGTTAACACAACTATATCTGGTTTGCATTCTTTTACATAATCTAAAATTTTTCTTGGTTGTTCATATTCCGAAATAGCAACTCCTGTAGCATCTAACTTTAATTGCTTATACACCTTAAGGCAAGTTTCCAAATAACTTGAATCTCCATCAACATGAAGTATTTTCCCTGGTCTACCAAAAACAAGATGGTCGTTTTTACTAATCTTTTGAGATTTTTGACTTGGCTTTACACCTCTTCCTCTTAAAACCATAGCTCGTCTAATACTTTCATTAACTCTTGAGTTAAATATCCTATCTTTATCCCCTGCAAAATCATCTCCAACATTCTCTAAATCATCTTCTAAAGAGTCGGCTATTATTCTAAAGTTTATACCTTTTAATATATAAATTTTTTTATTTTTTTTTTCCTTTATATCTATTATTTTAAACGTTATATCTCTACCATAAGATTTTCTTACAACATATTCTCCAATCTCCATAAAATCACCTAAATAATATCTATTTTATCTTATTATTTTATGTATTTTTTATTAACATGTTACATTGAAGTAATAAGAGCGCCTATTTTAGGCGTTCTTATTACTCATTTTGATTATAAATTTTCTTAAATTCATCTATAAACTTAATATATTTATCTTGTTCGTTTATCATATTATTTATTTTTTTAGTAAAAGTATTTTGTCCCCATGTAACCTCATTATAATAATATCTATTAGCTAATCTCCAAAATCTTTGTGGAAATAATAAATAAGCAAACAATACCCTATATTCATTTTCTTTAAGTTTTGAAACCTTGTTATATTCTTCTATTATTTTATTAGCATATTTTATATCCCAATCCACTTTTTTAGATACTTTGGTTATAAAATTAGCCAAATCATAAACCCTAACTTCTCTCTTGCAATAATCAAAATCTATTATATTCACATTATTTTCTTTGCCTATAATAATATTATGATAAGTATAATCGTGATGACAAAATATTTTATTTACTTCTGCTTCCTCACATAAATTTAAATAATCAGAAGTTTTTAAAACATTTAAAGCCCTTTCCCCTAATTTTTTATAAAATTCAACATTACTTAAATAGTCTAAATCATATTGTTGTTTATTATGTTTTTTTCTAGCCATATCTCTCATTTTATCTAGGGCTTTAATTCTTTTTTCCATAAGACTTACCCATCTTCCTAAATCGCTTTTAAGCTTTGAATTCTCTGGTGGATCATACCCCTTACTGCACTCATGAAGTTCTGCTAATTTAGCCGATGCTAAGCTTATATCATCTATTGATGTAAAGTCACATTCACGTCCCTCAATCCATTCAGACAATGTATACAAATCTTCATTAACCATTGCATATGGCTCATTATCTAAATTCATAAAATATCTATCAACACTTTTAAAACCATTATTAATTAGATGCTCTTTGGCTCCACATACAAATTCTAATTTTTGTATACCAAAATTTATCTTCTTTAAACATCTCTCACCCTTATCGGTATTTAAATAATATACCCCTTTATTAGGTTTCATTGTTTCTATTTTTATATTAAATTGTCTTTCAATTTCAAATTCTCTCATCATATTACTCACCCCCTATATATTTATATGATGAGCTATATATTTTTATTAACATTTTATAATAAATTCTAATATAATAAAATTATATCCATGAAGGAAGGATTAATTTATGAATATTAGTATAGATGGCAGAGCAGCTACTTTATATAGAGGTACTGGTATTGGAAACTATACTTATCAATTAATAAACAATTTTAATCAAATAGATTTTTTGAATAAGTATACAATATTAACTCCTAAAGATTCCAATTTAGATTTAAATTTAAAAAATAATTTTTCCCTTACAAATTCATCAGGAAATCCTAATAATAATTTTTGGGAATATATAAAAACACCTAATATTTTAGAAAAAAATAAATATGATATATACCATATACCACAAAATGGTATAGGAATGTGCGAAAATATTTCCTGTCCTTCAATAATAACATTACACGATATAATCCCATTAAAAATGCCTGAAACTGTTAGTCCTGTATTTTTAAAAGTTTTTAACGAACAACTGCCTACAATTTTAAATACAACTAGTAGCATCATAACAGTATCGGAATTTTCAAAAAAAGATATCTGTGAATATTTTAATTATCCAGAAGAAAAAGTTTATGTTACACAATTAGCTGCCGAAGAAATGTATAAACCTTTAGATAAACATTATTGTAAAAAAATCCTAAAAAAAAGATATTCAATTGATACTGATTTTATACTATATGTTGGAGGCTTTAGTCCTAGAAAAAACATTTTAGGATTAATCGAAGCTTTTAATATCGTAAAAAATAAAACAAAAAAAAATTTAAAGTTGGTTATCGTAGGACGACATGGATTTTCCTATGAGACATATAAAAAACGTACTATTGAACTCAAATTAGAATCTTCTGTGATTTTCCCAGGATTTATAAAAACAGATGATATGCCTTACTTTTATAATGCTTCATCAATGCTTGTATACCCATCATTTTACGAAGGATTTGGACTCCCAGTTCTTGAAGCTATGGCTTGTGCAACTCCTGTTATCTCATCATCTTTAACATCTGTTCCTGAAGTTTGTGGAGATGCTTCTATTTTAATAAATCCATCTAATATAGATGATATTTCCTCTGCTATACTTAATATTTTCAATGATAAAGATTTAGCATCTTCTCTTATATATAGAGGACTTATTCATTCTAGTAAATTTAGTTGGAAAAAAACTGCTTATAATACCCTTGATGCCTATGAAAATACTTTATTATCACTATAAAAAATATAAAAAGCACATGATTAACTCAAATAAACATGTGCTTATTTTTTTATTATAAATAATTGTTTTTATAATATTCTAAAGTTTCTTTTTTTTCTTTTTCATAGCTCAACTTATTTTTAAACTTATAAAGATATGATTCATAACTCCATTCTTTAAGTTTTTTATAATATTCTATAGATAAAATAGTAAAGTCAGATGGATACATCATATATATATACATAATTTCTAATTCTTCTTTAGTTAATCTACTTACTTTATCATAATTACAAATTATAGAATCACACATCTCTACACTAAATCCAAATCTTTTTATGGTTTTAATTATAAAATCACTTATATCTTTTGCTCTAATATCTATTTTTAAATAATCAAAATCTATAAAATATACTTTATTATCCCTAATTATTATATTATGATAAGCTAAATCATTATGGGAAGCAACTATATAATTATTGTTATTCCAAAGAGAGTAATATTTGCTATTTTTTAATAAATCGATACAAAAATCTATCTTCTTAATATTTCTATCAACGTTATTTATAAATATTTCATCAAATTCATTCTTATATTTAAAACTTAAAACATCTTCTTTAAATTTTAGTAACGCCCTTTTATCTTCATCAAATTTTTTCTCTAAATAGTAATTTCCTAAATTGTTCATTATCTCTTTATTCGATAAAGTTGTTAAAAATCCATCTGATGCTTTATGCATTAATGCTATTGCCTTTGCTGTTCTTTCTAATTCTATGGGATTTGCAACATCACATTCCACACCTTCTATTAAGTCCATCAATATATACGTTTTATTCTTCCAATTAATATACTTATCACCATTTGGAAGAGTATTTATATTTAAGATATATGGATAATCCTTTTTTATATAATCTATACTCCTACAAATAAAATCAAGTCTAGCAATTGGATACTCTATCATTTTTAAAATTTTTTTCCCTTGCTTAGTATCCAAAACATAAATATTTCTATTAGGCCACAAATCAATAACATCCAACCCTAAACTTTCAAAAAAATCTACTGACAAATCATATCCACACAAATATTTTTCATCGCTATACCTTACCTTCCCCATAATAATCCACCCCTAAATCAAATCATTGTTATATAAATTCGTCAAAAATTCTGATTTCTTAAAAATTTCTTCTTTATCTAACCTTTGCATTAAATATTTCTTTTGTATAATTTTCATTGAATCATAAGGGTATGACAACAAATTTTCTATATATATCTTACTATCATTATCTAAATTGTGGCTCTTTATAAAAGAATTTATTATCTTGTTACAATCTAAAGAATTCTTTCTTTTTCTATACTTAAAAAGATACTTATAACAATCATGCTCTATTAAATTAAATGCCATTTTACTTAAATCAAATATATTTATGTTTCCATCTTTCCAAATATTATTTGAAGATACTTTTCCTACACATATTTCATTATTTCTCATTGATCTATGTATAAGATTTAAATATGAACTTTGATATATTGTATCTATTGCAATTTCAGCTTTTCTCACCACATTTTCAAGTTCATTAAAATTATAATTTTTAATAAGCCGTCTTCCCCTTCTATTCCACACTTTAAATGTTTCTATATCCTTCCATATAACATTAGGAATACCTAAACTGTATGGCTTATCGTAATTTAATAATATTTTTTGTATTTGAATTAAATTATCTATATCATTATCAAAACTATTATTATTTTGTTTTTTTCTCTTTTCAGCAATGAATATCCCACTATCATTTAAAAATTTCACTAATTCATTACTCATATTCATACAATCACCCCAATTATACTCTATAATTGTTCAATAAATTCTTTCCTCATCTCTATATCGTTTATATACTTTAATAACTTATTTATAAACACCTCTTCTTTCCATGGCTGTTGTTCCCAATAATATTGAATACCTAACTGCCAATAAGCTTGTGGAAACATAATAAAATATTTTAAAATTTTAATTTCTTCATCCGTAATACTTTTAACCATTGAGTAATCATTAATTATTTTTTTAAATTTATTAATATCCCACTTGCCATCTTTCATAACTCTTATACAAAGACTTCCTAAATCATGAAGGTAAGTATCCAATATACAATAGTCAAAATCAATTATTCTTATTTCATTATTACTGTCTAATAAAACATTATGATGCGCATAATCATGATGACAAAATCCTCTCCTCATAACTTGCCTAGACATAAGACTCATATATCCACTTTTTTTTAAGTTTATTATACAATTTTCAACACTTTCTAATTGTTCAATTATAATATCTAAATATAATAAATCAAATTCTGATTTATATGACTTTTGATATATTCTTTTTTTAAAATCTAATATTTCATTTCCTCTAGTTTGAAAATTTTTTATCCAATTCCCCCAATAAATTCTCGGCTTCATCTTTGAATTTATTGAAAACCCTTCACTCCCCCTATGAAGCTTGGCTAAATTTATCGTTGCCAGCTCTAAATCCACAGGGTTATCATAATTTAATTCTCTAGAATCTATCCATTTAGTTAAATAAGCAAATTTATCCTTAATTTTAATATAATTTTTATTATCAGTAGTATTTATTATTTCTAATATATTCTTATAATTATTATTTTTTAAATGTTCCATTGCTGAAATTATAAAATAAAAATGAGGATATTCATATCCTATTACCTTTAAACAAAATTTAGAATTACTATTATCTATTATTTTATAAACATTTTTTATCTTTTCTACACTTTGTACATTAATACTATATTTTTCCTCAACTAAGTTTTTAATATAAACATAATCCATATACTATCCTTAAATATTGATTCATTATATTATATATTTTTTTATATTACTTATATTCACATCTAACATCTTTTTATAATATTATTTATTATATGAATATTTTTGGAGATGTTTACCTTATGAAAATACTCTTAGATGCTAGAGGTGCATCTTGGTATAATGGTACTGGTATTGGTACATATACCTTTAATCTAATAGAATCTATGATTAATATAAATAATTCTAATGATAAGTTTCACTTATTTTGCTCTGGAGGAAAAGAAGAAGCTTTTAATAAAGATAATACAAAAATTATTATGTCTTCAAAAAAACATCAACACTTTTTTGAAGATTATTATATTCCACTTTATGCAAATAAAGAATCTATTGATTTATACCATGTCCCTCAAAATGGAATAGGACTAAATGAAAAAGGAGATTTTTTAAAAATCGTAACTATTCATGATTTAATTCCATATGTTCTTCCAGAAACAGTAGGAAAAAACTATCTAAAAAACTTTCTAAAAGATATGCCTGCTATAATAAATAATGCAGATGGTATACTTACTGTGTCAGAATACTCCAAAAAAGATATATTAAAATTTTTCCCTTCATTTCCAAGTGAAAGAATAATCGTAACACCACTTGCCGCAAACAAAAATTTTAAACCCCTAGATAAAAGAAAATGCAAACAAGAAATGGTAGCTAAATTTAATATAAACAACCCATTTGTACTATATCTTGGTGGTTTTAGTCTAAGAAAAAATGTTAAACTTTTAATAGATGTATTTAACAATATCTTTTCATCATTAAACGGAGAATTTGATTTAGTTATAGCAGGTTCTTTAAAAGATGAAGGACTAAAGTTAAAAGAATACTCAAACAATTTAGAAGGAAGAAACCATATTAAATTTATTGGCTTTGTAGAAGATAGTTTCTTACCAGTATTATATAACGCTTCAGAACTATTTGTTTATCCATCACTTTATGAAGGCTTTGGACTTCCTCCCTTAGAGGCCATGAGTTGTAAAACACCAATAATAAGCACCAATATAACATCTATCCCTGAAGTGGTTAAAAACCCTTATGTTTTAATAGAACCAAATAATAAACACGATTTAGAAAATAGACTAGTTACGCTTTTAAATAATGATAAATTAAGACATGCATTAGGAAACGAAGGCTTTGAAAACAGTAAAAATTTCACTTGGGAAAAAACAGCTAAAAAAACCTTAAATTCTTATAAAACATTTTATAAATTAGGTAAAAAAGATAAATAAAATTAAAGCCATATTAATATAAATTTAATATGGCTTTAATTTTATTTAATAATCTATTTTATATTCTTCATTAATTTAAATTGGCACTAGCTTCTAACACCACATTTAATGTAATATTTTTTCCATTTCTTGATACAGTCATGCTTACAGTATCACCACTACTATAATTTTGTTTATACGTATTTAATTCATCTATACTTGTTATTTTATTTCCTCCAAATTTTGTTATTACATCACCACTTTGTAGCCCTGCCTTTTCAGCTGCACTATATTCTGATACTGTAACTACATAAACTCCTTTTGGCAAATTTCTAAACTTAGCTGTAGTTTCATCTATAGTTCTTCCGGTTATACCTAATAAAAGCATTGGTTTAGATAAATCCTCCAATTTTTCTGTAAGAACATTTATAGGAATTGAAAAACCTATACCTTCTATGCCTTCCCCTACCTCTTTTGCTGTATTTATACCTATAACTTGACCTTGTGAATTTATAAGTGGGCCTCCACTATTTCCTGAGTTTATAGCCGCATCTGTTTGAATATATTCAACTGTACTTGAATCATTCTTTGTTATCGTTCTATTTGCAGAACTTACTATACCACTAGTTACAGTTTCACTAAATTCTTTTCCAAGAGGATTTCCAATAGCAATTACCTCTTCCCCAGTTTCAACTGATGAAGAATCTCCAAGATTCGCAACACCTGGCATTTCTATATCATCTGTTACTTTAAGTACTGCTAAATCTTCAGTAGAATCGTAGTTTACAACCTCTGCACTTACTTCCTTTCCAGTACTTAACACTACATTAACACTTGTTGCCCCTTCTATAACATGATAATTAGTCACAACAAGACCCTCTTCACTTATTATAAAACCTGATCCTAAGCTGTTAGAAGTCCCAGATGTTGAGTTTATTGTAGCATCAACACCAACTACAGCAGGTGCAACCATCTTTACAACCTCTGCAATCGTTAAAGAACCACTTGAACTTGTAAACTCCTTTGATGTATTAGTAGTAGTTGAATTTGTTCCTGAACCATATACGCTACTTTTATTAGATCCATCACTTATTTCAGTATCAGATTTAACCATATAGTAAACTCCATATCCTCCAGTTACTCCACCTAACATAGCACATACTAAACCACCAGCAATAAAAGAAATTGATTTTTTAAATTTTCTATTTTTATCTAAACAATTATTTTCATTATTATTGTGGAATTTACTCATAATATAATCCTCCTAAAACACTAATTAAACTCCTTACACTAACTCTTTTCTTTAATTATATATTATCAGTAATTTATGACATTTTTATGTCATATTTATTATTTTATTCCATTTATTTTTATACAATATAAAATAACCCTATTATCTTTCCCCCAATCTCAAATTAGGTTTAGCATTTAAATCCATACTAGCTACATTACCCCTTAAAAATTCAAAATAAGCAGCACTTCCTATCATAGCTGCATTATCCGTGCACAAAATAGGACTTGGAAAAAGAACATTTATATTTCTCTTTTTTCCCTCTTTAATTAAACTTTCTCTTAAAGCAGAATTTGATGCAACACCTCCTGCAATAGCTATTTTATCTATTTTCTTTATTTTACACGTTTTTATTACATTATCAGTTAAAACACCAACAACAGCTTTTTGAAAACTAGCTGCTACATCTGCTTTATTTATTTTTTCATTTTTCATCTCCATTTTATTTAGATAGTTAAGTACAGCAGATTTTACCCCGCTAAAGGAAAAATCTAAAGTATTATCATGAAAATTTGCTCTTGGAAATTTAATAGCATCTTCATTTCCTTCTTTCGATAATTTATCTATTTTAGGTCCCCCAGGATATCCTAGTCCTAAAGATCTTGCAACCTTATCATACGCTTCTCCTGCTGCATCATCCCTAGTCTCTCCTATAATCCCATAATTTCCATAATCTTTTACATGAACTATAAAAGTATGTCCTCCTGAGACTACTAAACATACAAAAGGCGGTTTTAAATCCTTATGTTCTATAAAATTTGCACTTATATGTCCTTCAATATGATTTACCCCAATCAAAGGTTTTTTTAAAGAATAAGCAAGCCCCTTAGCATACTGAAGACCAACTAATAACGCCCCAACAAGACCTGGCCCATAAGTTACTGCAATAGCATCTATATCATCTAAAGTTTTATTAGCCACTTTCAAAGCCTCACTAACTACTGAATTTATAACTTCTATATGCATTCTAGATGCAACCTCTGGAACTACTCCTCCAAATTTTTTATGTGTATCTATTTGAGATGCTATAATGTTAGACAAAACATCTCTACCATTAACTACTACAGCTGCTGATGTTTCATCACAACTGCTTTCAATAGCTAAAATTATTTTATTTTCCATTTTTTATACCTCGTAAACTATATTTATTATGTAATTTGTATTATACTTCATAGTGTTTATACATTCAATAAAGTATAGGCTTAAATAATATGTTATAATTATTATAAATTTTTATATAAAGGAGAAATTATGAGTTGTTACGCAAGAGTTATAATTAAAGGCTCTCCTATTTCCAAATCAAATTTTAAAATGTTTAATTCTAAAGGGCGTGCTATCCTTCCTAATAATTCTGGGAAATATCATGATAGATATGCCAATTATGAAGAACAAATATCTTACGAAGCTAGAATACAAAATCCAAACATAGTATTAGATGAAGCATTAATTGCTATTTTAAAAGTTTATTACAAAAGTGAAAAACGCCATCCAGACACAAATAATATAACAAAAAGTATTTTCGACGGTATTGAAAAAAGCGGATTAATAGTAAATGATGTTCAAATTAGACGAATAATTATAGAAGAATTTTATGATAAAGAAAATCCTAGATTTGAATTGGAGCTTTTTGGTGAAAGCGAATATTCTATAGATTATAAAATAGTAAAAAACTCTACTATAAAACCTAAAACTATTTATTCATCTAATAAAAAAATAACTTCTTCAAAAAATACAAATAAAAATACTATTACTAAGCCTATAAACGATACTAACAAAACTTGCTCCATTTGTGGTAAAACAATAAAATCTAATGATTTTATAACAGCTAATAAAGGAAAAACAGTGATATGTAGAAAATGCTTATCTAAAACTTTTTAAAAACATTATAAAAATATGAAATTTAAATTATATGCAAACTACTACATATTAATTTAACTTTAACCAATAATTAAAGAGAGGTTACTAATAAATGATTTATTTGAATAATTCTTGTAAAATAGTGTGCATTGGAGATTCACTAACCTTTGGATATGGCATCCCCCAAAAGGAAAGTTGGACACATTTATTAAAAGAAGATTTAAAGCTAAATCTTATAAATAAAGGAATAAACGGTGATACATCAATAGGCCTTTTATCTCGATTTTTTAAAGATGTTTTAACAAACAAACCACAAATTTGCATTATAATGTGTGGAACTAATGATATCCTATCTAATAGGAGCGTGAATTCTATCATAGATAACATAAATATTATGATAAAGGACTGTTTACTTAATAATATAATCCCTATAATCCTTTCTCCTCCTAAAACTTTCAAATCATTAGCACAAAAGCTTTGGGATGACTCTATAAATTATATTAAAATAAATAATAATTTAAATTTGCTTAACAAAGAACTTGAAAAATTATGTATTTTAAATAACATATATTTTTTAGATATTTACAATTTAATTAAAGAAGAAAATATATATTTTAACGATGGAATTCATTTAAGTAAATATGGAAATTATTTAATGTTCAATGAAATAAAAAATTTATTAATCAGTAACTTCCCCTATAAATAGCGTTAATATTTATAGGGGATAAGTACTAATTATATTAATTTCTTATTAAATATTCTTTCACAATTTTCCCAACCTTCATACCTTCTTCTACGCATTTTTTTGATAATTCATCACAATGAATTGCATTTCCACACGCAAGTATATTTTTTCTGCTAGTTTCAAATTTTTCATTAACTAATATACTATCATTTTCTTTATTTATCTCTAAACTTAATTCTTTAGCAAGTTCACTTTCTGAACTTCTATTTAAAGAAATTAATAATGAATCACATTCTATGGACTCCATAATTTTGTCATCACTTGCAAGTACAACTCCACTAATTCTCTCATCACCAAGTATATCTATAATATTATGATTTAATTTTATACATAGATTAAAATCTTTTATTATTTTTATACTTTTATCAGTTCTACAATTTAATTTATTTGATGGTTCTATAATAGCTATAACCTCAGCACCTTCAACAAGCAAACGCCTAGCTATTAAAATCTCTTTATCTCCAGAACCTAATATCACTATTTTTTTACCCGGTAAATATCCTTGAGCATTTATAAACCTCTGAGCAGCTCCTATTGTATAAACTCCTGCTATTTTATTAATGGGAATATCAATATTGCAATTAAATTTTTCTCTGCTTCCAGTAGCTAATACTATAACCTTAGCTTTAATAATTTTCATTCCTTCATTTGGACTTACATAATAAATCATATTTCCATTTTTTACACTAAGTGCTGTAGTATTTAATTTAACTTGAATATCAGAAAATTTTATACTATCTATAAAATATTGAGCATATTCACTTCCAGTTACACTATGACCAAATATATCTTCTCCATAGCCACAATGAATTGTTTGGTTTAATTCTCCCCCCAAATATTCTTCTCTTTCAATCAAAAGTATATTTTTAATATTTTCATTATCAGCAGATATAGCGCATGCCATTCCAGCTGGGCCACCGCCTATCACTACTAAATCATACTCAAAATAAACATTACTCATAAGTATTCTCCCTTGATAATTGATAAATAATATAATAAAAAAAGCTTATAGATTTTACTATAAGCTTAAATATCAAATTGGCTCCTCCGAGAGGGCTCGAACCTCCAACCTATCGGTTAACAGCCGAGTGCTCCACCATTGAGCTACAGAGGAATATTAGTATTTGAAAGATATATTCTTTCAAAATTACACTAAGTATTAACATAAAGTTAATTAGATCAAGCCCTCGACCTATTAGTATCAGTCAGCTAAATATGTTACCATACTTACACCTCTGACCTATCAACCTTGTGTTCTTCAAGGGGTCTTACTAGCTTATGCTATGGGAAATCTCATCTTGAGGTGGGCTTCACGCTTAGATGCTTTCAGCGTTTATCCCTTCCCGACTTAGCTACCCAGCTGTGCTCCTGGCGGAACAACTGGTACACCAGAGGTCAGTCCATCCCGGTCCTCTCGTACTAAGGACAGCTCCTCTCAAATTTCCTACGCCCGCGACGGATAGGGACCGAACTGTCTCACGACGTTCTGAACCCAGCTCGCGTGCCGCTTTAATGGGCGAACAGCCCAACCCTTGGGACCTACTTCAGCCCCAGGATGCGACGAGCCGACATCGAGGTGCCAAACCTCCCCGTCGATGTGGACTCTTGGGGGAGATCAGCCTGTTATCCCCGAGGTAGCTTTTATCCGTTGAGCGATGGCCCTCCCACGAGGTACCACCGGATCACTAAGCCCGACTTTCGTCCCTGCTCCACTTGTGGGTGTCGCAGTTAGGCTCCCTTCTGCCTTTGCACTCTTCGAACGATTTCCGACCGTTCTGAGGGAACCTTTGGGCGCCTCCGTTACTTTTTAGGAGGCGACCGCCCCAGTCAAACTGCCCACCTAACAATGTCCTGTGACCAGATTCATGGCCGCCAGTTAGAACTTCAGTACTATCAGGGTGGTATCCCAACGTCGACTCCACTAAGGCTGACGCCCTAGTCTCTCAGTCTCCCACCTATCCTGTACAGACAATACCGAAATTCAATGCTAAGCTACAGTAAAGCTCTACGGGGTCTTTCCGTCCAATCGCGGGTAACCAGCATCTTCACTGGTACTACAACTTCGCCGGATTTGCAGTTGAGACAGTGCTCAAGTCATTACGCCATTCGTGCGGGTCAGAACTTACCTGACAAGGAATTTCGCTACCTTAGGACCGTTATAGTTACGGCCGCCGTTTACTGGGGCTTAAGTTCACACCTTCGCTTACGCTAAGTGTTCCCCTTAACCTTCCAGCACCGGGCAGGCGTCAGCCCCTATACATCAGCTTACGCTTTAGCAGAGACCTGTGTTTTTGCTAAACAGTTGCTTGAGCCTATTCTCTGCGGCCTACTCTCATAGGCATCCCTTATTGCTAACTTACGGGATCAATTTGCCGAGTTCCTTAACTGCAATTCTTCCGCCGGCCTTAGGATTCTCTCCTCACCTACCTGTGTCGGTTTGCGGTACGGGCACTACTTCTCTCTCTAGACGCTTTTCTTGGCAGCGTGGAATCATGTACTTCGGTTCCGTAGAACCTTCCCCATAACATCTCATCATTATTACAACGGATTTGCCTATTGTAACTGACTAAATGCTTAGACTAGCATCCAATAGCTAGCACACACTATCCTCCTACGTCACGCCATCGATAATAACGATGGTAGTGGTACTGGAATATCAACCAGTTGTCCATCACCTACGCCTTTCGACCTCGGCTTAGGTCCCGACTAACCCTCAGCGGACGAGCCTTCCTGAGGAAACCTTAGGTATTCGGCCTGTAGGATTCTCACCTACATCTCGCTACTAATGCCAACATTCTCACTCGTAATCAGTCCACCACTCCTTACGGTATGACTTCAGCCCGATTACGACGCTCCTCTACCGCTTGAATAAATTCAAGCCCGTAGCTTCGGTGGTAAGTTTTAGCCCCGAACATCTTCGGCGCAGGATCTCTCGACTAGTGAGCTATTACGCACTCTTTTAATGAGTGGCTGCTTCTAAGCCAACATCCTAGTTGTCTTAGAAATCCCACATCCTTTTCCACTTAACTTACACTTTGGGACCTTAGCTGACGATCTGGGCTGTTTCCCTTTTGACCACGGATCTTATCATTCGTAGTCTGACTGCCGAACTTATAGTATATGGCATTCGGAGTTTGATAAGGTTCGGTAAGCGCTATGCCCCTAGCCCATTCAGTGCTCTACCTCCATTACTCATATTCGACGCTAGCCCTAAAGCTATTTCGAGGAGAACCAGCTATCTCCGAGTTCGATTGGAATTTCTCCGCTATCCACAGCTCATCCCATGCTTTTTCAACAGCAACGTGGTTCGGTCCTCCACGAGGTTTTACCCTCGCTTCAACCTGGCCATGGATAGGTCACCCGGTTTCGGGTCTACGACATGCAACTAGTTGCCCTATTAAGACTTGGTTTCCCTTCGGCTCCGTACCTTAAGTACTTAACCTTGCTACATATCGTAACTCGTTGGCTCGTTCTACAAAAAGCACATCATCGCACACATAAGGTGCTTTGATCGGTTGTAAACATATGGTTTCAAGTTCTATTTCACTCCCCTCCCGGGGTTCTTTTCACCTTTCCCTCACGGTACTGCTTCACTATCGGTCATCAGGTAGTATTTAGCCTTGGGAGGTGGTCCTCCCTGCTTCCCACAAGGTTTCACGTGTCTCGTGGTACTCTGGATTAGAACTTGATTACTCTAACTTTCATTTACAGGACTATTACCTTCTACGGTAGAGCTTTCCAGCTCTCTTCAATTAGTTATAGTTTCTCGTTATGTTCTATCCACAACCCGGAAACAAGTTTCCGGTTTGGGCTCTTTCCCTTTCGCTCGCCGCTACTTAGAAAATCGATTTTTCTTTCTCTTCCTCTAGGTACTTAGATGTTTCAGTTCCCTAGGTTTACCCTCGTTAACCTATTTATTCAGTTAACGATAC
>NZ_UAUL01000007.1 GCF_900456775.1 Sarcina ventriculi | reverse complement strand
AAATTATTTCACTCATTAATTATATTAACTAACAAAACTATACACAG
This sequence comes from Sarcina ventriculi, assembly GCF_900456775.1. Lineage (GTDB taxonomy): Bacteria > Bacillota > Clostridia > Clostridiales > Clostridiaceae > Sarcina > Sarcina ventriculi. The sequence continues at coordinate 508,473 of NZ_UAUL01000007.1, read as the reverse complement.
TGTAAAAGAAACATTATCCAATAAAAGACTTAATTAATTTGATTATAACTTTATATTATATAATTTTTAACACTTATTTTCATAAATATTTTTTTATAATATTAAAAGCATTACAATTTAAAACAAAGCATTATATAAGTTTAAACATTTAATTATAAAATAAATTAAAAATGAGCCTAATAATATATAAATTATTAAACTCATACTAAGAATTATATTTTATTTCTATACATAACTAATAACTAATTAATATTATCAGCTTCCAATAAAATTTTTAATAATATATTATTATTAAAGTTTTATCATTAATATTTTTATGATGATTTTCTATTGCATTTAAAAACTCATCATTATACAAATTGCTTGATAAATTTTTTTTTTGCTCCTTAGTAATATATTTTTCCCTTTTAATCCATGATTGTAATATACATCTACACTTTTGAAATTAGAAAAATTTTAAGAGCTCCTTTAGTAATCTTGTTTAAAATTACAATATTGATTTTTCAATTAAATTTAATCCATAATCAATTTACCTATATCATGTAATAAGCTAATTTAGCTAAAACTACTTCATCTATATTTAACTTATTTTTCAGAGTTTATTCTTAAACAATCATAACAAACCCTTATACAATGATATTTCTCAGAACGTTTTAACTTATTAAAAGTATAATTTCATTTTTATCTAAATATTTATTAATATAAGTATAATCAATTTCTTTAAAATTAGAACTTATTGCCCATATAGCTTGCTTAATTCTATATATCATTATTAACTCCTAAAATAAATATTGAATATAACTATTATTTTTATATAAAAAAGAACTACTTAAAGTAGTTCTTTTGGTGGAGGTAAAGAGATTCGAACTCTTGACCCCCTGCGTGCAAGGCAGGTGCTCTCCCAACTGAGCTATACCCCCCAAATATGGTGGACCTTCAGGGACTCGAACCCCCGGACCTACCGGTTATGAGCCGGTTGCTCTAACCAACTGAGCTAAAGATCCATGTAAACCTGGCAACCACTTACTCTCCCACACAGTCTCCCATGCAGTACCATCAGCCTCTAAAAGCTTAACCTTCGTGTTCGGAATGGAAACGGGTGTTACCTTAAAGAGCATTATCACCAGATAATCATGTTATTTATCTGAAAGATATATTCTCTCAAAATTACACTAAGTATTAACATAAAGTTAATTAGGTCAAGCCCTCGACCTATTAGTATCAGTCAGCTAAATATGTTACCATACTTGCACCTCTGACCTATCAACCTTGTGTTCTTCAAGGGGTCTTACTAGCTTATGCTATGGGAAATCTCATCTTGAGGTGGGCTTCACGCTTAGATGCTTTCAGCGTTTATCCCTTCCCGACTTAGCTACCCAGCTGTGCTCCTGGCGGAACAACTGGTACACCAGAGGTCAGTCCATCCCGGTCCTCTCGTACTAAGGACAGCTCCTCTCAAATTTCCTACGCCCGCGACGGATAGGGACCGAACTGTCTCACGACGTTCTGAACCCAGCTCGCGTGCCGCTTTAATGGCGAACAGCCCAACCCTTGGGACCTACTTCAGCCCCAGGATGCGACGAGCCGACATCGAGGTGCCAAACCTCCCCGTCGATGTGGACTCTTGGGGGAGATCAGCCTGTTATCCCCGAGGTAGCTTTTATCCGTTGAGCGATGGCCCTCCCACGAGGTACCACCGGATCACTAAGCCCGACTTTCGTCCCTGCTCCACTTGTGGGTGTCGCAGTCAGGCTCCCTTCTGCCTTTGCACTCTTCGAACGATTTCCGACCGTTCTGAGGGAACCTTTGGGCGCCTCCGTTACTTTTTAGGAGGCGACCGCCCCAGTCAAACTGCCCACCTAACAATGTCCTGTGACCAGATTCATGGCCGCCAGTTAGAACTTCAGTACTATCAGGGTGGTATCCCAACGTCGACTCCACTAAGGCTGACGCCCTAGTCTCTCAGTCTCCCACCTATCCTGTACAGACAATACCGAAATTCAATGCTAAGCTACAGTAAAGCTCTACGGGGTCTTTCCGTCCAATCGCGGGTAACCAGCATCTTCACTGGTACTACAACTTCGCCGGATTTGCAGTTGAGACAGTGCTCAAGTCATTACGCCATTCGTGCGGGTCAGAACTTACCTGACAAGGAATTTCGCTACCTTAGGACCGTTATAGTTACGGCCGCCGTTTACTGGGGCTTAAGTTCACACCTTCGCTTACGCTAAGTGTTCCCCTTAACCTTCCAGCACCGGGCAGGCGTCAGCCCCTATACATCAGCTTACGCTTTAGCAGAGACCTGTGTTTTTGCTAAACAGTTGCTTGAGCCTATTCTCTGCGGCCTACTCTCATAGGCATCCCTTATTGCTAACTTACGGGATCAATTTGCCGAGTTCCTTAACTGCAATTCTTCCGCCGGCCTTAGGATTCTCTCCTCACCTACCTGTGTCGGTTTGCGGTACGGGCACTACTTCTCTCTCTAGACGCTTTTCTTGGCAGCGTGGAATCATGTACTTCGGTTCCGTAGAACCTTCCCCATAACATCTCATCATTATTACAACGGATTTGCCTATTGTAACTGACTAAATGCTTAGACTAGCATCCAATAGCTAGCACACACTATCCTCCTGCGTCACGCCATCGATAATAACGATGGTAGTGGTACTGGAATATCAACCAGTTGTCCATCACCTACGCCTTTCGGCCTCGGCTTAGGTCCCGACTAACCCTCAGCGGACGAGCCTTCCTGAGGAAACCTTAGGTATTCGGCCTGTAGGATTCTCACCTACATCTCGCTACTAATGCCAACATTCTCACTCGTAATCAGTCCACCACTCCTTACGGTATGACTTCAGCCCGATTACGACGCTCCTCTACCGCTTGAATAAATTCAAGCCCGTAGCTTCGGTGGTAAGTTTTAGCCCCGAACATCTTCGGCGCAGGATCTCTCGACTAGTGAGCTATTACGCACTCTTTTAATGAGTGGCTGCTTCTAAGCCAACATCCTAGTTGTCTTAGAAATCCCACATCCTTTTCCACTTAACTTACACTTTGGGACCTTAGCTGACGATCTGGGCTGTTTCCCTTTTGACCACGGATCTTATCATTCGTAGTCTGACTGCCGAACTTATAGTATATGGCATTCGGAGTTTGATAAGGTTCGGTAAGCGCTATGCCCCCTAGCCCATTCAGTGCTCTACCTCCATTACTCATATTCGACGCTAGCCCTAAAGCTATTTCGAGGAGAACCAGCTATCTCCGAGTTCGATTGGAATTTCTCCGCTATCCACAGCTCATCCCATGCTTTTTCAACAGCAACGTGGTTCGGTCCTCCACGAGGTTTTACCCTCGCTTCAACCTGGCCATGGATAGGTCACCCGGTTTCGGGTCTACGACATGCAACTAGTTGCCCTATTAAGACTTGGTTTCCCTTCGGCTCCGTACCTTAAGTACTTAACCTTGCTACATATCGTAACTCGTTGGCTCGTTCTACAAAAAGCACATCATCGCACACATAAGGTGCTTTGATCGGTTGTAGACATATGGTTTCAGGTTCTATTTCACTCCCCTCCCGGGGTTCTTTTCACCTTTCCCTCACGGTACTGCTTCACTATCGGTCATCAGGTAGTATTTAGCCTTGGGAGGTGGTCCTCCCTGCTTCCCACAAGGTTTCACGTGTCTCGTGGTACTCTGGATTAGAACTTGATTACTCTAACTTTCATTTACAGGACTATTACCTTCTACGGTAGAGCTTTCCAACTCTCTTCAATTAGTTATAGTTTCTCGTTATGTTCTATCCACAACCCCGGAAACAAGTTTCCGGTTTGGGCTCTTTCCCTTTCGCTCGCCGCTACTTAGAAAATCGATTTTTCTTTCTCTTCCTCTAGGTACTTAGATGTTTCAGTTCCCTAGGTTTACCCTCGTTAACCTATTTATTCAGTTAACGATACATGGGGTTTCCCATGTGAGTTTCCTCATTCGGAAATCTTTGGATCTCAGACTATGTGCGTCTACCCAAAGCTTATCGCAGCTTATCACGTCCTTCGTCGGCTCCTGATGCCAAGGCATTCACCATACGCCCTTTGTAGCTTGACCTTTGTTTCTATCTTTTAGATAGTTGCAATCAATTTTACAAAGAATAGTAAATTTAATTGGCTTTACTCTATTTATTAATACTTATGTGTAATTTTCAAAGAACATAATTTTGAAAGAACTTAGTCTTTCAAAATTAAACAGATATTTAAGAAGCATTCTTTATTATCATCTTAGTTTTCCTAAGATGTTCTTCCTTAGAAAGGAGGTGATCCAGCCGCAGGTTCTCCTACGGCTACCTTGTTACGACTTCACCCCAATCGCTGACCCTACCTTCGGCCGCTGCCTCCTTACGGTTAGCTTACGGACTTCGGGTATTGCCAACTCTCATGGTGTGACGGGCGGTGTGTACAAGACCCGGGAACGTATTCACCGCGACATTCTGATTCGCGATTACTAGCAACTCCAGCTTCATGTAGGCGAGTTTCAGCCTACAATCCGAACTGAGACAAGTTTTTGAGTTTTGCTCCACTTCACAGTATTGCTTCTCTTTGTACTTGCCATTGTAGCACGTGTGTAGCCCTAGACATAAGGGGCATGATGATTTGACGTCATCCCCACCTTCCTCCCGGTTAACCCGGGCAGTCTCGCTAGAGTGGTCAACTTAATGGTACCAACTAACAATAAGGGTTGCGCTCGTTGCGGGACTTAACCCAACATCTCACGACACGAGCTGACGACAACCATGCACCACCTGTGTTCCTGTTCCCGAAGGAACTTCCCACATTACTGGTAATTCAGGACATGTCAAATCTAGGTAAGGTTCTTCGCGTTGCTTCGAATTAAACCACATGCTCCGCTGCTTGTGCGGGTCCCCGTCAATTCCTTTGAGTTTTAATCTTGCGACCGTACTCCCCAGGCGGAATACTTAATGCGTTAGCGGCGGCACAGAGGCTTGGGGCCCCTACACCTAGTATTCATCGTTTACGGCGTGGACTACCAGGGTATCTAATCCTGTTTGCTCCCCACGCTTTCGAGCCTCAGCGTCAGTTACAGTCCAGAGAATCGCCTTCGCCACTGGTGTTCTTCCTAATCTCTACGCATTTCACCGCTACACTAGGAATTCCATTCTCCTCTCCTGCACTCTAGATATCCAGTTTGGAATGCAGCTCCCAAGTTAAGCTCGGGTATTTCACATCCCACTTAAATATCCGCCTACGCTCCCTTTACGCCCAGTAAATCCGGATAACGCTTGCCACCTACGTATTACCGCGGCTGCTGGCACGTAGTTAGCCGTGGCTTCCTCCTTAGGTACCGTCATTATCGTCCCTAAAGACAGAGCTTTACAATCCGAAGACCTTCATCACTCACGCGGCGTTGCTGCATCAGGGTTTCCCCCATTGTGCAATATTCCCCACTGCTGCCTCCCGTAGGAGTCTGGACCGTGTCTCAGTTCCAATGTGGCCGATCACCCTCTCAGGTCGGCTACGCATCGTCGCCTTGGTGAGCCGTTACCTCACCAACTAGCTAATGCGCCGCGGGCCCATCTCATAGCGGATTGCTCCTTTGATTGTTAAAAGATGCCTTTCAACAATGTTATGCGGTATTAATCTTCCTTTCGGAAGGCTATTCCCCTCTATGAGGCAGGTTGCCCACGTGTTACTCACCCGTCCGCCGCTAGAAAAGCTCCGAAGAACTTTTCTCGCTCGACTTGCATGTGTTAAGCACGCCGCCAGCGTTCATCCTGAGCCAGGATCAAACTCTCAAATTAAAATATACTAATTTCTTAGTTATTATTTGAGTTTAATCTACTCATATTACTTATAAAAGGATTGCTGGTTTACTTAAATTATCTGTTTAATTTTCAAAGACCATTGTTTTTCTTTTTTCTTTGTCGCCCTCAAGCGACTTCTTTATCTTATCACTTTACTTAATCTTTGTCAACAACTTTTTTTATTTTTATTTTTACGTTGTTTAACTTATTTTATTAAAGCGATATATTATCACATTAAGATTCTCACTAATACACTTATTTTTTACTAAATAAATTATTATATCTCTCTGCGACGAAACTTATGATAACATAATTTTTGTTTTATTAATAATATTTATATATCGTATTTTATTCAATTAACTTTTATTTTCTTATTTTTCCTCATTTTTTCTATTGTTTTTATAATATGATACACTTGGTTATGTTTATATTATATTTATATAAATTTCAAAAACTCTATTTTAAAAAAATAAAAAACCTTGCTAAATGCAAGGTTTTTTATTTACTCACTAGCCACTTCATTATTACTTAATGTAGTTTCATTTTCAACATCTTTATCTGCACCAGATATTTTGGCTATTGCAACAACTGACTCGTTTTCTAATGTTCTCATAACTTTAACTCCCATCGTTGCTCTACTTGTTATAGATATATCGGCTACATTAACCCTTATAGCAACTCCATTGCTATTTATAAGCATAATTTCATCATCATCCTTACATATAGTAGCTCCTACAACTTTTCCAGTCTTTTCTGTTAATTTATAAGTTATTAATCCCATACCGCCTCTATTTTGAAGCTTATATTCCTCTATATTGGTTCTCTTACCATATCCATTTTCACTAATTACAAGAACCTTCTCACCCTTTACAACTATATCCATACAAACCGCTATATCATTCTCTCTTAAAGTTATAGCCTTAACACCAGCTGCATTTCTACCCATTGCTCTAACGTCTTTTTCGTTAAATCTTATAGAATAACCTTTTTCAGTTACTATCATAATATCAGCATCACCATAAGTTACCTTAACTTTTAAAAGTTCATCACCATCTTTTAAACTAAGAGCAATTAGACCTTTTCTTCTTAAATTCTTAAATTCACTTAAACATGTTTTCTTAACAATTCCTTGTTTTGTACACATAAATAAATAACCATCTTGTTCTAACTCTTTTAAAGCAAGCACTGCTTGAATAACTTCATCAGTTTCTAATGGTAATAAATTTATTAAATTCATTCCTTTAGCTGTTCTACCTGCATCAGGTATTTCATATGCTTTAAGCTTATAAGCCTTACCTTTGTTAGTAAAGAATAATAAATTAGCATGGGTTGACGTTATAAAGATATTTTCAACAAAGTCATCTTCTTTGGTTGTCATAGCTTGAATTCCCTTACCCCCTCTTTTTTGAGCTGAGTAAACATCAGCAGATATTCTTTTTATATATCCTGCATGACTAAGAGTTATAACAACATCTTCTTCTTGTATTAAATCTTCTATATCTATTTCATTTTCTTGTTTTTCTATTCTAGTTCTTCTAACATCTGCATATTTTTCTTTTATCTCTAAAAGCTCTTCTTTTATAACTTCTAAAAGCTTATTCTCATCTTCTAATATTCCAGTTAAATATTCCATTAATTCACTAAGAACCTTTAACTCTTCTTCAATTTTATCTCTTTCTAAGCCAGTAAGTCTTCTAAGCTTCATTTCTAATATTGCAGATGATTGTTTATCACTTAAAGCAAATTTTTCTATAAGAATATTTTTAGCTATTTCTGAAGTTGCAGAATTTCTTATAATTCGTATAACTTCATCTATGTTATCTAAAGCTATTTTAAGCCCTTCTAGTATATGAGCTCTATCTTTTGCTTTATTTAATTCAAATATACTTCTTCTTGTTATAACATTCTTTTGAAAATCTATATAATTAACTAATATATCTTTTAAATTAAGTACTTGAGGCTGATTATCAACAAGTGCAAGCATTATAACTCCAAACGTATCTTGCATTTTTGTATGCTTATATAAAAGATTTAACGTTACATTTGGATTAGCATCTCTTCTTAATTCTATAACTATTCTCATACCTTCTCTATCTGACTCATCTCTTAAATCTGATATTCCTGGTATCTTTTTTTCCTTAACAAGATCTGCAATGTTTTCTATAAGTCTTGCTTTGTTAACTTGATAAGGTAATTCTGTAACTATTATTCTATGTTTATTGTTTTCTTCCTCAATTTCAGCCTTAGCTCTAATTACAATTCTACCTCTTCCTGTTTCATAAGCAGCTCTAATTCCTGATTGCCCCATTATTGTTCCTGCTGTTGGAAAATCAGGCCCCTTTATATAAGTCATTAAATCTAATACAGTAGCTTCAGGATTTTCAATAAGCATTACTGTTCCATCTATAATTTCCCCTAAGTTATGTGGTGGGATATTAGTCGCCATACCTACAGCTATACCAGAAGATCCATTAACAAGTAAGTTCGGATATCTAGATGGAAGTACACTTGGTTCTTGCTCTTCTCCATCAAAATTTGGAACAAAATCTACGGTATTTTTATTTATATCCCTAAGCATTTCAATCGAAATTTTATTCATCTTTGCTTCTGTATATCTCATAGCAGCCGCGCTATCTCCATCAACAGAACCAAAATTTCCATGACCATCAACAAGCATATATCTCATTGAAAAATCTTGGGCCATTCTAACTAATGCATCGTAAACTGAAGTATCTCCATGCGGATGATATTTACCTAAAACTTCTCCGACTATTCTCGCACATTTTCTATAGCCCTTATCAGGAGTGATTCCTAGTTCTTGCATAGAATACAGTATTCTTCTATGAACTGGTTTTAATCCATCACGCACATCAGGTAAAGCTCTTCCAACTATAACACTCATAGCATAATCTATATAGCATTTTTTCATTTCATTGTTTATATCAATGGGTATAATCTTTCCCTCATTAAAACTCATGTATTTCACCTCATATTTAGCATTATATATCTAAATTACTAACCTTTTTAGCATTTTTTTGTATAAATTCTCTTCTAGGCTCTACTTTATCACCCATAAGAATAGTAAATACCTCGTCTGCTAAAATGGCATCTTCGATATCTGCTCTTAATAAAATTCTAGTTTCTGGATCCATTGTTGTATCCCATAACTGAGTTGCATTCATTTCTCCAAGACCTTTATATCTTTGTATATTAACGCTACTATCTTTTCCACCAAATTCTTCCAAAATAATCTCTGATTCTTTATCTGAATAAGCATATTGTTCTTTTTTACCTTTGCTTATTTTATACAATGGTGGCTGTGCTATATAAACATGCCCCTTTTCAACCAATTCTCTCATATATCTATAGAAAAATGTTAATAAAAGAGTTCTTATATGAGCTCCATCAACATCAGCATCTGTCATTATTATAATTCTGTTATATCTTATTTTTTCTATATCAAATTCAGGTCCTATTCCAGCTCCTATCGCAGTTACCAAAGATCTTATTGTATCTGAACCTAAAATTTTATCTAATCTTTGTTTTTCAACATTCATTATCTTACCTCTTAAAGGCAAAATTGCTTGGAATCTTCTATCCCTACCTTGCTTAGCTGATCCACCTGCACTATCTCCCTCAACAATATATATTTCACATTCTTTTGGATCTTTAGATGAACAATCTGCAAGTTTTCCAGGCAATGAATTTCTTTCAAGAACAGATTTTCTTGTAAGTTCTCTAGCTTTTCTTGCAGCATCTCTTGCTCTAGATGCTAATAAAGCTTTTTCAACTATTATTTTACCTACTGCTGGATTTTCCTCTAAAAATATAGCTATCCCTTCTCCAGCTATTGATTCTACAACGCCTCTAACCTCAGTATTTCCAAGTTTAGTTTTAGTTTGTCCTTCGAACTGTGGTTCTGATATTTTCACTGATACAACAGCAGTCAAGCCTTCTCTTATATCATCACCAGATAAATTTTTATCACTTTCTTTTAAATGACCAAACTTTTTAGCATAATCATTTATTACCCTAGTTAAAGCTGTTTTAAATCCTACTAAATGAGTTCCACCCTCAACAGTATCTATGTTATTAGCGAAGGTAAATATATTTTCATTGTATCCATCATGATATTGAAGGGCTACCTCTACTGATATTCCATCTTTAATACCTTCTACATAAACAGGTTCTTCATGTAAAGACTCTTTATTCCTGTTAAGGTAAGATACAAAAGACTTTATTCCCCCTTCATAGTGATAACTTTCACTAACATCATTTCTTTCATCAACTAAAGTTATATTTATACCTTTATTCAAAAATGCAAGTTCTCTAAGCCTTTGAGAAAGCGTGTCAAAATCATAAACTGTATCCTCGAATATTGTGGCATCTGGTTTAAAGTGAACTGTAGTTCCACTCTCATTATTTGTTCCTATTTTTACAAGTTCACTAGTTACATTTCCTCTTGAATAAGTTTGTCTCCATACTTCTCCATCTCTAGTTACAGTAACGTCACATTCTTCTGATAATGCATTAACAACTGATGCACCAACTCCATGTAGTCCGCCAGATACTTTATATCCTCCTCCACCAAATTTTCCACCTGCATGTAATACAGTCATTATTACTTCAACTGTTGATTTTTTCATCTTTGGATGAATACCAACTGGCATTCCTCTACCGTCATCTTTTACAGTTATTGAATTGTCTTTATGGATATAAATCTTTATATTTTTACAATATCCCGCTAAGGCTTCATCTATACTATTATCAACTATTTCATAAACTAAATGATGAAGACCTCTTAAACTAGTACTTCCAATGTACATTCCAGGTCTTTTTCTTACAGCCTCAAGCCCTTCAAGAACTTGAATTTGATTTTCATCATAAGTTATCTTGTTTTCTTCTAACATAAAATTTCCTCCATATTTCTTGATGTAATCCTATGTCTAAAAAAGATTAATCATTTTTTAAGGATTATAATTAACATCCGTACGTTTTGTTAATGTTGATGATGAGATTGGTGAATAATATATCTTACTCATTTTATTAACCTCTGCAATGACGAAAGATTTTGGTTCCTCGTCTGTTACTCTTTCAACAAATCCATCATCCTCCGCCATTCTTAAAAATTGCATTGTATCTGCACTATATCTAGCAACATCAATATCAAAAATTCCAATTACGTCTTTAACTGGAACAACTATATTTTCACCTAAATGTAAAAACACAAACATTCCTCCTTTTATTCTTTAACAATTCCATCTTTTACTATAAATATTTTAGAATGCTCGTCTAGATATCTTGTTAAATCCTCTATCCCTGTACAAGTTATTATAGTTTGTATGCTATTAATAGATTTTAAAATATAACTTTTTCTACTAAAATCCAACTCTGATAGTACATCATCTAATAATAAGACAGGATATTCCCCTGCGACTTCTTTAATTATTTTTAAAGACGCAAATTTTATAGTAAGTACTGAGGTTCTTTGTTGCCCTTGAGAACCAAAAGCTTTTGCATCTACACCATTTAAAAGTATACTGAAATCATCTTTATGAGGGCCTATTGATGTAATTCGTTTTTCAATATCCTTTTTTCTACTTTTTCTTAATAAATTCAGCAAAGACTCTTTAATATTATCTAAATTTTTTACATTTGAAATATACTCAAAGTTTATTTCCTCTTTTCCTGACGTTATATCACTATGAATTTGCTTAGAATATTTATTTAAACTATTTAAATATTCTAACCTAGCTTTTATTATGTATTCACCATATTGAGCTAATTGCATATCATAAATATCTAACATGGATTCGTCTATTTTAGCGCACTTTAATACTGAATTTCTCTCACTTAAAATTTTATTATAATTCACTAAGTTATTATAATATTTTACATTTAACTGACTAATCTCCATATCCATAAACTTTCGTCTTATGCCTGGAGATTCTTTAACTATCTTTAAATCTTCTGGAGAAAATATAACAACATTAAATGTACCTATAAGCTCTCCGATTTTATTTACTTTTATTGAATTTATTTTTACAGCCTTTTTTCCATCTTTTAATATCTTTATATCAATTATTTTATCTAGTCTTTTTTTATGAACATCTAATCTTATAAATGTTTCCTCACAATTCCATTTTATTATATCTTTATCTTTATTAGTTCTGTGAGATTTGGCAAAACCACAATAGTATATAAGCTCTAAAATATTAGTTTTTCCTTGAGCATTATCCCCTATAAAGACATTAACATTAGGACATAAATTTAAACTTAGATTATCATAATTTCTAAAATTTAAAGTTTGTAAGCTTTTAATATACATAAAAACACCTATTATTTAAATTATAACATATTTTAACCTAGTTTAGGTTATGTATTGATTATATTAATTTATAAATTTTACCATCAAATTCTACTAAATCATTTACTTTTAATTTTTTACCTCTTTGAAGACAAACTTCACCATTTACTTTTACTTCTCCATTTTGAATAAACATTTTAGCATATGAACCTAAATCTGCTGCTCCACACCACTTTAAAAATGAATCTAATTTTATAAACTCAGTATTTATCTTTATATTTTCCATTAATTAATTAACAAGCTTAGGCTTGCTCCTTTCTACAATAAAAATCTATATATTTTATATTTTAATTAATATCCACTAAAGTTTCTTAGTGGATATTAAAAACTATCTTGCTACTCTAACTGGTAAAACTAAATATTCACAAGAATTATTATTTTTATTTTTTATAATACAAGGTGAGACACTACTTGTAAACTTTAGTTCTATTTTATCCCCTTCCATATTTTTTAAAACATCAATTAAATATTTTGAATTAAAAGCTATTTGTAAATCTTCTCCTTGAAGATCTATGGATACTTCCTCCCTAACTTTTCCTAGTTGAGAGTTTGATGTTATAACTATAGAATCATCTTTTATGTCGAATTTAACTAAATTACTGTTTCCTTCTTTAGCTACAAGGGAAGCTCTTTCTATACAACTTTGAAAATCTTGCTTATTTACTGTTACTAATACTTTATGGTCTTTAGGTAATAGAGTATCGTATTTTATAAACTCTCCTTCTAAAAGCCTAGAGATAACTTTTGTATTACCCATATTAAATAGTATATGATTAGGTGTAAACGTAATGTTTACAAGGTTATTTGAGTCTTCTAATATTTTAGCAACCTCATTTAAAGTTTTTCCTGGAATAACAGCATTTATTGTATTTTCACTATTTATAAATTCACTTCTAAGCGCTAATCGATAACCGTCTAATGCTACTAAATTTAAATTAGAATCTTTGATTTCAAAAAGTATTCCTTGAAGTATTGGTCTTGTTTCATCTTGAGCAATAGCAAATGATGTTCCCTTTATCATGTTTTTTAATAATCCTTGAGGTATTGTAAATATCATGTTTTCATTTATTTTAGCTAAATTAGGAAAATCATCTGCATTCATATGAACTAAGTCAAATATTGATTTTTGGCAAATAATTTGTAATGTTTGATTTTCTAAAGTTGATATTTTTACCTCATCATTTGGTAATTTTCTTATTATCTCACCAAATATTTTAGCATCAACAACAGCATTTCCTGGTTCTATAATTTTAGCATCTAATCGAGTTTCTATACTTACATCTTTATCAGAACCTATTAATATTAGTGTATTATCTTTAGCTTCTATATATAGCCCATCTAATATAGGCATGGTTGATTTACCTGTTATAGCTTTTTGAGCTATCGTAATTGCTTCTTGAAATTTTATTTTATCGCATATAAATATCAAAATTAATACCTCCTGTGTATAAAGTTATTCACAATCAATTAGTCCTTATATATAGATAAATATATAGATAAATATATAGTAGTAATAGTAGTAGGGCCTGTGGATATGTGGATAAGTATGTGTATACATTGATATATCTATATTTTCTATGTTGATAACATGTGAATAACTCTGTTGAAAAATATATAATTTATTAACATGGTAATGTGGATAACTTAAGTTAAAATAGATATCCACAAATTATTAACAGAATTATTGACAAAATGTTGATAACTTTGTTAATAATTTTGGTTTAGTAGATTATAGATGTCATTAATTGTAGTTTGAAGTACTTCATCAGTCTTTAAATTTTCTGAAATCTTTTCATATGCATGAATTACAGTAGTATGATCTCTGCCACCGAATTCTTCTCCTATTTTAGGTAGAGACATATCTGTTAATTTTCTACTAAGATACATTGCAATTTGTCTAGGATATGCAATATTTCTAGTTCTTCTTTGAGATTTTAAATCTTCAACTCTTAAATTAAAGTAATTTGCTACTGATTCTTGAATAATTTTTGTATTTAATGGTAAATCTTCTTTATTAGAAATTATATCTTTAAGAGCTTCAGAAGCTAAATTAACTGAAATAGCTTTAGTTGTTAATGATGAATAAGCAACTATTCGTATTAAAGCTCCTTCAAGTTCTCTGATATTAGATTTAATTTTTGTAGCTATATAAACCATAACATCATTTGCTACATTTAAACCTTCTACGTCTGCCTTTTTCTTAAGTATTGCCATTCTTGTTTCAAAATCAGGTGGTTGAATATCAGCAATAAGGCCCCATTCAAATCTAGAACGAAGTCTATCTTCTAATGTGTGAATTTCTTTAGGTGGTCTATCAGAAGATAAAATTATTTGTTTAGAATCTTCGTGAAGGGCATTAAACGTATGGAAGAATTCTTCTTGAGTTCTTTCTTTTCCGGCTATAAATTGTATATCATCTATCAAAAGAACATCCACTTTTCTATATTTGTTTCTAAATTCTTCAGTTTTATCATCTTTAATTGCATTTATAAGTTCATTTGTAAATTTTTCAGAAGACACATAAACTACTTTAGCTTTAGGATTTTGTTCTAATATGTAATGGCCTATAGCGTGCATTAAATGAGTCTTTCCAAGACCGACACCACCATAAATAAATAGTGGATTATAAGCTTTAGCTGGAGATTCTGCTACAGCTAAAGATGCGGCGTGAGCAAATCTATTACTATTTCCAATTACAAATGAGTGAAATGTATATTTTGGGTTTAAAGATGTTGCTATTTCATCATTTATAATTGATAAACTTTTATTTATGTTTAAAGGTGATTTTTTTTCTTTAGTTTCATCTATGGTAGGCAAGGTTTCTAAATCAGATTCTAATAAAAACTCTATTTCATAGTTTTTAGAAGTTACTATTTTTAAGCCTTTTATTAAAAAAGATTTATAGCGTTTATCAAGAATTCCTTTTGTAAAACTATTAGGAACTTTAAGTTTTAATAAATTATCAGACAAAGAGATTGGTTCACAGCCTTTTATCCAAGTGTTAAAACTAATTTCGGACATTTCACCTTTAACTATATTAAGTGCCTGCTCCCATAAATTTTTAAATTGGGCATTCATTTTATATCCTCCAATTAATAATAGTACTAAAAATAAGTTATCCACAAGTTATCCACAAGTTATCCACAAAAAATGAATTTAAATTTGATTGTTGATAAAGTTATCCACATATCAACAAAAAATGTGGATAAAATTTTAATGAAAAAATGTTCAATGATATATGGAAAAAATGAAAAAACTTATTTGTGGCTTAAAATCTAGATTTTTTCATAGTTATATTCTTTAAAAGAATAAAATATACAAGTTATCAACAAGGTTGTTAACATTTGTGGATAACTTGTATATTTCATTAATTATTAACAATTCATCAACATGATAGCATAAAAACATATACTATTTCAATAAGTTATCCACAAAAAATGAAATTGTGGATAAGTAAAATTGTTTATAACTTTTATTATTATTTATTAATTTTTGAATAATTGCAAGAAAATAATATAAAAAAATAGAATATTTTTTTAAACTATTGATTTTCTTGACAGTTAGTGATTTCAAATATATAATTAAAAAGTAATACCTAAATGCATAGCATGAAATCAGGCTATAATTAATTAAAAATAAATATTTTATTTAAGGGGGTGTATATTAATGTTTATGACATACCAACCTAAGAAAAGACAAAGAAGTAAAGAACATGGATTTAGAAAAAGAATGAAAACTAAATCAGGAAGAAATGTTCTTAAAGCAAGAAGACAAAAAGGTAGAAAAAGATTAACAGCATAAGGGCCGCATTTGTGGCCTTTTTCTGCACAATAAGCAGAAAAAAGGAGAACAATTTCAATTATGTTGGAAAAGATAAGAAAGAATAATGAATTTAGACTTGTTTATAGAAGAGGAAAATCTATTTCTAATGAATTGTTAGTTTTATATTTATTTAAAAACAATAAAAATAGATATGAGGATAAGAATCTATTTAATAGAATAGGTATTTCTGTTAGTAAAAAAGTAGGAAATAGTGTTGTTAGAAGTAGATCTAAGAGATTGATTCTTGAAAGTTATAGATTAAATTGTAATGACTTGATAAAAGGATATGATTTGGTTTTTATAGCTAGAGGAAAAATTAAGGATAGACCTTATAAAGATGTAGAGAAATCTTTAATTAATTTACTAAAGAGAGCTGGTCTTAAAAATGAAAAAAGTATTTCTAATAATGATAAAGTTTTATAGAAAATATATTTCTCCCTTAAAGAGACCATGTTGTATTTATTATCCAACTTGTTCTCAATATGCAATCGATGCAATTCAAAAATATGGTGCATTTAAAGGGGGATTTATGAGTATAAAGAGAATATTAAGATGCCATCCATTCCACGAGGGAGGATATGATCCTGTGGAATAATATTTACGACTATATTTGTATACAGGAGGTTACGAGTTGAGCACAATATTAAGTCCAATTACGACTGTATTTACAGCAATATTTAATGTTATTCACAATTGCGTTGTATCAACTGGATTATTTAGTGTTGGTGCAGGTTATGTGATGGCTGTATTAATTTTAACTATTTTGGTTAGGCTTTTAATATTGCCACTTAACATTAAACAGATGAAATCTCAACAAGCTATGGCAGAAATTCAACCAGAAATTGCTAAGCTTCAAAAAAAATATAAAGGCAATCCAGAAAAAGCAAATCAAGAAATGATGAGGCTTTATAAAGAAAATAAGATTAATCCTATGAGTGGATGTTTACCTTTATTGATTCAAATGCCAATATTATTTGCACTTTATTATGTATTCTTCAATTTAAAAGCGTTAGATGGTGTTAGTTTCTTATGGATAAACAATTTAGCCGGGCATGACCCATATTATATTTTACCTATATTAGCAGCACTTACAACTTATTTGTCATCTTATGTGATAACTAAAACTAGTGCAGCAGCAGCTCCTACAGCTGGTGGTAAAGGTATGAATATGAGCACTATGAATGTTGTTATGGCTGGGGTAATGGGCTTTATGTCACTTCAATTTCCAGCAATGTTGGTGTTATATTGGATAATAAGTAACGTAATACAATTTATACAGTCATATTTTTTAATAATACTTCCTAAAAAAAGGAAAGAACGATTAGCAGAAGATGCTTAAAATATAATAAAAGATAAAATAGTAAAAAATCGCCTTAAACTAGTTAGTTTAAGGCGATTTTTTACTATTTAAATTCATGTTTAATGGTAATAATAAATATATATTAAAATTTTGACTTATTGTTTATACTTATGTAAAATCAATATTATTGTGTATTATACATATTTAAAGAAGGGAGAGAGCTTTATGAAAGAGTTTGATACAATTTCTGCAATAGCTACGGCAATTGGAGAAGGTGGGATTTCGATTATAAGAGTATCAGGTGGCAAAGCTCTAGAAGTAGTTAATAAAATTTTTAAAGGAAAAAATATTAATGATATTTATGATATGAAGCCTTATACGATGAAATATGGGAATATAGTTTCTAATAATGAGATTATAGATGAGGTTATTATAAGTTATTTTAAAGGACCTAAAAGTTTTACGGCAGAAGATACTGTTGAAATAAATTGTCATGGGGGAGTTATTGCCACAAATAGAATACTTCAAGAAACTATAAAGGCAGGAGCTAGACTTGCCGAGCCTGGTGAATTTACAAAAAGAGCTTTTTTAAATGGTAGAATTGATTTAAGTCAAGCTGAAGCAGTTATGGATATTATTACTGCAAAAACAGAACTTTCTATGAAGTCTGCAATGGCTCAAAGTCAAGGGGTTTTATCAAAAGAAATAAATAGATTAAGAGAACAGGCTTTAAATGCTTTAACTTTAATTGAATATGCTGTGGATTTTACTGAGGATGATGAAGAACCAGATGAACAAATACCAATTAATGTAAAAAAACAAGTTGAAGATTTAATTATTGAAATAGAAAATTTATTAAGTACGGCAGATGAAGGTAAAATAATAAAAGATGGACTTAGTATGGTTATAGTTGGAAAACCAAACGTGGGAAAATCATCATTATTAAATGTTCTTTTAAGGCAGAAGAGAGCGATAGTTACTGAAATAGCAGGAACAACAAGAGATGTTATAGAGGAATATATAAATTTAGATGGAGTGCCTATCAGAATTGTTGATACAGCTGGAATAAGAGAGACGGAAGATGTAGTAGAAAAAATAGGTGTAGAAAAATCTAAGGAAAAAATAAATGAAGCCGATTTAATAGTGTTTATGTTAGATACTAGCAGAGAACTAGATGAAGAGGATAAGGAGATAATAAATTATATAAAAAATAAAAAACATATAGTTATATTAAACAAAATTGATTTAGATAGAAAATTGGATTTAAAGTTTGTTGATAGTTTAAATAATATAATAGAAATTTCAGCAAAGACTGGATTTGGAATAGAGGAATTGAAGAATAAAATAATAAATATGTTCTTTAATGGTGAGATAGATACTGAAAGTGTTATAATTACTAATACAAGACATAAACAAGCACTTTATAGAGCAGTAGAAAATTTAAACTTAGCATTAGAAGGATTAAAAAATGGAGAATTTTTAGATTTAGTATCAATATATGTAACATCTTCTTTGAGAGCTTTAGGGGAAATAACTGGAAATGAACTTGAAGAAGATTTAGTTAATAAGATATTCGCTGAGTTTTGTTGTGGAAAATAGGAGTATGATGAAAGATGAAATATATTGAAAAAGAGTATGATGTAATTGTTATAGGAGCAGGTCATGCAGGATGTGAGGCGGCTTTAGCTTCAGCTAGAATAGGATGTAAAACTTTAGTTTGTACATTATCTTTAGATGCAATAGCTATGATGCCTTGTAATCCTAATATAGGGGGAACTGCTAAGGGACATTTAGTTAGAGAAATAGATGCTTTAGGTGGGGAAATGGGTGTTAATATTGATAATACTTTTATCCAATCAAGAATGCTTAATACGTCTAAAGGACCAGCAGTACATTCTTTAAGAGCGCAAGCAGATAAAAAAAGATATCAAGAAAGAATGAAAAGTGTTTTAGAACAAGAAGAAAATTTAACAGTAAGACAATTAGAGGTTGTTTCTGTTGATATAAAAGATAATAAGGTTAAAGGTGTATTGACTAGAAATGGAGCTTACTTTCCATGTAAAGCAGTAGTTATGACTAGTGGTACTTACTTAAAGAGTAGGATTATAATAGGTGATGTAAGTTATAATCAAGGACCAAATGGATTATCACCAGCTAATGAACTTTCACAAAGTCTTTTAGAGAATGGAATTTCTTTAAGAAGATTTAAGACAGGAACTCCTGCTAGAATAAATAGAAAAACTGTTGATTTTTCCAAAATGATAGAACAACCAGGTGATGAAAGAATAGTTCCATTTTCATTTATAAGCGACGACTTAGATCGAAATCAAATTTCATGTTTTTTAACTTATACAAATGAAAAAACTCATGAAGTAATAAGAGAAAATATAGAAAGATCTCCTATGTATAATGGAAGTATAAAGGGAGTTGGTCCAAGGTATTGTCCTTCAATAGAAGATAAGGTTATGAGATTCCCAGATAAAGAAAGACATCAACTATTTATCGAACCAGAAGGGGAAAATACTCAAGAACTTTATGTAGGTGGTATGTCATCATCACTTCCTGAAGATGTTCAAATAAAAATGTTAAGGACAATAGATGGGCTTGAAAATGCTGAAATAATGAGAACAGCTTATGCAATAGAATATGATTGCATAGATCCAACACAATTAAAACCATCATTAGAATTTAAAAATATAGAAGGCTTTTTTAGTGGTGGACAAATAAATGGTAGTTCCGGTTATGAAGAAGCGGGTGCACAAGGATTAGTTGCAGGAATAAACGCTGCTTTAAAGATTAAAGGAAAAGCTCCAATGATACTTACAAGATCTGACGCATACATAGGGGTTTTAATAGATGATTTGGTTACAAAGGGTACTAATGAGCCATATAGAATGATGACCTCAAGAGCTGAATATAGACTTATATTAAGACAAGATAATGCTGATTTAAGATTAACTCACATAGGTCATGATATAGGATTGGTTACAGAAAAGAGATGGGAGATTTTTAATAAGAGAAAAGCTAGTATTGAAAATGAATTGGAAAGAATTAAAAATCTTCAAGTAACTAATAAAAAAGAAAATAATGAAATAATAGTTTCACTAGGTTCAGCAGACTTAAAAAAACCAATAAGTCTTTATGAACTTATAAAAAGACCTGAACTTGATTATTTTAGTGTGATTGAGTTAGATACAGAAAGACCAAATTATTCAGTAGATATTGGAGAGCAAGTTAATATAATTGCTAAATATGAAGGATATATAGAGAAGCAATTAGAGCAAGTTGAGCAATTTAAAAAGTTTGAGAAAAGGTTACTTCCAGAGGATATTGATTATAATGATGTAAAAGGTCTTAGAATAGAAGCTATCCAAAAACTTAGTAAAATAAGACCTATAAATTTAGGTCAAGCGTCAAGAATATCTGGGGTATCTCCAGCAGATATGTCTGTTTTAATGATATACTTAGAACTTAAAAAGAATAAAGTTAATTAGCTTAAAGGGAGAAAGAGAGTTTTAATGAAGTATTTTGAATTAATGAAAAATGCGTGTGATAGTGTGGGAATGAATTTTGATGAAGATAAGTACAATAAATTTATAACTTACAAGAATCTATTGCAAGAATGGAATGAAAAAATAAATTTAACAGCAATAACTGAAGATGAAGAAGTAATAAAGAAACATTTTATAGACTGTATAAAGGCTTTTTCTGAAAATCAATTTAAAGAAGCTAAAACTTTAATTGATGTAGGAACTGGGGCGGGCTTTCCAGGTCTTCCCATAGCTATTATGAGAGAAGATTTAAATATAACTTTATTAGATTCGTTAAATAAAAGAGTTAATTTTTTGAATATAGTAAAGAATTCTTTAAATTTAACTAATGTAACTACTATTCATTCAAGAGCAGAAGATGGTGCTAGAAATAAAGAATTAAGAGAAAAATTCGATATAGCAACGTCAAGAGCTGTGGCTAACATGGCTGTACTTTCAGAATTTTGTCTTCCTTATGTTAAGGTTGGTGGATACTTTATAGCCTTAAAGGGACCAGCAATAACAGATGAACTTAATGATGCTAAAAATGCTATAGGAACTTTAGGCGGAAAATTAATTGAAGTAATAGAGGTTTCAGTAGAGGGAACTGACCTTAAACACAACTTAGTTGTTATAAAAAAAGTAAAAGAAACACCAAAGACTTATCCAAGAAAAGCAGGCTCTATAACTAAAAAGCCTATAAAATAATTATAAGTTTTAGTTAGTGATTAAATAAAAGTACAATGTTCCACGTGGAACATTGTACTTTTATTTTAATGTATGAATATAAAAAAGTGTTCCACGTGGAACATTTAAAAAGAATAATTGATTGTAAATATTATAGTATCTTTTATTGTTTAAAATAAACATATATAATATTTATTGTGAAGAGGGAGGTGAAGAGTCGAGAGTTTTTAATTCTTGATGTAATTATGAAAACTATATGTGTTTTTAATCAAAAGGGTGGAGTTGGTAAGACAACAACAAATATAAATATATGCTCATATCTTGCTATGGCTGGTTATAAGGTTTTAGCAATAGACATAGATCCTCAAGGGAATACTACAAGTGGTCTTGGAATAAATAAAATGAAGTTAGAGAAGAGCATGTACAACTTACTTACTGAAAATCAAGATATAGAGTCAATAATAGTAAAAAGTGAATTGGTTGATAATCTTTATATTGTACCTGCTATGATGAATTTAGCTGGAGCTGAAATTGATCTTATAGGGTTAGAAGATAGGGAATCAATCCTTAAGAATCAATTAGATAAAGTAAAAGATAAGTATGATTATATATTGATAGATTGTCCTCCTTCATTAGGAATGCTAACTATAAATGCATTGGTAAGTTCAGATACTGTTCTTATACCTATGCAATCAGAATTTTATGCACTAGAGGGAGTAGGACAACTTATAGATACGATAAATAGAATAAAGAAATCTCTTAATAAATGTTTGGAAATTGAAGGTGTCATAATGACTATGTATGATACTAGAACTAATTTAAGCAATGAGGTTTATAAGGAAGTAGAAAATTATTTTAAGGACAAGCTATATAAAACAACAATTCCAAGAAATATAAGATTGGCAGAAGCACCGAGCTTTGGGCTTCCTATTGTTTTATATGATGATAAGTGTAAAGGAGCAGAAGC
This sequence comes from Sarcina ventriculi, assembly GCF_900456775.1. Taxonomy (GTDB): domain Bacteria; phylum Bacillota; class Clostridia; order Clostridiales; family Clostridiaceae; genus Sarcina; species Sarcina ventriculi. The sequence continues at coordinate 485,991 of NZ_UAUL01000007.1, read as the reverse complement.
TTATGAAAATTTAACTAATGAGTTCCTTAAAAGGCAGGGGGTATAGGTTAAATGGTTAAAAAATTTGGACTAGGAAAAGGTCTTGATGCATTAATTCCTGTGAGCGACAATAGTATAAAAAAAGAATCGTTTAATGACGAAAAAAATACTATATTAGATTTAGATATAAAAATGGTACAGGCAAATAAAGAACAACCAAGAAAATTTTTTGATGAGAGTAAGCTTATAGAATTATCAGAATCATTAAAAGAACATGGTATTATTCAACCTCTAATTGTGAGAAAAATAGGGGATGGATATTCTATAATTGCAGGAGAAAGAAGATATAGGGCAGCAAAGCTTGCAGGTTTTAAAAAGATTCCTGCTATAATTATGGATATAAGTGATGCTAAACTTTTGCAGGTCTCTTTAATTGAAAATATTCAAAGAGAGGATTTAAACCCTATAGAACAAGCTTTTGCTTATGAAAAATTATTAAATGAATACAATCTAACTCAAGAGGAGTTATCATCAAAAATAGGTAAATCAAGAAGTTCTATATCTAATAGCATGAGATTATTAAATTTAGATGAAAGAGTTAAAGATTTTATAATTCAAGGAGTAATATCAGAAGGACATGGAAAAGTTTTATTATCTTTAGATAGAGAGAAACAGTATGAAGTAGCACAAAAAATTATAGATGACTGCTTATCAGTAAGAGATGCTGAAAAATTAGTAAAGATATATGTAAATAGTGATAATGATAAGGATACGGAGAAAAATAAAAAGGTTCTGAATCCTTATTATAAAAATATAAGAGATAGACTTCAAGATTATTTTGGAACCAAAGTTAATATAAATTCAAACAAGAATAAGGGAAAAATTGAAATAGAGTATTATTCTGAAGAAGATTTACAAAGAATATTAGATATAATAAATTTAGAGTAATGTTCCACGTGGAACATTACTTTTTTTATTTAAAATAAAATATTTATAAAATATTTTCTAATATAGAATTTATAGAAGGATTTTTACTACCCAATGATTTTAATGCATAGTGATGGATTCCTCTATATATTGTATTTGCTATCGTCATAACTGTATATAATCTAGTATTTTGTAATACCATAAATTCTAAATTGCCAGAAACATTTACAACCCCCATAATACTTAAATCTCCAACGGGAGGTAAATCTTTATTAACTGCCATTCCAGGATATATTGGTTTTTTTTCAATAATTATTTTACCTACATTATCTAATGAGCCTAAACAAGCATCGATAGCTATTATATATGGACATTTAAATCTTTTTTTAATATCTTTTAATGTATCTTTTATATTTTTTGCATGGACGGGATTTTCTAAATTTCCATACACATATATATTACTCTTAGGGGAAAATTTTAATTTTTCACCAACTAAGGGTCCTAGAGAATCTCCAGTGGATCTATCAGTACCAATACATACAAATATTATTGGTCTGTTTTCTTTTAAAATTGGGCTTAATTCATCATATAAATAATCTCTTATAATAAACGGAGATTTACTGTTTAATGCATCAATATATAAATTATTTTTCAAAATAACACCTCCCTTATTAAGTGATTATTTACCTCAAAATGTAAATTTATACTACAGAACATTAAATTTATTGAGCATGTTATAAAAAACTATCATAAATATAAAAAATATTACCCCTAAAAAGCCATAGACTTGAAGTCCTATAAAAATAGCTATAAGCGAGCCTAATGGACTTATTCCTAAGGTACTAGAGATAAGTTTAGGTTCTAAAAGTTGTCTAGTTATCATTATTAATATATATAAAGCTAAAAGTGAAAATGCTACAATATATTCACCCTTTAGTATTTTAATTATTATCAAAGGAGCATAAACTAAAATTGTACCAACTACGGGAAGCAAATCTAATATTCCTGATAACAAGCTTAGAACTAAGGAATAATTTATTCCCAGTAAATAAAATCCTATAAATGTTAGTGATGTTGAGATTAATATTAGAAGTCCAGTAGATAGAATGTAGTTTAATATCATTCTTTGGCTATACTTAATCATATTTAGTATTTGGGGATATTTACATAAGGTAGTTGATTCTAAGAATTTATTATAAGAGTTTATAGAAATTTCTTTAGTAAGTAAATATGTTGATATTAGAGTAAAAAAAATAGTCATAATCCAATATGGAACAAATTTTATCATGTTAAGTACTTGTTGAAATAGATATACTGTAGAATTAATACCACTATTTATGAAGTAATGAATAGTGGTATTTAATTTTTCTAAAATAGATTCGTCTAAATAAGCACTTAAGCTATAAGTTGATTTTTGTAAGTCTTTAAGATACAAGAAGATATTTTCTCTATTATTCATAAAAATTCCTTCTATATGTTTAGTTAAATTTATACTTTCTGATATAAAGACTATAGATATTAAAATAAATATAAATAGTATTGCTAAAAATAAAAAAGTTGTTGTAATTAAAGAGGATAACCATGGTTTTAATTTGAATTTTTTTATTAAATATCTAGAAGGGTTTTTTAAAAAAAAAGCGAAAATTAAAGCTAGAACAAATGGTAGAGTATATTTTAGTGTTTTAAAAAATGCAATAAATAAAACTGTATAAATTACAATGAATAAAGTTATTGATTTAAACCTTTTAATTAAAAGATTATTGTCCAAAAATTACCTCCTGTTTTTTATAGTGTTTATGGCATTTAGGAATATGTCTATTTCCTTTTCTGTATTAAAATAACCAAGACTTATTCTGATAGAACCGTTTGGATAAGACCCTACAGTTTTGTGTGCAAGCGGAGCACAGTGAAGACCAGTTCTAGAACTTATGTTAAATTCACTATCTAGCATATATCCTACAAGAGAAGGATCCATATCGTTAATATTAAATGAAATAACAGAAGTTTTTTTCTTCATATCTAAAGAGCCGTAAATTTTTATATCTTTTATATTTAATAAACCATTTATGGCTTTTTGGCATAGAAAATCTTCTTTTTCTTTTATTGTGCTTATTCCTTCTTTGTTAATATAATTTATGCCATGAAGTAGACCAACTATTCCTGGGATATTTAAAGTTCCACACTCAAATTTATCGGGAAGAAAATCTGGTTGAGTTAAAAGAGAAGAATTACTTCCAGTTCCACCTACAAAAACAGATTTAGCTTCAGCGTTTAATTTATCATCTATTATAAAGCCACCAATTCCTTGAGGACCTAGAAGAGATTTATGTCCAGTAAATGTTAAAGCACTTAAAGATAAATCTTGCATATCAATAGGGATAATTCCTGCACTTTGAGCACTATCTAAAATTAAAAATATATTTTTTTCCTTACATATGTTACTGATTTCTTTTAATGGTTGAATTGAGCCAACAAGATTTGAGCTGTGGGATAAAATTATAAGTTTAGTGTTTTGTTTTATACTATCTTTTAAATTATCAATATTTAAAAAACCAAATTTATCACAGTTAATAACATCAACTTCAACTCCATCTAATTCTTCCTTTAATTTAAATAAAGGTCTTAAAACCGAATTGTGATCCATAGATGTAGTTATAATATGCCAATTGGGTTTTACAACAGCATTAAGTAAAATATTTATCGAAGATGTTATGTTGTTTGTAAAAACTACATTCTCACTTTTATCATAGTTAAAAAATTCCTTGATAGCCTCTCTACACTCGTAAACGACTCTACTGCTTTGAAGTACGGTTTTTGATGAGCCACGATTAGCACTTCCACCAAAATTAATCATTTGTTCCATTATTGCATCTAAAACTTCTTTAGGTTTAGGAAAAGAAGTTGCAGCATTATCAAAATATATGTTATTCAATTAAAATCACTCCAAATCTTATTTATATTTTTATCTTTAATTTATATAAAGTAAGTGTAATGTTTTTTATATAAAATTCCAATGGTATTTTACATTTATAATATATAATATATACTATATAAGTTAACAAAATATATGGAGGAATTTTTATGAAATACTTTATAATGGTTTTTAATAATACCAATGACGCTATGAATGGAGAAAGGATTTTTAAAGATAATAATATAGAATTTGTTATAATGCCAACTCCAACATATATAACTCAAAGTTGTGGTATATGCATAAGATTCAATGAAAATATCATAGAAAAAGTTAATTCTATAATAGAAAAAGATAGTTTAAAATATAAAAATATTTATTTAAATGATGGTAAACAGTTTGTAATGTATAAATAAATTGAGGTATAGGCGTGGAAAATGAAATAAAAAGTCTTACAGGACAAAGTGGTATAAATTTTTTTGGGATAACCATAAGTGCAGAAACAATAGCGAGTGTAATATTTAAAATAATTATGATTGTTATTATATTTATTTTAATGATGATTGCCATAAGGATTGCAAATAAATTTATAGATAGAATGGTAAAAAATCAAATAGAGAGTAACCATAAGTTTAGCATGGATGAGAAAAAAGCAAAAACTATAGGTATTCTTTTGAAGAGTTTGGTTAAGTATAGTGTTTATTTTTTAGGAATAACAAGTATGTTATCTATTGTGTTTGGAGCAATATCGTGGGCTTTTGCATCTGTCGGAGGTGTTGCCGTAGGTCTTGGGGCGCAAAGTTTTATTAAAGATATGATAAATGGAATATTTATTTTGTTTGAAGAGCAATACTCTGTTGGTGATTATGTAACAATTGATAATAGTAAGGGAATAGTAAAAGCCATAGGACTTAGAACTACTGAACTTAGAGATTTTAATGGAGATATATATATAATTCCAAATGGCTCAATACAAGTTATAGTCAATCATTCAAAAGGAGATATGAGAGTTTTGGTGGATATTGGAATAGCATATGAAGCTGATATAGAATTAGCTATAAGTGTAATAAATGAAGTATGTTCTAAATATAATCAAGAAAATCCTAATATAACAACTCCAATAGAAGTATTAGGGGTTACGGCTTTAAATGATTCTAATGTAAATATAAGAGTGATTGGTGAAACTAAGCCAATGAAGCAATGGGAAGCTGAACGAGAACTTATGAAAAGAATAAAACTTGAGTTTGATAAAAGAGGAATAGAAATTCCATATAATAAAGTTCAAGTGATAAATGATAACTAATTAAGGAGGAATAGATTTTGGTAGATAAATTTTACTTAGGTGATATAGTTCAAATGAAAAAACAACATCCATGTGGAAGTTATGAATGGGAAGTGTTAAGACTTGGTGCTGATATAAAGATAAAATGTGTTGGATGTGGCAGACTTGTTATGCTTCCTAGAAGTAAATTTCAAAAGGGTGTAAAAAAAATAATAAAGAGTAATGCACCTGAAGAACAAGATGTATAAAATGATTAAAATAGGTAAATTAATTAAATAATGATACTAAAACAAAGCTTGCATTAAGGGTGTTTTAGTGTTAAAATACTTAATTGTAATCCCTGCTGTACAAAGTACAGCCGTAGTCCATGGGGAGGAGGTGTAATTGATGAGAAAATACGAAAACATATTTGTAGCACATCCATCATTAGACGAGGAAGCTGTTAAAGCTTTAATCGAAAAATTCAAGGGTGTTATAGAAAATGGTGGCGGAACTGTTGATAACGTAGATTTCTGGGGTAAGAGAAAATTAGCTTACGAAATCGCAAAAGTTAACGAAGGTTACTACACTTTAATAAACTTTACTGCAAGTCCAGAATTACCAAAAGAATTAGACAGAGTTTTAAGAATCACTGATGGTATCATAAGACATATGATTGTTAAAGAAGAAAAATAAGAGGTGAATATACATGAACAAAGTTGTTCTTATAGGTAGACTAACTAAGGATCCTGATTTAAGATTTGCAGCAGGTAGTGGCACAGCTGTTACAAGACTAACTTTAGCAGTAAATAGACCATTCAAAAAAGATGAGGCTGACTTTATTAGCTGTATTGCATTTGGAAAAACTGGAGAAATAATAGCTCAATATCTAACTAAAGGTAGACAGCTTGCAATATCTGGAAGTATCCAAACTGGTAGCTATGAAGCTAAAGATGGAACTAGAAGATATACTACTGACGTAATTATTGATAGTTTTGATTTCATAGATTCAAATTCTAGTAATGGCAATGCAAGAAGTAACTCAAACTTTAACGCTGAAAATAATAATTTTAATGCAGGATTTGGTTCACAAAATAATTCATTTAATGAATCTTCGTTTAATAATGACGACATGATGCCGATAGATGATGGAGATATTCCATTCTAATTCAAAAAATTAAGGTAAGGAGGAAGTAGCAATGAGTAGAGAAAGAGACGCAAGAAAAGGCGGAAAAATGAGAAGAGCAAGAAAAAAAGTTTGTATCTTCTGTGTTGATAAAGCTGAATCTATAGATTATAAGGATGTACCAAAATTAAAGAAGTACATCACTGAAAGAGGTAAAATATTACCAAGAAGAATTTCAGGAACTTGCGCTAAGCATCAAAGACAATTAACTGAAGCTATAAAGAGATCAAGAAATATAGCATTACTACCATTTACAACTGAGTAGTAGTTTATTGCCCCTGACATATGTCAGGGGTTTTTATTTTTACTAAAAGAAAATTTAATACGTAAATATTTACAATAAGAAATAATGTTTTTTATTGCATAAAAATAGAAAAATAAATACAATAATATTATGGTAAAAAGGCATATTTGTAGAATATTATGAAAATAAGAATTTAAATATTAATTGGAGGATAATATGGAGAATAAGTCCCAAAGCAGGTGGTTGGTAGAAGCAAGTTTCATGGCGGCTATAACATTTGTTCTTATGATGCTTACCACTACTACAATGTTGGATGTAATAGGAGCTTTCATAGTGCCAATCCCTATGACAATTCTTTATTTAAGACATGGAAAAAAAGCAGCTTGGCTATGTGCAATTGCAAGTGGAATTCTCTCGGCATTATTTTATGACCCTTTATGGATAGTAAAGTCTATTATATTATATGGTGCTATGGGGATTGCTTTAGGATATTGTATAAAAAAGGAGCAATCTGTTGCAAAAACAATAGGATTTTTAGCCATAATTAATGGTATTGGTAATATAATAAATTACATCTTAATATTTACAGTATTTAGTGATATAAGTTTTACACAATATTTACAACAAATTGTAAATGTATTTCATCAGTCGGCTGATATGGCATCTTCAATGACAGGAAACTCTGCATCTATGCAACAAGTAGTAGAACTTTATAAATCAGTGGATATAAACTATCTTTTAATGATTTTACCTATAATATTTATAGTATCTATAATAATATCAGCTTTTTTTAATTTTATAATAGCTAGGTGGATATTAAGAAAATTAGGGTTTAAAGTTAAATCTTTGCCTCCATTTTCAAGATGGTATTTAGATAGCAAAATATCAATAGTATTAATAATTTTATTTTTATTATCTTATATAATGAAAGTAAACAATATAGCATATAGCAATTCTTTTTTTGTTACTATGCTTTGTCTATTAATCGTTGTGTTTATGATACAAAGTTTATCTATAGTTGCGTATTTCTTAAAGAATAAATTGAAATTAAGTAATCCTATAATAATTTTTATTGAATTTATTATAATTATGTCACCTTTATCTCTTTATTTTGTAGCTCTTGGAATAGCGGATTTAATAATGGATATAAGGGATGTAGATCCTAATAGTTTAAAAAATATTATTAAAGGTAATATAAAAAATAAGTTTAAACATTAATAGAATTTAAATAGGAGAATGTTTTAAATGAAATTAAAATTTTTAAATAAAGGTTCTAAAGTTACTAGTTATTTAATTATAGTATTAATCATATCAGTGATATTAGCTTTTTTTAGATTACCTTTTATATTACTTGCATTTTTAGGACTAAATTCTATATATTTAGGACGCTTAATTAATGGTTTAATAGATGAGAAAAATTTGAATGAAAATAATATAGAAAACTTATCAATAAATATAAACAATAATATAAGAGATAATTTATTTAATCTTATTTATCCTGTATGTATGTTAAATCTAAATGGGGATATAATTTGGTATAATAAAAGTTTTGAAAAATTATTTGCTGTTAATGATGCAAATGGAAGTAATTTAGTTTCAGTAGTTAGAGGAATAGCACTAGATAAAGTGTTAAAATGTGATAAAAAGTATTATCAAAGAATAAAGGTAAAAAAATTAATTTATGAAGTTTATGGGAAAATGGTAATTCAAGATAGTAAGACTCATTTTTGTATGGTATATTTTAATGATGTAACTTATTTGAGTGAAAAAACTAAAGAAAGTATAATTTTAATAGAAGTTGATAATTTAAATGAAGCTGTAAAAAGTACTGATGAAAATATAAGACCATTATTAGCAGCAGAAATAGAAAGGGCATTAAATCAATATGCTAATTCTATGGATGCTATGATAAAAAGATATGATTATGGGAAATATATACTATCGGTAGATGATAATGTTATTGAAGCTCAAATAAAGAAAAAGTTTGATATATTAGATAAAATAAGAGATATAGATTTTGGAAATGAGATAGATGTTACTTTAAGTATTGGTGTTGGAAGAGGAAGAAATACTCCAGCTAAAAATTATGATGATGCAGCACGTGCGAAGGAATTAGCCCTTGGTAGGGGTGGAGATCAAGCTGTTGTGAAAAATGATAAAGAAATTTCATTCTTTGGTGGAAATACAAAAGAGTTAGAGAAAAGAACAAAGGTTAGAGCAAGGGTTGTTGCAAGAGCTTTAAAAGAACTTGTTTATGAAAGTAATCAAGTTTATATAATGGGGCATAAAAATCCTGATATGGATTGTTTTGGAGCAGCACTTGGAATAGCTTCGGTAGTCAAAGGACTTGGAAAGAATGTAAAAATAGTCTTAGATGACAATATTAATGCTATAGATATTTTCCTAGAGAAGATTAGTAATAAAAGAGAATATAGTGATTTGTTTATTTCTCCTAAAGATGCTAAAATCACAATAGATAGTAATACTTTATTAATATTAGTTGACGTTCATAACAAAGGATATGTTATGGATAGTGAATTAGTAGAAATGTCTAATAAAGTAGTTATAATAGATCACCATAGGAGAAGCCCTGACATAATAAATGGTGCTATATTAACATACTTAGAAGTTTATGCATCATCTACTTCTGAACTTGTAACAGAGATAGTTCAATATATGCTTGATAAACCTAAGATAACTAAATTAGAAGCAGAAGGCTTACTTGCAGGTATATATATGGATACCAAAAACTTTACATTTAAAACAGGAGTAAGAACATTTGAAGCTGCATCATATTTAAGAAAGTTAGGTGCGGACACAATAGATATCAAAAAAATATTTAGTAATGATTTAGAAAACTACATAACTAAGGCAGAGATAATAAAGTCAGCTAAAGTTGAAGATAATATAGCTATTGCTATATGTCCACCAAACGTTAAGGATACAGTTACTGCTGCTCAAGCAGCTGATGAGCTGTTAAATATTACAGGTATTAAAGCATCTTTTGTATTTGTTATAATAGATGATAATATATATATAAGTGGTAGATCCTTTGGAGATATCAACGTGCAGGTAATATTAGAAGCATTAGACGGTGGTGGACACATGACTATGGCAGGAACAAGATTAAAAGGTGTTTCCTTAGAAGAAGCCTTAACTATGTTGAAGAAATCAATAAAAGAAAATTTAGGGGAAGGTGAGTAATAATGAAGGTAATATTACTTCAAGACGTTAAAAAATTAGGAAAAAAAGGTGATGTTGTTAGTACATCAGATGGATATGCAAGGAACTTTTTGTTTCCAAGAAATTTAGCACAAGAAGCAACAGATTCTAATTTACATGTTTTAAATGCTAAGAAAGATGTGGAAAGAAGAAAGAAAACTGCTGAAATAGAAGCAGCACAAAAACTTGCAGATGATCTTAGAGATAAAGTTGTTAAAATAGATGCTAAAGCTGGAGATAGTGGAAAATTATTTGGTGCTATAACAAGTAAAGATATTGCAGATAAGATAAATGATCAATTTAATGTAAAAGTTGATAAAAAGAAAATAGTAATGGATACAATAAAAATTGCGGGGACATATAATATAGAAGTTAAACTATATCCTGAAGTTTCAACAAAAATGAAGGTGATGGTGTCTCCTATTAGCTAAGGGGGATTTGAATTGAAATCTTTAGATGAAATAAATGCATTATATGATGCGTTAAACAGTGAGTTAAGTGTAGAGGCGCAAGTAAATGTGCTTTATGAAGTAACGAAAAATATATTAGATGAAGGTGCTATAAGAGCTAGAACTATTAGATTTAAATTAAAAAAAATGGTTGAATCTAATAATTATTGCGAAAGATTATATGCTTTAAGTAATATAATTTTAGAAGGCAATGGGTTAAAAGAAGTTCCAACTGAAGAAAATGTAGAGGAATGTTTAAAAAATGTTTGTTCTAGTTTATCAGATGTTATAGCAAAAAGATATGTTCAAACTGAAATTGAGAAAAAAGTTGAACAATTTTTAATAGAAAAACAAGATAAATATGTTGATGAAATAAGGCTTAATATAATGAAAAAGCAAAAAGGTAACGAAAATGCTAAAACATTAAAAAAGCTAGAAGAGTTAGAAAAGTTAGATAAGAGAGAACATAGTAAAAATATAATGTCTCTTTTAAGACCAGAAGATTTTGAAGAAATAGTAGGTCAAGAAAGGGCAATAAAATCTTTATTATCAAAGCTTGTATCACCATATCCTCAACATGTTATCCTTTATGGACCTCCAGGGGTTGGAAAAACAACTGCAGCAAGAATTGCATTAGAAATGGCTAAAGAGTTTAAAGCAACACCTTTTGATGCAGATTCTAAATTTATAGAGGTTAATGGAACAACTCTAAGATGGGATCCAAGAGAAATAACTAATCCTCTTTTAGGTTCAGTTCATGATCCAATATATCAAGGAAGTAAGAGAGATTTGGCTGAAATTGGTGTTCCAGAACCAAAACCAGGTTTAGTTACAGATGCACATGGTGGTGTGTTATTTATTGATGAAATTGGAGAATTAGATGAAATTCTTCAAAATAAACTATTAAAAGTTTTAGAAGATAAGAGAGTTGAGTTTTCATCATCTTATTATGATCCAGATGATGAAAATGTTCCTAAATATATAAAATATTTATTTGATAAAGGAGCACCAGCAGATTTTGTTTTAATAGGTGCAACAACTAGAGAACCAGGGCAAATAAATCCAGCTCTTCGTTCTAGATGTACAGAGGTTTATTTTGAGCCTTTAGCTTCAGATGATATTGAAAAAATAGTTAAAAATGCAGCTAAGAAGCTTAATGTATCTTTAGAAGATGGTGTAGAAAAATTAATAGCATCTTATACAATAGAGGGAAGAAAGGCTGTAAATATTTTAGCTGATGCATATGGAAATGCTATATATAGAAACGATGGAGTTTTAGGAGAAAATGAAAAGATACTTTTAAAAGATGTAGAAGAAGTTTTAAGTATAGGTAGATTTATTCCTTATGAGAGAATTAAAAAGCTAGATAATAGAGAAGTAGGTCATATATATGGCTTAGGAGTTTCTGGATTTTTAGGCTCAACTCTTGAAATTGAAGCAGCAGTATTTAAAGCTAATAAAGAAGGACAAGGTCATATAAGATTTAATGATACAGCAGGTTCAATGGCTAAGGATTCAGTATTTAATGCAGCTTCAGTAATAAGAACGGTTACTGGAAAAGATATTAAGGATTATGATGTACATGTTAATGTAATTGGTGGAGGAAATATTGATGGGCCTTCAGCTGGTGCAGCAATAACTGTATGTATAATTAGTGCTCTTTTAAATAAGCCAATAAGACAAGATTTAGCTGTAACTGGTGAAATATCATTAAGAGGTCATATAAAACCTGTTAGTGGAATATTTGAAAAAATTTATGGAGCAAGAAGAAAAGGAATAAAACTTGTAACTGTTCCAAAAGATAATGAGAAACAAATACCTACAGGACTTAAGGATATAGAAGTTAAAGCTATAAGCAATATTGAAGAATTAATACAAATAGCTTTAGAACAATAAATTTAAGACTATCTAAAAAAAATATTTTAGATAGTCTTTTTTAAATTAAGTATTATTAGGTATTGAAATAGTGAAAATATACATATAAATTTTATTATACTCTTTACAACAAACGTTTTTAAAAAGGCTTTTATAGTATAATAAGAAAAAAAAGTTAGGAAATTTAAGATAGAAGAATTTGTTTCTATTGAAAGATAGTAAATAAGACATATAGTATTTTTATTAGAAACAGGAAAGGTATATAATTAATTTATAATTTAATTTAAACGTTTAAATAATGATTATTATTAAATATATTTAGGGAAGTGTAATTTTTATGGAAATAAAAAAAAGCAATAGTAAATTAGCACCTATATTAATTTCATTACCTGCTATTGGTTTAGGACTTGCTTGGAATATGAATAGCACAGTAGTGCCTTTGTTGGTAGCACTTGTAACTAAATCATCTTTTTTATTAGGAATTTTGGTTGCTATGGCATCGGTTACAGGGATTTTTGCACCATACGTATCTGGAATTTTAAGTGATAGAGTAGGTAAGAGAAAACCATTTGTTTTGATAGGGTCTTTAGCAGGAGCTATTTTCTTGTTTTTATTGGGTTTTTCTTCTTTTTATTTTGAAATGTTTATTTTTGCATTTTTATTTTATTTATCAATGAATTTTTATCAAGGAGCTTATTATGCATGGGTGCCAGAAGCTGTTGAAAAAAATGAAATTGGACTTGCAACAGGATTTAGAAATGCTTTTAGTGGTATTGGTGGAATTATAGTATTTGGAATTGGCGTTATTTTATTTAATATGAATCCGGCGTTGCCTCTTATTGTGTCAGCTGTTGTAGTAATAGTAACTAATATAATAACAGTCGTTAATGTAAAAGAAGATAGTAGCCGTTTAGTAAAATCCACATCAAAATTGAGTTTTGATTTTATAAAGAATAAGTCTGCAATGAAAGTATTTATGACAGCATTCTTTTTATACTTATCTTGTGGATTTATAATGCCATATTGGATAAGATATTATGAAAAAATGAATGGATTTACAAGTAATGAAATTAGTACTGCATTGATTGGTATGACATTAATGAGTCTTATTTTTTCAATATTTATAGGAAAATTATGTGATAGATATAATAAACAATTAATTTTGTTTTTATCTTGTACAGTTTGGCTTATAGGATTTATTGTAGGGGCGTTTGTTATGAACATAAGTATGTTATGGGCATTTACATTAATTTATGGATTAGCTTCCGCTATGTTTAGTGTAGTGTTTTTTGCATTGATTCCAGCTGTTGCTCCTAAAGAGAGATTAGGTGAATATATGGGGATAAATAATATATTTTTGTGCATACCACAAATTATAGGAAATCTTGTAGCTGGTGAATTGATAAGCAATAACGCATTTTTAATATTTCCTTGCTGTATTGTATTCATAATTATAGCAATGTTAATTTGTGTTATAGGTAAAATGAAACTCAATGATGATAGTAGTGTAATTGAATCTAAGCCAGACAAAGCTAAAGTAGCTTAAAATAAATATTATTATAATAAAAAATAACTAATATCTAACGGGGGGGAGTTGTATATTATGAAATATTTAGTACTAGATGTTGGAGGAACAGCAATTAAATATGCTTTAATGACAGAGAAATTAGAATTTTTAGAAAAGGGTAAAATAAAGACACCTAGGGATTCTATAGAAAATTTTATAGATAATATAGGTAATATTTATGATAAGTATAAAAATGATATAGAGGGTATGGCTTTAAGTATTCCAGGAATTTTAGATAGTGATACAGGATATATGTACACAGGAGGATCATTAGAATATAATACAGATAAAAATATGCTTAGGGTGTTAGGTGAAAGATGCAAAACAAAGATAGCAATTGAAAACGATGGTAAATGTGCAGCTTTAGCAGAGTTGTGGAAAGGAAACTTACAAGAGTGTGAAAATGGAGTTGTTATTCTTTTAGGAACTGGTGTTGGAGGAGGAATAATTAAGGATAAAAAACTTTACAAGGGAAAGCATTTTTTTGCAGGTGAGTTTAGCTTTATAGCAGGTAATATAAATGTTATGAGTAATAATGATAAAGAGTGGTGGGGAAGTTTAAATGGCTTAGATGGTCTTTTGGATGATTTTGCGAAAGTTAAAAATTTAAATAGAAATGAAATTGATGGAATTAAATTTTTTGAATATGCTAATAATGATGATAAAGATGCTTTAGAGATTTTAAATAAATTCACTTACAAAACAGCTTTAGCAATAATAAATCTTCAATGTATATTAGATGCTGATAAATATTTAATTGGTGGGGGTATAAGTGAACAAGATATTTTAATAAAGTATATTAAAAAAAATATTGACGATTATCATAGTCAGTTTGAATATTTTGTTCCTAAACCTGTTGTAGACAGATGTAAATTTAGAAATGATTCTAATCTTATAGGAGCATTATATAATTTTTTAATTAAAAAATGATTTAAATATAATAAATAAGTCTTATCAGATTTTTAACTTTAACCTGTTGTAGACAGATGTAAATTTAGAAATGATTCTAATCTTATAGGAGCATTATATAATTTTTTAATTAAAAAATGATTTAAATATAATAAATAAGTCTTATCAGATTTTTAACTTTTTATTTATCTGATAAGGCTTATTTTTATTTATTTCTTGCACTAAGAATGGTTCACAATTAAAAGTATATATATTATAATTAAATTTTAAGATAATTATATTTTAATTTTAGATAAATTGACTTATAGAAGGGAGGGGTTTATCCATTGGAGGGACCAGGAATTAAAAGTTCTCCTCAAAGTATAGAGGCTGAGAAATCTGTTCTAGGCTCTATGATGATAGACAAGAACGTTATAGCACAGGCGGTAGAAATATTAAGTGCTGAAGATTTTTATAGGGATGCACATAAATATATATTTAAAAGCATTGTTGAAATGTATCAAAGAGATGAACCTATAGATGAAATTACTCTTTTAGAACATTTAAAATCTACAGATAGATTAGAGAAATCTGGTGGAATAAGTTATATAACAGAAATAGGTTCTTCAGTTTTAACAACAGCAAATGTTAAATCTTATATAAAAATAGTTGAGGATAAAGCAACGTTAAGAAAACTTATTGATTCATCAACTAAAATAATAGAAAGTTGCTATAATAATCAAGATGATGTAGAAAAAGTTATAGATGTAGCAGAACAGAAAATATTTGATTTAGCAGAAAAGAAGAGTAGTAGTGATTTTGAGCCTTTGAGTGATATTTTAGAGAGAGGCTTTGAGCAAATAGAAACTCTTTTTAATAATAAAGGTGAGGTTACAGGTGTTGGTTCTGGATTTAAGGATTTAGATGATTTAACATCTGGTTTTCAAAAAGGGGATATGATATTAATTGCTGCGAGACCTTCTATGGGTAAAACCACTTTTGCTTTAAATATAGCAGAGCATGCGGCACTTAGGGAAGGAAAAAGTGTTGTTATATTTTCTCTAGAAATGTCTAAAGAACAATTAGCTTATAAACTTTTATGTTCTGAGGCTAATGTTGATATGTTAAAACTTAGAACAGGAAATTTAGAAGATAAGGATTGGGAAAATATCGCAAGAGCATCAGGACCATTATCATCAGCTAAAATATATATAGATGATACTGCTGGTGTTTCTATAATGGAAATGAGGTCTAAATGTAGAAGACTTAAGATAGAGTATGGAATAGATTTAATACTTATTGATTATTTACAGCTTATGAGCGGTAGTGGGGAAGAAAGTAGACAACAAGAAGTTTCAGAAATATCAAGAAATATTAAAGCGATTGCTAAGGAAATGCAATGCCCTGTTATAGCACTTTCACAGCTATCTCGTGCTCCAGAACAAAGGGCTGATCATAGACCAATGCTTTCAGATTTAAGAGAATCAGGTTCAATAGAACAAGATGCTGACCTTGTTATGTTTTTATATAGGGATGAGTATTATAATAAGGAAACAGAAGAAAAAAATGTTGCAGAATGTATTATAGCAAAGCAAAGGAATGGTCCTGTTGGCAATGTTAAATTAGCTTGGATTGGACAATTTAGTAAATTTGGAAATTTAGAACACAATTATAGAGAATAAATAATAGGCTATGTTTTTAATATATAATGTTGTTGGTATATTAAGGCATAGTCTAAATTAATACATATAAAAATAGAAAGGTAATGAGTTATATGAATAAAAAAATTGGTTTTGTGGGTTGTGGCAATATGGGAAGTGCCATGGTTGGAGGAATTTTAAATTCTGGTCTTGTGGAGTGTGAAAATATAATAGTATCATGTAAAAGAGAGTCTAGCATTAAGAATTTAGAAGAAAAGTTTAACATAAAAGCTACTTTAAATAATATTGAGGTTTGTAAAAATAGTGAGATAATTTTTTTAGCGGTTAAACCTTATATGTATAAAGAGATTATAGAAGAAATAAGAAATTATATAGATGATAAAAAAATAATAGTTACGATAGCGGCAGGAGTGACTTTAACTGATGTAGAAGAATGGTTTAATAAAGATGTTAAAATTGTTAAAACCATGCCAAATACACCAGCTTTGGTTGGAGAAGCAATGACTGCTATTTGTGCAAATAAAAATGTAACTAAGGATGAATTAAATATAATTACAAGTATATTTAATTCTTTTGGTAAAAGTGAAATTTTAGAAGAAAAATATTTTCATGCTTTTACTGCCCTTTGTGGTTCTTCACCAGCTTATGTTTATATGTTTATAGAGGCTATGGCAGATGCTGCTGTAAAACAAGGATTACCTAGAGATAAAGCTTATAAAATGGCATCTCAAGCTGTTTTAGGTTCCGCGAAAATGGTTTTAGAAACTAAAGAAAACCCAGGAAAACTAAAAGATAATGTTTGTTCGCCAGGTGGTACAACAATAGAAGCTATTATAGAACTTGAAAGACAAGGATTTAGAAACGCAGTAATAAGTGCAATAGAAAAGTGTGAAGAAAAGTCTAGAAATATGTAATATAGAAATTTTTTAATAGTGTTGGTTTTATTAAGATTTTTCATCTTAGTTAAAACCAACGCTTATTTTAAGTTTTACTTTTTATCCCCAAAAACTTTTTTATTAAGTTCAAGACCAGTTTTGGTTATTGCAAGACCACCCATTGCAGTTTCTCGTAAAGAAGCAGGCATATCACGTCCAACCCTATACATAGCTTCAACAGTATCATCAAAAGGAATTTTGCTAGTGATACCAGCCATGACTAAATCTGCAGTAGTAAGTGCACTTACAGCACCTGCAAAGTTTCTTTTAGCACAAGGAACTTCTACAAGACCAGCTATTGGATCGCACACTAAGCCTAATATGTTTTTAAATACAATTGCAGCAGCATTTAATGCCATTTCAGGTGTTCCGCCCATCATTTCTACAGTAGCAGCAGAAGCCATAGCAGCGCCTGATCCACATTCAGCTTGGCATCCACCTTCAGCACCAGCTAGGGTTGCATTTTGAGCTATAATCATTCCGACGGCAGAGGCTGTTAAAAGACCTTTTATCATTTCATCATCAGAAAGATTTAATTTTTCACCAACAGTTAATATAACAGCTGGCAAGATTCCACAGGAACCAGCAGTAGGACATGCTACGATTCTTCCCATAGAAGCGTTAATCTCAGAGCAGGATAGGGCTTTAGCCATAGCACTAACCATTGTTTCACCAGTTAATGTATTGCCTTTTTCAAGGTATTTTTTTAGTTTATAAGCATCTCCCCCAATAAGACCACTAACGGAAAAAATTTCAGATTCTTGTCCTTTACTAGTAGAATCTTTCATAACATTTAAAACAAGTTTCATATTTTCTATAATTTTTTCTCTAGTTGAACCTTTATTTTCAATTTCATGTAAAATAGCGTATTCACAAAGAGAAATATTGTTTTCTTTACAAATACGTATAAGTTCTTCACCATTTCTTGCAAACATTAAGAGATACCTCCTTCAACAGGGTTTAAAACAATAATTTTATTCACGTAATCTACTTTCTTAATATCTTCAATAATGTGTTCATCAAGAGTGTTATCAAGTTCAAATATCATAACAGCAGATTTGCCCTTTTCAATTCTAAATACTTTCATAAAAGCTATATTAACATTGTATTTATACACAATTTCAGATACTTTACAAACAACACCAGGTACATCTTTTTGAGATATTATAAGAGTTGGGTATTCACCGCTAAAATCTAAGCTATTTCCATTAACTTCTGTAATTCTAATGTTTCCACCGCCTATGGACGAACCCATAACTTCACAATAAGTATTATCAACAGTAGTCATTAAAAATTTAACTGTGTTTGGGTGTTCATTACCTAAATCACATTCTTTAAACTCAATTTCTAGAGATTGCTCTTTAGCTATATCTAATGAATTTCTAAGTCTTACATCAGATGGTTCCATTCCTAAGATACCAGCAACTAATGCTTTGTCTGTTCCATGGCCTTTATAAGTTTTTGCAAAAGAACCGTGAAGTAAAAAAGTTACTTTTTTTAGCTTGTTATGACCACATATAGATTTAGCTACTTTTCCAAGTCTTGCGGCACCTGCTGTATGAGAACTAGATGGACCTATCATAATAGGACCTATTATATCAAAAATTCCAAAATTTTGCACAAAATCCCTCCTTTAAAAATAATAACATATATAATATCATTTTATGTCATAACTTATTTTTAATAAAGTAAATTAAAGTAGAAAATTAAGTTAATAATAAGTTAATTGCTTATTAAAAATAAAATTGGAAATTATAAAAATAATCACGAATTATATTTTTGAGTAAGAAAAAAATATACGATATATTTTCATTGACCTAGGTAAAATACTTTGATAATATGGTAATGGAGTAATAAAAAATATAAAAAATACTAAAAAATACGAATATTACTCCTGTAAATAAATCCGAACAAACGGTGGTGTTTACATAATTAAAGGAACGTGTTTCTTTTATTTTAAGGAGGAAATTTTTTATGTCAGCATTTATTGTATTAGGAGCTCAATGGGGCGATGAAGGAAAAGGAAAAATGACAGACTATTTAGCAGAAGAGGCTGATGTAGTTGTTAGATTCCAAGGAGGAAACAACGCTGGACATACAGTAGAAGTTGGTGATAAGCAATATAAGTTACACCTAATTCCTTCTGGTATATTACATGATGAAAAATTAAATGTTATAGGTAATGGTGTTGTTGTAGATCCAAAGGCTTTATTTGAGGAAATAGATTATTTAGAAGGTTTAGGTGTTAAGGTTACTCCAGAAAAGCTTGTAATTAGTGACAGAGCAAATGTGATAATGCCTTATCATAAAATACTAGATGTTTTAAAAGAAAAAGCTAGAGGGAAAAATGATATAGGGACAACAGGCAAAGGAATTGGACCTTGTTATACAGATAAAGTTGAAAGATCAGGAATAAGAATATCAGATCTTTTACATGAGAATGAATTTAAAGAAAAATTAGAAATTAACATAAAGATGAAAAATGATTATATTAAACTTTTAGGTGGAGAGCCATTAGATTTTAATGAAATATTTACTGAATATTTAGAATATGCTAAGAGATTAAAACCATTTGTTAAAGATACTTCAGTTAGAATTTATAATGAAATAAAAAATGATAAAAATGTTCTTTTTGAAGGTGCGCAAGGAATGCTTTTAGATATTGACTATGGAACTTATCCATATGTTACATCATCTAATACAACTTCAGGTGGAGTTGCTAGTGGAACAGGAATTGGCCCTAATATGATAACAAACGCTGTTGGAATAGTTAAAGCATATACTACAAGAGTTGGTAAAGGACCATTCCCAACAGAACTTTTAGATGAAACTGGTGAGTGGATAAGAGAAAAAGGACATGAATATGGAGTTACTACAGGAAGGTCTAGAAGATGTGGGTGGCTTGACCTTGTTATAGTAAAAACAGCAGCTAGAGTTTCAGGATTGACATCTTTAGTTGTAACTAAAATAGATACACTTGCAGGTCTTGAAAAACTTAAAGTTTGTACTGGATATAAATTAAATGGAGAAATAATAGATTATTTCCCAGCTAGCTTAGAGGATTTAGCTAAATGTGAACCTGTATATGAAGAGTTTGATGGATGGGGAGAAGATGTAGCAAATGCTAGAAGCTATGAAGAATTACCTGAAAACGCCAAAGTATATTTAAATAGAATAGCAGATATTACTGGTACTAAAATTTGTATAGTTGGTGTGGGTCCAAAGAGAAATCAAACTATAAGAATAACAAAGGAACTTTAATATATAGTATAAATGTGAAAAGAGTTGTATTAGGTATTTTAATACAACTCTTGTTTTTGTTTTATTGATTTTAGAAAAATTACTAAATCATAATCATATGAAAGATATGTTTAAATATCATAGTATAATTATTTTAGAGTATATTCTAAATCTAAATAGTATAAATAAAGAGAAAGTTGGTGATTATAGATATGGGATATATTTTAGAATTAAGAAAAGAGTTGAAAAATCCATCAAGACCTTTGATAATGACATCAGCAGGGACAATTATAGTAAATAATAAAGGTGAAATACTACTACAACAAAGAACAGATAACCTTAAATGGGGTTTCCCAGGGGGGAGTTTAGAGCTTGGTGAAAGTTTTGAGGAAGCTGCAATTAGAGAGGCAAAAGAAGAAGTTGGGTTAACACTAAAAACTTTAAAGCTTTTTAATGTTTATTCAGGTAAGGAGTGTTACAATAAGTATCCTAATGGTCATGAGATATATAATGCTTCAGCTATGTTTATATGTTTTGATTATGAAGGGGAGATTATTTTAGATGAAGACGAAACTAAAAATGCAGTATTTTTTAGTAAAGAAGCCTTTCCTAAGACTTTTGATATAAATCCTCCAGATAGAGTTGTTATAGAGGATATAGTAAAAAATTTTGATTTAAAAAATTATAAAAAAAATATTTAATTTCTATTATATATTGGTCAATAAAGTTTAACAAAATATATTTATATTAAATCAGAGTATTTTACTTGTATTTAAATAGATTTAGAGTTATAATAAATTTAAAGTTATTGTAAAACATTTAATAATAAAATATGAGGTGAGTATATAATGATAACAAAGGAAATGAGAATCGGAGAAATATTACAAGCTAAACCAGATGCTGCACAAATATTAATGAGCTTTGGAATGGGATGCATAGGATGCCCTTCATCACAAGCTGAAAGCTTAGAAGAAGCTGCTATGGTTCATGGATTAAATATAGAAGCTTTAATAGAAGCTTTAAATAAATAATATTATAAAATAAGAAAATGTCTTAGGCTTAGCCTAAGGCATTTTTTTATAATTCATTTTGTAATCATTATTTTAATATAGATGGATAAATGGAATTTATTTTTATTAAAGCTAAATAAAATAAAAAAAATAAAAAAATATTTAAAAAACTATTGTTATTTAATAATAATTATTATATAATAAATTCATAAGATAAGTGGAACAAAACAAACACTTACATAAGAGAAATGTTAAATGATGTATAAGTATAAAGAGATGTTAAGAAATTAGGAGGAATTATAGTTATGAAAAAATTTGTTTGTACAGTATGTGGATATGTTTATGAAGGAGAACAAGCTCCAGAAGTTTGTCCAATATGTAAAGTTGGAGCAGATAAATTTATGGAACAATCAGGAGATTTAGTATTTGCTGATGAACATAGAATAGGAATCGCAAAAGGCGTTGACCCAAGAATAATAGAAGGATTACAAGCTAACTTTGCAGGAGAATGTACAGAAGTTGGAATGTATTTAGCAATGTCAAGACAAGCAGATAGAGAAGGATTCCCAGAAGTTGCAGAAGCTTATAAGAGATATGCATTTGAAGAAGCAGAACATGCTGCAAAATTTGCTGAATTATTAGGAGAAGTTGTAACAAACAGCACTAAAGAAAATTTACAATTAAGAGTTAATGCAGAACACGGAGCAACTCAAGGTAAAAAAGATTTAGCAACATTAGCAAAAGAATTAGGATTAGACGCAATTCATGATACAGTTCATGAAATGGCTAAAGATGAAGCTAGACACGGAAGAGGATTTGAAGGTCTATTAAATAGATATTTCAAATAAAATTTGTAAATTAAATTAATTAAAATAAAGTATCAATAAAACATATATTCTAAATTATTAAGCCAACTTTTAAATATTGAAAGTTGGCTTTTTATTTGATATAGTCTTTTATATAAATTTTAAAGGGGTGATTAGATGAATAATTTTTACGAAAAAGAGTATGAAATAGCTTATTGGAATACTAATTCAAGGTTGGAGAGTAACATAACGTCCATATTGCATTTTTTTTCGGATATAGCAATAAAGCAAGAAGAATCTCTAGGATTTTCTATGGGTGATATGCTTGAAAGTAGAGAAGCATGGGTTCTTTTTGATTATGATATAAACATTATAAGATACCCTAAATATAGAGATAAGATAAGGGTGAGAACTTTTGTTGAAACTATTCGTAGATTTTATGGATTAAGAGGATTTGAAATATATAGTGAGGATGGAGAGTTACTGGTTAAATGTGATTCAATATGGTTTTTAATTGATCTTGAAAAAAGAAGGTTAAAAAGTGCGGATGATAAGTATTATATTGCACATAAATTAGATAAGGGTAATTTAAAGAATTTGAGAAGTAAATTACACATAGACGAATTAGATAAAATTGATATAAATAAAATTTACAATATAGAGCATACACATATAGATAGTAATAAACATGTTAACAATGTTAAATATATGGAGTGGGTAATAGACAGTATGCCATTAGAAATTATAGAAAATTACAAAATTAATAAGTTGAAAGTAAAGTTTGAAAAGGAAGTTCAATATGGTCATAATGTTTTAGTTCAAGGAGAATTGAAAAAAATTGATGACAATACAGTAAAATCAATACATATAATAAAATCAGATTCAGGAGAAAAGTTAACATCTGTTGAAAGCTTTTGGTTTAAGATAAATTAATATGTATTTTATAAATAAGTGTTGATTTTAGAAAAGATAATTTCCTTTCAAAATCAGCACTTAATGAAGTAGGAATCAGTTAAGAGAAGCACTTTTGCCAGCTAAAAATCCAGAACTCCAAGCCCATTGTAAATTAAATCCACCACAATCGCCATCAACATCTAATATCTCACCACAAAAATAAAGATTTTTTACTAAATTAGATTCTAAAGTAGTATTATTTATATCTTTTGTATCAATTCCTCCAGCTGTAACTTGAGCAGAAGAAAAACCATTAGTTTCCAAACATTTAAATTTCCAACATTTCATAAGAGAAAATAGTTTCTTTTTTTCTTGCCAAGTAAGTTCAGAACAAGGTTTATGAAGTTCTGTAATTCCAGTCTCTTTTAAAATTATTGGAATAAGTTTTTTGTTTATTATACCTATCAAGGAATCTATTACAGCTCTATGAGAAAATATAGCAAAATGCCCTTCAAGAAAATTTTCTATATCATTTATAGATTTTTCAGGCATCATATCAACTGTTATGTAAACATCTTTTCCTTTTGATAAAAGCCTTGAGGCAGTCCCTGATATTTGAAGGATAGGAGGGCCAGAAATACCATAGTCAGTAAATAATATCTCCCCAAATTCTTTTCTAAAAGATTTTTCATTAGAAATAACTTCAGCATAACCATTGAATTTAATTCCAGATAAAGCTTTTAAGCTTTTATGTTGAAGTTTAAGTTGAACAATAGATGGAATAGGGGTGATTATTTTATGCCCAAGATTTTTTACAATATTATAAGCACTTCCATCAGAACCTGTTTTAATTGCTGATTTTCCTCCACAGGAAATGATAAGTTTTCCACAGGATATGCTATCATACTCATTATTTTTTGTGGATAATTTAAATTTATTTTTTTTATTAATTATAGAATTTACTTTAAAATTATTATAAATAGGGATATTTCTATCCTCTAATGCCAATCTAAAAATATCTATAACAGATGAGGCTTGTAAAGATTGTGGATAAATTTTTTTATTTTCAAGTTCTATTAAAGGTAAACCTAAATTTAGAAAGAATATTTTTGTATCTTCAACAGTCATAGAATTTAATGCAAAATCAAAAAAGTTATTATTATTGCTATGAAAATTTATAAATGGTGGTTTTATAGAAGAATTGCTTATGTTACATCTTCCATTACCAGTTGTCAAAAGTTTTTTACCAATCCTATCAGTACCTTCAACAATAGCTACATCCATGCCAAGATCTTTTGCAGTTATTGCAGCGATAAGTCCAGAGGCACCACCGCCTAAAACTATTAAATCATGATAAATCATAAAAATTCTCCTTAAAATATTTTAGTAACACTATTATAAACAAAAGTTAATAAATTTCATATAAGTATTTAAAAAATAAAAAAACAATCAAAATAAAATAGTTTTATATCATATATTGTGTTTTCTCATGGAATAATAAAAATAATATTAAATTTTTTAGAGGATTAATCAAAAAAGGAGAAACGTATTTATGAAAATAAAAATTAAAGATAATAATTCTTTAGACGAGGGAAGAGAATTTAAGGTCAGACGTATGAATTATGATCAGGTGGTTGTTAATTATCCAGGGGAAAAAGGTATAGAAATTTTAAAAACTGATGATGTTGAATTTATTAGTGAAAATGAATTTGATGATTTTTTAATAAAGCATAGATATTTATTAAAAATAAAGATAAACAGAGGAATTTCAGTAGTATTTTATAAATATCTTTTTGATGAGTTAGAAAAATTAATACAAGATACAATAGTCGATTTTAAAGTTTTAAAAGATAGTTTTAAAATTGTTAATAAAAGAGGAATGTGGGAAAAAGAAATGGTTATTATGCTAAATCATGAATATAGTATACAAGTAAGTGTTAATGGTGAAAAATTTAAAAAAGATAGTTATAGATATGATGTAAAACAATTAACAGAAGATGAATTAATGGAATTTTGTAAATTTAATATTGATAAATTAGAAAAGGATATAGAAAATAAAAATAAAGAATTAAATATGTTTAAAGAAATAAAAAGCAATATTAATGAAAATGTTTAAATAGTGATTAAATATAATAGTTAAGATACAGTTTAAGTAGTATAAAAATACTAAATGATAAATAAAAAGAGAAAATATTAAAAAAAGTTAAAAAAAATAGTTGACACTTCTTTAGTTTTTCTGTATTATATTTATGTCGGGTAACCGAATATAGGAAATGTTAATTATAAGGCCCGTTGGTCAAGCGGTTAAGACACCACCCTTTCACGGTGGTAACAGGAGTTCGATTCTCCTACGGGTCACCATTTTTAAGGTCGCATAGCTCAGCTGGGAGAGCATCTGCCTTACAAGCAGAGGGTCACAGGTTCGATCCCTGTTGTGACCACCATTTAAAAAAATACGGTTCAGTAGCTCAGTTGGTTAGAGTGCCGGCCTGTCACGCCGGAGGTCGAGGGTTCGAGCCCCTTCTGAATCGCCATTAAGGCCCGTTGGTCAAGCGGTTAAGACACCACCCTTTCACGGTGGTAACAGGAGTTCGATTCTCCTACGGGTCACCATTTTTAAGGTCGCATAGCTCAGCTGGGAGAGCATCTGCCTTACAAGCAGAGGGTCACAGGTTCGATCCCTGTTGTGACCACCATTTAAAAAAATACGGTTCAGTAGCTCAGTTGGTTAGAGTGCCGGCCTGTCACGCCGGAGGTCGAGGGTTCGAGCCCCTTCTGAATCGCCATTAAGGCCCGTTGGTCAAGCGGTTAAGACACCACCCTTTCACGGTGGTAACAGGAGTTCGATTCTCCTACGGGTCACCATTTTAAGGTCGCATAGCTCAGCTGGGAGAGCATCTGCCTTACAAGCAGAGGGTCACAGGTTCGATCCCTGTTGTGACCACCATTTTAAAAAAATACGGTTCAGTAGCTCAGTTGGTTAGAGTGCCGGCCTGTCACGCCGGAGGTCGAGGGTTCGAGCCCCTTCTGAATCGCCATATTTGCTGGCATGGCTCAACGGTAGAGCAGCTGACTTGTAATCAGCAGGTTGTAGGTTCGATTCCTATTGCCAGCTCCAAAAAACTTCAACATATGTGTTGAAGTTTTTTTATTTTACATAAAGAAATTCATCCTAGAATTTATAGTAGGATGAATTTGCATTTTGCACTTTAGTTAAATTTTTTTTACTTCGTATTTCTTTAGTATTATTTTTAATTCTTATATCGTCACCATATACATTAAACAATCTAAAGTTTCCAAAAAGTCTTGATGTTATTCTTTCTATATACATAGTTGTAAGTTCAGAAATATTTAAGTTAGTGGAAATAATCATTTTTTTATTAAGAAGTAATTTTTTATTTAATAGATTGAAAAGTTCTGTTCTTGTAAAGTCAGTTATTTGTTCTGCTCCCAAATCATCTATTATAAGAAGATCACAATTTACAAGCAAATCTTCTAGTTCTATGTTATTTTCAAACTTTATTTCCCTTAAATTTTTAACTAGTTCATCTGATGTTCTGTATATAACCAAAAAACCTGAATCTAAAAGAGATTTTGCAATACAATAGGTTAAAAATGTTTTCCCAGTTCCAGGACTTCCGTAGAAAAGGAGATTATCGTTTATATTTTTAAAGTTAGGAATATATTCATTTGATATTGAATTTAATATTATTTGCATATTTTCCCTTGGAGAAAACATCTTATCTGTCCTTTTGTTAGAATAAACATCTAAAGAAAAACTACTAAAATTATTTACTCTTAAAGTATCCTCTAAATGTGAATTTTCATAATAAACTTTTATAAGTTTGTTTTTATAACAAGTACATTTTTTAGGTCCTATGTAACCTGTATCTTGACATTTTGGACATCTATAGTGAAGATTTAAATAATCAGTACTATATCCTCTTTCAACAAGCATTTCATACTTTTTAGCTCTTAAGTCTTCTATTTTTTCTCGAAGTTCATTAAGTTCAGCTTCTTTGTTAGGTGAATTTTTTAGTGCACACATAGATAGATTTAAACATTGCTTTGCTATGTTTTTTTCTAGCTTCATTATTTCAGGATACTTATCTTCAATTTCTTTAGTTCTTTGTTCTAATGATAATTTTTCTTCTTGACGTATTTTTTCATATAAATTCATAAGTTTAGTTTGATATCCCTTAATCATCGTCGTATTCACCATCATCCCATCCTAAAAGTTGTTTTTCTAACTTATCATAATCATATTGTCTTTGAGTGAAGTTAGCAAAGTTAGAAGGTTTGTCTTTATGAAAATTAATATTATTATTTTTATAATTATTATTTTGTATTTGAGTTTGTTTATTAACATCTTTAGTAGCTATATCTTCTAAAGTAGTTATATTATCTTTAAACCATTTAGCAAGTATGCCATCTATATATCTAAAATCTGCTCTATTTAGCCTTTGTGAACAAATATCACAAGCTTTTAATATAACTTCTATAGAAAAATTATATTGGAATAGCCATTTTTCTATCATATCCTGATGAGGTTTCATAATATCAGAATTCTTTATACCTAAATAATTCAAAATATTTCTTATTTTAGTCCATTTATCTTCATGTTTTGTTATAAGGTTTTGAGCATCATCTACTGTTTTAACTCCTGCATCAAACCAAGAAAGGGCAACCTTTTCAAAATATCTAGAATCATTTTTTCCTTTAGATAAGCAGTATTCTATAAGGATTAATATAAGTTCAGATGAAAAATTAAATTCACTTTGCCAAGATAAATAGTTAGACATTTCAGAGGGAGAAAGAGTTCTTCCTATAAGGTTTTCTATGTCTCTAAGCATATCTTTGTTATTTGATTGAGATAGTGCTGACAAAAGATCTATATTTTTTTTGTAGGTATCTTCTGAGTCTACTAAATCAATAAATTCTATGTTAAAATTATTCATTTTATCTATTGGATTTAATTTTATCACGCCTTCTTCATTCCAGTATGATAATGCGTTCATAATATCAGATTCTAAAAGGTTAAGTTTAGCAGCGAGTATTGAAGAACTTATTCCAGGTTCACCGCTCATGCTATATTTTAATAAAAGTATATACACTTTTACAAACTCACCGCGAGCTTTTAGCATATATTTATCTATAAATACATTATTGACTGGAGTGAAGTTATTAGCTGAGTTTTTAAGCATAAAAGTACTCACTTTTAGACTCCTTTCTGCTGTTAGTTATGCTATATAAGTATAATAATTATATCAAAGACAGTTTTTGATAACAACATGTAATACTTGTTTATAAAATTGATTTAAAAAATCTTTTTAGGTCTAAATATCCTTCACCAACTGTATCGTTTGAATAATATTCTATTTCATTACAGCTTAAGGTGATTAAAGAACGTAAATCTTTTAAAGTTAAATTAGGAGTATTATCTAATAAAATAGCACAAAGACCTGAAATATAAGCACAAGCTAAGGAAGTGCCACTAAAAGTTATATAATTATCATTAAGTTTTCTAGGATAAAGCTTAATCCCATTATTTTCGGGAATATATGAGGCATTAGAATTTAAGCAGCGTATTTCAGAACAAGCTGCACTAAGTTCTGGCTTTTTTAGATTTTTATTTCCTGATGATGAAAAATTATAAGGTTCAATTTCATGTTTAGTAGTATTTAATCCGCCAACAGTTAAACAATTTTTACATAATGCTATGCCCTTTATAGAATTTTCTAGGTTTAAATTGCTTCCAGATGCTACAATAGGAATTATATTTTTAAATTCAGCTAATTCAAAGATAGACTCAAAGCAATTTAATATAAACGGATTATTATCAAATGTTTCAAAAGGAAGGCATAAAACTCTAATGTTTAAAGAAGTATCCATTATTAAAGATTCTATTGCGAATAAAATATCTGATATAAAACCTTTTCCGGTAGAATTAAATGCTTTATAGCAACAAATAGAACCTTTTTCAACTATACCTTTGTATGTTCCTTCAGATGAAATTCCACTTCCGCATATAATTCCAGCTACTGCTGTACCATGTCCATTATCATCATATGGATATTTATAATTGTTTATTAAGTCAACAAAATGTTCAAGTTTATTAAAAGGTTTTACTAAATCTGGATGAGGATAAACTCCGCTATCTACTAAGCCTATATTTATATAATCACTTTTTATAGCTGGCATTTGTAAGTTTATATGATTGGCAGTTTTTAAGCTTAATCCACATAAAAATGCATACGGATCTAAAGAAATAAATTCAATTTCGGGATATTCTAAGAGTCTATTTATAGACCTAGGAGTTAATATAGCACAAATTATAGAGAGTGAGTCTACGCTGTTTAAAACTACACCTTTTAGTGATTTTATTTTTTTTTTCATGTCATTTACAAATTTTTTGCATTTTATAATCACTCTATATGACGTGTAATAGGATTTTTCTAAAGAAAATTTTAGATTATTATCTAATTTATTTTTGTATGAAAACATGATTATTACTCCCATTTAAAATACTATAATATTATATATTATGAATGAGAGTAAGTTTTTGATATCTAAAATTTAGTATTAATGAAATTTCCATTTAAATATTATAATCCCTGCAATCATAACAGCAACGCCTATAAATTCATTTAATGAAAATGTTATTTTAGGTGTTTCAAATAATCCAAAGGCATCTATGAGAGCGGCGACTACGAGTTGAGCTACTAAAATAGTGGCTATACCATATGTTGGACCAAGACCTGCAACAGTTTTTATAACGGTAAATGTTATAATTACGCCTAAAACCCCTCCAAGAAGATAAATTTTATTAACAGATACTAAACCTTTCATATTGCCTTTTCCAATAAAAAACATGATGATTAAAGATAAAACAAAAGCTGAACCTTGAACGATAGTTGTAGCTTCCCAAAGTCCTATTTTTTCATTTAATCTTGTGTTTAAAACTCCCTGAATGCTCATAGCAGCCCCAGAGATAATAGCAAGTATTATTGCTATCATAAACAGAACACCTCCTACTATGTTTAAAGTAACATTTTTATATGATTTATTAATGGTACATAAAGACTAAAAATATTAAATGTTAGATAAACATAGTATTTCCAAAATAAAAAAAAACTCTCTAAAAATTAGAGAGCAATTTTGCAAAATTTATTTTGAAAAAATTCTTGTTTTATTTTAGAACTTGAGAATCCAAGAGTTATTCCAAGGCTAATGAAATCTTCAAGTAATGTTTTGTAATGATCCATTGAATTTGAGATTATTAAGTCATTTGTGTCAATAAGTAAATTTAAGAATTGATCGCTCAAACAATAATCATTAGGTTTTACAGCAATGTATTCTAAATTATCATATCCTTTATCTATACCAATTCCAAGTATAAGACTTAAACAGTCGATATATTTTTTTAGAACAATATTTGGGGAAACTAAATTATCATCATTAGATATCCAATATTTAAAACATTTAGTTTCAGCTGCTAAATTACTAATTTTAACCTGTAAAGATAAGTGCTTTCTAGTATTAATTTTATAGCTAGTTAGGCTTTTATCTATAAAGATATTTTTCATTAAATCCTTCTCATGGGAGAAGAAATCTTTTAAATACATAAAATAACCCCCTTGGCATTATTCGAAAATATTCCTAATAGTAATTTTACAAAAAATTTTGATAATTGAAAAGCTTAGAAAACGAATATATAATAAAAATTCAGTAAATTTAGTAAAAAATTAAGAGATGTAAGAAGTTAACTTTTCTTATATCTCTTATATTGATATAAAAATTAATAAGATGGAAGGGTATAAGTTTTAATTATGTTATCTTTTTTATTATGCGTAGATTTCCAAAGTTCTATATTAGATACTTTAACTACATTTCTTTTAGAAGCTGTTCTAAGTGGTAAAAATTGATTAATTGGTTCACTTTTTTTGATAGGCTTTCCAAGAGAATTAAAAGATAATGGCATAAATAATGGAGAATCAATATTTTCTCTAATAGAAAAGCCATGTAGTTTTAACATATCATTTAAAGATCTATGTAATTTCTTAATATATCCCTTATTCTCTATTCTAAGGCTAGCTGATTTATTTAAATAATCGTGATAATTTAAATCACCTGTTAATTCAATTTTAAATTTTTTGTATGGTTTAATAAGTTTCTTTAGTATGTTATCTAACTTTTCAACGTTTGGATCTTCTAATGTTTCTAAAGGAATATAAAAAGTAGAAGAAGTTCTTGAAATTTTATATTTTCTTTGAATATTCCTCTGTAAAAATTCTATAGATTTTGTTGAATCAAAATCTAAAGTGGCTACTAAATAGTATCTCATACATAAAAACCCTTTCTAAAACCCAATGGGTATAAAAATAAATATTTATAAATATAATGAATGTAATTACTTTTATAGTATAATTTTAATTTTAATATATAATTATTCATTGAAAATTGATTAAATAATTATTAAGTTAATTATGATAAGTTAATATTAAAAAGTAGTTTTTTTATATATAATTGATAGAATTAAAAAAAAACTTTAAATATTGGTTTATTATGATATAATGAAACGTATGAGTAATTTAAAATTAAAAGAATATTAATAAATTAAAAAACTCAAGTTACTAAAAATCTTTAGTTTTAATTATACAATAAAGTTAAATTATTTAAATTTATTAAATAATTATAGCATATAATAACTTTGTTGATAAGAAAGATTTTAAAACCAAATGAAATTAATTAGAAATCAGATATAAAAAAATAGCAAGGGTGAATTTTATGGAAAAATTAATTATAAATGGTGGTAGCTCATTACGTGGTGAGGTTGAAATAAATGGTGCTAAAAATGCCGCAGTAGCATTGTTACCAGCAGCGATATTAGCAAGTGAAGGAAAATGTGTTATAGATAACGTTCCTGACATAGAAGATGTACATTGCTTGGAAAGAATACTAAAAAGCTTAGGAGCAAAGGTTAACAAGTTAAATTCTAACGCTTTAGAGATAAATGCACAAACTATAGATACAGTTAATGCGTGTACTGAAGATGTAAGAAGAATGAGAGCATCTTACTATTTTATAGGAGCTTTATTAGCTAGATTTAAAGAAGCTAGGGTTGAACTTCCAGGGGGATGTCCAATTGGGGTTAGGCCAATAGACCAACATATAAAAGGTTTTGAAGCATTAGGAGCAAAAGTGTCAATAGAACATGGAGCTGTAAATATAATGGCTGAAAAATTAGTTGGGACAAATATATTTTTTGATGTAGTAAGCGTTGGAGCAACTATAAATCTTATGATAGCTGCTACTTTAGCTGAAGGAACAACAACACTTGAAAATGTTGCAAAGGAACCACATGTAGTTGATGTTGCTAACTTCTTAAACTCCATGGGAGCAGATATTAAGGGTGCAGGAACTGATGTTATAAAAATAAGAGGCGTTGAAAAACTAAGTGGATGTAACTATAGTGTAGTTCCAGACCAAATAGAAGCAGGAACATTCATGATAGCAACAGTAGCAACAAAAGGAGATGTTGTTTTAAAGAATGTAATTCCTAAACATTTAGATTCAATTAGCGCTAAACTTATTGAAATGGGAGCAAAGGTTGAAGAGGGAGACGATAGTGTTAGAGTATATGTTGATGGACCTTTAAAGGGAATCAGTATAAAAACAGCACCATATCCAGGATTTCCAACAGATGTGCAACAACCAATGTGTACATTATTATCAAGCATTCCAGGAAGAAGTTTAATAGTAGAAACAATTTGGGAAAATAGGCATAAGCATGTTGATGAGCTTGAAAAGATGGGAGCACAAATAAAGGTTGAAGGAAGAACTGCCATAATAGATGGAGTTGAAACTTTAACTGGTACTTTAGTTAATGCAACTGATCTTAGAGCTGGTGCAGCTTTAGTAATAGCTGGGCTTATAGCAGAAGGTGAAACTCAAATCACTAGTATAGAACATATAGATAGAGGATATCCTCATATAGAAGATAAATTTAAAAAGCTAGGTGCGAAAATAACAAGAAGATAATTAAAATAGGGGGAAGCTTATGATATTTTGCTCATTATATAGTGGTAGTAGTGGAAATAGTATGTTCATATCATCAGAAAATACAAAAGTTTTAGTTGATGCTGGATTATCAGGTAAAAAAATAATAGAAGCACTAGAACAAATAAATGAACAGCCTAATGAGCTAGATGGAATATTTATAACCCACGAACATATAGACCATATAAAAGGCGTAGGAATAATATCAAGAAAGTTTGACATACCTATTTATGCGAATGAAAAAACATGGAATGCCATGGAGAATACTATAGGAAAGATAAAAGAACACAACATAAAAGTTATACCTAAAAGGAGTATTACAACTATAAAGGATTTAGACGTAATTTGTTTTAATACTCCGCATGATGCAATATCTCCTATGGGATATACATTTCATTCAAAAGGAAAGAGTGCAAGTATAGCCACAGATATAGGTACATTTACTGATGAAATTAAAAATAATTTAGCAGAATCAGATGTAATACTTTTAGAAGCAAATCATGATATTCAGATGCTAAAGTATGGCCCGTATCCATACAGCTTAAAGAGAAGAGTTTTAAGTGAAATAGGCCATTTGAGTAATGAAGATTGTGGAAGTGCTCTTTTAGACATATTAAAGCAAAATAATAAGTGTAGAAAAATAGTTTTAGGTCATTTAAGCAATACAAATAATGTACCAGAACTTGCATATAGAGCAGTAAAGAATATATTAGATGAAAAGTCATTAATTAGTGAGAGAAAGTTAGATATTAAATTAGCTGATAGAAATAAGCCAAGTAGTTATATTAAGTTTTAGGTTAATGGATAATTTGTGACAATAAGTAAATTATGAAAATACATATTATGTATTGAAACAAATGGTTTTAATTATTATAATTTAAGTAAATTAAAAACTATAGAAAAAGAGGAGTAAATTATGAGCTTATACAAACAATGGACAGACATGGTTGTAGAATATGTAAAAACTAAAGGAGAAGCTGCTTTTTGGAAAGAGTATAGCGATATAGAAACTAGAATATATAAAAATTTTCTAGCTAATCATAGTGAAGTAAAAAAATCTAGTATAACTAATCTTGCTAAAGAGTTTGATGCAAGTATTGAATTTATAATGGGATTTGTTGATGGAATAAATGATAGTTTAAAGACTCCATACGATTTAGAGAAAGTAACTGCTGATGAAGAATTAGTTTTTGATATAGATTTTGAAAAACTTTATTTCAATATGTTAGATGCTAAAGCTGAATATTTATTTGACTTACCACAATGGGAAGCTATTTTCTCCGTAGAAAAGAGAAAAGAGATAGCTACAGCTTATAAACAATCTAAGATAGTTAGAAATGAAAATAAAATCGGAAGAAACGACGCATGTCCTTGTGGAAGCGGAAAGAAATATAAAAAATGTTGTGGTAAATAATACGCAACGAATAGAGGCTGCTAGAAATTCTAGTGGCCTTAACTTAGTTTATGAGTAAATAAATACTGAAGTAAGAAATTAATTTTAATTAAGTTTAATTATTATATAAAAAAGGTTTTCCACAGTATATTCACAATAATAAATAAAATATGTGGATAACTTTTTAGTATTTGTGGATAAAATTCAAAAGTGTAAAGGTTATAAGAATGGAGAAAATTGATGAATATAACTATAATTTCAGTAGGAAAGTTAAAAGAAAGATATTTAAAAGATGCAATAGCTGAGTATTCTAAAAGATTAACTAGATATTGTAAGCTAGATATAATAGAACTTCAAGATGAAAAAACTCCAGATAATGCATCTGAGAAGGAAGAAGAATTAATAAAAGAAAAAGAAGGTAGAGCTATTTTATCAAAAATAAAAGAAAATGCTTTTGTAGTTGCTATGGATCTTAAAGGAAAGCAATTAACATCAGAAGAGTTTGCTAATTTTATAGAGAATCAAGGTATTGTAGGAAATTCAAATATTGTATTTATTATAGGTGGTAGTCTTGGTATTTCTCAAGAGGTTATAAAAAGAGCAAATGAGAAGATATGCTTTTCTAAAATGACCTTTCCTCATCAATTATTTAGAGTGATGTTACTTGAACAGATTTATAGAGGATTTAGAATAATGAAGAATGAACCGTACCATAAATAGTGCGGTTTTTGCTAAAATTGTATATGATTATTTTGGATGAAATAATTAATAGATGAGCTTGTGTAGTGATTAACACTTTACACCAAATGGGGGAAATAATATATGTTAAACTATCAATATTATCCTAAGAATAACATGGTCACTAATAATTTAAAAAATATTATAAATGTTTTTATTAATAGCTATGATACTATATCTTCTATAGATGATAAAAAACTTAAAAGTAATGAAGTATTAAGTGTGTGTAAAGATGGTTTAAAGAATATAGGGTATAGAGTTGAAAGCAAAGAAGATGGAACAATCCAAGTTCCAGTGTTATTTGGAAGGAATAATTCATTAGAAAAAGCTTTTAAGGCTGATGCATATAATGAAAAAGAAAAAACTGTTATAGAGGTTGAAGCAGGAAGAGGAGTAATGAATAATTAATTTTTAAAGGATTTATTTCAAGCATGTATGATGCAAGATGTTGATTATTTGGTTATAGCTGTTAGAAATGAATACAAAACAAAAACTAAGAATAACAGGGAACGAACAAATTATGATTTTGAAGAAGTATGTAAATTTTTTGATGCACTATATGCAAGTGATAGATTACAATTACCGTTAAAAGGAATATTGATAATTGGCTATTAAAATTTAAATAATATATGTAAAAATAGCGTGATTTAAGCGGATTATATTTGTATATTTTTTAGCACAAACTATTGTCAAAAGTAAATAAAGCTGTAGGTTTTATAGGTAATGGCACAGATGTAAATTCAATAGATAATCGCAGTATCTGAGCAATCTAAAATCAAGAAATTCTTTTGTATTATAGACTGTTAAAAGAATTTTTATACTAATCATTAGTTTTAAATATATATTCTTAGAGATTTGTTATATAAAAGTCCTCTTTTTAAGAACCTTAGATTTTAATTAATCTGTATGTGGTTTTTAGAAGGAGGATTTTTTCATGTGCAGTTTTATTAATAAAGAAAATTTTAGGTTATATTATATTTACAATAATAAATAGCAAGAGGGGGAAAATGTATGAATGGCTTATTCACAATTGGTGAGGTATCAAAATTATTTGATATCAATATTAAAACATTAAGATATTATGATGAAATTAATTTATTTAAGCCTATATTTATAGATAAGTTTAATAAATATAGATATTATTCAGCGGATCAGTTTGAACAGTTAAATACAATAATGTATTTAAAGGCTCTTGGAATGCCTTTAAATAAAATAAAATTTCATTTAAGCACACGTAGTATTGATAATATAACACAATTATTAGAAGAGCAAAAAAAGATTACAGTAGAAAAGATAAAAGAACTCCAATATATAGAAAGAAAAATTGAAAATAGGTTAAAACAAATTAATTATGCAACAAATTATGATAAATTAAATATCGTTGAGGAAATTGAATTTGATGAAAGAAATATTATTCTACTAAAGGAAAAAATAAAATGCAATAAAGATTTAGAATTATCGATTAGAAATTTAGAAAACAAGAGTAGAAAAAAGGCATCTATTTTCAATGGAAAAATAGGTGTATCAATTTCTAAGGATAATTTAAAAAGAAAAAGATTTAATGAGTATGATTCTATTTTTTCTTTTACAGATGGAGAAGAGTATAACAAGCAATTAAGAAAAATTTTGCCTAAGGGAACTTATGTTACTATTCGTTTTAATGGAAATCATAAGGATTCACCATCTTATTATGATAAACTTTTAAAATATATTGAAAAAAATAAGTATGAGATTGCGGATGATTCGATAGAAATAGCATTAATTGATTTTGGATTAACCACAAAAAAAATCAGAGTTTATAACTGAAATTCAGATATTGGTAAAATGATTTGACTCTCCAGTTACTAGAGCCTTTATAATCGAGATGTAAGTGACTGGAGGTGTTGATATGATTGGAACTATAGTAAATTGCACTGCTATTATAATTGGAAGTATCTTAGGAACTATTTTAAAAAATGGAATAAAAGAAAAATATAAAGATATT
The DNA here is from genome assembly GCF_900456775.1 of Sarcina ventriculi. GTDB lineage: Bacteria > Bacillota > Clostridia > Clostridiales > Clostridiaceae > Sarcina > Sarcina ventriculi. Next base: position 448,762 of record NZ_UAUL01000007.1, on the reverse strand, counting down.
ATGTTAAAAGCTATGGGGCTATCGGCTGCGCTTTTAGGAGTTAGTTCGGCAGTAAAAGGAATTAATGATAGTAATTATCCTGTTTTATTTATTATAAGTTTAGCGATATGTGGACTTATTGGAGAAGCATTAGCATTAGAAAAAAGAGTTAATAATCTTACATCAAAATTTTCTAAGGGCAATTTAGTAGAGGGATTATCTACAGCAGTACTATTATTTTGTGCAGGTGCTTTATCTATTTTAGGGCCTCTTGAGAGTGCTTTAAATGGAAATAATACGTTATTATACACTAATGCTATATTAGATGGCATAACTTCAGTTGTTTTAGCATCAAATTATGGAATAGGAATAGGGATTTCTGCATTTGTATTATTCATATGGCAAGGTTCAATTTATTTATGTGCAGATATTATCTCACCATATATAACACCAGCTTTATTAAATGAGATATCAATAGTTGGTGGAGTTTTAATATTAAGTTCAGGATTAAATATATTACAGATTAAAAAAATAAATGTTTTAAATTTGTTGCCATCACTACTTGTTCCTGTTACATACTTTTTTATTAAAAGTTTAATATAGATTAATTATAATTTGAGGTGAAATGATATGAAATTTAGTGTGTCAAAAGAAGTTTTTGAAAAAATGGATAATGTATGTTTTGGAGTTATAGTAGCAAGAGGTGTTAATAATAAGGAGAATAAGAAAATAGCTAAAATTCTAGAAGATAATATAGCGTCAGCAGAGGTAAAATTTAAGGATAAAAAAGCAAAAGAAATAGATGAAATAATCGATTATAGAAATTCATTATTAAAATTAGGAATAAATCCTAATAAATTTATGTGTTCTATAGAAGCTATAATGACAAGAATATTAAAAAAGAAAGGTTTTCCTAGCATAAACCCAATTGTTGATTTAGGAAATGCTGTATCAATAAAGAATGTAGTTACTCTTGGTGCTCATGATATTGGGAGTTTAAAAGATGATATATGTATTAGATTTTCAAAAAAAGGGGATAAATTTGTAGCGTTTGGGTCAAAAGAAGAGGAAGAGTTAGAAGATGGTGAATTAATTTATTGTGTTGGCAATGAAGTTAGAACTAGAAGATGGATTTGGAGACAAAGTGAAAAGGGCAAAATTACAGAAGAAACTACTGATATATTTTTTCCGATAGATGGATTTAAAGATAAAAATTATGATAGTGTAGTTAATGCAATGAATGAATTAGTAGAACTATTACAAGAAAATTTTGAGTGCCAAATAAAATTTGGGGTTGTGGATGTAAACAATCCAGAGTTTGAATTTTAAAAATTATAAGAAGTAAGATAGAGATAATTAATTAAAAGTTGTAGTTATAGCTACAACTTTTTTAGTTATAAAAATTTTAATAAATAATTTACTTTTTTTGTTTAAATAGTAAATTATAAGATTTATAATAATATAAAGATATAATTTATTAGGGGGAGATAAAATGGAATTAAGAGAGATAATAGAAAGACAATACAGCGGAAAGTTGTATTATTGTAATGATGAAAAAATATTAAAAGAACAAGGCAAGTGTGCAGATTTATTATATGATTTTAATCAAACACGCCCATCAGAGATGGAAAAGAGAAATAAATTATTAAAACAAATGTTTAATGAAATAGGTGACAACTGTTATATAGAACCGCCTCTTAGAGCAAATTGGGGAGGAAAAAATGTTCACTTTGGAAATGGTGTTTATGCAAACTTTAATCTTACTTTAGTTGATGATGGAGAAATATTTGTTGGAAATAACGTTATGTTTGCTCCAAATGTAATTGTTGCCACAGCTACACATCCTATACATCCAGAGTTAAGAAGAAAACAAGCTCAATTTAATCTACCAATATATATAGGTAACAATGTTTGGATTGGTGCAGGCTCGATAATACTTCCAGGTGTAAAAATAGGAGATAATACTGTAATTGGTGCAGGAAGTGTGGTAACAAAGGACATTCCTTCAAATGTAGTAGCTGTTGGTAATCCATGTAGAGTTTTAAGAGAAATTAATGAGAGAGATATGGAGTATTATTATAGAGACATGAAGATTGATATTGAATAAAAGATAAAAATATCATAAGGATTGTGTATTATTTTTAAGTTAAAAAAAATAATACAATATGTATTGACTTAGAGTGGACTTTAAGGAGTAAACTATGGGTAAGGTAAAGGGATTTGCTTAGAAATATTTATTAGGGAGGTAATTTTAATGAATAGAGTAGAAGAAGCAAATAAAATGATGCAAAAGCTTGGTGTTAAAGAAAATTCATTAGCTAAATCTTTTGATGAGTTTGAAACTGTAAAGAATAACTTTATTTATGGTGAAGTGTGGAAGCAAGGAAATATGGATGAAAAATTAAGAAGTATTGTTACAGTAGCGGTTCTTGCAACTGTGGAAGGAAAAGATTTAGAAGAGCAAATTCGTGTAGCACTTAATATTGGAGTAAAGCCACAAGAACTTTTAGAAGTTTTTCATCAAGGGGTTCCGTACATTGGATTTGCAAAAGCTGAGAAGGGTTTAGAAATTCTTAAAAAAGTTTTTGATGAAAAAAATATTTTAATGCCTTTAGAACATAGTGGTGTTGTTACGGAAGAAAATAGACTTGAAAAGGGGATTAGTGTGCAAAAATCAATTTTTGGAGAAAGAATTGATAAGATGAGAGCGTCTGCACAAGGGCAACAAAAGATAATGCAAGATTATTTATCAGCTTATTGCTTTGGCGATACTTATACTAGAAAAGTTCTTGATTTAAAAACAAGAGAACTTATAACTTTTGTTTGCATATCTGCATTGGGTGGATGTGATAATCAAGTAAAATCTCATGTAGGAGGTAATCTTGAAGTTGGAAATAGTAAGGAATTATTGATTTCAGCTATTTATCAATGTCTTCCATACATTGGTTTTCCTAGATCTTTAAATGCCATTTCAGCAATTAATGAAATTGCAAAGTAAAAAATAATAAATTATTTAGAAAGAGGTAATAACATGAAAGTAGCAAATAAAGAGCAATTTGAAAAAGAAAATATATTTGGAATGGGTATGCCCAATAATGCATATGCTAAATATTTTATAGGCGATTCATTTTTAAATCCGCTTACAAAGCCAGGTGAAAGTGCAGTATTTCTTGCTAATGTAACTTTTGAACCGGGATGTAGAAATAATTGGCATATACATCATGCCAAAAGTGGTGGTGGACAAATTTTAATCTGTACAGCAGGTAGTGGATGGTATCAAGAGGAAGGTAAAGAAGCTGTTAGTTTAGAACCAGGTATGGTTATTACAATCCAAACAGAGGTAAAGCATTGGCATGGTGCAAAAGCTGATTCATGGTTTAGTCATATTGCAGTAGAAGTTCCAGGCGAGGAAACAAGTAATGAATGGTGTGAAGAAGTTTCTGATGAAGTATATAGTAAGTTATAAAAGTTAATATAATTTATGTGATAAATGAAAAACCACTAGCTAAGCTAGTGGTTTTTTTATATAAATATTCTATTTAGAAATATTTCCATTATCAATAGTATATTTACTTCCGTTAGGAGCTGTGTATGTTCCATTTAATGCTACTAATCCATTATTAGTTATTTGATATACGACATTATTAGCTATTTTGTTAACTTGAAGATTTTTATTTTTTAAGTATAGTTGTCCTTTAGAGTTTGCTCCAGGGTTATAATTTATAGAGATTATATCTCCAACAGTATATTTTGTACCATTTATTAAACCTGTAAGGTCATAACCTTGTTGGTTAGCTCCAAATTCTTCTCCTTCAGCGTTAATATTTTTTATTAAATCCATATTTGAAGAATATAACTTGATATTTATTCCATCATTATTAGAACTTCCAATCCAAGTATGAGAGCCATTAGCTGAAATTACACCATTTTGGAAAATTATATTAGTGGTGTTTCTTCCCCAAGTATCAAGAATTATTGTTCCTAGAACAGGTTGTTCATTGTCTACAAGTCCTTACTGAGACATTGATTGTAACATTTCTTTAGCTGTGGCTTGTTGATTTGAATTTGTTACTGAATTTAATGCATTTGTAATAGAATTAACAAATTCATTAAATTGTTCAGTAGTTCCCTTTTGTAATATTTGGTCTTTTATTTGAAGTAATGTATCAAACATAGGCATTGGATATTGTTTAAATGTACTAATAATTTCATTTGAAAGATTTAGATAGTCTTGTGCAGTTAAATCATTATTAGTTTCCATTAAATTAATTTTATCAAGCCATGCTCTTAAGTTTAATGGTTGAATAGATATAGCTTCATTTATAGCATTCATTTTTTCTTGATATGATATGTTAGAGTTAACTAGCCATAAATATTCATTAGATTTTTCTAAAGCTGGTGTATCTGCATTTTGATATAATAAGTCATAATTAGTATTGTATATGTTTGTTGTTATTCCACTTGACCATCCACTTACATCAGCTCCTTGACTTTGAGACCAGCCAAATATATTATTACCTATTTCCCATTGACCATCAGTATAATATATAAATGCACAGTGACCTGGTTGTCCAACTGGTTGTGCTGGAATTCCAAATACTTGACATGATGATGCACCTAGCTTTGATGTAGCTCCACAAACTCCTCCGTCATACCACACATCTAAAACATTAGGATTTGGGCCATAAAAATCAGGGCCAAATACGCTTGTTCCTGTATGTGGATTTGTTTCATTATAGTTTATGGTATAAGCTATATTATTCAATCCACCGTTGCTAGAATTTATAAAACCATTATGATTTTGTAGAATTACATCTCTTAACTCCATTATTTGAGAATTTGGTACATTTGTATTAACTACATATATTAAATGTTTTATATCTAAAGTTTTAAATATAGGAAGCATACCACCATCTGCGTTTAATGTTTCAAAAATATTATATCTTTCAACAGGATTTCCTATATTACCATTACATGGCCATGAAGCTATTGGATTAGCGTTAGCTATAGCAGTTGCAATAGCTAATTTTAAATTAAATCCGTATCTTGAATTAGCATATGTATTCCAAATATTAGACCAAATTTGAAGTCCATTTATATTTACTCCTTCTTGACTTGTCCCTTCTAAATATTCTTGCATTGCAGTTTGATTATTTAAGACCCAATTTATAAATTCTTTATTAGCTGTGCTTTGATTAATAAAGTTTTCAAGGTTGTTTTCACCGATTCTACTTATAAATTCATTAGCAGTAATATCATAGTTTAAACTTGCATTAGTTAAGATGTCGCTATTACCGTTTTGGGTTATTGATGAACTGATATTACTATTTATTTTATTAAGATATTGTGATATATCACTTGAATTATTTATAGTAATTGTTGGAGTTGGTTTGATGCTTATTGTAAGTAAATTATCTGTATTTGCGTTTAATAAGAAATTAGAATTACTTTGTATATTTGATAATACTTTTATTGGAAATAATTCATTGTTTATATCTAAAGCAAATGTGTAGTTTTCTCCTTTAGCTAAATTACTTAAAGTTGATTCACTAATTATCCCTTGTACACTTGAAGTGTTATTATCTAAATTAGTTGTGTCTACTGAATCAATTATCTGATTGCTTGAATTTAAAATAACTAATTTTTTATTGCCATTTAAAATACTTTCACTTTGACCGTTAGCTAAATTACTATTTACTACTAAGTTATTTCCTTGCCAATATACATTGCTTGTATAAGCATTTTGTCCAAATTTAACAGATACTAACCCATCTTTAGTTATTTCAAAATATTCTGTGTTACCACTTATATTACCTAATACAGTATTTCCATTTAAAATTACTGGTTTAGAAATATTTGTATTATAACTTAAACCTATAATATCACCATAACTAAAAGATTTACCGTTTAAAGCTTCAGTTAATTGATTTGTAGAACCATTATTAATAGAAGAATTAGAAATTTCTTGTCCTTGGCTATTATATAGAGTTAAGTCGAAATAATGAGATTGTCCATTACCAAAACTATTAGAATAGTTGTTTACAGTAAATTGCATGGTTTCAGGGTTAAATGCAATGCTTGATACTAGAGCTCCAATATTTCCATTATTGTTATAAAAATTTATATAACTATTAGCTAATTTTATGTCTGAACTTATAGTAGGTTTAATGATTGTTGGGATATATCCTTTTGTTGTTATGGTTATTTCAGTATTGCTAGTAAATCCATTAATATCAGTTATAGGAATATTAAAGTTTCCACTTGAATTTGTTGTACCTGTAAAAGTTTGTCCATCTACTGATATAATTACTGGAGTGTTTGGATTTGCTGTACCTTCTACATTTGTTTTTGTTATATTTCCATTTGAACCTAGGATATCGACTGGTTGAACTTGGACAAATTTATTATTTAAATTTTCTAATCCATTATTTGTTATTTCAAAGTATTCTCTTGCACCTGTTGAATTTCCGATATTATTTTTTCCAGAATAAACATTAACTTTTGTATAAGAAGGATTATATGAAATTTCAACTATATCGCCGTTTGTATATGGAGTATTATTAATTTGATTAACAATGCTAGATACATCATTTAACTCATTACTACTAAAAGATTTTATTGTATTACCAGTAATAGGGTTTATAATAGATATATTTAATGTATTACCGTAAAAAGCTCCTGTATATTCTTTATCATTTATTGGTTGTTGAGTAACTTGAAGTGTTTGGTTAACTGGATTAAATGCTATATCAAAAATAGGAACATTTGTGTTATTTAAAACTTCTATTTTATTCTGACTTACATGCATATTTGATGCATATTGTACTGTTAATAAAGAAACATTTTGATTATTAACAAAAACTCTAACTTCACTACCTATTGGAGCTTGATCAATTGGAATGTCTAATGAAAATTCTCCATTAGAGTTAGATTCAACTACTTTAGAGGTATTTCCATAGGATATAGTAACATTTGTATTAGCTAAAGTTTTTCCAGTTAGAGTCATATTTTTTGTTCCAGTATATAAAACTTGAGAAGTTGTTAAATTTTTATTTGCTACTGCAACTAATCCATTTTGAGTTATTTCAAAGCATTTAAATTGATTTGTACAATCGATTTGACTTTGTCCACTATTAAGTAATAATTGCCCCATAGATAATTCTATTTCTTGAGGTTCATAGACTGCAATTATATCTCCATATTTAAAACTTGCACCATTTAAATTATTGCTTGATGAAAATACACTAAATTGACTTGGAGTACAACTTGTTAATACATTACCAGTTGTTTGGTCTATAAGTTGTACTGCAAAGTTAGAATGATTATTATCTACTACTGTCATATTTGCAGGATTAAAACTAACCATTTGACCAAAAGTACCATCTTGATCTTTATCAGATATAGTTATATTGGATTTTAGTATTCCAAGGGTATTAATAGCTGTTGGATTTACAATTGTAGCAAGTTCTCCAGATGTTTGAACAACTATATTAGTTGAGTCTGTAAATCCATTAGAATCTGATATTGTTAAACTGAATTCACCATTAGAGTTAGTTTTAGTAGTAAACGTTTGTCCATTTACTAATACTGTTACTGTTTGATTAGGTTTATTAGTGCTACCACTAAGTGTTCCAGATGTAACACTTCCATTACCTAAAACATCAAAAGGGTTTACTTTTATGTGTTCCATATTTGTTGATACTAAACCGTTTTTTTCTATGCTAAATGTTGCAGTTTGATTTACATTATAGGTTTTTCCGTTAACATTAGATATGTTTATTTCACTTGAAGAGTAAGGATATACAATTTGTATAATATCCCCATATGTATAATTTAAGTTATTAAATGCTTGAGATAGAGCATTTTCAGGATATTGCCCACCACCATAGACATTTACAGATTTTATTAATTCTCCAGTATTAGAATATAAAGCAACTGTAAATAATACTTGTGTGTTAGAAGCGTATGGATTTGTTTCAGCCCAGCCAGAATTGAATTGAATTTTATTTGTACTTGGGTTAAAACTTAATGTTCCTATGTTTTGATTCCAGTGGTTGTTTAAACTAATACTATTGTTTTGTATTTTGTATACATTAGGATTCAAAGTTGGAGTTATGTTTTGTACAGAGCCATTGCTTACAACCTGTATGTTAGTTGTATTAGTAATATTATTTGTAGCTGTTATATCTAAAGAAAAATCTCCGTTAGCGTTGGAAGTAGTTGTATAATCTTTATTGTCTATCCAGATATTAACTTGGGTATTTGCCGTTGTAGTTCCTGATACAGTTATCTTATTACTATTTAATTGATAATATACAGGATTAATTTTTAAAGTATTTACTTGCTTTAATCCACTTTCCTCAATAACAAATGATACAGTTTTATTTACATTATAAGTTTTACCGTCTATATTAGAAATGCTTATTTTACTTGATGAATAAGGATAAGATATTTGTATAATATCTCCATATGTATATTTTAGATTATTGAATGCATTACATAGAGCATCTTCAGGCCACTCATTACCATAGACATTGACTGTTTTTATTACTTGACCATTGCTTGATAATAAAGTGATAGCAAATAATTCTTGGGTACTAGAAGCATATGGATTTGTTATTGCGTTTCCTCTTGTTACTTGTAATTGTGAAGTTTGTGGATTAAATGTTATTGTTCCTAAACTTTGTTGCCATGTGTTATTTAATGTTATTACATTTTGTTGAATTTTATATACATTAGGATTTAGTGTAGGATTTATAGTTTGTAATGCGCCATTACTTTCTATTTCTATGTTAGTTGAGCTTGTTATATTTTCATCTGCTGAAATGTTTAATGAAAAATCTCCATTAGCGTTTGAAGTAGTTGTATAATCTTTATTGTTTATCCATATATTAACTTGAGTGTTTGCAGTTGTAGTTCCTGATACGGTTGTTTTGTTACTGTTTAGAGTATAATATATTGGGTTTATATTTAAAGTATTTATTTCTTTCAATCCACTTTGTTGTATAACAAATGATGTTGTTTTACTTATATTATAATTTGATTGTCCATTAACATTAGAAATGCTTATTCTACTTGAGGAATAAGGATATGTTATTTGTATAATATCACCATATGTATAGTCTAAATTATTAAATGCTTGAGATAATGCATTTTCAGCATATTGTCCACCACCATAGACATTTACAGATTTGATTACTTGTCCATTATTAGAGTATAGGGTTATTGCAAATAGTTCTTGACTACTTGATGCATAAGGATTTGTTTCTGCCCAACCAGAATTAAATTGAATTTTATTAGTAGTTGGATTGAAAGTTAGAGTTCCTATATTTTGGCTCCAAGTATTATTTAATGTTATTGTGTTGTTAGATAGGGGATTTGTATTCTCATTTGTTGTTATATTTTTTATATTTGTAGTTTTTACATTTTCATTTACAACTGGAGTTTTTGTATTTTTATTTGTTTTTATATTTTGATTTGTTGAACTTGATGAAGTCGATTCAATTTTAGGTGAATTAGATAACAACGTAATGCTTTTAAATTGAGATACATTTCCAGATACAACTTGGGAACTAAGAGCAATCGTTCCTGCTAGTGTAATTAGTGATACAAGTTTTTTTAGTTTCATTTAGTTACCTCCTAATGGATTGTTAAAAAATAATTTTAATTTCATTTAGTTATATATAACAATTATTTTTATAAAGCTTTATATGGTATTAATTTTTTTAGATAACGTATACATAAATAATACTTGATATACATATTTAAATAATAGGTAAATATATAATATTAAACTAATTTTACCTTAATTTATTTAATTTTATTGGAAAGTATTATCATAGAAATTATATAACATATTTATTAGTATATGTGGTATAAATTTAACATATTATTAATTAAATTAAAAAAAATATATAATATTTATACAATTAAAAATAAAAAACAATTATTAAATAGAAAAATGTTTGAAAATTATATGCTATAAAGAAGAGATTTTATTATTCATTGAAAAGTTTTCAAAAGCATATAAAAATAGTGCTGATTAAAAAGCAAATATTTAAATTTGCTTTTTAATAGTGTAGATTAAGATGTAAATTAAACCATGTATTTATTATTAGACTATTTATTATAATTATATTTTGCACTGATAAAGTGTTGTGATTATTTTATAACACTTTTTTTATAAAGTAGATTTAAATTATTAAGTATTATTTCATATTCTTGCAACATATCATTTAAGCTATTAATCATGGATTGATTTGCATTAATATTTTTTAAATTAGTTATTGCGTTTGAACCACCTTTTATACCCATATCCATTGCTTTTGTAGCACTTTTTAAAATTTCATCATCATTATTCATAAATATATCTTTTACTCTTTCAAAAAAGCTTGCTATTTCTCCACTTACACCTAGAGAGTCATTAGGATCTCCATTAACTTTTTCTATATATGAAATTATTATTTTTTTTTGGGACTTAAATTTAGATATAATTTTTGTGAATTCATGTTTTAGTTTAGAACTATCTGTTTTGTCCAAATATATTTCAAAAGAGTCTATTCCCATATTTATTCCTTTTAAAAAGCTATTTAATTGTTTTATAGTTTCTTCTTTTTTAGTTACATCCATCTTTTTCGCCTCCTAGTAGTAATTTTTCCACAAATATTGTTAATTTATTCATTGATAAAAGATAGTTTAATTTAGAAAAAGCTTGACTTAAGGACTTTAAACGACATAATTAATATATAAAAAGAACAGGATTTAATGATATTTAAAAAAATTGAAGAGGAAAAGGTGAATTAAAATGATAATAAGAAAAGCGAAAAAAGAAGATTTAAAAGAACTTTTGGATATATATAACTATGAAGTAGAACATGGAGTAGCGACTTTTGATTTGGAAACAAAGACTTTAGAAGAAAGAGAGGATTGGTTTTATAGTCATAATGTAGATAATCATCCTTTAATTGTAGCAGAAATTGATGGAAATATTGCGGGATATGCAAGTCTATCTTCTTATCGTGAAAAAGAAGCATATAAAAGTACAGTAGAACTTTCTATATATATAGGAGTTAGTTATAGAAAAAAAGGAGTTGCAACCGCTCTTATGGATTCTATTTTGGATGAAGCTAAAAGAGATGAAAGAACACATACAGTAATTTCAGTTATTACATCAGGGAATGAGGGGAGCAAAAAGCTTCATGAAAAGTTTGGGTTTGAATTTTGTGGAACCTTAAAAGAAGTTGGAATAAAATTTGGGAAATATAGAGATACAGATAGTTATAGGTTAGGTGTATAATTTATAATAATAAATTTTACAAAAAAATAAGAAAAAATCCATATTTAATCAAAATGTGTTTTCAAATATTTTAACATATAATATAATAAAAGTAAAAAAGTTGAATTTATTATAAAATAAAGTGAGGCAAATTTATGAGAAAAATATTAGAAAATGCTCAATTAATAAAAGATGAAATAGTAACCTTTAGAAGGACTATTCATGAAAACCCTGAGTTTGGTCAAAATCTTCCCAAAACTACTGCTTATGTAATGGATAAGCTTAGAGGATTTGGTTATGAACCAAAAGAGATATGTGAAAGTTGTGTTGTTGCTACAATACAAGGGAAAAAGCAAGGAAAAACATTTCTTTTAAGGGCTGATATGGATTCATTAAATATAAAAGAAGAAAGTGATTGTGAATTTAAATCAATTAATGGAAACATGCATGCTTGTGGACACGATATGCATACGGCAATGCTTTTAGGTGCGGCTAAGCTTCTTAAGGAATATCAAGATGAAATAGAGGGGACAATTAAATTAATATTTCAATCAGATGAGGAAGGCTTTACTGGTGCAAAGAGGATGATTAATGCAGGTGTGCTTGAAAATCCAAAGGTTGATGCTGCTATGGGATTACATGTTTTTTCTGGTGGGCCTACTAATACAATTTTATACACTTTAGAAACTGGTACAGCCAACTGTATTGGATTTAGAATAATTATAGATGGAAAAGGGTGTCATGGAGCTATGCCAGAGAAAGGTGTCGATCCTATTAATATTGCTTCACATATATATATATCTTTACAAGAAATTATAAGTAGAGAAATTTCGGCAAGTGAATCAGCTGTTCTTACTATAGGTAAATTTTTAGGAGGAGATGCTCCAAATGTAATACCAGATAATGTGGTTATGGAAGGAACGATACGTAGCATGTCAAAGGAAACAGGAGATTTTATTTATGAAAGAATGAATGAAATAGTTACATCAACAGGTCAACTATTTAGAGGAAAAGCAAGGTTAGAAAAAATATCATCAGTTCCGCCATTAAAAAATGATTTTGTTTTAACCAATGAGATTGCGTCTTACATAAAAGATATTGTAGGAGAAAAATCAGTGATTCAGTATAAAGGTGGACAAGGTATGGGCTCGGAGGATTTTGCATATTATTCACAAGAAGTTCCTTCTGTTTTCTTTATGGTAGGGGCAGGTAGTAGTAGTGAAAATCCCAAACATGGATTACCAATGCATCATCCTAAAGTAGAATTTAATGAAGAAGTGTTAGTTACTGGAGCAGCTATATATACTTATAGTGCTATTATGTGGTTAAAAAATAATAAATAAAAAGTATATAATTCTAAAAAATCTTCTAAAAATGATTAAAAATAATTTTAGAAGATTTTTTTATGTTAACTAATATAGAGATTTTATAAAAATTTTATAGAATTTTTATTTATAGATTTAAAATTTATGTTATAAATAATTATATAAATTTTACTTAGGATAAAAAGAAAGAAGGGATTTATAATGGCAAGAGGGTTGTTTTTAGCATTTCCAGGACATGGACATGTTAATCCAACAATAGGATTAGTTAATGAGCTTATTAGAAAAGGAGATGAAATAATTTACATATGTTCTGAAGAATTTAGAAGTAAATTTGAAAATACTGGTGCTAAATTTATAGGTTTTGATTTGGATCTTTCAGATTTTGATGGCAAAAATACAATTGATAATATGGGAGAAAGGTTTTTAAAAATATTTAAAAATATTTTAAATTTAGCTATAGAGCAAGAGGGAGAATTTGATTATATAGTAGTTGACCCTTTTATAAGACCTGGAACAAAAATTGTAGAAAAGTTTAAAGTTAAAAAAGTAATAACAATATCTACAACTTTTGCTATTAATAAAGAATTTTCTGAAAGAATTTTAAAATCTATGTCACAAGATAAATCAACAATTGATAAGATGACTGAAAATTTTATAAAGTTAAAACCTGAATTTGAAAAATTGGGAAAAGAGTTCGGTATATCTTTTCCAGAAAAGCCAATAGAATTAATAACTGGAGTTAAAAATGATTTAACTATAGTGTTTACATCTAAGTATTATCAACCAAATGCAGAAGTTTTTGATGAAACATATAAATTTGTTGGGCCATCTATATTTGATAGACGTGAATTAGAAGATTTTAAAATAGAAAATTCTAAAAACAAGAAAATTGTATACATATCTTTAGGAACTATTGCAAATACAAATATTGAATTTTATAAGAATTGTTTTAAGGCTTTAGGTTCTAGAGAAGATTTAATGGTTATAATGTCTGTAGGAAAGAAAATTAATATTAGTGATTTAGGACAAATTCCTACAAATTTTAAATTGTATAATTATGTTCCACAACTTGAAGTATTAAAGAAAGTTGATTTATTTATAACTCATGGAGGAATGAATAGTTCAAGTGAAGGTTTATATAATAATGTACCTTTAATAGTTGTTCCACAATTTGGAGACCAACCTGTGGTTGCAAAAAGAGTTGAGGAATTAGGTGCTGGTGTTCCTTTAATGGGGGACATATCTCCTTTAGCTATTGAAAATGCAGTTAATAAAATTTTATCTGATAATTCTTATAAAGAAAATGCTAAAAAAGTTGGCGAATCTTTAAGAGAATGTGGTGGATATAAAAAAGCTGCGGAAGCTATCCACAAGGTAATTTAATTGTATTTAAAATAAATAATTTTATAAGATTACTAAAAATATCTTTGAAGGAACTAGACCTTTAAAGATATTTTTTGTTGTATAGTAATTTTTAAATTTTAATTTAGTTGACAAATCAACTTATTTTAATTTATACTGTATTAGTATTATAGATTAATTTTTTTATCAAGAGTTTTAAATCTTTAATTTTAATTCATATTAAATTTGAAATAAAGTTTTATCTTGCAATAAACAAAGGAGGAAAATATGAAAAATACTAAGAATGCTACAAAATTAGCTGTTTTAGCTGTGGCTTTATTAACTATAATTGCTACATCAGCAATAGGGCCATCTCTTGCTATTATAAAAGTTAATTTTCCGCAAGTAAGTCCGACATTAATAAAATCAATAGTAACAATTCCAGCATTAATATGTATTCCTATAAGTTTACTTAGTAATCAATTTAGTAGACATATAAGAAAAAAATATTTGCTTATTTTAGGTCTAATTATTTATTTAATAGGAGCTATAGTATGTTATTTTTCAAATAATATATATATGCTTTTAGGGGCAAGAGGAATTTTTGGTATAGGACTTGGAATCATTGCACCTATGTCTTTGGTTTTAGTAGGTGATTTTTTTGAAGGAAAAGATAGAGCAAAATTTATGGGATATTCAAGTGCTTGTAGTAATATCGGAGGAGTTATAGCTACACCAATTGTTGGAATTATAGCTGTTATTGATTGGCATAATATATTTTTAATATATTTAATAGCTTTACCTATATTACTTGTTGTGATATTTTGTCTTCCAAAAGTTGCGCCTTTTGATGGATATGCGCCAGAAAATCGTAAAGAGAGTATACATAATGAAACTAAGCATATAAAATTAAATTTAGAGGTATTTAAATATGCAGTTATTATAATATTAGCTTTTATAACTTTTTATAGTATTCCAACTAATATAGCACTTTTAATTGAAAATAGAAATTTAGGAAATTCTGAAACATCAGCTATTTTAATAACATTAGTTACTTTGTTTGCATTTTTTTCAGCTATGTCATTTGGAAGAGTTCTAAGAATATTCAAAGAAACGTTAATATTAATCTCATTTATAATTATAGCAATTGGTTTAATAGTTTTAATTTCAGCTAATACATTTACTTTTATGGGACTTGGAGTTGTTTTAGTTGGTGTAGGATTTGGGCTTATTGTACCTTATTCACTTTATTACGCTTCAAAGTGTGTTCATAATAAACATACATCACTTGCTATTACTATAGTAACAACTTCAATATATGTTGGTGAAGCAATATGTCCTATAGTATTAGATTATATAGCTAAATTTCTTAACTTAGGAAATGTTATTGGTTCTTTTTATGCTGCTGAAGTATTAGCAATTGTGGCTATTATATTTTCTATTGTTATTATTGTGTTATCTAAAATTAAAAAAAGCGGTACTAATCAAAAGTCTATTAATTTAGAAGATGATGGTGAAACAAATGAAATTGTAGTAGAGGTTATTTCGGTTAATGATTTAAGTAATGATATTAAAACAGGTATTGATTATAATAGAATAAAATCACAAATAGATAATCAAGTTTCATTTGGATATAAAAAAAATAAAGTTAATATTTTAGAAAATAATAAATAAAAGAGAGTTTTATTTATAGGAGGATATCATGGGTTTAAATGAAAGAATAAAATTATCTAAATGGGCTGATATTCTCAGCAATAACTTTCAGGCTTATGTAAATTTAAAACTTAAACCTTATGATTTAAAATTTGCTGAATTTATATGCTTATTAAATTTGTATGAGAATGATGGAAGCCACCAAGATTTTATAATTAAGAGAAAATACACAGATAAATCTGCAATAACTAGAACTCTTCAGTCTTTAGAAAAAAAAGGCTTTGTAAGACGTGAAAAAAGTGAAGAAGATAAAAGAATTAATTGTGTTTATTTAACTGAAAAAGCATTAGATTATAAGGAAGAATTAGATAAAATTATTGATGAGTGGCAAGAATTTTTAAATGATTGTATTCCAAGAGATGAATATAATAAGATTGCAACTGCACTTGAAGATATAACAATAAAAGTTTTAACTAAGTTAGGGAAAAAATAATTTAATACTACACAAATTTAATATTAAAAATATCTTCTTTTTTAAAATTAACACAATAGCTTTGTGTAACAATGAATATATCTCAATTAAAATGTAAAATGTTATAATATTATACAAAGAAAAAAGGCTTAATAGCTATGGAGGAATTTGTATAGAGGAGTAAAAGATTATGCCAGTGGATATGAAGAGTCTTATAGGAAATACTTTTGAAGAGATGATGGAATATAAGAGTATAGATAAAATTACAATTAAAGATTTAGTAGATGCTTGTAATATTTCAAGGCAAGCATTTTACTATCATTTTCGAGATATAATGGATGTTGTAAAATATAAATTTGGAAAAGATATGAGAACAGTATTAGCTAATAGTCTTAATACATCTTCTTTAGAGGAAGCTTTACAAATATTTATTCTTGAAATAAGTAAAAGAAAAACAATTATTCAAAAACAGGTAATATCTCAAAGAAAAGAAGAGATAGCTGTAATAGCCCTTGAGGTGGTTAATAAGTATTTGCAAGAACTATTTAGAAAGAAAGTTTTAAAAAAGAAAATTAGTTATGAAGAGTTAGATGTAATAGTTGATTTTTATTCCTGTGGTATTACAACATTTTTACTAAAGCAATATGAGAAAGAACAAGTTGATGAAAAAAAATTAGCTTATGAACTATCTAAAATAATATCAGTAGGTATAATGCCTTATGAAATATAGTATAAAAATTTAATAATAAATACTGAATTTATTTTGACAAAAACACATAAGTGTAAAATTATTTTACGTTTATGTGTTTTTGTATATACATATCTTACAATTTGATAATGGTTGTACTATGAAATATTTGCTATAAATAGAATAAGAAAAATAATTAAGAGAAAGAAGTGACTTTTATGGCAAGAGGATTATTTTTAATGGTTCCAGCACATGGACATGTTAATCCAACAATAGGTTTAGTTAATGAACTTATAAGCAAAGGAGATAGTATAACATATATAGCAGGAGAAGAATTTAGAGATAAATTCGAGAATACAGGGGCTAATTTTGTAGGATATGAAGCAGATTTATCAGCATTTAATGGTCAAACAAGTAGTATTAGTAATATGGGAAAACAGTATATAAAGATATGTAAAGACATTTTAAATCTTGCTATAAAACAAGAGGGAGAATTTGATTATTTAGTGGTTGATCCTTTTATAAAACCAGGAACAAAAATTATAGAAAAGTTTAAAATTAAAAAGGTTATAGCAACATCTACAATTTTTGCTATGAATGAGAAAATATCTAATAGTGTTTCAAGTATAATGGAAAAAGATAATAAAGATATGTTAGAGATGATGAAAACTTTTCTTACATTAGCACCTAAATTTAAAAAATTAGGAAAAGAGTTTGGTATAAATTTTCCCAAAAACCCTATGGATTTATTAATGGGAGATAAATATGATTTAACTATAGTATTTACATCTAAATACTTTCAACCTAACTCAGATGAATTTGATGAAACATATAAATTTGTTGGGCCTTCTATATTTGATAGACATGAACTTGAAGATTTTACAATAGAGAATGGTGAAAATAAAAAAGTTATATATATATCTTTAGGAACTATTGCAAATACAGACCTAGAATTTTATAAAAGGTGTTTTGAGGCTTTGGGTTCTAATAAGGATTTGACTGTTATAATGTCCATAGGAAATAAAACCGATATTAAAGATTTAGAAAAAATACCTGAAAACTTTAAAGTGTACAACTATGTTCCACAACTTGAAGTTTTAAAGAAAGTTGATTTATTTATAACTCATGGTGGAATGAATAGTTCAAGTGAAGGATTATATAATAGTGTTCCTTTAGTAGTTGTACCACAATTTGGGGACCAACCTGTAGTTGCAAAAAGAGTTGAAGAGTTAGGTGCTGGTATAGCTTTAATGGAGGATAGAAGTGTCCAAGCTATAAGAAGTGCGGTTAATAAGATTCTATCAGATGATTCTTATAAAGAAAATGCTAAAAAGATAGGTGAATCTTTAAAAGCTTGTGGTGGATATAAAAAAGCTGCTGAAGCTATTTATGAAGCAATTGATAATGTTGAAGTTTTAGTTTAAATTTAATATATAGAAGCCACTTGGTTAGATTAACTAGGTGGGTATTTTTTTTATATCATAGACATCAAATATTTTAAAATATCCTGCACTAGCATTATAAAGAGCATATCCAATTACTTTTACTGTAACATCAACCTTTACCTTTTTGAAAAATTGTAGTTTTTATAGATGTGTATTAATAAGTTTATTTTAAATTTATTCACTAAAAGTATTATAATAATAAATAATGTAAATAATGGCGGAGGATATATTATGATTAGCATATTAGTTGTTGAAGATGATAAACATACTAGAAAATTAATGGAAACTATTTTAAAAAGGCAAGGATATTCTGTTTTTGTAGCAGAGGATGGAGTGCAGGGAATGGAAGTTCTTGATAATCATCATATCGATTTAATTATTTTAGATGTTATGATGCCTAATATGGATGGGTTTGAGTTTGCAAAAGAGCTTAGGGAAGGGGAATGTATGATACCAATACTTATGGTTACTGCAAAGCAATTGCAAGAGGATAAAATAAAAGGTTTTGTTGCTGGAGCTGATGATTATATGACAAAACCTATTGATACAGAGGAGATGCTTCTTAGAATAAAAGCACTTCTTCGTCGTTCTCAAATTTTCCTTTCAAAAAAAATTAATATTGGAAAGGTTACTTTAGATTATGATTCTTTAACTGTAACTCGTGATGGTGAAAAGCAAACTTTGCCTCAAAAAGAGTTTTATTTATTGTACAAGCTTTTATCTTATCCAGATAAGATATTTACTAGAATTCAATTAATGGATGAAATATGGGGAATGGAAACGGAAAGTTATGACACAACTATTAATGTGCATATTAATCGCTTAAGAAAGAGATTTGATTCTTATCCAGAATTTGAGATAGTTTCAGTTAGGGGACTTGGATATAAGGCGGTAAAAAAAGATGAAAGGAATGAATAGATGTAAAAAATTTATAGGTAAGATTAGTTTAACAATATCATTTTCTATTATAATATTTATTATAAATTTAATAATTACTATCATTGCTGGTGGGTTAGTATATTTTTTGGTATATGTAGGAATTGTAAATGATAAAAACATTCAAAATAAGATGTTGCTTCCAATAATAACTCTTATTTCGTGTATAATTATTGGAATCGTGGTTTCGACTATTTCAAGTAGAATTGTGCTTAAGCGTATTAGACAATTTATTGAGGCTACTGCTAAATTATCACGTGGCGATTTTACTACACGTCTTAATATAAAATATCCTCCAGAATTTATAGTGTTATCTAAAAACTTTAATCTTATGGCAGAAGAATTAGGAAGCATGGAGGTGCTTCGTACAGATTTTATAAATAATTTTTCTCATGAATTTAAAACACCTATTATATCTATAAAAGGCTTTGCTGAAATATTGAAAGATGATACTTTATCTAAGGAGGAGCGAGATGAATATTTGGATATAATTATAGAGGAATCTCAAAGATTAAGTTATCTTGCTACTAATGTTTTAAATCTTTCAAAAATAGAGGGACAAGCTATATTAAAAGATAAACAAAAATTTAATGTAGGAGAACAAATCCGTCAAAATATACTTCTCTTAGAACCTAAATTTAAAGATAAAAATATTTCATTAAATATTGATATTGATGATTGTATTTTAATTGGGAATAAAGAAATGTTAAGTCACGTATGGTTAAATTTATTAGGAAATTCTATTAAATTTATCAATGATAATGGCATTATTAGAGTTATTGTTAAGAAAAGAGATGATAATATTATTATGATATTTAGTGATAATGGCATAGGAATAAGTGAAAATGTCATACCTAAAATATTTGATAAGTTTTATCAAGGCGACACATCTCATGCAACAAAAGGAAATGGTTTAGGTTTAACAATGGTTAAAAAAATAGTAGAGTTGCATTCAGGAACAATAAAATGTGAGAGTGTTTTATCTAAGGGAACCAAATTTACGATTACATTGCCTATAGAATAAATTAAATATTAATACATTTAAAAAGAATTATTCATAGATATTCTAAGAATAGTTCTTTTTTTATTTAATATAAAAATCATATTTTCCAAAAAGTTTATTTTAAGTTTATATTTATATATTAATATACTAACAGGAAATTAGTAGGAAGGGGTTTAATTTTATGTTAAAGATATTTAAAAATTTTAAAGGCAAAGAATGGCTACTCTTAAGTGTTAGTGTTGTATTTATAGTGTTGCAAGTGTGGCTAGATTTAAGATTGCCAGATTACATGAGCGATATTACAAGACTTGTCCAAACACAAGGAAGTGAAATGAGTGAGATTTTAACCGCAGGTGGATGGATGCTTCTTTGTGCTTTAGGTAGCTTAATTGCATCAGTTATTGTTGCCGCACTTGCTGCAAAAATAGCTTCAAATTTTTCAGCTACGCTTAGGTCTAAATTGTATGACAAAGTTCAGGATTTTTCTATGGAAGAAATAAATAATTTTTCAACAGCAAGCTTAATAACACGTTCGACAAATGATGTAACTCAGGTACAAACATTTATAGTTATTGGCTTACAGTTATTGATAAAAGCACCTATATTAGCTGTTTGGGCTGTTTTAAAGATTACAGGGAAGAATTGGGAGCTATCTTTAACAACAGGAATAGCTGTTTTAATATTATTAATTATTGTTGGTATATGTATTGCAATAGCTCTTCCAAGGTTTGCAAAACTTCAAAAATTAACTGATAATTTAAACCGTATTGCAAGAGAAAATCTTTCAGGTATTTCTGTTACTCGTGCATATAATGCAGAAAGATATCAAGAAGATAAATTTGAAGAGGCAAACTCAGAACTTACAAGTGTTAACTTAGTTGCTAACCGTGTTATGGCAACGTTACTGCCAAGCATTAGCTTTATAATGAGTGGATTAACTCTTGCAATATATTGGGTTGGAGCAGTACTTATTCAAAATGCAGATATAACAAGTAGAATGGGATTATTTTCAGACGTTGTCGTTTTCTCATCATATGCAATGCAAGTTGTTATGGCATTTATGATGCTTGTTATAGTATTTATTTTAATGCCTCGTGCATCAGTTGCAGCAAAGAGAATTAATGAGGTATTAGATGCAGAAATTAAGATAAAAAATGGGACAACTTCACAAGAAATTGTTAGTGCAGTTGGAGAAATAGAATTCAAAAATGTTAGTTTTAAGTATCCAGATGCTGATGATTATGTGATAAAAGATATTAGTTTTAAGGTAAATAGAGGAGAAACTGTGGCATTTATTGGTGCAACAGGTTCTGGAAAGAGTACATTAATTAATCTTATTCCTAGATTTTATGATGCAACAGAGGGTGAGGTTTTAGTTAATGGTATGAATGTAAAAGAATATGATCAAAAACATCTTAGAAATAAGTTAGGTTATGTACCTCAAAAGGTAACTTTATTTGAAGGAAGTATTGAATCTAATATAGCATTTGGTGATAATGGAAGGTCAAAAATATCAAAAGATGATGTTGTTTATGGAATTTATGGGGCTCAAGCAACTGAATTTGTTGAGAGGTTAGATGGTCAATATGAGGCTCATGTTTCACAAGGGGGAAATAATTTCTCTGGTGGACAAAAACAACGTTTATCAATAGCTAGAGCGATATCCCGTAATCCAGAGGTTTTAATTTTTGACGATTCATTTTCTGCTTTAGATTATAAAACTGATAGCAAACTTCGTAAGTTTTTAAAACATGAAAGTGTTGGAACAACAACTATAGTAGTAGCTCAAAGGATTAGCAGTATAAAAGAGGCTGATAAAATAATTGTATTAGATAATGGACTAATTGTTGGTATGGGAAAACATGATGATTTAATGAAAGAGTGTAATGTATATCAAGAAATTGCTTATTCACAACTTTCAAAAGAAGAATTAAGTACAGTAAAAGAGGTAGAAGTTTTAGAAGAGGAGGCTATATAATGGATAAAAAGAAAAAAACAGAAAAAAATTTGGGCAAACTTATAGTTTATTGCAAAAGTTATATGCCTATAATAGTTATAGCATTAACAAGTGCAGTAATTGCAACTATTTTATCCTTATTAGGTCCTGATAAGCTTTCTGAAATGACAGATACTATAACTAATGGAATATTAACTAGTATTGACATGGAAAAGATAACTTCAATAGGATTAATTCTTGTTATTATATATGGAGCAAGTGTTATATTAAACTTAACTCAAGGATATATAATGGCAACTGTTACTCAAAGAATCACTAAAAATTTAAGAAAAGATATTTCTAAAAAAATAAATAAACTTCCAATGTGGTATTATAACAATAATACCACAGGAGATTTACTTTCTCGTGTTACAAATGATGTAGATACAATTGGACAAGCTTTGAATCAAAGTACAGGAACTTTGATAAGTGCGATATGTTTATTTTTAGGTTCTTTAGTTATGATGTTAAAAACGAATTTTATTATGGCAATAACTGCTGTTATGTCAACAATTATTGGGTTTGCACTAATGTCAGTAATCATGAAGAAGTCTCAAAAATATTTTACTAATCAACAGGAATATTTGGGAAAGATAAATGGGCATATTGAAGAAGTATATTCAGGGCATACTGTAATTAAGGCTTTTAATGCAGAAGAACAAATGAGGCATACATTTAAAAGTTTAAATTATAGTCTTAAAGATAGTGCTTTTAAAGCACAATTCCTTTCAGGACTTATGATGCCTATTATGACTTTTATAGGTAATTTAGGATATGTTGCAGTTTGTATAGTAGGTGCAATACTTGCTATGAATGGAAGTATATCTTTTGGAATAATTGTAGCATTTATTATGTATGTTAGATATTTTACACAGCCACTTGGTCAAATTGCACAAGGGGTTCAAAGTATGCAATCAGCAGCTGCTGCAAGTCACAGAGTGTTTGAATTTTTAGAGGCTGAAGAAATGGAAGATGAGAGTCATAAAGCTTTAGCTCTTGAAAATGCTGATGGAAAAGTTGAATTTAAAAATGTTAAATTTGGATATAAGGGTACAGGTAAAATAATAATAAATAATTTTTCAGCTGTTGCAAAACCTGGACAAAAGATTGCAATTGTTGGGCCAACAGGAGCAGGTAAGTCAACTTTAGTAAACTTACTTATGAGGTTTAATGAAATAAATAGTGGTGAAATATTAATTGATGATGTACCTATAAGTGATTTAACAAGAGAAAATATCCATGATTTATTCTGTATGGTGCTTCAAGATACTTGGTTATTTGAAGGAAGTATTAGAGAAAATTTAGTATATAACAAAACTGATGTGCCAGATGAGGTAATTAAAAAAGCATGTAAGGCGGTAGGATTAGATAGTTTTATAGAAAATTTACATGATGGATATGATACTGTTTTAAGTGATAAAGTTAATCTATCAATAGGACAAAAACAACAATTAACCATTGCAAGGGCAATGATTAAGGATTCACCAATGTTAATCTTAGATGAAGCAACAAGTTCAGTAGATACAAGAACAGAGCTTTTAATTCAACAAGCTATGGATAAACTTATGGAGGGAAGAACTTCTTTTGTTATAGCACATAGACTTTCAACAATTAAAAATGCTGATATTATACTTGTATTAAAGGATGGAGATATTTTAGAAAGTGGAAACCATGAGGAATTGCTTGAAAAGGGTGGTTTCTACGCAGAATTATATAATAGCCAATTTGAAGAGGCTTCTTAGGATATAAGATTTAGCTATGTTTTAAAAAATATTTTTTAAAACATAGCTAATATTTTTTTGTAAATAAATTATTTATCAGATAATTTTTTATAAGCATCAAGTTTATAAGTTATATTTTTATTATAATTAAATTTGAAATATGAGGTATATATGCAATCTAAAATATATAATAATGATAATCGTGTTGAAAAAGATGAAATTTTATTGTAGTGATTTTCATTAGAACTTAAATATAAGTGATAGTTTGCATATTTAGTTAAAGAATTTTTGTTAGTAGAGGAAATTAATATAATTGGTGTTTTGTTTGTTTTTAAAGTTCTAGCTAATTTCTCTATTATAAATCCTCTGCCTTCAAAAGAAACTATTATTGCTACATGACTTTCATCACTAGTAGATGCAGTTAAAAGTTGATGATATTCTTCTATTGGAACATTAACGAAAGTTCCAATTTCTTGCATTTGAAATTTAAAATTTTGTGCAAAATAAATATTTCCTGCAGAAGTATAAAAATCAATATGATGTGATTTATTTAAAACATTAGATATTAATTTTAATTGTTTTGTATCTATTAAATTTAATGTTGATATTAAAGTTTGTTCATATAATTCCTTTATTTTAATAGTAATTTGATTTTGTGTTTCATTTTCTTTAAATGGGTAATTATAGTCTATTGAAGTATCTTCTTTTAAATATTCACTAATAGACATAGATACTTGAAGCTTTAATTCTGATAATCCAGCCAAATTTAATTTTTGGCATAATCTATAAATAGTAGAGGTTGAAACAAAGGCAACTTCACTAATTTCAACAGCACTCATTTTTATAAAATCTTCAGAATTATTTTCTATATATTTAACCAATGTTTTTTCATTTTCAGTAAGATTAGTTATTTTATTTAATTTGCTAAAAATGTTCATAAGAATCACCTCATGAACATTATACAATATTCTTGTTAAATTTTAGTAGTTAAGTTAAACAATATATTGGAAGGAATTTGTTTAATGTATGAGCAATTCCATCTTCATCATTAGAAAAAGTTATTTCATCAGCTACTTTTTTTAAGGCATCTACTGCATTGTCCATAGCAATACCAATTCCAGCATATTTAATGATTGAAATATCATTATGACCATCACCAAAAGCAATAATTTCTTCTCTTTTATATCCCATAGGAGTTAAGACAGTATCTAAAGCTTTAGCCTTATCAATTCCTTTAGCAGTAAATTCAAAGTAAAATGGAGCAGTAAACATGCAACTTAAACTATCTTTAAATGGCTCCATTATTTCTTTATAGTGTTCTTCTAGGTATTCAGGATCCCCAGCAGTTAAGATTTTATTTAGTGGATAGTCAGCAAAGGCTACTAAATTATCTTTTTCACATAACTTAAATTTACCACCACGAGCCTCATATTGAATTATATTAAAAGGTTCATTTTTTATTTGTATGTTGCAATCAAAAACATCATTAACATATAAATAATCATCTTTATCAATCATAGGTTTAATATTAAATTTCTTTAAATGTTCTAAAACAGCTTGTCCCTCTTCAACAGTCATAGTTTCATTAAATAAAATTTCATTAGTTTCACAATCAATAACTTTAGAACCATTAAAGCAAACTAAAAGCCCATGATGTTTATCCATTTCTAGTTCTTTAGCAAAATCAATTAATCCAGAAGTAGGTCTTCCAGAGGCTAAAACCAAAAGAACACCATTATTTTGAGCTTCAATTAAAGTTTCTTTAGTCTTTTTTGTTATTATTTTTTTACTATTAGTTAAAGTACCATCCACATCCATTACAATTACTTTTATATCATTCATATGTGTCCCCCCTATTTTTTTCTTTTATTATATTAGTTATATTTATATAAAAAAATATGTATACGAAAAGATGAGTAATATTTATCATGAATAATAACTTTAGGGAAAATAAATGAAAAAAAATTATCATTTTATTTTGTTTAATTTACATAAAAATGTTTAGTTGTTAAAATGTTTTGTAAGAAAGTTACAAAGATAAGGGAGGAGAGAAAATGAGTTATATAGATTTGCATATGCATTCTTGCTACAGTGATGACGGAGAATTTGAACCTAAACAGTTAATTGATTTATGTTTAGAAAAAAATATAAAGTATTTCTCTATTGCAGATCACAATAGTGTAAGAGGAATAAAAGAAGCAAAAGAATATTGCGTTGGTAAAAATATCAATATTATTCCAGCAATAGAATTAGATTGTACTTTTAATGAAATTAATTTGCATGTTTTAGGGTATGGGATAGATTGTGATAAAACAGTATTTTATGATATTGAGGATAACATCATAAAACAAGAACAATTTGCATCAAAAAAACGTATGAAATTGGTTAAAGAGTTAGGAATAGATTTTTCAGATGAGGTTATTAATTCATTATCTAGAAATGGAGTAGTTAATGGTGAAATGATTGCTGAAGCAGCTATGAAATTTGATAAAAATCATGAAAATCCGCTTCTTATGCCTTACTATGAAAATGGTTCTAGGAGTGATAATCCATATGTTAATTTTTATTGGGATTATTGTGCTCAAGGAAAGGCAGCTTATGCTGAAGTGAGTTTTATAAGTTTGCAAGAGGCGATTAACATTATTGAAGAAAGTGGAGGCATTCCTATTTTAGCTCACCCAGGAAATAATATTAAGGAAAACATAAATTTATTAGAACAAATTATTTCTTGCGGTATTAAAGGAATAGAAGTTTACAGCAGTTATCATAGTAGAGAGCAAGTAGAATTTTATAAAAAATTCTCTTTAAAGCATAAATTACTTTTAACATGCGGAAGTGATTTTCATGGGAAGACTAAACCAAGTATAGTTATAGGTGGAACCGATTGTGAAGGAATTGAAGATAAAATTATATCGCAGTTAAAATGTTATTGTTAAAGGAATATAAAAATTTTATATTTTTATGTAATTTTCAATTAAAAAACTCTCTTTTAAGAACTTAAATTATTATTATCTTGGTTCTTAGAAGAGAGTTTTATATTAATTTTCTTTATTTTTTTTGTCTTTTTTTTCAGATGTTTTTTTAAAATTTTTAGTTACTTCATTATTTTTAGATAAAAAAGTATCTACAAATTTGTTTTCTATTTTTTTATAGGTTGTTACAACAGTTTTTTCAATGGTTTTATAAGCGCCTATTAAATTTTCTTCAATTTTTTTATTTTTCTTAATGAACTTTGACATAATAAAAAGTCCTTTAAAAATATATATTATTTATTATATTAGAAAACTCTTAGAATGTTACTCTATTATTTAAATTTTAAAATTTGTTTCAGATTTATTTTTCATAAATTAATAATTCTTATTATATCAAAAAATTATTAATTTTAATGATGTAAATTTTATTATAATTAAAGGAGTTATTTTGTGTACTTTAAAAGAAATGATATATAATTACATTATAAAATACATAAATTATATATAGTTTATGTGTATAAATAAAAGAGTTCATATTAAAAAATACACAAATTGTTTATGAAAGGATAGTTAATATGGAAATTTTAAACAAATATTTTTTTATTATTTGATGAAGCAAGAACAAGTAAAAATGCAAAGGAGGAGTTAATCAGTCTTTTTTCAGAAGATATGTCATTTGTTTTAGCAGGCAATATTAAGAATGGAATTGATGAATGGAAAAAATTTTTAGATTTAATATATGAAAATAATGCAGATATTAAACATATGCATGAAGAGTGGAAGTTCAATAAAAGTACAAATAGATATGAAGCTAAGTGGGCTGTTTGTGGAAAAAGTAAGGATGGTAAGGTATATACTAAACTTGGAATAGATATTGCAGAAATTGATGAACAAGGAAAGATTAAGTATTTAGAAAACGTACCTGATGATTCTAAACTATTTGAAAATTATAAATAAAATATAATATATAAAAATTGGAGGTTTAAAAAATGTCCGAAAAAATAGATTTTGAATTTATGAAAAATGCAGCATTTCCTAAAGGAGAAGATGGAAGTAAAATATTAGATAATATGAACGAGAGTCATTACAATCTTACTAAATGGGGTTTTGAACATGTGAATTTTGGAAATCGTATTTTAGACATAGGTTGTGGTGGTGGAGCTGCTATTGAACAGATTTCAAAACTTTATCCTCAATCTACTATATATGGATGTGATATTTCACATGTGTCTATAGAATCTACTATTGCAAAAAATAAAAAGCTTATTGATGAAGGCAGATTAAAGGTAGAAGTATGTGGGGTTTCAAAATTAAATTTCCCAGATGAATCTTTTGATTCTGTATATTCAATTGAAAGTTTATATTTTTGGCCAAATCAACAAGAAGATTTAAAAGAAGTGGCTCGTGTACTTAAAATAGGCGGTAAATTTATGACTGCTTTAGAGATGGTTGGGGGAAAGATGAATGAAAAAAGTTCTGCTATAGCTGAGCATTTAAACATGAAATGTCCATCAAAAGATGAATTAAAAACTTTACTTGAAAATGCAGGGTTTACAGATATAGCTTTAGATTATAATGAAGAAAATGCATGGCTTTGTGCTGTTGCTACTAGAAAGTAAATATAAAAAGCAAAAATGTTGTCTATAAAAATAGACAACATTTTTATTCAGAATTTTAAAATTGATTAGAATATTAATATTCAAAATTAAATTGTAGTTACTGTTTGGTATTGATATACAGATATATTAAGAACTAATAACAATTTTTCAGTTACTGTATCATATAAAATACTGTCTTCATTACATTTATTTTTCATAAGAACTGTCTCATTTATTGAATAAGAGTCTAATTCATATTGATAAGGTTCATTAATTGTTACAGTTTGAGTAAAATATCTTTGACAATCAGCTTGAGATACAGAACCTTTATCGCATACTTCTATGCAATTATTTAAATAAGATGTTTCAACCATATTAGGAGATGCTTCAACTTGAGCCCCTGTTATAGTTATAGGGTTTGAGAAATCGAATTTAACTTTAGCAGTTATATCATTATAAGTGTTTTTCATTGCTAAACAATCAGTTTCGCAATCAGAAGCTGTTCCTTCAATAGGAGTTGCATAAGATATATTTTTTAACATATATCCTTCACCAAACATATAACCTTGTATAGTTCCAGTTGTTGTGTTTATTGTTGTATTAGATACAAAAACTTGATCTAAAACTACTCTTCTTTGGATTTTCTTTATATCGTAAAAACCTTCGTCAATGTGTATTTCATCTCTTATAGGTTGAGTTATAGTTATATTACCAACTCTAACTAAAACTTTAGCTCCACCAGTTGTATTTTGTGTTTGACCTGATGAGAATACTCTAGTATCTACTTGCACCTCGTCTGTACAATAATCTTCTACGAAATCTTTTTCACAACGTGTATTATCCATTAATCCTACCTCTTAAATTAAATTTAATTGTTTATTTAATGTATTATATTAAGCAGGATGGAAAAGTGTTAATAAATTCTGATATTAAAAAGTAATTAAAAAAAATTAATGGTCAGTAGTTTTATTTTTTCCCGGTTTAATCCCTTCAAAAGAGTTAAAGAATACAGTTTCTTGTATATCATGACGAATATTGTGCAATTTGTTAGGAACAGAATCTTCGCTAGGATAACCAATTGGAAGAAGAGCAACAGGAACAAGGTATTCTGGCAAGTTAAATTTTTCTTTAATAAGTTCTGGAGAAAAATGTCCAACCCATGTAGTACCTAAGCCAAGATCAGCTATTTCTAACATCATTTGAGTTGTAACAATACTAGAATCAACATCTCCCATATCTTTTTTGTCGTAATGTCTTTTCCAACTAACTGAGGAATCATAACAAATTAAAATTGCTAATGGTGCATTAAAATGATATGGCGTACACTCTTTAAGCTTAGACAAACTTTCTTCATTTTCTATAACTAACATTCTTTGTGGCTGATAATTTACTGCAGTTGGAGCAACTCTTCCAGCCTCTAAAATCAAATCTAATTTTGATTGTTCTACTTTTTTATCACTAAATTTTCTTACAGAATATCTTTTTTTCACTAATTCTAAAAAGTCCATATTAAAATCCTCCTACAAATATCAAATATTTTATATAAATAATATATCATATATAAATAACTAAGCAAGTATGCATTTTTTTCTTTTTAAGTATCAAAAAGAAACTAATAATTTTTATAATCTTAAAACAATGTTAGCGTATTAACAATAAATTCATATTTTAACAATTTGACAAATAAATTCATATAAAATGTAGAAAAAAATATAAATTATATACAGAATAAATAAAAATATTATTTATTTATCAATAAAACAACTAATTTGTAAAAAAATATTTTTAATAATATATTTGTAAATATGTGATTTAAATGTTAAAGTATAAATACAGATAAATGCAAATGAGGGGGAATTTTGATGAAAAAAGGAAAAATAATGTCATTATTAGTTGCTACATCTATAACAGCAGGAACTTTTGCAGGAGTACAAGTTCCTAAAATAGCTTATGCACAAGATGAAAATAATATAAGTTCAAATGATGAAGACGTTATAGATGAAAATAATGCAGATTTAAATAATCAAGAGGTTATAAATGTTGATACTACGGATGTAAATTCAAGTGATGATGCTATTGAGGTTATAGATGATACAGTTGATTCGATAGATTTAAGTGGGTTTGATAATCAAGAAAGTTTTCAAGGTGACTATGATAATATAGATGAAAATGGAGCTCAAGCACAAGCAATTGATGAGGGGGATATTGGAACTAGAGTATCTCAAAATTATTATAATTTTAATATTGAAGGAGCACAAAAATATACTTATGGAACAAGCGGAAAAGGCAGACCATTATATTACTATAAAATAGGAAGTGGAGACAAGGTTTTATTATTAAATTTTGGTATTCACGGATATGAGGATGCTTGGAGCAAAGATGGTGAGGAACTTACAAAACTTGCTAAAAATTTAATTGAGAGAGTTGCAAAAGATAATGCATCAGGTGGATTAAATGGTTGGACAGTAGTAATAGTGCCAACATCAAATCCAGATGGAGTTTTAGATGGATGGACAAATAATGGTCCTGGAAGAACCCAAGTGTCTCAAAAGATAGATTTAAATAGATCATTTCCAACATTCTTTACGCCACAATATAGCGCAAGATATTATACTGGTTCAACACCACTTGCAGCACCAGAAGCTAAAGCTTTAGCTAGCTTAGTTGACCAATATAGCTCAAGTTCAAGTCATATGGCTTTAGTTGATGTTCATGGATGGTTAAATCAAACTATTGGAGATCCATCACTTGGACAAGCTTTTGATAATAGTTTTGGTATTTCAAATAAATTAATGAGTACATCAGCAAGTGGATATTTAATAAGTTATGCTCATTCTAAAGGAGCATTAGCAACATTACTTGAACTTCCAATGCCAAGCAGTTCAGCATCAATCCAAAACAATGGATACGCTAATAAACTATATAATGGAGTAAAATCTATAATAAATAATGGTGATGGATTTAAAACAATGAACGCACAAGGACAAGTCACTGGTACTAACTCTCTTAATATAAGAATAACAACTTCAACAAATTCAAATATTATAGGAAGTTATAGTAATGGAACTAAAATAAATATTCTTGGAAAGGTAGGAAATTGGTATCAAGTTAAATCAAGCGCTGGATATGGATATGTTTCAGCTGATTATATAAAAATATTAAGCAATGATACTAGTAATGGAAATAACGGAGGAAGTGTACAAGCTCCAACTAGTTATCAAACAGGTAAGGTTAGCAATATTTCAACATCATTAAATGTAAGAAAATCACCAAGTACAAGTTCTGCTGTTATAACAAGGTTAACTAATGGGACAGAAGTTAAAGTTGTGAGTACGGAAGGCGATTGGTATAAGATATATAGTGACTCTTTTGGATATGGATATGCTAGCAAAAGTTATATAAGCATAGTTGGAAGTGGAAATAATAACAGTAATTCAGATAATAATCAAGCTGTAATAACACAAAAAGGTACTATAATTAATATAAGTTCAACATTAAATGTTAGAGCTAGTGCTAATACTGGTTCTAAGGTTATAGGAACATTGAGAAATGGGAACAGTATAGATATAATTGCTAAAGAAGGAAGCTGGTATAAAATTTCTTATAATGGAACAACAGGATATGTTTATGGTGAGTATGTAAAGGTAAATAATAATGAATCTAAGCCAGAAACTCCAAGCACACCAGAAACACCATCGACTCCAGAAGCAACACAAACAGGAAAAGTTGTTAATGTAACTACAACACTTAATATTAGAAGTGGAGCAGGAACAAATTATGGAATAGTAGGAAGAGTGGGCGCTAATGCTACTGTGAATATATTAGGACAAGAAGGTGGTTGGTACAAGATATCATATAACGGATTAACTGGGTATGTATCATCTGATTATATTAGAGTAAATAACACAGCAGGAGATAATAATACAAATTCTACTGTGAAATATGGAAAAGTAGTAAATATAAGTACTAAGCTTAATGTAAGAAAATCAGCAAGTACTTCATCTAGCATTATAGGAACTTTAAATAATAATACTAAGGTTACTATATTAGAAAAAACAAATGGATGGTACAAAATTTCTTATAATGGAATCGTAGGATATGTTTCAGCAAGTTATATAAGTGAACTTTAAAAATACTAAGGGGGTATATCGAGTTTTGATATATCCCTTAATTGAGCATATAAAATAAAGAGATTTTATAAGAAGATTTATACATCTCTTACTTTTTAGATAGTATCTAACTTTTAAGTGCGTACTTTATTTATAAATTTGTTCGTTATAAAATAAATATAAGAATTAAGAACAAATTTATATATAAGGAGATAAAAACATGGCAAATTTATTACAAACTTTAGAAACTGAAAAATTAGTTTTAAATAATAGATTAGTTTTTCCACCAATGGCTACTGAAAAATCAAATGAAGGCGGAAAATTAGGTCAAGGAATACTAGATTATTATAATGAAAAATCAATGGGTGGATATATATCATTAATCATAATAGAACATAGCTTTGTAAATGAAAAAGGTAGAGCTAGTAAGGGACAATTATCTGTAGCAGATGATAGAAATAATGAGGGATTAAAGGAATTAGCAAATATAATTCATAAAAATGGTTCTAAAGCAGTAATGCAAATTAATCATGCCGGGAGTGCTACAACTAGTGAAATTACAGGAAATGAAATTGTTGGACCATCACAAGTAATGCATTTACGTGGAAAAGAAATCCCAAGAGAACTTACAAAAGATGATATAAAAGAAATTGTTAAAAACTTTAAAGATGCTGCAAAAAGAGTTAAAGATGCTGGGGTTGATGCAGTTGAAATTCACTCAGCTCACGGATATCTTTTAAATCAATTTTATTCACCAATAACTAATAAGAGAACTGATGAATATGGCGGAGATATTTTAAATAGAATAAGAATTCACTTAGAAGTTATAAAGGCTGTAAGAGATGTAGTAGGAGAGGATTTCCCTATACTTCTTAGACTTGGTGCTTGCGATTATATGGAAGGTGGAAACACTATAGAAGAAGCTAAAATAGTAGCGAAGGAATTTGAAAAGGCAGGAATAGATATATTAGATATTTCAGGTGGTATGCGTGGATTTGTTATTCCTGGAGTTACAGAGCAAGGTTATTTTGCAGATGTAACAAAAGCAATTAAAGAGGTTATAAATATTCCAGTTATATTAACAGGTGGTATAACTGATGTTAATGTAGCAGAACAATTACTTAAAGATGGTAAAGCTGATCTTATAGGGGTTGGAAGAGCTATATATAAAGATTCAACATGGGCAAAAAATGCTATTGAAAGTTTAAAATAGAAAATTTATAAAAATCACAAAAGCTTCTAAAACTTTAGTTTTTAGAAGCTTTTTATTTTTTAAATTACTGATTTAAAAGTTTTTTTCCTATAGAGAATGCATTTTCTAAATCTATAGGGAATTGTTTTTCTCTATGCTTTCTTTTTTCTTCTTCAGAAAAGCACTCAACTTTATATTTTGAATAATCATTAAATTGATAAGTGTTGTTTGAACACATAGATAAAGGTTTAGTAAATATCCTAGTTATAAAAGATTCTAAAGTATTAAATGTTTGTAAATAACCTACATCTTTCATCATATCTTCTGAAACATTCATAGTGTAAATAAAGGCTGTTGGCATTTTTTTTGGAGCAATTGATGTGTAGTTTTTATCATAAACTAAATAAGGAAACGCAAATCTTTCTAAAAATGACCTTAATTGTCCTGTTACATCGCTAAAGTATATTGGTGAACCAAATATAATTCCATCAGCTTGTGATAATTTTTCAAAAATTTCATATAAATCATCTTTTATTGCACATTTTCCATAACTCTTACCGTCTAATAATTTGCATGCAAAACAGCTTTTGCACCCAGTATATTTTAAATCATATAAATTAATCATTTCAGTTTCAGCATTTGGTGTTGTAGCTTTTACTCCTTCTAACGCTTTTTTAAGAAGACTTGCCGTATTATTATTTTTTCTAGGGCTTCCGTTGATTGCATAAACTTTCATATAATTCACTCCTATTTTTACATTTTAGTGTTAATCTATATTGCAATTTATATATAAATTCAATATAGATTCTTTTAAAAATTTCTAGTCGTTATAGTAGAATTTTTTGTTATAATTAATATAACATATGGACATAATTAAACAAGTATGCATTTTTTTCTTCTTTAGTATCTTTAATATACTTTGAGAATGAATGGAGGGATAAAATAATGGGAAATTATCTTAAATACGATAGTGAATATCCAGAGGAAAACATATATGAATCAGAATGTCCTGTTATATATGCTTTAAGTATTGTAGGACAAAAATGGAAGTTGCCTATAATGTGGTACTTATTTAAAAATGAATGCACAAGATACAATGATTTAAAGCGTCAAGTTAAAGGTATTACGAATATGATGTTGACTAAATCTCTTAAAGAGTTAGAGGAACATGGGCTTATTTATAGGAAACAATATGAAGTTATACCACCTAAAGTTGAATATTCTTTAACAGAGAGAGGAAAAGCACTTCTTCCAACCTTAGATGCATTATATTATTGGGGAAAAGATCAAATTGAAATTGATAAACTTAAAAATAAAAATTATGATATATAGAATAAATTAAAGGAGATTTATATGGATAGTGATTTAAAAGTAAATGCACAACCGTTTTTATATACAATGTCATTAATTAATGGAAAATGGAAAATGCACATATTATTTTGGCTTTCTAAGAGAAAAGTTCTTCGTTATGGAGAACTCAAGAAATCCCTTGGAAGTATTACTCATAAGATGTTAAGTTCTCAATTAAAAGAATTAGAACATGATGGATTAATTATTAGAACAGAATATAATCAAATACCACCAAAGGTTGAATATAGTCTTTCAGAAATCGGATTATCTCTTATGCCTGTGCTTAGTTCTATATGTGAGTGGGGAGGACAACATTTACCAGATAATCTAAAGGAAGTATGATATAAATGAAAGATAACTAAAAAATTGAATAATAATATATATCTATCCAAATACTAAAATCAAGTGATTTATAACAATGGATGGAGTATTATTATGAAAAAGAAAATAGTTATTATAATTGTATTAATATTATTTTTTACTCAAACACCTTTATTAACAAGTGTAAAAGAAAATATGAATACACAAAAAGCGATACTTGGACAATTCGCAAATTCTGATAATATAGTTGAAGTTTTATCTAAGGAAGGGAATTTCAAAACTTTAATTAAAGCGTTGCACAAGGCTAATTTATTAAAAGTTCTTGAAAGTGATGGAATGGTTACAATTTTTGCACCAACAGATGAAGCTTTTTCAAAGTTATCAAAGAAGAGTCTAAATAATATTTTAGATGAAACAAATAGAAAAGAACTTGTAAATATATTGTCTTATCATATTACTATAGAAAAAGTTATGCCTAATAGTATAGAAAATTTAAATGGAAAATATATAATTATGTTAAATGGTGAGAAAGCTAAAATAACAGTACAAAATGGGGAAATATATATAAATGATATAAAATGCGGTGATAGAATTGAAACTAAAAATGGCATAGTTTATCCAATAGATACCGTTATGATTTATCGGAAATAAACAAAAGAACCAGTAAAATTACTGGTTCTTTATATATAAATATTAGTTCATCATAGCGTATCCAGCGCCAAGTAAAACTCTTATATCATATTCTCCTTTATAAAAAGGTGGAATTACTTTTGTATCGTGTAAATCAAAGAATGTATAAACAGCTTCTTGAGCAGTACGAGCAGACATTTCTATAGTAAATGTACAAACATCTGGCATTTCAGCATATTGTCCTATAAAGGCTAAGTTAGTTGAGCATTTAGGAACTACTAAAGGTCTATCAGTCTTGTTGCAAACCATAAAGTGAGAAGTTATATATGGCATTATACATGGACGACAAATTGTAGTTGGTAAATATTCATTTATTTCATCTAACCATCCTAATTGATAACAAAGTTCTTCAAATATTTCTCTACCTGTACATTCAGTCATTGGTTTTTTAATGTAATCACCAACTTTTTCAGGGTGTAGAGCATATCCCCAGAATACTTGAGTATCTGCGTCTTGATTAATAAAATGAGGTTGTTTTGGAACAACTATGCTCATAAACCAACCTGAATCTTTAAATGTCATTAATGCACCTGTTCCAGGTTTATTACTTGAGAATTCAGTATATCTTTCTAAGAATTTCTTATCTTTTAAAGTTACTGTGAATGATTGCCACATTGCTCCAGGAATATCATTACAGAATGGAGCTGGATTTCCGAATTCAGGAGTTTTTGAAGCTAGGTTTTCCCATAAAGCCCAACATCCGTTTCCTTCTTTTGTAGGAGCAGCAGCAGGTGTATCCATTGTTCCGATAGTTGCATTTTCAGTCATAGTACCGTTTGTAACAAATACCAAGTCATTTTCTCTAACTAAAACAGAAGTTGGAATTCCGTCTTTAACCATTTTAATTTCTTTTGCTGTCATTTCTCCGTTATTTTCTGTAAAGTCTATATCTTTAACAGTACAACCTAATTCAAAATTCACACCTAATTTCTTTAGATGAGTTTCAAGTGGTAAAATTAATGAATCATATTGATTGTATGGAGTTCTATGAACACCAGCTAATGTGTGTATACGAGGCATTTCGTTTATAAATGCATGAGCATATCTTTTAAATTCAAAGGCACTGTGCCATGGTTGGAATGCAAATGTTGTAGCCCACATATACCAAAAATTAGTTTCAAAGAAATGTGGAGAGAATAGTTGGTCAATTCTAACAGGTGCTAATTTATCTTCATCAACTAACATAAGTTTAATCATTGCCATTCTATCATCATTATTAAATCCAAGCTTGTCTACATTTTTTACAATTTGATGGTTTTCATCTATTAATCTAGCAGTAGAGCAAGTTAGAGTCTCATTACTGAATTTGTATATTTCGTCTGTTACAGAAGTTTTTGGATCAGTAAGAGAAGGTACAAATCTATATAAATCTAAAATTGCAGTATAGTGTTCGTAGTTTATCATTCTACCGCCTCTTATCATGTATCCTTCTTCAGAATTACCAGCACCGTCACAGCTACCACCATTAATATTCATTTGTTCTAGTATAGTTATATTTTTAGGATCTACTTTAGCATCACGTATTAAAAATAGTGCAGCGGATAAAGAGGCAATACCACCTCCTACAAAATAAGCTTTTGTTGAATCGTTTACTTTGTATTTTTTTGACATATATAAATTCCTCCTAACTATAATTACAATTTTAAATGGCATATAAAAAATCACTGTCATTTATCTTATGTACTTATTATAAAAAGTTATTGCTATTATAAATATAGACAGTTTAGGTGATGTGTTTGATTTTTATACATTTTGGGTAAATTATATAAAAATTATCCTAAAAATTTTATTTTAACCATTTGTTTTAATGCGTGTTAATAAGATTAAAAAGTGAGGTTTTAAACCTCACTTTTTAATTCTGCTTTAGTATATATGACTATAACCAGTTATAAATATTTTCATAAAATGACGAAATGCTTCATAAAAGCTTTGTTTTTCATAAGTTTCACCACATAATTCTAATGCTTTTATTTGAATGGGGCTAAAGTTAACGTTATTATATAATTCGCTTGCATAAAAAAGTTGAGTAAAAAGAAAATTTTTAGTTTCAGAATAATCAAGCTTTGGAATTTGTTTTTGAATAATTGGAATTAATTTATATAAATCTGTAAGGACTTTCTTTTTAAATTCAGCTAGTTTTTCAAGTGAAACATTTGTTTCTATAATACTTCCAAGGATGCTATGAATTTTTAGCATACATTGGTGGTTACTTAAAATTTTACTCCATTTATCTACAAAATAATCATTAGAAAAAGTTTTGTTATTAGGAAATGAATTAACAACTTCATTTACCCAATCTTCTTGCTTTATAGCATACATTTTAAGAAAAATTTCTTCTTTAGTTGAAATATATTTATATAAGTTTCCTCTTGTGTAATCCAATTTATTAGCTATCATAGCTAGAGTAATTTCGCCATAGTTATGTTGTAAAAACAATTCTTCTGTTACTTCAAGAATTTGATTTATCCGTTGGTCTTTTTGCTTAGCATTACGTGCTCTTTTAAATTCCATAGTAAATTCTCACTCTAATCTTATAGTATTTTATTTTAAAAAATCATAGCATAAATTTTTATTATTGACAAGTAACACTGTGTTACTTATAATATAAATAACACTACGTTACTTATATTATGAGTGAGTTAAAAAACATAAGATAGCAGTTATTTTAACATTAGATAAATATAAAAGTAAAAAAAATAGTGAGGTGGTTAAAATGGCAAATATATTAATAGCATATTATTCTCGTAAGGGACAAAATTATTGGAATGGAAGTATTAAAAATGTAGATAAAGGTAATACTGAGGTTGTAGCGGAAATAATACAAGAAACTGTTGGTGGGGAGCTTTTTGAAATTGATACAGTAAATCCATATCCAGAAGATTATTATGAATGTATAGATGTAGCAAAGGATGAATTAAGAACTGAAGCTCGCCCTGAGTTAATAAATAGGATAAATAATATTGATGATTATGATGTGATATTTTTAGGATATCCAAATTGGTGGGGAACAATGCCTATGGCTGTATTCACATTTTTAGAAAGCTATGATATATCAAGAAAGACAATAATTCCTTTCTGCACTAATGAAGGGAGCGGAATGGGAGTTAGTGAAAGAGATATTAAAAAATGTACAAATGCAAATATATTAAAAGGGCTTTCAATTCATGGGGCTGAAGCAGCATCTAAAGCATCAGTAAAAAAGGTTAAGGAATGGGTAAAATCCATGCAATCTATTTAACTATAACTAAAGAGGAAAGAGGTAATAAATATGACAACAATAGAAATTTTAGAAGCACGTCAACAACTTAAAGATTTAGTAGATAATTATGCAACTGAATCAGATAAAAACAATCAAGATTATTATGTAAATATATTTACTCCTGATTGTCATGTTAGAGTATATTTTAATAATGTTCTTGGTATGGATATTAAAAGTGTAGATGAACTTATAGAAAAATATAAGGTATTTGGTGCAGCAAAGGAATCTTTCCACATGAATGGACAACAAACTGTAGAATTTCAAGATGATACCCATGCAACAGGAACATGTTATGCAATGGCACATCTTGTAACAGAAGAAGATGGAATTGATA
Source organism: Sarcina ventriculi (assembly GCF_900456775.1). GTDB lineage: Bacteria > Bacillota > Clostridia > Clostridiales > Clostridiaceae > Sarcina > Sarcina ventriculi. Next base: position 409,103 of record NZ_UAUL01000007.1, on the reverse strand, counting down.
AATTAACAGTACATGGTGTGCGTTATTATGATAAATATATAAAGAAAGATGGTAAATGGTGGATTGCAGAAAGAGAACAATATTTTGTATTCTCTGATGTGCGTACTATTGAAAAATAAAAAATTTTAAAAATTTAATATTCAATATCAGATAAGCTATATTAGAGTGTTTTCTAATATAGCTTATTTTTATGCTAAGAAACTAAACAATGCAATATTATAAAAAAATAGGACTTTTAAAGTGTATACAAAAATATTTTTCCTAGATACAATATATTTAAAATAAATAGAAAGTTTAAGGAGTTTTATACTTATGAAATATTATTTTGCCCCTTTAGAGGGAATTAGTGGATACATATATAGGAATGCTTATGAAAAGTTTTTTCCTAATAATATAGATAAATACTTTACACCTTTTATTGTTCCAAATCAAAGTAAAAGTCTTAAGACTAAAGAATTTAGAGATGTCTTGCCAGAAAATAATAATGGATTAAATATAATTCCACAGATACTAACTAATGATTCTAAAGGTTTTATTGCAACGTGTAAAAAGTTAAAGCAATTAGGATATGATGAAGTAAATTTGAATTTAGGATGTCCATCTGGTACTGTTGTTTCAAAATTCAGAGGTTCTGGATTTTTAGCAAAGAGAGAAGAATTGGATAATTTTTTAGATGAAATATTTAAAATACAAGATATGAAAATTTCAATAAAGACAAGGCTTGGAGTAGATAGTGCTGATGAATTTTATGAGATTATGAAAATTTATAATAAATATCCTATGGAGGAGTTAATTATTCACCCTAGAACTAGGCAAGATTTTTATGGAAATAAACCTAACATGGAAATGTTTAAAGATGCTTTAAAAAGTAGTAAAAATACCATTTGTTATAATGGGGATATTTTTAGTGTTAAGGATTGTGAAAAATTTATAGAAGAATGTCCAAGTGTGGATAGAATAATGATTGGAAGAGGAAGCCTAGCAAATCCTGGTTTAATCAATGAAATTAAAGGAAAAGGTGTTGTGGATAAAAATATTTTGAAGGAATTCCATGATGAGGTTTGCATGGGATATAAGGAAATGTTGTCTGGAGATATTAATGTTTTATTTAGAATGAAGGAATTGTGGTCATATATGATAGGCATGTTTGAAGACAGTGAAAAAGTGGCTAAAAAGATAAAAAAAGAAAGAATGTTAAATGAATACAATGTTATTATTTCAAGGCTTTTTGCAGAATATAATATAGATGAAACTGAAAATAGAGGGTTTAATAGAAATTAAAAGATTATAATTTTTTCTTATATTTTGAATAAAAGTTAAAATATATATTGACTTAGAGTTAAGTTAAGGGTTTACAATTTAAATGTAAAGAATAAAAAAATAAGTTTAATATATGAATAGGAGAAATTATGGAATATATAAAATTGGGTAATTCAGATTTAGTGGTATCAAGGATTTGTCTTGGATGTATGGGATTTGGTGATGCAACTAATGGAATGCATTCATGGACTTTAGATGAAGAAAAATCTACAGAAATTATAAAAAAGGCTCTTGAAAATGGAATTAATTTTTTTGATACAGCAATTGGATATCAAGGTGGAACGAGTGAACAGTATCTTGGACGTGCTTTAAAAAGATTAGCTAATCGTGAAGATGTTATAATTGCTACAAAATTTCCAGCTAGAACTAAAAAGGAAATTGAAGACAATATTAGTGCAAGGGAACATATTCAAAATATGTTAAATCAAAGTTTAGCTAATCTTGGGACTGATTATATTGATTTATATATCTGTCATATGTGGGATTATGAAACACCAATTGAAGAAATAATGGAAGCTTTAAATGAACAAGTGGAATTAGGAAAAGTTCGCTATATAGGAATTTCTAACTGCTTTGCATGGCAATTAGAAAAGGCAAATGCTATTGCTGAAAAAAATGGATGGAGTAAGTTTATATCAGTTCAAAATCATTATAATTTAATATTTAGAGAAGAAGAACGTGAAATGATGGGATGTTGTTTAGATGGTAATATTGCAATGACACCATATAGTGCTCTTGCGTCTGGAAGATTAGTTAGGGATGTTTCAGAGTCGACTAAGAGATTAGAAGAGGATTTTTATGCTAAAGGGAAATATGACTTAACAGCAGATCAAGATAGAATAATTATAGAGCGTGTTGCAGAAATTGCAGAAAAAAGAAATATGACAAGGATTCAAATAGCTTTAGGATGGTTATTATCAAAAGTTGCATCTCCAGTAGTTGGAGCAACTAAGTTTTCACATATAGAGGAAGCAGTAAAAGCAGTTTCTGTAAGATTAACAGAGGAAGAGATAAAGTATTTAGAGGAGCCATATATACCACATAAATTAGTGGGACTTATGGCGGAGAAACAATATGATGATATTTCAAAAAAATTAATGTTAGATAAAATTATTTCACTAGATAAATAAAAATTATGGTGATTACTTCAACAGATGTAGAAAAGAAAGGGATTACCCCTGTAATCTTTAGATGGAATAAAGACTTTTCAGTTATATTAAAATGGTGATAAAATATCAGTAGATAAAGTAGAAAAAGATTTCATATGGAGAGGGTGGGGGTATGTATCCAATAAAATTTGAAAATTTATATTATAAAAAAATTTGGGGAGGAAGAGATTTAGAAAGTTTTAGAGAAAATCTTCCTGAAGGAGATATTGGTGAAAGTTGGGATATAGCTTGTCATGATAATGGAATGAGCATAGTTGCTAATGGAGAGTTTAAAGGCAAAACCTTTAAAGAATTAATTAGTGAATATGGTGAAAAATTCGTAGGAAAAACTTTAGCAAATAAAGAATTTCCTTTGTTAGTAAAATTAATAAACTCTAAAGACAGGTTATCAGTTCAAGTGCATCCAAATGATGAGTATGCTAAGAGAGTTGAAAATTCATTAGGAAAAACAGAAGCTTGGTATGTTATTGATGCTAAACCAAATGCTTCTTTAATAGTTGGAACTAAAAATTGTGATAGAAGCATTTTTGAGAAGGCGATAAGGGAAAATAATACAGAAAGTTATTTAAATAAGATAGATATTAAAAAGGGTGATTGTTTTTTAATAAAAAGTGGGTTAGTTCATGCTATATGTGAAGGGGCAATTATTGCTGAGATACAACAAAGTAGTGATATAACATATAGAATTTACGATTATGGTAGACCTAGAGAACTTCATATTGAAAAATCATTAGATGTTATTGATTTTAATTTAAATGCTATAAATGAGAGTAAAAATAGGTTAGATAAATTTGAGGGATATGAAAAAGGAGTTTTATGTACTAGCGAATACTTTACGATAGAAAAATACATCATTAATAAAAGTGTTACGGAGAGTAGTGATATAAATAAATTCTTTATTTTTACTTGTGTTGACGGAGAGGGATATATTAAGTGCAAGGGTAAAGAAGATGTTTATATTAAAAAAGGTGATAGTATATTCATACCCGCAAGTTTAGGAGAGTACATTATAGAGGGTACATTAACAGTATTAAAAAGTTATGTATAGATATTAGAAATAGAGTATTACCTTTAAGGTAATACTCTATTTTTGATGTGAAATTTAACTTATAGTATAATAAAACAAAAAAATAAGAGAATGGAGAAATTTATGATGTTGGAAAAAAGATTTGAGGAAGAACTTGTTAAAGCTTGTGAAATAGCACAAAAAGAGTATGGATATAATGCAACAAGATTTTTAAATACAATATCAAAATTTGGTGGAGTAAAAACAGCAAAAGAAATTATAAGGAAAAATAATATTTCTGATAGTTTTGATAAACTACAAAACGCAGGACGCATTGACCTTACTATGGAAGCCATTATAACTAAACCAAAGTATGCAGAACTTTTTACAGATGATGAGGTAAATAGTTGTTTTGATTTACTTTGTGAATATGGATATTATAAATAATTTAAATACATGTTAATTTTGGTAGGTTTATTTTTAATCATAATTTGATATAAATAGTTTTTAAAAATATTGTGAGATACTTAAAGACGATTCTTTGTAGCTAACTTTTAAATTAGAGGAGAAAATGTTGGATAATTGTATTTTGAATTATAGTAAATTACTGTGATAAACCTTGACCATTGTATTTTGAAAATTCTACAATATAGATATATAAAACATGTATTTAGAGGTGGAAATTTTGAATGAATTTTATTATTCGTATAACAAAGCTAATAAAGGGATAAGTTTAAAGCAATATATTTATACAATTGGTTCATATCACTATAATTGGCATAATGATTTGGAATTACTACTTGTTATGAATGGTAAGATAGAAGTTTGTGCAGATGGTGAGAGTAGAATTTTAGAGGAAGATGATATGATATTGATTAATTCAAATATGGGGCATGCAACGTTAGCGCAAGAGCCAGATAGCATTGCTATGGCTATTCATATAGACCCTGTATTTTTAAAGGATTATTATGAAAATGTAGAATTATTATCTTTTAATCTATATTCGACAAAAGAAACTAAAAATCAAAAGTCATTTGCTTTAATAAGGTCTTATCTTTCAGAAATGATCTTATATTTTAATAAGGAAAAGTCAGAGAATAAATTATTTTTTGACAGTGCTTTTTATTCTTTATTGCGTACTATTGTGTTCTATTTTCCGCCTACAAAAATTAAAAGTAAGTCTTTTATAAAAAATGAAAAAAATTTAAATGCTATTAATAAGATGATTAAGTATATAGATAAAAATTATAAAAAGAAAATAACACTAGAAAACTTGGCTAAAGAAAGTGGTTATAATAGTAACTATGTATCTCAATTCTTTAAAATGAATTTAGGTATTAATTTTTATGATTATTTAACAAGAATAAGGCTTAGAGAAGCAACAAGGCAGTTAAGCCAATCAAATGATAAAATATTAGAAATTGCATTAGAAAATGGGTTTCCTGATATAAAGGCTTTTAATTTAGCTTTTAGAGATAACTTTGGCAAAGCGCTTACAGAATATAAAAATCAATTAAAAAGTGAAAATATAAAAAATGATATTAACTTTAAGAAACAATTTATTTCTATTGATAATACAGAAATTAATAATAAACTTAAAAGCTATATAGCTAGTATAAATAAGGATTCTTTAGAAAGTGATAAAAAAAGTGATTTAATAGAGAGAAATGATAAATTTAATAAGACTTTTAAAAATATAGAAGAATTAACAGCTAAATTTAAAAGGTTAAGTGAGGAGTTGTCACAAACAACAAATTGTTTAGAAAAAGGTCTTAAAGATTTATAAAAGAAGATTAGAGTTTTAAAATTAAAATAAAAAAAAGCTAAATCTAAATATTTTCTATTAAAAAATATTTAGATTTAAATTACATATTCTATAAACAAAAAAATAAATTATATATTTTAAAAACCCTTGTTTTTTGCAGTATTTTAAAAGTAAAAGACAAGGGTTTTTTTATATTATTTTTATGTTTATTTTTAGGGATTAGAAATATTCAAAGGGAAAACTTTTCTTTGTGTATTAAATAATGGATAGTTAGGTTTTATTTAATTTGTTAAATTAATTTTAGAGGAAAGTTAAATTTTACATAAGATTTATATAAAATATCGTTTATTTGTAAGGAGGATTATGGTTATGGAAAGAAAAGAAGCATTAGATGAGTTAACTAATTTAATTGCAAACTTTACATGTATAATAGGTAAGCGTCTTCCAGATGATGTTATGGTTAAGCTTAAGGCATTAAGTGAAGAAGAAACTGAGCCAATGGCTAAAATGATTTATGAAGCTATGGTAAAAAATCAAGAAAAGGCAGAGGAATTAAATAGACCTTCTTGCCAAGATACTGGATTAATCCAAATGTTTGTCCGTGTAGGTTCAAAGTTTCCATATATTGATGATTTAAGTAAGGTTTTAAAAGATGCTGTTAGTATTGCAACTAAAAAGGCACCATTGAGACATAATACAGTAGAAACTTTTGATGAGGTTAATACAGGAACAAATGTAGGAAGTAAATCACCGTGGGTATATTGGGATATCATGCCTAATAGTGATAAATTAGAATTAGATATTTATATGGCAGGAGGTGGTTGTTCACTTCCAGGGCAAGGAAAAACATTAATGCCAAGTGAAGGATATGAAGGGATAGTTAAATTTGTATTAGATATTATGACTTCTTATGGGCTTAATGCTTGTCCTCCATTATTGGTAGGTATAGGGGTTGGCTCCACAATTGATGCAGCGGCTTATATGTCAAAACGTGCACTTATGCGTCAAGTAGGAAGTCACAATAGTAATAAAATAATTGCAAAATTAGAAGATGAATTAGTAACTGCTATTGATTCGCTTAAACTTGGACCTCAAGGATTACGCGGAAGTAAATCAGTTATGGGTGTAAATATTGAAAATTCAGCACGCCATCCATCAGTAATTTCGGTAGCTGTTAATGTAGGATGTTGGTCACATCGTAGAGGAACAATAGTTTTTAATAAAGATTTAAGTTATGAAGTAATTACACACAGGGGGGCAAAATTATGAAGAAAATTTTAAATACTCCAATTTCAGATGAAGATTTAAAAGATATTAAAGCAGGAGATGTTATTTATCTTAATGGTCATATAGTAACTTGTCGTGATGTAGCACATCGTAGATTAATTGAGTATGGAAGAGAGTTGCCTGTTAATCTTCAAGGAGGAGCTATTTTTCATGCAGGACCTATTGTTAAAAAAATAGATGGTAAAGATAATAAATATGAAATGATTTCTGTGGGACCTACTACAAGTATGCGTATGGAAAAATTCGAGAAGGAATTTATTGAGAAAACAGGTGTTAAACTTATTGTAGGTAAAGGTGGTATGGGACCTAATACAGAAGCAGGATGTCGTGAAAATAAAGCTATACATTGTGTTTTCCCAGCAGGATGTGCCGTTTTAGCAGCTACAACTGTAGAAGAAATAGAAAATGAATATTGGCAAGACTTAGGTATGCCTGAAACTTTATGGGTGTGTCGTGTGAAGGAATTCGGGCCATTAATTGTTTCTATTGATGCAGAAGGAAATAATTTGTTTGAACAAAATAAAGTTTTATTTAATGAAAGAAAGGATAATGCTTTAAAGGGGCTTTATTCTAAGGTTAAGTTTATTAAATAATTAGAAAAAGTAGTACGTAATATTTTAATAATATATATTTATAGATTATTAAAGTAATATAAAAAAATAAAAATAATAATTATCGTTTTTAATTTGAATCACATAATTATTATTATCTTTAGTTATAATAGTAATTAGTTAGAACGTATAAACACTTAGCAGGAGGCAAATTATGAGCGATTTAAGATGGAAAGGATTTAAAGAAGTTAAGTTAGTTGAAAAAGAAGAAGAAGGTAAGGGGATATTTTCTTATTATTTAAAAGGAATGAATGATGAGATATTACCAGAATATACAGCAGGTCAACATATAGCCATAAGAATTAAAAGAGCAGATGGCAAATATACTCCACCTAGACAATATACTTTATCCATAAATTATAGAGCAGATTTTTATAGAATAAGTGTAAAGAGAGAAGAAAATGGATATGTTAGTAAGGTATTGGCAGATGAAGTTCATATAGGTGATACTGTTGAAATAACATCTCCATTAGGCAAATTTACATTAAAGGATAACGATAAGAAAATCGTATTATTATCAGGTGGTATAGGAATTACTCCTATGTTAGCTATGGCTTATGAGGCAGCTAATACATCTAAGAATGTTCAATTTATATATAGTACACAAAATCCAAAAACTCATAGTTTTAAAGAAGAAGTAGAACAATTAGCTGATGAAAACAGCAATATGAAGAGTATAGTATTTTATAGTGATATAGAAGAAGGAACACGTACAGATATTGACTATATAAAAGGAAGAATAAATAAACAATGGATGGAAGAAAATTTGGACAAGGATAGTGAATTCTATTTCTGTGGGCCAGCTGGATTTATGGAAGCTATAAAAAATATCCTTTTAGAAATGGGGGTAAAAGAAGAAAATATACATTTTGAATTTTTTAAATAGTTTTTAGTATAATAAATAGATATTGGTAACATATGTTACTTAATGGCAATAAATAAAATAGTATAATTTAGTTGAAAAAGTAATTAGAATATAATCTAATTACTTTTTTCTTTTATAAGAAACTATTAACACTAGAAGTTTAAGAATATAAGTGGCTACAAGGAGTGTGCGTTATGGATAAAAATCATATGAATTGTTGTGATGGATGTAGAGGAAAATATTGTGCGAGTAAAATTCCTATGTTTGAAAATTTGGTGGAAGATGAATTAGCTGAAGTGATAGGTCAAATTGATCACAGGGTGTATAGCAAAGGGGAAACGTTATTTAGAGAAGGAAATCAAGCAAATAATATGTTTTTTGTTAATGAGGGAAAAGTTAAATTATACAAATATACAAAAGAGGGTAAGGAACAAATATTACATATATTATCTGAAGGTGAGTTTTTTGGTGAATTAAATTTATTGAGTTGTAGCATTTATCATTTTAATGCTCAGACAATAAAGGATTGTAAAATATGTGTTATTAATAACGATTCTATGAAAAAAATAATAGAAAGAAATCCTAAAATAGGAATAAAGTTTTTAGAAAGTGCTGGAGAGAGATTAACAAATGCTGAGAATTTAGCACAAAATTTAGCTACCAATGATGCTGATTCAAGAGTTGCATATTTATTAATAGATTTATTGGAAAGATATGAGGGTGGAAATAGAGGAAAAAATGAATTTACTGTATCAATGTCTAGAGAAGATATGGCAAATTGTATTGGTGTAACTAGAGAAACTATGAGTAGAAAGCTTAAAAAATTTGAAGATGAAGGGTTGATAAAGATACCTAGGGTGAAACAAATAATAATTTTAGATGAGGAAAGATTAAGAGATTATATATAAAATTTTGTTTTGTAATTTGAATCATATTTTTTAATAGAGATAGGATATATAATTAACTCATAAGTTAAGTCCAAACAAATCAAGGACAAACTTAATACATAAAATATTAATTTATAATAATAAATTCGTTGAAAATGATATAAATAGACACCTATCCATGGTGTTTGCTAAAAATAAAAGATAGATAAGGAGAGAAAAAAATGAAAGTAATTTATTGGAGTCAAACAGGAAATACACAAAAGATGGCTGAATTAATAGCTAAAGGAATTGAAGAAGGTGGGAAAAAAGCAGAATTAGTTGAATTAGATAATATTTCAATTGATAATTTAAATGATGAAAAAGTAATTATATTAGGTAGCCCAGCTTCTGGAACAGAAGAATTAGAAGAAACTCAAGTTGAACCTTTTGTACAATCTTTAGAAGGAAAAATACAAGGTAAAAAAGTAGCTTTATTTGGCTCATGGGGATGGGGCGAAGGAGAATACTTAACTAATTTAGAAGAAAGAATTAAATCATATGGTGGAGAAATAGTAGGCGAAAGTTTATCAGTTATGGAATCACCAGAAGGTGAAGATGAAGCTAAGTGCGTTGAATTTGGAAAATTAATAGCACAACAATAAGATATAGTTTAATATAATTATATTTTAATTCTAGGTGATAGATAGTTTAGATAGATTAAGTAGGTTTGCTAATGCTTACCTACTATTTTTATATAAAATTATAAATCATTTTACAAGTTTTGAGTTAAATCACATAAATTATAAGAAATATTACATATAATTTACTTATAGATTAACTTAGAAGATATCAATTAGTTTAGGAGGAAATAGTGATGAACGGAGAAAATATTTATTCTGTAGGAGTTATAGATGATAGAAAAGTGCCATTTCATAGATTAATATTAGAAGATGGAACTACATATAATAGTTATTTATTAAAAACAGAAAAGCCAACAATAATAGATGCGGTAGATTTTATATATTCAAAACAATATTTAGAAAATTTAAAAAAGCTTATTGATTTAAAAGAAATACAATATATAGTTATAAATCATACAGAACCAGACCATTCAGGGGCTTTAGGTTCATTAGCTAAGCAAGCTTCTAATGCAACAATAGTTTGCAGTGAAAAAGCTGTTTATCATTTAAAAGAATTATATAAATTACAAGATAGAAATTTTTTAGTTGTAAAGGATAGAGATACTCTTGATATTGGTGGAAAAACGTTATTATTTAGAATTACACCATTTCTTCATACAGAAGAAACAATGATTACTTATTGCATAGAAGATAAAACATTATTCCCATGCGATATATTTAGTACACATTTAACAGCGAAAGAATATTTTGTGAGCAAAGCAGAAAAAGACATAACAGAAGCATTTACAGTATATTATGACCTTATAATGTCACCACATAGAAAATATGTAAGACCTATGATGTCTATGATAAAAGAATTAGATATAGATATGATAGCGCCATCTCATGGTTATATTTTAGATGAAGATATTGATAAATATATTTCTATATATGATGAAAAGAGTAAACAAACTCAAAAAGGAAAAAAGGCTACAATAGTTTATACAACAATGAGAAATTCAACAAAGAAAATTGCTGAAAAATTTAAAGAACTATTTGAGGCTGAAGAAGTTGAAGTTGCTATATTTAACGCGGATAAAACTGATGAAAATGAAATATTGGATTCTATTAAAGCATCAGATGCGGTTTTATTTGGAACATCAACAAAATATGGTGATTTAATAGGTTCTATTGAAAATGTATTAAAAAAATTAAAGGATATGAACTTAGAAGGTAAAGTTTTAGGTGCATTTGGTTCATTTGGATGGAGTGGAGAGCCTATTGAAATAATTCAAGACTATTTAAATGAAACTAATGGTAATGTTTTAAATACATCTTCAATAATAAAATCAACAGGAATGATAGATGTTAATTTCCCAGTAAGAGTTAGATTTTCATTAAATGAAGAATCAGAACAAGATGTAACAAGGGCAGCAGATTATATAATTTCAATATTATAGAACATTTTCTCCCTTTTATATAAATAATAAAACAAAATATGGACAAGCCTAAAAAAACATAACTAATATTTAGTTATGTTTTTTTGTTATTGACTTAGAGTTAACTCTAAGGAGTAGGATATATATATAGTTAAAAATTAATAATATTTTGAAAGAGGGTTTGAAACATGAAAGTATTACTAGTAAATGGAAGTCCTCATAAAGAGGGATGCACATATACTGCATTAACAGAGGTAGAAAAATCATTAAACAAAGAAGGAATTGAAACAGATATATTTTGGATAGGCAATAAGCCAATATCAGGATGTATTGCTTGTAAGGCATGTGTGAAATTAAAAAAATGTGTATTTAATAATGATAAAGTAAATGAATTTATTGAGATTGCTAAAGATTATGATGGTTTTATATTTGGAACCCCTGTACATTGGGCAGCAGCTAGTGGAGCTATTACATCATTTTTAGATAGAGTATTTTATGCAGATAGTTGTGGAGGAAGAAAATCATTTTATTTAAAACCAGCTGCAACAGTAATATCTGCAAGAAGAGCTGGTACAACTGCAACATTTGACCAAATAAATAAGTATTTTGGAATATTACAAATACCAATTATCACATCACAATATTGGAATATGGTTCATGGGGCAAAACCAGAAGAAGTAAAACAAGATTTAGAAGGTATGCAAACAATGAGAACCTTAGGAAGAAATATGGCATTTTTCTTGAAGTGTAAAGAGGCAGGAATAAAAGCAGGGGTTAAATTACCAGAGGTAGAACCAACAGTATTTACTAATTTCATAAGATAATAAAAGGTTTTTTATTAAATAAAATCAAAATAATGTAAAAAAGTATTGCGTTAGAGTTAACTCTAAATGTTAAAATATATAAAGAGTATAATAAAATAATTAAAAAGAGAGATGGTAAAAATGAAAAAAGTATTAGTGTTATCTTCAAGTCCAAGAAAAGGTGGAAATTCAGATATTTTGTGTGATGAATTTATTTTAGGGGCTAAAGAATCAGGAAATGAAGTTGAAAAAATTTTTTTAAAAGATAAAAAAATAAATTATTGTGTTGCATGTGAATATTGCACTAAAAATAATGGTATTTGTATTCAAAAAGATGATATGGCTGAGATTTTAGATAAAATGGTGAAGGCTGATGTTATTGTTATGGCAACTCCAGTTTACTTTTATACAATGAACGGACAAATTAAAACATTAATTGATAGAACTGTTGCAAGATATACAGAAATTAAAAATAAAGAATTTTATTTTATTGCGACAGCAGCAGATAACAGAAAAGAAGCATTAGAAAGAACAATAGAAGGTTTTAGAGGTTTCATAGATTGTTTAGATGGAGCGGTAGAAAAAGATATTATTTATGGAATTGGAGCTTGGAAAGTAGGAGAAATTAAAAATACTAATGCTATGAAAGAAGCTTATGAAATGGGTAAAAGTTTATAAATAAAATAGATTATAGAGCTAAAAAATAATAGGGTGATTTGGAGGAGCTATTTATGGAAGCAAAAAAACTAGGGTTTGGACTTATGCGTTTACCACTATTAGATAAAAATGATTCAGCAAGTGTTGATATAGAACAAGTAAAAAAAATGGTGGATACTTTTATAGATAAGGGATTTACTTATTTTGATACAGCATATATGTATCACTTGGGTAAAAGTGAAAATATTGCGAAAGAAGTATTAGTAAATCGCCATAAAAGAGATACTTTTACATTAGCTAGTAAACTTCCAACAATGTTTTTAAAGAAGCAAGAAGATCAAGAAAGAATATTTAGTGAACAGTTAGAAAAGTGTGGGGTAGATTATTTTGATTACTATTTATTACATGCTTTAGGTGCAGAAAATTATAAAATAGCTCAAAAATTTAATAGTTTTGCTTTTATTCAAGAGAAAAAGAATGAGGGAAAAGTTAAGAAGATTGGTTTTTCTTATCATGATGATGCTAAACTTTTAGATGAAATATTAACAGCTCATCCAGAAGTTGATTTTGTTCAGTTACAAATTAATTATTTAGATTGGAATAGTGAGAGTATACAATCAAGGAAATGTTATGAAGTAGCTAGAAAGCACAATAAGGCAATAGTAGTTATGGAACCTGTCAAAGGAGGTACTCTTGCAAAGATACCAGAGAGGGCAGAAAAATTATTTAAGGAATATGATTCTAATATGTCAATTCCATCATGGGCTATTCGTTATGTTGCAAGTCATGAAGGTGTAATGATGGTTTTAAGTGGAATGTCTAACATGGAACAACTATTAGATAACACAGGTTATATGGAAAACTTTAAACCATTAGTAAAGGAAGAATATGATATTATTGAAAAAGTTGTTGGAATTATCAATGAATCAATTGCTATTCCATGTACTGCATGTGAATATTGTGTAGAAGGGTGTCCTAAAAACATAGCAATTCCTAAGTATTTTGCTATATATAATGCAGATAAGCAAGTTGGAGGAAATGGTTCGGTATTGCAAAAAATGTATTATAATAATTATACAAAAATTAATGGGAAAGCATCAGACTGCATAGAATGTAAAAAGTGTGAAAAAATTTGTCCACAACATATTGAAATCACGAAATACTTAAAGAAAGTTGCTAGTACCTTTGAGGGATAAATTATAAGGAGATAAACAATATGACAATTGCAGAAGTAAGTAAAAAATATGGACTTACCGCAGATACACTTCGTTATTATGAACGTGTTGGATTAATTCCTAAAGTAAATCGTAATAAAAATGGAATTAGAAATTACACAGAGCAAGATTGTAGAAACGTTGAATTTATTAAATGTATGAGAAGAGCAGGGCTTCCTATTGAAGTATTAATTGAATATGTTACTTTACTTCAACAAGGTGATGAAACTGTTGAAGCTAGGAGAGATATATTAATAGAGCAACGTAAAGAATTAGTAAAAAAAATGAAAGAAATAAAAACAACAATAGACAGATTAGATTATAAAATAGATAGATACGAAAGTCTTGTGAAGAAGGAAAGCGAGTTAAAACAGTATTAGTTATATAAATAAAAAATGTCTATATTATTTTAAAAGCGTAGAGTGGAGAAACAATCAAAACAGCACCGCCTAATTTAGGTGCTGTTTTGTTGTTTATAAGTAAAATTTAGATTATTTTTATGAAGAGGTTATTATTTAATGTATGATGCACTTACATAGCCGTAGGAATTATAGTATTTGATTTTATACCAACCATTTTCTTTTGATACTATTTCAGCTACATCTCCTCTTTTTAAGGTTCCAATTATTTCGCTTGAAGTAGATGAACTATTTCTAACGTTAAGTTTAGAGGCTGTAACTTTTCCAGTTTTAATTACAGGAAGAGAATTTGAATTTATTATAGATATATAATTTCCACTAACATAAGCATATTTATCTCCAAATTTTATCATATACCATCCATTACTTTCTCTGTAAACCACATCTACCTTAGTTCCTCTAGCTAAATATCCAACTATACTTGAAGTAGATGATGAATCACTTCTAACATTTAAAACAGAAGCTGTAACTAGACCTGTATCACAATTAGATGAAGTTGATGATAGTAATGTTTTATTTTCAACAGTTTTAAGATTTTGATTTGAATAGGACATTCCTTGTAACATTAAACATGCCACAATTGAAAATAGCAAAAATAATATTTTTCTTTTCTTTTTTACCATTTAAATCCTCCTTAATATATAGTAGTAAAAAATAATTATATTAAAATATATTCCTATACCAATAATACTTTCCAAAAAATTACTATATAAACAAAGAAGAAAAAATATTTTATGTATAGATTATAATAATATTTAGAGTATATTTTGTTGGGGAGATATTTTGACAAGATTATATATATTTTAAAACAAAAATAACATTTTAGTGTAGGATAAATGAATTTTGAGAAGAATAGAAGAAAGGTTAATTTAATATGAATCCATATAAAACACAAACCGTTGTTAAACAAAATGTCTTGAATATGACAAAGATAAAAATAAAAGAAGCTTTTTTAGAGTTATATAAAATTAAGAATTTTCAAAGGATAACAGTAAAGGATATTTGTCAAAAAGCGTATGTAGCAAGGACAACTTTTTATCATTATTATAAAAATATTGTGGAAGTCATTGAGGAAATTGAAGATGAAGTTATAAATAAATTAATTCTTATAAATGATGATATTTTAAATGCAGATATAAAAGATTTAAAATCAATGGAGTTTTTTGAAAAGACTATAAATTATATTGATAAAAATTTTAATTTATTTTATTTGTTTCTTGTAAAGCAGCCTAATATTAGATTTATAAATAAATGGAAGAAGGGAATCAAATATCATTTTTATGATAAATGTTCAAAGGAAAATTGTAATATAAATATTGAACTTGCTATAGAGATGATAGCGTCTGCTGCAATTAGTGGCTATACATATTGGATTTCAAATAAAGATAAGGTAAAGAGAGAAAGTTCAAATGAAATTATTTGTATGTTTTTAACAGCTATACAAAATAAGTAGTTTAATTTAGTACATTTTTTGAAAATGTGTAGTGTTAACGGAGAATTTCTAGTGATATTATTTTTTTATAAGTTTAATGTAAAACCAAGAGGTTTTCATGCTTATTTAAATAAAATAGCATGATTAAATAAATTTAGAGGAAGGAGTTTCTAAAACTTATATTATGTATTTTTTAGAACAAAGATAAGATTATGGATAAGATTAAAATTCATATTTTACATTGTGGTGAAGTTCAAGTTGATAAAGCACTTCCTTTTCATGAGGAAACTCTAAATCCAGTTGCTTATACTGGGCTTTTTAGATCAAACAAAAATCAAATAAAACTCCCTGTTTCAGCATATTTAATAGAACATCCTAAGGGAAAAATATTAATTGATACAGGTTGGCACACAGATATAAGAAATAATCAACAGCAATATTTAGGCAAGTTTCATTATATGATAAATAAAGGTTTTTTACCTAAAAATAAAGCTATTGATGAACAACTTTTATTAATGGGGATAAAACCTAAAGATATTGAGTATGTTGTTTTAACGCATCTTCATAGTGACCATGTTAGTGGATTAAAGTTAGTTAAAGAAGCTAAAAATATCCTTGTAAGCAAAGAAGAATTAGAAGATGCTAGAAAAGATAAGCTTAGATATATACACCATATGTGGGAGGGAATTAATTTTCAAACTTTTGAGATGGTAAAGTCTAAATATGGCCCTAATAATTTATCTTTTGATTTATTTGGAGATGAATCTGTGGTTTTTGTAAGCGTACCAGGACATACAAAAGGATTGATTGCAACTCTTATTCAAAATAGTGGTAAATTTGTGCTATTAACAAGTGATTGTGGTTATGCAAAAAAATCTTGGGAAAAAATGATACTTCCAGGCGTATCAATAAATAAAAAGCAATTAATAAAATCCTTGGAATGGGAAAGGGAAATGTCTGAAAAATCTAATTGTGTAGAAATAATTGCAAATCATGATAGAAATGTTAAACCTCATACTATTATTTTGTAGAGTATAAATTAATTTAGATAAATGTAAAAGAAGATATTTAATTTCTTAAGCATTATCTAAATTAATTTGAATCTAAAAAATTATTCTATTGAGTCGAATAATTTTAAAATTACTTGACTGGTGATTTTTGCCATATAATCTGGTGAATCTTTTTTGTCTGAATTAATCCAAGTTTGAGCAAGTCCAATATAACCATAAAAGGCAGCAGAATAAAGATAATCATAGTTATTTTTATTAACATTAGGATATAATTTATTCCAAACATTAACGCAATGTTCCTTCATTAAATCTTTCATTTTATTTATAAAAATAAAATCAGAATTTAGTTCTGTTCCTATTAAAATTGATAATATTTCAGAATTTTTGTCTACAAATTCAAAAGTATCTTTCATAAGCAAAAGAGGCTGATCTACGTCATTTTTTATATCATTATGTAAAGATATAACTTGTGTAAACTCCTCTAATAAATCTTGCTTTACATTATCTAGCATGTCAAATATATCTCTATAATGGAGATAGAAAGTTTTTCTATTTATATCAGCTAATTCAGCAAGTTCTTTTACTGTGATTTGATTAATATCTTTATTTTTCATGAGTGTTATAAGTGCTTCTTTTAATTTACTTTGTGTTCTTCTTGCACGCCTATCCATAAATATACTTCCTTTCAATTTTAAATAATTTTATAAAAAAATTTACTCATAATACTCATATTATATCAAGAATGAGTATTATGCCACTATTTTAAAATCATTGGTTATTGAAAACCCATTTATTAGGAAATATACTTTTAAACATGAATATTTAAATAGGGGTGAAATAATATGGAAAACATATTTAGAAAGATAGTTGGTCATAAGAAAACAATTATAGTTACTTTTCTTATAGCGGTAATAATATGTTTTATTTCAGGGAATTTTGTTTCTGTAAATTATGATATGAATGACTATCTTCCTGAAGATACAAAATCCACAGTTTCCATTAACGTTATGGAGGAAGAGTTTGGGGGAGATGTAGCAAATGCACGGGTTATGGTGTCTAATCTTACGATTCCAAAGGCTTTAGAAATTAAAGAAAAATTGCTTAAAATAGATGGAGTAAGTGATGTTACATGGCTTGATGACGTTGCAAATATTAAAGAGCCATTAGAAACTTTAGATAATGAAATTATAGAAGGGTACTATAAGGATAATGCAGCTTTATTTACTTTAACTGTTGATGAGGAAAAAAGAGAAGAAGCTGTTAATTCAATTAGAGAATTAATTGGAGACGATAATGCAATGGCTGGTTCAATAATTAATACTGTGGTTGCAGCTGATGCAACTACTAAGGAAGTTAGCCAAATTATATTGTTTATAATTCCTATTTGTTTAATTATTTTAGCAATAACAACAACATCTTGGTTTGAACCAATACTATTTATGATAACAATAGGTATAGCTATTGTGCTAAATAAAGGAAGTAATTTTTTGTTTGGCGAGATATCTTTTGTAACTAATGCTGCAGGAAATGTTCTTCAATTAGCTGTATCAATGGATTATGCGATATTTTTACTACATAGGTTTGCTGATTTTAGAAAAGAAGGTTTAGATGCAGAAGAAGCAATGGTACAAGCTTCTGTAAACTCTGTTGGCTCTATTTTTTCAAGTGGTATAACAACAGTTATAGGCTTTGCAGCTCTTATATTAATGAGATTTAAAATAGGTCCTGATATGGGAATTGTTATGGCAAAAGCAATAGCTTTAAGTTTAATAACTGTTTTAGTTTTATTACCTGTTTTAACTTTATATTGTTATAAGATTATAGATAAAATAAAACATAGAGCATTTTTACCTAAATTTGATAAGTTTTCGAAATTGATTTCTAAGGTTATGATTCCAGTATCTTTAGTTTTTATTTTTATAATAGCACCAGCTTATTTAGCACAAAAAAACAATAGTTTTTATTATGGTTCTTCTAAAATATTTAATGAAAGTACTCAGTTAGGTAGAGATACTGCATTAATTGAAGATACATTTGGAAAATCAAATATGGCAGTTCTTATGGTACCAAAGGGTGATTTTGCCACAGAAACCAAACTTAGCAATGAACTTAAAAGTATACCACAGATAAGCTCTATTATTTCTTATGTAGATAAAGCAGGAGCTAAAGTTCCAATGGAATATTTAGATGAAGAAACATTAAGCAAGTTAATTTCTGAAAATTATAGCCGTATGGTTATTAATATAAAAGCTGATTTTGAGGGAGATGAGACTTTTTCAATTATAGAAAATATAAGAAGCATTGCTCAAAAGTATTATGGAGATTCTTATTTATTAGCAGGTGAAAGTGTTAGTACCTATGATTTAATGGATACTGTTACAGCAGATAATATTAGGGTTAACTTAATTGCGGTTGGTTCTATTTTTATAGTTTTATTAATTGCATTTAAATCATTATTAATGCCTGTAATTTTAGTTTTAGCTATTGAAACTGCTATTTGGATTAACTTAGGAATCCCTTATTTTGTAGGGAATAGTCTTTATTATATAGCTTATTTGATTATAAGTTCTATACAGTTAGGTGCAACTGTAGACTATGCAATACTTTTATCAAATTCATATGTTGAAAATAGAAAATTATATAACAAGAAAGAAGCATTATTAAAAACAATATCTTCAGTATCGTTATCAATACTTACATCAGCTACAATATTAGCTTTATCAGGAGTATTGTTAGGCGTGATATCAACTCATGGAATCATAAGTCAGTTAGGAGATTTAATATCAAAAGGAACCGTTCTTTCAACGGTAATAGTTTTATTTGTAATTCCAGGGCTTTTATATTTGTTAGATAAGCCTATACAAAAAACAATGTATAAATGTAATTTTAAAAATGAAGAAAAATATGTAAGAGAATATAAAAAAGTTGTATAGTTAATGGGGGAATTTTAAATGAAGAAAAATAAGATTATATCATTAGTTTTAGCTACTGTGATTATGGGAGGTGTAGCAACTCCTATAAGTGCATTTGCACAAGAAATTATTACTTCAGATAATTTAGAAGATTCAAGTCGTGAAAATACAGATAAAGAAGAAGTTGTATATGTTAACTTGAATAATAATGGTTTGGTAGATAAGGTTTATGCTGTTAATATATTTAATAGTAAAAATATAGTGGATTATGGTGATTATAGCGAAGTTAGAAATATGAATACTAATGATGTTTTAAATTATAGTAATGGGAAAATAGTTACTACTAATTCGTCTGATAAACTTTATTATGAGGGAGTATTAGAAAATGCAGAAATTCCTTGGAATATAGATATTAGTTATTATTTAAATGGTGAAAGAATTAGTGCTGATAAACTAGCTGGAAGTGCTGGGAGTTTGGAAATAAAAATATCTATAAGTAGTAATGAAAAATGCAACAGTGTATTTTTTGAAAATTATGCATTACAGGGAGCTGTATTATTAGATACAGAAAAGTGTGCGAATATAGAATCTGATGAAGCTACAATAGCAAATGTAGGAAGCCAAAAGCAACTATCATATATGATATTACCTAACAAGGGAAAGGAAATTACAATAAAGGCTGATGTTAAAGATTTTGAAATGCCTTCTATAAGTTTAAATGGGGTTAGATTTAATCTTGATGTTGATGTTAATACTGATGAATTAACAGATAAGGTAAAAGAGTTAACAGATGCCATAGATGAAATAAATTCAGGAGCTACAACTTTAAAAGATGGAACATCTACACTAAATGGTGGAACAAGTGATCTTTTGTCTGGTGTTGATAGTTTAAACTCAGGAGTTGATTCTTTAAATAGTGGAATTTTAAAGGTTAAAGAAGGGCTTGAAACTTTAAATAGCAAATCTTCAAATTTAACTGATGGTTCAAAAAAGATTTTAGATGCTTTAAATGAAATAAATCTAGCTTTAGAAAATGTTAATGTATCATCAGAGAGTATAGCACAATTAGTTTCAGCATCATCTGATATAAAAAAGGGAATTGATAATTTAGTTAAGGGTGCTTTATCATTAAATTCTAACATAGGGTATTCTGCTTATAAGGGAATTATGAGTTCAAATGGGTTAAATATAGATTCTTTACAAGGAAGCAATACAAGTGAGGTTAATGATATAAAGAGTCAAATTCAAAGTCTTACAGATGCTAAAAATGCTTTAATGGCAGAAGGTGCATTAGATGGTGATAGCAAAGTTTTAGCAATTGAAAATGCTATTAGCGAGTTAACAGAAATAATAGGATTGCTTCAAAAAAATTCTGCTGCTATTGGTGGAGTTGAAACTTATTTAAATAATGTTTCAACAGGAACACAAGAATTATTAACAGGTTCAAATACATTGCAAGAAAAATATGGTCAGTTTGATGAAGCAATTGTAAATCTTTCACAAAAATTAAGTGGCTTAGGTGAAAATATGGCTACTTTAGCTAATGCAATAAGTCAATTAACAGCTCAGTACAAAACTTTTGATACAGGAGTTAATGACTATACAAAAGGAGTATCTGCTTTACTTGAAGGATATTCAAAAATAGTAAATGGTTCTACTGAGTTAAAAAATGGAACAAAAACATTAAAGGATGGAGCAAATAGTTTAAATTCTGGGGCATCAAGCCTTTATGAAGGAACAACAAAGTTATCAGATGGAACAGGTGAACTTAACGATAAAACTTCTAATTTAGATGGAGAGATTAATGATGAAGTTGATAGTATGGTAAATGAATTAACTGGGAATTTAGAAGAGGTTGTTTCTTTTGTTTCTGAAAAAAATACTAATGTTGAATCAGTGCAATTTGTAATAAAAACACCTGCTATCGAAAAGGAAAAAGTTGAAAGTGTTGAGGAGAAAACTGAGAATTTAAGTATTTGGCAAAGGTTTATAAATCTATTTACAAAAAAATAAATGTGAATATGAAGCCCCTAATTTTATTTCTTAAAATTAGGGCTTTTTTATAATATAAAATTATATAAGATAGAATCAAAAGAAGTATGTAGATTTGTGGTAAGATATTATATGTGTATTTATATTAAATTTTAACAATAAATTATTATGATAATGCAAAAGGAAGTATGATATGGATATAAATGTTAAAAAGAAATACCCTAAATATCTTAAAGAGTTTAAATGTATTGGCGGTAAATGTACAGATAGTTGCTGTATTGGCTGGGATATAGATATAGATAAAACGACTTTTAGACAATATTATAAAGTTAAAGATGTAGAAATGAAAAAAATGTTTCAAAAAAATCTTTATAATAATGAGTATTGTACAAGTGATAATATAGATTATGGAAGAGTAAAATTAAAGGGTGAGAAAAGATGTCCTTTTTTAGATGATGAAAAATATTGTATTATTTATTCAAGACTTGGAGAAGAATATCTTTCTAATGTATGTACTTGCTTTCCTAGAATTTTAAATAAAATAGATGGATTTTACGAGATGTCGCTTGATATATCTTGTCCTGAAGCTGCAAGAATTCTTTTGTCTAAGAAAGAGGGAATTGAATTTACAAAAAGTAATGAAACTTTAGGAAAACATATAATTTCAAGTGAAATAAATACTAAATCTAAAGAATTTGATGGTTCACTTATAAAATATTTCACAGAAATTAGAGATTTAAGTATCAAAATAATACAAAATAGAAATTTAAGTTTAGATAAAAGACTTTATATCTTAGGTGAGTTTTTAAATGAAGTAGAAGATGAATTTGAATGTAATTACAGTAATTTATCAAATTTTATCAATAAATATGATATAAATTTAGTTAAAAATATTTATGAAAAAGATGAAATTAGATATACACTTCAAGTTGCTTTTTTTAAAACTGTTTTTAAATTAGCCAATGTATTTGAAAAAACAGATAGTGATGTATTTAAAAAGTATACTAAAGAAGTTATGGAGATTTTTAAATTAGATGAAGAAAATATAGTAAGCAACTCAGAACTTTATATAGGAGCTTTTGAAACATATAATAATAAATTTATGGAAGAGTATAGCTATATATTTGAAAATTATTTGGTTAATTTTATATATAATAATATATTTCCGTTTTCAGAAAGTCAGTCGGTGTTTGATGGATATATTTTGCTTTTAATAAGGTATGCATACATTAAGTTTTATTTAGTTGGGTTATATTTAAATAATGAAAAAGAGAGTGAAGAAAATATTATAAACTTCATACAAATTTTTTCGAAAAGTATAGAACATCATAAAACACTTTTAGTTGATTTGTTAAACTATATAAAGAGAAATGATTATAATAACATAGAATTTGCTAAAATGTTTTTGCCTAAAATAACTTTTTAAATAAAAAAACTGTATCAAAAAATTGATACAGTTCTTTTTTTAAGATGTAATAGTATTTAAATTATAATCATTTAAGTTTAAATTGTAAACTTTGATATATTTTATACTCATGGTTTGTGGGAAAGCATTGTTATCAATAGTTCCGCCATAAGTACCACCAATTGCAATATTTAGTATTAATTTAAACGGTTGGTTATAAGGCCATGTTTTCCAAGAATCTGAACCTGTATTATAAATATTTCTATCATAAGTAAGATAAACATGCCCATCTATAGACAATTCTATTTTATTTGGTGTCCATAAAACTCCATAAACATGATATTTAGAATATAAATCACTAACTTTTATGCTAGCTGTTTTTTGATCACCTGTCTTAAAGTTGTATGCATTCATTTGTAATGAGCCATGAACATAATTAGGTGTTTTTTGTGTAGCTTCCATAATATCTATTTCACCACTATCTGGCCAGTTACCATAAGTATTATTTTCAGGCAACATCCATATAGCAGGCCATGTACCTTTTCCTTTAGGAAGTTTAGCGCAAACTTCAATCTTTCCATAAAGATAGCTATTTTTACTAACTAGCCTAGCTGATGTATAGTTATATCCATTAAGGTTTTGTTTTAAAGCAGTTATATTTAGTGTACCATTTACTATATTGCTATTTTGAATGTTATCTGTATAATATTCTTCCTCTTTATTTCCCCAACCATCATTGTTGCCGATATCATAATTCCATTGATTAGAAACAGAGGATGGTGAGTTAAATTCTTCGTCATAAACTAATCTACCACAGTTTACGTCATAAGTAGGGGCGTTTCCAAGAGCTATAAAGTGCTCGCCTAATGAGTTTACCTTAAATGTTAAAGTATTATTGTAGACTTTTGCTTCACCAAGACATTCAAATGTTTTAGTACTTGTGTTATATGAATATATGTTTATAATTTTACCGTCAAGATCATTATTAGAAGATAAATTCATATTAATTGTTATATATTCACCATTTTTATAAGTATTAGTTTTATCATTTAAATTAAAACCATATATAAAAGATGTATAGTCTTGCTTTTTTAAATCTGAGTAAATAGGCACCATAGAACCATTTCCAAGAGTAGTAACAGAAATATTTTGTGATGCTTGTGTATTTTTTATGTAACTATTATATTTGTTTAGGGTAAAATTATAACTTAGACTAAAATAAACAGCTATAATAAGAACTAAAATCAAAATACATATACATACCTTTTCCCAGTGCTTTCTTAAAATTCTCAGATATTTAAGCAGATATGAATTTTCAGATATTTTAATTTTGTTTAAGTAACGCTGCTTTATAACTTTTAAGTAATTAAAAAAATTTGTAAATTTAAATGTTTTTAGTTTCTTTAAATAATGTTTTAATTTAAGCATGTATATTCATCCCTTGTATTTATATTTATTAATAAAATAACGTACTATACATATTTTATCATTATTTAGATAAATATAGAATGTTCAATATCACAATAAATCACGCTAAATAGCAAGTAATTTTTAGAAATAAAGATTTTTTATTGGTTTATAGGACATTTTATGTAAAAATATAATAAAAGTAAGGATATTATAAAAATTAATTATAATATTAAAAAGTTATATATTGCTAATTTATATGTTTGTATTTTAAAATAGTTGTAAGATAATAAAATTTAATAAATATTTTTAAATAAGGAGGGTGTATTTTATGAAGATAGCTTTAATCGCTCATGATAAGAAAAAAGATGAATTAGTGGAATTTTCAAAGAAATATAAAAACGTTTTATCAAATATGGAGTTAGTTGCAACAGGAACAACTGGAACAAGAATTATAGAAGCTACAGGTTTAGATATTTTTAGGTATAAAAGTGGCCCATTAGGTGGAGATCAGCAAATAGGCGCTTTAATACCAGTACATCAAATTGACATGATTATATTCTTTAGGGACCCTCTTACAGCACAACCGCATGAACCTGATATAAGTGCACTTTTAAGGCTTTGTGATGTGTATAAAATACCATTGGCTACTAATGAGGCAACAGCAGTAATGCTTATGAAGGGGATAGAATTTCAAGAGGAAAAATAGATAAATATAGTTTATATTGATTGTATAGAGGGGCTTGTTTAGTTTTTATTATGAGTTAAATAAAGAATAAATATCCACTATTTATTTGTGGATATTTATTTTAAATTATGTTAAAACTTTCTCTTTTTTTGAATACGATAGAATTATAACAGTAGATATAATGCATATAGTACCTATCCATTGTAGTGGAGCAAAGGAAACATTTAGCCAGATGATAGATAAAAATGCAGCGGATAAAGGTTCTAAAGATCCAAGTATACTAGCTTCTGTTGGTTGGATATATTTAAGACTTTCTAAGTAACAATAAAATGCTATTAATGTACCAAATATAATTACAAATGCAATTGCAATTATAGAATCTAATGATATTTCACCAGAGAAATTCAATGGATTATGAATAAAGCTAAAAGAAATTCCTCCTAAAAGCATACCTAAACCAACTACGGTGGTTGAATCATATTTCTTTAAAAGAGAAATAGGTTGAAGTGTATAAAGTGCAGAAGCAAAAGCTGATGCAATTCCCCAAAAAAGTGCTAATTTAGAAATAGACAAATTATTCATATCTCCTTTTGTTATTATGAAAAATGTGCCTATCATTGCAAGAATTATAGCTAATAATTGTTGAAAATGAGGAAATTTTTTAGATTTTATAGCTAAATAACAAGTAATTATTACAGGCGATAAATATTGAAGTATTGTAGCTGTTGCTGCATTTCCATAATTAATAGAAGCAAAATAGGTATATTGAACGCCCAGCATACCTAATATACTAAAAATTATAAGGCTAAATACATCTTTTTTATTTGTCCATATTTTAATAATATTTTTATTACCTTTTATGAAGGAGTATAGCGTTAAAATAATACCAGAAGCAAGCATACGTGCAACAACAAGCCATTCGGCAGTAAATCCCTTTTTTTGAAAAAGATATTGTGCGACAGTCCCAGAAATTCCCCAAAGTGTAGCACCTATTATAACAAGAAACATTCCTTTTAATCGTGTCTTATTATTCATAATTTTTCTCCTATCTGCTTTTATAATTATAAATATATTGATATGTTGAATTAAATCTGTAATAATTTTATTATTATTTTCAATGAGCAACAATTAATATATTGATAAAAAATAAAACTATATTAGCGAGATGATTAAATGCAAGTGTTAAAAATAAATGTGGATAGTAATATGAGAGAAACAACAAAACATGGTTCTTATGATTTACCAATAGCAGTATATACAGATAACTTTAATTTATTTGAAGATGGTCATATAAGATGGCATTGGCATAAGGAAGTACAATTTTCTTATTGTATTTCTGATAAAATACGTTTTTTTATTGAAGGAAAAGAAATAGTTTTAGAAGCTGGTGAAGGGATTTTTGTGAATTCTAATGTATTACATAAAATTACACCTTGTAGTAACAATTGTATGATGTTTTCAATAGTTTTTGATAAAGTATTAATAGGTGGGACACCTAAATCTGTTATCGAAAGAAAATATGTAGAGCCATTAGTACAGAGTAATAACTTAAAATTTATTTTATTAAAGAATCAAATAAAATGGCAACATAATTTATTATCTAATTTAAAAGAAATATTTAACTTATCTAACACAAAGCCATATGGATATGAATTAGAAATGAGAAATTATTTAAATTTTATTTGGTTAGTTTTAGTAAGAGAATTAAAGGATAATATTAAATATAATGAAGTTATGAATTCTTATGATGAAAAAAGAGTAAGAAAGGCAATGGAATATATACACAAACATTATGCCGAAAATATTAGTTTAGAAAATATAGCTGATGAAATATATATTAGTAAAAGTGAATGTTGTAGAAGTTTTAAAAGAATTTTAAACATGACTCCATTTGAATATTTAATGGAATATAGGATTTTAAAAGCAAGCGAAGAACTTGCTAAAAATGATGAAAGCATATCTAATATAGCTATTAGTAATGGATTTAATGGTTCAAGCTATTTTGGAAAGGTATTTAAAAAATATATAGGAAGTACACCATCGGAGTATAGAAAATCTTTAACAAGACAAAGGAGTGATTAAATTTGTCAAATTCCTTAACAACTGAGAGGGCATTAGCTAATTCTTTAAAAGATTTAATGGTTACTCGTTCAATAAACAAAATTACTGTGAAAGAGGTTACTGATAAATGTGGGATAACAAGGAGAACTTTTTATAATCATTTTAATGACATATATGAACTTTTAGGTTGGCTTTATGAACATGAGATTATTGAAGATATAGAGCAACACTGCAATTTGAAAGAGTGGAAAATTGCAGCTAGCATGATTTTAAATTATACAATAGAGAATAAAGAAATATGTTTAAATACATTTAACTCTTTAGGAAGAGATTTTTTAGAAAAATTTATATATAATACTTTTTTTAATGCGTTAAAATTAGTTATAGAGGATATTACTAGTGATATATGTATAGATGAGAATGTAAAATATGAGAATACTAGATTTTATACTTTAGCTATTGTAGGTGAATTTGTTTTATGGCTTAGAAATGGTCTTAAAGAAGAGGTAGAATCAATTTTGAGTAGGATAGAGAGAATGATGAATAATACGCTTTATTATAATTTAATAATGGGCAATAGAAAAGCGTAAAGTGATAATAAAATTTCACAATTTTATAGATGAGTGAAATTTTTAAACATATTCTTATTTTTGTTTATACCATTATTTTCTTAAAAGAAGTATTCTATAATCAAGAAATGAATTTTAAGGAAAATGAGAGGTGTTTATTATGGGAAATTATCAAAAAATTAATCCAATTGCACCAAAAAATATTGATGCAAGACAAGCATATTTAATAGGTGGGGGTATTGCTTCTTTATCAGCAGCAGCATTTTTAATAAGAGATGCACACATGCCAGGGAAAAACATACATATTTTAGAGGAATCTAAGATATATGGCGGTTCTATGGACGGTGCAGGAACACCAAGTGAAGGGTATACAGCAAGAGGCGGAAGAGAGATAGAAGAACATTTTGAATGTTTTATGGAGTTGTTTAGTTTTATTCCATCATTAAAAGATAAAAATAGAAGTGTGTTAGATGAATTTAGAGAATTAAATCTTGAAGAACCAATAGAATCACATTGTAGACTTGTTCATAATAAAGGTGAGAAAGCAGATTTTTCAAGCTTAGGTTTATCAAAGGAAAATGCAATGGAACTTGGTAAACTTCATATGTTAACAGAGGAAGCTTTAGGTGCTACAACAATTGGAGAATATTTTTCAGAATCATTCTTTAAGACAAACTTTTGGTACTTCTGGGCAACTATGTTTGCTTTTGAACCATGGCATAGCGTTGTAGAAGTTAAGCGTTATATGGAAAGATTCATGCACTTAATAGGTGGAATGAATAAACTTAAAGGAATTCTTCATACTGAATATAATCAATATGATTCTTTAATTTTACCATTAATCACATGGCTTAAAGAGCATGATGTATGTTTTGATAAAGGGTATAAGGTTTTAGATATAGATTTTGATTTTTCAAATAATGAAAAGGTAGCTACTAAAATTCATTATGTAAGGGACGGAGTAGAAGATGCTATTTCTGTGAAAGCTGATGATTTAGTTTTATTTACAAATGGTTCAATGACTCAAAACACTACAAGAGGCGACTTAAATAATCCAGCTATACTTAATCGTTCAGACGAAAAAGGATGTTTTAGTGTATGGGAAAAAATAGCTAAAAAATCATCAGATTTTGGTAATCCAGAAAAGTTTTGCACAGATATTGATAAGACAAAATGGTTATCTTTTACAGTAACTTTAAAAGATGATGATATTGTATTCCCATATTTGCTTGAGCTTACAGGGGACAAGCCAGGAATGGGTGGTCTTGTAACAATAAAAGATTCAAGTTGGTTTATGAGTTGGGTTGTACCAAAAGACCCTCATTTTATAAATCAACCAGAGAATGTTAAAGTTTTATGGGCATATGCTTTAAATCTTGACGTTGAAGGAGATTATATTAAAAAGACAATGTCTGATTGTACAGGGCGTGAAATGTTTGAAGAACTTTTATATCATATGGGATTAGAAGATAAAATTCCTGAAATTTTAAGCCATACAGTTAATGTAATTCCAAGCATGATGCCATATATAACTTCTCAATTTATGCCTCGTGTAAAAGGAGATAGACCAGAGGTAATTCCAGCAGGTAGTAAGAACTTTGGTTTCTTAGGACAATATGCAGAGGTGGCAAATGATTGTGTGTTTACTGTTGAATATTCAGTTAGAAGTGCAATGATGGCAGTATATGGTCTTATGGATCTTGGAAAAGTGGTAGATCCAGTTTATCCAAGTCAATATGATATTAGAGTTTTAGCAAATGCTGCAAAAACTTGTCTTGGACTTGATAATATATCATTAAAAGACATTCCATTAGGAGAACTTTTAAAGCATACAGAGCTTTTAAAACTTCTATAAGCAAAAATAGTTAAGTATTTATTTAAAATCCTACCAAGAGAATTTTTTGGTAGGATTTTTTTGTATTTTTAAAGGTTTATAAGGTTAAAAGAAGTTTTTAGAATAATAATAAAA
Organism: Sarcina ventriculi; assembly: GCF_900456775.1. GTDB lineage: Bacteria > Bacillota > Clostridia > Clostridiales > Clostridiaceae > Sarcina > Sarcina ventriculi. The sequence continues at coordinate 379,617 of NZ_UAUL01000007.1, read as the reverse complement.
TAAAAACATTTGCATGTATAATATATATTATTGAATTAATAAATAAAATATATGAATTGAGGTTTTTCTATGAATTTACATGGATTAAGATTGTTTTATACAGTGGCGAAGCTTGGGAGCGTTACTTTAGCGGCAGAAAAGTTAATGATTAGTCAACCTGCAATTACAGTTCAGCTTAAGAAATTTGAAAAGGAGAATAATATAAAATTATTTGCTGCTAAGGATAGAGGAATATGTTTAACAGATATAGGGGAGGAGTTGTTTAAAGAAGCTGCGGCTATTTTTAAAGTAGAAAATAGACTAGAAACATTAATTGAAAATTATAAGCAGGGCAAAACTGGTACATTAAAAATAGTTGGAAATTATACTTTAGGGAATTTTTTATTACCTTTTTGGGTAACAGCATTTAAAAAAGCAAATGAAGATGTGAATATTGAAATAAGTTTAATGAATAGTGATTATGCCATAGAAAAGATTGTATCATATGAGTATGATATTGGAATTTTGGGAGGAGATATAGTAAATTATGAAGATAAAGTTGATTCTATGACAATAGCAGAGGATGAGTTATGGTTTGTAGTCTCGCCAGAGCACAAATATGCTAATAAAAGTGTAACGCTAAACGCTAGCTCAAATTGTTAATGAACCTTTTATAATAAAGAAAAAGGGTAGTTATGCTAGAAATATTTTAAAATCTCTTTGTTATACATATGGGGTTAAATCGCCTAAAATAGCTATGGAATTTGGAGAATTACATGAAACTTTATTAGTTCTTCAGCAAGGTTATGGGGTTACTTTTTGTCAATCAATGGCTGTAAGGGAATTTATAGAGCTTAAAAAATTAGCAAGAGTTTATGTGGAATGTAAAATACCTAAAAATAAAATATATATTTGTGTACGTAAAAATGAAGAAAAATCTTATTTGGTGGATAAATTTATTAAAAGTATTAACATATAAATTAATTGTTTAACTAATGGACTATATATTGGTATAATATTATTGGAAATATAGTGAATTTTGGAAGTAGGTAGGGTAAGTATGTCTAGTATAACAAAAATAGCATTAGCAGATTCATTAAAAAAACTATTACATGTTAAAACCTTAGATAAAATAACTGTGAAAGATATAGTTGAAGATTGTGGAGTTAATAGACAAACTTTTTATTATCATTTTCATGATATCTATGATTTACTTGGTTGGTTTTTTATTAAAGAAGCTGAAAAAATAGTAGGAAATAAAAAAACATATACAACATGGCATCAAGGATTTCTTGAGGCTTTTAAGTATGTAAATAATGATAAAAAGTTAATTATAAATGCATATAATTCAATTGGTCGTGAGTATTTAGAAAACTATCTTTATAGCATTGTATATGGGCTTCTTAAGGATATAGTTGAAGAAAAAGCACAAGGAATGAATGTGTCTGAGGAAGATAAAAAATTTGTTGCTGATTTTTATAAGTACGCTTTTGTGGGATTATCTTTAGAGTGGATTCGTATGGGGATGAAGGATGAGCCTGAATATATAATTGAAAAATTAAGCAAATTAATAAAAGGAGATATAGAAGCTGGTCTTAAAAAGTTAGAGAAAATAAATTAAAGTAATATATAAATTTGAGTGAATGTTAGATTGCTTATGTAGAATTGTGGCAAAGGTTTAAACTAATGAGGAGATAGATGAATAAAGAAGATTTTTTTACTAATAAAAAAATAATTATTATTTTTGCAATGATATGTTGTTTTCTTTGGGGAAGTGCATATCCTGCTATAAAAATAGGATATGAAGTTTTTAATATAGCGGAAAATGATCTTTCTTCAAAAATTGTGTTTGCAGGATATAGATTTGTTTTAGCAGGAATAATAGTTTTAGTTTTAGCGATAATTTTAAAGAAAAAGGTATTTAAATTAAATAAAAAACAAATAATTCAACTAATAGTTTTAGGGATTACTCAAACAACACTTCAATACACTTTTTTCTATATAGGGTTATCATATACTAGTGGTGTTAACGCAGCTATTTTAAATGGAACTGGGACATTTTTTAGTATAATAATAGCTCACTTTTTGTATAAGAATGATAGAATCAGTCTAAATAAGATTTTAGGTTGTATAATAGGTTTTGCAGGCGTTGTTTTAGTTAATTTCAACGGTAGTTTTAGTTCTGGTTTTAGTTTAAAGGGAGATGTACTTATAGTATTATCAACGCTTGTAACTTCAGCTGCTGTTATATATGGAAAAACATTATCTCAAAAACAAGATACATTTATAATAACTGGATATCAGCTTCTTATAGGAGGAATTGTACTTGTTATCTTAGGAGTAAGTTTTGGGGGATATTTATTAAACTTTAACATAGAGTCAATAAGTCTTTTAATATATATGGCGGTTTTGTCAGCAGTAGCATTTTCGTTATGGACATTGCTTCTTAAATATAATAAAGTAGGTAAAATAGCAGTATTTTATTTTTTAATACCTGTCTTTGGAACAATACTATCATCAATATTCTTAGATGAAAATATATTTAATATAAAAACTTTTATAGCACTTATTTTAGTTTGTATAGGAATTTTTTTAGTAAATAAGCAGAAAAAAGTTTTAAATTAATAAGTGCCAAAAGAAAAAAAGCATACTTTTAAAGTGTGCTTTTTTTGTATTTAAAGTAAGCATTAAATAAAAATTTTCCACATATTCTCTATTATTTAAAACATATTTATAATAAGCAGTACAAAAATGAAAGAAACATCTGATATTATAACTTGTTTTTGTTTATAATAAGTGAATTTGTTATTTATTATAGGAGAGGAGGAGAAGTGGAAAGGTTAGTAAATGGAATTTTAAAGTATAAAAAGAGTATATTAGTATTTTTTATATTAGCAACGGTAATATCTCTTTTTACATCATCTATGGTAAATATAAATTATAATATAATGGATTATTTACCAGAGGAAGCACCTTCGACTAAAGCTTTGGATGTTATGAATGAGGAGTATGATAAAGGTGCTGCAAATGTTCGTGTAGTTTTGAAAGATGTTTCTATAGTTGATGCTCTTAAATACAAAGAAAAGATAAAGAAAGTTGATGGAGTAGATGATATTCAATGGCTTGATGATGTTGTTAATATAAAGGAACCTTTAGAACTTCAAAATCAAGATACTATAGAATCTTGGTATAAGAATAATGAGGCGTTATTTAGTATTACTGTTAATGAAGATAATGAAGAATCGGCTATTGATGAGATAGGAGAGATAATTGGAGAAAACGGAATGATTTCTGGAAGTGCTGTAAATATAGTATTTGCACAAGAAACAACAGAAAAAGAACTTATAAAGATGATGGTAATTTTAATTCCTATTATTTTAATAATTTTATTTTTGACTACTTCATCTTGGTTTGAGCCTGTGTTATTTTTATCTACAATTGGTATAGCTATTATAATAAATTCAGGAACAAATTTAATTTTAGGTGAGATTTCTTTTGTTACAAAGGCAGCGGGAAGTATATTACAATTAGCAGTTTCTATGGATTATTCAATATTCCTTCTTCATAGATTTTCAGAGTTTAGGAATGAGGGATTAGCTGTAAAGGAAGCAATGAAAGAAGCAATATTAAAATCGGTATCGTCGATTTTGTCTAGTGGGCTAACTACAGTAGTGGGATTTGCAGCTTTAATTGTTATGAAATTTAAGATAGGGCCTGATATGGGTTTTGTAATGCTTAAGGCTATATGTCTTAGTTTAATAAGTGTTTTAGTGCTATTACCTGTATTAGCTTTATATTGTTACAAATTGATAGATAAAACTCAGCATAAAAGTTTTATGCCTAAGTTTAATAAATTTGCAAAGGTATCTTATAAGTTTAGACACATATCAATAATTTTATTTTTGCTACTTTTAATTCCATGTTTTTTAGCACAACAAAATAATAGTTTTAGTTATGGGGCATCTGAAATTTATTCAGACGAAAGTACAAAAATAGGACATGATACAGCTGCTATTAATAAAGAGTTTGGCAAAACTAATCCTTTGGTACTAATGGTTCCTAAAGGTGATTTAGTTAGTGAAAGAGCTTTATGTGATGAGTTAGAAAATATAGATAAGATAACTTCAATTACATCTTATGCTGAAACTGTGGGGATAACAATACCAACTGAGTATGTTCCAGACGATACATTGTCTCAATTAATTTCAGATAATTATAGTAGATTTATAATTGTAGCAAATGTAAAGGTTGAGGGAGATGAAACATTTGCTTTAATAGATGAAATACGAAATTTAGCTTATAAATATTATAATGATAGTTATTATTTTCTTGGAGAAAGCGTAAATACTCTTGATTTAAAAGAAACCATTGAAGATGATAATAAAAAGGTAAATGCTATTTCTATAATTGCAATTATGATTATACTTTTATTAACATTTAAATCCTTATCATTACCTATAATTTTAGTGCTTGTTATAGAATTTTCTATTTGGTCTAATTTAACTTTTAATTACTTTATAGGAAATGATGTATTTTATATAGCTTATTTAATAATTAGTTCTATTCAGCTTGGAGCTACCATAGATTACGCTATTTTGTTTACAAATAGATATATAGAAAATAGGGAAACTATGAACAAAAAAGAGGCTACACAAGCAACAATTTCAACAACAACGGTATCTATTTTAACATCAGCATCAATTCTTGCAACAGCAGGAATAATTTTAGGAGAAATATCAACAAATTCAATAATAGCACAGCTTGGAATTTTAATTGGTAGGGGCGCAATTTTATCTTTAATATTAGTACTTTTTGTTTTACCAGCACTTTTAATGTTGCTTGATAAGTTGATAGCAAAAACTACTAAGAAAAATAAGGGGGAAATTTTAATAAATGAATAAAACTATAAAAAAAATTATACCAATATCTATGGCTATGTTATTTGTCGCACCTATGACAACAGCTTATGCTGACGTTAATGCAAACAATAAAGAAGAAAATGTGTATATAAATTTAAAGGATGATGGTTCTGTTGAGGGGATTTATGTAGTAAATGAGTTTGATGCAGGAAATCAAACTACAATAACTGATTATGGTAAGTATTCATCAGTTTTAAATTTAAGTACAAATGAAGAAATAAAAGTGAATGGGGATATGATTACTTTTAATACAGATGATAATGGAATGTTTTATTATCAAGGGAATATGGAAAGTACAAAAATACCATGGAATATAGATATTTCTTACTATTTAGATGATAAAGAGGTACAAGCAAGTAGTCTAGCTGGAAAAAGTGGAAAGTTAAAAATAGCAATATCTATAAAAGACAATGAAGATATGGAGGATACTTTCTTTGATAATTATTTATTGCAAATGACTGCAACTTTTAATAGTGAGAAGTGCAAAGACATAGTTTCAGAACAAGCGACTATTGCAAATGTTGGAGATACAAAACAGTTAACTTATACGATTTTAGCAGGGGGTAATTCAGAGTTTACCATAGAGGCAGATGTAACTGATTTTGAAATGGATCCTATAACAATTAATGCAGTTCCTATGAATATATCAATTGATGACATAGATGTTTCAGACCTTAAAGATAGCCTTATAAAGCTTAGAGATGGTGTAGCTAAAATAGATGATGGCTCTAGTGATTTATATAGTGGTAGCAAAGATTTATCGAGTGGAACAAAAAGTCTTTTAGATGGAACAAATTCATTATCTAGTGGTGCTGAAAAACTTCAAAATGGCTCTAAGACATTGAAAGAGGCTATGGACACGTTAAACAGCAATTCTTTTAGCTTAACAAATGGCTCAAAAGAAGTTTTAAATGCATTAAATACTATAAATAGTGCTTTAGATAGTTTGAATGAAGCAAGTAATCAAGTTCAGCAATTAGTTGAAGGTAGTAATAAGTTTGCAAGTGGTATGGAGGAGTTGGCTCAAGGAAATACAAAAATATATAATGAAGTGAATCCGATATTAGAAGTAGTTAGAGAAAAATTAGCTCAAATAAAAGATACGAATTTTAAAGAAGAATTTGATTCAATAACAAACAAGGAAGATTATCTAAATGCATATAATGATGCTAAAGCAAAACTTGCAGAAAATCCAGATGATGAAGCACTTAAAATGTATATAGCTTTATTTGACCATATAATTGAAATTGCTAATAAATATGATAAGAATGTAACAAGTGCAGGTAGCCAAGCTCATGAAAAGATTGAAGAAGAATACGAAAAAATATGTGCATTAGATGATGGTATTGATGCACAACATAAAGCAATTCAAGAATTAAATAACGCTTATAAAAATGAGTTAAACCCAGCTATTGAAAAGCTTCCAAGTCTTTTAAGTAAACTAACAGAATTAAAAACAGCGTTAAACACACTTGTAAATAGTTATGCAACATTAGATAGTGGGATTAATTCTTATACAGGTGCATATGAACAAATAGTTAAAGGCTATCAAACTCTTTATAGTGGAATTGGAGATTTAGAAAAGGGTGTTGAAAGTTTGAATACGGGAACAAAAACATTGTATGATGGAACTATAAGTTTAGAAGATGGAGCAGAAGAACTAAATGATGGAACATCTGAGATGAGAGATAAGACTAAAAATATAGATACAGAGGTTGATGATAAAATAAATAATATGTTAGATGAATTTAAAAATACAGACTATAAACCAGAATCATTTGCATCATCAGAAAATGGAGAAATAAATGCTGTGCAATTTGTAATGAAAACTAAGGGGATTGAAATAAATAATGAGGTTCAAGAAGAGGTTAAGGAAGAACATTTAAATTTCTTTCAAAAAATTATAAGGCTATTTTTCAAAAAGTAGTTATGATGAGATGATTTTGTGCATTTGTTTTTATTAAAATAGATAAACAAGATTTTATAAATTAATGTTTATAATTATTTTGAGGATAATAAAGTATTAAAGAAACCAGATGTAAATATTAGATTATTTATATCTGTTTTTTTATAAAATTGCCCTAATTATACATAGGGATTTTGATGAATAATAAATAAAGATTAGTGTAAAAGTAAGTTATAAAAATAATTTATTAAACACAAGAAAAAGTGTTGACAAACTATTAATTAATAGTTATTATTAATTACAAGAAGTAAATGATAAAAATTATCATTTGAAATTAAATATCAGGAGAGATTTGTTATGTCATTAATCAGTAAGAAGGTTTCAGAATTCAAAGCACAAGCGTATCACAATGGAGAATTTGTAGAGGTAACATCAGAATCTTTAAAGGGGCATTGGTCAGTATTTGTATTTTATCCAGCAGATTTTACATTTGTTTGTCCAACAGAACTTGGAGAATTAGCAGATAACTATGAGAAATTTAAAGAAATAGGTTGTGAAGTATACTCTATATCAACAGATACTCATTTTGTTCACAAAGCATGGGCAGATACTTCAGATACAATAAAGAAAATTCAGTATCCAATGATTGGAGATCCAACAGGAAAATTAGCTAGAGATTTTGAGGTAATGATTGAAGAAGAAGGTTTAGCTTTAAGAGGATCTTTTGTAATAAATCCAGAAGGAGAAATAAAAGCTTACGAAATTCATGATAATGGAATAGGAAGAAATGCTGAAGAATTATTAAGAAAAGTTCAAGCAGCTCAATTTGTTGCAGCTCATGGAGATCAAGTATGTCCTGCTAAATGGAAGCCAGGTGAAGAAACGTTGATACCAAGCCTAGATTTAGTAGGAAAATTATAATAATATGGAAAAGATATATGATTTATTAGTACTTGGTGGTGGTCCAGCTGGACTTACTGCTGGTATTTATGCAGGTAGAGGAAAAATAAACACATTAATTATAGAAAAGGAAGAACTAGGTGGTCAAGTAAACAAAACATATAACATTGATAATTATCCGGGAGTAAGAAATGGTAATGGTCCAAAGCTTATGGGAGAAATGAGAAAACAAGCTGAGGACTTTGGGGTAAACTTTATGTCTGCTGAAGTAACTGAAGTTGATTTAAAGGGAGATATAAAGATATTAAAAACCGATAAAGGGGAAGTAAAAGGTAGAGCTTTGATAATAGCAACTGGTGCTTCTCCAAGAAAACTTGGATTCAAGGGTGAAAAAGAGTTTATGGGTAGAGGAATTGCATATTGTTCAACTTGTGACGGACAACTGTTTGAGGGTTTAGAGATTTTTGTAGTTGGTGCAGGATTTGCAGCAGCAGAAGAGTCAATGTTCCTTACAAAATATGCAACTAAGGTTACAGTGATTGCAAGAGAGCCAGAATTTACTTGTGCTAAATCAATTGCTGATAAGGTTTTAGCTCATCCAAAGATTGGGGTCAAATTTAATACTGAAATTTTAGAGGCGGGTGGAGAAAATTTAGTAAATTATGCTAAATTTATCAATAATAAAACTGGAGAAGTTTTTGAATATCGTGCAAAACCTGAAGATGGTTCTTTTGGTATATTTATTTTTGTAGGTTATGAACCACAAAGCGCACTTTTTAAAGATGTTTTGGAAATAGAAAGAGGTTATATAGTAACTAATGAGAATATGGAAACTAATATAAAGGGTGTTTACGCAGCAGGAGATTTAAGACCTAAACAGTTAAGACAAATCGTTACTGCGGTATCTGATGGAGCAATTGCAGCAACTATGGCAGAAAAGTATATTGTTGATTTAAAAGAAAGACTTGGAATAAAAGACGAGGGATATAAAACTAATAAAACTAATAAAACTAATAAAACTCAAAGAAAAGAGAATACATCTCCTGAAGTAAATGAAGCTTTAGGTAGTATTTCAAGAAAGAGCAAACTTTTAAACGATGGACTAAGGGTACAATTAAAAGCTGTTTTAGACAAATTGGAGAGAGAAGTAACTCTTGTTTCAATAGTTGATGAAACAAATCCAAAGTCTATAGAACTTAGAGATTTTATATTAGATATTTGTGATTTAGGTGAGAAAGTAAAGTGTGCTATTTATAAAAAGGGTGAAAATTTAAGTATTGAAAATACCATACATGCTGATAAATATCCAATAGTCGCTCTTTTAGACCATAATGGTAATTATGCTAGAGTTAAGTTTCATGGAGTTCCAGGTGGTCATGAGTTAAATTCGTTTATATTAGCTATATATAATCTTGGTGGAAAAGGTCAAGAAATAGCTAAAACAACATTAGAAGCTATAAAGAATATAGATAAAAATGTTAATATAAAGGTATGTGTATCATTATCCTGTCATTTATGCCCAGATGTTGTTGTTGCAACACAAAGAATGGCTATAGAAAATAAAAATATAGAGGTTGAAATGATAGATATTTCAAATTTTAAAGACATTAAGGAAAAATATAAGATAATGAGTGTACCAGCCATAATTATAAATAATAATGAAGTTCATTTTGGTGCTAAAAAAATAGATGAGATTATAGATTTTATAAGATAAGTAGTGTTAAAGTTAAATAAAGTATCAATATAATTTTTAAATATAGAAGGAGATAGTGGGATTACACTATCTCTTTTTATATTAAAAGAGTTATGTTTTTTATATTGATGGAGGAATAATTTTTAAGAACATTATATTAAAAAAAATAATATTATAGTTTATAAGTGTGCTTTAGTAAGGAGATTAACAATGGATAAAGCTAATATAATATTAGATGTAATACTAATATTATTAATAGTAATTTTACTAATTGTATTTGTTTATAATTTAATAACAATTAATAGATTTATGGAAGAAATAAATAATAATTTATTAGATATAAGATTAAGAGAGAAGGAAGAATCATTAAAAAGTAAATCTAAATTAGAGAAAAATGTTATTGATATAAAAGACAATAAGGAAACCGTGAATTTAAAGATTAAAATAAAGGGGAGATAAAAACTTAAAGTTTTATAATGCAAAAAAATTTAAAATATATAATAAATCAAATATTTGTGAAATTTTTTATATATAGAATAAAAGTTGTGTTTTTTAGCATAACTTTTTTTATATGAATTTATTAGCTATATAAGATTCAAAGTAAGATGAAATCAAGGTTTAGATAAAATTTAAAATGATTTAGTTAAAGAATAATAATTAAAGAAAAAGGCAAAAGTAAGTTATGAAAAGAATAAAAATTTGAGGAGAGTATTAAATAAAATTTTTATAATTTGTAATCCTAATCATATTTTATTTATATAAAACTATTATAATTTAACATATAAGAAGTTCATATATAAATTTACTAATTTGAATATACAATGATTAAAAAAAGTGTATTACAAATACACTTAATAATGGTTAAAATATCTAAACATAGGAGGAAAATTATGAGTACATATAAATATTATATAAATGGACAGTGGAAAGATAGTGATTCTAAAGAAACAATTAGTATTATCTCTCCGTATACAAATGAAGAAGTAGGAAAAGTCCAAGCAATAACTCAAGAAGAAGCAGATTTGGCTATAAAATCTGCAAAGGAAGCTCAAAAGGAATGGGCAACTTTAACTGTACGTAAACGTGGAGAATATCTTTATAAGTGGATGGATGAGCTTAATAAAAATAAAGAAGATATCGCAACAACTATTATGAAAGAGGTTGGAAAGGGTTATAATGATGCTCTTAAGGAAGTAAGTAGAACTATTGATTTTATTCGTTATACAATTGAGGAAGCAGTTCATATGTATAACGAAAGTATGTCAGGAGAAAATTTTGAAGGTGGCAATAATTCTAAGATAGCCATTATATCAAAAAGACCTTTGGGTGTTATTCTAGCAATTTCACCATTTAACTATCCTGTTAATTTGTCAGTAGCAAAGATTGCACCAGCATTAGTTTCTGGAAATGCTGTTATATTTAAGCCTGCAACTCAAGGAGCAATATCAGCAGTGAAAATTATAGAAGCTCTTGATAAGACAGGCATACCAAAAGGAATTTTAAATCTTGTTACAGGAAAAGGGTCAGTTATAGGAGATTTTTTAACAGAGCATGAAGGAATAAATATGATTTCATTTACAGGAGGTAGTGAAACTGGTAAACATATAGCTGAAAAATCAAAGATGATTCCTTTAGTTATGGAACTTGGAGGAAAAGATCCAGCTGTAGTTTGTGATGATGCTGACTTAAACTTTGTAGCTAAACAAATAATATCTGGTGCGTATTCCTATTCAGGACAAAGATGTACAGCCATAAAAAGAGTGTTGGCAAATAAGAAAATAGCTAATGAGTTAGTTAATATATTAAAAAATGAAGTAGATAAGCTTACAGTAGGTTCACCAGAAGAAAATAGCATAATAGTTCCTTTGATTGATAAAAAGTCTGCTGATTATGTACAAGGACTTATAGATGATGCTTTAGCAAAGGGAGCTACATTAGTTTGTGGAAATAAGAGAGAAGGTAATTTAATATATCCAACTCTTTTAGATAATGTAACATTAGATATGAGGATTGCTTGGGAGGAACCATTTGGTCCAGTATTACCTGTAATTAGAGTAAATTCAGATGAAGAGGCAATAAAAATTGCTAATGAATCAGAATTTGGACTTCAAGCAAGTATATTTACGCAAAATATAGATAGGGCTTTTAACATAGCTCCAAAACTTGAAGTAGGAACAGTTCAAGTAAATGGACGTACAGAACGTGGCCCAGATCATTTACCATTCTTAGGAGTAAAATCATCAGGCATGGGGGTTCAAGGAATTAGAAAAAGTATAGAATCCATGACTATAGAAAAAGTAACTGTAATAAACATAAATAGATAATTAATTGTAAAAAGCTGTATCAATTTTTGATACGGCTTTTTTATATAATTTAAATAAAATTACTATTGATTTTCAAAAAAAGTTGTACTATAATAAATTCAACAACAAAAACACACTAAACATATAAATTTAGTAGGTTATTAAAATGCGATGAAAAAGTAGAGTAGTATTTTGGAAAATTACAGAAAGAAAAACATTGATGAGAGTTTTTTATTTAGAAGAAATACGAAGTGCCCTTTGGAGTAGAAGCTTGAAATAATAGTAGAGTTATCCGGTATCACCCGTTATAATGATTAGGCATGATAGTGCTAAATTTCTTAAGTTGTAGATATTTTATTGTATCTAAATTAGAGTGGAACCGCGGGTAAACCTCGTCTCTATGTTTTTATAGAGATGGGGTTTTGTTTTTACAAATTATTCTAAAGAATTATAAATATTGTACTAAAAGAAAGTTAAATAGATTATTTTAAGGAGGAGTTTTTATGAATTCATTAAATTATTTTAATTCAATAGCAAAAGATTGGAATAATATTAGAGTTGATTATTTTAAAGATGAGCTTCGAGATATAGCGATTAATTCAGTAGATTTAAAAAATAAGGTTGTTGCAGACCTTGGAGCAGGAACAGGATTTATTAGTTTAAAGGTGGCTGAGAGCGCAGACATAGTTTTTTCAATAGATGCATCTAAAAATATGTTGAGGGAACTTAATAAATCAGCTCAAAATTTAGGTTTAAAGAATATTTATCCTATAACTGGTGATTTAGAAAGCTTACCTTTATTTGATAATTCTGTGGATGTTGTATTTATAAATATGGCATTACATCATGTTGTAAATCCTGATAAGGCTATCAAGGAGATGAGAAGGATTCTAAAAGAAGGCGGAAGAGTAATTATTACTGATGTAGAAGAGCATGATGGAACATGGGCAACAGATGAAATGAATGATGTTTGGCTTGGATTTAATCATAATGATTTAACAAAATGGTATGAAGAAGCTGAGTTTAAAGATATAGCTATAAAGGATACAGGTTTAGTAGCTAAAGGGGTTTCTTCTAGAGGAGATGTAATTGAACCAAAAATATTTATGGCGATTGGAACAAAATAGTTAAAAAGGTGGGGTTAACGATGAAAAAAAATTCTTTATTAATACATGGTGGAATAAGTACTGATGAAAAGACAGGTGCAGTAAATGTACCAATATATCAAACATCAACATATAAACAAAGTAAATTTGGAGAAAATACAGGATATGAGTATTCAAGAACAGGAAATCCAACAAGAGAGGCTCTTGAAAAGTTAATTGCAGATATAGAAGGTGGTACAAGAGGATTTGCTTTTGCATCAGGTCTTGCTGCAATATCAGCAGTTCTTAGTTTATTTAAAAGTGGAGATAAAATTTTAATTACTAATAATTTGTATGGTGGAACTTTTAGAATATTAAATCAAGTATTTAGTAACTTTAATATAAAGTATGAGATTGTAGATGATTTTGATAAGTTAGATAAACAAATAAAAGATGATGTTAAAGCGGTATTTATAGAAACACCAACGAATCCGTTATTAGATGTTATTGATATAAAAAAAGTTTCTTCCATAGCTAAATCAAAAGGAATTCTTACAATAGTTGATAATACATTTATGAGTCCATACTTACAAAATCCATTATTGTTAGGTGCTGATATAGTAGTTCATTCAGCTACAAAATATTTAGGTGGTCATAGTGATTTAGTTGCAGGATTAGCCATAGTTAAAGATGAGGAATTAGGAGAAAAGTTACACTTTATTCAAAATGCTACTGGTGGAATACTTCAACCTTTTGATAGTTTCTTGCTTATAAGAGGAATAAAAACGCTAAGCGTAAGAATGGATAGGCATGAGGAAAATGCAAGGTTTATAGCTGATAAACTTTCAAGAAGTACTAATATAAAAAAAGTTTATTACACAGGATTAAAAAATCATCCAGGACATGAAATTCAAAAGAGTCAAGCAAGTGGTTTTGGTGGAGTTATATCATTTGTTTTAAATGATGATTTGAATTTTAAAAGGTTTGTAGAAGGATTAGAGTTAATAACATTTGGAGAAAGTTTAGGAGGAGTTGAATCATTAGCATGTCATCCTGCTTCAATGACTCATGCAACACTTCCAAAAGAGCTTAGAGAACGTATTGGAATAACAGATAATTTAATTAGAATATCTGTTGGTATAGAGGATAAAGAAGATATTTTAGAAGATATACAAAAGGCATTAATATTGGCAGGTGGAAAAGATGAAATACTGTAATGATATTAGGGATTTAGTTGGAAAAACTCCTTTACTAAAATTAAATAATTTAGATGTTAAAAAAGGAGTTAATATATTTGCAAAACTAGAGTGCTTCAATCCTGGAGGAAGTTCTAAAGATAGGGTTGGAATGTACATGATAGAAAAGGCTGAAAGAGAAGGTAGGCTTAAAAAAGGTTACACGATTATAGAAGCAACTGCAGGAAATACAGGAATAGGAATTGCTCTAGCGGCATTAAATAAAGGATATAAAGTTATATTTATAGTTCCAGAAAAGTTTTCAATAGAGAAACAAAAAGTAATGATGGCTTTAGGAGGAGAAATAATAAATACTCCTAAAAAAGATGGTATGGAAGGAGCGATAAATTTAGCAGAAAAAATGTTAAAGGAAATTCCAAATTCAATTTCATTAAAGCAGTTTGAAAATAGTTCAAACCCGTTAGCACATTATGAAACAACAGGTAGAGAAATCTATGAAGATTTAGATGGACAAGTAGACTATGTTGTAGCAGGTGCAGGTAGCGGTGGCACATATACAGGAGTATTAAAATATTTAAAGGAAAATATTGAAGATGTTAAAGGAATATTAGCAGACCCAGAAGGCTCAATTATTGGTGGTGGAGCAGAAGGGTGCTATAAAGTTGAAGGAATAGGTAATAATTTTATACCTAAAACTATGGAAATGTCTTTAGTTGATGATGTTATAAAAACTAATGATAAAGATTCTTTTGAAACTGTACGGACTTTGGCTAAAAAAGAGGGCATTTTGGTTGGTTCATCATCGGGAGCAGCAGTTTTTGCAGCATTAAAACTAGCAGAGAAAATTGATAATGGAAATATAGTAGTGATACTTCCAGATAGAGGAGATAGGTATTTTAGTACAGATTTATTTTAAAATAAGGAGATGGATAAAATGATAAAGGTAGAAAGTTTTGAATTAGATCATACAAAGGTAAAGGCACCTTATGTGAGAAAAGCAGGAGTTAAGGTTGGGCCTAAAGGAGATATAGTCACTAAATTCGATTTAAGATTTGCACAACCTAATAAAGAAATATTGTCAGATAAGGGTATTCATACGTTAGAACATTTTTTAGCAGGATTTATGAGAGAAAAGCTAGATAATATTATTGATGTATCTCCAATGGGATGCAAAACAGGATTCTATTTAGTAAGTTTTGGGGAAGTAGAAGTTGATGAGGTTATAGATGCACTAGAATATTCATTAGATAAAGTGCTACAACAAGAAAAAATTCCAGCGGATAATGAAGTACAATGTGGAACAGCTGCATTACATTCCTTAGATTTAGCAAAAGAACATGCTAGAAATGTGCTATCAAAAGGAATAAGTAATAAATTTTATGTGGATTAAGAATAAATTAAATAATGTATTGTAATGCTTGGTATAGTAAAATTTTTGTTAACATTGAATTTATCAATTAGGCTTTTTTAAGTAATAAAGGGGATTTCAAGGGTTTAAGTATTATAGATAACTTATTATTACATTTGACAAGAATAAATATAAATAATATAATCAATTTATAAGTTGATTGAATCAAATTAAATTTCCTAAAATGTAAGGTGATAGAAATGGATAAATTCGAAAGTTTGAAATTAAGTAATCAAGTATGTTTTCCTCTATATGCAGCATCTAGAGAAGTTATAAAATTATATAAACCTTTTTTAGATGAGTATAATTTAACTTATACGCAATATATAACAATGCTTGTGTTATGGGAAGATGAAAAGATAACTATTAAAGAACTTTGCAAAAAATTATACTTAGATTCAGGAACTATTACACCAGTAATAAAAAAGCTAGAAGCTATGGGTTTATTAATTAAATACAGAGATAAAAGTGATGAAAGAATAGTTAACGTTGAATTAACAGATAAAGGAAGAGAATTAAAAGAAGAAATTGTTAAAGTTCCAGAACAAGTTTCTTGTAAGGTTAATGGAAGTATGGAAGATCTTTTGATTTTAAAAAATTTATTAGAAAAAGTATTAGATGAGATAAGCCCAAATAATTAAGTTAAATATAATATTTAACTTAATTTTTAAGAAAATTAATTTTGTAAAATTAAATTTGATTATTTAATATTAATTGAGAATTTTATAATTTGAAAATAAATAATAAGGAGTATTATATTATGAAACAAGAAGTAAAGGAATTATTAGTACAATACCAACAAGGTGAATTAGATGGAGTATTAGTTTATCAAGCATTAGCAAAATTAAGCCTTGATGAAAGTATGAAAAAAGCATTATTAGAATTGGCAGCAGATGAAGGTAGACATGCTGGCATATTAAAAAAATATACAAATAAAATTTTAACTCCAAATGATGAAAGTGCAAAAATGATGGAAGAGATGTACAAACAATACGGAAATAAAATATTTGAAAGAATTGCGGAAGCTGAAGAAAAAGGTGAGAAAATGTATGCACCATTTATAAACGATATACCAGAGGCGAAAAGTATGATTGAAGATGAACTTAAACATGCTAAAATAGCAAGAAGCTTTTTAGATTAAAAATTAATAGAATAAAGTAGAAAACTAGTTTTAATTTTCTACTTTAAAATTTTTTATAGTAATTTTATATTAAAATCCTTCTTTATCTGCAGTAACAGGCATATTTGAATAATGAACATGAGCTATTTTCCACTTATCATTTACTTTTATTAAAGTTTGGCTTTCACGTCCATTAGTTATAATATCGGTATTATCTTCTCTAAAAGTAGCATAGAAATCCCAATAAAATTCTACAACTGCTGTATTATCAGTAAGTAAATTTATTTTAATATTATGTATTCTTAAATCTCTTTTTGAAAATCTATTAATCATAGTTTTTACATAGAAGGCTTCTTTTACATTATCAAAACTTACTTCGTGTCCTCTTGGATGGATAAATGAAGTATTTTCATTTTGTAAGAATAATTTATCAGCTAAGTCTAAATCACCATTGTTTATTGAAGTAGCATAATTTTCAAGTAACATTTCAATTGTTTCCATAGCAATTCTCCTTTTTTTGAAATTTATTGTATAAACATAGCTTACTATTAATAAAAGTTTATGTGAAGTAGGTACTTTATAGTGCCATAGTTACTTTATAGTTACTTTAGGTTTATTTATAAAGTTATAAATGGATACCTTGACAAATATAAAAATGAAGAATATAATAAAAGTAAATAGAACAAAATTAAATTTAATAAAATAATAAATAAAAGAGTTAAATATATTTAAGTTAAATTTTAAATTTAGCTTGTTTTTTAAAAAAAAATAGATTTTAAAAAATTAAATTTAGATAAGCTAATAAAATAAATTAATTTACTAACAATAACTAAAGAGAGAAAATATAAATTATAGGGAGGAAAAATTATGTTATATGATTTTAAAGTTAAAGATATAAAAGGAAATGAAGTTTCATTGAAAAAATATGAAGGAAAGGTTCTTTTAATAGTAAATACTGCAACAGGATGTGGATTTACCCCACAATATGAAGGACTTCAAAAAATTTATGATAAATATCAAGATAAGGGCTTAGAAATATTGGATTTTCCTTGCAATCAATTTTTTGAACAAGCGCCAGGAAGCAATGAAGAAATAGCTAATTTTTGTCAATTAAAATACAATACGACTTTTGAAACTTTTGCAAAGATAGATGTTAATGGGGAAAACGCACACCCACTTTATAAATATTTGAAAAATGAGGCTCCAAAAGCTAAAGAAGATGAGGCATCAGAGGGATTATATAAGATGTTATCAGAAAGAGGATTTAACACAAGTGGTGATGATATAAAATGGAACTTTACTAAGTTCTTAGTAGATAGAAATGGTAAAGTAATCGCAAGATTTGCACCTACTTATGAACCGGAAAAATTATCTGAACAAATTGAGAAATTATTATAATTCTATAAAAAGACTGTATCAAAAATTACGATACAGTCTTTTTATACTTATTAATTATATATTAGATTTGTAATCATCTCCCCATTTAGCCATACTATCTAAAATAGGTTTTAAGCTATAACCAGTTTCAGTTAAAGTATATTCAACTTTAGGAGGAACTTGTGCATAGACTTTTCTTATTAAAAGACCGCTTTCTTCCATGCTTCTAAGGTTAGATGTTAAAACTTTTTGTGTTATATTACCAACAGATTTTTTTAATTCTCCAAATCTTTTTGTACCATCTAATAAGTCTCTTATTATCAATATTTTCCATTTATTACCCATAAGTTTTAAAGTTACTTCTACTGGGCAAGCAGGTAAATCATTCATTAAAAATCAGCTCCTTGCTTTAATAGTATCCTAATAGATACTATGGCACTTTTAAGTGCTTACTATACAAATGATATTATTGCATTTATTATAATATTATAAGATAAAAAAAACAATACGGTTACGGAGGTTATGAAAATGAATGAAGTAATAGAATTTTTAAAAGAGAATCCAGTACAATATTTTGCAACTGTTGGATTAGATAACAAGGCAAAAGTTAGACCTTTCCAATTTATGATTGAAGATGGTGGAAAATTATATTTTTGTACAAATAATGAAAAAGATGTGTTTAAACAAATAAAAAATAATCCATATGTAGAGGTTTGTGTATCAAACTCTAAATTTCAATGGATGAGATTAAATGGAAAAGTTAAGTTTTCAAATGATATGGATATAAAGAAAAAAGTTATAGAATCAAGTCCACTTGTTAAATCACTTTATAAAACTGCTGATAATCCTATATTTGAAATATTTTATTTAGAAGATGCAAAAGCTATTATAGCAGATTTTTCAGGTAATGCACCAAAGGAATTTAATCTTTAAAATTAAGCTGAAAAGAATTTAGATAAAGGCAAAGGTTCAAAATATTTTTGGGCTTTTGCTTTTTATTTATATATAGATATTTGTTTAAAAGACAGAAATGTTTTTAGAAAAGAGGAAAAGAAAATTTATGAACAATAATGAAAAGCTAGATTATTTAATAAATAGATTAATAGATGAAGATATAAGGTATAAAGATATTGAAATTCCTGATAATTATAAAGATAAATTTAACCTTTTAAGGTCTTTAATGAATGTTAGAGAGCCTAAAAAAATTGATGAGGATTTTTTGAAGATTCAAGATGAATTTTTAAAAGAAATATCTGTGGAAAAGGGAATAGTGGATGTTGATGATTTAGAAACTATAGATATTTTATTTAATAGAACAAAAAATAAACATAAAAATAAAATAATCCTTTGGAAAGGTGATATTACAACACTTAAAGTAGATGCCATAGTAAACGCTGCTAATAGTCAAATGCTTGGATGTTTTGTGCCATGCCATAGATGTATAGATAATGCAATACATACTTTTTCGGGAATTCAGTTAAGAAACGAATGTGAAGATATTATGAAAAAGCAAGGAAGTTTAGAGCAAACAGGAAATGCAAAGATTACGAAAGCTTATAATTTACCTTGTAAATATGTAATTCATACTGTGGGGCCTATTGTTAATGATGTTTTAACGGATGAAAAATGTCTAGAACTTAAATCTTGTTATGAATCATGTTTGGGTTTAGCTAAACAAAGCAGAATAAAATCAATAGCTTTTTGCTGTATATCTACTGGGGAGTTTCACTTTCCAAATGATAAAGCAGCTAAAATTGCTGTTGATACAGTATGTGAGTTTTTGGATGATAATGAAGATATAGAGAAGGTTATTTTCAATGTTTTTAAGGAGGAGGATTATAAAATATATGAAAGCTTACTTAAATAATATAAAAAAAATAAGAGAATTAATAGATAATGCAGATTATATTTTGGTAGGAGCAGGAGCAGGGCTTTCAGCATCAGGAGGAATAAATTATTTGGATAAAGCATTAGTTGAAGAATGGTTTCCTGAGTATAAAAATTTAAATTTAAATACTATCGTAGAAATACAATCCGCTTTTTGGAATTTATCAAATGAAAATGTATTAGCCTATTGGGGATATTGGGCAAGGCACATTTATAATATAAGATATAAAACAAAAGCTACCAAACCATATTTAGATTTACATCAACTTTTAAAAGATAAAGAACATTTTATAATAACAACTAATGTAGATGGTCAGTTTGAGAAAGCTGGATTTAAAAAGGAAAATATATTTACACCTCAAGGAGATTATGCTCTTTTTCAATGTTCTAGTCCTTGTTCAAATAAATTATATGACAATAAAGAAATGATAAATACTATGGTAAAAAATATGGTGAACGAATTTTATATAAGAGAAGAAGATATTCCTAGATGCCCTAGATGTGGGAATTTTTTAGTGCCTAATCTTAGGATAGATAATTCTTTTGTCCAAGAAAGCCATTTTAAGATATTTAATAATTTTAATGATTTTATAGAAAAGGCTAAGGGAAAGAATTTTGTTTTATTAGAACTTGGTGTTGGATATAATACTCCCGCAATTATAAAATATCCTTTCGAAAATATTGTTGCAAAATATCCTTCAAATACTACACTTATAAGAATTAATCTTGGTGAAGAGAACATTCCCTTAGAAATTAAAAATAAAGCTATTTGTATAAATGATGATATACAGAAAGTGTTGAATTTAATTTGACAGTTAAAATTTAAGGGTATATAATTTAAACATACAACAATATAAAACTAAATTCAACAATGTTGAATAAAAAGGGGAGATAGGTTTGTCATATAAAGATTTAAGGGAGTTTTTAGAGCTTCTAGAGAAGGAAAATCAATTAGTAAGAATTAAAGATGAAGTTATGCCAGAGCCTGATTTAAGCGCTATTGGAAAATCAGCACCGAGTATGGAGAGTGCTCCGGCTATACTTGTAGAGAAAATTAAAGGATATAAAAATTCAGTAGCATTAAATGTTCATGGCTCATGGCAAAATCATGCTCTTATGCTTGGACTTCCAAAGGATACTCCAGTAAAAGAGCAATTTTATGAATTAGATAAAAAGTGGTCTAAGTATCCAATAAAACCTGTATGGGTAAAAGATGCACCTATTAAGGAAGTTAAGATAACAAAAGATATAAATCTTTTTGATATTTTACCTTTATTTAGGGTTAATAAATATGATGGTGGATTTTATATATCTAAAGCTTTAATAGTTAGCAAAGATCCAGAAGACCCAGACAATTTTGATAAACAAAATGTTGGTACATATAGAATTCAAGTTAAAGGAAAAGATTTAGTAGGAATTCAACCATTACCTTTTCATGATATAGCTATTCATTTGAAAAAAGCGGAAGAAATGAATGAACCATTACCTATATCTATATGTTTAGGGAATGACCCAATTTTAAACTTTATGTCAAGCACTCCAATAGAGTATGTACAATCAGAATATGATTTTGCAGGAGCATTAAAAGGAGAACCTATTGAACTTACTAAGAGTGAAGTTGGGAATTTGGATATTCCAGCTAGAAGTGAAATAGTTCTAGAAGGTTATATAATTCCAAGAAAAAGAAAAATAGAGGGACCTTTTGGAGAATTTCCTGGAAGTTATTCAGGTGCAAGACTTCAACCAGAAGTTAGGATTCACACAATAACTCACAGAAAAAATCCTATTTTTGAAAATTTATATTTAGGAATGCCTTGGACAGAAATTGATTATTTAATGGCTTTAAACACAAGTTTACCTTTATATAGACAACTGAAAAGAGATTTTCCAGAAGTTGTTGCTGTAAATGCTATGTATACTCATGGAATAGGTGTAGTTATATCAACAAAATCAAGATTTGGAGGGTATGGAAAGGCTGTTGCCATGAGACTTTTATCAACACCACATGGAATGCCATATTCTAAAATAGTTATTGTAGTTGATGAGTTTGTTGACCCATTTAATTTAGAACAGGTTATGTGGGCGTTAACAACAAGAGTTCGTCCAGATAAAGATGTAGTATTAATTCCAAATGCGCCTGGTATGCCATTAGACCCATCATCAGAACCAGCTGGTATGCACACAAAGCTTATAATTGATGCTACAACTCCAGTTGCACCAGATAAAGCAAGAGAAACAGAGCTTTTAGAAGTTCCTGAAAAAACTGATTTTTGGAGTGATTATTTAAAAAATGCATTAAGAGATATAAGGGGGAATAAATAATGATTTGTCCAAGATGTGGTTCAGAAACAGTAAATTTATTAACAAAAGCACCAGTTGATGATGCATGGGAAGTATATATATGTGATACATGTTGCTTTTCTTGGAGGTCAACAGAAGATGAAGATATCACAAATTATGAAAAATATGATAAAAGATTTAAAATTAATCCTGAAGAAATAAAAAATCTTGACCAAATACCTCCTATTCCAGAGTTGATTAAAAAATAATGATAGAAATAAAAAAGGAATTTAAAAGAATAAAAATAAATCTTAAAGCTATAAAAATGGGAGAAGATTTATGTGTTATTTTAACAGGAGGAGATAAACCTCATTTGGGAGCCTTAACAATAGGCTCCTCTTTAGTTAATTTAAATACTTTTACATTTCAAGGACATAAAGAAAATTTTGTTACAGAAGTTATAGGAGATATATTAAAAAAAGAGTTTTCGGGAAAGTTTGTGGTATGTTGTGGTATACATTTAGATGATATAAGCAAAAATGAGATACAGCATGTGTTATCTTTATGTAAAGATATTACGGTTGAATTATGTAATAAACTAAAAGAATTAAACTAGTTTTATAAAGGTACATATTCTTTGCTTAGAACAATAAGAAATTTAAGAGGTGAAAAATGGACATCGTAATTGGAGTTACTGGAGCAACAGGAACAATATATGCAGTAAAATTATTAGAAACTTTAAATGATATAAATGGAATAAAAACGCATCTTATTTTAAGTGATTGGGCTATTAAAAATCTTGAAATAGAAACTGAATATAAAGTGAATTATTTGAAAAACTTAGCAAATTATGTTTATGATAATAAAGATTTAGGTGCTAAAATATCTAGTGGTTCATTTATTACAGATGGCATGATAATACTTCCATGTAGTATGAAAACATTAAGTTCAATAGCTAATGGATATGATGATAACTTAATTTCAAGAACTGCAGGTGTCATGATTAAAGAAGGCAGAAAATTAGTATTATCAGCCAGAGAAACGCCTTTAAGCCCTATACATTTAGAAAATATGCTTAAATTATCAAGAATTGGAGTTAGGATGGTTCCTCCAATGCCAGCATTTTATAATAATCCTAAAACTTTAGATGATATAATAAATCATCATATTATGAAACTTTTAGATCAATTCAATATAAATTATAATAAAGCTAAGAGGTGGAATGGCTAGGAGGAATTATAATAATGGCTGAAAAAAAAATAATAAATTCACTTGTAAAGGCATTAAAGATATTAGAGTGTTTTTCTATTGAAACTAAGGAATTAAGGTTAACAGATATAGCTAAAATGTTAGATATGCCAAAAAGTACAGCATCAAATTTAATATACACAATGGAATCAATGGGATATATTGAACAAAATAAGGATAATGGTAAATTTAAGTTAGGAACTAAATTATTTATTTTAGGAAAAGCTTTTGAATATCATACAGATATAATTGAAATAGCTAGACCTTACATGGAAAAGTTAAGAAATAAATTTAATGAAAATATACAATTATCAATGCCTTATGATGAAAATGGAATAGTTGAAGGAATTTGTGTTGAAAAGGCTAGAGAGTTTAATACTGTTAGTGTAAATTCTAGAGTTGGAGGCAAAATACCTCTTCATTGTACAGCATCAGGAAAACTATTTTTATCTTCAATGGATAACGAAACTTTAGATAAAACGTTAGATAAGATTGAATTATTTAAACGCACTGAAAATACTATTACAGATAAAAATGTATTAAAAGAAGATATATTGAGGGTAAAAAATCAAGGTTATGCAATGGCTATCGAAGAGGGAGAACTTGGAATAACTAGTATAGCAGCTCCTATATATGAGTATAATTCGCAGTTTATAGCATCTTTAAGTATAGCAGCACCATCAGTAAGACTTTCTGGAGAAATAGGATGTGAAATCATAAATGATTTATTAAAATCAGCTAAAGATATTTCAGAAAAATTAGGATATAAAAAATAAATTTTAGGAGGAGTTTAAATGTTAGAAGAAGTTTTTTCAATAGTAGTAAAGGTAGATAAGCCAATATTAGTTGGGCAAGATGATATAGTTGGAAGAAGACAATTAATTCCTATATTAAGTGGCGAACTTAAAGGAGCAAATATGCACGGTGAAGTTTTACCAGGTGGAGTTGATAGTCAAATAATAAGACCTAATGGTAAGTGTGATTTAAGTGCTAGATATGCTGTAAAACTAGACAATGGAATGAGTTTTTATATAGAAAATAATGGATTTAGAACTGTACCAAAGGAATATGTTGAGATAGTTAAAAACGGAGGTTTTGTAGATTCATCTCTTTATTATTTTTGTACAACACCAAGTTTTGAAGTTTATAATGAAGAACTTAGATGGCTTTCAGAAACAGCTTTTGTGTGCAAGGCAGAGAGGCTAACAGATAGTGTAATTCTTAAATTTTTTAAAGTTAAATAAAGATATTTAGTTGATATATATTGAGTATTTTAGTATAAAAATTTTATTAAACTAGTAAAATATAAATACATAATTCAGATTTGTTATTTAACGGTGGTACAAATTATTTTAATTTGCACCATCGTTTTCAATTATATTGGTTAATGCTAAATCAAGATAGCTGATGGTTTCATCGATAGATATATCAGCGTCATTTTGTAACCACCAAATACCAAGTCCTATCATTGTAGCATAATAAAGCTCTGCTAATACAGGAATGGGTATAGTAAAATTAGCACCATGTTTATTATTATCTTCTAGCCTATATTTTATAGATGTAACTATAATTCTTTTAAAGTTATTTATAAGGAAATCACTTTTTAGATTTCTTAATCCTACAAGATAGATTTTTCTATTATTTTCAATATGTTGTAAAAAAGATTTAAATAAATTTATGTAAAATTTTCTTGAAACAGTATTATTATAAAAATCAAGACTCTTAATTTCAAACCCGTTTATAATATTTTTCAATGCATAACTTAATAAATTATACTTATCTTCAAAATGCTTATAAAATGTTGTTCTATGAATCATAGCCCCATTACATATATCAGAAATTCTAATATCATCAAAAGATTTTTCTTTTAATAAATTCATAAATGTGTCTAAAATTAATTTATCAGTTCTTTTTACTCTTAAATCTATTTTTTTTATATTTTTAGTAGACAAAGTTAAAATTCCCTCCCTACATAATCTACACTTTGTATAGTTATGTAGACTAACTATACAAAAAATATTTTTTGATTCTTGTTAAAAAAAATAAAAAACTGTATATTCATAAATATAATAATAAAAATGAAAATTTGTATTGATATTTATTATAAATTTTATCATGAATTTATAGTGAATATATTAAAAAAAATATTAAAAAATGAAATATATTGTGTCAAAAATGTTAACAGTGAATATTTTAATTCAAATTTATATTAATAGAAAAGGAGAAAAGAGAAAGGAAGAAGTTTAATGAATACAAAAGATAAAAAAATAATAGGTTTATATTCTAGTAACCTATTTATATATTTGTTAGCAGGTGGTATTTATTATGGTATTTTTGTTGTTTTCCTAAGTTCTGTTAAGGGATTTACAACAGATGAAATATCATTAATAGTTAGTATACCACCTCTTATAATGTTACTTGTATCGCCTTTATGGGGGAAAATTATTGATAAATCTAAAAGACTTATACATCTAACAAAATTGGTAACGATAGCAAATGCGATTACTATAATAGTTTTAGTATTTATAAATAATTTTTGGATATTTTTTGGTGTAACCATAGTTGGAAGTTGTCTTTATGCACCAAGCACTAGTTTGATGTCTGAATATTTATTAGCTATAGAAAAAAAGACAAAATATCCTTTTGGTAAGGTACGTGTATGGGGAGCGATAGGATATGGAATTTCAGGTCTTATATCTCCAGTATTTATAAATCTATGGGGAACAACAGGTGCGTTACTTATATGTGGTATTATAATGTTATCTACTATCGTTATACTTCAATTTATACCTGAACTTACAACAGGAGAGAATGCAGTTGAAGTAAATGTAAATGATGATTTAGATGTTACTGAAAATAATGTTAACGCTAAAGAAATTCTTTTTAGTTTGCTTAAAAATAAGGCGTTTTTGATACAGTTATTTGCAACAAACGTGATAATGGCAACATGTAATTCTGCAAGCAATTATTCTATACAAGTTATTCTTGAAAAACTTGGTTGTCCTACTAGTTTGATAAGTACAGTTCCTTTTATTATGATTGTGATGGAAATACTATTGTTGTTTATTTTTCATAAATTACCTTTTGCTAAAAGGAGTTATTTAGCGACATTTACAGCATTAATTATTCTATGTTTTAGATGGTATTTTATGGCTATAATACCTAACTACATGTTTTTATTATTCTTAATGATTGTTCATGGAGTTGTTGTTGGGATTATAATGCCAGTTCAAAATAATTTAATTGCTGATCTTGTTCCTACAAATCAACAATCAACAGCATTTTTATTTGAAGTTGTTGTTGTTCCAACTATTTTATCTAGTATATTAAATTTATTTACTGGTTACTTAAGTTCATATACAGGAATATCTATATTTGGTTATACATATTTAGCATTAAGTATAGTTGCATTAATTATGATAATCCCTTCATTCTTAAGAGAAAGTAGAAGAAAAAAGAAAGTTTGTTAATTAAGAGAACTAAATTTTAGTTCTCTTTTTTGTTGCAAAAAAATATAATAAAAGTCGAACGAAAAAACTTACAGATAATATAATAAATATGTTAAAATATCTAAGTATGTAATAAATTATATAAAAAGGGGGACAAAGTATGGAGAGAAGCACAAAGAATATAAAAGAAAATAAGATGGGGACTATGACGGTAAATAAATTACTTATTTCAATGTCATTGCCTATGATTATATCAATGCTTGTTCAAGCACTTTATAATGTTGTAGATAGTATGTTCGTGGCTCAAATAAGTGAGAATGCTTTAACGGCAGTTTCTTTAGCATTCCCACTTCAATCCTTGATGATTGCAGTAGGGGTTGGTACTGGAGTTGGAGTAAATGCTGTGTTATCTAAAAGTTTAGGGCAAAAAGATTTTGAAAGTGCTAATAAGGCAGCTAGTAATGGAATAATTTTATCGTTTTTAAGTTATGTAATTTTTGCACTTATAGGAGTATTTTTAACTGGAGTGTTTTTTAAATCACAAACTAGTAATGTTGAGATAATAAATCATGGAAGTCAATATATATATATTTGTACAATTTTATCTGTAGGTTTATTTGGGCAAATAATACTTGAGAGGCTATTACAATCAACAGGAAAAACTTTCTATACCATGATAACTCAAGGGATAGGAGCAATTATAAATATAATTTTAGATCCAATACTTATATTTGGATTATTTGGAGCACCTGAAATGGGGGTTGCTGGAGCAGCAGTTGCAACTGTAACTGGACAAATTATAGCTATGTTTTTAGCTCTTTATTTTAATTTAAAGAAAAATCATGAAATTAAGTTAAATAAAAAGGTATTCAAACTTGATATTAAAATTATAAAGAGAATTTATGCTGTTGGAGTTCCATCTATCGTAATGCAATCAATAGGTTCTGTTATGACATTTGGATTAAATAAAATATTAATAGGTTTTACGCCAACAGCAACAGCAGTATTTGGTGTATATTTTAAACTTCAAAGTTTTGTATTTATGCCTGTGTTTGGTCTTAATAATGGTATGGTTCCAATAGTTGCATATAATTATGGAGCTAAAAATGAAGAACGTGTTACAAAAACAATAAAACTTAGTACAATTTATGCAATGGGTATTATGCTAGTAGGATTTTTAATATTTCAAGCATTTCCAAAACAACTATTATGTTTATTTAATGCCTCAGAAGATATGTTGCGTATAGGAATTCCAGCTTTAAGAATAATAAGCATAAACTTTATTTTTGCAGGTTTTTGTGTCATAGCAAGTTCGGTGTTCCAAGCTCTAGAAAATGGAATGTTAAGTTTAGTGGTTTCAGCTGTTAGACAATTAATTGCAATATTACCATTAGCATTTATATTTGGTCAAGTTTTTGGAGTAAATGCAATATGGTTTGCTTTCCCAGTATCAGAAATAATAGCGGTAATACTTAGTGCTATGTTTATGAAAAAAGTTTATAATGAGGCAATTAAGCCAATAAGCATGATTGCGTAGATGAATTTTGACTATCTTAAAAAGATAGTCTTTTATTTTTTTGTTTTTTAATATTAAATAAAGTTTTTGTTAGGGGCTATACATTTGGAATAATAAAAATTAAAATAAACAAACTAAATAAGAAAAGAACAAGGAGGGGTTTTATGTTTAATGAATTTAAATTAAATGATAAAGTTACTTTAAGAAATAAATTAGTAATGGCACCTATGACAACTTGTGCGTCTAATGATGATTTAACAGTTGCAGATGATGAAGCTGATTACTATAAAGTGAGAGCAAAGGATTTAGGAATGGTCATAACAGGTTGTACATTTTTCAAGCCTAATGGTCAGGGTTTTAAAGATGAATTTTATGCAGGTGATGATAAATTTATCCCTTCATTAAAAAAAATGGCAGATGCCATAAAGTCGCAAGGAGCTAAGGCAGTGCTTCAAATATTTCATGCAGGAAGAATGGCAGACCCGACTAAAGGAGAGCTTGTAAGTGCATCTGCTGTTAAGCCAAATTATAATTTGTTTGGGCCTATGGAATCTTTAAAAGCGCCAAGAGAACTTACAAATGAAGAAATTTTAGACCTTATAGATGGATTTTATGAAACTACAAGAAGAGCCATAGAAGCTGGGTTTGATGGAGTTGAAATTCATGGAGCGAATACATATTTAATTCAACAATTCTTCTCACCACACTCAAATAGAAGAAATGATCAATGGGGAGGAAGCAGAGAAAAGAGAATTAAATTCCTTTTAGAAATTGTAAAAGCAGTAAATAAAGCTAAAAAAGATTTTGGTAAAGAAGACTTTATAATAGGTTATAGATTTTCACCTGAGGAATTAGAAAATCCAGGAATAACTTTAGATGATACTCTTTATTTAGTTGATACTTTAGCGAATGAAGAGATAGATTATCTACATATTTCATTAAGTAAATATAATAACACATCAATTAGAGATAAAGATGACAAGAGAATTATAGGAAAACTTATTTTAGAAAAAATAGGTGGAAGAAAGCCTTTAATAGGTGTTGGAAGTATTTATACAAAAGAAGATGCTAATGATGCATTAGAAAATGTGGGGTATGATTTAATTGCTTTAGGTCATGTAATTATTACTGATCCAGATTGGGTTAATAAAGTAAAAAATAATGAAAAAATAGAAACTGTTGTTCATGCTAATAATTTAGAAAAACAAAAAATACCTAAAAAGATGATGACGATGTTAGAAGCGTCTGAGGGTTGGTTTGAGATAGAAAAATAAATAATGTTATAATGCCTTATTTAGTATAGAAGAATACATAAATAAGGCATTAATATTGTACCCATACATTTGTGTATTTATTTTATTTTATGATATATTTATATAAAATAAGTAATTGTAAAAAAATGGGGGAAAACTATGAGTAGAGAATCAATTAATAAAAATCTAGCACAAATGCTTAAAGGTGGAGTAATAATGGATGTCACTAATAAAGAAGAGGCTATTATTGCTGAGAAAGCTGGTGCTTGTGCAGTTATGGCACTTGAAAGAGTTCCATCTGATATAAGAAAGCAAGGTGGAGTGGCTAGAATGTCAGATCCAAAAATGATTAAAGAAATTCAAGAAGCTGTTTCAATTCCTGTAATGGCTAAGGTTAGGATAGGTCATTTTGTAGAAGCTCAAATTTTAGAAGCTTTAGAAGTTGATTTTATAGATGAAAGTGAAGTTTTAACTCCTGCTGATGATAAATATCATATAATTAAGAGTGATTTTAAAGTGCCTTTTGTATGTGGTGCAACAAATATTGATGAAGCATTGAGAAGAATAGGGGAAGGTGCTTCAATGATAAGAACTAAGGGTGAAGCTGGAACTGGTGACATAGTACAAGCTGTAACACATATGAGAACAATGACTAAGCAAATAAAAGAAATTCAAAACTCTACTGAGGAAGAACTTATGACTTTAGCTAAAAATTATGGAGCACCTTATGATTTAGTGAAAGAGGTTCATGAAACAGGGAAGCTTCCAGTAGTAAACTTTGCAGCAGGTGGGGTTGCAACTCCAGCAGATGCTGCTCTTATGATGCAACTTGGAAGTGAGGGTGTATTTGTAGGCTCTGGTATATTTAAATCAGATAATCCTGAGAAAAGAGCAAGAGCAATTGTTTTAGCAACAACATATTATAATGATCCTAAAAAGTTAGCTGAGGTTTCTGAGGATTTAGGAGAAGCAATGTTTGGAATAAATGCTAATGAATTAGAAACTAGATATGAAGAAAGAGGATGGTAGGCTGTGAAAATTGGAGTTTTGGCTTTCCAAGGAGGAGTTATAGAACATATAAAACAGATAGAAGCTTTAGGTCATGATGCTATAGAGGTTAAAAAAGAAGAGGATTTAGAAGGGTTAGATGGAATAATATTACCTGGTGGAGAAAGTACAACTATGGGAAAACTTTTAAGGATAACAAATCTTTTAAAACCTCTAAAAAGAAAAATAGAAGAAGGGCTTCCTACCTTTGGAACTTGTGCCGGAATGATACTTTTAGCAAAAGAAATTGAGGGAGAAAATAGCCATTTAAATCTTATGAATATAAAGGTTAAGAGAAATGCTTTTGGAAGGCAATTAGATAGCTTTAGTGAATTTCATAAAGTTAAAGGGATAGAGAATGAAATGGAACTTGTATTTATAAGGGCTCCTTATGTAGAGGAAGTTGGAGAAAATATAGAAGTTTTATGCAAGGTTAAGGATAGAATTGTTGCTGTTAAAGAAAAGAATATTATAGCAACATCTTTTCATCCAGAACTTACAGAAGATTCAACTTTTATGAAATATTTTTTAAGTATTTGTGGTTAATCTAAATAAGATATTATTATTTACAGAATAATTGTATAATTTTTATAAGTTAAAACTTTGTAATAAAGATATATCAAAAACTTGATATATCTTTATTTATATACTTTAACAATTTTAATGATAATTCTAATCTAAATAAGATATCGCTGTCTGATAATGATATGTTAAGCAATGCTTCTATTTTATGGAATCTATAAAAAAAGGTACTGTTATGAATTTTTAAAACTTTTGATGCTATGTTTGAATTTCTGTTGTATTCTAAATAAGTAATTAAAGTTTTTAAAAGTTCAGTATTATGCTTTTTATCATTAATGATAATTTTTTTTATATATGGGTGTATTAAGTTTTTTATGTTGATTTGATTTTTATTATTTACTGATAAGTTAAACCAATAATATTCTAAGTAATCCTCAAAATAAAAAATATAATCTTTAGAACATAAATTTTCAACTATATTTAAAACATTTATGCTTTGTTTATAAAATTCTCTTGTTTCTAAAATATTTTCAAAGGGCATACTAATTCCAGATTTTAGATGATTTAGTTTTAAAAAATTTAAAAATTGAGTTTCAACATCACAAGAAAACAATTTTTCAGAGTTTTTACTTACAAGAAATATAATTTTATTATCAATATAGGTTGTAATGGAATTTAGAAGAATGCTTTTAATACTGCTTATTAACTGTTTTAAGCCAAAGTTGTGCCTATAATCTTTATACATTTGTTTAAAAGGAATTGCCACTAAAAATAGGTTATCCTTTATCTTAAAATTTGTTTGAGATAGTCTTTCTTTTACATAATCTATATCATCTACTTTGTTTTCTAATAAATCAATAAGATAGTATTCTTCCTCTAAACCCGAGGTACTTATAAATAAATTATTCTTTTGAATTTGTATAGATAATGTTTTAGATAGAGTATTTACAAGATTTAAATCATCAAAGTCAAAATCTCTATATTTTTTTACAACACAAATATACGCTGTCGTTATTTCATTTGTTTTTATTCCACAAAAGATAAGTTTTTCGTTAGTAAAGTGAAAAAATGCTTCAGTGGAGTTATATACTGTGTTCATACAATTATCTTCTTTAATGTTTTCAATAATTTTAGAAACTAAATAATAATTTTCATTATGGTTATTTATAGAATCATGAAGTAGTGTTGCAAGTTTAGAAAGTCCTAAAATTTTATAGCTAGTATCTAAGATTAGTATTGGATTATTTAAATAATTTTCAGCTATATTTAAGATTTCGTAAATCTCAAAATCATTAGTTATACTATTAAATATAGTATATTTTTTTATGTAGAGTTGTTGTTTTTTCATTAAAAATTCAGAGATTAGAATATAAATTTTTTCTAATGAAAAATTAGTTTTTAATTGGAGCAAGGAAAAATTTTTATCAATGTCTTTTGTTACAGCTAAAATATTAAATTTTTTAGAGTAATTTAAGTTAATAGGTAGTAAAAGAAAAGTTTGAAAAATATAAAAACATAAAATTTAAAGTAATAGAGATTAATAAGTAAAACAAAAAAGTAAGCACTATTTAATGAGTAGATATTAAATAGTGTTTTTAAATATGTATTATGATATTTACTGATGATAGGAATAAATCCATAATAATGTGAAATCCTAAGAAATAGGAATTTATATTTTAGGAGGAATTATTTTATGTTTAAACATGAAAAGCAATTATTACATGAGGTAAAAGTGGAAAAGCCAAATCCTCAATATGCAGTATTAATGCAAGAACAATTAGGAGGTTGCAATGGAGAATTAAAGGCAGCACTACAATACATATCTCAAAGTTTTAGAATAAAGGATAAAGAGATTAAAGATTTGTTTTTAGATATAGGTGCGGAAGAGCTTAGCCATATGGAAATGGTAGCTCAAACTATAAATTTATTAAATGGTCATGATGTGAATTACGAAGCTGTTGGAGTTGGTGGAATAGAACCTCATGTAACAAACGGATTATCACCAGTTTTA
This sequence comes from Sarcina ventriculi, assembly GCF_900456775.1. Taxonomy (GTDB): domain Bacteria; phylum Bacillota; class Clostridia; order Clostridiales; family Clostridiaceae; genus Sarcina; species Sarcina ventriculi. The sequence continues at coordinate 346,518 of NZ_UAUL01000007.1, read as the reverse complement.
GCGAATGCATCAGGATATTCTTGGACAGCAGATTATGTAACAGTAACAGGGGATTTAGTTGCTGACCTTCTTGCAAATATTGCATCAGAACAAAGGGCAAAGGTAGTTTATGAATATTTATATCGTCAAATAGAAGATAAATATGTAAGAGAAACAATAGACTTTTTACTTAATAGGGAAGAAGCACATAATGCTTTATTTAGAGAAGCTTTAAATAAAGTTCAAAATAGTGGTTCAAATAAAGATTTTGGAATTACTGAAGATTCTAAGCTTTATTTTGATTTATCATCACCAGGACCAAAACATGAAGCGCCAAATCCAACACCAGTATCATTTGAAAATCCAAGAAGAGATAAATAATTAAATATAAGATAAAAAATCACAGTATCTAAACATATATTGTGATTTTTTACTTATAAATTATTTATATAACTTTATTTTTTTAGTAAATTTTGAATCTTTGATTAAAAAGTATATTGCAACTAAAGATGCAATAAGATTAGATAAAGGTAGTGCTATCCAAACGCCTAATACCCCTAAGTTAAATACATAAGGAAGTATATAAAGCATTGGTATAAAAAAGATAATTCTTCTTAACATTGATAGAATTATAGATTGTTTTGCATATCCAATAGCCCTATAAAAAGCAATAGATAAAAAATATACGCCAAGAAGAGGTGAAGCTAAAAGAGTAATTCTAAGAACATGGCTACAATTATTTATTAATGATAAATCGTTAGTGAACATAGCCACAAAATCTTTAGAAAGAATAATCATAATAATTGTAGCTATTAAGCATATGGAGGTTGAAATTATAGCACTAAACTTTACGGCGTCTTTTATCCTTTTAAAGTTTTTAGCACCAAAATTATATCCAATTAAAGGTTGAGAACCTCTTGAAAATCCACCAGCCGACCTTTGAATAAGTGAAGTTAATTTATAAACTATTCCATAAATTGCAACAGATTCTGTGCTCCCTAAAGAATATAAGACATTATTTAAAAGAACAATTGAGATACTTCCTGTAAGTTGATTTAAAAATGTTGAAAATCCAATAGGAATAGCTTTTTTTAGCATATCAATATTATATCTTATATATCTAGTTCTAATTTTTAACATAGCTTTAAATTTAAAATAATAAACTATATAAAGGAAGTTTATAAATTTTGATAATGTTGTGGCAAGTCCAGCACCTGTAACTCCCCATCTTAAAAGAACTATGAATATATAATCTAAAATTATATTAGAAACAATACTAATTACTGTTCCATACATTGAATAGTTAGCGCTACCTTCTGCTCTCATAACATTATTTGATGCTAAACAAAGAGGAAAAAATAGTGTCCCTATAAACATCATTCTAGCATAGTTTGTAGCATATGGAATAATGCTACCTTCAGCAGAAAATAATTCTACAATTTGTTTTGGAAAAGATACTCCTAAAATACATAAAATTATAGCAAGAGTAGTTATAAAAGCAAAAAGAGTTCCTATGGATTCTTCAGCTTTATCATAGTGTTTTGCACCTATTTGTCTTGAAATAAAAGAACCTATGCCAGATGCAAAAAGAAGTGTTGAAGCTGAAATAATCATTTGAATAGGAAGATAAATAGATATAGCGGCTATGCCCACATCCCCTACATATTTACCTATAAAAATAGTATCTATAATATTATAAATGACTGTGGAAAGTGCAGATAATGTAGCAGGAAGGGTTAAAACAAAAATGGCTTTATGTAATTTTTCTTCACCTAGTAAATATTCTCTATTCATATATTTCTCCTTTGTATAGTTAATAAGCAACAATTATTATTATAAACTAATGTTTACTTGTAAACAATATTTAATAAATTGTTAATGCTAATCAACTTTATAGATTTATAAGTAAAAATATGATAAAATTTAAGAAAAGATTTAAGAATGGAATGGTTTTATGAGTAAAACTTTTAATGTGTTAGGGAAAAATGTAACTTTTAAAGATGAGGAAAAATTATATATTGATATAAGAAATATATTTTATAAAGAAGCATTAGATAGCTCGCAAAATTTCATTAATAAATTTAATAAAAAGTATACAAGCCTTGATGATTTTATGATACGAGGTAATAAAGATGGGCTTAAGGTTATAAATAATGCTTTAGAAAAAGGTTTTTATGTTTTAAAAAGTGCAGGCATAAATAACATAGATTTTAATTGCTTTGAGAAATATAGTAAAAATTACTTAGGAAATTTCAAAAGAAGTTTCTTAAATTTAAAAGAGCAATATAATAATCTTATGGATAGTAAATATAAAAGAAGGAATAGACGGGTTAGAAGAGTTGTAAAAAAGGGTTTAGTAAGGTCTAGTGGTAGAGGATATAAATCTATTGAGGAATCTTTAGAGTCAAAGTTTTTGGAAGTACTTTATGAGATTGGAAGTATTATTGGAAACGTTTTTGAAAATATAAAATTAGATATAAAAATTAATAATAAAATGACAAAAATTTTTAAAGATATAGAAACGAAAGAAAAATTAAAGAAGGGTATATACAAAGATGTTTTTAGTATCCATTATGCAATTATAGATATAATAAATGAAAAAAAAGGGTATGAAATAAATGCTTTTTATGATAATAAAGGTAAAAAAGAAGCAAATAATATTTATTATAAGTTAATTGATGGAGAAATAAAAAAGGATAAAATTAGGGAGAAATCTCAAGAAATGATATATAAATATCCTTTTTCTAAAAAGTTTTATAGGTTTATTATAGGATATTTTAGAAATTATAATAAAGAAATAGAAAAATATGCTGAATTTTTTGGGATTGATGTAAAGACAATTAGATTAAAAATGTTAAAATCAAAAAAAATTGTATAATTTCTATATAATAAATACATTTCGACTTAATTAAAATAATAAAAAGACCATGAATTTATTCATGGTCTTTTCTGGCAGTAATATAGAGAATAGAATATATTAAAACTCTATACTTAGTAATAAGTGTGAATTATTAGGAATTATTAATTATAAGTTAAGTTGTTTTATAAAGCGAAAATTTCTATTTTGCTTTAAGTAAAATTTTATGATTTAATAATAAACGTTATTTAAACATAGAAAATATTATTTAATAATTATTTTCTATAATTATATTATATACGAAAAAATGTATATGTCAAATGCATATTTTAATTATATAATTTTTTTATAATAAATTCTAGTGTAAAACAATAATTTTAACAATGCGAATATATTGTTATAATCAAAATTCATTTGATTTTTGAACCTTAAAATCTTTTATATAAGTAAATTTATATAAAATTCCATTTAAATAGAAAGTAGAGATAAGTGTTAAATATATAAAAATAATAAAAAAGTTACAAAACAGTATTTACAATTTATTATAAAAATGGTATATTAAAAGTAGTTAGACGTTTACAAAATATATAATCATTTAATAAATTTTTTTGTTTTATGTGTTTGCATAAAAGATGTGAGGGTTGCAAAGATGATTATAAAAAAAATTTTTAATAATAATGTAGTTCTAGCTAAAGAAAAAAATAAAGATGAAATTATAGCAATGGGATGTGGAATAGCTTTTAAAAAGAGGTCAGGAGATATTTTAGATAAGGATTTAATTGAAAAGACTTTTATTTTAAAAGAAAATAATGCATCAGATAGATTTAAATCTTTATTAGAGAATGTTCCAATAGAGCAAATTAAGGCATGTTCAAATATCATTGAATATGTTAAGGCAAATTTAAATGTTAAATTGAATGATTATATTTATGTAACACTTACAGATCACATAAATCATTCAATAAATTTATATGATGAAGGAATTAGCAAACCCAATATTTTAGGTTGGGAAGTAAAAAAATTTTACAATAAAGAATATAAAGTAGGGTTAAAAGCATTAGATATTATTGAGGAATATACTAAAAAAAGACTTCCAAATGATGAAGCTAGTAATATTGCTCTTCATATTATAAATGCTCAAATTAATTGTTCATCGAAGGAAAGTTTAGATGCTATAAAAATAGCCAAGTATATTCAAGGAATAATGACAATAATAAGGTATACTTATAATATAGAAATTGATGAAAATTCATTAAATTATGATAGGTTTATTACACATTTAAGATTTTTATTAAAAAGATTAAATGATAATAATATGATTGAATCAGATAATGATTTATTAGAACAAGTGAAAGAAAAATATAAAAAAGCATATAACTGCATGTTAAAAATAGAAAAGTTTTTAGAAGTTGATATGTCAAATGATGAAAAGTTATATTTAACAATTCATATACAAAGGGTTACTCAGAGATAATTTAAAGATTAAAATTAAATAATTTTGGATTGTTACTTGGATTTACAGGGCAATACCAGTATTAATAGAATTTTTTTAAGTTTTATTAATACTAGTATTGCCTTTTTATATTATAAAAAATTTAGTAAGGGGGTAATTTTATGAAGTATGAAAATTTAGCTAAAGACATTATAAAAAATGTAGGTGGAAAAGAAAATATAAATAGTTTATGTCATTGTATTACTAGGTTACGTTTTAAATTAAAAGATGAAAGTAAGGCAAATACAGATGTATTAAAAAAGATGGACGGTGTTGTAACCGTTGTAAAAAGTGGAGGGCAATACCAAGTTGTAATAGGAAATCATGTGCCAGATGTTTATGCTGATGTTTGTAGTGTTGCAGGAATTAGTGATAATGCATCTAGTGGAGAAGTAGAAGAAAAGATGAATCCTCTTAATAGGTTTATTGATATAGTATCTGGAGTTTTTCAGCCTATACTTGGGCTCTTAGCAGCAACAGGAATGATTAAGGGTGTAAATGCTATTTTAATATCGGCTAATATCCTTACAGCTACTGATTCCACTTATATGATTTTAAATGCTATAGGTGATAGTTTAATGTACTTCTTCCCTGTATTCTTAGGGTTTACAGCAGCTAAAAAGTTTAAAGTAAATCAATTTTTAGGTATGGCAATCGGTGCAGCGCTTATTTATCCTGACATTGTAGGTCTTGCAGGACAAACAATAACTTTCTGTGGAATTCCTGTAGTTATGCCAGCTAGTGGGTATGCTTCAACAGTTATACCTATAATATTATCAATATATGTGGCATCTGTTGTAGAGAAATTTTTTAAAAAGATTATACCAGATGTAGTTAAAACATTCTTAGTACCTTTTTGTACATTATTAATAGTTGTACCTGTAACATTTATTGCGGTTGGACCAATAGCATCATCAGCTGCTAATTTATTAGGTGATGTTACAATAGCTATTTATAACTTTAGCCCAATAGTTGCTGGTATATTTATCGGTGGATTATGGCAAATATTTGTTATGTTTGGTATGCATTGGGGACTAGTTCCAATATCTATAAATAATATAGCAGTTTTAGGTTCAGACCCAGTTGTTGCAACTTCAGTTGCAGTATGTTTTGCACAAACAGGTGTAGTAATTGCAATAATGCTTAAGGCTAAAAACAAAAAATTAAAATCTTTATGTATACCATCTATAATTTCAGGAATATTTGGAGTTACCGAACCTGCAATTTATGGTATAACTCTTCCAAGAAAGAAACCATTTATCTTAAGTTGTATAGGTGGTGCTGTTACTGGTGGAATAATGGGGCTATTTGGAACAAGATTATATTCATCAGGAGCTATGGGATTATTTGTAATTCCAACATGTATAAATCCAACAGGAATAGATAGTGGATTTTATGGAATTATATTAGCAACAGTAGTTGGATTGGCAGTAGGATTTGCTTTAATGTTCTTCTTTGGCAAATTAGACGAAGAAGATTTAACTGATGGTGAAGTGGTAGAAACAGTTGAGAAATCTATAATAAAAGGAGAAATATTGACAAGTCCAATAAAGGGAGTAGTTAAGTCTTTATCAGATGTTAAAGATGAGGCTTTTGCTAGTGGGTTATTAGGAAGAGGTATAGCAATTGAGCCTAAAGAAGGCAAAATTATTGCACCAGCTGATGGAACGTTAACAACTCTTTTTCCAACTCTTCATGCTTTAGGAATTACAACAGATAGCGGAGCAGAACTTTTAATTCATGTGGGAATGGATACAGTAAAGTTAGAGGGGAAACATTTTAAGGCAAGAGTAAAACAAGGTGATAAGATTAAAAAAGGTGATGTATTATTAGAGTTTGATATAAATGCTATAAAAAGAGAAGGATATTCTTTAGAAACTCCAGTAATAATTACAAATTTTGATAAGTATTTAGATGTTATAGAAACAAATAAAGATATTATTGAATATGGAGAAAATCTAATAACAGTAATGTCTTAATAAGATTTTAAATAAAATAGATATTGTGTTTAGGTTAGGTGAAATTTTTTTTCACCTTTCCTAAATATATAATTAATTGAATTTTAGTTAGATAAAATATTTTTATTTTCAATATGTGTAACCTTATAGGTTATAGATATTAAAAATAAAATATAAAGTAATTAGGGGGAATAAGTATGAAAACAGATGTTAAATTTCCAGAAAACTTTCTATGGGGAGGAGCAACTGCTGCTAACCAATTTGAAGGTGGATATAGAGAAGGTGGTAAAGGATTAAGTACGGCTGATGTTATGACAGGGGGAACACATACTACAGCTAGAAGAATAACTCCAGAGCTTGAAGATAACACATACTATCCAAGTCATGAAGCAATAGATTTTTATCATAGATATAAAGAGGATATAGCACTTTTTGCTGAAATGGGATTTAAAACATTTAGACTGTCTATAAACTGGACAAGAATTTTTCCAAATGGTGATGAATTAGTTCCAAATGAGGCAGGATTAAAGTTTTATGATGATGTTTTTGCAGAATTAAAAAAATACAATATAGAACCATTAGTAACTATATCTCATTATGAAACTCCATTTGGATTAACTGAAAAATTTAATGGTTGGTTAGGAAGAGAAACTATCGACTGTTATTTAAGATATTGTGAAACTATATTTAATAGATATAAGGATTCAGTTAAGTATTGGTTAACATTTAATGAAATAAATATATTAACTCATGGACCTGCAGCAGCATTTATGGGAGCTGGAGTTATGTTTGATGATATAAGAGAATTAAGATTTGGGCCATCTGAAAAAGATCATAATCAAGAATGTTTCCAAGCACTTCATCATCAATTTGTTGCAAGTGCAAAGGCTGTGCAACTTGGTCATTCAATAAATAAAGATTTTAAAATTGGATGTATGATAGCATATGGTGCTCAATATCCATATACTTGTAACCCTGAAGACGTATTATTAGCAGAGCAAAAAGAAGAGTTTTCAAACTATTTATGTGGTGATGTTCATGTAAGAGGAGAATATTCAGGATTTGCTAAGCGTTTCTTTAAAGAAAATGATATACAAATAAAAATGGAAGAGGGAGATTTAGAAACTTTAAAAAATGGATGTGTTGATTTCTATACTTTCTCATATTATATGTCTAATTGTGTAAGCAACAATCCAGATGTAGAAACTACAGGAGGAAATCTTTCAATGGGATTAAAGAATCCTTATTTAGAAGCAAGTGATTGGGGATGGCAAATTGACCCTGTAGGATTAAGAATTACTTTAAATAAAATTTATAATAGATATCAAATTCCATTAATGGTTGTTGAAAATGGTTTAGGTGCTGTGGATAAAGTTGAGGAAGATGGCTCAATTAATGATGATTATAGAATAAATTATCTAAAGGCTCATATTGAGCAAATGAAAGAGGCAATTGGTGATGGGGTTGAACTTTTAGGATATACTCCTTGGGGGTGTATTGACCTTGTAAGTGCTGGAACTGGAGAGATGAAGAAGCGTTATGGCTTTATATATGTTGATAAAAACAATGATGGAACTGGAACTTTAAATAGATTAAGAAAAAAGAGTTTTAATTGGTATAAAGAAGTTATAAACTCAAATGGTGAGAATTTATAATTTTAAAATTTATTTTAATAGTAACAAGAATAATATCATGGAATATTCACATAGTATTTCCATGATATTTTTTATGGAAAAAATATATTTATAAGGATAATTAGTCTGCAATAAAAATACTTGCTTTTAAGTTAACTCAAAGATATATCATTTATATATAAAGAAGAAATTTAAATTAATAAAATCTACATATATTATAGTTTAAATATAGCAAACTATGATTATTAAAAGGAAAGATGGAAATGAAAAAACGTATTTTAGGAAATGATGGTCTTGAGGTTTCTGAAATAGGGCTTGGATGTATGGGGATGGATCATGCTTATGGACCTGCTGCTGATAGAAAAGAAATGATTAAATTAATTCATAGAGCAGTAGAAATGGGATGTAATTTTTTTGATACTGCAGTGGTTTATGGAGAAAATAATGAAAAACTTTTAGGAGAGTCATTAAAATCTTTTAAAGAAAAAGTGGTTATAGCTACTAAGTTTGGTATAACAGGAACAGTTATTAATGATGGAAAGTTAGAACATGTTTTAGATAGCACTCCAGAATCTATTAGGAAACAATTAGAAGGTTCTTTGAAGCGTTTAAAAGTTGATTGTATAGATTTATATTATCAACATCGTATAGAGCCAAAGGTAGAGCCAGAAGTTGTAGCAAGAACAATGAAAGAATTAATAGAAGAGGGGAAAATAAAGCATTAGGGCTTGTCTAATGCACCTATTGATTATATGAGACGTGCTCATGCTGTGTGTAAAGTGACAGCTATAGAGAATCAGTATTCTATGGTATGGCGTAAGCCAGAAAAATAATTATTTGATGTGTGTGAAGAGCTGGGGATTGGGTTTGTTGCTTATAGCCCTCTTGGAAATGGTTTTTTAAGTGGAAAACATACAAAAAACACAAAATATGATAAAAATGATTTTAGGAGCTTTATGGGAAGATTTAAGCCAGAGGTTATGGAAAATAATCAAAAGTTATTAGATTTAATTTTTGAAATTGCTAAAGATAAAAATGCTACACCAGCTCAAGTAGTTTTAGCTTGGGAACTTGCTCAAAAATCTTTTATAGTACCTATTCCAGGAACAACTAAAATCCATAGATTAGAAGAAAATTTAGGGACTGTTAATATTAGACTAACAAAAAATGAGTTAGAAAATATTAATAATGAGTTAAATAAAATTAGTATAGATGAAACGCATTTTTAAGATAAAATTTTTAAAGATAGGAGCGTATTCTTAAATATGAGGAACAATTAATTCCTGAAAATAAGCAAAAAAATAAAGATTAATATTAGTTGTAAAAAAAGTAATAAGTATTGCTAATTGTCCATTTTAGTAATACTTATTATTTTTTAGTTGTTCAATAATTTAAATTATTAATAAAATGTAAATTAAAAACAAAATTATTGACAATGGTATAAAAACATATTACAATATAACTGTAAATGAAAATCATTATCAATTAAATGAAGGATAAATTAAATAATTTTACAAGTCAATACTTTTAAAGCATTGGTTATTAAGTTTTTTCCACAAAATCGGATCATATTAAACAAACAATGTTTAATTGATAAAGAGTTTACTTTTAATTGAATATTCACATATATGGTTAAAAGAATTTCGTTTGACATCTCTTTTTTAGGAGCTATATCTTTTGATAAAGCTCCCTCTTTTTAAATGAAAGTATTAAAATTAATTAGTGTTAAGTTACTAAAAGGTTTACTGGAGGTAATTTAATTTGGAATATATTTCATCAAATATAAAAAGGCATAATAGGGCTATATATTTACTTGCCATATTATTAGTTGCGTTGATTACATATTGTGAGTTAAATAAATTAAGTAGTTTTTTGCCAAGTTATTTAAAATATATAGAAAAATTAACTTATAATGGTTATGTATCTACGTTTTTATTTGTTGTTGTTATGTTTATGGGAGTCATGAGCAGAAATATGTCTTTAACAAAACATTTTATGAAAATAAGGGCTGAACTTGCAATAGTAGCATCATTATTAATAGTTCCACATATATATGTTCATGGACTAAAATTAATTATGATATTAATGAGCGGAAAGCATCTTACTACAAATCGTATAATATATTCAATTGCAGGTGTCTTAGCAGTTGTTATAATGATTCCACTTTTTGTAACATCATTTAATTTTGCAAAGAGAAAATTAAAGGGTGGAATGTGGAAAAAGATTCAAAGATGGTCTTATGTGTTTTATGGTTTGATTTATGTTCATATTTTATTTGCGTATTTAAATAGTAAAAATATAAATATGAAAAATGTAATAATATTAAATATTGTTTTCATCTGTTATACCGTCTTAAAACTAATAAAAGTATTTAATAAAAGCAATAAGAAAAGTAAGATGTAAAGCTCATTTATATAAATTTAGATTTCTTAAGTAAATTAATTTTTAAAACACTAAAATCGACATTAACTATAAAAAACGCTATGTTTTAAATAAGCAATTATAAATTTGTTGTTTATTTTGATGTAGTGTTTTTTTATTTTATATTTCAGAATAAAAGTTAAATATCAAACTATTTTCTGTAAATAATAAAGTTATAATAGAACAGTAGAAATAGTATAAAATTTTTTATGATTTATAAAAATGAGAGGGGATATGCTTATGAAAATATATACTTTAGGTCATTCAAATTATAGTGTTGAAAGGCTTATGGAGATGTTAAGGTATTATGATATTAATTGCGTTGTAGACATTAGAGGAACACCTTACTCAAAGTATAACGTTTGGTTTGATAAGGAAGTTATAGCATATACACTTGAAAAAAATGGATTTACTTATATCTATATGGGAGAAGAATTTGCAGCTAAAAGAGTTAGAAAGGTTTCTTACAATAAAGAAGGATATGCTGATTTTGATAAGGTTATTTTAGAAGAAGAATTTTTAAGAGGAATCAAAAGACTTAAGACAGGACTAGAAAAAGGATATAAAATAGTGCTTTTAGGTGCTATGCAAGATCCTGTAAGGTGTCATAGAAGCATTTTAGTTGGAAGAGAACTTGAAAAACATGGATTTGATGTAAATCATATATTAGATGATTATTCATTAGCTTCCCAAAGAGATATTGAAGAAAGTCTTTTAGATAAGTATTTTAAGGATAGAAATCAGCTAACTATAGATAATATTCTTGGAAATGCTAAGAGTAGAGAGCAGTTAATTGAAGATGGATATAAATTTGCTAATAAGGAAATTGGTTATAGGATAGAAAATATAAATAAAAAATAATGCTTATTTTAAATTATTATAATATCAAAATAATGTGAAATTTCACATATCTATGTAAACATTTCCAATAATGTGTAAAAAAGAACTGAAAATACAAATATATAGATAACTTCATTGATAAATATTAAAATAATATTAGTAATAATTAATTTTGTTCTTTTAAAATAAAATTATTAAGGGGGATGATGCATATGATGCAGAAAATTCAAAGATTAGGTGGAGCTATGTTTACTCCTGTACTATTATTTGCTTTTTCGGGAATGATGGTTGGATTTGCAACATTGTTTAAAAATCCAGTAATAATGGGGTCAATAGCAAGTGAATCTACTTTTTGGTACCAAATGTGGAATGTCATAGAGCAAGGTGCATGGACAGTATTTAATCAATTACCTCTTCTATTTGTAATAGGGTTACCAATAGGGCTTGCTAAAAAGCAACAAGCTAGAGCTTGTATGGAAGCTGTAGTTGTATATTTGACTTTTAATTATTTCTTAGGAGCGATTCTTGGAACATGGGGAAGTAGCTTTGGAGTTGATTTTGCAGCAGAAGTTGGAGGAACAAGTGGTTTAGCTAATATTGCAGGTATTAAAACTTTAGATACTGGTATGATAGGTGCTATTTTAATTTCTTTAACTGTTGTTTCTATTCATAATAAGTTTTTTGATGTTGAACTTCCAGAAGTTTTAGGAATATTTAAGGGGTCATCACTAATAGTTATAATTGGCTTCTTTGTCATGATACCAATAGCATTTTTAGTAGCAGCTGTTTGGCCAAAAGTTCAAGGAGCAATAGCATCATTACAAGGATTTTTATTATCATCTGGTGCAGTTGGAGTTTGGATTTATACATTCTTAGAAAGAATTCTTATACCAACAGGGCTACATCACTTTGTATACAGTCCGTTTATGTATGATTCTATAGCTGTTGATGGTGGAATAACAGCTTATTGGGCAACTCATTTAACAGAGTTTTCAATGTCAACAGCACCGCTTAAAACATTATTCCCAGCAGGTGGATTTGCACTTCATGGAATGTCAAAAATATTTGGTAGTGTTGGTATAGCAGGAGCATTTTATGCAACAGCTAAGAAAAATAAAAAGAAAATAGTAGCTGGTCTTTTAATACCTGCAACATTAACTGCAATAGTGGCAGGGGTTACAGAACCTTTAGAATTTACATTCTTATTTATAGCTCCATTATTATTTGCAGTCCACGCAGTTTTAGCAGCAACTTTATCTGCAACAGCTTATATATTTGGTGTAGTTGGTAATTTTGGTGGTGGATTAATTGAATGGGCTTCACTAAACTGGATTCCTTTATTTAGTAGTCATGGTGGAACTTATATAAAACAAATTGCTATTGGATTAGTATTTACAGGAATATATTTTGTAGTATTTAGAACTTTAATTTTGAAGCTTGATTTAAAAACTCCAGGTAGAGAAGATGATGAAGAGGAAACTAAGCTTTATACAAAAGCAGATTATAAGGCTAGTAAGGGTATGGGTGTTGCTATGGATAGTATAAGTCCAGCAGAAATAGACAGCACTAATTTAAGTAAGGCACAAATTATATTAAATGCTTTAGGTGGAGCTGACAATATCGAAGAACTTAATAACTGTGCAACTAGACTTAGAGTTTCAGTTAAAGATCCAAGTTTAGTTCAAGATGTTTCTGTATTTAAAAAGGCAGGCGCTCATGGACTTGTTAAAAAAGGAAAGGCAGTACAAGTAATAATAGGAATGTCAGTTGTTAAATTTAGAGAAGAAGTTGAAGTTTTAATGAAATAATTAATAATTAAAAGCTTTTAGAGAAAGGAATGATTGCATGAAAGCAGTAAGAAAAGGTGTAGTATCTAAAAGAAGTACAATTAATAGTTTAAAGGATAAAGAGTCTAAAATAAGTTATAAATGGATAAGCATTAGTATGTTTTTTTGTTTGAGTATTCCTTTAGTGTTTTTGATGTGCTTATACGCTATATCATTAATAAGTGGAAGAGGTGTTTTTGATCCGATATTAATGAATAGTAAAATAACTTTAGCATTTATAATTTCTATGTTGGGTATATTTTGTGCCTATGTATGTAATCGTTCTGTTAAGATACTTAAAGATAAAAATGATGTAAATAGTGCAAAGAGAAATTTAATAATTATAGCAATAGCGCAAGGGTTAGTGGCAAATATTTTTGGATTTGTTCTTATAGTTTTTGCGATAATAAAGACGTTTAAAATAAAGTCTTTTAAGGAATTTAATATTAAAGAAATATTTATAAAAAGTAAACTAGATTTAGATTTTATATTTAGTTTGTTTATACTATTTGTATCAGCAATGTGTTTGATTCTTATAGTGAATATTTATTAGTGTTGTTAATATTTACAAGATAAAGAACTAAATAACAAAATAAGTAGAAAAATATCTAAAGAGTGAAAGTTAATTGCATTTATTTAAACGTTTTGATAGTATTAAATTACAATATATGTATTAATTTAGGGGGTATTTATTATGAAAAAATTTTCAATAGTTGTAGCAGGTGGTGGAAGTACTTTTACTCCAGGAATAGTAATGATGCTTTTAGATAATTTATATAAATTTCCAATAAGAAAAATAAAATTCTATGATAATGATGAAGAAAGACAAGATACAATAGCAAAGGCTTGTGAAATATTAATAAGAGAAAAAGCTCCAGATATTGAATTTTTAGCGACAGTAGATCCAGAAGAAGCATTTACTGATGTTGATTTTGTAATGGCACATATTAGGGTTGGAAAATATGCTATGAGAGAATTAGATGAAAAAATTCCTCTAAGACATGGTGTTGTTGGACAAGAAACTTGTGGACCAGGAGGAATAGCGTATGGCATGAGGTCTATTGGTGGAATAATTGAAATAGCTAAATATATGGAAAAATATTCACCAAATGCGTGGATGTTAAATTATTCAAATCCAGCTGCCATAGTTGCAGAGGCTACAAGAAGACTTCTTCCAAATTCAAAAATATTAAATATATGTGATATGCCAATAGGAATTGAAGGGCGTATGGCAAAGATAGCAGGATTAGAATCAAGAAAAGATATGATAGTTAAGTATTATGGTTTAAATCACTTTGGATGGTGGTCAAGCATCACAGATAAAGAAGGAAATGATTTAATGCCAAAAATAAAAGAACATGTTGCTAAATTTGGATATGATACAGATTCAACAGGAGAAGTGCAACATACAGATGCTAGTTGGAGTGACACTTATAGAAAAGCTAAAGATGTGTATGAAATAGATCCAACTACACTTCCAAATACTTATTTAAAATATTATCTGTTCCCAGACTATGTAGTTGAACATTCAGATAAAAATTATACTAGAGCAAATGAAGTAATGGATGGAAGAGAAAAGCATGTATTTGGAGAATGTAGAAGAATTGCAGAAGCTAATACTTCACAAGGTTCTACTTTAGAAATAGATGAACATGCATCTTATATAGTTGATTTAGCTAGAGCAATAGCATACAACACTCAAGAAAGAATGTTATTAATAGTTGAAAACAACGGTTCAATAGAAAACTTTGATAAAACAGCAATGGTTGAAATCCCTTGCTTAGTTGGAAGTAATGGACCAGAACCATTAAGAATTGGTGATATTCCAAGATTCCAAAAAGGATTAATGGAACAACAAGTTGCAGTTGAAAAATTAGTTGTTGATGCATGGATTGAAAAATCATATCAAAAATTATGGCAAGCAATTTCTCTATCAAAAACAGTACCAAGTGTAAAAGTTGCTAAAGAAATCCTAGATGATTTAATTGAAGCTAATAGAGAATTCTGGCCAGAATTAAGATAATAAATTAAGATAAGCTGTACTAGTAAAATATCTAGTACAGCTTATTTTTTTTATATTGTATGCTTATTGGGTGTTTTAAGTATGCAATATGAGAAACATAAATATATATTTAATACAATAAAAACTGTTAAGAATAAAGAGAAATAAAAATATAAATACTTGGTTAAATTTGTTATAATAAACTTATATAAAGGGGGAGTTATTATGAAAATTGATGATTTAGTTAATTTGCATTATGATAAGTTAAATCAAAGTGATTTGCACATTTGGAAATATATAAACGCTCATAGAAAAGAAAGCTCTAATTTAACTATTGATGAACTTGCATCAAGGTGTAATGTGTCAAGAACTACAATTTTAAGATTTGCTCAAAAGTTATCTTTAAAAGGATATAGCGAATTAAAGGTATATTTAAAATGGGAAAATAAAGAAGTAAATAAAGAGATGGACAGCATTGAAAGTGTATGCGATATGTTTAAAAACAGTATAGATGAAATGGAAAAAAATGATTATCATAAAGCTTGTAAAATGATTTATGATAGTAAGCGTGTATTCATTTATGGAACCGGTTTTTTTCAAACTTTAGTAGCTCAAGATTTAAAAAGAGTTTTTTTATCAGGAAAAAAATGTTTTTCTATAATAGATGGAATAAGAGAAATAGATTTAACATTAGATGCATTAACTTCAGAAGATTTAGTTATAATAATATCTTATTCTGGTGAATCAAGTCAGGTGAAAAGCTTTGCTAAGCAATTATTGATTAGGGATATTCCTTTTATTTCAATAACTCAGCTTAAGACAAATAATCTTGCAAGGTTAAGTAATGAAAGTATTTATATAAATACTAAAACTGTTAATATAGGAAATAATATAAGTTACAATTCAACAAATTTATTTTTTATATTTGTAGAACTGTTTTTCTTAAAATATATGAATTATAAAAATGCTATTGAAGCGGAGAAAGATAGTTAAAAATGTTTGTAACATTTAGTCATCTTAAGATATTTATAAAATAAATAATTATTTAAATATATATAATATGTTATCTTCAATTGATATGTATTTTAGAATAACAGAAAAATTTAAAGATAAAAAATAAGGGCTAATATGAAAAATCATATAAGCCCTTTATTTAATTTTAAGCTAAAACATAAAAATAACCTAAAACTAATATTCCAAGTATTATTCTATAATAACCAAAGAATTTAAAGTCATGTTTTTTGATATAGTCCATAAGGAATTTAATTGCAATAACTGATACTATAAAGGCAACGAAGCATCCTGTAAGTAAAACTCCCCATTCAAGTGCATTAAAAGCAAAACCTGCTTTAACAAGTTTTAATGCACTAGCACCAAGCATAGTTGGAATAGCTAAAAAGAATGAAAATTCTGCTGCAACAAATCTTGATGTTCCAAGTAAGATTGCTCCAATTATTGTAGCACCAGACCTTGATGTTCCAGGAATTAGAGCTAATACTTGAAAACATCCTATAAAAATAGCTGTTTTATAAGTTAATTGTGAAAATGTTTCAATTTTAGGTTTTTTATTTCTGCTTTCTAAGATTATAAAGATAACTCCATATACTATAAGCATTATTGCTACAGTTGTTGGGTTAAAAAATATTTCTTCTATTTTGTCATCAAATAAAAGTCCAATTATTCCAGATGGAATAACTGCAATTATAACTTTAAGCCAAAGGCTTATAGTGTCTTCCCTTTGCATTTTTGTTTTTGATGGGTCAAAGGGATTTAGCTTTTTAAAATATAAAAATAATACTGCAAGGATAGAACCAAATTGAATTACAACAAAAAATGTGCTGATAAATACTTGAGAAAAGTCAAGTTTTATAAATTCATCAACTAATATCATATGCCCTGTACTACTTACAGGAAGCCACTCGGTTATACCTTGTACAATTCCTAGTATTATGGCTTTTAAAAATTCCATTAATATACCCCCGATTTTTTAATATGTTAATAAGTATGCAAATACAATTATATATATAATATAGAATTAATGGAATAATTTAATATAAAAGTTAACAATAAGTACATAAAAATTAATGATTGGGTAGATGAAGTTGTATATATGTGTAATTCGTTCTATAATGAATAATATATAAGATTTATTATTTGTTATAGAGTATGTAGATGCGTGGAGGAAATGATTATGAATGATGATATTAAATGGTTAAACGAAATTAGAATTAAAAAGACTATAAAGGCTTTGAATGATAATGGAATGGAAGCTTGTTTAGTTTCTGATAAAGAAAGTCTTATAAATAAAATTGATGAAATATTAAAAGAGGGAAGTTCTGTAACTTTAGGTGGCACTATGACTGCTTTTGAGGTAGGAATTGTTGATCATTTAAAGAGTGGAAGATTTGAGTATTATGATAGATATAAAGAAAATTTAACTGATAAAGAGAGAAAAGATATTTATAGAAAAGCTTTTTCTTGTGATGGATATATAACAGGTTCTAATGCTATAACAGAAGATGGGGAACTTTACAATGTAGATGGTAATGGTAATAGAGTTGCTGCTATGATTTATGGACCGGATAAGGTGATAGTTATAGCTGGAGTTAATAAAATTGTTAAGGATTTAAATGAAGCAAAATCTAGGGTTGAAAGAATTGCAGCACCTGCTAATGGCAAAAGATTAAATAGAAAAACACCTTGTGCAAAGGTTGGATACTGTATGGATTGTAAGAGTCCTGAAAGAATGTGTAGGGAATATACTGTTATTAAAAGACCTATTCCGGGAAGAATTCATGTTATATTTTTAAATGAAGAATTAGGATATTAAAGGAACTAAACATTTTAAACCTTAATATTATATTTATGTGATAATTATTATATAAGGTGATATTATGTGTTCAGATGTCTCACTTTTAAATATAGCTATAAATTTTTTACCTTTAAATGCTAATATTGTTTCTATTAATAAAAAAAATAATACAGGTATGAGAGGTAATGCTAACGATAACTTAATTGTTCAATATATATATAATGGTACTGATTATACATTAATTTTAGAGAATAACAATGATTATTGGAGAGTTAAAGAAACATATAATGAGTTTTTAGAAATATTTTAATGTTTTTTATGGTTGAAGAAATTTATTATAAAGAGTATAATAAATTTAAAATTAAATATTAATGAATAAGTCTTTTATCAAGAACGGTGGAGGGACTGGCCCTGTGAAACCTAGCAACAGCCAATAAATCGTATTGGAATTGTGCTAAATCCTGCAAGAATGTATTTTCTTGAGAGATGAGAGAGAATTTAGTTAAATTAGTTAATAATTTTTAGTTAAGATAGAAACTATTTCTTTGTCGTCTTGCAAAGAAGTAGTTTTTTTGCTTTAGAAAAAAATATGTTTTGAATTATATATTTTAAACAATGGATTGTTCTAAAAATTAGATTTGAAAGTTAATGAAAGAGGAGGTTTTTTGTTTGGAGAATAAAAAGAAGCTTTCAATGTTTGGATTTTTGTTTATAACAGGTTCAATCCTTGTAGAGTTGTATGAATATCCAACCTTTGCAACATCAGGCTTTAGTGCTGTGTTTTATTTATTAGCTGGAGGATTTTTATGGTTTTTACCAGTTGTATTGTGCGCAGCAGAGATGGCAACTGTTGAAGGATGGAGTGAGGGTGGAGTTTTTACTTGGACTAAAAATACTTTAGGTGAAAAATGGGGATTTGCTCACATATTTTTTCAGTTTGTTGTTTTTACAATAGGTGCAGTAACAATGATATATTATGTTGTAGGTGCAATAGCATATGTAACTGGATGGACAGCGTTAAATTCAGATCCAACACTTAAATTTTTAGCAGTAATTATAATTTTCTGGGCTGTAACTTTTATTCAATTAAGTGGAATAAGAAATACAGCTAAAATAGCTAGAATTGGATTTATAGGTGGTGTTTTAATACCAGCATTTATTTTATTTATTTTATCAGCAGTGTACATATTTTCAGGAAATCCAATTGATATAGACATAAGTGCAAAGACATTTTTACCTAATTTTACAAATATAAATTCATTGGTTGTATTAGTGTCATTTATGTTATCTTATATGGCGGTTGAAGTTTCAGCAACTCATGTAAATGATATGAAAAATCCAAAAAGAGATTACCCAATAGCAGTAATTATTTTATTATTTTTAGCAATAATTTTAAATACAATAGGAGCTATATCAGTAGGGGCAGTTGTCCCTAAATCAGTTCTTAGCTTAAATGAAGGAGTATTTCAAACTTTCGCACTACTTATTAATCACTTTGGGCATTTTTCATGGCTTGTGGATATTATAATAATTTTCTTAGCGATTGGTTCTATTGCAGAGGTTAGTTCTTGGATTGTAGGACCAACTAGAGGACTTTCTGTTGCAGGTGAATATGGAATATTTCCTAAGGGGTTAGCTAAAAGAAATAAAAATGATGTAGCACCAAAACTTTTAATAATTCAAGGAATTGTTGTTACAATGTGGGCAATAGTTTTAACTTTTGGAGGCGGAAGCTCTAATGTTTCATTTTTTATGGCAATGACATTAACAGTTATTGTTTATCTTGCTGCATATTTTCTATTTTTCTTAGCATATATTAATCTTGTACTTAAGAAAAGAAATTTAAAGAGAGCTTACGAAATACCTGGGGGAATAGTAGTAAAACTTATTTTAGCTATAATAGGTTTAATATTTTCAGTAATAGCCTTTATAATATCTTTCTTGCCACCATCTGGTCTTCAAAGTGGTAGTATAGGAGAGTATACAACAATATTAATTGTTTGTTTTGCAGTAACTATGGTGTTGCCTTTTATAATTTATTATGTGTTTAAAGGAAGAAAGATTAAAGCAACTTCAAATAATGTAGAAGCTAAGGTTAGTTAGATTAAAATATTATTAAAGTTTTTATAAATAGGAATATTTTACTTTAAATATTATTATAAATTATATTAAGAAGTTGTAACAAATAAAATAAATATTAAATATTATAAAAATATAATTAAAAAATAAATAAAAAATCTTTTATCAAGAATGGTGGAGGGACTGGCCCTATGAAGCCTAGCAACAGCCAATAATCATATTGGAATTGTGCTAAATCCTGCAAGAATTTATTTTTTTGAGAGATAAAAGTAGTTTATGAGTACATTAATTTAGTAACTAAACTATTTCTTTATCTTTTTAGATATAGAAATAGTTTTTTATTTTATAGAAAAATAAAATTTTATTTATCATGTATAAGTTAATTATTATTGATTATTGCTAAAAAATGTAGTATTAAGGGGGAATTAATAATGAATAAAGAAAATTTGCAAAAAGAAACATTATGTATAAAAGGTGGATATAATGGTGAAACGTTAAATTCAGTTACGTTACCAATAGTTCAAAGCACATCTTATAGATTTGATAGTGCAGAGCAGGTGGCTAATCTTTTTGATTTAAAAGAAAATGGGCATATATATTCTAGAATAAGCAATCCAACCGTGGCTGCACTAGAAGAAAAATTAACAGCTCTTGAAGATGGAGTTGGTGCAGTTTGTGTATCATCAGGTCAGTCAGCAGTGCTATTAGCCGTTTTGAATATTTGTAAAAGTGGTGATCATGTAGTTTCAGTTTCTAGTGTTTATGGTGGAACTTTTAATCTATTTAATGTAACATTAAGGAATTTTGGAATAGAAACAACATTTGTTGATCCTTATGATAGTGAAGATGAAATTTTAAGTAAAATTCAAGATAATACTAAGCTTATATTTGGTGAAACCATAGGAAATCCTAGCCTTAATATATTTGATTTTGAAAAATTTTCAAAGGTTGCAAAGATATCTAATATTCCTTTAATTATAGATAATACAACAGCAACGCCGTATCTGTTTAATCCATTTAAATATGGAGCTAATATTGTTGTTCATTCTACAAGTAAATATATAGATGGTCATTCGGTAGCGTTAGGTGGTGTGATTATTGATGGAGGTAATTTTGATTGGGAAAATGGAAAATTTAATGAGCTTACAGAACCAGATCCAAGTTATCATGGGTTAAAATATGTGGAAACTTTTAAAAATTCAGCGTATATAGTTAAGCTTAGGGTAACGCTTCTTAGAGATTTAGGGAATGCAATTAGTCCTAATAATGCCTTTTTAACTAACCTAGGATTAGAAACATTGCATTTAAGAATGGATAGACATAGTAAAAATGCTCTAGCCTTAGCTAAATTTTTACAAACTCATAAGAATGTAGAATGGGTTAATTACCCTCTTTTAGAATGTAATAAAGATTATAAGATAGCTAAAGAGTATTTACCAAAAGGAGCATCTGGTATATTAACATTTGGTGTAAAAGGAGGAGTAAAATCTGCTAGAAAACTTATAGGTAGTTTAAAATTAATTCCTTTGGTTGTTCATTTAGGAGATGTTAGAACAACTTTAATACATCCAGCTAGTACAACACATAGGCAATTATCAAAGGAAGAACTTAAAATTTCAGGTGTATCAGAAGATTTAGTTAGGGTTTCGGTAGGAATTGAAAATATAGATGATATAATATGTGATTTTGAGCAAGCCTTAAATAAGGTAGGATATTAAAATGACCATTTATATTTCAAAAAAATTTCAAGCAATAGAGATATTAAAAGATGAAAATATAAGTATAAATTTTAATGGATGTAAACATGGGGCAAAGCATATTGGAATAGTTAATTTAATGCCTAAAAAAAGTGAAACAGAAGCTCAAATAGTAAAACTTTTAAATAACTGTGATGAGGATTTGAATATTCATTTTATAAAAATAAATACTTATAAGTCAGAACATGAAAATTATAGATATATGCAATTAAATTATGAGGATTTCGATGAGATTAAACAAAAGCTTGATGGGATTATAATAACGGGAGCCCCATTAGAGAAAATAGAATTTAGAGATGTTTCTTATATAGATGAATTAAATGCTATATTAGATTATATAAGAAAGAATAAAAAATACTCGCTTTATATATGTTGGGGGGCACAAGTTGCTTTGAATCATTTCTATGGCGTAAGAAAAGAGTTAAAGGAAAGTAAAATATTTGGAGTATTTAGACACAAGATTATAAAGAGAGATGATATTTTAAAAGATGTTTATAATTCTTTTAAATCACCTCATTCAAGGTACACATCTTTGAATAGACAAGATATAGAAAATAGCAATAGTTTAGAACTTTTGGCTATAACAGAGGAAAATGAAGAACATATTTTAAAGGGAAACTTTAATGATTATTATATTTTAGGACATTTAGAGTATGATAAAGATACGTTAAAGAAAGAGTATTTAAGAGATTTGAATAAAGGATTAAAAATTAATATTCCAAAGTATTATTTTAAAAACAACTCCATAGAAAGTGATATAGATTTTAGTTGGCGAGAAGATGCTATTAAAATTTATAGTAATTGGATTAAAATTATAAGTAAAGACAATGGTAAATAAAATTTAAAAAACTCTATGTTAAATTTTTTAACATAGAGTTAAAAAAACATATATATTTATATTTTTATACTATATATGGTTTTAATTTTTGTTAGTTTAATGTTTCTTCTAAATCTTTTTCAGGTGTACTTATTGGTTTTATATCAAAGTTATCAACTAGATATTGTAACACATTAGATGATATAAATGCAGGAAGTGATGGTCCTATATGGATTCCTTTAACTCCTAGTGAAAGAAGAGCTAAAAGATCAGCTACTGCTTTTTGTTCATACCATGATAAGATTATTGATAATGGAAGTGAATTTACATCAGTATTAAATGCATCAGCTAGAGATAAAGCTATTTTTACAGCTGAGTAAACGTCATTACATTGTCCAACATCTAATAATCTTGGAAGACCTTCTAATGTACCAAAGTCTAATTTATTAAATCTATATTTTCCACAAGCTAGAGTAAGAATTATACAGTCTTTTGGTACGTTTTGAGCGAATTCTGTATAGTATTTTCTTGCTGGTTTTATTCCATCACAGCCACCCATTACGTAAATATGTCTTAGTTTACCACCTTTTACTGCTTCTATTATTTCATTAGCATGAGATAGTACTGCATTATGACCGAATCCTACAGTTATTTCTTTTACTTCTTCATCTTCTGTAAATCCACCAAGTTCTAATGCTTTATTTATAATTTCTGAGAAGTCTTTTGTTCCATCTTCTTTTACTGGTACGTATTTTAGTCCTTCCCAACCAACTACATTAGTTGTAAAAATTCTATCTTTATAACTATCTTTTGGTTTCATAAGACAGTTAGTAGTCATAAGAATACATCCTGGAATTCCGTCAAATTCCTTTTGTTGATTTTGCCAAGCAGTACCAAAGTTACCTACTAAATGACTATACTTTTTAAGGCTTGGATATCCATGTGCAGGAAGCATTTCACCATGAGTGTATATGTTTACTCCTTTGCCTTCTGTTTGTTGTAATAATTGTTCTAAGTCTCTTAAGTCATGACCTGATATTACTATGAAAGGTCCTTTCCTTCTATTTACATTTACTTGTTGAGGTGAAGGATTTTTATATGTAGTTGTATTTGCTTCATCTAAAACTTTCATTATTTCAACACTAGCAGTACCAGCTTTCATAGATAAGTCTATTAAATCTTGAAGTGTTAAGCTATCATCAGTTAAAGCTTCTAATGCTGTTATATAAAATTCATCAACTGATTCACTTCTGTATTTTATATATCTAGCTTGATGCCCGTAAGCACTAATTCCTTTTAATCCATATAATATTGTGCTTCTTAAAGAACGAATATCTTCATTTAATTTATCATCATACATTATTCCAGCTTTTACAGAGTCTTTTAACATAGATTCCTTATCATTGCTTAAGTTATATAAAGCAGCATCTCTATGTATTTCACAATTTGCTTGTTTTCTTAAATTTTCTTTTATTTTTTGAGATTCTTTAAGCAATTCTATATGGACAGCGCTATCAAAATTAACATTAGTTAATGTTGTAAAAAGGCAATCTTCTATGAATTTAGAAACAGATTCATCAACCTTTTTTCCTTGATCTAATATATTTTTTCCATAGCAAGCTATACCTTTTAATTGATATATTAATAAATCTTGTAAATTTGCTATTTCAGCAGTTTTTCCACAAACTCCGACTTTAGTACAGCCTTTTCCACCTGCAGTTTGTTCACATTGATAACAAAACATTGAATTTTCCAAAGTAAAAACCTCCTCATTTATGAGTATTTGATTAAAATATGGCATTTTATTTCTAAAAATGCTATGTTTATATAATATAATTAAATAAATATAATTGCAACTACATTTTAGATAACATTTTCAATTTGAGATAATATGTGAATATTATATAATTTTTTTAAACAAAAAAACTCCTAATATGAAGGTTTTAGGAGTTTTTTATTGCAATATTTTATTTAATTAACGTTATTCTAGTAAATTATTTTTAAAATAATATATGAGCAATAAGAGTTATTATAGGCAATGTTATCAATGTTCTCATTAAAAATATTATAAACAAATCTTTAAGTTTCAAAGGTATTTTAGAACCTAAAATTACACTTCCAACTTCTGAAAGGTATATAAGTTGTGTCACTGAAACGCAAGCTATTATAAATCTTGTCATATCTGATGATATTTTTGTAGCCATAACTGATGGTAAAAACATATCAGCAAAGCCAACTATAACTGTTTGCGAAGCCGCCTGAGCTTCTGGTATTCCTAAAAGTTTAAGTAGTGGAATAAACGGTGCTCCAAGCCATTGGAATATTGGTGTATATTCTGCAAGTCCTAATGCGATAGTTCCCATAGCCATAACTATTGGTAAAACACCAATCCACATATCTAAAACATTTAGAAATCCTTCTTTAAAAAAAGCTTTAATGCCCTTTTGAGTGGATGCTTTTTTTATAGCTAAATCAAGACCAAAGGTAAATGGGGTATAGCCATTTGGAATTTTTTCTGTGCTTTTAGGTTGTACTCCATTATGATATTTATTAGGAATATATTTAAGTGGCCAAGTCCTAGGTAAAACTATAGCAGCGATAATTCCAGAAATCATAACAGTTAAATAAAATGGTATGAACATATGGCTAAGACCAACTTGAGATATTATAACAAAACTAAATGTAATTGACACAACAGAGAAAGTTGTACTAATTACACAAGCTTCTCTTTGGGAATAGAATCCTTCTTCATATTGTTTTGAAGTTAGCAATACTCCAATTGTTCCATCTCCAAGCCAAGATGTTATACAATCTACTGAAGATCTTCCAGGAAGCTTAAATAATGGTCTCATTATTTTAGTAAGCATAGAACCACAGAACTCTAAAAGACCAAAGTTTAATAATAGTGGTAGGAATAATCCTGCAAAGAAAAATACCACAAACAATGTAGGTAAAAGTCCTGTAAGTATAAATGCACCTGTATCTTCAGAAGATATAAAGCCTGATCCTATATTTAAATAAGACATTAAAATAAATAAAGCGCCTAATATTCTTCCAATTAACCATATAGGTTTTATATCAAAAAGTGTTTTACATACTTTATTATTAATCATAAATTTAGGTTTTGTTATTTTGTAAATTGCAGTAATTACACCAACTAAACAAATCAAAATTGTAAGGACAAGGGGCAATATATCACCTAATAAGCCTTGTACAATATTTGAACAAACTGCAATTGGAATTGAAAGTTCACCATTATAGTAAATGGGAACCATAAATAATGTAACTCCTATAAGAGAAGGGATTATAAATTTTAATAGATTACTATTATTATTTTTTTGTTTGTTAGTCAACTCCTTAATCAACATAGAATTTCCCCCTTACATGTATAAATATAAAGTAAATTTAAGTAATACTTGTAAATTATACAAATAAATATATAAAAAATCAATAGTTTCAAAGGAATTAATTTAAAAAAAATAATATTTATGTATAAATATACAAATTAATAATAAAAGTAAAAAACTTCTTTTTATTAAATTTAATATAAGAGAAGTTTTTTATGATTATTTAGTAATTTTTAATCCATTAATATTAGATAATATTTTAGTTGAAGTGACATTATTTGCACTAATATTTAATGATTGAAGATTAGATACGTTAGCAAGTGAATCAATATTTGTTATATTATTATGGCTTAAATCTAAGTTGTTTATAGTTAAGCCGTCTAGAGCACTTATATCAGTTAAGTTATTATATGATAAATTTAATGAATTTATATCAAATCCTTTTAATTGTTGTATTCCATTTAAGGTAGTTAAATGTTGTCCAGATAAATTAATATCAAGAGGGGCAACACCGTAATTATTTTCGACACCATAGCAATATGAAGCTAAATTATAATATGTTAATTCATTAGGACTTGCTTGAATAGCGTTTGCAACGGCATTAGCTAAAGCTTTATTCCCATCAAAAGTCATAGGTGTTTCAACAGGATTTACAGTTATATTATTGCTATTTGTATTAAGTGTTATTGTATTATAGTAAGGTATCTCTATTTTAATAGTATTATTTCCTAAAACATTATTTATAGTTAAAGAACCACTATAATCATAATTTTCAGTATATGTTTTTCCATTAACAATAACATTTATATTAACATTAGTTAAATACGCATTCCAATTAAACATATTTCCAAAGTTTATTGTTAAGTTTTCAGTCTTTATTGAGTTTGAATTTGTTGTGATAGTACTAT
Organism: Sarcina ventriculi; assembly: GCF_900456775.1. Classification (GTDB taxonomy): domain Bacteria; phylum Bacillota; class Clostridia; order Clostridiales; family Clostridiaceae; genus Sarcina; species Sarcina ventriculi. The sequence goes on along the minus strand of NZ_UAUL01000007.1, from coordinate 319,789 downwards.
TAATATTGTGATTTGGTAATGTTTGAGCGTAGGTTACAGTTGTTGGTAAACCAATTGCTCCTATTAGTAAAGCAGAGCTTATAATTAATCCATAAATTTTTTGTCTATTCATTTTAATCCTCCTGTACGTATTGATATGAATCGATATTCTATGTATTCATATTTATTAAACGCAATTAATAAATTAATTTTTAAAAATATATGTAAATATGTATAAGTAAAAATGTTTTTTTCTAAATTTATAATTATATACTTCATAAAAGAAATATATAGAAAAATAGGAAAGCGAAACTAATTATAAATAAATTAAAAAATAATATCTGTAACATGAGTTACAGATATTATTTTTTTAATAAACTATAATAATAACTGTCGACAGCAAAGACAAAAGAGATTAGAAATTAAAATACATACAATGTATAAAAACAAAAGACGAAATTAAAAAAACAAAAGATAAAAATAATAAAGAATTAATATAAATTAAGATAAAAGAGGGAGTGTAAAAATTATGAGTATGTTTTGTTATCAATGTCAAGAAACAGCAGGATGTAAGGGATGTACAGTAAAAGGAGTTTGTGGAAAAACTGAAGATTTAGCTAAATTACAAGATTTATTAGTATACATAGTAAGAGGAATATCTGCAGTTAGCACAAAAGCTAGAGAAGTTGGGGTTATAGATAAGAATGTTGACAACTTTGTAGTTGAATCATTATTTGCTACTATAACTAACGCTAACTTTGATAAAAATGTATTTGTTTCAAGAGCAAAAGAAGGACTAGCTTTAAGAGAAGCTTTAAAAGTTAAAGCTAAAAATGCAGGTGCAGATTTAGCTAATTTACCAGAAGCTGCAATGTGGACAGGTGAAACAGAAGAAGCTTTAAATGCTAAAGCTGGTACTGTTGGAGTTTTAGCAACAGAAAATGAGGATGTAAGAAGTTTAAGAGAACTTATAACTTATGGTGCAAAAGGACTTTGTGCTTATTTAAAACATGCAAAAGCATTAAATTATGATGATGATGAAATTCATGGATTTATGCATAAAGCATTAGCTAAAACTTTAGAAGATTTATCAGTAGATGAATTAGTTGCTTTAACTCTATCAATGGGTGAATATGGAGTTAAGGGTATGGCTCTTCTTGACAAAGCTAATACTGAAAGTTACGGAAATCCAGAAATAACTAAAGTAAATATAGGTGTTAGAAATAACCCAGCTATATTAATAAGTGGACATGATTTAAGAGACATGGAACAATTATTAGAACAAACTGAAGGAACTGGAGTTGACGTTTATACTCATAGTGAAATGCTTGCCGCTAACTACTATCCAGCATTTAAGAAATATAGTCACTTTGTAGGTAACTATGGAAATGCTTGGTGGAAACAAACTACTGAATTTGAAAGCTTTAATGGTCCAATACTTATGACTACAAACTGCTTAGTACCACCTAAAGATAGCTACAAAGACAGAGTTTACACAACTGGTGTTGTAGGATTTGAAGGATTAAAACATATAGATAAAAATGAAAAAGGAGAAAAAGATTTCTCAGAAATAATAGAACATGCAAAAAGATGTGCTGCTCCTACTGAAATAGAAAGAGGAGAAATAGTTGGAGGATTTGCTCATAACCAAGTTATAGCTTTAGCTGATAAAGTTGTTGAAGCTGTTAAAACAGGAGCAATTAAAAACTTCTTTGTTATGGCAGGATGTGATGGTAGAGCTAAATCAAGAAACTACTATACTGAATTTGCTGAAAAATTACCAAAAGATGCAGTTATATTAACAGCAGGATGTGCTAAATATAAATATAATAAATTAAACTTAGGTGATATAAACGGAATTCCAAGAGTTTTAGATGCTGGACAATGTAATGATTCATATTCATTAGTTGTAATAGCTTTAAAATTAGCAGAAGCATTTGGATTAGATAGCATAAACGATCTACCACTTCACTACAATATAGCATGGTATGAACAAAAAGCTGTAATAGTATTACTATCATTATTACACTTAGGAGTTAAAAATATTCACTTAGGACCAACACTTCCAGCTTTCCTTTCACCAAATGTTGTTAAAGTATTAGTAGACAACTTTGGAATAGGTGGAATTACTAACGTAGATGATGATTTAAAAATGTTCTTAGGCTAATAGTTTTAAGATATATATAAATGATATAAAAAATGTATAAGCAATTAAAAATTTACTAAAGATAAATAAATCAAGTTAAACAAAATGTATTACAATAGCTTTAAAGGTGCAGTCTATTTCTAGGCTGCACCTTTTTGTAAATATAAATAAAAATGTTATTATCTTGATGTATCAGAACTAGTTGTAGCATCTGCTTCAGCACTAGAACTAGTAGTGGAATTGAATCTAACATCTTTAGCTAAAATAAGACTTAAATTACTATTTAGTGTGGAAATAAAAGCTATTAAAGTTAGAAGTTCATTTTTAGTAAGCGTATTTGATACTGAATAAGCAGTTGCGGTGGCTAAAAAACTAAGTTCTAAATCAGTTAAATCAAAAATAGTCATAATTATTACCTACTTAGAAATTATATTTTAAAATAAATATCCTTTTTATTAAGTAAAAAAGTTTATTATAATTTTATGGAAAATATTTATGATTTATGATACTTTTTAAATATTATGATTAATTTTAAGAAAGGACTAAAGTAGTTGCTTAGAATTAATGTGGATTTTAACACACAACTAAAATAGATAGATTGTGTATTTAATTTATAAAAAGACTCTAAGTAATGATATATAATTTTTATGAGAGAGATAGTTTTAATTACAGGGGCTACTAGTGGTATTGGATATGAGTTTTCTAAAATATTTTACGAAAAAGGCTATAATTTAATTTTGATTGGTAGGAATGAGAGTGTTTTACAAGAGATGAAATCATGTATGGGGGAGAAAAGAGTTATAACTTATTCTTGTGATTTATCAAAAAGTGAAAATGTGAAAAATTTTTTAGAATTTGTGGATAAAAATAATATAGATATAGATATTTTAATTAATAATGCAGGGATTGGTTTTAATGGCTATTTTAATGATATCTCATGGGAGAAAAATGAAACAATTATTAATACTAATATAATGGCTTTAACTTTTTTAACTAAGGTAATTACAGATAGAATGAAAAAAAGAGGAAAAGGTAAAGTTTTGAATGTAGCATCAACAGGTTCGTATGAACCAGGACCCTTAATAAATGTTTATTATGCAAGTAAAGCATATGTTTTATCTTTTTCTCAAGCATTAAGACAAGAACTTAGAGATTTTGGAATAACTGTTACAACACTTTGTCCTGGGGCTACTAAAACAAATTTTTCAAGACGGGCAGGAAAAGGTGATTTAAATGTTGCTATGAGTGCAGAAAAAGTTGCTAAACAGGGGTATAAAGCTCTAATGAAAAATAAAGCTATATGTATCCCTGGTAATTTAAATAAATTTTTAGTATTGGGGTGCAAAATAGCACCTTCATCAATAAGTGCTAAGATAGTAAAAAATATTCAAAAAAAAGCTATGATGAATAAAGCATAATAAAGGTCTTAAATTCTAAAGATATATTTGTATTTTAATATATTTTGGAGGTGTTTTATGAGCATAGATGAAAATTTTCCAAAGAGTTTTCCAAAGCAACATCAAAATAAGCAACCAGGTAGTGAAAGTCAAATGAATCCAATGCCTATTTATGATGCGCCAGAATATCATAATGATGGCAAAAGGTTAAAAGGAAAGGTTGCAGTAATAACTGGTGGAGATAGTGGGATTGGAAGAGCAATTTCTCTAGCTTTTGCTAGAGAAGGTGCGAAGGTTTGTATAGTGTATAAAGATGAGCATGAAGATGCTAATAAAACTAAAGAGTTAGTTGATAAAGAAGAGGCAGATTGTCTTTTAATAAGTGGAGATATTGGTTGTGAAGATTTTTGTAATGACTGTATAAATCAAGTTATGAATAAGTATAAAAGTATAGATATACTTATAAATAATGCGGCTGAGCAGCATACTGTAAATAGTTTAGAGGAATTAACGAAAGAGCAATGGGAAAGAACTTTTAAAACCAATATATTTGGACCATTTTATTTAACAAAAGCTGCTCTTCCTCATTTAAAGAAGGGTTCCTCAATTATAAATACTGTATCAATAGTAGCATATAAGGGACATGAGCAACTTATAGATTATTCTGTAACAAAAGGCGGACTTGTTGCATTTACTAGGTCTTTAGCTAAAGGATTAGCAAGTAAAGGAATAAGAGTTAATGCTGTTGCACCAGGGCCTATATGGACACCTCTTATACCAGCTTCTTTTGATGAGCAAAAGGTATCAAAATTTGGTTCAACTAATATTATGGGTAGAGCTGGTCAACCAGTTGAACTTGCACAGGCATATGTGTTTTTAGCATCTCAAGGAGCTTCTTATATAACAGGAGAAGTTATTCATGTAAATGGTGGAGACATGGTAGAGACATAAAATAATTATTTTTAAGGTATTGTTACTGCTTATTTTAACAATACCTTAATTTTTTGTATTTTATATAAAATAGTCCTACTTTTTATGATATTATTTATATATTAGATATTTATAAAAGAAAAGATAATTTAAATTTTATTTTGTAGTTTAGTAAATGGTTTAACATAACTTTATTAAAAGAATTTAAATATAAGGATTAAAATTTTAGTAATTGTTCTAAAATTATAGATACATAGAGGAAGGTTTGATTTAAAGTGAGACAAAAAATTAAAGATGGAAAAAGAATAGTTATAAAGGTTGGAACATCAACATTAACATATGATAATGGAGCTATAAACTTTAATAGAATAGAAAAATTATCCATGGTAATTTCTGATTTGTGTAATATGGGAAAGGAAGTAGTATTAGTTTCTTCAGGTGCTGTTGGGATTGGTTGTGGAAAACTTAGACTTGATAAAAAACCTGAAACTATAAAAGAAAAACAAGCAGCGGCAGCAGTTGGACAATGTGAGCTTATGCATATATATAGTAAATTCTTTGCAGAGTATGGTCATGTAGTTGCACAAATATTATTAACTGGAATTGTTTTAGATAATAATGAAATGAAGGAAAATGTTTGTGCAACTTTTGAAACATTGATTAAACAAGGTATTGTACCTATTGTTAATGAAAATGATGCGATATCTAGTTATGAAATGGAAAATGTAAAGAACTTTGGTGATAATGATACATTATCAGCCATAGTTGCAAAACTTGTTAATGCAGATACTTTAATAATACTATCTGATATTGATGGATTCTATGATAAAGACCCAAGAAATAATTCTGATAGTAAAATGATAAAAGAAATTCATGAAATAACAAAAGATATAGAGGATTTTGCAGGTGGTGCTGGAACTAATAGAGGTACAGGTGGAATGAAAACTAAGATTTCAGCAGCTAAAATTGCAACAAGTGGTGGAACTAACATGGTTTTAGCAAATGGAGAAAAACCTGAAATATTATTAGATATAATTGAAGGAAAAGAAATAGGTACTGTTTTTGTTGGAAAAAAGGAGGTTTAGTTTATGAATGAATTAGAGTTAAAAGGGAAAAGGGCTAAAAAAGCGTCTTATTTTTTATCAAATTTATCAAGTGAAGAAAAAAATAATGCACTTAGGAACATAAGTAAAAAATTAGTTGAAAGAAGCGAAGAGATTATAAAGGCAAATAGCTTAGATATTTATAATGCTATGGAAAAAGGTACATCTAAAGCTATGTTAGATAGATTAAGTTTAGATAAGAGTAGAATAGAAGATATTGCACAAGGTGTTTTAAATATAGTTTCTTTAAATGATCCAATAGGTGAAGTAACATCAATGTTTAAAAGACCAAATGGCTTGAAAATAGGTGTTCAAAGAGTACCTATTGGGGTTATAGGAATTATATATGAGGCAAGACCAAATGTAACTGTAGATGCAGCAGCACTTTGTTTAAAATCAGGTAATGCAGTTATTTTAAGAGGTGGAAAGGAAGCGATAAATTCAAATCTTAAAATAGTTGAAATAATGAATGAGGCTCTAAAGGAATGTAGCTTTGAAGAAGGTGCGATAAATATTTTAGAAGATACATCAAGAGAAATAGCTAAGGAATTTATGAAACTTAATAAATATTTAGATGTTTTAATTCCAAGAGGTGGAGCAGGATTAATTAAAAGTGTTGTTGAAAATGCAACAGTTCCAGTTATAGAAACAGGGACTGGTAACTGTCATATTTATATAGATGAACAGTGCGATATAAATATGGGAAAAGAGATAATTGTAAATGCAAAAACATCAAGACCATCTGTATGTAATGCCGCAGAAAGTCTTTTAGTTCATAAAAATATAGCGGAAAAATTTTTACCTATTGCTATAAAAGAATTAAAGGAAAAAGGTGTTGAAATAAGGGGCTGTGAAGTAACAAGGGAAATTTTAAAAGATAGTGATATTAAAGAAGCAACAAATGAAGATTATGCAACAGAATTTTTAGACTATATTTTATCTGTTAAAGTTGTTAATGATATAGATGAAGCAATAGAGCATATAAATAAATATGGAACAAAACATTCTGAGGCTATAGTTACAACCAATTATTTTAATTCAGAAAAATTCTTACAAAGAGTAGATGCAGCAGCAGTTTATGTTAATGCTTCAACTAGATTTACAGATGGTGGAGAATTTGGTTTTGGAGCTGAGATTGGAATAAGCACACAAAAGCTTCATGCAAGAGGGCCTATGGGACTTAAGGAACTTACAACTAATAAATATATAATCTATGGAAATGGTCAAATAAGGTAAATAAAGAAGCACTCTGATAAAATCAGAGTGCCTTTTTATTTATAAGAAAATTAAATTCATTTTAAAATTACATTGCAGAAGCAAATATTCCTATAACGTCTTCCTTACTTCCTTGTACTGGATTTGTAAGAGAACATACATCTTTTAAAGCGTTAGTAGCTAGAGTGTCAAAATCTTCTTCTTTAACACCTATTTCTTTTAATCCTGATGGAATTCCAACAGCTTTAGATAATTTCTTTATAAGTTCAACGCAAAGGTTAGCAGCATCTTCAGTTGTTAATCCTTCAACATTTCCACCCATTAATACAGCAGCTTTAGCAAGCTTTTTAGCAGCCATTGGGTTTTTAGCATTGTATGATTGAACATGTGGAAGTAATACCGCGTTACATACTCCGTGAGGTAAGTTATAGAATCCACCTAATTGGTGAGCCATTGCATGAACATATCCAAGAGATGCATTATTAAATGCCATTCCTCCTAAATATTCAGCATAAGCCATCATATCTCTAGCTTCTAAATCTTTTCCGTTTTCAACTGCTCTTAATAAATAATCGCTAACTAATTTAATAGATTTTTCAGCACAAGCATCTGTTATTGGGTTAGCTATTGTAGAAACATAAGCTTCTATTGAGTGAGTTAAAGCATCCATTCCAGTTGCTGCTGTTAATCCTTTTGGCATTCCTACCATTAATTTAGGATCGTTAACTGCTATAATTGGAGTTAAGTGTTTATCAACTATAGACATTTTAACGTGTCTATCTGTATCTGTTATTATAGCGAATAAAGTCATTTCACTACCAGTACCAGCAGTTGTATTTATGCTTATTAAAGGTAATTGAGGTTTTTTAGCTTTATCAGCACCTTCATAATCTTGGATTTTTCCTCCATTAGTTGCAACTAATGCAATACCTTTAGCACAATCGTGGGAAGAACCTCCACCTAAAGATATAACAAAATCACAGTTATTATCTTTTAATATTGCTAAACCATCATTAACATTTTTTACAGTTGGATTTGGTTGAACTTCGTCATAAAACGCATAAGAAACATTTACAGAATCTAAAATATTAGTAACTTGTGTAGCTGTTCCTATTTCTCTTAAAACTTTATCTGTAACGATTAAAGCCTTTTTAAAACCTAATTTTTTGATTTCTTGACCAGCGTCTTCTAAACAATTTTCTCCTAGTAAACTCATTAAAGGCATGTAAAATTTATATCCCATATTATTTCTGTTAACAAAATTTATAAAACTTATTATGTATTATGTAAGCTTATAAACTGTAACAGTCCACCTCCTGTCATTAAAAGATTAATATTCATTTTATTATATATTGTGTTTTATTTTAAATTTAATTAATTATCCTTGTTAGAAATTTATTGATAAGATTATAAATATTCAATAAATTGATGTAAATTAACTAACTTAGTTAAAAATTTAATTAATGTTTGCAAACAATATCTATATAGGTAATAATAATTTATATAAGCGATATTTTCTATCGCATTTTTGTTTAAAATAGTCGATTTTTTTATATTAGTAAAAAATAATGATTGGGGATAGAGCTATGAATATTTTTAATAAAGAATTGAAGTTGACCAATGAGTTAAAGACAGATTTTTTAAGAATTTTTTACTATGATTTTGAAGAAAACTATAAAGAAAAATATAAAACATATGAATATATTAGATTATGTATTGTATTATCAGGAGAAAAAAATATAAAAATAGGGAAAAAAAGATATAAGTATGATAAAAATCAAATAATGTTGCTTATACCACATTCAGAAGTAGAAATAGAGGTATTAGAGCCAACTAAAGCTTTGGTTATAGAAATAAGTGACAGACTTATAGAGGAAGTTAAAAGTAAAATTAAATTGAATTTAGATATTAATTCTTATAATAAATTTAACGGTTTATTATTAAGAAGGAGAGATATTAGATTTAATAGCAGTCTAAAAAAAATTTTAGATATTTCTCTTAGTGATTGTGAAGATAAGAGTTTTTTATTAGATTTATACTCACAACAATTAATTTATGATATGTTACATATGAAGGAGATAAATTTTATATTAGATTTTAGTTTTAATAATCCAATAAATAGAGCAATAAAAATGATGCGGGATAGTATATTTGAGAAAGTAACTATAACAGATATAGCACAAAAACTTAATATGTCAGTATCTAATTTTTCATCAAAGTTTAAGAATGAAGTTGGTATAAGTCCTAATATATATTTAAGAAGATTAAAATTAAATGAAGCTAAGAATATGTTAAAGTTTAAAAATGTTACAGAGGTTTCTATGGCTTTAGGATATGATAATATATCTCATTTTATAAAATTATTTAAAAAGTATTATGGTATAACTCCAAAGCAATATTTTTTAAAAGAAATTTAGAAAGGCTAGAATTAAGAAGTAAATAAAAAAAGGGCTAAGCCCTTTTTTATGCATTTAATTTCTTCTTTGGTCTTAAAAGATACATCATAAGTAAAGAAATTAAAGTTAAAATTATAAATATAACAAATCCAGTTGCATATCCGCTAAGGTTACCACCTGAAATAAATAGTGTAAGTGCAAGTGGTACAAAGAAACCACCAAGTCCACCAAGTCCACCTACCCATCCAGAGGCACCACCCATTGCTTCTGGAACTGCATTTGGAACCATTTTAAATACAGCAGCATTTGCTATACCCATTCCGATAGCTAAAATGATTATTCCAACTAATGCTAAAGGAAGAGAAAAAGCAAATGTCATTATTATAGAACCTATAAGTGTTACTATTAATGATAATAAACATATCTTTTCTCCAGAAAATTTATCTGACAATTTACCACCATAGACTCTAATTAATGATGCTAAAATTGAAAATATAGCAGTAAATATAGCTGCTGTTGTTAAATCAATATGGAAAAATGTTTCAAAATATTCTGGGAACCATGCAGTTAATGCTAAGAATCCACCAAATGTTGTGAAATATATCATAGTAAGAGCCCATGTTTTCCATGATTTACCTGAGATAGCTAAACTTTGAGTTACTTTAACTCTAGGGAATAGTTCTTGTCTGTAATGTTTTTCTGCGTAACTAATGGCATCTTCTTTTTTAAAACCTTTTTTTAGAAGTTGGAAATACCAAGCATTTTCAGCAATTAAAAAATAAAGAATAGTTCCAATAACTACAAATATTAACCAAGCTAAATATGTACCAGATAAGCTTAAAGAAGCTAATAAAAATGGAACTACTACAGTAAGTATTCCAGGTCCTAAATTACCTATACCACCATATATTCCAAGAGCAATACCTTGCTTACTTTTTGGAAACCAATATGATGTTTGAGATATTCCTACAGAGAATGTCGCAAGTCCACAACCAGCAACTAGTGAGAAAATTAACACAAGTAAATAGTTGTTTGATAGGTCATGTCTAAAGAAAGTTATAAGTATGTATAATCCAAGCATTCCTAATATGTAAAGTATTAAGAGTACAAATAATGGTTTTTTACCACCTGTTGTATCAACCCAAGCTGAGAAAGGAATTCTAAGTAAAGAACCTGATAATGAAGGGGCTGCAACAAGTAAAGAAATTAACATAGGGTTTAAATGAACAAAGATCTCTTTAAAAATGGTAGCAGTAGGTCCAAAAAGAGATACAACTGTACAACCTATGAAAAAACCTAAAGTTGGTCCAATTAAACCTCTAGCAGGGTTACCTTTTAGTTTAAGATTTTCCATATATTTTCCTCCAATCGAAAATAAAAATATTATTTTAAAAAAAATTGTTTAAACTTTAACAAATTTTATATAAATAAAACTTGGATAATAAAAATATAAAAAAATATTTATAATATGAAGTTTATGTAATATTTTTTGCTTAATAGTTTAAAATATTAAGAAAAATATTAAACAAAAGCATATGATAATAAAATATCATATTTCTTTAAAAAAGAAAATACGTTAACAACAAAAAAATTTACAAAATCTTAATATGTCAATTTAAAATATGAAAATGTGATTATCATCATGGTATGATTTGAAAAAATATGATAGAATAATAAAAAATGATAAAAATTTAACAATGATTCAAGAAGTGGAGTGATTTTTATGGAGATAAAGCAAACAACTTGTAACTTTTGTGGTCTTGCTTGTAATATGACCTTTTACGTTGAAGACAATAAAATAGTTAAGGTAATGCCAACTGAACATTATCCAGTTAATAAAGGGTTTTCTTGCATAAAAGGTTTAAACTTAGATAAACAAAACACAAAGTATAAAAGACCTAGTTTACCATTGTTAAGAGATAAGAATGGTGAGATGAAAGAAATACAATGGGATGAGGCTTTTAAAACTTTTGCAGATAAGATAAAGGAATCACAAGAAAAGTACGGAAAAGAAAGTGTTGCCTTTATAAGTACTGGTCAATTAATGACAGAAGAAATGGCGCTTCTAGCTCATATAGTAAGAGACTATTTACAAGCTAATGGAGATGGAAATACAAGACTTTGTATGTCAACAGCAGTAGTTGCTCATAAACAGGCTTTTGGTTTTGACTCACCTCCATATACTTTAAATGATGCAGAACTTTCAGATACAATAATAATAATAGGTGCAAATCCAGTTGTTGCTCATCCTATTTTTTGGGGAAGAGTAAAAGAAAATAAAACTGCTAAAAAGATAGTAATAGATCCAAGAAGAACTGAAACTGCTTTAAATGCAGATGAGTGGTTAAACATAAAATCTAAAGGTGATTTAACTTTATTATATACTTTAGCAAATGTTCTTATTGAAAAGGATTGGATAAATAAAGAATATATAGATAAATATACCGAAAATTTTGATGAATTTAAGAAGCATGTTCAAAAATACACTTTAGATGATGTTGAGGAAAAGACAGGGATATCAAAATTACAAGTTTTAGACTTAGCTAGAACAATTCATGAAGGAAAGAGAGTATCTTTTTGGTGGACAATGGGTGTTAACCAATCTTATGAAGGGGTCAGAACAGCTCAAGCAATTATAAATTTAGCTCTTATGACAGGGAATATAGGAAGAGCAGGAACAGGTGCTAATTCTTTAACTGGACAATGTAATGCAATGGGTTCTAGAGCATTTAGTAATCAAACAGGTCTTTATGGTGGAGCAGATTATGCTGATATGGCTCAAAGAGAAAGAATTGCGAAAATTATGGGAATGGATGAATCTATGCTTCCTAAAAAACCAACAATACCATATAACGAGATAATTGAGAAATGTATATCAGGTGATATTAAGGTTCTTTGGATTCTTTGTACAAATCCTAGACATTCATGGGCAAATAACGAGCAATTTAAAAAAGCTGCTGAAGGCGTAGATTTTTTAGTTGTTCAAGATATATATGATGATACTGATAGTGTACAAATTTGCGATTTATTATTACCAGCAGTTCCAGCTATTAAAAAAGAAGGATTCATAATAAACACAGAAAGAAGAATGTCTGCTGTTAAACAAATATTAAAGAGAGAAGAAAATGAATTAAGTGATTTTGAAATTCTTTTAGGAATTGGTGAAGCATTAGGAATGGGAAGTCAACTTGATAATTGGAGAACTCCAAGACAAGTATTTGAGATGCTTAAGCAATGTACAGAAGGAATGCCTTGTGATATAACAGGTGTCGATTTTGAAATGTTAGAATCTTCAAAAGGAATTCAATGGCCATTTAAAAAAGGTCAAAAATTAGTTGAAGATGAGAGAAGACTTTTTGAAGATGGTAAATACTTCACTAAAAATGGAAAGGCTAAGTTTGTTTTTGAAGATGTGAGTAAAAATGAAAATGAACCAAGTGAAGAGTTTCCATACGTTTTTAATAGCGGTAGAGGAACAGTTGGGCAATGGCATACTCAAACAAGAACTAGAGAGTTTGATGTATCAAGAGCTATATATCCAAAACAGTCTTATGTTGAAATAAATACTAAATTAGCTAAGAAATTTGATATAAAAAGTGGTGAAAGAATTTTAATTACAAATCAATATGGTAAATCAAGTGCGTTTAATGCTGTTATAACAGATAATGTTAAAGAGTATGAACTATATGCTCCAATACATTATATAGAAACTAATGCTTTAACACCATCAATATATGATCCATATTCAAAAGAACCTTCATATAAAACTGTAACTGTAAAGATTGAGAAAATAAATTAGGTGGTGCAAATTGATGAAAAGAATAAAAATAGATAGAAAAAAATGTGTAGGTTGTTTAACATGTACCACAGCTTGTATAGTATCTCATGGTGGTGTAGAAACAAGAAGTAGAATAGCTACAACAAGTCAAGGAAAATACACTCCTATATTTTGTAGACATTGCACAAAGCCTGAATGTGTTTATACTTGTATGTCAGGTGCTATGCATAAAGATGATGAGACTGGGTATGTCCTTTATGATAAGGAGAGATGTGCAAGTTGTTATATGTGTATAATGGCTTGTCCTTATGGAGTTTTAAAGGAGGATTCAAAAGCTCATAAAGAAATATTAAAATGTGATATGTGCGTTTCTACTAAAGAGGGAACACCTCAATGTGTTGCTAAGTGTCCAATGGGTGCAATCACATTAGAGGAGGTAGAGTATTAATGAAAAGATATATAGTAATAGGTGCGTCTGCTGCTGGAATAAGTGGTGCTAAAACTTTAAGAGAAATAGATAAAGATGCTGAGATAATATTAGTTTCAAAAGATACACATGTTTATTCAAGATGTATATTGCATCATTATATAAGTGGTCATAGAACAGTTGAAAAACTAGATTTTACAACAAAAGATTTCTTTAAGAATAATAATATAAAATGGCTTAAGGGATTAGAAGTTTTAGATGTTGATTCAAAAGAACATACAGTAAGTTTATCAAATGGAGAAGTTTTAAATTACGATAAACTTTTAATTTGTAGTGGAGCATCATCGTTTATACCTCCAGTGGAAAATTTAAGAACTGCTAATAATGTAATTGGTCTTAGAAATTTAGATGATGCAGAAAAGATAAAAGAACTTGCTAAAACTATAAAAAGTGCAGTTGTTTTAGGAGCAGGATTAGTTGGAATTGATGCTGTATCAGGATTAATAGATCAAGGAATTGATATAAGTTTAGTTGAAATGGGGAATAAAATATTACCACTTCAATTGGATGAGTATGCATCAGATGTTTATAAACAAAAATTTAGAGAACATGGAGTAAATTTAAAATTAGGAGTGAGTGCTCAAAAGCTTTTAGTTGATGAAAATAATAACCCAAAAGCTTTAGTTTTAAATACAGGAGAAGAAGTTCCATGTGAGCTTGTGGTAGTGGCTACTGGGGTTAGAGCTAATGTATCATTCTTAAAAAATGGTGGAATTGAAACAGATAGATTTGGACTTATAATAAATGAAAAGGGTGAAACTAACACTAGAGATGTATATGGAGCAGGAGATGTAACAGGAAGAAATCCTATATGGCCAACAGCTGTTAAGGAAGGAATAATTGCAGCTAATAATATGACAGGAAACGAATTATTTATGGAAGACTTTTTTGCCAAAAAAAATACCATGAATTTTTTAGGGATTCCTACTATGTCATTAGGTGAAGTAGAAGCTAGTGGTGAAGGATTTGAAATTGAGATTGAAAAGGATGATAAAAATTATAAAAAGATAATCCACAAAAATGGGAAAATTTATGGTGCTATAGTGCAAGGTGATTTATTCTATGTTGGTATTTTAACTCAGCTTATAAAGGAAAAGATAGACGTATCAAAAGTTAAGAAACCATTGTTTAATATAGATTATGCAGATTTCTTTAATATTAAAGAAAACTTTGAGTTTACTTATTAAAGAATAAAAGGAACATAGTACAATCTGTTGACTATGTTCCTTTAATATGTAGTTAAAGTGAATTTTATTTATATGTATACTTTATAGATTCTATGATATAAATTGTTGCTACTTATTAGATATAGGTTTTATAGTATTTACGATAGATAAGATAACTATTGCAAATATAGCTATAGAAGCTATTAAAAGTTCTATATATCCTATTGATTTTAATATAAGTGCAATCTGAGTATAATCTATCTTTTCAAAATAAACAGCTGCTTTAAATTGACAAAGACATGATATAGCAAGACCAAATGTATAACCAGCAAAAGATGGTCTAAATCCATCAGACACTACTTTAGGTAATTTAATGTATGAAAATAACGTCATAGTGATTGAAATTAAAAGCATACATGATAAAAGTTGTATATTTGTTTTACAAACTGCCAAATACCCTACTGTAAGTAAGCTAGCCGGTGCTGAGGTTATGCCATAATAAGGGTAAATAGCTTTAGGTAGAGAAAATTTTAAACATCTATATATAATTATAGGTATAATTATTATATAAGCTATCAAACAACACAACCATACTATTCTAGTATAAGGTATTAGAAATGTGTTAAAGTTAGATGCAGGTATTACTACACTTCCTACTAATAAAAGGAACCAACCAGGTGATATATTTTCAAGTTTTGGTTTTTTTATTGCATACATATACAAAAAGCTTAAAACTATAAAAATATCTAAACCAGCACCTATATACCATAAGATTTTACCTATTTGAACATTATATTCTGAATAAAATTTACCAACGGTCATAACTGTCATAGGAAAAGCTATATATGTACTATATAACTCAGGTCTTTTTACTTCGGCTAAAATGTTTTTAGGAAAGGCTAAAAGCTTTAAAAAGCCTAAAATAAGTAGAAATGCTCCAAGATTCATTAAGACAAATTGAACAGATTTTAAATCTATACTAGCATAAGCGTTAGCTAAGATTACTATTCCGAGGGCTCCTCCCATAAGACCTATTGGTAAGTTAGCAAAAAAATTTGTTTGATTAGAAGAAATATTGTTCTTACTTTTTTCCATAAATCCTCCTTTTTATATAAGTGTAATTTAATATAATTAAATTATATATTTAAATATATTATAAACTAAAAATCATTTTAATTATAGATGATAAGTTAGTTAATTATAAAAATTATTAATGATAGTAGTTTTATGATATTAAACATTTAATTTTTGGTATTATTAGTGTATAATAGTGAGAAAACAAAAATTATATAATAATTATTATCTGTATATTAAGAAAATTAGTAAAATTTTAGTAAAATTAATAATTAAATGTTATTTAAAGAGGAAGGTATTATTATGAAAACTATTTTTATAAATAACCATAAATTTGAAGCTTGTGATAGCGATAGCATACTACAAGTTGCAAAGAGAAATCACATAAATATACAAACATTATGTTATCTTGAAGAGTGCTCAAATATGGGGCACTGTGGAGTTTGTTTGGTAGAGATGGCTGAAACGGGTGAACTTATAAGAGCGTGTTCAACTCCTGTTGAAGATGGAATGAAAATCAAAGTAAATACTAATAAGGTTCAAAATGCAGTAAGAGAAAGAATTTCAGACATATTAAATCATCATAATTTTAACTGTGGAACTTGTGTAAGAAAAGGATCATGTGAATTATTTGATATTATAATTAATAATCGTGCAAAAAAGACAGCATATTTAGAATATAAAGATATAGAACCAGATACAAGGAGTGCTGCTATTGTTTATGATAAATCAAAATGTATAGAATGCGGAAGATGTGTGTCAACATGTAGAGATAAAAGTGGAACAGAGGCAATACGATTTACAAATTTAGATCGTTCTTTTGATGAAACTAAATGTATTTTGTGTGGACAATGTGTGGCTACATGTCCAGTTGGAGCATTATATGAAAAAACTCATTTAGATAGAGTGAAAGAAGCGCTAAATGATAAAAATAAACATGTTATAGTTGCAATAGCACCATCTGTTAGAACTGCTATTGGAGAAGAATTTAAGATGGGTTATGGCGTTGATGTTACTAAAAAGGTATATACTGCTTTAAGAAGTCTTGGTTTTAAAAAGGTTTTTGACTTAAACTATGGTGCAGATATGACTATAGTTGAAGAAGGGACTGAATTTATTGAAAGAATAAGAAACAATGGACCATTTCCAATGTATACATCTTGTTGTCCTGGATGGATAAGATTAGTAGAAAATTATTATCCACAATTATTACATAATATATCAAGTGCAAAATCTCCACAGCAAATGTTTGGTGCTGCTACGAAAACATATTATCCAACTATTGAAAATTTAAATCCAGAAGAAGTATTTACAGTTACTGTGATGCCATGTACAGCTAAAAAATTTGAAATAGATAGAGAAGAAATGGTAAATAGGGGAATAAAAAATATAGATGCCATTTTAACAACTAGAGAGCTTGCAAAGTTAATAAAAGAATCAAAGATGGATTTATATAATATGAAAGAAAGCATAGTTGATAAGGCTATGGGAGAATATACAGGTGCTGGAGTTTTATTTGGAACAACAGGTGGAGTAATGGAGGCTGCATTAAGGTCAATTAAAGATTTAACAGAAGGAAAATCTTTTGAAGAGGTAGACTATAAAGTAGTTAGAGGTTTTGATAATATAAAAGAAGCCTCAGTAACAATAAATGGGAACAATTATAATATAGCTGTAATAAATGGAACAAAAAATTTCGTTAAATTTTATAATAGTGGTTTATTAGATAAGAAGCAATATCATTTTATAGAAGTAATGGCTTGTCCTGGTGGGTGTATAAATGGTGGTGGACAACCTATATTAACACCAGAAAAGAGAGAAAAAATTAATTATAAAAAACTTAGAGCGGCAGTATTATATAATCAAGATAAAAATTTACCATATAGAAAATCACATAAAAATGAAGCTTTAATGACAATGTATAGAGTATATATTGGACAACCTGGAAATGATGTAGCACATGAACTTTTTCATGTACATTACAAAAAGAAACATGATTAATTATGGAAGTGAATTTAGATATATAAGTTAGGGCTGTTTAATGTCTTAAAAGTTAATGTTGGTTTTATTGGTAACAGTAAAATCAACATTTTTGCGCATTAAGATTGAAAAATGCTAAAAAATAGATTAGATTAGAATTAGAGGGATAATTATTATGAGGAAAATAACAATACATAGAGAAAAATGTGTAGGATGTTTAACTTGTACAGCTGCTTGTATGGTAGCCAATTTTGATGTTGATTCAAGAAGTAGAATTATATTAGATGCGAAAGGAAAATATAATCCTATCTTTTGCAAACAATGCGAAAGACCAGAATGTGTTTTTGCATGTCAAACAGGAGCAATGCATAAGGATGAAGAAACAGGTGTAATTATTTATGACAAAGAAAGATGTGAGAGTTGTTATATGTGTATAATGTCTTGTCCTTATGGAGTGTTGAAAACAAACGCTGTTAATTCAAATGTTATTATGAAATGTGATATGTGCAAAAGCACAAAGGAGAATAGTCCTAATTGTGTAGATAAATGTCCAATGGGTGCTATAACATTAGAATAGTTTACATAGGGAATTTTTAAAATGAAGTTGCTTTATTATAAAGTAAATAATAGAAAGAAGGTAAGATATTATGGTATCTTTAGAAGAAGCACAAAAATATTTATTAGATAATTCAAGAAAAATGGATACAGAAATTATAAACATATGTGATAGTCATAAAAGGGTTTTAGCAGAAGATATACATGCACCTTTTGATAATCCTCCATTTAATAAGTCACCTTTGGATGGATATGCTGTTATGGCTGAAGATTTAGAGAATGCATCAAAGGAGAATCCAGCTATATTTAAAGTTATAGATAAAGTTTATGCAGGTTATGTTGCTAAGGAAAAAGTAACTAAGAATACTGCGATAAGAATAATGACTGGTGCACCTATTCCAGATGGAGCAAATTGTGTTGTAAGACAAGAGAATACAGAAATAGATGGAGATGTAGTCAAAATTTTTGAGAGTCTTAAACCATATGATAATTTTTGTTATAAGGCAGAGGATTTTAAAGCCGGAACAAAGATTTTAGAAGAAGGTGAAATCTTAGATTCATCAAGAGTTATGTCTTTAGCTTCATTGGGATTTGATAAAGTTAAAGTTTACAAAAAAGTAAGAGTTGGAATAATAACAACAGGGGATGAAATACAAACACCAGGGACAGCTTTAAAGCCAGGAAAGATTTACAATAGCAATGGATATTTCTTATATACTAGACTTGTTGAACTTGGAGCTGATCCTGTAATATTTAATTTAGCTAAAGATGATTCTCAAGGTATACAAAATGCAATGGAACAAGCTTTTGATAAGTGTGATATATTAGTGACAACAGGTGGAGTTTCTGTTGGAGAAAAAGATTTAGTTAAAGAAAGTGCTAAAAATGCAGGTTATGAAATATTGTTTTGGAAAGTAAACATAAAGCCAGGATCACCTATGTTTGGTGCTGTAAAAGATGGAAAGCTACTTATAGGTCTTTCAGGAACTCCTGTTGCAGCTTCAACAACCTTTGAATTGACAGTAAGACCTATTCTTAGCAAGATGATTAACTGCAATGAGATAAATTTAAAACAGATAAAAGCTATTGCAGAAGATGAGTTTACAAAGGTCTCAGGAAAAAGAAGATTTTTAAGAGTGAAAATTGAGCAAAAGCAAGAAAATAGAGTTTACATAGAGCATGCATATCAAAGCCCAGGGCAAGTTCACACAATGTTAAATAGCAATGCAATACTTGAAGTTAAACCAAAAACATCTATTAAAAAGGGTGATTTAATAGAAGTTATTTTATAGGAGAATTTTTATGAGTATTAAAAAAAGTGCAGTTATATTATCTGGTGGAAAAAATTCGAGAATGGGATATGAAACTAAGGCTTTTTTGAAATTAAATGATAGGAAATTTATAGATTTAATAATAGAGTCACTAAAAGATTATGATGACATAATAGTGTCTTGTAATAAGTTAGAAGATTATAAATATTTAAAACAAGTTACATTCATAGAAGATGAAATAAAGGATATTGGTCCTATGGGTGGGATTTATTCTTGTCTTAAAAAGTGTAATTATAATAAATGTTTATTTGTTGCGGCAGATATGCCCTTTATAAATAAAAATGTTATAGACACTTTAACTTATTGCGAATTTAATGAAGATGCATTAGTTCCTATAGTTAATGGGAAAATTGAGCCTTTAGTTGCTGTGTATGATAAGAAAATAGTACATATTATAGAAGAATTGATCGATAATAATGACTTTAAAATAAGAAATCTTTTAAAACTTATAAATGTAAAATATATAGAAATAAATGACAATAAAGCATTTATAAATGTAAACACTAAAGAAGAATATGAAAATATTAAAAAAGAAGAGGAATAGGGTACTATGGCAAAAGTTATAAATATAATTGCCTGTAAATCTAATGTTGGTAAAACAACTTTAATTGAAGGTTTAATAAAAGAACTTAAATTAAGGGGACATAGTGTAGCAACAATAAAACATGATGCTCATGACTTTGAAATTGATAAGGAAGGCAAAGATACATGGCGTCATAGAAAAGCTGGTGCTGAGGCTGTAGTTATATCCTCTAAAAGCAAAATGGCGATGATAAAGGAAATTAAGCAGGAAATATCACTAGATGAATTGATTAATCTAGTTAGTGATTATGATTTTGTAATAGTTGAAGGTTATAAAAAAAGTTCTTATAAAAAAATAGAAGTTTTTAGAAGTGCAGTAAGTACAGAAATTATAACTCCAAAAGAAAAGTTAATTGCAGTAGCTAGTGATATTGAACTTAATTTAGATGGAGTTTTAGAGGTCAATATTAATGATTATAAATCTTTAGCAAATATTGTGGAAGAAATAGATTTGTAAAGTTTTAACAATATTATTAATATAAAAAATATTTAGGAGGTAAATAGAATGTATACAGTAGGAATTATAACAAGTAGTGATTCAGGGTATGCAGGAAAAAGAGAGGATAAAAGCGCAGAAGTTATAAAAAAATATGTAGAGAGTAGAGGCTTTAAGGTTGAAAAATATATTTTAGTTCCAGATGATAAGGAAATGCTTAAAGAAGCTTTTATAAAAATGAGTGATGATTTAAAGCTTAATTTAGTTTTAAGTACAGGTGGAACAGGTTTCTCTCCAAGAGACGTAACTCCAGAGGCTACTAAAGAAATTATACAAAGAGAAGCTCAAGGGATAGCAGATGCTATAAGAATGTATAGTTTACAAATAACTAAAAGAGCTATGTTATCTAGAGCAACATCTGGAATTAGAAATAAAACATTAATAGTGAATCTTCCAGGAAGTCCAAAGGCTTGTGAAGAAGCTTTAGATTTTGTTTTAGAGGATTTAAAACATGGAATTGATATATTAAATGAAACAGCTAAGGATTGTGCAAGAAAATAAATGAGGAAGTGGATTTAAATGAAAAAAGTAAATGTACGTGATGCAGTAGGAATGGTTTTATGCCATGACATAACACAAATAATACCAGGAAAATTTAAGGGTAGAGCTTTTCAAAAAGGACATATAATACAAGAAGAAGATATAGAAAAATTATTAAGCTGTGGTAAAGAACATATTTATGTTTGGGAGTATAAAGAAGGAATACTTCATGAAAATGAAGCAGCTGAAAGACTTAGAGATATAGTTTGTGGTGATGGAATAGAATTTGGAGCAGAAATAAAAGAAGGAAAAATAGACTTTTTTGCAAAAGAAGATGGACTTTTAAAGGTTAATGAAGAAGAACTTTTTAAGATTAACTCTTTAGGGGAAATGATGGTTGCAACAATACATAATAATACTCCAGTTAAAAAAGGTGAAAAATTAGGTGGAACAAGAATAATTCCATTAGTTATAGAAGAAGAAAAAATAAAAAGAGCAGAAGACCTTATACTAACTAAAATAATGGAAGTTAAAAAAATACACCCTAAAAAGGCTTACATGATAACAACAGGTAGTGAGGTTTATTCAGGCAAAATTCAAGATGCTTTTGGACCTGCTGTAAAGAGAAAACTTGAAGAATACAATTGTGAACTTGTAAGACAAGTAATTTTACCAGATGATAAAGAAAAAATAAAAGAGGCTATAAAGGATGCATTAAATGATGGAGCAGAACTTGTAATGTGTACAGGAGGAATGTCAGTTGACCCAGATGATATGACTCCGACTGCTATAAAAGAAACAGGAGCAGAACTTGTAACTTATGGTTCACCAGTTTTACCAGGAGCTATGCTTTTAGTTGCATATAATGGTGATGTTCCAATATTAGGGCTTCCAGGATGTGTAATGTACAATAAAAGAACTGCATTTGATTTAGTTTTACCAAGAGTATTAGCAAATGAAAAAGTTACTTTTGAAGATATAGCAAAACTTGGTCATGGTGGATTTTGTTTAAACTGCAAGGTTTGTACTTTCCCACATTGTTCATTTGGTAAATAGAATTAAGATTAAGTAAGAAGGTGTAGATTATGTCTAATGAATTTACTCATTTTGATAGTAAAGGAAATGCTATCATGGTAGATGTTACTGAAAAGCAAAAAACTGAGAGAGTTGCAGTGGCTGTTGGAAAAATAAAGGTTAGTAAAGAAACTTTAGATTTAATTTTAGCAGGAAAAATAGGCAAGGGAGATGTTTTAGGAGTTGCAAGAGTTGCAGGTATAATGGCATCAAAGCAAACATCTAATTTAATTCCTATGTGCCATCCACTTATGTTGACAGGAAGTGGTATAACATTTGATATAGATGAAAAAAATTTAGAAATAAATATAACAGCTACAGTTAAGGTTTTTGAAAAAACAGGTGTTGAAATGGAAGCTTTAACTGCTGTAAGTGTTGCGGCTCTTACAATTTATGATATGTGTAAAGCAGTAGATAAAAGAATGGTCATAGGAGATATTCATCTCTTAAAGAAGACCGGCGGAAAAAGTGGAGAATTTAATTTTTAGACAGAAAACTTTATAGTAATTTTTATTATATCATTATAATAATTATGTAGTATCCCTAAAAGTTCAATCATATATTTTAGTTTAGAATAATAGTTATTTATATAGCTTAAAAGTTACTAGATTTAAATATATTTAGGTTGAGTTTTTGGGGGTATTTTATTTATGGAGAAAGATACTAATAAGAAACATATAAAATTTGATACATCTGTTCAAATTTTAAAATATGAAGTTTTAAAAAGAGTAGCTGAAAATGCATTTAATGACACATTGGATAAAAATATTTTAAGTATAGCAAAAGAAGTTGTTGATGATTTAAACCCTAATGTTAGATGTTGTATTTATAAGGAAAGAGCTATTGTCCAAGAACGAATAAAGGTGGCTTTGGGAGGGGATAAGCTTAATGATAATGTTATTGAAGTTATAGATATAGCTTGTGATGAATGCTCAATAAATAGATTTATAGTTACAAATGCGTGTAGAGGATGTTTAGCTAAAAAATGTCAAGAAAGTTGCAGATTTGGGGCAATAAGCTTTGATAGCAAAAAATCTAAAATAGATTATTCTAAGTGTAAAGAGTGTGGAAAGTGTAAAGAAGCATGTCCTTATGATGCCATAGCAGAAGTTAGAAGACCGTGCATGAAATCTTGTTATCCTAAAGCATTATCGTATAATACTGAGAGTAAAAAAGCAGTGATAGATAATAATAAATGTATTCAATGTGGAGCTTGCGTTATTAATTGTCCTTTTGGAGCAATAATGGACAAATCATCAATAGTAGATGTAATAAATCTTATAAAGGATAATTCTAAAAAAGTTTATGCAATTATTGCACCAGCAATTGCTTCACAGTTTAAAGGAAATCATATAAATAAAGTTATAACAGCCATTAAAACATTAGGGTTTGATGATGTTTTAGAAGTAGCTTTAGGGGCTGATTTAGTAGCACTTCATGAGTTTAATGAATTTGCAAACTATGGGGAAGAATCATTTTTAACATCAAGTTGTTGTCCATCTTTTGTTTCATTTATTGAAAAAAAATTCCCAATGCTTAAAGATAATATATCAAATACTGTATCTCCTATGATAGCTATTGCAAGGCTAATAAAGAAAAACGATGAAAATTCTAATATTGTATTTATAGGTCCATGTATAGCAAAGAAAATGGAAATATTAAGAGAAGAGATAAAAGGAGAAGTTAATTACGTTATGACATTTGAAGAACTTTTAGCAATGCTTGATGCAAAAGATATATGCATAGATAAGTGTGTTGATGGTATGAGTGAAAATGGTTCTCTTTATGGAAGAATGTTTGCACGTTCTGGTGGAGTGTTAGAAGCTATAAAGCATGTAGTTAACGAATATGGACAAGATATTTATTTTAATCCACAAAGTGCAAATGGAATAAAAGAATGTGATGCTAAGCTTATGCAGGCTAAATTTAAAAGAATTCAATGTAATTTTTTAGAAGGAATGATTTGTACTGGAGGATGTATAAACGGGCCTGGTACATTAAATCATGATATTAAAAATAATAAAGAAGTAGATATTTATGGCAAGGAATCAGACTATCAAAATATAAAAGACTCTACTGAAAAATATAATGATTTGATGTTGGATTTAAAAAAGTATAAAGATAGATAAATTTTCAAATTGATAAATAAAAATTTATATATAAGTGTATAAAACCATATTTTTAATACAATGTTGATTTTAGAGAAGATAAAAAACTTAATTTTTAAACTTATCTAAATCAACATTTTTTATATGGTTAAAATATTAAAACTTTATATATAGAGCTGTTTAAAATATTTAATGATTTTTATAGCATAAAATAGCATCAACTCTTTTAACATGTTGATTAAATTTAATCCATCTTCGTCCTATCCATTTCCAACCACTTAAAAAACCTCTGTCAAATCTATCTAAATAAGCCCAGTAACCTCGTCCATTTATTTCCCATATATAAACTAAATTATTAACACAGTTTCTTATATAAGATGGAGGTACGTATTTGCAAGGGTTTTCACTAGAATATCCAGGGCCATGAGCGGGACCTCCTTGATGTGGTGGTTTTGGTGGTGGACATTTATGAGTTCCATCATAATCTATTATTTTTACATTTTTACTATTTTTTAAAGGTAATTTAGAAGGTGGTGGACTTGTTGGAGGTTTATCGTAATTATAAGAAGGTGCAGGGCCCCTTTCATCTTCTAAAAAATCATAGTCATCATTATCATAATTGTTATATTCATCATAATAATCAAAGCTTCTTTGATTTTCATCAGATACATCTTCTCTAGGAGATTTTGGTTTACAAGAGCCTTGACTGCCACAACAGTTTTTCTTATGCATAGACCAAGGGTAATTCCAATTCCATGGAAAATGATTAGACCAAGGATAATTCCAATTCCATGGCCACCAAGGTCCTTGCCATGGAGTAAATGGTGGGAATGGAGGTCTTAATTTAGTTACATCTAAATAGGGAATTTTTATTTTAGCAAATTTAATTGGTTTATTTTTATCATCAGTCTGTTTAGATTCTTGGGAACCCCTGTAATCATAGTCACTAAGATAATTATAATTAGGATAATCATAATCGCTTAAATAGTTATACGATTCATCAAAATCATACTCGTCGTAATTATCATACTCATAATAGTCATCAGTATTATAGTCTTCTCTCAAATCATAGTCATATGTTTCATCAGTAATACTCATATCTGTTAAGGAATCTATGTCTTTATTTTCGTTAAGAGATTTTAAAAATTCATCAGGATAAATAATTTCCATAAAAAACTCCTAAATATTAATTATATTATAAGATATGTAATATTTGTAATTTTATGATTTTGTTAATAATATTTTGTTCATACTTAATAATGTTGACAAAACATTATATATATATCATAATGTTAAAGTAAATATTCAATAGGACAAAGGTATAGGTTGAAATTAAGTTAAGGTGTTAGAAATTTTCTAACACCTTAACTTATTTGTAAATTGGAAATATTATTTAATATGTGAAAAATAAAATTTTTTATAAATAAATAATCTTATTGACGATTTTAAATAATTAGACTAAAATATGTGTAATAAGAATTTATAAACAATACACTTTAAATTGGTCCTGTGAGGCCAGAAAGAGGTATAAACATGAGAAATAAAAATGGAGAAAATCTATTACAAAACAAAATAACTTTGAATTTTATAATAATTGAAAATATATGTAGGTAACAGGGGATTAAAAAAATGAAAATTTTAATCTCCATGTTACCTTTTCCTTTTTTTAAATAAATAATACGTAAATTCCTTGTAAAGTGTGTTTTATAAATATTTAAAGGAGGCAGTTTTATGAAAGCAAAGCTTATATTAGAAAATGGTATTGTATTTGAAGGTAAAGCATTTGGATACTTAAAAGAATGTGTTGGTGAGGTTGTTTTTAATACAGGAATGACAGGATACCAAGAAGTTTTAACAGACCCATCATACTATGGACAAATAGTTACTATGACATATCCCTTGATTGGTAACTATGGGATAAATTTAGAAGATGTTGAATCTAATAAACCAAAGGTTAGAGGGTTTATAGTTAGAGAAAAATGTCAGTATCCAAATAATTTTAGGTGCGAATTAGAACTTGAAACTTATTTACATCAAAATAAAATATTAGGTTTAGATGGAATAGATACAAGAGCTCTTACAAAAATATTAAGAAATAACGGTACTATGAAAGGAATTATAGTATTAGATGAGCATTCAGAAGAAGAAGTTAAACAAAAATTAGCAGCTTTTTCTAATAAAGATGCAGTATCAAAAGTTTCGACTAAAGAAATATATGAATTAAATGGTGTAGGAAAACATGTTGCTATGATTGATTTTGGAATGAAAGAAAACATAGTAAGAAATTTTATTAAAAGAGATTGTAAAGTAACAGTATTTCCACATGATGTTAAAGCAGAAGAAGTTTTAAATGTAAATCCTGATTTAGTGTTTTTATCAAATGGTCCTGGAGATCCAGAAGATATGGGATATGCAATAGAAGAAATAAGAAAAATAGCCAAACAAAAACCAATGGTAGGAATATGTTTAGGGCATCAATTATTAGCTCTAGCTTTTCATGGCAAGACTGAAAAATTAAAATTTGGTCATAGAGGATGTAATCATCCTGTAAAAGATATTTTAAACGATAGAGTTCACATAACATCACAAAACCATGGGTACTATGTAGCTAAAATGCCAGAAGGATTTGAAGTGACTCATATAAGTATGAATGATGAAACAGTAGAAGGAATGAGACATAAGACTATGCCAATATTCTCTGTTCAATTCCATCCAGAGGCTTGCCCAGGTCCAAAGGACAGTGAGTATATATTTGATGAATTTATGAAGTATGCACTATAGGAGGAAAATATTATGCCATTAAATAGAGATATAAAAAAAGTTTTAGTAATAGGTTCAGGTCCAATTATAATAGGTCAAGCAGCAGAATTTGATTATTCAGGAACACAAGCTTGTCAAGCTTTAAAAGAAGAAGGTATAGAAGTTGTACTTGTAAACTCAAATCCAGCAACTATAATGACTGATAAAGAGGTTGCCGATAAAGTTTATTTAGAGCCTTTAACTTTAGAATTTTTAGAAAAAGTAATAGCAAAAGAAAGACCAGACTCCCTATTAGCAGGAATGGGTGGGCAAACAGGGTTAAATCTTGCTGTTGATTTAAGTGATGCAGGGATTCTAGATAAATATAATGTTAAAGTAATAGGTACATCAATATCTTCAATTAAAGAAGGCGAAGATAGAGAATTATTTAGAAATATGATGAATAGAATAAATCAGCCTGTTATAAAGAGTGAGATTATAACTGATTTAGAATCAGGTATTGAATTTGCTAAAGAAATTGGATATCCAGTTATAGTAAGACCAGCATATACTCTTGGAGGAACTGGTGGTGGAATAGCTAGTAATGAGCCAGAACTTAGAGAAATATTAAGTTCAGGATTACAACTAAGCTCAATAGGTCAAGTATTACTTGAAAAGAGCGTTAAGGGTTGGAAAGAAATAGAGTACGAGGTTATGAGAGATTCTAAAGGAAACTGCATAACTGTTTGTAACATGGAAAATATAGACCCAGTTGGAATACATACTGGAGATTCAATAGTTGTTGCACCTAGCCAAACTTTATCAGATAAAGAATATCAAATGCTAAGAGATGCTTCTTTAGCAATAATAGATGCAGTAGGAATTGAAGGTGGATGTAACGTTCAATTTTCTCTAAATCCTCACTCATTTGAATATGCTGTTATAGAAATAAACCCTAGGGTTTCAAGGTCGTCTGCTCTAGCTTCAAAGGCGACAGGTTATCCAATAGCAAAAGTTGCTGCAAAAATAGCTTTAGGATACGGATTAGATGAAATAAAAAATGCAGTAACTCAAAAAACATATGCGTGTTTTGAACCATCTCTTGACTATGTAGTTGTAAAAATTCCAAAATGGCCATTTGATAAATTCCAAAGTGCAGATAGGGCTCTTGGAACTAAGATGATGGCAACTGGAGAAATAATGGCTATAGGAAGTAATTTTGAATCAGCTTTCTTAAAAGGAATAAGGTCTTTAGAAATTGGAAGATATTCTTTAGAGCATAAAAAATTCCAAGAACTTTCTATGTATGAATTAAGAGAAAGAGTTATAACTCCAGACGACGAAAGAATATTTGCCTTGACTGAAATGTTAAGAAGAGGATACAGAATAGATATGGTTTCTAAGATAACAGGAATAGATATATTCTTCTTAGAAAAATTTAGATGGCTTGTTGATGAAGAACAAAAACTTAAACAATCTAGTATAGATAACATGAATAAGGCTTGGCTTTATAAGTTAAAAAGAAGAGGATTCTCAGACAAAGCAATTGCTGATATGCTAAGAGTAACACCAGAAGAAATATATAGATTAAGAATGATTTGGAATATTAAGCCTGCATACAAAATGGTTGATACTTGTGGTGGAGAATTTGAAGCTTTATCTCCATACTATTATTCAACATATGAAGAATATGATGAGGTTGAAGTTTCAGATAGAAAAAAAGTTGCAATTTTAGGTTCGGGTCCAATTAGAATAGGTCAAGGTATTGAGTTTGATTATTCTTCAGTTCACTGTGTAATGGCACTTAAAAAGTTAGGAATAGAAACAATAGTTATAAATAATAACCCAGAAACAGTAAGTACAGACTTTAGTATATCTAATAAGTTATACTTTGAACCATTAACAGAAGAAGATGTTTTAAATATATTAGATAAAGAAAAACCAGATGGAGTTATCCTTCAATTTGGTGGTCAAACAGCAATAAAACTTGCTAAATTTTTAAAAGAAAAAAATATAACAACTTTAGGAACTACTTCTGATCAAATAGATTTAGCTGAAGATAGAGAACAATTTGATGCTTTATTAGAAAAGTTAGATATTGCAAGACCAAAAGGAAAAGGTGTATGGAATGTTGAGGAAGGGTTAGAAGAGGCGAGAAGACTTGGATTCCCTGTTCTTGTTAGACCTTCGTTTGTTCTTGGAGGTCAAGGAATGGAAATAACTCATGATGAAGATGAGCTTGTATTCTATTTAAAAAATGCTTTTGAAAAAGATAGTAAAAATCCAATTCTTGTAGATAAATATTTAATGGGAAGAGAAATAGAAGTAGATGCTATATCAGATGGAGAAGATGTTTTAATTCCAGGAATAATGGAACATTTAGAAAGAGCTGGTGTTCACTCAGGAGATAGTATAACAATGTATCCTCCACAACACTTAAGCGATAAAATAAGAAATGATGTATTAGAATATACTAAAAAACTTGCTTTAGAAATTGGAATAAAAGGGATGATAAATATTCAATTTATTGAATATCAAGAAAATCTTTATGTTATAGAAGTTAATCCAAGAGCATCTAGAACTGTTCCATATATATCAAAGGTAAGTACAGTTCCGATAGTAGATATAGCTACAAGAGTTATGCTTGGAGAAAAATTAAAAGATTTAGGTTATGGTACAGGTGTATTTAAAGAACCAGAATTAGTTTCTGTTAAAGTACCAGTATTTTCAACTCAAAAGCTTCCAAATGTTGAGGTAAGTTTAGGACCTGAAATGAAATCAACAGGAGAAGTTTTAGGTGTAGGTAGAAACTTAGAGGAAGCTTTATATAAGGGATTTTTAGGTGCATCAATGTATATTGGTAACGGAAATAAAACAATTCTTGCAACTGTAAATAATCATGATAAAAAAGAATTTTTAGAGATAGCTAAAGATTTAAATAAATTAGGATTTAATTTTGTAGCAACTGAGGGTACAACTAAATTTTTAAGAGATGCAGGAATTGATGCTAGAGAAATTGCTAGAATAGGTGAAGACTCTCCAAATTTAATGGATCTTATAAAGAATAAGGAAATAGATTTAATTGTTAATACTCCAACTAAAGCAAATGATTCAAAGAGAGATGGTTTCCTTATGAGAAGAGCAGCAGTTGAGAGAAATATTGGTGTTATAACTTCATTAGATACATTAAAAGCATTAGTAGATGTTAAGAAAAGCAAAGTTGAAGATAAAGATTTAGAAGTATTTAATTTAGTTGAAATGTAATTTAAAAATAATCCACAAGTGATAGATTATTTAATCTTGTGGATTATTAATCTTCATACAAATAGTTTCTATATTTTTATTAATTATTGAAAAACTAATAATTAAATAGTATTTAAAACATACATAAGTGGAATAATAAATGCAAAGTTTGTAGTAATGAAAATGATTTGTTATAATTTAGAAAAGGAGTGATTATAATGTTAGAAATGTTTAATAAACTTGATAAATTTGATAAAAAAGATTGTGAATTAAAGAGAGCAGTTCATCAATTAATAAAAGAAGATAGAAAATTAAAAAATGCAATACTTTTAGATTGTGCAATTGGAGCTATGGTCGTTGGTACAATTATAGGCTTAAAGATGCATAAATGTTATAAATATCGTAAAGAATCTAAATATGAAGAATAATCATATTTAGTTTTTGATGGATGTAGATTATTTTTAAGATAAATAGGAATAGAAATGATGTTTTTTATTTTTCAGCATTTACGTTTTTATATAAAAAGTAGTTAATTTTTATGTGAAAGTGTAAATGTTTTTTTATTGCTTAAAAATAGATATAATTTTGTTATAGATAAAATAAAGTTTAAAGTAATGAGATTTAGTATTTAATGAAATTATAGATTTATTAGTCATAAAGGTATAAAATAATTTTAGTGTTATAATGCAATGTAGGAGTGAGAGTGAAGATGTATAATACGGTTGATAAAAATAGTCCTATAGGTTTTTTTGATTCAGGGGTTGGCGGTATAAGTGTTATGAGGAGAGCTGTTGAACTTATGCCAAATGAAAATTACATATATTTTGGAGATTCTAAAAATGCTCCATATGGTGTTAAACATGCTGATGAAGTGAGAAAATTAACTTTTAATGCTATGAAATTCTTTGAAGAAAGTGGAGTAAAAGCTGTTGTTATAGCCTGTAATACAGCTACATCTGCAGCTATAAAAGAGTTAAGAGAAACTTATAATATTCCGATAATAGGCATAGAACCTGCTATAAAGCCAGCAGTTGAATCTAAAAAACAAGGTAAAATAATAATAATGGCAACAACTATGACCCTTGCAGAGAAAAAATTTAACAATCTTATGGACAAGTATAAAGATGAAAGAGAAATTATAAAACTTCCAGCACCCGGTTTAGTAGAATTTGTTGAAAGTGGAATATTTAGTGGCGAAGAGGTTATGGAGTTTTTAAAAGAAAAATTAAGTCCTTATTTGAATAGTAAAATATCGACTATTGTATTGGGATGTACCCATTATCCTTTTGTAAAAAATGCTATACAAGATATAGTTGGAGAAGATGTTGATATAATAGATGGTAGCTATGGAACCATAAGAGAACTAAAAAGAAAATTAGAAAAAATTAATTTAATAAATGATCAAAGAGAAGATGGATATGTTAAAATATTTAATTCATCAGAAGATAAAAAAATAGTAGAACTTTGTAAGGTATTATTAAAAACAAAATAAAAAAATAATAAGAATTAAGCTATCTGGATATATTACTTATAAGGGTAGCTTAATTTTTATAATACGAAAAATCAATAGAATTAGATATAAAGAAAAATATTTAAACAATTTGTTAAAATATTGACATGAAAAACGTAAGGTGATATTATAATATCATAAAAAAGAATTTTCAGAAAATTTTAAATAAATAAAAAATTACAAACTTAGGAGGGGAATTTATGAATATAAATGTTAAAAAAATATTAGGAAATGCACTAAATATTGAGGATGCTATTGTTTTAAGGCGCTATTTAGAGGAAAATCAAAATGTTGAATTAGATTTTGAAGGAATT
This sequence comes from Sarcina ventriculi, assembly GCF_900456775.1. Classification (GTDB taxonomy): domain Bacteria; phylum Bacillota; class Clostridia; order Clostridiales; family Clostridiaceae; genus Sarcina; species Sarcina ventriculi. The sequence continues at coordinate 287,706 of NZ_UAUL01000007.1, read as the reverse complement.
GATAGAGTACCATCAACTTTCTTAAATTGTTTATTTGCTGATATGATAAATAAAGAGGGAAGAGATATTGTAGCGAATAAAGTGGAAGTGAAAAATTTATCAAATTATAATGATTATTCAAGAGTTGTGTTAGGAACAACATTTTGTTAACAAAAATATTTAATATAATTTAAGGGTAGTTTATAATTTTAAATTTTAAGCTACCTTTTTTATATTTATTAAATCGTATTATTTTTATGTGGAGTGAATGATTTTATATTATAATGTTTTAAATTATAATAATGATTTCTTTAAATAATTAAAAAAATAATATATAATTTATTAAAAGACTACTTAAATATAAATAGTAGAAAAATATGAAAGGAGAAGTTACTTATATAATATAAATTTAATTATAGGTAGCGCATAAAATTTATGAATCCAATAGTTACGATAGAAATGCAATCTGGGGACAAAATAAAAGTAGAACTTTATGAGAATATAGCTCCAAATACAGTAAGAAATTTTGTTAGTTTAGTTAAAAAAGGTTTTTATGATGGAGTAATATTTCACAGAGTTATTCCAGGATTTATGATTCAAGGTGGAGATCCAGACGGAAATGGAACAGGTGGTCCAGGATATTGCATAAAAGGTGAGTTTGAGGCTAACCGTATTAAAAATGATTTAAAACACACAAGAGGTGTTATATCAATGGCTAGAACTATGGTTAATGATTCAGCAGGAAGTCAATTCTTTATAATGGTTGAAAATGCTCCACATTTAGATAGACAATATGCAGGATTTGGTAAGGTTATAGAGGGAATGGAAGCTGTTGATAAAATAGTATCTGTTAAAACTGATAGAATGGATAAACCTTATGAAGATCAAGTTATGGCTAAGGTAACAGTTGAAAATGCTGATAATATGCCAGAACCAGAAAAAATATAAATTTTTAAATATTAAAATTGGTGCTTAAGGTAGTTAAGACTAACCATAAGCACCTTTTTAGAATGTATTTAACAAATGGAGGTAAATTATGAGTAGAGTTGGAGAAAGAATAAAAAGTGTTAGGGAAAAAAGCGGATTAACCCAAAAAGCTTTAGCTAAAAAATTAGGTGTAGCTGAAAAATTCATAAATGAAGTTGAAACTGGAAGAAAAATATTAAATGAAGCACTTATAGAGAAGGTGTCTAAAGTTTTAAATACAGATTTAAATGATATAAGTATGGTTGTAACTGATGATGATTTACAAAAAGAAAAAATTGCAGAATCTTTAAGAAAAGCTCCTGTTATTAAAAAAACTAAACCAGATAAAGAGGTTGATGAGGTTTGGAATCAAGCTTTTGGTAACGTCTTAAAAAATGTTCCTATATATAACTATAGTTTAACTAAAAATAATGGATATAAACAACTTCCTATGCATTCAAATAAAATAGAAGGACATTCATCTGATAAAGTATTTTATGTTGTTATAGAAAAAAATGATATGACAGGATATAGAATTCAACAAGGTGATTTAGCTTTTTGCCATTCTATAAAAGAAATTGAAAACAACTCTATATGTTTAATTGAATTTCAAGGAGTAAGAGTTATTAGACAAATAAAAAGATTAGATAATTCTAAGGTATTATTAATAAGTAATGGTGGTTCTATGAAAACAGAAACTGCATTAATAAAAGAAGTACTTCCAATAGCAAAACTTGATAGAATAGAATTTAATATATAAATTTGTTGCATGCTTATATTACTTTTATAAATTAAAAATTTAAAAAATAAAGCTGTACTATAATAAACATTGTAGTACAGTTTTTTATTATTTAATACATTTATATAGAATAATAAAACATAAATGTATAAGTTATCCACAAATGTGGATAACTTATGTGGATAACTTGTTTTAAAATTAAAATATATTATGAAAATGTATATAAATCTAATAAATAAGAATATTTTATAATAAATTAATTATTTTTTAGGAGAATTTTATGAGTGAAGGTTTAAGGCAGTTTTCTAAGTATTTAAGCAATATTCCTCAGGATATATTAAATGAGATAATAGTTAAAAATTCTTTTAATACTCAAGATGGTAATTTTATAGAATTTATAGTTGTATATCAGGGGACGGCAGATGAATTTAGAACAGATGCTGAAAGTATAGGAGTTAAATTTGATGATTTAGGTTATGGGTTTGGTATTGTAACTATGAAGGTTTCTGAGATTAATAAATTAGATAATCTAACAAGGATTCAATATGTAGAATTACCAAAAGTATTAGAAACTACTGACTATCAAAGTAATAGTGCGTCTTGTGTTCAATCAGCTTGGAATACTTATGGATTATCTGGGGAAGGAACGATTATAGGCTTTTTAGATACAGGTATTGATTTTACTCATCCAGGATTTATAAGCAATGATGGAGAAACTAGGCTTCAATATATTTATGATTTGCAGACAGATAAAATATACAATAGAGATGATATAAATAGAGCTTTAAAAAGTGATGAATCTTATGATGTTGTGCCAGTTCAAGACCTTGCAGGTCATGGTACTCATGTAGCAGGAATTGCATGTGCTGGTGGGAAGATAAATTTTAATAATTATGGAGTTGCTTATAAAAGCGATATAATCATGGTCAAAATAACAAGAGAAGGTGATATAAATAGAGCGCTGTCTACTCAACTTATGAAAGGAGTGAAATTTTTAATAGATAAGGGATATGAATTAAATAAACCTTTAATTATAAATATAAGTTTAAGTACAAATCAGGGAGGACACAATGGAAGGAGTTTGCTTGAAAAATATATAGAAATAGTAAGTACAGTAGAAAAAGTGACAATAGTTATAGCTGCGGGAAATGAAGGAAGTGCAGGGCATCATGTTGGCGGTGAAGTACAACAAATAGTAAGAATACCTCTTAGTATAGCAGATGAAGAAAAATCTATTTCTATTCAATTTTACAAGACATTATTAAATAGTTTTTCAATAGAGATAATATCTCCAGCTGGAATAAGTAGTCAAGAAATTATATTAGACCAGCGTTATAATGAAAGATTTTTAGGAAGGGTAAAAGTAGCCACTTATAATATGGGGGCATCACCAATTGATGTAATTGGGCAGATATATATTAGATTAACCACATCAGATGTTCAATTAATTTCTGGAGAATGGACAATTATTTTAAGAAGTTTAAATGAGTATGAGGGTTATTACGATATGTGGCTTCCAGTGGCAGAAGGGTTAAATCCGCAAACAAAATTTTTACAGCCAAGCATTTCAAATACTCTAGGAATACCAGCTACAGTAGATGGGGTTATTTCTGTTGGTAGTTATAGTTATATAAATAATACCCTTTCACCTTTTTCAGGAAGAGGGGTTAAGAGACCGGGAAGGGACAGAAAGCCTGATATATTAGCACCTGGAGAGAATATATTATCAACTATAGTGGGAGGAGGATTTGATACTAAAACAGGAACATCTATGGCAGCACCAACAGTAGCAGGTGTATGTGGTCTTCTTTGTGAATGGGGAATTGTAAAGGGTAATGATATATATCTTTATTCGGGAAGGCTTAAATATTATTTGTGTAGGTCTGCTAAAAGACCTATAAATAATTTAAATTATCCTGATATAGCCTATGGATATGGATTGGTATGTGTGGATAATGTAGTTAATTTAATACAATCTGAGTAATGTAATTAGTTGTAGTTCAAAATCACATCTTATAAAAAGTTTCATACAATAAATTATATTATTTATTTTAAAGGAGAGTTTTATGGCTAAAGGTGCTCTTAAGGTTCAATGCTTTAGTGAAGACACATATATTCCTGTTAATAAGGCAAAAATAATAATAACCCCAACAGGTATAGATGGTGTAGCTATAGGGAATAATATAGAACTTTATACTAATTCATGGGGAGCCACAGAAGTTATAGATTTGGAAACTCCTCCAATTAAAAATTCCCAAACACCAGGTCTTATTCCATATAGTTTTGCTGATATAACAGTAGAAAGAGATGGGTATATACCGGTTTTAGTGAAAGGAGCTCAAATATATCCAGATAGAGTTGCATTTCAAAAAATAAATTTCACGAATGATGATAAGTTAACAAGGCAACAAATAATTATTGATATTCCAGCTAATGTACAAGTAGGAAATTATCCAGCTAAAATACCAGAAGCAGAAGAAAAACCTCTTCCAAAGCCTCAGGGAACAGTAGTGCTTCCTCAACCAGTTGTTCCAGAATATATAAGAGTTCATGCAGGAGTTCCAGATGATAATTCAGCTCCTAATTATACAATACCTTATAAAGAATATATAAAGAATGTGGCATCTTGCGAGATATATTCAACATGGCCAGAAACAACAATAAGAGCTAATGTCTATGCTATAATATCATTTACTTTAAATAGAGTTTATACAGAGTGGTATAGAGGTAAGGGGAAAAATTTTGATATAACAAGTTCTACGGCTTATGATCATGCATTTAGTTATGGAAGAAATATATATGAGAATATAGGTGCAATTGTTGATGAGATATTTTCAACATATATAAAAAGAGATGGTGCAAAGCAACCACTTTTAACCCAATACTGTGATGGTGTAAATGTTCAATGTCCTAATTGGATGACTCAATGGGGTTCAAAATATTTAGGCGATCAAGGAAAAACCCCTTATGAAATATTAACATACTTTTATGGAGATAATATAAATCTTACAACGGCACCTAAAGTAAATGGTATACCAAAGTCATATCCTGGAACATCTTTAACTATAGGATCTACTGGAGAGGCGGTAAAAACAATCCAAAGTCAGTTAAATGACATAGCTAAGGCTTTTCCATTGATTCCTAAGTTAGCGGTAGATGGAATATATAATCAAGCAACTGCTAATTCCGTTAAAGTTTTTCAAGAAAATTTTAACTTATCAAACACAGGTATTGTAGATTATGCAACTTGGTATAGGATTTCTGATATTTATGTAGGAGTTACTAAAATAGCTGAACTTAGATGTTATGATGAGAACTCAAAAAAGATATTTGTTCCGCCAACTATATCAGCCTATGAGGATGATATACCAAAAGTACCTTATTATATATAGAGTAATTTTAAGGAGAAAATTATATGGCAAAAGGTTCTTTAAAAATAGAATGTTTTAGTGAAAATACATTTATTCCTGTAAATAAGGCGAAAGTAATAGTAACGCCTACAGATTCAAATGGAACTGCTACACGAGATAATGTAGAATTGTATGCAAATTCTTCAGGAGCAACACAAGTTATAGAATTAGATGCACCACCGATAGAAAATTCTTATACTCCAGGACTTATTCCGTATAGCTTTGTTAATGTGACAGCAGAGAAGGAAGGGTATGAAACTGTTTCTATTAAAGGAGTTCAAATATATCCAGATAGAGTTGCAATTCAAAAAATAAATTTTAAAGAAACTACGACTCCATCAAGACAAGAAGTTATAATTGAAATTCCAGCTAATGCTCAAGTTGGAAATTATCCTCCTAAAATATTAGAGGCAGAAGAAAAACCACTTCCAAAACCACAAGGAGTGGTAGTTCTTGCACAACCTGTTGTTCCTCAATATATAAGAGTTCATGCAGGACTTCCAAATGATAATTCAGCACCAAACTATACAGTCACTTATAAAGAATATATAGCAAATGTAGCGTCTTGCGAGATATATTCAACATGGCCAGATACGACAATAAGGGCAAATATTTACGCTATAATCTCATTTACTTTAAATAGAATATATACAGAATGGTATAGGGGACAAGGAAAAAATTTTGATATAACAAGTTCTACTGCTTATGACCAAGCTTTTAGTTATGGAAGAAATATTTATGAAAATATTGAACAGATAGTTGATGAAATATTTGCAACATATATACAAAGGCAGGATGCTAAGCAACCTCTTTTAGCCCAGTTTTGTAATGGGACAACAGTTACGTGTAATGGACTGTCACAATGGGGTTCTAAATACTTAGGTGATAATGGAGATACGCCTTATGAAATATTAACTTATTATTATGGTGATAATATAAATCTTGTAGTAGCACCGAAAGTTCTTGGTATTCCACAATCATATCCTGGGTATTCATTAAGTTTAGGCTCAAGTGGAAGTGCGGTTAGAACAATTCAAAATCAACTAAATACAATAGCAAATTCATTTCCTTTAATACCTAAGTTAGCTGTTGATGGAATATATGGAAGTAGAACTCAAAATTCGGTTAAAATATTTCAGCAGACATTTAATTTGCCAGTTACAGGAATTGTAGATTATGCTACATGGTATAAAATATCAGCTGTTTACGTTGGTGTTACCAAAATTGCAGAGCTTAGAAATGATTTAGATTTGCTTGAAAAAATATTTATCCCACCAGTTATTGAGGCTTTAGAAGAAGAAATACCAAGGGTGCCATATTAATAAAAAATATTTAAAAATAATCCACAGTAAAGTTAAAATTTATTAACTATATTGTGGACTATTTTTTATAAATAATTATTTTTTCATTTTAAAAAAATAAAAATAACAACATTGTGCAATAAAAATAAGACTAAGTATGCCAAAGATAGGATATAAAGTTGATATAAGGTTGGAAAATCCTATAAGAGATATAGGAAGTGCTATTAAAAGCACAAGAAATATAGATTTCTTATATTTAATTTTAAAAGATTTATTTAATGTTTTACTTATTGAGTATACATCTGAAACTTCTGTTGAGAACATTTCAGCTAAAATTATAGCAAGAAGTAAAATTTGAATAGGTTTGCCAAATCTATCGGTAATATAAAGAAGAGGTATATCGTATTTGTAAATGTAAGGTTGGTTAACCATAAGCATAGCATTTATAAAGATGCAAATTATTGAAAGAACTAATGCACCTAAAGCAATACCTTTTATCATGGATTTTCTATCAGATGTTTCATAGCTTAAAGGTACAATAACTCCACAGCAACATAATGTGTTATATCCTGCATATAAAATTGTAGATGTTAACCAGTCAGAGTTTTTTACAGGCTCAATGGATAGAATGTTTGAAATAGTTAAATCTTGTCTACAAAATAAAAGATATAAAATCATAATTAATGTGATTACTGTAACTAATGATGGTACGATAACTGAGTTTATTTCAACTAATCCATTTGTTTCACGCAAAAGAGCAAAGGATGCAATTATAGCCATTATAATAGAACCGACTATTTTAGGTATACCAAAGAATTGATGTAAAAGTGCACCACTACCAGCTAAGATTATGGACGCACTAGATATTAAGTAAAATGTTGTTGTAATACCTGTTATTTTTCCTAAAATATTAGGACTTACAAGATTTATAGCCTCACTATATGAACTTAATTTATGCTCTATGCTTATTTTAGATATGATGGTACATATAAATATGTAAAATATACCGGTTAATAAAATTCCTAAAAAGCTTATATATCCATATTTAGTGAAAAAAGTTGTTATTTCTTTACCAGAAGCTAATCCAGCTCCAACAATAGTTCCAATAAAGACAGCAGCTATTTGAAATATTTTAATAAAGTTTTTCAAATTTATCCCCCCTTAAATAAATATATTAGATAAATATTAGTTTATTCATAAAATCAATCATAGATTTATATGTTTTGGAAAACATAATAATGTATTTATATGTCTTAATTTTAAAAATAATAAACCTAATATAAAAAGGAGTGAATATCTTCATGAAAAACTTAGTAATAGGTATTTTGTCAGTTTTAATGCTTTTTACTTGTGGATGTACTAGCCAAAAAGAAATTGAAGAGCAAAAACAGGAAGTTATAAATTTAAGTTTTGATAATAATATATCGTCTAGTATAGCTGATACATATATGAATGCCTTCTCTATTGGAGATGTTACAGGGATGAAATCTTTAGGCACAGAAACATTTCAAAAAGGATTTGATGGAGAATTAAATAAAAATATTAAAGTTTTAGGAATAAGACAAGAAGAGGCAAATCAAAATGGCTTAAGTGCTCTCTATGAGTATACTGTTATAAAGGCATTAGAAACCGAGCCTAGAGCATATTTACAAACTTATTATCTTAAAGTTAAAAAAGAAAATAATTCTTATAAGGTAGAGTCTGCTACAGCTATTCCACAATATGAAATCTTTAGAGAAGGAAAAGAGTTAAAAATAAGAAAAGATAATAATGTTGAAATAGGTAATTTAATGATTATGAAAAATTTACCCGATGTTGCTTATTCTAAAAGTGATAGTGGTGATGTTGTTATGTTAAGTGTTCCTAATAAAGACTATGGACCAATTGGTATATCATATACAGGACAAAAAGTTGCTATAAGTACAACAGATGGAGAAAGAAGTTATGTTGGGATAGTTGAGGTTGATGAATCAGTAAATACATCAACACAAAGTTCTAATCAAAGTTCACAAGGCTCAAATCAAGGTCAAAATTCACAAGATAACGGGCAAAATCAAAGTGAGGAGATTTATTTTGATGAATTAGTGGGAAAAAGTATAGATACAATAGATGTGTATAGTAATGTAGTTTTAAAAAATATAGTATTTTCTAAAGATGATGCTTATGTTGCTGTGATTTATGACAATGAGGATTCTGTGACTAAATTCAAATTTTATAAAGTAAGTGGTGAAATTGTAGGATTAAATTTGGATAGTATTTTTGCACAAAATAAATATAATTTAATATATAAGGATTATAAAGATAATGAAGTTTATTTTGATGTTACAGGTGTTAGAAATGCAGATGACATAGTTGAAAGTTTGCTTGGAAGCTATAAGGTGTCAACAAAGGATTTTAAAGTAAGTAAATTGTAGTATAATAAATATAAAAAGTGCAATAAGTTTATCTAAGTTGTTGCGCTTTTTTTATTGGTTGAGAAAGGATGAATTTTAGTGGAGATAAAAAAAAATTGGGGAGATAAAAGGTATCATACTTTAAATTATTTTTTAAGAGAAAAATTTGGTTGTAAAACTTTTAAAATAAGTTTGGATGGGGGTTTTACTTGTCCTAATAGAGATGGAAAAGTTGCAAAAGGTGGATGTACTTTTTGCAGTTCAAATGGTTCAGGAGATTATGCTGGAGAAAGAATGAAGTCAATTTCTGAACAGTTTGATAATATAAAAGATATGATGAATAAAAAGTGGAAAGATGGAAAATACATAGCTTATTTTCAGGCTTATACAAATACATATGCTCCAATTAATGAACTTAGGGAAAAGTATGAAGAAGCTATTTCAAAAGATGGTGTTACAGCTCTTGCTATTGCTACAAGACCAGACTGTATAAATGAAGAAGTTTTAGATTTAATAGAAGAGATGAATAAAAAGGTGTATACATGGGTAGAACTAGGTCTTCAAACAATTCACGATAAGACAGCAGAAAGTTTTAATAGGGGCTATAATTTAGAAACTTTTGATAAATCTATGGAAATGTTAAAAAAGAGAAATATAGATACTGTTGTTCATTGTATATTTGGTCTTCCAAAGGAAAGTAAAGAAGAAATGTTGCAAACAGTTGACTATATAGCACATAGTGGTGCTAAAGGAATAAAATTTCATCTGCTTCATCTTATGAAAAACACTAATATGGTTAAGGATTATGAAAATGGCAATTTGAAATTTTTATCTAAGGAGGAATATATAGACCTTGTTTGTGAAGGGGTATCTAGAATTCCACAGGATATGATAGTTCACAGGTTAACAGGAGATGCTCCAAGAGATCTTTTAATAGGGCCTATGTGGAGTTTAAATAAATGGGAAGTTTTAAATGCTATAGATAAAGCTTTAGAAGATAATGATATTTATCAAGGAAAAAACTTTAAGTAAAGTTGAATATGGGGGAATATTTTTATGAAGATAGATTTAATAATTTCAGCAGATTATATAGAAGAAAATAAAATAAAGGATAAAATAGTTGTAGTTATAGACATGTTAAGAGCAACAAGTGTTATAACAACAGCTTTAAAAAATGGAGCTAAATGTGTAATTCCAATTCTTACGGTAGATGAAGCTTTTGATAAAGCAAAAAAATTAAGAGATTGTGGGGAAAATGTAGTTTTAGGTGGAGAGAGGAGAGCTTTAAAAATAGAAGGTTTTGATTTTTCTAACTCGCCTTTAGAATATGCTCAAAATAAGGTATTAAATAAAACAGTAATTTTATCTACTACAAATGGTACAAGAGCGTTAAATCTTTGCAAAAAAGCTGATTTAATATTGATTGGTTCTATGATAAATGGACTTGCAGTATCTAAAAAATTGCTTGAATTAAATAAGGATGTTGTGTTTGTCAATGCAGGAACAAATGGCGAATTTTCTATGGATGATTTTATTTGTGCGGGATATATGATAGATAATATATTGAAAGAAAAGTATTGTGAAATGTCTGATATAGCCAAAACTGCGAAATATGTTTATGAAAATAATACGGATATAATTTCGTTTATTAAAAATGCTAGACATTTTGATGTTTTAACATCTTTAGGCTTACAAGATGATTTAAATTATTGTTGTTCTAAAAATTTAACAGATATAGTTCCTATTTTTAGAAATAATAACATAGACATATTATAAGTTATGCTACTAAATATTATTAAAAAAAATTTAAATTAAAAACAAAAATTTTAGCTAGTAGCCTTAGTTTCTTGTTTTGAACTATCTGTAGTTTTTGAATTATATAGGACTAAGGTAATAGCTGCTGCTAAAATTATTATGTAACCAATGATAGAGATAATTGTTGGAAGTGATCCAAATACAATAAATCCAAGCACGGCAGAGAATATAACATCAATATATGAGAATATAGCTATTTCTCTAGCAGGGGCATATTTATAAGCTGAAGTTATGGCAAATTCAACTACAAGATAACAAACTCCTGATAAAAGTAAGTAAGTCATTGCTTTAATAGTTAAAACCTTATAATCCATTAGCATAAATGGTGTAAGAACTACTGCACAGGCAACATTGTAAAAGAATACAATTGTACTTGGTGAAGCAGTTTTTCTTAAATATCTCATAGAAACTGAGTCTCCAGCATTCATTGCAGAACCAAATATAGCGGCTAAAGATGGTGTAAGAACAAATTTGGCGCTAGATGGGTTTATTACAAATACAGCTCCGACAAAGCCAACGCATATCAATACAACTTGCCAAAATTTAATTTTTTCTTTCAAGAATATAAAAGAGAAAATTACAAGAAAGAACACACTTAAATCTTGAATTACGCTAGAAGTAGATAAAATTAGATATTGAAGTGCATAAATATTTGCGGTTCCTCCGGTTAAACCACATATTGTTCTAATGGAAAGACCAAAAATATTTTTTTTATTACCAATAAATCTACCCTTATCTTTGAAACCGTAGGTTTTAGCTATAACAATAAATCCTCCGATAATACAAATAAAGCTTTTATAAACTATTTTTTCTGTTGGAGGAATAGGACCTGCTAATTTTAATAATGTATTCATTAAAGCAATTGATATAGCATATAAAATTATGTAAATTAATCCTTTTTTCCTGTTATCTAAACTATTAAATTTTTCACTCATACTATTATTTTATGTAAAAATACATAAACCTCCTTTAAATATAAAGTTGTAAAAATAAAAAAAATAATACTTAGTAGATTAACTTTATAAGTCAGTTGATTTAATTATATTCCTTAGTTATGAACATTTATAAAATAAATAATTAATAAAAAATTAATTTTTTGTAAATTAAAAAACTATGCTTAAATTAAGCATAGTTTTTTTCTTTTATGCTGTATGTTTTTGATTTGAAGTGTTTTCTTTAACTTTAAAATTGTATAAAACTAAAAGTATAGCGGCTGCTATAATTATCACATATCCTATTATAGCTGTTACTTTTGGGAATGTTCCAAATACAATAAATCCAAGAGCGGCAGAAAATACTACATCTACATAGGAAAAAATAGCAATTTCTCTACCTGGAGCATATTTGTATGCTGAAACCATGGCAAATTCAACAACGATATAACAAAGTCCAGCAAGAATTAAAAATATAGTTGTATGTAATGATAAAACTTTATAATCCATTAACATAAATGGAGTAAGTATTATTGCAGAAACAAAGTTATAGAAGAATACTACGGTAGATGGAGAAGCTTTTTTTCCTAAAAATCTCATAGAAACAGCATCTCCACCATTCATTGCAGCACCAAAAATAGCAGCAAGAGCAGGAGCAATAGCAAATTTTACGCTAGTTGGGTTTATTACAACTAAAGCACCTAAAAATCCAACACAGATTAATACAATTTGCCATAATCTAATTTTTTCTCTTAAGAATATAAATGAAAATATTACAACAAAGAATACGCTTAAGTCTTGAAGTACACTGGCTGTTGATAAAATTAAATATTGCAAAGCATAAAGGTTAGCTGTAATTCCAAGTATTCCACATATAGTTCTCATAGAAAGACCTAAAATATTTTGTTTATTTCCAAAGTAACGACTTTTATCCTTAAATCCATAAGCTTTAGCTACAGCAATAAAACCTGCGATAGCACAAATTCCATTTCTATAAACAGTTTTTTCAGCTACTGGAATATGACCTGCTGACTTTAAAAGAGTGTTTGTAATAGCTAAAAATAAGCCAAATATAAGTATATATATAAGACCTTTTGTTTTATTATCTAAATTGTTAATTTTTTCTGACATTATATTTTTGTGTGAAGCCACACATCCTCCTTAATAAAATTTTTCTTTTGTATATTAGTAAATTAATTGATACTTTTGTTAAAGGCTAGTATCAAGAGCTTTTTTAGTTTCTTTAATTTTAAAGTTATATAAAACTAAAAGTATAGCAGCTGCTATAATTATTGCATATCCTATTATAGCTGTTACTTTTGGGAATGTTCCAAATACAGCAAATCCAAGAGCGGCAGAAAATACTACATCTACATAGGAAAAAATAGCAATTTCTCTACCAGGAGCATATTTGTATGCCAAAACTATGGTAAAATCAACTACAGTATAGCAAACTCCTGCAAGAAGTAAAAATATAGTTGTATGTAATGATAAAACTTTATAATCCATTAACATAAATGGCGTAAATACTATTACAGAAACAAGGTTAGAGAAAAATACTACAGTAGATGGAGCGGCTTTTTTTCCTAAAAACCTCATAGTAACAGAAGTTCCACTATTCATTGCAGTGCCAAAAATAGCAGCAAGAGCAGGGGCAAGAGCAAATTTTACGCTAGTTGGGTTTATTACTACTAATGCGCCTAAAAATCCAACACAAATTAATACAACTTGCCACAATCTAACTTTTTCTTTTAAGAATATAAATGAAAATATTACGACAAAAAATACACTTAAATCTTGAAGTACACTAGCTGTCGATAAGATTAAGTGTTGCAAGGCATAAAGGTTAGCCGTAATTCCAAGTATTCCACAAATATTTCTCATGGAAAGACCAAAAATATTTTTTCTATTTCCAAAGTAAAGGCTTTTATCTTTAAATCCGTAGGTTTTAGCAAGAAATACAAAACCTGCGATAGTACAAATTACATTTTTATAAACAATCTTTTCCGCAATAGGAATAGGACCTGCTAATTTCAAAAATGTATTCATAATAGCCAAAAATAAGCCAAATATAAGTATATATATAAGGCCTTTCGTTTTATTATCTAGATTATTAATTTTTTCTGACATTATATTTTGTGTAAAAACACTTCCTACTTAGTAAAATTTTTTATCTAATAAATTAGACTAAGAACAATTATAATACAAAGTTTAAAAAAAATTAAGGGATTTTATGAAAAAATTTTTTGAAATGGATTAAAGATATGAAATTTTTTATGAGAGAAAAAGAAGAAATATAAAGGATAGGAAGGTTTTTGAAATATATAATACTTTAAATTAGATAATTATGGATTAAAGAATTTGAAAAAACTTAATATATAATTTAATAATAGAAGACTATATTAAATATTTTTCTTATACTATTTTTAGATATTATAAGCGTAGATATTTAATATAGTCTTGCATTTATATAAATTAAATATTATATAAAATAAGTTATATAATATTTAAATTAAAGTAGCCAAGCAGGATATTTTTTTAAATATCCGTGCTACATTATTATATTTTCCAAAATAATTTAAATAATTCTAAGAAATTTATGGAATTTATTAAATTAACTTAAAAACTAAATAACTTGGAATATAAAAAATTTTAAATAATAAGACTCATCTGAATTCCAAAGAATTGGATGATCTGAACTTTGTGTTCTAACTTCAATTTGCCTTAGAGTTCTTCTTGCATCATGGGCAGCTTCTAAAACTGTTTTTTTAAGTTGTTCTTCACTCATATAATGAGAACAAGAGCAGGTTGCAAAATAGCCACCTTTCTTTACCATTTTTAATCCTCTAAGATTTATTTCTTTGTAGCCCCTTATTGCTTGTTTTATTGTATTTCTAGATTTTGTGAAAGCTGGAGGGTCTAATATAACAACATCAAATTCTTTTCCATTCCTTGACCATTCTCCTAAAACATCAAATGCGTTATGACATTCAAATTTTACTGTGTTTTGAAGATTATTAAGCATGGCATTCCTAGTTGCACAGTCTACTGCATGTTGAGATACATCAATACCTAAAACTGATTTAGCACCTGCTATTCCAGCATTTAATGCAAAAGAACCTGTGTGTGTAAAGCAATCTAGAACATCTTTATTTTTACAAATCCTATGAATTGCAGCTCTATTTTCTTTTTGATCTAAGAAAAATCCAGTTTTTTGTCCGTTTTCTAAATCTACTATATATTTAACACCATTTTCAATTATTTCTATGTCTGTATTAAAAGGTTCGGTTAAAAATCCTTTAGTTTGTTCTAAACCTTCTATTTCTCTAGTTTTTATATCACTTCTTTCGTAAACACCTTTTGCATTATATTCTTCAACTAAGATTTTAACTATTAAATCTTTGTATTTTTCCATTCCTAAAGTTGATATTTGAATTACATAATAATCTTCAAATTTATCAACAGTAAGCCCTGGTAAAAAGTCAGCTTCGCCAAAGATAAATCTGCAAGAAGATGTGTCAATTACAGTTTTTCTATAATCCCAAGCATCTTTAAATCTTTTTTTGAAAAACTCTTCATTAATTTCTTCATTTATATCACGAGTCATTATTCTAATTGTTATTTTACTTCTGTCATTTATGTAGCCTTTTCCTAAAAAATAGCCTTTATGATTATAAACTTCAACTATATCTCCATTTTCATAATCACCATCATATTCATTAATTTCATCAATATAAACCCATGGTCTACCTTGTTCTACTCTTTTGTTTTTTCCTTGATGTAAATAAAATTTACTCGTCATAAAATTTCTCCTCTCAAACTATTAGCTTTAAAGATTATAACATAAAATGATTAATTATTGATGTTTATAAATTCTTTAATAAAATTGAGTGTTATATTATAATGAAGTTAATATTCTTAGAAAAGGATGATAAAAATGAATTTAATTACGTTGGAAAATATAACGAAAAGCTATTCAGAAAAAATTTTGGTTAATAATATATCTTTAGGAATAAATGAAGGAGAGAAAATAGGTCTTATTGGTGTAAATGGAACAGGAAAATCTACCTTTTTAAAAATTATTGCAGGTATAGAAGAGTGTGATAGTGGAAGTATTACAAAGGGAAATAGGGTTAGAATAGAATATTTATCTCAAAATCCTGATTATGATAATGAATTAACTGTTATAGAGCAAGTATTTAGAGGAAATTCTAAAGAAATGCAAATTATAAGAGAATATGAGGAAGTTTTAGAAAAAATAAATTCAAATACAGCAGATGAAAGTTTACATAAAAAACTTATAAATCTTCAAGGGGAAATAGATAGTTTAAATCTTTGGGATTTAGAAAGTGAGGCTAAGATAGTTTTAACAAAGCTTGGTATAGAAGATTTTAATGCTAAAGTAGGGAATTTATCTGGGGGACAAAGAAAGAGAGTGATGTTAGCTTCAGCTCTTATAACTCCATGTGAGCTTTTGATTTTAGATGAGCCTACAAATCATTTAGATAATGAAACTATAAATTGGCTTGAGGAATATTTAAATAAAAGAAAAGGTGCTCTTTTAATGATTACTCATGACAGGTATTTTTTAGATAGAGTAACTAATAGAATTTTAGAATTAGATAGAGGAAGATTATTTAGTTATGATGGAAATTATTCTATGTTCTTAGAAAAAAAGATGGAAAGATTAGAGATTGAACAAGCAAATGAGGATAAAAGACAAAATCTTATAAGAAAAGAATTGGCTTGGGTTAGACGAGGAGCAAAGGCTAGAAGCACTAAACAAAAAGCAAGACTTGATAGATTTCATGATTTGACTTCTCAAGAAGGATTAGTAACCAATGATAATATTGAGATTTCTGTTATGAGTAGTAGGTTAGGTAAGAAAGTAATAGAACTTCATGATATTTCAAAGACTTTTGGGGACAAAAAAATAATAAATGATTTTAGCTATATAGTTTTAAGAAATGATAGGATAGGTATAGTTGGACAAAACGGAGTTGGAAAATCAACTCTTATAAAAATTTTAGAAGGAAAATTAATTGCAGATAGTGGGGAAGTTATAAAAGGTGAAACAGTAAAGATTGGTTGTTTCTCTCAAGATGATAGTCACATGAATCCTGATATGAGAGTTTTAGAATATGTAAAAGAAGCAGGAGAATATTTACCAACAGCAACAGGTGATAGAATAACTGCCTCTCAAATGTGTGAAAAGTTTTTATTTGATGGAACTATGCAGTGGACTTTAATTGGAAAATTATCAGGTGGTGAAAGAAGAAGACTTCATCTTTTAAAGATTCTTATGGAAGCTCCAAATGTATTGCTTTTAGATGAACCTACTAATGATTTAGATATAGAAACATTAAAAATTTTAGAGGACTATTTAGATGATTTTAATGGTGCAGTTATAACAGTATCTCATGATAGATATTTCTTAGATAGAATTTGCAATAAGATATTTTCTTATGAAGGAAAAGGCGAGATAAAAAAATATGAAGGAAATTATAGTGATTATTTAATCCACAAGGAAAAAGATAAAGTTGTTGATAAAGAAGAAAAAACTGTGGATAAAAATAAAATTTCTGTGAATAAAAAAGTTGAAAAGATTAGAGAGAAAAAATTAAAATTTACTTTTAAAGAGCAAAAGGAATTTGAAACTATTGATAGTGATATAGAGATTTTAGAGAATAAAATTATATCATTAGATGAAGAAATGAGCAAATATTCTAGTGATTTTTCAAAACTTCAAGAACTTATGAAGGAAAAAGAAGAGGTCGAAAAGAATTTAGAATTTAAATATGAAAGATGGGAATATTTAAATGACTTAGCTCAAAAAATAGAGGAAAGTAAGAAACAATAGTGTTAAGTTATGCATATATTTAGATTATGCTAAATAATATGATAGTGAGTTGCCATATATTTTATGGCAACTCATATCAGGGTTTAAAATTTAATTATCATAATTTAAAAAAATACAATATGAGTATAAAAAGGGGACTATAATATGCAAAAGAATAATCATTTTAAGTTTTTTAAAGATAATAACATAGAAAAAATAATTGATGAAGTTGAAGATAGAATTTTTAAGATTGTTGTACCTATAAACAAAGAAAATAAAAATTCGATTCTTATAGTTTTAAAGGCACCAAAACCTTATCAATTAGAGGATTCAATGAAAAGTTTAAAAAGAGCTACAAAGTATCTTTTAGACCATGATGATGAATTTGGAGGAATAAAAAGAATTAGTTTTGTATTTGTTTTTCCGTGCATTGAGTATACAAAATATGCTTTAGAAGAAATATTCAAAACAAAAGGAGAATTATTCTTATTAGGCAACGAGGGAATATGGCAAAATGGTGAATTTATAAAAAATGATTTAGTAATATTTGAAGAAATGATAGATTGTAATCATATTATTTTTGCTTGGGGGGAACCGCCAATAGGATTAAAATCTATTTTTGAAGATAGAATACAATATATATTAAAGGGTTATAAAACTGTTAAAAATAATTGTTTTGATTTAAAAAAGACCTATGTTGTCGGAAGTAGTACAAGCCAAGGATATCCAAGAGCTTGTTCATCATGGGCAAAAGATATGGAACTTATTGAATGGCAAATTTAAACTATAAAATTTATAGTAATATTAAGAGCAAGAAAATTAAGGCTATGATTATCATAATCATAGCCTTAAAGTAATTAATTATTCATTTCAGTTATTAAATTTTCTATTTTAAGTTTGCATCTAGAACCTTTACATGAACCAGTACAAGCACCAGTATCTTTTATAACTTTATCTAATGTATCAGCTCCTAATTTTATTGATTCTTTAATTTTAGCTTTTGATATAGCTTTACATACACAAACTTTAGTCATTTTATCTAAAACAATTTCTTGTAAATCTTTATTATCCATAAAAATTCCTCCTAGTGAGTTAGTTTAAATTACTATTTATAAAGGATATTTTAATTAATTTAATTATATCAAAATAAGTCATAAACATAAATAATAATAAATATTTATTAATAATAAAAATAAATATTTAAAATATTTTTAATATTTGTTTAATTAAATAAAAAAGTGGGTAATATCATAGCTAGAATTAGAAAGTGTTAGGAGATGTGCATGAAAAAGAAAAGTAGAGTTATAGTGCTATTACTTGTATTTTTAATTTTTTTTATTTCAAATAATGCTTTAGGAGTTGAAATAGAAAACATTTTAGAAAGAGAAGAAGTTTATGAAAATAAAGATTACGAAGAATTACAAGAAATAAATAATGAACTAGATGATAATAAAGAAGAAAAAATAGATATTTTAAATTATAGTAAATGCATTTTAGAAATTGAGAGATTATATGATTTATTGAATGGAGATTACAGCAATTATAATTACGAAGAAATTGTTGATGAGTTTTTGCAAGTAAATTTAAATGATTTAAATGATATTATAAGATATCTAAATGATATACATGTTGTAAATGATGAAATTAAAGAGAAAATTATAGACTTAAATGATGGTAAGATTAATACCGTTTATGAAATAACAGATATTTTAGAAAAAATTATTTTATATTATACAGACTATAAGTTTGAAGAAGATAAATGCATGGAATTAAACAATAAAGAGAGTATAGAATTAGAAGATACAGATATGCATGATGAGATAATTTATGTAAAGGATAGTTATGATATCAATGAAATTAATAATTCTTTAGATATAGAAAATTCAATCCAAAATGTTGAAACATCTGAAGAGTTATTAAGTGATAATAGGGTTAGAGAAGTGTCTGAAAGAAATAATTCTAATATTATATATAGCGCTGATACGAAAAATGTTAATAAAAATGAAGAAAGCTATAAGGTTAATGTTTCAAACTTAGAAATAATAAAAGAAAATGATAAATTAAAAATAACTTTTAAAATAGATAGTAATTTAGATTTGAAAAATGAAAAAAATGATTTGAAAATATATATAGGAAATAAGAAAATGGATAATAAAGTATTAATAACTAAGGATAAAAATATAGAAAAATACTTATATTTAGAAAATATAACTAGTATATCTGGGGATATTTTAAAATTTGGTAAGGATGATATTTTAGTAGATGGAATGTATACAGTTATTTTAAGTGATGAAGAGCAAAAAGAACTAAATAGTGTCGGATTAGAAAATTTAATAATAAAAGCACAAGTTAATTCGGATAATAAAGTTAGCAGTGTAGTTGGATATTTAAAAGAAGAAATTGCTTTAGAAAATAGTAATTTAAATAGTTTGAATGATAAAGATGAAACTCCATTGTTAATAGCGGAAAGTGATAGTGAAAATGAAAAAAGTCAAAAAGATATTGCTAATACATTACCTAAAACAGGAATATTTCCAGTTAATTATTTGTCTTTATATGTAGGTATTTTCATGTTTTTATTAGGAAGTTTTTTTATTGGGTATAAAAAAATAGATAACTAGACTTTATTGACTTTTTTAGGAGGCTATTATATAATTTTTTTAGTAACTTTGATCAGGGCAAGTACTTAAATTCAAGCCTTTTAGAGAGTGATTGGTTGGTGAAAAATCATAGGAAAATTTAAGGAATATCACCTGTGAGTTGGATGCTGAACGAAAGTTTTATTTTTATTAAGTTATCCCGTTTATCCACGTTACAGGATTAAGGCATAATATGTGCTTTTACGAAACTTAGCAAGAAACCTTACTTATATAATTTTAAAATTTATTGCTAAGATAACTATGCAATTTAGGTGGTACAGCGAATATACTTCGTCCTTTAGAGGACGGAGTTTTTTGTTTTTAAAGGATTTTTTATATATCTGTCTAAAATTTACTTAGTAAGCAAATAATTAATTAGTAAACCAATAATTAATTATTTATTATGATATACATTTAATAATGAAAGGAGTTTAGGTTAATGTATAAGAAAGTTGAACTTCCAAAATCAGGTTTTGTTGGAATCGAAAAAGATATAGCTGATTTTTGGAAAGAAAAAGATATAAAGCAAAAGAATTTTGATATGAATAAAGATGGAGAATATTTTACTTTTTATGATGGACCTCCAACTGCAAATGGAAAACCTCATGTAGGTCATGTTTTAACTAGGGTTATGAAGGATATTATTCCAAGATACAAAGTTATGAAAGGGCATAAGGTTATAAGAAAAGCAGGTTGGGATACTCACGGGTTACCAGTTGAGCTTGAAATAGAAAAGAAGCTTGGAATTTCAGGAAAACCTCAAATAGAGGAATATGGAGTTGAAAAGTTCGTTAAAGAATGTAAGGAAAGCGTATTTACTTATGTAAGCATGTGGGAAAAAATGACTGACCAAATAGGATATTGGGTAGATATGGAACATCCTTACGTTACTTATCATAATAATTATATAGAATCAGTATGGTGGGCTTTAAAACAAATGTGGGATAAAGACTTACTTTATAAGGGTCATAAAGTTATGCCATATTGCCCAAGATGTGGAACAGCTTTATCTTCTCATGAAGTTGCTCAAGGATATAAAGATGTTAAAGACTTAACTGCAATTGCTAAATTTAAAGTAGCAGGAGAAGATAATAAATATATATTAGCTTGGACAACAACTCCGTGGACATTACCTTCAAATCTAGCTTTATGTATAAACAAGGCATATACATATGTTGAAGCAAAAATTGAGGATGAAATAGTTATATTGGCTAAGGATTTAGCACCAAAAGTTTTAGGTGAAGATTATGAAATAATTAGAGAATTTCCTGGAACAGAATTACTTGGAACTAAATACGAACAATTAATGCCTTTTGGAAAAGTTGAGGGAAAAGCTTTTGAGGTAATTCATGGTGATTATGTAACTTTATCAGATGGTACTGGTATTGTTCATATAGCTCCAGCTTATGGTGAGGATGATAGTTTAGTTGCCAAAGCTAATGGAATTACTTTTATAAACTTAGTTGATAGAGAAGGTAAATTCGTAGAAGAAGTTACTCCATGGGCAGGTAAGTTTGTAAAGAAATGTGATGAAAGTATTTGTAAATGGCTTGAGGAAAATAACAAATTATTTAAAGCTGAAAAGCACCTTCACTCATATCCACATTGTTGGAGATGTGATACACCTCTTCTTTACTATCCAAAAGAGAGTTGGTTTGTTGCAATGACAACTCTTAGAGATAAGTTATTAGCAAATAACAATAAAATAAATTGGTATCCAGACAACATAAGAACAGGTAGATTTGGTAAGTTCTTAGAAAATGTTATTGATTGGGGAATATCAAGAGATAGATATTGGGGAACTCCTCTTCCAATATGGGAATGTGAATGTGGTCACAGAGAGTGTATAGGAAGTGTTGAAGAACTTAAGGCAAAGGGAATTAATGTTCCAGATGGAATAGAACTTCATAAACCATTTATAGATAATGTTCATATTAAATGTGAAAAATGTGGAAAAGAAATGACTAGAACAGCAGAGGTTATTGACTGTTGGTTTGACTCAGGTTCAATGCCATTTGCTCAACACCATTATCCATTTGAAAACAAAGAATTATTTGAACAAAACTATCCAGCTCAATTTATATCAGAAGCTGTAGACCAAACAAGAGGATGGTTCTATACATTACTTGCTACATCAACAGCAATTTTTGATAGAAATCCATTTGAAAATTGTATAGTTTTAGGTCACGTTTTAGATAAAAAAGGATTAAAAATGTCAAAATCTAAAGGAAATGTAGTTGATCCATTTAGCGTTTTAGATACACAAGGTGCAGATGCTACAAGATGGCATTTCTATACTGCAAGTGCTCCATGGCTTCCAACAAGATTTTCAATAGATGATGTTGCAGAAACTCAAAGAAAGTTCTTAAGTACATTATGGAATGTATACTCATTCTATGTTTTATATGCAGAACTTGATAACTTTAATCCATTAGATTACAAAGACTTTGTATCAGATAATGTAATGGATAAATGGATGATGTCAAAGCTTAATACTTTAGTTAAAGATATTGATGAACATTTAGATAATTACAGAATAACTCAAGCAGCTTTAGAAATTGAAGAGTTTACAGATGAGTTATCAAACTGGTATGTAAGAAGAAATAGGGCAAGATTCTGGTCAGAAGAATTAACTGATGATAAGATAGGTGCGTATACAACTTTATACAGAGTTTTAACTACTTTAGTTAAAGTAGCTGCTCCTTTTGTTCCATTTGTAACAGAAGAAATATATCAAAATTTAGTGGTTAATTTAGATAAAGAAGCTAAGGAAAGTGTTCATTTATGCATATGGCCAGAAGTTTCAGAAAAGGCTATAAACAAAGAGTTAGAAAAAGAAATGGACTTAGCGTATAGATTAGTTAAGCTTGGAAGAAGTGCAAGAAATGCTGCTAATATTAAGAATAGACAGCCACTTTCAGAAATGTTAATATCAACAGATGCTCTTCCAAAATACTATGGAGATATAATAAAAGACGAACTTAATATAAAGGAAGTTCAATTTGGAGCTGATCTTTCTGCTCATGTTAAGTTTAAAATAAAACCTAATCTACCTGTTTTAGGAAAGGCTTATGGTAGACTTATACCTGCAATAAGAAAAGAAATAGCTAGCAAAAATCAAATGGAACTTGCACAAAAACTTCAAAATGGAGAAGTAGAAGTTATAAATGTTAATGGAGTAGAGATTGAACTTAATAAAGAAAATTTACTTGTAACAATGCAAGGTTTAGAAGGATATGCATTTGCTGGTGAAGGACAAATTGGTGTAGTTTTAGATACTACTATTACAAATGAGTTAAGAGAAGAAGGTCATGTAAGAGAAATAATATCAAAAATTCAAAATATGAGAAAAGAAAATGGATTTGAAGTTTTAGATAGAATAACTCTTTATTTAGCTAACAATGATATGCTTATGGATGTTGTTAAAAAGTTTGAAGATACAATAAAGAAAGATACTTTAACAGAAAAAGTTGTTTACGGTTCTGATAAAAACTATGTGGATACTGTAATAAACGGTGAAAATTTAGGTATAATTGTTGAAAAAATCTAGTTGTTAGTTGATATGAAAACTGAGTATTGGCTTAAGTTATAAAGCCAATACTCTTTTTAAATTATTATAAATTTTAATGATTTAGTGATGCAAATAATTGCATAGTTAGATAAAACGTATTAATATTATTAGGTAGACTAATTTAACAACTGTTATTTTAGAATAAAATGTTTATGTTATTACAAAGAATAAGTATATGATTTTTAAAATCAATATAGCTGAATTTGGTTAAATACTAAGTTTTTGAGTAGAATAATAAAAAATGGATAAATATAAATCCCTTGTATAAAATGATACTAAATATTATAATAGATTATTGGTGAAAAAATGAGGGTTGATTAAATTAAATATTTTAAAGAGGAGATGAAAAGTACATGGCAGCTTCAATTAAAGATGTAGCAAAAGAGGCAGGTGTATCTATTGCTACTGTATCAAGAGTATTGAATGATATAGATGTAGTAAATGAAGAAACTAAAAAGAAGGTTTTAGAAGCAATAAAAAAATTAGGTTATAGACCTAATATTGTTGCTAGAAGTTTAAAAACTCAAAGAACTAGAACAATAGGAATACTTATCCCTGATATATCAAATCAATTTTATCCTGAAATAGTAAGAGGGGCTGAGGATGTGGCAAACATTTATGGTTATAATGTTATGCTTTGCAACTCTGATTTTGATACGGATAAGGAAAAAGAATATTTAAGAGTTTTAAAAGAAAAGATGGTTGATGGAGTTCTTTATATGAGTTCTTCATTAGAAAATGATATATTAGATTTAATAAATGAATTAGATGTAAAAACGGTATTAGTTGAAACAGATGATAAAAATGCTGATTTGCCAAGTGTTACAATAGATAATGTAAAAGCTACATATGAAGTAACTAAATACTTAATAGATAAAGATATTAGAGATATAGCTTTTATAGGTGTTAGCAGAGAAGATAATAATGCTTGGAAAAAAAGATTTACTGGATATAAAAATGCATTGCAAGAAAGTAATATAGAGTTTAGAGAAGAGTTCACATATTTCCATAACTTAAAAGTGGAAACAGGATACACTGGGGTTATAGAGATGTTAAATAGAGGAGTAAGTCCAAAAGCAATAGTATGTGCATCTGATGAAATTGCCATGGGTGCAATAAATGCTCTAAGAGATAAAGGTTTAAAAGTTCCAGAGGATGTAAGTGTTGTAGGTTTTAACGATATAGATCTTGCAAGAGCCTTTTATCCTAAGTTAACAACAGTTTATCAACCAATGTATGATATGGGTTCTGTTGCTATGAGAATGCTTATAAAACTTATAAATAATAAAGTTTTAGAAGAAGGACATTTTGTATTAAACTATAAGTTAGTTGAAAGAGATAGTTGTAAATAATTATTAAAAGTTTTATTATTGATAGCAATAAAAAAGGCAGAGGAATTGATCCTTCTGCTTTTTTTATTTATATTATAAAATACCCTCAGTTTTAAGAATGCTTTCTAAATCTTGAACCTTTTTTGTAAGGGAAACGAACTGTTCCTTTAAAACTTCTTTTGACAAGTCATTTGAATCTAATATTTGCTCTAAATTTTCAACAGCTTTTAAAGCATTTTCCACTTCTTGTTGAGCTAGTTTTAAATTGTCTTCGTTCATAAAAATTCTCCTTTGGATTAAATAAAATATAACTGTTAATTTTATGTTATCACTACTAAATGGTTAATGCAAGGCATATATTAATATGAGATTAATAATTAGGAGATAATATGATAAATTACATATGGTTTTTTATAATAGCTTCAGGAGTATTATTTGGAGTGTTTACAGGGCAAGGAGCAGTTATATCAAAAGGTGTTATAGAATCAACTGAAAGTGCTACAAGATTTGTAATATCATTAGTTGGAATTATGTGCTTTTGGTGTGGAGTTATGAAGGTTGCTGAAAAAAGTGGATTGACTGCTAAAATTGCTAAACTTTTAAAGCCAATACTAAAAATGATTTTTAAAGAGAGTGCTAAAAGTGAAGAGGCGCTAGGTGCAATTGTTATGAACTTAACTGCTAATATGCTTGGTCTTTCAAATGCAGCAACTCCTTTTGGTATAAAAGCTATGGAAGAGTTGGATAACATAAATAATAAAAAAGGAATTGCATCAAATGATATGGCTCTTTTTTTAGTTATGAATGCATGTTGTATTCAGCTTTTACCATCTACCGTAATATCTATAAGGGCAGCTGCAGGATCAAATAATCCAGCAATTATAATACTTCCGGCATTAATATCAACTGCAGTAGCGTGTATTGTTGGAATTATATGTTGCAAAATACTTCAAAGATATTTTTAGAGGTGCTATATGGGAAATTATTTATCAAGTAGTTTAGTTCCATTAATACTTTTAATTATAGTATGTTATGGAATGATTAAGGGTGTTAAAGTTTATGAGTGGTTTATAGAAGGGGCGAAAGATGGACTTAAAGTTTGTATAAGAATATTTCCTCCACTTCTTGCTATGCTTGTAGCTGTAAGAATATTTAAAGATGCTAATCTTTTGAATTTACTTAATAATTTTTTTGCACCAATAGTTAGTTTGATAGGTCTTCCAAAGGAATTAGTTCCACTAGTTTTCATAAAACCTTTATCAGGTAGTGGTGCTCTTGGGATTTTTACAGAAATAATAAATACTGTTGGGGCGGATACTAAAACAGGACTTATAGCTTCAGTAATAATGGGAGGGACAGAAACTATATTTTATACAATAACAGTTTACTTTGGTGCAGTTGGTATAAAGAAAATAAGACATACTCTTTGGGGAGCAGTTATGGCAGATTTGGTAGCTATAATAATGGCCATATTTATGACTAATCTATTGTTTTTTTAAACCTTGCTTAATGTGTTTAGGCAAGGTTTTTATAGTTGCAAGAATTTAAAATATTTATTTTAGTTTATGAAAAAAGGCAATCATATAAAGAAATTAGGTATTAGTAATATATTAACAAATGTAAATAAGAAGTAAAAAATAAAAAAATAGGTGAATATATAAGTAATATGAAATAAAAGAGAGAATTTTAAAGGTAATAGTTAACAATTTAACTATAAGGCTAAAAATGAAATTAGTAACATATTAACATATATGTTAAAATAATAACATAACAAGAAATAAAAAGTAATGAAAACTTATAAAAATAAAAGTTTTTATACTAGTATTGATTTGAAATTGCAATAATGATGGTTAAATTATTAACTTCTAATATTAATTAATAAAATTTAAAACATTTAAATTTTGTATGTTGCACGATAGATTTTGATATTTAATTATCATAAATTATAGATATATTTTAAGAGGGGAGAATATTGTAAAGAGCATTCTTTATAATAAGGTGTAATTAGCTATGAAAGTAACAAATATGGATGAACTTTTAGAAAGAATTTCTCAAATAAGAGAAGCACAAAAAATATATTCAACATATACTCAAGAACAAGTTGATGAAATTTTTAGACAAGCTGCTTTGGCTGCTAATAATGCTAGAATAAAATTAGCTAAAATGGCTGTTGAAGAATCAGGAATGGGAATTGTAGAAGATAAAGTTATAAAAAATCACTTTGCTTCTGAATATATATATAACAAATATAAAAATGAAAAAACTTGTGGAGTTATAGATAGTGATGTTGCTTTTGGTATAACAAAAGTTGCTGAACCAATAGGTGTTGTTGCAGCAGTAGTTCCAACTACAAACCCAACATCAACTGCAATATTTAAGGCTCTTATAGCTTTAAAAACTAGAAATGGTATAATTTTTTCACCACACCCAAGAGCTAAGAATGCAACAATTGAAGCTGCAAGAATAGTTTTAGAAGCTGCTGTTAAAGCTGGAGCACCTAAAAACATAATAGGTTGGATTGATGAACCATCTTTAGAAATGACTCAAAGAGTAATGTCAGAATGTGATATAACATTAGCAACTGGAGGCCCTGGAATGGTTAAGGCTGCATACTCATCAGGAAAACCAGCAATCGGAGTTGGAGCAGGTAATACACCAGCAATAATTGATGATACAGCTCATATAAAAATGGCAGTAAGTTCAATATTAATGTCTAAGACTTTTGATAATGGAGTTATTTGTGCTTCTGAACAAACAGTTTTAGTTATGGATTCTATTTATAATGAGGTTAGAAAGGAATTTGCTGATAGAGGAGCTTATTTCTTAAAGAGCGATGAAATAGATAAGGTGAGAAAAACTATAATAGTAAATGGTGGGTTAAATGCTAAAATAGTTGGACAATCTGCATTTAAAATAGCAGAACTTGCTGGAGTTAGTGTTCCAGAAGATGCTAAGGTATTAATTGGGGAAGTTGAATCAGTTGAACTTGAAGAAGAATTCTCTCATGAAAAATTATCTCCAGTACTTGGAATGTATAGAGTTAAAACATTTGATGAAGCTTTAGCTAAAGCAGAGAGATTAGTTGAGCTTGGAGGATTTGGTCATACTTCAGTTTTATATACAAATACACAAATATCAAAGGATAGGGTTAAAAAGTTTGGAGCTACTATGAAAACTGGTAGAACAATAATTAACATGCCATCAACTCAAGGAGCTATAGGAGATATTTATAATTTCAAATTAGCACCATCTTTAACACTTGGTTGTGGCTCATGGGGAGGAAACTCAGTTTCTGAAAATGTAGGACCTAAGCACTTGATAAATATTAAGAGTGTAGCTGAGAGGAGAGAAAATATGCTTTGGTTTAGGATGCCAGAAAAAGTATACTTTAAATATGGTTCATTGGGAGTTGCACTTCCAGAGCTTAAAGAAATGAAAAAGAAAAAAGCTTTTATAGTAACAGATAGAGTTTTAGCTGAGCTTGGATATGTTGATAAAATTACTAAGGTTTTAGATGAAAATGGAATAGATTTTAGAGTGTTCTCAGAAGTTGCACCAGATCCAACTTTAGCAATAGCTAAAAAAGGTGCTGAAGCTATGAGAAGTTATAACCCAGATGTAATTATAGCATTAGGTGGAGGCTCACCAATGGATGCTGCAAAGATTATGTGGGTATTATATGAACATCCAGAGGTTAATTTCCATGATTTAGCTATGACATTCATGGATATTAGAAAGAGAGTATATCCATTCCCTAAAATGGGTGAAAAAGCAATGATGGTTTCAATACCAACATCAGCTGGTACTGGTTCAGAAGTTACTCCATTTGCAGTTATAACTGATGAACAATCAGGGGTTAAATATCCACTTGCAGATTATGAATTAACTCCAGATATGGCAATAGTTGATGCAGAACTTATGATGAATATGCCAAAAGGATTAACAGCAGCATCAGGTATAGACGCTTTAGTTCATGCAATAGAGGCTTATGTTTCTGTTTTAGCATCAGAATTTACTAATGGATTAGCTTTAGAAGCAATAAGATTAGTATTTAAGTATCTTCCTCAAGCATATAGTGAAGGAACTACAAATGTTAAAGCAAGAGAAAAAATGGCTCATGCATCAACAATAGCAGGAATGGCATTTGCAAATGCATTCTTAGGAATTTGTCACTCAATGGCTCATAAATTAGGAGCAGAACATCACATAGCACATGGTGTAGCTAATGGAATATTAATAGACCATGTTATAAGATTTAACGCTGTTGATAATCCAAGAAAACAAGCATCATTCCCACAATATAAATATCCAAATGCTAAATGGAGATATGCAAAAATTGCTGAACATTTAAATTTAGGTGGAAAAAATGATGATGAAAAAGTAGAAAACTTAATAAAAGCAATACAAAATCTTAAAAAACAAATAAATCTTCCAAGTACAATTGCTGAGTGTGGAGTAACTAAGGAAGCTTTCTATAGCACATTAGATTCAATGACTGAAGATGCATTTGATGATCAATGTACAGGGGCTAATCCAAGATATCCATTAATGAGTGAATTAAAAGAAATGTATATAAATGCTTATAGTAATAATGAAGAATAAAAAAATAATATTTTAGAATAAAAAAAGACAGTAGATATTTAACAAACAATATTAACTGTCTTTTTTGTTATATTTTAATAATTAAATCTATAACTTTGTTATAATTATGATTTTAATTTAAGGATTTAATAGAATTTTATACATATTTATAGAAAAATATGTTTAAAAATGCTTTTTAAAATTTGTATACACATAAGATATAGTTAATAATACGGAGAAAATTAAAGATAGAAGTTAATAAATTAACAATGTTAGCGATAATGGGGTGGAAAAACTGAATTAAATATGATAATATATTAACAGAGATAAGGTTTATATACAATGTTAAATATAGACCATATATTAATTAATAGTAAGTAAAGTAATATTTATTAATAATAGTTAAAACATTAACATCTAAATAGTAATTAAGATTGAATTTTAAATTAAATAATAAGAGATACTAAGTTTGGTAAGTTATTATTTATTATTTAAATTATAAATACTTTAAGAAAGGGAGAATGGGACAAGAATTACAGTTTTATATGTCTCAAGGTGAAATTATGAAAGTAACAAATACTGATGAACTTTTAGTAAAAATTGCTGAAATAAGAGAAGCTCAAAGAATATTCGCAACATATACTCAAGAACAAGTAGATAAAATATTTATGGAAGCTGCTTTAGCTGCTAATAATGCTAGAATAAAATTAGCTAAAATGGCTGTTGAAGAATCAGGAATGGGAATTGTAGAAGATAAAGTTATAAAAAATCACTTTGCTTCTGAATATATATATAACAAATATAAAAATGAAAAAACTTGTGGAGTTATAGAAAAAGATGAAGCTTTTGGTATAACAAAAGTTGCTGAACCAATAGGTGTTGTTGCAGCAGTAGTTCCAACTACAAACCCAACATCAACTGCAATATTTAAGGCTCTTATATGTTTAAAAACTAGAAATGGTATAATTTTCTCACCACACCCAAGAGCTAAGCATGCAACAATTGAAGCTGCAAGAATAGTTTTAGAAGCTGCTGTTAAAGCTGGAGCACCTAAAAACATAATAGGTTGGATTGATGAACCATCATTAGAATTAAGCCAAAAGGTAATGTCAGAATGTGATATAACATTAGCAACTGGAGGCCCTGGAATGGTTAAGGCTGCATACTCATCAGGAAAACCAGCAATCGGAGTTGGAGCAGGTAATACACCAGCAATAATTGATGATACAGCTCATATAAAAATGGCAGTAAGTTCAATATTAATGTCTAAAACTTTTGATAATGGAGTTATTTGTGCTTCTGAACAAGAAGTAATTGTTATGGATTCTATTTATAATGAAGTTAGAAAAGAGTTTATTGCAAGAGGAGCTTATTTCTTAAAGGGCGATGAAATAGATAAAGTAAGAAAAACAATAGTTAAGAACGGAAGATTAAATGCAGATATAGTTGGTCAATCAGCATTTAAGATAGCACAATTAGCAGGGGTTAATGTTCCAGAAGATGCTAAGGTATTAATTGGGGAAGTTGAATCAGTTGAACTTGAAGAAGAATTCTCTCATGAAAAATTATCTCCAGTACTTGGAATGTATAGAGTAAAAACATTTGAGGAAGCTTTAGCTAAGGCAGAAAGATTAGTTGAACTTGGAGGATTTGGTCATACTTCATCTTTATATACAAATACACAAATATCAAAAGATAGAGTTGCTAAATTCGGGGCTGCTATGAAAACTGGTAGAACAATAATAAATATGCCATCAAGCCAAGGTGGAATAGGAGATATCTACAACTTTAAGATAGCGCCATCTTTAACTCTTGGTTGTGGTTCATGGGGAGGAAATTCAGTTTCAGAAAACGTAGGACCTAAACATTTAATTAACGTAAAAAGCGTTGCTGAAAGGAGAGAAAATATGCTTCTATTTAAAGCACCTCAACAAGTATATTATAAATTTGGTTCACTAGTTATGGCTTTACCACAACTTGCTGCCATGAAAAAGAAAAAAGCATTTATAGTAACAGATAATATGTTATCTGAACTTGGATATGTTGATAAAATAACAAAAATATTAGAAGAAAATGAAATAGATTTTAGAGTATTCTCAGATGTTGAACCAAATCCAACATTAGGCTCAGCTAAAAAAGGTGCTGAACTTATGAGAACTTATAACCCAGATGTAATTATAGCATTAGGTGGAGGCTCACCAATGGATGCTGCTAAGATTATGTGGGTATTATATGAACATCCAGAAGCTAATTTCCATGATTTAGCTATGACATTCATGGACATTTCAAAGAGAATATATCCATTCCCTAAAATGGGTGAAAAAGCAATGATGGTTTCAATACCAACATCAGCTGGTACTGGTTCAGAAGTTACTCCATTTGCAGTTATAACTGATGAAAAAACTGGTGTTAAATATCCACTAGCTGACTTTGAGTTAATGCCAAATATGGCAATAGTTGATGCAGAACTTATGATGAATATGCCAAAAGGATTGACAGCGTCATCAGGTATAGATGCATTAGTTCATGCACTTGAAGCTTATGTTTCAGTTATGGCATCAGAATTTACTAATGGATTAGCTTTAGAAGCAATAAGATTAGTATTTAAGTATCTTCCTCAAGCATACAATGAAGGAACAACAAACATTAAAGCAAGAGAAAAAATGGCTCATGCTGCAACAATGGCAGGAATGGCATTTGCAAATGCATTCTTAGGAATTTGCCACTCAATGGCTCATAAGTTAGGAGCAGAACATCACATAGCACATGGTGTAGCTAATGGAGTATTAATAGACCATGTTATAAGATTCAACGCTGCTGATAAGCCAACAAAACAAGCAATATTCCCACAATATAAATATCCAAATGCTAAATGGAGATATGCAAAAGTTGCTGAATATTTAAATCTTGGTGGAAGAACTGAAGATGAAAAAGTAGAAAGATTAATAAAAGCTATAGATGAACTTAAGAAACAAGTAAATCTTCCAATGACAGTAAAAGAATGTGGAGTTAACGAAACAGACTTTATGAGAAGTTTAGATAAAATGGCAGAAGCAGCTTTTGACGATCAATGTACAGGAGCTAACCCAAGATATCCATTAATGAGCGAATTAAAAGAAATGTATATAAACGCTTATGAAGGAAATAACGAAAGAGTTTAATGAATAGATAATATATAAAAATAATAAAACTATGCTGATATTTCTTCAGCATAGTTTTTTATTGTTTATAAATATTTATTTTTCGGTATCTAAAATAAATCTACCAATTATAGCAGATAAAATTCCACCGCAAATTGGTGCAAGGATAAACAACCATAATTGTTTAATAGCAAGTCCACCTACTAATAGAGCAGGTCCAATGCTACGAGCTGGATTTGCAGACATTCCTGTTACTGGTATACCTACTAAATGAATAGTAGTTAATGAAAGTCCAATAACAATACCTGTAACAAGACCACCATTTCCCTTTTTACTAGTTACTACTAATATAACTAGAATAAATATAAATGTTAATATAAATTCAGTTAAAAAAGCACCACCAGCACCAAAATGACCAAAACTATTTTGTCCTAAGTTTGTTACGGGCATATGACCTGATTTTAAAATTATAAATAACATAGATGAAGCAAGTATTGCTCCTAAAATTTGAGCTATTATGTAAGATATAAATTGATGGAGAGATATTCTTTTGTTAATAAACATAGCCACAGATACTGCAGGATTTATATGGCAACCAGAAATATTTCCTATAGCATAACACATTATCATAAGTGCTAAACCAAAGGCAGCAGCAATTCCTAAAATGCCAATTCCGGTTGTTCCACCACCAAGTATAGCAGCTCCAGTACCTATAAATACTAAAACAAAAGTACCTATAAATTCAGCTATTGCTTTTTTTGCCATATTAAAGGCCTCCTTAAAGTTTTATAATTAAATATGTAAACAAAATGTGAACACGAATAGCATTATACCATTAAATAAATTAATAGTAATTTATTACATTAATAAAATTAAAATTGTTAATGTTTACTTTATAAAGTAATTAATTTGAAAACAAGTAACAATAAATAAAAATAAATAATAAATAATGTAAATTTAGTATATTATTAATTATTATTACCAATTTTTAAGCAAATAAAACTTAACTGAATAAAGTTTTTCTTTGTGTTAAAATAATAGATATAGTAAGTAAAGAATTTGGAAAGTAGGGAAGGGTTATGAAAAAAGAAGTATTTATAAAAAATAGAGATAATTTAGCTAATCTTTTAGAAAATAATTCATTGGTGATATTGTTTGCTGGAGAGGCATTTTTTAAAAGTGCAGATGAAAAATATAAATTTACGCCAAATAGAAATTTTTATTATTTAACAGGTGTAAATGAAGAACATCATATTTTGGTTATGCAAAAACAAAATGATGAACTTTTTGAAACTTTATATGTTTTAAGACCAGATGAAATTCAAGAAAAATGGACTGGTAAAACTATAAGAGATTATGAAGCAAGAGAGATTTCAGGAATAGAAGACATTAAATATTTAGATAATTTTTACGCAGATATAAACAATCTTTTAATAAGTGGAGATATAAAAAATGTGTACTTAGATTTAGAAAGAAGAGGATTTGATGAGGAACTTAGATATCCTCAAAGTTTCGCTAAGAAGTTAAAAAAGAAATATGCAGATATTATAGTTAAAAATGTTTATAATGAAATAGCTAATCTTAGAAAAATTAAATCAAAAGAAGAAATAGAAGAAATGCAAAAAGCTATTGATATAACTACAAAAGGTGTAGAGGTATTAATGAAAAATTGTAAACCGGGGATGAAAGAATATGAATTAGAAGCATATTTTGATTTTACTTTAAAACAAAGTGGTGTAACTGATTTTGCTTTTAACACAATAGCGGCTTCAGGTAAAAATGCTACTGTTCTTCATTATGTAGATAATAATAGTGAACTTAAGGATGGAGAATTAATTCTTTTTGATTTAGGTGCTCAATTTAATTATTATAATGGAGATATTTCAAGAACTTTCCCTATCAATGGTAAATTTACAGCTAGACAAAAAGAGGTTTATGAGGAAGTATTAAAAGTAAATGAAGAGATTTCAAAGATGTTAGTTGTAGGTGTAACTTTTAGAGAAATAAATGATAAGGCTAACGATTTAATTGCAGAGGCTTGTATAAGGTTAGGATTAATAGATGATAAAAAAGATTTTAGAAAGTATTATTTCCATTCTATAGGACATAGTTTAGGTCTTGATACACATGATGTTGGAGAAAGATGGGGAGAATTAAAAGAAGGTATGGTGTTTACTGTTGAGCCTGGAATTTATATTGAAGAAGAGAGAATTGGTATAAGAATAGAAGATGATGTTCTTATAACTAAGGATGGACCTGTAGTTTTAACAAAAGATTGTATAAAAACTGTTGATGAAATAGAAAATTTTATGGCTAATATATAAATAAGGAAATTAATTCTTGCATATTGATTATAAATAGTGTATATATAATAATATAAAAAGTGAATAATTTAAATTAAGGTAGAGGTGCGGTTATTAAAAGTATTTAAACTTTTATGTTAAGCAAATGAGGTTTAATGAAAGGAATAATCGCCGAAGTGTTTAGCTAAAGCTTTAATGCTAGATGCTGGGGGTATATAAAATATATATATCACTGTCACAAAAAATTTGTGGAGAGCTATCATCTAAATTTTATAAACTATAAGTTTATTTATAAAATGAAGTTATTTTGTTTTATTTAAAAGCGTATTTATAGACCTTGGGTGATAAACTCAAGGTCTTTTTATTTTGTTTTAGGGGAAAAGTTGCCTTAAGTTATTATTCGCATAATAAAGGGGGAAAATTAAATAGTGAAAAAGAAAACTTCGTTACAAATATTTTTATCTATATTTATATTTTCGATGCTTTGTTCAACAGTAGTTTTTGCTTCTAATGGAGATGTAGATACAGGTTCTTTAAGTTTTGGGGCAATGACAATATTACCTCCTCTTGTTTCGATAGTATTAGCATTTATAACAAGAAATGTAATAGTATCTTTATTTTTGGGGACATTTTCGGGATGTGTAATATTAAACTTAAATGGATTTAATATATTTTCTGCAATTTTTCAAGGGGCTATAGATTTTACTTATAGGGCTTTAGAGGTATTATCAGATCCTTGGAATGCAGGAATAATTCTTCAAGTTTTAGTAATTGGAGGTGTAATACATTTAGTTGCTAAAATGGGTGGAGCAAAGGCTATTGCAGAGGCTTTAGCTAGAAAGGCTAAAACAGTTAAAAGTGTTCAACTTACAACTTGGCTTTTAGGACTTGCGGTATTTTTTGATGATTATGCTAATGCTTTAATTGTTGGGCCTATTATGAGACCTGTTACAGATAAGCTTGGAATTTCAAGAGCAAAATTAGCTTTTATAATAGATGCAACAGCAGCACCAATTGCAGGTCTTGCAATTATATCTACTTGGATTGGGCTTGAAATTGGGCTTATTGGAGATGCTTTTTCAAGTATAGGAATAAATGTGGATGGATTTAGTGTATTCCTTCAAACAATACCGTATAGATTTTACAATATATTAATTTTAGTTTTTGTATTTATTACAGCAATAACTTTGAGAGAATTTGGTCCTATGTTAAGTGCAGAAAAAAAGGCTAGGAAAGCCATAAAGAGGGAAGCACTTTTAGAGAGGGTTGAAAAAATAGAAAAAACGCATAATGAACTTGAACCAAAGGAAGGTGTAAAACTTAGTATATGGAATGCAATAATTCCAATAGGAACTTTAGTATTCTCATCACTTATAGGTTTTTATTATAGTGGATATTCTTCTGTAATGAATGGAGCAGATGTTGTGGCAAAAGAAGTTTTTATAAATGCACCATTTAGTTTTAGTGCCATTCAAGAAGCTTTTTCAAATGCTGATGCATCAGTAGTTTTATTTCAAGGAGCGCTTCTTGCAAGTTTAGTTGCTATAATAATGTCAGTTTGTAAAAAGATTTTTACTATATCAGAAGCAATAGAAACTTGGATTGAAGGAATGAAGGGACTTCTTATAACAGGAGTTATATTGGTTTTAGCTTGGTCATTAAGCTCTGTAATAAAGGAACTTGGAACTGCTGCTTATTTAGTTTCTGTTTTGCAGTTTGCAATACCAAAATTTT
This sequence comes from Sarcina ventriculi, assembly GCF_900456775.1. GTDB lineage: Bacteria > Bacillota > Clostridia > Clostridiales > Clostridiaceae > Sarcina > Sarcina ventriculi. The sequence goes on along the minus strand of NZ_UAUL01000007.1, from coordinate 251,033 downwards.
TACTTCCATCAATAATATTTATATTAGGTTCTATAATAGCTTTCGCAACAGGAACAGCTTATGGAACAATGGGTATACTTATGCCTCTTGCGGTGCCTTTAGCATATGCAATAAACCCTGATATGAGTTTTATAGTTGCTTGTATATCAGGCGTTTTAACAGGAGCGATTTTTGGGGATCATTGCTCACCTATATCAGATACAACTATATTATCATCAACTGGGGCTGGTTGTGATCATATAGAGCATGTAAGAACTCAAATATGGTATTCGTTATTTGTTGGGGCTATAACGATAATATTTGGATATATACCTGCTGGTTTTGGTGTAAGTATTTGGATTATACTACCTGTTGCTATAATTGCGCTTATAGCAATAACATTTATGATTAGTAAAAAGATTGAACTAGAAGATAATGAAAAAATAAGTGCTAAAAGTATTGAAGCATAAAAATTATAAATAAATGATAAACTTAAGATAAAGACTTTAGCAATAAGTAAAAAAAGAGGGTTTTAGAATATAGCAAGACTACCTTAATTTTAGAATTAGGGTAGTTTTTTGTGTTAAAAGCTTTAAATCAATTGACACTTTTTACATTTTATCATATGATAAGAGGGTAAATGCTATGATGAGAAGAGTAGCAAGGTTGAGAGTGCAAAAGAGAGCTGGAAAAAGGTGAAAGCCAGAGACTTGAGATTTTGTGAATATGGCCTTTGAGCAGATTTTTTGAGGAATATTATTCTAAGGAAAGTACGGTAGCAACCGTTATATTGCTAAGTAATTTTTTTATTCTACTTATTAAGGTATCTATGGTGACATAGGTATAAATTAGAGTGGTAACGCGTGAATAACGTCTCTATGGTATTTCCATAGGGATTTTTTAATATTAGTTTTTCTATATTTGAATGATTATAGGATTAAGTTTTGATTTATTTTATTAAACAATGTAAATACTAGAATATGATATAAATTTAGGGAGGATAAAATATGATGAAAAAACCATATTATATAACAACACCAATTTATTACCCATCAACAAAGCTTCATATTGGAAATACTTATACAACAGTAGCTGCTGATGCTTTAGCTAGATTTAAGAGATTAACAGGTCATGAGGTTATGTTTTTAACAGGTAGTGATGAGCATGGTCAAAAAATAGAAAGAATAGCTAATGAAAAAGGAATAACTCCAAAAGAACACGTAGATGAAATAGTTGCAGGAATAAAAGACTTATGGAAAATGATGAACGTAAGTTATGATAAATTCATAAGAACAACTGATGACTATCATGTGAAGGCTGTTCAAGATATATTTAAAAAATTATATGATCAAGGAGATATATATAAGAGTTCTTATGAAGGGTTATATTGTACACCTTGTGAATCATTTTGGACAGAAACTCAATTGGTAGATGGAAAGTGTCCTGACTGTGGAAGACCAGTTGAAACTGCAAAAGAAGAGGCTTATTTTTTCAGAATGAGCAAATATGCTGATAGACTTATTAAATATATAGAGGAAAATCCACATTTTATTCAACCAGAATCAAGAAAAAATGAAATGCTTAATAACTTCTTAAAACCAGGTCTTCAAGACCTTTGTGTATCAAGAACAAGTTTCACTTGGGGAGTTCCTGTAAGTTTTGATGAAAAACATGTTGTTTATGTTTGGATAGATGCTTTAACAAACTATATAACAGCTTTAGGATATGGTCAAGAAAATGATGAACTTTACAAAAAATTCTGGCCAGCAGATCTTCATTTAATAGGAAAAGATATATTAAGATTTCACACAATTTATTGGCCAATAATGCTTATGGCTTTAGGATTAGAACTTCCAAAACAAGTATTTGGTCATGGATGGTTACTTGTTGATGGTGGTAAAATGTCAAAGTCAAAAGGAAATGTTGTTGATCCGGTAGTTTTAGTTAATGAATTTGGAGTTGATCCAGTAAGATACTATCTTTTAAAAGAAATACCATTTGGCTCTGATGGATTATTTAATAATGAAATATTTATAAAGAAAGTAAATTCGGATTTAGCTAATGATTTAGGAAACCTTTTATCAAGAACTATAGCTATGGTTGATAAGTATTTTGATGGAGTTATTCAAGCACCAACTTGCAAGGAAAATATTGATGATGAATTAATAAATCTAGCTTTAGATACTCCTAAAAAGGTAGAAAAGGCTATGGATGAATTAAGAATTCCAGAAGCTTTAGAGGAAATTTGGACTCTTATAGGCAGAGCGAATAAATACATTGATGAAACAACTCCATGGATACTTGCTAAGGACGATGAAAAAAGAGATAGACTTGGAACAGTTTTATATAATCTTTTAGAATCATTAAGATTTATATCAGTTTTAATGACTCCATTTTTAACAGAAACAAGTGAAAAAATGAATGCTCAATTAAATACAGAATTAACTACTTGGAATAGCTTGGCTTCTTTTGATGGAACAAAAGCAGGAGGTCATGTGGTTAAAGGAGATGTTATATTCCCAAGAATAGATGTTGAAGAAAAGCTTAAACAACTTGAGGCTTTAAAACCAGCCCCTGTAAAGGCTGCTAATGAAGAAATAGTTAAAAATCCTATAAAAGAAGAAATAACTATAGAAGATTTTGAAAAAATAGATTTAAGAGTTGTTAAGGTTTTAGAATGTGAACCGATTAAAAAGGCTAAAAAGCTTTTAAAACTTAAAGTCGATTTAGGTGGCGAAACAAGACAAGTAGTTTCAGGTATAGCAATGCATTATAAACCAGAAGATTTAGTGGGTAAATATGTGGTTTTAGTTGCTAACTTAAAGCCAGTTAAGTTAAGAGGAGAATTATCACAAGGAATGATTCTTGCAGCATCAACTTCAGATGATTCATTATTGACACTTGTAAATCCAGGTGAACTTCCAACAGGTAGTCAAGTTAGATAATTAATTAGATTGTTTTATTATATTTATAATTAATAATGTAGTAATTAAAATATAATTTGATATTTAGAGTTATAAAATTTAAGGTTCTAGAAGGTTAATTTATTGCTTTCTAGACCTTTTTATTATAGGAGGGAATAAATTTGAAAGTATTAATAGCAAATGCATGGCCTTATGCAAATGGTTCACTTCATATAGGAAGAATTGCATCGTGGCTTCCTGGAGATGTTTTAGCTAGATATCATAGGGCAAAAGGAGATGAAGTAATATTCTTATCAGGTTCAGATTGCCATGGTGCTCCAGTTTTAAAAAAGGCAAAGGAAGAAAATAAAACTCCAAAAGAGATTAGTGACTTTTATCATAGAGAATTTATTAGATGTTTTAATAAACTTGGTTTTTCTTACGATATATTTTCGAGAACAGATACGTTTAATCATAGAGAGGGCGTAAAAAAATTTATAATAGAACTTTATGAAAAAGGATATATTTACGAAAAAGAGGTTCAAAAATATTATTGTGAAAACTGTTTAGAGCTTTTAGAAGAGGAAGATTTAGAAGATGGAAAATGTAAGGTTTGTCAAGGTGAAGTAGTAGAAGCATCATCTAAGCATTTATTTTTTAAATTATCAAGTTTTGAAGAAAATATTAAAAATTTAATAGACGATAATAATACTTGGAGAAGTGATGCTATAAATATTACGAGAAGGTATTTAGATGGTGGATTAAGGGATAGAATTATAACTAGAGATATAGATTTAGGAATTAATGCACCTATTAAAGGGTATGAAGATAAAAAGATTTATGTTTGGATAGATGCATTAATGTCTTATCTTACGACATCTATGAATTATATAGATGATATGGGAGAAGATTTTAAAGAGTATTGGAATGATGCAAATAGTAGAGTATACTTATTGCATGGAAAAGAAAATATACCTTTTCATACAACTGTATTTCCTGCTATATTATTTGGTCTTGGGATTGATAAATGCAATATAAGAATGTTGTCATCACAGTATTTAAATTTAGAAGGAAAGACATTTTCAACTAATAAAAATTGGGTTCTTTGGGTTCCTTATATGATAGAAAGATTTAATATAGATTTAATTAGATATTATTTAATAAGTAGAGGACCAGAAGTTAAAAATTCAGATTTTACATGGAAAGATTTTATAAATGCTAATAATAATGAGTTATTAGGTTGTTTTGGAAATTTTGTAAATAGAACTTTAGTATTTATAAATAAAAATTTAAATGGAAGTCTTGAAAATTGTGAAATGGATAAAAGATGGATGGGGGTTTTAGAAAAAGTTTATGAGTATGTTGGGCGAAAATTTGAGGAAGGTTCTTTTAGAGAGGCTTTAAAATATGTGTTTAAAATAATAGCAATTGCTAATGAATATTTTGATAAGGAAAAGCCGTGGCTTTTAATTGATAAGGATAGGAAAAAGTGTGAAAATCTTTTATATACCTATGCTCAAATAGTTATAGCATTAAGCAATATTTTAAATCCAATAATGCCGTTTACTTGTGAATGTATTAGGGATTTTATGGGGAATGATAATGTTTTATGGGAGTTTAAAGAAGTAAAGAATATAAAGGTTAAAAGAGTTGATTTTTTATTTGAGAGAATAAACAGAAAAGTAGCTATAAATGAATTTGAAAAATTAAAAATGAAAAAAAGATAAAACAAATAGCCCTTGAAATTTGTGTAAGGGGGACAAATTCCTCAAGGGCTAATTTAAGGGGTAAAATTAAATTAGTGTTTTAGCTACGTTAAAATTATTATAATACTAGTTGTATGTGTCAATTTAGTGTCAAAATCATAAAAAATTATTTATATTACAAGAAAAATGTAGTAATAGGAGGTAAAATGTCGATGAAGATTTATTTAATATCTGCATTAGTTGGAGCTGTTATAGGTTATATAACAAATTGGTTAGCTATAAAAATGCTTTTTAAACCTCATAATGAGAAAAGAGTATTTGGTATAAGAATTCCTTTTACACCAGGATTAATACCTAAAGAAAAGAAGAGAATTGCAAAAAGTATAGGTGAAACAGTAAGTGAACATATTCTTACAAATGAGGTAATTGCTCAATCTTTAAATAATGAAAAGATTTTATTTGGTTTAAAAAATATGGTAGATACAAAAGTTCATAAAGCTTTTGATGAAAATTTTAGTGTAAATGAAGTTATGAAAAATTTAGAAGCTAATAATGCTTTTATGGAAGAAAAATTAAGAAAAAAAGCGTATACAAGTTTAGAGAAAATAATCAATAACAAGGAAATAAATGTAATAATTTCTAGTAATATTTTTAATTGTATTTTGGAGAGAGTAAAAGAAAAACCTCAGTTAATTATAAAATTGATTAAAAGTAAAAAATTCAAAGATAGTTTATTAGAGTTAAATGCAAAGCAAAAATCTAATAAAATATTAGATAAAAAAATAGTAAACATGATAAGTGAAAAAACTTTAAATTTTATACAAGAAGAAAAAATTTTGAATGATATTATACCAGATGAAATATCGAAAGGTATTGAGGAGCTTATATACAATCAAAAAGATATAATTTGTGAGAATTTAATAAAGGCTTTAGAGGGTGAAATTTTTTCGAGTAAAATAAAAGACATAATAGGGGCAATATTGCCATCTATGGTAACCATGTTTATGAGTATTGATAGTCTTTATGAAAAGTTATTTAATTCGGTTAAAGGGTATTTATTAGTAGAAGAAAATAAGATAATTGTATGTAATTACATTATTTCTATGTTAAATAATTTAAAGGATACTAAGATAGAGGAGATAATAAGGTCATTATCAGAGGATGATTTTAATAATATTTGTAAAAATATTTCTGATTTACTAAATAATAAATTGTTAAGTGATGAAAATATATTGATGTGTATAGAAAAGTTTGAAAAATACATGGAAAATATAGATTCTTATGAAACTATTATTTTGAAAGTAGATGAGAACTATAAGCAACATTTAAAAGAATTTTTAGATTCTAGTATAAAAAAGTTAGTAAAAAAAGAGGAATTTAAAGATTTAAGTGAAGGTATTGTAAATAATTTAATAGGATATTTGTTAGATTTAAGAGTAAAAGATATCTTTGATAATGAAGAAGAAATGTTTAATTTTGTGTGGAATATAATTAGTAAATATTACAATGATTTTATTGAAAAAGATGCACATAAAGTTGTTGAATTAATAGATATTTCAGGGTTAATAGAAGAACAGATAAATTCATTTGATGTAAGTTATGCAGAAAAGTTAATAGTGAAAATAGCTAGAAGGGAATTGGAAGCAATAACTTGGCTTGGTGCACTTCTTGGGGCATTTTTAGGTTTGTTGTCTCCGCTTTTATCAAGGCTTTATAGTTAAATAGTAAAGTGGATGATGCTTGTAAATTCTTTTACTCTTATATAAAATCAATAATAGTATATGATGAAGTTTGTTAATATTAACTATTAAGATTATTATAAGGTTAGTGTAACACTAAAATCTAATATAAATGTAAAGGAGTTTTTATGAAATATAGAATTTTTGATACTCATGCTCATTATGATGATGAAAAATTTAATGAGGATAGAGAAAGTGTAATTGAAGAAATACAAAAAAATGGAGTTATTGGGGTTTTAAATGCTGGTGCTTCTTTAGAAGGATGCATAGATTCGGTAAAACTTGCGAATGAAAATGATATGTTTTATGCATCAGTTGGTATACATCCAAGCTATGCTGATAAGGTTACGGATGAAGTTATAGAAAAATTAAAAGAACTGAGTCAAAATAAAAAAGTAAAAGCAATTGGTGAAATTGGTCTTGACTATTATTACGAAGAAAATCCATCAAGAGAGATTCAAAAAGAAGCTTTTAGAAAACAGATGAAATTGGCTCAGGAATTAGATTTGCCAGTTGTAATTCATGATAGAGATGCGCATAAAGATACTTTAGATATATTAAAAGAGTTTCCAAAAGTTAATGGAACTATCCATTGTTTTTCAGGATCTGTTGAATTTGCTAAAGAGTGTATATCACTTGGATATTATATAGGGTTTACAGGAGTTTTAACTTTTAAAAATGCAAAAAAATTAGTAGAAGTTTGTGAAAGTATTCCGTTAGATAGAATGTTAGTTGAAACAGATTGTCCTTATATGGCACCTACACCTAATAGGGGGAAGAGAAATCAATCAGATTATATACAATATATAATAGAAAAAATATGTGAAATAAGAGGATTAGGTAGAGAAGAAATACAAGACATACTTCTTGAAAATACAAAAAGAAGATATAAAATAGATATAGTGTAATATATGATGGTTAACCAAAAAGAAGAAAGGGCGTGTAAATCTTGATAAAAGAAGTGATAGTTGTAGAGGGCAGAGATGATATTACAGCCGTAAAAAGAGCAATAGATGCAGAAATGATAGCAACTGGTGGATTTGGTATAAATAAAAAGGTTATTGATAGAATTAAAGAAGCTCAAAAGAGAAAGGGCGTTATAGTTTTAACTGATCCAGATTTTGCAGGAGAAAAAATAAGAAGTATAATATCAAAAAGAGTTCCTGGTATAAAGCATGCATATATAAGCAGAGCAGAAGGAACAAAGGGAGACAACATAGGTGTTGAAAATGCAGAACCTGAAGCTATAATAAAAGCTTTAGAGGAAGCTAAAATAACTCTAGAAGAAAAGAGAGAAGAGTTTACAATTTCAGATTTAGTTTATTTTAAATTGTCAGGAGATCCAAAAGCTAAAATTAGACGTGAGCTTATAGGAAAAGAGCTTAGAATAGGTTATGGTAATGCAAATCAAATGTTATCAAGATTAAATAATTATGGGATAAGTAAGGAAGAATTTATTAAAGCCATAGAAAAGATAGAAAATATGATATAGGAGATTTTAATGGATATAAAAGATGTAAAAACTAAAGAATTAGTAGAAAAATATAATTTTAGGTTTTCAAAAAGCTTAGGGCAAAACTTCTTAATAGATGATACAGTTTTAACTGATATTGTAGATGGTGCTAATGTTTGTAGTGATGATTTAATTATCGAAATAGGTCCAGGAGTTGGAACACTAACTGTACAACTTTTAAAGAAAGCAAAAAGGGTTGTTTCAATAGAATTAGATAGTGATCTTATACCGATTCTTATGGAAGAGCTTGGAGATAATCCTAATTTTCAACTTATACATAAAGATGCTTTAAAAGTAGACTTTAATGAAATAATAGGTGATGAAAAGAGTGTAAAGCTTGTTGCTAATCTTCCTTACTATGTTACAACTCCAATAATAGCTAATCTTTTAAATGGAGGTTATAAATTTAAATCTCTTACAATAATGATACAAAAGGAAGTTGCGGAGAGAATAAACTCAAAGCCAAATTGTAAGGAATATGGTTCGTTATCACTTCTAGTTCAGTATTTTTGTGATACATCAATTATTAGGACAGTTGCTCCATCTTGTTTTATGCCAAGACCAAAGGTTGAATCTATAGTTATAAAGCTAGATAGATTAGAAAAACCACGAGTAGATGTTAAAGATGAAAAACTATTCTTTGATATTATAAGGAGTGCTTTTAATATGAGAAGAAAGACTTTATGGAATGCTACAAAGAATATAGGTCTTTCAAAAGAACAAATGGAGAAAGCATATAGTGATGCAGGCATTGATCCTAAAAGACGTGGTGAAACTTTAAGCATTAATGAGTTTGGGGCTTTAGCTGATGCTGTATACAAATATATAAATAAGTAATTAAAATTAAAAAAACTATTCTTAATTAGCATATCCCTTCATATAAATGTAATGATAAATTTATATGGAGGGATATTAATTTGGCAAGTAATAAATTATATAGAAGCTTTATAATACTTCAAGAAGATGAAAGAGGCCATTCAATATCAAATGATAAACCACTGTCAGGTTATGCAAAAATTGAAGCAAAGGGTGAAAAATGTAAAATAGCATTTTATGCTCAAAACTTAAAATCAGCAGATGAAAAGTGTCATATGGCTCTTGTATGTAGCAAAAAAGATGGAAATTTTATTTTAGATTTAGGATTAATGAACATAAACTCTCAAGGTAAGGCTGAAGCATCTTTAGAATGTGGCACAAATAACATAGGGAATTTAGATGTCAGTTATGACAAGATAATAGGAGCTGTTGTATATAAGGAGATTGGTGGAAAAGTAATATATTTAATGTGTGGTTTCTTAAATGGACAACAACCAAAAGATAATTGGAAAGTATACAATATATTATCTAAGCATGGATTAATTAAGAAATCTAAGAATGATGGTAGTAAGAAAAATGAAGAGAAACATAATACAAACAATAAAGTTGAAAAAGAAAATAACGAACAAAGAACTGTTGAACAAGGCATAGAAAGAGAAGATACAGATATTAGATTAAATAGTGAAACAAGAACAGAAAATATTGATAATCTTTTAGATGAAAATGTTTCAGAAGATATGGAGTTAAATAGTGCACAAGTAAATGATGATATTTTAGATGAAGATATAAATGAAAATGAAAGTAGATTTGATGAGTATGAAAATCTTATTGAGGCTAGAATAAATGGTGGAAACTATGAGAGAGAAGCTGATGAAAGTTATTCTGAATTAGAAAGTCAAAGGGAAATTGAAGTAATAAAATTAGATAATAACATTGTTGAAGACGGTGTAATGAATGAGAAAACGACTAGAGGTGATATACAGGAAGATGTATATTATGAAAAACTTCAAGGAAGTGAACAAAATTCTGTTAGTAGCCAAGGAATTACTGGTATTCAAAGTAGTATGAGTGTTACAGGAGTTCAAAGTAGCATGGGCATTACAGGACTAAATGGTGTTACAGGGTTAAATGGTGTTCAAGGGATTACTGGAACACAACAGGATCAAGGTATGCAACAAGGACAAAGTACAGTAACTCAATGGAGCACTGGAAGTCAAGGTGTCACAGGAACTCAAAGCGCTCAAGGTGTTCAAATGGAAACCCCTCAGCAAGGAACTATGCATGCTGGATACAGAGCGTGGCAAGAAGAAACTAAACAAAGTAAATCAACGCAAGATGAGAAAACTAGAGATGATGTTTTTGAAGATGTTGAAGAAGAATTTGAGTTAACAGGCTCAACAGCAGAATTTTTTTCATCAGTAGTTGATGATTTTGAATATACTAGAGGTTTTGCAAAAGATGTTAAAAAGTGCAAATGGTATAAAGTTAAAGTAGATAACTTTGATGTCTTATGCAATATGTCAAATTACAACAAATATACAGTTGCATATTATCCGATGATAAATTACTATCCTTATATTTGCAGGAAGGGATATTTTATGATTGGATTTAAGTATGATGAAAATGGAGTAGTAAAATATGTAACGTATGCTATCCCAGGATACAAGGATAAAAAAGATCAACCTTATGGTGGAAAAACTGGATTTGTTACATGGTGTCCAGAATTTAAAAATTCTGTTGATGGACATTGGATAATGTTCTATGATTTTCAAGCTTCCAAGGTTTTAGTTCCTATTGTGTAGATAGAATAATTAAAAGTTGATAGTTTTATTTAAAATAGCTATGTTTTATTAGTTTACTAAAACATAGCCTTTTATTTTGCTGTATTTTATAAGGAGTGTGCAAAATAAAAAAGTAATTCTTTCGTTATATTGTGAATATACATATTTATATAAAGTTAACTAAATGAGGGGAAGGAGAGGAAGCAAAGATGAATAAAAAGCAACTATCAATAACTCTAATATTAATATTTTTGATGACAGTGCTTTTTATAGGAAAGAATATTTTTAGTGATAATATAGAACGAGCTGTATTAGAAAATTATAATATAGGTGAATTGAGTTCATATTCAGCATTAGAAGGAGTTATAAATTATACTTTACCAGATACATGGGATGTTCAAGAACAGCAATATCCAGGAAACTATATAATATATAATAATAATTTTGTAAGTGATGATATGAGTATACTTGGGTATATACAAATAATAAATTACTCTAAAAGTTTAGAGGAACTTATAGATAAAGATAAGCAAAGCATAGATTTTGATGAATCTAATTATTATAGCAAAGAAATTCAAGATATAGATGGTGAACAGATATATAAAGTTGTTTACAAAGAAAAAGGTGATGGAGGGCGAGTATATTTAAATATGATTTATTATAAAAAATTAGATGATAATAGAATTTTAAAGGTGCTATTTAGCTCGTTAGATGATAAATTTAAAGAAAGCAATGATACAATATATAACATAATTATAAAAAGTTTTAATCAATAATAATAATTTGATTACAATCCATAAAAAAACTATAATAAGAAATGAAAAAGATATGATTTAACTTATATAGTTATGGAGGATTTATGAAATTAGTATTGTTTAATTTATTTGGGTTTAAAGTATATAGTTATGGCCTTATGATAGGAATTGGGATTATTGTGGCAGTTATGATTTTAAATTTTAATGTGAAAAAGAGAAATTATGATGAAAACAAAGTATTCAATATGATAATAGGAACTGTATTGTCAGGAATTTTAGGAGGGAAGCTGTTATTTATAATAACTAATCTTAATGACTTTATAAAAAATCCAACAGCTATCATTACTAACTTTGGATATGGTTTTGTTGTTTATGGCGCAATAATTGGAGGGATGATATCTATTATTTTATATAGCAAGAAAAACAAGTGGAATACTTTAGAAATATTTGATTTCGTGGTTCCATGTCTTGCGATAGCTCAAGGATTTGGAAGAATAGGATGTTTTTTAGCAGGATGTTGTTATGGGGCTGAAACAAGTAGTTTTTTATTTGTGGTTTTCCCAGAGAATAGTTTGGCAATTCCGCATGTACATCTTCACCCGACTCAAATATATTCTTCAATTTTTGATTTTACACTTGGTATATTTCTTATTATATATAGTAGGAAAAAGAAGGATAGTGGAAAAACTTTCTCGTTGTATCTTATATGTTATAGCATAGGTAGATTTATTATAGAATTTTTAAGAAATGATGTTCGAGGAAATATTGGGATGCTTTCAACATCACAATTTATATCAATATTTACATTAATACTTGGAGTATATATTTGGATTTATAGCTCTAAAAAGTTTTTGAAAAAGAACAATACTGCTACCAATTAAACAAAAGTAATACTTAATTTATATACTATAATTTAAGAGTATTGATTTATAGGTGTTTAAGAATTGTATTTAATAGTGATAAATGTAAAATTATATTTTTATTTATACTGTTAGATACAATTTTTTTTATATGAATTTTAAAATGTAAGTGAGAAATTTACTATACTTGACAAACTTTATCCTAGTGCTAAGATAAAATATAGATATAAAATAGTGCTAGTTCTAAATAAATTAAAAAGTACATATAAATTGCATTTTATTTTATCTTTTAAGCATATGAAAGTGATTAATGGAACTAGAAATATTTTTATATGTTATTAGACATAAATATAATAAGTAAATAATAGAGAAAAAGGAGAATAAAAATGAGTAGTAGTTGTTCATCATGTTCAAGTAGTAGTAGTTGTGCTTCAGCTAAAAATGGTAGTGGATGCGGAAGTGGAATCGCTAAAATAAAAAATAAATATGGAAATATAAAGAATATTGTAGGAGTTATAAGTGGTAAAGGTGGAGTTGGTAAATCAACTGTAACAGGAATGTTAGCGTCTCAGTTAGCTAAAAAAGGTTATAAAGTTGGTGTATTAGATGCGGATATTACTGGTCCTTCAATGCCAAGATTTTTTGGAATAAATGAAAAAAGGGCTGAGATATACCCAGAAGGTGAAGGGGTTAGATTTATTCCTGTAGAAACAGGTTTAGGAATCAAAGTGATATCATTAAATCTTATTACAGAAGTTGAAGATGAGCCTGTTATATGGAGAGGCCCTGTTATAAATGGAGTTTTAAATCAAATGTATCAAGATACAGTTTGGGGAGATTTAGATTATCTTTTAATAGATATGCCTCCAGGAACTGGGGATATAACTTTAACAGTAATGCAAAGTTTCCCATTAAAAGAAATAATAATAGTTTCAACACCTCAAGATATGGTATCTATGATAGTTAAAAAACTTGTTGTAATGGCTGAAAAATTAGGAGTTCCTGTAAGAGGGGTAGTTGAAAATATGGCATACATATTATGTGGTAAATGTGGAGAAAGGATGAATGTATTTAGTAAAAAATCATCAGAGGAACATGCTAAATATTTAGGTTTAAAACTTTTAGGTGAGTTACCTATAAACTTAGATTTTACTGAAGCATTAGAAAATGGAAAAGCAGAAGAATATGTAGTACAAAATGAGTTGTATACATCAGTATTTAAAGATTTATATTAAAATAAAAATAAGGATATCTAAACAAGATAGTTTAGATATCCTTATTTTTATGTATTTGTTTTGGTTGGCTTATATTTATTTACGTTTTTGATTATCCTATCAATTGGTAAAAAGTACAAAACAACTAGACAAATTATAGTATCTGGTAGTAAGAATGAGCCATTGTAAACTATTGAATATACTAAAGGTGACATACCAGCTGGAGCATAACTTCCATAGAAGGCAACTCCTGATATAACATGACAAACAAATCTAAAGAAAATGGCGATTATAGCGCCGAGTAATCTTTTTTTTGGAAAAAATCCTGCTATTCCTAAGCATAAAAAAGGAAGAGGATAATCAAACAAAACTTGTACAGGTTGAAGTATATATGGATTTATAAGTAAAGTAAGTAATCCATAAATGAATCCTGTAAGCATACCAACTCCTGGACCATAAATATATGCTATTAAAATTATAGGAACCATACTAGCTAGTGTTACGCTTCCACCTTGAGGAAGTTGATAAATTTTAAATAGACTAAGAACAACACTTAGAGCTAATGCGATAGCTATTGTGGTAATCATTCTTACATCAAATTTTGTTTTTCTAGCTTTTAATAGTACAAGAATTATTACTGCAAGCCCAATTATAGTAACTATTGTCATAGGACTAGCTAGGATTGTTCCAATATTTGAAGGTAATCCTGTAAAAATTTGAGAAAATCCCGTAACAAATTTGTTTAGGATTTCTTGAAAAGACATCATTTTAAAAGTCCTCCTTGAAATTTATTATTCCTATTTTTATAAACAAAAAAGGCGTAATTATCGCAAGATAAGTACGCCTTTTTTGTTTATAAAAACGCTTTCCTACGCTGGCACTATCCAGATCAGGTCTTTGAGGGTTAATGAATAAATTCATTTCTCAGCCTAAATTTAGGCACCCCTAGCACATAATATTCTTTATTATTTATATTATATATTTAAATATATTATTAATCAATCTAATTTTTAATATAATAATCTTGATATAATGATGGATTTTTCACTAATTGATTCATTTAAAATTCTAGTTAATGTGGTTTTCTTTAACCAATTATTATAAAATAATAAAGATATTTGAAAACTGGATACGCAAAAGTTTAAATGTCAACATATGAAAATCTTTAGAAAAAGTTAAAAAAGAAAGAAAAAAAGACCTATATAATATAGGTTTAATTTAAAGGAAAATTTAAAATTAGCACCATAAATGATAGTAGAGTATAATAAATTCTCGGTACTATATATAGTAGAGTGGAGGAATTGTAATGCTACATGTTGTGAAAAGAGACGGTAGAGATGCAAGATTCAATACCGATAAAATAAGTAATGCTATAAAAAGAACGGCTCAAGAAATAGGATATGATATATCTGAGAGTCAAGTTTTAGGAATAATTCAAAAGGTACTAAATTATATAGAAATGTCTGGTAAAAGTCATGTATCAGTAGAGGAAATTCAAAATTTGGTACAAAAGGCATTAAATGATAGTGGATTAAAAAATATATCTATGGCTTATTCAAATTATAGAGCAGAGAGAACTAGGGTTAGGGAAATAAAATCTGATTTGATGAGGGCAATAAGTAAAATAGGAGTAGAAACTGATAGAGATAATGCTAATGTTGGAAATAACTTTTCATCAAAACTTTTAAGAATAGCTTCAGAATCTAATAAATGGCATAATTTATCTATAATGCCAAAGCATTTAGCGAAAGCTCATGAAAATGGTGATATATATTATCATGATTTAGATAGTTATAATTTAACTACTAACTGCCTTCATATACCTACAAGAATGGTTTTGGAAAGAGGATTTAATACAGGATATGGAACAATAAATACTCCAAAAAGAATAGAAAGTGCTGCTGAATTATCTTGTATTTTGTTGCAATCTAGCCAAAATGATATGTTTGGAGGGCAATCGCATCCAGATTTTGATAATGACATAAGTATATTTGTTCATCCAACTAGAGAAGAAATTAGAAAAGAGTATGAAGAACTAGGCGTAGCATCAGATAAAATAGAGAAACTTACAGAGAAAAAGTTAAGAGCAAGAATACATCAAGCAATGCAAGGAATTATATATAATTTAAATACAATGCATTCAAGAGCAGGCTCACAAGTACCATTTAGTTCAGTAAATTTAGGATTACCAGATTCCAATGATGCTGCTTTAGTTTGTGAGATTTTTTTGAAAGAGTACGAAAAAGGTTTAGGAAAGGGAGAACAGCCCATATTCCCTAATATAATATTTAGGGTAAAAGAGGGGGTAAATAGAGAGGTTGATGATCCTTATTTTTACCTTTATGAACTTGCGTGTAGGGTAGCTGCAAAGAGAATGAATCCTACATTTATGAACATAGATGCTGATTTTAACAAAGAGTATTATGAAAGAGGATATAAACCAGCTACAATGGGATGCAGAACTTATTTGATGAGTAATGTAAATGGTGAACCTGGCTGTGCAGGTAGAGGAAATATTGCGCCAGTGACAATAAATTTACCTAGGATTGGTATATTAGCAAAGGGAAGTGAGGAAAAATTCTTTAGAATTTTGCATGAAAGGCTAGAAACATGTAAAGAAGCTTTATTGCATAGATATGATGTTTTGAAAAAACTTAAAGTTAAAGATTTGCCTTTTGTAGCTGGTCAAGGACTTATGAGAGGGTCAGAGGGATTAAATCAAGAGGATTCCATTGAACCAGTT
The DNA here is from genome assembly GCF_900456775.1 of Sarcina ventriculi. Taxonomy (GTDB): domain Bacteria; phylum Bacillota; class Clostridia; order Clostridiales; family Clostridiaceae; genus Sarcina; species Sarcina ventriculi. The sequence continues at coordinate 235,024 of NZ_UAUL01000007.1, read as the reverse complement.
TTAAAGCAAGGAACTTGGGGAATTGGATTTATAGGTCTTGCGGAAGCTTTAATCGCTTTAACTGGAAAACATCATGGAGAGAGCGAAAAGTCTAGGGAATTAGGTCTAAAAATAATATCATATATAAGGCAATATACTGATAGAGTAACTGAGGAGACACAGTTAAATTGGAGCTGTTATGCAACTCCTGCTGAAGGATTATCAGGTAAGTTTATAAAACACGATAAAAGAGCTTTTGGAAAAATCAAAGATGTAACAGATAAAGATTATTATACAAACAGTTATCATGTGCCTGTTTATTATCCAATATCAATAAAAAATAAAATAGAAATAGAAGCTCCATATCATAAGATTTGTAATGCAGGGCATATAAGTTATTTAGAAGTAGACGATTGTCCAGATGGCGAAACTATAATGAATATATTAAACTATGCTTACAAACACACAAATATAAGTTACTTAGGGATAAATTTTCATATAAGATATTGTAAGTGTTGTGGTACGTATCTTCATAGCAATGAGTTAGCATGTGTAAATTGTGGTTCAAGTGATATACAAGGAATTTCAAGGGTTACAGGATACCTAAGTCTAGATGAAAGATTTGGCCCAGGTAAGAGTGCAGAAAGGAAAGATAGAGTTTCACATGTTGGAGATAATCATAAAGCATATAAGATATAGATTATTTAAATGCTTAAATTTAAATATTAAGCTTAATGAAGAATATTATTTATTTTTTTAAAATACTTATACTTTATGAGAGTTAATATAAATAAGAAATATCGATAAATTTGATATTTCTTATTTTGTTTTAAATTTAAAATTATTAGTAAATATTAATTAGAAATTTATAGAGAAATTATCATAGTGTAATCCTGTCTTAGAAGACATTATATTTAAAAATTTATTTATATCATTAAGTATTGTTTCTTTGTCTTCTTTGGAAAGATTTTTTTCTCCAAGTCTATCACATAATGAAAGTAGAGCTACATCATGTATGTCTGTATTTTCTATCATGTTTAAAACTTTATTAGTTTTTATTCTATTTAAAATATAGAAGTGTGTCATGTGATATTTTATTAAAGAAACAATATTATCTCTAAGGGTTATATTATTTATATAGGTTCTTAGAATTCTACGAGCCATTTCTCCCCCGACTAAATCATGATGAGGGTATATATATATAATATTATCGTCGTTATTTAATACAGTTGTTTTTGTTTTTCCTATATCATGGAGAAGTGCAGCAAACATAAATGCCTTTTTGTTATGAGCCAAATCTTTATATTTAGCTGCTTGGTCAATTACATATAAAGTGTGTGTTAATGCATCTTCTTCGTTATCAAGCATTGAGTTTTTTTTAACTTTTTTTAAATTACATAGGGTATTTATTAAATTATAGCAAGTGTCATTATTGCTATTAAGAAACGTTTCCATTAAATATATTGACGGTTTTTTATCATATAATAGATGATGTTCTAATTCATAAAATAATTCATCTGAAGTTTCATTAATTATACTTTTGATTTCCATATTAAATCCCCCTAACAATGTGGTTATAGTATAATATTATCCATATTATACTATTTTTAATCAAAAAATATGATAAAAAATTATAAAATACACTGTGATTAAGTAGAAAATTTATATTATTAGTTGTAAAGTATATCAATAGTTTTTATAAAATTAAGAAGTATTTTTGTATTTAAATCATAGTGTACTTAAATTTAAATATTATTAAAGGCTGGAGTGATAAATATGAACAAGATAAGACTTGCTGGAATTGCTTATGAAAGTTTAGTAAATGGCCCAGGAATGAGAAGGGTGTTTTTTTCTCAAGGATGCAAGCACAATTGTTTGGGGTGTTTTAATGAAGATACTCATGATTTCTTAGGAGGAGAGGAAAGGGATATAGAGTTACTAATTGATGATTTGAAAAATAATCCTATGATAAACGGGGTTACATTTAGCGGAGGAGATCCATTTGAGCAGGCAGATAAGTTTGCATATATGGCGAAGAAAATTAAAGAGCTAGGTCTTAATATTTGGTGTTATACTGGATATACTTTTGAATATATATTAGAAAATCTTAATAAAAGACAGGGCTGGGAGGAACTTTTAAATAATATAGATGTTTTGGTTGATGGGAAGTTTGAGATAAGTAAGAAAATAGACGGATTAAAGTTTAAAGGTTCTACTAATCAAAGAATAATTGATGTTAATCAAAGTCTGAAAAATAAAAAAATAAAGTTAATAGAGTTTTAATAAAATAATAAATGTATTTAGATATAATTAAATTAATAGTGAAAAATTTGGATTTTATGATGAAAGGAAGGTTTTAAATGTATAATTTTTTGGTTAAAGATACAACTATAGAGAATGCGGACATGATAATAGTTCCGCTATTTGAAGATAATTTAAATTTCAGAGATGAAGAAATAAATAGAAAATTAAAAAGATTGGAAAGAAGAGAACTATTTGATGGTAACTTTGGAGAAATTTTAAATATAACTGGTGTTAAAGATGAAATACAAAATGTTATATTTTTAGGTCTTGGTGAAGACGAAAAGTTAAATAAAGAAAGGTTAAGAAGAGTATTTGGAAAGGTTCAAAAATATATAGAATCATTAAAAGGAAAAAAGATTTTTATAGAGTTTGTAAAATCAAAAAATATTTCTATAGAAGATAGCGTAAGGGCAATGATAGAAGGTTTATCTTTGTCAAATTACAAGTTTAATAAATATAAAAGTGATAGAGAAAAGATTGATGAAACAGATGTAAGTATAACAATAGGTGGACATAATTTAGAACATAAAGATTATAGTGATATAGTGGAAGAAAGCAAAATATTAGTTGAAACAGTGTTTAATGCTAGAGATTTAGTAAATGAACCTTCCAATGTAATATATCCAGAAACATTAGCAGAAGAGGCTGTAAAGTTTTCTAAAAGATATGGTTTTGAAATAGAAATAATAAATCATAAGAAAATAGAAGAATTGCAAATGAATTCATTTTTAGCCGTAGGAAAATCATCTATACATAAGCCAAAAGTAATTGTAATGAGATATTTTGGAGATAAGGATAACTTAGATCAAAAATTAGGATTAATTGGTAAGGGATTAACTTATGATTCAGGTGGATATTCTTTAAAACCATCAAACTCTATGGTTGATATGAAGTCAGATATGGGGGGAGCGGCTACTGTAATTGGAGCAATAAGCGCTATTGCTAAAAGAAAGTTGAAAATAAATGTAGTTGCAGTAGTTGCGGCTTGTGAAAATGTAATAGGAAATGAGGCATATAAACCAGGAGATATAATAAGCTCTATGGCAGGAAAAAATATAGAAATATTAAATACTGATGCAGAAGGTAGATTAACTATGATTGATGCTGTAACTTATGCTATAAGAAAGGAGCATATAACAGAAATTATAGATGTAGCAACCCTTACAGGAGCAGCTCTTGTTGCACTTGGAAATGATGTAACAGCGGTTGTAACTAATAATGATAGCTTCTATAAAGAATTGGAAAAAGCATTTATATCAACTGGAGAGAAAATGTGGAATTTACCTAATTTTGATGATTACAAAACGCTTATAAAATCAGACATAGCTGATTTAAAAAATACTGGTGGAAGATATGGTGGAACTATAACAGCAGGTTTATTTGTTGGTGAATTTGTTGAGAATAAACCATGGTTGCATTTAGATATAGCAGGCCCTGCATATATAACAGTTCCTTGGGACTATTGTCCAAAGGGTGGTACAGGAGCTGGCGTTAGAACGCTTTATGAATTAGCTAAAAATAGAAGCGAAAACAGATAGAGTGTATTTAAATCACAGATAATTATTAAAAAGGATAGAACATTTTTTAAATGTTCTATCTTTTAAGTTTATTAAAATTAGAATTCAGAACTTCCAGTAGTTCTTGGGAATGGTATAACGTCTCTTATATTAGACATTCCTGTTATATACATAATAAGTCTTTCAAAACCTAGTCCAAATCCAGCGTGTTTAGTTCCACCGTATTTTCTAAGTTCTAAATACCACCAGTAATCTTCTTCATTTAAATTAAGCTCTTGCATTCTAGCCTTTAATACATCTAATCTTTCTTCTCTTTGGCTACCACCTATTATTTCACCTATTCCAGGAACTAGACAATCAGCAGCTGCAACTGTTTTTCCGTCTTCATTTAATCTCATATAGAACGCTTTAATATCTTTTGGATAATCAGTTACAAAGACAGGTTTTTTGAAAATTTCTTCTGTTAAATATCTTTCATGTTCAGTTTGAAGGTCAATTCCCCATTCAACTTCGTAGTCAAATTTCTTTCCTGAATCTTTAAGCATTTTAACAGCGTCAGTATAAGTAACTCTTCCAAAATCAGAATTTACTACATGGTTTAATCTATCTAATAATCCTTTATCAATAAATTGATTAAAGAATTGAAGTTCTTCAGGACATTCTTTCATAACATAGTTTATAACGTATTTTAACATAGCTTCAGCAAGATTCATATCATCTATAAGGTCAGCAAAAGCTATTTCAGGTTCTATCATCCAAAATTCTGCTGCATGTCTTGCGGTGTTTGAGTTTTCAGCTCTAAATGTAGGACCAAATGTATACACGTTTCTAAATGCTAATGCATAACATTCAGCGTTTAATTGACCAGAAACTGTAAGATTTGTTTCTTTTCCAAAGAAATCTTCTGTAAAATCAACTTTTCCGTCTTCAGTTTTAGGAATATTATTTAAATCTAAAGTTGTAAGTCTAAACATTTCTCCAGCACCTTCACAGTCAGAACCTGTAATTATTGGAGTGTGAGTATAAACAAATCCTTGTTCTTGGAAGAATTTGTGTATAGCATATGCAGCCACGCTTCTAACTCTAAATACTGCTGAGAAAGCATTACTTCTTGGTCTTAAGTGAGCTATTGTTCTTAAGTATTCAAAAGTGTGTCTTTTCTTTTGAAGAGGGTAATCAGCATCTGATAATCCTTCAACTACTATGTTCTCTGCTTGAATTTCAAAAGGTTGTTTTGAATCAGGAGTTTCAACTAAAGTACCAACAACAGAGATTGAGGAACTTATAGGAAGTTTTGAAACCTCTTTAAAATTAGAAATTTTTGAACTATCAAATACTACTTGAACATTTTTAAAAAAAGAACCGTCATTAACTTCAATAAATCCAAAAGCATTTGAAGCTCTTAGTGTTCTTATCCAACCAGAAATTTTTACTTGTTTATTAGTAAAATCACTAGTGTTTCTGTATAGTTGTTTAACTAATATAACATTACTCATTTTATAACCTCCATGTAATTGTTATTTACATTTTAAAATAAAAAAGTCCATTTCATCCTCAATGGGACGAAAATGGACATATTCGCGGTACCACCCAAATTGCTATAAAAATAGCCACTTAGTAAAGCATAATAATGCTTTTTTCAAATTTAACGGTTGAAAACCGTCTAAGCCTACTATCCTTTAATGGATTTCGGTTAGAAACTCAGAGATGTTCTTCTATAAAGTTTTAATGACAGGACTCACACCATAACCTGCTCGCTAAACATTAAAATCTAAATATACTCTTCTCGTCATAGTTTATTTTTATTAAATACAAACTCGCACTTTTAAAGGCAAATCTACTGTCTTTTAACAATATATAAATTGATTTTACAATAAAAAATTAATATTTGCAATATAATTCAAAGCCATAGAATAATATGCTTTTTATACTTAGTTATTCTTTACCAAGTTCATAAGATTTTATAAGTTTTTCAGGAAAGTTTAAATTTTTCATTGTATTCATAATTTCTTTATAATCATAAGAAACTGAATGTATTTCAGGTGTTAAATTATCATCTGTTATATCAATTATTAGATATGTTGCGTTTGGAGTTCCATTTTTAGGTTTACCTACACTACCATCATTTATTATGATTTTAGAATTAATTACTTTTACATAAGGGATGTGTGTGTGTGCACAAACCAAAACATCATAATTAAATTCGTTAATAACTTCATCAATTTTTTCATAGTCTTCAGTTAAATATTCATTAATTCTTCTAGGACTTCCATGAACAAATTGTATTTTTTTATTATTAAATTCTAAAGTAATAGTGTTAGGAAGTTCTTTTAAAAATTTTATATTTTCATCAGTCACATTTTTAATTGCCCAAGGTAAGCTAAAGGAGTTTACTTCATTTTCACGAATAAACGTATAATCCTTATCAACAACGGAAGCATCATAATTCCCTTTAATACAAGGAATTTTTTCATTTCTAAGTCTTTCTATAACCTCATTAGGATTACATCCATATCCAACTAAATCTCCAAGGCATATAGTATAAGTTACATCTTGTTTTTTTATAGCTTCTAAAACTGCGTTTAAAGCAAAGATATTTCCATGTATATCTGAAATAACAGCAATTTTCATAATATAGTCCTCCTAAAATTAAAATTTTTGTTATAAAAGTATTATAAATATTGTTGTATTACTAATATAAGAATAAAATAAAGTTAATATAAATCTACTTTATTTTCAACAATAACTTTTATAATTATCTATATTTAGTATAGTTATACTATAGATTTTTATATAGGCTAAAAAGTTTAGTATGTAAATTAACCTTATAAATTAATTATATCACTATAAGGTTTAATTTTAGGGAAGGAATGATATTTTTGAAAGAAGAAAGATTAAAAAGAGTTTTACAGGAAATGGATAAAAATAATTTATCACAAATGATAATAACAGAAACAGCTCCTATATTTTATCTTACAGGTGTTTGGATACATTCAGGTGAAAGATTGATGGCTCTTTATATAAATACTAAAGGTGATAAAAAATTTATAGTAAATGAATTGTTTCCAGTAGATAATAATTTAGGCGTTGAGGTTGTTTATTATAATGATACTGAAAATCCATTAGATTTATTAAAAGGAATTATAAATAACAATGAAGTCTTAGGAGTTGATAAAGATTTTAAGGCTCATTTTTTAATTGGATTAATGGATAGAAAAGTTGCAAAATCTTTTGTAAATAGTTCTCCAATCATAGATAAAATTAGGATGATTAAAGATTTAGAAGAAATAAATCTTATGAGAGAAGCATCAAGAATTAATGATTTAGTTGTAGAAAAAGTAATAACAGAAATAAAAGATGGTATTTCTGAAAAATTTATATTAAATAGGTTAGGGGAGCTGTATGAAGAAAATAAAGCAGAAGGTTTTTCTTTTGAGCCTATAGTTGCTTTTGGAGAAAATGGAGCAAACCCTCATTATGAAACAGGTAGATGTATTTTAAAAAAGGGCATGGGAGTTTTAATAGATACAGGATGTGTAAAGAATCATTATTGTTCTGATATGACAAGAACTGTGTTTTTTAAAGAAGTTACAGACAAACAAAAGGAAATATATAATATAGTTTTAGAAGCTAACATAAATGCTATGGAAAAGGTAAAACCAGGAGCAAGGTTTTGCGATATAGATAATGCTGCAAGAAATACTATCGAAAAATATGGTTATGGAAAGTATTTTACACATAGAACAGGCCATTCTATAGGAATAGAAGTACATGATTTTGGTGATGTAAGTGCAGTAAATAGTGAGGAATTAAGACCAGGAATGATATTCTCAATAGAACCTGGAATATATTTAGCAAAGGATATGGGGGTTAGAATTGAAGATTTAGTTTTAGTAACTGAAAATGGATTTGAGAGATTGAACAATCTATCTAAAGAACTTCAAGTAGTTAAATAATTTATTAAATAAAATTACAGTGTTGATTTTATTAAAATTTAAGTTTATATAAATGGTCAACACTGTATATAAATTGTAAAAACAATAGAAATATAGTTATCTAATGCTTATACTAAATTTCTTTAATTATATTTGTCATAAGATTAATAAATTTTTCTTTAACCCTTTCGGATGTTTCCATAACTTCTAAATGATTTAATGGTTGAGCTAAAATTCCAGCTGCCATATTTGTAGCACAAGAAATACCCAAAACTTTCATACCACAGTGGTTTGCTACAATAACTTCAGGTGCAGTAGACATACCAACGGCATCAGCACCTATTATTCTAGCCATTCTAATTTCGGCTGGAGTTTCATAATTTGGACCACTAAACATTGCATAAACTCCCTCTTGTACAGAAATATTTAAAGATTTAGCTATATCTTTAGCTTTTTTGATTAAATCTTTATTATAGGCGTTAGACATATCGGGGAATCGTGTTCCAAAGTCGTCCAAATTTTTACCAACTAGAGGGTTTGAACCTGATAAGTTTATGTGGTCAGAAATTATCATCAAATCTCCAGCATTAAAATCTTTATTTACTGCTCCAGCAGCATTTGTAACTATTAAAGTTTCAACTCCTAAAAGTTTCATAACTCTAACAGGGCAAGTAACTTCTTGCATTGTATACCCTTCATAGTAATGAAATCTACCTTGCATAGCAACAACTTGTTTACCTTGAAAATTTCCAATTACAAGTCTTCCTTTATGACCTTCAACTGTTGAAATAGGGAAATTTGGAATATCGCTATAATTGTAGTATTCAGCATTTTCTATTTTATTTGCGATAGCACCAAGTCCAGAACCCAAAATAAGTCCTATTTTTGGTTCAAATTTAGTTTTAGATTTAATATATTCAGCAGAAAATTTTATTTTGTCAGATAAACTCATAAAAAACACCTCTTAATAATTTATTTCTCGTCAATAATAGTAAAATTAGTTTAATACTTAAAAAGGATTAATATATAATCTAAGGATTATTAACATTATCTTAATATAAAATAAAAGAAGATGCAAAATAATTGCACCTTTTTCTAATTTTGTATTGAAATATTTAAATAATTTTGTTTTTTTATTAATTCTATTTAATTTTAAAATTTAAATTTATTTTAAAAACATCTCTCCAACCTTTACGACATCTCCAGCACCAACTGTAAGTAATAAATCACCATCTTGTAATTTGGATTTTACATAGTTTAATGCATCTTCGTGAGAATGAACATTTGTGCACTTAACTCCAAGTTTTCGTATAGCATCACCTAGTTCATCAGATGATACAAGACCTGTATCTTTTTCTCTTGCAGCGTAGATATCCATCAATATAAGTTCATCGGCATCATTGAAGCATGTTGTAAAATCGTTAAATAACGTTTTAGTTCTTGTATATGTGTGAGGTTGGAAGACACAGTATATCTTATTGTGTTTTATTTTTTTAGCTGTTGATAAAGTTGCTTTTATTTCAACAGGATGATGAGCATAATCATCTATTACAGTAATTCCGTCTTTAACCCCTTTGTATTCAAATCTTTTATGTGCACCATGGAAGGCTAACAATCCATCTTGTACTTTATTAAAAGGTATGTTAAAAATCAATCCTAATGAAACAGCTGACAAAGCATTAGAAACGTTGTGAAGACCAGGAACAGATAAAGAAATAGTTCCAAGGAATTTATCTTTATTATAGGCATCAAAAGTATAGGCACCTTTTTCATTACAAACTAAATTTTTAGCTGTAACATCACCTTCATTTATTCCATAAGTTATGATATTGCACTTAGGCTTGTCTAAAATATCTCTAACATTTTTATCATCTATATTTACTATTGCATAGCCATCTTTAGGTATTATGTTTATGAATTCCTTAAAAGTTTCTTTTATATGATTTAAATCTTTATAAAAGTCTAAATGGTCAGCATCTATATTCAAAATTATTCCTACATATGGGAAAAATCTTAAAAAGCTTTGCTTATATTCGCAAGCTTCAGTTATGAAATACTCACTATTACCAACTCTGAAGTTCCCATCTATAACATCTAAATTACCACCAACTAATATTGTTGGATCTAAATCAGCGCTTAAAGCAATATGGGAAACCATAGATGTAGTTGTTGTTTTACCGTGAGTTCCAGCAACAGCTACATTGTATTTATGACCTTTCATAATTTGACCTAAAAATTCAGCTCTATCCATAAGTTCGATATTTTTCTTTTTTGCCTCTACAAGTTCAGGATTATCAGATGGAATAGCTGCGGTATATACAATTAAATCAACATTTTTTAAATTATCTGCTTTATGTCCTATGTATATTTCTGCTCCATGAGACTTTAGTGTATTTAGTATATCAGAGTCTTTAAAATCAGAACCTGAAACCTTATAGCCAGCATTTAAAAGTACAGCAGCAAGTCCACTCATGCTAACCCCACCAATACCTATAAAATGAACCTTTTTATTTTTATCTGTTATTAAATCAAAAGACAATAAAATCAACTCCTTTAATAATCTCTTATATAATTATATACACTTTTTGTTATAAACACACAATAAAAATATACTTTTGTATAAATTTATTATAAGAAAGTGAAAGAGTAATTTTTATTATAGATAAATAACAATTGTTTATACAGTTAAAATACATAAAATTCGTATCTATACGTAATAGAATCATTAACATACATCTTAAAGTTTGTTATAATAAATTTGTGAAATTAATTAATAAGCTTTAAAAGTGGTAATACTTAGATTATAAAAAGTTTGCTATAAATTTTTAATTAGTTGATAAAATGGAGTGTGGTTTTTTTGGAAAAATTAAGTAGGAATACTAGGGTATCTATTATTACAAAAATATTAATAGAAAATCCTAATAAAATAATAGGCTTAAATAGATTTTCAGAGCTTTTAAATGCAGCAAAATCAACAATAAGTGAAGATATAGTTATTGTAAGAGAAGCTTTAGAGAAGGTTTCAATGGGAAAAGTTGAAACTATAGCAGGGGCTGCTGGAGGAATTAAGTTTATTCCTATTATGGGGGAAAAAGAAATAAAGGAGTTTTTGGATGAACTTTGTGTGTTAGCTAGTGAAGAAGGTAGAGTTATGGCTGGTGAATTTTTATATGTTACAGATATAATGTTTAATCCTAGCATAATATCAAAGGCAGCTATAATACTTGCAACATATTTTTATGGAAAAGGGGCAGATTATGTTATTACTGTTGAAACTAAAGGTATTCCATTAGCTTATGAGGTTGCTAAATGTTTAGGAGTGCCTATGGTTACTGCAAGACGTGATAGTAAAGTTACAGAAGGTTCAACTGTTTCTATAAATTATGTATCAGGAACATCAAAAAGGATTCAGCAAATGTGCTTATCAAGAAAATCATTAAAATCAGGAAGTAAATGTATCTTTATAGACGATTTTATGAGAGGTGGCGGAACTGCTAACGGAATAATTGATCTTTTAAAAGAATTTGATTCAGAACTTGTTGGAAGTGGAGTTTTAATAGACAATAAAATGTCTTCTAATAAGGTTTCAAAAAATTACATATCATTAGTAGATATATTAGCTATTGATGATAAAGAGGGCATAAAAATGGTTCCTTCAGAGAGTTTAATATAAATTGCAGTTGTTAGCATAAAAAATATATAAAATTTTCTAAAATTAGGAAGGAAATTGATATGTTTTATAGAAATATATTAGTGCTAACAACTGGAGGTGGATTAAATGAATATTACTGACGTGAGAATCAGAAAAATTACAACAGAAGGAAAAATGAAAGCTATTGTTTCTATAACTTTTAATGAAGAATTTGTAATTCATGATATTAAGGTTATTGAAGGACAAAATGGATTATTTATTGCAATGCCAAGCAGAAAGACACCAGACGGTGAATTTAAAGATATTGCGCATCCAATAAATAGTGCAACAAGAGAGAAGATTCAAAAGGCTATTTTAGATGAATATGAAAAAGTAAAGAATTCTGAGTTACAAGGAATATCTACACAGGAATAGTTTTGAAAAGTAAAAGGATAATTTCCTTTTACTTTTCTTTTTAAATGTATTTGCACTATATATAATAAGTGTTGAAAAGAAATGGTTAATAAAATATAATTAGAATGATATGAGCGTACTATTTAGAATATTTCAATTACCAAGAATATGAATATACTAAATTTTAATAGAAAGAGGTGAAGTTATGGACAGATATGCCATAATATTAGCAGCCGGACAAGGAAAAAGAATAAAGTCTAATCTTCCAAAAGTTTTACATAAAGCTTGTGGAAAAGAAATGGTGAATCATGTTATTGATACTATGAGAGAAGCCGGAATTGATGATGTGAATGTAATAATTGGAAAGGGAGCGAAACTTGTACAAGATAGAACAAGCTCAAGAAATGTTACATATTCATTGCAAGAAGAGCAATTAGGTACAGGACATGCTGTTAAATGCGCAAAAGCTTTCTTAGATGGGAAATCTGGTGTAGTAGCAATATTTACAGGAGATGCCCCATTAATAAAAGCTTCTACAGTTAAAAAGTTAATCGATACCCATATAGCAAATAATAACTGTGCTACATTATTAACATCTATTGTAGAAAATCCAACTGGTTATGGAAGAATAGTTAGAAATGATAATGCAGTTGAAAAGATAGTTGAGCATAAAGATTGTAGCGAAGATGAATTAAACATAAATGAAATAAATGCGGGAATGTACTGTTTTGATATAAAAAATCTTTTAGATGCATTAGGAAAGTTATCAAATAATAATGCTCAAGGCGAATATTACTTAACTGATGTTATAGAAATATTTAAATCAAATGGAGAAAAAATAGGAGCAATGGTTACAAATTTTGAAGAAACTTTAGGTGTTAATTCAAGAAGTGAACTTGCTGTTGTTGAAAATATATTAAGAAAAAGAATAAATAAAATGCATTTAGATAATGGGGTTACTATAATTGACCCGAATAATACGTATATAGGCGTTGATGTTAAAATAGGACAAGATACAATAATATATCCAGGAAATGTTATAGAAGGGAATACTGTAATAGGTGAATCATGTGTTATATATCCTAATTCAAGAGTAAATAATAGTATTATAGAAGAAGGTGTAGAAATACAATCATCTGTTATTTTAGATAGTAAAATAGGTAAAAATACGACAGTAGGTCCTTTTGCTTATATAAGACCTGAAAGTAATATAGGAAATAGTGTGAGAATTGGTGATTTTGTAGAAATTAAAAAATCTACAATTGGAGATAATACTAAAGTGTCACATTTAACATATATAGGAGATGCTGAAGTTGGTACTTCTTGTAATTTTGGTTGTGGTACTGTGGTTGTTAATTATGACGGAAAGAAAAAACATAAAACTAAAATAGGAAATAATGTTTTTATAGGATGTAACACAAATCTTGTTGCTCCAGTTGAAGTTAAAGATAATTCATATACAGCAGCAGGATCTACTATAACTAAAGAAGTGCCTGAGGGTTCTTTAGCAGTTGCTAGAGCAAGACAAAAAAATATTGATGGTTGGGTAGAGAGAAACAACAATAAATAATTTTAAACATAAAGGTTAAATTGTTATTTCAAGGAGGTCTTCATCATAATGGAAAATAATACAAGAAATATAAAAGCATTTACAGGAAATTTTCCTCTAGAAGAATTAGTTATGCTAAATACTATAGCCCTGCCAGAAGATAATAAAAACTTAAGTAAATTTAAGTCGTTATCTATTGCACCTCTTTTAGCAGATGCTATTAAGAGGATTTATGATGATAAACCTTTAAGTAGCTTGTTTTAAACCCAAAGTTTATATACAAAGTGTAGTAGAAAAAGGAATATAGGTGTCTACTGCACTTTTCTTTTAATAATTAAAATGCAATATCAAAAGATAATATGTAGGAGGATTATGTTATGGAAAGCTTAAAGGAGAAAATTTTAATAGTTGATGATGATGAAAATATATGCGAGGTAATAAGAATATATCTAGAATCAGCTAATTATGATGTTAAGACAATTCATGATGGAGGAATGGTTCAAGGTATTTTTATGAGATATAAACCAGATTTGGTCATATTAGATATGATGCTTCCAAACATAGAGGGTATAGATCTTTTAAAGTGGATAAGAAAAGAAGGGAATATTCCAGTCATAATGTTAACTGCAAAAGGAGAAACGTTTGATAAAGTTTTAGCGCTTGATTTAGGGGCTGATGATTATGTAGTTAAGCCATTTGAACCAAAAGAATTGATAGCTAGAGTTAAGGCTGTTATGAGAAGATACACAGTAGAAGATAAGGCTTTAGAAAAAAAATTAGAGTTTAAAGATTTAATTATAGATTTAAATTCTTATAAAGTTATTTATAAAGGTGAAGAATTGAAAATGCCTCCTAAGGAGTTTGAACTTTTATATTACTTAGCAAGTAATAGAAATAAGGTTTTTACAAGAGAACAATTGCTTTGTGAAGTGTGGGGATATGATTATCCAGGAGATTCTAGAACAGTTGATGTGCATGTAAAAAGATTAAGAGAAAAATTAAATAATGAAAGCGAATGGCAATTAGAAACTGTTTGGGGAGTTGGATATAAATTTGAGGTGAAATAATGAAAAGAAAGAGCTTAGTATTTAAGCTTATAGCAACGATAAGTGTAATTATACTTATAGTGTTTTTTGCCACTGGAGTTATTTTATCCTATTTTGTAAGACAGGATTATTTTAATTTGGAGAAAGAAAAGCTAGATATGGAGAGCAATACTATACAAGAAGTTGCTGTAAAATATCAAGGTGGTACATCTGAGGATAGAGAAAATATCTATACAATGCTACATCTAATTTCAAATTATTTAGAAGCAGATATAATGCTTGTCAATAGTTCAGGTTATATCTATGGGATATCAAATGATAAGTATCAATACTTGTACAATAAAAGATATACAAGTTTTAATGTAGAGAATTTAAAAAATGATAATATATTAGAATATAAAAGTGGAGATAAATACATATATTGCAGGGGTATGTATAATAGCAATGATGAATTTATTGGTGGGATAGTATATGTAATTCCTCAGGAAACTATAAATAGACCGATAGATGATATGTATAATATCATATGGATTTCAGTTGTTATAGCTATTATTATATTAAATATTTTATTTTATTTTATTTCAAAGAAATTTATAATTGAACCTTTAGAATCAATAAATAATGTGGCTAAAGATTTTTCTAATGGTTATTTTGAAAAGAGAGTAAGTATTAAAAATAATGATGAGATTGGAGATTTGGCTAAAACATTTAATAATATGGCAGATTCTATAGAAGAGGCAGAGAATAATAGGCGAGAATTTATATCAAATATATCTCATGAATTAAGATCACCTATAACATCTATAAAAGGTTTTATAACAGCTATTTTAGATGGTATTATACCTAAAGAAAAGGAAAAAGATTATTTAAATATAGCAAATGATGAGATAATGCGTCTTACAAGGCTTGTTAATGATCTTTTAGATTTATCGGCAATGCAAGCTGGTAAAGTTCAGTTTAACTTTATGAAAATAGATATAAATAAGGCTGTAAGAATAACTGTACTTAAAATGGGTCAAAAAGCTTTAGAGAAAAATATAAAAATAGATATAAATTTAAATGGAAAAAATCTTTTCGTTTTAGCTGATAATGATAAAATAATTCAGGTCTTGATTAATCTTATAGATAATGCTATAAAATATTGTAATAAAGGTGGTAAAATATTAGTAAGCACTAAAGTTAAAAATGAAAAAGTTATTGTGTCAGTTTATAATAATGGTCCGTGTATTAAAGAGGAGGACTTAAAGTATATATGGGATAGGTTTTATAAAGCTGATAAGTCTAGAACTAATAAAACCAGTACAGGTCTTGGACTTCCTATAGTTAGAAATATAATATTACAACATAATGAAGAGATTTGGATTGATAATACTGATAAGGGAGTAAGTTTTAGCTTCACCTTAAAAAGAATTAAAGATGATTAATTTTAAATTTTATTTACCCTTCGCAGATTATGTGAAGGGTAAGGTTTTTGCATATACAATTTTAATTGAATATAATAGAAATAAAGGAGAAAATTTCAATGTTTTTGATAGTTGGACTTGGAAATGTAGGAAAAGAATACGATAATACAAGGCATAATATAGGTTTTCAGGCTATAGATTATATAGCAGCTAAGTATAATATTGATATAAACAGGATAAAATTTAAGGGAATATATGGGGATGGAATAATAGAGGGAAACAAAGTAATTCTATTAAAACCTACAACTTATATGAATCTAAGTGGAGAGAGTATAAGGGAGGTTATGAATTTTTATAAAATATCAGAGGAAGAGCTAATAGTATTGTATGATGATATAAGTTTGCCAGTTGGAAGGCTTAGAATAAGGGAAAAAGGAAGTGCTGGTGGACATAATGGAATAAAGAGCATTATAGCTAATATTGGAACAGAAAAATTTCCAAGAGTTAAAATAGGGATAGGACAACCTAATCATGATTTAGTTGGTCATGTTCTAGGAAAGTTTACGTCTGAAGAAAGTGAAATTTTAAATAAGGTTATTCCAGTTTGTTCAGATGCTGTAGCTGAAATGATAAAAAAATCAGTAAAAGATTCAATGAATATATATAATGGTTTCAAAGTTGATTAGGAAAATGGAGGTGTCTAGTTTGAGACTACAAGGGTTAATAAATCCTTTATTAAATAGTGATAGCTTTACAAGCATAAAAGATTCTTTAAATAGAAATAAAAATTTAGAGATAAATGGACTTTCTGAATCTGGAAAAAGTTATATGATAAATGCTATTTATGAGGAGCAAGACAAATCTATGGTTATAGTAACCCATAGTGATATAGAAGCTAGAAATATGTGTGAGGATTTATCGTTTTACACACAGGATGTTTATTATTTACCTGCAAAGGAAATAGTATTTTATAATATTGCAGCTATATCTGGCGATTTAAGATGGGCTAGATTATCTGTTATAAGGGAAATATTAAATAAGAAAAAGAAAATAATTATAGTAACTATGGATTCTTTTGCGACAACATATACACCTGTTAATTTATTTAAGGAAAATACTATTAAATTAAAGGCTGGAAAGGAACTAAATTTATTAGAGTTATCTAAAAAGCTTTTAGGGTGTGGATACGAAAGAGTAGAGGTTGTTGAAGGAAAGGGAGAATTTTCTTTAAGAGGTGGGATATTAGATATATATCCACCTAATAGTTCTGTTCCATATAGAATTGAGCTTTTTGGAGATGAAATTGAGTCAATTAGAAGATTTAATGTAGAATCTCAAAGAAGTATTGATAAGATAAGGGAAATTGAAATTTTTCCAGCTAAAGAAATAATATTAAATGATGAGATTGTAGATTATGCTATAAAAAATATAAGTTCTGAACTTGAAAATTTTAAAGAATCAAAAAATCATGATGATGAAGTTATAAACAGAGTCTGTGATATGGTAAATAGGAATATAGAAAATTTAAAGGAAAATTGGACTTTTGAAACTATAGATAGTTACCTTCCTTTTTTCTTTAAAAAGCCGTCTACACTTTTTGACTATTTGGATAATTATTTAATGATAATAGATGATACAAAAAGATGTAGAGGAAAGCTTGATAGTACAATTATTGAATTTAAAGAAAATTACGAATCTTTTTTGGAAAGAGGAAGTATACTTCCATCGCAGGGGAATTTATTGTTAGATGAAGAGATTATTATTAATTCTTTTAAAGATAGAAAAATAGTAGCTATAAATTCTTTTGAAGGAAGTAAAGATTTTTATTCTTTGTGTGAAAGTGCAACTTTTAAGCAAGGCACATTAAATAATTATCAAGGACAGTTAGATTTTCTTATAGATGACATTAAAGATAGAAAAGCTAGAGGTTTTAAGACGATTATTTTAGCAGGAACAAAGCCAAGGGGGGAAAGGCTTGTTAACACTTTAAGGGAAAATGATATAGAGAGTGTATACAAGGAAAAAATAGATGAAATTAAGGATGGAGAAGTTGTCATAACTTATGGAAGTCAACTTAAAGGTTTTGAATATTCGGACTTAAAATTATGTTTAATTTCAGATAAAGAATTTTTTGGTGAAGGAAAAAGAAAATCATCAAAGAAAAAAATAAAACAAAAAGGTGTAGCCAAAATAGCAAGCTTTGGAGAACTTAAGCCAGGTGATTATGTAGTTCATGTAAATAGTGGTATTGGTGTTTATAAAGGCATAAAGCAAATAGAAGTACAAGGTCATATGAGGGATTACTTAGATATTGAGTATACCAAAGGAGATAAACTTTATGTTCCTGTTGAACAATTGGATTTAGTTCAAAAGTATATAGGTTCAGAAGGAAGTTCTCCTAAGGTAAATAAGCTTGGAGGAAATGAATGGATAAAAGCCAAAGCCAAAGCTAGAAAATCTATAAACGATATAGCTGAAGATTTGGTAAACCTTTATGCAACAAGAGCTGCATTAAAGGGATATAAGTTTTCAAAAGATACTCAATGGCAAAAACAGTTCGAGGATGAGTTCCCTCATGATGAAACACCAGATCAATTAACATCTTTAGAAGAAATAAAAAAAGATATGGAATCTGATAAGCCTATGGACAGACTTTTATGTGGAGATGTTGGTTATGGTAAAACAGAGGTTGCAATAAGAGCAGCTTTTAAAGCTGTTATGGATGGAAAGCAAGTAGCATTTTTAGTTCCAACAACTATATTAGCAGACCAACATTACAATAACTTTTTAAAAAGATTTTCAGGATTTCCTATAAAGGTTGATATGGTAAGTAGATTTAGAAGTCGAAAACAACAAACAGAAACTATTAAGGCATTAAAAGAAGGTAATGTAGATATCTTAATAGGAACTCATAGGCTTGTTTCTAAAGATATAGAATTTAAAGATTTAGGTCTTTTAATAGTAGATGAAGAACAAAGATTTGGAGTTGCTCAAAAGGAAAAAATTAAAAGTGTTAAAAAGAATGTAGATGTTTTAACCCTAAGTGCTACGCCTATTCCAAGAACACTTCATATGTCATTAACAGGAGTTCGTGATATATCAGTAATAGAAACGCCACCAGAGGATAGATATCCGATACAAACTTATGTTGTAGAACAAAATGATCAATTGATAAGAGATGCTATTCTTAGAGAAATAGGAAGAGGTGGTCAAGTTTATTTTGTATATAATAGAGTTGAAAGTATACAAAGTATGGCAAGTTATATTCAAAATTTAGTTCCAGAAGGAAAGGTAACTATTATTCATGGTCAAATGACAGAAAGGCAATTAGAAAAAGAAATGATTGCTTTCATGAATAAGGAGTTTAATATATTAGTTTGCACATCAATAATAGAAACTGGAATAGATATTCCAAATGTTAATACAATGGTAGTCTATGATGCAGACAAAATGGGACTATCTCAACTTTATCAGTTAAGGGGAAGAGTAGGAAGAAGTAATAGGGTTGCTTATACTTATTTTACTTATCAAAAAGATAAGATTTTAACAGAAGTTGCTGAGAAGAGACTTAAAGCTCTTAAAGATTTTACAGAACTAGGTTCGGGATTTAAAATTGCTATGAGAGATTTAGAAATAAGAGGAGCAGGAAATATGATGAGTTCTGCTCAACATGGTCAAATGGCTGCTGTTGGATATGATTTATATTGTAGAATGCTTGAGGATACTATAAAGCTAATTAAAGGTGATATAGATCAAGAACCAGTTGAAACAACAGTTGATATAAAAGTTGATGCATTTATTCCATCAACGTATATAGAAGATGAGATACAAAAAATTGAGATATATAAAAAAATAGCATCTATTCAAAGTATGGATGATTATGTATATGTTGAGGAGGAACTTGGAGATAGATTTTCAACCATACCAAAAGAGATTTACAATCTCATGGATATAGCATATATAAAAAGTAAAGGGAAAATTTTAAATATAGAAGAAATAAAAGAGATAAATAATGAGGTTGTATTCAAATTTGAAAGTAGAGAAAGAACTGATAAACAGTTATTTATAAGGCTTTTAGAAAAGAATAAAGAAAATATATTGTTTAGATTTGGTGATAAACCAGCCTTTGTTTATAAATATAAGGATATGAAAAAAGAAAGTGTTTTAGAAAAATTTAAAGAAATATTGGATGATTTAGTTTCCTATAAAAACAAATAATTGAAATAAAATTGTAATATTGGTATATTATTATAAAGTTAACATTATAAAAATATGAAAATATAAGGAAATTAAGTGAGGGGAATTATGAAAACTTGGAAAAAATTAGTGATAGTTATAGTTGCTGGAGTTGCAACAATTGGTGGAGTTTGTCTTACAATGGTTGAAAAAACAGATGAGGCAATACAAAAAACTGTTGTGGCTGTTGTAAATGATGAGGATATAACTTTAGGGGAGGTTAATGGAAATTTAAAGGGATTATATACAACATTAGAAACACAATATGGCAGTGATTATCTTAAGGATTCACAAATACAATCTAGAGTATTATATGAAAGACAAAGTATGTTAAGTTCCTTAGTTCAAGAAAAACTTATGGTTTTACAAGCTGAGAAGTTAGGAATAGTGCCATCAGAAGATGAAATAAATACTCAAATAGATGCTAAAATGGAAAGTCTTAAAGAGTATTTAGGGGATAAATATGATGAATATATAGAGACATATGGAGAAAGTTCTGTTAAAGAAATGTTTAAAAGTTCTATAATATGTGAAATACTTCAAGATTATATGACTAAGGATTTGTCAGTTTCTGATGAAGAAGTTGAAACTTATTATAATGAGAATAAAAATGATTATTTAAATTATGGAAGTGTTAATATTAAGGAACTTTCATTTAAAACTGAAGAGGAAGCAAAGGTTGCAAGTGAAGCTATAAAAAATGGTACAGCAACTTTTGATGCTTTATATAACGAATATGTAGCTAATGTTGAAAAGGCAGAAGCAGAGGAGGCAACAGATGAAGAGAAAAATCTTCCGACAGCTAGTGATTTAGGAAAAATAGGTTATAACTCAACTACTTATGAAACTACATTTATGGAAGCTGTAAAAGGTATAACAGAAAGTAAGGGAGTATCAGAAGTTATAAATTACAATTCAAAGTATGTTATACTTCAAGGAGATAATGTAGTGGCAACAACTGAAAAGCCTTTAGATGATGAATTAAAGGAAGAAGTAAAGGAAAAAGTTTTATATAATAAAAAGGTTGATGTTATGACTGAAGGATTAACTGCTTGGGAAGAGGAATTTAATGCAAAAACTTATAATGATAAGTTAAAAGAAGGTTTATAAATTGTTTAAAAAATCGCAAAGTATTGATGCTTTGCGTTTTTTTATTTTTAAATTTAATATTTAATTTTTAAAGTAAAATTTTCTTTATAGATAAATTATAACCAATGTGTATAAAATTTGAAATTAATAAGATACTAATATTGAAAACTAGATATAGTAATACCCTATTTTATTAAAAATAATTATACATAGATAATTAAGGAGGAAAAAACAAATGAAAGCAACAGGAATAGTTAGACGTATTGATGATTTAGGAAGGGTTGTAATTCCAAAAGAAATTAGGAGAACATTAAGAATTAGAGAAGGAGATCCATTAGAAATATTTACTGATAGAGAGGGTGGAGTTATATTAAAAAAATATTCTCCAATTGGTGAATTAACAGATTTTTCAAAAGAATACGCTGAAGCATTACAACAAACTATGGGACATATAATTTTAATTGCTGATAATGATGCCTTTATATCAGTAAGTGGCACTACAAAAAAAGAATTTATAGATAAAAAAGTTAGTGATGAACTAGAACAAGTAATAGAAAATAGGAAAACAGTTATTTTAGGGGAAGATGGAAAAAATGTAATACCTCTATATAATGATGATGATGAATCTAAATATTCAAGTCAAGTTATATCACCAATTATAGCAGAGGGAGATGTGATAGGCTCTGTTATAATAATTTCTAAAGAAGATGAAAAATTAGGAGAATTAGAAAGTAAATTGGCAGAAACTGCAGCTGTATTTTTAGGAAAACAAATGGAGCAATAATATTTAATTATCATTAGGAATAATACCTCTAGATTAACAATAAAATTAAACAGTTAATAATATCTGGAGGTATTTATGAAAAAGCAATCATTGGTTAAGGGTAGTTTAATACTAGTTTTTGCTAGCATATTAGCAAAATTTTTAGGTATATTTTTTAGATGGCCACTAATAATGTTAATAGGGGATGAAGGGCTTGGATATTATCAAATGACTTATCCCCTTTATATGTTGTTTATAGCTATATCAACTGGAGTTCCAATAGCTGTTTCAAAGCTTATATCTGAAAAAATAGCGCTAGGAAAAAGAGATGAAGTGTTTCAGGTTATAAAAGAAGCATTAAAAGTAATGATTTTATTAGGTCTTGGGACAACCATTTTTCTAGGGGGTTTTGGAAAGGTTATTATACATGTGTTAAAATGGGATGAAAAAGCGTACTATTCAATACTTGGAGTTTGTTTAGCTCCTCTTTTTATAGGATTTATGACACCACTTAGAGGTTTCTTTCAAGGAATGCAAAATATGACACCAACAGCAGTATCTCAAGTTATAGAACAGATAGGTCGCGTGGTTTTTGGTGTTGGACTAGCGTTCTTATTATTTCCATATGGAATAGAAAAAGCGGCAGGGGGAGCTTCTTTTGGTGCAGCGGCAGGAGCGATTTTAAGTGGTTTATATCTTTGGCCTAAGTATTTAAGAGTTAAAAAAGAAAATAACATAAGAAAAATAAGTAGAAGCGATAAGGTATTTATGGAAATAATGAAAGTAGCACTTCCGATATCAGTAGGAGCCGCTGTAGGAAGTATTATGGGAGTTATAGATTCTGTTTTAGTCCCACAGAAACTTTTACAATCAGGAATGAGTATGCAAAATGCAACGATACTTTACGCGCAACTAACAGGAAAAGCATCAATATTTACTAATATTCCAATGACTTTAACGGCAGCATTATCTGCTTCAATAATTCCAATAATATCTGAACTTTATATATTAAAAAATAAAAATGGTTTAGAAAATAAAATAAATTTATCTATAAAGCTTAGCATGTTAGTTGCGTTACCTTGTTTTTTAGGATTATATTTTATGGCAGGACCTATAATGAAATTAATATTTCCAGGAAAATCAGAAGGGTTTATTATTCTTAAATATTTAGCATTAAGCATTCCATTTTTAGTAATAACCAATATAACAACATCAATTTTACAAGGAACAAGATATTATTATAGACCAGTTTTAAATTTATTTATTGGGTGTGTAATAAAAGTAATTTTAACTACTATTTTAGTTCCAATGCCAAATTTAAATATATATGGAGCAGTTATAGCGACTATATCAGCTTATTTTGTAGTAGCAATATTAAATGTTGTTTACATGGTTAAGAAATTAAAATGTAGATTCTATTTTACAGATATAGTAATAAAACCTATCATTGCATCCCTATTAATGATTACAGGTGTCTTATTAACATATTTAAAAATTACGGATATAGGAATAAATAGTAGTTTATCATGCTTGATTTCTATATTTGTGGGTATTATTATATATGTAGTATTAATAATATTATTAAAAATATTAAGGTATGATGAGATTAAAGAAAGAAAAGTATATAAAAAATAAATTAATCTTAACATATTTTATATTTTACACGAAGGAGAGCTGTTATGCTAAAGATAGTAGGTCTAGGCCCTGGAGATTATAATGCATTAACTATAGGTGTTTTAAATGAGCTTAAAAAAAACAAAAATATTTATTTTAGAACAGAAAAACACCCTACAGTTGATTTTTTAAAAGAGCAAGGTATAATATTTAATACTTATGACCATGCTTATGAAATGTTTGATAGTTTTGATAATGTTTATGAATATATTGCAAATGATATAATAAAAAATTTGGCCGATAAAGAAGAAATAATATATGGAGTTCCAGGACATCCGTTGGTAGCGGAAAAATCAGTTTTAAATTTAATAGAACTTTGTAAGAAGAATAATATAGAGTATAAATTATATCCAGCTGTTAGCTTTATAGATGCTATCATGGAGAGTTTAAAAATAGATCCAATAGAAGGTATAAAAATAATTGATGCTTTTGATATAAATAATCAAATCATTGATAAGAGAATAGGATGTGTAATAACTCAAGTTTATAATAAATTTATAGCTTCTGAAGTTAAAATAAAACTTTTGGAAGGATATAATGAAGATACAGAGATATTTTTTGTTAGAGCAGCAGGAATTGAAGGTCTAGAAAGTATAAGAAAAATTCCTTTGTACGAATTAGATTGGCAAGAAGATATAGATTATTTAACGTCAATTTATATTCCTAAAGATTTAAATAACAAAAAAGATTTTTATGATTTTGTTGATTTAATAGATACTTTAAGAGGGGAAGATGGTTGCCCTTGGGATAGAGAACAAACTCATAAAAGTATTAAAAGGAATGTAATAGAGGAAAGCTTTGAGGTTTTAGATGCAATAGAAAAAGAGGACGAAAATGCACTCATAGAGGAGCTTGGAGATGTACTTTTACAAGTGATTTTTCATTCATCTATAGGAAAAGAAGATGGCTATTTTGACATAAATGATGTTATACAAGGCATATATAATAAAATGCTATATAGACATCCTCATGTCTTTAAAGATTTAAAAATAAGTTCAGCAGAAGAAGTATTAGATAATTGGGATGAGATTAAGCAAAAAGAAAAAGGATTTTCAACACTAACAGAAGAAATGAAAAGTATAGCAGATGCGTTACCAGCTTTGATAATTGCAAGTAAAGTACAAAATAAAGCTAAAAAGGTTGGATTTGATTTTGATAGTGCCTCTGACGCTATTAAAAAAATAGAAGAAGAGTTAGATGAAGTGAAGGACGTATATAAAGATGAAAATAAGTCAAGAATAGAAGAAGAACTTGGAGATTTACTATTTTCATGTGTAAACTTATCAAGATTATTAAATATTGACTGTGAAGAAGCTCTTAGAAAAACAATAAAAAAATTTATTGCTAGATTTTCTTATATGGAGAAAAAAACTTTAGAAAAACATAAATTTCTTAAGGATTTAACATTAGAACAAATGGATGAGCTTTGGAATGAGGCTAAAAACTTTCAATAAAATCATAAAAATAAGCTTTTAAAATAATTAT
This sequence comes from Sarcina ventriculi, assembly GCF_900456775.1. Taxonomy (GTDB): domain Bacteria; phylum Bacillota; class Clostridia; order Clostridiales; family Clostridiaceae; genus Sarcina; species Sarcina ventriculi. The sequence goes on along the minus strand of NZ_UAUL01000007.1, from coordinate 209,999 downwards.
ATTATTATTTCTTAGATAATATAGAATCATTGACTATACAAAGAAAAAAATATATTGTATGATAATATAAGCTAAGTTTAGTATTTATAGCTATATTAAAAAATTAGCTAATTATGTAAATTTAAGGAGGATGTAAAAGTGAATAAAGCAGAATTAATAACAAAAATGGCTGAAAAGTCTGGATTAACAAAGAAGGATACTGAAACAGCTTTAAGAGGATTTATAGAAAGTGTTACTGAAGCTTTAGAAAATAAGGAAAAAGTTCAATTAGTTGGTTTTGGAACTTTTGAAACAAGAGAAAGAGCTGCAAGAGAAGGAAGAAACCCAAGAACTAAAGAGGCAATAATTATTCCTGCATCAATAGCTCCTGTTTTCAAACCTGGTAAAGAGTTAAAGGAAAAAGTTAATAAGTAATTTTGAAAAGAACCTAAGAAATCTTAGGTTCTTTAATAATATTTAGGTTTATAGGAGGAAAATATATGAGATTAGATAAATATTTAAAAGTATCTAGAATTATAAAGAGAAGAACTGTAGCAAAAGAAGCTTGTGAGGGTGGAAGAGTTAGTATAAATGGGAAGGTGGCAAAACCATCAACTAATTTAAAAGAAGATGATATTATAGAAATAGTTTTTGGAAATAAAGTATTAAAAGCAAAAATTATAAATTTAGCTGAACATGTTAGAAAAGAAGATGCAAAAAATATGTATGAAATAATAGAAGGCGAAGAGGATACAGAATAAAAGTATAAATGTCTCCATATTTAAAAATTGAGTTAGTTATTTTTTATGTTGAGTTAGCATAATTATAATTTAGAAAATATTTTAAAGTTTTTAATATATGGAGGAGTTTTATGGAAAATAAACTTGTAAAAGAAGAAAATAAAAATAGTTTAAATCTTGAAGATAGAAAAGTTTTAGTAGTAAATGGAGTATTAGAGGTATTAAATTTTAATGATGAGAAGATAACAGTAAACACTAATTTAGGCTCTTTAGCTATAAAAGGGAAAAATCTTAGAGTGAAAAAATTAGACTTGGAAAATAGTGAAATAATAATTCATGGATATGTAGACAGCTTAATATATTCAGGAACAAAGGCTAGAAGAAAAAGAAGATTTATAATTCCTAGATTAGGGAGATAATAATTATTATGTTATTGCCATTAAAAATACAGTTTGATATGATAATATACCCATTTATAGCTGGCTTTATAATAGGTATTTTTTTCGATATTTACAGGATAATAAGGGGAAAAGAGAGAATAAAAATTATAAGTATATTACAAGATGTATTATTTTGGATATTATGTAGTATAATAGTATTTATATTTTTATTAAAGTTTAATTATGGTTTTTTAAACCTATATGTGTATGTATTTATACTTTTGGGAATGGGAATATATTTTATTTTCTTGTCTAAAAAACTACTGAAATTTGAATCTTTGCTTATAAGGAAATTATTAAAAATTATAAGGGTAATATTTAAGAATTTAATATATATATTTAAAAGTATTTTTATAAAATAATTACTAAAGAATTGAAAAAAATCTTGAATAAAAAAATAATAGTGTTTAAAATATACTTATAATAAGCCATTTTTTATTGGGGGACATATATGAGAAATGGAAAAATTAAAATTAAAACGTTAGTGGTTATGATAATATTTGGAGTATTTATTATAGCTTTTGTAAGACAGGAATCTACTATGAAAAGGTTAAATAAGAACATAGCTACAAAAAATGAAGAACTTCAGCAATTGCAAGAAGAAAATGTAAAGTTGCAGAATGAAGTTGATATGGTAAACTCAGATTCATATATAGAAAGATTAGCTAGAGAACGTCTTGGAATGATAAGAAATGGAGAAAAGGTTATAATAAGTTCTAGTGAATCTAATTAATTGTATTTTAGGTTATTATTTAAATAACATATATTTATTTTAAATTAATTTAAGGAGGAATCTTTTAAACATGACCTTAGAGGCAGGAAACATATTAGAAGGCAAAGTAATAAATATTACTAATTTTGGTGCATTTGTTGAAGTTGGTGGAAAGACAGGATTAGTTCACATCTCAGAAGTTGCTGATTCTTATGTTAAAGATATAAGAGAACATTTAAAAGAACAGGATGTAGTTAAAGTTAAAGTTCTTTCAGTAGATGATAATGGTAAGATGAGTTTATCTATTAAACAAGCAATGCCACCTAAAAGAAAATCCGCTAAACCTATAGAAATAGATTGGATTTCAGAGAAAAGAAAAACTTCTTCAAATAATTTTGAGGATATAATGTCTAAGTTTTTAAAAGATAGCGAAGAAAGACTTCAAGATGTTAAAAAACATCAAGATGTTAAAAATAAAAAGAGAAGTTACTAAAATTTAAATTAACATAATAATAGTATTTATTATGGTTAGTATATTATATATGGAGTAAATTCATTTTAAATTAAAATCAAGTATGGTAATGGCTGTTTCAAAATTATTTACATTCTTTTTAATTTACATTTACGTTAATATAAATTTTTAAGAATTATCTATATTTGATACAGCCTTTATGTCTGTTATAGAATTATAAAAAAAATTTTAAAAAAGTGTTGACACTTACTAAAGTGTTATGTATAATAAAACATGTCGCTAAGATAACTAAAGAAATTAAATGCATGCCGAAGTGGCGGAACTGGCAGACGCACAGGACTTAAAATCCTGCGATGCTAACACATCGTACCGGTTCGATTCCGGTCTTCGGCACCAAATATCGCGGGGTGGAGCAGTTGGCAGCTCGTCGGGCTCATAACCCGAAGGTCGTAGGTTCAAGTCCTGCCCCCGCAACCAAATTATGGCGGGATAGCTCAGCTGGCTAGAGCATTCGGTTCATACCCGAAGGGTCGTAGGTTCAAGTCCTATTCCCGCTACCATTTAAATTAAATATATGCCGAAGTGGCGGAACTGGCAGACGCACAGGACTTAAAATCCTGCGATGCTAACACATCGTACCGGTTCGATTCCGGTCTTCGGCACCAAATATCGCGGGGTGGAGCAGTTGGCAGCTCGTCGGGCTCATAACCCGAAGGTCGTAGGTTCAAGTCCTGCCCCCGCAACCAATTATGGCGGGATAGCTCAGCTGGCTAGAGCATTCGGTTCATACCCGAAGGGTCGTAGGTTCAAGTCCTATTCCCGCTACCATTTAAATTAAATATATGCCGAAGTGGCGGAACTGGCAGACGCACAGGACTTAAAATCCTGCGATGCTAACACATCGTACCGGTTCGATTCCGGTCTTCGGCACCAAAACTCATCTAAATTTTTAGATGAGTTTTTTGTGTTTTCAATAAAAAATGATATATAGTATTTTATTTTATTTTTGTGTAGATTATTATAAAAAAAAATAAAAAAATATATATAAAAAGAGAAATATGTCTTACGAAAATGTAAAAAAAATACATAAATTTATATAAAAAAATATCCCATATTGGTATAATATAATTACAATTAATGGAAGAGGTGAATTGTATGCAATATGGAGCTAAAGTTAATAATTATGGCGACAATAAAAATTCTATATTAAAAAACAATAGTTATGTTGTTATAAATTTTGTTTTGTATTTTATTATAGGATTATTAATAAGCAGGGTTAACATAGCTATGAGCTTTGGCGGTTTTAATAGTTTAGCACCTTTTGGGATAGCATATTCTTTATCTGTAATGAAAAAAGATAGAAAAACATTTTATTGTGCTTCGCTAGGAATATTTTTAGGATATATAACTCTTTTTAATAAGGTGAAAGAATTTCCTCTATATTTAATAATATTGATGCTAATAATTATTTTACAAACTGCTAATATGAAAACAACTGATAATCAAAAGATTAGGCTTAGTTTTTTAATTGTATTTTTTACAGTTTTATCATATGGTGTATTCATAAGTAAGACTGATTTCATTATAAATATAATAATATCTTTTATAATTTCAGGTCTTATTTATCCTATATATTTTATGATGACATATAGTATAAAATGTTTAGATAATATCTATAATAGGCATATGTTTAATAGTAATGAAATTATAACTTTGGGATTATTTATAGCATTGCTTATAGTTGGAATTGGAGAGATTTCATTATTTCAGATTGGGTTTAGAAATATAGTAGCATTACTATTTGTTATTTCTATCTCGTATGGAATTAGTTATAATATGGGAGCTTGTATTGGTGCTATTATGGGAATTGTTTTAGGCTTTGTTTCTGGAAATTTACCTTTGTATATAGCAATTTATAGCTCTTGTGGTCTTGTAGCTGGAATATTTAAAGAAACAGGAAAAATATTAACATTTTTTTCTTTTAATATAATGTATTTAATTATAAATATGTATTGTGAAACTCTAACTCAATATGGAATGATAGAAGTATTAATTGCAACTGGTATATTTTTTTTAATTCCTAAAAGTTTATATAAGCATATATTTTTAGAACAGAATGAAGATATAAAAGTAAATAAATATAATGAAAATTGTTTGGATAAGATTACAAATGATTTCACTATAAAGGTGAGGAATTTAACTGATATTTTAGGGATGATTGGGAATATATTAAATTACAAAAGAGACGAGGAGTTTTCTCTAGAAAATAAATATAATGTATTAATAGATGATATATCGGAAAAAACTTGTGTAAATTGTGAAAGAAAGTTAGTATGTTGGAAAAATGAATTGACTTCAACTTACAATTCATTTGTAGAACTTATAGATAATTGTCAAAATGATATGTTTCCGTTAGAGCTTGAGAAGAAGTGTTTAAAAAAATATACGTTGATAAAAAATTTAGAAAATACAATGTCTATTTATAGAATTAATGAAAATCTCAAAAAAAGATTGAAGGAAGGACGAGAACTTCTATCTAAAAATATAAATAATATGGCTTTGACTATAAACGAGCTTGTTGATAATTTTCAAGGGGAGCTAGATATTTTAACGGGAGTAGAAAATGATGTTAAAGTCGCTTTAAGTAAAGAATATATAGTATATAATGATGTATTATGCTATAACGATAAATATGGAAGGCTTAATGTAAAGATACAATTGGATAATTTTAATCAAATGGAAATTTGTGAATATATAGTGCCTATAGTCAGTAGTGCAGTTGGAAAAACTATGAGTCTTTGTGAAAATGGTTTTGAAATGAATAAAAGTGTTAATAGGTGGGAAGCTTGTTTTGAGGAAGCGACTAAATATAAAGTTACATCTTATGTGGCTGCTGATAAAAAATTTGATGAAAAATATACAGGTGATTCTTATAGTAATGGCAAAACCAAAGATGGAAGTTATATAATGGCGATATCAGATGGTATGGGCTCAGGAAAGGGCGCTGGTACAGAAAGTAAAATGGCTATCGAGATTATGGAAAAATTTATAGAACTTGGATTTGATGATGTAATAGCTATAAATACTATAAATTCTATAATAGGAATTAAGTTTGATGAGGAAGAAAAGTTTGCAACTTTAGATATGCAGAAGATAGATTTATATAATGGAAAAGTTAAATTTATGAAGGTTGGAGCTGTAGAGAGTTTTATAAAGAGAAAAAAGGATGTTGAAGTCATAAACTCTAATTCTTTACCTTTTGGCGTATTGGATAGAGTAGATATAGATATAGTAGAAAAAAATGTTAAAAATGGGGATTTGATAATAAATATAAGTGATGGTATTTTAGATAATAAAGAAAATGGTTCTTTTAATGTTGAGTGGCTTGTCAATTTTTTAGAAAATACTAATATCAAGCAGCCAAAAGATCTTGCTATAAGTATACTAAAAAAAGCTAAGGAATTTAATGAAGGAAAAGCTAAAGATGATATGACTGTAATTGTGTCAAAAATTTTTACAGAAGGTTAAAATAATAGATAATAACTAAATTATAGTTATTATCTATTAAAATTTTATTAGTGTACAAAATTTTTAATTTTAATATTTGAAGATATTATAAAACTAATTTATAATTCTAACTAAAGATTTAATATGCTATAATGTTATAAGGTTAAATTTATAATGGAGTGTGTTTAATAGTGGAAAATAAAGTTTTGGGTTTTATAAAAGAAAACTCCATGATTAAAGATAAAGATAGAATATTGGTAGCTTTATCTGGAGGTCCTGATTCTATTTGTCTTTTAAATATTTTGAATGAACTAAAGGAGAGTTTAAATATAACTATATTTGCAGCTCATGTTAATCATTGTTTAAGAGGGGATGCAGCATTAGATGATGAGAATTATTGTTTAAATTTTTGTAAAAATTTAAATATACCTTGTTATGTTAAACGAGTAGATATTAAAAAATTAGCTAAAGATAAGGGTGTATCTACTGAAATGGCAGGAAGAGATGCGCGTTATGAATTTTTTGAAGAATTAATGAAGACATTAAATATAGATAAAATAGCAATAGCGCATAATGCTAATGATCAGGCTGAAACTATTATAATGAGAGCTATTAGAGGGACTGGTATAGATGGTTTAGTTGGAATTAGGCCAATTAGAGATAATAAATACATAAGACCTATTTTATGCTTAACAAGAGATGAAATAGAGAAATATTGCATAATAAAAGAATTAAATCCTCATATTGATAAGAGCAATTTAGAAGAAATTTATTCAAGAAATAAAATAAGGTTAAAAGCCATACCTTATATAGAGGATAACTTTAACAAGGAGGTTATTTTTGCCTTAAATAGACTAGCTTATAGTTGTAGCAAAGATATAGAGTTAATTAATAGTATAATAAAATCTAAATATAGTGAATATTGTATTATAGAAAAAGCTTATATTATTATTAAAAAGCAGGCTTTTGAAGAAATGGATGCTGTAATTACAAGGATTATTAGAAAAGCTTTAGCTGATATTAGTTTAAAATTCAATAATTTTGAAATGAAGCACATATATGACATAATAAGCCTTCAAAAAGGAACTTCGGGAAAGAAAATAAATATAACTAATAATGTTGTAGCGATTAATGAGTATGGGAATATAAAGTTAAAAGTAAATAATAATACAAAAGAAGAAAATAATCATGTTAGTGTTGAAGAATTAAAAATTTCCAAAAAAGATATAGAAAATAGTGATTTTTGCTATGCAAATGGTGATTTTACTTTTAAAATATATAATAAGAACAATTTTAATGGATTTGTTAACAACAATTTCATAAAAGTATTTGATATTTCTAACATTTCGACTATAACTATAAGAGGTAGAAAAAGTGGAGATAAAATAATTCCATTAGGAATGAAAGGAAATCAAAAAATAAAAAACATATTAATTGATGCTAAAGTTCCTAAAGATTTAAGAGATACCATACCTTTAATATTATTTGATAATGAGGTAGCTTGGATTTTGGGATTAAAAACTAGTGATAAATTTAAAGTCACTAAAAATACTAAAACATTTTTAGAAATAAGATATAATAGGAAAGGACATGATTATGAATAGTATTACAAATGATATTGAAGAAACTCTTTACTCAGAAGAAGAAATATTAAAACGTGTTAAAGAGATTTCAATGCAAATATCAAAAGACTACGAAGGTAAAGATTTATTAATAGTAGGTATTTTAAAGGGTTCTGTAATTTTCACATCAGATCTTGCAAAACATATAAAGATACCTTGTTCTTTAGATTTTATGGCTGTATCTAGTTATGGCAGTTCAACAGAAAGTTCTGGTGTTATAAAAATACTAAAGGATTTAGATGAAGATATTGAAGGAAAACATGTTTTAATAGTAGAAGATATAGTAGATACAGGAATAACTTTAAGTTATCTTTTAGAGTATTTAAATGTTAGAAAGGCTGCTAGTATAGAAATAGTAGCACTATTAAATAAAAAAGCTAGAAGAAAAGCAGATATTAAGGTGAAATATATTGGATTTGATATTCCTGATGAATTCATAGTTGGATATGGCATGGATTATAGTGAAAAATATAGAAATCTACCATTCATAGGAATATTAAAAAGAGAGATATATGAAAAATAATCATCACTAAATATAAAATTTTATGATATAGAGAGGAGGCAAATGCAATGAGAAAGACATCCAAATTAACTGTGTGGATTGTTGTACTTATAATGATTATAATGGCTGCTGTTACTTTATATAATAGTGGAGATGTTAGTTCAACTATTGGGTACAGTCAATTTGAGCAAAGTTGGAGAGACAATCAAGTTGCTACAGCTAATGTAAATGTAAGTAAAGATTTAATTTCAGGAACTATGAGAAATGGTTCAAAATATAATGTAGTAGTTCCTACTGAAACATTTAATCAATTATTAACACAATATTCAAGTACTAATACTGCTGTAATACAATTTCAACAAACAAATAGTTCATCAGCATGGATATCAGTTGTTCCAACAATACTTATGGTAGTAGTATTTTTAGTATTTTTCTTTATGATAATGAATCAATCTCAAGGTGGTGGAGGAAATAGAGGTGTAATGAACTTTGGTAAGAGTAAGGCTAAAGTGGCTCCACCAAATAGCAACAAGGTTACTTTTAAAGATGTAGCTGGTGCAGATGAAGAAAAAGCAGAACTTGAAGAAATAGTAGACTTTTTAAAACAACCTAAAAAATATATAGAAATGGGTGCTAGAATTCCGAAGGGAGTATTATTAGTTGGCCCTCCAGGAACTGGTAAAACATTGTTAGCTAAAGCAATATCTGGTGAAGCTGGTGTACCATTCTTTAGTATATCAGGTTCAGATTTTGTTGAAATGTTTGTTGGTGTTGGTGCATCAAGAGTTAGAGATATGTTTGATCAAGCTAAGAAAAATGCTCCTTGCATAGTATTTATTGACGAAATAGATGCTGTTGGTAGACAAAGAGGAGCTGGAGTTGGTGGTGGTCATGATGAAAGGGAACAAACTTTAAATCAGCTTTTAGTTGAGATGGATGGATTTGGAGTTAATGAAGGAATAATCATGATTGCGGCAACTAATAGACCAGATATATTAGACCCTGCACTTTTAAGACCAGGTAGATTTGATAGACAAATAGTAGTTGGTGCTCCAGATGTAGCAGGAAGAGAAGCTATACTTAAAGTTCACACTAGAAATAAACATTTAGGTGATGATGTGGAATTAAAAGTATTAGCTAAAAGAACACCTGGATTTACAGGGGCTGATTTGGAAAATCTAACTAATGAAGCAGCACTTTTAGCAGTTAGAAGAAATAAGATGACAATTGATATGGATGATATAGAAGAGGCTATAACAAGAGTAATAGCAGGACCAGAAAAGAAAAGTAGAGTAATGAGTGCTCATGATAAAAAAATTACGGCTTATCATGAAGCAGGTCATGCGGTGGCTATGAGAATGCTTGAACATTCTGATCCAGTTCATGAAATAAGTATAATCCCAAGAGGAATGGCAGCAGGATATACTATGCATCTTCCAGAAAATGATAGAAGTCATATATCTAAATTGAAATTAAAAGATGATATGGTAGGGCTTTTAGGTGGAAGAGTTGCTGAACAAATAATAATTGGAGATATAAGTACTGGTGCTAAAAATGATATAGATAGAACTAGCAGTATTGCAAGAAGTATGGTTATGCAGTATGGTATGAGTAGTAAAATTGGTACTATATCATTTGGAAATGATAATGGCGAGGTATTCTTAGGTAGAGATATGGGTAAAAGCAGCAATATAAGTGAGGAAACAAGTGCTAAAATAGATGAAGAAGTTAAGGCACTTATAGATGAAGCTTATAAAAGAGCTGAAAAGATATTAAATGAAAATGTTAATAAACTTCATGCAGTTGCTCAAGCTTTACTTGAAAAAGAAAAAATTGATGGAGAAGAATTCGAAAGAATATTCCAAAACTCATAAAATAAAGCAGTTAAGCCTTTGGTTTAACTGCTTTATTGAATTATATAAGTATTAAAATAATTTAAAGTTCGTATATGATAAAACTTTTTTTAAAAAAATATATATTTTATTCGTATAAAACTTTATTTTTTTTAAAAAAATTAATATAATATAAATATAAAATTTGATAGTTAAATTATAATTTGTAGAAGATATTAAAAAAGTGAGGGCATATTTATGAAAAGTGATATAGAAATAGCTCAAAACGCTAAAATGGAGCCAATAGTAAAGATAGCTGAAAAATTAGGAGTGCTAGAAGATGAAATAGAGCAATACGGAAAATACAAATGTAAAATTTCTTTAGATATTATGAAAAAAAATGAAAATAAAAAGGATGGAAAGCTTATATTAGTAACAGCAATTAATCCTACGCCAGCTGGAGAGGGAAAATCAACAGTTACAGTTGGTTTAGGTGATGCTTTTAATAAAATAGGAAAAAAAGCAGTTATAGCTTTAAGGGAGCCTTCTTTAGGTCCTGTTTTTGGAATGAAAGGAGGAGCGACAGGTGGTGGAAATGCACAAGTAGTTCCGATGGAAGATATAAATCTTCATTTTACTGGAGATATGCATGCAATAACATCTGCAAATAATTTATTAAGCGCAGCTATAGATAACCATATTCATCAAGGCAATCTACTTAGAATAGATTCTAGAAGGGTTGTTTTTAAAAGAGTTATAGATATGAATGATAGGGCATTAAGAAATATAGTTGTGGGATTAGGTGGAAAAATAAATGGTTTTTTAAGAGAAGATGGATTTAATATAACAGTTGCATCAGAAATTATGGCTATTCTTTGCATGGCTAAAGACCTATCTGATTTAAAAGAAAGAATGGGTAATATACTAGTAGCTTATAATTTAGATGGTGAGCCTGTATATGCAAAAGATTTACAAGTTCAAGGTGCTATGGCTCTTCTTATGAAAGATGCAATAAAACCTAATTTAGTTCAAACATTAGAAAATACACCTGCAATAATACATGGAGGACCTTTTGCAAATATTGCTCATGGTTGTAATTCAATAGTTGCTACAAAGATGGCTTTGAAATTAGGTGATTTTGCTATAACAGAAGCTGGATTTGGAGCTGATCTTGGAGCAGAAAAATTTTTGAATATAAAGTGTAGGTATGGAGATCTAGCACCAGAGTGTGTTGTATTAGTTGCTACTGTAAGGGCTTTAAAACATCATGGTGGGGTTAAAAAAGATGAGTTAAATATACCAAGTGTTTCAGCTTTAGAAAAAGGTATTAAAAATCTTGAAAAGCAAATAGAAAATATAAAAGAATTTAATATTCCAGTAGTTGTGGCTATAAATAAATTTATAACAGATTCAGAAGAAGAAATTAAATTTATTGAAAATTTTTGCTCAAATTTAGGGATAAAGGTTAGCAATACTGAAGTTTGGGAAAAAGGTGGACTAGGTGGAATTGATTTAGCAAATAAAATTTTAGAAACTATTGAGGAAAGTGAGTCTAAATTTGCTCCGATATATGATATAAATGATTCTATAAAAGATAAAATATTAAAGATATCTAAAACAATTTATGGAGCCGATAATGTTAATTATGCACCACAAGCCTTAAAGCAAATAAGTGAAATAGAAAAATTTAATATGGATAAATTACCAATATGTATGGCAAAGACACAATATTCATTATCAGATAATCCGATGTTGTTAGGGAGACCTCATGGATTTGATATAAATGTAAAAGAAATAAATGTGTCAAATGGAGCTGGATTTATAGTTGTTCAAACAGGAAATATAATGACTATGCCAGGTCTTCCAAAAGTGCCAGCTGCAAACAAGATGGATATAGATATAAATGGAAAAATAACTGGATTATTTTAAAATTAAATTAAATAAGCAGTAAAGAAGCTATATTGTTCAAATAAAATATTTGAGCAATATAGCTTTTATTTATCATTGAAAAAAATTGACAATCATCGTTTTGATTGCTTGACAAAAGCTTAGTTGTTGTTAAAATTATATTGTTATATGAAAGGGAGTAGCATGTTTTTCGACAGCTTATATGCTGTCTTTTAATTATATTAAGGTGGTGTAAATATGATTTTACTTGTTGATGTGGGGAACACTAACATAGTATTAGGAATCTACAGTAAAAATAAATATGTAGCTTGCTGGAGAATATCAACGGATTCTAAAAAAACATCAGATGAATATTCTATACAGGTTATGCAACTCTTTAACCAAGCAAATCTAAACACAGAAGACATAGAGGGAATAATTATATCTTCTGTCGTACCAAATGTTATGCATTCTTTAGAAAATATGATTAAGAAATGTTTTAATAAAGAACCAATAATAGTAGGCCCAGGTATAAAAACTGGACTAAATATTAAATATGATAATCCAAAAGAAGCAGGTGCAGACAGGATTGTAAATGCAGTAGCAGCTTATGAAAAATATAAAAAAGAATTAATAATTATAGATTTTGGGACAGCAACAACTTATTGTGCTATAACAAAAAATGGTACTTATTTAGGGGGAAGTATATGTCCTGGAATTATAATATCGTCAGAAGCTTTATTTGAAAGAGCAGCTAAACTTCCAAGAATTGAACTTGAAAAACCTAATAGAATAATATGTAAGAATACCGTAGAAGGTATGCAAGCTGGCATAATATATGGTTATGTAGGTCAAGTTGAATATATTGTAAGAGCAATGAAAAAAGAGATGCAAGATTTAGGACATAGTGAACCATTGGTAATAGCAACAGGTGGTTTAGCTAAACTTATATCAAATTCAACAAATGTAATTGATGTAATTGATTCAAAATTAACTTTAGAAGGATTGCAAATACTTTATGAGAAAAATAAGGAGTCATTAAATGCGAATTTCAAATGTAACTTTAGAGAATAATGTATTTTTAGCTCCCATGGCAGGTGTAACAGATATTGCTTTTAGAAGTCTTTGTAAAGAAATGGGCTGTGGTCTTGTGTATACGGAGATGGTTAGTGCTAAGGCGTTATATTATGAAAGTGAAAATACAAAAACATTAATGAGGATTGCAGAAGAAGAAAAGCCAGTTGCATGTCAAATGTTTGGTAGCGATCCTAAAATAATGTCGTATGTAACAGAAAAATATTTTAATACTAATGATGATATATGTATTATAGATATAAATATGGGATGCCCAGCACCTAAAATAGTGAAAAATGGTGATGGATCAGCTCTTATGAAAAATCCAAAGTTAGCTTATGAAATAGTTAATGAAGTAAAAAAAGTTTCACTAAAACCAGTAACTGTTAAGTTTAGAATGGGATATGATGAAAATAGTATAAATGCAGTAGAATTTGCTAAAATTATTGAAAGTGCAGGAGCAGATGCAGTAGCTATTCACGGTAGAACAAGAGCTCAAATGTATACAGGAAAGGCAAATTGGGATATTATAAGACAAGTAAAAGAAGCTGTAAAGATTCCTGTTATAGGGAATGGAGATGTTTTTTGTGCTGAAGATGCCTTAAATTTAATAAAAACAAGTAATTGTGATGGAATAATGATAGGTCGAGGTTGTACTGGTAACCCATGGATATTTAAACAAATTGTTGATAAATTTAATAATAATGAAGTTAAAATGCCTAACTCTTGGGAAAAGGTAGATATGTGTATAAGACATTATAATCTGGCTTTGAAATACAATGGAGAGTATAAGGCTGTAAGAGAAATGAGGAAGCATTCAGCTTGGTATATAAGGGGTTTACCTAAATGTACAGAGATAAAAAATAAGATAAATTTAGAGAATGATTCTCTTAAGGTTTTAAAAATATTAAGCGAATATAAAAGTATATTAAAAGAAAATTATAAATAATACCTATAATTAACTCAAAATATTGATAATTTAATATTATATAACATAAAATACAATAAAAGTATTTAGATAAGTTGACATAATCATAGTAAAGATTTATAATATTTTAAATACTTGAGAATAAACTGTTCTCAAGTTTTTTAAGGAGTTTTAATAATTTTTACATTAAATAATATTAAGTTAAAATTTAGTCCAATATTATATATATAGATAAATTTGTGATAATTTTTTATGAAGGGAAGAAAATATTATGAGCGAAAAAAAGCATCTAATGACCTATGAAGGTATAAAAAAGTTAGAAGATGAATTAGAATATCTTAAAACCGTAAAGAGAAAAGAAATAACAGAGAAAATTAAGGTTGCTTTGGATATGGAGATTTAAGTGAAAACTCTGAGTATGATGAAGCTAAAAATGAACAAGCTTTTACAGAGGGAAGAATACTTCAATTAGAAAACATGCTTAAAAATGCAGTTGTTGTTGATGAATCAGAAATATCAACAGATGCTGTAACAGTAGGTTCTATAGTAAAGGTTAAAGACTATGAATTTGATGAAGAGGTTGAATATACAATAGTAGGTTCAGCTGAAGCTGATCCAATGAGCTTTAAAATTTCTAATGAGTCACCAGTTGGAGAAGGTCTTATAGGTAAGAAAGTTGGAGACATAGTAGAAGTAAATGTTCCAGGTGGAATAGCTAAATTTGAAGTATTAGGAATCAGAAGATAATTTTAAAATAATTTAATAAACATAATCATGGAGGTATGGAAAATGTCAAATGAAGATATAAATATTCACCAAGAAGATAAACTTAGTGAACAAGAAATATTAAGAAGACAAAAACTTAAGGATTTACAAGATGCTGGAAAGGATCCTTTTGACGTGTATAAGGTTGAAAGGACTCATTCTTCAGCACAAATAGTAAAAGGATTTGAAGAATTAGAAGGTAAAGAAGTTAAAGTAGCCGGAAGATTAATGTCTAAAAGAGGGCAAGGAAAAGTATTGTTTTCTGACATTCATGATAGGGATGGAAAACTTCAATTATTTGTAAAAATAGATGCTGTTGGTGAAGAAGCTTTAAAAGAATTTAAAAGCTTAGATCTTGGAGATTGGATTGCAGCAACAGGAACAGTTTTTAAAACAAAAACAGGAGAAGTATCTGTTAAGGTTACTTCATTCCAATTAATCTGTAAATCATTAAAGCCATTACCAGAAAAATTCCATGGATTAAAAGACCCAGATTTAAGATATAGACAAAGAGAAGTTGATATAATAACTAATCCAGAAGTAAAAACAACTTTCTTAAAGAGAGCTCAAATAATAAAAGGAATTAGAAATTTCTTAGACAACAAAGGATATATAGAAGTTGATACTCCAATTTTAGGATCTATTGCAGGAGGAGCAGCAGCGAGACCGTTTATAACTCATCATAATACGTTAGATATAGATATGTATTTAAGAATAGCAACAGAATTACATTTAAAGAGATGTATAGTTGCTGGTTTTGAAAAAGTTTATGAAATGGGAAGAATATTTAGAAATGAAGGAATGTCAGTTAGACATAATCCAGAGTTTACATCTATAGAATTATATGAAGCTTATGCAGATTATAATGACATGATGGAACTTACTGAAAACATGGTGGCAGAAGTTTGTACATTGGTTAACGGAACAACTAAGGTTACATATGAAGGAACAGAAATAGATTTTAAACCACCTTGGAGAAGATTAACAATGGTTGACGCTGTTAAAGAATTTGCAGGGGTTGATTTTAATTCAATATCATCAGATGAAGAAGCTCAAGAAATAGCTAAAAAGCATAATTTGGAATTCCCTAAAGAATTACAATATGTAAGTAAAGGTGAAGTTTTAAATGCTTTATTCGAAGAGTTTGGAGAATCAAAATTAATTCAACCTACATTTATAATAGATTATCCATCAGAAAATTCACCTCTTACTAAAAAGAAAAGAGGAAATGCAGATTTCACTGAAAGATTTGAAGGCTTTGTTTATGGTAGAGAATTGTGTAATGCATATTCAGAACTTAACGATCCTATAGTTCAAAGAGAAAGATTCGAACAACAAGCAAAACAAAGAGATTTAGGCGATGATGAGGCGTATGTTATAGATGAAGAGTTTATGAGTGCGTTAGAAACTGGTATGCCTCCAACAGGTGGTTTAGGAATAGGTATAGATAGATTAATTATGTTCTTAACAGATTCATCATCAATTAAAGATGTTATATTATTTCCAACAATGAAACCTCAAGAAAATAATTAATATTTTAAGGACACTTAAACATTAAAGTTTGTGTGTCCTTTTTTATTTTATTTAAATAATAAATCATTAAAACGAAGTATATATATTGACATATTAGATGTTTTTGATAAAATAAAGACTATAAGTTAATATACACAATGAGAGAGAAGAGTAATCTTAAAAATTTTTAAGAGAGATGATGGTAGGTGTAAATCATTAAAGATTTAAGATGAATGGAACTTTTGAGTGTTTTTTAGAAAGTTGAGCTTAGCTAAGAAGGGTGGAACCGCGGAATAAATTTTTCGTCCCTTTAATTTTAGTTAGGTTTTTTTGTTTTTAAAGTTAATAATTCATATAATAAATTTAAAATTATTGGAGGTATAGAAAATGTCAGTAGAAAAGACTATGGATAAAATAGTTGCATTATGTAAAAATAGAGGATTTATATTTCCAGGTTCAGATATCTATGGTGGACTTGCGAATTCATGGGATTATGGTCCTTTAGGAGTTGAATTTAAAAATAATGTAAAAAAAGCTTGGTGGAGAAAATTTGTTCAAGAAAGTAAATATAATGTTGGATTAGATAGTGCTATTCTTATGAATAAAGAAGTTTGGGTTGCATCAGGTCACATTGGGGGATTCTCAGACCCACTTATGGATTGTAAAGAATGTAAGTCAAGGTTTAGAGCAGATAAGTTAGTTGAAGACCATATGACTGCAAATGGAGCAGAAGTAGCATCAGCTGATGGTTGGTCTAATGAGCAATTAAAAGAGTATATAGAAAGCAATAACATAGTATGTCCTAAATGTGGAAAGTTAAATTATACAGATATAAGAAAATTTAATTTAATGTTTAAAACATTCCAAGGAGTTACTGAAGATGCTAAAAATGAAATATATTTAAGACCAGAAACAGCTCAAGGTATATTTGTAAATTTCAAAGCAACTCAAAGAACAACTAGAAAGAAAGTTCCTTTTGGTATAGCTCAAATAGGTAAATCTTTTAGAAATGAGATAACTCCAGGAAACTTTACATTTAGAACAAGAGAGTTTGAACAAATGGAATTAGAATTTTTCTGCAAACCAGGAACAGATATGGAATGGTTTGAATATTGGAGAAGCTATTGTTGGAATTTCTTATTAAATTTAGGAATGAATAAAGAAAACATAAGATTAAGAGATCATGCAAAAGAAGAGTTAAGTTTCTATTCAAATGCTACATCAGACATAGAATACTTATTCCCATTTGGATGGGGTGAACTTTGGGGAATAGCAGATAGAACTGATTATGATTTAACTAAACATCAAGAACATTCAGGTCAAGATATGGCATATTTAGATCCAACAACTAATGAGAAATATATTCCATATGTTATAGAACCATCATTAGGAGCTGATAGAGTTGCATTAGCATTCTTAGTTGAGGCTTATGATGAGGAAGAATTAGAAGGTGGAGATGTAAGAACAGTTATGCATTTACACCCAGCTTTAGCTCCATATAAGGCTGCTGTATTACCTCTTTCAAAGAAACTTTCAGAAAAAGCTGATGAAGTTTATGGTGCATTAAGCAAATATTTTAATATTGAATATGATGAAGCAGGAAGTATAGGAAAAAGATATAGAAGACAAGATGAAATTGGAACTCCATATTGTATAACAGTAGATTTTGATACGTTAGAGGATAACTGCGTAACAATAAGAGACAGAGATACAATGCAACAAGAAAGAATTAAAATATCTGATTTAAAATCTTATATAGAAAAAAGCTTAGAATTTTAGTTTATAAGTATGTAGCAAGCATAGTAAGAAGGTTCTTACTATGCTTTTGTTTTATATTTTAACAACAAGCTATAAAGTAGCATATGTTTATTATGGGTGATATAATGAAGAAAAATGGATAGAATTATTTGTATAATGAGAGTGCATTAAAATTAAAATAATTGTTGGAGGATTAAAGGTGAAAAAAGATTTTACTGAGTTTAAAAATTTTATTAAAGGAAAAAAAGTTGCAGTAGTAGGAATAGGGGTTAGTAATATTCCTCTTATGAATTTTTTAGACAAGCTAGGAGCTAAAATAACAGGTTTTGATATGAAAGCTGAGGCTGAATTAGGTGAAGTTGCTATTGACTTCAAAGGTAAAGGAATAAGCTTAGAGCTTGGAGAAAAATATTTGGATAGATTAACAGGATATGATGTGATTTTTAAAACACCATCCATGAGAATTGATAGTGAGGCATTAGTTAGATGTAAAAAAGAGGGTGCATACATAACTTCTGAAATGGAGGAATTCACAAAATATTGTAAGGGAAAAATATATGGAATCACAGGTAGTGATGGTAAAACAACAACAACTACAATAATTTCAAAATTATTAGAAAAACAAGGATATACTACTTGGGTAGGAGGAAATATAGGAACTCCATTATTTGCTGAAATAGAAAAAATAAAAGAAGAAGATAAAGTTGTTTTAGAGTTATCTAGTTTTCAATTAATGACAATGGATAGTTTGATAGATGTTGCAGTAGTGACTAATATTACACCGAATCATTTAGATATGCATCATGGTATGGAAGAATATATAGAGGCTAAGAAGAACGTATTTAGATATCAAGATAAAAATTGTCTATTAATTATAAATGATGAAAATAATATTACGAAAGAGTTTTATAAAGAAGCAAAAGGAAAAGTTGAAAAATTTAGTTCTAAAAAAATTAAAAACGAAGATGGATATTACGAAAATGGAGTACTTTATATTCATGGACAAGAAGTGTGTAAAAAAAATGATATAGTTATAAAAGGAATGCATAACGTAGAAAACTATTTAGCAGCGTTTTTAGCAGTAAGGAATGAAGTTTCCATCGAAAATATGAAATTTGTTGCCCAAACATTTGGTGGTGTGGAGCATAGATGTGAATTTATAAGGGAAATTAATGGTGTAAGATATTATAATGATTCTATTGCATCTAGTCCAACAAGAACTTTAGCAGGATTAAAAGCTTTTGAAAAACCGGTGATATTAATAGCTGGAGGATATGATAAACATATACCGTTTGAGCCATTGGCATTTGAAGGATATGAAAAAATAAAGAGTATAGTTATAATGGGGGCTACAAAATATAAAATAGCTAAATGTTTTCAGGATTTAAGAGAAAGAAAAGGGATTAACATTCCAGTATATATTGTAAATAATATGGAGGAAGCAGTTAATAAATGTAGAGAGATAGCTAAAGAAGGAGATATAGTTACGTTATCTCCAGCATGTGCTAGTTTTGATATGTTTAAAAATTTTGAGATAAGAGGAAATATATTTAAAGATATAATAAATAACTTATAGTTTAATCTAAAAAAAGCAACTAAATCTATAATAAGGTTTAGTTGCTTTTTATGTTTTAATTAAGAAATATCTTATAGTAAAGCAATTTAATATTAAAGATATCCAAGTATTTTATCTATTTGAAAAAGAAAACTCTCCCTGGAGTATCTATAATAGAAAAAATAAAAAAAAGAAGAATAAAAGAGAAAATACAAAATAATTTTTTAATATTATAGAATATAATATCAAATTAAATGTATTAATATGATATTATAAATTTCGTCGTCACGAGTTAACAACTTAAACAAGTGAAAAACAAAAAAAGATGTTGACAAATGGAAGTGATGATGTTAATATATAAAAGTCGCTTGAGTAAATAGCGAATGGATCTTTGAAAATTAAACAGATAATTTAAGTAAACCAGCAATTCTTTTATAAGTAATATGAGTAGATTAAACTCAAATAAAAACTAAGAAATTAGTATATTTTAATTTGAGAGTTTGATCCTGGCTCAGGATGAACGCTGGCGGCGTGCTTAACACATGCAAGTCGAGCGAGAAAAGTTCTTCGGAGCTTTTCTAGCGGCGGACGGGTGAGTAACACGTGGGCAACCTGCCTCATAGAGGGGAATAGCCTTCCGAAAGGAAGATTAATACCGCATAATATTGTTGAAAGGCATCTTTTAACAATCAAAGGAGCAATCCGCTATGAGATGGGCCCGCGGCGCATTAGCTAGTTGGTGAGGTAACAGCTCACCAAGGCGACGATGCGTAGCCGACCTGAGAGGGTGATCGGCCACATTGGAACTGAGACACGGTCCAGACTCCTACGGGAGGCAGCAGTGGGGAATATTGCACAATGGGGGAAACCCTGATGCAGCAACGCCGCGTGAGTGATGAAGGTCTTCGGATTGTAAAGCTCTGTCTTTAGGGACGATAATGACGGTACCTAAGGAGGAAGCCACGGCTAACTACGTGCCAGCAGCCGCGGTAATACGTAGGTGGCAAGCGTTATCCGGATTTACTGGGCGTAAAGGGAGCGTAGGCGGATATTTAAGTGGGATGTGAAATACCCGAGCTTAACTTGGGAGCTGCATTCCAAACTGGATATCTAGAGTGCAGGAGAGGAGAATGGAATTCCTAGTGTAGCGGTGAAATGCGTAGAGATTAGGAAGAACACCAGTGGCGAAGGCGATTCTCTGGACTGTAACTGACGCTGAGGCTCGAAAGCGTGGGGAGCAAACAGGATTAGATACCCTGGTAGTCCACGCCGTAAACGATGAATACTAGGTGTAGGGGCCCCAAGCCTCTGTGCCGCCGCTAACGCACTAAGTATTCCGCCTGGGGAGTACGGTCGCAAGATTAAAACTCAAAGGAATTGACGGGGACCCGCACAAGCAGCGGAGCATGTGGTTTAATTCGAAGCAACGCGAAGAACCTTACCTAGACTTGACATGTCCTGAATTACCAGTAATGTGGGAAGTTCCTTCGGGAACAGGAACACAGGTGGTGCATGGTTGTCGTCAGCTCGTGTCGTGAGATGTTGGGTTAAGTCCCGCAACGAGCGCAACCCTTATTGTTAGTTGGTACCATTAAGTTGACCACTCTAGCGAGACTGCCCGGGTTAACCGGGAGGAAGGTGGGGATGACGTCAAATCATCATGCCCCTTATGTCTAGGGCTACACACGTGCTACAATGGCAAGTACAAAGAGAAGCAATACTGTGAAGTGGAGCAAAACTCAAAAACTTGTCTCAGTTCGGATTGTAGGCTGAAACTCGCCTACATGAAGCTGGAGTTGCTAGTAATCGCGAATCAGAATGTCGCGGTGAATACGTTCCCGGGTCTTGTACACACCGCCCGTCACACCATGAGAGTTGGCAATACCCGAAGTCCGTAAGCTAACCGTAAGGAGGCAGCGGCCGAAGGTAGGGTCAGCGATTGGGGTGAAGTCGTAACAAGGTAGCCGTAGGAGAACCTGCGGCTGGATCACCTCCTTTCTAAGGAAGAACATCTTAGGAAAACTAAGATGATAATAAAGAATGCTTCTTAAATATCTGTTTAATTTTGAGAGATTAACTCTCAAAACATATGGGGGTATAGCTCAGTTGGGAGAGCACTTGCCTTGCACGCAGGGGGTCAAGGGTTCGAATCCCTTTACCTCCACCATATGGGTCTATAGCTCAGCTGGTTAGAGCGCACGCCTGATAAGCGTGAGGTCGATGGTTCGAGTCCATTTAGACCCACCATGTTCTTTGAAAATTACACATAAGTATTAATAAATAGAGTAAAGCCAATTAAATTTACTATTCTTTGTAAAATTGATTGCAACTATCTAAAAGATAGAAACAAAGGTCAAGCTACAAAGGGCGTATGGTGAATGCCTTGGCATCAGGAGCCGACGAAGGACGTGATAAGCTGCGATAAGCTTTGGGTAGACGCACATAGTCTGAGATCCAAAGATTTCCGAATGAGGAAACTCACATGGGAAACCTCATGTATCGTTAACTGAATAAATAGGTTAACGAGGGTAAACCTAGGGAACTGAAACATCTAAGTACCTAGAGGAAGAGAAAGAAAAATCGATTTTCTAAGTAGCGGCGAGCGAAAGGGAAAGAGCCCAAACCGGAAACTTGTTTCCGGGGTTGTGGATAGAACATAACGAGAAACTATAACTAATTGAAGAGAGCTGGAAAGCTCTACCGTAGAAGGTAATAGTCCTGTAAATGAAAGTTAGAGTAATCAAGTTCTAATCCAGAGTACCACGAGACACGTGAAACCTTGTGGGAAGCAGGGAGGACCACCTCCCAAGGCTAAATACTACCTGATGACCGATAGTGAAGCAGTACCGTGAGGGAAAGGTGAAAAGAACCCCGGGAGGGGAGTGAAATAGAACCTGAAACCATATGTCTACAACCGATCAAAGCACCTTATGTGTGCGATGATGTGCTTTTTGTAGAACGAGCCAACGAGTTACGATATGTAGCAAGGTTAAGTACTTAAGGTACGGAGCCGAAGGGAAACCAAGTCTTAATAGGGCAACTAGTTGCATGTCGTAGACCCGAAACCGGGTGACCTATCCATGGCCAGGTTGAAGCGAGGGTAAAACCTCGTGGAGGACCGAACCACGTTGCTGTTGAAAAAGCATGGGATGAGCTGTGGATAGCGGAGAAATTCCAATCGAACTCGGAGATAGCTGGTTCTCCTCGAAATAGCTTTAGGGCTAGCGTCGAATATGAGTAATGGAGGTAGAGCACTGAATGGGCTAGGGGGCATAGCGCTTACCGAACCTTATCAAACTCCGAATGCCATATACTATAAGTTCGGCAGTCAGACTACGAATGATAAGATCCGTGGTCAAAAGGGAAACAGCCCAGATCGTCAGCTAAGGTCCCAAAGTGTAAGTTAAGTGGAAAAGGATGTGGGATTTCTAAGACAACTAGGATGTTGGCTTAGAAGCAGCCACTCATTAAAAGAGTGCGTAATAGCTCACTAGTCGAGAGATCCTGCGCCGAAGATGTTCGGGGCTAAAACTTACCACCGAAGCTACGGGCTTGAATTTATTCAAGCGGTAGAGGAGCGTCGTAATCGGGCTGAAGTCATACCGTAAGGAGTGGTGGACTGATTACGAGTGAGAATGTTGGCATTAGTAGCGAGATGTA
This sequence comes from Sarcina ventriculi, assembly GCF_900456775.1. Lineage (GTDB taxonomy): Bacteria > Bacillota > Clostridia > Clostridiales > Clostridiaceae > Sarcina > Sarcina ventriculi. Next base: position 187,054 of record NZ_UAUL01000007.1, on the reverse strand, counting down.
GGTGAGAATCCTACAGGCCGAATACCTAAGGTTTCCTCAGGAAGGCTCGTCCGCTGAGGGTTAGTCGGGACCTAAGCCGAGGCCGAAAGGCGTAGGTGATGGACAACTGGTTGATATTCCAGTACCACTACCATCGTTATTATCGATGGCGTGACGTAGGAGGATAGTGTGTGCTAGCTATTGGATGCTAGTCTAAGCATTTAGTCAGTTACAATAGGCAAATCCGTTGTAATAATGATGAGATGTTATGGGGAAGGTTCTACGGAACCGAAGTACATGATTCCACGCTGCCAAGAAAAGCGTCTAGAGAGAGAAGTAGTGCCCGTACCGCAAACCGACACAGGTAGGTGAGGAGAGAATCCTAAGGCCGGCGGAAGAATTGCAGTTAAGGAACTCGGCAAATTGATCCCGTAAGTTAGCAATAAGGGATGCCTATGAGAGTAGGCCGCAGAGAATAGGCTCAAGCAACTGTTTAGCAAAAACACAGGTCTCTGCTAAAGCGTAAGCTGATGTATAGGGGCTGACGCCTGCCCGGTGCTGGAAGGTTAAGGGGAACACTTAGCGTAAGCGAAGGTGTGAACTTAAGCCCCAGTAAACGGCGGCCGTAACTATAACGGTCCTAAGGTAGCGAAATTCCTTGTCAGGTAAGTTCTGACCCGCACGAATGGCGTAATGACTTGAGCACTGTCTCAACTGCAAATCCGGCGAAGTTGTAGTACCAGTGAAGATGCTGGTTACCCGCGATTGGACGGAAAGACCCCGTAGAGCTTTACTGTAGCTTAGCATTGAATTTCGGTATTGTCTGTACAGGATAGGTGGGAGACTGAGAGACTAGGGCGTCAGCCTTAGTGGAGTCGACGTTGGGATACCACCCTGATAGTACTGAAGTTCTAACTGGCGGCCATGAATCTGGTCACAGGACATTGTTAGGTGGGCAGTTTGACTGGGGCGGTCGCCTCCTAAAAAGTAACGGAGGCGCCCAAAGGTTCCCTCAGAACGGTCGGAAATCGTTCGAAGAGTGCAAAGGCAGAAGGGAGCCTGACTGCGACACCCACAAGTGGAGCAGGGACGAAAGTCGGGCTTAGTGATCCGGTGGTACCTCGTGGGAGGGCCATCGCTCAACGGATAAAAGCTACCTCGGGGATAACAGGCTGATCTCCCCCAAGAGTCCACATCGACGGGGAGGTTTGGCACCTCGATGTCGGCTCGTCGCATCCTGGGGCTGAAGTAGGTCCCAAGGGTTGGGCTGTTCGCCCATTAAAGCGGCACGCGAGCTGGGTTCAGAACGTCGTGAGACAGTTCGGTCCCTATCCGTCGCGGGCGTAGGAAATTTGAGAGGAGCTGTCCTTAGTACGAGAGGACCGGGATGGACCGACCTCTGGTGTACCAGTTGTTCCGCCAGGAGCACAGCTGGGTAGCTAAGTCGGGAAGGGATAAACGCTGAAAGCATCTAAGCGTGAAGCCCACCTCAAGATGAGATTTCCCATAGCATAAGCTAGTAAGACCCCTTGAAGAACACAAGGTTGATAGGTCAGAGGTGTAAGTATGGTAACATATTTAGCTGACTGATACTAATAGGTCGAGGGCTTGATCTAATTAACTTTATGTTAATGCTTAGTGTAGTTTAAAAAGAATATTTTTTAAATGAATATCTAGTGATTATGCTCTTTAAGGTAACACCCGTTTCCATTCCGAACACGAAGGTTAAGCTTTTAGAGGCCGATAGTACTGCATAGGGAACTGTGTGGGAGGGTAGGTGGTTGCTAGGTTTATGTTCCTCTGTAGCTCAATGGTGGAGCACTCGGCTGTTAACCGATAGGTTGGAGGTTCGAGCCCTCTCGGAGGAGCCATATCTGGTGATAATGCGTTTTAAGGTAACACCCGTTTCCATTCCGAACACGAAGGTTAAGCTTTTTACGGTTGATGGTACTGCATAGGAGACTGTGTGGGAGAGTAAATGGTTGCCAGGTTTTAAAATTTATTTATATTAAAAATGTCTTGACAAAAATCATATTAATTAATATAATTTATAATGTGGTTTGTAAGGCTCGATAGCTCAGTCGGTAGAGCAGAGGACTGAAAATCCTCGTGTCACTGGTTCGATTCCAGTTCGAGCCACCATGGCGCTATAGCCAAGTGGTAAGGCAGAGGTCTGCAAAACCTTTATTCCCCAGTTCAAATCTGGGTGGCGCCTCCAAAAATCTCAGCTTAAGCTGAGATTTTTTGTTTTATAATAAATTATTATTTTTAACTTATTTAAATTTTTTATTTTAAGAGTTAGAATGTTTCCTATTTAAATATGGGCTCAATTGATATGATATTTTGCGAAAAATCTATTAAAATATTGCCTCCAAGTGGTAATGACACATTAGGATATGCATGACCACTTGGAAAACCTAGTATAATAGGTTTATTTAAAGGTAAAAGTATGTTTTTTATTAAATTTAATGTATTGATATCATATGGGGTGAAATGTCCCAAAATAAAACCACAACATTTATCTAGCTTTTTAGACATAAGAAGTTGAGTTAGCATTCTATCTATTTTATATGCAGGTTCATTTATGTCTTCTAGCAAAAGAATTTTATTGTTCGTATCTATATCGTAAGGTGTTCCTAAAGCGCTACAAATCATAGAGAGGTTTCCACCACATATTTTTCCCGTAATATTTCTAATGTTAAAAGTTTTTATGTTTTTAAAGTTTTTTAAGTTTATAGAACTATATTTCTTAGTTAAAAGATTTAAAAAAAAATTTTGTGTTACAAAATCTTGAAGATTGGAATTTACCATAGGCGTGTGAAATGTAGGAATATTTGATACCTTATTTATATAATTTAAGAGCAAGGTTATATCACTAAATCCACAAAATATTTTAGGATTGTTTTTTATTACATCCCAATTAACATAAGGCATCATTCGTATAGAGCCATAACCGCCTCTATAACACATGATAGCAGCTACTTCTGGGTCTTTAAACATATTCATAAAGTCAGATGCACGTTCTTTATCGGTGCCTGCAAAATAATTATTTGTTTTTCTTAAATGTTTACCTTCTTTAATTTTAAAACCTAATTTTTTTAATTGATTTAAATTATAGTCTATTGAATTATTTTTTTCACAACCAGCTGGACTAATAACACCTATAGTATCATTAAATTTTAATTTATTTAATATATTAAAAACCTCCTTTTTATAGTTACTTGCATAAGATAAGATTATTTTAATTTTAGTAGTATTATATTATTTAATACTATATAAATAACACTTTATATTAAAATAAAAACTTATATAATAATAAGGAGTATAAATAAAATCTATAAATTCTATAACATGTCTTTTTTATAAAGTAGTAAGGCTACTAAAAAACATAATGCAAAAGATATACCCATAACTATAATAAAAGCATTAGGACTATCAGCAAAAGGAAGTTTAGATATGTTCATTCCATATATTCCAGAAACAACTGTAAAGATTGACATTAAAATAGTTACAGAAGCCATTACTTTCATAACAATATTTAAATTATTAGATATTACAGAAGCAAAAAAATCCATGGTACTTGAAAGAATGTTACCATAGATTTCAGTCATTTCTATAGCTTGTTTATTCTCTATTATTACGTCTTCTAGTATGTCTTTATCTTCTTCATATTTTTGAATTAGTTCTAATTTCAGCATTTTTTCTAACGTTATCTCATTGGATTTTAAAGATGTAGAAAAATATACTAAAGATTTTTCAAGCGAGTGCAATTGAATAAGTTCTCTATTTTTCATGGATTTATGAAGTCTTTTTTCTATCATTAAACTTTTTTTATCTATTTGTCTTAAATAAAGAAGATAATAGGTTGAAATTCTATTTAATATTTGTAAAGTAAATCGAGATTTTTTAAAAGTATAAAATGATTTTATTTTATTTCTAGTGAAATCCGTTAATATCTTACTATTTTTTAAACAGACGGTGATTAATACATTGCTAGTATGAATTATAGATAATGGATAAGTATCATACGTTAATGAATTATCTTCCATTTCTGTAAAAGGAATATCAACAATGATTAAAAGATTTTCTCCTTCTATGTCTATACGAGAAGTTTCTTCATCATCTAAAGAAGCTCTTAGAAACTGTAGTGGTATAGATGTTTTTTTAGAAATTAAAATTAATTCTTCTTGAGAAGGTGCAACTATATTAATCCAGCAACCATTCTCTATTGTGTCAATATTTTTTAATTCTCCAGTATTATTATAAGATTTATATATCTGAATCAAAATTTCACCTCCAACGTAATTATTATACTATTTAAATATTTATAGGTAAACATACTATCTAGAGTAAGTAATATAATTAATTAAGTAATTTATCAGAAACATTTAATAAAAAAAATAAAGGCAATATTAAATAAGTTTATTAATTAACATCGCTTTTATCTAGTATCACTTTATATAAAATTGATCTAAGTGTAATAAAAAAATAAGGATTTAGGTTATTAGTAAAGTGATGATTTCGCTTCATTTAACAGAGAATCATTTTCTATTAAATCTAAAGCAGTTTGAGCTAAGGCATAGGAAGCTTTTAATCCTTGTTCAAATCCAAAAGAAGATATTGTTTGTTCAGCGAATTCTTTGGTTCCGAAATAAATTACACCTTTTTCTATTATATTAATATAAGGATGAATACAGGGAACTATAGTACTTATGTTTCCAATGCTTAATCTAGATTCTATATGTAAAGGAGGACATATTTCAATTACACCATTTTCTTTTAAATTATTTATAAAAAGCCTATTTAATGTTTTATTTGATAATAATTCTTCACTTGGGGGTTCATAAAGAGAATAGGAACATTGAAGACCCATAAGTTTACTTACATACAGTGTTAGTTCTCTAATTCTTTCTTCAGCAAACTTGGCCATATCCATATTTTTAGCCTGTATATAAAATTTAGCTTCTGCCTCTTCAGGAACTAGCAAAGGTGTATTACATCCCCTAGATAGAATAAAATTTATAGATATATCTGGTGTTAAAGCTTTTAAAAGTGAATTTAATATATTAAATGATAATAGTATTCCATCTAAAGATGTATATGTTTTTGAATTTAGGAAGCTAAGCCCATTTCCACCTATAAATTTAACTTCTAAAGGAATAGTTGCTTTAGATAAGCCACTTTCTGCTGTGACTAATTCTGGTTGAACCATTAAAACTGCATCTATATTATCAAAAACTCCGAGTTTAGCAAAAATAGATTTAGAACCACCTAAGAATTCACCAGGAGAACCAATTACAGTTATGGTTCCAGTGAATTTATCTGTAAACTTACCAAGACCTATGGCTGATGAAATACTTATAGTGGTTAAAAGGTTATTGCCTGTAATATGACCTTGATCTTTTGTTGCATCATAATCACATAAAAAACAAATGTTAGGGTAACCTGAACCTTTAGTTGCTATGAAAGCAGTTTCAATATCGCAAAAATTTTTAGTAATATTGAATCCTCTTGTATTTAAAAAATCACAAATATATTTGCAAGATTCATATTCTTTATAACTTTCTTCAGGGTTATCATATAAGAATTTACATAATTTAAATAAGTTTTCTTTTTCAGTAGATAAATATGATAAGATTTCCTGTTTCATAAAAATTCCTCCTAAATTTTTTTATATTTAATAGTTTTATCAATAATAAAAAAAATATTTATTTTTATGAATAAAATCAAAAGTAAAGGAAAAAATTTTATATAAAAAGTATTTATTGTAAGGGTACAAACTATAAATTTAGGAGTGATTAAATGAGTAATAAAATATGTATTATATGCAAAAAACAAGGATATGGTATAATTATAAAAGGTAAGCTTATTTGCAAAAGTTGTGAAACTAAAGTAATAGAATGTGATTTAGATAGTGAGTTTTATAAATTTTATAAAAACAGATTAAAAGAAGAAATTTACACTAGAAAATCTGTTTAATATACTAAAGAGGGGGATTTTATTTGAATAATGTTCCAATAATAAATAAAATCAATGATTATCTAAAAGAAGATGTTGTTCCATTTTCTATGCCTGGTCATAAGATGGGAAGAGCGTTTAATGATGAATTAAAAAGGATTTTATTAGAAGGTGATTTAACTGAGGTTGAGGGATTAGATAATTTACATAACCCAGAGGGAATAATAAAAGATGCTCAGGATAAATTGACTCGATTATATAAAAGTAAACAAAGTTATTTTTTAATTAATGGAAGTACTTGTGGGAATTTAATAATGGTATTTTCAGCTTTTAATGAAGGAGATAAGGTTTTAGTCGAACGAAATTGCCATAGAAGCATAATGAACGGTGTAATACTTAGAAAATTAGAACCGATATTTATAAAGAATAAATATGATAAAAAATTAAAAGCACCTATAGGTATTGATTTGGATAATTTAGATGAACTATTAAAGGTAGAAAATAATATTAAAGGAATAATACTAACGTATCCTAATTATTATGGTATAGGTCTTGGTATTGAAAATATAATAAAGTTGTGTAAGGAAAGAAACATAAAAGTTTTAATAGATTCGGCACATGGAGCTCATTATGGCTTTAATAAAAAATTACCTAAAAGTCCACAAGAATTAGGGGCGGATATGGTTATTATGAGTGCACATAAAACATTGCCAAGCTTAACTCAAACATCTTATCTTCATGTTAATAATTTAAAATATATAGGGAATGTAGAATTTTACAAGGGTATATTTATGAGCACTAGTCCATCATATATGCTTATGATGAGTTTAGATTATGCTAGAAATTATTTAGAAAATCATGGGAAGAATGATTATAATAAGTTAATAAAAATTATTAAAGAATTTAGGGAGAAAATTAAAGACATAAGTTATTTAAATATTGTAGATAAAGAATTTATATGTGAAAATTGTGAGGATGATAAGAATAAAGCATGTAGTCGATGCAATCTTCAGTATGACTTTAGTAGGATAGTTATAAATTTAAAATATGGTTATAATGGAAACAAGCTTTTAAAATATTTAAGGGAAAATCGTATCCAATGCGAAATGAGTGATAATAAAAATATAGTTTTAATACCAACACCTTTTAATAAGAAAGAAGATTTTGATATTTTATATAAGGTTCTTTTAAATTGTGATGTTGAAATGATAAAGTCAAAGGAACAAAATTTTTATAATATTGATATTCCCAAAAGAAAATTTATGCCTTATGAGATAATTGGAAAAGAAAGTGAAGAAGTGTGTTTAAGCGATTCTTTGGGAAGAGTTGTATTTGAAAATATAATACCTTATCCACCTGGAGTACCTATATTGGTTTCAGGAGAAATAATAGAGCAAGAACATATAAAATATATAGAAAATTATATAAATGAAGGTACAAATATCATAGGGGTTAACAACCATTATATAAAAGTGATAAAATCAGATGATAAAGTTTAGATATTGTGGGGGAAGTGTAATGGGAAAAGTTTTTTGTATAATGGGTAAAAGTGGCTCAGGAAAAGATACTATTTTTAAAGAAATTATTAAAGATAATTCTTTAAATTTAAAAAAAATAGTTGGATACACTACTAGACCTAAGAGAGTGGAAGAGAACGATGGTGTAGAATATAATTTTATAGATGATGATATGATAAATAAATTTATACAAAAAAATAAAGTTATTGAACTTAGAAAATATGATACTGTAAATGGAATTTGGTATTATGGAACAATGGATGATGGGCAAATAAATTTACAGACTAATAGCTATATAGTTATATCAACTTTAGAATCTTATAGTAGTTTTAAAAAATATTTTGGATCTAATAATGTTATTCCTCTATATATAGATGTTGATGATGGAATAAGACTTCAAAGAATTTTAAATCGTGAGATGAGTGAGGATAGTCCAAACTATAAAGAGATTTGTAGAAGATTTATAGCAGATTCAGAGGATTTTAGCAATAAAAATTTAAAATTAAATGGTATTGAAAAAATATATTCAAATAATAATCTTGTAGAATGTATCGCAGATGTAAAAAATAATATTATTAAATACATAAAATAGGGATATATGATAAAATATCAACAAGTAAATACTGTTGATATTTTATTTTTCCTGTAGTTTATAAGCATGGATGTTATAATATTTGTAATAGAAATAATTTTAAGATTGTTTTTATAGTATTATTCTATTTTGGTTTAATGAGATAAAAATTTAAGATTAAATAAATATAAGAGGATTTTTATATGAAAATTATAGGTCATAAAGAAGTTATAAATAGTTTTAATAATGCTTTAAAAAATGATATGATTTCACATGCTCATCTTATAATTGGAGAAGATGGAATTGGAAAAAGTTTAATAGCTAAAAAATTTGCTATGAATATATTAGGAGTTAAAGTAGAAAAAAGTTATATAGATATAATAGAGTATAAGACTAATAAAGAGTCTTTTGGGATTGATAATGTTCGAGAAATAATTAATGAAGCTAATAAAAAACCTTATGAATTTGATAAAAAAGTAATAATAATATATGGTGGAGAAAAATTAACCAGTCAAGCTCAAAATGCTTTATTAAAAACAATAGAAGAGCCACCTAAAGGTGTATTTATAATATTGTTGTCTAACAATAGCGAAAGTATTCTAGATACTATAAAGTCAAGATGTCAAATTTATAGGCTTTGGCCTTTAAGCAAAGATGAAATGTATGAATTTATAAATATTAGTTATAACGATATAAAGACTGAACAAGCTGAGGTTTTATTATCGTTTTGTGAAGGTATTCCCGGAAGAATAGAAAAATTAATAAATGATGAATCTTTTAAGGAGATAAGATTAATTGTAATAGAATTATTAAAAGAAATATCAACTAATAATTCAGAACTTGTATTAAAATATTCTGATATTTTTTGTAAATTTAAAGGAAGAGAAAATGATATTTTATCTGTTTTTAAAACTTTTATAAGAGATATAATTGTATACAAGGAAATCAAAGGTCATATGGATATATTAAATTTAGATAAAATAAATGATATTGAAGAGATAGCAAGTGTTATTTCTTATAAAAAGTTAGAAAAAATATCACAAATAATAGATAAGACAAGAAAGGATTTAAAGAGTAATATAAACTTATGGGCTGCATTTAGTAGCATGTTGATTAGCATATTGGAGGAAGAAAAATGGTAAATGTAATAGGGGTAAGATTTAAAAAAGCGGGGAAAATATATTATTTTGGACCTGATAAATACGACATAAATAAAGGAGATTTTGTTATAGTAGAGACTGCTAGAGGTATAGAATTTGGTGAATGTGTTATAGGAATAAAGCAAATTCCAGAAGAAAGTATTATATCTCCTCTAAAATTAGTATTAAGAATTGCAACTAAAGATGATATAAAAAAACATAAGGAAAATAAAGAAAAAGAAAAATCAGCATTTGAAATATGTTTAAATAAAATATCAGAACATGGACTTAATATGAAGCTTATAGATGTTGAGTATACATTTGATAATAATAAGGTGATATTTTATTTTACTGCGGAGGGAAGAGTTGATTTTAGAGATTTAGTAAAAGATTTAGCAACTATATTTAAGACTAGAATAGAACTTAGACAAATAGGGGTTAGAGATGAGGCTAAGATGTTAGGTGGTCTTGGACCATGTGGAAGACCACTTTGTTGTTCTACATTCTTAGGAGACTTTGCTTCTGTATCAATAAAAATGGCAAAAGAGCAAAATCTATCATTGAATCCTACTAAAATTTCTGGAATATGTGGTAGACTTATGTGTTGTTTAAATTATGAGCAAAGTACCTATGAGGATATAAGAAAGAGGCTTCCAAAGGTTGGATCATTAGTGGAAACTGAAAGGGGAAAAGGTGAGGTAGTAAGCAATAATTTATTAAAAGAAAAGGTAGCAGTTAAATTTAAGATTTCAAAAAATGAGGATGTAGTAGAAGATTTTAGAATAGATAATATAAAACTTATATCAGGTGGATATGAAGATGATATTGAAGATTCTGATATAAAATTAGAAATAGAAGATGAGGCAGATAAAAAATTGGTTAGGGATTTATTTAAGGGTAATTAATTTTATGACAATTTAAAAATTTCGCCAAACGCTTTTAAATGTTATTTAAATGTGGTAAGATAGAGTTTGTACGAAGAACTATTTTTAAGGAGGTGTTTTTAATGGCATACAAAATAGAAGATTCATGCGTAAGCTGTGGAGCATGCGCTGCTGAATGTCCAGTTGAAGCTATATCTCAAGGAGATACTCAATACGTTATAGATGCTAGCACTTGCATTGATTGCGGAACTTGCGCTAACGTTTGTCCAGTTGGAGCACCAGTTGCTGAATAATTTATAAAAAAAGCTATCTTAAGAGGATAGCTTTTTTTATTATGTAATTTAATTAGAATAAATATCTATTAATATAATTTTTGATTTTGTGTGTAGTTCATCTTTATTTATTGAAAAGCTAGATACATTTTCAACTGGATACTCTTTCATCTCCATAAGAAATTTATCAACTCCTGCTAAAGGAATATTTAATAACTTTGTTTTATAATGCATAGGAATTATGAATTTAGGATTTATCTTTTTTACAACTTTTGCAGCAGTTTTAACATCCAAAGTATATGTTTCTCCGACAGGAACAAAAAGAACATCTATTTTACCTAGTTCTTTTAAAGTTTCTTCATCTAAGTCATGCCCTAAGTCTCCTAAATGGCAAAGTGTTACAGAATCGATAATGTATTTAAATATTATGTTATCTCCTCTTTTAGTCCCGTTTGTTTCATCGTGGAAGGATTTTATTCCTGTAATTTCACAAAAATCATTATTATAATTTCCTAAAGATTTAATTATAGTAGGATTGTTTTTAATAAGTTTTGTAAAGTTATGATCATAATGGTCATGACTGATTGTTACTAAATCAACAGAACCCTCAAATGGTGTATAGCCTATACTATCATTAAATGGATCTATAAGAAGTCTTTTACCATTGCTTGTTTTTATTAAGTAAGAAGCTTGACCAAGCCAATAAATATTCATTAATATTTTCCTCCTAAATTAATTATAAATTTAATAAAATTATAACATAATTTTAAAAAAGATATTATATATGAGTTGAAAACACTTTTTGTGGATATAATCACTAATAAAGTTAATGTGTTTAAATATGATATAGGAGGATTAGAATGCTTTTTGATAAATTTACAGAGCGAGGTAAGAAAGTAGTATTAAGAGCTAAGGAAAGTTCTAAGGAGCTTAAGCATGGATATATAGGAACGGAACATATATTAATAGGTTTGCTAAAAGAAGGAGGGCAAAGTAAGGAATTATTAATAAGGTATGGAATAACAGAAAAAAAAGTATTAGAACTTATAAAGAAATTCTTAGGTGTTGGGGAAATTGAATATAATCAAGATGAAATACCAGTTACGCCAAGAGTTAAAAGTATATTAGAGGACGCGTCTTATGAAGCAAAATCCATGGGACAAAATTATGCAGCTCCTGAGCATATATTATTGTCTATGTTAAAGAATAATGATAGTTTAGGTTTTATAATTATATCTAAATTATTTAATGGAAACATAAAAACTTTAATAGAAATGATTACAGAGAATATTAAGAAAAATTATTATCAGCAAAATATAAATCAAGATAAATTAGATAGAAAGTATAACAGGGATAAAAGAAATGATACGCCTTCTTTAGATATGTATGGTGTAGATTTGACATGTATGGCAGAGGATGAAAAGCTAGACCCTGTTATAGGGAGAGATGATGAAACTCAAAGGCTTCTTGAAATACTTTGTAGGAGAGTTAAAAATAATCCATGCTTAATAGGAGAACCTGGGGTTGGTAAAACGGCAATAGTAGAAGGATTAGCTAGAAAGATAGTTGAAGGAAAGGTACCAGAAATACTTAGAGATAAAAAAATAGTTTCTTTAGATTTAACATCTATGATTGCTGGATCTAAATATAGAGGAGAATTTGAGGATAGATTAAAAAAGGTTATAAATGAACTTAAACAAGTAAATAACACAATATTGTTTATAGATGAAATTCACACAATTGTTGGAGCTGGAGGAGCAGAAGGGGCTATAGATGCATGTAATATACTAAAACCAGCTTTAGCTAGAGGGGAAATTCAATGTGTAGGAGCAACAACCATAGATGAATATAGAAAATATATTGAAAAAGATACAGCATTAGAGAGGAGGTTTCAACCTATAAAAGTTGAAGAGCCTTCAAAAGATGACGTTTTAAAAATATTAAAGGGAATTAAAAGCAAATATGAGATTCATCATAAGGTTGAAATAACAGAAAAAGCATTAAGTGGTGCTATATATTTATCAGATAGATATATAACAGATAGATTTATGCCAGATAAAGCTATTGATCTTATAGATGAAGCATCGGCAAGAGTTAGAATAAATAGTTTGAATACTCCAGAGTATATAGAAGATTTAGAGGAAGAATTAGAACTTTTAATAGCTGAAAAACAATGTGCTATAGAAAAACAAGATTTTGAAGTTGCAGCAAAGCTTAGAGATGAAGAATCAAAATTAAAATCAGAATTGGAATATGAAAAAAATAGATGGTTAGACGAAAACTCTGTAAATGTTGAAACTGTTGATTATGAAGATGTTGTAAATATAGTTTCTAGATGGACTAAGATACCTTTAGAAAAGATAAATGAAAGTGAGACGGATAGGTTATTAAATTTAGAAGATAGACTTAAGAAGAGGGTTGTTGGTCAAGAGGATGGAATAAAGGCTTTGGCAAAAGCTGTTAGAAGGGCTAGAGTTGGATTAAAAAACCCTAAAAGACCAATTGGATCATTTATATTTTTAGGGCCTACTGGAGTTGGAAAAACGGAGCTTTGCAAGGCTTTAGCAGATGTTATGTTTGGAGATGAAAATAATTTTATAAGAATTGATATGTCAGAATACATGGAACAGCATGGAGTATCTAAACTTATAGGTTCGCCACCAGGTTATATTGGGTATGAAGATGGAGGTCAGTTGACTAAAAAAGTTAGAAGTAATCCTTATTCTGTTATATTGTTTGATGAAATTGAGAAAGCAAATCCAGATATTTTAAATATACTTTTGCAAATATTAGATGATGGTATATTGACAGATGGAAAAGGAAAAACTGTAGATTTTAAAAATACGATAATAATAATGACCTCTAATATTGGTGCAGAGTGCTTAAAGAAAAAAAATTCTTTAGGATTTTCAATATTGGAGGAAGGTGAAGATGAGAGATATGAAAAGATGAAAAATGAAATGATTGAAAAGTTAAAAAAATCTTTTAGAGATGAGTTTTTAAACAGGGTAGATGATATAATAGTTTTTCATCAATTGCAACATAGACATTTATTAAAAATTGTCGATATAATGTTAACAAATACCAAAGATATATTAAAATCAAAAGATATGGATTTAAATTTTACTGATGAGGTTAAGCAATTTTTAGTTGAAAAAGCTATAGATACAAATTATGGTGCAAGACCATTAAGAAGAGCTATAACTAAAAACATAGAAGATAAATTAAGTGAGGAAATATTAAAAGGAAACGTAACTAAAGGAAGTGTTTTAAAAGCTATTATTGAGAATAATGAGGTTGGTTTTATTAAAAATTAAAATTATAAGATAAAGATTTTCATAAATTATGAAAATCTTTATCTTATATTATTTAGAGCTTTGTCTATTTCTTCTTGTTTAAAGCCTATTATAATTTCATTATTTATTTCAAGTACAGGAACATGACCTTGCTTTGTTTTTTTTATCATTTCATTTCTGGCTTCCATGTCAGATTGAACATTTAGTTCTTTAAAATCAATGTTTAAGGATTTTAAATATTCTTTTGCTTTGGTACACCAAGGGCATGTACTTGTAGTATAAATTTTAACCATTATAGTATCACTCCTAAATTTTATTATGTATTATATCTTCATTACTAATCTTATCATTAATTAGTAAATTTGTCATAGAATCATAATCATTAACTGTATTAAATATATTGTTCTTATAATTTCTTAATGGATTTGATTTTATTTTTTCGGGATTATAGTTGTTGTATAATTTATCTTTAATATTCAATAATATCAACTCCTTATTAAAATAAAATTTAATATAATTTTAGTATTGTTAAAAGAGTTAAAAATATTCATTATGTACTTAATATAAAAGTACTATTAGCATTTATAAGATATAAAAAATTTTATTATATCTTGTAAATAAAAAAACATATATTTAGTAAATAAAGGAAAATATAAAGAATAGTAAAAATTATATATAAATAGTCGTAACTATGTGCTATTATTAGTTTTATAGAAATTTTAATAAATAAGTATTTAATTTATGGTAAAGTTATTTTAATGTCATTTAAATTAATTTTATTTAAAATATAGTATTAGATAATGGTTATTTTAAGGAGGTTAACATAAGTGGCTAAACAAAAGAGTATATTTATATGCCAAAACTGCGGATATGAATCTCTTAAATGGCTTGGAAAATGTCCAGATTGTAATAGCTGGAATACAATGGTTGAAGAAATAAAAGATAATAATTTAAAATTTACTAATATTAATATAGAAAAAAAACTTGATGCAGTAAAAAAGATAGGTGAAATAAAATCAGGAGAGAAGGAGAGGTACAATACAAAGATTACTGAACTTAACAGGGTATTGGGTGGAGGTCTTGTTAAGGGATCTATGATACTAATATCGGGAGATCCTGGAATTGGAAAGTCAACATTGCTTTTACAAACTGCAAATAATATATCTAAAGAATATGGGAAGGTATTGTATGTTTCTGGAGAAGAATCAGAGGAACAAATAAAGATAAGGGGAGATAGATTAGGGATAGATGCCGATGAATTATATATAGTATCTGAAACAAATTTAGATATTATTAATATATATATAGATCAAATTAAGCCTATTTTTGTTATAATAGATTCAATACAGACTGTATATAAAGATAGTGTTAGTTCTGCACCTGGAAGTGTTTCTCAGGTAAAAGAATGTTCGAATTCTATAATGAGAATAGTTAAGGGAAATAATATACCTCTTTTTATAGTTGCTCATGTAACAAAGCAAGGAGAATTAGCTGGTCCGAGGGTTTTGGAGCATATGGTAGATGCAGTATTATCATTTGAGGGAGAGAGAACAGAAGAATTTAGAATATTAAGAACTATGAAAAATAGGTTTGGAACAACATCAGAAATAGGGGTATTTGAAATGAGACAAGAAGGTCTTATAGAAATATATGATCCATCAAAAATGTTTTTGGAGGATACTTCGTTTAATCAAGAGGGTTCAATAGTAATTGGAATTATAGAAGGAACTAGACCTATTCTTGTAGAAATACAGGCCTTGGTGAGCGAAACCAAAGCCGTAATGCCAAGAAGAACAGCAGTTGGTATAGAGAATTCAAGATTAAGTTTAATTTTAGCTGTTCTAGAGAAAAAATTAAAAATTCCATTTTATAATACTGATATATATGTAAATGTAGTTGGTGGACTTGAGATAGAGGGTACTACCGCAGATTTAGGTATTGCAATAGCATTAATATCATCTGTTAGAGGTAGAGTGTCTAAATTGGAAAGATTATTAATTATTGGAGAAGTTGGACTAACAGGAGAAATTAGACCAATTGCCAATTGTGAAAGGATAATAAATGAAGCTGAGAAAATGGGATTTTTAAATGCCATAATACCTTATAGAAATTTAGAAAAAGTAAAGAATTCTAAATTAAATATAATTGGAGTTAAAACTTTAAAGGAAGCTATAAGTAAGATATTTTAATAGATAGGTGAGTATATGAGGATAGAACAAGATAGTGAAATAAAAAAAGTACTAAAGATAATAAGCCATGGAACAGCGTTAAGAGAAGGTCTTGAAAATATTTTAAGAGCTAAAACTGGAGGACTTATTGTATTAGGGAATAATGAAAGTGTATTAGATATAGTGGATGGAGGATTTAATATAAATTCAGATTATAGTCCAGCTTTTATATATGAGCTTGCTAAAATGGATGGAGCGATAATTGTAAGCTCTGATTTAAAGAGGATATTGTATGCTAATACTCAACTTATGCCTAATCAATCAATTGCAACTTATGAAACAGGAACAAGGCATAGAACTGCCCAACGTGTTGCTAAACAAACGGGCAATATAGCTATTGCAATATCTCAAAGAAGAACAATGATAACAATATATAAAGGTGATATAAAATATGTGTTAAGAGATAGTAGTATTGTTCTAAGCAAAGCTAATCAAGCATTACAAACATTAGAAAAATATGTAGTTGTTTTAGATAGGGTAATAAATAATTTAAATATTTTAGAATTTCAAGATTTAGCTACATTATTTGATGTTACAACAGCTATTCAGCGTACAGAAATGATTATGAGAATAGTTCAGGAAATTGATGGTTATATTATAGAGCTTGGGAATGAAGGAAGACTTATATCGATGCAATTAAATGAATTGGTGAGAAATATAGAACAAGATGGATTGCTTCTTATAAGAGATTATTGTAGTAATAAAGATTTGGATTTAGAGGATATATATAAAAATATACAATTATTATCATCGGAAGATTTATTAGATTTAGAACAAATAGCTAAAGAACTAGGATATGTTGGAAAACCATTAATTGACACATTAGTGTCACCAAAGGGATATAGAATAGTCAATAAAGTGCCAAGAATACCTTCAAACGTAATAGAAAATTTAGTTAAGCATTTTAACAAATTAAAATACGTGTTAGAAGCAGGGACAGAAGAATTAGATAAGGTAGAGGGAATTGGTGAAGCGAGAGCAAAAGCTATAAAGAATGGGCTTAGAAGAATAAGGGAACAAGTATCTTTAAATAAAAATCTATAGCAAAAGTAGTGCTTGATAAATCAAGCACTAAAGATTATTTATCTAAGAGTAAATTTGCCTAATGTGTTCATTTTATCATATTCTTTTAGATAGATATCATAAAGATTTAAACCAAGAGCGTTACAAAGGGAAGCTAAATAGAACATATTGTTTCCTAACTCTCTTTCAATAACTTCTCTACAGTTGTCGCAAAGCTGTCCTTCTATACCGCTAGTTATGGTATTTAAGTTTTCTAAGTAGTTTTCATCATAGATTAAATCTTGCTTTTCGGCAGATACTTTGATGCAACCACAATTTGTAACTGCTTTACAAACTGCTCTAGAAGCTCTAGCTTGAGATTCTTGATATTTGCTTAAAATGTCTAAGATATTTCTATGTCTTAATAGAGAATCATTTACACTGTTTTGAAAATTATCAAAAATTATATCTCTCATAGTGTTACACTCCTTAGTAAAAGAATTTCATCATATATTTTTATACTAATTATAAGATTTGTATTTGTAAAAAGTCAATAAATTACAAAATATAGTTATAAAATTATTAGATTAACTTGAATATAATATTAAAACAAACTGTTTGTTATTAATAGGGGGTGTTATTAAATAGTGATTTAATTATATTAAGATTCATGCTAACAACTAATTAATAGGAGGTGATATTTAGTGGTAAAAAATTTTTTTAGAGGGACATTTACAGTTTTAGGGCTTTTAGCGGGGTATATAATAGGAGAATCTATAACCAAAAATAAATATATTGCTCAAAATGCTTATTTTTCCAATATAATTATACAGGCATTATTTTTAATTTTTATGACAGTTGCTGTTGGTGTTATACTGTTTTTAATTTCCCCAGCTATTTATAGATATATAAAAAGATTTATATCTTATATGGAAAGTGGCATTAGTAAGCTTTCTGCAAGTGAAGTAATATTTGGTGTTTTAGGAGCAGCAATTGGTATAATAATAGTATCAATATTTACTATACCGTTAAATTATATTTTAAGTAATATAGCAAACAGTGTTTTAGGATCAGTAGTTTTAATAGCAATTAATTTTATAGCAATGTTAGTTGGTATTGATTTAGCTATAAAAAAGAAAGATGACATATTGATATATATAGAGAATTTTAAGAAAAATTCACCTAAAGAAAAAAAATCAAAAATTAAGGTGGTTCCTAAAATATTAGATACATCAGTAATTATAGATGGAAGAATATTTGATATATGTCAAACAGGATTTGTTGAAGGACCATTGGTTATTCCAAGCTTTGTATTGGATGAACTTAGGCATGTATCAGATTGTTCAGATTCATTAAAAAGAACAAGAGGAAGACGTGGTCTTGATATATTAAATAAAATACAAAAAGAATTGCCAATAGAAGTTCAGATTTGGGAAGGAGATTTTCCAGAGATAAATGAAGTTGATAGTAAACTTTTAAAACTTACACAAAAGTTAGATGGAAAAGTTTTAACTAATGATTATAATTTAAATAAAGTAGCAGAGGTTCAAGGTGTTACTGTTCTAAATATAAATGAACTTTCTAATGCAATAAAGCCAGTTGTTCTTCCAGGGGAAGATATGAAGTTAACTATCGTAAAGGATGGTAAGGAATCTGGACAAGGAATAGCCTATTTAGATGATGGAACAATGATTGTAGTAGAAGGTGGAAGAAAGTATATTGGAGAAGAGATAGACGTGACTGTGACATCAGTTCTTCAAACAGCAGCAGGAAGGATGATATTTGCTAAACAGAAGGGATAGGCATTATGAAAAAAACAATAGCGATTATTTTAGCAGGTGGAAAAGGAAAAAGAATGGGAGCTAATATTAGCAAACAGTTTATAGAGATAAATGGGAAACCTATAATATATTACACAATTAAATCTTTTGAACTTTGTGAAGGTATTGATGAAATAGTTTTAGTTTTACCTAAAGATGAGATTAGCTATTTTAAGAATAATATAATGAATAAATTCGATTTTAATATATCCAGCATAATTGAAGGTGGAAAAGAAAGACAAGATTCTGTTTACAATGCATTAAAAAGTATACAAGATTGTGAAGTAGTTTTGATACATGACGGAGCACGACCTTTTGTATCAAAGAAAATAATTGAAGATGGAATAAAAAAAGCTAAAGAGTATGGAGCAGCAGCACCTGGAGTTGTGCCAAAAGATACTATTAAAATTAGAGATAGTAATGGGTTTTCAATAAAAACTTTGAAGAGGGACGAATTAGTTGCTATTCAAACGCCTCAATGTTTTGATTTTAATATAATAAAGAAGTGTCATGAAGAAATAAAGAAGAAGAATATACAAGTTACTGATGATACTATGGTAGTTGAGATGTTTGGAAATAAAGTTCTTATTTATGATGGAGACTATAAAAATATAAAAATAACAACCAAAGAAGATTTGATTATTTGCAATGAATTTTTAAATAATTAATTTGTAGATTAGTATTTTTTTAGAATATTGACATAAAATTTTTATAAGGATATAATGAAAAAGCAAAATCTATATAAAACGTTGAAGAAGATTAGTAAAAACTACCATTCAGAGAAAAAATCCTAGGCTGTAAGATTTTTAAAAAGTTTTGAACCTACTTCTGAGTTGTATTTAAAAATTACCGGTTTAATATCGTTAAAATTATAAGAGTACAAATTTAGGTGGTACCGCGACTTATTGCTCGCCCTAAAATATTTTTAGGGTGAGTTTTTTTATATTTGTTAAAAATAATAAAAAATATTAGTTATGATTTAAATATTATAAAATATTATAAATAATTTTTTAGGAGGTATTTTAAATGAGAGCATCAAAAATGTTAATATCAACGTTAAGAGAGGTTCCAGCGGAAGCAGAAATAGAAAGTCATAAGCTTATGTTAAGGGCTGGTATGATGAGAAAAATGGCAGCAGGTATATATAATTATATGCCACTTGGACTTAAAGTTTTAAAAAAAATAGAGGATATAGTGAGAGAGGAAATGGATAATGCAGGTGCTCAAGAATTTTTAGCATCAGCACTTTTACCATCAGAACTTTGGAAAGAATCTGGAAGATGGGATGCTTATGGGGCAGAAATGTTTAGATTAACTGATAGAAATAGTAGGGAATTTTGTTTAGGACCAACTCATGAAGAGGTGTTTACAGATATCGCAAGAAATGAAATAAAGTCATATAAGCAACTTCCACTTAATCTTTATCAAATTCAAACAAAGTATAGAGATGAGAGAAGACCAAGATTTGGAGTTATGAGATCTAGAGAATTTATAATGAAAGATGCTTATAGTTTTGATAAAGATCAAGAAGGATTAGATATTTCTTACAATAAAATGTATGAAGCTTACGTTAAAATATTTAATAGATGTGGGTTAGATGCTAAATGTGTTGCGGCAGATTCAGGTGCAATTGGAGGATCAGGTTCTGCTGAATTCATGGTTAAATCAGAAGTTGGTGAAGATGATGTAGTATTTTGCACAAGTTGTGACTATGCAGCAAACATAGAAAAAGCGCCAGCAACATCAGAAATGGCTGAAAAAGAAGAATTAAAAGAATTGAATAAAATAGAGACTCCTCATACAAAAACTATAGAAGATTTAGCAAAATTATTTAACTGCTCAGAAAAGAAAATAGCTAAGACATTAATATATAGAGCAGATGATAAAGTTGTAGCTGTAATGGTTAGAGGTGATAGAGAAGTTAATGAAGTTAAAGTTTCTAATGCTTTAGGAGGAGTTATAGAGCTAGACATGGCAAGTGAGAGTATGGTTAAAAATGCTACAAATGCTGAAGTTGGTTTTGCCGGTCCTATAGGAATAAAAGTTGATAGATTATTAGTTGATACTGAAGTTGCTAATATGTTTAATTTTATAGTTGGTGCTAATGAAACAGGATTCCATATAGAAAATGTGAATTATGGAAGAGATTTTGAGGGAGAAGTTTCAGATTTTAGAAATATAACAGAGGGTGAAAAATGTCCTGTGTGCGGAAAAGAAATAACAATAGCAAGAGGAACTGAAGTTGGTCATATATTTAAATTAGGAACCAAGTATTCAGAGGCTATGAATGCTACATTTATTGATGAGAATGGAAAAACTAAACCATTTATCATGGGTTGTTATGGAATAGGTGTAACAAGAACAATGGCTTCAATAATAGAGCAACACAATGATGAAAATGGAATTATATGGCCTTTATCAGTAGCTCCATATCATGTATCTATTATAATAGCTAATATGAAAGATGAAACTCAAATTACTTTAGCAGAAAAAATGCATGAAGAATTAGAAAATATGGGGATAGAAGTATTTTTGGATGATAGAAATGAGAGAGCTGGAGTTAAATTTAAAGATTCAGAGCTTATGGGTATTCCTATGAGAATTACTGTTGGGAAAAAAGCATCAGAAGGAATAGTTGAATTTAAGTTAAGAAATGGTGGAGAAAATGAAAATATATCCATTGAAGATGTATATAATAAAATTAAAGATGAGTTTAAAAAGGCATCAATAGAACTTAAAAGATAGGAGGAGTTTGCATTGATTAAGGTATATAATACTTTAACTAAGAAAAAAGAAGAATTTAAGCCTTTAGTTGCTGGAAAAGTTAAAATGTATGTTTGTGGTCCTACTGTATATAATTTTTTTCATATAGGTAATGGTAGAACATTTATAGTATTTGATACGATAAGAAGATACTTTGAATATAGAGGATATGAAGTAGAATTTGTACAAAATTTTACTGATATAGACGATAAGATGATAAAAAGAGCCAATGAAGAAAATACTACGGTAAAGGAAGTTGGAGATAAATATATTAAGGAATATTATGAAGATGCTGATAATCTTAATATAGAAAGAGCAACAGTAAACCCTAGAGCAACAGAATATATAACGCAAATAATAGATTTTGTTAAGGGATTAGTTGACAAAGGATATGCTTATGAAGTAGATGGAGATGTGTATTTTTCAACTAAAAAGTTTGGTGATTATGGGAAACTTTCTGGGCAAAATATTGAAGATTTACAATCAGGGGCAAGAATAAGCATAGATGAGAGAAAGAAAGATCCTATGGATTTTGCCATATGGAAAGCTCAAAAACCTGGTGAACCTGCTTGGAAAAGTCCTTGGGGAATGGGAAGACCTGGATGGCATATAGAATGTTCTTGTATGGCTAAAAATATATTAGGCGATACTATAGATATTCATGCTGGTGGTTCAGATTTAGCTTTTCCACATCATGAGAATGAAATAGCGCAAAGTGAAGCATTAACAGGAAAAACATTTGCAAATTATTGGCTTCATTCAGCTTTTGTTAATGTAAACAATCAAAAAATGTCTAAATCATTAAACAATTTTTTAACTGCAAGGGCTGCACTTGAAAAGTTTGATGCTGATGTAATTAGATTTTTAATGTTATCTGCTCACTATAGACAACAATTAAACTTTAGTGAAGAATTGTTATTATCTGCAAAGGCTTCAGTTGAAAGAATTTATAATACAATATATAATTTAGAAAACTTATTGGATGAAGTTAGAACTACTCATATTACAGATGAAGAAAAGAAATATTTGCAAAGCTTAAACAAATATAAAGAAAAATATATAGAAAAAATGGATGATGATTTTAATACAGCAGATGCTATAACAGCTATATTTGATCTTATAAAAGATGTGAATATTAATGTTAATATAGATTCGTCTAAGGAGTTAATTACAGGTTGTTTAAATTTAATAAGAGAGCTTGGAAAACCTCTAGGTATGTTACAAAAATCAACTAAAGTAAATTTAGATGATGAAATTCAAAAGCTAGTTAATGAAAGGCAACAAGCAAGAAAAGATAAAAATTGGGCTTTAGCGGATAAAATAAGAGATGATTTAAAAAACAGGGGAATTGTTTTAGAGGATACCCCTCAAGGGATAAGATGGCATAAAATAGATGAATAAAAATTTATTATAGATATTATAAAAGGTTGAATTGTAGAAATAATTATAATTCAATCTTTTATTTTTAAAATTAATTTCTAAATTTAGATAAGTTATGATAAGATTGATTTGTAATAAATAAAACTAGGTCGCAATTCTTATAAAAGTGAAATTTTGTATTTTATTGAGTAAAGTATATAAATAAAAGGAGCTAAAAATGGATTTTCAATTATTTAAAAACAAGTTTACAAAAGAAGAGGTAAGACAATTAAACCCTCTTGTACTTGCTTTTATTGGAGATGGAGTATATGAAGTTTTTATAAGAAGTTACATAATTGATAGAAATAGAAATATGCCTGTCCATAAACTTCATATAAAAACAATATCATACGTAAGAGCACATGAACAAAGTAATTTTATGAATCAGCTTATAGAATTATTAAACGAGGAAGAATTATCAATATATAAAAGAGGAAGAAATGCAAAATCAGGGACAATACCTAAAAATGCAGATGTTAGAGAATATAGAAATGCAACTGGGTTTGAAGCATTAATAGGATATTTATATTTAATAGATGATAAAGAACGATTAGAGGAACTATTAAATAGGTGTGTAGAGTAAAGAAAATGAGGAGAATATTATGAGTTTGAAGGTTAAATTAATACAATATACAAAAGAAGCAGAAAAGACTATAGCAGCTGCGGCTAAACTTTGTTATAGTGCAGTTGGGGTGGATGATATAGTTTCTAATTTAAATGAAGAAAATGTAGAAAAATTTTTAAATATGCTAATGTCGTATGGGCATCAATCTCCAATAGAACATGTAAGTTTTACATTTGCAGTAGAAGGGGTTTCAAGAAGTTTAACGCATCAATTGGTAAGGCATAGGATAGCTAGTTATTCACAACAAAGTCAAAGATATGTAAAACTAAATCAATTTGAATATATAGTTCCACCAGCTATAAATAATAATGAGAAATGTAAAGAAATATATGTAAATGCTATGAAAAATATTCAGAGAGATTATGATATTATTGTAGATAATCTTATGCAAGACTATTTAAAGCAAGGTTTAGATAAGAAAGTTGCTGAAAAAAAAGCTATAGAAGACGCAAGATATGTTTTCCCAAATGCTTGTGAAACAAAAATAATATTAACAATGAATGCGAGAAGTCTTATAAATTTCTTTAATCATAGATGCTGTGAAAGGGCTCAATGGGAGATAAGAAATTTAGCGGATGAAATGTTAAAACAAGTAAAAGAAGTTGCACCGATTTTATTTAAGTATGCTGGTCCAAACTGTGTAAAAGGTACTTGTCCAGAAGGAAAAATGACTTGTGGAAAGAGTAGTGAAAAAAGAGAGATATATTTAGGAAGTAAATAAAAGTGATTTTTAAGGAGAATTAATAATGACAAAATCAGAAAATAAATACAAACATTTAACTCGTAAACAAAAATATTTTGCAGATAGTGTAAATAAAGGACATGATGAGAGAAATAACAATGAAGAAAATTATATAAAACAAAGAGAAGATTTAGTAGAAGGTAGAAATGCAGTTATAGAATTATTAAAATCTAATAAAACTATAGAACAATTATTTATAGCTAATGGAAAAATGGAAGGATCCATAAATAAAATTTTAGGTTTAGCAAAAGATAAAGGTGTTATTGTAAAAGAAGTTGATAGAAAAAAGTTAGATTTAATGAGTGAAACTAAAGCACATCAAGGTGTTATTGCTCAAATTACACCATTTAAATATAGTACAGTAGATGAGATTTTAAATTATGCAAAACAAAAAGATGAAGATCCATTTATAGTTATATTAGACGAATTGGAAGATCCACATAATCTAGGATCTATAGTAAGAACCGCAGAACTTTGTGGTGTTCATGGAATTATAATACCTAAAAGAAGAAATGTTGGAGTTACTACCACAGTTTATAAGGCATCAGTTGGAGCTATAGAATATGTGAAAATAGCTAAAGTAACCAATGTAAATAGTACAATTGACGAATTAAAAGCAAAAAATATTTGGGTATATGGAGCTGATATAAATGGAGAAGAGTATAGTCATGATACTAACTTCAATGGAGCTTGCGCGATTGTTATAGGAAATGAGGGAAAAGGAATAAGCAAGCTTACTAAAAATAAATGTGATAAATTAGTAAAAATACCTATGATAGGAAAAATAAATTCTTTAAATGCTTCTGTTGCCGGTGGTATAATGATGTATGAAGTATTAAAGGGAAGGATAAAAAAATAGAAAATGAGTGAGGAAAGTTGAGAAGAATTTTTGTAGATGGATATAATGTTATAAATAGTTGGTCAGAGCTAAATGAACGAAAAAAATATAGTTATGAAGCTGCAAGACAAAAACTTATAGAAATGCTTCAAAACTATGCAGCATATAAAAGTTGTAAAATTGTTTTAGTTTTTGATGCTCACAAAGTTTTAGGAAATTTAGAAAAACAAGATATCGTAGGAAACATAGTTGTTGTTTTTACAAAAGATGGAGAAACAGCAGACTCATATATAGAACGAGTTGTGGATGAGATTGGGAGAAAAGTAGAGGTTGTAGTTGTTACATCGGACTCACTAGAACAACAAACTATATTTCAAAGAGGCGCTATTAGAATGTCTTCTATAGAATTTCATAATGAAGTAGTAGAAGTTCAAAGAATTATAAGAAAAAAAACTGAAAAAAATAACATAAATACTAATAAAAATTTTTTGAGTGATAGAATAAATAGAGAGATTTTTGAAAAATTAGATAAAATAAGAAAACAATAATGATAAATTATTGACTGTAAAATAAATGGGATTTATAATTTAATTAAATGGGTAAAAATGGAGGGGAATATGTTTGAAAAGGGTAGAAATAAGTAGAGAAATTGGCTATATAAATGAAATATCGGATGAAGAAATAGTTTTAAAAGCTAAAGGTGGAAATAAATTAGCACAAGAAAAAATAATAAATAAATATGAGCAATTTGTAAGAAATAAAGCAAAATCTTATTTTTTAATTGGAGCAGATAAAGAAGATATATATCAAGAAGGAATGATTGGCTTATATAAAGCAATTAGAGATTTTAATCCGGAAAAATTAACATCTTTCAAAGGATTTGCAGAATTATGCATAACTAGACAGATAATTACAGCTATAAAAACTGCTACTAGGCAAAAACATATTCCATTAAATACCTATGTATCTTTGAATAAACCTATGTATGAAGAAGAATCTGATAGAACATTGTTAGATGTTATTGAGGGGTTGACGGTAAGTGATCCTGAGGAACTTATTATAGGTAGAGAAGAAGTAAATCATATAGAAAAAGAGATAAGCAAAGTGCTTTCAGAACTTGAATTAGAAGTGTTAATGTCATATCTTGATGGAAAAACATATCAAGAAATTGCCTGTGATTTGGATAGACAGGCAAAGTCAATAGATAATGCACTTCAAAGAGTTAAAAAGAAATTAGAAAAATGTTTAAATATTAGATAATCAATTATATAAAATATATTGACAAAGAATTTTAATAGTAGTAAAATTTCTATGGTATAAAGAATACTTTACGTATTTAACTGCTCACATAGCTCAGTCGGTAGAGCGTCGCCTTGGTAAGGCGGAGGTCGTCGGTTCAATCCCGATTGTGAGCTCCATGAAATGGAAAGTAGAAAACGCTAGGTAGAGTTTATTTAATATAAGGAGGAAAAAACAATGTCAAAAGCAAAATTCGAAAGAAATAAGCCACACGTAAACATTGGAACAATAGGACACGTAGACCACGGTAAAACAACATTAACAGCAGCAATAACAACAGTATTAGCAAACAGAGGATATGCAGAAGCATTCAACTATGCTGATATAGATAAAGCACCAGAAGAAAAAGAAAGAGGAATCACAATCAACACAGCACACGTTGAGTATGAAACAGAAAATAGACACTATGCTCACGTTGACTGTCCAGGACATGCTGACTATGTTAAGAACATGATAACAGGAGCAGCACAAATGGATGGAGCTATATTAGTATGTTCAGCAGCAGATGGTCCAATGCCACAAACAAGAGAACATATACTATTAGCATCAAGAGTTGGAGTTGACTATATCGTAGTATTTTTAAATAAAGCAGATATGGTAGATGACGAAGAATTATTAGAATTAGTTGAAATGGAAGTTAGAGAATTATTAAATGAATACAACTTCCCAGGAGATGATATTCCAGTAATAAAAGGATCAGCATTAAAAGCATTAGAAAATCCAACAGATGAAGCTGCAATAGCTCCAATTTTAGAATTAATGGAAGCAGTAGATAGCTACATCCCAACACCAGAAAGAGCAACAGACAAACCATTCTTAATGCCAGTAGAAGATGTATTCACAATCACTGGTAGAGGAACAGTTGCAACAGGAAGAGTTGAAAGAGGAGTTCTTCATGTATCAGACGAAGTAGAAATCGTAGGATTAATGGAAGAAAAGAGAAAAGTAGTAGTAACAGGAATAGAAATGTTCAGAAAGTTATTAGACGAAGCGCAAGCTGGGGATAACATTGGAGCATTATTAAGAGGTATCCAAAGATCAGAAATCGAAAGAGGTCAAGTACTTGCAAAAGTTGGATCAGTAAACCCACACAAGAAATTTGTAGGTCAAGTTTACGTATTAAAGAAAGAAGAAGGTGGAAGACATACTCCATTCTTTGATGGATATAGACCACAATTCTATTTCAGAACAACAGACGTTACAGGAACAATTAAATTACCAGAAGGAATGGAAATGGTAATGCCTGGAGACCACATAGATATGAACGTTGAGTTAATCACTCAAGTAGCAATGGATGAAGGATTAAGATTTGCTATTAGAGAAGGTGGAAGAACTGTAGGTTCTGGTGTTGTTACTAAAATAATAGAATAATTTGATTTTTATATTATCATACTTGAGGGGACTGGGTTATATGACCTAGTCCTTTACATAGTGAACGGTTATGTTGACAGTGTTATGGATTTATGATAATGTAATTTAGTAATACTGGAAGTAAGTAATATTTACTTTATATATAAGAAAAACTGGAGGTGCTTACGGTGAGAGTTAAGGTTACTTTAGCATGCACAGAGTGCAAACAAAGAAATTACAACACAATGAAAAATAAAAAAAATGATCCTAATAGAATAGAAATGAAAAAATACTGTAAATTCTGTAAGAGTCATACTCTTCACAGAGAAACTAAATAGTTTTATTTAGTTAATGGTATAGGTATATAAGGATGTGAATTTATGCCTGAAAAGCAGAACGTACAACATTCAGAAAAAAAGTTTAGCTTAATAAATTTTTTTAGAGAGGTTAAGGCAGAGTTTAAACAAATAACTTGGCCTTCTAAACAAGAAACTAAGAAAAATTTAATTGCAGTTATAGTTTTTACTGTGATTTTTATATTAGTTATAGGTGGCATGGACTTAATTTTTAAAAACCTCTTTGAGTTAGTGTTTGGACTTAAATAATATAATGGAGGTTTGACGGTTTTTTAATCGTTAAGTAAAAAATATGAGTGAAAATGAAGTAGCTAGATGGTATGTAATACACACATATTCAGGTTATGAAAATAAAGTTAAAGCCAACATAGAAAAAACTATCGAAAACAGAAATTTACAAGCATTATTTCAAGATATACAAGTACCTATGGAAGAATGTAGTGAAGAAAAAGATGGAAAAGTTAAAATAACTTTAAAGAAGAAATTCCCTGGATATGTTTTGGTAAAAATGTTAATGACAGATGACTCTTGGTATGTTGTAAGAAATACTAGAGGAGTTACTGGCTTTGTGGGTCCAGGATCAAAACCTGTACCACTTACTGATGAGGAGATTGAATCAATGGGTGTATGTGAAACAGCACCTGATATCGACTTAGAAGTAGGCGAAACTATAAATATTATTTCTGGTGCATTAAGCGGATTTTCTGCTTCAGTACAAGAAATTAATGTAGAGCAAAGAAAAATAAAAGCATTGGTTGATATGTTCGGAAGAGAAACAATCGCCGAATTAGAATTAAATCAAATACAAAAAATTTAAATAAGAAAATTATTAGACGAAAGTCTTAATAAAGTGGGAGGGTAAAGCCCGAAATTACCACAGTATAGGAGGAATAACTCATGGCTAAGAAAGTAACAGGAATGATAAAGCTTCAACTTGCTGCAGGAAAAGCAACACCAGCACCACCAGTAGGACCAGCTTTAGGTCAACACGGTGTAAATATAATGGGATTTTGTAAGGAGTTTAATGCAAAGACTGCTGATAAAGCGGGATTAATTATACCAGTTGTAATAACTGTATATCAAGATAGATCATTTAGTTTTATACTAAAAACTCCACCAGCTGCAGTTTTAATTAAAAAGGAATTAGGATTACAAAGTGGATCTGGGGTTCCAAATAGAACTAAAGTTGGAAATATAACTAAAGAACAAGTTAGAAAAATTGCTGAATTAAAAATGCCTGACTTAAATGCAGCTACAATAGAATCTGCAATGAGTATGATAGAAGGTACTGCAAGAAGTATGGGTGTAGTAGTAGTAGAATAATTTATTCACAAATAGGTGGGAGGTATTAACCGTTAAGACCACGGAGGAGGATTACATTAATGGGAAAAAAATATATTGAAAGTGTAAAATTAATAGATAGAAGCGCATTATATACTCCATCAGAAGCATTAGAGCTTTCTGTTAAAACAGCAAAAGCTAAATTTGATGAAACTGTAGAATTGCATGTAAGACTTGGTGTAGATCCAAGACACGCAGATCAACAAGTTAGAGGAGCAGTTGTATTACCACACGGTACTGGTAAAACTGTTAGAGTTTTAGTATTTGCAAAAGGGGAGAAAGCTAAAGAAGCAGAAGCAGCTGGAGCTGATTTTGTTGGAGCTGATGAATTAGTTCAAAAAATTCAAGGAGAAAACTGGTTTGATTACGATGTTGTAGTAGCTACTCCAGATATGATGGGTGTTGTTGGTAGATTAGGTAGAGTTTTAGGACCTAAAGGATTAATGCCAAATCCAAAGTCAGGAACAGTTACATTTGATGTTGCTAAAGCTATAGCTGATATCAAAGCTGGTAAAGTTGAATATAGAGTAGATAAAACTGCTATAATTCATTGCCCAATAGGAAAAGCATCTTTCGGTTCAGAAAAATTAATAGAAAATTTCCATACACTAATGGATGCAATAGTTAAGGCTAAACCAGCTGCTGCTAAAGGACAATATATAAAATCTGTATCAGTTTCTTCAACTATGGGACCTGGTGCTAAGATTAATCCAACAAAAGTTTTAGACTAATTTTATTTAATTTGGTTGACATAACTATAATAGAATGATAAAATGAATGCTGTTGGAAAAAGTAAATAAGGCTTCCGTAGACAGTAGGTACCTTAGGGTTAAATAAAAATAGCCTACCGAGGATCATTAGTTTAGATAATGAGTCTTCCTATGTCTACGGGAAGGCTTTCTTAATATATAAAGCAGTTTCAAACTGTGAGGAGGTGGACACGGTGAACAAAAATAGACAATTAAAAGAAGCTAAAGTTGCAGAAATTAAAGAAAAACTAGAAAAAGCTCAAGGGATTGTTCTTGCTAAGTATCAAGGTTTAACAGTTGAACAAGATACTAAATTAAGAAAATCTTTAAGAGAAGCTGGTGTAGAATATAAAGTGTATAAAAATACTTTAGTTACATTAGCAGTTAAAGAATTAGGATATGAAGGTGTTGTTCCTTTTTTAGAAGGACCAGTTTCAATAGCATTTGGTTATGAAGATGCTACTGCACCAGCTAGAATACTTAATGATTTTGCTAAAGAAAACAAAAAATTAGAATTAAAAGCTGGTATAGTTGATGGAGAAGTTTATGATTCAGATAAGGTTAAACAACTTGCATCAATACCATCAAAGGAAGTTTTACTTGCAAAACTTCTAGGAAGCTTCAATGCTCCAATATCAAATTTTGCTTATTTAATTAAAGCTATATCAGATAAAAAAGAAGCAGAATCTGCTGAATAATCAAATAAATGAAAAAAGTTTTGGAAAAAATTCGGAGGTGTAAATTATTATGAATAAAGAACAAATTATAGAAGCTATAAAAGGTATGACTGTTTTAGAATTAAATGAATTAGTAACAGCTTGTGAAGAAGAATTTGGAGTTAGCGCTGCTGCTCCTGTAGCTGTAGCTGGTGGAGTTGCTGGTGCTGGTGCTGCAGAAGAAAAAACTGATTTCGATGTTGTATTAACTAATGCAGGATCAAGCAAAATAAAAGTTATTAAAGTAGTTAGAGAATTAACTGGTTTAGGATTAAAAGAAGCTAAAGAAATAGTTGATGGAGCTCCTAAAACATTAAAAGAAGGCGTTGCTAAAGATGCTGCTGAAGAAATGAAAGCTAAATTAGCTGAAGTTGGAGCTGAAGTAGAACTTAAGTAATTTAAGTTTTTAAAAATAAAAGAGATACTTTTTGAGTATCTCTTTTTTATGAAATTATTGGAGTTTTGCAACTTTGAAATATTTTTGTTAAAATATTTACAGATATATTGACAATATTCAAACTCTATGATACCATAACTAAATGTACTACGCTTTGATAGTACTTTTTTTATCATAAATTTAAAAGTATAACTAGATAAATTTTGGTTATAATTAGAAATAATGTGTGTGCGATCCGAAAGCATAAGTCCTTAGGGAAAGTATGCTTTTGGTTATTTTAGTTTATACAAGGGGTGAAAGTTGATGGTACATCCTGTCCAAGTTGGAAAAAGAACAAGAATGAGCTTTGGTAAAATTAAAGAAGTGGCAGAAATGCCAAATCTAATTGAGGTACAATTAGATTCTTATAATTGGTTCTTAAAAGAAGGTCTTGATGAAGTATTTGCAGATATAAATCCTATAACAAATTTTACAGGGAATCTTGTCCTTGAATTTATTGGATTTAAGCTAGACAAAGGAAATACAAAGTATTCAGTAGAGGAATGCAAAGAAAGAGATACTACTTATGCAGCACCATTAAAGGTTGCTGTACGACTTCAAAACAAAGAAACTGGTGAAATAAAGGAACAAGAAGTTTTTATGGGGGATTTCCCATTAATGACAGAACAAGGTACATTTATTATAAATGGTGCTGAAAGAGTTATTGTTTCACAATTAGTCAGATCACCAGGTGTCTATTATAATTACAGTGTTGATAAAACAGGTAAAAAATTATATTCAGCAACTGTAATCCCTAACAGAGGTGCATGGTTAGAGTACGAAACTGATTCTAATGATGTAATTTATGTTAGAATAGATAAAACAAGAAAATTACCTATAAGTATATTAGGTAGAGCTTTAGGTTTTGGAAGTGACCAAGAACTTTTAGAGTACTTTGGTGAAGAAGAAAGATTTAAAGCTACTATAGAAAAAGATAATACTAAAACAACAGAAGATGCTTTATTAGAAATCTATAAAAGATTAAGACCTGGTGAACCACCTACTGTAGATAGTGCTATATCTTTAATAGATACCTTATTCTTTGATGCTAAAAGGTATGATTTATCAAGAGTTGGAAGATATAAGTTTAATAAGAAACTTGCTTTAAACTTAAGAATAGCAAATCAAATTGCGGCTGAAGACATAATAGATAGATTAACAGGTGAGGTTTTAGTTAGTAAAGGTGAAAAAATTTCTAGAACTGATGCTGAAGAGATTCAAAATAGAGGTATTAATTCTGTTGATGTTATTGTAGAAGACAGAATAATAAAGGTTATTGGAAATCATTTTGTAGATATTAATAGATATGTTAATTTTGATATATCTGACTTAAATATAAAAGAGCTAGTTCATTATCCTACATTGATGGAAATATTAGATGGTTGTAGTGATGATGATTCAATAAAACAAGAAATTAAGAAGAACATAACTAAACTTATACCAAAACATATAATTAAAGATGATATTTTTGCAACTATAAGTTATCAAATAGGATTAGTTTATGGAATTGGATATGTAGATGACATAGATCATTTGGGTAATAGAAGATTAAGAAGTGTTGGTGAACTTTTACAAAATCAATTTAGAATTGGTTTGTCAAGAATGGAAAGAGTAGTTAAGGAAAGAATGACTATTCAAGACCAAGAAACTATTACACCTCAACAATTAATCAATATAAGACCTGTTGCAGCTTCTATCAAGGAATTCTTTGGAAGCTCACAATTATCACAATTCATGGATCAAACAAATCCTTTATCAGAATTAACTCATAAAAGGAGATTATCAGCATTAGGACCTGGAGGACTTTCAAGAGAAAGAGCTGGGTTTGAGGTTAGAGACGTACATCATTCTCATTATGGTAGAATGTGTCCTATAGAAACACCAGAAGGACCTAATATAGGACTTATAAATTCATTAGCAACTTATGCTAGGGTTAATGAATATGGATTTATAGAAACTCCTTATAGAATAGTTGATAAAAAAGCTGGAGTTGCTACTGGTGAAATACGATATTTTACAGCTGATGAAGAAGATCAATATTTAGTAGCACAAGCAAAAGAACCTTTAGATGAGGAAGGTCATTTTATAGATAAAAAGGTAACTGTTAGAGCTAAAGGTGATACAATAGTTGTTCCAAGAGAAGACGTTGATTTAATAGATGTATCTCCAAGACAGTTAGTATCAGTAGCAACAGCAATGATTCCTTTCTTAGAAAATGATGATGCTTCTAGAGCACTTATGGGATCTAACATGCAACGTCAAGCGGTTCCTTTATTAAAACCACAAGCTCCGGTTGTTGGAACAGGTATAGAATATAGAGCTGCTGTAGATTCTGGAGTTCTACCTAAGGCTAGAGAAGCTGGAACTGTAACTTATGTAAGTGCTAATGAAGTAAGAGTTAAAAATGATGTAGATGGTTCAACTCAGACTTATAGACTTCTTAAATTTAAAAGGAGTAACCAAGGTACATGTATAAATCAAAGACCAATAGTTTCTAAAGGTGAACATGTAGAAAAAGGTCAGGTTTTATCAGATGGACCATCAACTGATTTAGGTGAAATAGCATTAGGTAAAAATATCAGAATGGGATTCATAACATGGGAAGGATATAATTACGAGGATGCTATGCTAATTTCAGAAGAATTAGTAAGAGAAGACGTATTTACATCTATCCATATAGAAGAATATGAATGTGAAGCTAGGGATACTAAATTAGGACCAGAAGAAATAACAAGAGATATTCCAAATGTTAGTGAAGATACTCTTAAGGATATAGATGAAAGAGGAATAATTAGAATAGGTGCTGAGGTAAGATCAGGAGATATTCTAGTTGGAAAGGTTACTCCTAAAGGAGAAACTGAACTTACTGCAGAGGAAAGACTTTTAAGAGCTATTTTTGGGGAAAAAGCTAGAGAAGTTAGAGATACTTCACTTAGAGTTCCACATGGAGAAGCAGGTATAATTGTAGATGTGAAAGTATTTACAAGAGAAAACGGAGATGATTTATCACCTGGAGTTAATGAACTTGTAAGATGTTATATAGCTCAAAAAAGAAAAATATCTGTTGGAGATAAGATGGCTGGTCGTCATGGTAACAAGGGGGTTATCTCTAGAGTGTTGCCAGAAGAAGATATGCCATTTTTACCAGATGGAAGACCGCTTCAAATATGCTTGAATCCTCTAGGTGTTCCATCACGTATGAATATCGGTCAGGTATTAGAGGTTCATTTAGGATGGGCAGCTAGTGCGTTAGGGTGGCATATTGCTACTCCAGTTTTTGATGGAGCAACAGAAAGTGATATAGAAAAATGTCTAGAAGATGCAGGATATAACGCTAATGGAAAAACAGCGTTAAGAGATGGTAGAACTGGAGAAGAGTTTGATAATGATGTAACTGTTGGAATAATGTACATTTTAAAGTTGGCTCATTTAGTTGACGATAAAATACATGCAAGATCAACAGGACCATATTCACTAGTAACTCAACAACCATTAGGAGGTAAAGCACAGTTTGGTGGTCAAAGATTTGGAGAAATGGAGGTTTGGGCATTAGAGGCATATGGTGCTGCTCATACTCTTCAAGAAATACTTACTGTCAAATCAGATGATGTTGTTGGTAGAGTTAAAACTTATGAATCAATAGTTAAAGGTGAAAATATACCTGAACCAGGAATTCCAGAATCATTTAAAGTTCTTATAAAAGAACTTCAAGCATTATGTTTAGATGTTAAAGTACTAAATGATGATAATGAAGAAGTTAAATTAAAAGAATTTGTAGAAGATGATGTTGAAGAATTAGAAGTTAATATAGAAGGAACTGAAGAAAGAATAGTTTCAACACCAGTAAATGAACCATCATTAACTACTGTTGAAGAAAGTAATGATGAGTTAGAAGAAGTGGTAGATTACGACAACATTAATATAGAAGATATTACTGGTGATTTAGAGTTAGATGATTTTAATTAACAATAGAATAATCCCTCACTTTTAATAGTGGGGGAATATTTATAATAATAAACTTAAATTTATGAAGGGAGGACACACCCTTGTTCGAGTTAAACAATTTTGATGCATTACAAATAGGTCTAGCATCTCCAGCTCAAATTAGAGAGTGGTCAAGAGGAGAAGTAAAAAAGCCTGAAACAATAAATTATAGAACTTTAAAACCAGAGAGAGATGGTCTGTTTTGTGAGAGAATATTTGGACCTATGAAGGACTGGGAATGTCATTGTGGAAAATATAAGAGAGTAAGATATAAAGGCGTAGTTTGTGATAGATGTGGTGTTGAAGTAACAAAATCTAAAGTAAGAAGAGAAAGAATGGCTCATATAGAATTAGCTGCACCAGTATCACATATTTGGTATTTTAAAGGAATACCATCAAGAATGGGATTAATTCTAGATATGTCTCCAAGAGCACTAGAAAAAGTTTTATATTTCGCTTCATATATAGTGATAGATCCAAAAGAAACTTCGCTATTAAAAAAGCAACTTTTAA
This sequence comes from Sarcina ventriculi, assembly GCF_900456775.1. Lineage (GTDB taxonomy): Bacteria > Bacillota > Clostridia > Clostridiales > Clostridiaceae > Sarcina > Sarcina ventriculi. The sequence continues at coordinate 151,257 of NZ_UAUL01000007.1, read as the reverse complement.
ATGAAAAAGAATATAGAGAAGCATGTGATAAATATGGTGATGATAGTTTCGTTGCAGGAATGGGAGCAGAAGCTATAAAATGTTTATTATCTGAAATAGATTTAGAAAGATCATCAGTTGAATTAAAAGAAGAACTTAAACAAAGTTCAGGACAAAAAAGAGTTAGAATAATAAGAAGACTTGAAGTTATAGAGTCATTTAGAAAATCAGGAAATAAACCAGAGTGGATGATTGTTGATGTTATACCAGTTATACCACCAGATTTAAGACCGATGGTTCAGTTAGATGGAGGAAGATTTGCAACATCTGACTTAAATGATTTATATAGAAGAGTTATAAATAGAAATAATAGACTTAAAAAGTTATTAGATTTAGGAGCTCCTGATATAATAGTAAGAAATGAAAAAAGAATGCTTCAAGAAGCAGTGGATGCTTTAATTGATAATGGTAGAAGAGGAAGACCGGTAACTGGTCCAGGAAATAGACCTCTTAAATCTTTATCTGATATGTTAAAAGGAAAACAAGGAAGATTTAGACAAAATCTTTTAGGAAAAAGAGTTGATTATTCTGGTAGATCTGTTATAGTTGTTGGTCCAGAATTAAAAATGTATCAATGTGGTCTTCCAAAGGAAATGGCATTAGAGTTATTTAAACCATTTGTAATGAAGAAGTTAGTTGAAGGCGGAATAGCTCATAACATAAAAAGTGCAAAAAGAATGGTAGAAAGAGTAATGCCACAGGTTTGGGATGTTTTAGAAGAAGTTATTGCAGATCATCCAGTATTATTAAATAGAGCACCTACTTTACACAGATTAGGAATTCAAGCATTCCAACCTGTTTTAGTTGAAGGTAGAGCTATCAAACTTCATCCGCTTGTTTGTACTGCTTACAATGCTGACTTTGATGGAGACCAAATGGCTGTTCACGTTCCGTTATCAGTTGAAGCTCAAGCTGAAGCTAGATTTTTAATGCTTGCTGCAGGAAATATAATGAAACCATCTGATGGAAAACCAGTTTGTGTACCTACACAAGATATGGTACTTGGATCTTATTATTTAACAATGGATAAAGATGGTGCAAAAGGTGAAGGAAGATATTTTTCATCAGTAGAGGAAGCCATAATGGCTTACCAAGTAAAAGACATAGATATACATGCTAAAATAAATGTCAAAGTGTTTAAGGAAATTAATGGAGAAATAAAATCAGGAATAATAAAGACAACTCCTGGATTTATTATTTTCAATGAATCAATTCCTCAAGATTTAGGTTTTGTTAATAGAGAAAATAAATCAGAAATGTTTGACTTAGAAATTAACTTTTTAATAACTAAAAAATCTTTAGGTAAAATTATAGATAAATGTTATTTAAAACACGGACCAACTAAAACATCAATTATGCTAGATAATATAAAAGCTACAGGATATCATTATTCATCAATTGGTGCAGTAACAGTTGCAGCATCAGATATGATAGTTCCTAAGAAAAAATATGAATTATTAGCAGAAGCAGATGCAACTGTTGATAAAATTGAAAAGATGTATAGAAGAGGTCTTATATCTGAAGATGAGAGATATGAAAGAGTAATTGAAAAATGGACTGATACAACAGAAGAGGTTGCTAATACTCTTATGAATAGTTTGGATAAATTTAATCCAATATTTATGATGGCAGATTCAGGAGCCAGAGGTTCTAAATCTCAGATTAAACAGTTAGCAGGTATGAGAGGACTTATGGCAAGTCCATCAGGTAAAATTATCGAACTTCCAATCAGAGCTTCATTTAGAGAAGGTCTTGATGTATTAGAATACTTTATTTCTACACATGGTGCTAGAAAAGGAAATGCCGATACAGCTTTAAAAACTGCGGATTCAGGTTACTTAACTAGAAGATTAGTAGATGTAAGTCAAGATGTTATAGTTAGGGAAGAAGATTGTGGTACAGATGAAGGATTATATGTAGAAGAAATCAGAGAAGGATTAGAAGTTATAGAAAGTTTAGCTGAAAGGCTAACAGGTAGATATGCTGCAGAGGATATATATGATTCAGAAGGTAAAGAACTTTTAGTCGCTAAAAATGGATATATGGATGCTAATTTAGCTGAAAAGATAGCTAGTACTGGTATAAAGAAAGTTAAAATTAGATCAGTATTTACATGTAATTCAAAGATAGGTGTATGTGCTAAATGCTACGGAATGAATATGGCTACAGCTCAAAAAATAAACATTGGAGAAGCAGTAGGAATAGTTGCAGCACAATCAATAGGAGAACCAGGAACTCAGCTTACAATGAGAACATTCCATACTGGTGGAGTTGCTGGAGCCGATATAACTCAAGGTCTTCCAAGAGTTGAAGAGCTTTTTGAAGCTAGAAAACCAAAAGGGTTAGCTATAGTAAGTGAGGTAGCAGGTTCTGTTAGAATAGAGGAAACTAAAAAGAAGAGAACCGTATTTGTGCTTACAGATTCAGGAGAAGAGCACACTTATGATATACCATTTGGTTCAAGACTTAAGGTACATGATGGTGATATTATAGAAGCAGGGGATGAGATAACAGAAGGTTCTGTAAATCCTCATGATATAATGAATATCAAAGGCGTTCATGGGGCTAGAGAATATCTTCTTTCAGAAGTTCAAAAAGTTTACAGACTTCAAGGTGTTGATATAAATGATAAACATTTAGAAGTTGTTGTAAGACAAATGACTAGAAAAATTAAGGTTTTAGAATCAGGTGATACTGATCTTTTACCAGGTGTGATGATAGATATGTTTAACTTTAGAGAAGAAAATGCTAGAATAGAAGCTTTAGGTGGTGAAAAAGCTACTGGAGAAGAAGTTTTACTTGGTATAACTAAAGCCGCTTTAGCAACAGAAAGTTTCTTATCAGCAGCATCATTCCAAGAAACAACAAGAGTATTAACAGATGCAGCTATAAAAGGTAAAATAGATCCACTTGTTGGGTTGAAAGAAAATGTGTTAATAGGTAAATTAATACCAGCAGGAACTGGAATGATAAGATATAGAAATGTTAAGCTTAATACTGAAAATAATGTTTGTGAAAAAGAAACAGCTATGGATTTAGAAGAATCAAATTAATTATGTTGACAGCATTATGCTTAAATGATAAAATACAGTTTGTGTGATTTGTAAAAATACTTAGTAATAAGTGTTTTTAAATTGAAATACTATTAAAAAATAGCCTACATTATAGTTAGGGCTAGAAGAATGTGTAAGAAGATATTTATCTATTTACAACATTATTCTGGGAACATTAGTTAACATCTAACAATTAATTATAGATAGTTAAAAAAAATTTAATCAGGAGGTGAAAGTATGCCAACTATAAGCCAATTAGTAAGAAAAGGCAGAAAGACAGTAGCATCAAAATCAACTGCACCAGCACTTAAAGAGTGTCCACAAAAAAGAGGAGTTTGTACAGTTGTTAAAACAACAACTCCAAAGAAACCTAACTCAGCGTTAAGAAAGATTGCCAGAGTAAGATTAACAAATGGATACGAAGTTACAGCTTATATTCCTGGTGTTGGTCACAACTTACAAGAGCATAGCGTTGTTCTTATAAGAGGTGGAAGAGTTAAAGACCTTCCTGGTGTTAGATACCATATAGTAAGAGGAGCTTTAGACTCTGCTGGAGTAGCTAACAGAATGCAAGGAAGATCAAAGTACGGTGCTAAGAAACCAAAACAAAAATAGTGTTGTTTAAACTTAGTTGAAGTGCTTGACTTCAATTATTAAATAGATTAATTAATAGTTTATATATAGATGAAGCATGCACTTTACGGCAAATATTAAGTTATGTCGAGTACCGATGAACTTAAATTAAAATTGTTAAGGAGGGAAGAAAAGTGCCAAGAAAAGGACATATAGCAAAAAGAGATGTGTTACCAGATCCAGTATATGGTTCAAAAGTTGTTACTAAATTTATAAACAATATAATGGAAGATGGTAAAAAGGGAGTAGCGCAAAAAATATGCTACGATGCATTTGAAATAATTCAAGAAAAAACAGGAAAAGAGCCTGTTGAAGTTTTTGAAGAAGCAATGAATAATGTAATGCCTTTATTAGAAGTAAAAGCTAGAAGAATAGGTGGAGCTAACTATCAAGTACCTATTGAAGTTAGACCTGAGAGAAGACAGACTTTAGGAATAAGATGGATTCTTGCAGCAGCTGACAAAAGAGGCGAAAAATATGCTAGAGAGAGAGTAGCTGGAGAATTAATGGATGCAGCTAACAATACTGGAGCGGCAGTTAAGAAGAGAGAAGATACTCATAAAATGGCTGAAGCTAATAAAGCATTTGCTCATTACAGATATTAATAAAATAACAAAACTGTTTTGGTGTAAGCCAAAACAGTTTTGTCTAATTTAAAAAAACGATTAAATTGAAAGGGGAAATCAAGATGGCTAGAAAATATCCGTTAGATAAATTTCGTAATTTCGGAATAATGGCTCATATAGATGCAGGTAAAACTACTACTACTGAGCGTATATTATTCTACACAGGAAAAACTCACAAAATTGGTGAAACACATGAAGGTGAGTCACAAATGGACTGGATGGTTCAAGAACAAGAAAGAGGTATAACTATTACTTCTGCTGCAACAACTTGTTTTTGGAAAGAACATGAATTAAATATAATTGATACTCCAGGTCACGTAGATTTCACAGTTGAAGTTGAAAGATCATTAAGAGTATTAGATGGTGCTGTAACAGTTCTTGATGCAAAGAGTGGAGTTGAACCACAAACTGAAACAGTATGGAGACAGGCAGATAAATATGGAGTTCCTAGAATGATCTATGTAAATAAGATGGATGCTACAGGAGCTGATTTCTTCAGATGTATACAAACTGTAAGAGATAGATTAAAAGCTAATGCAGTTCCAATACAAATTCCAATAGGATCAGAAGATCAATTCAGAGGAATGGTTGACTTAATTACAAATAAGGCTATCTTAACTTATGATGATTTAGGAAAAGATGTAAGAATTGAAGAAATTCCTGCAGAATTAGTTGATCAAGCAGAAGAATATAGAGCAGCTATGATAGAATCAATAGCTGAAACAGATGAAGCTTTAATGGAAAAATACCTTGAAGGTGAAGAATTAACTGAAGATGAATTACATGCAGCTTTAAGAAAAGCTACAATAGCTAATGAAATAGTTCCATGTATATGTGGATCTTCATATAAAAATAAAGGTGTTCAAGAAATGATAAATGGGGTTGTTGCTTATTTACCATCACCTTTAGATATTCCAGCTGTTAAAGGAACAGATTTAGATGGTAATGAAGATTCAAGAGAAGCTTCAGATGAAGCTCCAATGTCAGCATTAGCATTTAAAATAGCTACTGACCCATTTGTTGGTAAATTAGCATTTACAAGAATCTATTCTGGTGTACTAAAAAGTGGATCATACGTTTTAAATTCAACAAAAGGTAAGAAAGAAAGAATTGGTAGACTAGTTAAAATGCACTCTAACACTAGAGAAGAAGTTGAAGAATTAGAAGCTGGAGAATTAGGAGCAATAATTGGATTAAAGAATACTACTACTGGTGATACTTTATGTTCTGAAGATAAGCCAATAATTCTTGAGTCAATGGAATTCCCAGAACCAGTTATATCTGTTGCGATAGAACCAAAAACAAAAGCTGGTCAAGAAAAAATGGGCTTAGCTTTAGCAAAACTTGCTGAAGAAGATCCAACTTTTAAGACTTATACTGATCAAGAAACTGGTCAAACAATTATAGCAGGTATGGGTGAACTTCACTTAGAAATCATCGTTGATAGATTGACAAGAGAATTTAAAGTTGAATGTAATGTAGGTGCTCCTCAAGTTGCTTATAAAGAAACAATTAAAGAAGCTGTTAAAGCTGAGGCTAAATATGCTAAACAGTCAGGTGGTAAAGGACAATACGGTCACTGTGTTATTGAAATGGAACCAACTGAAGGCGAATATGAATTTGAAAATAAAATTGTTGGAGGAGCTATTCCAAAAGAATATATTCCTGCAATAGATAATGGAATTCAAGAGGCATCTAAAAATGGTATAATAGCTGGATACCCAGTTATAAACTTCAAAGTAAGATTAGTTCATGGATCATATCATGAAGTTGACTCATCAGAAATGGCATTTAAAATAGCTGGTTCTATGGCATTTAAAAATGCTATGCAAAAAGCAAAACCAGTATTACTTGAACCAATGATGAAAGTTGAAGTTACAATTCCAGAAGAATATATGGGAGATGTAATGGGAGACATTAATTCAAGAAGAGGTAGAATCGAAGGAATGGAAGCTGTAAATGGAGCACAAGTTATAAGAGCTTTTGTACCATTGTCAGAAATGTTTGGATATGCTACTACTTTAAGATCAAGAACTCAAGGTAGAGGTAATTATTCAATGGTATTTGATCATTATGAAGAAGTTCCTAAGAGCATTCAAGAAAAAGTTGCAGGTGAAAGAAGTAAATAAATTTTTAATATTTACTTTATATAAATTAAATTTTTATTTTAAGGAGGAAAAAAACAATGTCAAAAGCAAAATTCGAAAGAAATAAGCCACACGTAAACATTGGAACAATAGGACACGTAGACCACGGTAAAACAACATTAACAGCAGCAATAACAACAGTATTAGCAAACAGAGGATATGCAGAAGCATTCAACTATGCTGATATAGATAAAGCACCAGAAGAAAAAGAAAGAGGAATCACAATCAACACAGCACACGTTGAGTATGAAACAGAAAATAGACACTATGCTCACGTTGACTGTCCAGGACATGCTGACTATGTTAAGAACATGATAACAGGAGCAGCACAAATGGATGGAGCTATATTAGTATGTTCAGCAGCAGATGGTCCAATGCCACAAACAAGAGAACATATACTATTAGCATCAAGAGTTGGAGTTGACTATATCGTAGTATTTTTAAATAAAGCAGATATGGTAGATGACGAAGAATTATTAGAATTAGTTGAAATGGAAGTTAGAGAATTATTAAATGAATACAACTTCCCAGGAGATGATATTCCAGTAATAAAAGGATCAGCATTAAAAGCATTAGAAAATCCAACAGATGAAGCTGCAATAGCTCCAATTTTAGAATTAATGGAAGCAGTAGATAGCTACATCCCAACACCAGAAAGAGCAACAGACAAACCATTCTTAATGCCAGTAGAAGATGTATTCACAATCACTGGTAGAGGAACAGTTGCAACAGGAAGAGTTGAAAGAGGAGTTCTTCATGTATCAGACGAAGTAGAAATCGTAGGATTAATGGAAGAAAAGAGAAAAGTAGTAGTAACAGGAATAGAAATGTTCAGAAAGTTATTAGACGAAGCGCAAGCTGGGGATAACATTGGAGCATTATTAAGAGGTATCCAAAGATCAGAAATCGAAAGAGGTCAAGTACTTGCAAAAGTTGGATCAGTAAACCCACACAAGAAATTTGTAGGTCAAGTTTACGTATTAAAGAAAGAAGAAGGTGGAAGACATACTCCATTCTTTGATGGATATAGACCACAATTCTATTTCAGAACAACAGACGTTACAGGAACAATTAAATTACCAGAAGGAATGGAAATGGTAATGCCTGGAGACCACATAGATATGAACGTTGAGTTAATCACTCAAGTAGCAATGGATGAAGGATTAAGATTTGCTATTAGAGAAGGTGGAAGAACTGTAGGTTCTGGTGTTGTTACTAAAATAATAGAATAATTTGATTTTTATATAAATAAAAGAAGTAGGTAAATTTATCTACTTCTTTTATTTATATAAAAAATTTATTGAAATTTTAAAAAAAAGTAGTATAATAAAAAAATATGTAGAAGATGATAAATATTAGTTTAATAAATTTATAATGAGTAAATATTAATTTTGAAAAAATACTTGAAATAAAGTAATATGCATAGTATAATGAAGAAGTTGTAAAGCGAACAGTGATGAATCAAGAGGTTGCCGAACTTCCGGGGAATTCTTGATGAGTATGTCAGGATCTAGAATCCGACGACAGGGGTTCTAGTATTATCTTAGTTATGAAACACCAGGATAAGTTTATAGAACAAGCGCTGTTGTGCGTTAGAAGTAAAGCGTACATGAAAAGGAGGGAAATTAAATGTCAAAACAAAAAATAAGAATAAGATTAAAAGCATTTGATCATACAATATTAGATCAATCAGCTGAAAAAATAGTTGAGACTGCTAAATCTACAGGTGCTAGGGTTGCTGGACCAGTTCCACTACCAACTGAGAAAGATGTTATAACTATCTTAAGAGCTGTACATAAGTACAAAGATTCTAGAGAGCAGTTTGAAATCAGAACTCATAAGAGATTAATCGATATAGTTAATCCATCACCTAAAACTGTTGATGCATTAATGAGATTAAACTTGCCTGCAGGTGTAGATATTGAAATAAAATTATAATAATTTATAAGATTGCAAAAATGAACTGTTATGATTGTATAACAATCCGCTAATAAGTTTAGGAGGTGTAGCTAAATGCAAAAAGCTATAATAGGAAAAAAGATAGGAATGACTCAAATATTTGATGAGAATGGAAAAGTTGTTCCAGTAACAGTTGTAGAAGCAGGTCCATGTGTTGTTGTTCAAAAGAAGACAGTAGAATCAGATGGATATGATGCAATACAAGTTGGATTTGGAGAAATAAGAGAAAAGTTAGTAAATAAGCCTAAAAAAGGACATTTTGCTAAAGCTGGAGTATCAGTTAAAAGAAAGTTAAAAGAATTCAGATTAGAAGATATATCAACTTATAATGTTGGAGATGAAATAAAAGTTGACATATTTGAAGCTGGAGATAAAGTTGATGTGTCAGGTATATCTAAAGGTAAAGGATTTGCCGGAGTTATAAAAAGATGGAACTTCAACAGAGGACCTATGTCTCATGGTTCTAAATTTAAAAGAGCTGTTGGTTCTATGGGAGCTTCATCAGATCCATCAAGAACTTTCAAAAATAAAAAAATGCCAGGACACATGGGTGCTGTAAATACTACTGTATTAAATTTACAAGTTGTTAGAGTAATGCCTGAAAAAAATGTTATTCTAATAAAAGGTGGAATACCAGGACCAAATAAAGGAACAGTAGTTATAAAAAATAGCGCTAGAGCTTAATTTTTATAGAAAGGAGGAACCCTAATGCCTACAATAGGATTATTTAATAAGGAAGCAAATAAAGTTGGAGAAATCCAATTAAACGATCAAATTTTTGCAGTTGAGGTGAATACTGATGCAATACATCAAGTAGTTGTAGCTCAATTAGCTAATAAAAGACAAGGAACTCAATCAGCTAAAACTAGAGCTGAAGTTAGAGGAGGCGGAATTAAGCCTTGGAGACAAAAAGGAACAGGTAGAGCAAGACAAGGTTCTATAAGAGCACCTCAATGGATAAAAGGTGGAGTTGTATTCGCACCAAAACCAAGAGATTATAGAATGTCTATACCTAAAACTATGAGAAGAGTTGCTATAACTTCTGCATTAACAAGTAAAGTTTTAGATAACAATATAATAGTTTTAGAAAGCTTAGAATTAGCTGCTCCAAAAACTAAAGAAATGGTTAATGTTTTAAATGCGTTTGAAGCTAAAAAGACTTTAATTGTAACAGCTGAATCAAATGAAAATGTATATAAATCAGCAAGAAATATTCAAGGAGTTGCTGTTTTACCAGTTAACAATATAAATGTTTATGATTTATTAAAATTTGAAAAGTTAATAATAACTAAAGAAGCTGTAAACAAAATTGAGGAGGTGTACGCATAATGAGATTAACAAGCCATGATATAATTAGAAAGCCAATGATAACTGAAAAAACTATGGCTGCTATGGCAGAAAATAAATACACCTTCATAGTTCATCAATCAGCTAACAAAGTTCAAGTAAAAAGAGCTATAGAAGAAATATTCAATGTAAAAGTTGAAGATGTAAAAACTATGAGAGTTGAAGGAAAAACTAAAAGAGTTGGCGTTCATATCGGAAAAAGAGCTGACTATAAAAAGGCTATAGTTAAATTAGCTGAAGGAAGTTCAATAGAATTCTTCGAAGGAATGCAATAATATTAAAGCATTTATTGGTTATATAACCAGATAAGCGAAAAAGAGGAGGGAATAAAATGGCAGTTAAAAAGTTTAAACCAACCACTCCATCTAGAAGACAAATGACTATGCCAACATTTGAAGAAATAACTACAAATGTTCCTGAAAAGTCACTTTTAGTTTCTTTAAATAAAACAGGTGGTAGAAATGGTCAAGGTAAAATAACTGTTAGACACCGTGGTGGTGGAGCTAAAAGAAAATATAGAATTATAGATTTCAAAAGAAATAAGGATGGTATAGTTGCTAAAGTTGCTTCTATAGAATATGATCCAAATAGATCTGCATATATCGCATTAGTTGTATATGCTGATGGAGATAAAAGATATATACTTGCTCCAGTCGGATTAAATGTTGGAGATAAGATAGTATCTGGTCCAGAAGCTGATATAAAACCAGGTAATGCACTTCCACTAAAAAATATGCCAGTTGGTACTGTTGTTCACAACATAGAATTACAAGCTGGAAAAGGTGGTCAAATGGTAAGAGCAGCAGGTACTTCAGCTCAATTAATGGCTAAAGAAGGAAATTATGCTACATTAAGATTACCATCAGGTGAAATGAGATATGTTAGAATAGAATGCAGAGCTACTATTGGAACTTTATCTAATACTACACATGATATAGTTAATATAGGTAAAGCAGGAAGAAAGAGACATATGGGATTCAGACCTACTGTTAGAGGATCTGTAATGAACCCTTGTGATCATCCACATGGTGGTGGTGAAGGTAGATCTCCTATAGGTAGACCAAGTCCAGTTACTCCATGGGGTAAACCAGCACTTGGATATAAAACTAGAAAAAATAAAAAATATTCAGATAGATTTATCATTAAGAGAAGAAACGACAAGTAATTTGGAGAGAATATATATTTCTCTTCATAGCTTGATCGCATAATTAGTAGATTTATGAAGGGAGGCAATTATAGTGAGTAGATCAATTAAAAAAGGACCTTTCGTACATGTTGGTCTTTTAAATAAGATAGAAGCAATGAACCAAAGTGGTGATAAGAAGGTTATTAAAACTTGGTCAAGAAGTTCAACTATATTTCCACAAATGATTGGCCATACAATAGCTGTTCATGATGGAAGAAAACATGTTCCTGTATATATATCAGAAGATATGGTAGGTCATAAATTAGGTGAGTTTGTATTAACAAGAACTTACAAAGGACATGATTACAACGAAAAAACATCAAAAAGAAAATAATAATCCCAGAAAGGAGGGCTTTAAATGGAAGCTAGAGCTATAGCTAAATATGTTAGAATGTCTCCAACTAAAGTAGGAGTTGTTCTTAATTTAATAAGAGGAAAAGATGTTAATGAAGCTTTCGCAATTTTAAAATACACTCCAAGAGATGCTGCAGAGGTAATATATAAAGTTTTAAAATCAGCAGTTGCTAATGCTGAAAATAATAATGATTTAGATATAAACAGATTATATGTTAGTGAAGCATTTGTAGGTCAAGGACCAACATTAAAGAGATTCAGACCTATGGATCACGGTAAAGCATTCAGAATAAATAAAAGAACAAGTCACATAACTGTAATAGTTAAAGAGAGAGCTTAATTAAGTAAGGAGGGAAACAGAGTGGGTCAAAAAGTAAATCCTCATGGACTAAGAGTTGGCGTTATTAAAGATTGGAATGCAAAATGGTATGCAGATAAGAAAAATTTCGCTGATAACTTAGTTGAAGATCACAAGATTAGAGAATTTGTTAAAAAAGAACTTTTTAACGCAGGAATATCTAAAGTTGAAATAGAAAGAGCTGCAAAAAGAGTTAAATTAAACATATATACAGCTAAACCAGGAGTTATTATAGGAAAAGGTGGTTCTGGAATAGAAAAATTAAAGAAACAATTATCTACTATAATAGCTGAAAAGAATATTTTAATAAATATTGTAGAAGTTAAAAATGTAGAAGTTGATTCTCAATTAATGGCTGAGAACATAGCAGCTCAATTAGAAAAGAGAATATCATTCAGAAGAGCTATGAAGCAAACAATACAAAGATCTATGAAATCTGGAGCTAAAGGAGTTAAAATAGCTTGTTCAGGTAGATTAGGTGGTGCAGAAATAGCAAGAACAGAACAATATCATGAAGGAACTATTCCACTACAAACTTTAAGAGCGGACATAGATTATGGATTTGCAGAAGCTGATACAACTTATGGAAAAATAGGAGTTAAAGTTTGGGTTTATAATGGAGAAGTTCTTCCAACAAAAAAAGTTGAAAAAGAAGAAGTTAGTGAATAGGATGTAATATAAGAAAGGAGGAATTTAATCATGTTAATGCCTAAAAGAGTAAAACATCGTAAGGTTCAACGTGGTAGAATGAAAGGTAAAGCTACTAGAGGAAATTTCCTTGCATATGGAGACTTTGGTATTCAAGCTACAACTTGTGGTTGGATAACAAGCAACCAAATAGAGTCTGCCAGAATAGCTATTAATAGATATATAAGAAGAGGCGGTAAGCTTTGGATAAAAATATTCCCAGATAAACCAGTAACTGAAAAACCAGCTGAAACAAGAATGGGTTCAGGTAAAGGTTCAGTAGAGTATTGGGTAGCAGTAGTAAAACCAGGTAGAGTTTTATTTGAGTTATCAGGAGTAGATGAAGAAAAAGCTAGAGAAGCTATGAGACTTGCTTCACACAAACTTCCTGTAAAGACTAAGTTCGTTACAAGAAGAGATTTTGAGGAAATGGGTGGTGAAGAGTAATGAAAGCTAGAGAGATAAAAGAACTAAGAACAAGTGCTCCTCAAGATTTAAAAGCTAAATTAGATGAATTAAAAGCTGAATTATTCAATTTAAGATTCCAATTAGCTACAGGTCAATTAGAAAACCCAATGAGAATAAGAGAAGTAAAGAAATCAATAGCTCAAATAAAAACTATTATAAGAGAAGAAGAGTTAAGAGTTGAGCTGTAATCCTGAAAGGAGGTTAAATCTGTGGAAAATAGAGGTTTAAGAAAGAACAGAATAGGTAAAGTTGTTTCAGATAAAATGGAAAAAACTATCGTAGTTGCAATAGAAACAAAGGTAAGACATCCATTATACGGAAAAACAGTTAATAGAACTACTAAGTTTAAAGTTCATGATGAAAATAACGAAGCTAAAATTGGAGATAGAGTTTCTATAATGGAGACTAGACCATTATCTAAGGATAAAAGATGGAGACTAGTTGAAATAGTAGAAAAAGCTAAATAGTATTTCAGAGTCTGAAAGGAGGTTAATTTCATGATACAACAACAAACCTTATTAAAGGTTGCAGATAATTCTGGTGCAAAGGAAATTATGTGTATCAGAGTTTTAGGCGGATCTAAAAGAAAGTATGGAAATATTGGAGATGTAATAGTCGCTAGCGTTAAAAGTGCAACACCAGGCGGAGTTGTTAAAAAAGGTGACGTTGTAAAAGCAGTAGTAGTAAGATCAGTTAGAGGATTAAGAAGAGCAGATGGTTCTTATATAAAATTTGACGAAAACGCTGCTGTAATTATTAAAGATGATAAGCAACCAAGAGGAACTCGTATTTTTGGACCGGTTGCTAGAGAGCTAAGAGATAAGGAATTTAACAAAATATTATCATTAGCACCAGAAGTTCTATAATTATAAAAGATTAGGAGGTGGCTAAGATGAAGGTACATGTTAGAAAGAATGATACGGTAATAGTTATATCAGGAAAAGACAAAGGTAAAACTGGTGAAGTTTTAAAAGTTATTCCAAAAACAGGTAGAGTTATCGTTAAAGGTGTTAACATAGTTAAGAAACATCAAAAACCAAATAAACAAAACATGCAAGGCGGTATAGTTGAAATGGAAGCAGCTATAAACAGCTCTAAAGTTATGTTATATTGTGAAAAATGTAAAAAAGCTACAAGAATAAGCAATAAAATAATGGAAGATGGTTCTAAAGTAAGAGTATGTAAGAAGTGTGGAGAAACATTCTAAAATTTGAAAGGAGGTACTTTACATGTTAACAAGACTACAAGAAAGATATGAAAAAGAAGTAGTTCCAGCTATGATGGAAAAGTTCGGATACAAAAATATAATGCAAGTTCCAAAACTTGAGAAAATAGTTATAAACATGGGTGTAGGTGAAGCTAAGGATAATCCTAAAGTTTTAGAATCAGCTGTTAATGATTTACAATTAATAGCAGGACAAAAACCTATATTAACAAGAGCAAAAAAATCAGTTGCTAACTTTAAAATTAGAGAGAATATGGCTCTAGGATGTAAGGTTACATTGAGAAAAGCAAATATGTATGAATTTGCTGACAAATTAATGTCTATAGCTCTTCCAAGAGTTAGAGATTTTAGAGGAGTATCAAGCAAAGCTTTTGATGGTAGAGGAAATTATTCTCTAGGAGTTAAAGAACAATTAATATTCCCAGAAATTGAATATGATAAAATAGATAAAGTTAGAGGTATGGATATAATCTTCGTTACAACAGCTAATACTGACGAAGAAGCAAGAGAATTATTAAGATTCCTTGGTATGCCATTCGCTCAATAATAAGGAGGGGATACTATGGCTCGTAAAGCAATGATCGAAAAATGGAAAAAAGAACCTAAATATCAAACAAGAGCTTATACTAGATGTAGATTATGTGGAAGACCACATTCTGTATTAAAGAAATTTGGAATTTGTCGTATATGCTTTAGAGAATTAGCTTACAAAGGTGAAATTCCAGGATGCAAAAAGGCAAGTTGGTAATTACTAGTATAGTGAAAGGAGGCACAAAATAATGGTTATGACAGATCCTATTGCAGACTTACTAACTCGTATTAGAAATGCGAATGCAGTAAGACATGAAGTAGTAGAAGTACCTTCTTCAACAGTTAAGAAGGCTATAACAAACATATTATTACAAGAAGGTTATCTTAAAGAAATAGAGGAATACAATGATGGTGTTGTTCCTATGTTAAGATTATCTTTAAAATATGGATCAAATAAAGAAAGAGTTATTACTGGATTAAAGAGAATATCTAAACCAGGATTAAGAGTTTATTGTAAAAAGGATGAAGTTCCTAAAGTATTAAATGGATTAGGAGTTGCATTAATATCAACTTCAAAAGGAATATTAGTAGACAGAGAAGCTAGAAAAGCAGGATTAGGCGGAGAAGTTATCTGCTACGTTTGGTAATATAAATAATATAATTTTATATTTAGATTGAGAAAAAAATTAAAACATAAAAAAACATATTAGATGGATCCAAATTAACAGGAGGTGCAATTATGTCAAGAGTAGGTAGATTACCTATAGCTATCCCTTCTGGAGTAACTGTTGCTGTAACACCAGAGAATGTTGTTACAGTGAAAGGCCCAAAAGGTGAGTTAGTAAAAGCTATGCACAAAGACATTACAATAGCTGTTGAAGATGCTCAAGTAGTTGTTACAAGACCAAATGATGCTAAACAAAATAGAGCACTTCATGGTTTAACTAGAGCTTTAATCAATAATATGATTATTGGAGTTAACCAAGGTTTTAGTAAAACTTTAGAATTAATAGGTGTTGGATATAGAGCACAATTACAAGGAAAGAAACTTGTAATGAACTTAGGATATTCACATCCAGTAGAAATAGAAGCAGTAGATGGAATAGAGTTCAAATTAGATGGAACTACTAAGGTTATAGTTCAAGGTATAGATAAAGAAAAAGTTGGAGCTGTTGCTGCAGATATAAGATCATGGAGAAAACCAGAGCCATATAAGGGCAAAGGAATTAAGTATTCTGATGAAGTAATCAGAAGAAAAGAAGGTAAGACTGGTAAGAAATAATAGAAAGGAGTGAACCTTTATGTTTAAGAAAGCAGATAGAAAAGCATCAAGAGAAAAGCGTCATTTAAGAGTTCGTAAAAAAGTGTTTGGAACTACAGAAAGACCAAGACTTTCAGTGTATAGAAGTGAAAAAAATATTTATGCTCAAATAATAGATGATGTTAATGCTGTTACTGTAGTAGCCGCTTCAAGTTTAGATAAAACTATAGAAAAAGGAAGCAATAAAGAAGCTGCTAAATTAGTGGGAGAACTTGTTGCTAAAAGAGCTATAGAAAAAGGAATCACTGAAGTTGTATTCGATAGAGGCGGATACGTATATCATGGAAGAATTCAAGCTTTAGCTGATGGAGCAAGAGAAGCAGGCTTGAAATTCTAATCTAGAAGGAGGAAAATACATGAGAATCGATCCTAGTACACTAGACCTTAAAGAAAAGGTTGTTCATATAAATAGAGTTACTAAGGTTGTTAAGGGTGGTAGAAATTTCAGATTCAGCGCACTTGTAGTTGTTGGAGACGAAAACGGACATATCGGTGTTGGTACTGGTAAGTCAATTGAAATCCCTGAAGCAATAAGAAAAGGAATAGAAGATGCTAAGAAAAACTTAGTATCTGTTGCTATGGTTGGAACTACAGTTCCACACGAAATATATGGTAAATTCGGAACTGGTAAAGTTTTAATAATGCCAGCATCAGAAGGTACTGGAGTTATTGCTGGAGGTCCAGCAAGATCAGTTCTTGAATTATCAGGCTTAAAAGATGTTAGAGCTAAGTCTTTAGGATCTAACAATCCAAGAAACATGGTTAAAGCAACAATCAATGGATTAGCTAGCTTAAGAACAGCTGAAGATATAGCTAAATTAAGAGGAAAATCTGTTGAAGAGATATTAGGTTAGGAGGGATGGCGTCATGGTAAAAGTTACATTAGTAAAAAGCTTAATAGGTAGAAAAAAAGACCATATCGCTACTGCGCATGCCCTAGGACTAAGAAAAATTGGTAAAACAGTAGAGCATGAGGTAACTCCTCAAATAAATGGTATGTTAAATAAAATTAACTACCTATTAAAAATTGAAGAAGTATAAGAGGAGGTGTAGATGACTATGAAACTTCATGAATTAAAGCCTGCTGCTGGTAGTAAAAAAGCTCCTAAAAGAATTGGTAGAGGTACTGGTTCAGGTTTAGGAAGAAATGCTGGTAAAGGTGAAAAAGGTCAAAAAGCTAGATCAGGTGGTGGAGTAAGACCTGGATTTGAAGGCGGTCAAATGCCTTTATACAGAAGACTTCCAAAAAGAGGTTTTACAAATATATTTGCTAAAGAAATAGTTTCTATTAATGTTGATAGATTAAATGTATTTGAAAATGGAACAGAAGTTACTCCAGAATTATTACTTGAAAGAAGAGTAGTAAGTAAAGTAATGGACGGAATCAAAATATTAGGAAATGGTACTTTAGAAAAAAGTATTACTCTTAAAGGTTGTAAATTCTCAAAACAAGCAGCTGAAAAAATAGTTGCGGCTGGAGGAAAAGTTGAGGTGAATTAATCATGATATCAACCCTACACAATGCCTGGAAGGTTCCAGATTTGAGGAAAAAAATATTATGGACAATATTTCTTGTAGCAATTTTCAGGATGGGAAGTTATATTCCTGTTCCTGGGATTGATACAGGAGCATTAAAAAATCTTACTCAATCTGGAGGCTTGATTAGTTTTTATGATTTAATTTCTGGAGGCTCTTTTAGTAGATTTAGTTTATTTGCATTATCCGTAACTCCGTATATTAATGCTACTATAATCATGCAATTATTACAAATTGCTATTCCTAAATTAGAACAATTGTCTAAAGAGGGAGACGATGGTAGAAAAAAAATACAAAAGATAACCAGATATGCAGCTATAGGTATTTCTATAATAATGGCTTATGGAAGTTACATTGTAATAGCAAAATATGGTGCTTTAAAATACAATTCTCCTATTGATATATTTTTAATAGTATTAAGCTTAGTGGTTGGATCAACTTTTCTTATTTGGTTAGGAGATCAAATAACAGTAAAAGGTGTTGGTAATGGAACATCAATAATAATATATGCTAATATAATATCAGCATTACCAATGACAGGATATCAAATATATTCTCTATTAATAGCAGGTAAAATAAATATTGTTGAAGTGATTTTATTTGTTGGAGCTGCAATTGCTTTATTAGCAGGAGTAATTTACTTATATCTAGCAGAAAGAAGAATACAAGTACAATATTCAAACAAGGCAGTAGGAAGTAGAATGGCTAGAGGTCAGTCACATATTCCTTTAAGTATAATAGGAACAGCGGTTATAGCAATAATATTTGCTATGTCAGTTATGAGTTTTCCAATGACTGTAGCAAACTTTTTCCCAAATGCTTCGTGGGCTCAGTGGATAACAGGATCTTCATATAGTCCATTTAATTCGGGAACATGGATGTATATAGCATTGTATTGCATTTTAACTATATTCTTTACTTGGTTCTATACGCAAATAACTTTTAAACCGGATGAAATGGCTGAAAATATGCACAAGTCATCAGGATTTATTCCAGGAGTAAGACCTGGTAAACCAACAGAGATTTATTTAGAAAAAGTGTTAAACAAGGTTGCTTTAATAGGAGGAATATTTGCGGCTATAATAGCAATAGCCCCTGTATTAGTTGCAAACTATACTAGTTTTCAAGATGTCCAATTTGGTGGAACATCAGTATTAATTTTAGTATCAGTTTCATTAGAGATTATGAGACAATTAAGTACTCAATTAACCATGAAACATTATCAAGGATTCTTGAATTAAATAAAATGAATTTGGAGATGATTGCCCGTGAAAATAGTTTTATTAGGTCCTCCGGGAGCAGGTAAAGGGACACAGGCAAAATCAATCAGTAATAGATACTCTATTCTTCATATATCAACAGGTGATATATTTAGAAAAAATATTTCAGAAAATACTCCTCTTGGAGTAGAAGCTAAAAGATATATGGATAATGGTCAATTAGTTCCAGATGAAGTTACTATCAATATGGTTAAGGATAGACTTAAACAAGATGATTGTAAAAATGGGTATCTACTAGATGGTTTTCCTAGAACAGTTCATCAAGCGGAAGCATTAGATGAATTTTTATGTTCAAGAGGAGAAAGTTTAAGTACATCTCTTTTAATAGAGGTGCCAACTGATTTTATTCTTGAAAGAATGACTGGAAGAAGAGTTTGTCCTTCATGTGGAGCTAGTTATCATGTGAAGTTCAATCCGCCAACAAAAGATGGAAAATGCAGTGTTTGTGGATCAGAAGTTATACAAAGAAAAGATGATACTGTAGAAACAGTACAAGAGAGACTAGATGTATATCAAAAACAAACTCAACCATTGATTGATTTTTATAAAGCTAAAAATAAACTTTCAGTAGTGGATGGAACAAAAGCAATAAATGAAGTTTTTGAAGATATCTGTAAGATATTGGATTAGGGAGCGATAATAATGATAATAATAAAAAATGATTTAGAAATCGACCTAATGAGGAAAGCCGGCAGAATTGTTGGAGAAACTTTAAATTTGTTAGAGGGCAAAGTGAAGCCAGGTATTACTACTGGAGAATTAGATAGAATAGCTGAAGAATTTATAACTAAGCATGGAGCTACGCCGTCTTTTAAAGGACTGTATGGATTTCCTTCTTCACTATGTATATCTGTGAATGAGCAAGTGGTTCATGGTTTTCCAGGAAAAAGAAAGTTAAAAGAAGGCGATATAGTTTCAGTTGACTGTGGAGCTTTTATTAACGGATTTCATGGAGATGCTGCTAGAACTTTTGCGGTAGGAGAGATATCTGAAGAAGCTAAAAAACTTATAAGTGTTACTAAAGAAAGTTTCTTTAAAGGTATTGAAAAAGCTTATGTGGGAAATAGATTAACAGATATTTCTTGCGAAATACAAAGATTTGTAGAGGATAATGGATTTTCAGTGGTTAGAGACTATGTTGGACACGGCATAGGAAAAAAAGTTCATGAAGATCCAGAGGTACCTAATTTCGGTAGATCAGGTAGAGGCCCAAAACTTGTTTCAGGAATGGTTTTAGCCATAGAACCTATGGTTAACATTGGAAGTTATCATGTAAATACATTAGAAGATGGATGGACAGTAGTAACTCAAGATGGAAAGTTTTCAGCGCATTATGAAAATACAGTTGCAATTTTACCTAATGGTCCTGAAATATTAACACTTGTTAAGTAAATTAATGTGTGTTGCTTAGTTATAAATTTATGTTTACTTATATTAAAGTAAACTGTATATTTATGGCTAAGGTAATCTTTGAGGTGAATAATTTGCGAAATAATAACTCAATTGGCAGATTAGTAGTATCTAATAATGGGAGAGATAAAGGGAATTTTTATATTGTTGCTAATATAAAGGAAGAGTACTTATATCTTGTTAATGGTTCTACTAAAACGATAGAAAAGCCAAAGAAGAAAAAAAAGAAACATGTGATACTTACTAATGTGATTGATGTGAATATTAAAAATTCTATTGAATCTCAAGATAAGAATGCAAATTTAAAAATAAAAAGATTTATAAAACTTAATGGCACTGTCAAGGAGGTTTGATTACCTTATGTCAAAAGATGATATTATAGAAATGGAAGGTAAAGTTTTAGAAGCTTTACCAAATGCAATGTTTCAAGTAGAATTAGAGAGTGGGCATGTAATACTAGCTCATATTTCTGGAAAATTAAGAATGAACTTCATAAGAATTTTACCAGGAGATAAAGTTACAGTAGAGCTTTCTCCATATGACCTAACAAGAGGTAGAATTACTTGGAGAGCAAAATAAGGAGGGTTAGCGATGAAAGTAAGACCATCAGTTAAGCCTATTTGCGAAAAGTGCAAGATAATAAGAAGAAAAGGAAGAGTAATGGTAATCTGTGAAAATCCTAAGCACAAACAAAAACAAGGCTAATAGGTAAAAACATATAATAATTTTAGTCAATTAGTTAATTCTTATTGACTTTTATTAAAAACTCACATATTATTATATAGGCAAATAATAATGTGATTAAGTTTTAGGTGCGGCTGCAGTAAAAAATACTGGCCTAAAATTTTAAATATAAAAAACAATACATTGATTTACAAAATTTAAGACTTCAATTATCAGGAGGTGTAATTAATGGCAAGAATAGCAGGTGTAGACCTACCAAAAGAAAAAAGAGTAGAAATAGGTCTAACATATATATATGGTATAGGATTACCTACATCACAAAAGATTCTTAAAGATACAGGAATAAATCCAGACACAAGAGTTAAGGATCTTACAGAAGATGAAGTTAATTCAATAAGAAATATAGTTAAAGAAATGACTATAGAAGGTGACTTAAGAAGGGAAGTTGCTCTTAATATAAAGAGACTTGTTGAAATAGGTTGCTATAGAGGAATAAGACACAGAAAAGGTCTTCCAGTTAGAGGACAAAAAACTAAGACTAATGCTAGAACTAGAAAAGGTCCTAAGAAGACTATAGCTAATAAGAAGAAGTAGTTTAAGGAGGGAAGACAATGGCAGCTCAAAAAGTTAAAAAGACTAGAAGAAGAAAAGAGAGAAAAAATGTTGAGCATGGAGCAGCACATATCCAATCAACTTTTAATAACTCAATAGTTACTTTAACTGATGCTAGAGGAAATGCTTTATCATGGGCAAGTGCTGGTGGACTAGGATTTAAAGGTTCAAGAAAAAGCACACCATTTGCAGCTCAAATGGCAGCAGAAACAGCAGCTAAAGCAGCTATGGAACACGGTTTAAAAAGCGTTGAGGTTTACGTAAAAGGACCTGGTGCAGGTAGAGAAGCAGCAATAAGAAGTTTACAAGCAGCAGGATTAGAAGTTACTTTAATAAAAGATGTAACTCCAATACCACACAATGGATGTAGACCACCAAAAAGAAGAAGAGTTTAGTAACATAATAGTAGGAGGTGTAAGTAATGGCAAGATATACTGGAGCTACATGTAGACTATGTAGAAGAGAAGGTATGAAATTATTCCTAAAAGGGGATAGATGCTTTACAGATAAATGTGCTTTTGTTAGAAGAAGTTATGCGCCAGGACAACATGGAGCAAGCAAAAAGAAAATATCTAACTATGGAACACAATTAAGAGAAAAGCAAAAAGCTAAAAGAATTTACGGAGTTCTTGAAAGTCAATTCAGAACAACTTATGAAAGAGCTGAAAAGATGAAAGGAATTGCCGGTGAAAATTTATTAAAATTACTAGAAATGAGATTAGATAACGTAGTATTTAGATTAGGTTTTGGTGCATCTAGAACAGAAGCTAGACAATTAGTTACTCATGGACATTTCTTAGTAAATGGTAAAAAAGTAGATATTCCATCATACAGAGTATCTGTTAATGATGTTATAACTGTTTGTGAAAAAAGTAGAGGAACTGAAAAGTTCAAAACTTTTGCTGAAAATCCAAAAGCTTTACCAAAATGGTTAACAGCTAATGTTGAAAATTTTGAAGGTAAAGTTATAGCTGAACCAGTTAGAGAAGATATTGATGTTCCAGTTAATGAAACTCTAATTGTTGAGTTATATAGTAAATAATAGCTAATATTAATTTGTTTAGTATTGGATCAGTTGCCCTCATATAAGGTTGCAATGAAAATTGAAGGAGGGTTTGCTAATGTTAGAAATAGAAAAGCCAGTTATTCAGTGTGTGGAGTCAAGCGATGATGGGACTTATGGCAAGTTTGTTATAGAACCACTTGAAAGAGGATATGGAATTACTCTTGGAAATGCATTAAGAAGAATATTACTTTCTTCTTTACCAGGAGTAGCACCATCATCAGTTAAAATAGATTCAGTTCTTCATGAATTTTCAACTATAAAAGGTGTTAAAGAAGATGTTACAGAGATAATCTTAAATCTTAAAGCTTTAGCCCTTAAAATGGAAGGTGAAGGACCAAAAACTATTTATATAGATGCACAAGGACCAGGAGTTGTTAGTGGTGTAGATATAAAAACAGATGGTGATGTAGAAGTTGTAAATAAGGATTTACATATAGCTACATTAGATAATGATGGTAAATTATATATGGAGATAGTTGTTAATAGAGGAAGAGGGTATGTTTCACAAAATAAAAACAAAACTGAAGATCTTCCATTATCAGCTATAGCAATAGACTCTATATATACTCCTGTGAAGAGAGTTAATTTTACTGTTGAAAATACAAGAGTTGGTCAAATTACAGATTATGACAAACTTACTCTTGAAATTTGGACTAATGGAACTATAAAAATAGAGGAAGCAATTTCTTTATCAGCAAAAATTCTTATAGAGCACTTCAAATTATTCATGACTTTAACAGACAATGCTAACGACGTTGAAATAATGATTGAAAAAGAAGAAGATAAAAAAGAAAAAGCATTAGAAATGACTATTGAGGAATTAGATTTATCAGTTAGATCTTATAACTGTTTAAAGAGAGCCGGAATCAACACTGTACAAGAGCTTGCAACAAAGAGTATGGATGATATGATGAAGGTTAGAAACCTTGGTAAGAAATCTCTAGAAGAAGTAGAGAGAAAATTAACAGAGTTAGGCTTAAATTTAAAGTTAAGCGATGAGTAGTTGAGGAGGTAAAGTCATGGCAGGATATCGTAAATTAGGTCGTCCTACTGATCAAAGAAGAGCTATGTTGAGAAATCTTGTTACAAGTTTTTTAAAACATGGTAAAATAGAAACAACAGAAACTAGAGCTAAAGAAACTAGAAGTATTGCAGAAAAAATGATTACTCTTGCAAAAAGAGGAGATTTACATGCAAGAAGACAAGTATTAGCTTATGTAACTGAAGAAGCAGTAGTTCAAAATTTATTTGATAATATCGCTCCTAAGTATGCTGAAAGAAACGGTGGATACACTAGAATGTATAAAGTGGGTCCAAGAAGAGGTGACGGAGCTGAGGTTGTTATACTTGAGTTAGTATAATAGCATTCTGGGATTAAGTTATGCTTAATCCCTTTTTTGCATTTTTAAACTTAATTATCTTTAATGTTGTTGTGGGGATTATAGTGTTGTATAGTTCTTCTTACAAGTATTATTTGAGAAATTTTAAAATTAAAATATAAATTGATGATATAATTAATTAATCTTAAATTTATATAATTATAAAATAATATTATTGATGTGATAAGATTAAATTGTTAATATTATTTTATAATTATATAAAAATAACATTTTAATTTATGTAAAATAGGAGGTGTTTGAATGAAAGAAAAAATGATTTTTTGTAAGGATTTATTTTTTAAATATATGAACTATGAAGATAAAACTGAAAAAATAGCTATAGATAATGTTAGTATGGATGTAAAAGAAGGAGAATTTCTGGTTATTTTAGGACAAAATGGTTCAGGAAAATCAACAATTGCAAAACATATGAATGCACTTATTTTGCCTAGTGGCGGAAAAATGTTTGTAGATAATTTAGATACATCAAATAACAGTAATTTATGGGATATAAGAAGCAAGGCAGGGATGGTATTTCAAAATCCTGATAATCAGTTAGTTGCAACAGTAGTAGAAGAAGATGTTGCTTTTGGTCCTGAAAACTTGGGAGTTGAGCCTTTAGAAATAAGAAAAAGAGTTGATGAAAGTTTAAAATCAGTTGGGATGTATGAATATAGAAAACATGCACCGCATTTATTATCAGGAGGACAAAAGCAAAGAATTGCAATAGCAGGTATACTTGCTATGATGCCTAAGTGCATTATATTAGATGAGCCCACAGCAATGTTAGATCCTATTGGAAGAAAGGAAGTAATAAGTACTATAAAATCTATAAATAAAAATAATAAAATAACAATAGTGTTAATAACACACTATATGGATGAAGCAGCGCAAGCTGATAGAATTATAGTTATGGATAATGGTAAAAAAACCATGGAGGGAACTCCTAGAGAAATTTTTTCTCAGGTAGAAAAAATGAAAAAAATTGGATTAGATGTTCCACAAGTAACAGAACTAGCTTATGAACTTAATAAGGAAGGTGTAAACATATCGACAGATATTTTAAATATAGATGAAATGGTGAGTGAATTATGTCAATTAAAATAGAAAATTTAAGTTACACATATATGCCTAAAACGCCTTTTGAAAAAAAAGCTTTAATAAACATTAATTGTGAATTTTATGATGGTGAGTTTATAGTCTTAATCGGGCATACTGGATCTGGAAAATCTACTTTAATACAACATTTAAATGGTCTTTTAAAACCAACAGAAGGAAAAATAATAGTAGATGGTATAGATATCACAGATAAAAAAGTTAAATTAACTAATATCAGAAAAAATATTGGATTAGTATTTCAATATCCAGAATATCAATTGTTTGAAGAAACAATTGAAAAGGATATAGAATTTGGTCCAAGGAATTTAGGCTTATCTGAAGAAGAAATAACAAGAAGAGTAAAAAGAGCAATGAAGATGGTTGATTTAGATTATGATACATATAAAGATAAATCTCCTTTTGATTTAAGTGGTGGTCAAAAAAGAAGAGTAGCAATAGCTGGAGTTATAGCTATGGAACCTAAGGTTTTGATACTAGATGAACCAATAGCAGGTTTAGATCCTAAGGGTAGAGATGATATTTTGAATCAAATAAGGAAATTACATGATGATTATAAAATAACTACTATAATGATAAGTCATAGTATGGAAGATGTAGCTAAAGTTGCAGATAGAGTTGTTGTTATGAATCATGGAAGCATTATTCTTGATGGAAAAGTTTCTGATGTCTTTAAGGAAGTTGATGTTTTAGAGGATATAGGGCTTGGGGTTCCGCAAGTGACTTATTTACTCAGAGAACTTAGAAAAAAGGGATTTGATATATCAGATGATATATATACAATTAAAGATGCTAAGAAAGCCATACTTGAATATTTAAATAAAAATTAGCAGAAAGGGCTTTAAGATATGTTAAAGGATATAAATATAGGGCAGTATGTTCCAGGTAGTTCATTTATACATAAATTAGATCCACGAACAAAGATACTTATAACTTTTTTCTTTATAATAACTCTATTTTTTATAAATAAGTTTTATGGATATATTTTTGTGGTTATTTTTCTTGGAATAGTAATATTGTTATCTAAATTAAGTTTTAAATATATATATAAAGGGGTAAAGCCAATATTTATATTAATACTTATTACTGCAGTTCTTAATGTATTTTTAGTAACGGGGACTCCAGAAACATTAGTATTTAAATTGGGCTTTATATCTATATATACACAGGGTATAAAAACAGCAATATTTATGGCTTTGAGACTTATATTTTTAATAATGGGTACATCAATAATGACTCTTACAACATCACCAATAGAATTAACTGATGGAATAGAAAAATTATTAGCTCCATTTAAAAAAGTAGGTTTGCCAGCTCATGAGTTAGCAATGATGATGACAATTGCTTTGAGATTTATACCAACTCTTATAGATGAAACAGATAAGATAATGAAAGCACAACAGGCAAGGGGTGCAGATTTTGAAACAGGAAACTTAGTGCAAAAGGCTAAAAATTTAATTCCACTTTTAGTTCCTCTTTTTATAAGTTCATTTAGAAGAGCAGATGAATTGGCAATGGCTATGGAGGCTAGATGTTATAGAGGTGGAGAAGGTAGAACTAGGATGAAACAATTAAAATTAGAGAAGAAAGATGCTATTGCATTTGTAGTATACATAGTATTTTTAATTTTATGTATTGTTTCAAGATTTGGACCTAGTTTAGTATTATAGTTTAAAAATTGTATTATAAGATAGATTATGTGTAATCTTAGCATAATCTATTTTTATATTAAAATTATAAGATTTCAAGGAGCAATAAATGAGAAATATAAAGCTTACAATAGAGTATGATGGAACAAGGTACTATGGATGGCAAAGACAACCTATAGGAAATACAATTCAACAAGAATTAGAGAAAGCTATATCTAAAGTAATCAAAGAGTATGTAGAAGTCATAGGAAGTAGCAGAACTGATTCTGGTGTTCATGCTAAAGGATATGTAGCTAATTTTAAAACAAATGTAAAAATGCCAGCTGAAAAATTTAGAGA
This sequence comes from Sarcina ventriculi, assembly GCF_900456775.1. Taxonomy (GTDB): domain Bacteria; phylum Bacillota; class Clostridia; order Clostridiales; family Clostridiaceae; genus Sarcina; species Sarcina ventriculi. The sequence continues at coordinate 124,252 of NZ_UAUL01000007.1, read as the reverse complement.
TGCCGTAAATTGCAAATTACCTCGAGATATAGTTATAATAAAATCAGAAGAGGTTGATTTAGATTTTCATGCTAGATATTCTAGTAAGGGAAAAACGTATTGTTATACCATATTAAATAGGGAATATCCATGTGCTATAGATAAGGATTATGTATATTATTATAGGTGGAAGCTTAATGTTGAGGAGATGAAAAAGGCGTGTAAATATTTTTTGGGAACTCACGATTTTAAAGCTTTTCAAACTCCTGGAGGCTCTGTTAAAACATCAATAAGAACAATAAGTGACTTACATATAGAAACAAATGTAGATAAGATAAAAATATATATATCTGCAGACGGTTTTTTATATAATATGGTAAGGATAATAGTAGGAACATTAATTTTAGTTGGAAGTAATAAAATAAAAGAAGATTTTGTAAAAAATATTATAGAGTCTGGAGTAAGACAAAATGCTGGGAAATGTGCTCCTGCTAATGGACTTTGCTTAGAGAAAGTTTTTTATTAAATTATATTAAAAATATGTTGACACGCCCGTAAGCGTGTATTATAATGATATATGTTTGTAAGAGAAGTATGTATAGATTTTTATTCATAGATCTTAACATAGAGCACGATTAATTAAAATTAACCTATTCGAAATTTTTAGGGAGGGAAAAACATGAAATCATACATTGCGAAAGCACAAGACGTTGAAAGAAAATGGTATGTTGTTGATGCTGCTGGAAAGCCACTAGGAAGAGTTGCTAGCCAAGTTGCAACAATATTAAGAGGAAAGAATAAGCCAACATTTACACCAAATGTTGATTGCGGAGATTTCGTTATAATAATAAATGCTGAGAAAGTTGTTTTAACTGGTAAAAAGTTAGATCAAAAAATGATGAGAAAACATAGCCTATATCCAGGTGGATTAAAAGAAACTCCATACAGAGAAGTATTAGAAAAGAAACCTGAATTTGCTTTTGAAGAAGCTGTAAGAAGAATGCTTCCATCAGGAGTTTTAGGAAGAAAAATGTTAAAGAAATTAAAAGTATATAGAGGTTCTGAGCATAATCATGCAGCTCAAAATCCAGAAGTACTTGAATTAAGATACTAATATAATAGTCTCGGGAGGAGGAACAGTAATGGCAAAAGTTCAATATATGGGAACTGGTAGAAGAAAAAAATCAGTTGCAAGAGTAAGACTTGTACCAGGTGAAGGTAAAGTTATAGTAAATAAAAGAGAAATCGAAACATATTTCGGATTAGAAACTTTAAGAGTTATAGTTAATCAACCATTAGTATTAACTGCAACTAAAGATAAATTTGACGTTTTAGTTAATGTATATGGTGGTGGATTATCAGGTCAAGCAGGAGCTATAAGACATGGTATATCAAGAGCTTTATTAAAAGCTGATGAAAATTTAAGACCAGAATTAAAGAAAGCTGGATTTTTAACTAGAGATCCAAGAATGAAAGAAAGAAAGAAATACGGTCTTAAAAAAGCAAGAAGATCTCCACAATTCTCAAAGAGATAGTTTGTGGTTTAAAAAAGAGAGGAAATTTCCTCTCTTTTTTTATTTACATTGTTTTTTATATATCATTATTATTAATGCTAAACTTTTAGTGAATTAAGGATTTAGTACATACTATAATACTTTTTGGAAAAAATAAATATAGGTTTTTTAAGTATTTAAATAATGGATGTTAGGAATAGGTAAAAAATGATATTTAATTTTGTTATGGAAAGGAACTATTATGGTATGAAAGTTAAAAGATTTATTAAGAGTATATCAATGGTAGCATTAACTTTAGTATTAATTTTATGTTTTTTAATAACAGGAACTTTGGTTAAAGCTGAAGAAAAGGAAGAGGGTGGTAGTGAAAAAATAATACTTATAGATCCTGGTCATGGAGGAATGGATGGTGGTGCTAAGGGTAATGATGGAACGTTGGAGAAAGATATAAACTTAGCAATATCTTTAAAATTAAAATCTACTTTAGAAGAAAAGGGATATAGAGTAGCAGTAACTAGAGAAGCAGATGCTGATTTACACACTAAGGGAGATACGGTAAGAGAGAAAAAAAGAGATGATTTGGCTAATAGAGTTAAAATGAAAGAGGAAACAAAGTGTGATATTTTTATAAGTATTCATCAAAATATGTTTCCACAAAGCAATTGCAAAGGTGCACAGGTTTGGTATGCAGCAGATGATAGCAGTAAGCTTTTAGGGGAGGCTTTGCAAGAAAGTTTTAAACTTAATTTAGATGGGAATAATCATAGAGTAGCAAAGCAAGCTAAAGAGGAGTATAGAATACTTAGAAATAATAAAGGGTGTGCTGCGGTCATTGCAGAATGTGGATTTTTATCTAATCCAGAAGAGTTAGAGTTATTACAGAGTGATGATTATCAAAATAAAATAGTCTATTCTTTAGTTCAAGGAATTGATAAGTATTTTTCACAAAATAAATAAGAGCTTGTATCGATTTAGATACAGCTCTTTTCTTTCATTATATAGAATTTCTAAAGCCTTTTCCACGAACTTCAGATACATCCATAACAGTAATAAATGCCTTAGGATCTATTAGATGGATTGTATTTTTAAGTTCAATCATTTGTCTTGGTGTAACAAGGCAATAGAGCATTTTTTTCTTATCATGTGTATATTCTCCTTCTGCCAAAAGAGATGTAACACCTCTATGAAGGTCATTTATTATATAGCTTATAACAAGTTGCTCTTTTTCGGTTATTATAAATAATAACTGTTTGTTATTAGTACCCTTTATAACCTTGTCTAAAACCATGCCTTGTATAAACATACTTATAAGAGTGTATAGAGCCATAGGAATCCCAAAAAATGTTGATGCAACAGCTACAATAATTAAGTTTATAGCAAATCCTAAGCTTCCAATATTAAAATTAGAATATTTTTTTCTAATAAGCATATTGACAATATCTGTTCCACCGGTAGAACCATTTCTTGAAAAGACTATTCCATAACCTAGACCACAAAGAATTCCTCCATATATGCAATAAAGTAATGTATCATTTAGTGATACAAGACTTGAAAGTGGTGATGTAATTATAAGGCATGCGGATAAAGAAATCATTCCAATACCAGTATATAGTGTAAATTTTTTTGGTAATTTGAAATAACTAAGAATGAATAATGGTATGTTTATTATAAATACAGTTATACCAGAATTTATTCTAGTAAGATATTGAATTATAAGTCCAACTCCAGTAGCTCCACCACTTATTAGCTGAGCATTAGCTAAAAACATATTAACTCCTAGAGATGATATGAAACATCCTAAAAAGATTAATATGCAGTCAAGAATAAAGCCACTTGTGCTCTTCATAAATTTCATAAAATTATCTCCTTAACTTAATTATGAAATGATATAGATGTAATTATAATAGATATTATTGTAATATTAAATATTTTTTTATTAAAATTTAATTAATATTAATATTTTGCTCAATAGTATTAAAATGAGTAATTGTTTATAAAGTAAATTTAGACAATTATATTGGTAAGTCATAATAAAAATATAAATTATATTTGTAACTTTTATATTTTATTATAAAATATATATAGAAAGTTAAAGAGGTGTTTATTAATGGATAAATTCAATGTATTAGTTGTAGATGATGAAAAAGAAATAAGAGATGCTATAGATATATATTTAAGGGGGGAGGGGATAAATGTAATAAAGGCTAAGGATGGTCTTGAAGCTTTAGAAGTTTTAGATAAAGAGGATGTTCATTTAGTCGTTTTAGATTTGATGATGCCAAGATTAGACGGTATGCAGACATGTATGAAAATAAGGGAAACCAGAAATATGCCGATTATAATGTTATCTGCAAAATCCGAGGATAGCGATAAAATATTAGGATTAAATATAGGAGCAGATGATTATGTTACAAAACCTTTTAATAATTTAGAATTGGTTGCTAGAGTAAAATCACAACTTAGAAGGTATGAAAAACCTTTAAGCATAGAAAATTCACAAGATACGATAATTATAAAAGATTTACTAATAGATAATATAAATAAAAAAGTAGTTTTGAGAGGTAATGAAGTAAAACTTACTGCTACTGAATATAAAATATTAATTCTTTTAGCTTCACATCCAGGAAGAATCTTTTCGATAAAAGAAATTTATGAGAAAGTATGGGAAGAGGCTTTTTATAAGAGTGAGAATACAGTAACTGTACATATAAGAAGAATGAGAGAGAAGATAGAGATAAACTCAAAAGACCCTGAATATATAAAGGTGGTGTGGGGTATTGGTTATAAAGTGGATAAATAAAATAAGGTTTTGGTGGCGTGATTATAGAATTTGGGTTAGAAATGTAGAAAATATATTTATAATAGGTTCTTTAATAATATTCCCAGCGATGTTAATTATTTTATTTGGAGGTAATTCATATCAAAGTTTAGTCAAGATAAATTATACTCAAGGATCTTATATAGAACCAAGGGTAAATTATGTGGATGCTTTAATAAATCCTAAAAAGTATGAAGAAGGAAAGCTTTTAGAAAGATCAGCAGAGTTATCTAATGTAATTTATAATCAGACAGATTATTTAAAGGACATAAAAAATGCTACAACAAAAGATGAACAAGATATTGTAAAGCAAAAAATATTACAGTTATCTACGTATTATATTGGAGTTGTAATAATTGATAAAACAACGGGAGATTATTATTCAAATAGAAGTTGGTTTTATGATCCGCCATACGCTTTATCCACTCCCAAAAATATTATACAAGAGTTAGCTAAGAATGAAAATTTAACTTATATAACTTTAAATCCTGCTGAAGATATAGAAGAAATATATTTTTATCAAGGTGATATGTATATACAAGAAGTAAATGCTATTAGAACATCTTTTTTTATATTATTAATATGTACAATAATTTTAGTTGTTTTTCTTGTAAAAAAAATATATATGATAAAGAATCTTGGATTTAAAAAATATAAAATTAGTTTAAAACAAGGATATTTATTTAAATTATTTAGAGCTATTAGGGCTATATTTAAAACTAGGATAATAGTAGAGGAAATAATAAAAGATAAAGTATTTTTATTTATTATTTTTGCTACAATAATATATCTTTTATTTTGGTGGATTGCAAGTGCTATTGATTTTTGGCTTGGATATCCGAGTGGATATTCATATATTTATTATGTAGGAATAGGTGTTGGAATTGCAATTATTGTATTTCTATTTGTACATTTTGTAATAAAATATATATTAAAATATGATTCGCTAGCAACTATTATATATGATATAGATGAAATAAAAAAAGGTAATATGGAACTTGAAGTTGAATATGGAAATGACAAGCAGATATCAGAGCTTGCAAAAGGAATAAATGATTTAAGGTTAAATTATAAAGATTCTATTGAAGAGGGAATAAGAAATGAAAAACTAAAAACTGAGCTTATATCAAATGTTTCTCATGATTTAAAAACTCCATTAACTTCTATAATAAATTATGTAAACATACTTCAAAGAGATGATATAAGTGAAGATGAGAAAAAAGAATGTATAAAAATATTGGAAACTAAATCGCATAGATTAAAGAGATTAATTGATGATCTTTTTGAAGTGTCAAAAATGAATTCAGGAAAAGTTGATTTATATGAAATGGATATAGATATAATTCAACTTATATACCAGTCTATTATGGAGGTTGAAGATTTATATATAGAGAAAAAAATGGAATTTAAGGTTAAAGCTCCAGATGAGTTGAAAATAAATGTAGACCCTGAAAAGATGTCTAGGGTATTTCAAAATCTTGCGACAAATTCCTTAAAATATGGTTTGGAAAATACAAGGATATATGTGGATATAAAAGACTTTGATGATAGAGCTGAAATATCTTTTAAGAATGTATCTGCTTTTGAATTAGATTTTAATGAAAGTCAAATATTAGAAAGATTTGCAAGGGGAGATAAATCAAGGAATTCAACTATAGAGGGTTCTGGGCTTGGCTTGGCTATAGCTAAAACTATTGTTGAACTTCATGAAGGATTGTTTAAAGTAGAATGTGAGGGAGATTTGTTTAAGGCATATGTAATACTTCCAAAAACAAAACTTAAATAATAGTTAAAAGAATTGGTTAATCCAATGTTCAAACAGGATTATAATTGATACTTAAAAAAACTAAATAAAGAAACATGAAAAAATTATATTAAGTTCATAAGAAATTAGGAGATATAAAGAGTATTAATTAGAATATAAATGATAAATTGATTTTAATGGTTAAAAAGATAATGATAATCATTTTCAATTAATCAATATATATGATATTATAATATCATAAAATGAACATTAGGAGGTTTAATATGGCTAAGATGATGGAACCTCGTTTCAAGATGTGCAGAAGGCTTGGATTAAATGTAATAGGGCATCCAAAGGCCATGGAACGAGCATTTAAAGGAACAAGTAGGGCAGATAAAAAATTATCCGATTACGGAACTCAATTATTAGAAAAGCAAAGATTAAGAGCTTATTATGGTGTTATGGAAAAGCAATTTGCTAGATATGTAGAAAAGGCATTTAATAGCAAAGAACAGCCAGGTGAAGCTTTGCTTATGATATTGGAATCTAGATTAGATAATATGGTCTATAGAATGGGTTTTGCTAATTCCATAAGGCAAGCTAGACAAATGGTGAATCATGGACATTTTTTAGTTAATGGAGAAAAGGTAAATATACCTTCTTTTAGACTAAAAGTAGGAGATGAGGTTGTTTTAAGAGAAAAATCAAGAAAAACAGAAATGTTCACAAACAACTTTATAAATAATATAGGAAATGAAGTTCCATATATATCTAAAGATGAAAATAGTTTTAAAGGAATATTTATTAGAAAACCTAAGAGAGAAGAACTTCCAATAATCATACAAGAACAGTTAATAGTTGAGTTTTACTCCAAATAATAATTGAATGTTTCTTAAATACATTTTGTTCTTTTAGCAATATCTTGCAAATTATACTTCTGATGTTACTAAACTCTTAAATACTTGAAGGGGTGCTGACCTTCAAGTATTTTTTATTTAATTTTTAATTTTTTTTACATCAATATTATATTTTTTGCATTTTAAAGATATTGTTCTATGGGTTAACCCTAAAGCTTTTCCAGCCTTATTAAATGTTTTATATTTTTCAATAGCCATTTTTATTATTTGCTTTTCATATTCCTCAAAAGGAAGAATATTGTCTTTATCTAAATCAAATTTATTAGGATTCTCTATTGTAGGTTTTAAATATGATGGTAAATAAAAACTTGAAATATATTTTTCATCACAAAAATTCATAGCTCTTTCTATTATATTTTCAAGTTCTCGTATATTTCCAGGCCATTGATATTGTTGAAGTAGATTTAATGCATCATTGGATATTCCTAAGATATTTTTATTTAATTTAATATTTAACTTTTTTATAAAATATTCAACCAAATCAGGAATATCTTCTTTTCGTTCTCTAAGAGCAGGGAGATTAATTCCTATTACATCTAATCTGTAATATAAATCTTGTCTAAATGTTTTTTCTTTTATCATTTCTTCAAGATTTCGATTAGTAGCAGCAATAACCCTAACATCAATAGAAATTGGATCTATTCCTCCTATAGGATCTATTTCCATTTCTTGAAGAACCCTTAGAAGTTTAACTTGCATAGACAGAGGCATATCGCCTATTTCATCTAAGAAGATTGTTCCACCATCAGCAATTAAGAATTTACCTGGTTTACTTTTGGTAGCCCCTGTAAACGAACCTTTTTCATACCCAAAAAGCTCACTTTCTAAAAGATTTTCAGGAATAGAAGCACAGTTAACTCGTACAAAAGGTTTATCATGCCTAGTACTGTTATTGTGTACAGCCTTAGCAATTAATTCTTTACCAGTACCACTTTCACCTCTTATTAAAATTGTAGAAGTTGTTTTTGATGTTTTTTCGCATATATATAGAATATCTTTTAGAGTTCTGCTAGAACCTATGATATTATTAAAAGATGAATTGTTAGAAATTTGTTTAAAGAATTCTTCTTTGTAATAATTAAGCTCCTCTTGTGATTTGTTTAGTTTTCCTATAAGCTCTTTTAGCTCGTTAATAGGTCTTGCTGTTGATATAACTCCAACAAACTCATCATCTATAAATAATGGTTCTATATTACCTATCACATTAACATTATTAATAGAATAAATGACATCGTTAAATTTTGATTTATTCTTAAAGGATTTATAAATATAGCCATCAGGCTCTATATCTGTAATATGTTTACCAAGAATATTTTGAGCCTTTAAATTACTATGCTTAATGTAAGCTGGATTAATATAATTTATAATCCCATTTTTGTCTAAAAAACAAATCATATCTTGTGAATTTTCTAAAATTTTAGTGAATTTTTCATTTAATTCTTTTATGCCAACTAAATTAGAGACATCTTGTATAACAGCAACAGCGCCTATTATTTTATTGTTCATAAAAAGAGGAGATCTATTTACAAGTGCTGATTTATTTTTTATATGCAGTACTTGTCCGAATTGTTTTAAGCCTTTTTTTAAAATCATTGGTAAATCAGAATAAGGAATAATATCCTTAATATTTTTTCCTATAACATCCTTAAAACTTTTTTCTAAAAATTTTAATGCATATTCATTTATTGTTGTTATATTTTCATAGGAATCTATAACTAATATACCAATTGGAACATTTTCTAATACCTGTTCTTTAGCTATTATTGTTTCATCTATAAATTCATCAATTTTAACATTAGCAGATGGATTTATAGAATTTATAAACTCATCTATATATTGAATTAACGACATTACAGCTATTTTCCCTAGCATACCTTCTTCGTTACAACCAATACTTATTTTATCATTATTTGAAATTTTTAAAGAAAGAATAGCTAACATGCTCATACCAAGCCATTGGGAATATTCTTTTTTCTTTATATATAAAGTAACTTTGTATTTTGATTGAATTTCTGAAGCTTTATTAACTATCATAGCTGAATATCTTGTATGAAGACCTTGGCGATTTTTAAAGGTTATTTCTTGAAAAAACATATTATGATACTCCTTGTAAGTAATTATTGATAAAAAATATCAATATATTTTAAAGTTGATATTTTTTATCAATGATTATAAATAACATTATTAATAGGTTTATATCAATATTATACATTATAAAATAAAAAAAATATAAAAGTTGATAAAAAATATCAAAAAATTAAATTATTATTTTAGATTGTAACAAAAAATTATCTATAATAACAAAATAATAAAAAGATTTTGAATTTTATTAATTTATTAGTAAATATAAGATGTTTTCAAGGAAATATTATTTCTAATTTTAACTTTAAATGAAAAAATATATTAATTTTTTTGAATTGGCATACTTCTTGCTAATAAAAATAAGTAAAGTTTATTTTATTGAATTTTAATATAATTTAAATAAATTATGTATGTTTTAGGAGGCAGTTATGATAAAAAGTGGTATTGCAGCATCAAAAGGATATGCTATAGGAAAAGTGTTTATACAAGAGCATGAAGAAATAGTTATAAATGATAATAAAATTTCAGATATAGAAGCAGAAAAAAATTTATTGAGAGTATCATTACAGGCTTCAAGAGAACAGTTAACTAAGATTAAAGAAAAAACTTTAAATGAAATTGGTCAACATGAGGCTCAAGTTTTTGAAGCTCATTTAATGTTGTTAGATGATGTTGAATTTACAGGTCAAATGGAAATGACTATAGAAAATGAGAGTTTAAATGCTATGAAGGCTGTACAAAATGTTACAGATACTTTTGTTATGATATTTGATTCTATGGATGATCCATATATGAGAGAGAGGGCAGCTGATATAAAAGATGTTTCAAAAAGAATAATTTCTAATTTAGCAGGAAAAGGTGGAAGTGATTTTGCTATAACAGAAGAAAATACAGTAATTGTTGCCCATGATTTAACTCCATCTGATACAGCACAATTAGATAGAAGTAAGGTTATAGGTTTTTTAACTAACATTGGAGGGAGAACATCTCACTCTGCTATAATGGCTAGAACATTGGAAATTCCAGCAGTAGTAGGGTTAGGAGATATAACAACTTCAGTGAATAATGGAGATATGATTATAGTAGATGGTATGGAAGGACTAGCAATAATAAATCCAGATCAACAAACTATAAATGAATATATTTCTAAAAAAGAGAAATTTCATGCAGAACAAGAAGAGTTAAAGAAACTTATAGATGTTAAAACTGTGACTAAGGGTGGAAGAAGAGTTGAAGTTTGTGGTAACATAGGTAAACCACAAGATATAGATCAAGTATTAGCTAACGGTGGAGATGGTGTTGGTCTATTTAGAACTGAATTCTTATATATGGATAGAGAATCTGCACCAACTGAAGAAGAACAATTTGAAAGCTATAAATATGTTTTAGAAAAAGCATGTGGTAAGCAAGTAGTTATAAGAACATTAGATATAGGTGGAGATAAAACACTTCCATATTTACCATTGCCAGAAGAAATGAATCCATTCTTAGGATATAGAGCAATAAGACTTTGCTTAGATAGAAAAGATATATTTAAGGTTCAAATAAGAGCTTTACTTAGAGCGTCTGTATATGGAAATCTTGCTGTAATGTTTCCAATGATATCAGGCTTAGAAGAATTCCAAGCAGCAAAAGAATTTGTTGAGGAATGTAAAGCAGAATTAAAGAATGAAGGAATATCATATTCAGATTCAATTCAATGGGGTATCATGGTTGAAATTCCAGCAGCAGCAGTTTATGCTGATGAACTAGCAAAATACGTTGATTTCTTCTCAATAGGAACCAACGATTTAATACAATATACTTTAGCAGCAGATAGAATGAGTGAAAAAGTATCTTATCTTTACAACCCAATGCATCCATCTGTTTTAAGATTAATAAAAATGACTATAGATGGAGCACATAAACATGGTAAGTGGGTTGGAATGTGTGGAGAAATGGCAGGGGATGAAACTGCTATACCAACATTAGTTGAATATGGATTAGATGAATTTTCAATGAGTGCTACATCAATTTTATCAGCTAAAAAAATAATAATGGAACAAGAATAATTTAATTTGTAACAATACTTATTAACCCTAAGTTTTGTAAAGGTGTAGACAAATTGTCTACACCTTATTTAATAGTAAAATATTTACTAGAATATTTAAATATAATATAATAATTTGATATTTTAATAAGTTAGATTGGAGGAACTTATTATGGTAATGCATGTAAGTGCTAGCGATTTTGAAGAAGAGGTTTTAAAAGAAAAAGGTGTAGTTGTTGTAGATTTTTGGGCAACTTGGTGTGGACCATGCAAAATGATAGCTCCTATAGTAGAAGAACTAGATGAGGAAATGTCAAATGTTAAATTTGTAAAAGTAGATGTTGATAAAAATCCACAAATAGCTAATCAATATAAAATAGTAAGTATACCAACTTTAAAAATATTTAAAGATGGTAAGCTTATCAATACTTTAATAGGATTTAAAACTAAAGATGCATTAAAAATTGATGTAGAAGCATGTTTATAAAATGAAAAAAGAACTGTTTCATTATTTGAAACAGTTCTTTTTTTTATTGTGTTACATTAAAAAAAACATGTTGACCAATGGTTGTTACATTACATTTTTCTATTTCCTTCATCCAAGAACAAGTTGCTATTTTAGGATTGTAAAAATATAGGGCATTTTCTGTTGGATCTAAACCTTTAATAGCATCTTTAACTGCATTATAGCTATCACTATTTGGAGTTGCATTTATAACACCATTTACAACGCAAGAAAATGCATTTTTTTGTGTTATAACTCCTTCAACCGTATTTGGAAAGTTAGGACTAGTAACTCTATTTAGTATTACAGAAGCAACTGCAATTTTGCCAGTGTACGGCTCACCTTTGCTTTCAGCAAAAACTACTTTTGCCATTAAATCTATATCTGATTTTGTTAAATAAACTTTTTTTGATGATGAATTAAAAACTTCAATTATTTCATCAGATTGAGAGAATAAATCAGTTTCTGTTAAAGGTTCATTAGTTATTTCGTCTTGAGTATGATTAAAATTTAATTCGCTTGTGTATATATAGTTATTTGTGATATTTTCCTTATTAAAATTTTCTAGTCCTAAGGCATTTTTTTGACATATATTAGTGATAACAACAAAAATGAAGGTTAATAAAAAACATACATAAGTTTTCTTTTTCATATTGTCCTCCTAATATTAGTGTTATTTTACCTTGTATATTGTATCCATAAAGAGAAAGTTAATTCATGTAAATATTATTTTTTTAAATCATTTAGTAAGGTTTGTAAATTTCTCAATGAATTATTCATATTTTCATATTCTGATTTAGCATTTATATAATATTCATTATTTGAATTATTATTTTTATTTTCTTCTGTAACTCCTTTTAATAACAAATTAATGTAATTACTATAATGGTTTAAAACTTCATTAAATGAGATAAAAATATCGTTGCTGTCTTCTGGGATAGATAAAATATAAAATTTTTTCTTAATAGTTTCAAAATTATTCATTTTATTATGAATATCAGTAATAATTGTATTTAAGCTTCTATTGTTCTTTCTAATAGTCGATATTGTTTCGAATAGATTTTCTGTTAAATCATCAAATTCTAATAGAAGAGAATCTAAAGTAACTATAAATTCATTCATTTGTGTAGTTTTAATATCTGAATCCCTATTTAATTTTATAATTTCATTTATATAGCTGAATATATTATTTAGTAATTTACTGTCATTAGATATTAATGAAACAGATATATTATTTTTGTTACAAGTTTCATAAATATTTATAATGTCATTTTTTAAAGAAGTAGTTTCTTTATACTTGTTGTATAAGTCGTCTGTGGTAGGATCATTTAAAATATCAATTAAAGAAGTGTAAAAGGTTATATTCATGTTTAAACCTTTTTTTAGAGTTTCGTGTATATCTTTATATTTTTTAGATGTTTGTATATCTTTTAATGTATTTGATAGAGTTGTTAGATTATCAATTTTATCTTCTAATATATTTACATATTCATTAGAATTGGTTGTGTCTTCTAAAGGTTCATCTAAATTTATGCTTGTAATTGACTTTCCTAAATTATTTAATGTAATTAAGTCATTAGATTTGACACATGTAATAACAATAATAAAAATTAAAAGTAAAATTAGTATCATTGTAGAAATAAAAAATTTATTTTTATAAAAATCTTTATAGTTAAATTTCAAAATATCCCCCCTGTAAAAGAATTAATAAAAGTTTACACAATAAAAATATATGAAAGCTTTATAAATAACATTACTTATAATATGTAAATTAAAAAATTATCATTAACTTTGTATTTAAGTTAAAAGTTTTATTGTATAATATTAAAGAGTATTTATAACAACTGGAGTGAAGCGATATGCAGACTATAATTAATATGATTTTAAGTGATATTCAAAACATAACTATTTGGTCTGTTGTAGATATATTAGTAGTAGCTTTTATTTTTTATAAAGGTTATATGTTAATTAAGGAAACTAGAGCAGAACAATTGTTAAAAGGTATTTTACTTATATTAATATTAATACCTGTTAGTTATATATTAAAATTGGATATTTTGTACTTTATATTAAGTAAAACAATAACTATTGGAGTTATTGCTGTTATTATAATATTTCAGCCTGAAATAAGAAGAGGATTAGAACATATAGGAAGAAGCACATTTGATGATTTTCATATAATACAAAACGATGAGGAAATTGAGAAAGTAATAACTAATATATGCGAAGCTGTTGAAAATATGGCAAAGACAAAAACAGGGGCATTAATAGCTATAGAACAAGGAACAGGGCTTGGGGATATAGTATCCACAGGAATAAAAATGGATTCTTTAGTGTCTAGAGAGCTTATAGAAAATATATTTGTAAAAAATACTCCGCTTCATGATGGTGCAACTATTATAAAAAATGATAGGATATTAGCATCAGCTTGTGTATTGCCTTTAACCAATAATAATAATATAAGCAAACAACTTGGAACTAGGCATAGGGCTGCTATTGGACTTTCGGAAGCATCAGATGCACTAATAATAATAGTGTCTGAAGAGACTGGTGCAATTTCATTAGCCATTAAAGGAAGATTAACTAGGAATTTTGATGGGGATAAATTAAAATCAATATTATTAAAAATAATAAAGAGTAAAAATCAAAGAAAAAGTAAGTCGTTTGGTCAGAAGGTGAAGGCGTGGGTAAAAATAATAAAAAGAGAAAAATAATTTCTCAAGTATTAAAAATAGTTAAAGAAAAAAATTTAATGGTTAAGCTTGTTTGCTTACTCCTATCTTTTGGTCTTTGGATATATATATCTAATATTGAAAATCCAATTAAGCAGTATACTATAACGAATATACCTGTTCAGATAATAAATTTAGATGTTTTAAAAGAGGATAATTTAACTCTAGCTCCGGATCAAAATTTTACTATTTCTTTAACTATACAAGGAACTTCAACCAATATTTATAGTATAAATAAATCTCAATTTACAGCAGTTGCAAATTTATCTAATTATACGTTAAAATCAGGGGATAATAGTATACCAGTAGAAATAACAAATTCACCTAATAATGTAAATATAAAAAATAATGGAGTATTAAGAATTAATATTAAATTAGAAAATATTACTGAAAAAACAATGCCTGTGAAATCAGAACTTAATGTTACGACTAGTAATAGCACCTATGTTAAGAATATTTCTTTTTCTACCAATCAAATTACAGTATCTGGCCCCGAAGAAACAGTAAATGAAGTTTCTAAATTAGTTGTAAGAGGTAATGTTACTGCAAATAATAGCACGACCACAGCAAGTTTTCCTGTGGTAGCCGTTGATTCAAGTGGCAATGTTGTTAATGATGTTGTGCTATCAACTAATAATGTACAGACAACAATAACAGTAGAAAAAGGAAAATTAGTACCTATAAAAGTTCAAACTACGGGAGAACTTAGGGCAGGACTTACACTAGAGAATATAATAGCAAATCCTAATACAATAAAAATATTGGGTAGTGAGAGTGTCTTAGATAGCACTGATGAGATTTTATCTGAACCTATAAATTTAAATTCTATAACTGGGAATGAAACGATAATAACTAATCTTATAGTTCCTAGAAACATTACATTATTGCCTAATGAAAATGAGATTAATGTGGATGTAAAAGTTTCAGGAGCAGATGAAAATAATTCGGAAAATGTTGTAAATGGAAACACAGAAACTACGAAAACTTTTGAAATTCCAATAACTATAGAAGGAAATTTAAGTGGATATACTGCAAATTTAAGTAGTAATACTGTAACTGTTGTCTTAAAAGGGACAAAAAAAGAATTAGATAATTTACAAGCATCTAACTTATCATGCAAGGTTGATGTTTCAAAATTAACAAAAGAAGGTGGAGTTGTGAGTCCAACTGTAAATATAAATAATGAGAATAATGTTTTAGTGGATAGTCAAAATCCACAAACTGTAGATGTTACATTTACTAAAGCAGAAGAATAAAATATAATTTTAAATTACCACAGAGATATTTATGTAATAAAAATTTCTGTGGTAAAATAATTTTACAAAAGTTTAGAAAAAAGGAGTTTAGTGTATGACTATAAGAGTAAATAATATAAGTTTAAGTATAGATGAAGATATATCTTGTATAGAGAAAAAAGTTTCTAAAAAATTAAATGTACCTGTTAAAGATTTGGGGAAAATAAAAATATTAAAAGAATCAATAGATGCTAGAAAAAAAAATAATATTAGGTTTAATTATGCGATTAGTTTAGAATGCAAAAATGAAAAGAAAGTTGTATCTAGAGCTAATAGTAATGATGTACAGATAGATGTTGCACTAAATACAGAGGAGTTTAAATTTGGGAATAAAGTTTTAGAGCATAGACCGGTAGTTATAGGGCTTGGGCCTGCAGGGCTTTTTGCAGCATTAACTTTAGCAAGACAAGGATATAACCCAATAGTGTTTGAGAGAGGTGAGAATGTAGACAAAAGAAGTGAAACTGTTGAAAAATTTTGGGATACAGGTATTTTAAATACAGAATCTAATGTACAATTTGGTGAAGGAGGAGCAGGAACTTTTTCGGATGGAAAATTAACTACTAGAATAAAAGATGCACGATGTAATATTGTTTTAGAAACTCTAGTAAAACATGGTGCAGATGAGTCTATAATGTATGTTGGTAAACCACATGTTGGAACTGATGTATTAAAGGGAGTTGTTAAAAATATTCGTGAAGAAATAAAATCTCTAGGTGGAGAGGTATATTTTAATTCAAAGTTTGAAGGAATTATAAAACATAATAATAAGTTAAAGGCGATTATAGTAAATGGAGAAGAGATTCCTTGTGAAGTTTGTATTTTAGCATTAGGACATAGTTCGAGAGATACATATGAGTTGCTTTTTAGGGAAGGAATATTTATGACCCCTAAGCCATTTGCAATTGGAGTTAGAATAGAGCATCCTCAAAGCTTAATAAATGTAAATCAATATGGCAATTATGCAAATCATAAAAGATTAAATGCAGCAGATTATAGATTAACATATCAAAGTCAAAAAATGCAAAGGGCAGTATATTCATTTTGTATGTGTCCAGGCGGGGTAGTTGTTAATGCATCGTCAGAGGATGAAAGGCTTTGTGTAAATGGAATGAGTTATAATTCTAGAGATAAAGAAAATGCTAATTCAGCTTTAGTTGTTACTGTTTCTAGTAAAGATTTTAAAAGTGATAAACCTTTAGCAGGGATGGAATTTCAAAGGCATTATGAAAATTTAGCATATAAGATAGGTGGAGGTAATTTTAAAACACCAATTCAACTTTTAGGAGACTTTTTAAATGATAGAAAAACTACCAAACTAGGAAAAGTTAATCCAAGTGTGTTAGCTAATGACTATACTTTAGCTAGTATAGGGGAAGCATTACCAAGTTATGTGGTCGATTCTTTGAAAGAGGGAATAGAAAGCTTTGATAAAAAAATAAATGGATTTGCAGATTATGATGCTATTTTGACAGGAATAGAAACTAGAACATCTGCACCAGTTAGAATAGAAAGAAATAAGAATTTAGAGAGTATATCTTTAACAGGATTATATCCAGCTGGTGAAGGTGCAGGATTTGCTGGTGGAATAATATCTGCTGCAGTAGATGGAATAAAAGTAGCAGAAAGTATTATGGGATACTTTTGTAAATAAGGTAAAAATTAATTAAAATTTTCAGAAAATTTATGTTTTCTGAATTTTTTTTGTTAAAATAATATATATATGTTAATAAAATAACAAATCTATAAAGAATAGGGAGTAATATGTTATGAATAAAAATTTTAATGAATTATTTACTAAAGTTAAATGTATAAATAAAAAGAGAGTTTCTGTAGCTGTAGCACAAGATGAACCAGTTTTAGAAGCTATTAAAGAAGTAGTTCGTGAGGGACTAGTTGAGGCTATATTAGTTGGAAATAAAGAAGAAATACAAGATATAGCTAAAAAAATAGATATGAATTTAGAACAAGTTCAAATAATTAATGAAAAAGATGTAAAAAAGGCAACTTTAAAGGCAGTTGAGATAGTTTCAAATGGACAAGCAGACATGGTTATGAAAGGACTAGTGGATACTGCAACGTTTTTGAGAAGTGTGTTAAATAAGGAAGTAGGTTTAAGAACAGGTAAACTTATGTCCCATGTATCAGTTTTTGATGTGGAAAAAATGAATAGATTACTGTTACTAACAGATGCGGCTTTTAACACATATCCAGATGCAAATGCAAAGAAAGATATGATAGAAAATGCAGTACAAGTTGCTAAATCTTGTGGAATAGATACTCCAAAAGTTGCGGTGGTTGCTCCGGTTGAAGTGGTAAATATGGATATGCAGGCAACGGTAGATGCAGCAATTCTTGCAAAAATGAATGATAGAGGGCAAATAAAAGGGTGCATAGTAGATGGTCCGTTTGCTCTTGATAATGCTATATCAGTAGAAGCTGCACATCATAAAGGAATATCAAGTGAAGTAGCTGGAAAAGCAGATATATTATTGTTACCTAATATTGATGTGGCTAATGTTATGTATAAGACATTAACTTATATGTCAGATTCGAGAAATGGAGGAGTTTTGGTAGGAACGGCAGCACCAGTAATTTTAACATCTAGAGCAGATAGTTTTCATACAAAAGTTAATTCAATAATTTTAGCGGCATTAATTGCTGAAGCAAAATAAAAATATATATTAAATTAAGTTTTTAAGTAAACATTTAAAATTAATGGAGAGTGGTTTAAATGTCATATAAATTATTAGTAATAAATCCGGGTTCTACATCAACTAAAATAGGATTATTTGAGGGAGAGAGAGAGCTGTTTCAAGAAACAATAAGACATACAAATGAAGAATTAAAAGGATATAATGCTATTTATGATCAGTTTAAATTTAGAGAAGACCTTATATTAAATGTACTTAAAGAAAAAAATTTTGATATAAAAAAATTGAATGCAGTAGTTGGAAGAGGTGGTATGTTAAAACCTGTTGAGGGTGGAACGTATATAGTTAATGACATTATGATTGAAGATTTGAAGATTGGGGTGCAAGGTCCTCATGCATCGAACTTAGGTGGAATATTAGCAAGGGCAATAGGGGATGAATTAAATGTACCATCTTATATAGTAGATCCAGTAGTTACTGATGAATTAGAAGATGTAGCTAGATTGTCAGGAATTTTAGAAATCCAAAGAAAGAGTAAATTTCATGCTTTAAATCAAAAAGCAGTTGCTAAAAGATATGGTAAAGAAACAGGAAAAGGATATGAAAATTTAAATTTAATTGTTGTTCATATGGGTGGAGGAATATCTGTTGGAGCTCATAAAAAAGGGAAAGTTGTAGATGTAAATAATGCATTAGATGGAGATGGACCGTTTTCACCAGAAAGAGCAGGAAGCGTACCAGTTGGAGATTTAATAAAAATGTGCTTTAGCGGTAAATATTCTCAAAATGAAGTTTATAGAAAGATAGTTGGAAAAGGTGGTTTTGTTGGATATTTAAATACTAATGATGCGAGAGGAATAATTGATAAAATGAAAAAGGGAGATAAAAAATGCGAAAAAGTTTATAAAGCATTTATTTATCAAATAACAAAAGAAGTTGGAAAAATGGCTGCTGTATTGAATGGACAAGTAGACCAAATACTTTTGACAGGTGGAATTGCTTATTCAAATGTATTAGTGCCAGATTTAAAATCTAATATAGAGTGGATATCAGATGTTACTGTATATCCAGGAGAAGATGAACTTCTTGCATTGGCACAAGGAGCTATAAGAGTATTAAGTGGGGAAGAAAAAACAAAAGAATATAAGTAATTATATAAAGTGAGAGTTGTATGCTAAGTAATGATTACAGTATACAACTTTTTAATATAATAAATTTATATGAATATACAAAAAAATATTAATATATTTGTGTTTTTTTATTATTTATTAAATTTTATAAGAATTGTATAATATTACTATAAAAATATTGTTTTAAATAATGAGGGGGATTTTATGGCTAATTTATCATTAAGGCATATCTATAAAATATATCAAGGGGATGTAGCTGCTGTTAAAGATTTTAATTTAGAAATAGAAGATAAAGAGTTTATAGTATTTGTTGGACCATCTGGTTGTGGAAAATCTACTACATTAAGAATGGTTGCAGGGCTTGAGGAGATATCAAAGGGAGAACTTTATATAGGAGATAAGTTGGTAAATGACGTTGAACCAAAGGAAAGAGATATAGCAATGGTTTTTCAAAGTTATGCGTTATATCCACATATGAGTGTATACGATAATATGGCTTTTGGATTAAAATTGAGAAAAGTTCCAAAGGTAGAAATAGATAAAAAAGTTAAAGAAGCGGCTAGAATTTTAGATATAGAGCATTTGCTAGACAGAAAACCAAAAGCATTGTCTGGTGGGCAAAGACAAAGGGTTGCTCTTGGAAGAGCTATTGTTAGAGAACCTAAGGTGTTTTTGATGGATGAACCATTATCTAATTTGGATGCTAAATTGAGGGTTCAGATGAGAACGGAAATATCTAAGTTACATCAAAGATTACAAACTACATTTATATATGTAACTCATGACCAAGTTGAAGCTATGACAATGGGAACTAGGATTGTTGTTATGAAAGATGGTGTAGTTCAACAAGTTGCAACACCTCAAGAAATATATAATAATCCAGCCAATATATTTGTTGCAGGATTTATAGGAAGTCCACAAATGAACTTCATTGAAGGAAGTGTAATTGAAGAAGGTGGGAAGTATTTTGCTAAGTTCCAATCTGAAAAAATAGAAATTGGAAATGATAAAGGAAAGAAATTAAAAGACAAAGGTTATATTGGGAAAATAGTTACGTTTGGAATAAGACCAGAACATCTAGATGATAACATAAATTTAGTAAAAGAGAATCTAAATAAAATAATTCATGTAAAAACAGAGGTTGTAGAACTTATGGGGGCTGAGAGTTATATATATACTAAATGTGGAAATCAAAATATAACTATAAGAGTAAACGGAAGTACTAAATTAGGAAATGGCGATAATGCTAAAGTGTATATTAATACAGATTATTTACATGTGTTTGATAAGGATAGTGAAAATAAAATAATTTAATTAACAAAAGAATTTTGGGGTGAATTTATGAGAAATTTTCATGATTTTTTTAGTGAAATATATTATAGCACAAAAATTCCTTTTAATATAAAATTAAATAATAATCAAGAAATAAAGTTTTTATCAGATAATTTAAGCAAAGATGATATTGTAGAAGAGAGTATAAATTTAAATAAAGAATTTAAAATTATAACAAGTAAAAGCTATAAAAATTGTATTCCGTTGCTTAGATATATAATAGAAAATAGAATAGATAAAATTGAAACTGATAAGGAAAAAATATTATTAGATTTAATAAAGAATGATATAGTAGATTTAGAATATATAAAAGCTAATTTACCGTGGATTTTAGAGAAAGTTGGGCTAGTAACCATATTTTCAGGTAGCAACAATGAAGATATATTATCTATAATAAAACAAAGTTACTCTAATTATGATATTATAGTTTGGCAATATAATAATTATGTCATGATGTTATGTAATTTGGATGATATTAAAGATCATGTGGAAGGTATTAGAGATTTGCTATATTCAAATCTTTATATTAAATGTTATATAAGTTATTGTGTTATAGATACGATAAAAGATATAAAAAATAAAATACATGAAAATATAAGGATAATAAATTTGGTCAAAAAGTATAATTTGTCCGAAGGAGTGTATAATGAAAAAAATCTTATAATTGAAAATATAGTAGATGGTATTAATAAAGAGATAAAAAAAGAAATAATAAAAAATTTTAGTCATGGATTTTCTAAATTAGATAGGCATACAATTAAAACGATAGATGTTTTTTTAAAATCTGGTTTAAATATAACAGATGCTTCTAAAAAGCTTTATATTCATAGAAATACTTTAATTTATAGATTAGATAAGATAGAAAAGTATACAGGATATGATATAAGAAATTTTAATGAAGCTATGATTTTTAAAATAGCGTTCCTTTTATGCTTAGAGAAAAAAGTGTAAAAAGATAATGCAATATATCTTAATGGTATATTGCATTATTTAATTTTAGATAAATTAACAATTGAAATTTTTTAATTATTTATATAAATAATTACTTATTTAATTAAAATAGTAAAAAAAGAAAATAAATATTGAAAATAAATGAGATGAATATTATAATAATAATTGGAAACTATACACAATAAAATTAAAAAATGGAATTTTAAAAATATTATGATTTTTAGAGTATTTTAGGGGGTATTTATGAGTAAACGTACAAAGGTTTTAGCAGCATTAATGTCTACAATAATGGCAGGATCAATTGTTGGTTGTGGAAGTAGTGATACTACTACAAGTTCAAATGATGATTCAAAGAAGGAACTTACAATATGGTCTCATTTAAAGACTGGAGAGATTAAAGCAATTGAGGAATTAGCTAATAAATGGGGAGAAGAAAATGGATACAATGTAAAGGTTGTAGATGATCAAGGAGAACCTCAAGATTATATACAAGCAGCAAATAGTTCTAAAGGACCAGATATATATTTTGGAGTTGCTCATGATAATTTAGGAACATTCCAAAAAGCAGGACTTTTAGCAGAGGTTCCAGAGGGAGTTATAGATGAAGGGGCTTTAGCATCAGAGCAATTAGTAGATGCTGTAACTATAGATGGAACACAATATGCAGTTCCAATAGCGCAAGAAACAACAGCATTATTTTATAATAAAGATTTAGTTTCAGAAGTTCCAGAAACTATGGAAGAATTAGTAGAAGTAGCAGCAGAAAAGGGATTTAAGTATGCAATTGGAGATTTTTATAGATCTTATGGATTTATAGCTGCTAATGGTGGATACGTATTCAAAAATAATGATGGTGTATTAGATTCCACAGATATAGGTTTAAACAATGAAGGAGCAATAAAGGGATATGAATTTCTTGAAGATTTAGTTGTTAATAGGAAGCTTATGGCATCAGATATAAATGGTGATGCTGCAATAGGAGAGTTTACATCTGGGAATACAGCATTTTTTATATCAGGACCTTGGGATGTAGCAGCATTTGAAGAGTCTGGTTTAAATTTTGGTGTGGCTAAAATACCTAGCTTAAACGGTAATGAGGTTACTCCGTTTATGGGAGTACAAGCGGCTTTTGTAAGTTCTAAATCAGATAAACAAGATGATGCTTGGGAACTTGTTAAATATTTAGCTGAAAATTCAGGAGACATAGTTTTAGAAGAAGGAAACAGGATACCTGTTTATACAGATTCTTTTGAAACAGAGGCATTTAAGAATAATAAGTATATGGGAGCTTTTGTTGAACAAGCAAAAGTAGCAGATCCAATGCCTAATATACCAGAAGTTCAAGCAATGTGGAAGCCAGGAGAAACAAATATATTACTTATGATTCAAGGTCAACAAACAGCAAAAGAAGCTGCAGATAAAACAGTTGAACAAATTAAAGAAGGAATAGCACAACAAAAATAATTTGATATGAGGGGGAGAATTTCTCCCCTGAATTATATTAATTGAATTTATTATTTTGGTATAAGGGGGAGAGATTATGCAAATTTCATTAAAAAATAAAAGTAAAAAGACTACGTTAAAATCTATACCATATCTTTTACCAGCTATGATATCAATATTTATATTTACGATATGTCCTATAATTTATACAATTATCATAGCTTTTACTAATAAAACTTTGATACAAAGTGAACCATTTAGATTTGTAGGATTTAGTAATTTTATAGAAGTTCTTACGGGCCCTTTTAAAGATGTGTTTTTCCCAGTTTTTTCATGAACTATAGTGTTTGCTCTATGTTCAACTTTGGGAACGTTTTTATTAGGACTTATAGTAGCTATATTATTAAACAATCCTAATATAAAGGAAAGAGGGATATATAAAGCTATACTTATTCTTCCTTGGGCTCTTCCAGCAACAGTTGCTATTTTATCATGGCAAGGTTTATTAAATGGAAGTTATGGAGCAATAAATAATCTTCTTATGAATATTAATCTAATATCAGAACCAATTCCATGGCTTACTGATCCAATGTGGGCTAGGTTTGCTCTTATAATGGTTAATATATGGCTTGGATTTCCATATATGATGAATGTATGTTTAGGATCATTAGCTGCAATACCAGATTCTTATTATGAAGCAGCAGATGTTGATGGTGCGAGTAAAATGCTTCAATTTTTTAAAATTACATTGCCTTCATTAGCACAAACTGCTTATCCATTAATAATTTCATCTTTTGCATTTAACTTTAACAATTTTGGTTCAGCATATCTTATAACAGGAGGAAATCCAGCGAGATTAAACACTCAATTTGCTGGATATACGGATATTTTAGCTTCTGTAAATTACAAATTAGCAACTACCTTTGGTAGATTTGAAATAGCATCAACAATAAGTATTATAATATTTGTAATTTTAGCGACTATTTCATATTTTCAAATGAAATTATCAGGACAGTTCGAGGAGGTAGAATAACATGCAAATAGTAGAAAAAGAAAGAATAAGCAAGTCATCAACATTAAAATATAAAAAAAAATTAAGACCAGGAGAAGTAAGAAAAGCTTGGATTTCAAGAATTCTTCTTTGGGTAATGATGGCAATAGTTTTATTTCCGGTTTTAGCTATAGTGTCTGCATCAATGGCGAAAGGAAATGCATTTACTCAATCAACAATTTTCCCGACGTCTTGGACATTAGAAAACTACAAAAAGGTTATAAGTAATACAAATTTTTTAATATGGGTTAAAAATTCATTAATAGTTTGTTTTGCTACAGCAATAATGCAATTAGCAATGACTATACCAGCATCATTTGCCTTTTCAAAGCTTAAATTTAAAGGAAGAAGAAAAGGGTTAATGTTTTTATTGCTTCTTCAAATGTTTCCAACAACTATGGCACTTCCAGCTATACTTGGAATAGCTTATAAATTGAATGGAATGGATAAAATAATTACATTAATAATAATAGGTTGTGGTGGAAGTGCATATAACATATGGCTTCTTAAAGGATTTTTAGATGGTATACCAAAAGAGCTTAGTGAAGCAGCATTTGTTGATGGTGCGACTACTTTTCAAACCTTTGTAAAAATAATATTACCTTTAACTAAAAATATGTTGGTAGTTATATTTTTATTTAGTTTTATAAGTTCTTATGGAGAGTATATATTTGCTTCAGCTCTTTTGAAAAATCCAGATAGTCAAACACTTATGGTTGGTCTTAGAGGTTTTATAAATAATAAATTTTCTGCCAATTGGCCTCAATATTCAGCAGCTGCTGTAATGGCGTCAGCACCAATTGTTGTACTATTTTTAATGTCACAAAAATTCATATCAAAGGGATTAGTGTCAGGTGCTGTAAAAGGTTAAAATATAAAAAATAGATAATTTAAAGATAAAAAATATATATACGAAAAATATTTGGATGATTTTGTGATTACATGCGTATTTTTAGGAGGTAGCTAAATAATGAACATTAAAGATATAGCAAAAATAGCAGGAGTGGGTGTTAGTACAGTATCTCGAGTGTTAAATAATCATTCTGATGTTAAGGATGAAACCAGAGAAAAAATACTTAAGATTATAAAAGATAGTAATTATGTACCTAATAATAGCGCTAGGATTTTAAAACAAAATAATACTAAAAATATAGGAGTATTAGTTAAAGGTGTATTTAACCCTTTTTTCTCAGAGATGATAAATATAATAGGAAATAAAATACATGAATATGGATACACTATGGTTCTTCAACAAAATGATTATACATTTGACGAAGATATGGACACATTGCTAGGGTTTATTAAAGAAAAAAGATTACAAGGAGTTATTTGTCTTGGGGGGAATTTCATTGATATTAAAGAAGATAGTTTTGATTCAGTTGATGCACCCATAGTATTAACTTCTGTAAACACTATATCAGATCTTGGAAAGGGTAAATATTCATCAATAGGAATTGATAATAAAAAATCTGCATATCATGCAACTAAATATCTTATAAATTTAGGTCATAAAAACATAGCTATAATGCTAGGAGAAAAGGATGATTTAGGAATTGGATGGTGGAGACTTAAAGGTTTTAAAGAGGCATTACTAGAATATAATTATAATTTTTCAGAAGAGCATATATTAATCGGAAATTATGAGGTAGAAAGTGCATATAAAACAACTAAAAATTTATTGATGGAAAGACCTGATATAAGCGCTATATTTGCAATATCAGATGCAATGGCAATAGGAGTTGCAAAAGCTATAATAGATAGTGGTCTTAAAATAGGACAAGATATTTCTATCATAGGTTTTGATGGAATGAATATAAGTGAATTTTATAATCCTAGCATAACTACAGTAAAACAACCTAAAGAATTGATGGCAGTAATGAGTATAAATCATTTATTTGATTTAATAAATAAAAAAGAAGGCCATAAACATATATTATTAGATACAGAATTAGTTAAAAGAGAATCATCTAAAGAAGTTAAAATAGTAGAAAATATTTTAGCATAAAATATTTTAATAAACGTGGTAATTTTGGGGGGAGAATAAATGAAAAGACGAAGTGGAATAATAATGCATATATCATCATTGCCAGGGAAATATGGTATTGGCACATTTGGAAAAGAGGCTTATGATTTTGCAGATTTTTTAAAGAAAGCAGGACAAAGTTATTGGCAGATATTACCTTTAAATCAAACTAGCTATGGAGATTCACCATATCAATCATTTTCAGCTTTTGCAGGAAATCCTTATTTTATAGATTTGGATATGTTGAATGAAGAAGGATTTTTAGATGAGAAGGACTATATTAATACAAATTTTGGAGATGATGAAGAAGATATAGATTATGGCTTATTATTCATTGAAAAATTAAAAGTTTTGAGGATAGCTTATGAAAAATCAAAGCATAAATTAGGTGAAGATTATGAAGAATTTAAGAGAGAACAGAGTTTTTGGTTACATGATTATGCCTTATACATGGCAATAAAGGGACGTTTTAATCTTAAATCATGGCAAAATTGGGCAGAAGATATTAAAAAAAGATATGCCTACTCTATGGATTATTATAATAGAGAATTAGCAAGTGATATTGAGTATTGGAAGTTTATTCAGTATATGTTTTTCAAACAATGGTATAAACTAAAAAAATATGTTAATTCCTTAGGAATAGATATAATTGGAGATATGCCTATTTATGTTGCTGAGGATAGTGCTGATGTTTGGTCAAATCCACAAGCCTTTTTATTAGATGAAAATCAAATTCCGATAAAGGTTGCAGGGTGTCCTCCAGATGCATTTTCTAAAACTGGTCAACTTTGGGGAAATCCTATTTATGATTGGGATTATTTAGAGAAAACAGGATATAAATGGTGGGTAGATAGAGTTAGAGAGAGTTTTAAAATATATGATGTAGTGAGAATAGACCATTTTAGAGGGTTTGAATCGTATTGGGAAGTGCCTTATGGAGAAAAAACAGCGATTAATGGGCAGTGGACTAAAGGACCTGGAATGAAATTATTTAAAGCAATAGAGAGTGTATTGGGTAGAGTCAATGTTATTGCGGAAGATTTAGGGTATTTAACTGATGAGGTTCTAGAATTTAGAGATGAAACAGGATTTCCAGGAATGAAAATTCTGCAATTTGCGTTTGATTCTAGAGAAGAAAGTGATTATTTACCTCATAATTATATAAAAAATTGTATAGCTTACACAGGAACTCATGACAATGATACTTTTAGAGGGTGGTATGAGCTTACTGGTAATAAGAAAGATATAGAATATTGTAAAAAGTACTTAAAACTAAATGATGAAGAAGGATATAATTGGGGGTTTATAAGAGGGGTTTGGAGTAGCGTTGCAGATACATCAATAGCATTAATGCAAGATTTTTTAAATTTAGGAAATGAATCAAGAATGAATATGCCATCAACTACGGGAACCAATTGGAGATGGAGATTAAAGAAAGAAATGCTTACAGATGAGCTTGCAAATGAGATATATAATATAACCAAACTATATGGTAGATGCTGATTAGATTTTTATATGGAATTTTAAACAAATTCCATATAAAAATTGACATTTATAGAATAATATAATAAAATATAAGTAGAGAGTAAATTAATTCTCTGAAAAATGGAAACGTTTCTAAAATAAAAATACAATCTCTTTTATTAGTATAGTTAGGATAAGGCTATCCCAAAAGTCTTATCTTTTTTTTTATATAAAAATTAAGTATAATAGTAACATATTAAAAAAGGAGATGAGAGGATTTGAAGGAATTTGAATCTAAGCTAAAATCAAAGGAATTGGATTATTTTTTTACTGCTATTTTAAATATTAAAGATATAGAGGAATGCTATAGATTTTTTGAGGATGTTTCAACAATAAGTGAATTAAAGGCTTTATGTCAAAGATTTCAGGTAGCAAAAATGCTAAGAGAAAAGAAAACTTACATTGAAATAGGGGAAGTAACAGGTGCCTCAACAGCAACTATAAGTAGAGTCAACAGATGTTTAAATTATGGAAGTAATGGATACAATACTATATTAGATAGATTAGAAGTAGAAGAAAAAGAGCAATAAAAATACTGCTCTTTTTTGTTATTTTAAATTATCTATTTGTTTTTTTAAATCAAATATTTCACTTTGAACTTGTTTGATTTTTGCCTTGTTACTTTCAAGTCTAGATTTTATATCTTCAACGATATTTTGCATATTTTCTATTCTCTCTATAGAAGTAGGTCTTCCATTAAATAATCTATCAGTAAAATCATTTAATCTTTCTTCATCATTTTTAATGAATGTTTTTAATTTTTTTATAAACTCTTCTTTTTTGTCTATAAGACCTTGTAAAAATTCTTCTTGTTTATGAGCTCTAGCAGAATTGATTTTATCAAAATAGTCTTGTCTAAGAGCATAAAATTCATCTCTTGCCTCTTTAAATTCGTTTATAATATTTTCATTTTCTTCTTTACCACAAAATCCTATGTGGAAGAATTTTTCACTTAAAGCTTTTACTTTTTCAGATGCTTCTTTCCAATTTTCATTTTCATAAAGACCTTTTAATTCTTCTATAATAGCACGTCTAGCCTCTAAATTAGCTCTATTTCCAGCTTTAAGCTCATCAAAATATTCTTGTCTTTTAGAGAAAAATTCGTTTTTAGCATTTGCATAACCTTCACTTATCTCATCATTGCCTTCTTTTCCTGAGAAACCAATACTTTTAAACTTGTTACATAAAGCTGTAAATTCTTCTGTAGCTTTTTTCCAATTTTCATTATTAACTAATTCTTTAAGCTTTTTAATAATTTCTTTTTTTCTTTCAGCTTTAACAGCAAAATCTTTTTGAAGATTTTTAACAGTTTCTTTTCTCATTGAATAAAGATTTGACTTTATTTCTTTAAATTCATGGAATAATTTATCGTTTATATCTTTTCCTGCAAATCCTATTTCGTAGAATTGTTCACTATATTTTTTTAAAAGTTCATCAGTTTCTTTTAATCCATTAGAGTAAGATAGGTCTTTTAGTAAGTTTATTAATTCTAGTTTTTTATTTTCGTTTTCTTTGAAATGTTCTTTAGATTTATCATAAAATTCTTGTCTAGCCTTAAAGAAACAATCCTTTGCTTCTTTTAATTCTTCGTTTAGCATATTGTTTTCTTTTTGATCGTAGTAAGGAATATTTTTATATTCTTCAAGTAAAGCATCTAATTTGATTTTAGCTTCTTTCCAGTTTGTTGAATTTTGTGCAAGTTCCTTTATTGAATTTATAATTTTTCTTTTTTCATCGGAAGTTTCTTTTTCATGTTCCATTAGAAGATCTCCGAAATTTTCTGTGCTTTTTTCAGTATTTTCTTCTATGTAAATAGATTCATTGTTTGACATATATAAAGTCCCCTTTCTTAAATTAACACTTAATATAATTTTAAGATGTTATTAACATTATGTCTATAAAAAAAATAATTTAATAGTTGCAATTAATATATATTAATAACTATAAAATTTTATGAGCAATTAAAACAAATTATTCTTATATAACATTATTTTGTTATACGGAGAATATAAAATTATTAACAGCTAGTAATATATGTGATATTATAAGTTGAAGAACAAAATATCAATAAAAGAGAAAGGGTGCTGAAATTTGTCAAGATTATTCGGAACAGATGGAGTTAGAGGAATTGCAAATACAGAGTTAACATCAGAGTTAGCATATAATTTAGGAAGAGCAGGAGCTTATGTATTAACAGAAGGAACTCATAAGCCTAGAATAATAGTAGGAAAAGACACTAGAATATCAAGTTATATGCTAGAATCAGCATTAATTGCGGGAATACTCTCTGTAGGTGCTGAGGTATTATGTGTTGGAGTGATACCAACACCAGCTGTTGCACATTTAACAAGAGTTTATGGTGCTGATGCTGGAGTAATGATATCAGCTTCTCACAACCCTGTTGAATATAATGGAATTAAGTTTTTTAATAATAAAGGATATAAATTATCAGATGATTTAGAGGATCAAATACAAAAAGTAATAGAGAATGGATTTAAAGATGTGCCATCTCCAACAGGAATTGCTTTAGGTAGAAAGATAGAAGAATTAGGAGCTCTAGATGATTATGTAGAATTTGCTAAAAATACTGTAGGAATAGATTTAAGCGGATTAAAGATAGCATTGGATTGTGCAAATGGAGCTTCATATCAAGCTGCTGTAAGAGGATTTAGAGAACTTGGAGCTGAGGTTTTTGTAGTAAATGATAATCCAGATGGGACAAACATAAATGAGAACTGTGGTTCAACCCATCCAGAAGAATTAATGGATTATGTTACAAGAAAAAAATGCCATATGGGATTTGCTTTTGATGGTGATGCAGATAGATGTTTAGCTGTTGATGAAAAGGGAACTTTAATAAATGGAGATTATATTTTAACTATTTGTGGAAAGTATTTAAAGGATTTAGGTAGATTAAAAGACGATACAGTAGTTGTTACTGTTATGAGTAACTTAGGAATGATGTTAGCTTGTGAAAAAGAAAAAATTAAAACGGTTAAAACTAAAGTTGGGGATAGGTATGTCTTAGAAGAAATGATTAATAACGGTTATACTCTAGGAGGAGAGCAGTCAGGGCATATAATATTCTTAGAGCATAATACAACAGGTGATGGATTAGTTACAGCTCTTCAAATGGCATCTATAGTTAAAAAGACAGGGAAAACATTAAGTGAATTAGCATCAATAATGAAAGAACTTCCTCAAGTTTTAGCTAATGCTAAAGTACCTAATAATATGAAAAATATTCATCAAGAAGATGAGGAAATAAAAAATGAAATAGCTAAAATAGAAAAAGCATTAAATGGAGTTGGACGAGTTTTAATAAGACCTTCAGGTACAGAACCTTTAGTTAGAGTTATGTTAGAGGGAGAAAATCAAGAAGAGATAAATAAAATGGCTCATGATTTAGCAAATTTAATAATAAAAAAGGCAAATAAATAGTTTGTAAGCTTTGTGTGGGGAGATGTTAAGTCTCCTCTAAGATTACTAGAGTAAAAATTAAAAAAATATCTTTTATAAGATATAGTATAAATATAGATTAAATTACTTGAAAAAAAGTTTTTTGATGGTAGAATATTAAATTGTAAGCAATAATATGCTAAAGCACAATATAACATAGTAGCATATTATATTAGTATAGGACTAAATAGTAAAAATAAAAGCGCCAGAGCTCTAAAATTAAGAGTTGACGAGGATGAGGAGTATCGAATTTTCGGCGGATACCTCACGGTAAGACACTATCGTAAAAGTTGGACAAAACTTAAAAGTGATTTTAAGGACAAAGCCAATAAGGTGTTATAAATAAATTTTATTTAGTCCTTTCTTTAAAAAATTAAAAAAAGGAAGGTATTTCACATGTGCGGAATAGTTGGATATGTAGGCAATGAAGAGGCTACGAAGATACTGATAGAAGGTTTATCTAAATTAGAGTATAGAGGGTATGACTCAGCAGGAGTTGCTGTACTTGAAAATAGAAAGATTAATGTTAGAAAGTGTAAAGGAAGACTTTTAAATCTTGAGAAAAAATTAAAAAATAAACCATTGAATGGAAAAATAGGAATAGGTCATACTAGATGGGCGACTCATGGAGAGCCATCAGATATAAATTCACATCCTCATAGTAATAAAGATGTTACTTTAAGTGTGGTTCATAATGGTATAATAGAAAATTATGCTAAGTTGAAAGAAATGTTAAAAGCAAAGGGATATGAGTTTTTCTCACAAACTGATACAGAAGTTATACCTAATCTTATAGATTATTATTATGAAGGTGATTTATTAGATGCGGTTATGAAAGCTACATCTAAGATGGAAGGTTCTTATGCAATAGGGGTTATTTGTAACAATGAACCAGATAAAATAGTAGCTGTTAGAAAAGATAGTCCATTAATAGTTGGTGTTGGACAAGATGAATTCTTTATAGCATCTGATATACCAGCAGTTTTAAATCATACAAAAGATGTGTATCTTTTAAATGATAAAGAATTTGTTGTTTTAACTCAAAATGGTGTAACTTTATACGATGAAGATAAACAAGTTATAAAAAAAGATATTTATCATGTAACATGGAATGCAGATGCTGCTGAAAAAGGTGGCTATGAAGACTTTATGATAAAAGAAATTCATGAGCAACCAAAAGCCATAAAAGATACAATGACTTCGAGAATAGTATTAGGACAGCCTATAACTTTAGACGATATTCATATAACTAAAGAAAATTTAGAAAATATTGATAGAGTTTATATAGTGGCTTGTGGAACAGCGTATCATGCTGGAGTTATAGGGAAATATGCAATAGAAAAATTAGCTAGAATACCAGTTGAAACTGATATTGCTTCAGAATTTAGATATAGAGATCCTGTGATAACAGATAGAACTTTAATAATAGTTTTAAGTCAATCAGGAGAAACAGCTGATACTTTAGCAGTTTTAAGAGATGGTAAAGCTAAGGGTGCAAGAATTTTAGCTATAACAAATGTTGTAGGAAGTTCAGTATCTAGAGAGGCTGATGATGTTTTATATACTTGGGCAGGTCCAGAAATTGCAGTTGCATCAACTAAAGCTTATGTAACTCAGCTTATTGCAATGTATACAGTGGCATTACACTTTGCAACTTTAAGAGGAACGCAATCTAATGAAAAAATTGAGAGTATAAAAAAAGAAATGTTAACTCTTCCTGAAAAGGTAGAAAAAATACTATCGAATAAGGATGAAATACAAAAATTTGCTGCTAAGCATTATGGTGAAAAAGATATGTATTTCTTAGGAAGAGGCTTAGATTATGGTGTTGCTATGGAAGGTTCTTTAAAGCTTAAAGAGATAACTTATATACATTCAGAAGCATACGCAGGTGGTGAATTAAAACATGGTCCAATAGCGTTGATTGAAAAAAATGTTGTGGTTATAGGGCTTTTAACACAATCAGAACTTGTTGATAAAATGGTAAGTAATATTCAAGAAGTTGTTACAAGAGGAGCTAGAGTTTTAGGAGTTATGTGTGAAAAAGATAAACATTATGCTGAATCTTTAGATGCTTCAATAATAATACCAGATACGATAAGTTTATTAACACCAGTATTAAGTGTAGTACCATTACAACTATATTCTTATTATATAGCAAAACAAAAAGGATTAGATGTAGATAAACCAAGAAATCTAGCAAAATCAGTTACGGTTGAATAATTTTATAATAAAAATGTGCATAGAATTTTTTCTGTGCACATTTTTGTTTTGAAGAATTATTATAAAAGGGGTAGATATTTCTTATATTAATAAATTTTAAATTGCTAATAATTTAATGTAAAATTAAAGGAGTTGATAAACTAATAAAAGAATTATAGATAGGAGAGATTGTAATATCATGGGAGATAAATTTATGAGGAAACAAGATATAAGAAAGATAATTAAAAGAAAAAGACAGGAATTAAATAAAGATATAAAGCAAGAATTAGATAAGAGAGTGATAGATAATTTCTTTAACAGTGAATATATAAAAGATAGTAATATAATATTTATTTATGTGGGAATGGATAGTGAGATAAATACTATTAATATAATAAATAAACTTTTAGATATGGGAAAGAGAGTTGCAGTACCTAAAGTATTGTCGCAAAATAAAGAGATGGTATCTCTTGAAATCAAATCAATTTTAGATTTAAATGAGAGTGGGTCATTTGGTATACTTGAGCCAGATATAAGTAAAAAAGATGTAGGGAATGAGATTGATTTAATAATTGTTCCAGGATTGGCTTTTGACAAAAGAGGATATAGGATAGGTTATGGTGGAGGGTTTTATGATAAATTTTTAGAGAAGCATAATAAAATTAAAAGAATATCTTTGTGTTATAACTTTCAGATAATAGAGAATGTACCTAATGAAGAATTTGATAAGAGAATAGATACTATAATAACAGAAGATGAAATAATAAAAATTAATTTTTAATAAATAGAATATTTTTAACTACTAGCTTAAATTATTGACATCATTAGTTTTAGTTATTATAATAAAAATGCTTATAGCCCCAAATTCCTATAAAAATACTAGGGATAATAGTCAGAAATTATTGATGTCTATATAAAATAAAAACGTAGTATTTAATAAAAGATGATAGGAGAATCAACATGAGTAAAAAAATTATTGGAATATCAGCAAATATAGAAATAGCTACAGACAGCATTTGTTTTGCAGGATGTAAGAGATTGAAATTGTATGATGAGTACGTTAGTTCAGTTATAAAGGCAGGAGCTATTCCTATGATTATACCAGTAGTTACTGATAAAAAAATTTTAGAAGAACAACTTAATATTATAGATGGATTAATAGTTTCAGGTGGATATGATATAGATCCTTTAAGATATGATGAGGAACCACATCCACTTCTTGGACAAGTCTTTCCTGAAAGAGATGAATTTGAATTTACTTTAACAAAACTTGCTATGGAAAAACAAATTCCTATACTTGGAATTTGTAGGGGACATCAAGTATTGAATGTTGTTAATGGTGGAACTTTATATCAAGATATATCTCTTAAGGAAGGAAATAATTTAAAGCATATTCAAGGAGGGCATGGTTCAATAGTTTCCCATAAAATTAAAATAGAAAAAGATTCTATTCTTTATAATGTATTAGGGGAAAATGCATTTGTAAACTCTCTTCATCACTTAGCCGTTAAAGATGTAGCTAAAGATTTTAAAGTTAGCGCTATCGCAAGTGATGGAGTTATTGAAGCTATAGAAAGAAAATCTGGTTC
The DNA here is from genome assembly GCF_900456775.1 of Sarcina ventriculi. GTDB lineage: Bacteria > Bacillota > Clostridia > Clostridiales > Clostridiaceae > Sarcina > Sarcina ventriculi. Next base: position 89,279 of record NZ_UAUL01000007.1, on the reverse strand, counting down.
TTTTGCTATGGGGATTCAATGGCATCCAGAAATTTTAGCTGATAAGAATGAAGATATGTTAAATTTGTTTAAATACTTTATAAAAGAAATAAAGTAAACATATAATAAATTTATTTTAAATTATTAGTAGAAGATAAAAGAAAGAGGTTAGAATTATGAACGCACGGAAATCAAAAATAGGATTTCTTAGTATTATTCTTTTAGGTTTTAATGCCATTGTTGGAAGTGGAATTTTTTTACTTCCAAATCAGGCAATGAAACTTATTGGACCTACAAGCTTATTTGTAATATTATTTGATGCTTTTTTAGCCATTACAATAGCTTTATGCTTTGCAGAAATGGGAGGAATTTTTAAAAAAAATGGTGGTCCTTATGTATACACACGAGAGGCTTTTGGAAGTTTTGCAGCATTTGAAGTTGGAATAATGACTTATGCTATATGTGTTATAGCATGGGCTACTATGGCGGTAGGCTTTACAACAGCTTTATCAGTATTTTGGCCTGGGGCAGATAAGGGTATAACTAAAGATATTTTAGTTACTGCTTTTATAATTGCATTAGGAATACTTAATATACTTGGAGTAAATTTCACTAAAATAATAATGAATATAGCTACTGTAGGAAAAATAGTTCCTCTTGTTATTTTTATAGCAATTGGTGTTTTTTTTATGAAAATTAATAATTTTACCCCAATGTTACCTCATGGAACATATATTTCAGGCTCTTTTGGAGCGGCAGCACTTTTAATATTTTTTGCTTTTACTGGATTTGAAAGTATTGCTCTTGCAGCAGAAGATATGGAGAATCCATCTAAAAACATACCTAGAGCAATTATTATTGTTATGATTTTAGTTTCAGCTGTATACATACTTATTCAAGCTGTATCTATTGGAGTATTAGGTTCAGCGCTAGCAAATGATGTAACACCAGTAGCGACTGCCTCATCTAGGTTTCTTGGTTCAGGAGGTGAGATATTAGTAAGTCTTGGAATATTAGTATCTATTATAGGTATTAATATAGCTTCATCTTTCTCTTCACCAAGAATGGCAGTTGCTCTTGCAAATGATGGGTTATTACCTAAAGTTATTGGAAAATATAATAAATTAAATACACCATACGTAGCTATAATACTTACAGTTATATTAACAATACCAATAGCATTATCAGGTTCATTTACAGAACTTGCTTTAATAAGTGCAATATCTAGATTTGCTCAATATTTGCCAACATGCTTAGCAGTACCAGTATTAAGATGGAAGAAGCCAGGTATTAAACGTTCATTTAAAATACCATTTGGTCCAGTAATTCCTATAATAGCAGTTCTGGTAAGTATATGGATATTATTTCAATCTAGCACTCAAGAAATAATTTGGGGACTTGGTGGACTTATAATAGCAATACCATTATATTTTATTATGAAAGCATATAATAAAAGGCAAAGTAATGCTTAAATTTAATTAAGAAAAATTGGAATAGATAAATATTATAGAGATTATAATAAAAATATATTGTAGAAGATTATATTTAAAGTTTTAAAAAATGATTTAAATATAATCTTTTATTTTTTAAATATTAATAAAGTGTTAAAATTATTAAAAGAATATATTAAAGGGGATAAAGATATGAAATTTAATGATTTTAAATATGAAAGACCTAATTATAACAATGTAAAAAATATTTTAGAGGACTTGATATTAGAACTTGAAAAAGCAGATACTTGGAATGATGCAAAAAGCGCAATAAATAAAATATATGATGTTAGAAGTGAAATAGAATCAGCAAGAGAAATAGCAACTATTCGTTATACTATAAATACAAAGGACGAATTTTATGAAAAGGAAAATGAATATTGGGATGAATATTCTCCCTTGTATGAAGAAATTAATTCTAAATTTTATGAAGTGCTAGTGAATTTAAAATACCAAGATGAAATAGAAAAATGTTATGGAAAACAAATACTTAATATAGCAAAGTATTCTTTAAAGGCTTTTTCTAATAATATAATTTCAGACATGCAACTTGAAAATAAGTTAGCATCTAGTTATCAAAAACTTATTGCTTCTGCTAAGATACCATTTAAGGGAGAGGAAAAAACATTATCTGAGTTAACTCCATTTATTTTATCTAAAGATAGAGAGATAAGAAAAGAAGCAAATAAAGCTAAGTATGAATTTTTTACTAAAAATGAAGAAGAAATAGATAAAATATATGATAAATTAGTGAAGGTAAGAGACACTATTTCTAAAAAATTAGGATATAAAAACTTTGTAGAACTTGGCTATGTTAGAATGAATAGATTTGATTATAATGAGGAAATGGTAAAGAAATTTAGAAAACAAGTTGAGGAATTTATTGTACCAGTAAATAATAAGTTATATGAGAGGCAAAGAAAAAGATTAGGATTGGAAAAATTAAATTACTATGATGAAAAGTTTGAATTCCTATCAGGAAATCCAACTCCAAAGGGAGGAGAGAAATGGATAATAAATAATGGAATGAAGATGTATACAGAATTATCTACTGAAACTAAAGAGTTTTTTAATTTTATGGTGGATAATAATTTGATGGATTTAGTGTCTAAAAAAGGAAAAGCAAGTGGTGGTTATTGTACGTATATACCAAAATATAAAGCACCATTTATATTTTCAAACTTCAATGGCACATCAGGAGATGTTGATGTTTTAACACATGAAGCAGGACACGCTTTTCAAGTATACAGAAGTAGTTATATAAATGTTTTGGAATGCAACTTTCCAACTTATGAAAGTTGTGAAATTCATTCTATGAGCATGGAGTTCTTTGCTTGGCCTTGGATGAATTTATTTTTCAAGGAGGATACAGAAAAGTATAAATATCTTCACTTAGGTTCAGCACTTAAATTTATTCCATATGGAATAACAGTAGATGAATTCCAACACTTTGTATACAAAAATCCAAATGCAACGCCAAAAGAAAGAAAAGAGTATTGGAGAAGTCTTGAAAAAAAATACCTTCCACATAAAAACTATGAAGAATGTGATTTTTTAGAAAGAGGAGGTTGGTGGTTCCAACAAGCCCATATATTCTTAGACCCATTTTATTATGTAGATTACACATTAGCACAAATATGTGCCCTACAATTTTGGAAAAAAGATAGGGAAAATCACAAAGAAGCTTGGGAAGATTATTTAAGATTATGTAGTATAGGCGGATTAATGCCTTTTCAAGAACTTGTTAGATATGCCAATTTAAAATCACCATTTGAAGATGGCTGTGTAAGTGAAATAATCAAAGATATAAATAGCTATTTAGAAAGTATTGATGATAGTATTTTATAAATAAAAGGTCATGAAAATTCATGACCTTTTATTATTGTAGATATATTTTAGTTATATTTCTTTATTGTAAACTTCGTTAGCAATTCTATTAACTAAAGTATCTAGAGCTATTGCTCCTTCTTCACCATTTTTTCTACTTCTAACTGAAACTTCATTATTTTCAGCTTCTTTTTCTCCTACAACTAAAATATAAGGAGTTCTTTCAAGTCTAGCTTCTCTTATTTTATAACCTATTTTTTCAGCTCTATAATCAGTTTCAACTTTTAAGCCTCTATTTCTTAATTCATTGGCAACTTTATCTGCATAGTCATTATATTTATCAGAGATAGGAAGAATTTTTGCTTGAACAGGACATAACCAAGTTGGTAGAGCTCCAGCATATTTTTCTATAAGCATAGCTAAAGTTCTTTCATAACATCCTATTGAAGATCTATGAATGATATAAGGACGTTTCTTTTCACCATCTTTATCAACGTAAGTCATGTTAAATCTTTCAGCTAAAGCGAAATCTATTTGTACAGTTATTATTGTATCTTCTTTTCCATGAACATTTTTAAATTGAATATCAAGTTTTGGACCGTAGAATGCTGCTTCATCATCAGCTTCAACATAATTTATATTTAAATGATTTAATATATTTCTCATTATATCTTGAGTGCTTTCCCAAGCTTCTGGATTATTTATATATTTTTCAGTATTGTTTGGATCCCATTTAGAGAATCTATAAGAAATATCACCAGCTATTCCTAAAGTGTTCATGATATAATCAATTAAGCTTACAACACCTTTGAATTCTTCTTCTAATTGTTCAGGTGTACATACTATATGACCATCTGCTAAAGTAAATTGTCTAACTCTTATAAGACCATGCATTTCTCCAGATGCTTCTTTTCTAAATAAAGTAGAAGTTTCAGCATATCTTATAGGTAAATCTCTGTAACTATGTTGTTCTGCATTATATATAGTATATTGGAATGGGCATGTCATAGGTCTTAATGCTAAAACCTCATCATCCTTTTCTTCATCTCCTAGAACGAACATTCCATCTTTGTAATGATCCCAGTGACCTGAAACCTTGTATAAATCGCTTTTAGCCATTAAAGGAGTTTTAGTTAAAACATAACCTCTTTTTTCCTCTTCATCTTCTACCCATCTTTGAAGAGTTTGAATTATTCTAGCTCCTTTTGGCATTATTAGAGGTAGTCCTTGACCTACATTTTCATCAGTCATAAAATATTTTAATTCTCTACCTAATTTATTATGATCTCTTTTTTTAGCTTCTTCTAAAGCTTCTAAATGAGCATCAAGATCTGATTTTTTTTGGAATGCAGTGGCATATATTCTAGATAACATCTTATTTTTTTCATTACCTTTCCAATAAGCACCTGTACAACTTAAAAGTTTAATAGCTTTTAAAGGTTTTAAAGACATTATATGCGGACCTGCACAAAGATCTACAAAATCACCTATTTGGTAAAAAGATATTATCTCATCTTCGCCTAAGTCATTTATAAGTTCAAGTTTATAAGGTTCATCTTTCATAAGTTCTAAAGCTTCATTTCTAGGAAGTTCAAATCTTTTTATTTCAGGATTTTCTTTTATTATTTTTCTCATTTCATCTTCAATTTTAGCTAAATCTTCAGAAATGAAAGATTTTTCACTATCAAAATCATAGTAGAATCCATTTTCAATAGAAGGTCCTATAGCAAGCTTTACATTTGGGAATAATCTTTTAACAGCCATTGCAAGTACATGAGATGCAGTATGTCTAAATGCATTCTTTCCTTCTTGAGAATCAAAAGTACATATTTCAAGTGTTGAATCTTTATCAACAACAAATCTTAAATCTTCAACCTTTCCATTAACAATACCACAGTAAGCATTTCTAGCTAAGCCTTCACTTATGCTTTTAGCTATGTCTAAAACAGAAATAGCGTTATCAAATTCTTTTACAGAGCCATCTTTTAAAGTAACTTTTATCATATTAACAATCTCCCTTCAAAAATAAGTTTATAAAATAAAAAACTCTCATCCCTAATCTTATTAAAAGAAAAAGGGACGAGAGTGTATATTCCCGTGGTTCCACCCAAATTGCAAAATTATTTTGCCACTTAATAAATCGTAACGTGATTTAAACGTACTGTATTAAAGTCGCTCAGAGGTGGTTTTCAGCTAATTATATTTAAAAATACTCACACCAATGTATTTTCTCTCTGGAAAAATATTAAAAAAGCTTACTCTTCTCATCATAGCTTTTAACTATTGTTTAAACAATAAATATTAAATTGATACTATATATTATAGATAGATTAAATAAAAGTGTCAATGAAAAATAAAATTAAAAGTTGTAGTTATATATAAGTTTGAATTTCATTATAATTTAAGGATAAATTTATAAAAAATAGAAAAAAATATTGATTAATAAGTGGATAAGAGTGATAATAGATATAGGTTATCAATTATATATTTTAAGTGTTTTGAAAATGATTAACCTAAAGAGCAAATAAGAATTAACTTAAAATGAAAAGGAGAGTTTTTTATGAGCAATAGTCCTAATTTAGATTGGTTAGAGAATCCAGAAATTTTTAGAGTAAATAGAATAGATGCACATTCAGATCATCTATATTATGAGGATAAAGAGCATATAAAATTAAAAGATAATATGCCACTTAGACAATATTTAAATGGAAAATGGAAATTTTCTTATGCAGAAAATCCAGATAAAAGAATAAAAGATTTTTATAGAGAAGATTTTAATTGTGGAAATTTTGATGAGATAAATGTTCCAGGGCATATACAACTTCAAGGATATGATAATTTACAATATATAAATACTTTATATCCTTGGGATGGACAAGAAGAACTTAGACCTCCATATGTTTCTAAAGAATATAACCCTGTTGGAAGTTATATTAAATATTTTGAATTAAAAGATGAATTGAAAAATAAAAAAATATTTATTTCATTTCAAGGAGTGGAAACTGCTTTTTATTTTTGGTTAAATGGCAAATTTATAGGTTATAGTGAAGATAGTTTTACGCCATCAGAGTTTGAATTAACAGAATATTTAAAAGATGGTGAAAATAAATTAGCAGTTGAAGTATATAAAAAAAGTAGTGCTAGTTGGATTGAAGATCAAGACTTTTGGAGATTTTCAGGAATATTTAGAGATGTTTATTTGTACGCAACTCCAAAATGTCATGTGCAGGATTTATTTGTAAAGCAAAATTTAGATGATACTTATAAAAATGGACAATTAAATGTTAACATAAAGTTAGATAGTTTGGAAAAGTGTACAATTAAGGGATACTTAAAGGATAAAGATGAAAAGCTAATATGTGAATTTAAAGAAGTGCAAGGAAAAGAAAATGTAGAATTTAGTAAAACTATAGAAAATGTTAATTCATGGAGTGCTGAAAATCCATATCTTTATACTTTATATATCGAAGTTTTAGATGAAGAAAATAATTTAATAGAAATAATACCTCAAAAAATTGGTTTTAGAAGATTCGAGTTAATAGATAACATAATGCATTTAAATGGAAAAAGAATTGTGTTTAAAGGTGTTAATAGGCATGAGTTTAGTTGTAAAACTGGACGAGCTATAAGCAAAGAAGATATGATTTGGGATATTAAATTTTTAAAACAAAATAATATAAATGCTGTTAGAACTTCTCATTATCCAAATCAAAGTTATTTCTATGATTTATGTGATGAATATGGAATTTATTTAATAGATGAGGCTAATTTAGAAAGTCACGGTTCATGGCAAAAATTAGGAAAGTGTGAGCCAAGTTGGAATGTACCTGGTTCGTTGAAAGAGTGGAGAAATGTTGTTGTAGATAGAGCTGAATCTATGCTTCAAAGGGATAAAAATCATCCGTCAATTCTTATTTGGTCTTGTGGAAATGAATCGTATGCTGGTGAAAACATTTTAGAGATGACTAAATATTTTCATGAAAATGATAACACTCGTTTGGTTCATTATGAAGGAGTGTTTTGGAATAGAGAGTTTAATGATATAAGTGATATAGAAAGTAGAATGTATGCAAAACCAAATGAGATAGAAGATTATTTAAAGAGTAACCCTAAAAAACCTTATATAAGTTGTGAGTATATGCATGCTATGGGAAATTCATGCGGAGGAATGAATCTTTATTCTGAACTTGAAGATAAGTATGAAATGTATCAAGGTGGATTTATATGGGATTATATAGATCAAGCTATAGAAACAACAGACGAAAATGGAAATAAAATTCTAGCATATGGTGGAGATTTTAATGATAGATCAACTGACTATTGTTTTTGTACAGATGGGATAATTTATGCAGATAGAACAGTATCACCAAAAGTTCAAGAAGTTAAATATTTATATTCAAATGTTAAAATAGTTCCAGATACTGAAGGAATACTTATAAAAATAACAATTTATTTGTAGGAACAGAAGAATATGATTTTATAGTTTATATAGAAAAAGAAGGAAAAAAAATATTTCAATATACCATGGATGTAGATGTAAAGCCTCAATCTCAAGAATATGTAAAATTTGATTATCCAAAGATAAAAGAAAATGGGGAATATACTATAAATGTATCAATGAAATCTAAAAATGATACATCTTGGGTAAATAAGGGGCATGAAGTAGCTTTTGGGCAACATGTGTTTAATGTATCTAATTTTAAAGAGGATATTTATGAAGAAAAAGATAGATTCAAGGTTATTCGTGGAGATGGAAATATAGGAGTTAAAGGGGAGAACTTTTACTTCATGTTTTCATTAAGCGAAGGTGGAATTATTTCTTTATGTTATGATGGTAAAGAATATATAACAAGAGCACCTAAAACGTCTTACTTTAGAGCAACAACAGATAATGATAAAGGAAATGCTCATAATTTTAGATGTGCACAGTGGCAAATTGCAGGTGCAAATCAAAAGCTTATTGATTTTAATTTAGAAGAAAGAGAAGATGAGGTTTCATTAACGTATACTTTTGCATTGCCAACAGCTATTGTAACTAATAATATAGTTAAGTATACAGTGAAAAAACATGGAGATATAGATGTAAACATTAAATATAAAGGGGTAGAAGGATTATCTGAAATTCCTTTAATTTCTATGGATTTTAAACTTAAAAAAGAATTTGAAAACTTTAAGTATTATGGTTATGGTCCAGAAGAAAATTATATCGACAGAAAAGAAGGTGCAAGACTTAATGTATTTGAAAGCACAGCAAGAGAAAATATGTCAAGATATTTAATACCTCAAGAATGTGGAAATAGGACAAATGTGAGATGGGTAAAAGTAACTAATAAAGATGGAGAGGGCTTAACATTTAAATATAAAGATACTCCATTTGAATTAAGTGTGCTTCCATATAGCGCATATGAAATTGAAAATGCAATGCATATATATGAGTTACCATATGTAAATTATACGTGGGTTCGTATAATTGGAAAACAAATGGGTGTTGGTGGAGATGATAGTTGGGGAGCTCCGGTTCATAATGAATATCTAATTCCATCAAATGAGGATATAGAGTATACATTTACTATTTCAAAAATATAAAAAAGATTTAATTTAGTTTGTTTAAACAGTTATTGATTTTAGGTAAATATGAGATATTTTTAGAGTTAAAATATTTTCACTTTTATTTAAAATCAATACTGTTATTTTAAAGTAGAGAGTTAAAATTTTAATCATTTAATTAGATGTAGATAGGGTGTAAGAATGAAAGTTAATTTATTTTTATACTTGCAAATACTATAGTTATTTGATAAAATATAAATAAGATGCAGATGTGGCGGAATTGGCAGACGCACTAGACTTAGGATCTAGCGCCTTTGGCGTGGGGGTTCGACTCCCTTCATCTGCACCAATTTTAAATTAATATGCGGAAGTGACTCAATGGTAGAGTGTCACCTTGCCAAGGTGAAAGTTGCGGGTTCGAGTCCCGTCTTCCGCTCCAATTTATAAGAGTAGTTTTATAACTACTTTTTTATTTTTTTAATAAAAAAATTTGAACAGTTAAGAGTAATTAAAGTGTTAATGATTATAAATGTGAAAACAATTCTTCAATTAATAAATCTTCTATATATTCTTTAGAATATTTTTTTCTACCCATAAGTTCAAATATTATATCCTTAGACATATAACCTTCTTTATATAATTTCAAATTCTTACTAAGTTTTTTCAATTGGTTTTTTTTAATATGAGTTAGTTCGTATATTTCATCTAGTGAGTAAAATTCTTTTTTTAGAGTTGATTCTAGGGCTATTTGCATTTCTAATTTATAGTTTAAATCTACAAATTTATTTTTATGAGGTCCATTTTTACCCCTATGATGGTTTGGACATAAATATTTATAATTTAATTTAAAGTCTAACCCACCTTCGCTTCTATGAACTATATGATGGATATCACCATCTTTTTTGCATATTTCACAAGAATAACTCAAATAATCACCTCTAAATAAATATAAAAAATAAATATATATATAAACTATCATAAAGAATAAACTGAATCAATAAATTATTATAATTAATAGAAATAATTAAAGGTGTTTTTATTAAGTTTATGGAAGTAAATAGTGATTTTATTATATATAGGGGGAGAGTTTGTGAAAAATTATAATTCTATATCTTATTGGGAGCCTTTTATACGAAAGAATAAAACTTTAAGAGAAAGGGTGTTTAGATATGACTATGTAACAGATAAAACTATATATCTCCATTATACTATTTTCACTAAAAAATCTGGGGTAGAAAGTGGATGGGTGCCTGCTCCAAATATAGATGCTTTTTTGGGATATGTACAGTATTGCTTTTTGCCACAAGCTTATTATATGTGGATTTATGGAAGAGAAAAAACTATTACTAAAATTCCGATAGCAACAGTAGATTCTATACTTAATGATGCGGTGATAAAGAATAAAGTTACAGATGATGAAAGAAAATATATAGAAGGCGATATAGAGGAAATTAAAAAATTATGGAGATTTAAAAATGAAGATTGTCATAGAAAAATTATAAGTTTTTGTAGTAAATTTAACTCTAATTGGATAGGTGATGCTAATTCGTTTTTATATATGAAAGCATTTTTTACTTCTAAGGAATTAGGTAAATTTGTTATAAAAACGATTTCTCAGACGAATTATACGGAATGTTTTAAACAAGAAACGTCTATGACTAGAGATGAATGGTTAAATTTTTGTGAGCAGGCAAGTAAGGATAGGCAAAAAGGAGAACAGTTAAAGCAATATTTATTCAAAGAACTAAAGGAAATAATTTAATATTTATCATGTTGTATATATAAAATAAAAATAATAAAATGTATTGACAAGATAAATTACATGTTATATAATTTATCTTGTCGTTGAAAAACGTACAAGCAAAAACGTGTATCTTTAGCTCAGCTGGATAGAGCAACGCCCTTCTAAGGCGTGGGCCTGGGGTTCGAATCCCTAAAGGTACACCATTTTGGGATATCGCCAAGCGGTAAGGCAACGGACTTTGACTCCGTTATTCGTAGGTTCGAATCCTGCTATCCCAGCCATGCGGGTGTAGTTCAATGGTAGAATGTCAGCCTTCCAAGCTGAACACCCGGGTTCGATTCCCGGTACCCGCTCCATTAAAATTAAAAACAGTTTTGTGCATTATTAGCTCAGTTGGTAGAGCACCTGACTCTTAATCAGGGTGTCCAGGGTTCGATCCCCTGATGATGCACCATATGCGGGTATAGTTCAATGGTAGAATGTCAGCCTTCCAAGCTGAACACCTGAGTTCGATTCTCAGTACCCGCTCCATTAAAAATTAAAAACAGTTTTGTGCATTATTAGCTCAGTTGGTAGAGCACCTGACTCTTAATCAGGGTGTCCAGGGTTCGATCCCCTGATGATGCACCATATGCGGGTGTAGTTCAATGGTAGAATGTCAGCCTTCCAAGCTGAACACCTGAGTTCGATTCTCAGTACCCGCTCCAAATAAAGAACAGTTTGATAATAGCTTATCAAACTGTTTTTGTTATATAAAAATGAAAATATGTAAGAAAGGATTGTCTAAAATAAGGCTAGAGTAAAAAATATGAATTATATAAAAAGAATTGCAGCCATACATGATATGTCTTGTTTTGGGAAAGCATCATTAACTACAATAATACCTATTTTATCTGTTATGGGAAATGAAGTTTGTCCTATGCCAACGGCTATTTTATCTACACATACAGGTGGATTTGGCAAACCGGCTTTTGTTGATTTGAGTGGTTTTATGGAAGAGGCCAAAAAACATTGGGAAAGTTTAGGGGTAAATTTTCAATGTATTTATAGTGGGTATTTAGGAAACTCTAATCAAGTTGATTTTGTAATTGATTTTATAAGAAGTTTTAAAAAAAATGATACACTTGTAGTTGTTGATCCTGTTATGGGGGATAATGGGAAACTTTATACTGGAATAGATACTAAGATGGTAGAAAGTATGAAAAAGCTTATAGCATTTTCTGATATTATAACACCTAATATAACAGAGGCTTGTTTTTTACTTGGAAAAGAATATAAAGAGTTTTTCACAAATGAAGAAGTTGAAGAATATGCTATAGAACTTAGTAAATTAGGGATAAAAAAAGTTATCATAACTAGTGTAGTAAATGAGTATAATAAGGAGTATATAAATACTATAGCTTATGATAAAGAAGAAAGGAAGATTATTAAAATAAAAAACAAAAGGATAAATGCTTCTTACTCTGGAACTGGGGATGCATTTACTTCGATTGTAATAGGCTCAATGATGCAACACAAATCTTTTGAGGAATCTGTAAAAAAAGCTTGTGATTTTCTACAAAAAGTAATTAAAAATAGTTCTAAACTTAATTATCCTAAAAATCAAGGAATAATTTTAGAAAAATTTTTAAAAGATATTTAGAAAAAAGTTTAATAAAATGTAGAAAATACATATAAATTTATACTTGACAAATTTTATAATAGATGTTAATATAAATAAAAATCGAATAATTCTTATCAAGAGAGGCGGAGGGACTGGCCCTGTGAAGCCCAGCAACCAATATTATTAATTTGCTTTTAATAAGTGTATTTAGGCTTTTATTAGTAATATTAAAATATAGTGGTGCTAATTCCTGCAGATTTAACTGAGAGATAAGTGATAAACACGTATATGTAGCTTCTGTCTAAATCGGCAGAAGTTTTTTTGTTTTATAAATGCTATTATAAGGTTTGAAACTTTGTTAACTTAGGTTTACTGCTTTTAAGATTATTTGGTTTAATTATTTTAGGGAGTGATTTTAAATGGAAAAAAGTAAGGGAAATGCCTTAGCATTATTGCCATTAATTCTTTTTATGGCTATATATTTAGGAGGAGGTATATTATTAAATGATTTTTATGCTATGTCTGTTTTGGTTCCAGGAATAATTGCAGCAGTTGTAGCTATTTTCATGAATAGAAAAAAAGGTTTTAATAATAGTTTAGAAACATTTTGCAAGGGTGCTGGACATTTAGATATTATCTTAATGGTGTTTATATTTATTTTAGCTGGAATTTTTGCTCAAGTTGCAAAATCAATGGGTGCTGTTGAAGCTACAGTAAATTTAGGGCTTACAGTTATTCCAAGCAATATCTTAGTTGCAGGGATATTTGTTATTTCGGCTTTCATTGCCATATCTTTAGGTACATCTATGGGGACAATCGCGGCTGTTGCTCCAATAGCTGTTGAAATAGCAGCTAAAACAGGACTTGCTACTCCTTTAATAGTTGGTGCAGTAGTTGGAGGAGCTATGTTTGGAGATAACCTATCAATGATTTCTGATACAACAATTGCGGCAACAAAAACTCAAGGTTGTGAAATGAAGGATAAATTTAAAACTAATTTTAAAGTTGTTTTACCTGCAGCTATTATAGCTATTATAGTTTATATTGTTTTAGGAAATGGGGCGCAAGTTGCATCTGCTTCTTATGATTACAATCTTATAAAAGTTATACCTTATTTAGGTATTTTAGTAGCAGCATTGTTAGGTGTTAATGTAATAATGGTGTTAACAGGTGGAATTGTATTAGCTTCAGGAATAGGCTTTTTAACAAATTCTTTAACTATAAATACATTTTTAGATTCTGTATCTTCTGGTATATCAGGAATGAGTGAGACAATTATAATTGCTCTTTTAATAGGAGGTATAGTAAATGTAGTTAAAGAAAATGGTGGAATAGATTTTATATTAAATTTAATAACAAGCAGAATAAAAACAAAAACTGGAGCAGAACTTGGAATTGGAGCTTTAGTTGGAATTGTTGATGCGTGTACAGCTAACAATACAATAGCAATAGTTACGGTAGGTCCAATAGCTAAAAATATATCAAATAAATATGGTTTAGAATCTACAAGAATTGCAGGGATACTAGATATGTTCTCTTGTGCAATGCAAGGAGTTATACCATATGGAGCACAACTTTTATCAGCAGCAGCAATAGCTTCTGTATCTCCAATAGAAATAATGAAATATCTTTTCTATCCATATTTAATGGGGATTTGTGCAGTGATATTTATTACTGTATTCAAATCAAGAAGTAAGGCAAGTGTTCTTAAAAAAGAATTAGCATAAACTAAAAAGGGATTGTATCAAATGTTTGATATAATCCCTTTTTTATTTTAAGATAATGTGCTAAAAAGTAAAAATTTTTTACTTTGCAATATATTATTTTAATATTAAAGGTTAAGAAATTATTATTTTTTTAGTAAAAGACAGATACTTTGTGAAGAAATACCTTCTTTTTTACCAGTAAACCCTAAACCCTCTTCTGTTGTTGCTTTTACATTTATTTGATTCATATCTATATTAAGAGCGTTTGATATATTCTCTCTCATGGTGGTTATGTGAGGCGCCATTTTAGGTGCTTGTGCAATAATTGTAGAATCTATGTTTAATATTTCAAAGTTATTTTTTTTAAGTAATTCACCTACATAAGTTAATAGCTTTATGCTACTTATTCCTTTATACTTTTGGTCAGTATCTGGAAAATGCTTACCTATGTCTCCTAGGGCAGCTGCACCTAAAAGACTATCCATAATTGCATGAAGTAAGACATCAGCATCTGAATGCCCTAAAAGCCCTTTGTCATAAGGAATATTAACGCCGCCAATTATTAAATCTCTATTTTCTGTAAGTTTATGAACATCATAGCCCATTCCTATTCTCAAAAAAATCACCTCTTTTAAAATTTTACATTATTTCAATTTTCAAGAACTTAATATAAATGTATAATATAAATATATAATATTAATTTAATTTTAGAAAGGGAGAATTTTATGTTTTATGTATAAATTAAAAAACGTGATTGGCATTATTTTTATGGGTATAGGTATTTTGTTAATTTCAGTTACTATTTTTATGAAATATGATACTTATAAAAGACAACAGGATAGTTTAGAAAGTTTTAAAAATTTAAATTCTTATGATGAAGATGATGAGCAAGTTGAGATAGAGAATAATGTGGATAAGCCTATGGCAGTTTTAAATATACCAAAAATAAATTTGGAGATAGCTGTAGTTGAGGGGGTAGAAAAAGAAAATATAAAATATCTTGTGGGGCATTTTAAAGATAGTGTTATGCCAGGTGAGGTGGGTAATTTATGTATTGCAGGGCACAGAACGTCTAATTATGGTCAACCATTTAAAGAAATAGATAAATTGGAAAATGGAGATGAAATTATATTTACTTATAAAAATAAAGAATATATATATTTAGTAAATTCAAGTTTTGTAGTCACTCCAGATGAAACTTATATATTAGATAATACTGAAAATGAATCTATTGTAACAATAGTTACTTGTACATTAGACAGCAAGAATAGGTTGATAATAAGAGGAAGATTGAAATAACAAAGGGTTAAATGGGGGATTAAATATTTATGGATACACAAAGTATAGATTTTATGAGAGACAAATATATTTTTTCAAAGGAAAGACATATAAGAAAGGTTAGAAAAAATATTTCTAAAGAGCGTATACGCCTTTTTATAAATGAACTAAAAAAATATAAAATATCATTGCTTAAATTAAGTAGAAAAGAAATTAATCAAAGAGATAGAAATTTATTGTTAAATATAGCTTTATATATTTATGAGGATGATAGAATGTTAAAATTAATAAGAAAGAATAAAACTTTACCTTTTAACAAACTATCCAAACAAACCAACATAAATATGGATTTTTTAATAAAGTGGAGGGGTTATATATTAGCTTATGTTATATTAGCTTCGGATGATAAATATGTAGACATTTATGATTATCTTGATGTAAACTTTAAAGAGTTAGAAAATAATAATACTAGAAGAACTTATGTAGACATTGATATATATAGAGGTGTTGTTCTTGAAGTGTATAAAAATAGTGCTGTAATATTAACAAGTTCAGGTGAATTTATTAATATAAATAAAAGAAATGAGATTATAGGTGCTGATATATGCGGGAGAAGAAAGTTAGGACTTAAACCATATAAAAAATTAATAATTTGCATTTCTTTATTATGTTTTATAGTGGGGGCTTTAGGTTTTTATTCTTATGGGAGAGAAAAGTCTACAATAGTAATTCAAGGGACATCACGAATAAAGTTTACAGTAAATAGTTTTAATAGGATAACTTATGGGTATTCTGCTACGGAAAAAGGAAAGTTGCTTTTAAATGAAGCAAAATGGAAAAATAAAAGTGTAACTTCAGCTCTAGATGATATTTTTAGTTTCATGAGCGAACTCGATATGATTCCTAATAATAGGAAAATTGAAATAATAGTTACAGGAGAGAGTTTAAAAGAATCTAATATAGATAATATTTCTGAATATGTTTCGTGTATAAATAGTGATGGTGATTCAAGTAATGATATAAGAGTGATTATAAATAATTCTGGAAATGAAAAAATATTAAAATAAACTAGAGAAAGGTTTGTTAATATGGATAAATGTTTAGAGAACAAACGAAGAGAAGAAGTAAGATTAAATAAGTATATAAGTGATACAGGCTTTTGCTCAAGAAGAGAGGCTGATAAATTAATTGAAGAAAATAGAGTGAAAGTAGATGGTATTAAAGCTACTATGGGGAGTAAAGTTTTTAGAGGGCAAAAGGTTACAATAGATAATAAAGAATTAAAAGTAGAAAATAAATTAATTTATATAGCATTAAACAAACCAAGAGGAATAACGTGCACTACTGAAAAGAAAATAAAAGGGAATATAGTAGACTTTATAAATCATGAGAAAAGAATATTCCCTATAGGAAGATTAGATAAAGATTCAGAAGGATTGATATTTTTAACTAATGATGGGGATATTGTAAATAAAATATTAAGAGCGGGAAATAATCATGAAAAGGAATATATCGTAACTGTAAATAAAAATATAAATGATAAATTTATAAGAGGAATGGCAAATGGAGTACCTGTTTTAGATACTATAACAAAAAAATGTTATGTTGAGAAATTAGGAAAAAATAAATTTAAAATAGTTTTAACTCAAGGGCTTAATCGACAAATAAGAAGAATGTGTGCGTATTTTGGATATAATGTTATAAAACTTGAAAGAGTAAGAATAATGAATGTAAAATTAGATAATTTGAAGACAGGAAGTTGGAGATATTTGAGTGAAAAAGAATTAAAAGAGATAAATAGGCTTACATCAAATTCTATAAAAACAGAAGAGGCTTCTAAAATAAAAAAATAGGAGATTTTTGATTAAAAATCTCCTATTTTTTTATAAACACTTTTAACTTATATATTTATCTGTGTCGTTTAAAGCATTTTGAATGAAATCAGATATTTTTCTAGAATAAAGTTCTTTGTTGACAATTACGGACTCTGCATGAGCTGCATTATCTACAAGAAAGATTTGTTTAAGACCTTTCGTCTTAGCATTATAAAGTTTTTCACACATATAAGAGGGTACAAAAGTATCCTTGCTTCCATGAATAAATAGTATAGGTATGGATGTGTTTTTTACTATGTTTATAGGACTAACATCTTGAAATCTAAATTTAGCCTTAAATTTTATAATTAAATTTGTAATGTTAAGAGCCAGTAATAATGGGTAGTAAGAAATTTTATTAGCATGACATGATACCTCATATTTCATAAGTTCATATAAGTCACAATAACCACAATCTTCAATTACGAATTTTATGTTGTTATTTAATGGGATGGTTTGAAGAACTGTACTAGCTCCCATTGATTCACCATGTAATCCTAGAATGATATTTTTCCCAAATCTGTGTACTAGATAATTTATCCAAAGATTAACATCTTGTTTTTCAAAATAACCATAAGTAGAATATTTACCTTCACTTTTACCATGCCTTCTTTGATGTATAATAAGTACGTTAAATCCATTATTAAAAAATATATCAAAGTATTTTAAAGATCCAATATATCCAATAGATATTCCATGAACCAAAATTATAAATTTATTTGTATGTTTTTTATTTAGAAGCAACATGGCAGATAATTTTAAATTATCAATAGATGTTATTTCTATATTTTCTTTTTTTAGAGATTTATATAAATCATCATTTATAACTCTTTTTTTTAAGAGAAAATCGTAGCTTTCATTTTCATTTCTTAATTTGCGAGTTATAGAGGATTTAAATATAAATATAGAAAAATATATGACAAATAAAATAAATAGAATTAGAAATATACATAAACATATTTCAAAATAAATCATAAAAAAATCCTCCTTGTATAATATAATAATTATCATTATATTATACTTTAAAAAAATATAGAAACATAGAATAAAAATTTTATATACTTTTATATTTATTAAATTTGAACACGATAACAATAAGATAAAATATGAACTATAAATTATTTTGCAAAATAATTACAAATAGTATTGTTCACGTGTTCAATAGATGGTATAATAAAATAAATTAAGATTTGTTAATACTTAGAAAATTTGTTTTAAATAAAAAATAAGTTTTAATATTAGGGGGATTTTTATGAGATTAAATAAAGAATTATTTCAAAGCTATAAAACTTACCCAGAAAAAATTGTACAATTTGGAGAAGGAAATTTTTTAAGAGGTTTTGTTGATTGGCAAGTTCAAAAGATGAATGAAAGAGCGGATTTTAATGGTAGTGTTGTAGTTGTACAACCATTAGAGAATGGAATGGTACAAATGTTAAACAATCAAGATTGTTTATACACATTATATTTACAAGGAATGAAAAAAGGTGAAGCTGTTAGAGAGCATGAGGTAATAAATAGTATAAGTAGGGGCTTAAATCCTTACAAAGAGTATGAGCAATATTTAAAGATAGCTGAACAATCTGAAATAAGATTTGTCATATCAAACACAACTGAGGCTGGTATTGCGTTTGATGAAAACGATAAATTGGAAGATAAACCTCAAAATACTTATCCAGCAAAGTTAACAGCTTTCTTATATCATAGGTTTAAATTTTTTAATGGAAATAAGGAAAAGGGATTAATAATTATCCCATGTGAGCTTATAGATAGAAATGGCGAAAAACTTAAAGAGATGGTTTATAAGTATGTTGATCTTTGGAATTTGGAAAGTGAATTTATAAACTGGCTTGATGAGGCAAATATATTTTGTTGTAGTTTAGTTGATAGAATAGTTCCTGGATATCCAAGGGATAATATTTCTAAAATAACAGAGGAATTAGGTTATGAGGATAATCTTGTAGATGTTGGTGAGCAGTTTTATCTTTGGATAATAGAAGGACCTAAGGAAATAGAAAGAGAATTTCCAGTGGAAAAAGCTGGATTGAATATAAAATTTGTTGATGATATGACGCCTTATAGAACTAGAAAAGTTAGGATTTTAAATGGAGCGCACACATCTTTAGTTCCAGTTGCTTATCTTTGTGGATTAGATACTGTTAAAGATTCGGTTGAAGATAATTTAGTTGGTCAATATTTAAGAGAAATAATATTTGATGAAATTATTCCAACATTAGATTTACCAGAAGATGAATTAAAAGAATTTGCAAATGATGTTTTAGAAAGATTTAGAAATCCGTTTATAAAGCATTATTTAATGAGTATAGCATTAAATTCTATGTCAAAGTTTGAAACAAGAGATTTGCCATCATTATTAGAGTATCTAGATAGAAAAGGAACTCTTCCTAATAAGTTATGTTTTTCTTTAGCTGCATTAATAGAATTTTACAAAGGTAAAAGAGGAGATGAAGACATTGCTCTAAAAGATGGACAAGATGTTTTAGGATTTTATGAATCTTTATGGAGTAAATATGATGGAAATGATAATAGCTTAAGAGATATAGTTATAAATGTTTTAGGATATAAAACAATTTGGAAAAGGGATTTAAATGAAATACCAGGATTAACAGATAAAGTTTCTGATTATTTGATAGATATTGAAAACTTAGGAATTAAAAATGCTGTAAGAAAAGTAATGAATAAATAGAAAGGAGTGCAAGGGTAATTTAATTATAGTAATTAAAAATTGTACTGGGTTTTAAAATTATTGATATCCTTGCTAATGTTATGGAAAGTATCATTAAAATAAATGAAAATGACAATGTATGTGTAACATTAGAAGATTTAAAGAAGGGGGATATTATTGATGTTAGTGGTAGAAAAATATTAATAAAAGATGATATAAAGACGGGGCATAAGGTAGCTATAAAAAGTATTAAGAGCAATGAAAATGTGATAAAGTATGGTTTCCCAATTGGGCATGTATTTTTGGATGTTGAGGAAGGAAGTCATGTGCATACACATAATTTAAGAACTAATTTAACAGGGGTTAGGGATTATAGTTTTGACCCTAAATTAATAGTAAATAATATAAAAAATGAGAATTTAACTTTTAAAGGGTATAAAAGAGAAAATGGAGAGGTTGGTATAAGAAATGAAATTTGGATAGTGCCAACTGTTGGTTGTGTAAATGGTATAGCCGATAAAATAATGGAGAGATTCAAAAAAGAAGTTGGAGAACTAAAGATAGATAACACTTTAGTTTTAAAACATAACTATGGATGTTCTCAGTTAGGTGATGACCATGAAAATACAAGAAATATTCTTAAAGATGCTATTAGGCATCCAAACGCTGGTGGGGTTCTAGTCTTAGGTCTAGGGTGTGAAAATAATAATATGACTGATTTTAAGAAATTAGTTGGAGATATTAATAGTTCTAGAATAAAATTTTTAATTTCTCAAGAGGTTTCAGATGAAATAGAAGAAGGAGTAAAGATTTTAAAAGAAATCTATGAAGTTGTAAAGAATGATGAGAGGGAAGATGTTAAATTATCAGAGCTTAAGATAGGTTTAAAGTGTGGAGGCTCTGATGGATTTTCAGGGATAACTGCTAATCCTCTTTTAGGAAGATTTTCAGATTTTTTAATAGCGCAAGGTGGTACAACTGTTTTAACTGAAGTTCCAGAAATGTTTGGGGCTGAAACAATTCTTATGAATAGATGTAGAGATAAAGAGGTATTTGATAAAACAGTTAATTTAATTAATGATTTTAAGGAATATTTTATTAAATACAATCAACCAGTTTATGAAAATCCATCACCAGGAAATAAAGAAGGTGGAATAACAACTCTTGAGGATAAATCATTAGGATGTACGCAAAAGGCTGGAAGTGAAAAAGTAGTTGGTGTTTTAAATTATGGTGATAGATTAGAGCAAAGAGGATTAAATCTTTTAAGTGCTCCGGGAAATGACTTAGTAGCAGCATCAGCTCTTGCATCATCTGGTTGTCAAATGGTTTTATTTACAACAGGAAGAGGAACTCCGTTTGGAAGTTATGTTCCTACAATGAAAATATCAACTAATTCTAGACTTTATGAGTTTAAAAGAAATTGGATAGATTTTAATGCGGGTGAATTAGTTAAAGGGAAATCTTTTGATGAGGTTTTAAAGGGTTTTATAGATTATATTATAAAAGTTGCAAGTGGAGAATTAGTTAATAATGAAAAAAATGATTTTAGGGAGATAGCTATATTTAAAACAGGAGTTACTTTATAAAACTATAGTATAAAATTAGTGCTGTTCAAAATATAAAAATAGATGAGATAACATGGAATTGTTAGAAGTATAAGAAAAAATGCTAGTAGGCAAGTTCAAATTAGGGGGAATTATATTATGAAAAAATTTATGGATGAGAATTTTTTATTATCAAATGATACAGCAGTTGAGCTTTATCATAAATATGCTAAGGAAATGCCAATAATAGATTATCACTGTCATCTAAATCCACAAGAAATATATGAAAATAAACAATTTAAAAATATAACAGAGGTTTGGTTATATGGAGATCATTATAAATGGAGAGCTATGAGAAGTAACGGTATAGATGAAAGGTTCATGACTGGAGATGCCACAGATTATGAAAAATTCATGGCTTGGGTAAAAACACTTCAAATTGCTATAGGAAATCCACTTTATCATTGGACACATTTAGAGCTTCAAAGATTTTTTGATATTCATGAACCTTTAAATGAAAAAACAGCAGAGAGCATTTGGAATAAGGCAAATGAAATGTTACAAAGAGAAGATTTTAGAGCAAGAGATTTAATAAAAAAATCTAATGTGAAAGCTTTATGTACGACAGATGATCCTGTAGATTCTTTAGAGTATCATATAAAGCTTAAAGAAGATAAAGATTTTGATGTTAAAGTATTGCCAACCTTTAGACCAGATAAAGCTATTAGAATAAATAAAAAAACATTTATTCCTTGGATAAATAAGTTGGGAGAAGTTACTGGAAAAGAAATTCAATCTTATGATGATTTATTAAAGGGTTTAAGAGAAAGAGTTAAATTTTTTCATAGTGTTGGATGCAGAATATCAGATCATGCATTAGATAGTGTATTTTATAAAGAGGCGTCTTATGATGAACTAAATAGAATATTTATAAAGGGATTAAGTGGAGAAGAAGTTTCTAAAGATGAAGAAAAGGCTTATACAACTGGAATTTTAAAATATTTAGGGGAAACTTATTCAGAGTTTGGTTGGACAATGCAATTGCATATTGCTGCAATGAGAGATAACAATACTAGAATGTTTAATAAAAAAGGAGCGGATATAGGTTTTGATTCTATAAATGATGAGGAAATTGCATATCCCCTTTCAAGACTATTAGATTCATTAGAAAGTGAAGATAAGCTTCCCAAAACCATATTATACACTTTAAATCCAAAGGATAATTATGTTATTGGAACTATGCTTGGAAATTTTCAAGGAACTACTGCAAAAGGAAAAATTCAATTCGGCTCAGCATGGTGGTTTGTTGATAACAAACTTGGGATGGAAGAACAAATGTCGACACTTGCTAACTTAGGTCTTTTAAGCAATTTTGTTGGTATGTTAACAGATTCAAGAAGCTTTTTATCATATCCAAGACATGAATATTTTAGAAGAATACTTTGTAATTTAATTGGAACATGGGTTGAGAATGGAGAATTTCCAAATGATATGGAGATATTAGGAAAGATAATTAGTGATATTTCTTATAACAATGCAGAAAATTATTTTAATATGTAAATAAAATAATTTGATTGTTAGGTGTGTTTGTCTTTTAAATAAGAATTAAATTTATTTTTAAATATATATAATAATTTAGTAGAAAATAAACGCTATGGATTTATTAATTTACGGTAAATTCATAGTGTTTTATACAATATGTGTATTTTTTATGTAGTTTGATATGGAAAAATGTGATAACATAAGATAAAACTTAGTTTAAAATATATTAGTATTTGTTAAGAATATATAGATTAATAAAATTAAAAATGTATTTAGCTATTAATTTGTATTACTTAAATAATAGAAAGGTGAAGAAAGATGAGTGTAACTATAAAAGATATAGCTAAATTAGCAAATGTATCACATACGACAGTATCTAGAGCTTTAAATAATAGTTCTTTAATAAATGAAGAAACAAAGAAAAAAATAAAAGAAATAGCAAAAGAACTTAATTACGTTCCAAATTATAATGCAAAGAGTTTAGTTTTGCATAAATCATATACAATAGGTTTGTTTTTTACTAGTATAACTCAAGGAACATCTCCTAATTTTTTCTTTGATGCTATAAAAGGGGTAAACAAATCTATTACAGATCAATACAATTTAGTTGTGAGAGCAATTGATAGTTATAAAGAATTTTCATCAATTAATAATAAAAGATTCGACGGAATAATATTAATGAGTCAAAGTGATGATGATAATGCATTTATATATCATGTTATTGCTCAAGGGATACCATTAGTTATATTAGATAGAGATATAGATATAGAATCAAATAATGTAGTAAATATCTTATCTAATGATAAAGAAGCTGTATTTAATGCAGTAGAATATATAATTGAAAATGGACATAGGGATATTGCGATATTAACAGGAAAAAAGGAATTTAAATCAACAGCAAAAAGAAAAGAAGGCTTTGTTAATGCACTCATAAAAAATAAGGTTCAAATAAATGATGAATATATAGTTTCAGGAAATTATAGTTTAGACGGAGGATATAAAGCTATGCAAAAACTTATAAGTTTAAGCAAACCTCCAACAGCGGTTTTTTGTTCAAATGATGATATGGCAATTGGAGCCATCAAAGCTATAATAGATGCCAATTTAAGTATTCCAGAAGATATATCTATAATTGGATTTGATGATATAAAATTTTCAGCCTATACAACTCCATCTTTAACTACAATAAAGAGAAAAATTGAAAAGATAAGCGAAATAGGTGGAGAAAAAATTTTGGATATGATAGATAAGAAAAACATAGAAAAAGAAAAGATTTTTGTTGAAACTGATTTTATTATTAGAGATTCAGTTTTAGATTTAAAATAGATATTTTAAAATATTGTTTTGAATTTTATAAGATTGCTAGTTTCTAGGATTTATGTTATTTAAATATTAGAAATTTATAGCAATTTTATTTTTAATATAATAAAAGTAATTAATTTTAATAAGAAAAAATTAATAATGTATTAATTCGGTAGTAATATTTTTTTATTACTTGTTCACGTGTGCAAGTAATGATATAATAAAAATAGGAAATATTAAATAGATTTACAAATAAAATGAAAGAAAATGTTTAAATCAACACGAAATAATTTAATTTGGAGGGGAAATTAATGATAGAGAAGATAAGGACATTAAATAAAATTACAGATGTTGGAGTTGTAGCAGTAGTTAGAGCAAATAGTATAGAAGAGGCTGAAAAAATATCAGCAGCTTGTATAGAAGGGGGAATATCAGCGATAGAAGTTACATTTACAGTGCCAGGAGCAGATAAAGTTATAGCTAGTTTAAAAGAAAAGTTTTCAGAGGAAGAATTAGTAGTTGGAGCAGGAACAGTTTTAGATAGTGAAACAGCTAGAATTGCAATTTTAGCAGGTGCTAAGTATATAGTAAGTCCAGGGTTTGATTTAGAAACAGCAAAGCTATGTAATAGATATCAAATTCCATATATGCCAGGTTGTATGACGATTACTGAAATTATAAAAGCTATGGAGGCTGGGGCTGATGTGATAAAAGTATTTCCAGGAAGTGCTTTTGGACCAAGTATAATAAAAGATTTTAAAGCACCTCTTCCACAAGCACCTATTATGCCAACAGGTGGTGTCGATTTAGAAAATGTTGGTCAGTGGATAAAGAATGGTTGTATTGCAGTTGGTGTTGGTGGAAAATTAACAGCTGGAGCTAAAACAGGAAATTATGTTGAAGTAACTAGAATGGCAAAATTATTTGTAGAAAAAGTTAAAGAAGTTAGGAGAAGTTTATAGGAGGAATTTTAAGGTGAAAAAAGTTGTTACAATTGGTGAAGTTTTATTAAGACTATCTCCACCAGGATATGAAAGATTTCTTCAAGCAAGTACATTGGAAATGGCATATGGTGGAGCTGAAGCTAATGTTGCCATAGCACTTGCAAATTGGGGAATTAATTCTTGTTTTGTTACACAATTGCCTAACAATGATATTGGACAATCTGCAATTAATAATTTAAGGAAATATGGTGTAGACACCAGATATATACAAAGAAAAGGAGATAGGATTGGACTTTATTATTTAGAAAAAGGAAATTCAACAAGAACTTCTAATGTAATATATGATAGGGCTAATTCTGCTATGGTAAACGTAAACCCAGATGACTTTGATTTTGAAGAAATATTTAAAGATGCTGATTGGTTTCATGTATCTGGAATAACTTTGGCTTTAGGGGAGAAGTGTATAGCTTTAGTTGAAAAAGCTATAAATGAAGCTAAAAAAAGAAAGATAGGCATAAGTGTAGACTTAAATTATAGGAGTAAACTTTGGACTTTAGAAGAATTTGAGAATGTATTACCAAGATTTTTGGAGGATATAGATGTATGCTTTGGGTGGCTAAGTAGTATTGAGGGAAAACAAAAGGAATATAATGTAGCTAATTTTGCTAAAGATAAGTTAGATGAAGAGATGTTTACCAAGATATTTTCTAAGATGAGAGAAAAATTTCGTATAAAATATGTAGTATCAACTTTAAGAGAAACTTATTCAGCATCGCATAATGCATTATCTGCCATAATTTATGATGGAAATGAGCTTTATAAATCTGCAAGATATGATTTTTCGGTTCATGATAGAGTTGGAGCAGGAGATTCTTTTGCAGCTGGACTTATATATGGATTAGTAAATGGAGAGAATCATAAAGAAGCATTGGAATTTGGAGTTGCAGCAGCTGTTATAAAGCATAGTATAGAGGGAGATGTTGATTTAGTATCAGCAGATGAAGTCTTAGCACTTAAGAATGGAAAAGGTATACAAAGTGTAAACAGATAGTGTATATACTGTATATTTCACAAAGCTTTAAGTTGATACATAAAATAAAGAAAAGTATTGAGTGGAGCTGACAAGTGTGATATATGGGCTTATTTTAGCTGGTGGAAAGGGGACAAGGTTATATCCTCTTTCAAGGCAAAAGGAACCAAAACAATTTTTAAAAATTATAAATAACAAAAGTTTTTTACAAAATACTGTTGATAGATTGAGGCTTTTAGTTGATACAGACAATGTATACATTGTTACAAATAGTGATTATCAAGCTAAGATAAAAGATGAAATTGAACATATAAATGAAAAAAATATATTTACAGAACCATTAAATAAAGAAACTGCGACTTGTATAGGATTATCAGCTGTAAAATTTTTAAAAAAGGATAAAGATGCAATCATGGTAATCTTACCATCTGATCATTATATAGAGGAAAATGATAAGTTTATACAAACGTTAAAACAAGCTGTAGAAATAGCTGACAGAAAAAGAGGAATTGTAACAATAGGGATATCTCCTACTAGACCAGAAACAGGATATGGATATATTGAAATGGGAGAGCGTATAAACGGAAAAATTCCAAGTTATAAAATATCAAGGTTTACAGAAAAGCCTAATATAGAGGTAGCTAAAGATTTTTTGTCTAAGGGAAATTATCTTTGGAATAGTGGAATATTTGTATTTAGGGCAGATATAATATTAAGAGAAATAGAAAAGTATATTCCAAAGATGTATAAATCATTAATGGATATATATGTTCATTTAGGCGAAGAAACTGAAGAAGAAATTATTAGGCAAGAATATAAAATGATAGAAGGCATATCAATAGATTTTGGGATAATGCAAAAAACTAGAAAAGCTTATGTTATAAAAGTGGATTTTTTTTGGGATGATATAGGTAGTTTTTCAGCATTAAGTAGATTTTTAAATCATGAAGAAAGTAATAATATATCTAAAAAAGTTTTTTTAGAAGAATGTAATAATTGTTCTATATTTGGAGGAAAAAGATTAATTGTTGGTCTTGGAATTGATAATTTAGTTATAGTAGATACAGATGGAGTCTTACTTGTTATGGATAAAAATAGAGAGCAAGAAATAAAACAACTTTTAAAGGATATGGAGAAAAACAAAGAATTAGAAGGGTATTTGTAATATTTAAGCTATAACTCAATTTTAGAGTTATAGCTTATTTTTGTAGCGGATTTCTATGGAAATAAAATAATAATAGTATTATAATTATTTTAATATAAAATTGTATCTAGGGTTTTAGAATTAATAAGATTGGGAATAATAATTTTAGTGTTATTGATGGAGGATATAGATAAAATGGATGATAGAGTAGTTGATTTTAATGAACTTAAAAATAAAGTCAGAGATAAAGATATAGATAAATTTGAATCATATATATATGACCTTTACTATTCAGTAGCAACAGGTGGAATGTCAATGGCTGACTTTACTAAAAAAGTAACAGAATATATGAATGACAATAATATATCTCAAGAAAAATTTTTTAACATTCAAAAAGAAATGTTAAAAAGATATGGTTTTGATTTAGGCGACATAGAGCAACAAATGAAGGGATTTGGTATGAATATGGGAATTCCTAATATGATGCCTTCAGAAGAAAGTTATGAAACATTTAGAAAAAATATCGGTTTTCAAGAAAAATATAAAAATCAATTAAATATAAAAAATATAAATGTTTGTAAAATAAAAAATGATTTAAATGATTTAGAAATATTTCTAAATGAAAAAGAGTTGATTATTAAGAGTGATAAGAAGGTTAATTTTAAAGATTTAGAGTTAAATGATTTTATATGTTCTTATAAAAAAACATTAGATGATGATAAAATTAAAGTAAGAGTATGTGATAGTGAAACAACTTATGAATATTAAATAAATTAGACTCCATTAGGAAAGGAATAAGCTATTTATAGATTTCTTAGTGGGGTTTAAATTTGTTTTTATTGATAAAATTTATATTAATTTTTATTTGATTTTATATTAAAATCTTATAAGCAAAGTGGTTAAAACTAAGGAGAAAAAATGTTAATAGGCACACATATGTTAATGGCAAAAAATATTTTGAAAAACATGAATGAGAATAAAAAGAATATGTTAAGTAATTTCAATTTCATATATGGGAATATAAAACCAGATATATTATCAAAATATAAATTAAAAAAACATTATGCAAAAGAATCTTATTCTATGGTATTAAATAAAATAATAAATCTTTCAAAACTTAGTATTATGGATATAGAGAAAAATATAGCTATTATTAAGTTTAGTCAGGAACTTGGAGTCATTTGTCACTTTTTATGTGATTTTTTCTGTATAGCACATAGTGAAACTTGGAGAGAAAAATATAAAATATTTACGCATATTAGTTATGAAAAAAAACTAGCTAGCAAAGCTAAAAAATTTAATTTTGATAATGCGATAGTTCAAATGCAGATATGTGATATAGGATTATTTATGGAAAATTGTTTTAGGCAACATGAAAAAGAAAGTAATTTTAATAATGATATAAGCTTTGCATATTATGTATGTAGTAATATTATTGATTATATTTTAGAATGTATAATAAATAATAGCTTTAATGGAAAATATATTAGTAAAATAATATAATTTTTATTTTGTTAGTAGGGTATTTTATTAATTAGGCTTAAATAAATATAGTTTTAATAAATAAATAAGTGAAATTTTAATATACATATAAGGAAAAATGTCAAAAGGTGTTGACAGAAAAAATCAGATTTTATATAATAGAAGAGCAAGAATACTTTCAGGCAGAAGTATGGATTGTGGGATTTATTCCCAAGCTTAGATTAATATTCTCTTTTAGAGTAAAAGGCTTTGTGTACGTAGTTATAGTGTTACACCAAGCCTTATTTTTTTAAGAGGTATATATTAATAAGGTGAAAAATTTATAATTATAACATAAAGTTATAAGTAATGTTAAAATATAGATAAATTTTATGTAAATATGATAAAATAGAAATAGGATAAATAAATTTATAACAAAGTTTGCAAAATAAGCTTTATAAAAATAATGTAAAAGAGGTGTTTAATTGTGATAGAGAAAAAGAAAAATATATCTATGGCTGTAATTAAAAGATTACCTAAGTATCATAGATATCTTCAAGAGCTTATAAATAATGATGTTGATAGAATATCTTCGAAAGAATTAAGTGAAAAAATAGGTTTTACTGCATCTCAAATACGTCAAGATTTAAATTGTTTTGGTGATTTTGGGCAACAAGGTTATGGATATAATGTTAAAGACCTATATAATGAAATTGGAGTAATTTTAGGGCTTGATAAAAGGTATAATACAGTAATAATAGGGGCTGGGAATATAGGGCAAGCAATTGCTAATTATACCAAATTTGATAAAGTTGGTTTTGAATTAACAGGTATATTTGATGCAAATCCTAAAATGCTTGGAATTAAAATAAGAGATGTCGCTATAAGAGATATTGATGATTTACCAAAGTTTTTGGAAGAAAATAAAATAGATATAGCTATAATATGTGTGCCTAGAATTAGTGCTCAAAGGGTTTGTGACGAGGTATTAAGAGGTGGAATAAAAGCTATATGGAATTTTGCCCCTGTTGATTTAGATGTTCCTGAAGATGTTACAGTAGAAAATGTTCATTTAAGTGAAAGCTTATACACATTAGTATATCAATTAAATGATAAATAATTTCGTTGAATTTAACATAATATATTTTTAATGAAGTATTATACAAAATACTTCATTTTTTTTGTTTATTTTGTTAACTTTATAACTAAAAATTAAAAAAATATTTATATAAATAACTAAAAAAATAAAAATATAGATATTTTAATAAAATAAATAGTGAATTTAATTAATTAAATTAAAAGTAAATTTTAAAATATAAACTAAAATAAATTGTAATTATTATCTAAATGAATTAATAGAGTTAAGTAGAGTTATCAGTTTTTAAATTTTGTGGAGTTTAAATGTTTGCTGAAAAATATTTATTGTACTTTAAACTTTTATAAAATAAAGTATTAGCTTGTGAATTATTTGGAGGGAATTGCATGTATGAAATAGTTGAGAAGAAACAATTAGCTGAAAGTATTTATTTTATGAATATAAAAGCTCCTAGAGTAGCTAAAGCTGCAAAACCAGGACAATTTATAATAGCTAAGATAGATGAAAAAGGGGAAAGAATACCTTTAACTATATGTAATTATGATGAGGATAAAAAAACAATAACAATAGTGTTTCAAGTTGTTGGTGAATCAACTAGAAGAATGTCATTGCTTAATAAAGGTGATTATTTTAGAGATTTTGTTGGACCTTTAGGTGTTGAATCACAATTTGTAAATGAAGATATAAGTTGTTTAAAAAATAAAAGGATACTTTTCGTAGCTGGAGGTGTTGGAGTTGCACCAATTTATCCTCAAGTTAAATGGTTAAATTCTAAAGGGATAAAAGCAGATGTCATTATTGGGGCTAAAAATAAAGATATGTTAATTTTTGAAAATGAAATTAAAAATGAGGTAGGTAATCTTTATATTACAACGGATGATGGTTCATATGGAATGAAGGGACTTGTAACAGATAAAATAAATGATTTAGTAAATATTAAAAATAAAGAATACGATTTAGTGGTTGCCATTGGACCTATGGTAATGATGAAATTTGTAGCACGTCTTACAAAAAAATTGAATATTCCTACGGTTGTGAGTTTAAATCCAATAATGCTTGATGGGACAGGTATGTGTGGTGCTTGCAGAGTAACTGTTGGAGGAAAGGTTAAATTTGCATGTGTTGATGGTCCAGAGTTTGATGCTCATAAAATAGATTTTGATGAAGCAATGAAAAGACAAAGCATATATAAAACTGAAGAAGGAAAAAAATATTTAAAAAATATTGAGGGAAAAACTCATAGTGGGGGATGTGGAATGTGTGGAGGTGATAAATAATGATAAATTCTAAAAGAATTCCCTTGAGAGAACAAGATTCTAAAATTAGAGTTAAAAATTTTGAGGAAGTATGCTTAGGGTATAGTAAAGAAGAAGCACTGCTTGAAGCTAACAGATGTTTAGGATGTAAAAAGGCTAAATGTAAGGAAAAATGTCCAGT
Source organism: Sarcina ventriculi (assembly GCF_900456775.1). Classification (GTDB taxonomy): domain Bacteria; phylum Bacillota; class Clostridia; order Clostridiales; family Clostridiaceae; genus Sarcina; species Sarcina ventriculi. The sequence continues at coordinate 58,042 of NZ_UAUL01000007.1, read as the reverse complement.
GAATATAGATATTCCAGAGTTTGTTAAACAAATTAAAATTGGAGATATAGAAGAAGCTGCTAAAATAATAGGGAAATCATCATCACTTCCAGCAATATGCGGTAGAGTTTGTTCGCAAGAACTTCAATGTGAAAGTCAATGTGCTTTAGGATTAAAAGGCGAAGCGCTTGCGATTGGAAAATTAGAAAGATTTGTTGCGGATTATATGATAGAGAATAATATTTCAATAACGTATGATATAAATAAAAATAATAAAAAAGTTGCTATAGTTGGAAGTGGACCATCAGGTCTTACTTGTGCTGGAGATTTGGCTAAGTTTGGATATAATGTAACTATATTTGAAGCCTTACATGAAGCTGGTGGAGTTTTAGTATATGGTATACCAGAATTTAGATTGCCTAAGAATAAGATAGTTAAACATGAAATAGAGAATGTAAAAAAATTAGGTGTAAAGATAGAAACAAACGTTATTGTTGGAAAAACGGTTAGTATTGAAAAACTTTTTGAAGAAGGATTTCAAGCTGTATTTATAGGGTCAGGGGCAGGACTTCCTAAATTTATGGGAATAAAAGGAGAGAATGCTAATGGGGTTTTTTCTGCTAATGAATTTTTAACTAGAAATAATTTAATGAAAGGTTTTGATGAAAATTATGATACTCCTATAAAAATTGGGAAAAAAGTAGCGGTAGTTGGCGGAGGAAATGTAGCGATGGATGCAGCAAGAACTGCATTAAGGTTTGGAGCGAAAGTTTCAATAGTTTATAGAAGAAGCGAAGATGAACTTCCAGCTAGAGCTGAGGAGATTTATCATGCTAAGGAAGAAGGAATAGACTTTAAAGTTTTAACTAGTCCAATTGAAATAATACAAGATGATAAAGGTTGGGTTAAGGCAATGAAATGTGTAAAAATGAGACTTAAGGGTGCGGATAGTTCAGGAAGAAAAAGACCAGTAGAGATTGAAGGATCTGAGTTTATTTTAGATGTCGATACTGTGATAATGTCCATAGGTACATCACCTAATCCAATTATTACATCTAATACTAAGGGATTAAATGTAAGTAAGGGGCAATGTATTGTAGCGTGTGAAGAAACAGGGCAAACTTCAATAAATGGTGTATTTGCAGGAGGAGATGCGGTAACTGGTGCAGCTACAGTTATATTGGCTATGGGGGCTGGAAAAAAAGCTGCAAAAGCTATAGATAAATATTTAAGAGGAAACGGTATTAAGTAGTTTTTTTGTATATTTGAATAGTGTAATTATTGGTGTATAATATATAAAACATTAATAATTGCATTATTTTTGTTTTATAAACCTATTTTTTTAGGGAGGTTTTATTAAATGGTAAATAAAATTAAAGAAAAATATAATGTTTTAAAAGTTAATACTAAAAAATATATTAATACTGCTAAAGATGTTGTGCATATGGCAAAAGAAACCATAGATACTGCAAAGGTTGGGTATAAAATTGTTAAAGAATTTAATGATTTAAACAATAGAAACATTCATGATAAAGCTAACAGTAATAATTATAATAAGGGTTATTATAAAACAAGAAATTCAAAAAGTGGTTCATACAAGAAAAGTAATATAGATATTAATAATAAAGATGCAATAGATGTTGAATTTGAAGAAGTTTAATATAGAGAAGGAAAAGAAAGATGTTAATAGATTTAATAAATAAATATTGGGATAAAAAATATGATTTAAACTGTGCTGAGTGTATGCTTTATGCTGCTAATGAAGAATACGATTTAGGGCTTTCTAAAAGAGAATTTAAAATAATGGCAGGATTTGGTGGAGGAATGGCGATAGAGGGAGTTTGTGGGGTAGCTTCTGGAGCAGTAGCAACGATAGGTATTATGTTTACAAAGGATAGAGGTCATGAAAGTGTCATAGTTAAAGAACTTACAAAAGAATTTATGCAAAGGTTTCATGAAACTTTAAAAACGTATAAATGCGATGAACTTAAGGAAAGATATAAAAAGAATGATGATAGAAGATGTATTTACATTTTAGAAGAGGCAGGAAAAATTTTAGCAAGGATAATTGAACGTGAAAGGAAAAATATAGTGAAATGGGATTAGATATACACTATTTAGATAACAAAGTAGTAATAAATAATATTAAAAACTTTAATATAAAGCAAATTTGTGAGTGTGGACAATGTTTTAGGTGGAAAAAAGAAAAAGAAAATAATTATATTGGAGTGGCTTATGGAAGAGTTATAGAAGTTCTTCAAGAGGATGATACAGTAACTATATATAATGCAAGTGAAGAAGATTTTAAAAATATATGGATTAAATATTTTGATTTAGAGAGAGATTATTCAAAAATAAAAGACATTTTATCTCAAGATGAAATTTTAAAAGTTGCACTCGAATATGGATATGGAATAAGAATTTTAAATCAGGATCCTTTTGAACTTGTAATATCATATATAATATCAGCTAGAAATAGTATACCTGTAATATCAAAAACGATAAATAATATATGTGAAGCTTATGGGAAAAAATTAGACTATAAAGGAAAGATATATTATGCTTTTCCAACAATAGAAGAGCTTTCTAAAGCTAGTGTAGAGGAAATAAAAAATTTAGGAGGCTCTTTTAGAAGTAAATATATAGTAGATACAACAAATAAGATATATATGTGCAACCTTGCTAAAGAAAAAAAATTGGATGAATCAAAAGAAATTATTGAGGAGTTGCTAGAAAAATATGATTTAGAAAAAATAAAAAATATGTCAGATAATGATTGCCATAAAGCACTTCAAGAATTTAAGGGAATTGGTGCAAAAGTTTCTGATTGTATAATGTTATTTTCTATGCAAAAATATTCTGCATTTCCTGTAGATATATGGGTAAAAAGAGCAATGATTCATTTTTATGGAGCTAATGATACATCATTAAATAAAATAAGGGTATTTGCTAGAGAAAAATTTGGGGAATTGTCAGGGTTTGCTCAACAGTATCTTTTTTATTATGCTAGAGAAAAAGGGATTAAATTTTAAAATCCCTTTTTTATTTTTATCTTATGATAATATAGTTTTAATATAAAAGAAATAAGTAAAATGATTGCTAATATAAAATATACACATATCATAAAAAATTCCTCAGGGAAGATTAATATTACAGAATCTTTTATCGGATTAAAAATCCAGTAATTATTGTTAAATAATATATTATGAAAAATAGTGAAAGATGAAGAAAAATTAGTGAACAAGGAAATAAAAAGAATGAAAATAAATAAAATAATAAAATAAAAATAATAATTAAAATTTTTAATTAAATTCATAAAAAATGATTTTTCATAAAAATAGTAGAGGATTATTGAGATAAAGATAATAATAAAAGCAATTGTAAAAATTATTGAAAAAATATTTTTTACTTCTTGAAAATGAATATAGGCAGTATTACTTATAGAAAAGTAATCTAATTCTAAATTGTTTATCCAAGGAAATCTTAAATAGTTTATAATATTTTTATAATCTGAGCATATATATTTAGAAGATAAGTTTATTTTTAGGTTTAAATTTGTAGATTTTACAAATAATTTGTGTATAAGTATTGATGAATTCAAAACCAAAATAATAGAAAATAATATTGATGAAATAAATAAATATATTATAAATCCAATTTTTTTTATCAAAATTAATTCTCCTTTTGTACATAAGATAAAATTTATAAATAAAAATTTTTTATTTAGTAATAATAAATTAATATGATTAGTATAAATAGAAATAGTTGTTAAAGATTATAAACTTTTATGTTTGTTAATCGTTGTTAAAAATTAATAATAATATTATTAACATAATTTACAAAAAATATAATAAAATTATTAATTTTCTTTTAAATAGAAAAATAGAGTAAAGATAAGATAATAGGAGATAATCAATGGATTTAATTAAAAATAAAGATTTAAATTAATAAAATGCAAATCTTTACTGTTGAAATTAATTCATAAATTGTCTATTATAATATTAAATATTAGCACTCTTGATTAGTGAGTGCTAAAAACTTTATGTTTAATTTGTAAATTTGAGGAGGAGTTCTGAATGAATATCAAACCACTTGGAGATAGAGTTGTTATAAAAAAATTAGAAGCTGAGGAGACAACAAAAAGCGGTATTGTTTTAACTGGTGCAGCTAAAGAAAGACCACAAGAAGCTCAAGTTGTAGCGGTAGGACCTGGAGCTATGTCTGATGGGAAAAGAGTAGAAATGGAAGTAAAAGTAGGGGATAAGGTTTTATACTCAAAATATTCAGGAACAGAAGTCAAGGTAGAAGGTAATGAATATACAATTTTAAAACAAGATGATATATTAGCGATTGTAGAGTAATTAAAATTTAAAAATAAAATTAAAGTAAATGGAGGTTTTTTATTTATGGCTAAAACAATATTATTTGGTGAAGAATCAAGAAGAGCTATGCAAGAGGGTGTTGATAAGCTAGCTAATACCGTTAAAGTAACTTTAGGACCAAAGGGACGTAACGTTATATTAGATAAAAAATTTGGTTCACCACTTATAACAAATGATGGTGTAACTATAGCACGTGAAATAGAACTTGAAGATGCATATGAAAATATGGGAGCACAACTTGTTAAAGAGGTTGCAACAAAGACTAATGATGTAGCAGGAGACGGAACAACTACAGCTACTCTTTTAACTCAAGCTATAATGAGAGAAGGATTAAAAAATGTTACTGCTGGTGCAAATCCAATGCTTATAAGAAGTGGAATAAAAATGGCAGTAGATAAAGCAGTAGAGGAGATTAAATCTATATCTAAACCAATAGAGGGTAAAGAGGACATAGCAAGAGTTGCAGCAATTTCTGCGGCAGATGAAAATGTAGGTAAGCTAATTGCAGATGCTATGGAGAAAGTAGGTAATGAAGGCGTTATAACGGTTGAAGAATCAAAATCTATGGAAACAGAACTTGATGTTGTTGAAGGTATGCAATTTGATAGAGGGTATGTTTCAGCTTATATGGTAACTGATACAGAAAAAATGGAAGCTGAATTAGATAATCCATATATTTTAATAACAGATAAGAAAATAACTAATATTCAAGATATATTACCACTATTAGAGCAAATAGTTCAAAACGGAAGAAAACTTTTAATCATAGCTGAAGATATTGAAGGAGAAGCTATGGCAACACTAGTTGTTAATAAATTAAGAGGAACATTTACATGTATTGCTGTTAAAGCTCCTGGATTTGGTGATAGAAGAAAAGAAATGTTACAAGATATAGCTATTTTAACAGGTGGTACAGTAATTTCAGAAGAACTTGGAAGAGATTTAAAAGAAACTACATTGGAAATGCTTGGGGAAGCTGAAAGTGTTAAAGTAACTAAAGAAAGCACAACAGTTGTAAATGGCAGAGGAAACAAAGAAGAAATTAAAAATAGAGTTCATCAAATAAGAATGCAAATAGAGGAAACAACTTCTGAATTTGATAAAGAAAAATTACAAGAAAGATTAGCTAAATTAGCAGGTGGTGTAGCAGTAATAAAGGTTGGAGCAGCAACTGAAACAGAGCTTAAAGAAAGAAAATTAAGAATAGAGGATGCTTTAGCTGCTACAAAGGCTGCGATAGAAGAAGGTATAGTTCCAGGTGGTGGAACAGCTTATGTGAATGTTATAAATAAAGTAGCTGAGTTAACTTCTGATGTAGCTGATGTTCAAGTAGGTATAAATATAATAGTTAGAGCTTTAGAAGAACCAATGAGACAAATTGCTCATAATGCAGGGGTTGAAGGTTCTATTATAATAGAAAAAGTAAGAAATAGTGAACAAGGCATGGGATATGATGCCTTAAAAAATGAATACAAAAACATGATTAAAGCAGGAATAGTTGATCCAACAAAAGTTACAAGATCAGCACTTCAAAATGCAGCATCAGTTGCTTCAACATTCTTAACAACAGAAGCTGCTGTAGTTGATATTCCTGAAAAAAATCCTCCAATGCCAAATCCAGCAATGGGTGGAATGGAAGGAATGTACTAAAATAAAGCGCAGGATTAGTGCATTAAATTAAAGAGTAGTGTTAATAGCATATCTTTTCAAGTATTTAGGTTTTCTAAAACTTTAAAAGATATGCTTTTTTAATATAATTTTTTAATTTGATTGATAGACAATAGAATTGTTATATAAAAATAATATATGATTTAAGCATTTATAATAATAAATTGTGAAATATTTGTCGACAAGAAAATATGTAAATGTTTTAAAAATATAATATAATTTACTTATAAGTATTTAATATATATTTATAAAGGGGGAGGATTAAATATAAAATGTTTGATGTTAAAAGTCAATGTTTTATGTAAAGGTTGACAAAATGATATTAATAAATAATTGGGTTTATATTCTTTTAATTTATTAACTAAAAGGGTATTAGGTGAGTTTTTGAAAATAACATATTGTTTTAAAGGGGAAAGTTATGAAAAAAAGGGGATTAATAGCTAAGTTATTAATTATTAGTGTAGTTAGTACATTTTCATTAGGATTTGTAGGGTGTCAAACGTCTAGTACGAATGCTGAAAGTAATACAGCTAAAAGGGTTGTTAGGGTAGCACACGTTCAAAATGAAAATCATCCGATACATGGTGCTTTACTTGAATTAGAAAAGTATATAGAAGAAAAAACAAATAATAATATAGACGTTCAAATATTTCCTAATGAATTATTAGGCCCACAAACACAAACGATTGAACTTACACAAACAGGAGCAGTAGATATGGTTGTTGCGGGACTTGGAGCTCTTGAAGCATTTAATAGTGCATATACAGTGTTTAATCTCCCATATATAATGGACAGTATTGAGCATTATCATGCTGTTATGAATGATGAAAATATTATGGGAGAAGTATTTAATTCAACAGAGAGTAGTGGATTTGTAGGATTAACTTGGTTCGATGCAGGGGTTAGAAACATTTATACTAAAAATAAAGTTATACAAACACCAGATGATTTAAAGGGATTAAAGATAAGAGTTCAAACAAGTCCAACGAATGTAAAAATGTTGCAAGCGTTAGGAGCGTCACCAACACCAATGTCATTTGGAGAGGTTTATACAGGTTTACAACAAGGTGTTATAGATGGAGCTGAAAATAACGAGTTAGCTCTTGTTAATAATAAGCATGGCGAAGTTGCCAAGGTGTATTCATACAATATGCATGCTATGTTGCCAGATATTTTAATTATTAGTACAAGTCTACTAGACAGACTTACTGACGAAGAAAAACAAATATTTATAGAGGCAGCAAATCTTGCAAATGAATGGGAAATTAAAAAATGGGAACAGAGTGTAGAAGAGGCTAAGGTTACAGCAGAAAAAATGGGCGTTGAATTTTATTATCCTGATGTAAAACCATTTCAAGATAAAATGGCTGATTTACATGCAGAGTATACTCAGGATGAGAATATGAAGGTTATATACGATAAAATAAAAGCAAAGGGAATTGAAGTTGCAAAAGCCAAAGAATATGAAGAGGATAGTGTTTTAGAAGAGACAGAAGAATAAAATAATCATAAATAAAATTTTAATTAATTATTAAGGGGAGAAATAAAATGAGTGGTTTAAGAAAAATTCTTGATAAATTTTTAGAAACTATTTGTTGTACATTATTAGTTCTAATGACACTTACTGCATCATGGCAAGTAATATCGCGTTATATTTTAAATAATCCAAGTACTGCTACAGAAGAATTAACGCTTATAGCATTTGTTTGGACATCTCTATTTGCAGCAGCTTATGTTTTTGGTAAGCAAGATCATATGAAAGTTACTTTTATTCTTGATAAATTTAGTGAAAGTAATAAAATAAAGTTAAAAATTTTTGCTGAGATTGTGATTTTAGGATTTTCAGCACTTGTGTTAATTTTTGGTGGGTTTAAAATGTGTAGTTTATCTATGGCACAAGCATCATCATCATTACAAATTCCTATGGGGTATATATATTTAGCATTACCATTCTCGGGATTGTTTACGTGTGCATACAATTTATTAAATTTGATAAGCTTAAAAAAAGACTTTACTAATCTTAAAAAGAAAAAATCTAATTTAATAAATTTAAAGGTGAAAGGTGTTAAAAATGAATTGTTAGTAGGAGGTAAAAAGTAATGAGTTTAGCATTAACAACTGGATTATTGCTTTTAGTAGTATTTGCTGTATTACTTATTGTGGGAGTGCCGATAGCTGTAACGATAGGAATATCTTCGGTCATAGGTGTCTTAGCAGCACTTCCATGGGAGAATGCTGTATTTACAGCATCTCAACGTATATTTACAGGAATAAATTCATTTTCACTTCTTGCAATTCCTTTTTTCGTTCTTGCAGGGAATATAATGAATTCAGGAGGGATAGCGATACGACTTGTAAATGTAGCTAAATTACTTGCAGGAAAACTTCCCGGTTCTTTGGCACATACAAATGTTGTTGGAAATATGTTATTTGGTTCTATAAGCGGTTCGGGTGTTGCGGCTTGTGCAGCAATTGGTGGAACGATGGCTCCTATTGAAAAAGAAGCAGGATATGATGTAGACTATAGTGCAGCTGTTAATATATCATCAGCTCCTACAGGACTATTAATACCTCCAAGTAATTCATTAATTGTATATTCGCTTGTAAGCGGAGGTACATCAGTGGCAGCTTTATTTATGGCTGGATATATTCCAGGAATTCTTTGGGGTGTCAGTGTTATGGTTGTTGCTTACATTTTAGCTAAGAAAAATAACTATACAGTAAAAAGGGATAAATTAACGGCAAAAATAGTTGGTAAGGTTCTTTGGGATGCAATTCCTAGTTTATCGTTAATAGTTATAATTTTAGGTGGAATTTTAGGTGGAATTTTTACAGCAACAGAAGCTGCTGCAATAGCAGTTGTATATTCATTTTTATTAGCATTTGTATTTTATAGAACAATAAAATTAAGAGATATAAAGGGAATACTTATGTCATCAGTTCAAATGACGGGAACAATAATATTTTTAATAGCAGCTTCATCAATAATGTCATGGGTTCTTGCTTTTACTAATATTCCAACTATAATAACAGAGTTTATTTTGGGAATTTCAAGTAGTAAAGTGTTAATATTATTAGCAATGAATATTTTATTGTTAGTAGTAGGAACATTTATGGATTTAACTCCAGCTATTTTAATATTTACACCAATATTATTACCAATAGCACAAAATTTTGGAATGGACACAGTGCAATTTGGTATAATGCTAGTATTTAATCTTTGTATAGGAAATATTACACCGCCTGTTGGAAATACATTGTTTGTAGGTTGTAAAGTTGGAAAAACTAAGATAGAAAATGTAATAAAACACATGTTACCTTTTTACGTAGCTATAGTTACAGTTTTAATGTTAGTAACATTTATACCACAAATAAGTTTATTTATACCTAATATTTTGGGATTATAAAATTTATAAAATAATGTTTGCAAGAAATGTATTGCAAGCATTATTTTTTTTATGTAGTGAATATGAAATGATATATGTGTCAATATTTAATATAAAAGAGATAAGAGGAGAATTCTTTTGAAATATATATTTGTATTTTATTATGGAATGGTTTTGGGAAATTTTTTTAGTACTTGCGTAGATAGAATACCACAAGAAAAAAGTGTCTTATATCCTAATTATTGTTGTAATAATTATAATAGTAAGTTAAAATATTACAATTTAATTCCATTATTAAGTTTTTTAAATTTAAGAGGAAAGTGTAAGAACTGTAATAAAAACATAGGGATACAGCATGTCATAATAAAAATTTTAACAGGAATTATGTTTGTAGTATTGCTTAAATATTTTAATTTTTCATTAAATTTTATTAAATATGGCTTATTGTTCTCTATTCTCATGGTGTCGTCTTTTATTGATTACAATACTCAATACGTTTTTTTTAATGTTTCAATAATTGGGATAGTTAGTGGAGTATTGTTTTTTATTTTAGATATTTTAAATGGTAAAGAAATATTATCAATGTTTTTAAAAGTAATAATTCCATTATTTCTAATATACGGGATTATGTTTATAGTTAAAAAGATAAAGAAAATTGATGGAATTGGTTATGGAGATTTGGAGATATTTTTAATTTTAAGTTTGTATTTAGAATTGAGAGTAGTGTTTTTAAGTATGTATTTATCAATATTATTAGTATCCTGTGTAGCCATTATAAAATATATTAAAAAAAATAGGCAACAATATGTTGCATTTGTTCCATATATGTCTATAGCGACATTTGTATCTGTCATTTTTTATGAAGATATAATTAATTATTATTTATCTTTGCTCACCTTTTAACTAAGATAATGTATTACTTGAAATTAATATCTATAAAACATAAATAATTTAATTTTATATAAAGCAATATTCTAGTTAATAAATATAAAATTTATGAAATTAAAATCACTTTGGTATGGGAGGTTTATATGAAAAATATTAATTTAATAAAAAGAAAGAAAGGATTTACTTTAGTTGAACTTATGGTAGTTTTGGCTATAATAGCTACAATGACATTTATTGCAGTTCCTAATTTTACATCTATTAAAACTAGTGTTAATGAGAAGGTAGATAAACAAAGTTGTGAGGCAATAAAAAGAATTATAACTACGTTTGTCATAGATGAAACTATAGATGCATCAAAGCAGACAGTAAACTTAACTTATAATGCGACTGGTGAAAATAAAGGTATTAATGGGCTAGATAAAAATTCAGACAAAATTAAGACTTTAAATAGTGCTTTAAATGATGTAAAACCTCCTAGAAGTAATAATGATGAGTTATATAAAATTTCTGTTAACAAAGGAGGAAGTAATATCGTTGTAAGTGTGGGTAATATATGTACCGATTAATAATATTAGATAAAAATTAATAAAAAACATAATAAAAATTATAATTTTTATTAATTGTATATAAAAAACGAGTGATTAAAAATAAATTTATACAAATATTATGAATATAAATGAATACAATTACAGTCGTTGACAACTTTTATATCATGAATTATAATTAAAAAAATTAATGATAAAATAAATCGCTCGTATAAACCCTGAATATGGCAGGGTGTCTCTACCGGAAACCTTAAAATTCCGTCTATGAGTGAATTTAATATAGTCTAAAGCGTTTTTGAATAGTTTTGGGCGTATTAACTTCACTATAGAGTTAATACGTCTTTTTTGATTTTTTAATATTTATTTTTATGTAATAAATAGTAAGTTAATAATAAAGATGATTTAGCAAAAGACATTGAGTTTATAATTTTATTAAAATCGGTAATATTATCTATTCTTTTAACAAATATGGATATTAAAAATAGTAATGGAGAGTGAAAAAAATGGCAAGAATATTAAAACAAGCTTATACCTTTGATGATGTATTATTAGTTCCTAACAAATCTGAAGTTTTACCTAATGAAGTGAGTTTAAAAACTAAATTAACAAAATCTATAACATTAAACATACCTCTTATGAGTGCAAGTATGGATACTGTAACAGAATCTAAAATGGCTATAGCAATTGCAAGAGAAGGTGGTATCGGTATAATCCATAAAAATATGACTATAGAAGAACAGGCTAGAGAAGTTGATAGAGTTAAAAGACAAGAAAATGGAGTTATAACAGATCCAATATCATTAACTGCAAATCATACAGTTAATGAGGCTTTAGACCTTATGGCACAATATAGAATATCAGGTGTTCCTGTAACTGAAGGAAGTAAGTTAGTTGGAATTATAACTAATAGGGATATCGTTTTTGAAACAGATTATAATAAAAAAATTTCAGAGGTAATGACAAAGGCACCTTTAGTAACTTCTAAAGAAGGAACTAGTTTAGAAGAGGCTTTACAAATTCTTAGACAACATAAAATAGAAAAATTACCTTTAGTTGATGATGATAATAACTTAAAGGGGCTTATAACAATAAAGGATATAGAGAAAGCTAAAGCGTTCCCAAATGCTGCAAAAGATGCTAAGGGCAGATTATTATGTGGAGCATCAGTTGGTATAACAAAAGACATGATGGAAAGGGTTGATGCCTTAGCAAAAGCTCAAGTTGACGTTATAACTTTAGATACAGCTCACGGACACAGTAAAGGGGTTTTAGAAGGAGTTAAAAAGATAAAAGTTAAATATCCAAATCTTCAAATAATAGCAGGAAATATTGCTACAGCAGAAGCAGTTAGAGATTTAGTAGAGGCCGGAGCAGACTGTGTAAAGGTAGGAATAGGACCAGGTTCAATTTGTACTACAAGAATAGTTGCAGGTGTTGGTGTACCACAATTAACAGCAGTTATGGACTGTGTTGAAGAAGCTAGAAAAACAGGAACTCCAGTAATTGCAGATGGTGGTTTAAAATATTCAGGAGATATAGTTAAAGCATTAGCAGGTGGTGCACAAGTTGCAATGATGGGTTCATTATTTGCAGGTTGTGAAGAAGCGCCAGGAGAAATGGAAATTTATCAAGGAAGAAGTTATAAAGTTTATAGAGGTATGGGTTCTTTAGGAGCTATGGAAAAAGGTTCAAGTGATAGATACTTCCAAAATGGAACTAAGAAATTTGTTCCAGAGGGAGTTGAAGGAAGAATAGCATATAAAGGTCATGTTGCAGATACAATATACCAATTACTTGGAGGAATAAGATCAGGTATGGGATATTTAGGAGCGGCTACTTTAGAAGATTTATATGAAAATGCTACTTTTGTTACACAAACATCTTCAGGAATAAGAGAAAGTCATCCTCATGACATAAATATAACTAAAGAAGCGCCAAACTATAGTGTAAATCAATAGCCTATGTGGTAAGATAAATTAGATAAAATTTTAAAATTAACGGAGGATACACTTTGAGAGATTTAGTATTAGTTATTGATTTTGGTGGACAATATAACCAACTTATAGCTAGAAGAGTTAGAGAATTTGGTGTTTATTGCGAGATAGTACCATATAACTATGGAATAGAAAAAATAAAAGATAAAAATCCTAAAGGAATAATATTTACTGGAGGTCCTAACTCAGTTTATGGAGAAGATACACCTCAAATAGAAAAAGAAGTGTTTGAATTAGGTGTGCCTGTTCTTGGAATATGCTATGGACAACAATTAATGTCTCACCTTTTAGGTGGTAGAGTTGATACTGCACCAGTTAGAGAATATGGAAAAAGTCATGTGAATTTAGATAATTCATCTAAATTATTTAAAGGAATAGAAAAAGAAGAAGTTTGTTGGATGAGTCATACTGATTACGTAGCAGAGGCACCAGCAGGATTTAAAATAATAGCACATACAGATGTATGTCCAGTAGCTGCTATAGCTAATGAAGAAAAGAAACTTTATGGAGTTCAATTCCATCCAGAAGTTGAGCATACTCCATTTGGTAAAGATATGTTAAGAAATTTCGTTCTTAATATATGTGATTTAGAACCATCTTGGTCAATGGCATCTTTTGCAGAAGAAAAGATAGCTGAAATAAAAAGAGTTGTAGGAGATAAGAAGCTTATTTGTGCTTTATCTGGTGGAGTTGATTCATCAGTTGCTGCTGTTTTAGTTCATAAAGCAGTTGGAAAGCAATTAACTTGTATCTTTGTTGATCATGGTCTACTTAGAAAAGATGAAGGAGATGAAGTCGAAAAGATATTTAGAGAAGGCTTTGATATGAATCTTATAAGAGTAAATGCTCAAGATAGATTCTTAGGAAAGCTTGCAGGGGTTTCTGATCCAGAAAGAAAGAGAAAAATAATAGGTGAAGAGTTTATAAGAGTATTTGAAGAAGAATCAAAGAAATTAGGGCAAATAGACTTTTTAGTTCAAGGAACTATATATCCAGACGTTGTTGAAAGTGGAACTGGAACTTCAGCTGTTATAAAGAGTCATCACAATGTTGGAGGACTTCCAGAAGATATAGAATTTTCTTTGATAGAACCTTTAAGAGAATTATTTAAAGATGAAGTTAGAGCAGTTGGTGAAGAGCTTGGAATACCTCATCACTTAGTTTGGAGACAACCGTTTCCAGGTCCTGGATTAGCTATAAGAGTTTTAGGTGAAGTTAATGAAGAAAAACTTGAAATAGTTAGAGAAGCAGATGCTATATTTAGAGAAGAAATAGCTTTAGCAGGACTTGAAAGTGAAATATGGCAATACTTCGCAGTTTTACCTAATATACAATCAGTTGGTGTTATGGGAGATGAAAGAACTTATTGCCACACTGTAGGATTAAGAGCTGTAACATCATCAGATGGTATGACATCAAACTTTGCTCATATACCATATGAGGTTATAGATAAAGTTTCTAGAAGAATAGTTAATGAGGTTAAAGGAGTTAATAGAATAGTTTATGATGTAACTTCTAAACCACCAGCAACTATTGAATGGGAATAAAAAATAACTTAGCCAAAAAAATCACATTTATATAAATAAAGGTCTAGTATATCTATGATTAGGTGTACTAGATTTTTTATGTTTAAAATTGTATTGACGAGGTATACTGTATTTATATGTGAATAGATTGAAAAATAATATAATTAACTACTTAGTAATAAACATGCATAAAAATTTATGATATAATATTCTTATGGAAAAAATGTTTTCCTAAGCAATAATATACTGATTATTAATAAAAATATTTAAATTTTATATTTTGGAGGGCAACATCTAATGAGAAAAGGATTAACTATTGATTTATCAAAAGCAGATTTAAGTTTAAAGGATCATGAAATAGCTTATATGCAAGAAGCTGTGAATATGGCACATGATAAGATACACAATAAGACAGGTGCTGGAAATGATTTTTTAGGATGGGTTGATTTACCTGTAAATTATGATAAAGAAGAATTTGCAAGAATAAAAAAAGCAGCTAAGAAAATACAAGATGATTCAGATGTTTTAGTGGTTATAGGAATTGGTGGATCTTACTTAGGAGCTAGAGCTGCAATTGAAATGTTAACTCATAACTTCAATAATATGTTATCTAAAGCAGAAAGAAAAACTCCAGCTATAGTATATGCAGGAAACAATATAAGTTCAACTTATTTATCTGAATTATTAGATGTTTTAGAAGGAAAAGATATAAGCTTAAACGTTATATCTAAATCAGGAACTACAACAGAACCTGCTATAGCATTTAGAGTTTTAAAAGAATACATGGAAAAGAAATATGGAAAAGAAGAAGCTAAGAAGAGAATATATGCAACAACAGATGCTAAAAGAGGTGCATTAAAAGGTTTAGCGACTGAAGAAGGTTATGAAACTTTTGTTATACCTGATGATGTTGGAGGAAGATATTCAGTTTTAACAGCTGTAGGATTACTTCCAATAGCAGCAGCTGGAATTAATATAGATGAAATGATGGAAGGAGCACAAGATGCAAGAGAGGAATACTCTAATCCATCATTAAAAGAAAATGTTTGTTATAAATATGCAGCAGCTAGAAATGCATTATATAATAAAGGAAAAGCTATAGAAATATTAGTAAATTATGAGCCAAGCGTTCATTTCTTTAATGAGTGGTGGAAACAATTATTTGGAGAATCAGAAGGAAAAGATGGTAAGGGATTATTCCCAGCAGCTGTAGATTTTTCAACTGATTTGCATTCAATGGGACAATATATCCAAGAAGGAAGAAGAAATCTTTTTGAAACAGTA
Organism: Sarcina ventriculi; assembly: GCF_900456775.1. Lineage (GTDB taxonomy): Bacteria > Bacillota > Clostridia > Clostridiales > Clostridiaceae > Sarcina > Sarcina ventriculi. The sequence continues at coordinate 42,390 of NZ_UAUL01000007.1, read as the reverse complement.
ATAAATATAGAAAAAGCTTCAAAAGAAATAGTAATAGAAAAAACTGAAAATGATGCTGATGGATTAAACTTTTTAGCTGGAAAAACTATTGATTTCGTAAATAAAAAAGCATTTCAAGGAACACTTTTAGCACATTCAGATGGAGAAGTTCCAAATTTAGTTGTTAATGTTCCAGAAATAAGTCCATACTACTTTGGTAGATTAGTTTATTTCTTTGAGAAAGCTTGTGGTGTGAGTGCTTATATAATGAATATAAACCCATTCAATCAACCAGGAGTTGAAGCATATAAGAAAAATATGTTTGCTCTTCTTGGAAAACCAGGATATGAAGATTTAAAGAAAACTTTAGAAGATAGACTTTAATTTAATATTAAAGAAGTTTATAAATTTAATATGTTTTAAAAACTATACCAAGATTTTTGGTATAGTTTTTGTTTTTATAAATAAATACTTTTAAATATATAAAATTAAAAGGCTAGAGCTATAAATAGTATCATAAAAGGTAATAAAAATATTTAGAAAGCCTCAAAATAATTTGAGGCTTTTATGGTTTATTATATGGATATAATAAAATTAGGAGATTTATAGTGTTATAACACTTTACTATTATTAACAATAAAGTACACTATTATACATTTAGGAACAAATAAATTAAAAAACATTTATTTTTATTTACATAATATGGCAAATAATATATAATTTATAATATATGTATCGATTGTTAACAGTTGGGGGAGGGTATACATGGGAGATTTGCTATTAGAAATAGAAGAAAAAGGTATAATAAAAGATAATAAATGGGTAGATATAAAAGTTACTAATAATACTAAGGATGCTTTAACATATAAAATTTTAGCAGGTAAAGATGGAATTTGGGATACTATAAGTGATTTTGATAAAAATGAAAATGGACATATAGAGTGGGTTCCAAAGGAAGAAGGAAATTATATGATAATAGCTCAAGCAAGGAGAAAAGATTCTAAGAAGCCATTTGATTATAAGGTGTCTCAAAGTATAACTATAGGAGATTATGATGATAAGCTTATAAAGGATTTATATATTGAAAAAAATAAGTTTAAGATAGGTGATAAAATAACAATTAAAGTCGAAGGATATAAATCTCCTCTTATGTTTAGGTATTTTATAGGCAGTAAACAGGATTGGAAGCTTATAAAAGATTATACTCCAGAGGATACAATTACGTATACGGCTAATAGAAGTGGTGAATTTGAATTTTTAGTTGAATGTAAAATTCCAGAATCAACTCATAATTTTGATGATTTTAGAACAATACCATTTAAAGTTTGTGATTTTGAAAGACCAGAGATAACGGATTTTAAGTGTCTTACAAAAGAGATGGTTGCAAACAATCAATTGACCTTTGAGGTAAAGGGTAGTTTTGAAGATGATAGAACAGCACTTTATAAGTTTGTAAAAATAAATTCTGATGGAAAGGGATGTAGTATTCAGGATTATTCATCAAAAAACACCATATCTTTTGAAGAAGAAGTTCCAGGAAAATATAAATTACTTTGTCTTATAAAAGATATGTATTCAAATAGAGAATATGATGATAGGGCTGTTATGGTCTATGAAGTAAAGCCATATAAAGCAATAAACTTAAAAACTTTTGATACAGATTTAAATTCACCACAGGTTATAGGGTCTAACATACTTATAAAAGCCTTAGCAAAAGGAGGAAAAAATCTTTTATATAGATTTAAAATAGATGGTCCGATAGGTGAGGATTCAGGTTTTAGTAAAAATACCACATTTCTTTGGGAAGCAAAGGCAGAGGGAGAATATTTAATAACTCTTTTGGTTAAGGATGAATCATTTAAAGGTGAATACGAAACTTTATCTCAGATAAACTATGTTATAGATAAGAAAAGAACCAAACCTATAAAAATAGCTGATATAGTTTTTAGTAAAGAAAAAAATTATATAAAAAATGAGCCTATAAATGTTAAAGTTATTACAGATGGGGGAAAAAATACTAGATATTCATTTGAAGTTACAAGAGATGAAATAGTGATAGCAAGTACAGCTTATAGCGATAAGAATTGGATTGAGTTTATTCCGAGGGAAGAGGGAGAATATAAGCTAGAGATAAAAATAAAGGATAAGTATTCAGAGAAAGAATATGATACTCATACTAATTCATATTTTAGGGTAAAGGAATATTTAGAAGCTAATATAGAACATATATTACTTCCATCTAATGGTTATTTCTTGGTGGGAGATAAGGTGGATATAGAAATAATAACCGAAAATACTAAAGATACATTAATAAAATATATAACAAAAATAAATGAACAAGTAGTTGAGGAAATTGATTATGAGGTTAGCAAAAAAATAAATATTATACCTAAATGTTCAGGAAAATATACTGTTGAAATTTATGCTAAAAATAAGAAGTGTATAACGGAATATGATAGTAAAAAGGAAGTGAAATTTTATGTTAATGATTGTCTGCCTATAACCTCAACGAGATTGATTTCAGAAAAGAAAGAATTTAAGTTAAATGAAGAAATTACACTTAATGTAGAAAGTGATGGTGGAACTGAGGTTTGCTATGAATACTATATTATGAAAGATGGAGATTGGAATTTAGTTCAAAATTATAGTAGAAAAGATTATTACACTTTTAGAGCGCTTAAAGAAGGGGATTACAGAGTTTTAGTTTTAGCGAAAAGTCATTATAAAAAATGTGCTTATGAAGATTACGATATGTTTGAATTTAAAGTTATATAATCATGGTTTAAAAGCTCCTTTAATAAGGAGTTTTTTTACAAAATATATTCTTTTGTTTTATAAATTTTGAATATAAGATAAAATTAATAAGTAAAAGAACTTTAGGAGGAATTTTATGGAAAGATTAGATAAGGTATTATCAAATTTAGGATATGGGACAAGAAAAGAATTAAAACAAATAATAAAAAAGAAAATGGTGACTGTAAATGGGCTATTAGCAAAAGATAGTGGCATGCAGGTTAATCCTGAGAAAGATAAAATAGTTATAAATGGAGAAGAAATATTTTATAGAAAATATATATATTTATTAATGAATAAGCCTCAAGGAGTAGTATCTGCAACATTTGATAATAGAGATGAAACAGTTATTGATTTGCTTTATGCAGAAGATCAGGCATTTCAACCATTTCCTGTTGGAAGATTAGACAAAGATACGGTAGGGCTTCTTATTTTAACTAATGATGGGGAACTTAATCACAAACTTATCTCTCCCCAAAATCATGTAGATAAAGTGTATTTTGCCAAAATTAATGCACCTATTAATGAGAAAGATATAAAGGCTTTTAAAGATGGTATAACTTTAGATGATGGGTATAAGTGTATGAGTGCAAAACTTGAAATAATAAATAATTTTGAAGGCTCATCAGAGGTAAAAGTTACAATTCAAGAGGGAAAATTTCATCAAGTAAAAAGAATGTTTATAGCTAGAAATAAAAGAGTTGAATATCTTCAAAGAATAAAATTTGGTGAATTAGAATTAGATGAAAGTTTAGAGGAAGGGGAATACAGAGAGATAACTGCAGAAGAACTTGCAAAATTAACAAGTGTTTTTAATAAAAATTAAAGAAAAATAGAATTGATATTGTTTTCAAAGATGATATAAGAAAGTTTTTTAAAACTATTGCAATTTTTTTTAGCATTTAATATAATTATTATGCAAGAATAAATAAAAGGAAGAATAGCCCCCTTTTTATTTATTGCTTATTGCTTTAACGTAACCTGGCCCCAAGGGTTACGTTTTTTATTTTATATAAAAGTACATAAATAAAAACTAAAAAAATAAGTAAAAAAGACTATTTATAAAATGTACAAATAGTCTTTTTTATTATTGAGTTTTAAAATTTGGATTTAAAGGGATAATTATAATAATGAGTATTAATATAGAGTTAAGGAAAATGTAAAGTAGTATGGTATAATGTCTATATAGATAAAATTAAGGAGTGGTTTGAGTGGATTTAAAAAGCTTATTAAATAAGGAGCAATACATTGCAGCCTCTACAATTGAAGGACAGGTGCTTATATTAGCAGGAGCAGGGTCAGGAAAAACTAGAGTTTTAACTCATAGAATAGCTTATATGGTTTCAGAGCTTAACATAAGACCATACAATATATTAGCTATAACTTTTACAAATAAAGCGGCAAAAGAGATGAAAGATAGAGTTAGAGCTTTAGTTGGTGATGAGGCTGATAATATGTGGATATCAACTTTCCATTCATCATGTGTAAGAATTTTAAGAAGAGAAATAGATAAATTAGGATATAAAAAAGATTTTTCAATATATGATACTTCAGATCAAAAAACTCTTATAAAGCATGTAATGAAAGAACTTAATATAAATGAAAAAGATATAACTGATGGAGAAATATTAGCAACAATAGGGAAAGCTAAGGATATGCTTATAACTGCTAGTACCTTTAAACGAGAAAATGAAGGGAATTTTAGAAAAAATAAGATAGCAGATGCTTATGTTTTATATCAAAAAAAATTAAAAGAAAATAATGCATTGGATTTTGATGATTTGATATTTAAGACTGTAGAGTTATTTAGGAGATATGAGGATATATTAGAATTTTATCAAAACAAGTTTAAATATATAATGATAGATGAATATCAAGATACTAATAAGGCACAATATGAACTTGTAAAACTTTTAGCTGATAAATATAAAAATATATGTGTAGTTGGCGATGATGACCAATGTATTTATGAATGGAGAGGCGCAGATATAAGAAATATATTGGATTTTGAAAAGGACTATCCAGATGCAATTGTAGTTAAGCTTGAACAAAATTATAGATCAAAGAAAAATATACTAGAAGCGGCTAATAGTGTTATAAAAAATAATAGTGAAAGAAAACAAAAAGTTTTAAGGACTCAAGAAGATGACGGAGAAAAAATAGGAATTTATAGAGCTTATTCTGATAAATTAGAGGCTGAGTTTGTAGTATCTAAGATAAAGGAACTTGTAAAAGAAGAAGAATTAAAGTATAGAGATTTTGCAATTCTTTATAGGACTAATGCACAATCTCGTGTATTTGAGGAAGTTTTGAGAAGGTCAGCTATTGCATATAAAATATTTGGAGGGCTTAAGTTTTATGACAGAAAGGAAATAAAAGATATTTTAGCATATCTTAAGGTTTTAGTTAATCCTCAAGATTCTATAAGTTTAAGAAGAATTATAAACACTCCAAAGAGGAGTATAGGTGATGCTACTATAGAAAAAATTCAAAAACATGCAGATGAGATTGAGAGTACATTGTATAATGCATTACTTGATGTTGAGTTTATACCTGGATTAACAACAAGAGCTATAAATCCAATAAAAAGATTTATAGAGATAATTGAAGATTTAGTGGTTATGTCACAAACACTTTCAGTTTCAAAACTTATACAGTATGTTTTAGAGAAAAGTGGATATTTAAAATCTCTTGAAGAGTCTAAAAGCTTAGAAGATGAGAGTAGGATTGAAAACTTAAAGGAATTGGTATCAGATGCTGTAGATTTTGAAAAAAATAATGAGGATAAATCATTATCTGCATATCTAGAAAGAGTTGCATTAGTTCAAGATATGGATTCTATGGACGAGGAGAATAATTGTATTATGCTTATGACAGTTCATAGTTCAAAAGGATTGGAGTTTCCAGTTGTATTTATGGTTGGAATGGAAAACGGAATGTTTCCAAGTATGGGATGCTTTGACAAGATAAAAGAAATGGAAGAGGCTAGAAGGCTTTGTTACGTTGGAATAACAAGAGCTAAAGAAAGGCTATATATGACATCAGCTGAAAGCAGAATGGTTTTTGGTAGAACTGTTTCATATCAAGAATCAGATTTCTTAAAAGAAGTACCTGAAGCTTTGAAAAATATGATAATGAATGAAACAAACAAGCAAAAACAAAATAAAGCAACCTCAAAGGTTGATAAGGTTAGAAGTAGATTAAACAGTGCATATTCTAATCCTCATAGTATAAGAGGAAGTCATTATAATAAATATAATAGTAAATCATCTTTGGCTGTTGATAAAAAACTTAAAGAAATTTTATCTGATGAAGAGGATAAACAAAATTTATGCACAGCAGAAACAGCTATTCCTGGAAGAAAAGTAAAGCATTCAAAATTTGGAGAAGGAACAATAATCACTGCAATGAAAGTTGGAGCAGATTATAAGATAACAATAGCTTTTGATAATCAAGGAATAAAAAACTTAATGTTAAGTTTTGCCCATTTAGAATTGTTATAGTTTAGGAGAAAAAAGTGGATAAAAAAATTATAATAGAAAATTTAGTTAATGAATTAAATAAATATGCTAATGAATATTATGTTCTTGGAAATCCATCAGTTTCGGATAAAGAATATGATAAAAAGTATGATGAACTTGTAAACTTAGAAAGAGAAACAGGATATGTGATTCCTTATTCACCAACTCAAAGGGTTGGTGATAAGATACTTCCTGAATTCAAAAAATATGCTCATAAAGGAAAACTTTTTAGTTTAGATAAGGCTCAAAGTATAGAAGAAATAAGAGATTGGCATGTTAAAAATTTAAAATTTATAGATGAATATAACAGAGTAAATCCCGATAAAAAACTTCCAAGCTTAAAGTATATAGTTACTAAAAAATTTGATGGACTAACAGTTAATTTGTCATATGATGAAAATGGGGTTTTGCTAACTGGAGCAACAAGAGGAACTGGAACTATAGGAGAGGATGTAACAGCGCAAATTAAAACAATAAAATCAATTCCTTTAAAGATAGACTTTGATGATTTTATTGAAGTACATGGAGAAGCTCTTATGACTAAAGAAGCTTTTGAAAAATACAATAAAGATGCTCTAATTCCTCTTAAAAACTTAAGAAATGGTGCGGCAGGAGCTTTAAGAAATTTAAATGTAGCAGAAACTGTTAAAAGAAATTTATCAGCTTTTTTTTATGATATAGGATATAGTAAAAATACAAAGTTTAAAACATACAAAAGTATGTTAGAATTTTTAAAATTTAAAGGGTTTCCAGTAGATTCATACATAAGGGTATGCACATCCTTAGATGATATTAAGAAGGAAATAGAATATATAGAAAATATAAGATTTGATTTAAATTATGATATAGATGGATTGGTTATAGCAATAGATGATATAGAAACTAGAGAACTTTTAGGTAATACTGTGAAATTCCCTAAGTGGGCAATAGCTTATAAATTTGAAGCACAAGAGACAACAACAACGCTTTTAGATGTAGAATGGAATGTTGGAAGAAGTGGTAGGGTTACGCCAACTGCTATATTAGAACCAGTAGAATTAGCTGGAGTAACAGTTAAAAGAGCAACTTTGAATAATATAGATGATATATCTAGAAAGGGTATAAAAATAAATTCAAGGGTATTTGTACGAAGAAGTAATGATGTTATACCAGAAATTATGGGAATTTCACAAGATAGTTTTGAAAATGGGATAGATATAATTCCACCGAAAGTTTGCCCAGCTTGTGGCTCTCATCTTATAAAAGAAGAAAAGGGAGTTCATATATATTGTGAAAACTCTTTAGGGTGTAAACCTCAAATGGTAAAGGCTATAGTTCATTTTGCTGGCAGAGAAGCAATGAATATTGAAGGGTTTTCAGAAAAAACAGCTGAACAACTTTTTGAAAAATTGGATATAAGAGCAATATCAGATCTTTATAGATTAACTTATGAAGAGTTATTGAGTTTAGATAAATTTGGAGATAAAAAGGCTAATAATTTATTAAATGCAATAGAAAAAAGCAAAAATTGTTCATTAGAATCTTTTATATACTCTTTAAATATACCTAATGTGGGGATAAAAACGGCTAAAGATTTAGTGAAACAATTTAAATCTTTAGATGCCATAAAACGAGCGACTTTTGATGAACTTATACAAGTGGCGGATATTGGAGATATAGTAGCTAATAGTATAATAAACTTTTTTAAAGAAGAGAGAATACTAAAAATTATAGATGATATGATAAATATAGGAGTTACACCTGTATATGAAGAGAAATTTGTAACAAATAACGAATTTGAGGGTAAAACTGTAGTAGTTACAGGAACATTAGAAAACTATTCAAGAACGCAAATAAAAGAGAAATTAGAATCTTTAGGGGCTAAGGTTTCAAGTAGTGTAAGTAAAAAGACAGACTATGTGATAGTTGGAAAAGAAGCAGGTTCTAAATATGAAAAAGCAAAATTATTAAAATTAAATATTTTATCAGAAATTGAATTTGAAGATAAATTAAAGTAAAATCATCCCTTCCTTAAGTTTTATATAAATAATTTGTGGATAGAATATATTAAATAATTACTAGTTCTATTCATATAATTAAATATAGATAAAAAGGAGGGGATGATTTTGCATTTTATAGATACTGTTATATTAAAGCTTCATAAAGATAAAATAGAAAAAGGGCTAATATTTTTAAATAGAATTTCAGTAAATAAAATAAATAAAATTATAACAGAAGAATGTCATCAAAAATCCTTGAAATATAGAATAATAAGCAAAAAAAATAATGAAGTTACTTTTAAGATTAAAAGAAGAAAAAAGGTATATATTGTAAAGTATCACAAAACATTAGCTGTTAATAAATTAGATTATAATAATTTTTTGGAAATTTATGATAAAAATAATGCGAAAAAGGCTTATTATATAACTACAGGAGTGTTTCTTCAAGATGTGTATAATATAAATTATAATATTTTTTTTAATAGACCTATAATTCTAGTAGATGGCATAAATTTTGTTGTTAAAGATAAAAAGTTTTATTTAAGCAAAAACTTTAGTTCAAGCAATTTATCTTTTAGAAGATATTTTCCTAAATTTTAAATGTTTAAATATTTTATTAAAGTCAATAATTTTAAGATATTAAAACTATTTAGGAGTTATTACTATTATGCAAAAAAAAATAGGATTAAGTGTTATGCTTATTATGATGGTTTTTGTACTAAGTGGATGTTATAGTGAAGAAACTGTTAGTTATAAAAGTGAAGAAAAGGCGCTTGTTTATTCCATAGAAAAAATACCTGAAACTTTAATAAATAGTGAGGAAACAGTTGATAGAGAAAATGATGTTATTTGTTCATTGTTTGAAGGGTTAGTTGAAATGAATGAGAGTGGAGATGTAATTCCATCTTTATGCCAAGGTTGGAAAGTGAGTAATGATGGTTTGGAATATATATTTAAGTTAAGAGAGGATATCAAATGGAGTAATGGGGAAAAAATAACATCATTTGATTTTATAGATTATTTTAAATATATTTTATCTCCAGATAATGAGAATTATAAATTAGATGAATTATATACGATTGAAGGAGCTAAGGATTATAAAAATGGTGTTTGTGATTTTGAAAGTGTAAAAATACAGGCAACAGACAAGAAAACTATAGTAATAACGTTAAATGCTTGTGATGAAGAATTTTTAAAGAAATTGTCAAAGCCTGTATATAGGCTTAGAGATGTAAGTGAGCCTCTTAATTATTATAAGGATAACTATTCAAAAATACGATATACAGGTGCGTATGTAATATCTAATACATCAGCAACTGATATTACTTTAAAAAGAAATGATTATTATTTAGATGATGCTATAAGTATGGAAGAAATAAAAATAAAAGAGCAACAATCTGTTGAAGCGGATTTTGCATCATATAACTTAGAAAATATAGATATAGTATCATCTCCACCAGTATTGTCTTTAGATAAGGGAGAAATGCATACAGCAGTGGAATATTACCCATCTAATGTGATAAAAGTATTAGTGTTTAATAATGAAAATAATATAACATCAGATATTAGATTTAGAAAGGGATTATTTGATGGGATATTTTTAGAAATATTAGATAGCTATATGATTAAATATAATTTAGGTATGTGGGCAGTTAATGATATTGCATATAATGATTTATTAAATAAATCATTATATTTAACTAAAGAGTATGAGGTAAATGAAAAACCTAAACTAAAAGAAAATGCTAAGCAACTTTTAAATCAACTAGATACTCGAAAAAAAGTAGTGTCGTTAGTAGGAAAAAATATATCTGAAAATAAAATAATATCTGAATTTATAAAAAACACTTTTCAAGATGAATATGATATATCAGTCGAAATAACTCTTTTAGATGATAATGAGTTAGAAAATTATTTGAAAGAGAAAAAATTTGATATATATATAGATGATTTTGATTTAGATACTTATAAGTTAAGTAATGATTATATTCTTGAGGAATTAAATGAAAGCTTAAGAGATGATTATAGCATAATATCTTTATATTATAAAAATTTTTTATGGTGTAAATCTAGTAAAATAGATAATTTATATATTGATGCAAATGGTAATTTAATTCTTAAGTATACTAAAATATAGATTTATATAAAAAGTAAAGTTATTTAAAGTAAATTTTGTTTGCTAATTGTTGATTTTAGATAAGCTAAGCTTTAAAAAATAACATAGAGTTTAATTATTATCTAAAATCAACATCATATATGTTTAAAGAAATTGATTATTAAGTTAAAGCTATCTATTAAATTAATATTGTTAATTTTAAAATATGACTAAAGTTAAATTCAAATATTTGTACGAGTTTAGTTTTTATGAGTCAATACTTTCGCTAATGTAATCATTAATTATATTATTATCATTGATCTTATTCGTATCGCTAAGAGAATATGTTGTTTGTTTTATTTTATTTAAAATATTATTATTCTTGTACTTATCTAGTATGTGGAGTGATAAGAAGATTAAGAACATATTTATAGAACTATCAAAAGTAATATTTGAATTTGAAAGTGTATTTTTTTTGGTGGAGTAAACTATATTTTTTGTAAATATTGGGGCTAATCCACTTAGATTAGGACTTAGAGTATTGGTGATTCTAAACATAGCTTCATCAAGCAAGTCGTCTGATTTTAATGAAAAATTTTTATATCTTTCATTAGAGTCAAGTGGTGGAGCATCTGGAAAACTTGTTATTAATCCTGAGTCAGAGAAATATTTTTTATAAAAAGTAGATACGATATTATTTAATTTACTATCAGTATTTTCATAAGAGAATACGATAAGATTTATTAAAAAAGGTACTAATTCTTTAGAATAATATTTTATATCTTTTTTATTGCTAGTTTTTTTAAGATTAGATTTCTCCTCATCATAAAGATTTTTTAAAAGTATACTTATATCATTAAATGAATCTTTAAATAAAGAAATATTAGTATTTTTATAAGTTAGAAGCATATTGAGAGAAAGCAGAGTGATGTTTTCTATGTTGGATAGAGAAATTGTACTTTCTGTATGTTTTGAAAGAGTAAATTCACTCAAATCTATAAGTAGATTTTTACATCTTTCATTCTTCGAATATTCATACATAATATTAAAAATCAAGCATAAATTGCAACAGTTATTAAAAGATTCAGAGTATAAATTTTCTTTTAGATTGAAAAACATATCTAAAATTTCTAAAGAGAAACTTTTAAATTCAGCACTATCTTTATTATTTTTACAAGTAATAGAATATAAATAATAAGACAACATCATATATCCTTGATCTATAAAGCTAAAACTAGCATCTTTTTCTGAAAAGTTAAATTCTTTTGATTCTGTTTGGCGTTCATCCTTTTTATTTACAAAAAAACCTTCAGCATTTCTTAAATGATTATAATAAAAGTCTAATTGAATTTTACTTAAATCTTTATATAATTTTGAAATATTATAAATAGAGCTATTTATTCCTTGAAATCTATCGTAGTATTTAGTAGTTTCTAGCATAGATAAAGTCATAAGAGCATTTGGAAGAATTAATACGTCTTTTTTAAAAGTACTCATGTCCCAACTTTTAGAATACTTAGATGAATATATGTTGGGTTTACCTTTTTTATATATACAAAGCAATGGTGTATTGTTTTTGAAATTTTCTATATAATTATCAGATGCTAAGGGTTTTAAGGTTTTATAATTTATGCAAATTCCACACCTAGATTCTAAAACTATATGTTTTAAGGATTCTCTACAAAAAAATAAAAGTTGTGATTCTATTTCTTCTATTGAGAGTGAATTCATTCTGAAAAATTGTCCAATATATTTCAAATTATCAACCTCTTAAAAATAATTCTTGATATTATTAATATGAAATTGAGTTTTAAATATTGCTAAATAATAATATATAGATAAATATTATTTTGTAAAAATAATTTGACTTATTTTATAAAGATTAAAATTTATAAATAATTCATTTTTAAATATTTGTTGGAGATTTTTAATAATATTATGATAGTGGTATTACCCCTAATATGCTATGATGAAAATAGTAATAATTAAGTATAAATATTATTATATTTGAGGAGGAAGAGAATTTGAAGATAATAGTAGCAAGTAATAACCAACATAAAATAAGTGAAATAAAAAATATATTAAAAGATTTAAATTTAAGTATATATTCTCTAAGAGAATGTAACATAAATATAGACGTTGTAGAGGATGGGCATACTTTTAAAGAAAATGCTTATAAAAAAGCAGAAGAAATAAGAAAATATTTAATAAATATAGGTGAGAAAGATTTTATTGTTATGGCAGATGATTCTGGGCTAGAAGTTGAATATTTAAATAAAGAACCAGGAGTTTTTTCGGCAAGGTATGCAGGTGAACATGGAAATGATGATAAAAATAATGAAAAGCTTCTTGAAAAATTAAAGGATGTTAAAGATAATGATAGAAATGCGGAATTTATATGCTCTATCGCTTTAGTAGATTGGACAGGAAAAGAATTATTCATAGAGGGGAGATGTAAAGGCATTATTGCTGAAAAAAAACAAGGTAATGATGGATTTGGGTATGACCCATTGTTTTATATACCTAGATTGAATAAAACTTTTGCACAGCTAACTCCTGAAGAAAAAAATAGGATAAGTCATAGAGGAATAGCACTTAAAGAATTGAAAAATAAAATAAATATTTTTAATTTAGATAATAAAATAGAAAAGACAAAGTAGGGAGAGAGAAATGTTAATAGCGGTTGTAAGTGATACTCATGGTAATGAAAATACTATTTTAAAAATAAGAAATGAAATTAAAGAAAGAAACGTAAAATATATGATTCATTTAGGTGATAATATAGACGATGCAGAAAAAATAGTAGATGGACTTGATTGTACATTTTATGGGGTAAAAGGAAATTGTGATTTAGCTAATTTCCCAGATGAATTAATAGTGAAAATTGAAAATAAAAAATTTTTTATAACTCATGGACATAAATATGGAGTTAAAATGGGGTTAAATAACATATTTTATAAAGGTAAAGAATCGGAAGTAGATGCTGTGTTATTTGGACATACTCATATAAAAATTATTTCAAAAGAAGATGGATTATGGATTATAAATCCAGGAAGTCCCTTTCTTCCTAAAGATAGGGTGCCATCCATTGCTTTTATAGAGATAAAAGGTAATGAAATATATCCATCAAGTTTTACAATAAAATAATTTATAAAGATGTTGATTTTAGGCTAGCTTGGCTTAGCTTATTTATAAGCCTAAAATTAACATCTTGCTGTTTTTAAATAAAAGGTAGAAAATTTGACTTTTAAAATTATTAATAGACGTTTAAAACACGTAAAAAATAGTGTAATTATAGAAATTAAATTTATATTAAATAATATATATAAAAAAATATAAAAAAATTAATAAAAAGTGTTGACATAATATCGGTGATGATGTAGAATAACTATTGTCGTCAGCAAGAGATTGTTAGATGAGCCTCGGGGTGTGGCGCAGATGGGAGCGCGCGTGGTTTGGGACCATGAGGTCGCAGGTTCGATCCCTGTCACCCCGACCATTAAATTTAATATATGCGGGTGTAGTTCAATGGTAGAATGTCAGCCTTCCAAGCTGAATACCCGGGTTCGATTCCCGGTACCCGCTCCAATAAAACAATAAAATGTTTTACAATGTGTATCTTTAGCTCAGCTGGATAGAGCAACGCCCTTCTAAGGCGTGGGCCTGGGGTTCGAATCCCTAAAGGTACACCATATGGTGGACGTAGTTCAGTTGGTAGAGCACCAGATTGTGGCTCTGGTTGTCGTGGGTTCGACTCCCATCGTTCACCCCATGTTGGGGTATCGCCAAGCGGTAAGGCAACGGACTTTGACTCCGTTATTCGTAGGTTCAAATCCTGCTACCCCAGCCAAAACTTGGTTCACTAGCTCAGTCGGTAGAGCACATGACTTTTAATCATGGTGTCCGGGGTTCGATTCCCCGGTGAGCCACCATAAGATGCAGATGTGGCGGAATTGGCAGACGCACTAGACTTAGGATCTAGCGCCTTTGGCGTGGGGGTTCGACTCCCTTCATCTGCACCATTAAAAATAAGAAAATATAAGTATGCGGAAGTGACTCAATGGTAGAGTGTCACCTTGCCAAGGTGAAAGTTGCGGGTTCGAGTCCCGTCTTCCGCTCCATATGCGGGTGTAGTTCAATGGTAGAATGTCAGCCTTCCAAGCTGAATACCCGGGTTCGATTCCCGGTACCCGCTCCAATAAAACAATAAAATGTTTTACAATGTGTATCTTTAGCTCAGCTGGATAGAGCAACGCCCTTCTAAGGCGTGGGCCTGGGGTTCGAATCCCTAAAGGTACACCATATGGTGGACGTAGTTCAGTTGGTAGAGCACCAGATTGTGGCTCTGGTTGTCGTGGGTTCGACTCCCATCGTTCACCCCATGTTGGGGTATCGCCAAGCGGTAAGGCAACGGACTTTGACTCCGTTATTCGTAGGTTCAAATCCTGCTACTCCAGCCAAAACTTGGTTCACTAGCTCAGTCGGTAGAGCACATGACTTTTAATCATGGTGTCCGGGGTTCGATTCCCCGGTGAGCCACCATAAGATGCAGATGTGGCGGAATTGGCAGACGCACTAGACTTAGGATCTAGCGCCTTTGGCGTGGGGGTTCGACTCCCTTCATCTGCACCATTAAAAATAAGAAAATATAAGTATGCGGAAGTGACTCAATGGTAGAGTGTCACCTTGCCAAGGTGAAAGTTGCGGGTTCGAGTCCCGTCTTCCGCTCCACATGCGGGTGTAGTTCAATGGTAGAATGTCAGCCTTCCAAGCTGAATACCCGGGTTCGATTCCCGGTACCCGCTCCAATAAAACAGTAAAATGTTTTACAATGTGTATCTTTAGCTCAGCTGGATAGAGCAACGCCCTTCTAAGGCGTGGGCCTGGGGTTCGAATCCCTAAAGGTACACCATTTCGGGGTGTGGCGCAGATGGGAGCGCGCGTGGTTTGGGACCATGAGGTCGCAGGTTCGATCCCTGTCACCCCGACCATTAAATTAATATATGCGGGTGTAGTTCAATGGTAGAATGTCAGCCTTCCAAGCTGAATACCCGGGTTCGATTCCCGGTACCCGCTCCATTAAAGACAATCTATATAATAGATTGTCTTTGTCATATTTTAAGCATCTATAGCTTAGTTGGATAGAGCGGTGGACTTCGAATCCAAAGGTCGGGGGTTCAAATCCCTCTAGATGCACCATAAAGTAAGTGATAAAGCCATTTGTTGAATTGAAAAATAATTTTATTTTAAATAAATACAGCAACCGTGCAGCAATACGAAAGATTAATGTTACACATTCAATATAGAGGGGGATTAAAGTGGGAACAAATAACTTAGAAGAAAGATTAAATAGTGTATTAGCTGATATTACGGATTGGTTAAAGTTTGCAGAAGCTAAAAATGCATTATTAATTACATTTAATGGCGCATTTTTAACATTTTTAGTTGAAAAGATTTTCAACTATAGCAATACAAACGTACTATTTAATATTGTATTGATAGTGTTAGTATTACTAAATATATTATCATTATTCACATGTTTAATTTCTTTTACACCTAAAACATTTAGAATAGGAATTATTGACTGGCTAATATCTAAAACTCTTAAGGAAAAAGAAGAAAATGATAATATATTATTTTATAAAGATATAGCTAAATATTCTACTGAAGAATATTATAAGAGGTTTCAATTAAAAGTTATGAATGATAATGAAACAGAAAAATATGATAATGAAAGAAAAGGTATGGATTTTTTTTTAACAAAGCAGATAGTTACGCTTTCTAAAATTGCATACGAAAAATATTTTCTCTTTAATATAGCTATTATTTTAACGATGATAAGCGTTATGATTTCATTCTGTGGTTTTATTATAAAGTTAATTTTTAATACATAAGAATAAGTGATATTTAAAATCACTTATTCTTTATTTCTAGAGTTGTAAAATTTAAAAGCTTTTTTTAATGTATCCTTGAAGTCAGGAATAGCTTGATCGCTAAATGAATCAATCTCATCTTCAGAAATAAATTTAATAATTTCATGTTTTTTAGTTTGTCTAGGTATATCATTAATATCACTAATTATTGTTGCTATAAATATTATACCTTTATTCTCTTTACCATCCTTAGCAAGTGAATAAATACATAAAGGAATTGGTTGTACATCTTCTGTTCTATTTGTATCTGTATAGATATCTATGTCTACTTTAAAATCATTTTTATATTCATTTTTTAATGTATCAATTAATGCTAAGTTTGCACTTGCTTTTGCACAACCAAACTCCCAGTTACCTGGAGCATCACTTTTTTTGCTAGAACGTTTTGCTATTAAAATTTTGTTATTTTTAGGATCTATACATACAGTAACACAATGTAATTCAACTAATTTTGATACTGCAGGGTTATTAGGCTTTTTATTATCCGTTTTATTAATAATATCGGTAATAACTTCGATTTTATTTTCTAAATTCATTTCAGTTAGAATTTTTTTTAGTTCAGATATTGAAGTTATATGAAAATTATTTGCTTTTAACGTAGCACATATTTCTGATGTATCATATTCATCATATAAGAACATAGAACTCATATTAGACCAATTTTTATGATACCAAATAATAGGATATAGCCTATTATTCCAAATTCCTTTAAGTTTCTTAAAGCCTACAATTTTTAATCTATCTTCTACGTTATAATCACATAAATTATTTACTAATTCTTTATTTTCATAAAGAATATATGCTAATTTAGAATCTATAACAAGCTTGTTTTGAGATGAAAATTTAGCTATTCTAAATCCTTCATCTATATCAATTCCAATATAATCCCGAATAGATTCTTTTAGGTCAGGCATAATATTATGGACTAATGTATTTGTTTTATCATTAGATTTTTTTACAGCAGCAGTCCAAATTGTCGATTTTAAATATAATATATTTTTACATTTAGTATGTTCATCATATAATTTTTTTTGACAGAATTCCATTAGTGAAAATACCTTAGATGGAGCTTGTAACAATAAATTTAGATGTGTTATCTCCTGATAAAATAAGATTTCATCACCAATATACTTCCAAACTTCTGAATTTTCTAGCTTATCTTTAAATTGATTTTGAACTATTGAAAAAAAATCAGAAAATACATTTGGCCAATTTTCATCTAATTGTTTATAATTTGTAGAATTTACCAAATCAATAGAAATAAAAATGAACACCTTTGCTTTATGCTCATTTTTTATATGATTATCCTTTTCAAGTTTATGAAGAAGATTTTGCAAATTTGATGATTCTTTCAAACTAGAAACTGTATTTTTATTTTCACTTAATTCCATAAGTTTAGTATTCTCCCACGTACGTTAACAGCTTCTATCGACACATCAAATTCATCAGATATATTTTTTAAATTATAATAGTTATCTTCAATATTTTCATTTGCAACTTTTATAAATTCTGATTTTGGCATTAAAAATGCTCCCGCAAATTCATTTGCTTCAGATTCATACTCAGTATAAGGTATATTTGTATTTCTAGCATGACTTGTTCCTATTTCTATATTATTCCATTTTTCTTCATTTAAATAATGCATATGAAGGAATAAATGCCCTAATTCATGTGCTATTGAAAATCTTATCCTTTGATAGTTGGAAACATCTGATAGAGATATTTCGAAATTATCATCTGAGGATTTAGTTATGGCAGCTTCATCAAGATTATAATGATTTTTTGTTATACTTCCATTTAAGATTTTTACAATATTTTCAATATCAAATTTATTTTCTTTAATGTTTAAAAGAAGCCTAATTTGTTCAGCAATATTATTTATTATATCTCTTTTGTTAGCATCCATAAAAACACCTCCTATTAACTAGTTTAATGAATATATTATATAATAATATAGTTTATTATTAAATAGTAAATTAATTTTGTTAAAAGTATGATATTAAAAATTAAATATATTATTAAGTTTTTCAATAGCATCAATTTTCACATCATTTGTAACGTGAGTATAGATATTCATGGTTGTATTTATATCTGAATGTCCTAATAATGCTTGAACTGTTTTAATTTGAACACCCTCCTCAAATAATCTAGTGGCGTAAGTATGCCTAAGAGCGTGGAACTTAATATTATTTATTTCAGCTTTTTTTAATAATCTACTATATACCTTTCTAAGGTTAGATGTATTTATAGGAGTTCCTATTGAAGTTGTGAATACTAAGTCGCTAGGCATATATAATTCACCATTAGATAGCCTTTCTTTGTTCTGAGTTGCTTTAAATTGTTTTAATTTGTGTATTATGTTACTTGGAATTGGTACGGTTCTTATACTTGTTTCTGTCTTAGGTGGTTGTATGATAGTAGTATACTTACCTTCACCTTTATTGTTAAATATAGTTTCCTGTCTAATGCTTTTATTTACTGATACTGTTTTATCATCAAAATTAATATCATCCCACGTTAAGGCTAGTATTTCACCTAATCTTAATCCAGTACCCAAAGCAAATAAAAACAAACATTCTAATCTATGACCACCACAAGCCTGTATAAAACGTTTTTGTTCATCAATAGTCAAATATACTATATCTTCCTTTTTGCTCTTCTTAGGAAGGCTTACAAGTGTACAGTAGTTTTTTAATAAATAACCTTCTTTAATTGCTTGAGCGAAACAACTTTTTAAAACTTTATTTATAGTTAATATTGTTGAAGAGGTAATATTATTATCATCTATAAGTCTATTGTAGTAGGTTTGAAGTTGTTGAGTCCTTAAGTCTTTAAGTTTAATTTTACCTATCTGAGAGCCGTTTATATGGTTTCTATAAATGCCTTCATATCTTGTAATAGTTGATGATTTAACCTCATTAATCTTATATTCAAACAGCCAATATCTAAAGTATTGCTCTATGTTCATACTTTCATCTATTGGTAACATATCGTTCATATTTTTATATTTATAATCAGTTAATTTATCAGATACTTCTTTCTTAGTCTTACCATAGAAGTATTTTCTTTTCAATTTACCCTCTTCATTTCTACCAATAGTTAAAACAGAACACCAACGACCTTTACTATCTTTATAGATAGAGCCTTCACCATTAGCTTTTTTTGTTGTCATTGTTATCACCCTCTATAGAGTTAATTTTAATTGATAAATCGCCCTTGTTAATAGCATGTATTAACAGTTTTTCTTCTAAACAATGTAAAATTTCATTAACTAATTGTTTTTCTGAATTTAAATTATAATCTAACAAATTTTTTAATACTTTTTGATTAGATGTATTTTTTATATAATTTAAAACTGTTTGCAAAGAAGTTAAAACTATAGAGCAATCTATACTATTATTATAATTTTTTGGATTATTAGAAAAAAGATCAGATTTCAGTTGTTCTAATGATAAATTAAAAAAATTCAATTTAGAATCTATAGTTTTTAAATTACTTATTGAAAATAATAATATTAACTTATAATAAGTAGAAAATATATGTATAAATTCCTCTAAATCGCTTTCTAATACTGCTAATAACATTATGGTTAGTTGTTCTTCATTAAACATATTATCTTTAGGACGCTTAAAGCCACAAAATTTTTTGAAAAATTTATTTTCAACAATAGACCAATTTGGTGTAAGGAATTCTTCAGGATTATTTATTAATGCTAGTTCAGAAATATAATTTAATAAATCTTGAGTTAATTCGTATACCTCCATAGCATCTATATCGTTTGTTTTTAAAAGAGTATTTAGAGATATATTAAGTGCTTCAGCAATTTTCGTTAATGTTTGTATATTAGGTGTAATATCATTACTTTCATATTTTTGAATTGTTCTTAAGCTTTTACCAATATATTTTGCTAATTTTTCCTGGGTAATTCCTTGTTCTTTACGTTTTAATTTAATATTTTCTCCTATTGTCATTTTATCACCTCATTTATATAATATCATAATACGAAAAAAAAATACATAAAATTAAAAAAATATGTTGAAATATGAAATATCTAGTCATATAATACTAAATATAACGAATTTAAAAGTCGTATTTTAATAAAAATAACGAATTAAAAAGACATTAAAGGAGAAATGATGAATACGAGTAAGATGAAAATGGAAAGAATTAAAAATGGTCTAACGCAACAAGATTTAAGGGGAATAACTAAAATAGGTTTAACTACTTTAGTTAAAATAGAAAAAGGGGATATAGGTGGAGTGAGAGTTAAAACATTAGAAAAAATAGCTAGCGCTTTAAATACTAGTATAGTTGATTTATTTTTTAAAGAATAGAAATAAGGAGGAATTTTTTATGGAAGATATCATTGAAGAACTTACAGAAAAAGTACAAGCTCATAAACACAAAGTAGAGAGAAAGACAATTAGTGTAAGGGAGTTAGCTGATATATTAGGTGTCAGTTATAACAAAGCAAACATATTAACTCATAGGAATGATGCACCAGTATTAGTTATTGGGAGAACTAGAAGAATAATTATATCTAAGATAGATTCATGGTTAGATAATATGATAGGTTGTGAATTATAAATAAGAATTATTATCTATTGCAGAGATAACGATAACATAAGTTGTTTAAAATTTAAGGAGGTGAAAGAATGAATAATAAAGAACGAGAAATTTATGATAAATATGCTTATGATAAAACCCTTAATTATGTATTTTTAGTTTATATGGAATTTGAGAGAAGGGTTAATGGTAGAGAAGTGTATGAAGAGTTGAAAAAAGGAGAATGTAGGTTTGATTATGCTAGTTGGGAGAAACGGTTAAGTATAACTCATAAAAGAATGATAAAAGCTATTAAAATATTAATTAAAGAAAATTATATAGAACAGAGAAGTAAGGGGAAAAAAGGTATTGCTAGTATTTATTATTTGAGTAGATTTTTACAGGAACAGAAAAAAGAACAAAAACAGGAACAGAATTTGGAACAGAAAAAACATAGTAATATCAATAGTTTAGACTATATAGAGGAACAAAATTTGGAACAGAAAGAGGAACAGAAAAAGGTTCAATCATCAAAGAATAATATATCAAAGAATAATATCTTCATTGAAAATTCTAATGAAATGGAGTTATCTAGATTACTATTCTCTTTAATGCAATCTAATAATCCAAAAGTAAAACAACCTAATTTTCAAAGTTGGAGTAAACAATTTGATTATATATTAAGAATTGATAAAAGACAGATAGAAGATGTTACAAGGCTTATAAGATGGTGTCAAAGTAATTCATTTTGGAAAAGTAATATATTAAGTCCTAACAAGCTTAGAGAGAAATATGATATGTTGTATTTAAAAATGATTGAAGAAAGTAGAAAAAATCAAGAGTCTAATTACAAAATTATAGATTTTAATGATACAAGAGAAAAATATTATAGATAGAAGAGGCGTTATAAATGAAATATACATTAACAGAGTTGCATAATAATGAAGTTGAAAAAAATATTATATCAGGTTGTTTTCAAGATAACAGTTTAATTGATGAAATAGAGGTAGAGTGGTTTTATTCATCTTCAAATAAAGAAATAGTAAAAGTATTTAAGGAACTAAAAAATAAGGGGAGAGATATTGATTTAATTATATTTAGTGAGTATCTGATAAATAAAAAAATGTCTGTATCTTTGGCAGAAGTTACAGACATACACAATAGTTTTCTAACACTCACTAATATAAATGAACATATTGAAATTTTAAAGGAACTATTCAATAAAAGAGCCATTTATTTAGCTGTTAATAAATTAGATTATAGCATGAAATCTAATAATATGATAGATAGAATGTTTAAGTTATGTGAAGAACTTTATTCAAATAGTGAAAATAAAGAAAGTACAAGAGAGTATTTATATTCATATATTGACAATCTTTATAAGAACGATATAAAGTCTAATATTAAAACAGGATTATTAAAGCTTGATAATGATATAGTGGGGTTCTTAAATGGTCAATTAATAACTATATCAGCTTATACAGGCATTGGTAAAAGTATTTTTACAAGTCAATTAATATTAAACATGCTTAAGCAAAACAAAAAGATAGATTTATTTAGCTTAGAAATGGGAAGAAGTGAAATAATCAATAAATTTGTCTCTAATGGCTGTGATATTGAGTTTAATAAGATTTATAAAAAAGAATTAAATGATACAGAAAAAGAAAAAATAACCCTGTATATTAGTGATTTTCTATCTACTAAGCATTTAGAGATATATGATTCTATAAGTGATATAGATAACATAATAAGCACTATAAAAAGGGACAAGCTTAAAAACAATATAGATATTGCTTTTATAGATTTAATTAACAGGGTATCTAATAAATTAGTTAATCTTAAGAATAGAGCTGAATATCTTGGAGAGCTTACAAGAAGATTAAAACTATTAGCATTACAATTAAATATTCCCATAGTAATAACAGCCCAAATTAATAGGGTTATCGAGGGAAGACAAGACAAAAGACCAACATTAGCAGATATAAAAGAAAGTGGTGGAATTGCAGAGGATTCGGACCTTGTTATCGGATTATATAGAAATAGGGAATTAGACAGAAGAGAAGTAAGAGAAAGTTTAAGAAATAAAGGAATATTAGATTATAATTCAAAAAATCCTGATAAAAATCCTTTTGCAATGGAGCTTATAACATTGAAAGGGCGTAATGTTCCAGTTGAGGTTTATAGCCTTAATTGGGAAGGTAAATACCAAAGGATTAATGATTGGGTTAGATAGGAGTGATTGTAATTAAGAGAAATAATAATATAAGTGAGATTATTTTAAGAGTAAAAATAAAGTATAAACAAGCACCAAAAAACAGGAGAAAACAACTTTACTTTTATATGTTTCCTCCTAGGAAGAGATATGATTTATTAAACTAAGTTTATGAGAAAGAATTAATAAAATAAATAAAAATAAGATAAATATAAAGGCGGGTTTAAATTTATGAAGGAAGAAGAATTAATTAAAAACTTAGAAAAAGAGTTATTTGATAGAGATACTTTAAAATCAAATGGAATAAGTGAAAAAGATATCAAAATATTACTTGATATTGAGAAAATGATTAAAGTTAATCATAAATATTTGTATTTGTTTATGGAAATGTTTAGCAATAAAATTAGTAACAATCAAATAAAAAAGGTGTTATTAAATTCAAATGATATAGAAAGTAAATTAGAACATGTTAAAATACTAGTTAATACAACTTATAATTTACTGAGTATTTAAAGTAGGTAATGGCGATTTAAAAAAATAGTTGAACATAATTATAAATATATAATGTGATATATGATCAAATAAGTTTGATAAGCAATATTAACCTGTGAAATGGAAACAGTTAGTTTTCTTTTACAGGTTTTATATTTACTATATTGAAATATTCTTTAAATATAAAACCTGTCTACAAGGCGTATATAAGTTTATAATTGATTATTCAAAAAAGAGCAACCAATATTTATTGAATATATATCATAGATTTGCGATACGTTAAAGCTATTACTTTTAAATGAGTAATAGCTATTTTTATTTAAAACAAATGTACCAAAAAGTACACCTGTATTTTAGAATCTAAAACCGAAATACTATAATTAAGTTAGTTTGAACTTGCTCAAAAACGAGCAAGTCTATTGTTATGATAAATGCAAGAATATATTATGTTTAAAGGGTAGTCCAAAAATGTCCAAACCTTTATGTAAACTCATTAAAATTATCTTATTTCATTATATTTTTTAATGTGTTTTGCTAATATTTTAATTAATTATATATATTTTTGATATATATATGTTAGGGATTATCAGCATTTAAAGATATTTTTACCCCCCTTTTAGTATTTTTTAGAATTTTGTAAAAAGAAACCTACTGGAGCGACTTTTCAAATCTTTTTTTATTCCTGGAACTACTCCCCCCTCATATTTTTTAGAATGCCAAATTGTAAATTTATATTTAATTGATTGAGAAAAGATAAAACACCATCAATTTTTTATATAATTCAGATAAAAAAATCGGACAAGTGAATGACCAAGTAAGTGAACAGGCAAGTGGACAAGCGGAACACAGTAATTTGAACGGTTTAGATGATATAAAAGAACAAGCGAGTGGACAAGTAAGTGGACAAGCGAGCGGACAGTATAAAAAAGAAATATTAAAAAGAAATATTAAAAATAATATATATATATCTAAAGATATATATGTATCAACTGGCGTTGATTTAGTAATAGAAAAATAAGATTTATTAAATTTATACAAACCATATTTACATAAATGTATGAAATGAATTTTATTAAGTCTATAATCAATTCTAAGAGCTTTTAATATATTTATAATATAAATTAAGTTTAAAATATAAAACCTCTCTACAAGGCGTATATTGGCTTATAATTGCTTAGTCAAAAATGACTAGATAATAATTTAGGTATAAAGGTACATGCTCAAAAAAGAACATATACTTATTGAATATGCTCCATCAATTTATCTGTATAATTCAATCGAAAAAATTGAACCTGTTAACGAGTCTGTTAGCAAGTCTGTTAATAAGTCTGTAGAAAATAGTGTTTACAATTATTTGCTGATAATCAATGATTCTGTTGATAACCATGTTGATGGGTCTGTTAATATGTCACCTAAAAAAGAATTATTAAAAAGAAATATTAAAAAGAATAATATATCTAAAGATATATATGTATTAAAATTTAATACTATTTATAAAAATAGTAATTTTGATATCATAACATAGTATCATTTAAACTATAGTTTAATTAACATATGGAGGATTAAAAATATGGGAAATTATTATAGCTACATGAGAATTTCAACCAAAGAGAACAATGATAAACAAAGTTTTAATAGGCAAGAGAAAAGCTTAAAGACATATGCAAAAGATAATAACATAGAATATTTATTAAGCTTTAAAGATGATACAACTGGAGGTACATTTAATAGACCATCTTGGAGTAAACTAGAAAAGATATTACAAAAGGGGGACACGATAGTATTTAAAGAAATATCAAGATTCACACGTCAGGCTGAAGAGGGATATAAAAAATATATGGAGCTAATGCAAAAGGGTATTAATTTAATATTTTTAGATAATCCAACTGTATCAACAGATTATATAAAAAACTTAACAAGTATTGCTAATACATAAAACTTAGTTACTAAAACTGCTTTAGATAGCACAATAAAATTGTTATTGATAGTTGAACTTGATAGAGTGGAGCAAGAAAGAGAACTTATAGTAAAGAGAATAAAACAAGGTATTGAAGCAAGTGATAAAAGAAATGGAAGAAAACAAGGTAAACTTGATAAAATGAGTGATAAATTAAGAGATGACATAAAAGAGTTTTTAAGTGATAGAAGTATAAAGCAAATAGATTTGATGAATAAACACAATATAAGTCGAAATACGCTAAAGAAGTATATAGCGATAGTAAAAGGACAACAATATCAGATACAATAATAAGAAAATAGAATATTGTAACATCAGATACTATTTATTTAGTGTCTTTTATTTTACCTCTATGCCCATTTATAAAGTGTTTGAAATTTACAAATATAATTTCACATCTAAATATGATTTTAAAAGCCTTATAGACTGATGTAGAGCGAGAAAAAGGCATGCATAAAATTACTTTAGAGAATATTTAAAAATTAGGTGGGGGGTAATTTAGTGAAACGATAGGTGGTTTTTTCAAGTGATTTTTCAGTAGTTAGTAAACTTACACACATAATATTTTTGAAATGTGAATTGAAAACATATAAGATAAAAACTTAGGTTTGAGGAAATGTATTTTATTTTGTGTATTCTAAAGATTAGCTTTGCCTAAAGTGTTTATATTCTATATGCGTAATATATAATGCACTTGCAATAAGCTAATCCTTTTTTCTATAAATACACGATTTAATTTACATTCTCGTTTATTCTCTTTACGAATTGTAAGTATTCAAGGTCTAAGGAGGTCGAATATTGCTATTCTACCTCTAGTGTAAATCTTAATGATTTTCTTAGGGGAACATACTCACTCCATTCATTAGGATTTTCTACTAAAAAGGAACTTATTTCATATTTACCTGGCTTATTAGGAGCTTTAATAGTAAATGTCCCATAACATGCTTTATCTTTTTGAATATTTATTATTTTATATGGTTGATTATCAATTGCTGTTTGTTTCCAACCTACATTTAAGCATAATAGCACCTTATCAGTTGTAATATCGGCACCAATTCTATATGCTAATTCTACAGTTTCTCCTTGACTTACCTTCAAAGAATTAGGTGGATATTTAGCTTCATTACTTTCACTAAAATCATTATTTATCACAAATGTATAAAAAGGTTCTTCAAAGTAAATATCTGCATTTGATGAATTTTGATTTAATTCTATTACATTCTCAGTAGTATTATTAACGCTTAAAAAATAATCTAACACTATTCCATAGGAGTCAGTTGGTAATTCGTTAATGTTGGATGCTGATATCTCCGGAGAAGCTATTAAAAATACTGTTAGTTTAGAATTTGTAAGAGGATTTATATTTTTTAATTTTAAAGGTATAGTAATTGATTTACTTTCACCTATAGAGAATTCGTAATTTTTATATTCTAAATCATCTATGAAAAAACTTATTTCTTCGTAATTTAAATATAACTTTATCATAAAATTTCTTTCTTTACCTATATTCTTAACAACAGCATTTAATGTAGTATTATTATCAAACTCTATCAAACCATTTCTTTCAATATTTTCATTACCATTTGTATATAAGTCCAGGTAATATCCATTTTCAATTTTAAGATTTTCAGCTTCTTGATATATTACACTAGATATATTATTTGTATCATTTTTTACTAAGTATAATATAAAACAACTAGATATTATTAATAATAATGTTATTATAATTTTATTTATTTTTTTCACTTTATCATCTCTCCCTTGTATTATTATATTTACATAATAATACATTTATGTTAAAATGTATACAAATAATTTATTATAATTAAGGGGGATTTATTATGAAAAAATTATTATTATCTTCTGTGCTAGCTACATCAATTTTTGCTGGGCTATGTACTCCAGTTTTTGCAAGCACAAATGCTACTTCTGTTAGTGATGATGCTATTGTATCAGTATGTGAATTAAGTGATGGTGTAACAAAAGCTTCTTGGGGAAAAGGTACATTAACTTCTAAAAATCCATTGGGACAAAAGCCATGGGCTTATGCTAAAACATCAACTTACTCAGGTAATGCATATAAATTAAGGGCGCAAACAATAGTTAATAATGATGGTATTTCTACAGATTCAACACTTGTGGCAGAAAAAATGAATACAAGTTCTGTTCAAAGTTCAACTTTAACTGCTAAAACAGAAAAATGTACTTTTACTGGAAAACATTCCTTACAAGATACATCATCATCTGGATGGCAAACAGCTACTACTAGTAAGACATATTAAAAAAAAAGCCTTTCGCTTAATTAGTGAAGGGCTTTATGTATTTTTTGATTAGTTTAATATGCGTTTAAGAAAAATACATAAAGTATACCGATAGTTAAAATAATATAGTAAGTTATTATAGTTACATGAGAATATCAACTAAAGAAAGTAATGACAAACAATCATTCAGTAGGCAAGAGAAAAGCTTAAAGACATATGCAAAAGATAATAACATAGAATATTTATTAAGCTTTAAAGATGATACAACTGGAGGTACATTTAATAGACCATCTTGGAGTAAACTAGAAAAGATATTACAAAAGGGGGACACGATAGTATTTAAAGAAATATCAAGATTTACACGCCAAGCTGAAGAGGGATATGAAAAATACAAAGAATTAATGGATAAAGGAATTAATTTAGTATTCTTAGATAACTTAACAGTATCAACAGACTATATAAAGAATTTAACTAGCATTGCTAATAATCAAAACTTAGTTACTAAAACAGCACTATAAAACTATTATTAATAGTTGAACTTGATAGAGTGGAGCAAGAAAGAGAACTTATAGTAAAGAGAATAAAACAAGGTATTGAAGCAAGTGATAAAAGAAATGGAAGAAAACAAGGTAAACTTGATAAAATGAGTGATAAATTAAGAGATGACATAAAAGAGTTTTTAAGTGATAGAAGTATAAAGCAAATAGATTTAATGAATAAACACAATATAAGTCGAAATACGCTAAAGAAGTATATAGCGATAGTAAAAGAACAATAAAAAATTGAAGAATGTACATTAAATCGTGTATTTATAGAAAAAAGGATTAGCTTATTGCAAGTGCATTATATATTACGCATATAGAATATAAACACTTTAGGCAAAGCTAATCTTTAGAATACACAAAATAAAATACATTTCCTCAAACCTAAGTTTTTATCTTATATGTTTTCAATTCACATTTCAAAAATATTATGTGTGTAAGTTTACTAACTACTGAAAAATCACTTGAAAAAACCACCTATCGTTTCACTAAATTACCCCCCACCTAATTTTTAAATATTCTCTAAAGTAATTTTATGCATGCCTTTTTCTCGCTCTACATCAGTCTATAAGGCTTTTAAAATCATATTTAGATGTGAAATTATATTTGTAAATTTCAAACACTTTATAAATGGGCATAGAGGTAAAATAAAAGACACTAAATAAATAGTATCTGATGTTACAATATTCTATTTTCTTATTATTGTATCTGATATTGTTGTCCTTTTACTATCGCTATATACTTCTTTAGCGTATTTCGACTTATATTGTGTTTATTCATCAAATCTATTTGCTTTATACTTCTATCACTTAAAAACTCTTTTATGTCATCTCTTAATTTATCACTCATTTTATCAAGTTTACCTTGTTTTCTTCCATTTCTTTTATCACTTGCTTCAATACCTTGTTTTATTCTCTTTACTATAAGTTCTCTTTCTTGCTCCACTCTATCAAGTTCAACTATCAATAACAATTTTATTGTGCTATCTAAAGCAGTTTTAGTAACTAAGTTTTATGTATTAGCAATACTTGTTAAGTTTTTTATATAATCTGTTGATACAGTTGGATTATCTAAAAATATTAAATTAATACCCTTTTGCATTAGCTCCATATATTTTTTATATCCCTCTTCAGCCTGACGTGTGAATCTTGATATTTCTTTAAATACTATCGTGTCCCCCTTTTGTAATATCTTTTCTAGTTTACTCCAAGATGGTCTATTAAATGTACCTCCAGTTGTATCATCTTTAAAGCTTAATAAATATTCTATGTTATTATCTTTTGCATATGTCTTTAAGCTTTTCTCTTGCCTATTAAAACTTTGTTTATCATTGTTCTCTTTGGTTGAAATTCTCATGTAGCTATAATAATTTCCCATATTTTTAATCCTCCATATGTTAATTAAACTATAGTTTATTTAACACTTTTAATTAATAGTCATTTAAACTATAAACAAATTTATTTTGACATTTTTATAATTAATTTTTATAGAAATAGTTATTTTGACATATCATCATTCTAAAGTAAATATATCTAAGTTCTAAATTTATTACTTGCCTATTAACTTTATTTTTATAACACCTGTGGAAAACAAAAAGATTTTATTTATTATTCTTACGCTCCCCAAAATTAGTGAGCGTGTTTTATATAAAGCTGTTGTCCAAAAATGACCGATAGCTATTAATCAAAAAAGAATAGCAGATAATAAAAACGCTCGCTTAAATTAGCGAGCCTTATCACTCATATTGTCTTTAACCAATAAATTATAAAAACATATACCAAAGTGTCACAAAATTGTGAGGATATATTTAGAATCATGCAGAATTATAAAAAACATATAGGGGGTATAGCTCTAGGAAAAAAATTCTTTTTAAAAGTCGCATTGGTAGTTTTCTTTTCGCAAATTTCCCAAAACTCATCAAAGGGGGGTAAATTAATATTAAAATAGCATAAATACGATATTTGAATCAATTACTAACCATAAAAATAATAGTATTTTGAGATAATTTAAACTAAAGAATATTATAAAACATAAGAAAATGTATAGTTTAATAAATATTTTAAAAATTTATTTATTATAAATAATTCCTAAAAAAATATATAATAAAATTATAGGTTTAGATAAACTTATTATTATATTATTATATGGAAAGAATAAATAAAGCTATTAAAAAGAGGTGTAAAGATTTAAGAATAGATATAAATACTTAAATGAAGAAAATAAAGAATAGATTTACTGCTTAGGTTTATGATAAATAAATTAAAGATAGAGATAGATAATTTAATGAAATAAACTTAATTAAGAAGAGGATGTGATAAGGTGGATGCTACTAGTGAACATATATTATATTTGGAAAATTATTTATTAAAGTCAGAAGTAAGAAAATCTCCACGAAAGATAAGTCGTGTGTTAGAAGATGATTTTATTGAATTTACAAGCTCAGGATATGAATACTATTATAAAAAGGGGGATGTATTTCAAAAAGAAGATGACAATAGTATTTTATCTTGGGAAATTATTGAGTTTGAAATTAAACGATTATCAGATAAGTGTGTACTGGCTACATATAAATTAGTGAAAAATAATAAATTAGATAAAGAATACTCACTTCGTAGTTCAATATGGAAGTATAGTAACGGAAAATGGAAGATGAGTTTTCATCAAGGAACAATAACAAATTATAAATTATAAGTCAATTGGATAAAATAGAGCTTATAGTAGGAGTTATATGGGTTTAAGTGAAGTTAAAAATACAGCAACCGTACAGCAACATAATTAAAAAATTCATATAATAGTAAACAGAAAACGAAGGGATGTGTATAAAAAACATAGATATAATCAGTATTAGATGTTATAGATTAAAATTGGAAAAAGTAATACAAAAACTACTAAACGAATCCAAAGGTCGGGGGTTCAAATCCCTCTAGATGCACCATAAAGTAAATGATAAAGCCATTTTCCTAATTGGAAAATAGGCTTTTTTATATAAGTACAGCAACAGAGATAATAGTCTATTTATATTTTACCTATAAAATGAAATATTGTATAATTAATACATAAAAATATTTAAAGGAGGATATATGGAAAATTTATTAGTTGGTAATGGAATAAATATACAATTTGATAATTTAAATTATACTACTAGGTCAATTGTGTTACGAATTTTAGAAGAGTTAGGGTCGGATGATTTTCCTAGAGATGTTATAATAGACGATCCTATATCATTAAAACTTTACATTGGAAAGCTATTTTTATATGCAAGAGATGCCATTGATGGTGTTTTTAATAATTGTACTACCTGTTCAGATGAAAAAATAGCTTTAGCTGATTTTATTAGCCGTTATAAAAATAAAAAACAAAGCTTACGTATTGCAGATATTGGATTTGAAGATTATTATTTAATTCATGATTTAGTTTGTCATAAGTTTGGAATTGGTAATCCTAACATGTATGTTATAAGGGAATGTATGAGAATGACATATTTATATTCTATATATAATCATGGAAAGTTAAATTTATTGCATATGAAATATAGTGAAAAATTGAAAGAATTTCTTTCTATGTTTGATAATATTTTTTCCAC
The DNA here is from genome assembly GCF_900456775.1 of Sarcina ventriculi. Taxonomy (GTDB): domain Bacteria; phylum Bacillota; class Clostridia; order Clostridiales; family Clostridiaceae; genus Sarcina; species Sarcina ventriculi. The sequence continues at coordinate 10,498 of NZ_UAUL01000007.1, read as the reverse complement.
TAACTATGATAATAATATTGAGGCTGCAACTGGAAAAAATGTATTCCATATTCATGGACAATTTGATAAATTAAGCGATGTTTATAATAAAGACTCATTTAGAAATCAATTAAGTGATTCTCCATTAGAGGGTATTAATCTTGATTCAACTTATGATTATTTACATTCTACAGCAATTTCAACTTATTGTGGAAACTATAAACAGTACGAAATTAAACAACACTCTGTAGTAAACGAAGTATTAGAAAAATTCGCAAATGCTTATTTGCAAGTAGAAAATGTAAAAGAGGAGATTGATAATTGGAAAATGAGCGAGAATAATTTAATTGCAAATCTAGGAGAGGCAATAAAACTAAAAAGCGTTAATTCAGACCTTGCTTTTGAAGAGTATTATCCTATTAAAGAGTTAACTGAAGTTAAAGGAAAATTAACAATTTTAGGGCTATCTCCATATAATGATTATCATCTTTTTGACATTATTGATAATTTAGATATTATAGAATGTATTTATTATTTTTACGATAGAGATGAATGTAAAAAAATAAAAGAAATATTACCTAAATTAAATGCTAGTGGTAAGTTGAGTTTTAAAAACGTTAAAGAATTTTGGGGGTAACTGTGGTGAAAAATATTAAGTGGATAAAAGTATCCAGAAAGGAAATATGGCAAAGAGTAAATGTGAATAAACTTCTAGCAAAAAGCTTAGAAAATACTCAAGTAATTATTAATCAGTTTAATAAGTTAAAGCCTAATGAGAGGCTAGAAATTAAAAAAGCATATTCAATGCGTGAGGAAAAATTGAAAAAAACTTTAATAGAAATAGATGAAGATAAATATTTTACAGCTGTTATGATTGAACTTAATATAATAGCATCGCAATATAATATTGATCCAGCTACTGTTTGTATGTGTATTGATTCTCCTTGTATGTGTAATGAAAAATTAATTTTAAAATAAAGCAAATAAACTAAAAGTACGTTAAGACTTCTAGTTCTAGACTAAATTAAATATTTTATTAAGTTTTTCAACTGCATTATTTTTTTACATCACTTGTAACATGAGTATAGATATTCATGGTCGTATTTATATCTGAATGCCCTAGTAATGATTGAACTGTTTTAATTTGTACACCCTCTTCAAATAATCTAGTAGCATAAGTATGCCTAAGAGCATGAAACTTAATATTATTGATATCGGCTTTTTTTAGTAGTCTACTATATATCTTTCTAAGGTTAGATGTATTTATAGGAGTTCCTATTGGAGTAGTAAATACTAAATCACTAGGCATATATAATTCACCATTAGATAACCTTTCTTTATTTTGAGTTATTTTAAACTGTTTTAACTTTTGTATTATATTACTTGGAATTGGCACGGTTCTTATACTTGTTTCTGTTTTAGGTGGTTGTATGATAGTAGTATACTTACCTTCGCCTTTATTATTAAATATAGTTTCCTGTCTAATGCTTTTATTTACTGATACTGTTTTATCATCAAAATTAATATCATTCCATGTTAAGGCTAGTATTCACCTAATCTTAATTCAGTACCCAAAGCAAATAAAAACAAACATTGTAATCTATGAGCATTTCAAGCCGGTATAAAACGTTTTTGTTTATCAATAGTATAATATATCTTCCTTTTTGATCTTCTTAGGAAGGTTTACAAACATGCAGTAATTCTTTAAATAGTAAAGATAGCTTTTCTATAAAATATTAGTTTACATTAATTTAAACTTAGGAGTTTTATGAATTGCTTAGAATATAGTAAATAGTTTTTTAAAATTACAATACATCTTAAGTTCTTAAAAGATTATTATCAAGTTTTTTTAAAAATATTATTGACATAAAGATAAAACAATGATATCATAAAGAAGTCGCTTGAGGGAGATAGAGAAAAAAGAAAAACAATGATCTTTGAAAATTAAACAGATAATTTAAGTAAACCAGCAATTCTTTTATAAGTAATATGAGTAGATTAAACTCAAATAAAAACTAAGAAATTAGTATATTTTAATTTGAGAGTTTGATCCTGGCTCAGGATGAACGCTGGCGGCGTGCTTAACACATGCAAGTCGAGCGAGAAAAGTTCTTCGGAGCTTTTCTAGCGGCGGACGGGTGAGTAACACGTGGGCAACCTGCCTCATAGAGGGGAATAGCCTTCCGAAAGGAAGATTAATACCGCATAATATTGTTGAAAGGCATCTTTTAACAATCAAAGGAGCAATCCGCTATGAGATGGGCCCGCGGCGCATTAGCTAGTTGGTGAGGTAACGGCTCACCAAGGCGACGATGCGTAGCCGACCTGAGAGGGTGATCGGCCACATTGGAACTGAGACACGGTCCAGACTCCTACGGGAGGCAGCAGTGGGGAATATTGCACAATGGGGGAAACCCTGATGCAGCAACGCCGCGTGAGTGATGAAGGTCTTCGGATTGTAAAGCTCTGTCTTTAGGGACGATAATGACGGTACCTAAGGAGGAAGCCACGGCTAACTACGTGCCAGCAGCCGCGGTAATACGTAGGTGGCAAGCGTTATCCGGATTTACTGGGCGTAAAGGGAGCGTAGGCGAATATTTAAGTGGGATGTGAAATACCCGAGCTTAACTTGGGAGCTGCATTCCAAACTGGATATCTAGAGTGCAGGAGAGGAGAATGGAATTCCTAGTGTAGCGGTGAAATGCGTAGAGATTAGGAAGAACACCAGTGGCGAAGGCGATTCTCTGGACTGTAACTGACGCTGAGGCTCGAAAGCGTGGGGAGCAAACAGGATTAGATACCCTGGTAGTCCACGCCGTAAACGATGAATACTAGGTGTAGGGGCCCCAAGCCTCTGTGCCGCCGCTAACGCATTAAGTATTCCGCCTGGGGAGTACGGTCGCAAGATTAAAACTCAAAGGAATTGACGGGGACCCGCACAAGCAGCGGAGCATGTGGTTTAATTCGAAGCAACGCGAAGAACCTTACCTAGACTTGACATGTCCTGAATTACCAGTAATGTGGGAAGTTCCTTCGGGAATAGGAACACAGGTGGTGCATGGTTGTCGTCAGCTCGTGTCGTGAGATGTTGGGTTAAGTCCCGCAACGAGCGCAACCCTTATTGTTAGTTGGTACCATTAAGTTGACCACTCTAGCGAGACTGCCCGGGTTAACCGGGAGGAAGGTGGGGATGACGTCAAATCATCATGCCCCTTATGTCTAGGGCTACACACGTGCTACAATGGCAAGTACAAAGAGAAGCAATACTGTGAAGTGGAGCAAAACTCAAAAACTTGTCTCAGTTCGGATTGTAGGCTGAAACTCGCCTACATGAAGCTGGAGTTGCTAGTAATCGCGAATCAGAATGTCGCGGTGAATACGTTCCCGGGTCTTGTACACACCGCCCGTCACACCATGAGAGTTGGCAATACCCGAAGTCCGTAAGCTAACCGTAAGGAGGCAGCGGCCGAAGGTAGGGTCAGCGATTGGGGTGAAGTCGTAACAAGGTAGCCGTAGGAGAACCTGCGGCTGGATCACCTCCTTTCTAAGGAAGAACATCTTAGGAAAACTAAGATGATAATAAAGAATGCTTCTTAAATATCTGTTTAATTTTGAGAGATTAACTCTCAAAACATATGGGGGTATAGCTCAGTTGGGAGAGCACCTGCCTTGCACGCAGGGGGTCAAGGGTTCGAATCCCTTTACCTCCACCATATGGGTCTATAGCTCAGCTGGTTAGAGCGCACGCCTGATAAGCGTGAGGTCGATGGTTCGAGTCCATTTAGACCCACCATGTTCTTTGAAAATTACACATAAGTATTAATAAATAGAGTAAAGCCAATTAAATTTACTATTCTTTGTAAAATTGATTGCAACTATCTAAAAGATAGAAACAAAGGTCAAGCTACAAAGGGCGTATGGTGAATGCCTTGGCATCAGGAGCCGATGAAGGACGTGATAAGCTGCGATAAGCTTTGGGTAGACGCACATAGTCTGAGATCCAAAGATTTCCGAATGAGGAAACTCACATGGGAAACCCCATGTATCGTTAACTGAATAAATAGGTTAACGAGGGTAAACCTAGGGAACTGAAACATCTAAGTACCTAGAGGAAGAGAAAGAAAAATCGATTTTCTAAGTAGCGGCGAGCGAAAGGGAAAGAGCCCAAACCGGAAACTTGTTTCCGGGGTTGTGGATAGAACATAACGAGAAACTATAACTAATTGAAGAGAGCTGGAAAGCTCTACCGTAGAAGGTAATAGTCCTGTAAATGAAAGTTAGAGTAATCAAGTTCTAATCCAGAGTACCACGAGACACGTGAAACCTTGTGGGAAGCAGGGAGGACCACCTCCCAAGGCTAAATACTACCTGATGACCGATAGTGAAGCAGTACCGTGAGGGAAAGGTGAAAAGAACCCCGGGAGGGGAGTGAAATAGAACTTGAAACCATATGTTTACAACCGATCAAAGCACCTTATGTGTGCGATGATGTGCTTTTTGTAGAACGAGCCAACGAGTTACGATATGTAGCAAGGTTAAGTACTTAAGGTACGGAGCCGAAGGGAAACCAAGTCTTAATAGGGCAACTAGTTGCATGTCGTAGACCCGAAACCGGGTGACCTATCCATGGCCAGGTTGAAGCGAGGGTAAAACCTCGTGGAGGACCGAACCACGTTGCTGTTGAAAAAGCATGGGATGAGCTGTGGATAGCGGAGAAATTCCAATCGAACTCGGAGATAGCTGGTTCTCCTCGAAATAGCTTTAGGGCTAGCGTCGAATATGAGTAATGGAGGTAGAGCACTGAATGGGCTAGGGGGCATAGCGCTTACCGAACCTTATCAAACTCCGAATGCCATATACTATAAGTTCGGCAGTCAGACTACGAATGATAAGATCCGTGGTCAAAAGGGAAACAGCCCAGATCGTCAGCTAAGGTCCCAAAGTGTAAGTTAAGTGGAAAAGGATGTGGGATTTCTAAGACAACTAGGATGTTGGCTTAGAAGCAGCCACTCATTAAAAGAGTGCGTAATAGCTCACTAGTCGAGAGATCCTGCGCCGAAGATGTTCGGGGCTAAAACTTACCACCGAAGCTACGGGCTTGAATTTATTCAAGCGGTAGAGGAGCGTCGTAATCGGGCTGAAGTCATACCGTAAGGAGTGGTGGACTGATTACGAGTGAGAATGTTGGCATTAGTAGCGAGATGTAGGTGAGAATCCTACAGGCCGAATACCTAAGGTTTCCTCAGGAAGGCTCGTCCGCTGAGGGTTAGTCGGGACCTAAGCCGAGGTCGAAAGGCGTAGGTGATGGACAACTGGTTGATATTCCAGTACCACTACCATCGTTATTATCGATGGCGTGACGTAGGAGGATAGTGTGTGCTAGCTATTGGATGCTAGTCTAAGCATTTAGTCAGTTACAATAGGCAAATCCGTTGTAATAATGATGAGATGTTATGGGGAAGGTTCTACGGAACCGAAGTACATGATTCCACGCTGCCAAGAAAAGCGTCTAGAGAGAGAAGTAGTGCCCGTACCGCAAACCGACACAGGTAGGTGAGGAGAGAATCCTAAGGCCGGCGGAAGAATTGCAGTTAAGGAACTCGGCAAATTGATCCCGTAAGTTAGCAATAAGGGATGCCTATGAGAGTAGGCCGCAGAGAATAGGCTCAAGCAACTGTTTAGCAAAAACACAGGTCTCTGCTAAAGCGTAAGCTGATGTATAGGGGCTGACGCCTGCCCGGTGCTGGAAGGTTAAGGGGAACACTTAGCGTAAGCGAAGGTGTGAACTTAAGCCCCAGTAAACGGCGGCCGTAACTATAACGGTCCTAAGGTAGCGAAATTCCTTGTCAGGTAAGTTCTGACCCGCACGAATGGCGTAATGACTTGAGCACTGTCTCAACTGCAAATCCGGCGAAGTTGTAGTACCAGTGAAGATGCTGGTTACCCGCGATTGGACGGAAAGACCCCGTAGAGCTTTACTGTAGCTTAGCATTGAATTTCGGTATTGTCTGTACAGGATAGGTGGGAGACTGAGAGACTAGGGCGTCAGCCTTAGTGGAGTCGACGTTGGGATACCACCCTGATAGTACTGAAGTTCTAACTGGCGGCCATGAATCTGGTCACAGGACATTGTTAGGTGGGCAGTTTGACTGGGGCGGTCGCCTCCTAAAAAGTAACGGAGGCGCCCAAAGGTTCCCTCAGAACGGTCGGAAATCGTTCGAAGAGTGCAAAGGCAGAAGGGAGCCTAACTGCGACACCCACAAGTGGAGCAGGGACGAAAGTCGGGCTTAGTGATCCGGTGGTACCTCGTGGGAGGGCCATCGCTCAACGGATAAAAGCTACCTCGGGGATAACAGGCTGATCTCCCCCAAGAGTCCACATCGACGGGGAGGTTTGGCACCTCGATGTCGGCTCGTCGCATCCTGGGGCTGAAGTAGGTCCCAAGGGTTGGGCTGTTCGCCCATTAAAGCGGCACGCGAGCTGGGTTCAGAACGTCGTGAGACAGTTCGGTCCCTATCCGTCGCGGGCGTAGGAAATTTGAGAGGAGCTGTCCTTAGTACGAGAGGACCGGGATGGACCGACCTCTGGTGTACCAGTTGTTCCGCCAGGAGCACAGCTGGGTAGCTAAGTCGGGAAGGGATAAACGCTGAAAGCATCTAAGCGTGAAGCCCACCTCAAGATGAGATTTCCCATAGCATAAGCTAGTAAGACCCCTTGAAGAACACAAGGTTGATAGGTCAGAGGTGTAAGTATGGTAACATATTTAGCTGACTGATACTAATAGGTCGAGGGCTTGATCTAATTAACTTTATGTTAATGCTTAGTGTAGTTTAAAAAGAATATTTTTTAAATGAATATCTAGTGATTATGCTCTTTAAGGTAACACCCGTTTCCATTCCGAACACGAAGGTTAAGCTTTTAGAGGCCGATAGTACTGCATAGGGAACTGTGTGGGAGGGTAGGTGGTTGCTAGGTTTATGTTCCTCTGTAGCTCAATGGTGGAGCACTCGGCTGTTAACCGATAGGTTGGAGGTTCGAGCCCTCTCGGAGGAGCCATATCTGGTGATAATGCGTTTTAAGGTAACACCCGTTTCCATTCCGAACACGAAGGTTAAGCTTTTTACGGTTGATGGTACTGCATAGGAGACTGTGTGGGAGAGTAAATGGTTGCCAGGTTTTAAAATTTATTTATATTAAAAATGTCTTGACAAAAATCATATTAATTAATATAATTTATAATGTGGTTTGTAAGGCTCGATAGCTCAGTCGGTAGAGCAGAGGACTGAAAATCCTCGTGTCACTGGTTCGATTCCAGTTCGAGCCACCATGGCGCTATAGCCAAGTGGTAAGGCAGAGGTCTGCAAAACCTTTATTCCCCAGTTCAAATCTGGGTGGCGCCTCCAAAAATCTCAGCTTAAGCTGAGATTTTTTGTTTTATAATAAATTATTATTTTTAACTTATTTAAATTTTTTATTTTAAGAGTTAGAATGTTTCCTATTTAAATATGGGCTCAATTGATATGATATTTTGCGAAAAATCTATTAAAATATTGCCTCCAAGTGGTAATGACACATTAGGATATGCATGACCACTTGGAAAACCTAGTATAATAGGTTTATTTAAAGGTAAAAGTATGTTTTTTATTAAATTTAATGTATTGATATCATATGGGGTGAAATGTCCCAAAATAAAACCACAACATTTATCTAGCTTTTTAGACATAAGAAGTTGAGTTAGCATTCTATCTATTTTATATGCAGGTTCATTTATGTCTTCTAGCAAAAGAATTTTATTGTTCGTATCTATATCGTAAGGTGTTCCTAAAGCGCTACAAATCATAGAGAGGTTTCCACCACATATTTTTCCCGTAATATTTCTAATGTTAAAAGTTTTTATGTTTTTAAAGTTTTTTAAGTTTATAGAACTATATTTCTTAGTTAAAAGATTTAAAAAAAATTTTGTGTTACAAAATCTTGAAGATTGGAATTTACCATAGGCGTGTGAAATGTAGGAATATTTGATACCTTATTTATATAATTTAAGAGCAAGGTTATATCACTAAATCCACAAAATATTTTAGGATTGTTTTTTATTACATCCCAATTAACATAAGGCATCATTCGTATAGAGCCATAACCGCCTCTATAACACATGATAGCAGCTACTTCTGGGTCTTTAAACATATTCATAAAGTCAGATGCACGTTCTTTATCGGTGCCTGCAAAATAATTATTTGTTTTTCTTAAATGTTTACCTTCTTTAATTTTAAAACCTAATTTTTTTAATTGATTTAAATTATAGTCTATTGAATTATTTTTTTTCACAACCAGCTGGACTAATAACACCTATAGTATCATTAAATTTTAATTTATTTAATATATTAAAAACCTCCTTTTTATAGTTACTTGCATAAGATAAGATTATTTTAATTTTAGTAGTATTATATTATTTAATACTATATAAATAACACTTTATATTAAAATAAAAACTTATATAATAATAAGGAGTATAAATAAATCTATAAATTCTATAACATGTCTTTTTTATAAAGTAGTAAGGCTACTAAAAAACATAATGCAAAAGATATACCCATAACTATAATAAAAGCATTAGGACTATCAGCAAAAGGAAGTTTAGATATGTTCATTCCATATATTCCAGAAACAACTGTAAAGATTGACATTAAAATAGTTACAGAAGCCATTACTTTCATAACAATATTTAAATTATTAGATATTACAGAAGCAAAAAAATCCATGGTACTTGAAAGAATGTTACCATAGATTTCAGTCATTTCTATAGCTTGTTTATTCTCTATTTACGTCTTCTAGTATGTCTTTATCTTCTTTCATATTTTTGAATTAGTTCTAATTTCAGCATTTTTTCTAACGTTATCTCATTGGATTTTAAAGATGTAGAAAAATATACTAAAGATTTTTCAAGCGAGTGCAATTGAATAAGTTCTCTATTTTTCATGGATTTATGAAGTCTTTTTTCTATCATTAAACTTTTTTTATCTATTTGTCTTAAATAAAGAAGATAATAGGTTGAAATTCTATTTAATATTTGTAAAGTAAATCGAGATTTTTTAAAAGTATAAAATGATTTTATTTTATTTCTAGTGAAATCCGTTAATATCTTACTATTTTTTAAACAGACGGTGATTAATACATTGCTAGTATGAATTATAGATAATGGATAAGTATCATACGTTAATGAATTATCTTCCATTTCTGTAAAAGGAATATCAACAATGATTAAAAGATTTTCTCCTTCTATGTCTATACGAGAAGTTTCTTCATCATCTAAAGAAGCTCTTAGAAACTGTAGTGGTATAGATGTTTTTTTAGAAATTAAATTAATTCTTCTTGAGAAGGTGCAACTATATTAATCCAGCAACCATTCTCTATTGTGTCAATATTTTTTTAATTCTCCAGTATTATTATAAGATTTATATATCTGAATCAAAATTTCACCTCCAACGTAATTATTATACTATTTAAATATTTATAGGTAAACATACTATCTAGAGTAAGTAATATAATTAATTAAGTAATTTATCAGAAACATTTAATAAAAAAAATAAAGGCAATATTAAATAAGTTTATTAATTAACATCGCTTTTATCTAGTATCACTTTATATAAAATTGATCTAAGTGTAATAAAAAAATAAGGATTTAGGTTATTAGTAAAGTGATGATTTCGCTTCATTTAACAGAGAATCATTTTCTATTAAATCTAAAGCAGTTTGAGCTAAGGCATAGGAAGCTTTTAATCCTTGTTCAAATCCAAAAGAAGATATTGTTTGTTCAGCGAATTCTTTGGTTCCGAAATAAATTACACCTTTTTCTATTATATTAATATAAGGATGAATACAGGGAACTATAGTACTTATGTTTCCAATGCTTAATCTAGATTCTATATGTAAAGGAGGACATATTTCAATTACCCATTTTCTTTTAAATTATTTATAAAAAGCCTATTTAATGTTTTATTTGATAATAATTCTTCACTTGGGGGTTCATAAAGAGAATAGGAACATTGAAGACCCATAAGTTTACTTACATACAGTGTTAGTTCTCTAATTCTTTCTTCAGCAAACTTGGCCATATCCATATTTTTAGCCTGTATATAAAATTTAGCTTCTGCCTCTTCAGGAACTAGCAAAGGTGTATTACATCCCTAGATAGAATAAAATTTATAGATATATCTGGTGTTAAAGCTTTTAAAAGTGAATTTAATATATTAAATGATAATAGTATTCCATCTAAAGATGTATATGTTTTTGAATTTAGGAAGCTAAGCCCATTTCCACCTATAAATTTAACTTCTAAAGGAATAGTTGCTTTAGATAAGCCACTTTCTGCTGTGACTAATTCTGGTTGAACCATTAAAACTGCATCTATATTATCAAAACTCCGAGTTTAGCAAAAATAGATTTAGAACCCTAAGAATTCACCAGGAGAACCAATTACAGTTATGGTTCCAGTGAATTTATCTGTAAACTTACCAAGACC
>NZ_UAUL01000003.1 GCF_900456775.1 Sarcina ventriculi | reverse complement strand
TATAAATTAAATCACAAAAAAATAAAACTTTTATTCATAAAATCACAAAAAAAATAAAAAAATGTTGTTATAATCACAATTAAATGGTATTATATACTTAAATAACATTTAAAAATCACAGAAAGAAGGGAAAATATGAATCTTAAAACTGAAAGAAAGAAATTAAATTTAACACAAAGAGAATTAGCAGAGTTATCAAATGTCGGAATAAATACATTATTAAAAATAGAAAAAGGGAATTTAGATTCGACCAAAGTAGGAACATTAAAAAAAATTGCAAATACTTTTGGAGTTCAATTAGTAGATTTATTTTTTAAAGAAGAGGAGGAATAAAAAAATGAAAGGAAAGTATATAGAACAGATAGAAGAAATAACAAAAAATTGTGATACAAAAGAGTTAATAGAGGTGTTAAAAACAACTTTGATAGAAATAAAAAAATTGAGTAAGAACAATAAAAAATAGAGTAATAATTAAATTAAAATTAGTGACACAGTTACACTTAAGCATTAAATCAAACTAGAAAGGAGAGCATGGATTGAATGGCTTTTATAAACTTAATCAGGAGGTGCTAAAAATGGATGTAATTAAGAATAAAGATGAAATCTTATTTAATCATTATTTAATGCAAAAAGAAAATTTACAAAGGTTAAAGGGGGATTTACCTAAGGGTCAATTTTATTTAACAATTAGGACTGCGTGCAATGATTTACAAGTGTCTTTTGCTAAAACGCAAAGAATAATAAAAAAGTTCGAAGAACTAAGGATAATAAACCTTATACAAAAAGGAAAACCACCTAAAACACCTTCTATTTACTCATATAATTCGATATTCACGTCTGATACTATACCTCATACTATATCTGATACTATTGGCGATACTATAAATCCTAGTAATATCAATGGATTAGATATAATTACTGATACTATTACTGAATCTATTAACGATACTATAACTGATACACCTAAAAAAGAGAATATAAAAAGAAATATTAAAAAGAATCTCTTTATTGAAAATTCTAAAGAAATGAACTTATCTAAACTACTATTTTCTTTAATGCAAATTAATAACCCCAAGGCTAAACAACCTAATTTTCAAAATTGGAGTAAAGAGTTTGATTATATATTAAGAATTGACAATAAGAATATAGAAGAGGTTGAAAGGGTTATTAGGTGGTGTCAACACGATTCATTCTGGAAATCTAATATATTAAGTCCTAAAAAGCTAAGAGAAAAATATGACCAGTTATATTTAAAAATGATTGAAGAAAATAATAAGAATCAATCTGCTAAATACAATTTTCTATCAGTATCTAACGATAGAGATAAATATTACAGATAAGGAGTTTTTAATTATGAAATATATATTAGCTCAATTACATAATAAAGAGATTGAAAAAAATATTATATCTGCGTGTTTTCAAGATAATAATTTAATTGATGAAATAGAGATAGAGTGGTTTTACTCCTCTTCTCATCAAGAAATAATAAAGGGATTTAAGGAACTAAGAAAAAAAGGTCAAAATATTGATGTAGTTATATTTTGTGAATATGCAAGCAATAAAAAAATGCCTGTAACTTTAAGTGAAATTACAGACATAGCTACTGTGTTATTATCATTAACTAATGTAAAGCAATATATTGATAAATTAAAAGATTTCTTCGTTAAGAGAAAAATTTATCTTATTACTAATAAGTTGGATTATAACACAGAATCTAATGATATGCTAGATAATTTATCTAAATTATGTGAGGAACTTCATTCTAATGACCAAAATAAAGAAAATACAAGGGAGTATTTATTTACTTATATTGATGAGCTTTATAAAGATAATGCAGAGTCTAAAATTCAAACAGGATTATTAAAACTTGATAATGATATAGTTGGGTTTTTAGATGGTCAGTTAATAACTATATCTGCTTATACAGGTATTGGTAAAAGCATTTTCACAAGCCAATTAATATTAAATATGCTTAAGCAAGATAAAAAAATAGATTTATTTAGCTTAGAAATGGGAAGAAGTGAAATAATAAATAAACTCGTTTCTAATGGCTGCGATATTGACTTTAATAAGATTTATAAAAAAGAACTAAGTGATATAGAAAAAGAAAAAATAACATTGTATATTAGTGAATTTCTATCTGCTAAGCATTTAGAGATATATGATTCTATAGGTGATATAGATAACATAATAAGCACTATAAAGAGGGATAAGCTTAAAAATAATATAGATATTGCTTTTATAGATTTAATTAATAGGGTATCTAATAAATTAGTTAATCCTAAGAATAGAGCTGAATATCTTGGAGAGCTTACAAGAAGATTAAAATTATTAGCATTACAATTAAATATTCCGATAGTGATAACAGCTCAAATTAACAGGGTTATCGAAGGAAGGCAAGATAAAAGACCAACACTAGCAGATATAAAAGAATCGGGAGGAATTGCAGAGGATAGTGATTTAGTACTTGGTTTATATAGAAATAGAGAACTAGATAAAAGAGAAGTGCGAGATGGTTTAAAAGATAAAGGATTGTTAGATTATAGTTCGCCAAACCCAGATAAAAATCCATTTGCTATGGAACTTATAACATTAAAAGGTCGTAATGTACCAGTTGAAGTTTATAGTTTTAATTGGGAAGGTAAATATCAAAGGATTAAGAATTGGGCTAGATAATAATTATTTAACACTACAATCGATTATAAGGATTTTAAAAGTAATTTAGATATAAAACCATTATTTAAATATAAAAACTCGTCTACAAGGCGCATACAAGCAAATAAATATATATTGAAGAGGAGAAAGAGAAAATGAAAGAACAAAAGAAACAAATAACATTAAGAATACCAGAGGAATTATGTGATTATTGCACTAAAATAGCCAAAGAAAGACAATGGAGAAGAAGTGATGTGATTTCTGACTATATAAAAATGGGGATAGAACAAGAAAAAGAATACATAAGAGAAGCATACATAAGAGAAGGAATCGAAGAGTGTTTCGAAAAACATGACAATCGACATGAACAATTCCAAGCTTATAGAAGTTTTCTTGAACAATTATTTAATGAGGAGGTAAGATAAATGCCAAAAGTTAATTTAGATATTCCAGAGGTAGTAAATGAATACTTTAAATATAAAGCTAAGAAACTAGGCACAAGTAGAGCATTTTTATTAAGGAGGATATTTAATAATGAATAGATTACCAAACAAAATATTAAATATTGCTCAAAAGTATAAAAAGGCAGATAAAAGAACTCGTCAAAGAATTGGTTCATATATGATTTTAAAAAAGAAAAATAAATAAAATTTATAGAGAAGAGGATTACCTCTTCTTTTTTATTTTGAATAACCATAAATTATAAACTTACAAACAGAAAATTTTTCTTTTTATAGTTGTATACATGTTTAAGCAAGTTATATAAGAGTTTTGAAGAAGTTTAATTAATTATAAAGTACACTAAGATTACGCTAAGTTATATAGAGATTTTAAAAGTAGTTTTCTCTTCACAGGTTTATGTATAAGCAAGTAATACCTATTTTATATGACATTCGTATTGGGCTAGCCTGTATAAGCATGGAAAATAATTGTTCTATCTTTAATTAATTTTTATATAATTGCTTTCAAATCACAGATTTTCTGAAAAGAACGTTCTTATATCTCTTAATATTTAGAGAATCTATACTTTTGGCTTTACGCATATTGATATCTGCTGATAATTTGATATTAAGTAAATGTATTGTATCAAACCATCATATGCAGTATCAGTAATTAGTAAAAATCGATTGTATGTTTTAAGTTCATAAATCAAGTCAGATACTTGATTATCTCAAGCAATATAAAATCTTGCTTTACACAATATTCAAATTCACGTAGGCTAGAAATGTTATTTTTGACATCATAAATCATACAACATATGATTTGTTGATCTGAATGCTTACGTGGTCAGCTAGTGACCTTTGAGTCAATGCCTAATTTAATAAATGCAGTTTTTATAGCTTTAAAAATTTCAAAATAAGTGTTTTCGCTTTTAATAATTAATTCTTATGGTTGTATTACTATCTTAGGTCAAATAGTTATACCATGTGAGAATGACTTTTTTTATTTGTTAATTTTAATTATTAAACAACTTAAAGTTGTTACAAGAAATATAGAAAACTTGCAGGGTTAATGATAATAAAATGAAGGTAGTATCGTTAGCTAATGCTTAATAAGTCTCTTATTTTATATAGTCAGACTAGAATTTTTTTTCTAATTCTATTTCTAAAATAATTGTTGGTATTATTATAGTAGCAGGAACTTCAGATATTATTACTATGTAATTAATTATGTAAATAATATTCAATGGGAATATTGTTAAAAATAAGGCAATAATTATATTAATAATTAGATAAATTACTAGAACTATTGCCATTAACTGGGTAATTCTAGTATTGGCATATTTCCATGCCTTTTCGGATTTTGTAGAACGTTTAGTTCTATAACCTACAAATGGATTTATTTTACATGT
Organism: Sarcina ventriculi; assembly: GCF_900456775.1. GTDB lineage: Bacteria > Bacillota > Clostridia > Clostridiales > Clostridiaceae > Sarcina > Sarcina ventriculi. The sequence goes on along the minus strand of NZ_UAUL01000003.1, from coordinate 8,499 downwards.
ACACTTTGTATCTGTAAAGGTTATTAAGAGCATACAGATAAATAGTAAAATAATATTAATTAAACATGCAATCATTTTATTATACCTCCGATTTCAAATTGTACTGTGTTTAATATTGAAATATTTGTTAAACGTAACACATTGAGTCTATGTTACATTTACTTTTTACAAAATACTTACAACGTGCATTATTGTTATAGTTTGATAGGATTTAAAAAAGTAACACAATAGGTATTATGTTATGTTTTTTTAATTTAAATATATAGGGGGGAGTAGTTCCAGGAATGAAAAAATTTTAAAAGTCGCATTGATAATAAAACTTACACAAAATTCCTAAAAATCATAAAAGGGTGGTAAAAATTATGTAAAATATTGATAAAATATCATATCATATAAATAAACTAAGTAAAAACTATTAAATTTATAGTGAAAAATTTATAAAAATTAATTTAAAAAATATATTTTCTTTACGGTATATTTTTACATTTTAATATATTTAATAATGGGCTCATAAAAAAAAGTTCAAAAATATTTAATTTTATTTATCTGCATCACCAAATTTTAACTTTAGTTTAATTTCTACTATTATTGATACTATTATACAAGTTAATATATTCATAACAAAGTATATTTTTGATAATAAATAACTTTCCCAGGGAAACATTACAGACAATATAGTTATTAAAAGAACTACTGTAGGTATAATTATAGTCAAGAGAATTCCTGATAATCTATTTGCATAAATCCAACTTGCATTAGATTTTCTAGCACGTTTTGTTCTATATCCTATTCCATATCCTCTCGGTGGAGTAAAAAACAATAAATATAATCCAAAACTCATAAATATTAACGATATGGATATATTCGAAAATGTCATAATATCAACTCCTTGAAAATGAGCAAATAAATAATTCTAGATATTTATTACATATTTTTATTTATTACGTATATCAATATTATCTAATATATCTGTAAATAATATTAACAACTATAATCGATACGTCACAAAATATGAAAATTATATAAAAGCTCAAATAATACCAAGTTCTAAACTCTCTTTTAAAATATAAATATAGTATTGCTAGAAGTTCGAGTATGGGTAAGGATATCATAAACACATATTTTGAAGTATATGAAGTTAAATGACCTGTTGTTAAATTTATCTGATTTGCTACATTGCTAGGTAAAAAATATATAAATCCAAGGTTTAAAAGAAATGTACATATTGAAATAATTATACCTATTTTCAAAAACTTCAGTCTTTTATTCACTATTATCACCTCATAAATTAAATATTGAATTATTTTGAAATAGTATACTCTTATAATTTTATTTAATCAACTAGGTTTAATATTTAAAAGTATCATCTAATTTCACAAAAATTCTGTAATTAGTTTTATTTTTTAGAATATCAAAATGCTTATTTATATTTGAATCAAAAAATTCAATAATGCTAAAAATCTAATATATCTTAGTGTAGTTGAAAATTTTGCAAATGGCTTTTTAATATTGATTCACCTCTTATTTAGTCAAATTAATCTTTACAAAAAATATTTATTATTAAAGTTTTATATATAGGTAAAATAAATACAATATTTATCAATATTCATAATATAAATAATTGTTTATTATATAAGCCTCTCAAATGATGAGGAAATTTTTCTTTTTATAGTTGTATACATGTTTAAATAAGTTATATAGGAGTTTTGAAGAAGTTTAATTAATTATAAAGTACACTAAGATTACGCTAAGTTATATAGAGATTTTAAAAGTAGTTTTTCTTAGAGTTTTGAAGAAGTTTAATTAATTATAAAGTACACTAAGATTACGCTAAGTTATATAGAGATTTTAAAAGTAGTTTTCTCTTCACAGGTTTATGTATAAGCAAGTAATACCTATTTTATATGACATTCGTATTGGGCTAGCCTGTATAAGCATGGAAAATAATTGTTCTATCTTTAATTAATTTTTATATAATTGCTTTCAAATCACAGATTTTCTGAAAAGAACGTTCTTATATCTCTTAATATTTAGAGAATCTATACTTTTGGCTTTACGCATATTGATATCTGCTGATAATTTGATATTAAGTAAATGTATTGTATCAAACCATCATATGCAGTATCAGTAATTAGTAAAAATCGATTGTATGTTTTAAGTTCATAAATCAAGTCAGATACTTGATTATCTCAAGCAATATAAAATCTTGCTTTACACAATATTCAAATTCACGTAGGCTAGAAATGTTATTTTTGACATCATAAATCATACAACATATGATTTGTTGATCTGAATGCTTACGTGGTCAGCTAGTGACCTTTGAGTCAATGCCTAATTTAATAAATGCAGTTTTTATAGCTTTAAAAATTTCAAAATAAGTGTTTTCGCTTTTAATAATTAATTCTTATGGTTGTATTACTATCTTAGGTCAAATAGTTATACCATGTGAGAATGACTTTTTTTATTTGTTAATTTTAATTATTAAACAACTTAAAGTTGTTACAAGAAATATAGAAAACTTGCAGGGTTAATGATAATAAAATGAAGGTAGTATCGTTAGCTAATGCTTAATAAGTCTCTTATTTTATATAGTCAGACTAGAATTTTTTTTCTAATTCTATTTCTAAAATAATTGTTGGTATTATTATAGTAGCAGGAACTTCAGATATTATTACTATGTAATTAATTATGTAAATAATATTCAATGGGAATATTGTTAAAAATAAGGCAATAATTATATTAATAATTAGATAAATTACTAGAACTATTGCCATTAACTGGGTAATTCTAGTATTGGCATATTTCCATGCCTTTTCGGATTTTGTAGAACGTTTAGTTCTATAACCTACAAATGGATTTATTTTACATGTACACTTTGTATCTGTAAAGGTTATTAAGAGCATACAGATAAATAGTAAAATAATATTAATTAAACATGCAATCATTTTATTATACCTCCGATTTCAAATTGTACTGTGTTTAATATTGAAATATTTGTTAAACGTAACACATTGAGTCTATGTTACATTTACTTTTTACAAAATACTTACAACGTGCATTATTGTTATAGTTTGATAGGATTTAAAAAAGTAACACAATAGGTATTATGTTATGTTTTTTTAATTTAAATATATAGGGGGGAGTAGTTCCAGGAATGAAAAAATTTTAAAAGTCGCATTGATAATAAAACTTACACAAAATTCCTAAAAATCATAAAAGGGTGGTAAAAATTATGTAAAATATTGATAAAATATCATATCATATAAATAAACTAAGTAAAAACTATTAAATTTATAGTGAAAAATTTATAAAAATTAATTTAAAAAATATATTTTCTTTACGGTATATTTTTACATTTTAATATATTTAATAATGGGCTCATAAAAAAAAGTTCAAAAATATTTAATTTTATTTATCTGCATCACCAAATTTTAACTTTAGTTTAATTTCTACTATTATTGATACTATTATACAAGTTAATATATTCATAACAAAGTATATTTTTGATAATAAATAACTTTCCCAGGGAAACATTACAGACAATATAGTTATTAAAAGAACTACTGTAGGTATAATTATAGTCAAGAGAATTCCTGATAATCTATTTGCATAAATCCAACTTGCATTAGATTTTCTAGCACGTTTTGTTCTATATCCTATTCCATATCCTCTCGGTGGAGTAAAAAACAATAAATATAATCCAAAACTCATAAATATTAACGATATGGATATATTCGAAAATGTCATAATATCAACTCCTTGAAAATGAGCAAATAAATAATTCTAGATATTTATTACATATTTTTATTTATTACGTATATCAATATTATCTAATATATCTGTAAATAATATTAACAACTATAATCGATACGTCACAAAATATGAAAATTATATAAAAGCTCAAATAATACCAAGTTCTAAACTCTCTTTTAAAATATAAATATAGTATTGCTAGAAGTTCGAGTATGGGTAAGGATATCATAAACACATATTTTGAAGTATATGAAGTTAAATGACCTGTTGTTAAATTTATCTGATTTGCTACATTGCTAGGTAAAAAATATATAAATCCAAGGTTTAAAAGAAATGTACATATTGAAATAATTATACCTATTTTCAAAAACTTCAGTCTTTTATTCACTATTATCACCTCATAAATTAAATATTGAATTATTTTGAAATAGTATACTCTTATAATTTTATTTAATCAACTAGGTTTAATATTTAAAAGTATCATCTAATTTCACAAAAATTCTGTAATTAGTTTTATTTTTTAGAATATCAAAATGCTTATTTATATTTGAATCAAAAAATTCAATAATGCTAAAAATCTAATATATCTTAGTGTAGTTGAAAATTTTGCAAATGGCTTTTTAATATTGATTCACCTCTTATTTAGTCAAATTAATCTTTACAAAAAATATTTATTATTAAAGTTTTATATATAGGTAAAATAAATACAATATTTATCAATATTCATAATATAAATAATTGTTTATTATATAAGCCTCTCAAATGATGAGGAAATTTTTCTTTTTATAGTTGTATACATGTTTAAATAAGTTATATAGGAGTTTTGAAGAAGTTTAATTAATTATAAAGTACACTAAGATTACGCTAAGTTATATAGAGATTTTAAAAGTAGTTTTCTCTTCACAGGTTTATACAATGGTTAAGTTATAACTTCAGATGTTCATCTCATGAACTTTTGAAAATAAAGAGGTAGAAGTATTTGAATTTGAAGAAAAGGTATTATTTAATCCATATCATGTTGGAGAATGTTTAAATTTAACAGATAGTGCTGTTAGAAAATCTATAGCAAATATGAATAATAAACAAGTTGTTAAATTGAAAAATTTAGATGTGAAAGATGTTCCCATCCGAAAATTAAATAATGCTGGTGAAAATTTTCTAACAGAAAGTGGAGTTTATAAACTAATATTTAAATCCGATAAAAAAGAAGCTGAAAAATTTCAAGATTGGGTAACAGATGAAGTATTGCCTAACATAAGAAAAACAGGCGGATATATTACTACTACAAATACCATGAGTGATGAAGATATTCTGGCAAGAGCCTTACAAATTTAGATGTCGTTTCAAGCGACTTCCGAAAATTAAATAATAGAGGTGAAAACTTCTTAAAAACTATAATGTGAATTCAAGTAACATTAGACAATTAGCTAACAGAGGTTAAATATAATAGCAAGATACTATAAATATGTCATATAGTCGATTTTATATGGATTTAGATACAAAAATCATAGCAAGATTATAGCAAGGTTCACCTTATAGTGGGAATAACTTCTACTGCTAACCATCCTTGAAATTTTCTTGCTACATCATTATTTGTTTTCATTGCTAATGAATAGAATAGGCTCTCTGGGATATAATCTCCTTTCTCCACAAGTGGAGAACTTTCAAATTCACTTATAAAACCATTCATTCTTTCCCATTTAGGATATTTCCTATTATTCTTAACTTGATACCATCCAAACCAGATTGCTGTATCTTCTGCATTAATAGAAATGCTTCCATCCTCATTTTTAATTGCTCTTACCTTAATTCCTTCAAGTTTTTTATAAAGTGATTTATTATTTATTTTTAGTCTAAAGATGATTATTCTACATACGCTAATCCTACATTAAAAATAAATATTATAAAAAATAAATGTACTAAGTAGTATTACTTAGCAATGAAAAAGTTTATAGTAAAAAGATAATATTCATTATTTTTTTTCATTACAACAAAATATTATGCCTTTTATTGAAGTCAAAATTGGAAATTCATTTAATAATTTCGCTTTTTTAAATAAATTTTATTTGTATACACCTTTGAAAGCCTGTAAACAAGCCATTTTAACTCCCAACTTCGGAAAATCTACGTTTTCTGAAGTTCTTGGTTATTATTTTTCCACCTTAATTATTTCATGATTTATTTATTATATGGCTCTATAATCAATTCTAAGGCGTTTTAACATATCTCTTAATATAATTTATCATTTTGATTTTTAAACCTCTTAAATCGGCGTATATTGAGTTGAAACATTTCATAGTTTTATTATTTTTATAATACTCATTTTTGTATTTACTTTCTTAGGCTATTTAGAATTAAAAAAAATATGTTATAATCTGTCTAAAGATGGGAGGTGAGATAAAAGGTGACATTAACTTTAGAACAGCAGAATAATGAAAGTCATTCTTCTAGTAAATATATAAATATAGTTCATGGAAATAGTGAAGGGTGGATAACTAGAGCTGAAATATCTAATCATAATTATAAACAATGGCATTATAAGTATTTACAGCTATTAGAATTAGAGTTTAAAGAACATAATGTGTATATTACTTTAAATACTTTTTATAAGACTTATAGGAGATTAGAATATCTCAAAGAGCTCAAAGCTTTGTTTATTGATTTAGATACATATAAAACAGGTTTTACAAAAGAGCAAATTTTAATGAATCTAAATGACAATCATTTCAAACAATCCATTCCTATACCAAACCTAATTATAGATAGTGGAAGAGGATTATACTTAATATGGCTTATAAATAAAGTTCCAAGTATGGCTCTGCCACTTTGGAAAGCTGTTGAAGAATATTTTTATAAAACATTGAAAGAATTTGGAGCAGATAGACAAGCACTAGACGCAACAAGAATATTAAGAGTGCCAGGGAGTATTAATTCTAAAACGAATACTGAAGTAAAAATAATAGATGAATATAATTATTTATATGATTTAAGAGAAATACAAAACGAATATATGCCAGAACTAAGCGAGAAGGTATCTGTAAGGCGAGGTAGACCTAAAAAGGTGTTATTTGTCTACAGAGAGAGAAGTCTTTATTATGCAAGGCTACAGGACATAATAAAGCTATGTGAGTTAAGAGAGTATGATTTAAAAGGTCATAGGGAACTTATATTATTTCTATATAGATATTATTCATGTTATTTTACTGAAGATATAGAAAAGGCATTGCATGATACTTTAGAAGTAAATAGTATGTTTAGACAGCCATTAAGTGAAAAAGAAGTTATAAGGGCTACTAGGTCAGCAGAAACAGTATATAAAGACCAAAATAAAGATTATAAATACAAAAATGAAACTCTAATAAATCTTTTAGAAATATCAGATATAGAACAAAAAGAAATGTTAACTATAATTTCTAAAGATGAATATAAACGTAGAGAAAACATTAGAAGAAAAAAGAATTATAAAAAAGAATTAGAAGCTCAAAGTAAAATACCACTACAGGATAAGTTATCTGAAAGAAGATTAAAAATAAAAGACCTTCTTGCAAAAGGTCTAAAACAACAAGATATATGTCATGCATTAAATATATCTAAAAGAACATATCTTCGTGACAGAAAATATTTAAAAGAACAAGGCTTGATATAACCTTATTTCTTTTGTATTATAAATTAAATTTTAAAATAATACAACAGGTGCCACTTTTTGTACGCTTGTATTATAGGGGTACTTGTACCTGTTGTCTTTCGGAGGTAGGAGAAGTGGAGAAATGTGTTATAATTTTAGGAATAATTGTATTGTGTATTGTTTTTTCATTGGTGATAGGTTGTATGATATTAGCTAATAGTTCTCCATATTGGGGTAGTATTTTACTTCATCATTAGGGTTAGATATAAAAAACTATATAAATATAAGACCTTGAGCTAAAAGGTCTTAAACAAAAAGATATATGTTTAATTTTAAATGTATTTAAAACAACTTATTTTACTTTTACTTACCTTTAAGATGGGAAATTTTCTAAAGAACAAGGTTATATTAGCCCTTGTTCTTTTGTATTTTAGATAAAAAGTATTATTTCAACCAGTGTTAAATTTTCTTGCCTTGTAATACAGGGGTACGTAGTATGCAGTATATTCTTTTAAGGATTACTGTATTTATTCTTTGTTGTCTTTTTTCTTTTCGTAATTTATTTTTATTAATTGAGTTTCTAAAAATTCTAAAGTTTTATCTAAAAGTGTTATCTTTTCCTCATGAGTTATCTTTTCAAGGTTTAGATTTCTAAAAGGTGCTTTTATCTTTTTAAAATTTGGATATTGTTCGGCTACAATTAATAAACCATCTAAACATGAGATTAGAAATTTTTCTATTTCTTTATCATTTTGTTTTAAATTTTTAAAAGATAACTCGTTTAGTTGTTCCAGTTTATACATTTGATTGTTTAATTTCATTAGTAGTTCTGTTTTTTGTTGTGTTATTTTATTTATATTTAAAGCTTCTTCAACTACTGTTTCATCGTAATCAAATAGGAGTTCAATTATAGAAATTTTAAATATATTTGCGATAGTATCTAAAGTTTCTATGCTGGGGGTAGTTAAGTTATTTTCATAGTTCCAAACAGCATTTTTTGAAATGTTACATTGTTTTGCAAGTTGTTCTTGTGTTAGTTTATGTCGTTTACGGAATTCCTTTAAATTGCTTGCGATAATTTCTTGTGTACTTTTTTTCATTTTTTTCACCTCTTTAAACAT
>NZ_UAUL01000008.1 GCF_900456775.1 Sarcina ventriculi | reverse complement strand
GTGAGCAATTATTGTAGTTGTTTCCTCCACATCCACAACCATTTCCACCAAATCCATTGCCACATAATACAGCTAATATTATTATCCATATAATCATATTACAGCCATTTCCATTATTGCAGCAACAATCATTACTACGTCTCTTGCATCTACATGTGCATCTATCGCAGCAACAGCAGTTATTTGATCCACAGAATCCTCCGCCAAATCCTGAGCCATTACCACCCCATATAATCAATAAGAATAGTATCCATATAAAAGAGAATCCTCCACCAAAGCATCCTCCGCCAAAGCCTGAATTGCAATTGCCCATAGCTGAGCCAGAACCAAATCCACCACAAGATCCATATCCGCATCCACAATCATTAGTTCCACAACCTGGAATTCCACATCCAGGAACATCGTTTATATTCATTAAAGCTTCCTCCTTAATGTTTTTTCATCAGTTAACTGATATACTATATATTATTCTTCTGCTTAAGAATTGACACATTTTTAGTAATATTTTTCTATATTTATTAATATATTTATACTAATAACAAAAAAACATAGATTCACACTTGAATCTATGTTTTTATTCTTTATATTTCATTTAAATCTTCAAATAATATATCTACAAGTTCATCTCTACCTTTTTTATTTAATGATGAAAAATAATATAATGGTTCTTCTTTTTTTAATCCTAGAGTTTCTCGTATCAATTTTTTACTCTTTGCAAGTTCATTATTTGAAATTTTATCACTTTTAGTAGCTATAACAACAATATTATAACCATAGTGTTTTATCCAATTATACATTTGAACATCATCTGCTGTAGGCTTATGTCTACAATCCACTAAAAGCACTACTTTTTTCAAAGGTTCTCTATTTGTCAGATATCTTTCAATAAAAGTTCCCCAACTTTCCTTTTCTTTTTTAGATACCTTAGCATAACCATATCCAGGAAGATCAACTAGATAAAATTCACTATTTAATAAGAAAAAATTTATAAGCCTTGTTTTTCCCGGTGTCTGACTAACTTTAGCTAATTTATTTCTGTTAGTTAATGAATTTATTATAGATGACTTTCCAACATTAGATCTTCCTACAAAAGCTATTTCGGGGAATCCATCATTTGGATATTGTTCTCTTTTTACAGCAGATATTATAAATTCTGAAGTCTTTATTCTCATTTTTTATCCTCTCTAAACTAAAGCATTTTCTAGAACAGTATCTATTTTTTCTGCTAAAACTACCTTTAATTTATTATTTATTACTTTTTGTATCTTTTTTAAATCTTTTTCATTATCCTTAGGTATTATAACTGTATCTATACCTACTCTATACGCTGCTAAACATTTTTCTTTAAGCCCACCTATTGGTAAAACATTTCCTGTAAGAGTTATTTCTCCTGTCATTGCTACATTATGTCTAACTCTTTTCTCTGCAAGCGCTGAAACTAATGCAGTTATCATTGTAACACCAGCTGATGGACCATCCTTTGGCACAGCACCCTCTGGAACATGAATATGGATATCCTTATCTTTATAAAACTCTGTCTTAATTCCTAATTTTTCTCTATTAGCTCTTACATAAGAGTATGCTGCTTTTGCAGATTCTTGCATTACATCTCCAAGTTTCCCTGTAAGTTCTAACTTTCCTCGTCCTTCCATAACAACTACTTCAACTGGAAGTGTATCTCCGCCATAGGCTGTCCACGCCATTCCTGTCACAACACCTATTTTATCTTCCTTATCCACTGTTTCATAAGTAAATATCTTGCTTCCTAAATATTTAGTAAGAATTGTTGTTGTTATAGCTATCTTTTCTTTATCCTTTTCTATTAACTCTTTTATTCCTTTTCTTATAACAGAAGATATAACCCTTTCAAGTCCTCTAACTCCTGATTCCCTAGTATATCCTTCTATAATTTCTTTTAAAACACTATCTGAGATAGTTATTTTATTTTTCACATTATACTCATTTATTTTTTTAGGCACTAAATATTTTTTAGCTATATTTAATTTTTCTTCTGAGGTATATCCTGATACTTCTATTATTTCCATCCTATCTAAAAGCGGTCTTGGTATTGTATCTAAAGAATTAGCAGTAGTTATAAACATAACTTTAGATAAGTCTAAAGGCATTTCTAGGTAATGATCTCTAAAGTTTTTATTTTGCTCTGGATCTAAAACTTCTAAAAGAGCATCTGCAGGGCTACCTTTGATATCTGTTCCAAGCTTATCAATTTCATCTAATAAAAATACTGGATTTAATGATTTTGCTTGCTTTAAACCATTTGCTATTCTTCCTGGTATTGCTCCAACATAAGTTCTTCTATGTCCTCTTATATCTGCTTCATCTCTTATTCCACCTAAAGACATTCTAACAAAATTTCTATTTAAAGCCTCTGCTATACTTTTGCCTATAGACGTTTTTCCAACACCAGGAGGTCCAACTAAACATAAAATATCGCCTTTTAATGAATTATTCATTTTTTTAACTGCTAGATATTCTACAATTCTTTCCTTAACATCTTTCAATCCATAATGTTCTTTCTTTAAAAGAGCAGAAGCCTTTTTTATATCTATTTCATCCTTAGTATAAGCATTCCAAGGTATATCTAAAAGAGTATCTAAATAAGCTCTAATATATCCTCCTTCTTGAGAATATGATTGAGCATTTTTAAGCCTTGATACTTCATATAAAGCTTTTTCTTTAACATCCTTAGGAAACTTTATAGCAGCTATTTTTTTTTCGTATTCACGTACAGCTTTTTTATTTTCGTCATCTTCCCCTAGTTCTTCTTGAATTACTTTAATCTGCTCTCTTAGATAATAATCTTTTTGATTTTTATCCATCTTCTTTTTAACTTTACCACTTATTTTCTTTTCAATCTTTGCAATTTCACTTTCCTTTTTTATATAAAGTAAAAGTTTTTCAAGCTTTTCCTTGATATCTAATATTTCAAAAACTTTTTGCTTATCTGATTCCTTAGCTAATACATATGGTGTTATAATATCACAAACCTTAACAGCATCATCCATTTCATCTAAATTATAAAAAAGTTCCTCTCCATTATTAGATGTCATATCTAAAAATTCTAAAAATTCATCTTTTACCATCCTTAGAAGCGATTCAATCTCAATATCATCTTTATCATAATCTATATCTATTTTTTTAACTTCAACTTCTAAAAATTCTTCATTATCTAAAAAATTAATTATTTTAGCTCTATCCATACCTTCTATAAGAACTCTTACATTATCTTTAGGAAGTTTCAATATTTGTTTTACTTTACAAATTACTCCTATATCATTAACATCATTTTCTTTTGGTTCTTCAATTGCTGAATCTTTTTGAGTAGATAAAAAAATAATCTGATCATCTATCATAGCTTTTTCAAGAGCTTTTCTTGATTTTTCTCTACCTACATCAAAATATATTACCATATTAGGAAATATAGTCATACCCCTTAAAGGAATAAAAGGAAGTCTACCTTTATCTTCTTTCATAACTTTTCTCCCTCCAATCCATTATAAAAAGTTACAGTCTTAAACAAGTATACAACATAATATATGTTTTTTTCAACTACTCTTATAATTTAACTTGTTTTTAGAAATATTTTACATAAATTAAAACACAAAGACTATCCTAAAGATATTGAAATTTTAGGATAGTCTTCTTTATTGTTTAAGCAGTTTCTATACTAGATTTTTTAGTTTTAATCTTTTTATTAGCCTTTAAAACTGGTCTTGTTTCACCTTCCTCTAAAAGAACCATCTCTGGCTTTTCTTTTTTCTCTATAGTATCTTTAGTTATTATAACTTTAACTATATCTTCTCTTGAAGGTATTTCAAACATTATATCCATCATAGTTTCTTCTACTATGGCTCTTAATCCTCTAGCCCCAGTTTTTCTCTTTATAGCCTCATCAGCTATTGCTTTTAAAGCATCTTCTTTAAATTCTAGTTCAACATTATCTAACTCAAATAATCTTCTATATTGCTTAACAATAGCATTTTTAGGTTCTTTTAATATGCTAACTAAAGCATCAGTATCTAAAGATTCTAATGTAACTAAAACAGGAAGCCTTCCAACAAACTCTGGAATTAATCCAAATTTTAAAAGATCTCCTGGCATTATTTCTTTTAGAAGCTTACCTATATCTTTTTGTGTTTTTGATTCTATCTGAGCTCCAAATCCCATAGAGCTTTTACGTCCTCTTTGTTCTATTATTTTATCAATCCCATCAAATGCTCCACCACATATAAATAATATGTTAGATGTATTTAATTGAATGAATTCTTGATGTGGGTGTTTTCTTCCTCCTTGAGGAGGTACAGATGCTACTGTTCCTTCTAATATCTTTAAAAGAGCTTGTTGCACCCCTTCACCAGATACATCTCTTGTAATAGACGGATTTTCAGACTTTCTCGCTATCTTATCTATTTCATCTATATATATTATTCCTTTTTCTGCTCGTTCTACATCATAATCTGCATTTTGGATAAGTTTTAATAAGATATTTTCTACATCTTCCCCAACATATCCAGCTTCAGTTAAAGTTGTAGCATCAGCAATTGCAAATGGAACATTTAATTGCTTTGCAAGAGTTTGGGCAAGTAATGTCTTACCAGAACCAGTAGGCCCAAGCAATAATATATTACTCTTTTGAAGTTCAATATCTCCTTCTGACTTATTTGCATTTATTCTTTTATAATGATTATAAACAGCAACCGCTAAAGATCTTTTAGCCTTATCTTGACCTACAACATATTGATCTAAATATGCCTTTATCTCATCTGGTCTTGGAAGATTTAGAGATTCCATAGCAGTAGAGGTTTCTTCAAATTCATCTTCTATTATTTCAGAGCAAAGTTCTATACATTCATCACAAATATATACACCAGGACCTGCTATAAGTCTTTTTACTTGCTCTTGACTTTTGCCACAGAAGGAACATCTAAGTTGCTTTTTATCTTCATATTTTGCCATGCACTACACCTCTATTTCTATTTAATTTTTATTTATCTAGTTGATTTCTTTCTATAACCTTGTCAACTAAACCATATTCGCATGCTTCTTTAGCTTCCATAAAATTATCTCTCTCAACATCTTTCTTTATTTCATCTAAAGGCTTACCAGTATTTTTGCTCAATATTTTATTTAAATTTTCCTTTATTTTTAAGATTCTTCTAGCATGAATATCAAAATCAGTTGCTTGACCTTGGAATCCACCTAATGGTTGATGTATCATTATTTCTGCATTTGGAAGAGCATATCTTTTCCCCTTAGCTCCTGAAGATAACAAAAATGAACCCATAGAAGCTGCCATACCCATACATATTGTTGCTACGTCTGGTTTTATATAATTCATTGTATCATAAATTGCCATACCAGATGTTATTGATCCTCCTGGCGAATTTATGTAAAGATATATATCTTTATCTGGATCTTCACTTTCTAAAAATAATAATTGTGCTACAATTAAACTTGCACTAGCATCATTTACTTCTCCATTTAACATAATTATTCTATCTTTTAATAATCTTGAAAATATATCGTAACTTCTTTCGCCTCTGCTTGTTTGTTCAACGACCATTGGTACTAAATTACTCATTAAATTCCCTCCTAAAACTAAATTCTAATAATTATAATTTTGCCAAAATATTTAATTAATAGTACTGTTATATTTAATTATATATAATTTTTTTTGTTTTGTTAATAAAAATTTAAAACAATTGCCAGAAATAATTTCTGGCAACAATTTTTTAGCATATTAATTTTTAAATGTAATTTTAAGTATTAATATTATTTATTAACTTTAGCACTATCAACTAGCATGTTAACTATTTTTTCTCTAACTACATCAGCTTTTAAAGCTTCTGCTTGAGATTTTAATAATATATCAACCATTTGATCTACATCCTTAGATTGATACATTTTTACAACTTCTTCAGCCTTAGCTTTTAATTCTTCTTCAGTTGCTTCTAAATTTTCCTTGTCTGTTATAGCATTTAAAACTAAATCAGTTCTAACTTTTCTTTCAGCATTTTCTTTCATGTAATCTTTCATTTGCTCTTCTGAGCTTCCAGTGAATTGGAAATATTGATCAAGACTTAATCCTTGATATGATAATCTTTGTTCTAAATCTTTTATCATATTTTGAACTTCTCTATCTACCATAACTTGTGGAAGATCTATTGTTGCATTATCAACTACTTGACCTATAACTTTTTCTTGAAGTTCTCTTGTAGCTCTCTCTTCATTAGCTTTTTCAGCTTTTACTTTTAAATCTGCTTTATATTCTGCAATTGTATCAAATTCAGAAACTTCTTTAGCAAATTCATCATCTAATGCTGGTAATTCTTTAACCTTTATATCTTTAACTGTAACTTCAAATTTAGCTTCTTTTCCATTTAATTCTTCTCTTCCATAATTCTCAGGGAAAGTTACATTTACATCTTTGCTTTGACCTTTTTCTAATCCTATTAATTGTTGTTCAAAGTCTCCTATAAATGAACCAGATCCTATTTCAAGATCATAATCATGTCCTTCTCCCCCTTCAAATGGAGTTCCATCTATGAATCCTTTAAAATCTATAACAGCTATATTTTTATCTTCGACTTTACCTTCTGTTTTTGTTTCGATTCTAGCATTTTTAGCTTGAATATCTTTTAATTGGTTTTCTATTTGTTCATCTGTAACTTCAGGTTTTGTGTAGCTAACTTCTACTCCTTTATATTCCCCAAGTTTAACTTCTGGATAAGTTGTAACTTTAGCTTTGAATACTAAATCTTTTCCTTCTCCAACTTCAATTACGTCTATTTGTGGATAATCAACTGGTTTTACGTTATTTTCATTTAATGCAACTGGATAAGCTTCATCTATGCAGAAGTTTATTGCATCATCAAATAATACTTCAACTCCATAGAACTTTTTAACTATTGCCATTGGCACTTTACCTTTTCTAAATCCTTGTACATTAAACTTATTAACATTTTTCTTATAAGCCTTGTTTAAAGCTGCATCAAATTTTTTGCTTTCAACTTTAACTTCTAATTCTACAACATTATTTTCTATTTTGTTCATCTTAACTTCCATGTTATATATTCCTCCTAAAAAGTGTCTAAAACTATTATAACTTACTAAAACTATAAATTATAACTATATAACTATACTAACTAAGCTATTATACCACATGACATCTTTTTTTATCAAATATTTCTTGTAAATAATCATTAAATAAGAAATAAATATTTTATTTTTGCTTACATATTCTAATGAACATATACATAGCGTAAAGTTTGCTAATATATTAATACTATGTTATTATTACCTTTGTTATAAATACGAGATGTTTAAATTTATATAAAGAAAGAGGATAAAGAATGAACAATTTAAAATTTGAAAATTTAGCTTTAAAAGACACTGTTTTAAAAGCTATAAAGGATATGGGGTTTGAGGAACCTTCTCAAATTCAAGCAGAAAGCATTCCTACAGCCTTACAAGGCTTTGATATAATAGGGCAAGCGCAAACTGGTACTGGAAAAACTGCTGCCTTTGGTTGCTCACTTCTTAGTAGAATGCAAATTTCTGACAAAAAGAAATT
Source organism: Sarcina ventriculi (assembly GCF_900456775.1). Taxonomy (GTDB): domain Bacteria; phylum Bacillota; class Clostridia; order Clostridiales; family Clostridiaceae; genus Sarcina; species Sarcina ventriculi. Next base: position 319,963 of record NZ_UAUL01000008.1, on the reverse strand, counting down.
ACCTAAAGCTCTTGTTTTAGCACCTACTCGTGAACTTGCAATACAGGTTAATGATGAACTTGTAAGACTTGCAAAATATAACAATACAGTTTTACTACCTATCTACGGTGGGCAACCTATAGATAGACAAATGCATGCTTTAAAGCGCGGAGTTGATGTTGTAGTTGGTACTCCTGGAAGGATTTTAGACCTTATGAGAAGAGGCCACTTAAAATTAAATGATATAGAATTCTTAGTTTTAGATGAAGCTGATGAAATGCTTAATATGGGATTTATTGATGATTTAGAAGAAATAGTTAAATCTCTTAAGTCCGAAAGACAAACTCTTTTATTTTCTGCAACAATGCCTGATCAAATTAGACGTCTAGCTAAAAACTATATGAAACCTGATGTTAAACACATATCTATAAAGAAAAATTCTTTAACAGTTTCAAAAATAGAACAATATTATTTCGAAATAAAACATAAAGATAGATTTGAAACACTTTGTAGAGTTATAGATTTTGACAATCCAAATGCAGCTATAATTTTTTGTAAAACAAAAAAAGGTGTTGATGAAGTTGTAGAAGGTATGCAATCTAGGGGTTATATGGTAGAAGGTATGCACGGAGACATGAGCCAAAACTTTAGAATGCAAACTTTAAAAAAATTTAAAGAAGGAAATTTAGACTTTTTAGTAGCTACAGATGTTGCAGCTAGAGGGATAGATGTTGAAAGTGTAACTCATGTTATAAACTATGATCTTCCACAAGACAGCGAAAGCTATGTGCATAGAATAGGAAGAACTGGAAGAGCCAATAGAGAAGGTATTGCTTATTCTCTAGTTACTCCAAAAGAATACATGATGCTTAAACAAATACAAAGAAACACTAAAAGTACAATACACAAAAAATCTGTTCCAACTGCTGATGAAATACTTGAAACTAAATTTAATTCAATCGTTGAGGATGTAAAAAATACAGTTGAGGAAAATAATTTTTCTAAATTTTTACCACTTGCAACTCAACTTGATGAAAATTACAATCCAGTTGATGTAGCTGCTGCTCTAATGAAATTATTATTTGATAAGGAAGCTCCTTTTGATTATGAGAACAATGAAATAGAATCTCCTTCTATGGAAGAGACTAGAGTTTTTGCTTCTGTTGGTAGACGTGATGGAGTAACTCCTAAAACATTAGTTAATTTTATAAAAAATACAGCAAAAGTTAATCCAAAACAAATTGGAGATATTGATATAAAAGAAAACTTTTCATTTATAAATCTTGATTCTGAAATACTTAATGTTGTTATGAAAAGGTGCATTGGTCAAAGATTAAATAGAAGAAAAGTAAACATTGAAGTTGCAAATAAAAAGAAAAAAAGAAAAAGATAATATAAAAGAAATAGCAATTACTAACTAATTGCTATTTCTTTTTACAGCATGCACTATATTTTGAACAAGTGTCACATCTATTTCCCTTATCTTTATTTTTTGAACAACTTAAGCAAGAACCTTTAGTATTTCCACAACATCTCTTTTCTAAAATACCAAGTTCTTTTTTCTCGTCTTCACTTAAATATTCTAGTGGAAAAATATTTTTCCCAAAACTTTCATACTCTATATCTTTATTCATTTTAATCCCCTACATCATTAATTTTATTTCCAAGCTTTTATAACTGTATTATAAGATTCTTTACTCCATTCACTTTTTTTTAAATCTCCAAATATTTCAATATTAGAAAATCCAATATTCTTAAACATTTTTACAAGTTCATCTTTTAAAATAGGTAATAATTTTACACTCTTATTATAAGTTACACTATTTTCCCTATCTTTAATAATTAATTCTCGATTAAAATTTATATATTCAAAATTTTCTATGTATTCATAACTTCTCTTAAGCACTATTTTCCCATCTTCGCTTATTACTTCAGGAAATTCTTTTATATTTTTTTCAATAATTCTATCATAATTTATTATGCTTACTATAAAAACTCCACCATTTTGAAGTATTTTATAACTCTTTTTTATAACATCTTCAATTTCTGATTTAAAAGGTAAATGAACTAATGAATTTCCTATACAAAATATTTCTTTAAATCTCAAATCTTTAAATATTACATTAATATTCCTTATGTCTTCATTAAAAAGTTCCACATTATATTTTTTACTTTTTTGCTCTGCTTCTTCTATCATATGATTATTTAAATCTATTCCTAAAACTTCTATTCCTTTTTTAGTAAGTTCTAATCCATAAGAAAATGTACTACATGCCATATCTAAAACAACATCTTTTTCATTTAATTCTTCACTTAAAAAATGTACCGTCGCTTGCTGTAACTTAAACACTTCATCGTAATACTTACTAAGTATTTTGTAAAAACTCATATTTGTTCTCCTTAATATATTTAATTGTTACAATTTGTTTAAAGAAATTTCAAATATTTATATAAAGTTATTTAAAAATCTTTTATTTTATATATAATATAATTATACTATTTTATAGACATAATTCAAATTTGTTTTATTATGTTCTATTTGAAATTTAAGGAGGAATTACATGAGCGTGCATATAGAAGCTAAACAAGGACAAATAGCTGAAACCATTTTACTTCCTGGAGATCCTTTAAGAGCTAAATTTATAGCTGAAACATTTTTAGATGATGTAATTTGTTACAATAATATAAGAGGAATGCTTGGTTTTACAGGTACTTACAAAGGTAAAAGAATTTCTGTGCAAGGAACAGGAATGGGAATTCCATCTATATCAATATATGTAAATGAGCTTATAAATGAATATGGTGTTAAAAATCTTATAAGAGTTGGGACAGCAGGTGGTATCCAAGAAAATGTAAAAGTTAGAGATTTGGTTATAGCTATGAGCTGTCATACAGATTCATCTATAAATAAAATAAGATTTAATGGCAAAGATTTTGCTCCTACAGCATCATTTAACCTTTTAAAAACAGCTTATAATGTAGCATGTGAAAAAGGCTTTGAACCAAAAGTTGGAAGTGTGCTAACTTCTGATAGTTTTTATAATGATGACAAAGAGCACTGGAAATTATGGGCAAGCTTTGGTGCTTTAGCTATTGAAATGGAAACTGCAGCACTTTACACACTTGCTGCTAAGTATAAAGTTAATGCATTAACTTTATTAACTATTAGTGATCACTTAATTAGTGCTGAAGAAACAACTGCTCAAGAACGTCAAAATACATTTACTAAGATGATGGAAGTAGCTTTAGATACTGCTATACAACTTTAATTTATTAGGTATGTATATAAAAATATACATACCTAATTTTATAAGTTTTAATATATATTTATATTTTCAAATTTATTGAATATTATCCAATCCTTCTAACGAAAAATTATTTATATCACACACTATCCACTGATCATTTTCATATTTAATTTGTGTAAAGAAATTTTCTTTATATTCTTCACTTTTTATATTTATTCCAAATATTTGTTTTTTTATCTTATAACTGATTGTTACAACTATATTCCCTATATAATCATCCCCATTATAATCTATCTCACTATTTTTTATCTTAATATCTAAGTCGCTTACCTCATAACTATTTTTAAGCCAAAAATACCTTCTATTTAAAATAGCATATACATCATTTTTAACTTCATCCCTTGCATTTACTATATCGTCTTTATCTTCAGAATTTAATGCTTTAAACACGCTAAAATAAAATCTATTTATTGCATCATTGACTCCATCTAAAACCTTACTATCCTTTAAATCTATATTTAATTCTATTGTTGGATGTTCACCTATGGCACATTCGCTACTGCTTAAAATACCCCAAGGTGTTTGTGCTTTTATCATAAGAGTTGTTGTTTCATCTTTATTAAAAGGCCCAATGTTTATGAAATCTTCAACCTTTATATTGGAATTTTTTCCATTTATATAGACTAACCCATCTTGGAAATTACTATTTATAGTAATAAAATTAGCATCTAATGGTATATTTATATTGCTATTATCAACTAATACTACATTCACATTTTCTTTTACACTTCCATAATCAGATTTTTTTTCCACCTCTATATCATAGACACCTGGAACTAAATCTTTAACTTTAAGTTTTCCATCTTCATCTGTCTGCCCCTTATTTAAACCATTAATATATACACTACTTCCTTGAAAATTAGATATTATTTCTATATCATTTAACTCAAGATTCAAATAATAATTACTATTTTTATTATTTTTACATAAAGTCAAAGAATTCATCGTTCTCCCTTTTCTCAAAGATTCTATTAAAACTTTTATTCTTGATGTATCTTCCTTATAAAATTCAATTAATGGTTTTATATCATTTTTAGTTAATTGAATATCCTTCTCCACTTTTATAAGGTTTAACATAGATGTAGTGCTTCCCTTTTCTAATGCCCTTTCTACTTTTTTTATAAAAACATCCTCTTTATGAGTTACATCTGCAACAATACTTCCTAAAAAAAATACAAACATCATAATTACAGGAACAATAATTACTTTTTTATTCAAAAACTTTATATATTTATTATTTTTAATACTTATTATGAAACTTTTAAACTTTTCTATAATATTTTTTATCTTTTGATTATTATTTATATAGCTTAAACATTTTTCTTTTTCTTTTGAAATACTTTCAAAAAGATTTTTAAAAGAATTCAACATTTTACCCCCTAGTTGTTTATTCTAATATATTAATAATCCATTTATTACATTTAGTACATTTATATATTTGTATACCAAATGGGTCTAATCTTTGATTCTCAAATTCTTTTTGCCTACTTCTTACCTCATTTAAAGCATAAAATTCATCCTCTTCTGTTAATACTCCTATAAGTTCTGATATATAATTTTCAGTTGTTTGGTTACAACAATCATTAATTTCTACGCAATTAATTTTTTCTATTTTTAAACTTTCTTGAAAATCTTGTATTATATCTATTATATCTTCAAATTCATTTATATCGTCTAAAAACTCTTCTCTATAAAAATCAATTTTATTTATTGTAAATAATTTTTCCATTAAAACATTTCTCCTTAGGTTAATTTTTAATAATATTTTACCTATTTTCTCACTTAAAGTAAAACATTTTATATTATTTATAAAATAAAGCTAAAAAGGATTATATCAATATATTGATATAATCCTTTTTGTTTGTTTTGTATAATAGTTTTTTTGCTATAAATATCATTTATTATATTTTAAAAAATTTAAATTTATATTAAGGTACCATATTTAAATCTTAAAAAATAAATTTTAAATTTAGCATCTTAACAATTAGGTTAATAGTATTTTGTAACTATCCTTTTTATAGGTGTATGATATTTTGTAATCATCCTTAAAATGCTTTAGTGTTGTCACGCACAAATATTTAAATAGCAAACTTAAGTTAACTTATATTATTATACTTGAATGAAACTTTTATAATCTTATAAATTCTTGGGTAATATTTTACTGACTTAAAATAAATTTACCAAGCTATCCCCGCAGTTTCTACGGTTTTAGTTAAGAAATAATATATATCTCTTAACTACATTATTATATTTACCACATTATTATGTTTTTATTCACATTACTTAGATATTTTTATTAATTTATTAAATATACATTTTTGTTCCTTTATTTTATTTTCATTCCCTAAAACACAAACACAATCTTGTTTTAAAACATCAGAAATCATATTTGCAAAGGAGCGTATAGTATACTTATCTGAATTTAAAATATCTTCTCTTTCTTGTTGTAATTTATCATAAGTCAATCCTGATAAATAATAAGATGTTGCAATATACCCTTTTGTACTATTTGTTAAAGGCTGATCTTGATTTCTTATTGTTCCTATTATATATTTAGTCATTTCCTTATCATCAGCTTCAAAATTTGCTAAATAATTTGGAATATTATCATAAACATTAATGGTATCCTTTATGTTAGGATCTCTATAAGATACTATATAAGTTCCACCATCTCTTCTAAAACTTGAAAATACACCATAAGCTCCACCTTTTACTCTTACATTATTCCACAAATAATCAAATCCTAAAATAGTTTCTAAAAGAGACATGCTTCCCCTATGCTCATATCCATTTAATTTATAATTTCCTCCCTTTGCAACATATTGAACGTCACTTTGAGTTAATATTCCCTCATTTTTTTGACACATATCAAAACAATATTGATTTAATTTAATATTATTTGAAGGTAAATAATCTACTAACTCATTTATATTATTTTCAAATATTTTATAATCTTCTAGTGTACCTGAATAACTTATTATCATATTATTCTTATTAAAAATTAAATCTCTAACTTTTTTAAGATTTTCTCTCACTTCATCTATATCGTAATTATTTTCTAAATTCGAAATAAATTCATAATAACTTAAACCTGAAATTAACTCATCATAGACTCCTCTACTATAAGAATAAGATAAAATTTTCTTTATAGCTATTCTATGCCCATTTTGTATTATTGCATTTTCTAGTCGAGCTTTCTTCTCTGATATTATTTGTTTTATTCTATTTTCATTATTAAAGTCAGTATTTAAAATCATTTCTTTTATTAAGAGTAATGCTTCCTTACTCTTACTTACTAGAGCTTTAAAACCAACTTCCATAAAGCAACTATAATTATTTATATCCTCTACATTTGATACTGTTAAAGGAGTAAAACTTATTCCCCCAGTATTTATATTTATTTTATTTGAAAGTTTACCATAATCATAGTTTTTTGTATTACACTTACCTATTATATCAGCTAAAAGTGCAATATATGGAATAAGTTCCTTATCTACACCCTTTGTATTAAATAAAATACTAACGTAAGCTATTTTATTTGTGTGAAATTCATGATGAAGAGTTTTTATCCCTTGAATTTCTTTTTCTTCTAGAGGTAGTTTTTCAACATTTTTATTTATATCACTCAATGATAAACTTGGTATACATTTTAAAGACTCTTTAGTATCTGGTGTATTTTGTCTTTCCTTTAATCTTTTACTTGCATCTGCTATATTTTCAAGCTCTTTATCACTAAGATTGTTTCTTAAATCATTTAATTTGTTTAAATTCTCCTCTTCTCTCTTTTCGTTTAATCCTTTAACTGGATTTAATGAAACTAAAGCTTTATGACTATTATCTAAAAGATATTTTTGTATTATTTTTTCAAAATAATCTGTGGTTAATGCAGTCTTTATTTTTTCTAGTATGCCTTCATATTCTAAATATAATAAAGGGTCACCATCATAAAGCCAACTATCCATTATTTTTAAATAATGGATAAGCCCTTCTGGATATGAACCATAGTCACCTTCCCTAAGCTCAAATTCTACTCTATTTATTGCAGCCTCTATAAGTTCTTTGTCTATTTTATTTTCAACTAAAGATTTTAAAGTATTAAATACTATTTCTTTAAATTTTTCTTCTAAACCTTCCTTAGCATTTTTAACCAATATAGTAAAAATAGGTTGCTTCATACTTGATGAAAAATCTCCTGATACTGCCTTTCCTATGTTATTTTCTATTAATGCTTTTTTTATAGGGGCTGCTGTACTTCCTACTAGAAGATATGATAAAACTTCAAAAACAAAATAATTTTCTAAGTTTGGTTCACTTCCTATCGCAAAATTTAAACTATAATATGTTTTATTATCTAATGACTCATTATTTGCTATACCATAACTTATTTTTTCTTCCTTCATAGCATTAAAAGGCTTTTGTACATTTATAGATGAATTTATATCCTTTTTATCGAAATTTTTTAAATAGTTATTTATAAATTCTAATTCTTTTTTAGTGTCTCCATTTCCATACAAAAAGATATATGAATTTGAAGGATGATAATATGTTTTATGAAAATCTAAAAACTCTTCATATGTTAAATTTGGAATTTCATTAGGATCTCCTCCTGATGACAAACTATAACAAGTATCTGGATATAATACATTTGGAATCTTTCTAAAAAGAACAGAATCTGGTGAAGAATACGCGCCCTTCATTTCATTATAAACAACACCATTTATTTTTAGCTTTTTATCCTCTTCATCAATTTCATAGTGCCATCCTTCTTGCATAAAAATTTCTTTATATTTATATATATTAGGATATAAAACAGCATCTAAATAAACATCCATTAAATTAAAAAAATCTTTTTCGTTTCTTGAAGCTACTGGATATACTGTTTTATCTGGATATGTCATAGCATTTAAAAATGTATTTAATGAACCTTTTAAAAGTTCTACAAATGGCTCTTTTGTATCAAATTTTCTTGATCCACAAAGCACTGAATGCTCTAAAATATGAGGAACACCTGTGCTATTTTTAGGAGGAGTCCTAAATCCTATTGAAAACACCTTATTATCGTCATCATTAACTAACTTTATAAGTTTTGCACAAGTTTTTTCATGTTCAAATATCAAAGCTACTGCATTTATATCTTTTATATTTTTTATTGTTAAAAGCTTAAACCCATTATATTTATTATTTTCTTTAAACTCCATATTTCACACTCCCTAAAATCAATTTTATCAATATACTTTAAATTATTCTCATTTTTAAATAAATTAATTATTTCTATTTATTACTACAATAAATTTTATCATAATTAATTCTTTTCTTAAATGAAAATATGTTTTCATATTATAATTATTATTATAGGTTATTTATATCTATTACTTTTTATGCTATACTTTAAACTTATAATATATTATTGAAAGGAAAGTTATTTATGAGTAAAACTACATTTAAAGGAAGTGCTATGTTAAACCCAGTTCCTGTTGTATTAATAGCTTCTAAAAATGCTCGTGGTTTATGTAATGTCTTTACCGTTGCATGGACCGGAACCATTTGCACAAATCCACCTATGATATCTATATCTATTAGAAAAAATCGCCTATCTTATGAATATATAAATGAAACTAAAGAATTTACTTTAAACATTCCTAGCTATTCTCTAGTAAAAGAAACAGACTTTTGCGGAGTCAAATCAGGAAGAGATGTAGACAAAATAAAAGAAATGAATTTTACTATGAAAAATAGTTCCAATATAAATGTACCTTACATAAACGAATGTTTAATATCTCTTGAATGCAAGGTTAAACAAATAATAGAACTTGGTACCCATGACCTTTTTATATCTGAAGTTCTATCTTCACATATAGACGATTCAATTATTGATAAATCTGGAAAAATCCATTTTGATAAAGCTAACCTTATGTGTTATTGCCATGGAGAATACTTTCCTATGTCCCAAAATGCTATTGGAAAATTTGGTTTTTCAGTTGTGAAAAATAAAGTTCTAAAGAACAAATATAAAATTTACACCAATAATTTTAATAAGCTAACTACAAATACAAAAAAATCATCTAAGAAATAATACACCTTAATTTAAATAATCAAAAATACAACTGTATAGAAAAAAATAAAGATACCTAAAAATAAGGTATCTTTATTTTTAATTTCTAAGCTCATATATATCCGAAAATTCAATATTTATTTTTTCAATTATTTTTTTATCATCAACATCTATATCATTATTTATTTTTAAATCTTTTTCTTCAATTTTAATATTAGGTAATTTTAATATAAATTCTGTTCCATCCTTGTATTCTTTATTTATTTCTATACTCCCACTATGGAATTCTATTAATGATTTAACAAGAGCAAGACCTATCCCACTACCTTCTTTTTTTCTATTTAATGATTTATCCCCTTGTACAAATCTATCAAAAACTAAATCTTTAAATTTATCTGGTATTCCAATACCATTATCTCTAACCTTTATAGTTACCCATTTATCATCGCTATCCATTTCAACTAATATATTACCATTATTTTCTGTAAATTTTATAGCATTTGATAAAAGATTTAGAATTATTCTTTCTATACTATCAGCATCACATTTTATCTCAAGTTCTTCTATATATGTGTCAAATATTATATTTATATTATTATTATCCACGCATGGAACAACAGATAATACTATATTTTCAACTAATTCTACTATATTGTAATTAGAAAATTCTAAATTCATATATCCTGAATCTATCTTGGTAATATCTACTAAATTATTGATTAATCTTAACATCCTATGACAATTTTGTTTTATATTTTTTCTATATTTTCCATAAGACTCTAATAAAGCTGATGCACCTTCCCCTCTCTTTATATCTAGTAATTGAACACAAGAATACACTATGTTTATAGGTGTTTTAAATTCATGAGATATATTAGCAAAAAATTGATTTCGTAAATTTTCAGTTTCTATTATTGCATTGTATTTCCTATTAATTTTATCTATTTTTTTCATAAGATTATCATCTCTAGCCACTATAACTTTTCCTAAAATGTTGTTACTTTCATCTAATATACTTGTCATTATAGCCTCTGTTTTTAATACTTGTCCACTCTTGCATTTCCATTGATAATTACTAAATTCAATATTTTCTCCACTACTTTTATCTATAATTTCTTTAACCTCTATAAATTCATCTTTTATTATAGTTTTGTAATTTATTCCTATTATCTCTTCTTTCCTAAATCCTAATTTCTCTATAACTGATCTACTTACATAAATTATTTTCCCCTTAGAATCAGTTACAAAAATAAGATCTTCTATATTTTCAGTAATACTTTCTATCATTCTTTTATTCTTTTTAACTTCCGTATCTAATTTCTCTGTTATTTCAATTCTCCTTAATACTTCCACATAAAGCCCAACTAATAAAACCAAAAAACCTAAAAAAGATAAAATTTTATTATAATACATACTTTTTATAAATAAAATACTGTAATTATATTGAAAAAACAATCTTCTTAATGTAAAAATACTTATACTTATTATAAATACCATATAGATAAATTCATTTTTAGCCATACATCTTCTAAATAAAAGCGTAAGTAAAACAAAATAAAATATTATTATTATAGCATTAAACATCGGAAAGTATTTGCTAATAAAAGAAATACCTAACATACTTCTTAAGCAAAATTCACAATAAAGACCTATTACATTAACTAATAAAGCTACAATTATTGATATATACCTTCCTTTTACTATGATTTTGCTTAATTTACTCTTGTTTTTCATAGCTAAAAATAAACATAGACACCTAAATAGAAAAGGTGCTGCCATACTATAAAACAAAAAATTATCTGCTTTAAAATATAAATTAATAAATATATATTCTATAAATATACTAACATAACTTAAAATTAATATAAAAAATTCTTCATTTTTATATATTCTATAATATAAAAAACAACAAGGAACGGATATTAAAGCTAATATGCAATTAGCCCCGTCTATATACCTAGAAAACTTAAACTCCTGTATTCCATTTAAAACTACTATATATTTTCCGCAAATATATAAGGTTACTAAAATTATAATTGTAAATACAAACATGTACTTAATTAGATTTTTAGTTTTCTCGTCATACGTTTTTTTATTTTTCTCTAAGTTCATAATTAATAGCATTTCTCCTATATTTTGTTATTATTTATTATAATAACATATTTTATCATTTTTTTATTTATTTTTAAATATTTATATTATTTTTTTATATGAACATTTTTATTATTTAAAAATACTATATAATATATAATATTTTTAATTCTAATAGAATCTAAGTTAATACTCCCCCGTTACTTAGATTCTTTTTTTATTGAAACAAAAAAAGAATTATACTATTATAGTAATATAATTTATTTTTTCTTTATTTTGTAATGGAGGTAATATGATTAAACTTTTCTGCACATTTTTTAAAATAGGAATATGCACCTTTGGTGGAGGGTATGCTATGCTTCCTATGCTAGAGAGGGAAATTGTTGAAAAAAATAACTGGGCGACTAATGATGAGATTTTAGATTATTATGCCATAGGGCAATGTACCCCTGGAATTATTGCTGTAAATGTCTCTACATTCATAGGATATAAACTTTATGGTGTTTTAGGTGCTATCTTTTCTACTCTAGGTCTCATTACTCCATCTCTTGTTATAATTACCATTATAGCTTCAATTTTGGACAATATAACTGAAAATCCTGCAATTATTCATATATTTAACGGTATTCAATTAGTTGTACTTGCACTCGTTTTAAATGCAATTATAAACATATGGAAAAGCAGTATAAAGGACATAATATCTTTTTGTATATTTTTGGTTATTATTATTTTATCATTGCTATTTAATTTATCTCCAACAATTGGAGTTATAATAGCTGCATTATTAGGATTAGTAATTAAGCTTATAGGAGAAAAAAAATGATACTTTTTTTATTGTTTATAGAATTTTTTAAAATAGGTCTCTTTTCAATCGGAGGTGGACTAGCTACTCTACCTTTTTTATATTCACTTGCAGATAAATACCATTGGATTGATTCAACAACAATTTCAAATATGATAGCTGTATCTGAATCAACTCCAGGTCCTATTGGAATAAATATGGCAACCTATTGTGGTTTTAAAGTATATGGAATTTTAGGAGCAATAATTGCCTCTCTCTCTCTTGTACTTCCTGCTTTTATTATAATTATCTTAATCTCTAAGTTTTTAAAAAAATTCAATGAAAATTTTTATATAAAATCAATATTTTATGGAATTAAACCTGCGGTAATATCTCTAATTTTAATTCCTTGTATAGCTTTAATGAAGGATTCATTTCTTTCTGATGGATATTTAAAAATAAAATCTTTGATAGTTTTTTTTATACTATTTATTCTTATTAAAAAATATAAAAAACATCCAATTATATATATTTTTTTAGGTGCAATTATTGGTTTTATTTTAAAAATATAGTTAATTGTAAAACTAATACTATACTTATAAAGTAATTCAGTATAAAATTAATTTGTAAGTATAGTTTTATTTGCATAATTTATAACTTTATAGTAAAAGGAGTTAAAACTTTGAAAGAAAATCCTAAAATTAAACATTATTTTTTATTAGCAACCTATGTTGTTGTTTTAGCTTATATATTGCTAAATATTTCAAATATATATACTGTCTTTACTTACATATTTTCTATACTAAGTCCGATATTGATAGGTATAGCACTAGCATTTATTCTCAATATTCCTATGAGCTTTTTTGAAAAGAAAGTATTAAAATCTTTGGATAATAACAAAAGAATATTCATCAGAAATTTAAAAAGACCACTTGCTATATTAATTACATTGGTTATGGTATTTGGAATAATATTAACCTTGTTTTTTTTCGTTGTACCACAACTATCTCATAGTATATCAACACTTATAAATATTCTTCCATCTTCCATAACATCTATTGAAAAATCATTATCTGGTTCATTGCATTCAACTGATTTATTTAATAAAATATGGCCATCTTTTGCAAATATTTGGAATGAAACTTTAACTGCCATAACTAGTATAACAGGTAGTGCAATTACTAATATCGTTAATTTAACAATAGGCATAACCACAACAATAATTAATTTTTTCATGGCGTTTATTTTATCAATTTATATGCTAGCCAGTAAAGAAAAGCTTCTTCATCAATGCAAAAAATTAATTTATGCTTTTATACCATTAAAATATGCTAATAAAATATTACAAGTTATTCATATCTCTGATAAAATGTTTTCAGCTTTTATAACAGGTCAATTTATAGAAGCTATTATAATTGGAGTTATGTGTTTTGTAGGCATGACTGTTTTTTCTATGCCTTACGCAATACTTATAAGTATTATAATAAGCGTAACAGCACTTATACCTATTTTTGGAGCATTTATCGGCATAGTTCCTGCAATATTTATTTTACTTACTGTAAGTCCAGCTACAGCATTTTATTTTATAATTCTTATAATAGTAATACAACAAATAGAAGGAAATGTTATTTATCCTAAAGTTGTAGGCGGTTCTTTAGGAATTAGTGGAATTTGGATAATAATTTCCATGTTAATCGGTGCTGACCTTTTTGGAATTTTAGGAATGATTATTGGAATACCTTTGTTTGGAATATTTTACACAATACTCTCTAAAATAGTTAATTCTAGATTGAAAGATAAAAATTTAATGTAATAAAACAAATACACCTTATATATTTTAAGGTGTATTTTTTAGTATCTTTTATTAAACAAATTATCTCAAATATTTATATTTTGATTTGATAATATTTTAATTTTTGATATAATATTAATTATTATTAATTACATTATTTTCTAAATTATATATTTTTAGGAGGATTTATGTTATCTTATAAATTTTTATTCGATATTGCAGTTATTTTGCTTAGTACTAAAGCATTAGGACTTGTTACTAAGCGATTTAAACTCCCTCAAGTAGTTGGTGCTCTTTTAGCTGGTCTTGTTCTTGGCCCAGCAGTTTTAAATATATTGCATGAAACTGATTTTATACAACAACTTGCAGAACTTGGAGTTATAGTTTTAATGTTTACTGCTGGATTAGAAACCGATATTAAAGAATTAAAAAAAAGTGGCGTAGCTTCAGTTGTAATTGCTATTTTAGGAATGATAGTTCCTCTCATTTTAGGATTTATCCTTGCTAATTTTTTTAACACTAATAATTCTTTAGATTCCAGTTTATTCTTACAACATATGTTTATAGGGGTAATATTAACTGCAACCTCTGTTAGTATCACAGTTGAAACTTTAAGAGAACTTGGCAAATTAAATTCAAATGCCGGTAATGCAATTTTAGGAGCAGCAATAATAGATGATATTTTAGGTATCATAGCCCTAACCATTATTTCAAGCTGTGCTTCTTCCGATACATCAACAAATATTTGGATTGTTATAGGCAAAATATTATTATTCTTTATATTAGCTATTATGGTTGGAATTGTTGTCTTTAGGCTTATGAATAAAGAAATGAAAACTCATAATACTGACTTAAGACGCTTTGTTATATTTTCCTTTGTCTTTTGCCTGTTATTATCATATGCAGCTGAAGAATTTTTTGGAGTAGCAGACATTACAGGAGCTTTCATAGCTGGTCTTATATTATCTGGAACTGAACGCAAACACTATATTTTATCTAGATTTGAAACCAGTTCATACATGCTTTTATCTCCTATCTTTTTCGCAAGTATAGGAATCAAAGTGGAAATTCCTAAAATGTCTAAAGAAATAATTATTTTTTCAATATTACTTATAATAATTGCAGTAATTTCTAAAATAATAGGTTGTGGACTTGGTGCTAAACTTTGCAAATATACAAATTCAGAAGCTTTACAAATAGGAACTGGTATGGTTTCTAGAGGAGAGGTTGCTTTAATCATGGCTAATAAAGGCAATGCTCTTGGACTTATGAGTTCTATATTTTTTGGTCCTGTAGTAATTATGGTTGTTATAACAACGATAATCTCCCCTATTCTTTTAAAATTAGTATTTCATAAAGAAAATATAAAAATTGCATAAAAATAGCTATAGAAAAATTTAAAATAAATTTTTCTATAGCTATTTTTTTAATCCATATAAATATTTAATGAATGTTTATCTAAATTATATGTCACATCTTTTCTTTCAACGATTACTCTTATTTTATCCATAATTTTTTCATCACTTAATATTTTAGTTATAAGTTCTTTGGTTGGATTCATTGCAAAAGGATTTCCTACCGCTTTAAACATAGTATAATCTCCTGATGTATCACCATATGCATAACTTTTGTCTAAATCAATATCATATATATTTTTTAACTCTTCTATAGCTTTTTGTTTGCTTTCTCCATCCCACATAGGAAGTATTTCACCATTATACTTATTATTATTATCTAATTTATATATTGTCCCCCTATAGTCATCCATGTTATACTTTTTAGACATTTCTCTAACAAGTTCTTCAGGTGATCCAGAAATAGCTATAACTATATGACCTTGTTCCTTATGCCACTTTATTCTATCTCTTGAGAATGTATAAACTCTATCTCCTTTTTGCTCTATAACTTTTTTAGCTATATAATTTATATGATATTGATCTAACCCACGTATAGCATCCATATATATGTCAACCATCTTCAATAAATATGTATCATATAATCCTTGTCTTCTATCCCATTTTAAGTAAGCTGGTCTTACATCATTTTGCCACTTTTCTTCATCTACTAATTCATATTTTATAATTTTTTTAAACACTTCTGTAATAAGACCTTCTCTATAAATCGTCCCATCTATATCAAAAAAAGCCGCAATCTTTCCCATTTCATCCTCCTACATACTATATCTTTAATTTTTAATAAATTATTAACATTATAAAATAGAAGTGCTTACAAATCAATGTAAACACTTCTTAAAATCTTAATTATTTTTTAAATATTAAACAATAGTTCTGTATAACTTGGTAAAGGCCATATATCTTCATCTACAATCATCTCTAAACTATCTACATCTTCTCTTAAAGAATTCATATTCTCAAATACATCAAACCTATAACTATGTGCTTGATTATATGAATCATCCATTTTTTCTGCCTTTATAACTGACTCTTCAAGAATTTTAACCTTAGCATCTATAGTAGATATCAAATTTGATACTTCTTTTAATAGATTTCCTTGAGCGGAAATGTCTATTCCAAGCTCAGTAGCATTTATAGCATTTATAGATTCAGCTATTTTTGTTGAGAACTTAATACTAGCAGGCAATATTTGTTTTTTAACTATTTCCATAGCAGTTAATGCTTCTATATTTATAGTTTTACTATAGTTTTCCAAAGAAATTTCATAACGAGCTTCCATTTCTTCTCTACTTAAAACATGATGTCTTTCCATGAGAGCTTTATTTTTTTCTGCATTTAATGCTTCTATAGCTTCTACTGTTGTTTTAATATTAGGAAGACCACGTCTTTTTGCCTCTTCAACCCAAGCATCTGAATATCCATTTCCATTGAATATTATTTTTCCATGGTTTTTAACAACATCAGCTATTATAGTATTTACTTCTTCATCTACATTTTCAGCCTTTTCTAATCTATCTGCATAATTTCTTAATACATCTGCAACCATTGTATTTATAATAAAATTTGGTCCTGCAATTGAGCCTGATGAAGGTGGCATTCTAAACTCAAATTTATTTCCTGTGAAAGCAAATGGTGATGTTCTATTTCTATCTGTCGCATCTTTAAATAGTATAGGAAGTGTAGATACACCTATTGACATATTAGTTATGCCTTTAACCTTATCTTTTCCTCCAATTTCTATTTGTTTTAATATTTCAGTTAATTGCTCACCTAAGAACATAGAAATTATAGCAGGTGGAGCTTCATTTGCACCTAATCTATGATCATTTCCTGGATTTGCAGCTGATTCTCTTAAAAGTTCTGGATACTCATCAACCGCTTCTATAACAGCACTTAAAAATAATAAAAATTGCTTATTCTTCTCTGGTTCTTTTCCAGGCTCTAAAAGATTTTGTCCATCATCAGTTGCCATAGACCAGTTGTTGTGTTTTCCAGATCCATTTACACCAGCAAAAGGTTTTTCATGTAAAAGGCAAACTAAATCATGTCTTAAGGCTACTTTTTTCATTATTTCCATAACTAATTGATTATGATCTGTAGCTATATTAGTTGTAGCAAATATAGGGGCTAATTCATGTTGTCCAGGAGCTACTTCATTGTGCTCAGTTTTAGCTGATACTCCAAGCTTCCAAAGTTCTAAATCAACTTCTGCCATATACTTTGCTATTCTTTCTTTTATAGTTCCAAAATAATGATCATCCATTTCTTGTCCCTTTGGAGCCATTGCACCAAATAATGTTCTTCCTGTTAATATAAGATCCTTACGTTTATCATACAGTTTTTTATCAACTATAAAATATTCTTGTTCTCCACCTACTGTTGTTATTACTTTTCTAGCTGTTGTATTACCAAGTGCTCTTAAAACTCTCATAGCTTCATTAGATATACTTTCCATTGAGCGAAGAAGTGGTGTTTTTTTATCTAATGCTTCACCATTATATGAGCAAAAAGCTGTTGGAATACATAAAGTTTTATCTTTTATAAAAGCAGGTGAAGTACAATCCCACGCTGTATAACCTCTTGCTTCAAAAGTAGCTCTTAACCCTCCTGATGGGAAAGAAGATGCGTCTGGTTCTCCCTTTATAAGTTCTTTTCCTGAAAACTCAAGGATAACTCCACCATCATCTGTTGGGCTTATAAAAGCATCATGCTTTTCTGCTGTTATTCCAGTTAATGGTTGAAACCAATGAGTAAAATGAGTAGCACCTTTTTCTATTGCCCAATCCTTCATAGCATTTGCAACAACGTTAGCAACCGCCGAATCTAATGGTGTTCTTTCATTTATTGTATTTTTTAAAGCTTTATAAGTAGCTTTTGGCAGTCTTTCCCTCATAATCTTATCATTAAATACGTTTGATCCGTATATTTCACCTAATTTGTCCATGAACATTGCCTCCTAATTTTTAAACATATAAAAAGCGTCCCCTAATATATTAGCCCCTATAATTTAGAAGCCAACATATAGAAAACGCCGTTGCTTTCTTTTAAATAAACTTACTTCATTTATAAATCACACGAATATTATAATATTTCACCTTTGAAATATTAGTCATTTATTACAAAGTAATAATATCATACCTTAAATATTTGTTCAAGAGTTTTTAAGATTTTTTTTAATAATATATTATTAATCTCAAGTTAATTTTGTTACTATTCATTTTCTATTTTATTAAGCTTAAATTTACCCATCTCATAATCAATATCATATTTTAAACCATCTCTTAAATCATCAAAAAGAATCTTATCAACTAATAACGGCTTTAACTGTGTATTTATAACTCTTAAAATTTCACGAGCTCCAAACTCTTTAGAAGTTCCTGTATCTGCTATATATTCTATGACACTTTCTCTAAATGTTACATTTATATTTTTATTTTTTAATCTCTCATTAAATATAGCCAATTGCTTTTTAACTATATTTATTGACATATCTTTATCTATATCATTAAAAACTATAATTTTATCCAATCTATTTCTAAACTCTGGGCTAAAAAATTTTTTAACCTCTTCATTTATTATATCCTTTTTAACTTCTCTATCTAAAAATCCAACAAGATTTTTACCAACATACCTAGCACCTGCATTTGATGTCATTATAATAATTACATTTTTAAAATCTGCCTTTCTTCCCTTATTATCTGTAAGTGTTGCATAATCCATTATTTGAAGAAGAACATTTAATATATCTCTATGTGCTTTTTCAACCTCATCTAGTAAAAGAACACAATTTGGCTTTTTTCTAATTGTATCTGTTAAAAGACCACCCTCTTCATAACCTACATACCCTGGCGGAGAGCCTATAAGTTTTGAAGCTGCATGCTTTTCTCCATATTCGCTCATATCAAATCTTACAAATTCTATGCCTAAACTATTGGCTAATACCTTTGCAATCTCTGTTTTACCAACGCCAGTTGGTCCAACAAATAACATAGAAGCTACCGGCTTATTTTCATCATTAAGCCCTGCTCTTGACATTTTTATACATCTAACAACATTTTCTATAGCTGTATCTTGACCAAAAATATTTTTTTCATTGTTGCTTCTAAGTTTTTTAAAGATTGAACCTCATTTCCTTCTACTGTTTCTTTAGGAATATTACACATCTTAGCTATTATTTTTTCAATGATACCCTCGTCTATCTTTTTAGTTCGTGTATCTTTTCTAACCATTGACATATACGCTCCAGCTTCATCTATTATATCTATAGCTTTATCTGGAAGATATCTATCATTTATATATTTTGAACTTAAATTAACAGCACTTACAAGCGCTCTATTTGTATATTTAACATTATGATAATCTTCAAAATTCTTCTTTAATCCCTCTAATATCTTAACTACTTCACCTTTCGATGGCTCCTTAACATCAATTATTTGAAATCTTCTACTCAATCCCTTATCTTTTTCAAAATACTTTTTATATTCATCATAAGTTGTTGCACCTATAAATTTTATCTTTCCTTCTAAAAGGTAACTTTTTATCAAACTAGCTCCATCTAAAGAACCACCTTCTAACGCACCTGACCCTACAATAGTGTGAATCTCATCTATATATACGATTGGATTTTCCCTTGTCATAATTTCATCTAATAAAACCTTCATTCGCTCTTCAAAGTCGCCTCTATATCTAGTTCCTGCAAGAAGAGAACCTACATCTAGTGAAAATATTTCAGCATTTTTAAGTTTTTCTGGTACCTTTTTCTCTACTATAAGTTTTGCAAGACCTAAGGTTATAGCTGTTTTTCCAACTCCAACTTCACCAACATGTATAGGATTATTTTTTGTTCTTCTACAAAGTATTTGAATAGTTCTATCTAAAATATCTTGCCTTCCAATTAACGGATCTTTATTTATTTGATTAACCTCTTGAGTTAAATTTTTAGCATATTTTTTTATTATAGTTTCCTTATCCAACTTTTCTGCATCATCATATTCATCATTTAAATTATTGTCTAAAAATATTTCATCGTTTGAATTTTCAAGCATTATTTCACTTTCTCTATGACAAAGATCAAATAATAAATCTCTTTTATTTATTCCTTGTTCATTTAGATAATACACAGCGTAACTATTTTCAAGCTCATAAAGTGCAGAAATTATATGTTCTAAATCTATTTTATTTTTACCACTAAATACAGCCTGTTGAGTTGCTATAAACAATATATTCTCCATCCCAAAGCTTTCCTTAGCATCTTTTCCTTCAACTTTACTAACATATTTATCTAAATAATCATTTAAATTATCTGTTAACTTTTGAGCGTCACCCCCGCAACCTTTTATAGCCTCTAAAAATCTTTTATTTTTTAAACTAGCTAATAACAAATGCTCTGGAGTAACATATTCATGCCTTTTATTATTTGCAATTTTATAAGCTTCTACCAAAATATCATTCACGGTTTTAGTTATTTTCAAATTTTATTCCTCCTCTACTGTAAGTTTGAAAGGAAACCCACTTTCAGAAGCCATTTTCATAGCTACAGTAAGTTTTGTTAAAGCTATATCATAAGGATATATTCCAGCTATTCCTATGCCTTTATTGTGAACCTCTAACATTATTTTATTTGCATCTTCTATACTTTTATTAAATATAGTAGATAAAATCTCTACCACAAACTCCATTGTTGCAAAATCATCATTATACATAAGTACCTTGAAATTTTTAGGTTTTTCTATTTTTATTTTATTCTTTTTTGTACTTTTTATATCAAATTCCATAGTGCCTCCTAGCTTGTAATCCATAATGTTTAATAATTACCAATTTATACTTTTATACAATTATATTAAAGAAATATTATAATTATCATTTAATTTTTAATGATTATTTAAACTTTTAACCTCATATTCTTCAAATCTATAAATCTGTCCTGTTGGATTTTTTTTATTTTTAGGCACTTCTTCTAAAAACATATTATATGGTCTTACAAATCTACCACAATCTCCATATAAAGCTCTATATAAAACTAATTTTTCTTGGGTTTCTGAATGAATTACTATATCCTCAACTAAATATAAATCTCCTTTAAAATGTCTAAATATCTTTCCTTTTGACTTTTCTAAATCTATCATAATTTATATTCTCCTTAAATTTTCATCTTTATATGTGGTATATTAACTTCATAATATACATCTCCAAATTCTTTAAATCCCACACTTTTATATAACTCTTTAACATATTCTTGTGCGGAAATTGTTATGTGCTCTTCTTTAAGTTCTTCTTGTATATATTTTATTAAATTTTCTAAAAGTTTTTTAGCCAATCCTTGTTTTCTATAATTTTTTAATACTAAAACTCTACCAATTGAACACTCATCATAACTTAATCCTTTTAAAACTATTCTTCCATAGGCTATAATCCTTCCATTATCTTTAAAAAATCCGTGATAACAAACCTTATCTTTATCATCAAAATCCTGTTCATCTACTATCTTTTGCTCCATAATAAAGACTTCAAATCTCGATTTTACAATTTCATAAAGTTCATTTGTATTTAAATCATTAAAATGTTTTATTAAAAATTCCATAAATTCTCCTTTATAATATAAATGGTATAGCAAATTTTTTAAGCTATACCACAATGTCTATTTTAAAATTTATAAACTTCCATTTCATTTATTGCTTTTTCAACAAGTGTATCTATATCTAAAGCTTCTTCTGATTTTCTAATTTCTAAAACTCTTGGCTTTGTTTTTGGATGCTTTGGCACAAATATAGTACAACAATCTTCATATGGAAGTATTGATGTTTCAAAAGTATCTATATCTTTTGCTATATCTATAATATCTTCCTTATCCATAGATATTAAAGGTCTAAAAACTGGTCTATCAGCAACATCTGAACTAACTACTAATCCCTCCATAGTTTGAGATGCAACCTGACCTATACTCTCTCCTGTGGATACTGATTGAATCCCTCTTTTTTCTGAAAGGTAACACGCACACCTCATCATAAATCTTCTCATTATTATAGTTAACTCATCTTCTCTACATTTTTCTATTATTTCCATCTGTATTTCTGTAAATGGAACAACAAATAAATTTACCTTTTCTGTGTATTTAGCAAGTATTTTAGCTAAATCTTTAACCTTATCTTTAGCTCTTTCTGAAGTATATGGATGAGAATGATAATATATGCAGTTAAGTTCTACTCCTCTTTTTGCCATTAAATATCCAGCAACTGGAGAATCTATCCCTCCAGATAACATAAGCATTGTACTACCATTCATTCCATATGGAAGACCACCAACACCTTTTACTCTATCATCATTTGTAAACACATAAGTGCTTCCTTCTCTTATTTCAACTTGAACCTTGCATTCTGGCTTATGAATATCAACAGATACGTTATCTCCTAAATTACTTAA
The DNA here is from genome assembly GCF_900456775.1 of Sarcina ventriculi. Lineage (GTDB taxonomy): Bacteria > Bacillota > Clostridia > Clostridiales > Clostridiaceae > Sarcina > Sarcina ventriculi. The sequence goes on along the minus strand of NZ_UAUL01000008.1, from coordinate 297,126 downwards.
AACATATCCACCAACTTCTCTTGAAATTTCCATAGAGTTTTTAGGGAAATTTTTATTTGCTCTATTTGTTTCTATTTTAAAAGTTTTAGCATTGCTTTCTTTAACTCTTCTTAAAGCCTCTTCTTTTATATTATCTAATGTTCCTTCAATTTCTGTAACTATTGAAACTTCTTGAACACCAAAAACTCTCCTCACTCTATCTACAATTTCATCTAAATCATTAGATTTTATAAACCATCTTCCTTGATCTAATACTATTTGATGTTCTACATCTTTTAATTTTTTAGTTATATTATTTTTTAATTTTTTTTCAAATTTGTTTCTATTTAATCCCTTTAAAAATATTTCAGGTGCATATTTAACTAATACTAATTTATTCATATCTTTATTCTCCTTAAAAATTTTAATGATTCCTTTAAAACATCTATCGTATAATCTATTTCCTCTTTAGTGTTATACCTTGAAAAACTAAATCTTATAGCTCCTTGTATATACTCTTTAGTAAGCCCTATAGCATTTAATACATGACTTCCTTTAGCTTGTACTGATTTTGAAGAACACGCTGAACCAGTTGAAACAAAAATCCCTTTTTCTTCTAACATATGTAAAAGAACTTCAGCTCTAACGCCTAAAAATGATACATTTAATATATATGGTATTATATTTTTATCAATTGGGCTGTTTATTTTTATATCATTTATTTCTTCTAATCTTTTTATAAAATATTTTTTTAATTCTAAAATCTTTTCATAATTTTTATCCATACATTCAAATGCTACATCACTAGCCTTAACAAAAGATAAAATTCCTGGTAAATTTTCTGTTCCAGATCTCACGCCGAATTCTTGTCCACCACCTTCTATCAAAGGATTTAAATTAAGACTTTTTCTTATATAACAAAAACCAGTTCCTTTTGGTCCATGTATCTTATGTGCTGAAGCAGTATAAAAATCTATATTACATTTTTTAACATCTACTTTTATTTTTCCGTATCCTTGAACTCCATCAACATGAAATCTTGCACGATTACTAGTATTTTTTATTATATTCCCTATTTTTTCTAAGTTTTGAATTGAACCTATCTCATTATTAACTTGCATTATAGATATAAGCACAGTATTTTTCTTTATAGAATTTTTTAATTCATCTAAATCAATAAATCCAAATTTATCAACATTTAAATAAGTGACTTCAACACCTTTTGTTTCTAAATATTTTAAAGTATTTAAAACACTAGCATGTTCAAATTTAGTTGTTATAATATGATTACCCTCTTTTTCAAAATTTTTCAGAATCATATTATTACTTTCACTTCCACCTGACGTAAAGAAAATCTCTTCTTTTACTGCACCTATTTTTCTAGCAATATCTTGTTTAGCTTCCATAAGCTTATTATGACACTTTAAACCTAAGCTATGTAAAGAAGATGGATTGCCATAATAATTTATCATAGCATCTTTCATTACCTCTACAACTTCCTCTAAAGGTTTAGTAGTTGCACTATTGTCAAAGTAAATATCCATACTTCCCATCCTTTCTTAATTTTATTCTGTTTATTATTTTAACTTATATAACACAAAAAGAAAATAGGTATCTATGAATAAACCTTCATAACACACCTATTTCTCCATAGCAATAAGCTCTACTTCCTTAACACCATAAAGTTTTTTAATATCTTTTAATACATTATTAAAATTATCTTGCATAGATGAAATGTCCATAGTTACAGTTACGTGTGCTATACCATTTATCGGTATACCTTGATTTATAATCAATATATTTCCTCCAGCTTCTGAAAGAAAAGTTAAAATAGAGGATAAAACTCCTTTTTGATGAATAACTAACATATTAAATATAACTTTAGTTCCCTTTGACGCCATATCAGAAAATTCAAATACAAAATCTTTATATTTATAATATACACTTCTACTTATTCCAGCTATTTTAGTAGCCTCTGTTATTTCCTTTACTTTTCCTTCTTTTAATATTTTTTTTACATTTATAACCTTTTCAAAAACATCAGGTAATACTTTTTTATCTATTATTAATAAATTTTCACTCATATATTTATCACCTCTATGTATTGTAAAAAAGCTATAAAATCTTTACCTATTATGAATAGATAAAGACTTTATAACTTAATTTTATCTACATTAGATTATAATATATTATATATAACATTAAAACCCCTAATTGCTTATTGCTATTTTTTTAAATCTAATGTTTTTTATTATTTAATCCCCAAATTTCTATATACACTATATCATGTATTCCGATAAAATACAAGTGTTTTTCTACAAAATACATTTTTTTATTTGTTAACACAATACCTGTTTAGCAATCTCTACTGATTGTTTTGCATCTTTTGCATAAAAATCAGCTCCAATTTTTTTAGCATATTCTTTAGTTAATACAGCACCTCCAACAAAAACTTTTACATCTATATTATTTCTTCTGATTTCCTTTATAGTATCCTCCATGCTTTTTAATGTTGTTGTCATAAGTGCACTTAACCCTATTAATTTAACTTTATATACTTTTAATGCTTCTATTATTTTTTCTATTTCAACATCTTTTCCTAAATCTATAACTTCATAACCATAATTTTCAAGTATTATTTTCACAATATTTTTACCTATATCATGAATATCGCCTTTGACTGTTGCCAAAACTATTTTTCCTGCATTAATTTTCTCTTTACCATTTTTTAATAAACTCTCTTTTAAAACTTCAAAAGCCTTTTGAACAACCTCTGCAGAATTTATAAGCTGTGGCAAAAATATTTCTCCCTCTTCAAAAGAAAGTCCAACTTCATCTAAAGCTGGAACTAAATATTCATTAACTATATCTAGTTCTTCCTTTTTTTTTAAAAGATTTATGGTTTCATTTTTGACTTCATCCTTTAAACCTTTTATAATCATATATTTTAAATCCTTCTTAGATTCTTCAATTACCTCTATATTTTTTCTGTCTTTATTAAAATTATAATATTTTATAAACTCACTAGAATTTTTATCATAATTACTTAAAACATTAAATGCGCGTATAACATCCATCATCCCTTTAGAATTTGGATTCATAATAGGTAAATCTAGTCCTCTTCCTAAAGCTAAACTTAAAAATGTTTCATTTATAAGAAATCTGTTTGGAAGACCAAAAGATATATTTGAAACTCCTAAAATAGTTTTAACTACAAGCTTTTCTTTTATCATTGTTATGGCTTTTAATGTTTCAAAAACTTCTTTTTGTTGAGCTGAAGCTGTTAAAACTAAACAATCTATAAATATATTTTCTTTACATATTCCATATTCTTGAGCTCTGTTTATTATCTTGTTTGCTATTTTAAATCTTTCTTCACAAGTGCTTGGTATCCCTTTTTCATCTAAAGTAAGCCCAACTACACATGCGCCATACTTTTTAACTATAGGCAATATATTATCTAATACTTTATCTTCACCATTTACAGAATTTACTATAGCTTTCCCATTATAATACCTTAATGCCCTCTCTATAACATTTTTATCTGTTGAATCTATCTGAAGAGGCACATCTAGAATTTCTTGTATACCTAAAATAACATTTTTCATAACTTTTTCTTCATCTATATTAGGCAACCCAACATTGACATCTAAAATATCTGCCCCTCCCTCAACTTGTTCTATAGCTTGTTTTAATATATAATTTAAATCATTGTTTTTCAAAGCTTCCTTAAACAATTTTTTACCTGTTGGATTTATTCTCTCACCAACCACTTTAACACCATCTATTTCTACAAATTTAGAAGGAGTACATACAGCACATATATTTCTTTTCTCTCTTTCTTTAATATTTTTATCTTGTATTTTTTCTCTAACGGTTGCAATATATTCTGGAGTAGTTCCACAGCATCCTCCTAAAATATCCGCACCTAAACTTAAAAATTCAACCATATAATTTGAAAATTCATTTTTATCTATATCATAAATTGCTACCCCTCCATTCATTTTTGGAAGACCAGCATTTGGCTGCACTATAACTTTTTTATTCGCAACCTTTAATATTCTCTGTATTATAGGCTTTATTTCTTTTGGTCCTAAGGAACAATTTACACCAATTGCATCTACTCCTAAGCCTTCTAAAGTTATAACCATACTCTCAGGAGTACACCCTGTAAACGTCCTTTCGTTTTCTTCAAAACTCATTGTACAAAATACAGGAAGATTACTATTTTCTTTTGCTGCTAAAACAGCCGCTTTTGCTTCATATAAATCTGTCATGGTTTCTATTAATATAATATCTGCACCAGATTTCACACCTTGAAGTATTTGCCTTTTAAATATCTCATATGCTCTATCAAAACTTAATGTTCCCATCGGTTCTAAAAGTTGCCCTATAGGTCCTATATCTAATGCAATTTTTACATTTCTATCTGCAACCGCTTCTTTAGCAATATTTACAGCACTGTCTATTATTTCCTCTACTGTGTATCCATATTTTTTAAGTTTAAGCTCATTTGCTCCAAAAGTATTGGTTGTTATAATATTAGCCCCTGCATTTATATATTCTTTATGAATATCACAAATTATATCTTTTTCACTTATATTAAAGCACTCTACTCCATTTTCAAGGCTTAAACCTTTTTTTTGAATCATAGTTCCCATTGCACCATCAAATAGTATTATTTCCACAGATATCACCCTTTCTCTTGTATAAACAATCTTTATTTTTTAAGCAAACAGCACATTTTTGTATTTGTTTTTCTATATTCTCTTTTGATATCCCAATTATTGCTGTAACTGATTTTCTGGGTATTAAAATATTATTTTCTGAACATGTAAGCCCTATTTCTTTTGGGCAATTTAAAAGATTTATAAAATCACTTTGAATCTCTATTGGTAAATCTCCATAACCTGGACTATACCTTGTTGTTATAAATCTATTTTCTCTTTTCATATCCTTTTTTATCTCTTCTTCTAATGAATCACAAACTTCTTCAATAGCAGTTGTTCCACAACAATCTATAATAATTGATTGTGATAAAGACTTCTTTTCATAAAGTCTAAATAATTTTTCAAAATCATTTCCTAATGTTGTTGCTATTAAAAAACATTCATCACATAATCTTAAATGTTTCTCTATGTCTTTTCCCATTAAAATAAAATTCGTCCCTTTTAATAATATTCCCTCTTCTACCCTTACTATTTTATATCTTTTAATTACATATCTTAAATGTATATAATTTTTTACTAATTGTTTTATTGTCTTAATATCATCCTTTATTTGTTCATCTAATATTTGTCCACCATATCCTAAATATCTTAAAATCTCAATTGTATTTATTTTAATTTCTTCCAAATTCATCTATACTCCTTTTATTTATGCAACTTACTATTGATGATATATTATTTATTATACTTTTGGCAACTATTGGATTGTTCATAGTATATATATGAACTCCTTTGACTCCTGAAGACACTAAATCTATTATTTGTTCCACTGAATAGGCTATTCCAGCATCTCTTAATGCTATAGCATCATATTCGTATTTATCTACTATTTTCATAAATTTTTTAGGAAAAGTAGCACCACATAAAGAAATTATTCTCTCTATCTGTTTTTTATTTACAACAGGCATAACACCAGCTTGTATAGGAATATCTATATTCGCACTATAAACCTTATCTAAAAAATTATAAAATATATTATTATCAAAAAATAATTGCGATACTAAATTATTAACTCCACAATCAACTTTCAATTTCAAATTTCTTATATCTTCATCTAAAGTAACACACGCTGGATGTCCTTCTGGATAACAAGCACCTGCAATATTAAAATCATTATACATTTTCACATAAGAAATTAAATCACTTGCATATTTAAAATCACCACAAGTACAATTTCCTGTAACATCTCCCCTAAGAGCTAATATATTTTCTATATTGTTATTTTTTAACAGTTTTAAAATTTTATCTATATCTTTTTTAGTTGATTTTATACATGTTAAATGTGCAACTGATTCTATATTATACTCATTCTTTACTTTACTAGCTAAATCTATTGTTTTATTATTAATAAACGATCCTCCAGCACCATAGGTTACACTTATATAATCTGGCTTTAAAATTTTTAACTCATCTAATGTATTATATATTTTGTTCACATCACCATTAGGTTTTGGTGGAAATATTTCAAAAGATATTACGACCTCTTTTTTATTAAAAATTTCACTAATTCTCAATTACTAATCCCCCCTAAAATAAAAACGCCTAAGAGAAATATCCTAGACGTTTATACAAATACAGTATATAACAAAAATATCTCTTATCTTTCAGTAAAAACTGCAGGATTTAGCACCATAAAATTGGTTGCTGGGCTTCATAGGGCCAGTCCCTCCACCACTCTTGATAAGTATATTAAATTGATTTTTATTTATTATTCTTTAATTGTTAAATTTTAGAAAATATAAATAAGTTTATTTATATTTATATGCTAAAACTTTATTAAATAGAACTTTTAATAGTTAATATAGTTGTTGTTTCATGACATTTATAATATGCTATAATTATATTGTCATTATCTAAATTATTATAAATTTTAATATTATATTACTTATAAGGAGGTGAATCCGTTAATATATAAACTTAAAGTAAAGTTTATATGATTTAAAACGGATTAATAATGTTTAGATCATTTAAATGGTATATACTAGGATACGTAGGAACGTTAGTTGCTTTTATTCCTAAAGAAAAGGAAGCTCAAAAACTACTTGCTGAAGGAAAAATAGATGAGATGAATAATATAGTTTGTCTAGGCACAAGAACTATATCACAAAAACTAATAAAACTTTCCGATTCAACTGTAAATGTTCATGGGCTTGAAAATATCCCTGAAGGACCTGTCTTATTTGTCTCTAATCACCAAAGCAATATGGATATTGCTATAATTTGTGGATTTATAGACAAACCTAAAGGTTTTATTGCTAAAAAAGAATTAAAAAAATTACCTTTAATAAATAAATGGATAACCCTAGCAGGTTCTATATACTTAGACAGAGAAAACCCTAGAAAGTCTATGGAAGGAATATTAGAAGGTATTAAAACTTTAAAAAATGGACACTCTCTAGTAGTTTTTCCTGAAGGTACTAGAAGTCGTGGCGATAAAATGGGGGAATTTAAATCTGGAAGCTTTAAATTAGCAACTAAATCTAAAGTTCCTATAGTTCCTCTTACAATTGATGGGACTTATAGAGTTATGGAAGCTAACAAAATACTAATTAAACCTAGTAATATAAACTTCTATGTTCACAAGCCTATATACACAGACAAACTTTCTAAAGAAGAAATTACAAAATTACCAGAAACAGTTGAACATATCATACGAAGCAAACTCCCAAATAAAGGAGAATAATTATAGTTGATTTAATATTTTTGATAAAATATTAAATCTATCTTGTTTATTTTGCATTATACAAAAATAAGAGCTATAAAAAATTATAGCTCTTATATGTTAAAACAAATTATCTTCTATTTTGTTGCTTTCTTGCTCTTCTGCATTCTGGACATCTTACTGGATCATTATCAAATCCTTTTTCTTTGTAAAATGCTTGTTCTCCCTCTGTGAATATAAATTCTTTTCCACAGTCTTTGCATACGATTGTTTTATCTGCCATTTTCTATTCCTCCAATTAGAAAGATAAATAACTATTAACAAACTCTCTAAAATGGAGAAATTCATTAATTAATTAAAATCTTTATTTATTTTATTGTTATTTTAGCACAGTATTTATATGTTTTCAATAAGTTTTATTAAATTTTAGCAAAAAAATATTTACGTTTTCATAAAATAAAATTTCTTTAAAAAGACACTTTAATATATCTTAATTTAATTTCAAACCATTAAAGTGCCTAATTATTTTTTAATTATTTTTTATAACAATATTGTTTCCATCTGTATCTACTGTTATAACAGAGTTATCTTTTATCTCTCCAGCTATTATTTTTTTTGCAATATCTGTTTCTAAAACATTTCCTATAAACCTTTTAAGTGGTCTTGCTCCATAAACTGGGTCATACCCTTGCTTAGCTAAAATTTCTTTAGCAGAATCTGTTACATTCATGTCAATATTTCTATGTTTTAATCGTTTTTTAACATCTTTTAAGAATATATCAATTATCTTTTTAATTCCTTCAAGATTTAATGGCTTAAACATTATAATGTCATCAACTCTATTTAAAAATTCAGGCTTAAACCTTAATTTCATTTCATTCATTACTGCATCTCTTGCCTCTTTAGATATTTCACCATTTTCATTGTTTTCTAGAAGATAATTACTACCAATATTTGATGTCATAATTATTATTGTATTTTTAAAATCCACGGTTTTACCTTTATTATCAGTAAGTCTTCCATCATCTAATATTTGTAAAAACATATTAAATACATCTTCATGAGCTTTTTCTATTTCATCAAACAATATAACAGAATATGGTTGTCTTCTAACTGCTTCAGTTAATTGACCACCTTCTTCATATCCAATATATCCTGGAGGAGGTCCAACAAGTCTAGATACAGCATGTTTTTCCATATATTCTGACATATCTATTCTTATTATATTATCCTCACTATCAAAAAGATTTCTAGCTAAAGTTTTGGCAAGTTCTGTTTTACCAACTCCTGTAGGTCCTAAGAATATAAAAGAACCTATTGGTTTATTTTCATCTTTAAGTCCAGCCCTTGCCCTTATAACAGCATTAGCTACAGCTTCTGTTGCCTCTTCTTGACCTATTACTCTCATTTTTAATTCTTCTTCAAGTCTTAAAAGTTTCTCTCTTTCACCTTCAACTAGTCTAGTTACAGGAATTCCAGTCCATTTAGAAACTATTTGAGAAATTTCTTCTTCTGTTATTTCTTCTTTAAGCATGGAAGTATCGTGATTTTCTTCCATATCAGCTTCTTTTTCTTTTATTTTAGCTTCAATTTCTGGAATTCTACCATATTTAATCTCTGCTACCTTATTTAAATCATATTGTCTTTCATATTCTTCTGCCATACCTCTTAAAGTGTCAAGCTCAGATTTTAAATTTTTAATTTCAGTTATTTGAGATTTTTCCTTTTCATATTTAGCAGTCATCTCGTTATTTTTTTCTTTAAGAACTGCTAACTCTTTCTCTAAATCCTCTAATTTAATCTTAGAAACTTCATCATCTTCCATGGACAATGCTTCTTTTTCTGTTTCAAGTGTCAAAAGTTTTCTTCTTATTCTATCAAGTTCTGTAGGTAGTGAATCTATTTCTGATCTTACCATAGCACCAGCTTCATCAATTAAATCTATCGCTTTATCTGGTAGATACCTATCTTGAATATATCTATCTGAAAGTGTTGCTGCTGCAACTATTGCAGAATCATGAATTCTTATACCATGATGAATTTCAAACCTTTCTTTTAATCCCCTTAATATAGATATAGCATCTTCAACTGTCGGTTCGTTAACTATAACTGGTTGGAATCTTCTCTCTAAGGCCTTATCTTTTTCTATATATTGTCTATATTCATCAAAAGTTGTAGCACCTATGCAGTGTAATTCCCCTCTTGCTAATAGCGGTTTTATTAAATTACCAGCATCCATAGCTCCATCTGTTTTACCAGCACCAACTATTGTATGAATTTCATCTATAAATAAAATTATATTTCCATCTGAGTTTTGAACTTCTTTTAAAACAGCTTTTAATCTTTCTTCAAACTCACCTCTATACTTAGCTCCTGCAATTAATGCTCCCATATCTAAAGAGAATATCGTTTTATTTTTTAATCCTTCAGGAACATCTCCCTTTACTATTCTATTTGCCAAACCTTCAACTATTGCGGTTTTACCAACTCCAGGTTCACCTATAAGTATAGGATTATTTTTTGTTCTCCTTGATAGAATTCTAACCGTTCTTCTTATTTCTTCATCTCTTCCAATGACAGGATCTAATTTATGCTTTTTGGCTAAATCAATAAGATTTGTACCATATTTAGATAAAGCATCATAAGTGCCTTCTGGATCTTGTGTATCTACCTTTTGACTTCCTCTAATTTTATTTAATACTTCTAAAAATTCTTTTTTACTAATAGAAAATTTATCTAAAATAAGCCCTACGCCCTTTGAATCAATATCCATAATTGCTAACATAACATGCTCTACGCTAACATAAGAATCTCCAAATTCTTTAGATAGTTGCTCAGCTTTTATAAGAACTTCATTTATTCTCCTAGTTGCTGTAACTCCTGTTGATTTAGCAGCTTCTCCTAAAACTTTTGGAAGACTATCTATTTTTAAGTTAGTTTCTCTCTCAAGTGATTTAATATCAACTCCCATTTTCTCGAATATATTAGGAATTAATCCATCTTCTTGATTTATAAGAGCCGAGAATAAATGTATTATATCTAGCTGTTGATTATTATATTTTACTGCTATTTCATATGCATCATTTAAACTTTGTTGAACCCTTAGTGTCATTTTATCAGCATTCACAAATATCATCCTCTCTATCTAAAAATTATATTGAAGATATTTTAACATAAAAGAACTAAAATGTTAATATCTTATTAAATATTTTTATCTTTTTTTCAATTATCTTGAATTAAATTATTTAAATACATATACTCATTGTTATTATTTAAATTAATTGATATCATATTAATTATATTACCTATATATTATAATTATTTTTTACAAATTTTATACCCATGATTAAACTTAAAAGGAGGAGAACAACTTGGAATTAGAGGTATTTAAATTTACTAATGAATCATTATTTATTTTACAAAAGTTAAAAAGCAATTTAAATCATGCTTCAGATTTTTTAGATGATTTCTTTTTTAATCTATTAAACAATTCATGTGATGGTTTTTTTAATATTTCAACTAGAGTAAAGTCATCGTCTAGCCTTAAAGAAAAAATTATACGTAATAACTATTATTTAAAATATAAAACCCCAGAAGAACTTTTCTATAATTTATCTGACCTTATAGGTATTAGAATTGAATGTAGATTTATAGAAGATGAAGATAAAATTTTTAAATTTTTAAAATCATCTTTTTGTAACAAAAATTGTGAAGGGTTTTATTTTCACAAATCTAATAAAAATATATTTTTAGATTTAAGAGATGAACAACCCTTGAAACAGAAAAATGGATTTAAACTATACAGAATAGATGGATATATTATATCTGAAAATCATAAATTTAATTTTGAACTTCAAATAAAATCTATGGTCAACATATTTTGGGGCGAAATAGAACATAAAGTTATTTATAAAAATTATAACATGGTTCTTGGAGACACCTTTTATAAAAACATATTAAATTCTATAAAAAGCAATCTTTGCTTAATTGACAATCAACTTCTAACTATTTATAATCACATAGCCTCTAACAATTTGCAACTTGCACAACCAAATGTTAATAAACAAGGCTTAGAGATATTATTATCAAAGATGATATTTGATATTTATTCTTATAAAGTAAAAAATGAACTTGGAGTTTCTATAGATTTTAGAAATGCTTGTGACATAATAATAGATTATATAATAAAAAAAAATAACTGCATATCTTCTGAAGAATATTATAAAACATTTATAGATACTTCCATAAGACTAAATGAGATACTTAAAAATCCTATATCGTTTAAAGAAAAAATATGCCTTGAAAAAAATTTAAAATTTCATTCTGATTTTTCTAGTATTATAGGTAATAAGTTAGCTCAAACTATAAACACTGATTTTCATTGGAATTTATTTTTTAAAATACTTTTTGAAATAGAACCTTTAAATGATACAGGGGATTTTAAAAACTTTATAAATTATTTAGAAGATATTTTTTCTAATAGACCTATTTATCTAAATTTATATCTCAAATTTTCAAAAGCAGAAGTTGAAGAAATCAAAACTGACTTATTAAATGTTATTTGTACAAGCTTCTTAGATATTAATTCTATTACATTCATATATAGAGATAAATTAAATGAAATATTTAACGCTATAGAAAATCATATAAACTTTATCACAGACAATTTAGATAATTTTATTAATTACAGCAACAATAAATATATTTATTGCAAATTACTTCATTTTAATATTCTTCTTATATTTAATAAAAAAATACAAGTAAAAGATTTAAATAATTTTATAGATTGTGTTAAAGAAAAAAGTAGTAAAATTAGATTTACATCAAAAGGACTTAAATATATATCCACTTTAGATTTAAATTCATATATATACTTATCAAACTTCATGAACTATATATATATTAAATAGTAAAAAGATAAGCTACACCAATATTTTGGCATAGCTTATTTCTATTCTTTTAACTTCGTTCCAAAGCTCCCTTGTTCTATAAGATTTTTCTTCATGAGTCCACCTAAAGCCATTTTAAAATAATTTTTAGATGTCTTAAATTGTGTTTTTATATCATCTGGAGATGATTTATCATTATAAATCATTTCACCTCCATTTTCTTTTAAATATTCTAATATCCTCTTTTCTAAATCATCTTTTTCTTTAAGCTTATATTGTCTTAAAGAAAGTCCTATTATTCCATCTTCGTACACCCTTTTTATTTTACCTTTTACAATATCCCCTGGAAATATCTTTGTGAAATATTCATTTTTTAACACAACTGCTCTATATTTATTATCTACCGCAACTCTTAATGAACCATTTGTTTGGTAGCCATAAACTACTCCCTCTACATCACTCATTAATTTAACATCTTCCATTTCATCTAAATATTTATCCACATCTGTTGTTGCTGCAAGCCTTCCTGTTTTATCTAAATATATATATACTAAATATTTTCTACCTTCTTCAAGTTTATATTTTTGTTCTCTAAGTGGAATTAATATATCTCTTTCTAATCCAAAATTTACAAAAGCTCCAAAATTAGTTATTTGAGTTACTTCAAGATACGCAACATCCCCTAAAATAGCCAATGGGGTTTTTAATGTAGCAATTAAACGATCTCTTGAATCCCTATATATAAATGCATTAACTACATCTCCAATATTTATCTCCTTACCTTCTGTATTACCATTTGGAAGCAATATATCATCTGAACTTTTTTTAGTTCCTCTATCTAAATAATATCCAAAACTAGCCTTTCTAACTACCTTTAATTCATTAAAATCACCTATATTTAACATATAATTCCTCCATTTTTAGATTAAAAGTAAAACTTTAATCTCATTTTTTAATAAAATTTCACTGTGATTTGCTTTGTTGTAAGAAACAATCATAATTGTACCATATAATTCACCTTATTAATATCAAACTTTATAACATTAATAGCACGTAAAATTAATATATATTTAATATTAATATATAGAGGTGACTTTATGCCCGAAAAAGAAACTGTTACTATGTATAAGGAACAAGATTTTAAAGACTTAAATTTTTATTATGGCGTATCCTCTGACTGCCTAACTTCTTTTAAAAGAGATGAACAATTTACTATTCTAAATGAAATTAAAGATTTAGGATTAGATTATGCCATAATAAGCCATGAAAATAAAGATTTAGATTACACTTTTAATAAAAAAAATACTACTTTATCAACTTGGCAATATTTATCTAAAATTATTCATAGATTTAACAAAAAGAATGATAACTTTTTAGTATTATTAGAATTTGAAGCTTTTATTAAATCTCTAGGTAAAGTAAGTGTTTTAAATACTAAAAGTTTTTTTAAAGGAGATGTAAATAATTTTAAATATTTTGCTATATGGCTACTTCAAAATACAGATTTCCATATAACTATAAATTCATCTAATAAAACCGTAGAAAATTTTCCATACAAGGAGTTTTTAAATCAAATATCTCCAAGCCTTGACATAAATGTTAGAAGCGATAAAAGCATCTATTCTAATAAAGAAAAATATTATTTTTCACTTTTAGACAACAATTTTAAAGTAGGTGCAGTAGGTCAAAAAAATTATAAATATCCTCCTTATAGCAATTTTAGTAAACTAACATGTATCATTTCTCCTAAGTTAGACAATAAAAATCTAATCTCTGCATTAAATAAGAAACATTGCTTTTTTACAGAATCTAAAACATTAAAACTCTTATTTGCTATAAACGATATATTTATGGGATCATCTATTGAAAAGAACTTATCTACTGATTTAAATATATATGTATATCTACATGATTACAAGCATAAAATAAATAAAATTTATATACTAAGCAATAATGGTACTATAATAAAAAAAATAGACAATATAAATTTAAACAAAGTTCAATATATATTCAAAAAAAATTTTTCTTCAAAAGAAACTTGGTATGTTATAAAGGTGTTTCTTGATTCTAATTTAACAGCAATAAGTTCACCTATTTTTGTAAAATAAAAAGGCTTCATAAAAATGAGGCCTTTTGTTAATTATTTTTTTTTGCTCTATTTGGTTTAGCTTTTGATTTTATTACTATTTTCTTTTCCTTCTTTATTCTAGGATATCCGTTCTTATTAATATCTATAAACCAAAGAATAGATATTACACATATATACATCAATACTGCTTGTATTGCGATACTACCTATAGGATTAAAATCTGGAATAAAGAAAGTTGCTACGAATGTTATTATTGCCGCAGCTAATATTATCCATTTATTCACACGAGTCTTATTAAATACATATCTACCCAATAAAGAAAATGTTATGAACACTACAATAACAAAAACTATGGCTCCTATTGTATAACCAAGAAAGCTGAAAATACTTGACATTTTTCTTCCTCCATAATTAATATTTTCCCTAATAATATATTAATTTAAATTTAATATATTTTCAATAATTTTTTAGAAATGTGCACTTAATTTCATTTATTTGAAAATATTGAATTTATCCTTAAAATAAAATAACAAATTTCTTGTTTTATTTTATATTTTATAATATTTATATAGAATTTTTATTATTTCTTTGATAAAATAATACATATAATATTAGATTAAATATGGAGAGGGTGATTTTATGGCTCTATCAAACTTTCAATTACAGTTGGACGAGCTTGATCTTCAAATTTTAGATATACTTATTAAAGATTGTAGAACTCCTTATTTAGAAATCGCTCGAATATGTCATGTTTCAGGCGGAACTATTCATGTTAGAATGAAAAAAATGGAGGATTTAGGGATTATTAAAGGTACAAGAATTTTACTTGATTTACCTAAACTTGGATATGATGTTTTATGTTTTGTTGGCATACATGTAGCTGGAACTAAATCTTATAATCATGTTTTTGAAGAATTATCAAAAATAAAAGAAGTTGTAGAACTTCACCTAATAACAGGTGGATATTCTATTTTCGCTAAGGTCATATGCAGAAACATTTCTGATTTACAAGATTTATTAATGAATAAAGTTAATACTATTGAAGGTATAAACAAAACAGATACCTTTATATCATTAACTCAACCAGTTGATAGAAATATTCAATTTTAAACTCCCATGAGATAGTAGAAAATATTCTACTATTTTTTTTGCATAATTATATTGCTTAAAGGTAAAAATAATTACTGCAAAGAAAAGAAAGGGAGTGTTAAATATGAGATCATTAAATATAATTACTCTATTATTAGTTATTATAGGTGCTATAAATTGGGGACTCATTGGATTTTTTCAATTTAATTTAATTGATACAATATTTGGAGTAGGCACTGTATTCTCTAGAATAATATATGCTATCGTTGGAATTTGTGGATTATATGCAATATCTTTCTTTGCTAAGGACAGATACAAGCACATTGACTAAAAGAAAATTAAATAGGCTTACCAAGTATTTAGTGAGCCTATTTATAATTGCTCAATTACCTTAAAAAGTTCAAGCGCTGCCCTTCTTGGTCCCTCTTTTTCCAATCCGTCTATAGCTAAGCATGTCTTTATTTCTCCAACTTTTATTTTGTTTTCAAAGGCTATTTTAAAGTATTTTTCTATTAGTATATTAGTTTCCTCTTTTCTTTGCTCTGGTCCAAAAGGATTTGCAAAATAAGATTTTACAAGACCTAATTCTGTGGTTGTTCCTTTGGCTATTCTACATCCATCTTTAAATACCTTAATAGCATCCATATATTTATTAAAATACGTTATATTTTTTCCATTTTCATCTATTTTGGAATAATTATTTGCATACAACAAAATATCTACTTTATATCCTTTTATAATTTGTGAATAATTACTAACTGGCATAACTAATCTTGCATTTGTTTTATCTGGATTCATAAATATACTTCTATCTATTTCCTTAAATGCATAACCTTGATCTAAATCATCTAATCTAACAAAAGCTCCAATTTCCGTACCATATCCTAAAATATTATTATTTTCATCTAATTTTAAAACTCCCATATCATCAAAAACTATAGTCATATCACTTATATGCTCTTCAGCTAAAGATCTAAAAGCCTCTAGACTTTCTGATTTTCCAACTCCACTATCCCCTACTATAACTATATTTGCTTCTTTTCCATCTTTTAATACAACCTTTACCATGGCACCATGAATAGGTAAATACCCATTTTCTATCATTATCACATTATGAAGAGTCAAAATCATTTTTTTCATATAACCAAAATAATCCATTTTATCGCAATAATTTATATAGCCTAACATAATATTATTTTTTTTATCATCATAAAAATAAGTTTCTAAATCAGTTTCTCCATCTTCAACACCAAACAAATATATTATATCTGGTCTTTTTCCTCTACATTCATCTATTCTAGCTAGTTCAAACAAATTGCAAAGGCTTATCCCATGATTTAAAAAATCTCTATGAAAGTATACATAAGCCAAAAGTTCTCCAACCTTTGCAGGATAGCAAAACCATTCATCTTTATTTAAACTTAATTCTTTTATAGGATTATAAAAGATTTCTTTAAATACTCCATCTCTTTTATTTTTCTTTGGGTAAGTTATAAATGGAGCTTCTAATGATATACTATCTATAAAACAAATATCATCTAAAGCCTCATATTCATTGGGAATAGGCCATATAACATTACTAAGCATTAAACATGCATTTCCACCTGCTGCTAACTGTCTATATACATTTGGTGTATCTCCTAAAAGATTTTTTTCAATCCTTCTATAAAACTTTAAAATAAGCTTTGAAAATTTATCATTTGCATCAGTAAAACTAACTGCAGCTATGCCGTCTTTTATTTTATTATTATGAATTAATGTATATCTTTCAAGTTTTCTCCAAAAAGAATATATATCTTCTATAACATTAAAAAATAACTTATTATCTTTCAAAATATCCCTAAAATTATTATTATAACTTATAGCTTCATCTACATTCATCATAATTAAAAGTTTAAATATACTGGTAATATTATCTACTATATATTTTATATCGCTACTTTTCAAAGAAGCTTCCAAAAATTTAAAATTATTTGTATTTCTATTTTTAGATTTTTTTAAATATTCTTCTATTAAATTTCTAAATCCATAACTATCTAAAATTGTCTCAAAACTATTACAATATTTTTTAGTAAAATCAATAGTTACTTTATCATTATTTAAATAAAATTCACTTTTCATACAACCATCCTTTTTATAAATATAGAGTTTAAATTTAATAATATTAGTAAATAATTAAATATAAATAATTATTTCATGAATATTTATACAAGATATTTATTTTGTTGTAGTTAAAATTTTATAAAAACTTTTTAAAATATATTAATCTAAGTTAATATTTATTACATTCTATTTAGGAGATGATTTTATCAAAATAAAAAAACAACTATTTATTATATTTCCAATCATATTTTTCTTTCTGTTTATTTCAATAAAAAGCCATCCTAAAAGTACACAAAATAGTTTTTTTAAAGTTCATTATATAGATGTAGGACAAGGAGATGCCTCTCTTATACAAGTTAATAACAAAAATATTTTAATAGATTCAGGCCCTTATGATTCAAAAGATACTCTTGTTAACTATTTAAAAAGTTTAAATATAAAAACTTTAGACTATATAATAGCAACCCATCCTCATGAAGATCATATAGGCTCTATGGCAACCATTATAAAATCATTTAATGTATTAAATTTTTTTGCACCGAAAGTTTCTCATAACACCGAAAGTTTTTTAGATATGCTTTATGAACTTAATAAAAAATCATTAAAGATAAATGTATTAAAACAAGGCATGGGATCTTCAATTGACTTAGGTAATAACACATCAGTTGAAGTTTTCTCACCAATTAAAGAAACCTATGATAATTTAAACAATTATTCTCCCATTATGAAAATAGTTTATAAAAATACTTCATTTTTATTTACTGGTGATGCTGAAGATGACTTATAAAAAGAAGTTTTAAATTCTAATGTAAATCTTTCTTCTGATGTACTAAAAATTGGACATCATGGTAGTTCTACATCAACAAGCGAAAAATTTTTAACAGCTGTATCCCCGAAGCTTTCAATAATTTCAGTTGGTATTAATAATAGCTATAAGCATCCTAGCACTAAAACATTAAACCTTTTAGATAAATATAATATAAGATATTACAGAACTGATGAAGATGGTACAATTATTATTAAATCTGATGGAAATAGTCTTTATATTAATTAAAATTTTATAATAAAAATAAACATAGGTATTTATTATACCTATGTTTAAAATTAAGTTATCTTTCTATTATAAATTTATAAAATCCTCAAATCTTTGTCTAACTTTATTTTCACCCATTATTTGCATAATAGTATAAAGATCTGGGGTATTACTTCTATGAGTAATAGCTGCCCTAACAGCTCCTGCCACATCAGATACCATTCCTTTAAAATTTTCTGGATTTTTCTTATAGGCTTTTCTATCTGTTGCATATCCTAAAGATGCTGCTAATGCTTTTAATTCATCAAACCAAACTGAGTTATCTGTATTAAAGTTATAAACATCTTTATATTTTTTTATTATTTCTTTTGCATCTTCTATGTTTAAAGTCTTTGGAAGTTCTACATCATTTATTGTTTCTTTAGCAAATAACTCATCAAAATAATAGAATATCTTTCCTTCTACTTCATTCCATTTAGCAAAGTCTTTTCTTGGCTTTGGACCATTTTTCTCTATATTAAATACTTTTTTTATCATATCTTCATTAGCAACTAAAAGTTCATGAATTTCTTTATTATACTCATTTGACCACTTTTCATAAAGATTATATACCTTTTCTGCATTCATTTTACATATAACCTCTTTACTTACGTCCCCTAACTTAACTATATCAAATAGTGCTCCACTTTTACTCATCTTTTCTAATTCTACAACATAATCATGATAATCTGCATCTTTATTTTCTATTCTCCATTCTTCAAAAGCAGAGTTTATTATATTTAAAAGATACTCTATAACAGATTCTACTGGATATCCTTGTTCATCATAATAAGTTACCGCACTTTCAACATCTTTTCTCTTTGATAGTTTTCTCTTTGAATTTCCGTCTAGTTTCATTATGGTTGGAACATGGGCATAATTTGGAGTTTCAAGTCCTAAAACATCAAATAATTGAAGATGTATTGGAAGAGATGATAGCCATTCTTCTCCTCTTATAACGTGAGTTGTTCTCATTAAAGAGTCATCTACAATATGTGCGAAATGATATGTTGGAAGACCATCACCCTTTATAATAACAATATCTTGATTGTTTTCTGGGAATGATACATCACCCTTTATCAAATCATGAAACTTTATTCTTTTTTCTGGATTTCCAGGTGACTTCAATCTCAATATATAATTTTCACCTGATTTTATTTTTTTTATAGCCTCTTCCACATCTAAATTTCTATATGTTGCATATTCACCGTAATATCCTGGAGTTATTTTCTCAGCTATTTGTTTTTCTCTTAAAGCAGCTAATTCCTCTGGCGTTGCAAAACATGGATAAGCTAATCCTTTTTTTATTAAATCTTTAGCAAATACATTATATATTTTCCTTCTTTCACTTTGTTTATATGGACCATAATTTCCTTTTTCAGAATCTTCTCCTGTTACTCCTTCTGAAAAGTTCATTCCATATTTATTAATACTATCTATTATAAGGCTTATAGCACCTTCTACTTCTCTCTTTTGATCTGTATCCTCTATTCTTAAATAAAAAACACCTTCACTTTGATTGGCTAATCTTTCATTTATTAATGCTGTAAATATCCCACCTATATGTTGAAATCCAGTAGGACTTGGAGCATATCTTGTAACCTTTGCCCCTTCCTTTAAATCTCTCTTTGGATATTTAGCCAAATAATCTTCTATGCTTTCATTAACATTTGGAAATATTAAGTCTGCAAGTTCTAATTGTTTTTTAAAATTCATTTTTTTACATATCTCCTTTATAAAAAATTAAAAAGTCCCCCATCCTATAAACTTTAGGACGAAAGACTATATTCCGCGTTACCACCTAAATTGATTAAAACTAATTAATCCACTTATTTTCTCTTTAATGGGAGAACCCATAGTTTTTGCCCTAGTTTTAGGCTAAACTTATAGCTCAAAAGCTTCCTTCTATAGTTTAGTATGTTAAATTCTCAGCAAAATATTTAACTCTCTTTAAAACTAAATTTCTATATACTCTTCTTCTTCACAGCTAAATTATATTTTATTTTTATAGGTTTATTATAACTACATAAAGTTTTATTGTAAATATTATTTTTCTGTTTGTTTACTTTAACTCAATTATCTTCATTCTCTTTACTCTCTTTATTAGCTTCTACGATTAAATTCCATTTAACTAAAATATGAAATAAATTTACAACATCTTGTTCATTATAAACTAAAATCTTTTCAATTTTTTCCTTTGGCATTCTTTCAAAATATTCTCTATCCTTTAAAACTTTATGGAATGTTTTAGCTAGGTTAGACCCAGACATAACTTCCCCTTCTCTTTCTATATTAAACTTTTTTTCTAAAGTTTTAAGCCCTATACTTTGTTTAAAAGTATGTTCATAAACCTTTTGTATATCTATAGATCTAAAATAATTTCCAAATTCAAAATTAATCCCATATTTATTAAAAAGATAATTTATAACTGTAAAGTCATTATTCCCCGAAAAAGTAACTATGTATTTTTTCTTTTTATTGGATGATATATCTATAAAATATTTTTTAGCTAAATATAATATATCCTTAACTTCACCTTTATGCTCTATCATATATTGAGTTACTATAAATTTATTTTTCTCATAGTTAAAATATCCTGCACCAAAAACTCCTATGCACTTAGGCTTTTTATATACATAATGTTCTAAATCAAAATATACTGAGTGCTTATATAATTCATCACCTTCTACAAAAGAAAGGGCAAAACTATCATCTAAATCAAAAATAGATATTTCATGCTCCTTTATTATCACTTTATCACTCTTTTCCGTTAAACTTTATTAAACAATATATATTATATCATTATATCAAATGATAGGTATACATTAACCCTTTATAATTTACCATATAAATTTCCATATTTAAATATTTTTTGTTAATTTTTTGTTAATTTTACTATTACTGTTGACTTTTTTGGTATTAATTAATAATATGGTAATATAAATTAATTGATAATTATTTTCATTAGGAGGTATAAGCATTATGAGTTTATTTGACTTAAGATTAGAAAAACATAAAAAGTTTAAAAATACTAAAGAAACTCTAACAAGTCTATATGATTTAAAAATTGGACAAAGTGGAATTATAGAAAAAGTTACTGGTAATTCTAAACTTGCAAAAAGGTTATTAGCCCTAGGTTGTATTGAAGGAACTGAAGTTACTGTAAAAGGAGTTGCACCTTTAGGAGATCCTTTAATAATAAACTTTAGAGGTTTTGATCTAGCTATACGCAAAAAAGATGCCAAAAATATTTTTTTAACGAACTAAAATAATTATTATAGGGGGACTATATATGACAACAATAGCCTTACTTGGCAACCCAAATGTAGGCAAAACAACACTTTTTAATTCATTAACTGGCTCTAACCAGAAAGTTGGAAATTGGCCTGGAGTTACTGTTGATAGAAAAGAAGGTTCTTACAAACATATGAAAATTGTTGATTTGCCTGGCATTTATGCTATGGATACATTTTCTAATGAGGAAAAAATTTCAAAAAACTTTCTTAAAACTGAAGACGTTGATTTAATAGTTAACATAGTGGATGGTTCTAATCTTGAAAGAAATCTATATTTAACCATGCAACTTAAAGAATTTAAAAAGCCAATGGTTATATTAGTTAATATGATAGATGTAGCTACTAAAAAAGGGGTTAACATAGATTATAACGCACTAGAAAAATCATTTAAAGCTAAAGTAATACCTATAATAGCTTCTAAGGAAAAAGGATTAGATGGTATTTTTCAGTTTTTAGATAAAAAAGATTATAGTGATTTTTTAGACACTGAAGAATATTCATTTAGCGATGAAAAAGAAGCTTATAACTACATAGGAAATAAGCTGAAAAAATGCATGAAAATAAATGAAAATAATGACAAATTAAATACATCACAAAAGATAGATAAAGTTGTATTAAATCCATATCTTGCTTATCCAATTTTTATAGGAATAATGTTACTTATGTTTCAATTTACTTTTGCTTGGGTTGGACAACCACTTTCTGACCTTTTAGATGGATTTGTAGCAGATACTTTAATGCCTTTTGTGTCTAATCTTTTAAGCAATACAGCACCTTGGTTCCAATCTTTAATAGTTGATGGAATAATCTCAGGGGTCGGTGGAATTTTGGTATTACTTCCTGTAATTATTGCATTATTTTTCTGTTTAAATATATTAGAAGATAGTGGTTATATGGCCCGTGTTGCATTTATAATGGATACATTTATGAGAAAAATAGGATTATCAGGAAAAGCTTTTATACCAATGATAACAGGATTCGGATGCTCTGTCCCAGGAATAATGGCTGCTAGAACATTAGAAAGTGAAAAAGATAGAAAACTTACCGCTCTATTAATTCCTTTTATGTCATGTAATGCTAAGCTTCCTGTATATGTTATTTTTGCAGCAGTATTTTTCCCAAATAACGCGACATTTGTTATAGCATCTCTTTATATTTTAGGAATCTTAATGGCATTTTTAATTGGTTTAATATTTAAAAATACATTATTTAAAAAGGATGAAGAACCTTTTATAATGGAACTTCCTGAATATAAAATTCCCGATGCTAAATCAGTATTTAAGGAACTATCTTCAAAAACATTAGGCTTTTTAAAGAAAGCTGGTACTATAATATTTGCCATGAGCGTACTTATTTGGTTTTTACAAAACTTTAATTTTACTGGTCTTGTTTCTGACATAGAAGATAGCTTTTTATTTAATATAGGTTCATTTATAGCTCCAATCTTTAAACCTTTAGGTTTTGGAAGCTGGGAAGCCTCTGTTTCTATTTTAACAGGAATAATGGCAAAAGAAACTGTTATATCTACAATGGAAGTTATATATGCTGGAGATTTGGCAGCTATTTTACCATATCATTTTACTGCACTTTCTGCTTTTGCATTTATGGTATTTGTTCTTTTATATACGCCTTGTATGAGTGCTATAGGTACTATAAAGAAAGAATTCGGAGGAAAATTTACTATATTTTCAGTACTTATGCAGCTTACAGTAGCTTGGATAGGAGCATTTTTAATATTTAATATAGGATCTTTTTTTATATAATCTAGAGGAAAATTTTATGGAGATTTTAATAACTATTTTAATCTTTAGTTTAGTTTTATATATACTATATAAAAATTTTAAAAATTCATCTAATGGAAAATGCAATTGTTCAAATTGTTCAACTAAATGTTCTAAATATAAAAATCAAGAAAAAAAACCACCTAAAAATTAGGTGGTTTTTAATTACATTTCCTCTACAACATTTATTCCTATTAAGTTTAAAGAATTCTTTATAACTTGAGCTGTTGCTTCTATAAGCTTTAATCTTGCTACTTTTAAACCAGTATCTTCTAAATTTAATACACTATGAGCATTATAGAACTTATTAAACGCTTTTGCTACTTCTATTGTATATCTTGTTACAACAGATGGCTCTAATCTATCTATAGCAAGAAGTATTGCTTTATTAAATCCTTCTAAAACTTTTGTAAGTTCAAACTCCTCTTTAGAAGTTAATTTAGAAAAATCAGCATCCCCATTTATTCCTTCTGCTTTTCTTAATATACTTTTTGCCCTTGCATAAGAATATTGAACATATGGACCTGTTTCTCCTTCAAAGCTTAACATCTCATCCCAATCAAATACAATATCCTTTTCTCTTGAATTTTTTAAATACGTAAATAAAACTGCACCTATACCAATTTCCTTAGCCACCATCTCTTTTTCTTTAAGTTCTGGATTTTTAACATTTATTGTTTCTAAAGTTTTGGCAACTGCTTCCTTTAATAACTCTTCAAGTAAAACTACATTTCCTTTTCTAGTTGAAAGCTTTCTATCTGCAAATTTTACAAGACCAAAAGGTATATGAACACAATCCTTAGCCCAAGTATGTCCTGCAAGTTCTAATGTCTTAAACACTTGTTTAAAGTGTAAAATTTGATCTTTTCCAACTACATAAATACATTTATCAAAGTTGTAATGTTTTTTTCTATACATTGCAGCAGCTAAATCTCTTGTTGCATATATTGATGCTCCATCTGATTTTACAACTATACAAGGTGGCATATTGTATTCATCAAGCATAACAACTTTCGCTCCATTACTATCTGTCAACACATTTTTCTCTTCAAGTTCTTTAACAACTATATCCATCTTGTCATTATAGAAACTTTCCCCTGCCCATGAGTCAAAATCAACACCTAATATGCTATATATATTATTAAATTCTTTTAATGATAAATCCTTAAATCTTTTCCAAAGCTCAACTGCTTCGTTATCTCCCTCTTCTAGCTTTTTAAAATACATCCTTCCTTCATCTTCTAAACTAGGATTTTTTTCAGCCTCATCATGGAATTTTACATATATTCTTAAAAGTTCTGTTATAGGACTTTTTTCTATTGCCTCTTCATTTCCCCATCTTTTATATGCTGAAATAAGTTTACCAAACTGAGTACCCCAATCACCTAAATGGTTTATTCTTACAGTATCATAACCTTCAAATTTTAGCATTTTATATAACGCATTTCCTATAGCTGTTGTAAAAAGATGCCCAACATGAAATGGCTTTGCAATGTTTGGTGAAGAGTATTCAACTAAATATCTTTTTCCATCTCCAATTTTTGAAGAACCATAAGAATCTTTTTCAGATAATATTTCATTTACTATACTTTCACTAAATTTAACCTTATCCATAAAAAAGTTAATATAAGGTCCTAAACTTTCAACTTTTTCAAATCCATCTTTATTTATAACATCCGCTATATCTTTAGCTATCATGTTAGGGGCTTTTTTCATAACCTTAGCTAATTGAAAACAAGGAAATGCAAAATCACCCATATCACTTTTAGGTGGTATTTCTATAAGACTTTCTATTTTGTCTAAATCTAAATCGATATTTTCTTTTAATCTTGTAGCTACTATTTTTTTGTAATCCATACTTATTTTCCTCCAAAATAATTTATTAATAAAATAAAAAATCCGTCTCTTAAACTCAAGAGACGGATGTATTCCGCGGTACCACTCTAATTGGCTTTAAACCCACTTTTTATTTTAACGCATTAACTTTTGCGGCATCATACCCTACTACTTTAAATACAAAGATTCTGGCAGCATCTCTAAGGTTCTTTTCATCTATTTTATTTTTTGGAACTTACACCATACTCCCACTCGCTTTGAAAATGAAAATAGACTACTCTCCTCTTCAATGATTTTATTTATATTTTAAATTTAACATATGTTTTATTATATATTGTTTATGAATATTGTCAAGACATATAAAAACACATTTTTTAAAACAATCTAATCATTTAATATACTTTTAATTGATTGTACTGAATCTTCTAAAGAATCTAATATACTCTGTGGAATTTCTTCTTTATTTTCATAACCTAGTACATTATTACTATCTAATATATAATACTTGCTATCTCCATCTTCAGTTTTATACTTTAATGTCCAAGTTGGTATATAATTAAAAGATACTAAATTTACATCCCCATTAAACTTTTTTTGTAACTCTAAATTCAAAATAATACTATCTTCGCATAACTTATTTCCCATGGTTTCTTTTCTCTGATTAGAAATAAAATTTCCCATCGAATAAACCACCAAAGTAGAATTTCCATTTTCGTTATTAATTATAGTTTCTATAGGTTCTATAACATTTGGGTGTGAACCTAAAATTACATCTACACCATAAGAATTTAATTTTTGCGCAATATATTTTTGTTTCTCATTTATCTCTGTACTATATTCATCTCCCCAATGCATTCCAACAACTATAAATTTTGCCCCGTCATTTTTCATATCCTCTATCTCTTTTTCTATTTTTAAAAGATCATTATCTAAATCATCATAACTATAGCTATTTATTAACTCCAAAACATCCTCATCATTACCTTCAAAACAATCACTAAAAGTATAAGACGTAAATCCAATCTTTATTCCTTTTATTTTCTCTATAACATACGACTTATCATCTTTTTTTTGCCTTATACCAGTATATTTTAAGTTTGATTTCTTTAAATTCTCTATAGTATTAAAATATCCAACATTTAATGAATCTAAAATATTATCATTTGCAGCATTTATTATATCAAATCCAGTATTTTTTAAAGCGTTTAACATAGCTTCAGGAGTATTAAATCTTGGATACCCAGAGTAACCAAGTTCCTTACCTCCAAAAGATCCTTCTATTGTACAATAAGCCAAATCCGCTTCTTCAATATATTTTTTTATATACTTAAAATTCTCATCAAATTCATAATCATAACTTTCATTATTATATGCAGATATTATTTGATCATAATGTACTAATATATTTCCAACAGCTACTACATTTACAGTTTTCTTATTATCTATATTTAAAGCTTCAATCACATTATTTTTTTTATTATATTCTACAAATATATTAATCATAAAGATTACCATAGAAATAAAAAGTAAAATAACTACTCTATTTTTTCCTCTCATAATATTCTCCTTTTTACTTTTTATAATATTTTAACATATTTTAACATAAATATAAATATTATGTTAAAATATTTGATTTTATCATATAACATTTCTGCAATAAAAAAATAAAAGATAGAAGAACTAAACTTCTATCTTTCATAACCAAAATGAATTTAACTTTAAAGTATGATAGCCCACATATTTATAAAAGCATTTATTATATAGCTACATGGATATATTAATAAATTTGAACCTATTAACAAAACAGCTATTAAAATAATTACATAATATCTATAAATAGTCCCTGCAATTTTATGAAATAAACTTGGAAATAAATCTGAAAGTATTCTAAATCCATCCAACCCTGGAAGAGGAAGTATATTAAATACAAACAAATTAACATTAATCATTATTATGTAATACAAAATCAAACTTATTATTTGCATTGTATCACTTCTCTCCCCAAATAATACAATCAATAATACATAAAATAATGAAGCAATAAATGCTACAAATAAATTTGAAAAAAGAGCTACAAAATTTACTTTAAGTGCATCACGCCTTGGATTTTTAAAAGCATTTCTATTTATTTGTACAGCCTTACTCCATCCAAAACTAAGAAACAACATAAAAATAAGCCCCATTATATCTATATGCGCAAGAGGATCTAGTGTCAAGCGTCCTTGTAATCTTGGGGTCTTATCTCCTAACATATCAGCAACTCTTGCACGAGCATATTCTTTAACGCTAAATGCTATTAAAAGCGCTGGTATGGTTAGAAAAATTTCTAAAAGTTTATCTGCCATCAAGTTTCCTCCTATATTTTATTAAATCATTATATCATAGTAAGTTTTAATTTTCATTAATTAAAACTTAAAAAGGCTATCATTAATATAGTCTAAATATTAAAATTTACACTATACTAAAATAACCTAAATGACTTCATATCTATAATCTTTTTGCACCTTCAAAAGCAAGTTTACTTCTCTCACATTCATCATATAAAAGAGATACTTGATAACAAAGAGGACTTCCTTTCATTTTTTCTGATGCATAACAAAGACCATTACTCCTTAAATCTAAAAATGCTTGATCTATTTGTTCAGGATCTCCTATTAATATTATTTTAGAACCTTCCCCAGCTCTTGTTACTATAGCTTTTACTTGCTTTGGTGTAAGGTTTTGAGCTTCATCTATCACTATCCAATTCTTCACTATACTTCTACCCCTTAAAAATCCAACAGCTTCTGTAGTTATTATCTTTTTCTCAAATAGTTCCTCTATTTTATCATTTAATTCTTTCTCATTAGAGTATTTTCTACCATCATTAGAATCTATTAATATTTCTAAATTATCAAAAATAGGTCTCATAAATGGAGCTATTTTATCTTGCTCTGTGCCCGGCAAATGTCCTATATCCTCATCCATAGTTACATTTGGCCTACAAACTAAAATACGTCTATATTCCTTATTTTCACTATCTAATATTTTTTTTAACCCTACAGCTAAAGAAAATAACGTTTTTGCAGTGCCCGCTGGACCTTTTATTATTACTAAAGGGGCTTTATCTGCATCTATTGATAAACATTCAAGCATAAATTTTTGACCTACATTTCTTGGACTTATTCCCATTATCTTAGTATTATTTTTATATAAAAGTGGTACTACCCTCTTCCCATCATATCTCCCTAGTGCTGTTTGCCTCTCATTATTATTTGCATGAATTATTAAAAATTCATTTATTACAAGGTCTGGTTTATTGTAAGTTCCTAATTTTTTATTATATTCAGTTAAAACATCAACTTCAATAGATTTATTTTTAAAAAACATATCTATATCTAAAGAAGATGCATATACATCACGCCTTCCCATATACTGATCTTCCATAGTTGGAACTTCCTCCTCATAGTAATCTTTTGTTTGTATATCTACCGTATCTGCTTTTATTCTTTCAAATATATCTTTTGTAATTAAACATACGTCTTCCCCTTGCTCTATTAAAGCTTTACAAACTTGAATTATTCTATTATCTGCTTTTTCTATACTCCAAGATTCTGGTATTTTAGTATTATAAAAAGCCGATACTACTCTTAAATTTGAATTATTATCTAAATCCACACCTTGACTTAATTTACCCTTTAATCTTAATTTATCTAATATTCTAGCCACATTTCTAGCATTCATTCCTAAGTCGCTATTAACTTTTTTTAAATTATCTAACTCTTCTAATACAACCTCTGGAATTACTATATTACTATTATCAAAAGTAAAAATAGCGCCTGGTGAGTATAGTAATACATTCGTGTCTAGTACATATGTTTTCTTCAAATTAAAATCACTCCTTTAGAATGCATATCATTTATATTTTTTAATCTTTATATATAATATTTTTAATCAATCTTTATAATTCCTAAAATATACATTAATTTACTATTATATAAACTAAACTTTATTGCTAGAGTTTAACTTTTATATTATTATATATTTATACATAAAATTTGGAGGAATTTATTAATGAAATTATTATTCTTTGATACTGAAACAACTGGAATAAAGCCAGGTAGCATATGCCAACTTAGCTATATTTTAATTGATACATCTACTAAACCTCAAACTACTATGGGTAAAAATTTTTTCTTTGCTGTTGATGAAATGAATGAAGAGGCTGAAAAAATACATGGTTTTTCTTTAGAAAAATTATATGAATTAAGTAATGGAATGTACTTTGAGGATTCTTTTGAAGAATTTTTAAATGATTTTATAGAAGCTGACTTTATAATAGGACATAATGTACAATTTGATATTAAATTTTTAAAGCATGAACTATTAGGTATTGGTGAAGAATTTTTTCCTCAGCATATCTTCTGTACTATGCAATACTATAAAGATATCTGTAAACTCCTAAAATCTTCTGGTGATTTTAAAAATCCTAAACTTGAAGAAGTCATTAACTTTTTAAATGTATCTAAAGAAAAAATTACTGAAACTGCTAATAAGTTATTTATGGGTAGTGGAAATTATCATGATGCTCGATTTGATACTGCTGCTACATATTTAGCAGTAACCGAAGGAATCAAACAAGGTCACATAAAAAGAAATTACTTTTCAAATATGTTATCTAAATAGATAAAAACCATAGATTTACTCTATGGTTTTTATTACTTCTTATCTGCCTAAACATTAACTTCGCCTTTTATATCTAAAGCATCAATATTTTCTCTTAAAATTGGTTCTACACACTCTTCTATAAACTCTAACACTTGTCCTGGAGCCCTTCCAACAAACTTCAAAGGATTTATTGCTTCTAATATCTCCTCTTTTGAAAGTCCAAACGAATTATCATTTATTATTCTTTCGATAAGATCATTATTTAATCCTTCTCCCTTTACTCTTTGAGCTGCAGCCATTGAATGAATTCTAATACGTTCATGAAGTTCTTGCCTATCTCCTCCTTTTTTTACAGCTTTCATAAGAATGTTTTCAGTAGCCATAAATGGCAATTCATTTTCTACATGAGATTTAATTACTTTATCATACACCACCATGTTTTCAACTACATTTATATATATATTAAAAACACCATCTAAAGCTAGAAAAGCTTCTGCAACTGCTATTCTTTTATTAGCTGAATCATCTAAAGTTCTTTCAAACCATTGAGTAGCAGCAGTTATAGCTGGATTTAAGGAATCTACTATAACATATCTAGACAAAGCGCTTATTCTTTCACTTCTCATAGGATTTCTTTTATATGCCATTGCAGATGATCCTATTTGATTCTTCTCAAAAGGCTCTTCCATCTCTTTCATACTTTGAAGTAATCTTAAATCATTTGAAAACTTATAAGCACTTTGCGCAACCTCTGATAAAGTGTTTAATACTATAGAATCAAATTTTCTTGGATAAGTTTGACCAGTAACTGCAAAACTTGCTTTAAAGCCCATTTTATTTGCAATCATTTTATCTAAAGTCTTTACCTTTTCCTCATCTCCATTAAAAAGTTCCATAAAACTTGCTTGTGTTCCTGTTGTACCTTTAGCACCTCTTAACTTAAAATTACTTAATAAATAATCAATGTTTTCTATATCCATTGTTAAATCTTGCATCCAAAGAGTAGCCCTTTTACCAACAGTAGTTAACTGAGCTGGTTGATAATGCGTAAATCCTAAAGTTGGCATATCTTTATATTTAAGAGCGAATTCTTTTAAATGATTCAAAACTGTAACTATTTTTTTCTTTATCAATATAAGAGCGTCTCTCATAATTATTATATCTGTATTATCTCCAACATAACAACTAGTTGCTCCTAAGTGTATTATTCCTTTAGCTTCAGGACATAACAGACCATAAGCATAAACATGACTCATTACATCATGTCTTACCTCTTTTTCTTTTTTTATTGCGTCATCATAATTTATATTATAAATATTTTTCTTCAATTCATTTATTTGTTCAGTTGTTATATCTAATCCTAATTCCTTTTCACTCTCTGCTAAAGCAACCCATAATTTTCTCCAAGTAGAAAATTTCATATCATCTGAAAATATATATGACATTTCCTTTGAAGCATATCTAGAATTTAAGGGTGTTTTATATAAATTATTCATATATCAAATAACCTCCAACGTACAAACATTTATTTTTTTTAATTATAATTCGTATTATAACATATTTTTTAACTTTTAAAATAATATTAATAAACTTTACCAAAATTATAAACAATAAAAAAGGCTCTAACTATAAGTATATAATTAGAACCTTTTTTATTTTACCAAATTAAATTAGTCTTCTAAAGTTTCTATTAATTTAGCTATTTCTTCTGCTGCTAAAGTTTCATCATCTCCGCTAGCAGTAACCTTTACAGTTGCATCCTTTGAAACTCCTAATGATAAAACACCAATTAAACTTTTAACGTTAGCCTTTTTACCATTGAATTCTAAACTTATATCAGATTTAAAAGAAGAAGCCTTCTTTACTAATAATGTAGCTGGTCTAGCGTGTAAACCTGTTGAATTTTTAACTAAAACTTCTTTAGATATCATTAAATACACCTCATACTTTCATATTTATTATATTCTCACATAATTAGGAATTATTTTTTAGAACTTTTTTACTTTTTTAATAAATAATATATTGTAATTGATTCCTATACATAATATTATATCATTTTTTCCATGGAATTCAATAATTTTTAATAAATTGTCGAAATATTTAAATTTTTAATAAAGTTTGAAATTCTATTTAAACCTGTTTCTATACTATCCATTGAAGTTGCATACGATAATCTTATATAATTATCTTCTCCAAACGCTATTCCAGGGATAGCGACTACGTTCTCTCTATCCAATAATTTTTCGCAAAACTCACTTGACCCACTTATTTTAAACTTTTTAAGAATTTTCTCTATATTAACTAAAATATAGAAAGCACCCTTTGGCTCTATATATGATACATCAGAAATATCATCTAATAATTTCATCATAACCTTTCTTCTTCTATCAAATTCATTTTGCATAATTTTCATTTCTTCTTGTTGTCCTGTTAAAGCTTCTAAAGATGCATACTGTGCTATTGAATTTACATTAGATGTTGTATGACTTTGAATATTATTCATAAGCTTTATTATTTCCTTTTTACCAGCTGCATAACCTACTCTCCATCCTGTCATAGCATAAGCTTTAGATAAGCCGTTAACAACTATTGTTCTATTAAATGCATCTTCATTTAAACTTGCAATACTTATATGCTTATTATCTCCGTATGTAAGTTTCTCATACATTTCATCAGATATTATATATAAATCATACTTTTTAGCAAAATCAGCAATTTCCATTAACTCTTTTTTACTATAAATTGACCCTGTAGGATTATTAGGTGAATTTACAACTATTGCCTTAGTTTTATTAGTTATACTTTTTTCCAAATTTTTAAAATTTATTTTAAAATCATCTTCTTTATTTGTTTCTACAAAAACAGGAATACCATCATTTAACTTTACAAGTTCAGGATAACTTACCCAATAAGGTTTAGGTATTAAAACTTCATCCCCCACATTTAAAATAGCTGCAAATACATTAAATAAACACTGTTTTCCTCCAGTTGAAACAATAATATTTTCACTCTTATACTTTAATCCATTATCATTATAAAATTTTTTAACTATCGCTTCCTTAAGCTCTGTTATTCCAGATACAGCTGTATATTTAGTTTTTCCTTGATTCATAGCCAAAATAGCTGCATCTATTATATTTTGAGGAGTATTAAAATCCGGCTCTCCCACACCAAAACTTATAACATCAACCCCCTGTGCTTTAAGTTCCCCAGCTTTAGCAGTAAGCGCTAATGTCATAGATGGTTCCATATTCATTGCCTTTTTAGATAAATTCATAAGAATAATCCCCCTTTTACTACTTAATATTAATATAAATGTAAATTAAATAGTAATTATTTAATTCACTTAACTAATATTTAATATAGCACTTTTAATTTTTAAAGTAAATTATATATTTATAAATAAAATATAAATTACCTCATGAAATTAATTTAAAAATCATCCATGAGGCACTTATTTAAACATTTACAAATCATCTAGGCTGAACTATTAATTTTATTGCCGTTCTACTTTCACCATCTATTTGTATATCTGTGAAAGCTGGTATGCAAACTATATCTTTTCCACTAGGTGCAACAAAACCTCTAGCTATTGCTATTGCTTTTACAGCTTGATTAATTGCTCCTGCACCTACTGCTTGAATTTCAACAACGTTCTTCTCCTTAATTATAGCAGCTAAAGCTCCCGCTACCGAATTAGGATTTGACTTCGTTGATACTTTTAATACTTCCATTTATTTTCCTCCTGCTAACTCTTTATAGCATACGTTTTCAAAAAAATTTATAAAACGTATACTATACATATTCTACAAAAGATTGAAAAATCCTTCTTTATTTTTTATTATTATAAAAAATACATCTCTTTATAAAAGATGTATTTTAAAATATAATAAACTATTTTGCATAATCTACTGCACGAGTTTCTCTTATAACATTTATCTTTATTTGTCCAGGATACTCCAATTGCTCTTCTATATTTTTAACAATATTTCTTGCCATTTCAACAGCACCTGCATCATCAACTTGATCTGGTTTAACCATAATTCTAATCTCTCTTCCAGCTTGAATTGCATATGACTTTTCTACACCTTCATATGAAGTAGCTATTTCTTCTAATTTCTCTAATCTTTTTATATAAGCTTCTAATGTTTCTCTTCTAGCCCCTGGTCTAGCTGCTGATATAGCATCTGCGGCTTGAACAAGAACGGCCTCTAAAGTTTGCATTTCTACATCACCATGATGAGCCGAAATAGCATTTACTACTGCTGGAGACTCATGATACTTTTTTGCAAGATCTCCTCCTATTAAAGCATGTGGTCCTTCATATTCTTGGTCAACCCCTTTACCAATATCATGTAAAAGTCCTGCTCTTCTAGCTAGATTAACATCTAATCCTAACTCTGATGCCATTAATCCTGCTAAATATGCAACCTCAATAGAATGTTTCAATACATTTTGTCCATAACTAGTTCTGTATTTTAATCTTCCCAAAAGTTTTATTACCTCTGGATGTAAACCATGAACACCAGTTTCAAAGGTTGCTTGTTCTCCCTCTTCTTTGATATCATTTTCTACATCCTTCATAGCTCTCTCTACCATTTCTTCAATTCTAGCTGGATGTATCCTTCCATCTACAATTAATTTTTCTAATGCTATTCTTGCAACTTCTCTCCTTATAGGATCAAAGCTTGATAAAATAACAGCTTCAGGCGTATCATCTATTATAAGATCAACTCCTGTTAACGTTTCTAAAGTTCTTATATTTCTACCTTCTCTTCCTATTATTCTACCCTTCATTTCATCGTTAGGAAGTGCTACTACATACACTGTAGATTCTGATACATGATCTGCTGCACATCTTTGAATAGCGTTTGTTATTATTTCTCTAGCTCTTTTATCAGATTCTTCTTTTGCTTTAGATTCAACATCCTTTATCATTATTGCTGCTTCGTGTTTTACTTCTCTATTAACTTGATCTAATAAAATTTTTCTAGCCTCTTCTGTGGTAAGATTTGAAATTCTTTCAAGTTCGCTTCTTTGCTCTTCATAAAGAGATTTTACACCATTTTCAATATTCTCTATCTCAATAACTCTATCATTAAGACCTTCTTCTTTTTTTTCTAATAAATCACTTTTTTTATCTAAAGATTCTTCCCTTTGTAATAATCTTCTTTCTAACCTTTGAAGTTCACTTCTTCTCTCTCTAGATTCTTTTTCTAAATCATTTCTTAATTTATGAGCTTCTTCTTTTGCCTCTAATATTACCTCTTTTTTTAATGCTTCAGACTCCTTCTTCGCATCTTCTAAGACTCCTTCAGCTTCTTTTTGTAAACTTTCAATTCTATTTTTTGAAGCCTTATTTATCATAGCGCGTTGAATAAATCCTATAACTATTAATATAATAATTGCTATAATTATCGCTATAATTATATCATCCATATGAACACCTCCTTGTTAATATTATAAACTAAATATTTATAGAAAGGTGTCATAATATATTCTCACTGTAATTCTTATTGAACATGATAAACCAGTATTTGTTATTATTGTATAGTAAATTTATCTTTGTGTCAAGGTGCTACATAACTAGCTTTATATTATGTTTAGTATATTTTTACTTATATTATAAATCTTTTTTATCTTTTTATTCTATCTTCTTAAAAAATTAATATCTTATAAAATAAAAAAACTATATCAAAGAAATCTTTATGTAAATAATTATGTTGTATTTAACATATTTTACATCATTATTTGAAAACTTTGATATAGCACGTATTCATTTAAAATTATTTTTCTTCTTTAGAAACTGCTACTTCTAACATTGGAAGATTATGCTTTTCTCTTATTTTTCTTTCAATTTCTAAAGCTATCTCTTCATTGTCTTTTAAGTACTGCTTTGCATTTTCTCTACCTTGACCAAGTCTTATATCTCCATAAGAGAACCAAGCTCCACTCTTTTGAATTATTTCTTCTTTTACACCTACATCTACTAAATTTCCTGTCTTAGATATTCCTTCATTATACATTATATCAAATTCAGCTTGTCTAAACGGAGGTGCAACTTTATTTTTTATTACTTTAACCCTAGTTCTATTTCCCATTATAGCATCGCCTTGCTTTATTGAATCTATTCTTCTAATATCCATTCTAACTGATGCATAAAATTTTAAAGCTCTTCCACCTGGCGTAACTTCAGGGTTTCCAAACATTATTCCAACTTTTTCTCTTAACTGATTTATAAATATTGCAACACATTTAGTTTGATTTATACTACCTGCTAATTTTCTAAGAGCTTGCGACATAAGTCTTGCCTGAAGACCTACATGAGAGTCTCCCATCTCACCTTCTATTTCAGCTCTTGGAACAAGAGCCGCCACTGAATCTACAACTAAAACATCTATAGCCCCTGATCTAACTAAAGCTTCTGCAATTTCTAAACCTTGTTCTCCAGTATCTGGCTGTGATACTACTAAATTATCTATATCTACACCAAGCTTTGATGCATATCCTGGATCTAATGCATGTTCTGCATCAATATAAGCTGCTGCTCCACCTAATTTCTGAGCTTCTGCAACAACATGCAATGCAATAGTTGTTTTACCAGAACTTTCTGGTCCATAAATTTCTATTATTCTTCCCCTCGGAACTCCTCCGATTCCAAGAGCTATATCTAAATCTAAACACCCGGTAGATACTGCATCTATATTTGCTGTAGCATCTTCCCCAAGTTTCATAACTGAACCTTTTCCAAATTGTTTTTCGATTTGACCCATTGCCATCTCAATAGCTTTTAATTTATTTTCATCTATTTTAGCCATAAAATCCTCCTACTACGAACATAAGTTCTATATTGATTATAGAGTATACCCCTAAAAATGTCAATATAAAAGAAAATATAAAGTATTAAATAATTAACACTTTATATTTTATTATTCCCATATTTTTTATTTATAAACCATTATTTGTCAAAAGTTATAACTTTTCTATTCTTTATAAAATAATCTATTCCTGATATTATTGTTATTACAACACATATATAAAAGACTATATTAGATGCAACAAGAAAACCTGGGAAAAAATTAACTAATAAATTAGTATTTCCAATAGTCATTATATTAACAGTTAATAAAAATAATAATATAGCTAGCATTTGAGTTACTGTTTTTATTTTTCCCCACCAACTAGCTGCAATAACTAATCCATTGGAAGCAGCAATACTTCTTAAACCTGATACTGCAAACTCTCTAGATAATATTATTATAACTGCCCAAGCAGGAATCATACCTATTTGAACTAAACATACAAAGACTGCTGTAACTAAAAGTTTATCTGCTAATGGGTCCATAAATTTTCCAAACGTTGTTATTTGATTTCTAGACCTTGCTATATGACCATCTAATTGATCTGTTATAGAGGCAACAATAAACACTATGGTTGCAACTATTGTTCCATAATCTATTCCTTCTACTAAGAAAAATATTAAAAATACTGGTACTAAAAATATTCTTAAAAGTGTAAGCTTATTTGCAAGATTCATTTAAAACCACCCCTATTAAATCATACTCTAATGCTTCTTTTATCTTTACATCATAGAATTTATTAGCTTTTAAATTTTTCTCTTTTATATAAATTAATCCATCAATATCTGGAGCCATTTCATAACTTCTTCCTATAAAATAGTCACTATTTTCACTTTCTACTAATACTTTGTAAGTTCTTCCTATCTTACTTTTATTGATTGCTTTAGATACTTCTTTTTGAACCTCCATAAGCTCTTTTTCCCTTTGTTGCTTAATTTTTTCATCTATTTGATTTTCCATTAGTGCAGCTGGTGTATCTTCTTCTTGTGAATATGTAAATACTCCTACCTTATCTAACTTCATTTCTTTTAAAAATTCTTTTAATTCATTAAAATCTTCCTCTGTTTCCCCTGGAAATCCAACTATTAATGATGTTCTTAATACAATATTAGAAACATTCTCTCTCAATGTTTTTATCTTATCTATAATTTCTTCTTTACTTGTCTTTCTACCCATTCTCTTTAATATATCATTACTTATATGTTGAATTGGAAGATCTAAATATTTACACACTTTATCATTTTTACTTATCTCTTCTATTAATTCACCATAAATAGCCTCAGGATAACAATACATAACTCTTATAAATTCAATTCCTTCTATTTTACTTAATTCTCTTAAAACTATATGAAGCCTTTTCTCATTATATAAATCTATACCATAATTGGTTGTATCTTGTGCTATTAGTATTATTTCTTTAACACCTGCATTTGCAAGAATTTTCCCTTCTTCTATTATATTTTCGATTTTTCTACTTCTAAATTTTCCTCTTATTTTAGGAATTATACAATAAGTACAAAAATTATTACAACCCTCTGCTATTCTTAAATAAGCACTACTCTTATTAGTTGTTATTATTCTTTTGCCTTCATTTATTCCTTCATTAGTAAAGTTTGTTGAAGAAATCTTTTTATTCTCTTTTATAAATCCTTCAATAGCCTTATTTATTTTTTCATAATCATTAACTCCTAAGACTATATCAAGCTCTGGCATAAGATCTAAAAGCTCTTTTCCATATCTTTGAGTTAAACATCCTGTAGCTATTAAAAGCTTACATTTATATTTTATTTTATATTTTGCCATATCTAATATAGTATTTATGGATTCTTGTTTAGCCTTTTCTATAAATCCACAAGTGTTTACTATAATTATATCTGCCTCTTTAGGGTTATTAGTTAATTCATATTCCCTTTCTACTTGCCCTAGCATAATTTCTGAATCAACTCTATTTTTATCGCAGCCTAGGCTAACCATTCCAACTTTATATTTTGTCAACTCTCTCTCCTCCTAAGTTTCAATATACATTCTATATTTTAAAGTTCTTTTATAATTTAAACAAGAACTTATTTTATATTTTCAAATTCCTCTTTAGACATAAGTACCTGTCTTGGTTTATTTCCATCTCTAGCAGATATTATTCTATTTTTTTCAAGTTCCTCTACTATTCTTGCCGCCCTATTGAATCCTATTCTAAGTCGCCTTTGAAGATATGATGTTGAAACTTGTCCTGTTTCTACTACTATTTTTATAGCCTCATCTAAAAGTTCATCACAACCTTCATTACTCTTAATAGATGTATCACTAGCGGAATTTATATACTCTAATATCTCACTTTCACATTTACTATCAGATTTTATATCCTTTATAAAAGATACAACATTTTCAACCTCTTCCTCTGATATAAATGCTCCTTGAACTCTCTTAGGTTTTGATTCTCCAACTGGATAAAATAACATATCTCCTTTACCTAAAAGTTTTTCTGCCCCTGTTGAATCTAGTATAGTTCTTGAATCTACTTGACTAGATACTGCAAATGATATTCTAGATGGTACATTTGCCTTTATAAGACCTGTTATAACATCAACTGATGGTCTTTGTGTTGCAATTACAAGATGCATACCAGCTGCCCTTGCCATTTGAGCCAACCTACATATATAATCTTCTACATCCCTTGGACATGCCATCATAAGATCAGCAAGTTCATCTATTATTATCACTATATAAGGAAGTTTTTCGTCTATAACTCCTTTTTTAACCAATTCATTGTAAGAATCTACATTTCTAACTCCATTATCTGCAAAAAGCTTATATCTCCTTGTCATTTCATTTACTGCCCAATTTAAAGCTGCAGCCGCCTTTTTAGGATCTGTTACTACTGGAATTAAAAGATGTGGAATTCCATTATATACATTAAGTTCAACAACCTTTGGATCTACCATTAAAAGCTTAACATCTTCTGGCGAATATTTATATAATATACTTACAATAAGTGTATTTATACAAACACTTTTACCTGAACCTGTCGCCCCTGCAATTAAAACATGAGGCATCTTGCTAATATCTGTTACTATACATTTACCAGTAATATCTTTTCCAAGTGCACAAGCAACTTTATAATTATTGTTTTTAAATTCATTAGATTCTAAGATTTCTCTAAAAAATACCGGAGTCTGTTCTTTATTTGGAACTTCTATTCCTATGGCTGATTTACCTGGAATTGGAGCTTCTATTCTAACTCCTTTAGCAGCAAGCCCAAGGGCTATATCATCTGACAAGTTAACTATTTTACTAACCTTTATACCAGCTTTAGGTTGAAGTTCAAATCTAGTCACTGACGGTCCTTTTGTAACCTCTAGAATTTTAGCCTCTACTCCAAAGCTTAATAAAGTTTTTTCTAATTTATCAGCATTTTCCAAAAGCTCTTTTTTTTCATTTTTATCTAGCTTTAAATTAGTGTTTATATTTAAAAGGTCCGCATTTGGTCTAATATATTTCTTATTTTGATACGTTTTACTTTGAATTTCTTGCGTTTTACTTATTACATCTTCATTTCCTCTTATTGGTGAATTTCCTTCTATTTTTTTTATTTTTTGAGTTTTAAATTTATCATCTAATTTACGATGTTGCACTTTAACATCTGCATTTTCTCTAGAATCAGTGTTTATTTTTATCTGACTTTTTTCTTCTAATTCAATAGAACTTTTAGGAGTATTCTTCATAAAATCTAGTATTTTTATTTTACTCTCTATATTTTTTAGGAACTCTTCTTTTTCACTCTCTTCATTATTTACTTTAATTTTTATTTTTTTAGAATCACTTCTACCTTTTTTAGAAATACTATTTCTAACATTAGTTTTATTGTTAATTAGTAACTTAAATAATTTTTTCAAATCATTTATACTATAATCAAAAATAAGAACTGACGCAATAAAATATGCAATTATAAATATTATGTAAAGTCCTATACTTCCAACTAATTTATATATAGGAAACACTATTATAAAGCCTATTATTCCTCCAGTTATCTCATTTTGAGAATTAATTATGTTAGATATTGCATTCATAAAATTATTTGTATCTATACTTTTCATATCTAACAATTGAACTAATAATATTGTAGTTATAACAACTATCGTAACTCCCACAAACTTAGCATTTAGTATTTTTTTTTCCTTTAAAAAATTTAATTTAATTATCACATATATCATATATATAGGTAATGTAAAAGCTCCTACCCCTAGAAGATTCACAAAGATATCTTTAGATATTACACTTAAATATCCAGCCCAATTTGTATAAAGACTAAACATTAAAATAATACTTATCCCTATCCAAATAACACCGTATATTTCTTTTAAATACTTATCTATTATACTAACATTTTTCTTGCTTTTTTTCTTTTTTGTAGCCACCCTATCACCTCTTACTTGTTTTACTTTATATAAATTCTATGATACATACATAAAACCTTTTATATGCAAAAACTTAACCATAGGAAATCCTATGGTCTTAATTGTTCTTTAGAATCTGCTATTAATTCATTTAGCTTATTTAATGCATCTTTTACGCCACCTACTTCATTAATTAAGCCACACTTTACAGCTTCTTCCCCTATTAATATAGTTCCCATATCGTTTAAAAGCTCATCTGTCTGTAACATCAATTCATTTAATTTCTCTTTTTTTATATTTGATGTCCTAACTACAAAATCATTTATTCGCTCTTGCATTTTATTAAAATATTCAAATGTTTGAGGCACACCTATAATTAAGCCATTCATTCTGATAGGATGAATTATCATAGTTGCAGATGGACATATAAACGAATAATCTGATGATGTTGCCAATGGAACCCCTATAGAATGTCCCCCTCCAATTACAAGAGATACAGTAGGCTTACTCAAACTTCTAATCATTTCAGCTATAGCAAGACCTGCCTCTACATCTCCACCTACTGTATTTAAAACAAAAAGTATCCCTTCCACATTGTCATTTTGTTCTAAATTAATTATTTCAGGTATCATATGTTCATATTTAGTGGTTTTATTTTGTGGTGGTTGAACATTATGTCCTTCTATTTGACCAATTATTGTTACAACTTGTATATTTGAATGATTGTCTTCTTTTGGAACAGTTGTACCTAATTCTTTTATTTCTTCTAAATTTTCATTTTTTATTTCTTTACTCTCATTTTTCATTTAGCATTTCCTCCTAAAACTACATTTAGTTTATACGAAAGATTTGCCTTTTATTCTATTTTTCAATAAAAACTTTATGAAGTGCATTAATAGCATCTCGTACATTTTTAGTTTCTACTAAACACCATATTGTCATATGAGAATCTGCTGTTTGCAAAACTTCTATGTTATATTTATCTAAAGTACTTATTATTTTAGCCATAACTCCTGGAATACCCTTCATTTTTGAACCTACAACTGCTATTGTACTTAATTCATCTATATAAGTATACTTTAATTTATTTTCTTTCATTATTTTTCTAAATGTATCTCGAACTTCTTCACTTATCGTAAAGACTTTTTCTTTCGGAAAAATATTTATTAAATCTAAACTTATTTTATTTTGAGCTAATATTTCTAAAATACTCTTATATTTTTCATTATTTAAGTTATCTTTAAGCTTTATTGAAATTTGTATTCTACCTGAAGTGTGCGTTACTCCAGTTAAAAATCTTGTATCTTCAGTATCCCCAATACTATCTATTACTGTTCCCTCGCTAGAAGACATAGTATTTTTAATTACAAGTGGAACATTACCACGCATTGCAACTTCAACCGCCCTTGGGTGAATTACTTTTGCTCCATGATCTGCTAATTGAAACACTTCATTATAACTTATTTTATCTATAAGCTCAGCAGTTGATACAATTCTCGGATCTGCTGTCATTATACCATCAACATCTGTATATATATCAACTTCACAAGCTTTAAGAGCAACACCCAAAGCAGCAGCTGATGTATCACTACCACCTCTTCCTAAAGTTGTAAAATACCCTTCAATATCTCTGCCTTGAAATCCTGCAACTACAGGAACCTTTCCTTTATTTAATATTTCCAAAACTTTTTTAGGAGTTACATCTAAAAAATCAGCTTTTGAATAATTGTTATCAGTTAAAATACCAGCTTGCCCACCTGTTAAAGGTACTGCATCTATCCCATGCTCAAACAAGCAATCACTCATGACAACAGTGCTTATAATTTCTCCACAACTCATAAGCAAATCTGTTCCTTGCTTATTATTTTCTTTAAAATTATCGCTTACAAGTGACAACAATGTATCAGTTGCATAACTCTCTCCACGTCTTCCCATAGCTGATACAACTAACACAGGAAAATATCCATCACTTATTGCTTTTTTAACCTTTGAAACTACCATTTCTCTTTTATCTTTTGTAGATACTGAAGTTCCTCCAAACTTTTGTATAATTATCTTCACAAAATTCACGCTCCTATAATTTTGTTTTCTTTATTTCATCTTGTTCAACATCTAATATTATAGTTTTAGCACCTATCCTTTTCACTTTTTCCCACGCAATTTCTAAATACTCATCACCTTGAGAAAACAAACTAAATTTACCACTACCTAAATTAATTATTAAGTAACGCAGATCCCCATTTTCATCAACTATTATATCATTATTAGAGAGTGAACTATATTTTTCTCCATCATTAATGTTTATTATTTCATATTTTTCTATTTCACTTAAATACTTAACATTTGCCATATAAAATACCCCCTATCATCTTTATAATATATTTAAAAAAAGTATATTGTATGATAAATGATATTTTATTACTCACTAACAAAATAAAAAGGCAATAAAAATTGCCTTAAAATTATCTAGCTTTTTAATTTTAATTATCTTTTTTTTCAGTATTAGCCGCTTCTAAAACATCTTTTCTTGAAAGATTTATTCTTCCTTGAGCGTCTATTTCTACAACCTTAGTTAAAATTTCATCTCCTACAGATACAACATCTTCAACTTTGTTCACCCTTGATGTATCTAATTTAGAAATATGAACCAATCCTTCTTTACCTGGTAATATTTCAACAAAAGCACCGAAAGTAGTTATTTTTACTACTTTTCCTAAGTATACTTCTCCAACCTTAACTTCCTTAGTTAATCCTTCTATTATCTTAATAGCATCCTTAACACCTTGAGCTTCCGAAGAAGATACAAAAACTTTCCCATCTTCTTTTATGTCAATCTTAACTCCAGTGTCTTCAATTATTTTATTTATTGTTTTTCCTCCAGCACCAATTACATCCCTTATTTTTTCTGGATCTATTTGCATAACTGATGTTTTAGGAGCATATTTTGAAACTTCTTTTCTAGCTTCTGGTATACAATCTTTTATTTTATCCAAAATCATAAGTCTTGCTTTTCTAGCTCCCATTATAGCATCTCTTATAACCTTTGGTGAAAGTCCAGCAATTTTTGTATCAACTTGAATAGATGTAATACCCTCAACTGTTCCTGCAACTTTAAAATCCATATCCCCAAAGAAGTCTTCTAAACCTTGTATATCTGTTAGAACTTCTTCTTCACTTAAG
Organism: Sarcina ventriculi; assembly: GCF_900456775.1. Classification (GTDB taxonomy): domain Bacteria; phylum Bacillota; class Clostridia; order Clostridiales; family Clostridiaceae; genus Sarcina; species Sarcina ventriculi. The sequence continues at coordinate 252,525 of NZ_UAUL01000008.1, read as the reverse complement.
TCTTCTGAAGTTACAAGCCCCATCGCAATACCTGCTGCTGGTCTTTTTATAGGAACACCAGCATCTAATAAGGCTAATGTACTACCACATACTGATGCTTGTGAAGTTGATCCATTTGAACTTAAAACTTCTGAAACAAGTCTTATAGTGTATGGGAATTCATCTTGTGATGGTATTAATGGCTCTAACGCTCTTTCAGCTAAAGCACCATGACCTATCTCTCTTCTTCCTGGTCCTCTAAGTGGTTTAACTTCTCCTACTGAATATGCTGGGAAGTTATAGTGATGCATATATCCTTTGGATTCTTCTTCACCTATACCATCTAAAATTTGTATTTCACCAATAGCTCCTAAAGTTGCCACAGTCATAACTTGTGTAAGTCCTCTAGTAAAAAGCCCTGTTCCATGAGTCCTTGGAAGAATGTCTACTTCACAAGATATATTTCTAACCTCATCAAATGCTCTTCCGTCTACTCTTTTCTTTTCCTTAAGAAGCATATTTCTTACTATTTTCTTTTGAAGAGTGTACACTACTTCACCTATATCAGAAATGTTTTCTGGATATTTTTCAGAAAATTCATCCATTATCTTAACTTTAACTTCATCCATTCTTTCATTTCTTGTGTCTCTATCAGTTATATTCATAGCTTCTTTTATCATATCAAATGCAAAAGATTTCACTTCTTCTTCTATAACTTCATCTACCTTATATAATTCTGGAACATCTTTTTCTTTTCCAAACATCTTCATAGCTTCTTCTTGAAATTTAACTATGTCTTGACATTTTTCCATACCAAAAGCTATAGCATCTATCATTGTTTGTTCTGGTATTTCATGTCCACCAGCCTCAATCATCATGACTCTTTCTTTTGTAGCACACACAGTTAATTGCATAGTGCTTTCTTCTCTCTCTTTAGATGTTGGATTTAATATAAATTTTCCATTTATTAAACCTACTTGAACTGCTGCAACTGGTGTTGTAAATGGTATTGATGATAAACAAAGTGCCATAGATGCCGCATTTATTGCTAAAATTTCTGGCAAATTATCCTTTTCCACAGATACTACTGTACATACAACCTGAACGTCATTTCTATATCCCTTTGGAAATAACGGTCTTATTGGTCTATCTACAGCTCTTCCATTTAGTATAGCTTTATCTGTTGGTCTACCTTCCCTTTTTATAAATCCTCCAGGTATTTTTCCTACAGAATACAGTCTTTCTTCATACTCAACAGATAAAGGGAAAAAATCTATCCCTTCTCTTGGGTTCTCTGATGCATTGGCATTTGTTAATATTACAGTATCTCCATAGCTCATTAATATAGATGCATTTGATAGCATACCTAATTTTCCAAATTCAACTTTCATATTTCTTCCAGCTATGTTGACTTCATGTACATTATTCATTTAAATACCTCCTTTCGATATTTAACAAGTTTTTTCATTTATTAATATTTCTAAAATAATAGAGCGGCATAACCGCTCTAATAAATTATCTTCTTAATCCTAATTCTTTGATTATAGCTCTATATCTTTCTATATCTTGGTCAGAAAGATAGTTTAATAAGCCTCTTCTTTGACCAACCATCATTAAAAGTCCTCTTCTTGAATGGTGATCTTTTTTGTGAAATCTTAAATGATCTGTTAAAGAGTTTATTCTCTCTGTTAATAATGCTATTTGAACTTCTGGAGAACCAGTATCTCCTTCATGTCTTCCATATTTAGCTATAATCTCTTGTTTTTTAGTTTTATCCATTTTAATACCTCCTAAAATTTAACCCCTATATCCAAGAAATAAGCCGGCACCCTCATATCTTAGATTTAGGTTCTATATGATTATATCAAAAGTGATTTTAGTTGTAAACTAAGTTTTATAAAATTATCTTTTCACTTTGATTTTTAGCAAATTTCTTATCCTTTTCAAGTTGTATTTTAAGTTCATCTAAACTTGAAAATTTCTTTTCATCTCTTATTCTATCTAAAAAATAAACCTTTATATTATTATTATAAATATCTTTATTAAAATCTAATATATTGGTCTCTATTGTAATATTTTTTCCATTTACTGTAGGATTATTCCCAACTGATGTAATTCCTTTATATATCTTTCCTTCAACTTCTACGTTTGTATAATAAACACCTATTTTAGGAATTAATATATTTGTTAAAGGTTTTAAATTAGCTGTTGGAAACCCAATAGTCCTACCTAGTCTTCTCCCCCCTACTACTTCTCCTCTTAAAACATATTCTCTTCCAAGCATTTCATTTGCTTTTTTAATTTCCCCTAAAGATATTAGCTCTCTTATTCTTGTTGAACTCACGATTTCATTTTCAATCGTATAAGCTTCTTTTATATATAATTCAAAATCAAACTTTTTACTAAGAGTTTTTAAAAGTTCTAAATCTCCCTTATTCTTATATCCAAATCTATAATTAAAACCAACTACTATACCTTTTATATTAAATTCATGCACTAGATTTTCTATAAAAGCTTCAGGACTTAATTTCATTAACTTCTCATCAAATTCTTTCAAACATAAAATATCTACTCCTAAATTTCCCAAAACTTCTTCTTTTGTTTTATTATCAAGTAATATCTTAGGAGCCTTATCTTTATTAACAATAGTTAATGGATGATTTTTAAACGTATATACCATACTCTTTCCATTATTTTTGTTAGCTAAATTAATAATTTTATCTATAAGAAGTAAATGTCCCTTATGCATTCCATCAAAACTACCTAGAGCAACATATATATTTTCAGAAATTTTTTCATTTAATTTATCATCAATTAAAATCATAGGTCTCTCCTTTAATTGTTTTTTTCTATAAGTAGCTTTTCTATTTTAAATCCACTATCATCTTTTCTTCCAAGACCTATAAATGTATTTAAATCATCATAAACTCTATATAATTTATTGTTTTTTATAATGTCTTTACACAATCTTTTATCATAAACTCTCACTCCATTTACTAAAAGCTTAGTAAATTTATTATTTACAACTATTTTATCGAATCTACATAAAGCTTCTTCAATTGATATAATTCTTTCTTTTACATTCTCCTCATTAAGATCGTCTATATTTAATCCATTTTCTAATGTAAAGTTCCCATTTTTTATACGACATAGCTTTGTCATTGTAGCACCGACACCTAATTCTTCACCAATATCAAAACAAAGACTTCTAATATATGTCCCTTTAGAACAATATACATCCATACATATTTCATCTTGTATATCTATATTTTCAATCTTATATATTGTTATATCTCTTGCTTCTCTTTTTACCTCTATCCCTTTTCTTGCTAATTCATAAAGCTTTACCCCATTTTGTTTTAAGGCTGAATACATAGGAGGAACTTGCTTTATATTACCAACAAAATTTGAAATAACTCTTATTATTTCTTCTTTATCTACATTAGATGCATCTTTCTCTCTTATTATTTTACCCTCTAAATCATAAGTATCTGTCACTATTCCAAGTTTAAAAGATACCCTATAAGCCTTTTCATTCTCCATCATATAATCTATTATTTTTGTAGCTTTTCCAAGACATATTGGAAGAACTCCAGATGCTTCTGGATCTAATGTTCCAGTGTGTCCAACCTTTTTTTCTTTTGTAATTTTTCTAACCCTTGCTACAACGTCAAATGAAGTCATCCCTGTATTTTTTATAATATTTATTACACCGTTCATTTTTATATCAGCTCTTTCTCTAAAAGTCTAACTATTATTTCTTTAGCCTCTTTAATAGTTTTATCTTTTATCAAGGCACCAGATGCCTTTGTATGACCTCCTCCACCCAAAGACTCTGCAATTTTTCTTACATCTAAATCATTTTTAGATCTTAAACTTACCTTTATTCCTATATCTGACTCTTTTAAAAGAACACTACCCTCTATTCCTTTTATTTGATTTCCCATAGAAATTATATCTGATGAATCTTTAATATTTACTTTAGATTCTTCAATCATTTCTTCTGTAACTTGCATTAATGCTATTTTAGAGTTACATACAAGTTCCATTTTATTTAAAACTAATCCTATTAGCTTTAATTTTTCGTAGGATTTATTATCAAAAACCTTTTTATGAATTTCTTCATGATTTAATCCATTTTCTATTAAATCACCAGCTATATAATGAGTAACCTTTGTTGTGTTTGAGTATCTATAAGATCCAGTATCAGTCATAAGAGCTGTATATATGCATGTAGCTATGTCATTATTTATTTCTACATTCAAACTTAATAAAAATTCATATATTATTTCTGCTGTAGCCGCTGCCTTTACATTTATAAAATTTATGTTTCCATATCTATCATTAGATAAATGATGGTCTATATTTATGATATTACCTTTAAAACTTTCTAAATCAGCAGATATTCTTTCATAATTACCACAATCCACCACTATAACACAATCTGTTTTTTCTACCGGTTTTGTTATTTCTCCAGTTATTTCTGAACTATATGGCAGAAAGCCTAGGTTATCTCCAATTATATCTTTAGAGATAACATAAGCTTCTTTTCCATAAATTCTGATACCTTGAAGTAGTGCAAGAGCACTACCTAAGGCATCTCCATCTGGAGAAACATGATATGTTATAGCAATTTTTTTACTACTATCTATTATATCTTTAATGTCTTTAAACATTTTATTTCTCCTTAATTTTTTGTAATAGACTATCTATACGCATTCCTTTATCAATTGAATTATCTAATTCAAATAATACCTCTGGTGTATATCTTAAATTTATTCTATGCCCAAGTTCTTTTCTTACAAATCCAGCAGAATTTTTAAGAGCTAAAAAAGAATTATTCTTTTCTTCTTCATTATTAGAAAATACACTAACAAAAATTTTAGCATACCTTAAATCTTTAGTTACAGATACACTAGTTACAGATACCATTGCAGTAAGTCTTGGATCTTTTATATTATTTCTAATAATATCACTAACTTCTTTCCTAACTTCTTCGTTGATTCTTCCACCTCTATAGTTAGCCATATAAATCACTCCTTAAATTTTTAAAGTTCTTTTCTCTTTATAGCCTCCATAGTATAAGCTTCTATTATATCTCCCTCTTTTATATCATTAAACTTTTCAAGGCTAAATCCACATTCATACCCTGCATTTACCTCTTTAACATCATCCTTGAATCTTTTTAATGAAGCAAGTTTTGAATCTAATATAACTATATTGTCTCTTATAAGTCTAACATCAGCATTTCTTGTAAGTTTACCTGTTAAAACATATCCCCCAGCTATTGTACCCACATTTGAAATTTTAAATGTATTTCTAATTTCTGCAGTTCCTAAGACAACTTCTTTATATTCAGGATCTAACATACCTATCATAGCAGATTTTACATCTTCTATAGCGTCATATATTATTCTATAAGTTTTAACCTCTACTCCGTCTCTCTCTGCTAAAACCACAGCACTATTTTCTGGTCTTACATTAAATCCAATAACTATGGCATTAGAAGCTGATGCAAGTGTTATATCTGTTTCTGTTATCGCACCTACTGCACCATGAATAACCCTTACCTTTACATCGTCTGTACTAAGTTTTTCTAAAGATCCTCTTATAGCTTCTATAGAACCTTGAACATCTGCTTTTATTATTACTGATAATTCCTTAACTTTTCCTTCTTTTATTTGACTATAAAGGTCTTCTAATGATACTTTGTGAGCCGAATTAAAGTTTTCTTGTCTTTCTTTTTCACGTCTAGCTTCAGCCATTTGTCTTGCAGTTTTTTCATCTTTAACAACAGTAAATCTATCTCCTGCAGCTGGAACTTCTGAAAGTCCTAAAACTTCAACTGGTATAGATGGTCCTGCACTTTTTATTTTTTTACCTGCATCATCAAACATAGCCCTTATTCTACCATAAGTTGAACCAACTATTATTGAATCTCCTGCATGTAATGTACCATTTTGAACTAAAAGTGAAGCAACAGCACCTCTACCTTTGTCTAATTTAGCTTCTATTACTGTTCCTTTTCCTTTTCTTGCTGGATTTGCTTTAAGCTCTAACATTTCTGCTGTTAAAACAACCATTTCAAGTAAAGTATCAATATTTAAATTTTGTTTAGCTGATACTGGGACTGCTATTACATCTCCACCCCAATCTTCAACAACCAAGCCATGTTCTGTCAATTCTTGTTTTATCCTGTCTTGATTTGCTCCTTCTCTGTCTATCTTGTTTATAGCAACTATCATAGGAACATCAGCCGCTTTACAGTGATTTATAGCTTCTACTGTTTGTGGCATTATCCCATCATCTGCTGCCACTACCAAAATAACTATATCAGTAATTTGAGCTCCTCTTGCTCTCATAGCTGTGAAAGCTTCATGTCCTGGAGTGTCTAAGAACGTTAATTTTTGTCCCTTTATATCGACAGTATAAGCTCCTATATGTTGAGTTATGCCTCCAGCTTCAGTATCTGTAACTTTTGCTTTTCTTATAGCATCTAAAAGTGATGTTTTACCATGGTCAACATGCCCCATTACAGTTATTATAGGAGGTCTACTTTCTAAATTTTCATCTTCTATTTCTTCATCTTCTTCAAAATGTTCTTCTAAAGTAGAATCTTCTTCTTTAACATAAGCTTCTATATCATATTTTTCTGCAACTTTTTTAGCTGTTTCAAAATCAATTTCTTGATTCATAGCAGCCATAACACCTAAAAACATTAATGTTTTAATTACATCATTAACTGGCTTGTTTATTTGTTCGGCTAAATCTTTAACAGTTATAGTTTCACCAATTTCTATAACTTCTACATCAACCATTTTTTTATCTTGTGATTCATCGCCTTTTCTTTTCTTTTTATGTTTTTTTACTTTTCCAACTTCCTTATTTAAAATATCTTCATACTCATCCACAATAGTTTTTGAAGTTAATTCTGCTAATTTTCCTTCATTACCAGCTAAAAGTTCTTTTATAAGTTCTGCGTCTTCTTCCTCTATAACACTCATATGATTCTTAACTTCAACATTAAATTCATCCATTAATACTTCTATAAGGTCTTTACTAGATACATTTAACTCTTTAGCTAATTCATATACTCTTAGTTTTGACATATATCCACCTCCGAAAATTTTAAAATGAACTAGTTATTTTCATTATAAGACTTTAGTTTATTAGCCATATTTAAGTTTGTAACAGCTAAAATATTTAATTCATTTCTTCCTACACTATATCCAAGTTCCTGCTTTGAAAACTTATTTATATAAGGAATATTATATTTTAAGCAATATTTTAAAAATCTTTCTTTAGTTCGCTCTGATATATCATTAGATAATACTATTAAATATATACTCTTTTTACCTAACGCCTCTTCGCATTTATTATATCCTTCTAAAATATTGCCTGATCTTTTAACTAAGCCTAAAAAATTTAAAAACTTATCCATTTAGTATCTCTTCCTTTAATTTATTATATATATCGTCAGATATATTTGTTTGAAGATTCTTATTTAACCTTTTTGCTTTAAAAGCTTTTTCTAGACACTCTATGCTCTTACAAACATAAGCGCCTCTACCAGATTTTTTTCCTGTTAAGTCTACTAAAACTTCTTCTTCATTAGTCTTTACAACTCTTATAAGTTCCTTTTTAGGTTTCATCTCCATGCATCCATTACACATTCTCATAGGAATTTTTTTAACCTTCACAGACTCACCTCCTAAAACAAAAAGACTATTACTCGTTATCCTCTAAAGCATTTTCTTCATCTATCTTTTCACTTTCTGCTTTAGATTTACTCTTTATATCTATTTTCCATCCTGTAAGTTTAGCTGCTAATCTTACATTTTGCCCTTCTTTTCCTATTGCTAATGACAATTGAGAATCATCAACTATAACCTTCGCTGATTTATTTTCCTCATCAATAATAACATCTATAACTTTTGCTGGGCTTAAAGCATTTGATATATACTCCTCTGGAGTTTTACTCCATTTTATTATATCTATTTTTTCATTTTTAAGTTCGTTTACTATATTTTGAACTCTAACTCCTTTAGGACCTACACAAGCTCCCATAGCATCTACTGCTTCATCATTAGAATGAACAGCTATTTTCGTTCTAGACCCTGCCTCTCTTGAAATACTTTTAATTTCAACTACACCTTCATATATTTCAGGAACCTCAAGTTCAAAAAGTCTTTTAACAAGTCCTGGATGTGTTCTAGAGCATAATACTGATGCACCCTTTGATGTTTTTTTAACTTCTACTATATAAAGTTTAAGTTTTTCATTAAACACATAACTTTCTCCTGCCATTTGCTCATTAGGTCCTAATATTGCTTCTATTCTTCCTAAATTAACAAAAACATTTCCTTTATCTTTTCTTATAACTGTTCCTGTCATAATGTCAAATTCTTTTTCAGCGAATTCATTATATATTATATTTCTTTCTGATTCTTTAATTCTTTGAATTACCATTTGTTTTGCAAGTTGTGCAGCAACTCTTCCAAAATCTTTAGGAGTAACTTCTATTTCTGCAATATCATCTAATTGAAATATTGGATTTATTGCTTTTGCATCTTCTAAACTTATTTCAGTTATATCATCAAATACTTCTTCAACAACTAATTTTTGAGCAAATACCTTTACTTCCCCTGTTTTAGGTTCTCTTTTAACCTTTACGTTTTGAGCTGCAACACCAGCGTTTGAATAATTCTTTTTATATGCTGCAATTATAGCTTCATCAATAGTTTCTAATAGCGATTCTGCGCTTATTCCTTTTTCTTTAACTATTTCACTTAATGCTCCTAGAAATTCTTCGTTCATTTTTAATAATCCTCCTTAAATTATATTTCACCCTCTAGATTAGCACTTTTTATTTTATCTTTAGGAACATTAATTTCATTTCCTTCAACTTCTAGTACTATTACATCTGTTTTATTATCTTTTAATATACCTTGTATATTTTTATTTCCATCTATAACCTTTGTGAAAACAATTTTTACATTACTGCCTAAAAATTTATTAAAATGCTCATCTTTATACAGTTTTCTATTTAGTCCTGGAGATGATACTTCTAAATAATATGGATCTTTTATAGGATCCTTTTCATCTAAAAGTTCACTTATTCTTCTACTTACAGTTTCACAATCATTTAATGATATTCTACCATTTTCTTTATCTATGTATAATCTTAGATAATATTCATTGTTCTCTTTAACATATTCTATATGATAAAGTTCATAATTCAAACTATTTATTATAGGTAAAAACATCTCTTCTAAGTCTAAAAGAAACTTTTCTTTTTTCATTATATTTTGTTCCTCCTTATTAAATTTTGTTATATTATACCCTATTTAACGACATACAAATCAAGAGTATGGAAAAACGCAACTTATAAATTATATAGTTGCGTTACAAACAGAAAGAGCGGGTTTTAACCCCACTCCTTAACTTCTTAATAGTAAAACTTATATTATTATAATATCATAGTTAAGTTTATATTACAATAGCATTTTAAAACTAACCAAACAAACTTAACTGATTACTCTCTTGCATTCCATTTAAACATCCATGTATACTCAACGTTTCTATTACTGTTTTTGATACTTTTGCCCTTATTCTTAAATCCTCTTTAGATATAAATTCCCCATTTTCTCTACATTCAACAATACTTTTAGCAGCATTTTCTCCAACTCCTTGAAGGGCATTTATAGGAGGTCTTATACCATCTTCCTCTATTTTAAATTTAGTTGCTTCTGATTTGTAAATATCTACTTTTAAAAATTTTAAACCTCTCTTATACATTTCAAAGGATAATTCTAAAATAGTTAAAAGCCCTTTATCTTTTTGTGTCAAATTATTACCTAATGAATACAATTCATCCATCTTATTTTTTATAGCTTTTTCTCCTTTACATATAAGCTCTGCATCAAAATCATCAGCTCTCACCGAAAAATATGTTGTGTAATAGGCTTCTGGATAATAAACTTTAAAATATGCTATTCTAACTGCCATCATAACATAAGCAACTGCATGCCCTTTTGGAAACATGTATTTTATCCTTTTACAAGATTCTATATACCAATCTGGTACTTTGTTTTCTCTCATTACCTTTTCATCATCCTCACTTAACCCCTTACCTTTTCTAACTTTCTCCATTATGGTAAAGGACATTTTAGGAGGAACTCCTTGATACATAAGATAAACCATAATATCATCTCTTGTAGCTATACAATCTTTTAATGTTGTATAGCCTTCCTTTATAAAATATTGCGCGTTATTAAGCCATACGTCTGTCCCGTGTGAAAGTCCTGATATTCTTACTAAATCTGCAAAAGATTTTGGCTGTGTGTCTAAAAGCATCTGTCTTACAAATTTCGTTCCAAACTCAGGAAGACCATAACTTCCAACTTCACACTCTAATTCCTCTTTAGTTACTCCTAATGCATCTGGTTTTGTAAAAAGACTTATGACCTTTTCATCATTTAAAGGTATAGTTTTAGGATTAACTCCAGTTAAATCTTGAAGCATTCTTAAAACAGTCGGATCATCGTGTCCTAATATATCTAACTTTAATAATCTACCACTTATAGAATGATAATCAAAATGAGTTGTTACTATATCTGATGTTGTATCATCTGCTGGTCTTTGAATAGGACAAAAATTAAATATTTCATTATCATTTGGAACAACCATTATCCCACCTGGATGTTGTCCTGTAGTTCTTTTTATCCCTGTACAACCAATAGTCAATCTCTCTATTTCAGCATTAGATACTACTTTATCCCTTTCTTGAAGATACTTTTTAACAAATCCATAAGCAGTTTTTTCAGCAACCGTTCCAATTGTTCCTGCTTTAAAAGTATATCCTTTTCCAAAAAGTACTTCTGTATATTTATGAACTACTCCTTGATATTCTCCCGAAAAGTTTAAATCTATATCAGGTTCTTTATCTCCTTCAAACCCCAAAAAAGTTTCAAAAGGTATATCATGACCATCTCTTATATATTCACTTCCACAATCTGGGCACTTTTTATTTGGAAGATCTGCTCCCGAGCTCACCGAACCATCTAAGAAAAATTCAGATTTTTTACAGTTAGGACATACATAATGTGGTGGTAAACCATTTACCTCTGTAATTCCAGACATTGTAGCTACAAAAGATGATCCAACTGAGCCTCTTGAGCCTACCAAGTAACCATCCTCTAAAGATTTTGCAACTAATTTTTGTGCTATAAGATATAAGACTGCATAGCCATTATTTATTATAGAATTTAATTCTTTATCTAGCCTTTTTTGAACAACCTCAGGTAAATTATCTCCATAAATAGAATGAACTTTATCTAAAGTCATTTTTCTTATATCATCCTCTGCGCCTTCTATTTTAGGAGGATAAGTTTCATCCGGAATTGGCTTTATAACATCTATCATATCAGCAATTTTTTGAGTATTATAAATAACAACTTCCTTTGCTATATCCTTTCCAAAGTACGAAAATTCTTTAAGCATTTCATTTGTAGTTCTAAAATATAGAGGTGGTTGATTATCAGCATCACTAAACCCCTGTCCTGCCATAATTATTCTTCTAAACACTTCATCTTTTGGTTCTAGAAAATGAACATCACAAGTTGCAACAGTTAATTTTTTCATCTCTTTCCCCAAATCATAAATTTTTTTATTTATTTGTTTAAGTTCCTCCTCATCTTTAACACTTCCATTTCTTATAAGATGAGCATTATTTTCTATTGGTTGTATTTCTAAATAATCATAAAAAGATGCTATTTCTTTAATTTCATCATCTGATTTTCCTTCTAAAACTGCCTTATAAACTTGCCCAGCTTCACAAGCTGCACCAATTATAAGTCCTTCTTTATATTCACTTATAATACTCTTTGGAAGTCTTGGTCTCTTAAAGAAATAATCTAAGTGGGCTTTTGATATCAATTTATATAAATTTTTAAGACCTACTTGATTTTTAGCCAATATTATTATGTGATACGTTGGCTGTTTTTTTATATCAACATTATTTAAAAATTCCTTATTTAAAGATTTTATATCATAAATTTTTTTCTCTTCTTCTAGTTTTTTTAAAGATATTAAAAGTATATCTGCAGTCGCTTTAGCATCATCTACTGCTCTATGATGATTTTCTAAACTTACACCTAAATGTTTCGCAACCGTATTTAATTTAACTCTTTTAAGTTCTGGATACAAAAATCTAGCTAGAGGTACAGTATCCATTATTGGATTTGTTAATTTATCAAGTTTTAAATTTTGTATGTTCTTATTTATAAAAGACATATCAAAATTAGCATTGTGGGCTACTATAACACTTTCTCCTATAAATTTTATAAATTCTGGCAAAATTTTATCTATAGTTGGTTCATTTTCTACCATCTCATCTGTTATTCCAGTAAGCTCTGTTATTTTATATGGAATTGAATCTTGAGGATTTACAAAACAACTAAATCTGTCTATTATTTCATATCCCTTAATTTTCACTGCACCAATCTCTATTATCTTATCATTTTTGCTTGAAAATCCTGTTGTTTCTATATCAAATACCACAAATTCATCTGAAAATTTTGCATCATTCTCATTTATTACAATAGGTGTTCCATTATCAACTAAATATCCTTCCACCCCATATATAACTTTTATATTATTTTTTTTCGCTGCAATTTGAGCATCTGGAAATGCCTGTACTACCCCATGATCTGTTATCGCAATTGCTTTATGACCAAATTTAGCTGCCTTTTCAATTATTTTACCAACAGAAGTTATACCATCCATACTACTCATATTAGTATGAAGGTGAAGTTCTACCCTTTTTTCTTCTGATGTATCCATTCTTTCTGTTTTAGTCATTTTAAATACATCCCTTGCCATTATTACTACTTCCTTAGCATAAGGATCCATTATAGCTTCTCCTCGAACTTTACAATAAAGACCTTTTTTTATATTTTCTAAAACTGTTTCTTGATCTTTAGGCTTTATAAAACATTTAACCGATATAGAACTACTATAATCTGTTATAAAAAATGTTAATATTATTCTTCCTGTTTTAGTTTCAAATATTTCTGTTTTAAATACTTCTCCAACCACCGTAACTATTCCAGAGGTATCATTTATACTTTCAATTAAAACAGGCTCATCTTTAATATTTCTGCCCAAAATATTATTTTCACTCTTTGGCTCACTCTTTCTATCTTCATAAGTGTATTTTGGCTTTTTATCTTCTTTTTTTACTTCTTTTGGTTTAGAAATTTCATTTTTAATTTGTGTGTTTGATAAAGCATTTTGAACAATTTTTAAATTTTCATTTAATTTAATTTTCTCATAATCTTCTATTTTCAATGATTCATCGTATTTGAAATTGATTTTAACACTTATTCCAAATAGAGTTTTTATTTTATCTACTATTTCTTCTTCTATTTTTTTCTTTTTTATAAATTCACACAAAAAATTTATTCCACTTGATATTTCTATATAATTTTTTTCTATACTCCTTTTTGAATCCATTAAAATTCCTTTTAAAATAGGATGTTTGTTAATTATTGTTTGTACTATATCTAACCAATATTTATTTATAATTTCATCTAAAGACAAACTAGATGCATCTATATAGCAAAGTATCTCTATATCTATATTCATTTGCAAAGTTTCTAATATGTATTTTTTTATAAAATCTTCCTGTTCTTTAGATATATTCTTATCAGATTTTATAAGTATTCTTAAAATATTGTTTTTCTTTAAAAGTTGGAATTTGTGTATAGAAAACTCTAAATCCTCTAATTCCGCTTGAGAACTCAAATATTTATTCATTTTCCCTATAAACTCTGTGCCCAAAATTAAATCCTCCCCTTAAATTCTTTATAAATATTATAAAGAAGGGATATCCCTTCTTTACTTTAAAGTGTTTCTATAATTTTTATAAGTTCTTCAACTAAATCCTCTTCTTTAACTTTCTTTACTATTTTTCCTTTTCTAAATATAAGACCTTCACCAATTCCACCTGCTATTCCAATATCTGCATCTTTAGCTTCTCCCGGTCCATTAACAACACATCCCATAACAGCAACCTTTATTGACTTATTACAATTTTCTAATCTATTCTCGACCTCTTTGGCAATATTTATAAGATCTATTTGAGTTCTACCACATGTTGGACAAGATATAAATTCTATTCCTTCTTTTATTTGTCCAAAATTTTTAAGTATTTCACGTCCTACTTTTATTTCCTCGACTGGGTCTCCCGTTAAAGAAACCCTTATAGTATCTCCGATACCTTCTGATAATAACGCTCCAAGACCGATTGCTGATTTTATAGTTCCTCTCCATGGTGTTCCCGCTTCTGTAACTCCTAGATGAAGAGGATAATCGAATTTTTGTGATGCTAACCTATAACTATTTATCATAGTTTCTATATTTGATGATTTAATAGATACAACTATATCATTAAAATTTACTTCTTCTAATATCTTTATATGAGTTAAAGCACTTTCAACCAAAGCTTCTGGAACTACCTTACCATACTTTTGTAAAATTTCTTTTGAAAGAGACCCTGAATTTACACCTATTCTAATTGGGATTTTTTTTTCCATACAAGCTTTAGCTAAAATTTCTACTTTTTCTCTACTTCCAATATTACCTGGATTTATCCTAAGTGCAGACACTCCATTTTTTATTGATTCTAAAGCTAATTTATAATCAAAATGAATATCTGCTACTAAAGGAATATCTATTTTCTCTACAATCTTTTTTATAGCTCTTGCAGCTTCCATGTCTAAAACTGCACATCTAACTATATCGCACCCTGCATCTTGCAGTTTTCTTATTTGCTTTATAGTAGCCTCGACATCTCTAGTATCTGTATTTGTCATTGATTGAACAGAAATTCTATTATCACCACCAACAAGCACATTACCAACCTTTACGACTTTGGTTTTTCTTCTTTCCATTTTATTTATCAACTCCTATTTTATAAAACAGGGAATATTATATCCTTTAATGTCACTACAACCATAAGTAACATTAAAAGCGCAAATCCAACACTGTTTACTACTCCTACAAATTTTTCAGGTATTTTTTTTCTGGTTATTAATTCTAAAATTTGAATTAATATAAGACCTCCATCAAGAGCTGGAAGTGGCAAAAGATTAAACACTGCTAATTGAACACTCATAAATGCAGTAAATTCCATAAGTGTCCATATTCCTGCTTTTGCAGCTTGACTTGACATTTTAACTATAGTTATAGGACCTCCTACATCAGTTTTGAAATTCGCCTCTCCTGTAAACATCATTTTTAAAGATTTAAAAGTTTGACTTACCATTGTAATAGTATCTTTAAATCCTTGAACTATGCTTTCTCCTATAGTTGGATTCTTCACAAATTCATGAGTTATCCCAATCACTGCATTTCCAGTTTCATCAATAGTTGGCACAATTTCTTTGATAATCTTTTCTCCATTTCGTTCTATTTCAAGCGTTATAGCATTTCCTTTTGCTAGTATCACTCCAAGTTTTAAGTCACTAGTTGTATTTATAGTGCTATTATCTACTTTTAATAGTCTATCTCCAACTCTAAGATCAGCTTTTTGTGCTGGAGAATTTAAAGCTACTTCTGATACAACTGGTTTGGCAAATCCAAAATTCAACGCTATTAATCCAAAAATTAAAAGCGCTAAAACATAGTTCATAGTCGCTCCTGCTACAATTATAGAAATTTTTTGAAGAGGTGTTTTGGCATTAAAAGCTCTATTATCCTTAATTGCCCCTCCTTCTTCTCCAAGCATTCTTACAAATCCACCAAAAGGCAATACTCTTAAATTATATTCTGTTTCTTTGCCTTTAAATCCAAATAATTTAGGCCCCATACCTATTGCAAACTCTTCAACACATACTCCATTTAGTTTAGCTAAGGTAAAATGACCAAGCTCATGTATTATTATTAAAATACTAAACGCAACTAAAGCAAAAATCAAGTACAAAATTTTTCCCTCCTTAAATTTTTAACTATATTTATTCATTATATATTCTCTAACACTTTTATCTAAATCTATTATATTCCTTAGAGAAACCTCCATATCATTTTTAAACACTTCCATACATTCTTCAACTATTGTTGGAATATCTAAATATTTTATTTTTTCATTCAAGAACAAATCTACACATACTTCATTAGCACCATTTAATATAGTAGGCATTAATCCCCCCATTTTTCCTGCCTTATAAGCTAATTTTAAACATCTAAAAACTTCTGTATCTGGTTTATAAAAATTTAGTTCATTTATCTTGTAAAAATCTAATTTTTCACTTATATTATTATCACGAAGCGGATAATTTAAAGCATATTGTATTGGAAGTTTCATATCTGTTACTCCAAGCTGTGCAATTACTGCTCCATCCTTATATTGAACCATTGAATGTATTATAGATTGTGGATGAACTACAACTTCTATATTTTCATAATCACAATCAAAAAGCCAATGAGCTTCTATAACTTCTAACCCTTTATTCATAAGAGTGGATGAATCTATAGTTATCTTTTTTCCCATACTCCATTTAGGATGATTTAATGCTTGATTTAAAGTAACATTTTCTAATTGTTTTTTAGAATAACCTCTAAATGGTCCTCCAGATGCGGTTATTATTATTTTATCAACGCTTTTTAAATCATTACCTTGAAGACATTGAAAAATAGCACTATGCTCTGAATCTACTGGCAATATTTTAACTCCATATTTTTTAGCTTCGTTCATTACAAGTTCGCCTGCAACTACCAATGTTTCCTTATTAGCTAAAGCAATATCCTTTTTACATTTAATAGCCTCTAATGTAGGTTTTAATCCTATCATTCCAACTACTGATGTCAAAACTGTATGAACTTCTTTTAAAGTTGCAACCTTTATAAGACCTTCCATACCATAAAGTAATTCAAAATCATAATCTAAAGTATCCTTAATATTCTTCAATTTTTCAAAAGAAACTTTATCATTTATCGCTACAACTCTTGGTTTAAATTCCTTTATTATGTCTAAAGTTAAATCTATGTTTTTATATGCACTTATTGCTACTAATTTAAATTTATCCTTATGAAATCGTAAAACATCTAATGCCTGAGTTCCTATTGAACCCGTAATCCCCAAAATAGAAATGTTTTTCATAATTTTAATTCCTCCTAAGTTATAAATAATAATCTACATATAATTATATGTCTATTATTGCACCAAAGTAAAATATTTTTTCATTTTTATTATAATAACTCTATATTCATTTCCTCCTATTATACCATTAAATATAAGATTAGTCATAATTTATCTAATAAAAAGTCCGTTATAAATTTTTAGAAATTAGTCCTAAAAATACATAACGGATTTTTTATACTTATGCTATATTTATAAATGTATTATAATTGTTGCAATTGTTAAATAAACAAAAACTACTACACTCGCAAAAAGGACACTATCAAATCTATCTAGTATTCCACCATGACCTGGAATAAGATTGCTATAATCTTTAACTCCAACATATCTTTTAACAGATGATGCTACTAAATCTCCAAATTGACAGAACACACCACATAGTGCACCTATTATAAAATAATTTAACATAGAGAATTCAGGGAAAAATTGATAAATTATTATTCCATATATACCACAAACTATTGTACTTCCTAAAATTCCTCCAATTGATCCTTCAACGGTCTTTTTAGGACTTACTCTAGGACATAATTTATGCTTTCCAAGATGCTTTCCTGAATAATAAGCTAAAATATCACATCCCCAAGATGCTATAAGTGGCAACCACACTAAAAATTCTCCACCTGGTTTTTGATTTATTAATGTTATAAAACTAAAAAATATTCCAGCATAAATAAAACCTAATAAAGTTATAGCTACATCTATAAAATTATATTTTATATTTAATATAGGTACCATAAGAAGCACAAATGCTCCAATAATTATTATATAAGATAAAATAGTAAAATTATTTCCTGTTATGTAATAAACAACAAGCATTATATACGCAATTATTGACATTGGTTTTATATTCTTTAACTTAGATACCTTATAAAATTCATACATAGCTAAACCACCTAATACTAAATTAGCATATTTTAGCCACACTCCACCTAAAAATAAAAATACTATAAGTGGTAATAATATTAATGCCCCTAAATATCTATTATTTGATTTCACTCCATCACCTTCTATTTACTTAATTCCTCCAAATCTTCTATTTCTGTTTTGATAATCATAAATAGCTTCTATAAGATTTTGAGGTTTAAAATCCGGCCAATTTATATCAGAATATGAAAACTCTGAATAAGCACACTGCCAAAGAAGAAAATTACTAAGTCTTTGCTCTCCACTTGGTCTTATTATTAAATCTGGATCTGGAATATTTTTAGTATATAAATAATCATTAAACATACCTTCATTTATATCATCTATAGATAATTTACCTTCTTGTACATCTTTAACCAATGATTTCACGCCTCTTATTATATCATCTCTTCCACCATAATTTAAAGCTATATTTAAAACTACCCCAGTATTATCTTTAGTCTTTTCAAAAGCATCCTCTAAAGCTTTTCTACATTTATCCGGTAATTTTGTTAAATCACCCATGCTTTTTATTTTAACATTATTCCTATGCATTTCGTCCAATTCTCTTTTAAGATATTCAACTATTAAATTCATAAGAGCACTTACTTCATCTTTTGGTCTTTTCCAATTTTCAGTTGAAAAAGCATACAAAGTAAGGTATTTCACTCCTATTTTATCGCACTCTTTTACTATATTAATTATAGATTCAACTCCAGCTTTATGTCCCATACTTCTTGGAAGATTTCTTGCCTTAGCCCATCTTCCATTTCCATCCATAATTATAGCTATATGTTTAGGTATATTGTTCATATCCAAAACTATTTTTTGATTTTCACTACTATTTTCATCTATTGTTTTTTTTCCTCCGAAAAACTTTACCAAAACAAACACCTCATATATATTAATTAATATTCAAAAATAAAAAAGCCTACTAAAGAAGCAGGCCTTTCCATTTTACACTGACATTATTTCTTTTTCTTTAGCAATTACTATTTTATCTATTTCTTTAACAAAATTATCTGTTATCTTTTGTACTTCATCTTCAGCTTTTTTAGTTTCGTCTTCTGTTAATTCACCATCTTTTTTAAGAGCTTTTATCTTATCATTAGCATCTTTTCTTATTGATCTTAAAGCTACCTTAGACTCTTCACCTGTTTTTTTAACATTTTTAACGATAGTTTTTCTTGTTTCCTCTGTTAATTCAGGTACTAATAATCTTATAACACTACCATCATTATTAGGATTTATTCCAAGATCAGATTTTAATATAGCTTTCTCTATATCTTTTAGTGTGGATTTATCCCAAGGTGTCACAACTAATAACCTTGGTTCTGGCGATGAAATGTTGGCTACCTGTGATATAGGGCACATACTACCATAACACTCAACTTGTATTCTATCTAACATTGTTGGATTAGCTCTTCCAGCTTTCATTGTTGATAAATCTGATTTTAAAACTGAAATCGTCTTTGTCATTTTTTCTTGTAATTTATTTACTATATCTTTAACCATAAAAACACTCTCCTATTTTCTAGTTATTATTGTTCCTATACTCTCACCTTGTATTGCTTTTTTTATGTTTCCGTCTTCATCTAAAGCAAATACTAATATTGGGATATTATTATCCATACATAAAGATGTAGCAGTAGAATCCATTACTTGAAGTTCTTTTTCTAAAACTTCTATATAAGATAATTTATCATACTTTTTAGCATCATTATACTTATGTGGATCCTTATCATAAACACCATCAACTTTTTTAGCTAAAAGTATAACCTCTGCTTCTATTTCGGCTGCTCTTAAAGCTGCTGTTGTATCAGTTGAAAAATATGGGTTACCTGTTCCAGCTCCAAATATCACTACTCTTCCCTTTTCTAAGTGTCTCATAGCTCTTCTTCTTATAAAAGGTTCTGCAATTTCTTTCATTTCTATAGCTGTTTGCACTCTAGTGCTTACACCCAATTGTTCTAGAGAATCTTGTAACGCTAAAGCATTTATTGATGTAGCTAACATACCCATATAGTCAGCAGTAGCTCTATCCATACCTTCGCCTTCTCTTCCTCTCCATATGTTACCACCGCCAACTACAGCGCCAACTTCAACACCCATATCTACTAATTCTTTTATCTCTTTAGCTATTCTCATAGCTACTGAGAAATCTATTCCAAAACCATTTTTTCCTGCTAAAGCTTCTCCTGATAATTTAAGCATAACTCTTTTAAACTTACAAGTCCCCATCTTAATCCTCCAACTTAATTCTATGAAATATTTTAAAAAAAGAGAACACTCAGTGTTCTCTTATATTATTATTTTGCTCCCATTTTAGCAACTTCTTCAGCAAAGTTTTCTTCTTTTTTCTCTATACCTTCGCCTCTTTCAAATCTGAAGTACTTTTGAACAGTTATAGGAGAACCTACTTCTTTTGATTTTTCTTCTAAATATTTAGATATTGATTTATCAGCATCTTTAACCCAAGGTTGATTTAAAAGACATACTTCTTTATAGTACTTTTTAATTCTTCCTTCAACCATTTTTTCAACTATTTTTTCTGGTTTTCCTTCATTTAAAGCTTGTGCTCTATATATTTCTTTTTCAGTTTCTAATGCTTTAGAATCAACTTCATTTTCACTTAAGAATAATGGATTTGCTGCTGCTATTTGCATACAAACATCTTTAGCAACTTGAGTTAATTCTGAAGAATTAGAATCACATGCTAATTGAACTAAAACTCCTATTCTTCCGCCACCGTGAATATAGCTTTGAACTACTCCATTTTCTACAGCTGCTTTTTCAAATCTTCTTACTGTCATGTTTTCACCGATTTTTGCTATTAATTCAGTTAAAACTTCTTGAACTGTTTTATCATCATTATATTTTAAAGCAACTAATTCTTCAACAGTTGAAACATCATTGTTTGCTGCCATTTCAGCAACTTTTCCAGCAAACTCTATAAACTCAGCATTGTCTGCAACGAAATCAGTTTCACAGTTAACCTCAACCATTGCACCTTTTTTCATATCTTCTGATATAAAAGTTTTAACTATACCTTCAGCAGCAACTCTTCCAGCTTTTTTAGCTGCAGCTGCTAATCCTTTTTCTCTTAAAACTTCTACTGCTTTTTCCATGTCTCCATTTGTTTCTGTTAATGCCTTTTTGCAGTCCATCATTCCTGCGCCAGTTCTCTCTCTTAACTCTTTAACCGCTTGAGCTGTTATCATTTTTAACTCCTCCTAAAATACTAATTATAAGAGGTAAACGAAAATTATGCTTTCATCCACCTCAATATTTTAAATTTTATTCAGCTAATTGTTCGCCTTGTCTTCCTTCTATTATAGCATCTGCCATTTTAGCAGTTATTAATTTAACGGCTCTTATAGCATCATCATTTCCTGGTATAACATAATCAACTTCTTCTGGATCACAGTTAGTATCTACTATTGCAACTACTGGTATTCCTAAAATTTTAGCTTCTGCTATAGCATTTTTTTCTTTTCTTGGGTCAACTACAAATAATGCTCCAATATTGCTAGCATCTAAATTTTTAATTCCACCTAAATTAGCTTCTAATTTAGCCATTTGATTTTTAAGTTGAGTTACTTCTTTTTTAGGTAAAACTTCGAAAGTTCCATCTTCTTCCATAGTTTGTAATTGTTCTAATTTAGCTATTCTTGTCTTTATAGTTTTAAAGTTAGTTAACATTCCACCTAACCATCTATTATTTACAAAATGCATATTTGATCTTATAGCTTCTTCTTGTATAGCTTCTTGTGCTTGTTTTTTAGTTCCAACAAAAAGTATATCTTTTCCTTCAGCAGCTATATCTTTAATAAAGAAATAAGCTTCTTCTGCTTTTTTAACAGTTTTTTGAAGATCTATTATATATATTCCGTTTCTTTCTGTGAATATATAAGGAGCCATCTTAGGGTTCCATCTTCTTGTTTGATGTCCAAAGTGAACACCAGCTTCTAATAATTGTTTCATTGAAATTACTGACATTTTTGTGTCCTCCTTAAAATTGGTTATTTCCTCCACTATCTTTTCTTATATAAATATCTTCATTAAGAAGCCACCACTATATAAATAAGATAATGTGTGTATTTATTACCTTTGATAGTATACCATAGCAAAACTAAACAGGCAATAATAAATTTTAATTCTATAAATAAAAAAATTACAGAGCAATCATTAGATTACTCTGCATAAAAAATTATTTTATTTTTTCTAATTCTTCCATAAGTTTATCATTTAATATTTTTATGTGAGTTCCCTTCATTCCGAGACTTCTAGACTCTATAACTCCAGCACTTTCAAATTTTCTAAGAGCATTTACTATAACCGATCTAGTTATTCCAACCTTATCTGCAATTTTTGATGCTACTAAAAGACCTTCATTAGCACCAAGTTCGCTAAATATATGTTCTACTGCTTCTAATTCCGAATATGATAAGGTACCTATTGCAAGTTGAACTATAGCTTTTTTTCTAGTCTCTTCTTCCAACTCTTCTTGTTTAGCTCTTAAAAGTTCCATTCCAACTATAGTTGCACTATGCTCTGCTAAAACTAAATCATCATCACCAAAATTCTCTCCGAATCTAGCTAACATCAAAGTTCCTATTCTTTCTCTATTTCCTATTATAGGAACTATAGTAGTTAATTTCTCTGATATTCCACACTCACCTTCACCACTAAATACACATTCACCTTTACTTGGCAAATTCGCCAAACTATTTTGTATATTTAAAAGTTTATCATTGTAATCTTCCGGGAATTTTTTATCTATTGTTACTTTTTTCTTCATAATTTCACATTCAAATTTTCCTGAAAATTTATAACCTAAAATCTTCCCTTTTTTATCAACTAAATAAACATTACAATCCATCACATCGCTTAATACTTCACATATATCATAAAATGCAACTGCATCTGTTCTTGATTTTTGCAATATCTTATTTAATCTTCTTGTCTTATTAAGTAATGTAGACATATCTATCCTCCATACTGCAATTTTAATTTTTTAAATTTTTTCAATTTTCTAATAATATATCTTTATTTAAATAGTATCATAGGAATAGACACTTTTCAACATTTATTCTACTTAATATATTTGTTTTATATGTTAATATATTTTATTTATAATAATATTAAAAAACCACACTACTAAATTAAAAATATTTATTCAACATCTTTTTTTAATAATTCTTTCTTTTCTTTACATTCCTGATTAATGCACTCTAAATATTCTCCCTTAGATTTTGAATACTTTTTAACCATTATAGAGCCACACTTAGGACATTTTTCATTTGTTGGCTCACTCCAGCTTACAAAATCACATTCAGGATAATTAGAACATCCGTAAAACCTTCTACCTTTTTTACTTCTTTTTGCAACTATCTTTCCACCACATTTAGGGCATATAGCATCGATTTCCTCCACTATTGGCTTTGTATTTTTGCATTCTGGATATCCAGGACATGCTAAAAAATCTCCAAATCTTCCATGTTTAATAACCATAAGCCTTCCACATTTATCACATGGAACATCACTTACTTTATCCTCAATTACTACCTTACAAATTTCCTTTTCAGCCTTATCAATCGCTTCTTTTAATGGATTAAAAAATTCAGATACTACATTTTTCCATTCTTCTTTTCCAAGTTCAATACAATCTAACTTTTGTTCCATTTCAGCTGTAAAATCTACATCTACTATTTGATGAAAATATTCAGACACTATATTGTTTACTATAAAGCCTAACTCTGTTGGAATTAAATTTTTCTTTTCTCTTTGAACATACTTTCTATCTAATAATGTAGATATTGTAGGTACGTAAGTACTCGGTCTTCCTATACCCTTTTCTTCTAAATGCTTAACAAAAGAAGCTTCTGTATATCTTGTTGGTGGTTGTGTAAAATGTTGTTTACCTTCTATTGAGTGTTCTTTTAATATTTCTTCTACATTAATTTCTGGAAGAAGAGATTCTGCCTCCTCCTCTTCACCTAAATATTCATAAAGTTTCATAAATCCATCAAACTTTATATTAGAACCACTAGCTCTTAAATTGTATTCTCCATTTTGAATCTCTATACTATTAGTATTTAAAATACATGATGCCATTTGACTTGCAATAAATCTCTTCCATATAAGCGAATATAGTTTATATTGCTCTTGAGATAAATTATTTTTAGCAATCTCTGGTGTTATCTCAATATATGTCGGTCTTATGGCTTCATGAGCATCTTGAATATTTTTTTTACTTTTATATACTCTTGGAGATTCTGGAATATATTCTTTACCATATACCTCTTCTATAAATCCTAAAGCCTTATCTTGAGCCTCTTTAGATATTCTAATTGAATCTGTTCTCATATATGTTATAAGTCCTACTATTCCATATCCTTTTATTTCAACACCTTCATAAAGCTGTTGAGCCACTGACATAGTTCTTTTAGTCATAAAATTAATCTTTTTACTTGCATCTTGTTGAAGTGTACTAGTTGTAAAAGGAGGTAATGGATTTTTATTTTTTGTTCCTTTTTTAACTTTCTTAACTACGTATTCATTATTTTTTAATTCATTTATAATGAAGTCGCTTTCTTCTTTGCTATTTATCTCTATTTTCTTCTTATTTTTTGATAATAATCTAACAGAGAAAGTTTTTTTATCTTTTTTAAGTTTTATATCCACAGTCCAATACTCTTTTGGAATAAACTTTTTAATTTCTTCTTCCCTATCACATATAATTTTAAGAGCAGCTGATTGAACTCTTCCAGCACTTAAACCCCATTTTATATTTTTCCAAAGTATAGGGCTTATTTCATATCCTACTAATCTATCCAAGATTCTTCTTGCCTGCTGTGCATCTACCAAATTTATATTTATAGCTCTTGGAGTTTTTATTGAAGCCTTTACTGCTGATTTTGTTATTTCATTAAATTCTATTCTACACTTTTTATTTTCTTCTATTTGAAGAGCATTAGCTAAATGCCATGAAATTGCTTCACCTTCTCTATCTGGATCCGTTGCAAGATATATTTTATCACTTTTTTTAGCTAACTTTTTCAATTTATTTAAAAGCTCACCTTTTCCTCTTATAGTTATATATTTAGGTATATATCCTCCCTCTATATCAACACCTAGTTGACTTTTAGGCAAATCTCTTATATGTCCCATAGAAGCTTCTACTATATAATTTTTTCCTAAATATTTCTCTATAGTCTTCGCTTTAGCTGGCGATTCAACAATTACTAAATTTTGACCCATTTACAATCTCTGAAAAACTCAGAGTTCACCCCCTTAAATCCTATAGAATTTTTGTATAACAATTTCCATATATATTTATTATTTTATTTTCAAATTGCAATTCACATAATAACTCATGTATAACAGATGTGTCAACATCAACCAATCTGATAAGTTCATCAATATTCATGATTTTTCCTGTTAATTTATCTAATATCAATTTTTCTAAACCATTACACTCACAATTATTTTTATAATTGCAATCAATAGAAAGATTGTACAACATATCATCTATATTTGTAAATAGATAGGCACCATCATTTATCAACTTATTACAGCCTATACTTTGAGATGAAAATACATTTCCTGGCACTGCAACAACATCTTTTCCTTGCTCTATAGCTTGAGAACAGGTTATTAAAGCACCACTTTTACTACTTGCTTCAACTACTATCACAGCTTTTGATATTCCACTTATTATCCTATTTCTTTTAGGAAAATTATATCTATATGGTGGTGTTTTAGGAATATATTCAGTTATTATAACCCCATTTTTCTCAATATTATTATATAACCCTTTATTGTAGGAAGGATAACAAATATCTATTCCACATCCTAAAATTGCAGCATTATAAAAATTATTTTTATTACAAATATCATGAGCTACCGTATCTATACCAAGCGCTCCACCACTTACTATGTTAATATTTCTTTTTCCAAGTTCAAAAGCAATATTCTTAGCAATTTCTCGTCCATAAGATGTGCAATTTCTAGAACCAACTATAGCTAAAGATATTTTATTATTTAATTCATCTATATTTCCTTTATAAAATAAAGAATATGGTTTATCATCTATATCTTTTAACGTATTTGGATAATTATTCTCTGAAAAAGTCGTAAATTTATATTTATTTTTATCAATATTTTCTATAATATTTTCAACTTCTTCATTTTGTATATCCACATCTAAATTTTTTAAATATTTATTTTTTCTAGATAAAAACTTTCTATTTTCATATATATGCTTCTCATTTTCCATATTATCTAATAATATAAATTTCTTTTTATTACTTATATTAACTGTAGAAAACCATACTTTATATTCAAAAAAATCTTCCATATTATATTACTTCTCCATTTATATTCTTTCTATATGATATAGCTTCATAAATATGTCCTTTAGTTAAAACATTCTCCTTATTTAAATCCATTATAGTAACTGAAAGTTTTATTATTCTATCTAATCCCCTCGTACTTATTCCTGTCTTATTATATATTTTTTCTAAACTCCTATGACACTCTTCATTTATTTTTATAAAGTTTCTAATATCTTTATGAGACATTTGAGAATTATACTTTAAATGGGTGTTTTTAAATCTGTGCTCCTGTCGTTCTCTGCAATCCATAACCATCTCTTTAGGATTTAAAATCCCATTATGTTTATTAGCATTTATTTCTTTATAAGAAACATAATTTACAAAAGAAAACATATCTATTCTATCTAAAATAGCTTTCGATAACCTATTTTGATATCTTATCCTCTCACTTTCTCTACAAGTGCATTCCCTACCATTTATACCACTTAAATAATTCCCGCAAGGACAAGGATTAAACGCTCCTATAAACAAAAAATCACTAGGATATTTTACAGAACCCGAATTTCTACTTATCCTTACTTCTTTATTCTCTAAAGGCTCTCTTAAAGACTCTATAGTACCCCTGTCAAATTCTAAAAGTTCATCTAAAAAAAGAACTCCATTATGAGCTAGTGTTACTTCACCAACTCTTAAATCTCTTCCTCCACCAAGCAAAGATATTTTAGTTGTTGTATGATGAGGATTTCTAAATGGTCTTTTCCCTATAATATTTTCTTTGTTAAAATTTCCTGATACACTATATATTTTTGCACTCTCTAATGATTCCTTATAAGTTAATTCAGGCATAATATCTATTATTGATTTTGCAAGCATAGTTTTTCCCGATCCTGGTGGCCCTTGAAAAATTAAATTATGCTTTCCCGATGCACTTATTACTAATGCTTTTTTCGCACTCTCTTGACCACATATATCAAAAAATGGTATGTTTTTATCATCCTCTATTTTCACTTTTTCCCTTATAAATTCTTTTTTATTATTTGTGTCTAAAAAATTTATAACTTCCTTTAAATTAGAAAAACCATATAACTTAACTTTATCTAAAACCGAACATTCATGACAGTTCCCATAAGGTAATATAAATCCTCTTTTTTTACTTTCCATAGTACCTACAACACAACAAAATGCACCTTCAACTGCTCTTATTTCCCCATTTAATGATAATTCTCCTATTGCTATATACTCTTCTATGCTTTTTTTATCTATCTGATTGCTTTCTGCTAAAATTCCTAAAGCTAACGGTAAATCAAACAAAGATCCTACTTTTTTTAAACTAGCAGGAGCTAAATTAACAGTAATTCTACCTAAAGGAAATTCAAATCCGCTATTTATTATAGCCAAACGAACCCTTTCTTTCGCCTCTTTTATTGATACATCAGGTAGCCCAACTATATTAAATGAGGGCATTCCTTTAGAAATATCCACCTCTACATTAACCATAAATCCATTTATTCCATTAAAGCTTGCACTATTTAAACTAATTGTCAAAATAACACCTCCTTTTAAATATTCATTTCCATTAAAAATTAATTTAATCAACAATTGTCTAAAATTTAAATTTAATGTTAAAAATATTTGTTATGGAGGTACTCAATTGAAAAAGTTAAATAAAGATATTGGAGATTTAGGAGAGAACTTATCTATAAAATATTTAAAAAAACACGATTACAAAATTTTAAATAGAAACTTTAGATGTAAAAGTGGTGAAATAGATATTATTGCAATTAAAAATTCTACTATTTCATTTATAGAAGTTAAATCTAGATTTTTCACATCTTTTGGCAAACCAATAGAATCTATAACATATTTGAAACAACTAAAGATAATAAATTCTGCTAAGTATTATATATTCAAAAATAATTTATATAACCATAATATTCAATTTGATGTCATTGAAATAATTTTTGATTTAAATAATACTAATTATGACTTAAATCATATAAAAGATGCTTTTAGATTATATTAATTTATAAAAATAGCTAATCATAAACTTATATGATTAGCTATGTAAATTTTCTTAAATATTATAAATTGTTTATTATGTTTTTTAAAAAGCTTTTTCTATGAATTGGTGTAATTCCATGATTTTTTATACCATCTAAATGATTTTTAGTTCCATACCCTACATTATTCTCAAAATCATAATTAGGATATTTTTTATGATAATTTCTCATTATATTATCTCTATAAACTTTAGCTAAAATAGATGCACAGGCAATAGATGCGCTTTTTCTATCACCCTTTATAATATGTTTATTATCTATATTAAAATTTTTTATTAAATAGCCATCGGATAAAACTAAATCTGGCTTTTTACTAAGACCATTGCACGCATCAATAAAAATTTTGTTATTAGCATAACCTATACCCTTTTCATCTATAATTTTATTATTTATTTCAGCTATACAAAAACTTATAGCTTTTTTTCTGATTATTTTATCTAATTCTTCCCTCTTCTGCCTTGATAAAAGTTTTGAATCATTTATATCTAATATAATATCATCCAAATCATTTAAATCTAATATAACAGCACAGGCAACTATTGGGCCCGCAAGCGGCCCTCTTCCTACCTCATCAACACCAGCTATAAATCCTTTTTCTAAGAAAGCTTTATCAAATTTATACATAGATTCTACTCTTTTTTGTTCTTTTATATATTTCTCTATGCTTTTACCTAGCTTACTGCCAAGACCTATAACATTTTTTCTAGAATCATTTAAAAGAATCTTTTCCATAAGTTTTAATGTTTTAATTGAATCTTTATTAATCTTTACTCCATCAACACTTTCTTTAATCACTTTAAAAGAATATTGGGTTAAATCTTGTTTTATTTTTAATAAATTTTCCATATTTAGAATACCTCCTCAAATTTTAAGGTCTCTCTAAAGATATTCTTCCTATTTTTCCACCCCTAAACTCATCTAATAATATAACAGCAATTCTATTGTAATCTATATTACCTCCGGAGATTAAACATCCTCTTTTTCTTGCTATATTATCTAAATTCTCAATAGTTTCTTCACTTAAATGTTCTAATTTATATCTTGTCATTAATTCATCTTTAAAATCAACTTCAAGTTTTTTAACTAAATTAAATGCAAGTTCTTCTATATCCATTATTTCATCTTTTATAGCTCCAGTAAAAGCTAAATTTAGACCTACTTGTTCATCCTCAAACTTTGGCCATAAAACTCCTGGGGTATCTAAAAGCTCTATTCCAATAGATGTTTTTATCCATTGTTTAGATTTTGTAACTCCTGGTCTATCACCAGTTTTTGCAATATTATTTCTAGCCATTTTATTTATAAATGTCGATTTACCAACATTAGGAATTCCAACTACCATAACCCTTGTAGTTATTTTTACAAGCCCTTTAGCCTTTAATCTATCATGTTTTTCTTTAAGAAGCTTTAAAAGAGCAGGTTTTATATTTTTAAGTCCATCATTTTTTAAAGCATTTACTTCTAAAACTACAATTTCATTATTTTCTAAACTTTTCTTCCATTCCTTTGTTATTTTTTCATTTGCTAAATCACATTTATTTAAAAGTATTATTCTAGGTTTTCCTTTACATAATTGATCTATATCTGGGTTTTTTGATGAATTAGGTATTCTAGCATCTCTTATTTCGATAACAGCATCAACAAGCTTTAAATTTTCTTTTATTTCTCTTTTAGTCTTCACCATATGCCCCGGAAACCAATTTATAGCCATATATGTATCATCCTTTCATTTATTTATATATCTAAATACAAAAAAATGGGACTTTTATAAGTCCCATTAATTCTATACTAAAATTGTCTAGAATTATCTAGTTTTTAATTCTTTAACTTTAGCAGCTTTACCTACTCTATCTCTTAAGTAGTATAATTTAGCTCTTCTAACTTTACCTAATCTTACAACTTCAATTTTTTCTATAATTGGAGCATTCATTGGGAAAGTTCTTTCAACACCAGTTCCATAAGCAACTCTTCTTACTGTGAAAGTTTCTCTTAATCCACCGTTTTGTTTCTTTATAACAGTTCCTTCAAATACTTGAATTCTTTCTCTGTTACCTTCTTTAATTCTAACGTGTACTTTTATAGTATCTCCAACGCTGAATTTAACTAAATCTTCTCTTATTTGTTCATTTTCAATTGATCTTATTAATTCGTTCATGTGTAGTCCCTCCTAAATTATGTATTTGACGTTCTTAAACAAAATTATATGTCAGAGGAACGCCCGTACTAACACAAAGCTTATTCTATCATAACTTAAATAGCTATTCAATACTTTTCTTTATTTTAGTAACTTTTTATCTTCCTTGCTTAACTCTAAAGAATTAAACAAATCTTTCCTTTTTTCTTTAGTTATTAAAAGAGATTGTTGCCTTCTCCATTTTCTTATATTTTCATGATGCCCAGATAAAAGAATTGATGGTACCTTTTCACCCTCGAAAACTTCTGGCCTTGTATACTGAGGATATTCTAATACCCCATGATAAAAACTCTCATCCATAAAGCTTTCTTCTTTTCCTAAGACTCCTGGCACAAGCCTACATATGCTATCTATAACTGGAATACATGCCATCTCTCCTCCTGTTAATACAAAATCCCCTAAAGATATCTCCATGTCAAAATATTTATATGCTCTCTCATCAATTCCTTCATAATGACCACAAACAAATATAAGATTTTCTTCCTTTGATAATTTTTTTGCTAATTCTTGATTAAAAGTTACACCTCTTGGTCCTAAAAAAATAACTTTTCCTTTATTCTCTTTTTTAGCAAATCTTATAGAGTCTACAACTGGTTGAGGAGATATTACCATTCCAGCTCCTCCTCCATAAGGATAATCATCAACTTTTTTATGCTTATTTTTAGTGAAATCCCTAATATTTATTACGTCTAATTTTATTATATCTTTTTCTCTAGCTTTGCCTATTATACTTTCATCAAATATATTAAACATATTAGGAAATAAAGTAAGAATACTAATCTTCATCTTGCCATTCTCCTGATGGTTTTATTAAAATTTTTCTATTTTCAACATCTATGTCTAAAACTATATCTTTTAAAACCGGAACTAAAATCTCTTTTTTACCTTTAACCCAATAAACATCATTATTAGGAGTTTTTATAACTTCTTTTATAACACCATACTCAAAATTATCAGTATCTAAAACTTTACACTCTAAAAGATCTGTTATAAAATAAGTATCTTTAGGAAGAGTTATCGCCTGTTCTCTTTTAATTTCAAGATATGTTGGCTTAAGCTTCTCTGCATCATTCATAGAATCTATACCTTCTAGCTTCAAAATAACTTTATCTTTTAAATATTTAACATTCTCTATTTTAACTTCTTTTCTATTTATATAAACATAATCTAAATCATCAAATCTTCTCATATCATCAGTTAATGGTAAAACTTTAACTTCACCTCTAACACCATGAGTATTTGTAATTTGTCCTACTCTTAAAAAATCTCTCAAAATGTTCACCTCTTTTTTTATATAGAAAAGAGTTAGGATAACCTAACTCTTTCAATAATATTTTATATTTTACTGATTTATAAAATTCTATTTTTAGAAAATTATTTTATTCCAGCTTTAGTGAAAAGTCTTTTTACAACATCTGTTGGTTGAGCACCATTTTTTAACCATTTTTCAACTTTTTCTGAATCTATTTTAACTTCAGCTTCTGGTTGAGCAACTGGGTTATAATAACCTATTTCCTCTATAAATCTTCCATCTCTTGGACTTCTTGAATCTGCAACAACAACTCTATAGAAAGGTGCTTTTTTAGCTCCCATTCTTCTTAATCTTATTTTAACTGCCATTTGTGTTTTCCTCCTTAAATTTTAATTTATTTCATAAAAGGCATTTTACCTAAGAAACCTTTTTTTGACGAATTTTTAGTGAAAGCTTTCATTTGCTTCATTTGCTTTTTCATCATTTCATGTCCTTTTATAAGCTTATTAATTTCTTGTATAGTAGTTCCTGAACCTCTTGCAACTCTTTTCTTTCTTGAACTAGAGCTTGCAATTAAAGTAGGATTTTTTCTTTCTTTTGCTGTCATCGACTGAATTATAGCCTTAACCCTACTTAGCTGTTTCTCTCCAGCACCAAAATCTACACCTTGCAATTCCTTTGTATTAACTCCTGGAATCATTTCTATTAACTTATTTAAAGGACCAAGTTTGCTCATTTGTTCCATAGCCATTAAATAATCATCATAATTAAATTCTTGATTCATCATTTTTTCGCTAAGCTCTAAAGCTTCTTTTTCATCTATGGATTGTTGAGCTTTTTCTATTAAAGATAAGACATCTCCCATTCCTAATATTCTTGATGCCATTCTATCTGGATGAAAAACTTCAATATCATTCATTTTTTCACCAACACCAACAAATTTTATAGGTTTTTCTGTGATATGTCTTATTGAAAGCGCAGCACCACCTCTTGTATCTCCATCTAATTTTGTAAGTATTACACCACTTATATCTAGAGAATTATTAAATGTTTGTGCCACATTCACAGCATCTTGTCCTGTCATAGAATCTACTACTAATAATATTTCATTAGGATTTGTTGCTGTCTTTACATCTTGTAGTTCTTGCATAAGTTCTTCATCTATATGAAGTCTACCTGCTGTATCTATTATTACTATATTATTACCATTTTCTTTAGCATGTTTTATACCAGCTTTAGCAATATCAACTGCTTTAACTTTATCACCTAAAGAAAATACTGGAATATCTATTTGTTTACCAACTACCTCTAGTTGTTTTATTGCAGCTGGTCTATATATATCACAAGCAACTAATAATGGTTTTTTATTTCCTTTTCTAAGATGAAGCGCTAGCTTTCCAGCCATTGTTGTTTTACCAGCACCTTGAAGTCCAACCAACATAAACACAGTTGGCCCATTATCAGAATACTTAAGCTTGCTTTCTGATTCCCCCATAAGCTTTGTAAGTTCTTCATTTACAACTTTTACAACCTGTTGCCCCGGAGTCAAACTTCCTAATATTTCTTCATTTATACACTTTTCACTTACTGATGATACAAATTGTTTTACTACTTTATAGTTAACATCGGCTTCTAATAAAGCAAGTTTAACTTCTCTCATAGCTTCTTTTATATCTTTTTCAGTAAGTTTCCCTTTTCCTTTAAGTTTTTTAAGTGCATCTTGCAATTTAGATGCTAAACCATCAAAAGCCATTCTCAACCCTCCTAAGCATTTATAATATCGTCTATATTTATCTCTATATAATTTAACAGTTTTTCACTTATATGATTTTCTTTTATTTTTTGCATTAAATCATCTTTTTTTCTTAATCTGTAATTTTGTTTTTTCATTAGTTCAAGCTTCTTCTCATAAACTAATAATTGCTTACAGCATCTTTTTATTAAATCATATATTGCTTGCCTACTGGTTTTATTTATCTCAGATATTTCAGCTAAAGATAAATCCTCATTATAATAAAGACTCATTATGTCGAGCTGCTTTTCTGTTAATAAAGGACCATAGTGGTCTAGCAAAATTGATATTTTAAATCTATCTTCCATATAACCACCTTACTTACGAAGTATATCTTAACAAAAACAAAATACTGTGTCAAGTGTTTTTACTTAACACAGTATTTTTTTATTAATAGATGATACAATTACATATTAATCTTGTTTTTTATAGACATATACAGTTTTTGAACTAACACCTTCCTTTTTTTTAATTAACTCATTTTTTAATTTTTCACATATATTTTTAGATATAATCATTTCATAAACATCTATGTATATTAATTTTTCACTTACTTTTTTCACAGGCTTTATGTATCTATCTAATATATAATATAAATTTTCTTCTTCCAATTTATTTTCCATCTCTTCTCTCATAAGTGCTATATTATTCATTCGCTCATAACCACTTGACTTTAACTCTCTATCAATATATTCTACCCTATTTAAAACGCTGTTTATATTGTTTAAAAGCCTTCTTGACTCGTTTCTAAATTCTCTTATCGTATCACTATCTATATCAGTATTATTTAAAAGAATTTTGTTTTCAATACCTTTTGCTATTATAATAAGATTTCTTATTTCTTCTCTCACTCCACTTTTTTTATATAAAAGCAGTGTTTTATCTAGTATTTCAGTACAACAATTATAATATTTATCAATGAGTATTATAGTTTCCTTCTTTAAACTATAAGGTAAAATAAACCTATTTCCTAAAAGTACTATAACCACACCTAACGCTACAAACAATACTCTATCTTCAGCAAAAGAAAAAATATTAGGAATATTAATTGTTACAACTCCTAAAAATAAAACTGTTAACATAGACATACTATAAGAATATTTTTTAAATGATATCATAAAATACACCGCTATTGCTATAATAATTATTCTATATTCAACTGAAGTAACAATATATGAAAGTGGTAAATAAATAATAACACCAACTAAAGTTCCAAAAATTCTTCCTTTAGCCCTTCCCCATACAGTGTCATTATAAGGCTGTGATACTGAAGCTACCGTAAACATCATCCATTTCCCTAATTCTAAATGCAAATATTCAATTACAAAATAAGATACAGAAATTAATATAGCGGTTCTAAAAGCAAATATAAATCGAACTGAGTTTCTATTAAAATCTGCCCATAGTAAGTTTTTTATTTCCTTTATCTCCTTTATCCCAAATTTTATTTCTATATAATCTTTTTTTCCTATTTCAAGCAATTCACTAGTTAAACCATCTATAATATTTAAAGCCTCTATAGCTTCATATATTTTTATATCTTTTATTTTGATAGATTCATAATCGTTATTCAGTTTCTTTATTGATAAACTAAGATTAACCACTCTCGTTTCCGTCTGTAAAAATAACTTTAAATTTTCTAAACAGACTCCTAAATCTTCTATAAATTTTATGTACTCTTTATTGTTTTCTAACATTTGTGATATTTCTTCTAAAACTCTATCTAGCTTTTCTATTGCAGCTATTAAATTTAGCTTAATATTTTCATTATCCTTTAAATAAAAACTATTATTTCTTTTCTTTAAAATATCTCTACTCCAATATGTACTAAGTTCCTTTAACTTTTCTTTATTTTTAAAATTAAAATTTCCTACTTTTAAATCATTTATATTATTTAAAAAAGTTTCAATTATTTCTATTAACATTTTATTTTTCTCATTTTTTTTAAATGTTATCTTAGAAAATACTATTTGAAATATTACTGCTACTATTCCAATTATAACAAGAGCTATTATTCTCTTACATAAATCTCTCCCACCTACATTAGTAGTTAAAAGTAATGTATATCCAAATAAAAAGGGAAAATATATTGTTTTATTAAGTGTATATACAACGACATATATTATTGTAAACACTG
The DNA here is from genome assembly GCF_900456775.1 of Sarcina ventriculi. GTDB lineage: Bacteria > Bacillota > Clostridia > Clostridiales > Clostridiaceae > Sarcina > Sarcina ventriculi. The sequence goes on along the minus strand of NZ_UAUL01000008.1, from coordinate 216,669 downwards.
CTAAAAAATTTATAATTAAGCCACTGTATATATTTAGATTAACTAAATATGGCATAAATGCTATAAACGCAGTTAAAAACGATATTTTAAAAATAGCTCTTAATGGATTTCTAGAAAAATCTTTATTAATATTGCTATTAAAAGAAATATTCCCGTAATACCTACCATTAAATTATCTCTTCCTAAATACACAATGGACATGTAAACAAATATAACTGAAATAATAAATATAATATTATTAGCCATAAAGACTTTTTTATTCATTTTATCATCTCCTGATTTAAATTATAAAAATTTAATACAAAAAAACACTTTCTGGTATTTCAGAAAGTGTTTTTCTCATATGATAATAAACTAAACTGTTTAATATAATCACAAAATGTCTGCAAAACTTTAATGCTATCTCTATAATCTAAATGCTTAAATTATATTAAAAATAAAAATTTTTAATTTTATCTATAATATAGCTTGTGCAAACTCCTCTGCATTAAATTTTTGTAGGTCATCAACTCCTTCCCCGATACCTATATATTTAACTGGTATATTTAATGTATTTTTTATAGATATAACTACTCCCCCCTTAGCAGTACCATCTAATTTAGTTAGTATTATCCCATCTATAGGGCAAGATTCCATAAATTGCTTAGCTTGAATAACAGCATTTTGTCCTGTTGTTCCATCTAAAACAAGTAAAGTTTCCTTTTTTATATCTCCAAGTTCTCTATCTATTATTCTATTTATTTTAGCCAACTCATCCATAAGATTTTTTTTATTATGAAGTCTTCCAGCCGTATCACATATTAAAAGATCAACATTTCTTGCCTTTGTTGCACTCGCTGCATCAAACACAACAGCTGCTGGATCTGATCCTTCTTGATGTTTTACTATGTCGACTCCAGCCCTTTTGCTCCATATATCTAATTGATCTATAGCTGCTGCTCTAAATGTGTCTGCCGCTGCTAAAAGAACTTTTTTTCCTTCTTTTTTATTTTTAGCTGCAAGTTTTCCTATAGATGTCGTTTTTCCAACACCATTTACCCCAATAATTAGCATAACCTTTTTTTCATCATCAGAATCTTCATAATCTCCTTCTGTAAGCATTTCAGCTATTACTGCCTTTAAAGCTGGTTTAACCTCTGCTACATCATTTATTTTTTCTTTTCTTATCTTTTCCTTCAATCTATCTATTATCTCTATTGTAGTTTCCATACCTATATCTGACATTATAAGTATTTCCTCTAACTCTTCATATAAATCATCATCAATTGCTATTGCAATATTTAATGCCTCGTTAATTTTATCTGTTAGATTATCCCTCGTTTTACTAAGTCCTGTTTTTAATTTATCGAAAAATTTTCCAAACATAAAGTTTCCTCCTCTATTTTACTAAATCTACTGATACTATCTTTGATACTCCTTTTTCCTCCATAGTAACCCCATACATCACATCTGAAGATTCCATTGTACCTTTTCTATGAGTTATAACTATAAATTGAACCTCTTTAGAGAATTTCTTTAAAAACTGTGCATATCTATTTACATTTGCATCATCTAAAGCTGCCTCTATTTCGTCTAAAATACAAAATGGAGTAGGTTTCATCTTTAAAATAGCAAAAAGCATTGCTATGGCAGATAATACTTTTTCACCCCCAGACATAAGATTTATATTTTGAACCTTTTTCCCAGGCGGTTGAACATTTATTTCAATGCTTCCATTCAATTCATCATCTTTATCTAGTATAAGTTTTGCATTTCCACCTTTAAATAATTCTCTAAATGTTTCTTGAAAATTTTTATTTAAAATATTAAAATTCTGTCTAAATACAACTTTCATTTTAGATAACATTTCATCTATAACACCTAAGAGTTCTTCTTTAGCTTTTTCTAAATCTTCCTTTTCCATTTTTATAAAATTGTATTTTTGCGATAATTCTTTAAATTCTTCAATTGAATTTACATTGACTTGACCTAAATTATTCATCTTATTTTTAAGTATATCAACTTGTTTTTTATACTCTTGCAAGTTTTCTATTTTAGTAAAATTTTTCATTTCGCTTTCTTCATTTGTATTAAATTCTTCTTCTAATCTAGATAATAGAAATTTTCTCTCATTATTTTGTTTTGTATAAATTATTTCATTTCTATGGATTTCCTCATCTTTTTTAGCTATATCAACTGCCATAAGTTCCAATTTATCTTCAACATTTTCTATTTCTAACTTTATTTTCTTTCTATTATTTTCATAAACTTTTGCATCTTCCTCAAGTAAAACAAGTTCTTCTTTTTGCTTTTTAATAAGAATATCATTTTCATTTATTTTTCTTATACTATTTTCTTTTTCTACAAAATTTGTGTTTATATATTCTTTTAATATATCACATCTTTTTGAATAATTTATATAATCTTCATCATGCCTTTTAATTTCTTTAGATAAATTCACTAAGATTTCTTGAATTTTTGCTTTTTTAACTTTAAGATGAGTTAAATTATCTCTCAATTCCAATATATCTTTTGATAATATTTCTAAATTTTTATTAATATTTTTTAGCTTATTATTATTATTGACTGTTTTACTTCCTATACCATCTAACTCTCTATTTTTATTTAAAATTTGTTCTTTATTTTTTTCTATTTTTTCTGTTAAATCAAATATTTTTACTTCTGATGTTTCAAGAGTATTCCTTATTTTATTTATATCCTTACTCAAATTGTTTATTTTATTTTTTAAATTTATAATATCTATTTTATTATTATACATTTTTTCAGTATTTTCTTTTTTTAAATTTTGCAAAATATTTTGTTTTTCTTCTAACTTTTTTATAGCTGAAAGTAACTCATCTCTTTTAACATTAATTTTTATTATTTTATCATTTAAAAATTCTATTTCAGCCTTTCTTGACATTATACCAAGATTTTTTTGTGATATACTTCCTCCCGTTAAAGCTCCTCCTGAATTTATTACATCACCTGCTAAAGTTATTATTCTGTTTTTATAATTTAGTTTTTTAGCTAAAACCAAGCCATTATCTATATTATCACATATTATAGTTTTTCCCAAAACATTATTTACAACATTTTCAAATTTGTTTTCAAAATTCACAGCTTCACAAGCTAAACATAGATACCCCTTAACATTTTTAACACTATCATCTAAATTTATTTTTTTTGATTTTATTATAGACAACGGTAAAAATGTTGCTCTTCCTAATCTTTTTTTCTTTAAATACTCTATTAAAGTTTTTGCTATATTTTCATTCTCAGTTATTATATTAGAAATCGCGCCACCTAAAGCCATTTCTACAGCTACCTCATATCCCTTTTTAACCTTTAAAGTATCACCAAGAATAGAACATGACTTCTCATACTCATTAAGACTTCCCTTTGTTATTTCTTTCATTAAATTTTTCACAGAAAAGCTATACCCTTCATATTCGCTTTCTAGGTTTTTTAACATTTCCCTATTAGCTTCTAAAACATGTACCTTTTTATTAACATCATTTAACTCATAATTTATTTTATTAATGTCATCTTGCAATTTTTTTTCATCATTTAAAGAATTAATAATATATTTTTCCAAAACACTTTTTTCTTCCAACGAAATATTTAATTTTTCATCTAATTCCTGTTTAGTTTTTATATTTATCTTTAAATTTTTATCTAAACCTAGCTCACTATCTTTTACTAATTGTATATTTTCTAAAAAAGAAGAATTTTGATTTTCTAATAATATTATTTCATTTTTACAGTTTGCAATATCCTTTAAATGTTTTATTTCATCTTTATTTATAACTTCCTTTTCTCTTTCATTATCTTTTAAAAGATTATTTAAACTGCTTATCTTCTTCTCTAAGCTTTCTATTTTATTATCTAAAATTATATTTTCATTATTATTTTTTCTAAATCATCATTTAACTTTTTTTCTTTATCTTTTATAACAATTATTCTTTTTTCATTTTCTTCTAATTCTAAAGTATTAGAATTTATATAATTTTCAAAACCTTTTATTCTTTCTCTTAAAAGTTCAATTTCACTTAATAATTTTGATATGTTTTCTTTTTTTTCAAAATAACCTTGTTGTTTGTTGTTTTTATTTTTTTCAATAATTTCTATATTCTCTTTTAAAGTACTTAAATATTCTCTTTTTTCTTTATACTTTTCCTTATACTCTAAATTATCCTTTAAAAAATTATTAATTTTAGTCTTTTGATTTCCCAATTCATTTTTTATTTTATCTAAATTATTTAAAATCAAACCTATTTCTTTTTCTCTAAGCTTTTGAGCATAATTTAAATATTTTTCTGCCTTAAGTTTTTCCTCTTCTAAAGGAACGATTCTTTCTTCATAGGTAAACATTATGTCATTTATTCTTATTAAATTTTTATTAGTATTCTCTAACTTTCTCTCTGCTTCTATTTTTCTAGATTTAAATTTAACTATTCCAGCTGCTTCCTCTAAAAGAGCCCTTCTATCTTCATTTTTACCATTTAAAATAGCATCTATTTTACCTTGTCCTATTAATGAATACCCTTCTTTCCCTATTCCTGTATCCATAAAAAGATTTACTATGTCCTTAAGTTTACAAGGCGTATTATTTATTAAATACTCACTATCACCTGATCTAAAAACTCTCCGTGTTATTTTAACATCATTATATTCTATTGGCAGTTCACCTGTTGTATTATCTAACGTTAAAGAAACTTGAGCTAAACCTAAAGGTTTTCTATAATCCGTACCCGAAAATATTACATCCTCCATCTTAGTACCCCTTAAAATTTTAGCACTTTGTTCTCCTAAAACCCATCTAACAGAATCAGATACATTACTCTTACCACTACCATTTGGTCCAACTACTGCTGTTATACCCTGCTTAAATTTCAATTCAGTTTTATCTGCAAATGATTTAAATCCTCTTATTTCAAGAGACTTTAAAAACATAAATTCACCTCTTATCTAATACATCTAATATTAATATAAAACTAAAATAGATAAAAATCTATCTATTTTCTGTTACATTTTATTCGTAAAATTACTCCTTTAAAAATCTTTATTATAAATTTAGGGTTCCATTTAATTATAATATAAAATGGAACCCTATTAAGTATTTAATTATATATAAATTTTATAAAGTTCATTATTAATATCAATTAAAACACTATTTAACTCTATATTATCATCTAATATAACATTTAATGAATTAGAATTGACTTTATCTTTTAATTCATTAAAAAACATCTTTTTTCCTGCATAAAGTTTAGAGATTCTTCTATTATTTATCCTAATAACAATATCACCTTTGTTTTTGCTAAAAATACTATAAATTTTTTCATTTAAAGATTTACTTTCAACAAGTTCTCTAAACGCAGGATGAAATGGTCCTGCTATTACATCTTTACCCTCTGCTATGTTATCAGTTGGTTGCAACCCTATTCTTATAACTTTAATGTTTGCTTTCTTATATAAATTATATATTTCCTCACAAATATTTATTGCCTCTTCTAAAGTGTATGGTTTATAAATATTTTTCAAATACATATCTTCCATTGGAGTATTTTTTATAGTAAGTGCCGGATATATTCTGCATATATCAGGTTTCATCTCTATTGACATCTTCGCTGTATATATATCTTTTTCTTTAGAATCCCCCGGAAGACCTATCATTATTTGATGTCCTAATATAAATCCATAATCTTTTATAAGCTTAGAAGCTCTTTCGACTTCTTCTACTCCATGACCTCTACCTGATTTTTCTAAAACTTCAGAATCTAATGATTGTACACCTAATTCTATTATATCAACACTATGTTCTTTTAAGTGATTTAATATAAAGTCATCAATATAGTCTGGTCTAGTTGATAATCTTATATAATCTATTATACCTTTTTCTTTATAATCTTTAGCTACACTTAAAAGTTCTCTTTGCTTATCTATATCAATCGCTGTAAATGTACCACCAAAAAAAGATATTTCAATCACCGAAGAGTCAGTATTTATAGTCTTTAAATATTCCTCAACTGTTTTTATTACAAAATCTCTATTAACACTATTTTCTATTTTGTTTTTAGGACCATTAACATCCTGTTTGTTTTCTCCTGTTATTTTACCTTGATTACAAAATACACAATCATGAGGACATCCCTCATGTGGTACAAAAATAGGTATTATATAATAACTTTTCATATTACTCACCTAACAATCTTAATGCTTCTTTAGCTGCACATTGTTCTGATTCTTTTTTGCTATATCCATATCCATTTCCCATGACTTTATTATCTATAATGACAGTTGTAAAAAATTTTCTTCTATGAGGAGGACCTTCATACTTATCCAACTCATATCTAATTTCTACTTCTCCATTTTTTTGAAGTATCTCTTGAAGTTTAGTTTTAAAATCTAAGATTATTTCATGTTTTATAGCTTTCTCAATTATTTCTGCAAAATATTTAAATATAAAATCATTTGCTACATCCAATCCTTTATCTAAGTATATAGCAGCAATTATAGCTTCTAGGCAATCTGCTTGTATAGATGTTCTCTCTCTACCGCCTGTTGACTCCTCACCCTTACTCATCCTTATAAATACCCCTAGATTAAGTTTTTTAGCTACCTCGTACAAAGAATTTTCACAAACTATTAAAGACCTTATTTTAGTTAACTCTCCCTCTGATTTGTCCTTATAATTATTAAAAAGATATTGTGTTATACAAAGTTGAAGAACTGAATCACCTAAAAATTCTAATCTTTCGTTATATTTAACATCCTTAAATTGATTTGCATAAGAACTATGTGTTAATGCTGTTATTAAAACACCTTTATTATTAAATTCTATTCCCAATATATTTTCTATATTTTTTATATTAATATCTTTCAACCTATTCATCTCCTAAGGTTTATTCTTCAATTTGCTCTCTTAAAATAAATTCAAGAATAAACTTTAAATGCAAAATCCCGCTATCTCGCGGGACTTTTTTTATTGTTCACTATGTGAATTGATGTATTCAACAACATCTCCAACAGTTTTGAATTTTTCAGCGTCTTCATCTGGAATTTCTATTTCTAATTCTTCTTCTAAAGACATTATTAATTCAACTATATCAAGAGAATCAGCTCCTAAATCATCAATAAAAGTTGACTCCATAGTTATTTCATCTTCATTAACACCTAATTTATCAGCTATTATTTCTTTTAATTTATCAAACATTAATGATTCACCTCCTAAATTAATCTAATAAAATATTATTACATATCTACATTCTAGTCAATATAGATATAAAATTTTTTTACGTTTATTATATAAATTAATAATAATTAAGAACTTTTTATACCATTTTTTAATTTTTCTAGCAATTTTTTATCATGAAAAGCTTTTGCTTGTCTTATAGCATTTTTAAATGCTTTATCATCAGAACTTCCATGAGCTTTTACACAAAGTCCATCTACTCCTAAAAATGGAGCTCCACCATATTCTGTATAATCCATTTTCTTTTTTAATGATTTAAAAGCAGATTTCATAAATACAGCACCTATTTTAGACATAGTAGATCCCATTATTTCTTCTTTTATCATAGACAATATTGTAAGTGCTGTTCCTTCATACATTTTTAAAACTGTATTACCTACAAAACCGTCACAAACTAAAACTTGAGCATCTCCTTTTGACACTTCTCTTGGTTCTACATTTCCAACAAAATTAATATTTTTTTCATCTTTTAAAAGTTTATACGCTTCTTTTGTCAATTCATTTCCTTTTTCAGCTTCTTCGCCTATATTTATCAAGCCTACTTTAGGTTTTGTATGTTCCATAACTGTTTCAAAATATATACTTCCCATTTTCGCAAATTGCGTTAAATAAAAAGGTTTAACATCCACATTTGCTCCAGCATCAATAACCATAAACGGTCCGTTTTTACCTGGCATAATAGGAGCTAAGGCTGGTCTTTCTATGCCTTTAATTCTACCTATAACAAGAGTACATCCAGCTAAAAAGGCTCCTGTACTTCCAGCTGATATAACAGCATCACACTTTTTTTCTTTAACTAAATTTAAAGCTTTACTTATAGAAGAATCTTTTTTTCTTCTAAGAGCCATAACAGGATGTTCATTAGTTCCTATAACTTCTGTTGCATTTACAAATACAACTCTTTCCTTATCATATGAATTCTTTTCAAATAAAGCCCTTAATTCATCTTCTGGTCCAGTAACATATAAATGAATATCATTATATTCATTTAACGCCTTTATACAACCAGATACTACAGCCTCCGGTGCATTATCTCCACCCATACCATCTATCGCAATCTTCATATTATCCCCTCTTTTTCTCTATATACAAAGAAAAGAAAGTCATAAGACTTTCTTTTTATTCTTCAACTGATGATGAAACTACTTCTTTACCTTTGTAGTATCCACAACTTTTACAAACTCTATGAGCTAATTTCATTTCATGACACTGTGGGCATTCTACGATTCCTGGTAAACTCATTTTCATAGTTTGAGCTCTTCTTGAATCTCTTTTTGCTCTGAACATTTTTCTAGCTGGATTTCCCATTGTTACACCTCCTTATTCCTTAAACAGGTCCATTAACTTTGCCATTCTTATGTCAATATTATCACTATTGCAATTACATGTTCCTAAATTAAGATTAGTACCACATTCATGACAAAGTCCTTTGCAATTTTCATTACAAAGCTTTTTTATAGGTAAGGTTGAAATTACGTTATTTACTATTACTTCACTAAGATACAAATTATCTTCAAAAAAAGCAATAGAATCATCCTCTTTATCAGAGTTATTTGTAAATTCTTCGAAAATATCTAAATCGATATTATGCGAAAAAATTTCTAAACATCTTGAACATTGCATTTCAATTAAGCCTTTAACATTTCCAATAATAGTTAATATATCATCAGAACATTTTGCTTCTCCTTTAAATGCTAATGGTTTGGAAATAATGAAATCTTCCCCTTTTAAATTAACACTAAAAGTAATATCTATTTTCTTTACTTTTTCTTTTTTTGATATTAAGTCTGAAAGATTTAATTCCATAAATGACCGCAACTAATACAACAAATTAGTCACTTTCACACTCCTTAAAATAAAATAGCGTCAATAGTTAAATGACACATATTTTATTATATTAACTACACTTTTAAAAGTCAAGCTTTTTTATTATTTTATAAGTTGCATAGTATCTTTAGCTATCATTAATTCTTCATTAGTTGGTATTACATATAATTGAACTTTTGATGAATCTTTACTAATTTTAGCAATCTCACCAAATACTCTATTTCTTTCTTTATCTAATTCAACTCCCATATATTCTAAATTAGCACATAAATCTTCTCTTAATACCATGCTATTTTCACCAACACCAGCTGTAAATACTATAACATCAACGCCTTCCATAGCTACTGTATATGATGCTATGTATTGCTTAACTCTATATGCAAACATTTCTAATGTTAATTTTGCTCTTTCATTTCCATTATCTCTAGCATCTATTATATCTCTAAAATCACTGCTTATTTCAGAAATACCTAATACACCTGATTTTTTATTTAAAATATTATTAACCTCTGCACTTGTATATCCAAGTTCATCTATCATATAAGTTACAACAGCAGGATCTAAACTTCCTGATCTTGTTCCCATTATAAGACCTTCAAGTGGAGTAAATCCCATAGATGTGTCTACAGATTCCCCATTTTTTACTGCAGTTATACTTGAACCATTTCCTAAATGACAAGTTATTATTTTTAAATCTTTTATATCTTTTCCCATAACTTCTGCAACTTTTTGTGATACATACTTATGAGAAGTTCCATGTGCACCATATTTTCTTATACCATTCTTTTTGTAAAGCTCATATGGAAGTCCATAAAGGAAAGCTTTCTCTGGCATTGTTTGGTGGAATGCAGTATCAAATACAGCTACCATTGGAACATTCATTAATGCTTGACAAGCTTTTATTCCCATAATATGAGCTGGATTATGAAGTGGTGCAAATTTTGAATATTCTTCTATATCTCTTACTACTTCGTCAGTTATGATAACTGATTTAGTATATTTTTCTCCTCCATGAACAATTCTATGACCTACTGCATCTATTTCATTTACTGATTTTATAATACCATTATCCCCATTAATTAATGCATCTAACACTAATTTTATAGCTTCATTATGATCCTTAATAGGAGTTTCAACTATATATTTTTGAGTACCTTCAACTTTTTGTGCAAGGTTTGAACCTTCAATTCCTATTCTTTCAACTAATCCTGATGCTAAAGTTTTTTCATTTGCCATATCTATTAATTGATATTTTAATGATGAGCTTCCGCAATTTATTACTAATACTTTCATTTTTTTCTCCCCTTCAATATGAAATATTTATATAAAAAATCAATTATTTTATATTTTGTGCTTGAACTGCTGTTAATGCAACAACATTTACTATATCTTCTGAACTACATCCTCTTGATAAATCATTAATTGGTTTTGCAAATCCTTGACAAACTGGTCCTATAGCTTCTGCATTTGCAAATCTTTGAACTAATTTATATCCTATATTTCCTGCTTGTAAGTCTGGGAATACTAAAACATTAGCTTTTCCTGCAACCTTACTATTTGGAGCCTTTTGATTAGCAACTTTTTCAACTATAGCTGCATCTAATTGTAATTCTCCATCTATATCTAAATCTGGTCTTAATTCTTTAGCCTTCTCTGTAGCAGTTCTAACCTTTGTTACAAGTTCATGATCTGCACTTCCCATTGTTGAGAATGATAACATAGCAACCTTTGGATCTATTCCACAAAGATGTTTTGCAGTATCAGCTGTAGCTATTGCTATTGCTGCTAATTGATCTGAATTTGGATTTGGGTTAACAGCACAGTCTGAGAATAAAAGCATTCCATCTTTACCATAACTTGATCCTGGTACCATCATTATAAAGAAACTAGATACAACTGATACTCCTGGAGCTGTTTTTATTATTTGAAGACCTGGTCTTAAAAGATCTCCTGTTGTATGAACAGCACCTGATACCATACCATCTGCATCATCTAATTTTACCATCATTGTTGCAAAATATAATGGATCTCTTACTATTTTTTCAGCTTTTTCTAGTGTCATTCCTTTTGCTTTTCTTAATTCATAAAATGCATTTACATATTTTTCTAACTTATCTGAAGTTGTTGAATCAATTACTTCTACACCTTCTAAATTTACGTTTAATTTTGCAGCTTTATTTTCTATATCCTCTTTATTTCCTACTAAACAAATGTTAGCTAATCCTTTTTCTACTATTTTTTGAGCTGCTACTAAAGTTCTTTCTTCATCACCTTCTGGTAATACTATTGTTTTTTTATTATTACGGGCTTTATCCCAAATTTGTTTCATAAGTTCCATGTTCATTTCTCCTTCCACTAATAAAAACGTAATTTTAATCTATAGTTATTACTATACTACTAATTGTGTATTATTTTCAATAATAAAAAGTTATTTCTCTTATATTAAGAATTATCAGAATTTTAACTCTTTTTAATATGTATATTTTAAACGTTTTTTATGTAGATTTCCAATATCCTTTATTTAATTATAAAAAATTATTTAATTATACATATCATAAATTCTTTATTTTTTATTTCTTTTATTATAAAATGGTATAAAAATTAACTCAATAAAAAATTTTTATATAATAAAAAGGATAATTATAGTTTATGAAAATAACAGGATTAATCACTGAATACAACCCATTTCATTTAGGCCATGAATTTCACATAAATTCTTCTAAACAAAAAACCGACTGTGATTATACAATTTGTATAATGAGCGGTAATTTTGTTCAAAGAGGAATTCCTGCCATAGTTGATAAATGGTCTAGAACCAAGATGGCTCTCTTAGGAGGCGTTGATTTGGTTTTAGAGCTTCCGACAATATATTCTGTATCCTCAGCCGAATATTTTGCTTTTGGAGCTATTTCAACTCTAAATAGTTTAAATATAGTTGATAACATATGTTTTGGTTCTGAATGTGGAGATGTAACTACATTAAAAAAAATTGCTGAAATTTTAGTAAATGAACCTCTAGAATTTAAAAAAGATTTAAAAGAACAATTAAACTTAGGTCTATCTTTTCCTAAAGCTAGAAGTATAGCTATTGAAAAATATATTAAAAATTCTAATATATTTAATATAGATAATATAGAACATATTTTAAATTCTCCAAACAATATTTTAGCCATTGAATACTGTAAATCTTTGTTTAAGCTAAAAAGTAATATAAATCCAATAACAATAACTAGACAAGGTTCTGGTTATAATGATGACAATCTAAATCAAGATAACTTTTCTTCTGCATCTTCTATTAGAAAAGCTATAACTGAAAAATCTTTAGAAAGCTGTATTAATGTTCTTCCTAAGTATGCTTATGAAATATTAAAAAACTCTAAAATATCTGACGTGGATAGAATGTTTTTTTATGTAAAATATAAACTTTTAAGCAATCCCCAATTTTTAAGTAATATCCCAGATGCAAATGAAGGACTAGGGAATAAAATATTAAATAATATAGGTAATTTCAATAATTTTGATGAATTTATAATGTCTTGTAAAAGCAAAAGATATTCTTATACTAGAATTAGCAGGGTTTTATGCCAATGTTTTTTATCTTTAAGTAAAGAAGATATTTTACTTAGTAAATCAAAACCTCAATATATAAGAGTTCTTGGATTAAATAAAAATGGTGCTAAAATATTAAAAGAAATTAAAAAAAATTCTAAAATAAAAATTGTTAATAAAATATCATCAAAAAATACAGACCCTATGCTATCTATAGATATAAAAGCCACAAACCTTTACTCTCTTTTAAATAATAATATTATGCATAATGCTGATTTTAAAGTAAGCCCTATAATTTTAAAATAAAATAATATTATTAATGTTAAGCAAATATAAATACTGTATATAAAATTTACTTGGAGGAATTTATGTACAGTATTTTACTTATATTAATAATTATACTATTACTGATTCTTAAAAAACTTTTAAATATTAAATATAATAATATTTTCTCAATATTTTTAACTCTAACAGTAATTTATTTTCTTCTAAATCCCAAACTTTGTATAAATGCTTCTTTAAACGGGGCTAAACTATTTTTTTCCTCTGTTTTTCCTACAATGTTCCCATTTATGGTAATATGTAATTTGATAATTGCTTTAGATGGGATAAAAATGTATTCTAAAGTTTTAGGCCCATTAATATGCAAACCATTAAACTTAAATTATCAATGTAGTTTCGCTATTATTGCTAGCTTTCTTTGTGGCTATCCTTTAGGTGCTAAATATTCAACCAATCTTTATAAGGAAAATCTTATATCTAAAGACGAATTTGCAAGACTTTTAAATATAGCATCTAATATAGGACCTTTATTTTTAATAGGTGCTGTTGGTACATCTATGCTTGGTAGTACAAAACTTGGTTATCTACTGCTAATTCCTAGCTATTTATCATGCTTTATAATTGGAATACTGTTAAAAAATAAAAAAAAGAGGCCTTTAACCTCTTCTTTTAATAACGCCATGAAAAATACAGTTAAAGCTAAAAACATTGGCGAAATAATTAAAGATTCTATCTCTGATGCAGCTTTAAATGCACTTATTTTATGTGGTTATGTTACAATATTTTCTGTTGTTATAAGCATGCTTCAAGAAATAATTTTTTCTGATAAACTGATATTTAATTTATGCCAAAAATTTAACATTCCATTTAATGTAATATCTGGAATATTACTTGGAAGCATCGAAGCAACTAACGGTTGTAACATAATTTCATCAAGCAATTTAGACATTTCGCTAAAACTTTGTTTAATTTCTTTTTTATGTTCATTTGGTGGATTATCAATAATCGCTCAAACGACTTCCTTCTTCTATAAAGAAAATATATCTATACCTAAGTATTTTTTTACAAAATTATTGCAAGGCATCATTTCATTTGCAATTATGTTTTTTATATTTTCTTTTTTTAAGCAAAGTATTTCAACATTCTCAAGCGGTACAATAGTTTACTTATATATAACTCCTCTAATAACATTTATACTTATTAATTTATTAATCGCAATTATATATAAATTAATTTCTACTTCTTAATGCATCTATATTGTCCCTTATATCATCTGTTGCAGCGTTTAAATTAGTAGAAAGATTTAATGCAAATTGCTCCATATTAACCTTCATATAATTTAATAACTCTTTATTTTTAATTTTAATTTCCTCTTCAAGATCATTTAATAATTTATCAACATAATTTTCAGCATCTTGTCTAATAGCAGTAGCATTTTCATTAGCTTCTGCTATTAATTTTTCTGCTACCTCTTTAGCTTCTTTAACGTAATCATGATTTTGAACCCTGTTTTTCATCATTTCCATAGCGTCTCGTCTTAGATTATCACTATCTCTTTTAGCCTCATATAGCATTTGTTCTTTCTGAGCTACTGCATTTTGTAGAATTCTATCCTTTTGGTTTATTATAAGCTGAGCATTTCTTATTTCCTCTGGTAAATGATCTTGTACACTATATATAATGTCTAACAGCTCTCTTTTGTCTAGCATTACTTTTCCTGTCATAGGAACCTTAGATGCTGTATCTATTATTTTAGCTATATCATCTACAAATTCCATTATATAATATCCATCACTCATTTTCCCCACCTCTGGTAATCTTATTTATCTTATCATTAAAATCTTCAACAATACAACTTGGAATAAATTTTTTAATATCTCCATTTAACATGCCGATTTGTTTTACTACTGATGAACTAACGCTACAATATTCACTTTTTGCTATTAAAAATAATGTTTCAATTTCCTCATCCAAAGCTTTGTTTATTATAGCCATCTGCACCTCATAATCATAATCAGTAGCATTTCTTAAACCTTTTACCACGGTTGTACATTCTTCCCTTTTTAAAAAATCAATCAAAAGGCCTTTAAAGCTTTTTACCTTTACATTATTAATATTAGAAACAGTTTTTTCTATAAGTTTAACCCTTTCATCTATTGTAAATAATCCTTTTTTATCTACGTTTACCAAAACAGCAACTATCACTTCATCAAATATTTTCGCCGCTCTTTCTATAATATCTAAATGACCTTTAGTTATAGGATCAAAACTACCTGGGAATACCGCCCTTTTCATTTTACTCCTCCTCCATTTTATAAAGACATACTGTTGTATTTCCATACACTTTAGTTCTTGTTAACTTTATACGTCTTGTTCCTTGAAAAATCTCTTCACTAGTATCTATTTTAGTTACTATTAATCCATCAGGATCTAACATAGATTTTTCATCTATTATCTCCATGGCCTCTGGAATTAAGTTTTTTAAATATGGCGGATCTATAAATATTAAATCAAAAACCTTGTTTCTCGCTGCTAAACTTCTAAGAGCTGAATATGCATCAGTATTTAAAGCTGTGCAAAAATCTTTAAACCCTAAATTTTCTATATTCTTTTTTAGTATTGGAAATGTTACTGGACTTTTATCTACTAAATAACACTCCTTAGCCCCTCTGCTTGCAGCCTCTAACCCTAAACTACCTGTTCCAGCAAATACATCTATAACTTCAGCATCAACTATATAAGCTTGTATCATGCTAAACATAGATTCCTTTACTCTATCTAATGTTGGTCTTGTCTCCATCGTAGCTGGCGATAAAAGTTTTCTTCCTCTAGCTTTTCCTGCTATTATTCTCATAAAAATATTCCTCCACAAAATTAAATTTTAATTAAAACATATATATTTTCTAGTATTTTCTAAACCTCTTGATATTTCATAACATATTTTTTTACTTTCTTGATTTTTATTTTGCACAATTTCTCTTGCCTCTTTATTTGCACATCTTAAAATATCTATATCTTCTATAACATTAGCTAATATAAATTGATCATCTCCATGTTGCTTAACACCAAAGATTTCTCCTGAACCTCTTAGTTTAAAGTCTTGTTCTGCTATATAAAAACCATCACTACTTTTTGTCATAATATCCATTCTTCTTTTAGTTATTGAATTTACACCATCAGATATTAAAAAACATTTAGAGTTATATTCCCCTCTTCCAACTCTTCCTCTTAATTGATGAAGCTGTGCTAGCCCAAATCTTTCTGCATTTTCTATTATCATAACGCTAGCATTTGGTACATTAACTCCAACCTCTATTACTGTAGTTGATACTATTGCTTTTATATCCCCCTCTTTAAACCCATTTATTATATCATTTTTTTCTTTAGATGTCATTTTACCATGAAGAATTTCTACATGTATATTACTAAACACAGAAGATTTAATTTCTTTATATACCATTTCAACTGAATTTAATTTTAATTTTTCATTATCTTCAATAAGCGGAGCTACTATATATATCTGCCTTCCCTCTTTAATTTCATCTAAAGCCATTTTATAAGCTATTTTTCTACTTTGCTTATCAAATAATAAAGTTTCTATTTTCTTTCTGCCAGGTGGCATCTCATCTATTACTGAAATTTCCAAATCTCCATACAAATAAAGAGAAACCGTTCTTGGAATTGGTGTTGCAGTCATAACCAAAACATCACACATCTTATTTTTATTTATAAGTTTACTACGTTGTTTAACGCCAAATCTATGTTGTTCATCAGTTACTATGAGACCTAAATTTTTAAATTCAACACTATCCTCTATCAAAGCATGAGTTCCTATAACTATAACAGGAGTCCCTTGTCTTATTATATCTTTTATTCTATCCTTCTCTTTTTTCTTAGTATTTCCTGTTAAAAGTTCTATGGATACATTAAAATCTTTTAAAATTTTTTTAGCCTCATTAAAATGTTGAACTGCAAGTATTTCAGTTGGAGCCATAAATGCACACTGATAATTGTTTTTGTAAGCATTAAAAAGAGCAATTAATGCAACTAATGTCTTCCCAGACCCCACATCCCCTTGAACCAATCTATTCATAGCTACAGGTCGTTTTGCATCATGTAAAATCTGTCTTATAACTTTATTTTGTGCATTAGTCAAATCATATGGTAAAGATTTTTTTATCTCTATTAACTCTTTAGTAAATATCCTAAATTCTATACCTTCTTTGTTATTCACCTTATTTTTAAGCATCATAAGTTTCAAAGAATATGTAAACAATTCTTGAAATTTCAATCTTTCTATCGCATCATTCAAAACTTGTTTATTTTTAGGAAAATGTATCTGCCTTATTGCATTATCTAGTGATATAAGATTATACCTCTTTATTATATCCTCAGTTAAATTATCCTTTATACTTATATTATCTAAAACGATATTTATAACTTTAGTTATCATAGTATTTTTTATATCATCTTTTAATTTATATACAGGAATTATTCTACTCTCAAAAGAATCATTACATGATATTATAGGATTTATTACTTCTACATTAGCACCAACTTCTTTAAAAATCCCTAAAAGATTATACTCTTTTCCTATGATAAATTTTTTACTTATATAAGAACTATTAAACCACTTTCCCAAGACTCTTTTATTACCATAGGAAAATTCTATTGTAGTTAATCTTTTTCCACTCCTAGTTAAAACAGTCCCTATATATTTTTCTACCCTACATCTTAATATTGATTTTCCTTTATTTAAATTGTTGATGTTTAAAATATCTACATTTAAAAATGTATAATCCCTAGGAAAATATAAAAGAAGATCTAAAACAGTAAATATACCTAATTTATTGAATTTTTCTTGAGTTTTTTTTCCAACCCCATCAATACTAGATATATCCGAATATATATCCAAAACATTTCCTCCTTTTATTTTCTATACTTATAAATTTAGCAGAAATTCATTAAAATTCTATGAAAATTAGGCCTTGCAAATTTAGCAAAGCCTAATTTAAAATGTAGTACTAAAATTTTATTCCACTGACATTATCATATAATATAATGGTTGATCACCATTGTAATATTGAACATCTAAGTTACTATATTTCTCTTCTATCTCGTTTATAAACATAGATATATCACTATCTTTCATATCTTTTCCTTTAAATATAGTTATAAGCTCAGAATCATCATTCACTAGATTTTCCAATAATTTTCTAGCAACAACACAAACATCATTTCCAACTTCAGATATTTTACCTTCTATAAGCCCTAAAATATCTCCTTCTTTTATTTGTTTTCCATCCATTTCTGTATCTCTTACAGCATAAGTTACAGAAGCTGTTTTAACCACTTCCATTACAGAATTTAAATTTTCCATGTTTGTATCTATATCATCTTCTCCATTAAACATAGTTATACATGTTATACCTTGAGGAATTGTCTTTGTTGGAACTACTCTTATATCCTTATCAGACATTTCAGCCGCTTGATTTGCTGCCATGATAATATTTTTATTGTTTGGGAATATTATTATATGCTCAGCATTTATAGTATCTATTGCTTTTAATATATCTTGAGTGCTAGGATTCATAGTTTGACCGCCTTCTATAACTTTGTCAACACCTAAATCTTCAAATATATTTGCTATTCCCTCTCCCATAGCAATTGAAACAAATGCATATTTTTTTCCTCCATCTATTTCTTTTGCTACGCTAGTTTCCATAATTTGATTTTGTAAATCACCTAAAAGTTCTCTATGCTCTTCTCTCATATTATCTATCTTTATCTTAGATAACTCACCAATTAATACAGCCTTTGATAAAACTTTTCCAGGATCATTTGTATGAATATGAACCTTTATTATGTCATCATATCCTACTACTATTTCAGAATCCCCCATATTTTCTATTGATTTTCTAAAATCATCGGCATACTTTGCATCACCTAGTATTATAAATTCAGTGCAATACCCAAATTTTATATCTTCTTCATTTAATGTATTTAAATTGCTTTCTTTAATAGTTACACCACTATTATTTTCTATATTAGATATTTCCAAATTATTATTTAATGCTTCTAACATACCTTGAAGTATTATCAAAAGACCCATTCCACCTGAATCTACAACCTTAGCCTTCTTAAGTGCTGGAAGCATCTCAGGAGTTTTATCTAATGTCATTTTACTCTCAATACAAATCTTTTTCATAAGGCTAGCTATATCTTCAACATCATTATTTTTAATAGCAGTTTCCCCTGCTGATTTTATAACTGTTAATATTGTACCCTCTGTAGGTCTCATAACAGCCTTATATGCAGCCTTACTTCCTTCTAATATAGCATTTGCAAATTCCTTACTGTTAACTTCTTCTTTATTTTCTAATCCTTTTGATATTCCTCGTAGTATTTGAGATAAAATTACTCCTGAATTTCCCCTAGCTCCCATCAAAGCTCCCTTTGCCATTTTTTTGGAAACTTCTCCTATACTTTTCAAATCCGTTTCGCTTATTTCTTTAACTGCCGTTCTAAATGTCATAGACATATTTGTTCCTGTATCTCCATCTGGAACTGGGAAGACATTTAAAGAATTTACATAATCACTTTTCTCCTCTAATCTAAGTGCCGCATTACTCATCATAGAGTAAAAATGACCTCCATTTATCTTTGTAAAATTCATCACGTCTACCTCCTAAATTCTAACTGCTTGAACATTAACTGTTATTGCTGCCACCTTTAATCCTGTATAATTTTCTACATTGTATTTTACCTTTTGTATTATGTTATTTGATATAACAGATATTTTTGTTCCATACTCAACCATAACAAAAAGTTCTATTATTAATTTTTCATCTTTATGCTCTATCTTTACACCTTTAGCTAAATTCTCAATTCGCATAAGTTCCCAAAGACCTTCTGTTGCACTTTTAGAAACCATGCCTACAACACCGTAACATTCCATTGTAGCTAAACCTACAATCTTTGATATTACTTCATCTGCATATATAACATTACCATGTTCATTAGAATATCCAATCATTACGATTCCTCCTCTTATTCATATAATATATTTTATATTAAATATTTTTATTATTCAAGAATTATATAATGTAATATGTAAAATATTTAGTAATAATCTAATTTTTGTACTTGCGTAACTTATATATGTTATGTTAGAATAGTAACGTCCTATTGAAATTTATATTATAAGGTAGGAGGTGTTTTAAAAATGTCAAGAAGATGTGAAATATGTGATAAAGGTGTTATATCTGGAAGACAATTCAGTCATTCTCATAGACACTCTAACAGAACTTGGGCTCCAAACGTACAAAAAGTTAAAGCTATAGTTAATGGAACTCCAAAAACTATATCAGTTTGTACTAGATGTTTAAGATCTGGAAAAGTACAAAGAGCTCTATAATAGTTCTTTGTAGAAAATGCAATTGATAGACAATTGCATTTTTCTTTTGTTTAAAAATTTTATACATTAATATATTAAAAAGCAGTATCTAAAATTAGATACTGCTTTTTTATTTTATGTAGTTTTATCTTTCTTTTTCCCCTTAAATACTCTCAATATTCTACATAAACATTTTGGTAACTTCACTGCAACTATTCTCATATTTTCCCCCTAATAAAATTATTCTTATTTTATTATATTCTAGGTTTATGAATTTATTGCTAATCTTTTGAATATATTATTAAAATTTTTCCTTTTTTAAACTTTATATTTATCTTTTTATTATCTAAAAATTCATTGGAAATAAATTTACCTTCTCCAAAACTTAATATATTATTCTCAACTTCATATTTTGCTCCTATTATAGAAAAACCTTCAACATCATTTCCAAAAGCTTGAAAAGATATATATTTATATCCCTTATCTTCTAGCACAATATCCTTATTAGTTAGCAAGATAAGATTATTGCTATCCCTTATATAACATTCAATATTATTTTTTAGCGCTATATTTAAAAGCCCTAAATTTCCCAAAACATGATCTAACCTAGTTCCTGTAACTCCTAAAATACATATTTTATCTGCTTTAAGTTCAATAGCCTTTAAAAGAGCTATCTCTGAATCTGTATTATCTTTCTCGCTATTAAACTTTAAAACATTTATACCTTCTAATTTATCCTTATAAAAATCATCTATAGAATCAAAATCTCCTAGAGCATAATGTGGAACAAAGCCATACTTAAAGTATGTTTCACATCCTCTATCAGCTCCAATTAATATATCGCTACTTTTCATTTCTTCTAAAAATATATCTTTTTTAGGTGGATTTCCTCCTGATACTATTAAAACCTTCATTTATCTTAAAGCCTCATTCAACGCATTTATGTTTTCTTTTATTTTATTTTCTCTAAACACAGCAGAACCTGCAACTAATACATTCGCACCAGCTTCTACAATAGATTTTATATTATGTGTATCTACTCCACCATCTACTTCTATTAAAAGATTTTGCTTATTTAACTTCTTAGCTAAATTTTTAACTTCTTGTATTTTATCTATAGAATATTCTATGAAGCTTTGACCTCCAAATCCAGGATTAACTGACATTATAAGCACCATATCTAAACTTGGTAATATATTTTTTAAAACACTTACAGGAGTTGCTGGATTTAATGCTATCCCAACCTTACATCCTTTATTCTTTATATAATTTACCGTTCTATCTATATGTCTTTCAGCTTCATAATGAAAAGTTATTATATCTGCCCCACAATTTACAAATTCATCTATATATTTTGATGGATTTTCTATCATCAAATGAACATCAAATATCATTTTACTATTTTTCCTAAGCGCTTTTATTACTGGAAATCCAAAACTTATATTAGGAACAAAACTACCATCCATTATATCTATATGAAGAAATTCAGTGTTAGTTTCTTCAACTGTTTTTACTTGTGCTCCTAAATTACAAAAATCTGCTGATAATATTGATGGTGCTAAATTTACCATTTTGTCACTCTCCTATTCATTATTTCTTCTAATGTCTTTACATAAAATTCATATCTTAATCTATTTATATTATTTTCTTCTACATTTTTTTTAACTGCACAATTTGGCTCTTTATAATGATTACACCCTTTAAATTTACAAGAATCATTATAATTTTCAAACTCTGGGAAACAATATTTTAAATCATCTTTATCTATAAAATCTAAGCCTAATGTAGAAAATCCAGGTGTGTCTACTAAAAAGCCATCTTCTATCTCTATTAGTTCACTATGCCTTGTAGTATGCTTTCCCCTACCTAGTTTTTCACTTATCTCTCCAGTTTCCATATGTTTTTTATTTATTAAAGCATTTAAAAGCGTCGATTTTCCAACACCAGATGGACCACAAAGTACACTTATATTATTTTTTAATCTTTCCTGTAATTCATCTATTCCTTGCTTTTCTTTAGCATTAATAAACAACACTTCGTATCCTATATTATTTATTGTCTTTCTTACTTCTTCCCTTTCCTGTTCAGTACATAAATCTCTTTTATTTAAACATACAATTGATTTTATATTATTATACTCACAAAGAACTAAAAATCTGTTTAAAAGATCATAGTTTATATCTGGCTTTTTTATTGCAAAAACTACGAACGCTTGTGTAACATTTGACACAGTTGGTCTTATAAGAGTTGATGTTCTTGGCAATATTTCTTCTATCGTTCCTTTGCCATTTACCATGTTTATTTTCACCCTATCTCCAACCATAGGTTTTAATGATTCATATCTAAATTTACCTCTAGCTTTACATTCTATTATATTATCAGATACCTTTATGTAATAAAATCCACCAATTCCCTTTAAAATAATTCCTTCCATTATACCTCCAATTTTTTTAATCTTACTTATAATTATATACTATAAAATAATATAATCCAAAATAAAATTTAAGAGATTAAAGTAAATTTACTCTAATCTCTTAAATTAATCTTTATTATGGTGCTTGCAATGTCGCTGTTATTGAACCACCCTTAGTCATTGTACCTGAACTAACACTTACAACTTTCCATGAATTCATGTCTGCAGTTCCTTTTTGATCAAACCTTATTGAGCCACCATGAGATGCTACCCATGATATAGCTTGTTGACCAGTCATTCCAATAAGAGGTGATGTACTTATAGCATTTGAACTATTATCTGTATTCCCAGCTGTGCTATTACTTGAATTGTCATTAGGCTTACTAGAATTAGAATTATCACCTGAATTATTGTCTTGTTTATTATTGTCATTATTTGAACTATTACTATTATTATTTGAGTTATTGTTATTTGAGTTATTGTTATTTGAGTTATTGTTATTGCTGTTCGAATTATTATTTGAATTATTGTTGTTTGAGTTATTATTATTTGAGTTATTATTCGAATCAGCATTATTGTTTGAATTATTATTTGAGTTATCTGCGCAATCTCCATAATATGTTACATTTACAGTTGAACCTGATTTCACTTGATAACTAGATGCTGGATCTTGACTGTAAATTAATCCATTTTGTGATGATGTTGGAGCATTTTCTCCTTTAACAGCATTTACGTTAAGACCTAAATTTTTTAATATTGTTTTAGATTCTTCAACTGTTTTTCCTGTCAAATCTGGTACTGTAATTGTTGATGAATTAGCTCCTTTACTTACCACAAGATTTATACTATATCCACTTGGAACTCCACTTCCACTAATTGGAGAACTACTTATTACATTTCCTGATGCTACAGTATTACTATATTCATAAGTTATTGTTCCAACTTTTAGTCCATTGCTAGTTATAGTTGATTTTGCTGTTTCTAGTGATAATCCAACTAAATTCGGAAGATTTATTGTTGTTTGTCCTCCACTTACAGTAACTATTATAGTACTTCCTTGAGCAACTTTAGTTCCTGCTACTGGATTTGTACTTAATACTGTTCCTTCAGCTTCAGAACTTTCTACTGTTTTTTCTTCATATACTAAGTTTAACTTTGTAAGTTGTGCTTTTGCTTTTGCGTTTGTTTGATTAACTAAATCCGGCACAGTTACTTGAGCTGTGGAACTTGATGATGTTGCATTAGATGAGCCTTTAGCCATATTTATCCCAACGAATGCACCTGCACCAACTATTGCTATAGCTATTATTATTACTCCAGCTATTATAGTTTTATTTCCTTTATTTTGTACTTTTTTTATTGGCTTTGGATCTTTTATAGGTTTTGATTCATGAATTTGAGAAACCTTTTTTAAATCTTTATCTATTCCATTGTTATCGTTGGAATTTTTTTCACTTTGTATATTGCTATTATTTGAATTTTCTTTAACCAAATCATCATCTACTATAGGATCCATTACTCTTGTAAATCCTGAATCATCAATCTCAACTTTATCCATCATCATGGTAAAATCTTCATTATTTTTAATTCTTTCAAGAGCATCTATAAATTCAAGTGCTGTTTGATATCTACTAGATGGATCTTTACTAATAGCCTTCATTATCAAATTATTAAGATTATCTGGAATTTCAGATGTTAAAACTTTTGGTTCAATAGGATTTTCTTGTATATGCTTAACTGCAACAGTTACTGGTGAATCTCCATCAAAAGGAACCTCTCCTGTTACCATTTCATATAAAACTATACCTAAAGAATAAAGATCTGTTCGATAATCTACATAACTTCCCTTAGCTTGCTCAGGAGAAAAATAATGAGCTGAGCCTAAAACACTATTAGTATGGGATATAGTTGATTCGCTCATGGATTTTGCTATTCCAAAGTCTGTAACCTTAACAACTCCATCCCTTGTTACTAATATATTTTGAGGTTTTATATCTCTGTGTATAATATTATTTTTATGTGCACAATCTAAAGCTCTAGCTATTTTAATAGCAAATGTTATAGCAATATCATACGGAATTTTTTTCTTTTCTTTTATTATATCCTTAAGAGTTTTTCCCTCTACATATTCCATTACTATATAATTTACACCATCTGTACTTCCAACATCTAATACATTAACTATATTAGGATTAGATAGATTAGCTATTGATGTGGCTTCTTTTTTAAACTTATTTACTATATTTTCATTATCCTTAAATGAATCTTTTAAAACTTTTACCGCAACAAATCTATTTAATTTTCTACATCTAGCTTTGTATACATAAGACATTCCACCTTCGCCAATTTGCTCTAAGATTTCATATCTATCACCTAAAATACTACCTATCATTTTGACTCTCTCCTCCAAAAACTAGAACTGTTATATTGTCTCGTCCCCCTCTTTGTTTAACTACCTCAACTAATTTTTCGCATGATTTATTCAAATCATTAGAGTTTATTATTTCTCTCCACATCTCGTCTTTTTCTAAATCATTTGCAAAGCCATCTGTACATAATAAAAACAAATCATATTCATTTTTATCCATTCCTATTATATCTGCATTTACTCTATTATTAGTACCTAAAGCTCTCGTTATTATATTTTTTCTTGGGTGATTTTTAGCTTCTTCCTCAGTTATACAACCACTATCTAATAGTTCTTGCACTAAAGAATGATCTCTTGTTAATTTATCTATCCCCTTATTACTTAAACCAAAGCAACAACTGTCCCCAACATTAGCTATTTGTATTTTATTATTATATACAAATGCTGCAGTTAAAGTTGTTCCCATTCCACCATAACCTTTTTGCGAAGTTGCTAACTCATATATATCTAAATTAACGTTAGATATAGCCTCTTCTAAAATGTTATCAATTGATATCTTACCAATTTTTTCTTTTATATACTTCATTATACCTTCTGCAGCCATTTTACTAGCTACTTCTCCAGCATTATGTCCTCCCATACCGTCTGCTACTATATAAAGCGAGAATTTATCCTCTATACAATATGCAAAATAATCTTCATTTAGTTCCCTCACATTACCATTGTCAGTAAAAAAACCAATCATTTTTGTTCCCCCTAATTCTGCTTTTTAGACTGAATATAACTCCTCCTTAGTTGTCCACATGCCGCATTAATATCAGATCCCATTTCTCTTCTTACTGTAGCTTCTATACCATAAGATTTTAATATAGATACAAAATTAGCTATATCATTTTTAGATGATTTTTTAAATGAATTTTCTTTTATTTCATTAACTGGTATCAAATTGACATGACACAACATATTTTTAAGTAAAGCACCTAAACTCTTAGCATCTTCTTTACTGTCATTTACTCCCTTTACTAATGAATATTCAAAGGTTATTCTTCTACTTGTCTTTTGTATATAATATTTACAAGCATCTAATATTTGAGCTATATCATATTTATTTGCTATTGGCATTATTTGTTTTCTTATTTCGTCAGTTGTAGCATGAAGAGATATTGCAAGAGTTATTTGCATTTCCTTATCTGCCATCTCATATATCTTAGGTACTATACCACAAGTTGATAAAGTTATATGTCTTTGTCCAATGTTTAATCCATAATCTGAATTTACAAGTTCTAAAAACTTCATAACATTATCAAAATTATCTAATGGCTCACCACTTCCCATTAAAACTATATTAGATATTCTATCCCCTAAAACATTTTGACAAAGAATAATTTGTGATAATATTTCTCCTGCTGTTAAATTTCTAATCATACCATCTATTGTTGAAGCGCAAAATTTACATCCCATCCTACACCCAACTTGAGTAGATACACATACAGAATTTCCGTGCTTATATGACATAATAACACACTCTACTATATTATCATCATTAAGGCGCAATAACAACTTCCTAGTTTTATCTTCTTTAGATTCTAAAGTCTCTATAATCGTTGGAAATCCTATATAAAAAAATTTTTTTAATTTATTTTTTGTTGAAGATGATATGTTTTTCATCAAATCAAAATCATATTGCCCTTTATATATCCATTCAAATACTTGTTTAGCTCTAAATGCACTTTCTTCGTTATCCTTCATCCAAATTTTCAACTCATCTAAAGTGTAATCTAATATGTTTACCATTTTTTCACCTACTATTTTTTTCTAAGTCTTGCAATAAAAAATCCATCCATATATTTATTAGGGAGTATAGTTACTGTTCCATTTGTATTATATAAAATATTATCTTTTTTACATAGATTTATTTTTTCAACTTCACAATCCTCATGTTTTCTTAAAAACCAATTTATAATTTCTTCATTTTCATCTTTATTAAGGGTACAAGTTGAATATATCATCTCTCCACCCCTTTTAAGATATCTCCATGCATTTTCTAAAATAACCCTTTGAGTTTTTTCTATATCTTTTAAATCTTTTAATGTCTTAGTCCATTTTATTTCAGGTTTCTTTCTTATTATTCCTAGACCAGAGCACGGAACATCTAAAAGTATTTTATCTGCGGAATTTAAATACTGCCTATTAAATTTAGAGGCATCACCTAATTTTACCTCTATATTAAAAATTCCAAGCCTTTTTGCATTATCTTCTATAAGTTTTAATTTATGAGTGTGTATATCAAATGCCAAAACTTTTCCTGTATTATTTAATATTTCACTAACATGTGTACCCTTAGTCCCTGGTGCACTACAAATATCTAAAACTGTATCATTATATCTTAAATTTAAGCATTCTGAAACTAGCATGGCACTTTCATCCTGAACTGTAAACATACCCTTTGTATAAAGGGAATTTTTTTCAATAGAACTTCCTTTTTTAATCATTATTGCACTATCTGAAATATATCCCTTTTCTACATCATAACCTTCAACTAATAAAGAGTTTAAAAGTTCTTCCCTAGTTGTCTTTAATATATTAGTTCTTACTGTTATATATGGAGTTTCGTTTAATCCTTTTAATATTTTTATTCCATTTTCTTTTCCATACTGTTTAAGGAATAATTTTATCATCCATGAATTGAAAGAAAAATAATATTCTAAACTCTCCATATCAGTTAGTCCTTTTTTATAATCTTTATCTAAGTTCCTTAAATAATTTCTAAGAACTCCATTTACAAAACTCGATAAACTTTTTGCTCTTATTTTCGCTAAATTAACTGATTCATTAACTACCGCATAAGAAGGAATTCTATCTAAATATTTTATTTGATATATTGCACTTCTTAAAATATTAACTACCTTTTCATCTATATCCTTAACATCTGATACAAAACTTCCTAAAATTATGTCTATGGTTTTTTTATTTTTTAATGTACCATAAACCACCTCTGTTATAAGGCCTCTATCCTTATCATTAATATTAGAATTTTTAAATCTTTTGTTTATTTCAATATTAGAATATGCACCCTTTTTTATTACATTATCCAATATTTCTACTATTATCTTTCTAGAATTCATTATTTAAACTCCTAATTATTCGAATTTCTATCACTTAAAACTATTAATCTTAAAAGTTGAGATACTGCCATAAGAGTAGCTGCTACATAAGTTAAAGCTGCTGCATTTAAAACCTTTTTAGCACCATTTACTTCATTTCCATATAAAATACCTCTTTGTTCTAAAAGCTTTAATGCTCTAGATGAAGCATTAAATTCTACTGGAAGAGTCACAAGTTGAAATACTACAACTGCTGAAAAAAGTAAAATTCCAACTGTTGTTAATCCACTAAAATTTAAAATTATCCCAGCTATAAATAAAAGCCATGACATACTAGACGCAAAATTCACAGCAGGTGCTATTGAATTTCTAAATATAAGAGCGCTGTATTTTTCTTTATGCTGTATAGCATGACCAACCTCATGAGCTGCAACTCCAAGTGCCGCAACAGATGTTCCATTATATATACCAGAAGATAATCTTAAAATTCTTTTGGTTGGGTCATAGTGATCACTTAATTTTCCCCTTACTGTTTCAATTTGAACATCATAAAGACCAGCATCATCTAAAAGCATTCTAGCCACATTATAGCCACTATATCTATTAAAGCTCTCTATTCTCTCATATTCATTAAAAGTACTAGATACCTTAAACTGCGCCCACGCAGATACTATTAAAGCTGGCACAAGTATAATAAATGTTGGATCAAAAAACATTCCATAATAGCCAAACATAATCTTCACTCCCTATCCCTAATATTTTATTTATAATATACTATTATTTTAATATAGTACCTATATCTATTTTATTACCATTTATAAACTGCTCAACGAAAAGTGGTTTACCATTTGGAAATTGAAGCTTTTCTATCACTAAAACCCCTTCTTCTGTAGCAACTTTTATTCCATTTTTATCAACTGATATTATAGTCCCTGGAACTTTTTCTGAATTTACATTTTCTACATGAGATTTATAAATTTTCATGGTTAAATCTCCATAAGTTGTAGTAGCTATTGGCCAAGGATTTAATCCTCTTATTAAGTTATGAATTTTCTGTGCACTTAAATTCCAATTTATTTTAGCAATATCTTTATTTAACATTGAAGCATACGAGCTCTTACTATCATCTTGTTTTTTAGGTTTTATATTCCCCTGTGCAAGTTCATTTATAGTATTAATTAAAAGATCTGCTCCTGTAACTTTTAAAATTTCATAAAGTTCACCAGAGGTCATATCAGGAGTCACTTCAACTTTATTTGTAAGTAGCATATCCCCTGTATCCAATCCAACATCCATAAGCATAGTTGTGTTTCCAGCTAAAGTTTCCCCATTTATAACACTCCACTGAATAGGAGCTGCACCTCTATATTTAGGTAAAAGAGAACCATGTAAATTTATACAACCATATTTAGGTATATCTAAAATTTCCTTTGGTAATATTTGACCAAAAGCTACTACTATTATAAAATCCAAATCTAAATTTTTTAAAACTGTCATAGATTCTTCATCATTTCTTATTTTTAAAGGTTGATAAACTGGTATATTATTTTGCATAGCAACCTCTTTTACAGGCGACATAGCTAACTTTTTACCTCTTCCCTTTGGTCTATCAGGTTGCGTAAAAACTGCTTTAACACCAAACTCTTTTATTAATAATTCTAAAGAAGGTACAGCAAAATCCGGCGTACCCATAAACGCTATATTCATAAAACTTCTCTCCTTATTTTATCTATCTATAAATAATATTCCATCTAAATGATCATTTTCATGTTGAATAGCTCTTGCTAGAAGTCCTTCTCCTTCTAATACAAATTCTTCACCATTTTCATCTAATGCTTTTATTTTCACATAGTTTGCTCTTTCAACTTCATTTTCGCGTCCTGGAAGACTTAAACATCCTTCTATATCTTTTTGCGAACCTTTAGTCTCTAGTATTTGAGGATTTATAAATACTCTTATCCCTTCGCCGTCTTGAGCATCTATAACAAATATTCTTCTAAGTATTCCAACTTGAGGAGCTGCAAGACCCACACCATTTTTGTCATACATAGTCTCTATCATATCTTTTATAGTTATTTTTATTCTATCTGTTATATTATCTACTTCCCTACATTTCTTTCTAAGCACTTCATCTTCATTAATCCTAAGATTTCTAATAGCCATAAATATTCCTCCTTACATTAAACTATTGGGGTTTATATCTAAAGAAACCCTTATTTCATTATAAATATTTTTTGTATTTTCATAAACATTTTTCTTTATTTTATCAGTTATTATATCACTAAAATTGCCTTTTATCATCATTTGCCATCTATAAATATTATTTATTTTGCTTATAGGACACGCACCTGGATTATATATATGTACTTCATCATGCCCTTTTAAAACCATTTGTAAACTTTTTTTTAATTTTTTACTAAATATTTCAATTTTCTTTTCTGACTCTCCTGCCATATTTATTATTAATATTTTACTAAAAGGTGGATAATCTAAACTTTTTCTTATAACTATTTCTCTTTTAAAAAATTCATTATAATCACTATCCTTAGCTAGATAAATAGCATAATTTTGTGGAGAATAAGTCTGTATTATAACTTCTCCGGATTTTTCTCCTCTCCCTGCCCTTCCGCTTACTTGCGTTAACATCTGAAATGTTCTTTCACTTGACCTATAATCTGGAAGATTCAACGCCATATCCGCTGTTATTACCCCAACTAAAGTAACATTTTCAAAATCAAACCCCTTTGTTACCATTTGTGTTCCTATTAATATATCAGCCTCTTTGTTTTTAAAAGAATTGTATATAGCTTCATAAGAATTTTTTCTTCTTGTAGTATCTACATCCAATCTTAGCACCCTAGCGTTTGGAAAGTATTTTTTTACAATCTCTTGAACCTTTTCCGTTCCCGCCCCAAAGTATTTCACATAAGTACTTCCACATTTAGGGCATGTTGTTTTTATTTTTTCTCGTCTTCCACAATAATGGCAAACTAAATATCCATTATTATGATATGTCATTGATATATCACAATTCTCACATTTAAACACATAACCACAACTTCTACAAGAAACGAATGTTGAAAAACCTCTTCTATTTAAAAATAATATAATTTGTTCATTTTTATTTAATCTATCATTTATTTTTTCAAATAATTTTCTACTAAATATAGATTTATTATTATTTTTAAGTTCTTCCCTCATATCCACTAATTCTACGCTAGGAAGTTTTTTATTATTTGCTCTCTTGTTAATCATCACAAGTTCATATTCACCATTTAAGGCTTTATAAAAACTCTCTATACTAGGTGTTGCAGACCCTAACACAACCTTACACCCTTTAATTTTCGCAAAAAATTCGCATACTTCTATAGTATTATATTTAGGATTCATATCTGATTTATAGCTTCTATCATGTTCCTCATCAACAATAATAAGCCCTAAATCTTTAAATGGTAAAAATAAAGCTGACCTTGTTCCAACTACAAGACTTACTTCTCTATTTTTAACCCTATACCACTGATCATATCTCTCACCAGTAGAAAGCTTACTATGAAAAACTGCTACATCATTTCCAAATCTTCCTTTAAAACGTTCTATCATTTGAGGTGTTAAAGAAATCTCAGGAACTAATATTAAACAAGTTTTGTCTAATAAAAGCATATAACTTACAAGGTTCATATAAACCTCTGTTTTTCCACTACCTGTTACACCATTTAATAAAGAAACAGATTTTTTAGTATCTAATATTTTATCATAAGCATTTATTTGCTCTTCATTTAACTTTTTAGGTGGATAAACAGGAAATTCTCTATTTACTATCCTACTAATATCTATTTCCTTTATTTCTAAAGCACCAAGCTTTATAAGTTTGTTTATCATATACGCTGATATATTCGTTTTAGTAGTTAATTCTATTTTGTTAAATTTTCCACTATATTTTTTTATATGGTTTAAAGCTTCCTTTTGTTGTAAAGTCATATTATCAATTTCTTTTGAGAAAAATACCACAGATTTGGTTTTTGTTGTATTTCCTCCCATTATTCTATATGGAATCAAAATCCTTATAGCATCTATATATTTACACATATATTTTTCTCTTAAAAAATTTACAATCTTAAAATCATCTTCTGTTAAAAGTGCTTCCTCATCACAAAGTTTCGTTATATATTTATATCTTATATTAGATTTTTTTTCATAAACATCATTTAAAAGTCCTATAACAAATCCTTCTACTTTTTTATTACCTGCTCCAAAGCAAACCAAAACCCTATAACCGATTTTTATTTTTTCTCTCATCTCTGGTCTTATCTTATATGTAAAAGGCTTATCAACTTGCAAAGCATCACTATTTATTATAACCTGCGCAAAATTATACATAAAAATCATCCTCTATATGTATATAGAATAAAAAGGCGCTCTTAGCGCCCTTTTATCATATCAAATATGTTTTTTGCTACTTCTCTTTTAGACATTTTATCTAAAGAAATAACATCCCCTAAACTACTTATTATAGTAACTTTATTATCATCTGATGCAAAGCCTGTATCATTTGATGTAATATCATTAGCTACTATATAATCTATATTTTTCCTCTTTAGTTTGGCTTTAGCATTTTCTATAACATTGCTACTTTCTGCTGCAAAACCAACTATTATTTGATTTGTTTTCTGCTTACCTAAAGTTTCTAAAATATCTTTATCTCTTTCTAATTCTATAACTAAATTAGAATCTGTTTTTTTTATTTTTTCTTTACTATACTCTTTAACATTAAAATCAGCCACAGCAGCAGATTTTACTACTATGTTGCTATCATTAAAGTTATCAAGTACAGCATTAAGCATTTCTTCATTTGTATTAACTTTAATAAAGTTAATACCTGTTGGGATATCTAAACTAGTAGGTCCTGATATTAAAGTAACATTTGCTCCTCTATCTCTAGCTTCTTTGGCTATTTCATATCCCATTTTACCAGTTGATCTATTAGTTAAGTATCTTACAGGATCTATTGGAACTATGGTAGGACCTGCTGTTACTAAAACATTTTTTCCTTCAAAATCTCTACTTTTAGAACTTAATTTCTTTATAATTTTCTCTGCAATTATCTCAGTATTTTCAAGTTTTCCACGTCCTATATCACCACAAGCTAGTCTTCCACTTGCTGGATTTATAAAACCATAACCCAAATCTTTTAAAGTAGCCATATTTTTTTGAACTATTTTATTTTCATACATATTTGTATTCATAGCTGGGCAAAAAATAACTTCAGCTTTTGTTGCCATAATAGTTGTAGATAACATATCATCTGCTATACCATTTGCAACTTTCCCTATTATATTAGCAGTAGCTGGAACTACCACAACTAAATCTGCCCATTTAGCTAAAGATATATGTTGTATTTCCCATGCCTTTGGTTCATCAAACATATCAATTACCACAGGATTTTCACTTAGGGATTGAAAAGATAAAGGAGTTACAAATTCTGTAGCTGATTTAGTCATTATAACTTTTACTTCTATTCCCTTTTTCTTTAATCTACTTATAACATCTAAAGCCTTATAAACAGCTATTCCACCACTTACACCTAATAATACTTTTTTATTATTCATTATCATTTTTAACATTCTCATATTTAACGAAGCCATCATTAACTTCGTTTATAGCAACTGTAAGTGGCTTGTTTGATGGTACAGTTACATAAGCCTCAGACCCATCTATTATTTGTCTTGCTCTTTTTGATGTTATTATAACTAATGAATATCTATTGTCTACTTTTTCTAATAAATCCACTATTGATGGATTAATCATAGAGTTGTTCATGAATAATATCCTCCTTTGACTCTATTACAGTCTCTTTTAATCTATCTACTCTACACATCTCTGCAGTTAATATGCATTCTATTTTGTGAACTGCATCCTCTACATTATCATTTACTACAGCATAATTATATTTTGATACATAATTTATTTCTTGGTAAGCTGACTTAAATCTAGTCATTAAACTCTCTGGAGTTTCGCTACCTCTTTTTATTATTCTTTGTTTAAGTTCTTCCATAGAAGGAGGTAATATAAATATAAATACTCCTTCCGTAGCCTTTTCTTTTACCTTTAGTGCACCTTGTATATCTATTTCTAAAATCACATTTTTTCCTGATTCTAAAACTTCTTCAACATTAGATTTAGGAGTACCATAAAAATTCCCATAAACTTGAGCATATTCTAAGAAATCACCTTGTTCTAGCTTTTTTAAAAAATCTTCTTTTTTTAGAAAATGATAATTTACACCATCTATTTCGCCATCTCTCGGATTTCTTGTAGTCGCTGATACTGAAACTTCTATATCCTGTCTTTTTTCTAATAGTGCTTTACATATAGTTCCTTTTCCTGCACCTGATGGCCCTGATATAACTATTAATAATCCTTTATTACAGTGCCTCATGTTATTCATCATCCTCTTCTATTACTTCATCTTTTGTTGAAAGTCTATGTGCAACAGTTTCTGGTTGAACTGCTGATAATATAACATGATCTGAATCAGTTATTATAACAGCCCTAGTTCTTCTTCCATATGTTGCATCAATAAGCATACCTCTATCTCTGGCCTCTTGAATTATCCTTTTTATTGGAGCAGACTCTGGACTAACTATTGCAATTAATCTATTTGCAGAAACTATATTTCCAAAACCAATATTTATTAGCTTTATACCCATTTTATTCCTCCCGTTATTCAATATTTTGTACTTGCTCTCTAATTTTTTCTATAATATTTTTAATATCTATAACACTATTAGTTATTTCTAAATCATTAGATTTTGAAGCTATTGTATTTGCTTCTCTGTTCATCTCTTGCACTAAAAAATCTAATTTTCTACCAATTGATTCTTTAAAAGATAGGCTTTCTCTTAATTGACTTATATGGCTTTTTAACCTTATTATTTCTTCATCTATAGTAGCTTTATCTGCAAATATTACAACTTCTGTCGCAAGCCTAGTCTCATCTATATCTACATTTCCTAAAAAGTCTTTAAGTCTTTCTTTAAGTTTTTCTCTATAATTTTCAACAACCACAGATGATTTTAATTCGATAAAATTAACTAATTTTTCTATTTTAAAAGATTTTTCTAAAATATCTTTTGCTAATTTTTCACCTTCATTTACTCTCATAGCTACAATTCCATCTATGGCTTCACTTAACACACCCTCTATATCATTCCAAATTTTTTCTAAATCTTCTTCTTTTTCTTCTATAACTATAACCTCTGGGTGTTTTACAATCATAGATAATTTAATATCATCTTCTAAATCTTTAAACTCATTTTTAAGAGAATTCAAACACTTAACATAACTTTTAGCAAACTCTAAATTAACTTTAGCTCTTCCTTGTGCTTTACTATAATCTTTAAGATTTATAAATACATCTACTTTTCCTCGGCTTAGTCTTTCTGATATTAACCTTCTAATTTTTTCTTCTAAAGACACAAATGTTTTAGGCATTTTAATATTTATATCTAAATATCTGTGATTTACGCTTTTAATTTCTATAGAAAAGTTTTTATCACTATCCTCGCCACTAGATGCCCTTCCAAAGCCAGTCATACTCTTAACCATAAAAGAACTCCTCTCTTTTGAATTAGTTATTTAATAAATACAAGGTAAAATGCATTTTAATTTTCAAATTACATATGTATCATATTTAATAGATATAAAATACTTTAATTTATAAATAATATTTAGTCAATATTTTATTAATAAATTATTAACATTTATATAAAAAAGACCATAACAGTTATCTTAAAATTAATATTTATTAAGATAACTATTATGGCAATATCTTTTAAGATATCAAAGGTAATATCAGTTTTAATATAAATACAAAACCTAAAATTATCATCACTTTTGATAATGGTTTTTTCTTAGACTTTTCTTTAGTAAATATATTGTTCAATATATTTAAAACTACATAAACTAAAACCCCAACTGTTAACCCATCACCTATACTATAAGTAAGTGGCATCAAAGCTATTGTTAAAAAAGCTGGTACAGCTTCTGTTATGTCTGAAAAATCTATTTTAACTATACTTCCAAGCATTAAATATCCAACATATATTAGAGCTGGTGCTGTCGCACAGGTTGGTACTGCTATAAATACTGGCGAAAAAAATGTTGCTATAAAAAATAATACACCTATTGTTATAGCAGTTAATCCTGTTCTTCCCCCTTCTTCAACACCTGTTGCACTTTCTACATAAGTAGTCACAGCAGATGTTCCCATAAGAGCTCCAGCCGTTGTTCCTAAAGCATCAACTAAAAGTGCTTTCCCTGCATTAGGTACTCTTCCATCTTTATCTAGCATATTAGCCCTTGATGCTACTCCAACTAAAGTTCCAACAGTATCAAAGAAATCTACAAATAAAAAAGTAAGTACAATAACAGCAAAATTAAATATATTTTCTGGAGTTGTTAAATAAGAAAAATCTATCTTTCCAGCTATTGGAGCTAAAGATTCAAATTTAAAAATCCCACTTGGAACACTTATTCCTAGCAAATTTGCTGACTCTGGTCTTAAAATTGCATATCCCCATGCCATAACTGTTGATATTACAATACCTATAAGCATAGACCCTTTAACTTTCTTTTTTTCAAGTATTACTATAACTATAAGACCTATCACAGCAATCAGTACTGTTGGAGAGAAAAAATTCCCCATAGCAACCTTTGTGGATTCATCAGAAACAACAAGCCCTGCCCCATTAAAACCTACAAAAGCTATAAATAAACCTATTCCACCTGTTACTGCATATTTTAAATTAAGCGGTATTGCATCAACTACCGCCTCCCGTACTTTAAACAATGATAATAATATAAAAATTATTCCTTCAACAAAAACTGCTGTTAATGCTATATCCCATGAAATTCCCTTGCCAATTACTACGGAAAATGCAAAAAAAGCATTAAGTCCCATACCAGATGCCAATCCAATCGGAAGCTTTGCATATAACCCCATAAGTATACATGAAAATGCAGCTGACAAACATGTAGCTGTAACCAACGCTCCTTGTGGCATTCCTGTTGCACTCAAGATAGATGGATTTACAGCTATTATGTAAGCCATTGCTAAAAAACTTGTTGTACCCGCTATTATTTCTCTTTTGTAATCTTTTTTATCTTCAGGCAATGTTCGTAACTCTTTTCCCAAAATAATTCCTCCCAATGTTTGTTTGAAAAATAAACAAGTATAATAAATATAAAAAAATATATTTAATTCTTTAAATTAATATTTTTGTATTATTTTTACGAATTTATAATATTATATACATTGCCTAAAGTCAATATTATCCGAATATTATTAATATAAATTTAATATAATGTTTATAATTTTAAATACTTCTCTTGTTCAAAGCTGTGTTTTATATACATTAAATCATTACTAAAACTTAAAAGTGCTAATAATTTTATCCTTGCTTTTTGACTTGGAAGATTATCCCCAAAAATCACCCCTAAATCTCTCAATTGTTTACCTCCTCCTAAATATCCATATGATGCAAAAACTCTTCCTTCAAAACATCTAGACGTCAAAATAACAACTATTTTCTTATCTAAACACTCTTTAATTCCCTCTACCATTTCTGGAGGAACATTTCCTCTACCTAAAGCTTCTAGTATTATTCCGTCATATCCACTATCTACACAATATTTTAAGAATTCAGAATCCATCCCTGCTGCACATTTTATAATAGCAACTTTCTTTTCTATAGAGTTAACTGGTATATATTCCTCTTTGACAGACCTCCTATAAAATATTGCATTATCATTATCTACTATTCCTATGGGTCCAAAATTGGGAGTCTTAAAAGCATTTAAAGCCATAGAATTAGCTTTTGTAACTTCTGATGCACTATTTAATTCTCCGTTAAAACATATCAATACTCCTCTTCCTTTAGATTCATCATTGGCAGCAGTAAAGATAGCATCAGCTAAATTTGAAGGCCCATCATAACCTAATTCCGATCCACTCCTCATTGCTCCTGTAAATACTATTGGTTTTTGTGTATTAGTTGTTAAATTAACCATATATGATGTTTCTTCTAATGTATCAGTACCATGGGTTACTACAATTCCGTCTATATCATTTCTTTCACTTAAAGACGTTATGAATTTAGAAAGCTTTAACATTATCTGTGGTGTAACATGCGGACTTGGAAGAGACGAAAAATTATGCGTTTCTATATTTACATGACTTTCAATCCCTGTTACCATCTTCATTATTTCTTCTCCAGTAAGGCTTGGAACTGCTGCCTTTATTTTTTCATCAACTTTCATAGATATAGTTCCACCATTAAATATTACTGCTATTTTTTTCTTCATTTATAATCCTCCTAAATATAAAATCTTTTGTTATATGTGAAATTATACTACCTCTTATATTTATTTCAAAGTAAAAAGGTTAAAGAAGTATATATTTTTTACACCTCTTTAACCTTTTATTTTAAAATATAATGCAAATTAAATTTCCGTCCCCTTCATTAACTATCTTTTGAAGAGTTTTTTGAATTTTAGCTTGAATATCCTCTGGCATTCTATAAAGCTTATTTTGAAGACCTTCTTTAACTAAAACCTCTAAAGATTTTCCAAACATATTACTTTGCCAAAGCTTCTCAGGATCACTTTCAAACTGTTCTAATAACGTCTTAAATACTTCCTGTGTCTCTTTTTCTGTTCCCATTATAGGGCATATTTCTGTCTGAACATCAGCTTTTATAAGATGAAGACTTGGCGCACTTGCTTTAAGCTTTACAACATATTTTGAACCTTGTTTATCTATATCTGGTTTCTCAAATTTCATTTCTGAAAGTTGTGGTGCCACAAGACCATAACCTGTTTCCATCACATCATTTAGGGCTTCTGAAACTTTATCATATTCAATCTTTGCATGATTTAATTCCTTTATAAGACTTAAAAGTTCACTTTCATCTTTTAAGTCTATATCGCAAATTTCGCTTATCATTTTATAAAAAATATCCTGTTTAGGAGACATTTTAATATTGGCAATACCACTACCTAAATCCATCTCATAAATATCTGTTAAACCTAAAAAATCTTCTTCGCTATAAGAATCTAAACAAGCCTTTATATCTCTTACTTTAGTTATGTTTTTACACATATCTTTTACTATGTTCAAAAAATTAACTTTTAACCAATGAGTTGCTTCTAACTTTTCTATCCACTCTGGCATATTTATATTTATTTCTTTAATAGGAAATTCCTTAAGTACTTTTGTAAATAATAAATTTATGTCTGATTCAGTCATAACTGATATATTCATTATTTGAACTGGAACATTATATTTTTCTTCAAGCTCATCTTTAAGCTTTATTGTTTCTGTTGCATTTGGTTTTGATGTATTAAGTACTATTATAAATGGTTTATTTATAGACTTTAATTCATTTACAACTCTTTCTTCCGCATCTAAATAATCATCCCTATTTATTCCAGTTATACTCCCATCTGTAGTTATTAAAAAGCCTATTGTCGAATGATCTGTTATTACTTTTCTTGTACCAATTTCTGCTGCATCTTCAAAAGGTATTTCATAATCAAACCAAGGAGTGTGCACCATTTTAGTATCTTCTCCATCAAAAATACCAAGCGCTCCTTTTACTATATACCCAACACAATCCACCATTCTTACATTGAATTTTATTCCATCATCTAAACTTATTTCAATAGCCTCATTTGGAACAAACTTTGGCTCAGTTGTATGAATCATTTTTCCAGACCCGCTTTGTGGAAGTTCATCCTTTGCTCTTTCCTTCTTGTAAGTATTCTCAATTTTTGGTATAACCATAAGATCCATAAATCTTTTTATAAAAGTAGACTTTCCTGTTCTTACAGGACCAACAACACCAACATAAATATCACCTTGAGTTCTCTCTGCTATATCTTTATATATGTTAAAGCCATCCAAAATACTATACCCTCCTATTTTTATTAATCCAATAATATATATATTAAAATTCCCGTAAAAGTATACTAAAATAATTAATCTTCTTATTTTTCTGTATACAACTTTACATTTAAATATATATGCTTAAAAAAAATAAAGATACCTTAAAAATTCACTTTAAGGTATCTTTATTTTAAATATTATATAACTTCACTTTTTTTATCTCTTTCCATAAGTTCCCTAACAGCTTCTCTAGGACATTTATTATTAAATAAAACCTTATAAGCCATATCAGTTATCGGCATATTAACATGCTTGTTCTCTTTTATCGAATAGAAAGCTCTACAAGCTTTTATTCCTTCAACAACCATTCCGACTTCTTCAACTGCCTCATCCATGGTTTTTCCCTTTCCAATTAATATTCCAGCTCTCCTATTTCTTGAATGGATACTAGTACAAGTAACTATTAAATCCCCCATTCCGGTTAATCCAAAAAATGTTTCCATTTTTCCTCCAAGTGTAACTCCAACTCTAGCAATTTCAGCCATGCTTCTTGTCATAAGAGCTGCTTTTGCATTATCTCCATATCCTATACCATCTAAAACACCAGCAGCTAATGCTATTATATTTTTAACAGCACCGCCTACCTCAACTCCTATTATGTCATCATTTGTATATATTCTCAAATGTTTATTCATAAAAAGATCTTGGACTTTATCTGCGTACTCCATCTTATTAGATGTTACAACCATTGTCGTTGGCATTTCAAAAGCTACTTCTTCAGCATGGCTAGGTCCTGATAAAATAACTACTGGATTTTTAGGAAGTTCTTCTTCTATAACCTGCGATAACCTTAAATTACTTCCTTCTTCAATTCCTTTTGCTATATTTACTATTATTACATCTTTTTTGACTTTATTTTTTATTGTTTTACAAAGCTTTCTAATAACATGAGATGGAACTGCTAAAACTACATATTCGCTATCTTTCAAAGAATCATCAATATTTGTATAAGCTGTGACATTTAAAGGAATATTTAACCCCTTAATATATTTATCATTTTTTCTATTTCTATTTATATCATTAACAACTTTTAAATCTCTATCCCATATGGAGATATCATTTCCTTTATTTCCTAACAATATTGCTAAGGCAGTTCCAAAACTGCCTCCTCCTAAAAAAGTCACTTTACTCATAAACATCTATTCCTTTCTTTGTCTATATTCTATTTCAATACCTGTTCCTTTAAAGTCAAAACTATCTCTTAATTGATTTTCTAGATATCTTTCATAAGAAAAATGTGATGCATTTACATCATTAACAAAGAAGACAAATTTTGGCGGTTTTGTTGCAACTTGTGTTGCATAATATATTTTTATTCTTTTAAGCCCAACCACTGGTGGTTCCTTCATAAGTATTGCTTTATTTATTACCTCATTTAATATTCCAGTAGAAACTCTCTTACAATAATTATCATAACACCCTTTAGCAACTTTTAATATTTTATTAACTCTTTGTCCTGTAAGAGCTGAAATAAACATATATTGAGCATAAGGCATAAATTTAAGATTTTGTTGCAAATCTTTTTGATAATTTGATAAAGTTTTATCATCTTTTTCTATCAAATCCCATTTATTAACTACAACCATAATAGCTTTGTTAAGCTCATGTGCATAACCTACTATTTTTTCATCCTGTTCTGTAATTCCTTCATTAGCATCTATCATAAGAATACAAACATCAGCTCTTTCAATAGCTGCATAAGTCCTAACTACACTATATCTTTCAATTTCTTCTTTAACCTTGCTCTTTCTTCTAAGACCAGCTGTATCTATTAAAATGAATTTTCCCTCTTCTGTTTCAAGATAACTATCTATTGCATCTCTTGTTGTTCCAGGAACATTACTAACTATATTTCTATCTTCTCCTAAAAGTCTATTTATAAGAGATGACTTTCCAACGTTAGGTTTTCCTATCATGGCAATCCTTATATATTCATCATCCTGTTCCTCTTCCATTAAAGCATCAAAATCTTTTACTACTTCATCTAATAAATCTCCAAGTCCTTTACCTTGTGCTGCTGATATTGTAACTGGATCTCCAATCCCTAAATTATAAAACTCATAAGAGTTATCTTCATCTTTTAGATTATCTATTTTGTTTACTGCTAAAACTATTCTCTTCTTGCTTTTTCTAAGCATTTGAGCAACCTCAATATCTGATGCCGTAAGACCTTCCTTACCATCAACAATAAATAAAATAACATCTGCCATTTCTATTGCAATTTGAGCCTGTCTTCTCATTTGTTTTATTATAATATCGCTACTCTCTGGCTCTATTCCACCAGTATCTATCATTGTAAATTTATAATTTAACCATTCTGCCTCTGCATATATTCTATCCCTTGTAACTCCTGGTGTATCTTGAACTATTGATATTCTCTTTCCAGCTAGTTTATTAAATAAAGTTGACTTTCCAACATTAGGTCTACCAACTATTGCCACTATAGGTTTTGCCATAATTTATTCCTCCTCCAAATGTTTATTTATTAACTCTATTAAATCTTCCCCTGTATATTTACAAACTATAACTTTAACATCTAAAGCATTTTCTATATCTTTTATTTTATAATCATCTAGCATTATTTTTTCTTCTATGCTACCTTCTTCATAACCTTGTCTAAACATATTATCAGACATTATAAGATATTTTGTGTTTATCTTTTCTTTTAATTGCTCAATTATGTCTACTCCTGTTAAGAGACCTGCAACTGTTATAGTTTCTCCAAAGAAATTATTAATGATTTTATAGCAATCTATCTTTATTCTAGAATTTTTATTTTGTATAATATCTGCAACACTTTTTATTTCGTCATAAGCAGATGTTCCAGTTATCATTGTAAATGATCCTTTTCCCATATTTAATGAATCAATGGTATTTTTTATGGAACTTCTTAAATATCTAATCATTCCAATTCCATCTTGTAACTGTTCATACTCCCCATAAAAATCATCACTTGGAATTTCTTCTTTTGCCATGACATAAAATTCATCAGCAAGTCTAACAAACGGTGAACCTATTTCCTTTATATACTTTTTCTGAAGCTTTTCAATATTTTTAATTTCTC
This sequence comes from Sarcina ventriculi, assembly GCF_900456775.1. Classification (GTDB taxonomy): domain Bacteria; phylum Bacillota; class Clostridia; order Clostridiales; family Clostridiaceae; genus Sarcina; species Sarcina ventriculi. The sequence continues at coordinate 173,425 of NZ_UAUL01000008.1, read as the reverse complement.
TTCTTGAACTTTCTTCATCAAATATAGTAACTTCTTTTAATCCTTGTCTAAACTTTGTTATTCCAATAGGAACTGCAGCTATATTTTGTATTGATGGATAAAGTTTATATAAATCTTCCACAGTTTTTATAAGTTCCTCTCCATTATTAACCCCTGGAACAGTAACTATTTGTGCATTTATTTCTATATTAGCATCTGCTAACTTTTTTAACCTCTCGTATACATTTCCTGCAAATTTATTACTTAACATTTTAACTCTAAGTTCAGGATTAGTTGTATGCACAGACACATTTATAGGACTTATTCTATACCTTATTATTCTATCTATATCTTCATCTTTCATATTTGTAAGAGTTACAAAATTTCCTTGTAAAAATGATAGTCTAGAATCATCATCTTTAAAATATAAAGTTTCTCTCATGCCTTTTGGGAGTTGATCTATAAAGCAAAACATGCATTTATTACTGCAACTTTTCGCTTTATCTAAAATTACTTGCTCAAACTCTACCCCTAAATCTTCTTCATAATCTTTTTCTATTTCAAATTCCCAAATTTCATTATTAGGTTTTAAAACTTCTACTTCTAAATAATCATCTGCCAATAAAAATTTATAATCTATAATATCAACAATTTCTACTCCATTTATAGATAATAGTACATCTCCAACTTCAATACCAAGTTCTTCTGCAATACCGCCTTCAATTACCTTGGATATCTTATTTTTCATATGATTCACCCCTGCTTTAATACTATCTATGATATATTACCTTAATTAAATATTATAGTCAACTTATAGAAATTTTAATCACCTTTTATTTTAAATTATGTTTTAAGTAAAATCTCTTGATATAGGAATTTTAATTATAAATGTTGTTCCTTTTCCAAGTGTACTTTTAACATCAATAACACCATTAAAGCTTATAGCAATATGTTTTACTATTGCAAGTCCCAAACCTGTTCCGCCACTGTTTCTACTTCTCGCCTTATCAACTCTATAAAACCTTTCAAATATTCTTGGTAAATCCTCTTTGCTTATACCAATACCAGTATCTTTTACAGTTAGTACAAAATCACGTTTATCCTTAAAGCTAGAAACCATAACACTTCCATTGGGCTCTGTATATTTTACTGCATTATAAACTAAGTTAATAAGCATTTGCTTAAACTTATCTCTATCTCCTATAAGTTCTATATCATCTTCTGCATCTACACTTATTGATATATTCTTATTCTTTGCTTCTCTCATAACAAGAAGTTCTACATTTTGTATTATATCTTTCGTGGAAAATGCTTCATAAACAGGATCTCTATTTTGTTCAATATCATATAAAATTAATATATCACCAATTAGCCTTGCTAATCTATCCGATTCTTCATCTATAATATCTAAAAATTTATTTCTCGTTTCATCATCATCTACATATCTTAGGGTTTCAGCAAATCCTTTAATTGAAGTTAATGGTGTTTTTAATTCATGAGATATATTTGCAACAAATTGACTTCGCATATTTTCAAGCCTTTTTATATCAGTTATATCTTGAACTACTGCAACTGTTCCAATCTTATCTTCACCATTTATTATATTTGCTGTTCTTATTCTTAAATTTCTAATTTCAGGATATCTTATTAATACCTCAACTCTATCTTCACTATTTTTAAGAACATTTAATATATTATCTTCCATTATATATCTACTAAATTTTTTACCTATTATATCTCCTCTTACACCAAATATTTTTTTAGCGTATGGATTAATCATTATGACTTTTAATTCACTATCTACTGCAACTACTCCACTATCCATGCTTTTAAGTATTGCTTCTAATTTGTTTTGTTTGTCTAATGATTCAGAAATACTCTCCTCTAACCTATCAGCCATATTGTTAAAACTTTTTCCAAGCATTCCAAATTCATCTATTGTTTTTATACTTACTCTTTTACTTAATTCTCCATTTGCAATCTTAGAGGTTGTATTTTCTAATTCTTTCAACGGATTTAGTATAACTTTAGTAATTCTAATAGATAAAAGTACTGCTATTAAAATAGATATTAATAAGGCAATCAAGTAATACCCAATATTTATATCTTTAAATATTATAGCACTATCTAACGGCATTGATGTTCTTATTACACTTCCATTACTTAATTTTAAAGCATAATACACCATTTCCTTATTAACTTCATTACTATACCTTATACTACTTCCATAACCATTTTTCATGGCCTCTTCAACTTCTATAGCATCTGCATGTGTATCCTTATTTGAGTCTTTGTAACTATCAAATAAAACTGTATCGTTAGCACTTATATACGTCACTCTAACATCACTATTTTTAAGAAAACTAAGTTCATCATTTAAACTTATATTATTATCTATTAATACCTCTAATATTTTATCATATTCTAATAAAACACTTTTAGAGTTTTGTATATATCTATAGTTAGATATTCCAAAATATAACCCAGTCATAATAATAAGAGATAATATTATGATAGCACTAATAGATATAACTATTTTCTTTCTCATGTGTCGTACCTCTTAAAATCATTTATTTTAGGAATATAAAAGCAAATAACCTTCCAGAATTTTCTCCTGTTTTTCTAAAACTATGAAATTCTTCAGATGTATCACAAAAAGTACATTTACCTAAAGATTTTATATTTATCATATTTACAATCCCACTTAATTGACTTATTATACACTTTTCTAAACTTAGGTTTCTGTTATCTACAACTTCATTACCAAATTTTCTTTGAAATTTTTCTGCTAATTCTCTACTAACTTCATAACAACATTGTCTTATGTGAGGTCCTATTATAACATCTAAATTATTGCATCCATAATTATCAATCATATATTTACAAGTCTTTTTAGCTATCTCATCAAAAGTTCCTCTCCATCCACTATGAACAGCTGCTATAACTTGTTTTTCTTTATCATAAACTATAACAGGAGTGCAATCTGCAGCAAATACTCCAATACCTACATTCTTTTTATTTGTAATTATAGCATCTCCATCAATCTCTCCTTTTGGAGCTATCAAATTATCCTTACAATCTATTATCTTATCGCTATGAATTTGATTCAAATATAATACATTATCTAAAGCAAAAATATTCTCTAATCTTTCAATATTTTTCTTCCCTTCTATAGTACTCTTTTTAAAATCAATTTTATTAAAAGCCGTTGAAAAGTTAATAGATACGTTATCATCGTTGAAACTTAAAAATTTCATATCATCTTTAATTAATTCTTTCATATTTTTTCCTTTCTTAATTTATTGTATTGTTTTATTTTATCACAAATGAAGCAAAAAAGGTAAACTGTAGTGACTCTACAGCCTACCTTCTTTACTTCATTAAATTCTTTATTTCTTCCATAAAGGTATTTATATCTTTAAATTGCCTATAAACAGATGCAAATCTTACATAAGATACCTCATCAACATTTTTTAATCTCTCCATAACCATTTCGCCTATATCTTCTGATTTTATTTCCACTATCATTTTGTTACTTATGTTTTTTTCTATATCATCAACTATGTTTTGCATTTGACTTCTGGAAACAGGTCTCTTTTGGCATGCTTTTACTATGCCACTCATTATTTTATCTTTATTAAAAGTTTCTCTTATAGAATCTTTTTTTATTACTAATATAGGTATATCCTCAACTTTTTCATATGTTGTATACCTCTTTGAGCATCTTAAACACTCTCTTCTTCTTCTTATAGCCGTATAATCATCAGTAGCTCTTGAATCTACTACTTTACTTTCCTCATAGGAGCAATAAGGACATCTCATCTACTTTCACATCCTTCTATAAAACTGTATTTTTATTATACATTTTTTTTCATGTAATTTCTACATATATTTATCCACATCATATCTATTATCATTTTCCACTTTAACTAGTATAACATCAATTCCAACTTTAATCACGTTTTCCCATAGTATTTCTATATCTTCTGATTTTCCAAACCATGATGTCTTTTCCTCTGGTATTATTATAGATAATATTTTATTTAAATCAGAATCTATCTTTACATCAATTATATGACCAAGCTTTTTTCCTTTATTAAAATCTATAACCTCCATACTCCTTAAGTTATTTAATGAAAATAACATTTCCTCCATAACAAACCTCCCCCATAAGTATTTATATGCTATTGTATACTTATTTATTATTAAGTTATCTAATTTATCATATTATTAATATGTTTCATCATATAAAAATAGAGCCTAAAATTAGGCTCTATACATATTTTTTCATATGTTTTAATGCTATTTTCTCTAATCTAGATACTTGTGCTTGAGAAATTCCAATTTCATCAGCTACTTCCATTTGAGTTCTACCATTAAAAAATCTAAGGGTCAAAATTAATTTTTCCCTATCATTTAATTTTTTCATAGCCTCTTTTACTGAAATATTTTGAAGCCAATTTTCATCTTGATTTTTTGAATCACTAATTTGATCCATTACATATATAGCATCTCCTCCATCGTGATAAATAGGTTCAAATAACGATACTGGATCTTGAATTGCATCCAATGCAAATACAACTTCTTCCCTTGGAATATCTAATTCTTTAGCAATTTGTGATATGGTAGGTTCTTTATTATTATCATTTATCAATTTATCTCTAACAAGCAATGCTCTATAAGCAATATCTCTTAAAGACCTACTTACTCTTATAGAATTATTATCTCTTAAATATCTTCTTATTTCTCCTATTATCATTGGAACAGCATAAGTAGAAAATTTCACATTTTGACTTAAATCAAAATTATCTATGGATTTCATAAGACCTATACATCCAACTTGAAAAAGGTCATCTACATTTTCACCTCTATTATTAAATCTTTGAATAACACTTAAAACTAGTCTTAAATTACCATTAATAAACTTTTCTCTTGCTAAGTTATCTCCATCTTTCATCTTTAAAAGGAGTTCCCTCATTTCTTTTTCTTTTAATAATGGCAATTTAGCTGTGTTTACACCACATATCTCTACCTTATTTATCATCATAATAAAAATCAACTCCTTTGAAGTAATTACTTCTGCATTTTAATTATTACCTAAGAGAGTTGATTTTATACTTTAAATCATTTTATTAATTTCTTTCTTTAATCTTTTTATTATCTTTTTTTCAAGCCTTGAAATATATGATTGCGATATTCCTAGCATATCAGCTACTTCCTTTTGTGTTTTTTCTTTGTAACCTTGAAGCCCAAACCTTAACTGAACAATTTCTTTTTCTCTCTTTGATAGATTTTTCATTGCTGTAAACAAAAGTTCTCTATCTACCTCATCTTCTATTAAATTATATACAGTATCATTTTCAGTGCCTAAAATATCTGATAACAAAAGTTCATTTCCATCCCAATCTATGTTAAGCGGCTCATAAAAAGATATTTCAGCTTTAACCTTACTATTTCTTCTTAAATACATAAGTATTTCATTTTCTATACATCTTGAAGCATAAGTTGCAAGCTTTATTTTTTTATCTGGATTAAACGTGTTTACAGCTTTTATAAGGCCAATAGTTCCAACTGAAACTAAATCCTCAACACCAACCCCAGTATTTTCAAATTTTCTTGCAATGTAAACAACAAGTCTTAAATTTCTTTCTATCAATATACTCTTTGTTTTATCATCCCCTGCCGCAAGTTCAGAAACTAATTTCTCCTCTTCTTCTTTACTTAAAGGTGGAGGTAATACATCAGTTCCCCCAACATAATATATTGATTTGCAAAATACATTTAATTTTGAAATAACTCTATTTAATAATAGTTGAATTTTAAACAAAGCTTGCCCCCCTTTTTACCTATTTATTATATCATTCCTCTAGATAATAATGCCTCATAATCTCCATCTCCACTTAGTCTTTGGTCACAAAAACATACTATAGCGTCTTTAATTAAAAGGTTACTGCTTTTATTATATATTTTTATATTTTTTACTCTAAATCCAAATATCATATTATTGTATCCATTAACTACTTTATAAGGTATACTAAATAATTCTTTATCTTCTAAAGTAATATTGCCAAAATAATGTTTTTCTGCTATTAACACAGGCAAAGAAGTTACTGGTTCTACAAGTTCGTTACCTGTATCTAAAAATCCTTTTAATTTTATTACCTCTCCATCTATATTCATTTCTAAATCATATATTAAACTTGATATACTAATTCTATCTTTTATATAAAATATAACCCTGTTAAAAATAATATATATGATAATTGCTGCAAATATTAAATATTTTGATGAATACTTTTCTATAACAAAAGCTTTTGTTATATCATAATTATTTTGGATTAATGAAAAGAAAAAACATATTCCAACAAACATAAATGAAATCATAAAAAATGTAATAGATGCTTTTAAAATAACTGCCACTTTTTTTCTGTTAATACTTATTATCATCATAATGATCACAACAATACATTTTCCTATTATATTGGTTAAAAAATTTAATTTAGGTAAAAATATAAACAATGTATACACACTTCCTAAAAGACTAGCTAAAAACATGTTTATTTCTTTAGTTTTTATTCCTATAATTTGCGTGGTTGTTAATATAAGAAAATAGTTTATAATTAAATTTTCAATTATAACTATATCTATATATACTGTCATATCACCACCTCTTATAAATATTATAAAACTTTGCTATATAAAATTTTGTCACATTGTAATATTAATACAAAAAATTTTTTCCCCTACATTTTACAATAAATTCATTTAACTTCCCCAAATATATAATAAAACCCTTAGAGAAATATCTCTAAGGGTTTTTACTACTTTTATTATAATCTTTTTCTAGGATTTCTTAAGAAAGTTGGAATATTTAAATCTTGTTCTTGTTCTCTTTCTCTAGGCTTTTCTATTGTTGTTGCAGTTGCTGCAACCTCTTCTCTTTCAGTCTCTCTCGCTAAGCTTTCCATTCTTCTCTCAGAAATTGATTCTTTTTTAAAGCTAGTATTTCTGTCCTTTTCAAAACCAGTAGCTATAACAGTTATTCTTATTTCATCCTTTAAAGTTTCGTCTATAACTGTTCCAAATATTATTGTTGCATCAGGATCTGCCGCTTCTTGAACTATTTCAGCAGCTTCATTAATTTCTAAAAGTCCAAGTTCTCCATCTCCTGTTACATTTAATAGCACTCCTGTCGCTCCTACTATAGATGTTTCTAATAATGGAGATGATATTGCTTCTCTAGCTGCATCTTGTGCTCTTGTCTCACCTTTTCCACTTCCTACACCCATATGTGCTAATCCTTTATCAACCATGACCGCTCTTACATCTGCAAAGTCCAAGTTTATAAGTCCTGGATTTGTTATAAGATCTGATATACCTTGAACACCCTGTCTTAAAACATCATCTGCTTTTTTAAAAGAATCTAAAAGGGTAGTTTTCTTGTCTACCATAGATAACAATCTCTCATTTGGTATTATTACTAGTGTATCTACCTTTTCTTTTAGGTTTTGTATACCCATTTCAGCATGAGTCATTCTTCTTCTACCTTCAAATGGAAAAGGTTTAGTTACTATACCTACTGTTAGTATACCCATAGACTTTGCAATCTCTGCAACAACTGGCGCAGCACCAGTACCAGTTCCACCACCCATTCCTGCTGTTATGAATACCATATCAGCACCTTTTACAGCTTCTGTTATCTCTTCTTTACTCTCTTCTGCAGCTTTTTGACCTATCTCTGGATTAGCTCCTGCACCCAAACCTTTTGTAAGTTTATCACCTATTTGTATTTTGTTTGGTGCATGTGAAAGCATAAGCGCTTGTTTATCAGTGTTTATAGCTATAAATTCAACATCTCTTAAGCCTTCTTGAATCATTCTATTTATGGCGTTTCCACCACCACCTCCACAGCCTACTACTTTAATATTAGTAAATGATTGGATATCTACATCAAAATCTAACAAAATAACTCCCCCTTTAGAAAATATCGTCTAAAAAGGCTTTAAATCTTGAAAGCCCTCTTTTTTTATTTTTTTTGTTATCATATTCACTTTCATCATCTACAGAAGTGTTTATATTAGTATCTACATTATTATTTATATTAATACTAGAGAATACTTTTTCATCACATATTAATTTTAACCTATCATATACCTCTTTAACAATACCAATAGAGACAATAATAGTAGAATTATTTAAATAAAAGTCATGTTTTTTAAACAACTTAACTTTTTTTCCTAATATTTCTTGTATTTTTTTGTCTATTTCTTCAAAATATACTAATCCCTCTCCTGTTATTATAAAAAAGTCGATTTTTCCATAAAATTCATTATTAGAAATTTCTTTATATATATGTTCTAAAATTTCATCTAGTCTAGCTTCTATTACATCATGAACAAATCTAGCATCAACTTCTCGTGTACCTAAATCAATAATAGACTCTTTTGCCATATAAATATAATCTTTAGCACATTCTTTTTTTAGTTGTTCTGCCATATTTTCATCAATTTCAAGGCAAATAGCTAAATCTTTAGTTATCGCATCTCCTCCAAACGGAACTTGACCTGTACCAATTAACTGATTGGCATTATATAAAGCTATTTCAGTTTTTTCTGTTCCTATATCTATTATTCCAACATTTTTTGAGATTGTATCCTCACTTAAAAATATATTTTTAAGTGCATTTATGGATAAAACTGTTCCTAATACTTGATATCCAGCTTCCAAAACTGCTTGTTTTAAATTATCTATATATTTAACATCTGATAATATTAAATCTAAATCTATCTCTAGCTTATCTGATGTTATACCAATAGGATTTTTAACACACTCTTCATTTGTTGTATAAAAACAATTTATTACACTATCCGCTATACAATCATCATCCTTAAGCAATATGTTTTTAGCATCTCTATACGCATTTTGTATATTAGTTTCATTTACATAAGAATCTTCCCCTACATAAGTATACCCCTTGGAAGGTATTATTTTACATTCTTTGCAACTAAAGCCCAAATAAACACCATTTATATTAGTTTGTGTTTTTTCTGCTAATTCTTCTAAGCATTTTTTTATGCAATCCACTGCTAAATTAAAATCAGTTACTAAACCTTTTTTTATTCCATATGATTGCTTGCACACAAAATCTAAAACTTCAAACCCATATTCTTCGTTTTCTATAGACATAGTAGCACAAATATTTTTACTTCCAATATCTAAACCTACTATATAATCAGACATTTTTCTTGTGTAACCCTCCTTAAATGCTATATTAAAATTAAATATCTAAGATTTAATTTTAATATAGCATGCTTTTACTTATCATATCTTTATCAACTGAAAAATCTATTAACACATCTTTTCCTATTGTCCCTTGCCTATATAATTTCATTAAATAATCATCCATAGTTATCATCCCATATTTACTTCCAGACTGAATTAATGATTGTATTTGATGAGTCTTTTTCTCTCTTATTAGATTTCTAATAGCTAAAGTAGAAGTCATTATTTCTAATGCAGCAACTCTTTTTCCGCTTTTATTTAAAATTAACTGTTGTGAAATTACTCCCTCTATTATATTAGCTAACTGAATTCTTATTTGATCCTGTTGATTACTAGGAAATACATCTACAATTCTATCTATAGTTTTAACTGCACCTATAGTATGAAGAGTAGAAAAAACTAGATGTCCTGTTTCTGCTGCTGTTATTGCTAGTGATATGGTTTCTAAATCTCTCATCTCTCCAATCAATATAACATCTGGATCCTCTCTTAAGATAGATTTTAAGGCTTTACTGTAACTTAGAGAATCCTTACCTATTTCTCTTTGGTTTACAATAGATTTATTATGTTTATGTAAAAACTCTATTGGATCCTCTAAAGTTATAATATGACTTGCACTATTTTTATTTATCTCATTTATCATAGCCGATAAAGTTGTACTTTTACCACTACCTGTTGGTCCAGTTACAATAACTAGTCCACTTTTTTTATAACATAATTCTTTTACAATACTAGGGCAGTTTAATTCTTCTAAACTCATTACTTCAAAAGGTATAACTCTTATAGCTAAAGATGTATTACCTCTTTGTTTAAATACATTAACTCTAAATCTTCCAACATCATTTATCGAATAAACTGTATCAAATTCCCCTTGATTTTCATATATATCATATTGGTCTTGTAATATTATTTTAGCATATTTTTCAGTATCATCAGAACTTAAATCTTTGTAATTTAGCTTTTTTAAAATTCCATCCACTCTAATGGTTGGAGATATTCCAACACTTAAATGCAAATCGGAAGCTCTATTCTTTATTGCAATTTTTAATAACTCTCTTAAACTACACAAAACCCCTCCAAAAATATTCAATTAAAATTCTTAATGGAATTTTAATATTCCATTAAGACAATATAAGCTAATTCCCTATATATTTTAAATTCATACATTATAATATTATAACTCATAATATTACTATAATCCATCATTTTATTGATTAAATTTTATTTTTTTATAATTTTATCCATTATATTTAACACTAAACTCTTTAAGCAATTTTTTTAATGCTTTTTTTTCTATCCTAGACACGTAAGACCTAGAAATATTTAAAATAGCAGCTATTTCCCTTTGAGTTTTTATATTTCCATCTAAAAGCCCATATCTCATTTGTATTATTTGCTTTTCTCTCTTACTTAAAATGCTATCTATTTTCTCATATAATACCCCAATTTGTATATTATTTTCTACTATTTCTAAAACTGAATCTCCTTCACTACTTAAAATATCTATTAAACATATTTCATTTCCCTCCTTATCTGTTCCTATGGGGTCTTGAAGAAAAACCTCACCTTTAGTTTTTTTACTACTTCTAAAGAGCATAAGTATCTCATTTTCTATACATCTTGCAGCATAAGTTGCAAGACGTGTTCCTTTAGATGAGTCAAAAGAATTAATTGCTTTTATAAGACCTACAGTTCCAACAGATATTAAATCATCAATATCTTTATTAGGAAAGGAATATTTTTTTACTATATGTGCGACCAACCTTAAATTTCTTTCAATAAGTATACTTTTGGCATTTAAATCTCCTTGTTCATTAAAAAGCCTTAAATAATATTCTTCCTCCTCTTCACTTAAAGGTTGTGGAAAAGTTGCATTACCGTTTACATATCCTAACAGCAGTATATTACTAGCAACCACATCTAATAAGTATTTAAAAATAAACAATGATGCTCCTCCTATTAATACTTACTATATATACTATGATTGCTAGATTAAAAATTTACTCAATTTATATTAATTTTTATTATAATATTCTTTTAACTCCATAACTATATCTCTAAAAATCACACCTGCTGTACTTCCTCCAGTATTTTCTCCACCTATCTTTTCTATATTAGGTACAAATACACCAATAGAATAATATTTATTATTTATATTGCAATACCCAACAAACCACCCATATATACTCTCTCCATCACTTCCCTCAGCTGTACCTGTTTTAGCTCCAACCTCAATACCTTCAATATTTGAAATATTAGCAGTTCCACTTAATACTGTTTGATTCATAGCATATTTTACATTATCTGATATATCTTTTGATATTACTTTAATTTTTTCTTCTCCAAAGTTTTCTAAAGTATTATCATCATCATCAACAAACTTATCTAGTATATATGGTTTTACATATTGTCCATCATTTATTATAGTACTTATTATAGATGTCATTTGTAATAAATTTACCTGCATAGATTGACCTATGGATAAATCCTCTACATTACCATTTTCATTATATGTGCCTATAATCTCCATTCCACTCTCTACATCTAATCCTAATAAATTTTGAAACAACCCTTGATTTTTTGCAAAATTTATTAATTTTTCCGCTCCAATTTCAGCTCCTAATTTAGCAAAAACCTCATTGCAAGATACCTTAAAAGCCTCTAAAATTGTAAGCTCTCCATGAGATTTATTGCATTTTTCACCTTTACAAACATGCTTATCATTTAAATCTATATTTAAATAATCCATCGCTGCTTCTAACGTCAGTATTTTAAATATTGATCCTGGTTCATATCCAGATATCTGTCCACCACCAGTAATTAAATTAGGTTGGGTTTCATCTTTTTGAGCCATAGATAATATTTTACCAGTATCGGATTCAATTATAACTGCACCTGCATTAGGAAAGTTTACAAATTCTTCTTTGCTCAAAATTTCTCGGGTAATTTTTTGTAGTTTTTTATCTAAAGTTAACTGTATATTTATATTTTTATTTTTTGATTTTTTTTCATTATAAGTACCATCTTCACTTTTTTCGAATGTAACCATATCAGTTGTGTTGTTCTTTGTACTTTCTCCTATAAAAACCTCTAATGAATTTTTGCTTTTATCCTTATTATTAGAAAAAGATTGTGTGCTCTTTAGGATATTTTCTATACTCCAGGTAGCTATTTCCCCTACCTCATTATATTTATACATATACACTCCCTTTAGATTTTCTACTATACCTAACATTTGTTCATAAGCACTTTTACTAATTTCATATTTAATTTTTCCACTAGCTTTATTTATATCATAAAAAGAAAAACCAAATTTATCATCTTCCATAATATAATAAAAAGTCAAAATTTCATCAGCATTTTGAACTGCATTGTTTAATAAAAAAGTATCCTTATCTATTACTAACATAAATTTTGTTTCACAATCTATTATTTCCTCATAATTTACATCTAATAATTTATAATTTTCATTACGAATAATTTCACTTTCATTATAATTAGATGCAGATGCTGATATTATTTTAGTATCGTTTATTATAACTACTAATCTTGCAATTAATAATGTTAATAATGTTATTAATATTATTTTTACTTGTTTTATTCTTTTTTTTGAATTTTTATTAACCATAAAAAAACACCTCTTTAACTGGATTTTAGCCTGTAAAGAAGTGTTTTATTCATTTTTATAATTTTACATTTTTATTTTTTTCACTTAATATCTGTTGCATTTTTGCAATTAATATATCTATTGCAACCTTATTATGACCACCTTCTGGTATTATAATATCTGCATATTTTTTAGTAGGCTCAGTAAATTGATTATGCATTGGTTTAACTACTGATAGATATTGCTCTACTACAGATTCAATAGTTCTACCTCTTTCTTCTATATCTCTTAACATTCTTCTTATAATTCTTACATCATCATCTGTGTCTACATATATCTTTATATCTAAAAGATTTCTTATTCTTTCATCTTCTAAGATAAGTATTCCTTCAACTAATATAATCTCTCTTGGTTCAACTCTTATAGTATCTTTAATCCTATTGTGAATTGCAAAATCATATATTGGCTTCTCTATAACCTCACCATTTAATAATGCATTTAGATGCTTAACTAGAAGATCATTATCAAAAGCATTAGGATGATCATAATTAGTCTTAGTTCTATCTTCCATTGAAAGGTGGCTTTGGTCTTTATAATAAAAATCTTGCTCAATTTTTGCTATATCATTACTTCCAAAAGCTTCACAAATAGCATTTGCTATGCTACTTTTTCCTGACCCTGACCCACCTGTTATTCCTACAAGAATTGGTTTTTGCATTACTATTTTCCCTCCTTGCTTTTTATAAGCATATCTTTTTCACAAAGAGGTGTATCAACTTTTGCTTTAAATATCATTTGAGCTTTATTCGCAGTTTCTATTTTATTTCCATTTTCATCTGTCATATCATTTAAAGCCACCTCAAAACTACTTCCCTTAGCTCTTAAAACATCTACTTTATCACCATCAAATAATCTATTTTTTTGTTCTATTGTAGCTATTTTAGTTTTTGAATCATAAGATTTTACAATACCTACAATATCATATTCTCTTATGTAAGAAGATGAATCATAGAATTGTTCCCCATTTTTTCCAAAATAAAAACCTGTATGATATCTTCTATGGCTCACTTTAAATAAATTATCCATCCACTCTTGCTTAAGTTCATAATTTTCTGGATCTGACATATATGAGTCAATAGCTTCTCTATAAGACTTTACTATTGCAGCTACATAGTATGCACTTTTCATTCTACCTTCTATTTTTAAAGAGTTTATTCCACTTTGTACAAGTTCTGGAATATGTTCTATCATACATAAATCTTTTGAATTCATAATGTAAGTTCCATTTTCATCTTCTACTACTGGAAAATACTCTCCTGGTCTCTTTTCTTCAACTAGATAATATTTATATCTACAAGCCTGTGAACATGCCCCCCTGTTAGCATCTCTTCCTGTCATGTAGTTAGATAATAAACATCTTCCTGAATATGATATACACATTGAACCATGTACAAATGCTTCAAGTTCACATTCTTCTGGCAAATGTTCTCTAAATTCTTTTATTTCCTTAAATCCAAGTTCTCTCGCTAATACTATTCTTTTCACTCCATAGTCATACCAAAATTTGGCAGTTTTCCAATTTACATTATTAGCCTGTGTACTTAGATGAATTTCCAAATTAGGCGCAACTTCCTTAATAGTCATTATTATTGAAGGATCAGAAGCTAAAATAGCATCTATATTAAGGCTTGCTAATGTTTCTATATACTCTTCTAATCCATTTAAATTCTCATTATGAGGGAAAACATTCATTGTTACATAAACTTTTCTTCCTCTATCATGCGCATACTTAACACCTTCTGCGATTTGTTCATTTGTAAAATTATCTGCAAAAGCTCTTAAATTTAGTTTACTTCCTCCAAGATAAACAGCATCAGCACCATAATCTATGGCAGTTTTAAGTTTTTCTAAATTTCCAGCTGGAGCTAATAACTCAGGTTTTTTCATCTTATTCTACCTCCTCTTAGTAAGGGCAATACCATCACCCATAGGTATAACTGTTGTTATTAAATTTTTATCATTTGAAACTATATCCAAATATGTTCTCATTCTTTTAACAATTGTTATTTTTCTTCTCTTTACTAAATCATCCGATGCAACCATTCCACGAAATAATACATTATCTGCTATTATTACACCTTTATCACTTAAAAGTCTTAAACAATGAGGTAAAAAATGATTATAATGTCCTTTTCCAGCATCCATAAATATTAAATCATATTTATCATCTAGCTTTTCTAGTATTTCTAAACATTCTCCCTCTTTAATTTCAATATTATCTTCAAGACCAAAAGACTTTATATTTTCTTTAGCAAGATTTATCATCTTTTCATCTCTCTCTATCGTAGTTATCTTACATTTATTGTTTAATGTTTTACTCATAAGTATTGATGAATACCCTATAGCAGTTCCTAATTCCAATATATTATTAGGTTCTTTCATAGAAATCATAAATTCTAAAAATTTAGCAGTCTCTTTTTGTATTATTGGAACTCTATTTTCTATAGCAAATTTCTCTAATTCTAATAAATCTTTATCCCTATTTGTAATAAGACCTCTTAAGTATTCTTCCATATAATCAAAAGTTACTCCGCTCATTGCTTCCTCCAAATCAATTTACATTTAGTTCTTCTTTTTTCTTAAGAAAATCTTGATAGTTGTTTGTGAAAAAATGCGAACCATTTTCAGTTAATACGTAATATAGGTAATCTGTATTATCTGGCTTTATTGCGGCTAACAAAGATTCTTTCCCTGGATTGCATATTGGACCTATTGTAAGGCCTTTATTTAAATAAGTGTTATATGGTGAATCAACTTCAAGATCTTTGTATGTTACAATATTTATCTTAGGATTCCCTAAAGCGTAAACCACAGTAGCATCTATTTGAAGAAGCATATCACTTTTTAAACGGTTATATATAACAGAAGATACCAAACTTCTATCTTCGTCAGTACTAGCTTCTTTCTCAATAATAGAACCTATAGTAGCATATTTTTCATAATCATCTTTAGGTATTGTAATACCTGTTTCATTTTGAATCTCGTTCATAACTATATTAAATTTTTCTAACATAGTTTCTATTATTTCATCTCCAGTCATACCATTTCTAAAATTATAGGTATCTGGAAACAAAAATCCTTCTAAATTATACTTTTTTTCATTATTTAATGTTATATAACTTGGAACATTGTAATTTTTAACAGCTTTTAAAAAACTATCCGCCTTAATTATTCCATTTTCTTGAAGAGTTTGAGCTATTTCTTCTACGGTATATCCTTCAGGAAATGTAATCTTTTTAGTTGTTCCTATACCGCTTTGTAAAATATTAACAAGTTCCTTTAATGTTACATTTGTATTTATAGTATAATCTCCTACCATAATTTTATCACTTATATGATTTAATTTTAAATAAACCTTAGCAAAAAATACGTTAGGCATTATATTTTCTTCTTTTAGTTTTTCAAATACTCCATATAACGTATCTCCATTGTTAACCGTTATACTTATAGTAGATTCATCTTTTTCTTTTGTTAGGGGTCTGTTCTCAGTCGAAATGTAATCAATTCCTAAAATAACTGACACTACTATTAAAAATATAATAATAATGCTTGAAATAACAGTTTTTTTTGACCTATTTAACTTTAACAAACAAGAAACCTCCTTAATTTATAATATAGAGTAAATGCGTAACATTTACTCTATACAAGATAAGACTATTTTCTACTTGCTCTTTTTCTTGCTGCACTATCTAATATTCTTTTTCTCATTCTAACATTTACTGGAGTAACCTCTACTAATTCATCATTATTAATGAATTCTAAACATTGCTCTAGTGACATTGCTGTTACAGGTGATAATTTTAAAGCATCATCAGCACCAGCTGATCTTGTATTTGTCAATTGTTTTCTTTTACAAATATTAACTTCTATATCATCTGCCCTTGAACAAACTCCACAAACCATTCCTGCATAAACTTCAACTCCAGGTTCTATAAATAAAGTTCCTCTTTCTTGAGCATTAAATAATCCATATGTTATTGATTCACCAGTTTCAAATACAACTAAAGAACCTCTACTTCTTCCTGGTATTTCACCTTTATATGGCTCATATCCATCAAACACATGATTCATAATTCCATTTCCCTTAGTGTCTGTCATAAATTCGTTTCTAAATCCTATAAGTCCTCTAGCTGGAACTCTAAACTCTAATCTAGTATATCCATTAACTGCTGATGTCATATTAACCATTTCAGCTTTTCTAGGTCCAAGTTTTTCCATAACTGGTCCCATAAATTCTTCTGGCACATCAATCGTTAAATATTCCATAGGTTCTACTTTACGTCCATTTTCTTCTTTAAAAATAACATTTGGTTTAGAAACTTGAAACTCATAACCTTCTCTTCTCATAGTTTCTATAAGAATTGATAAATGAAGTTCTCCTCTACCACTTACTTCAAAACAATCTGGACTAAGTTCTGTAACTTTTAAACTTACATTTGTTTCAAGTTCTTTCATCAATCTATCTCTTAAATGTCTTGATGTTACAAATTCTCCTTCTCTTCCTGCAAAAGGTGAATCATTAACCATAAAATTCATATTAAGAGTAGGCTCATCTATTTTTACAAATGGTAAAGCTTCTGGATTTTGAGCATCTGTTATAGTTTCACCTATACCAGCATCTGCAATACCACTTATAGCTACTATATCACCAAGACTTGCCTCTTCAACTTCTTGTCTTTTTAATCCGTCATATGTATAAACACCTGACACTTTAAAATTATCTATTTTTCCATCTTGTCTTACTATTGCTGCTTGTTGATTTTTTCTAACTTTTCCTCTTGATATTTTTCCTATAGATATTTTACCAACATACTCAGATGTGTCTAATGTAGTTACTAGCATTTGTAATGATTCATCTAAATATCCCTTTGGTGGCTCTACGTGATTTATTATAGTATCAAATAAATCTTTCATATTATCTTTAGGATTGTCTAAATCCACTGTAGCAACTCCATCTCTAGCTGAAGCATAAACTATTGGGAAATCTAATTGTTCATCATCTGCTCCAAGTTCTGAGAATAAATCAAACACCTCATCAATAACTTCCTCTGGTCTTGCATTTGGTTTATCTATTTTGTTAATTACAACAATTGGTCTTAATCCAAGTTCTAGAGCTTTTCTTAAAACGAACTTTGTTTGAGGCATAGCTCCCTCATAAGAATCTACAACTAAAAGAACACTATCTACCATTTTTAGTACACGTTCAACTTCTCCTCCAAAATCAGCATGTCCTGGAGTATCTATAATATTTATTTTTATGTCATTGTAATGAACTGATGTATTTTTAGAAAGAATAGTTATTCCTCTTTCTTTTTCTAAATCATTAGAGTCCATAACTCTTTCTTGCACTTTTTCATTTGTTCTAAAGATATTACTTTGTTTTAATAATGCGTCAACTAATGTAGTTTTACCATGGTCAACGTGAGCTATAATAGCTATATTTCTAATATCTTCTCTTGTAAATAAATTACTCATTCTTTTTCCTCCAATTTTTTATACAGAAAAAATTGGATACTTACTAGTATCCAATCTTTTCTCTTCATATAGAAATTGTAATATTTAATTATTAAAAAGTCAATGTTTGAAGTTAAAAGAAGATAATTAACACTAACTTTTTAAATCTATTACTATATTTCCATTATTATAGGTAATATCATAGGTTTCCTTTTTGTCTTTTCATAAAGGTATAATCTTAAGCCATCTCTTATACTAGATTTCATTGTTGCCCAATCTGTTATATTTTTATCTTCGCAATCTTTCAAAACCTCTCTGACTATAGACTTTGCCTCATCCATTAAGTCTTCTGACTCTCTTACATAAACAAAGCCTCTAGATATTATATCTGGTCCTGCAATAATTCTTGATGTATTTTTATCTATTGTAACAACTACAGTCAAAATACCATCTTGAGATAAATGTTTTCTATCTCTAAGCACAATATTTCCTACATCTCCAACACCTAAACCATCTACAAAAACTTGCCCCGAAGAAACTGTTCCATTCTTTCTTATACTATCTCTAGTTATTTCTATAATATCCCCATTATCTGCAATCACAAAATTTTTTTCTGGCAATCCTACACGTACAGCTAATTCGCCATGTTGCTTAAGATGCCTATATTCTCCATGAACTGGAATAAAAAATCTTGGTTTTACTAAAGCTTGCATAAGTTTTAATTCTTCTTGACAGGCATGACCTGACACATGTATAGATTGTAACGAACCGTATATAACTTCTGCACCTTTTTTAAACAATTGATTTATAACTTTTGATACTAATTTTTCATTGCCTGGTACTGGAGTTGCTGAAATTATTACAGTATCGCCCTCTAAAATATTTAATTTTCTATGCTCTGAAGCTGCCATCCTAGCTAAAGCGGACATTGGCTCTCCTTGACTTCCTGTTGTTATAACCACAATCTTCTCATTTGGATACTTATTTATATTATCTACTGAAAGTAAAACATCTGGATCTATATTTAAATAACCTAATTCAATTGCAACTTGAACTATATTTTCCATACTTCTTCCAGACACCGCTATTTTTCTATCATATAGCTGTGCTGCTTCTACTATTTGCTGAATTCTGTGAATATTTGATGCAAATGTTGCAACTATTATCCTACCTTTAGCTTTTGCAAATATTCTTTTAAAACTTTCTCCAACAACTCTCTCTGACATAGTATATCCAGGTCTTTCAACATTTGTAGAATCTGCTAACATTGCTAAAACGCCTTTTCTTCCAAGTTCTGCAAACCTAGCAAAATCCATAACCTCACCATCTATAGGAGTGTAATCAACCTTAAAATCTCCTGTGTGAAGTATCGCTCCTATAGGCGTATGAATAGCTATAGCTACTGAATCTGCTATACTATGATTTGTTTTTATAAATTCCACTGAAACTGAGTTTAATTTTATAACATCTCTTGGCTTAACTGTAATAAGTTCCGTAGTACTTAATAAACCATGTTCCTTTAATTTAGTTTCAACTATTCCTAAGGTAAGCTTTGTACCATAAATAGGAACATTTAATTGCTTTAGAAAATATGGTAATGACCCAATATGGTCTTCATGTCCATGCGTTAAAAATATTCCTCTAATTTTTTCAGAATTTTTTACCAAATAAGATATATCTGGTATAACTACATCTATACCAAACATATCTTCATCTGGAAACTTAAGACCACAATCAATAATTACTATATCATCTTTAAATTCAACAACCGTAATGTTCTTTCCAATTTCATTTAGCCCACCTAAAGGTATAATTTTAACCTTTAGTTTTTCACGCTTCATAGTTCCCCTCCTTTTTTTATTTTTTTATATATAACAAAGGTAATTCAAATAAGAACCCCCTCTATTTTTCCTTTTCACTACACTCTTTACAAATACCAAAAAACTTCACCATGTGGTCTGATATTTTGAATCCATACTTCTTTTCTATATCTTTTTCTAATTCTTCTAAAAGATCTCCGTGTACTTCTAACACTCTTCCACAAGAGTTACACACTAAATGATGATGTCTATGAGTTTCATGCTCATGAGCTAATTCATATCTACTACATCCATCATTTAAATCCAATTTATATATAACTCCAATTTCTTCTAATAATAATATAGTCCTATAAACTGTAGCTAATCCAATTTCAGGACAAGTTAATTTTACCTCATCATATATTTCCTCTGCTGTTAAGTGTTCACCTTCGTTTTTTATTATAGCATCAACAATTGATCTTCTTTGAGGAGTCAACTTATACCCTTTTTTCTTTAAATCCTCTTTTAAAGAATCAAAATTAGTAATAGCCATCGACATATTAAAAACTCCTCTTTTTACTCTTCTTCATCGGCAAATAACGTTGCATATGCCTCTTCTATCATTTCAATTTCAAAATCACTTTCAACAGGGACTAATATTTCTTCATCATTTTCATCTTTAATAACTTTCATTGCTATAACAACTTCTTCATCTTCATTCATTGGTGATAATAGGAAATATTCATTTTCTTCTATATCTAATTTTGTTATTACTTCAAATTCTGTTTCTTCACCGTTTTCATCTAATAATAATAATGGTTCTAAATTATCGTTCATATCTTTCCTCCTAAAATATTATATTTATTTTGATATTCTATCTAAATAACCTTGCAGTATATAAGTTGCTGCTACTTTATCAACTATTTTATTTCTTTTGCTTCTAGATAAATCAGCCTCAAGCATAGCCCTATGAGCTGCTACTGTTGTCAATCTTTCATCCCAAAATTCAATATCTATATTAACAACTTCTTTTAATCTTTCACAAAACTCTATAACCATTTCACCTGATGGTCCAATGGTACCATTCATATTTTTAGGCATACCAGCTACTATTGTTTCTACACTATATTCATTGCATATTTTTTTTATTGCTTCCATATCATTTGTGTAATTTTTTCTTCTTATTGTTGTAATTCCTTGAGCTGTCCACCCTAAAGGATCACTTATAGCAACTCCTATCGTTTTAGTTCCTATGTCTAATCCTAAAATTCTCATTTTTAAAACTCCTTATATAAAAAGAGTACCCTTTCGGGGTACTCTTATTTTATCTCTAGATAAGATTTTATAACTTCTTCAAGAATTTCATCTCTTTCAAGTTTTCTTACTAAAGCTCTCGCCCCGTTGTAATTAGTAATGTAAGTAGGGTCTCCAGATAATAAATATCCAACCAACTGATTAACAGGGTTATAACCTTTTTCTTTTAAAGAATTATATACATCAGTTAAAATAGATTTCGTTAAATCCTCTTTGTTTTTATTAAAATCAAATTGTAAAGTATAATCAAAATTATTCTTCATAGACGTTGCTGCATTAACAGCTTCACCCCCTTACATAGTATACTATAAGTATTTACTATTATATAATTAATTATTCATTTAATCTAAACTTAATTCTAATTATATTATAAACTATAATGTAAAAAAAGTATACTATTTTACAAGCTTTTCTAATACTTCTTTAGCTTTTTGTAATGCTTCGTCTATTTTTTCTGGAGTTTTTCCACCAGCTTGTGCGATATCTGGTCTTCCACCACCACCGCCATTTACAACTTGTGCAACCTCTTTTATTATCTTACCACTATGAACTCCTTTATCTAAAGAATTCTTAGTTGCCATAACTATCAAATTAACTTTTCCATTTATTTCGCTGGCTAAAACTACAACTCCAAGACCTAATTTATTTCTAACTTTATCTCCTAAATCTCTTAACGAATTAGCATCTAAATCTTTAAGAGATGCTGTTGCAAGTTTTATTCCTTTTACATCTATGGCACTGTTTACTATGTCATCTTCTGCACCTTGTACTAATTTTGCTTTAAGGTCTGAAATTTCTTTTTCTTTTTCTTTTATTTGTTGCCCTTGAGCTAATATTTTCTTAATAACATCTTTTTCTGAACATTTAAACATTTTTTCTATTTCTTTTAATATAGAATTTTTATTTTCCATAACTTCCATGGCATTCTTTCCTGTTACAGCTTCAATTCTTCTAATGCCAGATGCCACTCCTGATTCAGAAATTATAGATATTAATCCTATTTCTCCTGAGTTTTTAACATGAGTTCCTCCACAAAGTTCTTTAGAGAAATCTCCAACTGAAACAACTCTTACCACTTCTCCGTATTTTTCATCAAAAAGACAAGTAGCACCACTATTTTTAGCTTCATCTATTGTCATTTCTTTAGTATCAACTTTTTCAACATTCATAATATTTTCATTTACTATATTTTGAACTTTTTTAAGTTCTTCTTCAGTTAATGCTGAAAAATGTGTAAAATCAAATCTTAATCTTTGTTCATCTACATAAGAACCAGATTGATTTACATGATTTCCTAAAACCTCTTTTAAAGCTTTATGAAGCATATGAGTAGCCGTATGGTTTTTAGATATACTATTTCTTCTTTCCTTATCCACTACTAGTGTTACATCTTGATTATTTTTAACTGTTCCTTCTATTATTTCAACATAGTGAATAAATTTTCCACCCACATTTTTCTTACAATCTATAACTCTAGCTTTACCTGTTTGTGATTCTATTATTCCAGTATCTCCAACTTGACCTCCCATTTCTGCATAAAATGGTGTTTTAGAAACCACAATAAATCCTGTATCTCCTACATTTAAACAATCTTTAAATTCTATTTCATTTCCTAAAACCATAATTTTAGACTCTAATTCATTTTTTTCATAACCATCAAAAACAGTTATTACTTCAGAGCTTATCTTATTTGCAGGATTTTCATCACTACCCATATAGCTATGTTCTCCCCTAGCATTTCTCGCTCTTTCTCTTTGTTCTCTCATTTCTTTATTGAACCCATCAATATCTACTTTTAATGATTTTTCTTCTACAATTTCTTCTGTAAGTTCTAACGGAAATCCATAAGTATCATATAATTTAAATACTTTTTCTCCTGATAAAATTTTATCATTATTTTTTATAGCATCATCTATATATGCCTTAAGTATATCCATACCAGAATCTATTGTTTCATTAAATCTTTCTTCTTCAAGTTTTACAATTTTCTTTATATAACTTTCTTTTTCTTTAAGTTCTTTATAAGCTTCCCCATAATTTTCTATAACAGACTCTACAATATCACTTAAAAATAATCTCTTAACTCCTAAAAGTCTACCATGTCTTGCAGCACGTCTTAAAAGTCTTCTTAAAACATATCCACGTCCTTCATTAGAAGGTTGAACCCCATCACATATAAGCATTGCAACACTTTTTACATGATCTGTTATTATTCTTATTGATATATCTTTAATTTTATCTTCTCCATATTTTGTATCAGTTAAAGAGCATACCTTTTTTAATATATTATTTACTGTATCAATTTCAAATATATTATCAACACCTTGCATTATTGTTGCAATTCTCTCAAGTCCCATACCAGTATCTATATTTGGATGTTCTAATCTATTGTAATTTCCTTCTTCATCCCTATCAAATTGTGTAAATACTAAATTCCAAAATTCAACTATTCTATCTTCATCTGCTGCTTTTAAAAATTCTTCTACAGTTTCAACCTTTCCTTTTCCTCTATCGAAGTGAATTTCTGTACAAGGTCCACAAGGTCCTACTCCTATCTCCCAAAAATTATCATCTTTTCCTAATCTAAAAATTCTTGAAGTGTCAATATCTGTTTTTTCTTTCCATATTTCAAATGCTTCATTATCTTCAAAATATATAGTTACATAAAGTTTATCTTTTGGTATTTGTAAAACTTCTGTTATAAATTCCCAAGCCCATGGGATTACTTCATTTTTAAAATAGTCTCCAAAAGAAAAATTACCAAGCATTTCGAAAAAAGTACCATGTCTTGATGTCTTACCTACATTTTCTATATCTCCAGTCCTTATACACTTTTGACATGTAGTTATTCTTGTTTTTGGTGGCTGTTCAAGCCCTGTAAAGTAAGGCTTTAAAGGTGCCATACCTGCATTTATAAGTAATAAACTATTATCATTTCTAGGTACTAGTGGAAATGATTGTAGTTTTAAATGTCCTTTGCTTTCAAAAAAACTAAGAAATTCTTCTCTTAATTCATTTGCTCCCATGAATTTCATAAAAATTTTCCTCCTAAAAAATATATTATTTAAAAATAAAAAAAGCTATCATCCCTAAAAAGTAAGGGACGAAAGCTTAGAATTCCGCGGTACCACCCTAATTATGTATAAATCAAAATACATCACTTAGTAAAATATAGCTCTAAGATAGCTTCAGTAGTATTGCTAAGAAGTTTACACCTCCCACTTCCTCTCTTAATAGCAATTACTTACCTACTCATTCTCGTCATAGCTTGCATTATTAATATAGCCAAATTATATGAAAAAAAATTTAATATGTCAATAATTTATTTTAAAACAAATAGTAATCTAAGTCATCATATACAACTTTGAGTATTACAAATAGAGGTATTATTAATATCATTCCAATTATCCCTCCCAATTTTTCTCCTAATACTAATAAAATAATAATTATTAAGGGATGTATATCAGTACTACTTGCAGTTACTTGCGGAGCTATAAAATTTCCTTCTATCTGTTGAATTGCTCCAAGACCTATAAAAGTTAATATGCATTTTAATGGATTACTCACTAAAGCTATGGCAAGTGCAGGAATCATTCCTAATATCGGTCCAAAATATGGTATTATGTTAAATAATCCATTTATTATAGCTAATATAAGAGCAAATCTTATTCCAAGAACTGTAAGGAGTATAAAAGTCATAATTATAACAATCACGCTAAGTTCTATTTGACTCAAAACATATCTACTTAAAACCTTATCTATATCATTCATAAAACTTTTAATAATTTCTCTTTGACTCACAGGAAATATAAGCATTATTTTATCACTTAAATACTTACCATGTGCTAAAAAATAATAGGCAACTATAGGAACTATTATTATTGCTATTAAATTTCTAGATAAAATTTTCATAATTTCTGACAATTTAGATGAATAAACCAATATACTTGCATTTATTTTATCATAAATTTTATTTCCAAATCCTGAAATAAAATTTGAATCGACTAAAAACTGATTGTTATTTAAGTTATTTATAAATCCCTCCACATTATTTAAAATATCATCATTTAATATTTGTGGAATTATACTTATCGCTATTAAAAAAACTGCTAAAAATATGCTAGACAACAGGATTATTGAAATAATATTTCTGTTCAAATTAGATTTCTTGCAAAAATAATTGCATATTGGTTTTAAAGCATAAGCTAAAATAAATGCTACTAATATTATTGTCACTACTTCTCTTATAAATAAAAATCTACAATACAAAAATATAATTATACTTACTAACATGACTATAATAAAATATCTAATGTATTTATTAGCGCTAAATTTCATTATTCATTCACCTGTTTCCAGAATTTATGTGGCATTGATTTAAATATCACTTCTTGCTCCCCATAATATAAGATATTATTATCTCCAAGTATAGTATCATTTAAAAGAAAAATTCTTTTTCCATAAACAAACTTATGAAAAATTCCAGTAGATGCTATTAATCCTTTTATAGAAAAATCTCTGTCATCTATTAAAAGTTCATCTACAACTCCTATAACTTCTCCTTTTTTATTAATTATATCCATACCTTTT
This sequence comes from Sarcina ventriculi, assembly GCF_900456775.1. Lineage (GTDB taxonomy): Bacteria > Bacillota > Clostridia > Clostridiales > Clostridiaceae > Sarcina > Sarcina ventriculi. The sequence continues at coordinate 147,340 of NZ_UAUL01000008.1, read as the reverse complement.
ATGTCGCTAAATTTTAATCCATTATAAGTTGACACGGCTTTTGTAATAATAGAGCTTCCTATAGCTACTATATCTTCTTTTGGCACATAATTTTTTTTTGAAAAAATTTTACATGATATAATAAAACCTTCTATACTCTTATCAAAATAATTAATGGCTATATCATTTATTGTCCCCAATTTTTTACCATTGCAATTATATGTATCTAAATATTTAAAATCTTTTAGCTTATACAAAAAAAATCACCTCTAACCTTAATTTTTATTTTTAAGGTTAGTATTATCAGTTTTTATAAATAAATGCATAAAGAGCATTAAATTAAATTTAATGCTCTTTAAATATTTTCTATACTAAACTTTCTATAATTCCGCCACCTACAACTAAATCATCTAAATAAAACACAACTGATTGTCCTTTTGTTATGGCTCTTTGTTTCTCTTTAAAAGATACTCTAACTTTACCATTTTCTAAAGGCGTTATAGTAGCTGTTGCTGGTTTTGCAGAATATCTTATTTTAGCTTTTAATTCTAATGATTTATCCAAATTATCAAAGGCTATAAAATTAATATCCTTGCAAATTAAATCAGTTTTGAATATGTCTTCTTCTGCCCCCACAACAACTTCATTAGTTAAAGGGTTTATATCAGTTACAAATACAGGTCTTCCCATAGCTAATCCAAGACCTTTTCTCTGTCCTATAGTATAGTAAACTATCCCTTTGTGCTTTCCAAGGATATTTCCATCCTTATCTACAAAATTACCTTGCTTAACTTTTCCAGGCATAGCCTCAGATATATACTTACCATGATTATTATCTGAAATAAAGCAAATCTCTTCGCTATCCTTTTTATTATGAACATCAAGGCCTATTTCTTTTGCAATTTCTCTTATTCTATCCTTTGTATATTCTCCACAAGGCATTAGAGTATGCGCTAATTGTTCTTGAGTCATATTGTATAAAGCATAGGTTTGATCTTTTTTATCATCATCTGACTTTACTAAAATATATCTACCATTATGCTCCTCTATTTTAGCATAGTGACCTGTTGCTATATAATCAGCTCCTATTCCTTGAGCCTTTTTTAATAACTCATCAAACTTTAAATACTTATTGCAAGCAATACAAGGATTTGGTGTTTTACCTTCCATATATTCATCTATAAAATAGTCTATAACATTTTTTTTAAAACTATCTCTAAAGTTTAAAACATAAAAAGGTATACCTATTTTATCTGCTACTCTTCTTGCGTCATCTACCGCAGATAGAGAACAGCATCCTCCTTCTCTATCCTCATACTCTTTATCTTCTTGCCAAATCTGCATAGTCACGCCTATTACATCATAACCTTGTTCTTTTAAAAGATAAGCAGCAACGGAGCTATCAACTCCGCCACTCATACCTACAACTACTTTTTTCTTCAAATTTTATTCACCACTTTATATATTATTCGCCATGTACTTGTTCATGAATATCATGTGAATGTTCTTTTACTTCCCAAAGTTCTAATCCTTGTTTTTCTCTATAATCATTTATTGCTTTATGAATTGCTTCTTCAGCTAAAACTGAACAATGCATCTTAACTGGAGGAAGACCATCTAATGCTTCTGCAACTGCTTTATTTGTTAAAACCCAAGCCTCTTCTATAGTCTTTCCTTTTATTAATTCTGTAGCCATGCTTGATGATGCTATAGCTGAACCACATCCATAAGTTTTAAATTTAACATCTTTTATTATGTTGTCTTCTATGTCTAAATATATTTTCATTATATCTCCACATTTAGCATTACCAACTTCACCAACCCCGCTTGGGTTTTCTATTTCACCTACATTTCTTGGATTTTGGAAATGTTCCATAACTTTTTCACTGTATATCATAATTATTTTTCTCCCTTCTTTAAATGATCTTCCCATAATGGGGACATATTTCTTAATCTTTCTATAATAGGAGGTATAACCTCTAAAATATAATCTATATCCTCTTCTTTTGATCCTTCACCAAGTGTTAATCTTAATGATCCATGAGCTATTTCATGAGGTAACCCTATAGCTAAAAGTACATGTGATGGGTCTAATGAACCAGATGTGCAGGCACTTCCACTAGATGCACATATTCCCTTAAAATCAAGTGATAAGAGAATTGATTCTCCTTCTACAAATTCGAAACATACATTAACATTACCTGGTAATCTCTTATCTCCTTCAGCACCATTTAATCTAGTGTATGGAACCTTTAATAGCCCCTCTATAAGTCTATCTCTTAAAGCTATCATTTTATTTCTATGTTCTTCAAGATTATCAGTTGCAAGTTCTATAGCTTTACCAAGCCCAACTACACCTGGTATATTTTCTGTTCCTGCTCTTCTATTTCTTTCTTGACTACCACCATGAATTAAATTGTCTATTTTTATTCCTTTTCTTATATATAAAACACCTACTCCTTTAGGTCCATATATTTTATGACCAGCTAAAGAAAGTAAATCTATATTCATATCTTTAACATCAATAGCTACATTCCCCACTGCTTGCACTGCATCAGTATGGAAAAATATCTTTCTTTCTCTACATATTTCACCTATTTGTTTTATAGGCTCTATTGTTCCTATTTCATTATTTGCAAACATTATTGAAACTAATATAGTCTTATCAGTTATTGCATTTTTTAATTCTTCTAAATTTACAAGTCCTTTATCATCAACATCAAGATATGTAACTTCAAAACCATGTTTTTCTAAATATTGGCATGTGTGTAAGACAGCATGATGCTCTATTTTAGTTGTTATTATATGGTTCCCTTTATTTTTATGAGCTGATGCTATTCCCTTTATTGCCCAGTTATCTGCTTCTGAACCACCACCTGTAAAATAAACCTCATTAACATCACAATTTAATGCTTTAGCCACTTGCGCTCTAGCTTTATCTATAGCCATTCTATTTTCTCTTGATATTGAATAGAATGATGATGGATTTCCAAACTTTTGTGTAAAGTATGGTAACATTTCTTCCAACACTTCTGGTTTTACATAAGTTGTTGCCGCATAATCTAAATATACTGTATTTTCCATTTTTCCACTCCTATATTTTCATTATTACTTATTATTTATTTCGTTATAATCATTTACTATATCTTTAAGTGTTACTGATGTTGTAACATCTTCTATACTAGTTTTTATCTTTTGCCATACAAGCCTTGTTGCACAACAATTGCCATTATTACATGTAGTCCCTTCAACACAATCCGAAATCTCGATAGGACCTTCTAAAACCTCCATGATATCAGCAACTGTTATTTCCTCAGGTAACTTATTTAACACATATCCACCTTGTGCACCTCTAATACTTTTTATTAATTTTGCTTTTCTAAGTGCACTAAATAACTGTTCTAAATAATACTCTGATATCCCTTGTCTTTGAGAAATTGATTTTATTGAAATTGGTGACTCTCCGTAATGTATTGCTAAATCTACCATGGCTTTTACACCATATCTTCCTTTAGTAGATAGCTTCATAAAAATCACCCCTTAAAGTTGACTAAATTAATATACTTTATGCAATAATAATATCAAATCCGACTAACTTTGTCAACAATGCTTTTATATAATTTTTATATTTTTTATATCAATATTAATTAAGGGACTGCCCACTTTTTAGGCAATCCCTTATATTATACCAATTTTTTTTGAAATATATTATCTAAATTAAGCTGTTTGACTCTTTTTTCTATTTCATCTTTTTTAATACTATATAACCCCTGTTCTTTCATTCTATTAAAGTAAACTGACCCTGCAAAGGTATATCTTGTCATACGCCCTTCTCTTGATTCTGTCTTTTCATTTGCAAAAGATATCATATCACCAATAGCTATACTTCTAGGTAATACTAATCCTGGCATACCTAATCCATATCTAACAGCATTATATCCAGCTAAAGTACCAGTTACTATCGCCTCTGTATGTCCTACAAAAAGCCCTGATTTCTCTCCTGCACAAAAAAGGTTAGTTATTCCACAAACTCGCATATCATTATCCCTAGGCGCAACAGATAAATATCTTATTGAATTTCCTTTACCACCAGCATATGGATCTACATATTTAGCATTTTCAAATCCTTTTATTTTTCTAAGTTTTTTTAACGGATAATAAGTTGTCATAAGTTTTGCATGACCTGTATCTAAAAGAATTATATTTTCTGCAAATTCTTTTAAAGCATACTGCTGACATACTTTAGTAGATAACTTTCCATAGTTAACATCCTGCTCTGGTATTTTAACAACAACAACTCCTTTTTCATTCAATTCATTTACTATTTCATCAGATAAACTCTCTTTAGCTAACTTACAAGAACCACTAAACGCTCCAAGTTCATTATCTTTTCTTTCTCCTTGTATGTCTGAAACTCCACACCTTGCACTGATACTTATTCTAGGACCAAAAGATGGACATCTTAAAACACACATTGAACAACCATTTCCATACCTTAGACAGTTTCCCATAGGGCCTGTAGATCCTGTTGTTTCTACAAATACATCTCCAGAATAAAATGTACCATCTGCTGTATATATACCAAGTATTTTATTATCTTCTTTTTTCACATCTATAACTCTAGATATAAAATGCACTCGAATCCCTAAATTTTCAACATACCTTGTTACTTCCCCCTCTATTTTATTGACATCATAAAGCCAAGCATGCTCATGGCCTGGAAAATTTATGTTTTTATGCCTGCTTAATTTATCTGTTATATTTATCAAATCACCAGCACCCATAGCTATAAGTTCTTCTGATGCAGTATATCTTCCGTTATTTCTCATAATACCACCAACATTTCCAAGTCCTAAAAGCATATCAGTTTTTTCAAACAATTCTACTTCTGCACCACTTTTTTTAGCTTGTATTGCAGCTGCTATACCAGACCATCCACCACCAATTACCAAAACCTTCATATAAATCTCCTCCCCTTAAAAATATTTCTAGGATCTGTTTGAACTTTGCAAAGCCTCTTTACTTTATGTCCTACAAATCTAGCTGTACAACTTCCACAAACACCTTCTCCACAACACATTTTAGAATTATTACAACAAGATATATTAATATCTTCTCGATTTAAGTCATCTAAATAATTTATAACATTATAAGTTAATATATCAGCTCCAGCACAATGAATTAAACTAATATGATTATCTATGGCTAAATTTATTATTTTCTTTACTTCCTCAGAAAGATTTCCTTTATCAATTATATTAGCCTCTTCAATATCTATTTGATTAGTATCTAAATAATTCTTTATATAACTATTTTTAAACGGAGATTTATCTAAAACTAAATTTATTTTATTATTTTGAAGTAAAAGCTTTTTTATAACTGGAAGAGCTGGTGCCTCACCTATTCCCCTTACAAGAACCAAAATATTTTTATCAAATATGCTATTTATTGTTTTTATTCCAAAAACCCCATTAAAATATGGTCCTCTAATTCCTATATGTTCACCTAATGATAAATTTAAAAGTCTTTTCGTTTTTATTCCTCTTATTTCTACCATCATCATTAATGTATTTTCATCACAATTCGATTCCATTATCGAAATAGGAATATCAAAATATGGATTATCTTTTGTTTTTATAAATATAAAGCTTCCTGGAACTGATAAGTCCAAACATAACTTATGATTTGCTTTCACTTTTAAACATACAAGTTCATCTTCTAAAAAATTAAGTTCTACGATTTCACAATCAAATGTTTTTCTCCCTTCTTTTGCTTTATCGCCATTGTTTTTAAACTCTTGATATATACATACACCCTTCCAATTTCTACAATCACAAAAACATCTTCCATTTAATTGTGAACAGAGTATACATTCCCCTTCCTCTGCTAAATGGCAAGGGCAAAATTCACTTCCTGCATCAATACAATCAATCATTTCATATTTCATGTAATTTTTCCCCCTAAAAAACATCTTACTATTAAAATATTTATTTTTTTTAAATTTGTTACAAAAATAAAGACTACTTTAAAATGCTTTAAATTTAAAGTAGTCTTCAAAATTTATTTATAATTTTCTTTTATATAATTGTATATATTTTCTGTTACTTTCCATCTTTCAGGACAATTTAAAACAACTATTATTATATTTCTTCCATTATGATTAACAGATGTTACTAAACATTTCCCTGCTTGACCTGTAGTTCCTGTCTTTCCACCATTAGCCTCTGGAATCATCCAAAGAATTTTATTTATATTGTTATAATCTCTTGTGAATCCATATTTTTCTTTTAAGGTAGTTTTAGTTCCAGCTATTTCTTTAAATGTATCGTTTTCCATAGCTTTTGCCATTAATAAGGCTAAATCATATGCTGATGAATAATGATTTTGACTATCTAATCCGTGAGGTGATTCAAAATTTGAATCTATAAGTCCCATAGTTCTAGCTAAATCATTCATCATCACGCAAAACTCTGAAATTGATCCCCCTATATGTTCTGCTATAGCAATAGCTGCATCATTTCCTGACTTATACATAAGACCAAAAAGTACTTCTTTAAGTTTTATTTCTTCTCCAGCTTTATAACCAACTTTAGAACCTCTAATAGATGCTGCATTTTTAGATATAATAACAGTATCATCCAAGTTACCATAATTTATAGCTAAAATCGCTGTAAGAATTTTAGTAGTACTTGCCATAGGAACATTATCAAATGCTTTTTTTTCATATAAAATTTCTCTAGATTTTGTATCAAAAGCTATTGCATAATGTGCTTCTCTAGCTATGTCTTTATCTTTAGATAATCCAAAAACCTGTATAGGACTATATAGCATTAATAATAAAGATAATATAATTGCAATTTTTTCACATATTTTTCTCATAAACTTCTCCTTAATACAACTTTAAATATCCCACTTATATAGTTTTTTCCTAAAATTTTAAATTTATCATCAATTTTTTGATTATTTTTTTGATATATTGGGAATAATTAGTTGTATAAGAGTTAGGAGAATTTTTTATGAATATTATTTTTTTATTTATTATGGTATTAATTATTTTATTTTTACCGTTGCCCATAGTTTTTGAAGCGAGTTACGATAAACAATTTAAAGTTTATTTATATAAAAAATTTAAAATTCCACTTAAAAATAATTCACTAAAGAAGGCTAAGATTAAAAAAAAATCTAATAATAAGATAAAGATTGACTTTAAATCTATATTAAGTTCTTTACAGGCAAACAAATTTAAACCATTGCTAAATTTATCAATAAATATGCAATATTCTTTAAGCGATGCTGCTCTTACAGCTGTATCATATGGTGTTATTTATGGTATTTTAGAAAGTATTTATCTTGAATTAATTACTATATTTAATGTTAAAAAGAAAAATTATAATATATCGCCTTTGTTTAATGAACACACTTCTATATTATTTAGTATAAAAGGTATAATTTACTTAAGTATTGCAAACATTATATATATAATATTTTTATATTTTTTCAGAAAAAATATATAACATTTATTTAATTTAGGAGGTTTTTAATGGAAAATAATCACCCTATAGAAAATCTTATGAAAACTACAATGGAAAATATAAGAAATATGATAGATGTTAGTACAGTAGTAGGAGATGCTATGGAAACTGCTGACGGTAAGTCTATCATACCCATATCAAAAGTTTCTTTTGGTTTTGCAACTGGTGGAGCTGATATAAATAATAAAAATATATCAAAAGAAAATTATCCCTTTGGAGGAGGTTCAGGAGCTGGAGTAACTGTTAAACCAGTAGCTTTTTTAGTTGTAAATGGGAACTCAATAAAACTTATCCCAGTTGATCAAGTAAATTCTTCTGACAAAATAGTAGAAGCTATTCCTCAAGTTTTAGAAATGATTAAATCTTTAGGGAAAAAAAATAAAGAAGAGAAAGAAGATTAACTCTCTCCCTCTTCTTCGTTAAATAACTCCACAGATGGTAAATCATCTAAATCATTTAATGCAAAATATCTTAAAAATTCATTAGTTGTTCCATACAATATTGGTCTTCCTATTACATCCATTCTCCCAACTTCTTCTATAAGTCCTCGTTCTATTAATCTTTGAAGAGCACTTTCACTTTTAACACCTCGTATCTCATCTATTTCAACTCGTGTTATAGGTTGTTTATATGCAACTATAGCTAAACTTTCTAAAGAAGCTTGAGATAATGATTGTCTAACATTTTTTTTTAATAACTTTTGAACATATTCCCCATTATAAGGCTTTGTAACTAATTGATACATATCATTTAACATTATTAGTTTTATTCCTCTTGAAGCTGTTTTATCATATCTATCTATCATTTCCTCTAAAACATCTTTTATAAAATCTAAATCATCGTAAAGAATCTTGGAAATATCTTTAGCAGACAGAGGTTCTCCTGCTGCAAATAACAATGATTCTATTGCAGATATAACTGCATTTTTTCTTGAAACTTCTTCAAATTCAACTTGATTTATATCCATTCTTACTCCTTACCAATCTTTTTCTATAATTATTTCACCTAAATTATCATACTGTAATACCTTAACAAAGCTATCCTTTATAAGTTCTAAAAGTGCTAAAAAAGTTACTACTATCTCTAATTTACATGTACATTTATCACTTATGCTTGAAAATTTTATTACTTTCTTTTCTTCAATTACTAATTTCAATTCTTCTATCTTATCTTCTATTTTATATTTATCTACACTAACCTGTCTCTCTATCATATCTAAATTTTGCTTTTCATTAAATTTTTTAATAAGATTATTATAAATATCATAAAGATCAATCATTGATATATTAGCTAAATAATTTTCATTAAATTCTATGCTTGTATCATCTATTATTTCAGGCTTTTTAGTGAATATTTCTCCTTGCTGTCCTTCCTTTTCTTTTAAAAATAATGAAATCTTCTTAAAAATTTTATATTCCATAAGCTTGTCTTTAAGTTCTGCCATTAAATCTTCTTCACTTTTCTCATCATCTTCCACCTTTAGTTTAGGTAAAAGAGACTTAGATTTTATCTCTATAAGTGTTGCTGCTATTGCCACAAATTCAGATGTAACTTCTAAATCTAATTCTTTCATAAGTTTTATATAATCTAAATATTGTTTAGTTATATCATAAATTTTTATATCATTAATGCTCATTTTATTCTTTTTTATTAAATGAAGCAAGAGATCAAAAGGACCATCAAAATTTTGTATTTTTATAATTGGCATATCCATAAAATTATTTGTCTCCTGTAATTCTATCAAAAATTATAACTTAATTATAAAATAAAAAGGCAATGAATTAAACTTCTCATTGCCTTTTTATTTTAATTTTTATTCTTTTGTAAATATTCCTTTTATATTGTCTATAATATTTCCTTTTTTCATATCTCTATCTGAATAAAGCTCAACAACTCCGATAAGTTCACCATCTAGGTAATACTCACAAAATCCAACATTTTCGCCTTCTTTAAATTTCGTTTTACTCTCATCTAAAACTATTTTACTCTCTATCTTATCTCCATCACCTTTAGGACAAGTTACAACAAGATTTTCTTTAGCTTTTGCTATTATAAATTTATCTCCTTTTTTATTCATAGGGATTTGCTTTATATCTGAATCTTTCTCACAAAGTTTCTTGCTTTCAAATTTAGAAAAGCCATAATTCATAAGCATACTTGCATCTCTATTTCTTATTTTATATGTAGGAGCACCCATTATAACTGATAATACTCTAACACCATCTTTCACAGCAGTAGCTGATATACAATATTTTGCTTCATTGGTAAATCCAGTTTTAAGCCCATCACACCCTTGGAAAAACCTTACTAACTTATTATGATTTACAAGCTCTATAGGTGTTTTTCTTCCTTCTGATATTGTTTCCATATATGTACTTGTATACTTTAAGATATCAGGATGTTTTAAAAGCTCTCTAGACATTATTGATATATCATATGCTGTTGATATATGTCCATCAACTGGAAGACCAGTGCAGTTTTTAAATGTTGTATTTACCATTCCAAGTTCTTTCGCTCTATCATTCATCATATCAACAAAATTACTTTCACTACCGCCTAAATATTCTGCCATAGCAACTGCCGCATCATTACCTGACGCTATACCAATTCCTTTTATAAGGTCTTCTACAGTTCTTACCTCACCAGTATCCAAAAGCATACTACTTCCACCCATTTTTTTTGCATTTTCACTTACTGTAACCTTATCATCAAATTTTATCTTTCCTGAATCGATATGTTCCATGGTTAAAAGCATTGTCATTACTTTTGTCACAGAAGCTGGAGCAAATTTTTCATTAGAATTCTTTTCATATATTATTTTCCCAGTACTTACCTCCATTAATATAGCAGATCTTGCTTCCACTTCTATATTTTCGTTAGTATCTGCAAAAACATTAACTCCACCAGTTAAAAATATTATTAGTGCTAAAATAGCTGAAAATTTAATTATAATTTTTTTCATATATTTTACCTCCTTTTTAAATTATTTTTTCCTAAAGAATTATAATTTATTTAAAAAAAAGGCCTATATTAATTAGTAATAAAACACATTAATGTATATTTAAAACTATATTTACAAATAAAAACATAAAGGACTATCTTTATTAAAAGACAAAAAGCCTTTTAAATTAAGATAATCCTCAGAAATTAAGCCCTCGGATGAGCTTTTTTATAGATATTATTTATTTTTTCATTATTTATTATTTCATAGTACATATCTATATAAGTCATAACTTGATTACCCAAAAGTTCTTGTACAACTTTCGCGTTTGCTCCATTTTGAAGTAAATGCACAGCAAAAGAATGTCTAAATGTATTTAAATTTATATCCTTATCTATATTCGCAATGGATGAATATTCTTTTACTATTCTCCAAACCCCCTGTCTTGTTATAGGCTCCCCACTCATATTTAAAAATAACTTATCACTACCCTTAGAATTTTCTTCTCTAACCACAATATATCTTTTTATAGCTTCCCTAGCTTCTTTACCTATAGGAATAAGTCTTTCATACCCTCTATTATCCCTACATCTTACAAAAGATAAATCCAAATTAGCATCATCTAAATTTAATGAGATAAGCTCAGAAACTTTCATACCAGTTGCATACATAAGCTCTAATAATGCTTTATCTCTTATTCCTTTTTCTGTCCCCATATTAGTACTGCTCATTATTTTATTTACTTCTTCAATAGTTAAAACTAAGGGTTTCTTTTTTTCAATCTTCTCTTTTCTTATAGATATTTCTGGGACTCTCTTTATTACTTCTTCAGCTACTAAAAAATTATAAAAATTCCTAAGAGATATTACTGTTCTTTGTATTGAAGACGGTGATTTACCTTTTTCCTTTAAAACATCTATATAATTTAATAGTGGATATCCATCTTCGCTAACTTGAAATCCGTTATCTTCAACAAAATCTAAATACATAGAAACATCTGTTATATACGCACTTACAGTGTTTTTTCTCTTTCCTATTGATTCTAAATATGTCTCATATTTCTTTACTCGGTCCCTCATATTAACTCCTAACCAAAATGTTATTACATAATTATTTATATTACAAAAATTACTTAGTAATTACTAATTTTATTAAGTTTGGAGATATATATGTTTCTATAAATATTCCTATAATTAAAATCGCACTCAATATGCTTTGAACTTTCATGTAATTTTTATTTATTCTGCTATTTTTTAATCTTTCTTTTCCTATTCCTTCCTTAATTTTTATTATAGAATTTTTAACGGCTACTGTACTTAATATTATGATGCACGGTATAAATATTATCTGTTGAATCACAATTCCTAAAGCCAACAGAATTATTCCCTTCCCCCCCAAAATGCTAGCTAATAATGCAAATGTAAATCCTAATATATATCCTTTTACAAGATCTATAAAGAGTATTACAGGACATCCTATTAAAGTAAAACCTAATAAAACTATCATCAAAACTATAGGAGCAATATTGAAAATACTTCTAAGTAATACCTGTAAATAACTTATCTTGTTAGTCCCTAAAAAAGATAAAAACTCACTAAAATAAGTTCCAATTTCAACTTTATTAAAATCACTCATATAATAAACTGTACAAGAACCTAATACTATTCCTATAAGAAGAAATAATAATACCCATAAAAAAATTATTTTACTATCATCAATTACTTCATAAACCGAATTTATAAGTTTTTTCAAAAATTCCTCCTCCTTAATATTTATAACTCTAGTATAATTTATGCTTTACATAATAAATTTATGACCGCATTTTATATAAAAATAAAAAAACACTCATAGCTTATATTAAAACTATAAAGTGTTTTTCATTTAAAAATATATAATAATTTACAATCTCAAATAATATTCCCTCTTCATTTAAAAATAAAAAATAAATACTAGCTTACTTTATTCTTCAATCTTAATTTATCTGCAACCATCGCAATAAATTCTGAATTTGTTGGTTTCCCTTTACTATTTTGAATAGTATATCCAAAAAGTTTGTTTATAGCTTCAACTTGACCTCTACCCCACGCAACCTCTATTGCATGCCTTATTGCTCTTTCAACTCTACTTGCAGTAGTATTATATTTTTTAGCTATTGATGGATACAATTCTTTTGTTATAGCAGATAAAAGTTCCATATCATTAACTACCATAGTTATTGCTTCTCTTAAATACATATATCCTTTGATATGAGCTGGTACACCTATTTCATGTATTATACTTGTTATCTCTGTTTCTAAATCCATAGGTTCCTTTTTAGATTCCACCCTAATTTCTGGAACTTCAACTAAAGATATAGTCTTATTTGTAGAAGTTTCTTCAGATATTGTATTATTAAACATTTGTCTTATTCTCTTTGTAAACACATCCATATCAAAAGGCTTAACTACATAATAATCTGCTCCAAGTGTTATGGCTCTTTGTGTTATTTTATCTTGACCTACCGCTGATAACACTATTATTCTTGGAGTATTATCACCATTTTTAGCATGTAATCTCTCTAAAACTCCTAATCCATCTAAATGTGGCATTATTATATCTAAAACTACTAAATCTGGTTTTTTTTCTTCAATTAATTGAAGAGCTTCTAATCCATCTTTAGCTATCCCCGTAACTACTATATCTCTTTGATTTAAAAGATAATCATTTAATATGTTGCAAAATTCTTTGTTATCATCTGCAATTAGTACTGATATTTTTGAATCCTTCATAAAATTCTCTCCTTATTTTACCATATATTTCCATTAATTATTTATTCGACAAAACAATTAAGATTCCTTCTTATTTTATAAATTTCATAAAAAAGTATTAAGAAATTTATAATCTCTTAATACTTATTATAACATAAAATTTTCTTATTCACACTTATTTTATTATATTAGCATCTTGTAACATCCATTCTATATATATACCATATCCAGTATCGGGTTTATTTACTAAAACATGAGTTATAGCACCTATAATTTTGTTATTTTGTATAATAGGGCTTCCACTCATTCCTTGAACTATACCACCTGTCTTTTCTAAAAGATTTTGATCTGTCACCTTAATCACCATACTCTTAGAAGAGGATGAGGTTTGATTTATTATCTTTACTATTTCTATATCATAAAATTTAGGACCATTTTCATCAATTGTGCTTATTATTTGAGCTTTTCCTAATTTTACCTCATCTTTATAACCAATCTTATATAAATTATTTGAATTAATTATACTATTATTATCTATAATATTCCCAAATATTCCACATTGAGTATTAGCTATAACATTTCCAAATGGGCTATCTGTATTTACAAAAACTCCTTTTAATTCTCCAGGAGTTCCTCGTTGCCCTTTTTTTACACTTATTATGGATGATTCTATAAGTTCTCCGTTTTTTACGCTTAATATTTTTTCTGTTTCATTATCTGTTATTGGATGACCTAATGCACCATATGTATTAGTATCTTTATGATAAAATGTTAAAGTTCCAACTCCTGCTGTAGAATCCCTAACCCATAATCCTAATTTATATATATTATTTTCTGATTTAAATAAGTTAACTACTTTTTTTATTTCAGTTCCATTTCTATTAATTAGAATCTCAATTTTATCCTTTTTAAGACTATTTATTTTTTTAGATAAATCCTTAGAATTCTCTATCTTTTGAGAGTCAACTTCTAAAAGAATATCTCCAAGCTGTATACCCGATTCTTTTCCTGGGCTTTCAACATTTTTATTATTATCTGCTATATCAGAATATCCAACCACTAAAACACCATTTGTAGATATTTTAACCCCCACTGGTGTTCCTCCCGCATAAAGCTCTATTACATTATTAGATTCATTACTTTGAGAAATTTTAAGCCCAACTTCCTTATTGACATTACTATAAAATAAGTTAGAAATTTCTGTTTGTAATGTACAAAAGGATGATAAAACTAAAATTAAAGTAATAATAACTAAAGATACTATTTTTAATCTTTTTTTACTAAACTCATTTTTCATTTACACCCTCCCTTTCTGACATTAACTTTCCCCACTATTTTTTAACTTATTCTATAATAAGATTTCTACTAAAGGTAAATTTATTTAAAAAATATATAAATATATTTTAAATTGAACTTTTTGTAATTTAATTATTGAAAATAAAAAAAGAACTGCTACCAGTTCTATTTTGTATAGATTTAATATATATTATGTATTATTTTTCATAATAATATTCTTTTTTTTATTAGCAAGCTCTATAATTTCTCTAGCATTTGTTAAAGTATTTTCTGTAAGTTTTACCCCTCCTAACATTATTGCTATTTCTTCTATCTTTTTCTCTTCATTTATTTTTTCTATTTTAGTAAAAGTTTTTTCATTTTCTATATATTTTTTGACCATATAATGATTATCTGACATACTAGCAATTTGAGGTAAATGAGTTATGCAAAGCACTTGATGTTTATTTGATATTTCATACATCTTTTCAGCTACACATTGTGCTATCCTTCCACTAATTCCTGTGTCTATTTCATCAAAGATTATAGTTGGTGTATTATCTTTATCTATAAATACACTTTTTAACGACAACATTATTCTAGATAATTCACCACCAGAGACTATTTTCTCCATAGGTTTTATTGGTTCTCCTAAATTTGTAGAAATCATAAACTGAACTTTATCTTTTCCTTTTAAATTAAAGCTATCATCATATTCAATAGATATTTTAAACGTACACTTTCCAAGCCCCACATATTTTAATTCTTTTTCTATTTTTTCTTCTATTACTTTACCTAAAATGACTCTTTTCTCATGTATGTTCTTAGAATATTTATCTAGTCTTTTTTCAATAACTATAAGCTTATTTTTTAGTTCTTTAATTACTTCTTCACTATTTATAATCTCTTGATACTGCTTATCCAAATTTTCTCTATATTTTAATATTTCTTCTATGGAAGAGCCATATTTTTTCTTCAAAAGACCTATTTTATATATTCTACTATTTATCTCATCTAATTCATTTTCATCATAGTAAGACTCATCTAGTAAACTCTTTATATCCTTTGTTAAATCTTGAAGTTCATAATAAGTATTATTTACTCTCTCCTTTATTAATTTAGCCTTTTCTGAATGTTTTTCAATAGCACTTATTTCTCTAACTACAAAATCTAGACTATCTAAAACAGAATATTCACCAGTTGAAGAATCCAAATAAGAGTAACTCCTAGCTAAAGAATTTCTTATTTTTTCATGATTAGATAAAATATTATATCTATCTATTAACTTTTCTTCTTCTCCTGCACTTAAACTAGCATTATCTATTTCTTCTATTTGGTATTTTATATAATCAACTAACTTTTCATCACTTTCATTTTTATTAAGGCTTAATATTTTATCTTTTATATCTTTAAATTCTACAAAACTTTCTTTATATTTTATAAAATCATTTTCTAAATTTATTTTTCCAAAAGAATCTAAATATTCTATGTGCCTATCTTTATTTAAAAGATTTTGATTACTGTGTTGTCCATGTATATCTATAAGTTTTTCACTTATTTTTCTAAGATTAGATAATATAATGGCTTTTCCATTAACCCTTATAACACTCTTGCCATTTTTAAAACTTTCTCTAGATATTATTAAAATATCATCATATTCTATATCATAAAAATCTAAAATCTCTTTAAGACTCTTATTATCTTCAATAGAACATATTGCCTCAACAAAAGTTTTTTCTTCACCAGTTCTTATTAAATCTTTATTAAATTTACTTCCTAAAACATAATTAATAGCGTCTATTAAAATAGATTTTCCCGCTCCAGTTTCTCCTGCTAAAATAGTAAAACCTTCATCTAAATCTAAAGTAATTTCCTCTATTAAAGCAAAATTTTTAATAGATAACTGTAGAAGCATATTTTTCCCCCTATAACAAAACTTAATTATTTAACATTTTAGATATTCTCTCAACTAATTCTTGTGCTTTTTCCAAAGTTCTAACAAGAATAAATATTGTATTATCTCCTGCTATTGTTCCTGCTATTTCACCAAGTTCTAATCTATCTATAGCTTCTGCAGCTGCTGAAGCTGAACCTGATATTGTCTTTACAACTACTATCTTATCAATATTTTCAACACTAATAACAGTATTTATTAATATACTACTTAACTTTTCTAACATATCATTTTTGTTTTGGTTAATTATTGAATATCTATACTTTCCATCTGACCCTTGAATTTTTATAAGCCTTAAAGTTTTTATATCTCTAGATACTGTAGCCTGAGTTACCTCAAATCCAGCGCTTTTTAATTCTTCTGCTAATTCCTCTTGAGTTTCTATAGCTTTTGAATTTATTATCTCTATTATTTTAGAATGCCTTTTGGACTTCATAAAATCTATTCTCCCTCTCTCTCTTTTGCTGTTCTAAATATCTTTTTTCTTAACATATTAAAATAATTATTTTTTTGAAAAACTATTACTTTAAAACTATCACTACACTTTTTTATATTTACAATATTATCCTTAACTAATTTAAATGACTTTTGTCCATCTATCGTTATAAATATTTCCTCATCATCAAAATAAGGAATTATAGATATATTACTACTTCCACTTATTATTATAGGTTTAGTGCTTGGCGTGTGGGCACATATAGGAACTATTGCTATTATTTCTAAATCTGGAGTTATTAATGGGCCTCCTGCTGATAATGAATATGCAGTAGATCCAACAGGAGTTGAAACTATTATTCCATCTCCTTTAAATGAAGTATAGAAATCATTATTTATATAAACTCTATATTCTGCTATTCTAGACAATGTTCCTCTTGCTAGCACCACATCATTTAAAAATCTAAACCCTTTTTCTTCTAAGCCATCTATAAAGCACTCTAACATCATTCTATTTTCTACTTTATATTCTTTATTTTTTATCGCTTTTAAAGCTATTTCTAATTCGTTAATCTCTATACTAGATAAAAAACCTAAATTTCCTATATTCACACCTAAAATAGGTGCATCAATAAATTTAGAAAATCGTCTTGCAACTCCTAAGAGAGTTCCATCCCCTCCTAAAACTATAAGTAAATCAATACTCTTATATTTTTGTTTGGCCTCATCTAAAAAATGGTCTATAATAGTAATATTTTTAGGATTTAATATTTTTTCTACTAAAGTTTCTACATGATTTAATATTATACCATTTTCATCCTTTATTCTATTTATAATTATTCCTATATTATTCATAATTTATTATCCTATAGTAAATTATGCGATGCATTTACAACATCATCTATTTTAGTTGCATCGAAGTTTATTTCCTTATTTGTTTTCTTTAAATATATAAGATATTCTATATTCCCTTCAGGGCCTTTTATAGGGGAGTAGTCTAATCCTAAAATATCTAATTTATTTTCTTTTGCAAAATTTACGACTTTTTCAATGACTTCTTTATGAGTAGATGCTTCACGAACTACACCCTTTTTACCAACCTTATCCTTTCCAGCTTCAAATTGAGGTTTTATAAGTGCCATTATCTCCCCATGTTCATCTAAAAGATTTATTGCAGCTGGTATAACTTTAGTTAATGATATAAATGATACATCTATTGATGCAAAATTACATAACTCTTTTGTATCATCTAATGTTACATATCTTATATTTGTTCTTTCCATACACACAACTCTTGGATCAACTCTAAGCTTCCAAGCAAATTGACCATATCCAACATCTATGGAAAAAACCTTTTTAGCTCCATTTTGAAGCATACAATCAGTAAATCCTCCAGTTGATGCACCTATATCCATACATATTTTATTATTTAAGTCTATAGAGAATGATTTTATTGCCTTTTCAAGCTTTAATCCTCCCCTACTAACATAAGGTATTTTTTCTCCTCTAAAATCTATATTAGCTGTTCTTGCTATCTTTTCTCCAGCTTTATCAACTCTTTGACCATCCACAAATACCTTTCCAGCCATTATATAAGTTTTAGCCCTTTCCCTTGACTCCACAATTCCAAGTTCCACTAATAATATATCTAATCTCTCTTTTTTATCTGACATATGTCCTCCTTATAACAAACTAACTATACTTTCCTTTATTCCATTTGAATCTAATTTGTTTAGCTTATATAAAATATCTACTTTTCCATGAGGAATAAATTTATCTTTATATCCAAGATTTATTACTTTACCTTTATAATTAAAATTATTAAGTTCTTGAGAAATAATAGAACCTAATCCTCCTATAATTGTATTATCTTCTATTGTTATGATACCTTCTTTATCCTCAGCTAATTTTTTTATAACATCTTTATCTACAGGCTTTATAAACGTTGCATTTATAAGTTCTATATCTAAATTAAGTTCTTTTTTTATTTTTTCACAAGCAATTGCAGCATGTTGAACCATTTTCCCAGTTGCAATCACAGCTACTTTATTTCCTTCTCTCATTTTTTCCCATTTACCATACTCTATAGTTTTTAATGGTTCTAAAATTACTTCTTTAATATCACCACCCCTTGGATATCTTATAGCAAGAGGTCTATTATACGTCAGTGACCACTTCATTATAAGAGGAAGTTCTTCCATACACTTAGGAGCTATAATAGTCATATTAGGTATAGTATTTAAAAAAGATATATCAAATATTCCTTGATGAGTTTCTCCATCCTCACCAACAATCCCAGCTCTATCTATGCATATTTTAACAGGTAAATTTTGTATGCAAACATCATGAATAACTTGATCATAAGATCTTTGTAAAAATGTTGAATACAAAGCAAAAAAAGGTTTCAATCCCTCAACAGCCATACCAGCTGCTAATGTCATTCCATGTTCTTCAGCTATTCCAACATCAAAAAACCTTTTAGGGAATTCTTTTGAAAACTCCTTTAATCCTGTTCCATCTGGCATAGCTGCTGTTATTGCAACGATTTCTCTATCTTCTTTTGCTAAAGAAATTAATGTTTCTCCAAATACCTTAGAATAAGTTCTACCAGATGCCACCTTAACTTCTCCATTATCATGATTAAAAGGACCTATTCCATGATATTTATTAGGATTTTTTTCAGCATAAGCACATCCTTTACCCTTTTTAGTAACTACATGTATCATTATTGGTCCTTCTGCTGCTTTTGCCTTTGCTATTACTTTACTTAACTCTTTTACATTATGTCCATCTATTGGACCTAAATATTTTATTCCCATATCCTCAAAAAGCATACTAGGAACAACTAATCTTTTTATACTACCTTTTATTTTATTTATAGACGAAGCTATATTTTTTCCAACATCTGTTGTATTTAATGTTGAATTTATTTCAAATTTTATTTTATTATATTTAGGATTTAATCTTGCATTGCTAAGATATGCAGACATTCCCCCAACATTTTTTGAAATAGACATTTGGTTATCATTTAGTATTATAATTATTTTACTTTTATTATATCCAATATCGTTTAATGCCTCTATAGCCATTCCACCAGTTAATGCTCCATCTCCAATAACTGCAACTACATTATAATCCTTATCTAAAATATCTCTTGCTCTTGCCATACCTGATGCTGCAGACAATGAAGTGCTACTATGACCTGTATCAAAATAATCATATTTACTCTCTTCTCTTTTAGGAAATCCACTAAGACCATTGAATTGCCTCAATGCACTAAATTTATGTCTTCTTCCTGTTAGCATTTTATATACGTAGCTTTGATGCCCAACATCCCATATTATTCTATCCTCTTCGAAATTAAAATTTTTAAATAAGGCTAATGTTAATTCTACCACACCTAAATTTGATGCTAAATGTCCCCCTGATTTAGATACATTATCTATTAAGAATTCTCTAATCTCTTTAGCTAATTTTTCAATTTTATTGTTATTAAGCTTTTGTATCTTCTCAGGATTTGTTATCCCCTCTAAAATATTTCCCATTATATCAAATCCTTTTTAAATTAATATTTTCTTTTAACTAACAAATTAGTTAATTCACTTAATGCCTTTGTATCTCCATTTATGCTCTCTAAAAGACTTAAACATTCATTTGTAAGACTTTCACAAAGATTTATACATTTCTCTATTCCAAATAGAGATATGTAATTTGTCTTATCATTTTCTATATCACTTTTAGCATTTTTGCCCAATACTTCAGTGCTACTTGTAACATCTAAAATATCATCTTTTATTTGAAACGCTAAACCAAGCTTATATCCATAATCACTTAAAATTTTTATATCATCTTCATTAGCTCCTGCAAGTATTGCTCCAGATACCACTGCTGCCCTTATTAGCTCTCCAGTTTTTTTAGTATGCATATAATTTAATTCATCTATAGATATATCTTTATTTCCTTCATTTATTATATCTACTACTTGTCCACCAATCATACCATCCGCTCCAGATGCTTTTGATATAATGCTACATGCCCTTAAAGAATTTTCTCCATTTTTTAAACTAAAATCAAAAAATATATTCATTGCTTCGTTTAAAAGAGCATCTCCAGCTAGGGTTGCAATAGCATCTCCATAAACTTTATGATTTGTAGGCTTCCCTCTTCTTAAATCATCATTATCCATACAAGGTAAATCATCATGAATTAAAGAATATGTATGAATCATTTCAATGCCTAATGCTATATTTAAAATCTTTTCATAGTCTTTTTTATATATGCTATAAGATAATAAGCAAAGTATTGCTCTTACTCTTTTTCCTCCAGTATTTAAACTATAAGACATAGCTTCATTTAAAATATTATTATATGTTTTCTCTTTTTTTAAGAAATAATTTTTTAGATTATTATCTACCAAGTTTTTCAAACTATCTATAACCATTTATTTCATCTCCAGCATCTTTTTCTATATCGTTACTAACTATTTTAATCTTTCCTTCAAGAGTATTCAACTTTTTATATAACTTATTTATAAGTTTAACTCCTTCTTCATACTTATTTATAGCCTCCTCTAGTGTTAAATTACCATTTTCTAAATCGTCAACTATAGTATTTAAATTATTAAGCATAAACTCATAACTATTTTCTATCTTAGCCATTTCTCTTCTCCTTATCTTTTATTTTTATATCCATGTTAATGTTTCCATCTTTCATAAATATAGTTATATTATCTTTTTTCTCTAACTCTTCGACTGAATTTAATATATCATTACCTTCATCTAAGATTATTGAATACCCACGACTTAATACGTTTAATGGATTTAACGTCATAAGGATATGATTTAATTTGCTAACTTTTTCTTTGTTTTCTTCAACCAAAGAATAAATTTTTGTATTAATTCTATGATTTAATTGTTCTAATATACTTTTTTCATTGCTTAAAAACTTTTCTGGATTATTACTTTTTAAAATTTTATTTAAACTATCTAAAGCCTCTTTTTTATATTTTATATCATCTGTAATATTTTTGTATAAAATTTTTCTATAATGATCTAATTTTATATTGAGTTCCTCAATGCCTGCTGAAACTATTTCTGCCGCTGCACTTGGAGTTGCTGCTCTTAAATCACTTGCATAATCTGATATGCTAAAATCCGTTTCATGACCGACAGCTGATATTATAGGAATTTTACTATTGAAAATTTCATAGGCAAGGTCTCTATCATTAAAAGCCCATAATTCCTCTATCGAGCCTCCACCTCTTCCTATTATTATTACGTCTACCGAATTTCTTTTATTAAAATAATTTATTCCCTCTATTATTGTTTTAGGAGCATCAACACCTTGAACTAATGATGGATAAAGAACTATATCAATACCTTTACTTCTTCTTTTAATTATTGTTATTATATCACGTATTGCAGCCCCTGTAGGTGATGTTACAACTCCAACTCTTTTAGGATGCTTAGGAATCTTTCTCTTAAAGAAAGTATCAAAAACTCCTTCCCTTTCTAATTCCTTCTTAAGAGCATTAAATTCTTCAAAAAGTTCACCTAACCCAATCTCCCTCATAGAAGAGCAATATAACTTTAGACTTCCATCTTGAATATATATAGAAATTCTTCCCTTTACCTCTACATCCATACCATCTTTAGGAATAAAATTTAAATTAACTGCATCACTTTTAAACATGATGCAGTTAATTTTGCTCTCCTTATCCTTTAAAGAAAAGTATATATGTCCTTTTGAATGAAGCTTAAAGTTAGAAATTTCTCCCTTTAAAAGTATATTGTTTAAAATAAAATTATTATCTATAGTTTTTTTTAAATATTCATTAACCTCTGTAACAGTAAGTGTTTTTAGTTTCATAGTTATTTCAATCCTTCACATAGATTTTTAAATAATAACACCGTAGTTAAAGCGCCTACTCCTCCTGGAACTTTACTTATCATAGATGCTTTAGAAACCACTTTGTCAAAATCTACATCTCCTGTTATTTGTCCATCTACATTAGATGTCCCAACATCTATAACAATTGCATCTTCTTTTACATAGCTATCATCTATAAATTTAGGTTTTCCTATAGCAACTACTAATATGTCAGCACATTTTGTTATTTCTTTTAAATTATTAGTTTTAGAATGACATACTGTAACTGTTGAATTTTCATTTAAAAACATTTGAATTAACGGCTTTCCTACTATATTACTTCTACCTATTATAACCACATGTTTTCCTAATAATTCTACATTTGATCTTTTAAGAAGCGTTATAACACTATACGGTGTACATGGAATAAATGATTTTTCTCCTTTATAAAATCTTCCTATGCTTACATCAGATAAACAATCTAAATCTTTTTTATAGCTTATTAAATTTGTTATTCTTTTTTCATCTATGTGCTTTGGAAGAGGTAGAAGAAGCATTATTCCATCTACATTATCATCATTATTTAGTTTTAAAATAATATCTTCTAAAATTTTTTCATCTGTAGTTTCATCTAATATTATTTTTTCAAAATCAATACCTAAATCTCTTGAAGATTTCTCTTGATAATTTTGATAATAGATAGAGCCTCCGTCATTTCCAACTAATATTGATACTATTTTAGGAACTTTAAACTTTTCATTTTTTACATATTCCCTTATTTCATCCTTAATATTATTTGATATTTCTCTTCCATTTATTATATTTCCCAAAATAATCAATCCCCCTAATTAAAACTAAAGATTTTTATATGCCTTGTCTAATACCCCATTTATAAATGCTACTGATTTATCATCAGAGTATTTTTTACATAGTTCTATCGCCTCATTTATAGAAACTTTCTCTGGTATATCTTCTTTAAATAACATCTCATAAACCGCAACCTCAAGTATCGCTAAATTAACCTTAGATATTCTGTTTAATTTCCAATTTACTAATTGAGCAGATATTTTGCTGTCTATGTTTTCTTTATTTAATTTTATTCCTTCTAATGCTGATTTTATATAGTCTAAATCTAAGTTATCTTTTTTATCTTCATTATTTTCCATAAAACCATTAAAAGTTTCTTCAGGAGTATCCCCTGTAATCTCCATTTGATAAACTAATTGTAGTAAGTACTCTCTTGATTTTGCTCTGTTCATTATATATTTATCCTCCTAATTATTTTCCTTCGTTTATATTATTATCTTAATAAACTTTATTAATCATAGCATTATAACATTAACATAAAGAAACACCCTCTGTAAACAGAGGGTGATCATTATTTATCTAATATTTCATTTTTATCCTTTAAGATAACTATATTTTGTACATATATGTTCACCATTGATACTTTTAGCCCTGTTATAGCTTGCACCGTGTTTTTTACATTATCTTGAACCTTATATACCAAATCTGGTATTTTAATTCCATATTCAACTGATATAGCCATCTCTATTATAGCTTCTTCATTATCAACAGAAACCTTAACACCCTTGCCTAGCCCCTTCTTAGAAAACTTATTATTTGCAGAAACAAGGCAATGTCCAATTTCAACTACTCCTTTTATTTCCGAGGATGCTACTGCTGCTACAACACTTATAACTTCATCGGATATCTTAACTATACCTAAATTAACATCATCCTTATTAACTTCACTCATAAAGTTGAACCCTCCTATAACTTCCATTAAAACTCAATTATAGGTTCATTATAGCAAATAAATAAAATCAATACAAATAATTATTTACATTCTATACTTACATCATATATCTTAGCTATATTTAAAACTATATCTTGTATTTCATTTACTTGATCTTGAGTTAACTTACTTGCATTTTTAACAATTACTCTAGCTTTATTATCATCTATATAACATAAAGCCTCTTCATATCCCTTACCTGTTATGCTAAGTTCTATTCTTGATTCATTTGCCATTGCAGTTGTCTTTGCCTCTAATTTAGCATTAGCTTCTTGCTTTTGTGTAGCATCTGTATTATCAGCTTCGATTATTGCTTCTAAACCTTTTATATAGTTAGAATCTGATTGTTCTCTTGCACTTTTTGAATCATAAAAATAATTAGCACTAGTATCTGAAACAGTTGTATCTGTATCATCTTCATTTTGGCTATTTCCGTCTGTTGAAAGTGTTGATAAATCTAAACCTCCCATTCCACTATTTACTCTAACTGCTAATATTCCTACACATACTATTAATGATAATAATGTAACTATTATCCCTGCTTGTTTTTTATTCATTCTACCCTCTCCCCATTAATTACTAGAATTTTCTTTCATAGATAACACATTAACTTTATCCATACCTATATCATAAAGACTAGACACAGCCTTTTGTATATTGTATTTTATCTTGCTGTCTGTACCACCTTCTGCAACAATTATTATTCCTGTTATATTTGGTTTATTGGTTTGAAGCACTAATGGCTCATTTCCATTTGTCATAACTATGGAATCATCACTACTAACTTCTGTATTATTTCTAACACCACCGTCTGTGTCAGCTTCTTCTGTAGTATTTTTTTGAGTATTACTATCTATAGCTGGAACTTTAACTTCACTACTTTCATAGTTTATTTTAACCTCCACACTACCTACACCATCCATTTTTTCTAGCAAATTTTTTAAATCCTGTTGTTGCTTTTCTTCATAAGCTGATATACTTTCAACCCCCTCTAAACTATATGTGGATACATTAGACTTATTTAAATCTTCACTATTAGATATATTGTTTACATTTGTAAAATATGACAAACTTAAATAACACATTATAGTAACTAATAAAATTAATATTAAATTCTTAATATTTTTTTGCCTTAAAGATTTTTGTAGCTTGTCCTTAAGATCACCTATATTCATAATTTATCTCCCCTTAAAGATTTATACATAATTAATCTTTATAACATCTTTATCTATACCAAATTCCTCTGATAAAAAATCTTTAATTTCATTTTTAAAATTATCAGATTCATCAGCATAATTACTGTCTATATCCCCTATTATAACCTTTTGTATTTTGCTAACTTGCTTACTTGAAACCTCTATTAAAACATTTGTTATATCAACTACAGCATTTCCTATATCTATATCTCCCTCCATTTCCACAGTGAAATTATTACCATTAAACTTATTATTTAATGAATTTTGCATAGTTTTTTTTAAACTATTCATCATAAAATCGCTATTATATTCCTTTTCGTTAAAAGTTTTTTCATAAGACTCATCTTCTAAAACTATGGATTCTAAATCATAATTATCTAAATTTTTCCCTAAGGAGAGTATATTAGTTATAGGAATCACCATCGCTGCTAAAACTATTAATGACAAAACAAATTTAACATGATTTTTCATAGAATTTCTTGGAAGTATTACATTTGCCATAGAAACAAATATTATTAATGTTGTAAGGGTTACTGCTAAACTCTTTAAATTTTCCACATTAACCTCCTACAATAAATTTACCAGATGATGCCATCATGGAAATCATTATAAAAAACATTATACTTATGCATATCACGCAAGACATAACAAGTGTTAAAGCTTCTCCTACCATACTTACACTGCTTGAAATCTTTGAATCAACTACAGGCTCTAATATAGCTCCTGTAAGCTTTAAACTTATCGATACTATGAATATTTTTATTATCGGATACACAGCAATTAAAATTAATATTAAAACACCTAAAGTGCTTATAACACTCTTCATAGCTAAAGAACAAGCAGCTAAAGTACTTATAGCATCTGAAAAAGCTTTACCAACGACAGGTATAAAATTATCCATAGCAAATTTTATACTTTTCTTAGTAACTGCGTCTAATGTATTTGCTGTCATTCCTCTTATACCTAAAATTGTTACAAAAATCATTAAAATAAATCCCTGACAAAGCATTATCGTTTGCTTTAAAAATTTGCAAAGACCAGCAATACTAAATTCTTTACTTATATTATTTGCAAATAATAATGCTAAATAAATTAATATAAGTGGGAAAATAAAATTTGTATATATTCTAGGTGTTATAGAAATTGCTGCAAGTACTATTGGATCTATTGTAAGGGCTGATGTTATTCCCCCTGCAGAACTTATTAAAAATATAAGAACTGGAACCAAGACATTCATAAATTCAACTATGTTTTTGAAAACTTCTTTAGCTACATCTAAAGATATTAAAAAGCTTTTTGATAAAAGCATTATAAGCACTGCATAACATGCAAAAAAAGCTATTGAAGTTATACCATCATCGTTTGAAAAAGCATCCTGTATATTTTTAAGTAAAGCACTTAAAAGTGATATAACTAATATAGATACAACTAAAGACATAGTTGCTTTAATTTCTCTAAATAAAAAACTTATTATAGAATTTCCAATAGTTTTAAAAGATATAGGATCTTCTTTACTGGTTAAATAACTTGCTATATATTCTTTAGGATTTAGTCCACTTAAAAGTTCATCTTCTATTTTTAAGTTATTTATATATTTATAAAACTTTTCCATTCTAGAGTCACTATTTAACTCTTCTTGTGCTTCTATAAGCATGTTGTTTATATCTTCATCATCCACATCAGTTCCATATGCAGGAGTTGCTATAAACAAAATAAATGTTAAACATAAAATCATTATTTTAACTAGTCTTTTCATAAACTCCTCCTACAATATTTTCAATATAGAATCTAATACATTCTTCATAATTGGCATAGCTAGAAGTAATATCATTATTTTAGCTGTAAATTCAACTTTAGTTGCTATACTATTAATTCCTACATCTTTGCACAATACAGAAGAAAAAGTTGCTAAATAAGATATAGCTATTATTTTCATAACTATCTGAATATAGGTAACATCAATTCCAGAACTATTTGTCATAGTTTTCACAAATTCCATAATTTCTTTTACATAAGGAAATATAAATATGTATATTATTATTCCTGATATTAAAAGCAACATAGATGCTACCGTACTTTTACTTTCCTTTAAGACAAGATATAAAAACATTACAACTAAAGAAAATGTTACAACTTGTATAACTGCATCCATTTTTTCACCTAAAGCATAAACATAGTTTTTACAGTATCAAAGAGATTGTAAACTAATGTTACTACTGCTGTTAATATTATTATTAATCCAACTAGGTTTACCAATGTCGCAATATCTTTTTTCCCATTATTCTCTAAAATCTTATCCATTATAAGAAGAACTATTCCAACTCCTGCTATTTTAAACACTAAACTTACATCTAACATAAATTCCACCAAACCTTACATTAAAAATATTACTATCATAAGACCAATTCCAAGCCCTAAACTTCTATACGCTTTAGTGTTTTTTTTACTTTCCTTTTCAGTTTCCTCAATCTCTCTTTTAAGTTTTTCTTTAGCTAAAGAAAATATATTATGTTGATTATCTATGCTAGTTTCCCCTAAAGATTTAGAAAGATCTAAAATTATATCATAATGTTCTTGTTTTAAACTTAGATTTTCTTTTTCATCATTAATTCCTCTTAAAAAAGCATCATACACATCTAAAACTTCATTTTTAATAAGTTTTTCTTCAACAACCTCTAAAAGCTTTTTAAGAGGTTCTTTGGTTTTTAATGCTATTTTTTTTAAGCATTCAGGAAGAGGTGTGTGTGAATATACTATTTCATTTTCAAGTTCTATCACTATCCTTAAAAGTTCTTTTAACTGATTAGTTCTCTTTAAAAATTCTTCTCCATAGCTAAATCCTATAAAGCTACAAATCACAACTATAGATAAAAGAAGTATTAATTTCAATGCTATACCTCCTTCTTAAATTGAAAGTATTTTTTCTATAGTGCCTACACCTTTTTTATTACTAAGAACTACTACTCTTTTTATAATTTTATTTTCTAAAAGGCTATTAAATACTGGTCTTTTATAAAGGTCTTCAATATCATTTCCATGTATTGTAGCTATTATGTTAACCCCAGAATTATAAGCTAAAACTAAAGAATCAACATCTTTATAAGTTCCTATTTCATCGCATACAATAACCTCAGGAGCCATACTTCTAATTGCCATTAACATTCCTTCACTTTTTGCACAACTATCATAAACAGATGTTCTAAGCCCTACATCCATTTGAGATATTCCTCTAAAACAAGCTGCAATCTCACTTCTTTCATCTATAATAACTGTTCTTTTTCCCAATAAATTCATTGAACTTATTCCATTTGAAATATTTCTAGCTAAATCTCGCAACATGGTAGTTTTACCACACTTAGGTGGAGATATTATCAAAGTATTTAAAACTTGTCCATTTGCTATTATGTTATTTATAATATGTCCCGAACAACCTTTAATCTCCTTACATATTCTAATATTCATTGAAGATATATTTTTTATTGTTTTTATTCTATCTCTCTCCATAACACATTGCCCTGAAAGTCCAACCCTATGCCCTCCTTCAATGGTTATATATCCCTGTCTTATCTCCTCCTCAAAAGCATACAAAGAATAATTACTTATTTTTTGCATAATAGATTTTATATCACTATCTAAAACTTTATAATTTAAAATTATCTCTTTGTTATTACTTAAAATTATTATAGGTTTATTTATGTTTAATCTTATCTCTTGTATATCTTCTAAGCTTTCTATTTTACATATTTCACCATATATATTATTAGATAATATATTTAATATATCTCTCATTTAGATTCCCTCCTATAATTTATTAATATTACTTTACATAACAAAATATTCTACTTTACATAAATTTTTATAAAAAAAAGACTTAGGTAATTTACCTAAGTCTTTAAGGTTTAAATTTATTATTGCAATAAGGGCACGGAATTTCCTCATTATTTTTTAAAACCGATCTTTCAACATAAAGAACTTTTTTGCAATTATTACAAATGGTTTCCACATAATCATCTTCGAATTCTTCTAACTCTTCAAAAGTTACTTCCTCGAAAATTTCATCTTGAACTTCACTTAAATCATCATTTATAAGAGATACATTTTCATCCAACGTCTCTATATTAATTTGCATCTCTTCTATTTTATTTGCTAAACTTTCAATCAAATCTAATACCTTTTCTTTAAACATTTTATTATCTAAAGAATCATCATTTATTAAAGTTCTAAGATTTGAAACAGTATTATATATTTTTTCCATAGAAAAATTCTACCTCCTATGAAGTTTATTTTTAAATGTTTAGAATAAAATTAAACTACCATCTTTAAAATTTATGATGGTAGTAATATCTTAAACTTATTTAAAACAACAAAACAAACACTTAAAAAGATTAAACTCTTTCCATGTATTCTCCTGTTCTTGTATCTATTCTTATAGTTTGACCTTCTTCAACAAACATTGGAACCATAACAGTTGCTCCTGTTTCAACTACAGCAGTTTTCATAGCAGTTGTAGCTGTATTTCCTTTAACACTTGGTTCACATTCTGTTATTAATAATTCAACAAAGTTTGGAGCTTCAACTGAGAAAGCATTTCCTTTGTAGAATTTGATGATAGCAAACATATTTTCTTTTAAGAATTTTATTGCTTCTTCAACCTTTTCATGATTTAGTGGAATTTGTTCAAAAGTTTCTTGATCCATGAAGTAGTATAATTCTCCATCAGTATATAAATATTGCATTTCTTTTCTTTCTATAACTGCTTCTTGGAATTTTTCAGTTGGGTTAAAAGTTTTATCTGTAACTCCCCCATCTATAACATTTCTTAATTTTGTTCTTACAAAAGCTGCCCCTTTACCTGGTTTTACATGTAAGAAGTCTATAACTGTAAATACTTTTCCTTCAAATTCAAAAGTAGTTCCTTTTCTTAAATCACCTGCTGATAACATTTATTATCCCTCCAAAATTTAATATTCGTTTTATAATATAGCCCGTTTTTGCATAATAAATGCTTAAGTTAAGCTACCTATCCTTTTAAAATTTCTTTAAAACAACAATCATATTTTATCAAAACATAATGATAAATGCAATTATTTTCAACTAAATCCTCGTATTACGATATTTTAACCTTAAGCTTTATATGTATACCATCGTTTTTATTTATTGTATAACTTTCTATAAAATAATTAGACTGTTTTAAATTTTCCAAAGAATTTACTATACTGTCTTTTGATGAATTAATAAAAATATCTGCACTTATTTTATTTGCTCCTTTTTCTATACTTTCTATATCAAATCCTAAATTATTAATTTCTCGTATAATAATTCCTATATCACTATCAAAAATTTCTTCATTTAAAATTTTATTTTCTTCATTATTATTTTTTATAGTGCCTATTTTTTCATTATTTATAAATAGAATCATTCCTTGCAATAAATAAACTACAAATAATATTATAAGAATACTTTCTTTTTTTATTCTCTTCATTTTATTAACCCCTCTAATAAAACAAGTTCATCATCTAAATATTTTATAGAAAATATCTCTATTATTTCATTTAACTCATCTAGAACATATTTAAAATAGTCTTTATTTAAAGTTAAACTTATATCATCCTCTATTACCTCTAACTTGTTAGTTCCATTAAAATAAGCTAAATTTATTGCAGTCTTAATCTTTTTAAATGTATTAGTGTTATTGTGACTATAATCTATATCTGTATACTCTACTATACTTTCATTATTTAAACTACTTTTACTCTTTAAGTTCTCACAAAATAGAAGTAAATTAAGAATCAAAAATATTATTATGAGAAAATTTATAAATTGTTCCGTTTGTTTATTTTTGTTATCTACATATTGTTTAGGCAAAAAGTCTTTATTATACTTTAAATATATTATGTTACCTCACCTTACCTTTAATTAATTCTATATTTTTAGTTAATTCATAAAGCTTATTATTATAAAGATTTTCCTGAATAAATAATTTAAAACTTTCTATATTAAACGTTTCTTTTAATTCTTCTAAGCACTTATCTACATAATAATTTACTTCTTCACCTTGCTTAAAATGTTTTGTATATATTATGGTTTGCTTCACAGATGCTACTAGATATATCTCATCTTTAAACTCTCTCACTATAATATTTATCCCCTTATTTTTCATTTTAAATTTTTTAGTAAACTCATAAGGCTTTATTTTTACATCTTTAGCCTTATTTATAATATCTTTTAAATAGTTATAATACTTTAAAAAGTATATTACTAAATAACTTTCTCCATTATACTTTACCCTCTCATAATGAGTTAGAATATCATAATAGCTAAATGTACTGCTTATATTTTCTTCTAAAAGTTTTTCTAATCTATCTCCTTTATTTATTTTTATTATCTTTATAAATACATCTTCCTTTAACAATATTATACTTAACTTTCTTTTTTCTTTTTGGTATACTAAATCTTCTTCATTATCACTACACACATAAAGAGTTTTTCTATTTAACATAAAGACTCCTTTCCCTTAAATAAACATCTGTATTTCTTATTTCATAATCATAATAATAAATATTGGTATTGTCTTCTAACATAAAAATATTATTTTCCTCATTAAAATATAAATTAAACTTATCATTCTTCCGTGTTAAAAGACTTAATTTATACAAACCATTATCTTCTACATTATTATCCTCTGATACCCTCAAACTCTCTTCATCACTATAATTTTCTTTATTAATTGAAGATAATATCTCTGCTAAAAATCTAGTTCTCTCATCATCATTATCTAATTTCTTCTCATAAGTTTTTATTTCATTTTTAATAAGTATTCTTTTATTAAGTGTAATACTTAAAAGAGCTAGTACTAAAGTAAACCCTATTAAAGACATAGCTATAACCTCTAAAGATGCATAACCTCTTTTTTTACTTTCTATATCTATTCTCATAACAAAATACCCTCTCCTCACCATCATATTGCTTTATAACAATAGAAATAACATTTCCATTTTGTGCAACAAAAAAACTTTCTATATCTTTTAAAATAGTATTAGTTGCTACTCTTTCATAAATTCCACTACTATTTAATCTATAACGTTCAACTACAAGTTTATTAACCTTACCTATTTCCTTTATCTTTATTTCATTTATTTCTAAACTGCCTTCATTATCGATATATATTTTAAGTTTATTATCATTTACTAAAATATCATGTACATTATCACTATATATAACACTTTCTATATAGATAGATGCAGATAACATATAATTATAACTAGTAGAAGCCTTTATTTCATTTCTAAATTCCTTTATATAAGGTAAAAAAAGAGTTAAAATCATAGTACTAAATATGGCACAAAACCAAATATATAAAGCACATTCAACTAATAAGTATCCTTTCTTTTTCATAATATATACCTATATTTTTTTATAATATTTTCATAAATACATTCTTCTTTATTTTTCATAAATCTAACTTTAATATTTAAAATATCTTTATTAATGCTATTATTACTGCTTTCATTAACTATACTAAGTATCATATAATATCCATTTAAATCATGATTATCATTTATTGTTTTATCTATTTCTTCAATACTTTCAATTAACAATTCACCTTTTTCTATTAATTCATTTATACTTGAGATATTTGTGATATCTAAGATATATTCCTTATCTAATCTTCTTTCTAAGATACTAAAATCTAAATTATACTTTAACTCCATAGAAATATAGTCTATATAGTTTAAACACTCTATTTTTTTCTTATTATCTTTATCTATTCTTTTATAGGTTCTATAAAATGTAAAAATCCCAAAGGATAATATAGAAAATATGCTTAAAGCTATTGATAAATCTACCAAAAGATATCCCCTACTCTTTGACGTCAATGCTTCCTCCTCCTATATTAATTGTTATTTTATGTTCTATTCCTCTATTGTCTTTAATACTTATAGTGCAAGGTGTTGTAATCGAACCTTTTTCATTTATCAATAGAGATTTAGCTTTTCCATTTATGTTTTCTATAGTTACATTTTCTAAACTTTCTGATACAGATACTTGTTCATCTCTTTCATCAAAGGAGTATCTTGTTTTGTATAATAAAACTTTCTTTTCTTCATCATACTCAATCTTACCTCCCACCTCTTTTTCTTTTGATATAGATTTGCCAAGCATCAAAAAAGAATGTATCTTGTTTATATCTTTTTCTATAATAATGTTATCTTTAATGGCTTTCAAAAAATTAAAGCTTTGAAGAAAAATAGTTAATACTACCGCTAAAATACTTAAATAAATGCTTGTTTCAACTAAGGTAAAACCTCTTTTCTTTTTATACATATTTAATACACTCATATACAGGAACAAATATTAGTATCATCATAAAAACCACTATACCTCCTAAAAAAATCATTACCATAGGCTCTAAAAGTTTTGTAATTATATTTATTTTTTCATCAAAATCTTTTTCTAATATGTTACTTAAAGTTTTTATATTTTCTTCCAATCTTCCAGACTCTTCTCCACTAAATATAAAACTTGTAGTTATATCCGATATACAATTTAAATCTTTTAAAGCTCCACTTAAAGTTTCCCCCTTATTTATAGCCTCCTTTAATAAAATTATATTTTCCTTTAAATAAATTGATTTTAAACTATAACTTAATGAATCTAATGCTTTATTAAGTGAAACACCACTTGTAACTATAAGTTCAATTATAAAAATAAGATTATTTTCATAATAAAGCTTTAAAAACTTATTGTTCCTTATAAATTCTCTTTTTCTTATAAAATTAAGAATAATACCTACTAGCATTAAAGATATAATTCCATAAATTAAAACTATAAATTTAGAATATTTAACATTCTCTATAAAGTTTAAATAGTTAATTATTATGTTTAAAAATTTAGATGGTTCACCTTCTAAATCATCATAAAGACTTTTAAAGCTTGGCAATATTACAAGTAAATAAAATATGATAACAAAGATTACGATAAATGTTAAAAATATCGGATATATTAATATTTTCATCAGCTTATTAAAAAACTCTTTTTGCCTTACATAATGATTACTAAGCTTTTTTAAAACCAGTTCTAAATTTCCACTTTCTTCTCCAATGCTTATTAAATGACCTAAAATATCATCATATATATCCCCTTCATCTTTAATGCTTTTAGATAATGTTTTACCCTGGCTTATCCCCTCTATTACTCTATCCATTGATTCTTTATAAGTTTTATTTTTAAGGGAAAGCTTTACAAGGCTTAGTGCTTTCTTTATAGGTATCCCTGAAGATATATAACTATTTAAATTCGAACAAAATACAATTAGGCTATTATCAAGCAAAAACTTCCTCATTTAACATCTCACTTTCTTTAAATAGAATATATTCTTCTAAAGATATTTGTCCTTGTAACAAAAGATTTTTACAACTTTCTAAAAGTTCATTTTCATCATTTTTATAATGTTTTCTTAACTTTTTATCACTTATAGTTACTTTAGATACCATAGTTCTACCTTTAATTCCTGTATAATTACATTCCATGCATCCTTTAGCTTTAAATATAGTTTTTCCTCTTAAAAATTTATATTTATCATCATTTATACAGACTTCTTCTTTGCATTTTTCACATAATGTTCTAACTAACCTTTGAGTTATAACACCTTTTAGCGCCTCATCTAATAAATATTTTTCAACTCCCATATCTAAAAGGCGACTAAAAATATTAGAACTATTATTTGCATGAATAGTTGAGTAAACCTTATGTCCTGTTATAGATGCTCTTACTGCAATTTTAGCTGTTTCCTCATCTCTTATTTCACCAATTAATATTACATCAGGGTCTTGTCTTAATATATATTTTAACCCTGTTGAAAAAGTTAGGTTCACCTTTTCATTTACATTAGTTTGAGTTACTCCATCTAATTCAAACTCTATGGGGTCTTCTATTGTACTTATATTTATGCCATCCTTATCTATAGAATTTAAAAGCGCATATAATGTCGTAGATTTTCCACTTCCTGTTGGACCATTTATAACTACCATTCCATTTTTAAAAGATAAAATTCTTTTTATCTTTTCTTTTTGATAATCTGTAAAATTTAGTTTTTCTATAGATAAAAGATCTTCTCTTTTATAAAGAATTCTTATAACTATTTTTTCTCCATAAACCGTGGGAAGTGATGATACTCGTAAATCATAACTTAAATTTCCATTACTAAAAAAAGATATTTTCCCATCTTGGGCTTTTAATTTATCTGATATATTCATATTTCCTTTAACTTTTATCTTATTTACTAAAATTTCATATTCAGTTTTTTGAATCTTATTTATTAATCTTAAATCCCCATCTATCCTAAATCTAATATTT
The DNA here is from genome assembly GCF_900456775.1 of Sarcina ventriculi. GTDB lineage: Bacteria > Bacillota > Clostridia > Clostridiales > Clostridiaceae > Sarcina > Sarcina ventriculi. Next base: position 111,259 of record NZ_UAUL01000008.1, on the reverse strand, counting down.
GTCCATTGACTTTTGGGTTCTATATGAATGTCACTAGCCCTCATTTTTATAGCATCTTCTATTAAAATATAAAAATTATCCTCTTTTATGTTTTTTGAAGCTTCTATGCTATAACATTTATTTATAAGGAATTTTATTTCATCCTTATCTCCTTTTATAAATTCAATTTTTTTATCAAATAAAAGGCCTAAATAACTCTTTTTCACTTCTGTTTCTTTATCAGTATAAAAATATATTTTATTTTTCTCTCCCCTTGCCGATATTATATTCATATCTCTTGCCATCTCTTTTGTTATACCTTTCATAAAGGATAAATCTATATCTTTTAAATCTATTTTTATAACACCCACCTCCTCTATAAAAAAATTATATCCTTATAATTTATTTACTAATCAATAAACTATAATTATTTTTTACATTTTATATAGTCTTATTGAATTTGGATACTGGATATAGGTTTATGAAATAAAATTAGGGAGTATCCTTAAATATTTTAAGAATACTCCCTTTTAAATGTTATTAAAATTTATAAATTATAAACACCTTTGCATATATACTCTGCATTTCCAATCATATAAACACCATCATTTTCTATATAAACCTTAAGCTTTCCACCAGGTACTATGATGTTTACCTTATTCCCTACAAAACCTAATTTATTAGCAATAACTGCTGATGCACAATTTCCTGTTCCGCAAGCTAAAGTTGCTCCTGCACCTCTTTCCCATGTCCTAACTCTTATAGTATTTTCATTTAAAACTTTGCAAAAGTTCACATTTGTTCTCTCAGGAAATATTTCATGATGTTCTATCTCATTACCTTCACTTATTAGTGTTTCATCTTCTTCAAAAATTACTGTATGAGGAATATTCATAAGCAATGAGTTTATTTTATACTCCTTATTGTTTGCTTTTATTACCTTTCCTATAACATTTTCACCCTTAACAGTACATGGAATTAATTCTGGTTTAAATTCTGGGAACCCCATATTAACCTTTATTTCAAATGCCTTATTATCTTCATCTACTGTTAAAGATATTTTCTTTATTCCAGCTCCTGTTATAACATCAAATTCTTTATCTTTTACTAAAGAGTTATCATAAACATATTTAGCAAAACATCTTATTCCATTACCACACATAGCAGCATAAGAACCATCTGAATTTATTATTACCATCTCAATTGTTGCATTCTGTCTTCTAACTAATAATATTCCATCAGCACCAATTCCATATCTTCTATGACAAACTTTCTTTGCTAAAGAACTTTCTTTTCCCTTTAATTTATTATTTAAATCTTCAATTACTATAAAATCATTACCGTTTCCATGCATTTTAACAAAATTCATAACATCACCTCTAAAATTATACTTGTTGATAGACTTTCCTTTAAAATGTTATACTATCTTTAACTTAACATATAGAAAGGAAGATTATATATGGCTTTAGATGGAATCTACTTATATAGTTTAATAAATGAACTTAAAGATTTTGCTATAAACTCTAAAATAGATAAAGTAAACCAACCTGAAAAGGATGAAATAATTTTAACACTTAGAGGTAAAGGAACAAAAAAACTACTAATTTCCTCAAGTTCAAACTATCCTAGACTACATTTTACTACAATAAACAAAATTAATCCATTAAAAGCTCCTGTGTTTTGTATGGTACTTAGAAAATATTTAATAGGTGGTAAAATTATTGATATAACTCAATATTCTACGGACAGAATAATCTCAATAGATATTGAAAATAAAGATGAACTAGGGTTTGATAGCAAATATTCTTTAATAGTTGAAATAATGGCAAGGCATAGCAACATTACTTTAGTTAGAAAAAGAGATAATAAAATTATGGAATCTATAAAGCATATTCATTCTAATAAAAATAGTTATAGAGTGTTATATCCTGGTGCTACATTTATAATGCCACCTACATCTAACAAATTAAATCCCTTTTCTTTTACTAAAGAAGAGCTTAAAAATCTTTTAAAAGAAAATATAAACTTTAATGAAAGTATATTTTCTAAAATTATAACAGGGGTTGGAAAAAATCTTTCAAATGACTTATTTATAGAATATAAAAATAAATTTAATGATTTAACTATTGATAATTTATCAGTATTTATTACTGACTATTTCAAAAATATATTAAAAGATAATAAAAATATTTTATTTTTTAAAGATGGAAAAGTTATTGATTTTTATTTTAAAGACCTCATATCATTAAACAATTGTGAAAAAAAATATTTTGAAAGTCATAGCGATACTTTAGATAATTTTTACGCTACAAAAGACAAACAAGATAGACTTCACAGCAAAGGCTTGGATATTCAAAGGCTTATAAATACTAATATCGAAAGATGCTTAAAAAAAATCAAAATCTTAGAAAAAACTTTAGAAGAATGTGAAGCAAAAGAAGATTATAGAATAAAGGGAGAACTTTTAACCTCTTATATATATGGATTTAAAAAAGGCGATAAAGATGTTTCTGTGTTAAATTATTATAGTGAAAATGAAGAATATTTAAAAATATCTTTAGATGAAAATAAAACTCCTTCTGAAAATATTCAATTCTATTTTAAAAAATATAACAAGCTTAAAAATGCTGAAGAAGCTTCTATAAATCAACTTTCAATAAATGAGGATGAGCTAAATTATCTAAACTCTGTCCTAACAAGTCTTGAAACTGCTGATAATTACGCTGATATAGAAGAAATAAAAAAGGAACTTATTGAAACTGGATATGTTAGATTTAGAAAGGAAAAAAATAAAAACAAAATAAAAACTAATAAACCTCTTCACTTTATATCTTCTGATGGAATAGATATTTATGTTGGAAAAAATAATATACAAAATGATTATCTAACTTTAAAATTTGCTGAAAAAACTGATACATGGCTTCATACAAAAATAATTCCAGGTTCCCATGTGATAATTAAAGGAAAAAACATTCCTGAATCTACTCTTTTAGAAGCTGCAACTTTAGCTGCCTTTTACAGCAAAGGAAAGAATTCTACTAAAGTTCCTGTTGACTACACTTTAGTTAAAAACGTAAAAAAACCATCTGGTGCAAAGCCTGGTATGGTAATTTACTCAACAAATAAAACACTTTATATAGATCCACCTAAAAATATAAATTTAACTAAGGAAAATTAATAAAAAAGATAAAAGATACACATAATATCTTTTATCTTTTATCTATAATTAACACTATCTAAGTTGTTTTATTTACTAAAAATATTTAAAATTTAATAATCTTATTTAAAATTGTAATTGTTTTAATTTTAATTTATACACAAGCTTTAATTAGTAACTTTTTTTCTTTTACTTTCTTTAACTATACACCATGTAGATATTACAAATGATATAACAAGACCAATTACAGCTACGGTAACAATACTAGCTTTTCCCCTAGCACCAACTAAAAGTATTAAGAATAATAATATAAAGAGTCCTTCAGACATTATTCTTTTCTTATAATTTTTCATTATTACACTCCCTTATCTATATTTTAAATACTTAAATATCATTTTACTACTTTTTGTATTAAAGTGAAATAATTAATCTAAAATAACAATAGAAATTTTTTATCATAATATATTTAAATATTAAAACTATAAATAAAAAGATATACCTAAGTAAATTTAAGCATATCTTATAACCTTGAATTTATTAATTTCCACCTAACATTATACCTGCTGTAAATAGTGCTGTCATTGCTATTATTAAAAAAAGTCCTATAAGTCTTGTTAACAAAACTCTTCTTTTTTTTACAGGATCGATATTTTTATTGCTGCCCATAATACCTCTTCTCCCTCTTTAAAAATACTTCATCTATATAGTTAACTCTATTATACTATTATATAGCTTTATTTCAACAATTGAAAAACTTAATAATTATATAAATTTAAATTCCCTTATAAAGAAAAACATCCCTATAGAAACTAAAAAGCCTAATACTAATAATATAATTCCTCTTTTCTTTACAACTTTTGTCCCATTTGTCATGCCATAATTTTTTACCTTACTTATAGATACATGAGGATATTTAAGGCTCACTACTCCAATACTTTCAAATATATAAAATGTTGCAATAACATCTAATATATCATTAAAAAATAACCCTATAATATATAAAATAATTGCAATTACAGAATTTAATATCGTCAACCCTAGAAATTTAATCCTATTCCTCTCACTAATTTTTTTATATTTTCTAAAATCATTAGCACACTTATCAGAGCAAACTAAAACTTTATCCTCCTCATATTCTAATGTTTTTAAATTATCTAAATCTTTTATGTCTTTACCACAGTATGTGCATATCATAATTATTCTCCTTTAGTAAATTATTAACATATATACCATAAAAACAGGATATCTTGTAAACCTTTATTGATTACATAAGATATCCTAATTGAATTATTTATTATTTGTTAAATATTGATAATAATAGCATAATAGTCTTCCATTATATAATTTTCTATTTTTAGAAGCTTTAATTTTAGCTACTTTTTGAAAATCTGTATATGCAGTAAACACATTTATATCCCATGTGTTAAGTTCTCTTATTACATCTCCCATTTTTTTAGTAAGTTTTTCTATTTGCTCCTTTTCCCCTAAACGTTCCCCATAAGGAGGATTAGTTATTATTATCGCATCCTTTTTACTTGAAGAGAATTCATTAAAATCTAATTTATGAAATTCAATAAAATTACTTACACTTGCCTTTATAGCATTATTTTTAGCTGTTTTTAAAACCCAATTATCTATATCATACCCTATAAATTTAGCCGGACTCTTTTTAACAGCTTTAAGAGCACCCTCTCTAACTTGCATCCACATAACTTTATTCATAGAAGGCCATGTTTCTGAGACAAATCTTCTTTTCAAACCTGGTGCTATATTGTTTGCAATAAGTGCGGCTTCTATTAAAATAGTTCCAGATCCACAAAATGGATCAATAAGAACTTTATCCTTATTCCATCTAGATAATAAAACCATAGCTGCTGCTAATGTTTCCTTAATTGGAGCCGCTCCAGAATTTTGTCTATATCCTCTTTTATGTAGACCTTCTCCAGATGTATCTATTGTTAAAGTTACAATATCTTTTAATATAGCTACCTCAATTTTATAAACTGGACCATCTTCTGAAAACCACTCTCTATTATAAGTTTCTTCCATACTTTTAACAATTGCCCTTTTTACAATTGATTGACAATCTGGTACACTATAAAGTTTTGATTTAATAGACTTTCCTACTACATGCATTTTACCATTAACTGGAATATATTTACCCCAATCCACATCCTTAGTTCCATTAAATAATTCTTCAAAACTTTCAGCCTTAAATTCAGCAACCTTTATTAACACTCTCTCAGCTGTTCTAAGCCAAACATTAGAAATAGCTATATCCATTTCATCGCCTTCATATTCGACTTTTCCATTTTCAACCTTTAAATTTTCATAACCTAAATTTTTTAATTCCTTTGCCGCAACAGCTTCTATACCAAAAGTTGTGGTAGCAATTAACTTATAATTCATTAAAGCTTCTCCTTAAGTTTATTTTTCATATATTTTAACAGAATCTTCTCCATCTATTTCTGTAATCATCACATTTACTATCTCATCTTTTGATGTTGGTACATTTTTTCCTACAAAATCTGCTCTTATAGGTAGCTCTTTATGACCTCTATCAACTAAAACAGCTAATTGTATAAACTGTGGTCTACCTTGGTCTATAATTGCCTCTATCGCAGCTCTAACAGTTCTACAAGTATATAAAACATCATCAACTAATATTACTTTTTTATTTTTTATGGAAATATCTAATTCCGAATGATTTATATTTGGTAAATCACCAAAACTCGTCAAATCATCTCTATATAAAGTTATATCAACGCAACTTACAGGCACTTTGACATTTTCTATTTTTTCTATTTGACTTGCTATTCTTTTAGCAAGTGGATAACCTCTTCTCTTTATACCTACTAGTACAATATCTTCAACACCTTTATTTTTTTCTATAATCTCATGAGATATCCTAACTAAAGCTCTTCTTATAGAATTGTCATCTAATAACATTGCTTTAAGTTTCATATTCTTCTTTTCCTCCTAATTTTTTTAAAATTTCTTTGTATTCTTTTGGAAGGTCTGAATTAAATTCAATATATTCCTTCTTAGTTGGATGAATAAATCCTAAAGTTTTTGCATGCAACACTTGCCCATTATTAGTTATTTTTTGTTTTTTTAGCCCATATACAGTATCCCCAACTAAAGGGTGACCAATAAACGCCATATGAACTCTTATTTGATGAGTTCTTCCTGTTTCCAAAGTACATTTAACTAAAGTACAAGAGTTAAAAACATCCAACACTTTATAATGCGTAACTGCTCTTTTTCCACCATCGCTTACAGCAAATTTTAATCTATTATTAACATGTCTGCCAATAGGCGCATCTATTGTTCCACCATCTTTTTTAATTCTACCTTCAACTAATGCATAATATTCTCTTTTTATGCTATGTTCTTTAAACTGAGCTGCTAGATCATTATGAGCTAAATCATTTTTAGCAATAACTAATATACCAGATGTATCTTTATCTATCCTATGTACTATCCCTGGCCTTATAATTCCATTTATTCCTGATAAATCAGTACAATGATAAAGGAGTGCATTTACTAAAGTTCCTTCATAATTCCCTGGTGCTGGATGAACCACCATATTCTTAGGTTTATTTACTATAATAATATCTTTATCCTCATAAATTATATCAAGAGGGATATTTTCTGCTTCTACTTTTAACTCTTTCGGTTTTGGTATATCTATTTTTATCATATCGCCAGTCAATAATTTAACCTTACTCTTTGCAATTTTCCCATTTATTAAGACTTTTTCTTCTTCAAACAAATTCTGAATGAAATTTCTAGATAGATTATCAAAAATAACAGATAAAGCCTTATCAGCCCTAACATTGTTGTATTTTTCCTCTATCACAATTTCCTTTATTTCAATAGTCATTATTTTAATTTCTCCAATCTAAAATAATATAAAAAACACCCTGTTACATTAACTTGTATTTAAAAATTTTATCTTACTTTATATTATATAAATATTACATTTTTTGCAATAAAAAATAATAAAATCTCACTCTATTTTTAAGTGAGATTTCTTTTATTTAGCCTTCTGCAAAAAAGCTCTTTATATCATCTACATCACTATACTCATCATCAAATATATCTTTTACGTATATATCATTATCTTCTTTTTGTGTATCAACAGTATTTGCCGATTCAACTAAATGAATACTTTCAACAAATTCTGGTTCTTCTAATTTGGATATATTAAAATCCTTATAAAAATCTTTCTCTAAATCATTAAATGATTCCATTTGTATACTCATAAAGCTTCTAAATTTTGCCCTAAACAAACTAAATTCTTGTTTTGCTTTATCATACTCATACTTTAATTTTATTATATCTTCTTGAGCTTTATCTAGTATTTTTTGCGCTGACTCATTAGCATTTTTAATTATATGTTCTGCTTCTTTTTCTGCACTTAATTTTACCTGTTTTGATGTATCTTGAGCAAGTATTAATGCGCTTTGTATAGTATCTTCTATTTTTACATAATGCTCAATCTTTTCATTTAAAATTTCGACCCTCTTAGTTAAATCTTGATTTTCTCGAAATAAAGCTTGATAACTTTCCTCAATAAGATTTAAATGTTCATCAACAGATTCTACATCATATCCTCTTACCACTTTTTTAAATTCTTTATTAGTTATTTCCTTTGCCATAAGTCTCATAAGTTCCCCTCACTCCTATGTGTATTTATATATTTTAATTTTTAATCTACCACTTTTACTTGTACCAAAAATTTCACCTATTTTAAACTTACCAATTCCTTTTATTGTTATTTTTACATTTTCATTAATACAATAACTTTTCTCTCTTATCATAACGTAATTTACTAAAACTCTTTGGTTTTCTATATAGTCACATGCCTTACTTCTTGATATATTTGAAATAGCAGATACTATAGAATCTAACCTCTTTGATGTTGATATTACTAACTTTTCTTCATAGTTAATTGTAGGAAGATTAGTAAAATCATCTATTACTGTACATTTACATGATAAACTTTTAACTCTATCTAAGTTATTTATAATAAAGTCAACCATGTCTAAAGACACCGCAACAAAAGCTCTATCACAACTTAAAATAACTTCGCCCATTTTATTTCTGTTTATTCCAAGAGACATTAATGCTCCTAAATAATCTTTATGAGCTAATTTAGAAAACTTGGTATTACACTTTATTTCCACTAACCTTATAGGAAATTCATTATATTCTTCTTTATTAAATGCTATAATTCTCCTATCACTATCTAAAAATATGCCATAACTATCTACCTTAACTATATTTTTAAATTTTTCCTCTAAAACCATCCAAACATCAGGTGTATAAAATTCATCAGTAAAAACTGTTATTCCTTTATTTATAGCTAATTGCATTTTATTATAAAGCTTAAGCAAACTATACTCATCTAAACTATTTCTTAAAAGACCTAAAAATTCTTCTTTTTTCATTTCTATCTAGACCAATTAAATAAGCCTTTATTTGTTAATTCATTTTTAAACTCATTGCTTACATCTATATTAGATGGAGTTACTATAAATACCCCTTTTTCAACCTCTTGAAAGTCACCTTCTAATGCATAACATGCACCACTTATAAAATCAATAAGTCTTTGTGCTACTTTAAGTTCTAAGGCTGTTGTATTTACAACCACTATTTTTCTATTCTTTAAAGCTGTACATATTTCTGTTGCATCATCATATTTTAGCGGTTTAGTTATTGTAAGCTTTGCTTGGCTTGTACTATGAATATTAACAACCTTAGGTTGCTTCTTTACAGGTTGGCTTTGTTGTTGCGCAAGTGCATTAGCTGTCTGTACATGATGATGGTGATGTTGTTCTTTTTCTTCTACAACTGCCTCTTCTATATCCTCAATCTCATCATCCATAGCATCATTAAATCCTAAAAATCCCTTAATTCTTTCAAACATCTTTTATCCTCCTAGTTATTATAATCTCTTTTCCCAAAAATTCCTTGACCAATTCTTATCATATTACTTCCTTCTTCTATAGCAACTTCATAATCGCCTGACATTCCCATAGAAAGTATGTTCATAGTAGTATTTTTATAAGATTTCGTCTTCAGTCTATTATAAATATCATATGTCCTTTTAAAATACATTCTATTTTCTTCGGTATTCCCTTTTGGAATTATAACCATTATTCCTTTTGCTCTTACAAATTCACATTTTTCTATTTCTTGCAAAAGTTCATCTAAATCCTCTTCTAAAATTCCATACTTTTGTTCTTCATGTCCAATATTTATCTGTATTAGTACATTAGCTATTTTTCCATTGTTTCCATAAACTTTATCTATTTTTTTTAAAAGGTTTATACTATCTAAAGATTGTATTAAACTTACCTTTCCAACTATATATTTAACCTTATTTGTTTGAAGATGTCCTATGAGATGCCATCTAACATCCTTATGAAAATTATCATACTTTGACAATATTTCTTGTACTTTATTTTCACCGAAATCACGTATTCCACAATTATACGCAACTTCCATATCTTCTATAGGCTTAGTTTTAGATACTGCAATAATTTTTACCTTATCTGATACTTTATTATTTAAATCTTCTATTCTTTTTTTAATATCAATATTCAATCTTATCACACCCTCTTTATTAACCTATAAATTATTTTTCAAATCAACTATTCTGCAAAATTACTATTTTTTAATTCGTTTACTAGTTTATAATATCATTATCAGGAATAGTTCACAAGATTAATTTTATAATTAATTATTAGCATCTTGCTTCTCATAAATAACAGGATTTCCACTAAAACTTACATTTATATATCCATTAGAAATATTAACTTTATCACTTTTTAATATATTTATAGCTTTAGTTAACTTATTTTCTATATTATTATTTGCCCCTAATATTACTTTGCAATCATCAAAATATAAATATATGTTATTTATATCAGATACATTTACACTATCTATTTTCATATCATTAGTATCTAATGCATTCTTTAGTAATTTTAAAAATTCTGCTTTTTCTTTATTTTTAGTAACACTATCACCAAGTTCTCTCCCCTCTATATCCACTCCTTCTAAAATTGGAAGGACTATTCCATCTAAATCTTCTCTTTTTTCCATTATAACAAGATCATCATTTAATATATAACTCTTATTATCTTCAATAATCTTATAAGATGCTACTCTCTCATTGACAATTACAGATATTTTATTTGGAATTCTTCTCCTTATAGAAACTTCTTCTATATATGGATTAAGCAAAATTTTATCTTCTAATTCATTTAATTTTACCAAAAATATATTATCTCCTAAAAGATTACTTTCATCTAAAATATCCTCCTTTGAAAGAATTTTATTATTTTCAACATTTACTTCCACTATATTAAAAATTTCAGCTTTTAAAAGAACAAATAATCCTATTGAAATTATAAAAATACCTAGTATTAATATACTTCTTTTATTTTTTTTAGTTTTATTTTTTTTTAGATATTCTTTAGGTGTTATTCTCATCTTCAATGATACCCCTTAAATTTGTTTTATATTTAAATAATATCATTTTTTTACATTTTTTGCATTATATTTTTATTATTTTATTAAATAAAAAAGATGCTATTTATATAGCACCTTTTTTGGGTTTTTTATCTATTTGTCGTGATATATTCATAAGTATCCCCATTGCCATTAGATTTACAACAAGTGAAGAACCTCCATAACTTATAAATGGGAGTGGAACTCCTGTAACTGGCATTGACCCTGTTACAACAGCTATATTTATAATTGCTTGAATAGCTATTATAGATGTTATTCCAATAGCTAAAAGTGTCCCATAGTTATCTTTTGCCCTCATAGCAATCCTTATTCCTGCTATTATAAAGAATATAAATAAGGCAATTATTACAACACATCCTACAAGACCTAACTCTTCTCCTATTATTGCAAATATAAAATCATTATGAGGTTCTGGCATATACAGAGTTTTTTGTCTTGATTGCCCAAGACCAAGACCTGTTAGCCCTCCAGCCCCCAATGCATAAAATGATTGAATAAGCTGATATCCATTTCCTGCAGCATCTTTCCAAGGGTTTATAAAGTTTAAAAGCCTTGCCTTTCTATATGGCTCTATCAACGTAAATGTTGTAGCAGCACACAGCATAGCTGGTGCTACTATTCCAAATAGATGCTTTTTCCTTCCGCCAGCTACAAAAAGCATTATAAATGTAACTATTAATGTTACACTTGCTATACTTAAGTTTTTTTGACTAAGTATAATAGCTGCAAATATTCCTCCCATCATAAGAGCAGGAACTATCCCCTTCCAAAAACTTGTTATATTTTTCATATTATTTGTTAATGCCATAGCTAAATAAATAACAACTACATATTTAGCAAGTTCTGAAGGTTGGAAAGATAGTGGACCAAGCATTATCCATCTTTTAGCACCATTTACTCCAGGAAACAAAAATACTGCAAATAGCAATATCACTGTTATTATCATCAAAATAAACACTAATCTTTTATTTTTTAGCCTATGATAATCATATCTAGACATAATATACATAGCTATACAACCTAAAGTTGCAAATATTAATTGTCTTGTAAATGTATATGCACTATTTCCATTATGATTAATCATATCTACATAGGAACTAGCACTATAAACCATTATTATTCCTACGGCTAAAAGTAACATTACAGCATATACTAAGTAAATATCTACTGAACCATTTTTACCCCTTTGTTTTACCATTAATTTACGTAACGCCTCCTAATATATTTTATATAGATGCAAATCCTATGAAGCAAAAAATTGCTGTTACTATTGAAAACACTGCGACAACTTTAGTTTCACTCCATCCACAGGCTTCAAAATGATGATGTATTGGTGCCATTTTAAATATTCTTTTCTTTCTTGTTTTAAAAGACCAAACTTGTAATATTACAGATAATGTTTCTATTACATAGACTATCCCAATTATAACAAGAACAAAAGGCATATTAAGCATTAATGCAACTACTGCAACTGCACCTCCAAGACCTAATGAACCTGTATCCCCCATAAATACTCTAGCTGGAAATGCATTAAATCTTAAGAATGCTAAAAGTGAACCAGCTATTGCTACACAAAATACTGCAAGTTCTGCGTGTCCCATACTATAAGAAACAATTGCTAAGAATGTAATTACTAAAACTGTAACTGATGTTGCAAGACCATCTAAACCATCTGTTAAATTAACAGCATTAGTTGCACCAGCAAAGTATATTATCACAAATGGTATATAAATCCAACCTAGATTTATATGATAACTTGTAAATGGGAAACTTATACTGCTTCCAAAAGTATAATAACAATAGAATGCTAATACAATTGACACTACTAAAAGTAATACCATCTTTTGTTTTGACGTTAACCCTTCGTTTTTCTTTTTTACTATCTTTAAAAGGTCATCTAAGAAACCTATGATTCCAAAAGCTATAAATGCATATAAGGCAACCATCGCCTCATTATTAAAAGTACCCTTCATAACAAATGTCATTATAATCATCGTTATAATAGTTGATGCTATAAATATTACTCCTCCTATAGTTGGAGTTCCTGATTTTTTTTGGTGACTTTTTGGTCCCTCTTCTCTTATGTTTTGTCCAAATTTAAGTTTATGTAGCACTGGTATTATAATTGGCGCAAGTATCGACGCTATAACAAAACTTATAACTAGTGCTATTATTATATTAGGGTCTATTAATGATTTTAATTCCATAATCCTAATTACTACTATCTAAGTAGCTATACCTCCTTTGTAAAATTTATTTAGAACATATTTCCTTAACAATATCTTCAAAATGCATTCCTCTAGATGCTTTAACTAATATTAAATCATCTTTTTCAATTATAGATTTTAAATCTTGTATTAAAGATAATTTGTCCTTATAAACTTTACATCTATCTCCAAATCCTTCTGCTATATTTTCTGAGAAATCACCACAACATAACATTAAGTCAATTCCTTTTTCTTTAGCATACTCTCCAATTCCTCTATGCTCCTTTTCAGATTCATCCCCTAGTTGCTTCATTGTTCCAAAAACACATATTTTTCTTTTTCCTGGAAGATTCATCATTATATCTGTAGAAGTTCTACAAGCTATAGGACTTGAATTATAGGAGTCATCTATTACTTTATAATCTTTCATATCTATAATCTCAAATCTCATTGAAGTTGCTTCTAAGTTATTTAATCCATCTTTCATTTCTTCTAAAGTAACACCAAGTTCTCTAGCTATTGCAATATCTGGCATTATATTTTGAACATTATGAAGTCCTGGCATGTCTAAATGAAGCCTTATACTTCCTTCTGGAGTTACTGCTGTGAAATCTGAAGATAATTGATTTACAACCACATCTTTTGCATAAATATCAAACTCTTCATTCATTCCAGCCTTTATAACTTTAAACTTATTACTTGAGACTTTAGAAAGCATATCATCATCACCATTTATAGCTAACACATTATTTTCATTAAAAAATGTTGTAATTTCCATTTTAGCTTTTAATATATTTTCTCTAGTTTTTAAATGCTCTATATGGCATATCCCTATATTGCTTATTACCGCCATATCTGGTCTAGCTATATCAACTAATGTTTCAATTTCTCCTAAAGCACTCATTCCCATTTCTAAAATAGCGATATCATAACTCTTATCAAGTTCTAAAACCATAAGTGGAAGACCAATGTCATTATTGAAATTTCCTTTAGTTTTAAACACTTTATATTTACTACTTAAAAGTGCAGCTAAAAGGTCTTTAGTAGATGTTTTACCAACAGAACCTGTTATTCCAATAACTTTTAGCCCTAATTTTTCTCTATAAAACTTAGCAAGATTCATAAGAGCTTTTCTTGTATCTTTTACTATTATTATTCCAGAATCATCTCCAATTTCCTTTAAATCAAAAAGTAATTCATCAACTATGCAAAGATTAGCGCCCTTTACACAAGCCTCTTTAACATAAGTATTTCCATTGAATTTAGCACCTTTTAATGCTACAAAGAGAGTATCCTTTTCTATCTTTCTAGTATCTGTTGAAACTTTTTTTACAGTGTATTCCTTTGGTGATTTTAAAAGTTCACCATCTACTGCTTTTACTACTTCGTCTAGACTTAATTCTAACATTTGTAAACACCTCTATTTTTCTTTTTTATTTAATATATCAACAATAACTTCTCTCTCATCAAAGTGTATTGTTTTATCCTTTAGTATTTGATATGTCTCGTGACCTTTTCCAGCAATTAATATCACATCATTTTGTTTAGCCATATCTATTGCTTTTTCTATAGCTTTTGCTCTATTTTCTTCTACAATATAATTATTATAAGCTAAACCATTTTTAATATCTTCTATAATTGCCATAGGTTCTTCACTCCTTGGATTATCAGAAGTTATAATTGCTATATCTGATAGTTTACAAGCAATTTCACCCATTTGTGGTCTTTTAACTTTATCTCTATCTCCTCCACAACCAAAGACTGTAATTATTTTTCCTTTAACAAATCCTCTTATAGTATTTAGTATATTTTCTAATCCATCTGGAGTATGTGCATAATCTACAATTATTGTATATGGAAGGTTTTTATTTTTTGCTACCATTTCACATCTACCTGGAACTACTATATCTAAAACAGCTTCTTTTATAGTTTCCATAGATATATTTAAATTTCTTGCACATGCAATACATCCTAAAACATTGTGCACATTATAAAGTCCTGGAATATTTATTTCTATATTATAAATATTCCCTTCAGCTTCCATTTTAAACCTAGAACCTAAAGAATCTCCATTTATTTTACAAGCTTTAAAATCTGCTTCACTTTCTATTGATATTGTTTTTATCAAAGTATTTATATTTTTCTTTTTTATATCTTCTATAAGATTTCTACCATATGAATCATCTATATTGATTATTGAATAATTAGATCTTTCAAAAAGTTTTGCTTTTGCCATATAATAATTTTCAAATGTTTTGTGGAAATCTAAATGATCACGTGTAAGGTTTGTAAATATTCCACATATAAACTTGACCCCATAAACCCTATCAAGTGCTAAAGAATGAGAAGATACCTCCATAACACAATATTTTACACCTTTTTGTACCATTTCATTAAATAATTCATGAAGTTCTAAGGATTCTGGTGTTGTCCTTACAGAATCTATTTTTTCATTTCCTATATAATTTGCAATAGTTCCTATAAGACCTGTCTTATATCCTGCCTTTTCTAATATAGATTTTATTATAAAGGCTGATGTTGTTTTTCCATTAGTCCCTGTTATTCCAATTATATTTAGCTTATCTTTTGGATTATCATAAAAATTTGAAGCAATTACTGCTAAAGCTTGTCTAGTATTCTTCACCTTTATTACAGAAACATCAGAAGTTGTACTTACATCTTCTTGAACTATAATAGCTTTAGCACCTTTTTTTATAGCATCTTCTACGAAAGAATGTCCATCTACTTTAAATCCTTTAATACATACAAAAACATCTTCTTGCTCTATTTTTCTATTATCATAACATATTTTATTAATTTTTCTATTTATATCTCCATTTAATACAATATAATCTAATCCTTTTAGTACATCTTTTAAAATCATTTAATCCACTCCTTAAAGTTTTAGTAAAGCAAAATATCTATTCAAAATACTAGCATGTGACCTAAAAAGCACATGCTATTTTTTATTGTAATGTTAATTTTATATATGAACTAGTCTTTATAAGACTTCCAGCCTCTATATTTTGCCCTGCAACCACTCCATCTGTATTACCTTTAAAATAACATTTTAACCCTAAAGATGTTAAAATATCTTCTGCCTCATCTTTTCTATATCCTGTAAAGTCAGGCATAATTACAGAGTTATTATAATATGAAGTATCACTTGTCTCTATAGTTATTTTAGAACCTAAACTAACTAAAGCCCCAGGTATAGGACTTACATTACCAATCTTACCACCATCTCCTTCCGCTGTAAATTGAATATTTAAATCTTCTAAAATTTTCTCAGCATTTTCAACATCTTTACCTATAATATTAGGAATTATAACATCATTAGTACCATTTTTACTATTTAATTCAATATTTTCGATATAATCTGATATGGAGTTAAAAACTTTTTGTGCAACTGGCGTTGCTATTACTCCTCCAAAATGTTCTCCAGATTTAGGATTATCAATCATAACCATTACTGATATTACTGGATCATTATATGGTGCAAATCCAACAAATGATGATACATATCCTGCTCCATAAGTTCCAGTACTTGAATTTATTTTTTCAGCTGTTCCTGTCTTACCCGCAATTTCAAGACCTGAAACTTCAACATTTTTACAAGTTCCTTCAGTAACCACAGTTCTTAAAATTTCTCTTAATTTTTCAGATGTTTCATTGCTTATTACATTTTCTTTAATATTAGGTTCAAACTTTTCATCAATAACACAAGCTCCACTTATTTTATCTAAGTGACTTATATTTTTCATAAGATGTGGCTGAATTAATCTTCCACCATTTATAACTGAATTTAAAGCAGCCATAAATTGAATCGGATTTACTGTATTGGTTTGACCAAAAGAGATTGTTGCTAAATCAAGGTTTGTAATATCTTCATTACTTTTTATAACTCCTGTTACTTCTTCTGGTAAATCAACACCTGAAGAATGCCCAAGTCCAAATTTTTCTAAATATTCATTTAAAGTTTCTTTCCCAAGTTTACTAGCTATTTGCATAGTGGCTACATTACATGAATTTTGAAGAGTTTGTGCATAAGTTTGAATCCCATGTCCCCCTTCTTTCCAACATTTCACGTAAGTTCCATCTATATTTAGTCCTCCATTACAAGTATATGTTTCATTATCTCCCACAATCCCCTCTTCAATAGCAATTGCACCTAATAACATTTTAAATATAGATCCTGGCTCAAACGAAAAAGAAACTGCGTTATTCTTCCACATACTTTGAATTTTTTCTGCTACTGTTTCTCCTAAAAAATTTTCCTGAACACTATATGGGTGATTAGCATCAAAATCTGGCTTATTAGCCATTGCTATTATTTCCCCAGTCTTTGGATTTGTAATTATTATTGTTACTCCATCTGCTTTTTGCTCATTTGCTGCTTCTTGTGCAATCTCTTCACAAATATATTGTATTTTACTGTTTATAGTAAGATTTATATCCTTTCCATCTACAGCATCTGTAAGTTTTGAAGTATCATATGGTATATCATTATTTATTTTATCAACTTGACTTATAAGTATTCCAGGAGTTCCCGATAAATGTGTATTATAATAAGCCTCGATTCCAGTTATACCAACCCCATCTGAATTGACAACACCTAAAACTTTAGATAAAAAATTATTATTAGGATAATATCTTTTTATATCTTCTGATATAACAACGCCCGAAAAATTCAACTGTTTTACCTTATCTGCCTTATCTTTTTCTATTTGCCTAGCTAATGTTGCCGAATTTGCTGGAACTCCACTTGATAATTTTAAATCTAACTTATCTAGTATACTATTATATTCCATATCTAAAGCTTCACTTAAAGCTTTAGATATATCATCATTGCTTAATTTATTTTTTTTCATGTAACTTCTTAATGTATTTAAATCCAAATCCACCCTATACACATTTGCACTTACGGCTAATTCATTACCCTCAGAGTCTAGTATTCTACCCCTCTTAGCATTAATTTTCACCTCACTTGTCCACTGTTCATTAGCCATACTTGCATACACCTTTTGCTTACTAGTCATAATATACCCAAGCCTCACAATAAGAGCACTTGATGTTAATACACAACTAGCTAATACAATGGCTATGCGCCTTTTTTTTATATTTTTGTGCTTTTTTGGATGTTTATTTGTCTTCTTTTTATTCATGTTACTCACTAGCTTCACCTAACCTTAACCCCTTATTTATCACTAAATGTTTATTATAATTTCCCCAAAGTAAAGTTTATTGTATCTCCATCCTTTACTATTTCTCCAAACTCTACGTTTTGCCCCACTATAACAGTTCCCTCTCCTTGAAATTCCCCTTTTATTCCAAGAGATTGCAATATTTCTTGAGCCTCTTCTTTAGAATACCCTGTAAAATCTGGAACTATAATATCTTTATTATATGTTGTACCACTACCTGTGTAAAGTGTTATCTTAGATCCTGAGCTTATTGAATATCCTGGCTTTGGCAACATATCTGTGACCACACTTCCTGCATCTTCTCCATCATTTTCACCCAATTCAACTTCAAATCCATTGTCCATTAACATCTTCCTAGCTTCACTATAATCAAGACCTCTAACCTCAGGAACTACTGCTTTTTCAATTTTTAAAGATTCATCTAAGTTAAACTTTGTTAAATCAATATAATTAAATAATTCTGTAAATAACATATTTGCAAGTGGTGCTGCAACTCTTCCTCCATAATATTCTCCATTTTTTGGATTGTCAACTGATATCAATACAGAAATTTGTGGATCATTATATGGTGCAAAACCAACAAATGATGCTATATACCCTGCTCCATATCCTCCAGTTTCAGAATTTACCTTTTGGGCTGTTCCTGTTTTTCCAGCTATTCCATACCCCTCCATATAGGTTGCTTTTGGTGAACCGTAATGAACTGTTTTCTCCAAAGCACTTCTCATTCTATTTATAGTTTCCTCACTTAAAAAACCACTAGTTATATTAGGTTCAAAAGTCTCATCTGTAACAGTATTTCCAGTTGAATCTATATGACTTATTTCTTTAACTAAATGAGGTTGGATTAAATTTCCTCCATTTGCAACTGTATTAACTGCACTTAAAAACTGAATGCAATTTACTGTGTTTGTTTGTCCAAATGCTATCGTTGCTAAATCAAGTTCTGTTATCTTTTCAGTTTTTTTAACTATACCTGGTGTCTCTCCTGGAAGGTCAACACCTGATTTAGATCCAAGACCAAATAACTTTATATATTTATTCAAAGTTTCTGCTCCAAGTTTTTCTCCAAGTTGCATAAAAGCAACATTACATGAATTTTGAAGGATTTCATCAAAACTTTGTGTTCCATGTCCTCCATGTTTCCAACATCTAACGTATTTCCCTAAAATATGAGTTCCTCCACTGCATTCATATGTTTCATCTTCACCTGCAAGACCTTCCTCAAGAGCTGCTGAAGCTGTAACTATCTTAAATATTGAACCTGGCTCAAAAGAATCTGAAACACTTCTATTTCTCCACATTTTTTGCACCTTTTCAGCTACCGTTTCTCCAGTAAAACTTTCTGCTCCCTCATAAGGCTTATTAGGATCAAAATCTGGCATATTAGCCATAGCTAACACCTCTCCATTATTAGGATTCATAACTAATATTGTTACCGCATCTGCATTATGCTCTTTTAAGGCTATTTCAGCTATCTTTTCTGCAAAATACTGAATGGTACTATCAATAGTTAAAACCACATCCTTTCCATCCACTGGTGCCGTAAATTTAGATATTATACTCGTTGTTTCTAAATTACTATCTTCAATTTCAGTTATTCTAACTCCTGGCGTTCCAGATAAAATTGAATCATATTGAAGTTCTATTCCATTTAACCCTACCCCATCTGAATTTGTTGTTCCTAAAGCATGGGATAAAAAAGCACCTTTAGGATAATATCTTTTAGTATCTGGTGAAACTATAACCCCTGTTATATCTAATGCCTTAACATTATCTGCATACTCTTTTTCAATTCTCCTAGACATTATTGCAGCACCTGCCGCTTTTCCTGACGGAAGTCTATATTCTAATTTTTTTAAAACAGTATCATACTCAACATTTAAAGCATTTGCTATCTTCTCTGCTAATTGTTCATTAGTTGTTCCATTTTCTTTGTTATAATCTCTTATGGCATTTAAATCAAAATCCACTCTATATACATTAGCACTTATAGCAAGTTCTTCTCCATTTCTATCTAAAATTTTTCCTCTTTTAGCTGATATCTTAACTTCACTCGTCCATTGTTCTACAGCAAGTTCTGAGTATTCATCACTTTTAAATATCATTATGTAAGAAAGTCTTATTGTTAAAACTAAAAGAACAACGGATACAAAACATAAAACTATATACATTCTCTTTTTCATCTTCGCACTGTCAGTATAATTTCCTCTCATAAATTGCAACCTCCATAAAATAAAAAAATTAGGGATTTAATAAACCATCCCTAATTAATATGTTAAGTTGCATAACAATATGTTAAGCTTTAAAATAAAACACTATTTAACTTTTATCCTTCTAAATTTAAAATATCATCTTTAGTTGGAAATATCATGCTTAATCTATTTTTAGCTATACTTGCAATGTCGTCTAAAGAAATTGACTTTAATATTTTCACTTCTAAAGCCTCATTATCACTAATTGTACTAGATATATCTCTATTTATTTTTGAAAGTTGATTTTGCATTTGATAAACTTTCCCATCCCTAGATATTATAGTGAAACCTAAAACAAATATTAAAGATATTATTATTAACATATTATTCTTTATTAAAAAATATATTAACCCCTTCTTTTTTTTATTTTTATTAGTTCTTTTTCCACCCTGCTTCTTATCTATATAGCTTTTTTCCTGTATTTTAACAGCATTGCTTCCATTATCTAAAAAACAATTTTCATCTACGTAATCATAATCTTTAAAAATCATATAAGTCCCCCCTTGACCAATACATTTAATTAAATTTTTTCTATTATTCTAAGTTTTGCACTTCTACTTCTTGGATTATAATCTAATTCTTCCTTTGATGCTTCTATTGGCTTTCTAGTAATAATCTTGACTATCGGCTTTTTA
Source organism: Sarcina ventriculi (assembly GCF_900456775.1). Classification (GTDB taxonomy): domain Bacteria; phylum Bacillota; class Clostridia; order Clostridiales; family Clostridiaceae; genus Sarcina; species Sarcina ventriculi. The sequence goes on along the minus strand of NZ_UAUL01000008.1, from coordinate 90,277 downwards.
TTACATACACATACAGGAAAACTACTTGGGCACGTACATGGGTTAGCCAAATTTTTATAAACTGTCTTTACAATTCTATCTTCTAAAGAATGGAATGTTATTATAGCCATCCTTCCCCCTACATTTAACCTTTCTACACCATCTCTTATAGTTTTCTCTATTATTTCAAGTTCTTTATTAACTTCTATTCTTATAGCTTGAAATGTTCTCTTAGCCGGATGTGGTCCTTCACGTCTTGCCTTAGCAGGAATTGCCGCCTTTATTACATCAACTAATTCTAAAGTGGATTCTATATTTTTTTCTTTTCTTTTATTAATTATAAAATTAGCAATCCTTTTGGCAAATTTTTCCTCACCATAATCCTTTATTATTCTAAACAAATCTTCTTCTGAATAACTATTTATAACTTCATAAGCTGATAATGAATTTTCTCTGTTCATTCTCATATCTAAAGGTGCATCTTGCATGTAGCTAAATCCTCTCTCACCATTATCTAATTGATAAGAAGACACACCAAGATCCATAAGTATTCCATCAACCCCTGCTATATTTAAATCATGCAATATATTTTCAATATTATAAAAGTTACTATGAACAAATGTTACATTATTATAATCTTTTAATTTTTCTTTTGCTGCCTTTAATGCATCTTTATCTTGATCTATACCAATTAATCTTCCTCTTTCACAAAGATTTTTTACAATTTCACTAGAATGACCTGCTCCCCCTAGCGTTCCATCTACATATATTCCATCTTCCTTTATATTTAAACCTTCTATACATTCATTTAATAAAACTGAAATATGTTTAAACTCCATATTTTTCTCCTTAAATCATTAGTTTTTTATCATATTTTTATTTATTACTCATATTAATTAAATTAGATATAATTTAATTCTATTTTTATAAGTTAAAACCTTTATTAATCTAAAATTTTCAATCCAAATATTTAACCAAATTTAAATAAATTACAACATATATAGTCTTCTAATTACTAAATATTATTTTTTTATTATATATTTTAATATAATCTATTTTATTTTGTCTAAACATAGAGAATCTTTATACATTAAACTAATAAAAAACCACAACATATTGAAATTTTTTATTTTATAAATTCAATACATTGTGGTAAATTTTCATTTGTATAAATTCAAAATGGATAAAAAGTTTTTCTATACATTAAATCTAAAGTTAACAATGTCTCCATCTTTCATTACATATTCTTTACCTTCTAATCTATAAAGGCCTTTTTCTTTAGCTGCAGCTTCTGATCCGCATTCAACTAAATCATCATAGCTTACGATTTCTGCCCTTATAAAACCTCTTTCTATATCAGTATGAATTTTACCAGCAGCTTGAGGAGCTTTTGTACCTTGTTTTATAGTCCAAGCTCTAACTTCTTGTACCCCTGCTGTTAAGAAGCTCATAAGACCTAAAAGAGTGTAACTTGCTTGGATAAGTTTATCAAGACCTGATTCTTCTAATCCATACTCTTCTAGCATTTCTCTTTTTTCTTCTTCGTCTAAACCTGATAATTCTTCTTCAAGTTTTGCACAAACTACCATGCATCCTGAATTTTCTTCTTTAGCATACCCTTGAACTTTTTTAACAAAATCATTCTCTATATTACCTGATACCATATCATCTTCTGATATGTTGCAAGCATATAAAACCTTCTTTGATGTTATTAAAAACAATGTCTTTACAAACTTTTCTTCATCTTCTGTAAACTCTAAAGTTCTAACTGGCTTATTAGCTTCTAATTGTGCTTTTATTCTTTCCATCACACCATATTCAAATTTAGCAACTTTATCACCAGATCTTGCAAGTTTAATTGATTTTTCCATTCTTCTTTCTAAAACTTCTAAATCTGCAAATATAAGCTCTAAGTTTATTGTTTCTATATCACGAATTGGATCTACTGAACCTTCTACGTGAACAACATTTTCATCATTAAAGCATCTTACAACATGAACTATTGCTTCAACTTCTCTTATGTGGGATAAGAATTTATTTCCTAAACCTTCTCCCTTACTAGCACCTTTTACAAGACCTGCTATATCATAAAATTCTATGGCTGTATAAACTTTTTTCTTTGTTTGGTATATTTTTTCTAAAACATCTAGCCTCTTATCGGGTACACTAACAACTCCAACATTAGGTTCTATCGTACAAAATGGATAGTTTGCTGACTCTGCTCCAGCTTTAGTTATAGCATTAAATAAAGTACTTTTCCCAACATTAGGCAATCCAACTATTCCAAGCTTCATATATGTAAATCCTCTCTTTCATAAAGTAATTATCTCTAATTTATACGTTAAAATTATACTCTAGGTTATTATTTATTTCAACTCATTTTCATTTTATTTACTATTAATCCATAAAATTATATAAATTTATTCTAGCTTTATTGGCATAATAACCTTGAGGTGATATTTTATGTTTAATGGACTAATAGCTTTTTTATTATCAAGTTCTATGTTATTAAATCCTCTTTTAGGGATATTACATACAAATAAATCTGCCTTTCTATATTTAAATAATATAGAACAATACGATAGTAAAGAATTTAATTGGTACTATAATTTAAATAAAGATACAAAAGAAGTTACGCCACCAAAAGAAACTCCTTTTTTAAAAAACCATAATGTATATTTTGTGGGCGACCAAACAAAAAAACAAATATTTCTAACCTTTGATGAAGGTTATGAAAATGGAAATACAGGAAAAATATTAGATGTATTAAAAGAAAATAATGTACCAGCAGCTTTTTTTGTTACAAAGCCATATATAGTTGATTATCCAGATTTAATTTTAAGAATGGAGAATGAAGGACATCTGGTTTGCAATCATACATCACATCATCCATCTATGGCATCAATTACAGATCAAGAAAAATTTAATAAAGAATTTACCGATGTCGAACAAGAGTATACTAAAGTTACAAACAAAGAAATGCCAAAATTTTTTAGACCTCCTATGGGTAAATACAGTGATTTATCCTTAAAATATACTGATGATTTAGGCTATACTTCTGTATTTTGGAGCTTTGCTTATAAAGATTGGCTTACAGATAATCAACCTTCAAAAGAAGATGGTAAAAAGAAAATATTAGAAAAAGCTCATAATGGGGAGGTTATGCTTCTTCATGCTGTATCTGATACTAATTTAGCTATCTTAGGTGATATTATAAAAGAACTTAAAAATCAAGGTTATGAATTTAAATCATTAAACGATTTTTCTTAAGTAAAAAATTTTAAAAATAAAAATCCTTAGAGAAAATGATCCCTAAGAATTTTTATTTTTTAATTATAATAATGTACAGCCATTATATCTTTTTTCAAACTATTATTTATTGAGTTTAATTGTGCCATTTCTTTTTCTATTTTTCTTTTAATATCTTGATTTTTTAAGAAACTTAAATTTATTTCAACATTCACCATTGAACTTTCTATACAAGCATTTAACATTATAGCAGCAATTTTAGCGTCTGATACAAGATTTTTATTTCCATACTTTACTGCAAAATATATATTATCATAAAATTTCATAGCTAATTTTGCTAAATTTAATGGTACATTCATAGCCTCTAAAGTAGCCTTTTCCATAGCCTCATTTTTCAAAACTATATCCTCTTGTGTTTCCTTAGGCATTTTATAACACGCCATAAGGTTTAAAAAAGCTTCCTTATCCTTATCTATATAATTTAACATTTGTGTACACAGAGTTTTACATTCTTCTAGATTCTTATCTAATTTATTTCTTATATCTTCATCTAAGTTGCTATATATTTTTTTTCCTATTGTAAGATTATATATCATAGAAGCTAATGCAACTGAAAGTCCACCTGATAAAGCCGCTACTGCTCCTCCACCTGGGGCTGGTGAACTAGAAGCTAAATCTTCTATAAAATCAATTATCTTCATTTCCTTAGTTGATTGTTTTTGAATATTTTCTTCCATTACTACCATCTCCATTCTTACAAAATAAAAAAATATTGTTTAAATTTTTATTAATATTAGTTAAACTATATTTTTCTTCTTCTTTAAAATTAACTCCATTGTCTATCTTGTGTACAACTTCTTTTAATGTCCTTATAATTTCACAAGAATCATTTTCTGTAATAAAACATTTCTCTAAATCCTTAGTTAATTCCTCTATTTTATCATATTTATTCCCCTTAATAACTATTACAGGATTTTTAGCACCTAAATAATCATATATTTTAGCTGGTATTTGCATAGATGATTTATTGCCCAAAAACAATAGAATATCACTATGTATAATGTATCTTAAAGCCTCTTTAAAATCTATTCTTTTATTAATTTTAATATTTTTAAACTCTTTTAGTTGTTCAATTAATGAATTATTGTCTATATTTCCAAAAAATAATATATTTAATCTGTTAAATAACTTACTCTCTTTGCTCTCTAACATTTTAATAGCTTCTATAAAAGGCTTTATATCCCTAATATTCTCTATTATTTCTCCTGTATATACAATATTTATTTTATTTTCAAGTAATAATTTAGGTTTTTTTTCATTTTCTATCTTATCATAAAGTTCTTTATCATAACCTCTAGATATTATAAAAAGATTCCTCTCATTTAAATTATACTTTTTCTTAAAATAATCTCTATTTTTTTGCGTTACAAAAATATGTTTATCCCCAAACTCTGCTACTAGTCTTTCTTGCAATCCCTCTAACGTTTTTCTTATAAATCCTATATTTTCTCTAGATACATCCATAATCCACGGGTCACTCCAATAAAGAATCCATGGAATATTTTTATATATCTTTTTTATTCTCAAAGCACAAAGATGACTAGATGGTGGCTCATGCATCGAAAACATTAAATCAAAACCTTCTTTTTTTATAAGCTGTATTGCAAACTTTGAAGCTTTTAAACTCCAATAATAATAAATATCAGGAAATATTATTTTACTTTTTACTTTCTTTAAGAATGTAATTTTTTTTGTTTTTAATTTATTGTCATTTATTTTTTTAGGCATTAATTTTTCAAAAATTTTTCCTATTCCTATTTTATAAATAACAATATTTTTGTTTAAAAGTGATAAAATTTCTTTATCATAATAAACAGATTCCTTAGGAAAATTAACTGTTAAAAGATGCACTTCATTTTTTTTTGATAAGTTGTTTAAATACATTAAAGCTTCTATGGATGCTGAATTGTTTATAAGTGGTGAATAACATGCAATAAATAATATTTTCATCTATCTTTATTTTTCCATGATAAAAATATAAATTGGGGTATAACTTTTAATCTTTTTATTCTTTTTGGTTCCCTAATCACTCTGTAAAACCACTCTAACCCAATATTTATTATCCAACGAGGTGCTCTTTTAGTAGTTCCTGCTAACACATCAAAACTTCCACCAACCCCCATAAAAACAGTACATGGTAAATTATTTTTGTATTTTTCTATAAACAATTCTTGTTTTGGAGTACCCATAGCCACAAACAACGCAAAAGGCTTTAATTTTTTAATATCATCAATTAAACTATCACAACTTCCAATATCAAAAAAACCATTGCTACAGCCTAAAATATTTAATTTGGGATATAGATTTTTTATATTCTTAGTGCATTTATTAACAATATTATCTTTAGCTCCTATAAGATATATTGCTTTTTCATTCTTATCACAATAATCTAATAACATATCCATAACTTCTATACCAGCAATTTTATTTTTTATTTTTTTCCCAAATACTTTAGATGCTATTATTGTTCCTATCCCATCAGGTATTATTATACTATCCTTTGAATTATAACTTTCCTTCAAAAATTCATTATTTAATCCATTATATAAAACTTCTGGATTTCCAGATATTATGTTAACTCTAGCTTTTTTTAAAATTTCATCCATAAGTTCACTTTTATTTCCTGAAAATATATTATAATCTAATAGTTTTCGATACACATAAGCCCTCCCTTTTAAGATTACTTACTTAAATTTTTCATATACCTTTCTATATCAACTAAAACCTCATCATCTTTATCTATTGCCTTTGCTATATTTAAATGTTGTTTAGCTTCTTCTAATTTATTTAAATTTAAATAACACATTATTATGTTTGTGCAAATTTCTATATCTCTTGTTGCTTCGAAGGCTTTTTTAAAGCATTTTAAAGCATTTTCAAAATCCCCTAAATAAGCATAATTGATTCCAAGTTCATTTATTGGCTCTACCATATTGTTATCAAGAGCAATACTTTCATTTAAGTAATAAATTGCTTTTTCAAAATTTTCAAGCCTTCTATAAGCTGTTGCTATATAATACTTTATTATTGCATTTTCAGGGAATTTATCAGAAAGTGGCAAAAGTCTTTTAAGTGCAATTTCTGGTTCTTCTAAAAGCTCATCTTTTCCTTTTTCATAGTCTAAAGAGTCTTTTATTTCATCATATAACACTTGAATCTCTTCTGTTTTTTCTCCACCTTTTGATAAATATTCATTTATTTCCAAATAAGCCTTATCATAATTTTCTAAGTCATTGTAAGCTAAAGAAGCATATATATATGGCATAGCACTCTTTGGGCATGCTTCTTTATATTTTTCACTTAAGCTTAGCTGAAGCATATTATAATTTTTATTTTTTTCCCTTATGCTTTCACAAACAAGTAAAAGTTTTGAATAAACTTCCTCATCCTTTACAATTTCACTTAATCCTTTTAAAAGAATTAAAGCCTCTATTAAACTTTTCTCTTTTATTTTGTCAGATATAATTTTTTTAATACATAAAATAGCGTCTTTTATAAATGGTATTATCTTTTTATACTCTTTATTAAATCTTAAATTTTCATCAGCACCTAAAGCAAAAAACATCCCTTCAAGTAAATAATTCATAGGAAGTTTATCTAAACTATATCCTTTTGCTACATCTTTTGATATATATTTAGGATTTATAGGGATATACAATTCATCTATATTAATATTCTTAGAATCCGCTCCTAACATATTTATAAATTTATCTTTATCAATTTCTAAAAATAATAATTTAGAAAGTTTTTCTTTACATAATACATCAAATTCCATAAATATCTCTCCATTTCTTTAAAAATTATCTTCATACTTATTAATCTTCTACTGAAAATAAGCATCATAACAAATCTACATATGGAATTATAAACTAAATCACCTATAATGTGAAATGTTATTAATATACATTTAAAATGATGTCACTAATAATATCTAAATTTAAAATGACCTATGGAAAATCCCATAGGTCAAATTAAAATTTAAAATTTATACAACTTATATAAGCATGCTAAATTAGTTTAATTTTTCATTCACAATAGCCATTACAGATGATTTAAATCTTTCTGTTTGTTTATCAGCATCTTCTAGACTATTTCCTTTAACAGCTAAATAAACTTTCATTTTAGGTTCTGTTCCTGATGGTCTAACAACAAACCATGAATCATCCTCTAAAATGTATTTTAAAACATTTGATTTTGGAAGATTTATCTTTGAAGTTGTATTTGCTATTAAATCTTTTTCTGTACTTGATTTATAATCAAAAGACTTAACAACTTTAACTCCATTAACTTCTGTTATTTCGTCTGCTCTTAAAAGGTCTAAACATCTTCCTATTTTTTCTTGACCTTCTTTTCCTTTAAGTTCTACAGATACTAAAGATTCTTTGAAATATCCATATTGTTCATATATTTCTACTAAAGCATCATATAAAGTTTTTCCTTGCTTTTTATAATATAAAGTCATTTCAGCTATAAGCATTGATGCAACAACTGCATCTTTATCTCTAGAAAATGTTCCAAATAGATATCCATAACTTTCTTCAAAACCTATTAAATACTCATTAGATCCTGTTTCTTCAAACTCTCTAATTTTTTCTCCAATGTATTTAAATCCAGTTAAAACATCAATAAGCTTAACGCCATATGCTTCTGCCATTTTTCTTACTGATTCAGTTGTAACTATTGTCTTTATTACAACTCCATTTTTAGGAAGTTTGTTAAGCTCTTTTAATGAACCCAATACATAATTAACTAAAAGCATTCCTGTTTGATTTCCAGTTAATACTCTAAATTCACCCTTATTATCCTTAACAACAACACCGATTCTGTCACAATCTGGATCAGTTCCAAATATAACATCTGCATTAACCTTGTTTGCCATTTCCATAGCTATTTTAAATACATCCGGATTTTCTGGATTTGGATATGGTGCTGTTGGGAAGTTTCCATTTGGTAATTCTTGTTCCTTAACTACTAAAACATTCTCATATCCTAATTCACTTAAAACTCTTCTAACTGGAACATTTCCTGAACCATGTATTGGAGTATAGACTATTTTTAAATCTTTAGCATGGTCTTTTACTAATTCTTCTCTTATAGTCAAAGATTTTAAAGATTCTATATAAGCCTTATCAACATCTTCTCCTATATAAACTAAAAGACCTTTCTCTAAAGCTTCCTCTTCACTCATAGTCTTTATTTTGCTATAATCTTCAACTCTATTTACATAACCTATTACTTCCTTTGCTGGTTCATCAGTTAACTGACATCCATCTTCTCCATAAGCCTTATATCCATTATATTCTTTTGGATTGTGTGAAGCTGTTATAACAATACCCGCTTTACATTTTAAATGTCTAACCGCAAAAGAAAGCATAGGTGTTGGTCTTAAACTTTCATAAAGATATACCTTTATATCATTTGCACAAAGAGTTAAAGCAGCAGCTTTTGCAAACTCTTTAGACATATTTTTTGAATCGTATGCTATTGCAATTGCTTTCTCACCTTTATATGTGTCATTTATAAAATCTGCAAATCCTTGAGTAGCTTTCCCAACAGTGTAAACATTCATTCTATTAGTTCCAGCACCTATTATTCCTCTTAAGCCACCAGTTCCAAATTCTAATTCTTTATAAAATCTATCTTCTATTTCTTTTTCATCTTTTATCGCTCTTAATTCTTCTTTTACTTCTTCTGAAATTGTACTTGAGCTTATCCATTCATTATACTTTTCTCTGTACACCACTTTTGCTCCCCTTTTCATAACATAATATCTTTTTAAAACATTATACTACAAAAATATAATGCTTGAAAATATTTATTTTCCAAATATTATATTTTTTTACTTAGAAAACGTTGTTAGAAAACGTTAATTTAAACTTAATAGTTTAAAAATCATCCAAAAATCCATTTTTTTGAATTTAATAATATATTTTTTATCTTATTTCTTTAAAATTTCTAAAGCAATATTAGGATAATCTGTAATTATTCCATCTATTCCTTCTTCTATAAGTCTTTCGATATCTTCTTTTTCATTTACTGTATATGCATTTACTAATATATTATTTTCATGACACTTTTTAATTAAACTTTTATCAACTAATTTATAATCAGGATGTATTGCATAAACTCCTAACTCTTTTGCATAATTTACTATATCCTCTATTGGTTCACTATAAAGTGCTGCTGTTTTTATATCTTTATTTATTTTTTTGCATATCTTTAATGATTCATGATTAAAGCTAGATATTATTGTATTTTCTATCATATCATAGCTATCTAACATCTCTAATACATCTTCTTCAATTCCATTATAATGAATTACATCTGTTTTAAGTTCTATATTTAAGACAAAATCATCTTTAAAACTTACAAGAAGTATAACTTCTTCTAAAGTTCCTATTATAGAATCTATATTCTCTCTAAATTTTTCATCCCTGTTTTCTAATTTTTTAAGATCTCTTAAATCATAATCTTTAACTAATCCATTTCCTAAAAATGTTCTATCTATGCTCTCGTCATGAATAGCAGCTAATTTTCCATCTTTAGTCTTATGTACATCTAATTCTATGCCATTAACATTAAGTTTTAAAGCTCCTTCAAAAGCTAACATTGTATTTTCTGGATATTTCCCACTATATCCTCTATGTGCAAATATTCTCATGAAATTTTCTCCTTTTCTCTAAATTAATATTATATAAATAAGATTTACTCAATTATATAATAATATTTTCTCTTTTAAAATAATCTTAATATAAAAAAGACCATCTAATTTTTAGATGGTCTGAATTAACTATCTTCTATTTTGTTGCTTTCTTGCTCTTCTGCATTCTGGGCATCTTACTGGATCATTATCAAATCCTTTTTCTTTGTAAAATGCTTGTTCTCCTTCAGTAAATACGAAATCTTTTCCGCAATCTTTGCATACTATTGTTTTATCTGCCATTTTAATTCCTCCATTTAAAAATTTACTTCGATGAACAAACTCTCTTAATGGAGAAATTTAGTTATCTACCTTAAATTTTTATAATTTATTATACAAGGTATCTCCTTGCCTCTTAAGAATAACATAGCAACCTAAAATATGCAACATATTTTTTTAAATACTTGTAATTAATGTTATAGACTTTTTATTTTTTAAGAGATATTATACAATAAATATTATAAATAGAAAGGTAGGTGCATTTAGCAATTTACTTTAATTGCTATAATCTTTTATGGAAAATAATTACGAAATATTTAAACCCCAAATATTGTTTAATGAAAAAAACAATCCTTCCGATATATGGTTTATATTTAAGGATAATAAACTTATCTTAAAATCTTTAGAAAATAACACCTTAACATTCACTACTTTTTTTGATATAAAAAATTTACTTCCTTACCTAAACAGAAAATATCCAATAGGTTCTTTAGGAAATAATTCTTATTTTTGTGGAGAATTAAATTCTAATATTTCTATTAATAATAATTTAATTGAAATAAACCTTAGAGAAGCCAGTAATTACTTAGATGATATTTCTTTTTCTATGGCTGGAAAATCATCTCAAATTCTTGATTGGGATAATAAAAGCAATTATTGTGGAAGATGTGGTTCTAAAACATATTTTAAAAATGATGAAAGAGCTAAAATTTGTCCAGAATGCAATCTTATTGACTACCCAAGAATTTCTCCAGCTATTATTGTTGCAGTTATCAAAAATGACAAACTTTTATTAGCTCACAATTCTAAATTTAATAATAATAGATATAGTCTTATAGCAGGATTTGTTGATTCTAACGAAACTTTAGAAGATTGTGTTAGACGTGAAGTTTTTGAAGAAATAGGGATAAAAATTAAAAATATAAAATATTTAAATAGCCAACCTTGGCCTTTTCCTAATTCATTAATGGTTGGATTTTTAGCTGAATATGCTAGTGGTGAAATAAATGTTGATGGTATTGAGATATCTCATGCTGCTTGGTTTGATAAAAATAATCTACCTGTTTTACCACCTAAATTTACTATTGCTAGAAAAATAATAGATAAATATATTGAAGGTAAATTATTTGATTAACATTATAAAAAGCTATGCTTTAAATAATCGTAATTAAAACATAGCTTTTACTTTATAAAATTATTTATTAAATTTTATTATAACTTTAAATAAATCTCCGTCTAACACTATATTAAAAGTTCCACCTTGAACTTCGATAAAACTCTTTGCTATTGCAAGCCCAAGACCTGTACCCTCTGCATTTCTTGATTTATCTCCTCTTACAAATCGCTCCATTATATCTTTAGAATTAAACTTTATTTCTTCTTTTGCTATATTTTTTAAAGTTAGTTCTATATCTTTATCACTTTCATAAATATCTATATAAACTCTAGACCCTTCTAAAGAATATTTAGTTATATTAATTATTAGATTTTCAAAAACTCTAAATATTTTTTGACTATCTAAAGAATATATAATTTTATCTTTATTAAAACTAGTTTTTATCCTTAAATCTGCTTCTTTTATTTTATAATCTAATTCTAAAAGTGTTTGTTTCATAAGATAAACTAAATCTACTTTACTTAAATTTAAATTTATATTTTCGCTATTTACTTTACTTATTTCAAATAAATCTTCTATTAGATTCTGTAAACTTTGAGATTTTCTATCTAAAGTTTCTAAATATTGCTTTTTCTTTTCCTCATCCAAAGTACTATCCTTTAACAAATCCACATAGGTAATTATAGATGTTAATGGTGTTTTTAAATCATGTGATACATTAGATACAAGTTCAGTCTTCATTTTTTCACTTTTAACTTCTTTTTCTACTGCCTTTTTAAATCCTTTTTTAATTTTTTCGACCTGCTCCTTTAACGGGTTCAAAATTCCTAAATCTTCATCTATTTCTACACTTAAATTCCCATCTGCTATGGAATTTGTTAATTTTAAAAGCTTATTATATTTAATATTTATATCATCTATATATCTCTTTGCAAAACTAAATGCTATTATTGAGTATATTATTATTCCAAAAACACCAAAGAACCTAAACATCGACATTATGCTTAAAATAATAGCATTTATAACAACTACTATTATAAGTTTTTTAGTATTTTTTTCTCTTATATCTACATTATTAATAACATATTCTATAATTTTTTTTACTCCTACAAATATTTTAACTGCTATAGTATGTTCTTTTATAAAGGTTAACAGTCCTGTATTGAATATAAATTTGGTATAAGTTACAAAACTAAATAGAATATAAAAACCTATCATCCACCATAATATATTAAACGTACCTATTATTATACTATTAAATGTATAATTAGCATAAAAATTTTGAAATATAGAAATCAATACGCCTTGCATAGTATTAACAGCTAATTGACTGCCTAGCAGATAAAATATGCTCATTATACAAGTAAATCCTATAAATAATATTTCAAAAGGAATTTTTACTATTGACTTAATTCCTACTAATTTTTTTGTAAATTTATAAGGAATTATAAGAGAACAAAACACTATAAACATTGATGCAATACATAATATTATCGTTATATAATTATAGTGATAATAATTCCCTAAATCATAGTAATTTGCTATTGTACTGTCAATATCCTTTATTGCATAAATAAAATTGGTATCCTTAATATAATTTACATAATCCACGCCATCATGTGTTGTATAATTTGAAATATTAGAGTAAATTTCAGATTTATCTGTACCTTTAATCTTTGGTATACTTAAATTTCCATGAGAATCATAATTCATAACTATATAAAAATCATATTCATCATCTAATTTTTTTAACAATTCATTATCTTCATCATTACTATTTAAAATTTGCAATTCATCATTATTATTTACAACATTAATCTGTTCATCATTCTCTTTATCAACAGTTTTTTGAAAGGCGTAATATTCTATATTATTTATACCATTTAGAAGTCGATTTCCATATGAATAAATATTGCTATTCACCTCATTCTTTACCTCTTCCCATTCTCCTTCATTGCTCAAATCATTTTTAAGCAAAATATCACTTGGAGTTTTATCCTCTTCTGATTTTTTATTCTCTAATTGATAATATAACGCATAACTATCCTCTTCCAACATTTGAATAAAATTATAATGTGAAAAAATATTTATTTCTGATTTTTCTCTTCTTGCCATCTCTTTTATAAGATTGTAAGAAAGACATATTCCAACAGATATAATAACTATCAAAATTAAAACTACTAAATTTATTATTATTTTTTCTTTATCTTTACTTAATTTATCATCATTGCCTCTCAATTTTGTATCCAACGCCCCATACCACCTTTAAATATTTTGGATTTTTCGGATTTATTTCAATCTTTTCTCTTATATTTCTTATGTGAACCATTATAGTATCTGTATTAACAGCCTTTTCTTCCCAAATTCTCTCATAAATTTCATCTGATGAAAAAACTCTACCTATGTTTTTCATTAAAAGTAATAATATTTTAAATTCACTAGGTGTTACCTTTACATTTGCTCCATCTAAAATAACTTCCTTAGTTTCTTCATTAATCTCTAAACCACCAACTACATGTAATTTAGAATTCTTTTGATTTTTTTCAACCATATTTAAAAACCTTGAGTATCTTCTTAGCTGAGAATTTACCCTTGCTAAAAGTTCTAAAGGCTTAAATGGTTTAGTTATATAATCATCTGCACCTATATTAAGCCCCATTATCTTATCAATATCTTCAGATTTTGCAGATAGCATTATAACAGGAAAATAATACTCTTCTCTAAGCTTCATTGTAAAAGTTATTCCATCCATTTTAGGCATCATAACATCAACAATAGCTAAATGTATTTCATTTTCCTTAACCGCCTTAAGTCCCTCAACTCCATTTTGAGCAAGCAAAACCTTATATCCTTGGTTTAAAAGATAGGCTTCTAAAGCTATTGCTATATCCCTCTCATCTTCAACTACTAAAACACTATAATTATTCATTTAATCCCCCATATTATTATTTTTCTTTTATTTCCTTTAATTACATAATAATATATAATACCATATTTATACATGTTTGAAGTAGATGCTTTTAACTATTTATGCTTAAAAATATATTTCAATGTTATAGTTATACATTGAAATTTTAAAACTTAATAAATGTATCACACCCCTTTAATATCCTTCTTAAATATCTCTTATTAATATAATAATCGTTAATAATAAATAAAAAATATAGGTAAATCTAAAGAATTTCTAAAGATTTACCTATATTTCATTAAAATTATATATTAATCTAATACTAAAATATTAACTAACTTATATTATCTTATAATTTTATTTAAATCTCTTCTTTACAATCTATGTTGTCCTTTGCATCAATACTATTTTCCACATTATTATTTTTCAAATTTTTAACTATGTCAATCATATCTATTCCAGTTAATGAATTTATAACTTCTGGAATTTCTGATATTATACTAGTAACATTTTTAGTTATCTTTGATGCTCCTCCATCTCCTCCATTATCAATAATTATCATTTTTTCAGTTTTACCTATTGGTTCTGAAATATATTTTGCAACCTCAGGCAACTTATCTGCCAACATTTGAACTATAGCTGCCTCACCATACATTTTATATGCTTCAGCCTTTTCTTTCATGGCACTAGCTTCTGCTTTCATAGCATCTGCTGTTGCTTCACCTTTTAACCTTATAGCTTCAGCCTCTGCTAATCCTTTTATCTTTATTGATTCTGCCTCCGCCTCTGCTTGTTTTATAAGCTTATATCTGTCAGCATCTGCTTCTTGCTCTTCCTTATATTTTTCTGCTTCTGCAACTTTTTTAATATTTGCTTCAAGCTCTCTTTCCTTTTTAATTGCTTGTTGCTTAGCTATTTCTGTTTGCCTTTGTTCTTCAAAAAGCTCCGCATTTTTAAGAGCCTCTATAACTTGTTTTTGAACAGTATTTTTCTCAACTTCATAAGCGAAATCAGCTTTTGCTTGTGCCTTTTTTTCTTCTTCTTTGTAACTTTGAATCTTTAATTCTTTTTCTTTAGTAGCTCTTGCAATTTCAGTTTCTGCTTTAAGTTGAGCTTCTGTTCCTCTTTTTTTAGCTTCTGCAGTTTTTTCCATCTCTTCACGTCTTGCTTCCGCTTCTGCAATTGGTGCATTTTTCTTAACCTCTGCTATTTGCTTTGCTCCAAGTGCTGTTAAATATCCCTTTGTATCATCTATATCTCTAATAGTAAATGTTTTAATTTCAAGACCCATTTTTTGAAGATCTGATTTAGCAACATCCTCTACCTCATTTGCAAACATCTCTCTATCCTTATAAATTTCCTCAATAGACATTTTTGAAACTATCTCTCTAAGCTTTCCTTCTAAAACATCTTGAACGGTCTCTTTAATCACTTCTATGGTTTCCTTTTCTCTACCTGTATTAAATTGCTCTACAGCTGAAAGAACACCTTCTGTATCTGATTTTACTTTAATTATTGCAACACCATCTGTATCAATAGGAACACCATTTTTATCTAATGATTCATGAGTTTTAACTTCAACTTTCATATTCTCTAATGATATTCTATCGCATTGCTCAAAAAACGGAATCACAATTCCTCCTCTTCCACTTATAACCCTTCTCTTTAACCCAGTTACTACTATAGCTTTATCCTGTGGAGCTTTCTTCCATGTAGCTAAAATCAAAGCTATAATAATTATTATTGGTACCAAAAAAATTAAATATTTTTCTAAATACACCATAATTCACTCCCCCTAAAACACATCTTTATTTACAATAATACTATATAAAACTATATTTTTCTATATTTAAATATTAAAAACAAAATATAATATTGTTTTTCTTAGCTATCTCAAATATATTTTAATTCATATTATTTATAAAATAATTCTTAATAAATCATACAATTTGTATATCTAAAAGCATTATAAGAAAAACTAACAATAATACTAAACTATATAGGAGAATATTATGAAAAAATTTTTAAAATACTTATCTACCTTTATAATAATATCAACATTTTTTTCTTGCTTTTCCAATATTACATTTGCTAAAACGAATAATATATCTGAACCTTTAAAGATAATAGATACTGATTCTAAAAAAAGTTTACCTGCTAATTATAGGAACATAAAAAATTTAAATATATCAGGAAGTGCCCAATTTACCCCTAAACAAGTTAATCACATAATAAAAGATATTAATGCTAAAGATATTTTATTTGTGGATTTAAGACAGGAATCTCATGGCTTTATAAATAACCTAGCTTTTAGTTACTTTGGCAATTCAGATATTCTAAATTGTGGATTAAATACTACAAATGTTTTAAAGAATGAAAAAATCCTCTTATCCTCTGTACCTATCAACACTAATGTTACTATCTATAAAAAAACTGGCGAAATATATAAAATCATAAAATCTAAAACTGTATTTGATGAAGAAACTTTAATAACAAACTCCAACTCTACTTATCTAAGACTTCCTGTTAAAGATGAAGGTATTCCATCTTTAGAAATAGTTGATAATTTTGTTAGCCTTATAAAAGATAAATCGAAAAATTTACATATTCACTTTCATTGTGCTCACGGAATAGGTAGAACAACCCAATTTATGGTTCTTTATCAAATTATGAATAATGATGATAATTTATCATTAAAAGAAATATTAGAATATCAAATAAAAAAAGGCGGAGCAGATTTAACAAACCTTAAAGAGCGTGCTGAATTTTTGAATAACTTTTATAAATACGTCGAAGAAAACAAAGAAAATAATTATAAAATTCCTTATTCTACATGGACTACTAATAATAATTTATAAAACATAAAAAGATTAATTACATCTCAAAATAAGACTGTAATTAATCTTTTATTTTTACTATTTTTTATATATAACTTTTTCATCTATCTCAGAAATTGTATTGCATCCTGTAAGTATCATAGCTGATTTCAATTCACTTTGAAGTGAGGCTACATATTCTTTTACCCCTTCTTTTCCATTTGCAAATGCTGCTGTTACAAAAGGTCGTCCTATTAAAACGCCATCAGCTCCAAGTGCTAAGCATTTTAATACATCCACTCCACTTCTAATTCCTCCATCCACTAAAATCTTAATTTTTCCTTTTACCTCTCTAGCTATTTTAGGCAAAACTTCAACTGTTCCAGGTGTTTGATCTAAAACACGTCCTCCATGATTTGACACAACAATAGCATCCATTCCAGCTTCTACCGCAAACTTAGCATCTTCTACTGTCATTATTCCTTTTAATATAAATGGAACATTAGTACTTGCCTTAAGCTCTTTAAGTTCTTCAACAGTTTTAGGTTCTACATCTTTCCCATGAAGTGCCATAGTTAAAAGCCCTGCACCGTCTATATCAATTCCCATAGCAAAAACATTGACTTTTTTGGACATATTTATCTTTTCAATTATAACATTATTTTTTCTTGGCTTAATAAATACTATACCTTGTCCATTATGTTGCTTTAATATCTCTAAATTCGTAACTAAACATTCATCTATGGCGGTATCTCCGACCATTGGATAAATCCCACAATCCAAACATCCTTCAATAACAGATATTATATATTCCTCCTCTGAAACTATTCCTCCCATATTAAGGGATGTCGCAGTTATTGGAGCTGCAAATATTGGTACACTCATTTTTTTCCCAAACAATTCTGTTTCAGTATTTGGATTTTTAGCGTTATGTATAACTCTCATATTTATTTTTATATCATTTAATGCCTTCACATTTTCCTTAAAAGAATCTCCTGTTCCTTTTCCACCAACTCCTGGAACCTCACCTGCACAAGCTACTCCATTACAAACTTTGCATACTCTACAAGTTCCATTATATAATTCTCTTGCTTTTTTTATTTGTTCTTCTTTCATTTTAATACCACTCCTAAACTATTAAATATTAATCTTATTATATCAAATTTAATTATAATTTTAGTTTTTTCTATTTATAAAACTCATAATTTTCCTTTTTAATCATTCCTTAAATTTCATCTTCTGTAAACACTTCTATATTATTTTCTTTTAAAAGTTTAGTAGTTATACCATCCCCTACTACTAACGTAGATGTAAAGGAACCATCATATATTAAACCATTTCCACAAGAAGGACTTTTTGCTTTTAAAATAGCCTTTTTTACATTATTACTTTTTGCTATCTTTAATACTTCATTAGCACCATTTAAAAATTTTTTTGTTAAATTTTTACCTTCTTTATTTATTATTTCAATATCTCCATTCTCTTTTTGAATTAATTCACAAGGAATTCTTGGAGTGCCTAAACCAGCTAATTCCTCAGGGCATACCATAATAAATTTTTTATTCTTTAAAAATTCTATAACCTTTTTATTTTTATTATTGCCACCATTATATTTGCAATTAATCCCTAAAAGACAAGCACTTACTAAAAACATCCATTATCACCTCTTAAAATTTATGTCTACATAGAATATAAAAATACAATAAACACAAAATATTATTACACAATGCTTAAATATCTTAAATAAGTTTTATATTTTCTAACAAATGTTTCTAGTTTATTTAAATAAGCATTGAAATAAAAATATAAGTTTAGGGGTGTTTAAAATTATGAAAAAGAACAATATGAATGAAATAAAAAATAATCTAAACAACATGAAACAAGATATAAAAGATAGCTCTAGGTTAATAAAAAATCAAATGCAAAACTCAGCTCAAAATATTAAAAATAATACAGCTAACGCTATGACACACATAAAAAACGGTGCCTCTGCCGCTAAGCATGATATTACAGAAGGAATTAAAGAATTTAGTAGTAATACTGCCGAAGGAGTTAAAGATTTTACTAGTGAAGTAAAAAAAATCTTTAATTCAAAAGAAAATCAATATAATAATTCAATAACTAACAATATAAAAAATACTTCTATGCCAAACCAACATCAACAACCTACAGCTACACATAGTGACAACAACTTTTCATTAAATAAAAATGAAAATTCTATAACTAGCCAAACTAATAACAACTCTATGCAATAATTTTTTACACTATATGGATTGTGATTTATTTTTACAATCCATATATTCTATTTTCTAGGAACAAAGCTATCAAATATATAACCATCTGCACATATCTTAGCCTTACTAAGCTCATTTTCATTTTTAATAGTCCAAACAAGTATAGGAGTTTTAAAAATTTTTTTACTAAATGATACCATAAAATTAGGCAATCCTTTTAATTCATAAGAAATATAATCTGGTTTACTCTTAAAATCAAGTAAAAGATTTGCTAAAATAAATTTTTCGTATCCTTTAAATCCTACATAATTTTTTGGACTTGCAGACAATTGTCCCCTTATAATTTGTGGTTGATTTTTAACATACCAATTCAATATAAATGGATCAAAGGATTGTATAGCATATTTACCTTTATATTTTTTTAAAAGCAAAAATGTTTCCTCTGCTAATTTTTCACTTTGATTTCCATGCTTAATTTCAACTATTAATGGTACCTTTCCATCTATTTTTTTTAAAACATCTTCAAAAAGCGGAATAGTTTTTTCTGTATTACTAAGTTTTAAAGTTTTTAGTTCTCTATACTCTACATCACATACATTCCTATTATCTCCTGTAACACGTTTTAAATTATCATCATGAAAAACTACTAATTTTTCATCCTTTGAAAATTGGACATCAAGTTCTAT
Organism: Sarcina ventriculi; assembly: GCF_900456775.1. Taxonomy (GTDB): domain Bacteria; phylum Bacillota; class Clostridia; order Clostridiales; family Clostridiaceae; genus Sarcina; species Sarcina ventriculi. The sequence goes on along the minus strand of NZ_UAUL01000008.1, from coordinate 70,309 downwards.
TCCATATCCATATTTTATTGCATTATCAAAAGCTTCCATAGAATTTTCAGGGAATTCTTTATTAAATAATCCCCTATGCGCAAAATATCCATTTAAAAGCCAAGTCATATCTTTTTTTAATAATTTCATCTTAATTCTCCTAAAATATAATGTGCTATTCACTAAAGAATATTTTATTTGTAAACTTATAAAATTTTTTAATTATATTTTATCACAACATTTAATTGATAATAATTTTTATCATAAAATTCACTTTAAATATGGTGTTATTTTACTAATAAAATAATCTCCATTCCAAATTTCTATTTAATTATTTACAGGAACAAAACTGTCAAATATATATCCATCTGCCAAATCCTTTATATTTTCTAATTCATCATTATTTCTTATTGTCCAAGACAATATAGGAACTCTTAGAATTCTAAATATTTTTATCGCTAAATTATCTACATCATAACTATCTATAGATAAGAAATCCACCTTGTATTCTAAAAAAAATTTTTTAAAATCCAAAACTAAATTCTCACAATGTCTAAACGTTTCTATCCCTGTGTACTTTCCTATTAATTGCCCTGTTAATACATTACATCCCTTATTTTCTTTAAACCATTTTAACACGCATGTATCAAAAGATTGTATAGCATATTTTCCATTATAATTTTCAAGCAAATCAGCTACACTCGCCCCAAGTTCTAAAATATTACTGCAATTTTTTATTTCAATCAAAAGAGGAACATCTCCATTTACTATATTTAAAACTTCTTCTAAAAGTGGGATTTTTTCCTTACTATTTAAAAGATTTAAACTTTCTAATTCCTCATATGTTACATCTTCTACTTTTCTTAAATCTTTTGTAAGTCTTTCTAATGTATAATCATGAAACACGATAACCTTTTTGTCCTTTGTAAACTGAACATCTAATTCTATTGCGAAACCATTTTTTATCGCATTTTTAAAAGCTTTAATAGAATTTTCAGGTAAATCATCATTGTTAAAAAGTCCTCTATGAGCAAAATAACAATTTCTAAGCCAAAGCACTTTTTCTTCTCTTCTCATTATAGTAAAGACAGTAAAAAATAAAAAATATATTAAAGTAATTATAGCCACTATTTTAAATAGCTTTTTTCTAACTTTACTTTTAAAATTTATGACCTTTATAACATTTTTTCTCATATTATATTAACCTACAATTTCAAACTAAATTATTTATAATTATTAACATATTATATAAATTTTAATAATGAAATAAGTTTATATTCTTTCTTAAAATTCGATGAATTTTTCCATACTCTTTTGCAATTTTATTGATAAATAAGTATAATTTAAAGATAGTTTATTATAAAAATTTAATTATTCTTGAAAGGATTAAAACATGGTTAATAATAAAAACACAAAACTTTATTTATTATTAAGCTTCGTTATTCCTCCTATTATACTTTTTATTGCCTTATCTTTTGCTAATATAGGCCCTTTAGGTAAAGAAAGTATTTTAGTTGGCGATATGTATAAAATATATGCTAAGTTTTATACTGGTTATCAGGATATGTTTAGAACTGGTAATTTTGTTCAAATATTTTATACATGGAAAATAGGTCTCGGCCAAAGCTTTGTAGGAAATTTTGCTTACTTTTTAGCAAGTCCATTTTCATTAATTGTACTTTTATTTCCAAGTAGCATGATGTCTACTGCATTATTGGTTATGACTCTTGTAAAGGTAGCTTTTGAAGGATTAACTTTCTCTCTTTACATAAAATATGTACATAAAAATATAAACATATTTACTGTAATGTTTGCAGTTATGTATTCACTTATGTGCTATGTAATAGTATATTTTTTAAACATTATGTGGCTTGATGCACTCATTTTTATGCCATTAATTTTAATTGGAGTACATAAAATCATAGAAACTAAAAAAATTAGATTCTTTATTATTTTCTTAACAATAATGTTTATATCTAATTTTTACTTATCTTATATGATAGGAATTTTTACTTTTATATATTTTATAGCTATATACATAAATAGAGACGATACATCTAAAAAAGGTTTTAAGAATTTTCTTAGATACTTTTTAAAATTTATGTTAGGAGCAATAATAGCTGCACTTATATCTTGTATTTTATTAATACCTGCTTACTTTTCTCTTAAAAATGGTGGAGGACTTGAATCTAATCCTATTATAAATACCTTTAGATTTAGTACATTTGCGGAAAAGTTATTTTTAGGAACTTATGATGAAATATCCTTTGGCGCTCCTAATATTTATTGTGGGCTTATCCCCCTTATTTTAGTAATACCATTTTTCTTAAATAAAAAAATATCTTATAAAGAAAAATTAACTTACTTTATAATACTAGCTATATTTATACTTAGTTTTTCTACGCCTATTATAAATTTTGCTTGGCATTGTTTTAATAGTCCTGTTTGGTATATGTTTAGGTACTCGTTTATATTTTCTTTTGTGGTGTTAATTATAGCGTACAAAGCTTTTATAAATATAGAATATACAACAAATAAAGTTATCATTATATCTTGTGCAATATTGCTTAGCATGCTCATTGGTATATTTTTTATATATGATGACAGCTTGATAATTCTTATAAATATTGTTTTTATAATTATATATATGTTTTTATTGTTGCTTTATAAAAACAAGAACCATTTATCAAAACCTGATATAATTATAATTTCAGCTCTTATATTTGTTGCTGTTTTATGTGAAACTACTATAGCTTGTAGATGCTACTTAGTTGATGTACATAGGGAAGTTGGCTCTTATAAAAGTGACACTTACAGTGATTTAATTAAGTACAGAGATGATGTTTCTTATTTAAATAATCTAAATAATAATGAATTTTTTAGAACAACTACAAATACTACTGATTTAAATACAGGTATGGCTCTTAATGCAAATGGTTTATCTATAAGCACAACTTTTTCTAATCAAGGATTAAACAAATTTCTAACAAATGATTTTGGTGTTCAAAATGATAACTCATATACAACACTTATGCACTGGAATAGTAATCTTTTATTAGATTCTGTTTTAAATATGAAATATGTTTTATCTAATGATTATTTAGGGTCATCTTACATAAAACTAAATAGCCCAGTTGGAGTTATAAATGAAAATCCTTATGCTCTTTCTTTAGGTTTTGTGGTAAGCGATTATACATTAAATAATAGCCTAACCTTTACTAATAATTATTTAGAAAATGATAATATACTTTTAAATGCTTTTGAAGGAATAAATCTTTCAAATCCTAACTTTATAAATTATATGTCACCTATTACTAATTATTCACTTGAACTGAATAATCTAGCTAAATACAATGATAAGATGGTTACGGATATAAATCCTAATAAATCAAGCAACATTATAATAAAATATACAGCTCCTTACAGCGGAGAATTTTATTTAAATATTCCAAACTCGGATAAATTAACATCATATGTTTATGCTAACAACAAATATCTAGGTGATTATGGTAGTTTCTTTTGCAGGAGTGTTTTAGACCTTGGATATCTAAAAAAAGGTCAGGAAATGACACTTGCCATAGACTTTAATCAAGATGTAGATTTTAATCTTGATAGTATAGAATTATATGGTCTTAATTTAGAAACATTTAACAAAACAATATCAACACTAAAAAAACAAGAAATTCAAAACTTAAAAGTTACTAATACCACAGTTAGCGGAAATGTAACTGCATCAAATGATAATCAAGCTTTATTTTTATCAATTCCTTATGATACTAGTTGGAAAGCTTATATTAACGGAAAACAAGTAAAAACTTATAATTTCAATTACTTAACTGAAATTCGTCTTCAAAAAGGAACACAAAATATTTTACTTAAATTTGTTCCTCAAGGCATTTATTTAGGGATAATTTCATGTATTATAGGTTTGGTACTTCTATTTATTATTATTATTTTTGAAAATTAGTATTATAAAATTTATTGACAAATTTATTTATTAAAGATATATTGTATATAATAATTTTAAAACGTAAAAATATTGATGGGAAGAGTAATTTAAGTTATAAACCTTTTAAGCGAGTGAGGGATGGTGTAAGCCTCATAAAGGCAACTTTTATGAAGAACATCCTTGAATTTCTAACCGAAATCTCTCCATTAGATAGTAGGCTTAGACGGTGTCTTACCGTTAAAAAAGAGATATATTGAATAATTACATTTCTTTCAATATTGTTTAAGAGAGCTTTTTAGCTAATTTAGGTGGTACCGCGGAAAACTTTTAGACCTTTCGTCCTATTATATAGGATGAATAGGTCTTTTTTAATTTCCACATAAAATAATATTGTAAAAGCATAATTATTGTTATATTTGCAATAAATAGAATATAAAAATATATTTAAGATTTAATAATTAAACATTTTAAAGGAGATAATTTATGAAACAACAAACAACATCAAAAGTATTTATTCCTGATAGTTATGTACAAACTTTATCATTAAAAGAAACAGAAATCGCAATAAAAAAGGTTAAAGATTTTTTTGAAAATTCTTTATCTAAAGCTTTAAATTTAACTAGAGTATCAGCTCCACTATTTTTACCATACGGTTCTGGACTTAATGACAACTTAAACGGTGTAGAACGCCCTGTTTTATTTGATATTAAGGCTACCAAAAGTGATGTTGAAATAATTCATTCTTTAGCTAAGTGGAAAAGACTTGCGCTTAAAAGATATGATTTTAAAACATATGAAGGCTTATATACAGATATGAACGCTATAAGACGTGATGAAGATTTAGATAACCTTCATTCAATATACGTTGACCAATGGGATTGGGAAAAAATAATAACTAACGAAGATAGAAATTTATCTTATTTAAAAGATAGCGTTAAAGCTATATATAAAGTTTTTAAAGATACAGAAAATTATGTAGCTACACTTTATCCCCATATAGAAAAAATATTGCCAGAAGAAATAACATTTATAACGACTGAAGAACTTTATAATATGTATCCTAATTTATCACCTAAAGAACGAGAAAATGCTATTTGCAGAGAAAAAAAAGCTGTATTTTTAATAGGTATTGGAGACACTCTAACATCTGGTTATAAGCATGATGATAGAAGCCCTGATTATGATGATTGGAATTTAAATGGAGATATTCTTTTTTATTATCCAGTTTTAGACAAGGCTTTTGAACTATCATCTATGGGAATAAGAGTAGATAAAAGCACTCTTTTATCTCAATTAAAAAAAGCTAATTGTGAGGATAGAGCTAATCTTGAATTTCACAGTCTTCTTTTAAATGATAAGCTACCTCAAACATTAGGTGGAGGTATCGGACAATCTAGAATATGTATGTTTTTCTTAAGAAAAGCACATATCGGAGAAGTTCAAGCAACTGTCTGGGATGATTTCACTTTAGAAAAATGCTCACAAAATAACATTAAACTGCTTTAAAATATATTTATCTTTTATAAAATGCTGATTTTAGAAAGAATAAAAGCATTAATAAAATACTTTAATATTTAATTCAATCTCTCTAAAATCAACATTTATTTTAGATACCCCTTAAATTAAATGGTAACTTAAATTACCGTTTTTTTTTTTTTTAAGTTTTATAATTAACTCATGTTAAATAGAAATTACATTGATTAAATATAAAAACTAAAAAAAGGAGTACTAATTATGAACAGTAATTTGTCATTAATGAATAATAAACTAAATAATCCATCTGAAAGCACAACTCTTATGCAATGGCCAATACAAATTAAACTTATAGGAACTATAAACCCCAAATTTGATAATTGCGATCTTTTAATCGCAGCTGATTGTACAGCATATGCTTATGCTAACATACATAATGAGTTTATAAAGGGTAAAGTTACTCTTATTGGCTGCCCTAAATTAGATGCAGTTGATTATTCTGAAAAACTTACAGAAATACTTACTAAAAATACTATAAAATCTATAACAGTTCTACGAATGGAAGTTCCATGCTGTGCTAACATGGTTAATGTAGTGAAAAAAGCCATAGAAAACAGCACTAAAAATATCCCATTAAAAGTATCTATTGTTTCAGTTGATGGAAAACTTAAATAACTTTTTACTTATTCATGGCTTTAAAGATTTTTTTAAAATCTTTTAAGCCATCTTCTATTTCTTCTCTTGTGAAATTTGCTTTTAATAATTCTTCATCTTCTTTCTCATTTAATGTTTCATAAAACCAAGTTCCTATATTAAAAACTCTTGGTGTAATATTTTTTTTAGCTTCTTCAAAAAGAAAGTTTTCTCCTTCATTAAACTTTCCCTCTGCTACTAATTTTTTTAAAACAATATATATCATATCATCCCCAGATAAACTCTCAAAATCTAAGAATTTATCTTGTTTTTGTTTATAAAAAAGACCCATCTTTTTCACTTCCTTTTAATTTTTATTACATAAAAATATTTTATACAAAACCTTTATTTTATTCAAATAGTAATTATAATTTTTAGGTCAACATTGTTGACTATTATAATCGATATTGCTATAATTTAAACTGAATTAAATTTTGTCCAATATATAAAATATGAAATTTAAACTTATTTTTATTGCATATAAGATAAGTTAACGCATAAAACTACAAAATGGGGTGTTAATATGACAAAAAAAATAACAGTTGGAAATTATTTAATAAAAAGACTAAAAGAATTAGGAATTAAAGATGTCTTTGGTGTCCCAGGTGATTATAATCTTCTATTTTTAGATCAAATAGATGATGCTGAAAACCTAAATTGGATAGGAAATTGTAACGAATTAAACGCTTCTTATGCAGCTGATGGTTATGCAAGAATAAATGGAATGGGAGCATTAGTTACAACTTTTGGTGTAGGAGAACTTAGTGCCATAAATGGAATAGCAGGTTCTTATGCGGAACATGTTCCTGTTATAAAAATTGTCGGAATGCCTTCTACTACAGTTATGAATAATAAAAAACTAGTTCATCACACTCTAGGTGAAGGAATATTTAATAATTTTTCTGAAGCCTTTAAACAAGTTACTGTTGGAACTTGTATATTAGATGACCTAGATAAAGCTTCTAAAGAGATAGATTCTATTCTTTGCAAATGTTATTATGAAAAAAAGCCAGTTTATATAGGTCTTCCTATCGACATTAGTGGTACTGAAATTTTAGATAATGATTCTCCACTTTCTCTTAGCAAATTTGAAAGCGATAAAAAAACTCTAGAAAAATTCACTGAAAACTTACTTAATAAAATTAATAATGCTAAATTTCCTATGATTTTAACTGATTTTGAAGTTAATAGATATGGTCTAAACAATGAACTTTTAAATTTTATTGAAAAATCAGGTTTACCTGTTGCCTCTTTAGGACTTGGAAAAGGAGTTATAGATGAAACTCATTCCCAATTTATCGGAACATACAATGGAACTTTAAGCAATGATTACATAAAATCTATAGTTGAAAAAGCTGATTGCTTTATACTTATTGGAGTAAAACTTACAGATTCAATTACTGCTGGATTTAGCTTCATTCATAATCTAAACGATATTGATATAATAAATATTCATCCACTATTTTCAACTCTTGATAATAAAACCTTTAGTAATATTTACATGAAAGACATATTAACAAAATTAGCATCTAATGTTGCATCTAGAAATTTTAAAAAGGAAAATATTAATATCGAAGAAGATGTTCCTTGTGACGAATTAAATTCTAGTGAAATCTTAACTCAAAAATCTTTCTTTAACAAGATTAATAATTTTATTAAACCTAATGATGTACTATTGGCTGAACAAGGAACTTCATTTTTTGGAGCTTGTACATTAAATCTTAAGGAAAATTGTATGTTTGTTGGACAACCTCTTTGGGGTTCAATTGGATACACTTTAGGTGCACTACTTGGAACTCAAATAGCTGATAAAACTCGCCGTAATATTCTCTTAATAGGCGATGGATCATTCCAATTGACTGCGCAAGAACTATCAACTATACTATACAATAACTTAAACCCTATTTTGTTTATTATAAATAATGATGGATATACTGTTGAAAGATATATACATGGGGCAAATAGGCACTATAATGATATAAATATGTGGGATTATAAATCACTTCCTCAAGTATTTAATGGTTCTTCTAAAAGTGTATCATTTAAGGTTACAAGTGCTAAAGAATTAGATACTGTTTTAAACAAAATAAATAACATAAAAGATAAACTTGTATTGGTTGAAGTAGTTATGGGAAAAATGGACGCACCAAAATTATTAAAGAATTTATCAGAGAAATTTTCTAAGCAAAATCAATATTAAAATATAAAATAACAAAAATAGTTGTAAAATTTATAAACCCCATTTATCATATAAGTGGGGCTATATTACTTTTAATAATTATTTATTATGTGAATTTTAGGAGAAAATAATGAATAATAATGATTTAGATGATTTATTAGTTTTATTCTATTACGGATATAAAACATTCACAAGCGAACCAGATAGAATTTTAGAAAAATATAAAATACAAAGAACTCATCATAGGATTTTATTTTTTATAAATAAATTTCCTGGAATTAGTGTTAATAAACTTTTAAAACTTTTAGATATAAGCAAGCAAGCCCTTCAAACCCCTTTAAAACAACTTATTGATATGAATCTTGTCGAAAGCTCTAAATCTGAAAAAGACCAAAGAATAAAAGAACTTCGTCTAACCTCTTCTGGAACTAAACTTGCTAACGAATTAACAAAAGTACAAAATAAAAAAATGAATGCTATCTTTAACTCTTTAGGTGATGAATATAAAGAGAATTGGAAAACTGTTATGAAAAAATTAGCTTCTGATATAGATGGATATTCTATATGGAAAAAAAATACATATAAACATTAGAAATAATTATATTTCAATATAAAAAGGTAGTATCAAAGTAAATTGATACTACCTTTTTAATACTTATTAATTCATATAATCTATGCTTTTTTCTTTCCCTTGCTTAAAACACCTACTATTATAATAGATATAACCATAAGAACTATAAACACAGAGAATCCTGTTGAATATCCTTCAGTTTCTGACACAAAACTTGCCATCACAATTGGTATTATAAATCCACCTAATGCTCCAAGACCTCCAATCCATCCTGTAGCTCCTCCTACAGCATGTGGAACAGCATTTGGAACTATTTTAAATACTCCACCGTTGGCAATACCCATTCCTATAGCTAAAATTACAATACCTACTATTGCAAATCCTATAGAACCTGCAAATGTCATAAAGATTGCTCCAATAAGTGCAATAACTAATGCTATTATTGTAACCTTTTCTCCACCTTTTTTATCTGCTAGTTTTCCACCATATACTCTTATAAGTGAAGTTAAAAGTGAATACATTGCAGTCAGTACACCTGCTGTAATTGTTTTAGTTCCAAAGAAACTTGTCCAATAAGTTGGGAACCAACTTGTTAAAGCTAAAAATCCTCCAAAAGTTGCAAAATATATTATAACTAAAGCCCATGTTTTCCATGTTTTTGCTGATGTTACTAAACTTTCACTTACTTTATCATTTGGAAATAACTCTTGACCGTATTCTTTATTAGCTATTTCCTTAGCTTTTTCCTTTGATACACCTTTTTTTATTAATTGAAAATACCAAGCATTCTCTGCTACAAAACAATATGCTATTGTACCCAATATTAAAAATATTAACCATGCTAAATAAGATCCTGATAATCCTAATAACGGTAATGCTATTATAGGTAAAATAAGAGAAAATATTCCTGGAGCTAAGTTACCAAATCCAGCATAAGCGCCTAACGCTACACCTTGCTTACTTTTAGGGAACCAATATGATGTTTGACTAGCTCCTACTGAGAATGTTGCTATACCGCATCCTGATAATATACCAAATATAAATAATAATGAATAATAATTACCCAAACTATCTCCAAAGAAAGCAACTAGAATATATAAGCCTGACATTCCTATAATTGATAATATAAATAATACTATAAACGGTTTTTTTCCACCCGTTGTATCAACCCAAGCCCCAAAAGGAATTCTAAGAAGGGCACCAGATAAGTTAGGTGCAGCTACTAATAATGCCAATAATATAGGATTTAAATCTTGAAATACACCTTTAAAAACAGTTGCAGTTGAACCATAAAGAGCTACTGCTGCAAATCCTACAAAAAACCCTAAAGTCGTTCCTACAAGACCTCTAGTTGAGCTTCCTCTTAAATTATAATTACTCATTATTTTCCTCCATTTCTTTTATATTTTGTTATTTTTTTAACTTTATTGTTTAAAAATTAACTTTTACCACTAGATGGTATCATACAAAAATCTTTCAAACTGTGATATTAATCACGTTTTATTGATAATTTATAATTTGTTTATAAATTTCATAAATAAGTATATTATAGTTAAATTGTATTATATTTCTTATGAAATATATTGGTAAAATTATTATCAAATCCATCATAATTACATATCAATATAATTCTATTGACATAAATTGATAAGCATAGTATCATATAAGCGTATAATTTAATGGGTTATGGAGTTAACCCTAAACCGCTTTATTTTAAAGCTAATGACTCCTACACAAAATATTTTATTTAATTATCGATAAAATATTTTGTGTAGGAGTTTTTTTATTTTCTACATAATTACAGAGGAGGAATAATAAATGCAAAAATTATACTTAATACTATTAGTCGGATGTGGAGGATTTTTAGGTGCTGCTTCTAGATATATTATATCTAACTACGCAGTTAAACTTTTTGGTAGTGCTTTTCCTTATGGCACATTAATAGTAAATATATTAGGTGCTATATTAATAGGATTTGTAATGACATTAAGCCTAAAAGGAACTGTATCACCAAATGCTAAACTATTTATAACAACTGGTATTATGGGTGGACTTACTACATTTTCAACATTTTCTTATGAAACAATATCATTATTTTCAGCAGGTAGTATTGGTCTTGGATCACTAAATGCTGCACTTAATTTATTCTTAAGCCTTGGAGGAGTAGTCGTTGGTCAATTTTTAGCCTCTGCTATCTAATTTCAAAAAAAAGATACCTTGATTCAAGGTATCTTTTTTATCTCTATTTGTACTTAAATTATTTTGTATATTTAAAGTGTAATAATTCATGAGCTTTTCCACATCCTGGTTCTCCCATATATGTTTCATACATTTTCAATAATGCTCTATTTTTATGAGATTTTCTATACTCTAAATTTTTATCTTGATTATAAAGAACTGATGCTCTAACTGTTTTTATATTCATATGCTTTCTATCATGAGAGCTTAAATGTGGTTGTCCTCCACCATTTACACATCCTCCAGGACATGCCATAACTTCTATAAAATGATATTGCTTTTTGCTTAAAGCATCACTTTCCATAAATTTAAATACATTAGCCGCACCATTTATTACAGCAACATTATAATCATTTCCACCAATATTAACTGTTGCCTCTTTTATTCCTTCTAATCCTCTTACTTCTCTATAGTCTATCTTATCTAAATCAGTTCCTTCAACAAAATCCTTAGCTGATCTTAAAGCAGCTTCCATAACTCCACCAGTTGCTCCAAAAATAGTTCCAGCACCAGTATATTCACCCATAGCTGGATCTGCCTCTTCATCCTCCAAATTAGCAAAATCTATTTTATTATTTTTAATCATTAATGCTAATTCTCTTGTTGTTATTACTGCATCTATATTTCTAAATCCATCATTTTGCATCTCAGGCATATCAGCTTCATATTTTTTAGCAACACATGGCATAACAGTTACAGTAAATATATTCTCAGGATTTATACCAGAAATTGTCGCATAATATGATTTACTTGCTGCACCAAATTCTTGTTGTGGTGATTTAGCTGAAGATAAATTTTCTAAAAACTCTGGGAAATAATTTCTAGCTTGTCTCACCCAACCTGAGCAACATGATGTAAACATTGGAAATGGTCCACCTTTTTTTATTCTTTCAACAAGCTCTGTTGCTTCTTCCATTATTGTCATATCAGCACCAAAATTTATATCAAACACCTTATCAAAGCCTAACTTTCTTAAAACGGCATAAGTTTTTCCTGTTACATCTACTCCATAACCCATTTTTAATCTTTCACCTAATGCTGTTCTAACAGAAGGTGCTATAGCCACTATAACATGTTTATTTTCATCTGCTAAAGCTTCCTTAACTCTATCTATATGAGGTTTTTCTGATAGGGCATCTACTGGACACGCTATTATACATTGTCCACATAAAATACAATTAGTATCATCAAAACACTTAAGTTCATCTGGACCTACAATTCTTCTTCCATCTTCTTTATGGAATTTCATAACCTTTGTTCCAGACTTTGTTCTACATGCTGCAACACATCTACCACAATTTACACATTTACTTTTATCTAAAACTATTGATTTACTTCTACTATCTACATATTCTGACTTATCCTTTACTATAAAAGGTTTTGATGCTCTAGCTTTAGTCTTTATAACAAGCTTTAAAAATTCACAATCTTCTTTTCTTCTACATTGACCACATTTGAATTCATGATTATCTAAAAGTTTAGTCATTAAAAACTTTACTTCATTTTGAACCCTTTCACTGTCAGTTTTAATTACCATTCCTTCTTTAGCTTTTATACAACAGGATCTTGCTAATCTATCTTGTCCTTCTATTTCAACTACACAAATTCCACATTGTCCACCATTTTTACAATCTTCAAGACAACAAAGAGATGGTATGTGTATACCATTTGCTGTAGCCACTTGTAATATGGTTCTTCCTTCTTCAAATCCTATTTTCTTGTCGTTGATAATCAAAGTTTTCATCCGTACCTGTACCTCCAATAAGCCTAACAATATAAAACTCCAAATTCAATATAAGTTTAATATATAAATACATAATATACATAATATTACAAATAATAAGCAACAATATACTTAAATATTCGCATTAATACATTAATATAAATAATTAAAAAATATTTAGAATTTATATTTATTCTTCACTATTTTCATTATTATTGTTAATTACTTAACTTTTAAAAATATGATATAATCACCATTAAGATTATATCATATAATAATTACGATGTCATTATATAAAATTCCCTCCATTTATATTTTACCAATCATTCTTTTTAACAATATTTATTTCATTTTAAATACAATTTTAACACTAAACTGTCACATACTAGTGTTATATTTACATAGTAAAATATAACTTTAAATAAAAAATTATTTTTTACTGGTAATTATAAAATATTTAAGAAAAAGAGGTAATACTATGGCTGATAAGACCAAAAAATCAAAATCAAAAGCACTAGTAAAGAAAAAAAAAGTTACTCCTAAAAGTTCAATATTCTTATATATTATAGGAATTATTGTTGCTATAGTTGGAATAATATCATTAGTTGATTACTTAATGATATTTGTTAACCAATTTAGTACTTACTTAGCAAGTGGTTATCCATACGATACTGTTTTCAATTCTTTAGTTCCTAGTTTAATTATTCAATTATGCAGTTATGTTGCTACTTATTTAGGAATTGCAGTACTTTTATTCGCTGCTGGAATTATTAACACTAAGGTATTTAGAGTATTAAATTCTAAAAATTCAAATGTTAATTTAAATAAAGAAGTTGCAACAACTTTAGAAAATGAAAAAACTGAAAAATAATATTTAAAAAAAGCTGTTATAAAATTATCTTATAACAGCTTCTTATTATTCATTTAAAATTACAATTAATTATCTTAAACTTCTAAAGAACCTAAATATGAAGCAGTTCCTCCTGCTACATCAACAACTTTAAACCCATCTTGTGCTAACTTATCGCAAGCCATCTTACTTCTTGATCCACCTTGACATATTATATGATATTCTTTATCTTTTTTTAAATAATTCCCCGTATCTTTTAAAAGCTCTGACATTGGAATATTCTTAGCTCCCTTAATATGCCCTGCTCTATATTCATATGTTTCTCTAATATCTATTAATTCTATATCATTTATTATTTCATCTAAATCATCTACATGTATTGTTTCAAATTTTTTATCAAACATTCAATCTTCTCCTTAATAGTTTTTAAGTAAAATTTATCACTACTAAAATTCTTTGTCAATGATTAAAGACACATAAAAAGGGCTTTAAAGCCCTTTAATTCATTTTAAGTTATTGATTTTGTAGCTATTATATTAACTTGGGTTTCTAAAATATTTTCTATTATTACTTGTCCAACCTTTATAGGAAGTCTAACCTCTACTTTGTTTATTTCCTTCATTATATCAAATATTTTATCTTTTGGAATTTCCTTTTCAGTTTTTACAGGAACAACCTTACCACTAATCCCATATATTTTTACTGTTGAAGTTACTATTCTTTTAGGTTCCTTAACTTCATTTAAGCCATATATAAAGCCTCTTTTGCAACCATTTCCTGTTACATTTTCATTATTTATATCCACCTTTAAGTGACATCCTTTAGGACAAACTATACATATTAATTCTCTCTCCATATTTATTCACCATCCTCTAAAGAAATTTCAATATCTCCATTAACTTCTTTTAAATTATCTTTAAGTATTAATATTCTCTCCATCTCAGCCGGTGCTAAATGTGCTCTTTTAAATCTTTGTAAAACCTTTTCTTCATCACGTACAACTATTATTTTATTTGTAAACACATTAGAAACTCTCATAAATACATTTATATTTTCATCTAGATTATTTACATATATTTTTTGTGGAACTGTATAATTTATATTTTTACCATTTTTAACTTCTATGACTCTTCCTTGTCTATTTTTCCCCTTTATATACTTCGCTGCATTTTTACCAGCTCTTTTAGCCTCTTCTGTAACAAAATCAACTAAGTCATGAACATGTACAACATTTCCACAAGCAAATATTCCATTTTTTGATGTTTCCATATTTTCAGAAACTATAAGTCCATTAGTTCTTTTATCCAATACAACCCCAGCATTTTTGGATAATTCATTTTCAGGAATTAATCCAACAGATAATAAAAGTGTGTCTACATCAAATTCTTTTTCTGTACCCTCTATAGGTTTTCTATTTTCATCAACCTTTGCAATTGTAACTTTCTCTAATCTGCCATTTCCCTGTACATTTACTACTGTATGTGATAAATAAAGAGGTATATTATAGTCGTTTAAACACTGAACTATATTCCTATTTAAGCCATTAGAATACGGCATAAGTTCAACTACAGCTTCTACCTTTGCTCCTTCTAATGTCATTCTTCTTGCCATTATAAGTCCAATATCTCCTGAACCTAAAATAACAACTCTTTTTCCAACCATATATCCTTCCATATTTATAAATCTTTGAGCTGCACCTGCTGTAAATATTCCAGATACTCTATCTCCTGGCATAGCTATTGCTCCTCTTGTTCTTTCTCTACAACCCATAGCCAAAACTATAGCTTTAGCCTCTACCTGTATATAACCATCCTTTGAATTTACAGCATGAATAGTTTTATCTTCTATATCTAAAACCATAGTATCTAATTTAATTTCTATATTTGTATCTTTAACCATATCTATAAATCTTTGAGCATACTCAGGACCTGTAAGTTCTTCTTTAAACGTATGAAGTCCAAATCCATTATGAATACATTGGTTTAATATTCCACCAAGTTCCTTATCTCTTTCTATAATCAATACATTTTCTATCCCATTATTATAAGCTTCATAAGCCGCTGCAAGACCTGCAGGTCCTCCACCTACCACTACTAAATCATATTTCATAAACCTATACCTCCTATTTTGTTTTTCCCACTAAAACATAAGAATTCTTTGCATCTAACATTACATCTTCAATCTTCATATTTTTTTCTCTAGCTATTATTTCTTGTACTCTAGGTCCACAAAATCCTCCTTGACATCTTCCACACCCTGGTCTACACCTTCTCTTTACTCCATCTATTGTTGTAGCACCAAGTGTTCTATTTATACTATCCACAATTTCTCCTTCAGTTATATTTTCACACCTGCATATTATTCTTCCATATCTACTGTCTTTTTTTATAAGTGCATCCTTCTCTTCACTTGAAAGTTCCATAAAATTTACTTGTTCTCTCTTTTCATTAAAATTCTCTTTTTTATTTAATTGCAATCCACTGTCCTCTAGCATTTTGATAATATCTACAGCAATTGCTGGTGCTGATGTAAGTCCTGGCGATTTTATCCCTGCCACATCAAAAAATCCTGATACATCTTTACATTCTTCAACTATAAAATCATCTCTATTTGAAACTGCTCTAAGTCCAGAAAAATTTCTTATACTTTCTCTAAAATTTACTCTGTTTGTAGTTTTTAAAGATGTTTCTCTAACTAAATCTAAGTTAACTGATTCCGTACTTACACTATCTTTATCCATATTATCCGTAGCATCAGGACCAACTAAAAGGTTTCCATGTACCGTTGGTGTCACTAAAATTCCTTTGCCAAGTTTAGTAGGACACTGAAATATAGTCCTTTTAAACAATTCACCTTGACTTTTATCAAGAACATAATATTGCCCTTTTCTTGGAACTATCGAAAATGTTTCTTCAGAAATCATATTATGAATATCATCTGCATAAACCCCAGCAGCATTTATTACAAATTTAGTTTCTATAATCTCACCTGACTCTAGAGTGATTTCAAAATTTTTATTTTTTTCTATATTAATAACCTTAGAATTTAACTTTAATTCTCCCCCATTGCATAGTGCATTTTCAACACTAGCTATTGTAAGTTCATAAACACCTACAATTCCTCCTGTTGGGGCTAAAAGCGCTCCTTTCACATCATCTTTAAGATTAGGTTCTAAATTTAAAGTTTCCTGCTTGTCTAAAATTTTTAATCCTTCAACTTTATTTTCTATCCCTCTCTTATAAAGTTTATTTAAAGATTCTAACTCTTCATCATTAAAAGCTACTATAAGTGAACCATTTCTTTTAAAAGGAACAGATAAGTCACTACAAAGCTTGTCAAACATTTTATTTCCTTCTACATTATACTTAGCCATTAATGTATTAGGTTTTGGATCATACCCAGCATGAACTATTGCTGAATTTGCTTTAGATGAACCCATACACACATCATTTTCTTTTTCCACCGTTAAAACACTTAAATCATATTTTGTTAATTCTCTAAATATAGAAGCTCCAATAATTCCAGCTCCAATAATTACTACATCATACATATCCATCTCTCCCTTAATTATTTATTATCCATATCAGAATATACACTAATATATGGAAAAACAAAAAAAGCCAAACCCAAAAAAGCATATTTAAATGCCTTTTTGTGCTTGACTCTCTTTCTCTTGCACAATTAAACTAACCTATTAACTTATTTACATTATATCATATTTTATGTTAATAATCTAGTTTTATTCCTCTTCTATCCAATCTTTTGATCTATATACTGCTTTTTTCCACCCCTTACAATACTTCTCCCTCTTTTCTTCATCTAAATTTGGATTAAACTCTTCTGATGAATACCAAAATTTAGATATTTCATCTTTATCTTTCCAAAATCCTACTGCAAGACCAGCAAGATATGCTGCTCCTAGTGCTGTTGTTTCAGTTATTATAGGTCTTATTACTTTTTTACCAACTATGTCTGATTGGAATTGCATTAAAAATTTATTTTTACTAGCCCCACCATCAACTTTTATACATTTTATATCTTCCTTAACTTCATCAACCATTGCATCTAAAACATCTTTAGTTTGATATGCTATAGATTCAAGTGCTGCTCTTATTATATGATTCTTATTTGTTCCTCTTGTTAAACCAACTATAGTACCTCTAGCATACATATCCCAATAAGGTGCTCCAAGTCCAACAAAAGCTGGAACCACATAAACTCCACCATTATCTTCCACTTTAGTTGCAAAATAATCCGTATCTGATGAATCTGATATCATTTCAAGTTCATCTCTAAGCCATTGTACAACTGCACCACCTACAAAAACAGACCCTTCAAGAGCATATTGTACTTTATTATCCATTCCAATTGCAATCGTTGTGACCAATCCATTTTTGCTCTTTACCATCTTTTCTCCCGTGTTCATAAGAAGAAAGCAACCTGTACCATAAGTATTTTTTACATCACCTTTATTAAAAGCTGCTTGTCCAAAAAGAGCTGCTTGTTGATCACCTGCTATTCCTGCTATTGGAACTCTAACACCACCTTTTACCCCTAAATTTGCATACCCATACACTTCTGAAGAATTTCTAACCTCGGGTAACATACTTTTTGGTATATCCAAAATTTCTAACATTTTTTCATCCCATTTTAATTCTTTTATATTATAAAGCATTGTTCTACTCGCATTTGTATAATCTGTTATATGAACCTTTCCATTAGTTAACTTCCAAACAAGCCATGAATCAACTGTTCCAAATAAAAGTTCTCCTCTATTTGCCTTTTCTCTTGCACCTTCTACATTATCTAATATCCATTTTATTTTTGTTGCTGAAAAATAAGCATCAATTACTAATCCAGTTGTATCTTTTATATATTGTTCTAAACCCTGCTTTTTTAATTCATTACAAATGTGAGCTGTTCTTCTACATTGCCAAACTATAGCATTATAAACTGGTTTCCCAGTATTTTTATCCCAAACTATCGTAGTTTCTCTTTGATTTGTAATTCCAATTGCTGCAATATCTTCTTGGGTTATATTAGATTTTGCCAAAACTTCTTGAAGTACACTATACTCAGTTGCCCAAATCTCCATAGGATCGTGTTCAACCCAACCTTCTTTAGGATATATTTGTGTAAACTCCTTTTGACTCATCCCTATAATGTTTTGCTCTTTATCAAAAATTATTGCTCTTGAACTTGTTGTACCTTGATCTAACGCTACTATATATTTTTTCATAAAACACTCACCTCTATATCTTAATCAATATTTTTTAAAAGTTGCCTTATCTTTTTATACATACCTTTTAATTATATACTCCATAATTCCTCTTTTGTAGCTGATATACATGTTGCACCTGATTTTAAAGCTTCCATAACATCTTCTTTATCAGATATTAACCCCCCAACTATTAAAGGTTTATTTAATGTTTTGGATAAATCTTTTATAACTTTAAACAAAAGTCCTGGCAACATTTCTATCGCATCACACTCATCAACTAAATGAGTTTTAGTATTTGCAAGAGATAAACTGTCTAAAATAAAAGCTCTTTGTATAGCATAAAAGCCTAATTTTTTTGCTGCTTTTATAGTTTGAGATTTTGTACTTATTATACCTTTAAATTTAGTATTCTTTTTTAAATATCTTAAAGATACCTCTTTATTTGTTAATCCCTCTACCAAGTCTATATGAATTATTCCTACTTTGTTGCTCTTATATATCTTGTCACTTATTTCGTTTAAATTTAAAATATCTCCAAAGAGAACAAATATAACATTAACATCTGTTTTTAATGCCTTATCTAATTGTTCAACATTTTTAACCGCTGCTACTATTGGATTTTCTTCTAATATATTTTTTAATTCAATCATAACTCTAACTCCTTGTAATCATTTTCATAAAGACTTTAATACTGTAATTTTAATAAATTCAAAAATTATTTATTTAAATAGTAGTAAATAAAATATCGCTCCGCATATTCCTCCTAATATTGGTGCAATTATTGGAATCCAAGCATAACTCCAATCTGAATCTCTTTTATTTGGTATAGGAAGAATAAAATGTGCAAATCTTGGCGCTAAATCTCTAGCTGGATTTATTGCATAACCAGTTGGACCACCTAAAGATAAACCTATCACCCATATTAAAAGCCCTACTGCAATAGGTGATATACCATTTACCATGTCCACTTTTCCAAGACCTACTATAACAAACATAAGTATAAATGTTCCTATAAACTCAGTTATAAAATTCCATTTTTTACTTCTTATCGCTGGTATTGTGCAGAATGTTCCAAGTTTTGAATCCTTATCTTCTGTCTCTTCAAAATGCTTATAATATGATACGAATACTAAAACTGCACCTATAAAAGCCCCTATTAATTGAGCTCCTATATATACTAATACTTCATTCCATGGAAGACTTCCTGTTACTGCTAAAGCTATTGTGACTGCTGGATTAAACTGTGCACCACTCACGTTTGCAAATAAGAAAACTGGAATAGCAACAGCTAAAGCCCATCCCGTAGTTATAACAATCCATCCTGAACCTTCTCCCTTGTTTTTTTTAAGAACTACATTGGCAACTACCCCATCTCCTAAAAGAATAAGTATCATGGTTCCTATAAGCTCTGCCATAAACTTTTCTAGCATAAACTTCCCCCTTTTATTTTTTATAAAAAAAGAAAAAAAGTTAAGTCAAGAAATATTTTCTTGTGCTTAACTCTAATTCTCTTTCACACAACTTGAGTATTCGTTTTCATAAATAAATTTTATCACTAATACTATATTTTGTCTATAAGAATTATTTTTTATATTTTAATAAGTAAACACAAAATATTAATTTTTTTAATACTAAAATATATTACTAACATAATTAATTTATGAACTATTATACTAAAATTAATTATATACAAAATCTTAATAAATAATTAACTTATTAACATAATAAATGTCTTAAAATATACAAGTAATATATTTATACTATTAAGTACAAAAGAAAGGGACGGATTAATGAATGCAAAAGATAAAAAAATAATAGGTCTATACTCTAGTAATTTATTTATATACTTATTAGCTGGTGGTATTTATTATGGTATATTTGTTGTTTTTCTAAGTTCTGTTAAAGGTTTTTCAACAGATGAAATATCATTAATATCTAGTATACCTCCTCTTGTAATGTTAGCAGTATCACCTTTGTGGGGAAAAATTATTGATAAATCTAAAAGACTTATCTATCTAACTAAACTTGTAACCATAGCTAACGCTCTTACTATCATTATTCTAGTATTTACTAATAATTTTTGGTTATTCTTTATAATAGCCATTGCCGGAAGCTGTCTTTACGCACCAAGTACTAGTTTAATGTCTGAATATCTACTAGCTATTGAAAAGAAAACAGGCTATCCTTTTGGTAAAGTTCGTGTATGGGGAGCTATAGGGTATGCTATCTCTGGTCTTATTTCTCCAGTATTTATCGATTTATGGGGAACAACAGGCGCACTTCTTATATGTGGCTTTATAATGCTGTCAACAGTTATTATACTTCAATTTATTCCAGAGCTTACAACTGGAGAAAATGAAGAGCAAATAAAAAATAATTTAAAAGCGCAAAAAAACGATATTAATGCAAAAGAAATTCTTTTTAGTTTGCTAAAAAACAAGCCATTTTTAATACAATTATTTGCAACAAATGTAATAATGGCGACTTGTAATTCTACAAGTAATTATTCTATACAAGTTATTCTTGAAAAGCTTAGTTGTCCTACTAGCTTGATAAGTACAGTACCATTTATTATGGTTGTTATGGAAATAGTATTTTTATTTATATTTCACAAACTTCCATTCGCTAAAAAAAGTTACTTAGCTACATTTACAGCTTTGGTTATTCTATGTTTTAGATGGTACTTTATGGCTTCAATACCTAACTATATGTTTTTATTACTTTTAATGCTTGTTCATGGAGTAGTAGTTGGAATTATGATGCCAGTACAAAATAATTTAATTGCTGAATTAGTTCCTACAAAGCAACAATCAACTGCATTTTTATTTGAGGTTGTTGTTGTACCAACTATTTTTTCTAGTATATTAAATTTATTCACAGGATATTTAAGCGTATATACTGGAATATCAATATTTGGTTATACATATTTAATTTTAAGCATAATAGCTCTAGTTATAATAATCCCTTCATTCTTGAAAGAATCTAGAACTAAAAAAAGTTTTTGCTAAAATAAAAATAGAGAACTATAAGTCAAATTTATAGTTCTCTATTTCTACTTAAAATCTTATTCATTAGGATTCTTTTTTTATATTTTAATGATATTCCTCAGCTTTATTATAGTATATCCCTGTTTTATATTAACCCCCACATTATTTTAATATAACAACAGTAACTCCTGTTCCACCTTCTCCATATTCTCCAAGTCTATGACTTTTTACATGAGGATGTTTTCTCAACATTTCATTTATTGCTTTCCTAAGGACTCCCGTTCCTTTACCATGAACTAAAGTAACCTCCCCAAGACCTCCAACATATGCATCATCTAAATATTTATCAGCCGCATAACAAGCCTCCTCTGAATCCATTCCCCTTAAATCAATAGATGTTGGAACAACTTTAACATTAAGCTTTGCTTCTCTTTTTTTAATTTTTTTCTCTTCTTTTGTTTGTTTTATTTTTCTTAATTCTTCTGCTTTAACATTTATTTTCATAATTCCAGCCTGAACTTGAACCATTCCTTTAGCATCTGGTTTTGAGAGAATTATGACCTTTTGATTTAACGAAGGTAGCATAGCTTCCATACCTAAAGTAATATTATCTATTGCCTCTCCTTTATTATCATCTACTTTCTTTTGAAGAGAGCTTTCAGTATTATTTATCTTATCTCTAAGCTTACTTCTCTCCTCTTCTAACCTCCTTCTTGCATCACTACTTATCCCTAATCTCTCCATCTCTCTCATATTTTTAAGAATTGCATCTGATTCTTCTTTTGCATTTCTTAGAATTTCTTTAGCCTCTCTTCTTGCCTCTGAATAAGCATTTTCTCTGACTACTTCTATTCTATCTAGTTTTTCCTTATACTTATCTCTTAAAGCCTTAGCTTCTCTTCTTAGTATTTGATTTTCTCTTGCATCTTTTTCAGCTCTTATTCTTTTATCTTGAAGTGATTGTATTAAATCTTCAAATTTTATAGATTCACTATCTATAGATTCCTTCGCATCTTTTATTACATAGTCAGGAAGTCCTAGCCTCTTAGATATCTCAAAGGCATTAGATTTTCCTGGCACTCCTATTAAAAGTCTATAAGTTGGTCTTAAAGTTTCTACATCAAATTCAACAGAAGCATTTTCTACATTTGTAGTCTTTAATGCATAACCTTTAAGTTCACTATAATGTGTTGTTGCTAATAACTTTGTTCCTCTTTTTCTTAAGTTTTCTAAAATTGATATAGCAAGAGCTGCACCTTCTGTTGGGTCAGTTCCTGCACCTAATTCATCAAATAATACAAAACTTTCATCATTTGCAACTGCCATTATTTCAACTATATTTTTCATATGAGATGAAAATGTTGATAAACTTTGTTCTATACTTTGTTCATCACCTATATCTGCAAATATCTCCTTAAAAAAGCTTATAGTTGAGTTCTCCATAGCAGGTATTAAAAGTCCTGAAAGCCCCATAAGTTCAATAAGACCAGCAGTTTTTAAAGTTACTGTTTTACCACCTGTATTTGGCCCTGTAACTATTAGACTTGTAAAATCTCTTCCTAAATATATATCAGAAGATACTACCTTTTCTCTATCTATTAAAGGATGTCTTCCTTGTATAATATCTATTATTCCTTTATCATTAACATTTGGCATAGTACCATTTATAAAACTTCCATATTTAGCTTTTGCAAAAATAAAATCAAACTCAACTAAAATGTTAAAGTTATTGCTTATTTCTGTTATATTCTCATAAACTGCCTTAGATAAAGCCTCTAATATTCTATTAATTTCTTCCCTTTCCTTTAACATAAGCTCTTTTATTTCATTGTTTAAATTAACAATGCTCATAGGTTCTATAAAAAGAGTTGCACCAGTTGAACTTTGGTCATGAACAAGACCTGGCACTTGAGACTTGTATTCTGCTTTTACAGGGATAACATATCTATCCCCTCTCATTGTATACAGATTATCCTGCAAGTATTGTGAATTACTTCTAACTATTGCATTTACTTTTTCTCTTACAGATGAATTTTTTTCTTTTAAACTTTTTCTTATACCATATAATGTACTACTTGCTTTATCAGAAATTTCATCTTCTCCAATTATTGCATTAGAAATTGAATTCTCAAGCCCTTTTATGCTAACTAATCCAATCGCTAAATCTTCTAATATTTTATAAGATTCCTCTTCTTCTTTTCTATTTAAAAATTCAGACATTCTTCTTGAAACCCTTAGCATATTTCCTATCTTCAAAAGAGTTCCAGCATTTAATACTCCGCCCTTTTCGGCTCTAACTATTCCATCCTTAATATCATAAAATCCTTCAAAAGGAGGATTACCTTTTTTAGTAATTAATTCTAATGCCTCATTAGTTTCTTCAAGATGCTCAACTACATCATAAAAAGATTCATAAGGCTTAAGATTCAAAACCATATCTTTTGCTGATTTTGTTATTGCATATTGTTTTAATTCATTTTTTATCTTTGTAAATTCTAAAACTCTTAAAACTTTATCATTCATAAAACTTTTTTATTCCCCTTTTCTCTTACTCAACGCCTCTTCTATAATGACCTTTAGTATAATTTCCTACTAATCTTTTTTTATTTTTTATAGCGTCTATAACATTTAATGACTCTTCATAACTTTCATCAATTAAATCTATTCTAAAATTTTCTATTCCCATACTCTTAATATCTTCTATTTCTGAAATTAAATTAATCGCAACAGTATTAAATATATGAGATCTACAAAATATATCTGTTTTTATAGTATTATTTTGCCCTACTCTATCTTTTAATATAAAGGTACTCCTTGTACATTCATTGCTACATGCATTTAAAGTATTTTTCCCTCCAAAAGTACTTCCTATTGGACAATATTCGCTTACCATCGCTTCTATTTTACCATAAATTAAAAATTGCGTTCCTTCATTGTATTTTTTAACCATAGAATTTATCTCTTTTCTGTTCAATTCTACACTTATACATGAAGCTGCTATATGCTTATTATAAAATTTTAAAGAATTTGAATTAAATATATTAAGTTTATAATCCCCAACTATTTTTGTTTTATCTTTAAATCTATTTATTATTCCTGCATTAGCTGTAATTATACCTTCTACATTTTCTAAATTCTCATTTATTAAATTACATATAATTTCAAATTCCTCTTTAATTATAGTTGGTATTTTTAAATATACTCTTCCATTAAAATCTTGTAATTCTTTCAAAGATTCTTTATTCAAAGCACCTTTATTTTTCCCAAATATATCTAAAGCTACAGCCTCGACTTTTTTTTCTTTAACTGCCCTTAATTGTTCATACGTATTTATGTTTACTAAAAGCCCAGGAATATCTCTGTCCATATCTTTTATACAACTAAATTCTTTTCTTCTCTCATTTCTCTTAAACTTTAAAACTTCAAATGCTCTTATTTCTTCTAATAATTTTCTTCTTAAATTATTTATTGCTGATACCCTTATAAATCCATCTTCAAACTCTAAAAAAGTAATATTATTTATCTTATAAGCTATATCTCCAGATTTTTTTAAATTATCTTCTACCTTTTCCTTAAGAATAGGTTTATTTACAGCAGGCTCTACTATATCACCCTGTTTTTCATAAACTTTTCCATTATATGAAACACTAAGCTTGATAGGATAACCAACTTTAAAAGTACATTTTCCATCTAGTAATATCTTTCTCTCAAATTTATTTTCATAAGCTCCTTTAAGTTGATTTAAAAGTTCACTATCTAATGTCTTAAATAACTTATCACTTGCTTTATATTTTCTTGGAAGAACTTTAACCTTGCTTCCCTTTTTAGCTTTTTTCACTTCATTTCCATTTAAGAATATTTTATTTACAGTAAATCCATCATTACCATTTGTCACGCCATCTTGAAGAGCTATATCTTCACTTAAAAGTATTTCACCTGATTTTAACACTTCTCCTAAGAACACACCGGTATTTTTAGGATTTCTATAAGCCATCATATCATGCCCTGTATTTTTATAAAGATATGCAGTTGCAAAACCCTCTCTGTTAAAAAGTCTAAGAAGTTTTTTCTTGTTACTTTCCTGAGATTTATCTATTTTATTATACACATTATCAATAGCTTCTCTATAACTTTCAGTTACTCCAGCAACATATTCAGGTCTTTTCATTCTTCCTTCAACTTTTAAAGAACTTGTTCCTGCCTTTATTAAATCCTCCACATTTTCTATCATACAAGTATCCTTAGGACTTAATAAATATCCTTTAATCTCTTTGCCATCAGACTCCCTAATTAGAGTATATGGAAGTCTGCAACTTTGGGCACATCTACCTCTATTTCCGCTTCTTCCCCCTATTAAACTACTCATTAAACATTGTCCTGAATAGCTAACACAAAGAGCACCATGAACAAATATCTCAGTTTCTATGTTAAGATCTTTTGATATATGTCTTATTTCCTCTAAAGTAAGTTCTCTAGATAAAACTATTCTTAAAAAACCATTATCCCTAAAAAATAATGCTCCCTCTCCATTATGTATACTAAGCTGAGTTGATGCATGAATCTCAAAATCTGGATATTCTTCTCTTATTTTATTTACAAGACCTGTATCTTGAATTATTAAAGCATCCACACCTATTTTATATAAAAATCCTACATAATCTATTGCTTCTTGCAATTCATTTTCTTTTAAAAGTGTATTAACTGTTACATAAACAGTTATGCCATATTCGTGACAATAATCTACTGCCTTTTCCATTTCTTCATTATCAAAGTTAGAAGCATAAGCTCTTGCTGAAAACTTGCTTCCTCCTAAATATATAGCATCTGCTCCCTTTGCAACAGCAGCAATTAAACTATCCATACTACCTGCTGGAGCTAGTAATTCTATTTTTTCCATTTATTTATCTCCCCTAAAATACAATTTTAGATTGTATATTTTTTATAAACTAATAAATATTATACACAAATAAAATATAAATAGCCATAATATACACTATGGCTATTTTACCCTATATAAATTTCTCTATCTTTCTTACCGCATAATCTAATGTAGCTTCTAAATTTCCATTATTTTTTCCTGCACCTTGTGCTAATGTTTTGCTTCCTCCACCTTTTCCGTCTACTAAACTTATAGAATCTTTTAATACTTCTCCCATATTTATATTTTTTATATCTTTAGATGAAGCAAAAATCATATTTACTCTTTCATCTGTTTTAACCGCATACAAAACTATTACTTTTTCATTTGCCACAAGTTTTTTAACTATTGCACTTGCCTTTTTAACCTCTATATCAGATTCTATATTTTTCACAATAGTTACACCATCTATTTTATAGGAATTATCTAACATTTCACGCACTTTAAATTCTCCTATTTCATCAACTAGTCTTCTATTTTCATTAGTTAACTCATTGAAATTTTGAGATAATTTTTTTATGCTATTTATAACATCTTGCTCTCCACTTTTTAAATAAGAGCATACATCTTTTATAAAATCATCATTTTTAAAAGAATCATCTATAGCCCTTTTTCCTGCTAAAAATTCTATTCTATAACCTTGCTTATGTTTTTCAAATCCCTTAATTTTTATCATTTGAAGTTCTATAGTTTGTAAAGGATGAACACCACAACAAGCATTTATATCCAAATCATCTATTTCAACCACTCTTATTTTCTCATTAGTTTTTGGAAGAGCTCTCCTTAGCTTTAATTTCTTAAGTTCCTGCTTGCTTGGAAAAAAACAGTTAACTTTTAAATTCTTAAATATAATATCATTAGCTAACTTTTCAGCTTTTCTTATATCCTCCTGAGTTAAAGGAGCTTCTATATCCACAGTAGATACACTCTTTCCTAAGTGGAATCCAAATGTATTTTTATTAAATAAGGTAAAAAAACATCCAGATAAAACATGTTGCGCTAAATGTTGCTGCATTCCACAAAATCTATGCTCCCAATCTATCTTACAGAAAACCTTATGTATTTTTGCAGGCTTCTTATCAACAACATGATAAACTACACCATTTTCTTCATAGACATCAACAACTTGCTGATTTTCTATAAAACCAATATCTTTAAATTATCCTCCCCCTCCTGGGAAAAATATAGTTTCCTCTAAAATCACATGATATTTTTCATTTTTTTCCTTAATATCTATTATCTCAGTTTTATATTCATTAATATATGGATTTTCATAATAAAGCTTTTTCATACCTTCACCTCATATCTAAAATTATTCCATAAAAGTACCTTTTTTTATAAGTACCTTTTAAAAAAAAATTACTTAAGGATAATGAACTATCCCTTAAGTAATTTTTTAATCATTTAATTACTTTTTTTATTTTAAAGCATCCTTATTTTTATTTAGTTCTTCAATTATCTTTTTTTCTGAAAGAAGAGCATTTTCATATCTTGCATCTTTAATAATCTCTACTTTAGAATTTAAAATTTTTCTTTCTAAGTCTAATACCCTATATCTTTTACTTTGAAGGTCAAACTTCAACCCTTTATTTATTTCTTTTTGTCTCAAAAGCTCTTTTTCTAAAGTATCAACCTTATCTTCAAATTGCTTTTTATCTATATTAGACACTTTGAAATTGTTATTATCTTTAACTACACGTTTATTCTTATCCTTTAATCTTTGTAATTCTTTAGAAATATTTTTATACCTATTTGTTGTTTCCTGTAATTCTTGTCTTAATTTATTATTTTCTTTTTTCTTTTTTTCATAATTATTTCTAGTTTCATCTAAAACTTTATTGTTTCTCTCTTCTTGTTTTTCTTTTATTCTATACTCCTCAACCATTTTATTAGCTATATTATATCTTTCATTTAATCTTTGCAATTCATTTGTAAGATTTTTTGATTTTCTCTCTAATTCATCATATTTCTCTTTTTCTTCTTTTAAAAGCTTAAGTTCTTTATCAATACTTTTTCTTTGTTCTTCCTCATTTTTATATGCTATTATTTCATTTTTGGCTCTATTATAATCTTCTCTTAATTTTGAAACTTCTAATCTTATATATTCATTTTCTTTTTCTTGACTCTCATATCTTGCTATTATTGCATTAGCTTCCTTATATTTAACATCTAAATCTTTTACTTCAAACTTTAATGAATTAAAATCAGCCTCTTTTTTTCTCAAATCTTCTATAAGATATTTAGAATCTTCATATTTTTCCTTTAATTCTTGTAACTTATAAGCTAAATTTTCTTGTTTTTCTTCTTTAAGTTTATATTCTTTTATTAACATCTTAGCATTTTCAATATCTTCTCTTAAAACTAAAACCTCGTTTTCTAATCCATCATGCTCTTTTTCTTGATTTTCATATTTTGATATAGTTCTTTGAGCTTTTTTAAATTCTTCTTTTAAATCTACAAGCTCCTTAGTAACCACGTCATGTTCTTTTTCCTTAATTTGATATTCTGATACTTTTTTACTTATCTCTTCATATTCCTTTTGAGCTTTATCTAAATCGTCCTTAACCTCTTTAAACTCTAACTCTTTTTCCTTTAATTCTTCTATAATTTTATTTGACTTTTTGTTTTCTTCTTTTAACAAATCAATTTGAATCAAGAGTTCGTCCATTTTCTTTTCTTTTTCTTTATACTCATTTATTGAATCTTGAGATTTTTTCAAATCCTCTTTAAGCTTATTTAATTGTCCAAGCATCATATCTTTCTTTTTACTTTTTGCTTCATAATCTGCTATAAGTTTATTATTTTTTAATTGTTGTTCCTTTAAAGCTTCAAGTTCACCTTTTATAGCTTCATTCTCTTTTTCCTTTATTTCATATTCGCTTACACGATTATTAAGCTTTTTATATTCTTCCTTCAAGTTAGCTAAATCTTTTTTAGTTATCTCTGCCTGTTTTTCTTTTGTTACATACTCTGCCATAAGCTTATTAGCCTTTGCGTATCTATCTTTTAATTCTACAAGCTTTTTATTAGCTTCCCTCTGTTTTGTTTGATAATCGAGTATTATTTTATTTGATTTTCCATATCTCTCTTTAAGTTGTAAATAATCATTTCTAGTTATTTCATTTAATTTTTCCTTTTCCTCAAACTCTAATACCCTTTCATTTAATTTTTCACATTTATCTTTAAAATCAGAAAGCTCTGTTTTAATTCTTATGTATTCTTTTTCTTTATTTTCACATTTTAAAACAACTTCTTTAGCTTTTCTATATTCCTCTTTAAGCTCTACTAAATCTTTTCTCGTTATTTCACTTTGTTTATCCTTAACTTCATACTCTGATATAAGCTGACTAGCCTTATTAAATTCTTCCTTTAGAGTTTCTAATTCTTTTTTCATAAGCTCATGTTTTCTTTGTTCCTCTAAATATTCAGGAGAATTTCTATTTGTTTTATTATATTTTTCAGTTACTTCTTCTAACTCTTCTTTTAACTTCTTGTTTTCTCTCTCTATTTCCTCAAGTTCTGCTAAAATATTATTATATTCTTTATTTCCCTTAAAAGACTCATCCGCTATGTTTACAGCCGCTAAGGTTACAGCCCCTACCATAGTAAGACTTTTATTTTTAGACATTATCTCTTGAACTTTACCCTCTACAAAACTTGCAACGTGCTTTAAATATTCTTCACTCTCTTTACCCTTTAGATTATATTCAAAACCATTAATTGTAACATGAACACTTGTAACCATAATTATTAATAACTCCTCTTATCAAAATGTACTATCTTTATTTTACCATAGGCATAATTCTTTGTGAACTATGGCTTTTAAACAAGAAAAAAGGGGAAACTTAAAGTTTCCCCTCTCTTAATATTATCTAAGTTGTGCATTTAATTTTTGCTCTAATGATTTTAAAATTTTATCATGAACTTTATTTACATCTTTATCTGTTAAAGTTTTACTTGGATCTCTATATATAATTGCATAAGCTATGCTCTTTTTACCTTCTGGTATTTGTGCTCCTTTGTAGATATCAAATAATTTTACAGATTCAACTAAATTTCCACCTGATTTTTTTATAACATTTTCTATCTCTTGAACTAAAATAACATCATCAACTAAAAGAGCTATATCTCTAGTTACTGCTGGGAATTTTGGAAGTGGTTTATATGATTTCACTGTCTTAGCAAACTCATATATTCTATCTAAATCAAGCTCTGCCACATAACAATCAACCTCTACTCCGTAATTTTCAGCAACATCTGGATGTATTTCTCCTAAAATTCCTAAAGAATTTCTTCCTATAACAATTTCAGCAGTTTTTCCTGGGTGGTAACTTGGATTTTCACTCATTCTCTTAAAGGATGCACTCTTTATTCCTAAAGCATCAAACAAGTTCTCAACTACTCCCTTTAATGCATAATAATCTGCTTCTCCATAAATACCTATTGTTAAAATATTTTTTTCAGTTGGAAGATTATTTTCATCCTCATCTGGAATATATGTTTTACCTATTTCAAATAATCTAACTAAGTCATTATTCCTTGAATAGTTTCTTGCTAAAGATTCCATCATTGAAGGAAGAGTGGTTGTTCTCATTACACTATAGTCTTCTCCTAAAGGATTTTTAATCTTAACTACATTCCTTAAATAACTATCATTAGATAAATTTATTTTATCGAAAGTTTTAGGACTTATAAAAGAGTAACTAATAGATTGATTTAATCCTGAAGCTATCATAATATTTGCTACTAAGTCATCTAATATTTGTTTTTTATTTTTAGGCTCTCTTTCCGTTACAGTTTTTATTATAGTAGCAGGAACATTATTATATCCATATATTCTAACTATTTCTTCTGCTATATCTTCTTTTATATTTATATCTATTCTAAACGTTGGAACATCTATAACAAGATTATCGCCATTTATGTTTGTCTTTAGGTCTAGGCTATCTAAACATCTTTTCATTTCTTCCTTAGATAAATTAGTTCCTAAAAATTTATTTACCCATACAGAATCAACAGTTAGTGTATGTTGTTCCTTTCTTTTATTATAAATATCAATAGTTCCATCTATTATTTCTCCACAATCTAGCTCTTCAATTAAAGCACAAGCTCTATCTATTGCAAGAGCTGCAAGATTTGGGTCTATATCTTTTTCAAATCTTGATGAACTTTCAGTTCTTAAACCTAATTTTTTAGAATTTACTCTAACATTAGTTCCATCAAAATTTGCTGATTCAAATATAATCTCTGTTGTATCATCTTTTATGCCTGAATCTAAACCACCCATAATTCCTGCTAAAGCAACTATATTCTCTCCATCTTTAATACATAAAAAATCACTATTTAAATTTCTTTCAACTTCATCTAAAGCTACAAACTTTTCACCATCTTTTGCTCTTTCAACAACTATTTTTCCTGAAGATATTTGTCTTTTATCAAAAGCATGCATTGGTTGACCAAGTTCTAACATAACGTAATTTGTTATATCTACTATATTGTTTATTGGTCTTACCCCAGCATCAAATAGTTTTTCTTGCATCCATTTAGGTGATGGTGCTATTTTTACATTTTTAACTCCTCTTGCCATGTATCTTCTACACAAATCATCTTTAACTTCAACTTTTAATATATTATTTATATTGTCAGATGATTTAACTGTATAATTTAAATTTGGCATCTTATAACTTGTTCCTAAAGTTGCAGCAGTTTCTCTTGCCATACCAACTATACTTAAGCAATCTGGTCTATTTGAAGTTATTTCAAAATCTAATATAGCCTTATTAAGCCCTAAAGCTTCTTTTATACATATACCAACCTTAGTATCAGGAGGTAATATCATAAGACCATGAACTGGCTCATCTCCTGCTATTCCTAATTCTTCTTCAGAACAAAACATACCATTAGACATTACGCCTCTTAACTTACCTTTTTTAATTTCTGTTCCGTCTGCTAAAGTTGATTTATGAAGTGCAACAGGAACTATATCTCCAACTTTCATATTAGTTGCAGCTGTTACAATTTGTAATAATTCTTCCTTACCTATATCAACTTGACAAACACTTAATCTCTCAGCATCTGGATGCTTTTCTATTTCAACGAATTTACAAGTTACAACGTTTTGTATTGTATCACCTGCAATTTCAACTCCCTCAACCTTTGAACCTGAAAGGGTTAATCTATCCCCTAAATCTTTTGCATCTATATCTATATCAACATAATCCTTAAGCCAATTAAATGGTACTTTCATAAACTATCCTCCTATATTTTAAAATTGATTTAAAAATCTCATATCACTTTCATATAATAATCTAATATCATCTATGCCATATTTAAGCATAACCATTCTATCAACACCAAATCCAAAGGCAAATCCACTATAAACCTCTGGGTCAATTCCACAATTTCTTAAAACATCAGGATGAACCATTCCACAACCTAATATTTCAATCCAACCTTCTCCCTTACAAACTCTACAGCCTTTTCCGTTACATACAAAGCAAGTTGCATCCATTTCAGCAGATGGCTCTGTAAAAGGGAAATGATGTGGTCTAAACTTAGTTTTAACCTTGTCTCCAAACATCTTCTTAGCAAACAATTCTAGTGTTCCTTTAAGATCTGCAAAAGTTATTCCCTTATCTATAACTAATCCTTCCATTTGATAGAATATTGGTGAATGAGTTGCATCAACTGCATCTGATCTAAATACCTTACCTGGAGATATCATCTTTATTGGAGGCTCTTGCTTTTCCATAACTCTAGCTTGAACTGGAGATGTTTGAGTTCTTAAAACTATATTATCATTTATATAGAATGTATCTTGTTCACTTCTAGCTGGGTGATTTTTAGGAATATTTAAAGCTTCAAAATTGTAATAATCTTTTTCAACTTCTGGTCCTTCCTCTATTGTAAAGCCCATAGACACAAATATTTCTTTCATACTATCTAATGTTAATTCTAATGGGTGTCTTTTACCTACAAGATTTTTAGTTCCTGGAATTGAAATATCAATTACTTCATTTGCTAATTTTTCATTTTTTTCTTTGATTTTAATTTGAGTTAAAACTTCTTCAAGTTTAGCCTCTAAAGTTGCCTTAACTTCATTAACAAGTTTACCCATGATAGGTCTTTCTTCTTTTGAAAGTCCTCCCATACTTCTTAAAATAGTTGTTAATTCACCTTTTTTCCCTAAGTACTTAACTCTTATATTTTCTACAGTTGTACTATCTTTAGCTAATTTTAACTCTTCTAATGCAATATTTTCTATATTTTTTAATTGCTCTTGCATAAATTAAGCTCCTTTCATATTTTATATAAAAATTATTATATTTTTTTATTTATTCTCCCATTTTACGAAGTCTTATAGTATTAGCTATATATGCTGCAACAAGTCCACCAACAAATACAGCAACTACTATATTTTCATAAATCTCTGTCATGTGTGTCTCACCCACCTTTATCTATTGTAGATTTTTAAAAAATCTTTTTAAAAGGTCACCATACACATTTTTTTATTAGAATCAACAACCTTTTAAAAATTAGTAGATTTTAAAAAAGCACATAAAAAACCCCATCCTCAAAAGGGACGGGGTTTTTTCCGTGTTACCACCCTAATTAACAAAAAACATTTATTTTAAGTTTTATATATCTTTTGTTCTCTTAATTTAAATAACGGCTTAATCCGCTAGCTACTACTTTTGTTAAATTTCCTTAAATTTAAATTTCACAGCTAGAGCTCCAAAGTGAACTTCACTATAACTTTCTTTAAGAAAACTTCCAGTCTAGGTTTCCTCTCCCTAAAAAGATTTTCATAGCTACTCTCTTTATCAACGCTTAATTTTTAATTTTAGTTGTTATTCATTTTAATATTATACTAATACATATATAATATTACAAGTATTTATCATATTTTAATATTATTTTTAACCTATATTACTACTTTATACTATCTTGTCTTAACTTTTCATACATCATAACAGATGTTGCAATAGCTACATTTAATGATTCGCTATTTCCAGGCATGGGTATTTTAACTTTTACATCAGAAATATTATAAACTTCATCACTTACTCCATTTCCCTCATTTCCAACCGCTATTATAACCTTACCTTTTAAATCTTCTTCAAAAAAATTATTTTCTCCTTGAAGTGAACTTACTAAAAGTCTATATCCTTGATTTTTTAATTTTTTAACTAAATCTAAATTATAATCCTCAATAATTGGTATATAAAATATAGAACCCATAGATGATCTTAAAACTTTATCATTATAAATATCCACTGTTCCTTTAGTTATTATAATACTAGAAGCCCCAACAGCATGTGCTGTCCTTATAATCGTACCCATATTTCCTGGATCTTGAACCTTATCTATAAGTATTATCATATTTCCTAAATTTAAAACACTATCTTTAAATTCTGCTACAGCAATTATTCCTTGTGGGTTTTCAGTATCACATATTTCATCTAACAAAATTTTTGTCATTATTACTAATTTTATATTTAACTTTTCTAAAGAATCTATAAATTCTTTTTCTTTTTTATAAAAATCTTCCGTAAATATTACACATTCTAAACAGGTGTTACTTTTTATAGCCTCCTTTACAAACCTAAATCCTTCTATTATGTATTGTTTTTTTTCATCTCTATATTTTTTTTTATCTTTTAGTTTTTTTAAATTTTTAAATAAAGAATTACTCTTACTTTCTATAATTATCAACTTTTTCTCCTCTTTTCTTCATATAAAAAAATTATATCACATTTTTAATAGCAAAAAATAATAAAGCTCTAAGCCATTAAATATAATGATTTTAGAGCCTTAAACTTTTTATTATTTTGATGATATTTTAAATTCTAATCTATTTAAATCTTCAGATAAACCTATAGCTACTATAATATCTCCCTCTTGTATTTGATCATCTGCATATGGCGAGATATTAACATCATGATTTCTCTTAATAGCTATAACATTTATTCCATATTTGCTTCTTAAATTAAGCTCCTTCATGGTTTTATTACACCATTCATTTGGACTATCTATTTCTATTATACTGTAATCTGGAGACAATTCTATATAATCTAAAATATTAGACGAAACTAAATTATGCGCAACCCTAACCCCCATATCTTTCTCTGGAAGTATTACTCTATCAGCTCCTATTTTATAAAGAACCTTAGCATGTATATCACTATTTCCTTTAGCAATTATATATTTAACTCCAAGTTCCTTAACTAAAAGTGTCGCCATTATACTAGATTGTATATTATCCCCTATTGTAACTACTGCGACTTCAAAATTCCTTATTCCTAAAGTCCTAAGAGCACTTTCATCTGTCGCATCCATTTGTATAGCATGAGTTACACTATCTGAAATTTCTTGAACTAAATCTTCCTTTTTATCTATAGCCAAAACATCATTTCCAAGAGCATATAAAGTCTTTGCAATTGACGCTCCAAATCTTCCAAGTCCTATTATAACAAATTGTTTTTTAGCCAAAAAATACACCCCTAACCTATTAATATTTTATCTTCAGGATATCTATAATCTCTTTTCCTTTTTTTTCTTGTAATAGCAAGCACAACTGTCATAGGGCCCACTCTTCCTAAATACATAGTTATCATTATAACTATTTTTCCTATTATACTTAAATGTGGAGTTACTCCAAGTGTTAAACCAACTGTTCCAAATGCTGATACCGCTTCAAATATTAATGATTCAAGAGAAGCTTGCTCTGTAATTGTTAAAATCAAAGTTACCACCAAAACTATAAAAATTCCAAGCATGAATACAAGAATTGCTTTTTGTACAGTATCTTTTGATATCCTCTTTCCATAAACTTCGGTATCTTCTCTTCCCTTTATAATAGCAATAATAATAAGTACTATTATAGCTAAAGTTGATGTCTTTATTCCCCCTGCTGTAGATCCTGGTGATCCTCCTATAAACATAAATATAATAGTTAAAAATTTACTTGCTCCAGTCATATCATTTAATGGTATTGAATTAAGCCCTGCTGTTCTAGTAGTCACTGATGCAAAAAAAGAATTGGTTAATTTATCTATTATAGACATATTACCTATAGTTTTAGAATTATTATATTCAAATAAAAATATAAAAACCATTCCACATACAATCAATATGAAAGTTGTTAATAATACAATCTTAGTATGCAAAGATAGTTTTTTTAAATTTTTAAAACTATAAAGTTCAGACCAAACTGCAAACCCTAATCCTCCTATTATTATAAGAGCTGATGTATTTAATAATATGGTAATATTAGTCGCATAACTTGTTATACTCGAAAAGTTTCCCATCAAATCAAATCCTGCATTACAAAAAGCTGATATAGATGCAAATACACTATAATATATACCCTTTAAAACTCCAAATTGAGGTACAAACTGAGTTGCATAAAGTAAAGCTCCCATAAACTCTATAGAAAAAGTAAAAATTAATATATATCTCATAAGCCTAACTAACCCCTGTATTCCAAAGGTATTCATAGCTTCTTGAAGAACCAATCTTTCCCTTAATCTTATCTTTTTTTTAAGTATTAACGCAAATAAAGTAGTAAAAGACATAAATCCTAAACCACCTATTTGTATTAAAATTATTATAACTGTTTTTCCAAAATAATTCCAGTGTGTAGCAGTATCTAATGTTATAAGCCCAGTTACACAAACAGCTGAAGTTGATGTAAAAAAACCATCTATAATGTTAGTACCTGTCCCACTAGCTGATGATATAGGCAAACTTAATATGATTCCACCAATTATTATTAAAGATAAAAAACCTATAGCCAATATTTGTACAGCACTTAATTTTATCTTTCTACTTACATTGATATACATAAGTTCCTCCAAAATTATAATAAAATAATTATATCACAATAAATACTTTTTTATATTATTTTAACATTATTTTAATAAAATAATTTATATTTAAATAAATATATTTAAAATGAATTTATGTAATATTTATGAAGATAAACTCAAAAAAATAATGCGGATTTCTCCGCATTATTTAAATAAAATTAAGCATTTAAATTTTTCTTAGCTAATTCAACTAAATCCGCAAATGCTTTAGCATCATTTATAGCTATTTCAGAAAGCATTTTTCTATTTATATCAACACCTGCTAATTTTATTCCATTCATAAATTTTGAATATGAAAGACCATTCATTCTTGTAGCTGCATTTATTCTAGCTATCCATAATCTTCTATAATCTCTCTTCTTTAATCTTCTTCCTACGTAAGCATTTCTTAATGCTCTTATTACTGATTCGTTAGCAGTTTTAAATAATTTACTTTTTCCACCGTAATAACCTTTTGCAAGTTTTAATACTTTTTTATGATTCTTACGAGAATTTACCGCTCTTTTAACTCTTGCCATTTTCTAGACCTCCTGTTTTATTATAAATTATAGGTATGGTAATAATTTTTTCATTGTTTTTTCTTGAGTTACTGAAACATATCCAGCTTTTCTTAAATTTCTTTTTCTCTTTTGACTTTTCTTAGTTAATATATGGCTTTTGAAAGCTTTAGCTCTCTTTAACTTTCCTGAACCTGTTTTCTTAAATCTTTTTGCTGCACCTCTATGAGTTTTCATTTTTGGCATAGTGATATCCTCCTCTCAAACTTTACGATTCTTAGCATTAATAGATTTTTCTAATACTGCTCTTCTATAAAATAAAAGGACGGCATAAGCCGTCCTCTATTATTACAACACTTAACGTAATAAACAATTCAATAACCCAACTAACCGAAGTTGAAAGGTGAGAAACGGCTGTTTCTTCTTAACGAATAAAATTCTATCACAAGTTATAAGCTGTGTCAAATAATTTTGTTATTTTAAGTTATATTATTAATAAACCTCAACTCTCTCACCAAAAACATTCTTTATTGTCCTTAAAAATTCTTTATTATTGCATTTTACTTCGTTAAAAATTTTTATCTTTCTCGGTGCATTAGTTATTAATCCACTTATAATGACATCCTCTATATTTATGGTATTTTCATCAGCATTATCTTTTATTTCATTTAAAAATTCTTTAAATACATCTTCTCCTAAACCATTTTTTATTTCATACAATCCATTATTCAAAATTCTTAAATCTATTTCTTCTATTTTACATTCTTGTACATCTACAAAATATTTTAAAAGCTTAATAAACTCATTATACTCTTTTTCAACCATATATTTATCTACAATTTTATCTATAATTTCCTCTATTGTATCTATCATAGCCTTCATTCTAAATCTTATAAATCCATTTATATTTATATAACCTGTTTCTTTAAGAAAGGCTTTTATATTTTCAACAATTGAATTAATTCTATTTAAACAATAGACTGAAGTTTCATCCATTATAATATTTTTTTGAAATACAATTTTATTTATTTCATTATCAATATCTATAATTTCTTCATGATTTAAGAAAAAATAATTTTCTGTTAAATATTCTAGCATTTCCTTTCTTCTAAAATTCTCCATTATTGTTTTATATATAAGATTACTTATATATAAATAAATATTATTTTGTAATTTTTCATTATAATCCTTATCATCGCAAAAAATTTTAACGAAGTGAGTATTTTTCTCGATACTTTCCGATATTCCAATAATTATTCCTTTACTTTTTAAGAGTTCTCTAATCTCTTGTATATTATCAATAAAAGCTTCTTCACCTTCATAAGCTAACTTCATTAAAAGCATCCTCTCACTCCTTTCTACCTTTAGTATGTATTAAAACTTTTCTAATATTCAAAAATAATATTTTAATAATCGACAAAATGCTTAAATATTTAGTAAACTATTTTTATAATTAATTATATAGGAGAATGACCATGAATAAATGTTTTGTAGATTATAGAATTTCTAAAGAAGAAATTAGTAACTTATCACTTGAAAACCTTGATATTATAAAAGTTTTGCCATCTAAAAATTTATATAAAGCGATAGATGGACATCCTGATATACAACTTAATATACTGTCTAATAACACATTAATAGCTCATGAAGAACTCTTTAACAATTTAAAATCCTATCCTTCTTTAAACAAGTTTAATTTAAACCTAGTAAAAGCAAAAACAAATTTAAAAAACACTTACCCTTATGATATTTCTTTAAATGCAGTAAATTTAAAAGACTTTTTTATTCATAATTTAAAATACACAGATGAATGCCTATTAAATAGCGTTAAAGAAAAAAATTTAATAAATGTAAAACAAGGATATACCAAATGCTCCTGTGCTGTTATAAGCAATAATGCTATTATAACTTCAGATGTTGGAATATATAATGAACTTAAAAAATATCCAATAGATGTTTTAGGTATATCAGCAAAAGATATATCATTACCCTATCTAAACTATGGATTTATTGGTGGCACTTGTGGGCTTTTATGTGAAAATAAAATAGCTTTTTTCGGAAACTATAATCTTCATCCATACGGAAAAGAAATTGAAAATTTTTTGATAAAGCATGATGTTAAACCTATATTTCTATCTAAAAAACCTCTTGTAGACAGAGGAAGTATTTTAACCTTATTTTAACAATAATTATAGTATTATTTTACTCAAGTAAGTAATAAATGTTACCTCTCTAGCATATAAATATATATTCTTTTTTCAATTAACTACATTTTTATAATTTTCCTTATTTTAATAAAATTAAAAATAAATATTTATACTATAAAATTAAAAGGATGTGAACAATCACATCCTTTTAATCATCTATATACCATCAATAAAAGCAGCTACCATCGCAACTTTTATTGAAACAATATTATCTTTAGCAAATTTTTTAAAGTCTTTAACAGGGATTTTTAATATTTCTATCTCCTCATCTTCTTCTGTATTTTCTGAAGTTGGGCTTCCCTCTACAAGCATTTTTACAATAGCCACATTTTCATCTGACATGCCAACTGATGTATAACTTGGTTTTATCAAATATTCAAAAGACACACACTCTAAACCCGTTTCTTCAAAAAGTTCTCTCCTACTTGCTTCCTCTACTGTTTCACCCTCATCTACAAGACCAGCTGGGAATTCATATATAAATCCATCTATTGCAGGTCTATACTGCTTTATTATAACAAATTCATTTTCTTTAGTTATTGGAATTATCATAACACCATCAGCCTTATTATGATCCTTTGTCACACAAGTTAAATCTTCCTCATCACGCCTACTTGCAACAAAATAATCTTTTTGGTTTCCTTTTTTATTTTTTAATTTTAATTTATACAAGTTTAAATATTTAAAGTTCGTTATTTTGTCTATTTTTTCTAATTTCATAATATATTATTACAAATTCAATCGTTAAATTTATTTAAACAATTTTTTGTAAATTACCCCTCTCTTTCTCATATTTATTTTTATAAGTTAATACAAAAAACCTGTAAGAATTATCTCACAGGTTTTATTTTGGAGGCGCCACCCAGATTTGAACTGGGGAATAAAGGTTTTGCAGACCTCTGCCTTACCACTTGGCTATAGCGCCATACTTTTTGGAGCGGAAGACGGGACTCGAACCCGCAACTTTCACCTTGGCAAGGTGACACTCTACCATTGAGTCACTTCCGCAAAAATGGTGGCTCGAACTGGAATCGAACCAGTGACACGAGGATTTTCAGTCCTCTGCTCTACCGACTGAGCTATCGAGCCTAAATATCTTCCATTTGTCGAAGATATTTATTATTATATAAATAAAAAATTTATTTGTCAATATATTTTTTATAATATTTTTAAAAGTATATTAATTTTTCTTAGTTTGAGTTGCTATTTTTAAAAGTTCTCCTATATTTTCATGAGTAAACTCATAAGCCTTATTACAAAATTGGCATTTTAATTCTTCTGTCTTACCATCATCATATAACTCTTTTAAATCTTTATACCCTATACTAATTAATGCTCTTTCAACCTTACTTCTTGAACAATCACATTTATACTTTGGAATTTCTGTATCATTATTTATTTTTAAATCCATACCATCAAATATATCCTCTAATATTTGAACCATAGTCTTCCCTTTTGCAAGTTCTCCTGTAACTGATGTAAACTCTTCTAATCTGTAAGTTATAAGGTCTCCTAAAAGTTCATCTGCACCTGGCATTAATTGTATAATAAAACCACCAGCAACCTTTATTGAATAATCTCTGTCAACCAAAACTCCAAGTGCTACAGCTGATGGAACTTGTTCTGATACCGTAAAATAATATGATAAATCCTCTGCTATTTCTCCACTAAAGATAGGAGCTTGTCCTACATATGGTTCTTTAAGTCCTAAATCCTTTATTACCATTAAGGTACCATCTTTACCAATAGCCTTTCCTACATTCAATTTTCCATTTTTAGGGTTTAGAGGCAAATCAACTGTTGGATTTCCTATATACCCTTTTACAGTACAATCTGAGTAGGCTGTAACTATTACTCCCTTAGCCTCTCCTCCGCCATTTATTTTAAGAGTTACAACTTCTTTTTCTGATTTTAACATAGCTCCCATCATAACACCAGCTGTAAGCATTCTTCCAAGTGCAGCAGCTGCTGTTGGCGTACACCCATGTACTTTCACACCTTCATTAACTAATTCGCTAGTTTCTGCTGCTATTATTCTTATCATTCCATCTTTTGCTGTTGCTCTTACTATTTTATCACCCATAAAAATTCCTCCTACTTTCTAACTATATAAGTTATTCTTTCACTTTTATTAGTGGCTTTAAGATTTGAATATCCATCAAATTTTTCTACAAAATTAAACCCTATTTTTCTTAAAATTTCTTCAATAAATTCATCTTTGTAACCTCTTTCTTCATGAACCTCATCAAATCTTTTATATAGACCATTTTGCTGTTTTATAAAAAAACTTAAATTCATCTCTACAATTTCATCCTCGAAAATATTTTCCCAAACATAAAATATATCCTCACTATTATAGCTATATATATTATTTCCTAAAATTTCAGATATTTTATAATAAGAATTTATATCAAAAACAAATAATCCATCATCGTTTAAATGATTATAAACTCCTCTAAAATAATTGGTTAAATCATTCTCATCTAAAACGTAGTTAGTTGAATCTAAAACACAAGTAATTAAATCAAAAGTTTTATTTAAATTTAAGTCACTCATATCTTGACAAACTATCTTTCCTTTTATTCGACATTCTCTTAATTTTTTGTCAGCTTCTATAAGCATATCAGAAGATAAATCCACAAAATAGTTTTCTTTAAATTTTTTTCCTATATAAGAACCTACGTTACATGTTCCACAGGCTAAATCTAAATAACTGCTAAAACTTATGTTAAACTTATTACAAAGACCTAAAATATACTCTGCTATAGATTCATAGTTTACATCTTCTCTTATAAGTTCATCATAAACCGTAGCCATCATTTTATAACTTTCCATAAGTATACTCCTAAAGTCTATTTTTCTATAAATAAATCTTATAGAGTTTTTATTTATTAGTCAATGGGTTTCTTTCTACCTAGTATTTCATCATTACTTGGTATTTTTCTTTCTTTTTTTCTTTTAGTCATTATTCCACCTATTCTTCCCGTTTCTTCAGCTGTAAGTCCTCCCCATCCTAAAGCATTTACTTTTTCACTAAGTCCAAGCTCTTGTGCAATTTCATATTTCATTCTTTCTCTAAGAATCTCAGCTTCTGTTAATTTTTTATGCTTCTTTAGTTTACTTTTTATTATTTTCTTTAATGGTGTTTTACTCATATATTTTTCTCCTGACTATTTATTGAAATAATATATATTATTTCAATTTTAGTTACATATTATTCTCAAAGCTTAAAACTAAATAGCATTTTTATATAAAATATTTAATATATACTTGATAATTAAATATAAATTGCACTATAGTTAATATATAATAATATTATATATTAATAATATGTACTTTTAATTTAAGCATTATTTAATATTAATAAAACACATTTATATTAAAAATTATAATAACTGGAGGTAACAAAGTGTATAACGTAGCAGTAGTTGGGGCAACAGGAAATGTTGGAAGAAAATTTTTAGAAATACTTGAAGAAAGGAATTTTCCAATAAAAGAATTATTTCTGTTTGCTTCTAAAAAATCTCAAGGTAAAACAATGAAATTTAAAGGACAAGATTTTATAGTTGAAGAGCTTTGTGAGGAAAATATAAAGAATAAGAAGATTGATTTTGCACTATTTTCAGCAGGTGGGGATACAAGTTTAAAATTTGCACCTACGTTTGCAAAAGAAGGTGCAATTGTTATAGATAATAGTAGTGCATGGAGAATGGATCCTAAAGTTCCTTTAGTAGTTCCAGAGGTAAATCCAGAAGATATAAAATGGCACAATGGAATAATAGCTAATCCAAACTGTTCTACTATTCAAGCCATGGTTGCTTTAAAACCACTTCATGATAAATATGGAATAAAAAGAATAGTTTACTCTACTTATCAAGCAGTATCAGGAGCTGGTATTCAAGGTATTAAAGACTTAGAAGAAGGCTTACAAGGGGTTGCCCCTAAAAAATTCCCATATCCTATAGCTGGAAATATTCTACCACATATTGATGTATTTTTAGATAATGGATATACAAAAGAAGAAATTAAAATGATTGAAGAAACAAAAAAAATACTTCATGATTCTACTTTAAAAATAACTGCAACAACAGCTAGAGTACCAGTTTTAAATGCTCATAGCGAAAGTATAAATATAGAACTTAATACTCCTTTTGAACTTCAAGACATATTCTCTTTATTTAATTCTTCTAAAGGACTTGTAGTTTATGATGATACAGCTAATCTTAAATATCCTACACCTTTAGAATTCTCAGGTCATGATGAAGTATTTGTTGGAAGAATTAGAAGAGATTTTAGTGTTGATAACGGTCTTAATATTTGGGTAGTTGCTGACAATATAAGAAAAGGTGCAGCACTTAATGCAATTCAAATTGCAGAGCTTATGATTAAATAAAAGATACGGAGGAAAAACTTATGTCAATTTTTAAAGGCTCTTGTGTAGCTTTATTAACACCCTTTGATGAAAATGGAATTAATTTTGCTGAACTTAAAAAAATATTAGAATGGCACATAGAGAACAAAACTGATGCTATATTAATTTGTGGAACAACTGGTGAAGCTTC
Source organism: Sarcina ventriculi (assembly GCF_900456775.1). Classification (GTDB taxonomy): domain Bacteria; phylum Bacillota; class Clostridia; order Clostridiales; family Clostridiaceae; genus Sarcina; species Sarcina ventriculi. The sequence goes on along the minus strand of NZ_UAUL01000008.1, from coordinate 25,391 downwards.
TACTATGACTTTAGATGAAAGAAAGGAAGCCATAAAATTTACAGTTGACACAGTAAATAAAAGAATACCTGTTATCGCAGGTTCTGGTTCAAACAATACAAAGGCTGCAATAGAAATGAGTACTTGGTGTGAAAGTGTTGGGGTTGATGGAGTTTTAGTTATAACACCATACTATAATAAAACATCAAATAGAGGACTAATAGAACATTTTAAAGCAGTTAATGATTCCGTAAACATACCAATAATATTATATAATGTTCCATCTAGAACAGGAATGAATATAACACCTAGCATTTTAAAAGAATTAATGCAGTTTAAAAATATTGTAGCTATAAAAGAAGCTAGCGGAAACCTATCTCAAGTAGCTGAGATGGCTGCTCTTTGTAAAGATACAGATTTTGATATATATTCTGGAAATGATGATCAAATTCTTCCTGTTTTATCTCTTGGAGGAGCTGGGGTTATATCTGTTTTAGCAAATGTAATTCCTAAAGAAACACATGATATGTGCAAATTATATTTTGATGGTAAAACTAAAGAATCTTTAGATATTCAACTTAAATATTTAAGTCTTGCTAATTCATTATTTATTGAAACAAATCCAATTCCAGTTAAAACAGCCGCAAACTTAATGGGATTTAAGTGTGGATCTTTAAGACTTCCTTTATGCGATATGGAACCTTCTCATTTACAAGTCTTAAAACAAGAATTAAAAAATCATAACCTTATAAAATAATTAAAATAAAAAAGGAGGCGAATATATAATGGTTAAAGTTATTTTAAATGGTTGTTCTGGAAAAATGGGAGCAACTATAACAAACTTAGCAAAAACTAAATTTAAAGATATAGAAATAGTAGCTGGTATAGATTCTTTTACAGAAGTTCAAAGAGATTATCCAATCTTTAAAACTTTAGATGAATGTAATGTTTCTTATGATGTTTTACTTGATTTTTCAAGAGCAGATGCCCTTAAAGGATTAATTGAATTTTCTAAGAAAACAAAAAAACCTCTAGTTCTTTGCTCTACTGGTTACTCTAAAGAAGATTTAGAATTTATAGATAAAACTTCTAAAGAAATACCTTTATTTAAATCAGCTAATATGAGCATAGGTGTAAATTTAATAAACCTAGTTTTAAAGAAAATAGCCCCTGTTTTATATAAAGATTTCGATATAGAATTAGTGGAAAGACATCACAATCAAAAGGTTGATTCTCCAAGTGGAACAGCACTATATTTAGCTCATACCATTCAAGATTCTTTAGATGAAGAAACAAAGCTTATTTATGGAAGAGAAGGCTATGGTAAAAGAGAGAAAAATGAAATTTGTGTTAATACCGTAAGAGGCGGCGGAATAATAGGTGATCATGAAGTTATATTTGCAGGTGATGGTGAAGTTATAGAAATCAATCACAAAGCTATTTCAAGAGAAGTTTTTGCAATAGGTTCTCTTAAAGCTTGCGAATATATGGCTAGTGTATCTAAGGCTGGAAAATATTCAATGGATGATGTTTTGAATATAGAACTTTAATATAACAAAAAAAGATATAGCTTTATAAAATTTTTTAAAGCTATATCTTTTTGTTTAACATTCTTTTTTATTATAAGGTATCTACAAATTGTTTGATAGCTTTAAGAGCTTTTTCTAAAGACTCTTTACTATAACAATATGAAATTCTAATATATCCTTCTCCACCATTTCCAAAAGCACTTCCAGGAACACAAGCAACTCCGCCCTCACTTAACAATCTGTCACAAAATTCTTCTGATGTCATATTAAATTTTTTTATACTAGGTAAAATATAAAATGCTCCCTTAGGTTTTACAACATCAAATCCCATTTTTACAAGTTCAAAATATACATATTCCATTCTTTCTTTAAAAGAGTTTTTCATATTTTCAACATCATCTAAACAATATTTTAACCCTTCTAATGCTCCCCATTGAACTATTGAAGGTGCACAAGATACTCCATATTGATGAACCTTTATAAATTCATTTAAAAACTTTTTATTACACGCAACATACCCAAGTCTTAAGCCTGTCATGGAAAACATTTTTGAAAAACCGCTTACATATATTATTTTATCTTTTATATCGTTATACTGTGCAACTGAATAATAATTATCCTCAAAACATAAAGATGAATATATTTCATCTGTTATTACTGTAACATCATTTTCCTTTATAATTTTATGTAATGAATCTCTATCTTCCTTGCTAAGTAAAGCTCCTGTCGGGTTACTTGGATACGAAAGTATTAAAACTTTTGCTCCATTTTTTATTCCTTCTTCTAAACTATCAATATTTATTGTAAAATCGTCATTTAAGTTATAAACTACAGTTTCCCCTTCTAGCATTTTTGTAATACTCTCATAAGCTGGATAACCTATAGATGGCACTAAAACCTTATCCCCTTTATTTAAAAGCCCCATAAGTACAGAAAAAAGAGCTTCACTTCCACCTACTGTTATCATGATTTCATCTTTATCATAATTTATATCTAAAGTCTTTAAAAATTTTGATATCTCTTCTCTAAGTTCCACTATACCAGCATTAGCTGTATATTTAGATTTTCCATCTTCTACCGCTTTTATTATCGCATTCTTAACCCTAGATGGTACATCAAAATCTGGTTGACCTAAAGTTAGAGAAATTGCATTTGGATATTTAGAAACTTTATTAAAAAACTTTCTTATTCCTGATATTTCAATTGCTTCAACACTTTTATTCATTTTAAAACTCAATTCCTTTCCTAGCATTAACGCCTTGTTTATAGTAATGCTTTATTTCTTTCATCTCAGTAACTAAATCAGCCTTTTCTAAAATTTTTTCTGGAACATTTCTTCCCGTTAAAATAAGCTCCATATCACTTGGCTTTAAATCCATAAGTCTTAATACATCTTCTTCTTTTATGAATCCTGCATTTAATACCCCCATTATTTCATCTAATATTAAGACATCACACCTTCTACCTAACAACTCCTCCATAGCAAAATCATATTCTTTTTTAATTTCTTCTTGCAATAATTTTTTTTCTTCATTACTAAGCTGCCAAGTAAAACCTTTTGGAGTTTCAAATCTATATATCTTAAAATTTTCTCCTAAAATTTTAGCAGAATTTAATTCTCCTGTATTAAAAGACTTTAAAAATTGTACAACATGAACAATCATTCCATCTCCACAAGCTCTAAATCCAAGACCCATAGCTGCTGTTGTTTTTCCTTTTCCATTTCCAGTATAGATTTGAGTATATCCCTTCTCTAAATTTCCCATCACTATCCCCTCCTTAAATAATATTTTACAGTATTAAATTTATTTTGAACATTATTTTGCCAAACTTTCGCAAAAACTTTTCACCTTTCTTATATTTACTCTTTTATTGATGTTTATTTTTGTTTATAATAATTTTGTATTATGTTTTTGAAAGGATGTAAGTTTTATGGATTATAATTTCACTGACCCATATGAAATCGCAAGATTCATTAAAGAAGTAAAAAAATCTACTCCAGTAAAAGTTTATCTTAAAGGAGCTTTTTCTGAAGATGATTTAAAAAACATAGAATGGTACGGAAGCAACAATTCTTATGTTTTATTTAGCGAAAGCGATGTAATTTTAGATTTTTTAAATTCTAACAAATCTAAAATAGAAAGCTTTAGATTAGAAAATGATAGAAGAAATTCAGCTATACCAATGTTAGATTTATTAAAATTTGATGCTAGAATAGAACCAGGTTCTATAATAAGAGATAGAGTTTCTATCGGTAAAAACGCCGTTATAATGATGGGAGCCGTTATAAACATAGGTGCTGAAATTGGTGAAAGCACTATGGTTGATATGAATGCTGTTGTAGGTGCTAGAGGACAACTTGGTAAAAGAGTTCACTTAGGTGCTGGAGCAGTTGTTGCTGGAGTTTTAGAACCACCTAGCAAAAGCCCATGTATCATAGAAGATGATGTTTTAATAGGTGCTAACGCTGTTATATTAGAAGGTGTTAGAATAGGAAAGGGTTCTGTTGTTGCAGCAGGTTCTGTTGTTGTTGAAGATGTACCAGCAGGAGTTGTAGTTGCAGGAACACCAGCTAAAATAATTAAATCTGTTGATGATAAAACAAAAGGAAAAACAGAAATCCTTGATGATTTAAGAAAATAGATTTAATACATAAAGCTGTAGTATATATTATATACTACAGCTTTTTTACTTAACTAATTACAAATTCATTATTTTCTATTTCTTGCTCTTGTTGTTCTACCACTCTTTCCATTTTAGATATTGAAACTTCATAAGCAATTTTTTTAACTATTTCATTATCTGAAACTTTCTTTTGATATTCTCTACTTTGAAGTCTTCCCCATATTCTTATATTATCTCCAACCTCTAGAGTTTGACAAAATCTAGAATTTCTTCCCCAAGCAATTGTAGGTATATAATCTGATTTATTATATGCTCTATTTACAGCTAATAATACATCAGCAATTTCTCTACCAAATGGTGTAGTTCTATATATAGGTTCTTTGCATATATATCCATCTAAGAAAATCTCATTTGGATTTTTGCTTTTTTCCTCGCATGGCTTTATATCCCTTGCAAATACAGTAAGTATAAGTTTATTACTACCATCTACAAATTTATTATAACTTCTAAGTTGACCCTCTACTATTATTTCTGTTCCAATTTCTAAACTCATATTAGTTATTAATCTATCTGAAACTGTTATGCTTAATATATCTTTTGAATCGCTAAGTCTCATAACCTCTAAATCAAAAGTATAGAATTTTTCCCCATACATTTCATGACTAAATTCTAACTTTGATAATAAAGTCCCTTCTAAATGAATTGAATTATTTTTCATTAAATTTTCCATTTTAACTTAAACCCCTCTCCCCATTAGTGTTTAAAATAAGATTAAATTAAGTGTTTTTTATTATTATCTATTGCAATACAAATCGATTACTGTTTCCATTATAATACATTTTAATCAACCTTTTCAAGATATTTATATAATTTATTTTATTTATTTCTTTGTATTCCGTTTTCATCTATAATGTAATTATTGTTATAAATTAATTCTCCCACTTTCACAAAATTATAACCATCTGATTTAAGCTTTGGAATTAGTTTATCTAAATTTTGAGCAGTATATTTCCCATTATTATGAAAAAGCATTATACCTCCCTGCTCTATACTCTTTAACACCCTGTTATATTCTATATCTAAGCTTGTATTTTTCCAATCAACACTATCAGAACTCCAATGAATTGGGATATATCCTAACCCCTCTACAATATTTACAGCACTTTCATTAAAAGCTCCACTTGGAAATCTAAAAAGATTAGTTTTTATCCCTATGGCTTCATTTATTATATCTTCAGTTTTTTGAATTTCATTTTTTATTCTTTGCTCATCTATATTCGTAAAGTTAGGATGAATATAACTATGATTTCCAATTTCATGACCTCTATTATAAATTTCCTGCAACTTTTCTAAATTTCCCTCAGGATAAATAACCCACTTTCCCATTATAAAAAATGTTGCCTTTACATTATGCTTATCTAAAACATCTAAAATATCATATAAATAATCTTCATCGCACCAATTAATATCAAAGGTTATAGAAATATTTTTACTATCTGTATCTACTTTATAAATTGGCATTGATTTTATATCACTATTAAAAATTCCTATATCTGACTTGAAAATTGTATAAAATCCAATTACCAAAAGCAAAAGTAAAATATTTATTATTTTATTTTTTCTTATAAATATCATATTTACTCCCATCTAAAATACAAATATCTTTATTATAGTAAAAGTTATATGCTATAATATGAGTATTATTCAAAAGTATCTATGGAGGCTGAGTAAAAATGAATGATAATACTTTAGAGTTAGCGGAGAACAAACTGCTACTTTTACACATAATAAAATCTATAAAATATCCTATTTCTAATACTCAATTAACTGATATTGTATTAGAAAATAGTTTCATAAATTATTTTATGTTACAACAATATATTTCAGAACTTATAAATTCTGATTTCCTTAGATACGAAAATAAAGATTCTAAGGAAGTTATTCTACTTACTAAAAAAGGCGATAGAGTTTTATCCCTATTTAAAGATAGAATTTCAGCAAATAAATTAAAATATATAGATAACTGCGTAAATAATAAAAGAGAAAGCATAAAAAAAGAATTTAGCATTTTCTCTGATTACACTATAGATAATAACAATTCATTTTTGGTAAATCTAAAAGCAAAAGAAAATGATTTTTTAATCATAGATTTCACAATAAGCGTTCCATCTAAAGAAGAAGCTAAATTTTTATGTAACAAATGGAAAGAGAATTCTTCTGAAATATATAATAAAATAATAACAGCTTTAATAAATTCTTAAATACATACCTCCTTTTTATTTTAGGAGGTTTATGTATATTTTTTTTACTCTTTAAAAACAATATTAATATATAATTTTATTAATTATTGTCTAAGGAGTTTTACATATGAAAAAATTCAATATAAAAACAAAAGCTTCTTCTATATTAATTTTTTTTACATTTCTACTTATATCTTTTTTATTTTTTTTTAATTTAAATAATTTATCTAAATATGACGTAGTTTCAGATACCTATGATGTTCAAAATAATAAAGATTCAATCCCCTTTACAGAAGTTTCAGGAATTTCAAATATTCTTTTACTAAGCAGTGATGCTAGATTTTATGATACTACATCTAGAGCTGATTCTATAATGATTCTTACTATAGATAATGTTAACAAAAAACTAAAAATCACATCACTCCTAAGAGATATGTTGGTTAATATTGATAATCATGGAGAAGAAAAACTAAATCATTCCTTTGCATATGGTGGCCCTTTAAAAACCATTGAAACCATAGAGAATAACTTTGGAATAAAAATCAATAATTATATTATTGTTGATTTTAACAGTTTTAGGAAAATCATTGACACTATAGGCGGGATAACAGCAAATATTAACGATTATGAAGTTTCAGAACTTAATAAGTTTATTTTAGATAGTGGCGGAAATACATCAGATTTAATCTTATCTTCTGGAGAATATACTCTAAATGGCTATCAAGCTTTATCTTATGCAAGAATCAGAAAAGTCGGAGATGGCGAATATGAACGAACTACAAGGCAAAGAAATCTAATTAATTTAATTTTAGCTAAAATAAAAACTTTATCTCCTTTTAAAACAGTACAACTTGTAAAAGATTTATTTCCCTATATAAAAACTAATATAAACATAACTAGTGCAATAAATTATTTTTTAACTACGTTAACCATTTATTCTAAAAATTCTTCGATAGAGCAACTTCAAATTCCTATAAATTCTATTTCTAAAGAAAGATTATATCCATCTAAGGGTTGGGTTTTACTTTTTGATAAAAAAGAAACATCTAAAGCCTTAAAAGATTTTATATTTAATGATAAACTTTATACACCAAGCACTAATAATATGCAATCTATAATAAAAGAATATGATTTAAAATATGGTAATAAAAAAAGATAAGAAGCTTCATCTTCTTATCTTTTCTTTTTCTAAGTACAAGATTTGTACTTTCTTATAACTTTTCTCATATCTCCAATCATATATAAAGAACCACAAACTAATATTAAATCATCATCATTCCCTAAAGATAATGCTTTTTTATAAGCCTCTTCATAATCTTCTATATCAAAACACTCAATCCCCTTTTCCTTAACCTTTTCATATAAAACACTAGACGATTCTGCTCTATAATTATGCGGTTCTGTAACTATTACATAGCTTGCCTTATCTGTTATAACATTTAACATCTTACTAACTTCTTTATCACCTAAGATTCCAACTATTAAAATAAGTCTATTATAATTTAAATACTTATCTACACTAATTCTTAATTTTTCTATGCCATCTATATTGTGTGCACCATCTATAACAACTAATGGATTCTTTTTTAATACTTCCATTCTTCCAATCCATTTAACATTTGATAATCCTCTATTTATTGAAGAATCTTTAATAATTACCCCTTTGTTTTTTAACTGTTTTATAGCATTTAAACAAACTATACAATTTAATATCTGATGCTCTCCTATAAGAGATAATTCTACACTATAAGTTTCATCTAAAATATCCGCTGTTATTTTTTGAGTAAAATTATTTTTATCTATAACAACTTGTCTTATATCTTCTTTTTTAACTACTATTAATTTATTATTTAATTCCTCACACTTAGACCTTATAACATTTAAGGTTTCTTCTTGTTGAGGGTATGATATAACTGTACAATCCTTTTTTATAATTTCTACCTTTTCACTTGCAATTTCTTTTAATGTATTTCCAAGTATGTTCATATGATCTAAGCTTATAGAAGTTAAAACAACTAAAACTGGATTTATAACATTTGTTGCATCCAATCTTCCTCCAAGACCAACTTCAACTACTGCATAATCTACTTCTTCTTTAGCAAAATAATAAAACATTAAAGCTGTTATTATTTCAAATTGTGTTGGAGCTCCAAACTTTATAACATCAACTTTTGATATAGCACTTTTAATCTCTGTTACTATAGACGCTAATTCTTGCTTTTTTATATTTTCTCCATTTACTTGAATTCTTTCTTCAAACTCCTCTAAATAAGGTGATGTATACATGCCTACCTTATAACCCTCTTCTATTAAAATCGAGGATATCATAGCAGTAGTTGATCCTTTTCCATTAGTTCCACCTACATGAATACACTTTATTTTATCTTGAGGGTTATCTAAATACTCAAGTATTTTTAAAATTCTCTCTAAACCCAGATTCATTCCAAACTTAGCTGTATTTTCAATATATTCCATAGCCTCATTGTAATTCATAGAATTCCTCCTATAAAATTTCCCTACATCTTTAAAAGATGTAGGGAAGTATTTTTTTAATATTTAACTACTTATTTTAAAGCACTTATTCTTTCTAGGACAGCATTTAACATTTCTTTATATTTTTCACCTTTAGCTTTTTCTTCATTTACAACAGCTTCCGGTGCCTTGCTTACAAACTTTTCATTTGAAAGTTTTTTCTCTACTCTATCTATTTCTTTTTCTAATTTATCTTTTTCTTTATTTAATCTATCTAATTCTTTTTCTCTATCTACAAGGTCTAAAAGTGGTAAGAATAATTCCCCACCTTTAACAACTACTGAAACCAAATTTTCAGCTAAATTATCTTTATTATCTATAAATGTTACTTCAGATGCTGAAGCTAACTTCTCTAAATATGCTGCACCATTTATAAACGCATCTTTAGCCTCTTCTGAAATATAAGCTATTATTTTAGCTTTTCTAGATGGTGGAACATTCATTGAAGCTCTTAGATTTCTTAAAGCCTTTATAGCTTCCATTATAAATTCCATATCTTTTTCAGATTTTTCATTTACTAAACTTTCATCATATTCTGGCCAAGAAGCTATAGTTATTGATTCAGTTTCTGTGCTTAAGTGAGTATATATTTCCTCTGTTATAAATGGCATTACTGGGTGTAAAAGCTTAAGTCCTGTATTTAAAACTTTATATAAAACATTAAATACTATTCCCTTAGATTTTTCATCTTCTCCATATAAAACTGGTTTAACAAGTTCTATATAATAATCACAGAATTCTGTCCAAAGGAAATCATGAACCTTTTGAAGCGCTATTCCAAGTTCATATTTTTCCATGTTTTCAGTAACTTCTTTTACCAAACCATTCATTCTTGATAAAATCCATTTATCAGCTAAGCTATAATCTGTAGAATCTTTATATTTGTTCATGATATCTCTATCTAAGTTCATCATAACAAATCTTGAAGCATTCCAAATCTTGTTTGCAAAGTTTCTAGCAGCTTCTACTCTTTCAGGAATATATCTTATATCATTTCCTGGTGCATTTCCAGTAACCAACATAAATCTTAAAGCATCTGCACCATATTCATCTATAACTTCTAGTGGATCTACACCATTTCCTAAAGATTTACTCATTTTTCTTCCTTGAGAATCTCTTATAATACCATGAATTAACACAGTGTCAAATGGAGTTTCTCCCATGTTGTGTATTCCTGAGAAAATCATTCTTGCAACCCAGAAGAATATAATATCATATCCAGTAACTAATGTTGATGTTGGATAAAAATACTCTAAATCCTCTGTTTTATCTGGCCAACCAAGAGTTGAAAATGGCCATAGTGCAGAACTAAACCAAGTATCTAAAACATCTGTTTCTTGTTCTATTTTGCTTGAACCACATTTTGTACATGTAGTTACATCATGTTCTGATACCATTATTTCACCACAATCTTGACAGTAGTAAACAGGTATTCTATGTCCCCACCATAATTGTCTTGATATACACCAATCTTGAATATTTTCCATCCAGTTAAAATATATCTTTTCAAATCTTTCAGGAACAAACTTAGTTTTTTTATTTTTAACAACTTCTATGGCTGGTTTTGCTAAAGAATCCATTTTGACATACCATTGTTTTGATATTATAGGTTCTATAACAGTTCCGCATCTATCATGAGTTCCAACGTTATGTGTATGAGGTTTTATTTTAACAAGTAAACCTTGAGCCTCTAAATCAGCAACCATAGCCTTTCTTGCCTCATATCTATCCAACCCTTGATATTTTCCACCTAATTCATTTATAACTCCAGCATCATCCATAATTCTTATTTGTTTTAAGTTATGTCTTAAACCTACTTGGAAATCATTAGGGTCATGAGCAGGTGTTATTTTAACCGCACCAGTTCCAAATTCTAAATCAACATAATCATCAGCTACAACTGGTATTTCTCTATCTGTTAAAGGTAATTTTAACATTTTACCAACTAAGTGTTTATATCTTTCATCATTAGGATTTACAGCAACAGCAGCATCCCCTAAAAGAGTTTCTGGTCTAGTTGTTGCGATTTCTAAAAATTCATCAGAACCTACAACTGGATATTTTATATGCCAGAAGCTTCCTTCTTTTTCTGCATATTCAATTTCAGCATCAGATAGAGCTGTTTGACACTTAGGACACCAGTTAGTTATTCTGTTTCCTTGATATATAAGCCCTTCATTATAAAGTTTAACAAATACATGCTTTACAGCTTTGCTTAAATTTTCATCCATAGTGAAAGCTTCTCTTGTAAAATCAGCAGAAACTCCAACTTTTTTAAGTTGTTCTCTAATTTTTTCTCTATACTCATCTGTCCATTCCCAAACTTTTTCTAAGAATGCTTCTCTTCCCATTTCCTTTTTATTAAGACCTTGTTTTAAAAGTTCATTTTCAACTTTAACTTCTGTTGCAATAGATGCATGGTCTTCCCCTGGAAGCCATAAAGTACAATATCCTTGCATTCTCTTAAATCTTATAAGCATATCTTGTAAAGTATTGTCAAGCGCATGCCCTAAGTGAAGTTTTCCAGTTATATTTGGTGGTGGCATTATTATTGTATAAGGTTTTTTACTCTTATCAACTTTTGGAGTAAAGTATTTTTTTTCTTGCCAAACATTATATAATCTTTCTTCAAATTCTTTTGGGTTATAAGTTGTAGAGATATTTTTATCTTCCATTGTGTTATTTCCTCCTTAAATTTATCATATTTCCAAATAAAATAAAAAAAACCTCCTCCATAAAAGGACGAAGATTCGCGGTACCACCTTTTTTCCCTTAAAATATTTAAGGGCTCTTAAACTAATAACGACTCTAATAAATGCCGTCTTTAGCTACTTTTTTATTTTTCACTAAAGAAACTCAAAAGCTACTTCAAAATATCAAGTATAAAAAACCTTACAGCCTATGGGTTTTTCTCTCTTAAAACTCTTCCTATTTCTACTTCTCTTTATCACAGTTTATTCTGTATTGTTTACAGTTTATATTATAATATTATATTTTCATTGTCAAGATAGCTATAATCAATTTACATTTTTAAACTATATTAAAATACTTGTTAATTTCAACAATATTTATATGAATATTATATGTAAAAGTGATAATAATTTTAATATAATGCTTAACTTGGAGGATTATATGATGAACTACTTTTCAAAAGGAAATGAATTTTATAATAATGAAAATTACAAAGAGGCTTTATCTTATTATAAAAAAGCTATTGAAAATAAAGATTGTGAATACCATGCTTTTTATAATTCTGGTGTTTGCTACATAAAACTTAAAAATTATCAAAAGGCTATCGATATGATTAAAAAAGCATTAGAACTCCATAAAGATTCTAAATACTTTTTTAATATAGCCTATTGCTACTCTATGCTTAAAGATGACATAAAAGCTCTTAGATACTTTAACTTAGCTTGGGCTCTAGATAATTTAGACACCGACTGTGAAAGAGCAATAAAGCTCATTGCAACTAAAATTAAAAAGCAATAATTAAAAGGCTGTTTAAAATATAAAATTTAAAAACAGCCTTTATAAAAATTAATATATTTTATTCATATTTTTTATGCAACATGCACAACAACATTTAATATAACAAAAAATAAACACGCATAAAATAAAGCTCTAGGAATGTTTAAAAGCATGCCTAATCTTTGCTTAGACTTTTCTGTTCTTCTCTCTTGTGAATGATGAATTTTATTTAAGCTTGGCCCTATTACAAATCTAACTAAACAAGCTAAGATTACCCTTAATACAATATAAACCGCAAATGCTATTAAGAAAAATATTATCATCGCAAATATTAAAGGAAAATAAATATAATCATTAACTAAACTTGTTAAACTAACTAAAGATAAAGTTATAAATTGACCAATCTCTTTAAGATTACTCATTATAATGTAAGAAACTATTAATGATAAAAATATGCAAAAATAATTAAGTGCTTCTATAATGCTACCTCTTATTCTTGTTATGTTAAATCTTTTTTTATACTCTACTGCTAAAACAAATATAAACAAAATAACAGATAATATAAATATAACTATTTCCATATACCTACTCCCAAATATCTTGTCTTTTAACAACTTTTTTTACAATTTCACTACAACACTCAAAATCATACCCCTTTGTAGCTAAGAATCTAAAAAGTTTTTGAGATAATTTATATTTATCATCTTCTCTTTTTTTAATATCTCATATCTTTTTATAGCAATACTTAATGCTTGTTCTTTTTCATATTCCTTATCAATACACTCTAAATTTTCCTCTATAATATCTTCACTTAATCCCTTTTTAATTAAAGAATATTTAATTTTATTTCTTCCTTGATTTTTAATTTTATCTTTTATATATAAAGTAGCATATTTCGTATCGTCTATAAATTTATATTCTTCTAAAAAGTTTAAAACACTATTTATTATATCATTTGTAAATCCTTTTGCTAATAGCTTTTCTCTCATCTCCTTCTTACTTTTATATGATTTCTCAATTATTTTAAGAGCTGAATTTTTACATTTTTTTAACTCATCATCTTTTAAAACTTCATCTATATCACTTTTATCTAAAAAATCATTTACCTTAATTCCTAATTTATATATAAACTCAATATCACAGGCAAATGAAAAATTATAATCTATATAAATATTTACTCTTTCTTTATTCTTATTTTGAACTTCAATTTTTGTAATCTTACCCATAAAATTTACCTTTCAGATTTTAATATGTGAATTGTTGGATTATTTAAATACTTTCTGCAAACTCTATATATATCATCTTTAGTTATTTTATCCAACTCTTCTATACTTTTTTCTAAATCTTTTAAATCTTCCCCCTCTAAAATTTGATTTAAAGCATAGCTACATAAGTCGCTATAATCTTCAAGCGTTGATATAACAGCAGTTCTATGAATCTTTTTGATTATTGCTAAAGATTTATTATCAAAATCTATAATTTCATTTTTTATATTTGATATTGATGTATCTATTATATCTTGACTCTCCTTTAAATCTTCTTTAGATACTGCTGCAAATATATTCATTATATTTACATCATGTCCTATATCTAAATAACTGTACACATCATATGCAAATCCTCTTTTTTCACGAAGCTCTCTAAACAGCACTGAATTATCACTATCTCCTAATTTATGACTTAATATTTTAAGTGGTAATTCATCTTCTTTTGTTATATCTACTAATGAATAAAGATAAGTTATCGTACTTTGTTCTATATGCTTTTTATGGGTTATACTTGTTATAGGCTTATTTTTTTCTTTTACAATTTCTATCTTCTTATGACATTTACCTTCCCATATTCCAAAATTATCTGAAATTATATCTAACATTTTGTTATGTTCTAAAGAACTTACAACAACCACAACAGAATTATCTGGAGTATAATACTTATTATAAAACTCTATTATACTATTTTTCGTAAATTTTTCTACTGTTTTTTCAAGACCAGCTACATCATATCTTAAAGGTGATTTAGAAAAGCCTATTTCATTAGTTTTATTTAGGCTAAACTCCTCTACATCATCCTTACTTGACTTAATTTCAGCAACCACTACACCCTTTTCCTTTTCTATCTCATCCTCTGGAAAAGTTGAATTAATCAGCATATCTCCTAAAAGTTTCATAGCATTTTCTATCTCATCATTTATACAATTTATTGAATATACTGTAGATGTATAATCAGTATACGCATTATATTCTCCTCCTAAAGACTCTAACTCTTCATTTAAAACCTCATTACTTCTTTCTTTAGTTCCTTTAAACATCATGTGTTCTATAAAGTGACACATTCCCCTCTCTGCATCCTTTTCATACAAAGAACCAATTTTTACAGCAACATTTATAGCAACTAACATAGTGTCTTTTTTTATGGTAACCACTGTCATACCATTTGGTAATTGAGCGATATTTTTATCTAATTTTAATTTATTCATTAAAACACTCCTAAAATATTATATAAATTCTAATTTTCATTGTATAATAATAGTTGCAATAAAAGCAATAATAAGATTTTAGAGGTGTACTACTATGAATGATACTATATTAATTGTTGAAGATGAAGTAAGACTTAGATTTCTACTTAGAGATTATCTAAAAAAAGATGGTTTTACTGTCCTTGAAGCATCAGATGGAGAAGAAGCCTTAAATATATTTTCTCAAAATAATGTAAATTTAATTGTTTTGGATGTTATGATGCCAAAATTAGATGGTTTTAATGTTTGCAAGGCTATAAGAAAAGTTTCTAACGTACCTGTAATACTTTTAACTGCTAAAAGCCAAGAAGAGGATAAATTATTTGGTTATGAAATAGGTGCTGATGATTACATAACTAAACCTTTTAGCGCTAAGGTTCTTGTAGCTAAGGTTAAAGCATTACTAAAGAGAGCTAATACACCTAAAGATTTGAATATTTCAGAATATAATGGACTTAAAATAAACAAATCATCTCACGAAGTAACTATAAATAATAATGAAATTTATTTATCTCCAAAAGAATATGATCTTCTTATATATTTAACTTCTAATGAAGGAATTGCCCTTTCACGTGATAAAATTTTAGACAATGTTTGGGGATTTGATTATTATGGGGATATAAGAACTGTGGATACTAATATTAAAAGACTTCGTGAAAAACTATTAGATAAATCAAATTATATCGCAACAGTTAGAGGAAGTGGCTATAAGTTTGAGGTGAAATAAGTATGAGAAAAACTATGAAAAAGAGTATTTCTAAAAGACTTTTTCTAATAAGTTTTGGAACCATATTATTTATTGTAATTTTTACAATGCTATTTCAAATAATGTTTTTTCAAAAATTTTATTTAAATAGTAAAAGCACAAATTTAGCAAATAGCGTTAAAACCTTTGTTTCATATTATTCAAATGATATAAATGATCCTTCAGCTTTATATACTGCATTAAATAACTTTGAGTTTCAAAACAATTCAAAAATCGCTATATATTCAACTGACGGTACGGTTAAATATATAGCAAATCCAACAAACTCTGATTCAGAAATAACTGTAACGTTAAATAAAATATTTAATCAACTATATAATGATCCATATTATGAAAAAAGTATCTTAAACTCTAGTGAAGTTTTCACAACAGTTTTAGCCAGTTCAAACACTAACTCAAAATATATAGTTTGTATGGCGCCTTTTACAAGCTCTAATAATAAGACTTATATAGTTATTGCAGTTACTTCTTTTCAAAATATCACTGAAGCAACTCAAGTTATACAGGATTTTTATAAATATATAGGAATTGTTGTTATTGCTCTTGGGCTTATACTATCTTATATATATTCAGACCTTATATCAAAGCCTTTAATTAGTATAAATAAAACAGCAAAAAAATTAAGTGCCTTGGATTTTTCTGAAAAATGTACTGTAGAACGTGACGATGAAATTGGTAGCCTTGCAAAAACTTTAAATTTCTTATCACAAAATCTTTATAATGCATTAGAAGATTTGAAAATAAAAAATGCTAAACTCAAGGAAGAAGTTGAAAAGGAAAGACGCCTTGAAAACCTTAGAAAAGATTTTATAGCTGGTGTATCACATGAACTTAAAACTCCTATTGGAATAATTTCAGGATACGCAGAAGGCATTAAAGATGGTATAGCTGATGATGAATCTCGTGATGTTTATCTTGATATAATAATAGATGAAGCAAAAAAAATGGATAAATTAGTTATGGATATGTTGGAACTGTCTAAACTTGAAAATGGGAAAACAGATATTATGTTGTCATCTTTTTCTCTTAGCAAACTAACCCAAAAAATATTGATTAAAAATTCTGTTGATATAAACAACAATAATTTAGAAGTCATAACAAATATAAACTCAAATTATCTAGTTATTGGTGATGAATTTAAGATAGAACAGGTTATATCAAACTTTGTTACTAATGCAATAAAATATTCACCACCTGAAAATAAAATAATTGTTGATATTTATGAGAAAGATTCTGTTGTGAATTTTTCTATCGAAAACACAGGAGCTCATATAAATGAAAATGAACTTTCTCAAATATGGACTCAATTTTATAGAATTGATTCATCTAGAAATAGAACAAACAAAAGCTTTGGTCTCGGATTATCTATTGTAAAAAATATACTAACTCTCCATAAAAGCAACTTTGGAGTTACAAATACTAAAAATGGAGTTAAATTTTATTTCACATTACAAAAGACGCTAGAACAGCAAAATTAATGACTATTTAATTTATTTTATCATCTAATGTATGGCTGATTTTAAACAAGAATTGAATTTTTAAACTTTTTTAAAATCAGCATTTTACATTAGAAAATATATTAATTTTTATAACTATATCTTTAAAGCATACCACCATCTACTGTTATAATTTGTCCTGTTAAATAACTAGAATCATCAGAACATAAAAATGCTACAACCTTTGAGATTTCAGATGTTTCTCCAAATCTATTCAATGGAATTTCATCTTCTAAATCCTTTTTTTCCTCATCTTTTAACCAAGAGTTCATTTTTGTATTTATAACCCCTGGAGCCACTGCATTTACCCTTATTCCTAAAGAAGCAACTTCCTTTGCTAAAGCCTTAGTAAACAAATTTATTCCTCCTTTTGACGCAGAATATAAAACCTCACAAGATGCACCAACATTTCCCCATATTGAAGAAATATTTATTATGCTCTGATTTTTTCCTTCTCTTATTAAATCAAATAAAGCGTTTGTTAGCTTCATAGTTCCTGTCAAGTTTACATTTATAAGATTATCAATATCGTCTAGAGAGTAATCCATAAATAATCCTAAATTAGATATCCCTGCATTATTCACAAGTATATCTAATTTCCCAAATTTTTTTTCTATAAAATCTTTAATATCTAAAATATCATTACTTTTTGAAATGTCTCCCTTTAAAGCTACTGCATATCCGTTATTTTCTTTTATGCTATTGACTACTCTTTTAGCTCCCTCTAAATCATTATTAAATCCAACAATAACACTTGCACCTAGTTTTCCAAGTTCTATAGCTATGGCTTCTCCAATCCCCTTTGATGCCCCTGTTATATATGCTACTTTTCCTGATAGTTTGTTCATATGTCCTCCTAATACTTAAAGAATATCCTTAATTATTCTTTCTGCATTTTTATAAAATATTTTTTCTATTTCATTATAAGTAAATCCACTTATCTTTAATTCATTATAAAGCTTTTCTATTTCTCCTATATTTTTTATTTCAACTTCATTTTCAATTCCATCAAAATCTGTTCCAAGAGAAATACAATCAATCCCTCCTATTCTTTTTATATGCTCTATATGCTTTATCATATCATCTATTTTAGCAATTTTACTATCTCCCAAAAAAGAATTACAAAAATTTATTCCTATCACTCCCCCTTTATTACTTAATGATTTAATCATCGGATCTGTTAGATTTCTATTATGATTTGTTATATACCTTGAATTTGAATGTGATGCTACAAATGGTTTTTTACAATATCTTAAAACATCTAAGAATCCACCGTCTGACAAGTGCGATACATCAACTATAATCCCTAAATCATTCATTCTCTCAATAGCCTCTATACCAAATTTTTTAAGACCTCTAGTTTTATAATAATCATTGCAATTAGGATATCCTATATTATTTTCATAGTTCCATGTAAGAGTTATAAGAGATACTCCTAAATCCTTAAAATAATTAATATTATCTAAATTATTTCCTATAGCTTCCCCTCCTTCTATAGTTAAAAAAGCACTTATTTTACCATTCATTTTATTATTTTTATAATCACCATAACTTTTACATAGGCTTATTTCATTTTTATTTTTATTAAATTCATTTTTTAAGTTATTAAGCATATTAACGCAAGTTTTAAAATTATCTTTATTCTCTTTAGCATCCATAAATAAAGCAAAAAACTGAGCAATGGAATTTCCTTTTTTTAAGCTATTTACATTAACTTTTAAATCACTATCTCTTAAAGACTTATCTTTATTTTTTAGTAAAACATAAGCTGTATCACAATGAAAATCTATAACTTTCATAAATTATTCCTTTTAAATTATTTATACACTATAAATATGTACATTAAATAAAATATATTTAATTAAAGACTTAATGTTATCAAAAATAATATTGCCTTTAGAAAATTACTTCATTTCTTCTAAAAGCAATATTTTTTTAACTAATAAAGTGGGTATTTTTCGCAAAGAGTATTAACTCTACCCTGTATTTGACTTAAATTTCTCCCTCTATTTTCTATAGTATCATTTATTATGCTTGCAATTTCTCTCATATCATCTTCCTTAAAACCTCTAGTTGTAACAGTAGGAGTTCCTATTCTTATTCCACTAGTTATAAATGGACTTTTAGTTTCATTAGGCACCGTATTTTTATTTACCGTTATACCTATGCTATCTAAAATATTTTCAGCTTCTTTTCCGGTTATATTTTTATTATTTAAATCAACTAATATTAAATGATTATCTGTTCCATTAGAAACCAACTTAAATCCATAATCTTGTAATGATTTAGCCAAAATTTTAGCATTTAACACAACCTGATTTATATATTGCTTAAACTCAGGCTCTAATGCTTCCTTAAAACACACAGCTTTACCTGCTATTATATGCATAAGTGGGCCTCCTTGAATCCCTGGAAATATGTTCTTATCTATTACTTTTGCATATTCTTTTTTACACAATATAAGCCCACCTCTTGGTCCTCTTAATGTTTTATGAGTTGTAGAAGTTACAAAATCAGCATAAGGCACTGGAGATTTGTGAAAATTTGTCGCTACAAGTCCAGCAATATGAGCCATATCTACCATTAAATAAGCACCTATTTCCTTAGCAATGCTTGAAAATTTCTCAAAATCTATACTTCTTGAGTATGCACTAGCTCCTGCTACTATCATTTTAGGCCTATGTTTCAATGCTAATTTCTTTACCTCTTCATAATCAATTTCCTCTGTATATTTATTAACTTTATAAGATACAAAATTAAATATTTTACCTGAAAAATTTACTGATGATCCATGTGTTAAATGTCCACCATTACTTAAATCCATTCCTAAAACTACATCACCTGGCTTTAAAACTGAAAAATATACAGCCATATTAGCCTGTGATCCTGAATGAGGTTGTACATTTACATGCTCTGCATTAAAAAGTTTTTTCGCTCTTTCTATAGCAATATTTTCTATTTCATCAACAACAGAACACCCTCCATAATATCTTTTATTGGGATACCCTTCAGCATATTTGTTAGTTAAATATGATCCCATAGCCTCCATTACGGCTTTACTTGTAAAATTTTCTGATGCTATAAGCTCAATACTTTGCTGTTGCCTTTTTAATTCCTTATTTATAAGTTCACTTATTAAATTATCTGTTCTTTGCACATTTGAAAAATCCACAAAATCACCCCTCAAATTTATTTTTCTATAATTACAACAAAAATCATATTATTTAATAAATTTATTCATAATATTTTCTTAATAGTATTATTGATAACATCTTATTATTCCTTTATTTTTTATATAATTATGTAAATTTTTATATTTATTCTATAATAAAGATATATACTATGTTATAATACATTTATTATTCTTGGCTTTATAGAGGTGTTAAAATGGAAATCAATAAAATACTACATGTTGCTACATTTGCTGGACAAATAATACTTGAAAGTGGTGGCGAAACCTATAGAGTTGAAGATACCATATGTAGATTCTGTGCAGCCTTTGGAATTCAGTTTGCTGAAAGTTTTGTAACCCCAACTGGAATTATGGTATCTGTAAGTGATGAAAATTCATATACTACAACCCTTGTAAAAAGGGTTAAGACTAGAACAATCGACTTACAAAAAATACATCTTGTAAATGATCTTTCTAGACAAATAACTAAAAATAACTTTACGCTTAGCGAGGTACAAGAAAAATTAAATGAAATACAAAATATTAAAAGATATTCATTTACCACAACTATTTTATCTTCAGCTGTTGGTGCTGGTTGCTTTGCATTTTTATTTAAAGGAAACATAACAGATGCTATTGCAGCTTTTTTTGTTGGTATCGCTATAAAATTATTTACAGAAAAAGCAGCTCAACTTAACATAGATGGTTTTTTTATAAATTGTATTGGTGGTGCTATCGCTGCCTTTATATCGCTTATATTTAATTCTCTTGGCTTTGGTTCTAACCTAGATACATTAATAATTGGAGGTATTATGCTTTTGGTTCCTGGACTTGCTATAACAAATGCTATTCGTGATACTATAGCTGGTGATTTAGTTTCAGGGCTTACAAGGGCCGCAGAAGCATTTTTCGTTGCCATATCTATAGCAGTTGGAACTGGTATTGTTTTAAGCTTATGGATTGCTCTAGGAGGTTCTTTATGATTATTAGATTTATTTTAGAAGTTATTGCATCATTTTTAGCAACTATGGGATTTGGTATACTTTTTAACATAAAGGGTAAAAATCTTATATTTGCAGGTATTGGTGGTGGAATTAGTTGGTTTATGTATGAAGGAGGAATTCTTCTTGGATTTTCTGTTGTTGCATCAATGTTTGTATCAGCACTAGTTTTTAGCACCTATTCAGAAATTTGCGCTAGGATATTAAAAACTCCTGTAACTACAATTGTAATATGTGCTCTTATTCCACTAGTACCAGGAGGTGGCATGTATTACACTATGTATGAAGCAATTCATGGAGATGCTGCTGCTACTTGGGCTAAAGCCTCATCTACACTTTTATCAGCTGGCTCATTAGCCCTTGGAGTTATATTTATATCTTCTGTTACTAGACTTATATTACGCTCTAGAAAAAACACATCAAATAACTCAACTATAAATCTAAATGATAAATTAGATGAAATTATAATAACAACTAGAAACAGTGCTGTTATTGATAACAATGATATTTCTATAGAAAAAGACCAAGATTAATTAAATCTTGGTCTTTTTATTATTCTTCTACTGTCTTTTCTTCACTTACTGAAACTTTAATTCCAAGTTCATCTAATTGTTTTTCCTCAACTACATTTGGAGCCTCAGTTAAATAACAGAATGCATTTTGGTTTTTAGGGAATGCTATAACATCTTTTATATTTTCAGTTCCTGCAAGGAACATTACCATTCTGTCTAAACCAAATGCTAATCCTCCATGTGGTGGTGCACCAAATGTTAATGCTTGTAATAAGAAACCAAATGACTCCCAAGCTCTTTCCTTAGTAAATCCTAATGCTTTAAGCATTCTTTCTTGAATAGCTGTATCATGGATTCTAATTGAACCTCCACCTAATTCTTCACCATTTAAAACTAAATCATAAGCCTTAGCTCTTACTCTAGCTGGATCAGATTCTACAAATTCTAAATCTTCATCCATAGGTGCTGTAAATGGGTGGTGACAAGCTTTAAATCTCTCTTCTTCTTCACTATATTCAAAAAATGGGAACTCTGTAACCCATGTAAAATTAAACTCACTTTTATCTTTAATTAAATCATACTCTTTAGCCAAATGTAATCTTAATGCTCCAAGACTTGGTAATACTACTGAATCTTTATCAGCTACTATTAAAATAGCATCTCCTGTCTTAGCATTCATTGTATTAATTATTGCATTTGTAACATCATCAGTTAAAAATTTAGCTATTGAAGATTTCATTCCTTCTGGTTTTAATTGCATCCATGCAAGACCTTTAGCCTTATAAGTTTTAACAAATTCACCCAATTTATCAAGTTGTTTTCTACCAAGTGAAGCTCCATTTTCTAAGCATAAAGCTCTAACACTTCCTCCGTTTTCAATTGCAGATTTAAATACTACAAAATCCATATCCTTAACATCTTGAGTTATATTTGTTATTTCCATTCCAAATCTTAAATCTGGTTTATCACTACCATACTTCTCCATGGCATCTTTAAATTTCATTCTCTTTATAGGAAGTTTAACATCTACTCCTGCAACTTTTTTAAATACATAAGCAATTAATCCTTCATTAAGAGCCATAATATCATCTTCCTCAACAAAGCTTAACTCCATATCTACTTGAGTAAATTCTGGTTGTCTGTTAGCTCTTAAATCCTCATCTCTAAAACATTTAGCAATTTGATAATATCTATCAAAACCAGACATCATTAATAATTGCTTATATAATTGTGGAGATTGTGGAAGTGCATAAAATTTACCTTGAAAATTTCTTGATGGCACTAAATAATCCCTAGCACCTTCTGGAGTTGATTTTCCAAGCACTGGTGTTTCAATATCTAAGAAATTATTTTCTTCTAAATAATCTCTAATAGCCTTAGTAGTTTTACTTCTTATTGCAAATATTTTTTGCATATCTGGTCTTCTTAAATCTAAATATCTATATTTTAATCTTATACTTTCTGCCGCATCTAAGTCTTCCTTTATGTATATTGGTGGAGTTTCTGACTCAGATAAAATTTTAACACCTTCTGCAATAAGTTCCACTATACCAGTTGGTATATTATTGTTTATTGATTCTCTTTTAGCTATTTCTCCAGTTACTGCTATACAATATTCTGGTCTTATTTGCTTAGCTTTAGCTAATATTTCTTCGCTTAAAGTATCTTTAAAAACTATTTGAAGTATTCCTTCTCTATCTCTTAAATCTAAGAATTGAAGTCCTCCAAGATTTCTATTTCTTTGAACCCAACCCATTACAGTTACTTTTTGTCCTATATGACTTTCTCTAGCTTCACCACACATAATGCTACGCTTTAGTCCATTTAAAGCTTCACCCATTTTTAACTCCTCCTATTTTATCTACATATATTTACTATATTTTTTATATTATCTAAAGCAACTTCGAATTTTTCTCCATCGCTCATTCTCTTAACATTTACCATATTTTCTTGTATTTCAGAATCTCCAATTACAAATGTAAATCTTGCACCTATTTTATTTGCATATTTCATTTGTGCCTTTACACTCTTTCTTAAATGATCTATATCAACTTTCAATCCTTCTTTTCTTAAATCAAAGGCAAGTTTCATAGCTTTAAGCTTTGCATTATCTCCCATAGAACCTATAAATAAATCACATCTATTTGGCTCTTCTATTTTAATTCCTTCTTCTTCTAAAGTTAAAAGAAGTCTTTCTAAACCTAAACCAAATCCCATAGCAGGAGTTTTGGGTCCACCTATTTCTTCAACTAAGTAGTCGTATCTTCCACCACCACATATTGTTAAGCCATCTTTTATAACTTCAAAAACAGTTTTACTATAATAATCTAATCCCCTAACTATTTGAGGGTCAACATTATATTCAATTCCCATAGCAGTCAAATAATTCTTTAATTTTTCAAAATGCTCTTTGCATTCATCACAAATAAAGTCTAGAATAATTGGGGCATTTTTAACTATTTCCTTGCATTTTTTTTCTTTGCAATCTATAATCCTCATAGGATTCTTTTCAAATCTAGTTTTGCAAGTTTCACATAAATCATCGTAATTTGATTTTAAATATTCCTTTAATGCTTCATTATATTTTGCTCTACAACTTGGACAACCTAAACTATTTATATTAAGTGATATACCCTTTATTCCAAACTCATCTAATGACCTCATAACCAAAGATATAATTTCGGCATCTATTGAAGCTTCTTGAGATCCAAAAACTTCAATACCATACTGATGAAATTGTCTAAGTCTTCCTTTTTGCATTTTTTCATATCTAAAACAATCTGTAAAATAAAACATTTTTGTAGGCTGTGCATCAGCATACAGACTATGTTCTATAAAAGCTCTAACAGCTGGTGCGGTTCCTTCTGGTTTTAGTGTTATACTTCTTCCACCTTTATCTTCAAAAGTATACATTTCTTTTTGAACAACATCAGTAGTCTCTCCAACACCTCTTTCAAAAAGTTCTGTTGCCTCAAACATAGGTGTTCTTATTTCACGAATCCCATATTCTTCTGATATCTTTCTTAATTTATCCGCTATATAATTCCATTTATAAGCTTCACTTGGTAGCATATCCTTTGTACCTTTTTGCCCTTGAATAGCCATAAAAACTACCTCCTAAGTTTTATTTATATAAAGTATTTAGTAGGTCTATTTTACCTTTAACCATATCATCTATTCTACTTATATATTCTTTAACATCTTTAATATTTGCAAATCTCTCTATACGATTTTTTCCTTCAGTTAGATAAACAACCTTTGAAACAGCATCAGCACCTATTGCTATTATAGTTTGACTATCTTCTATCATCTGTATATTATATACAGATTCTTTTCCTAAAACTGAAAAACCCACATTTTCCATATTGCCAACCATATTTTTTTGTCTATACATATAATATGGCTCCATATTTAAATCCTTTGATAAAGATTTACTCATGTCATACATAATATTTAAATTCTCTTGATTCTCGATTTTTAAACTCTTCTTAAGAACAAGATTTTCATAAAGCCTTGATGCTCTTTTTATGGACATTCCGTGAATAGTTAAACTATC
>NZ_UAUL01000011.1 GCF_900456775.1 Sarcina ventriculi | reverse complement strand
TTCATTTGCTTTAAATCATATAAAATATGTATGTATTATTTTATTTTCATTTTAAAATATTTTGATTTTCATATTATTTTATACTAAAGGGTTTAATTTTTACTTATATTAGTTATAACATATATTTTTAAATTTTTATACTAGATATTATAAATGAAAATTTGATTTAGAGAGAGTTGGGAACGATATCTTTAGTATTTTTTCTTGTATAATATTAAAAATTCACAAAATGTTAAAATTTAAATCATTTTTTATATAAAAGTAAAGGTTTATTAAAAAAGTAACCTCTTTATAGTAAGAATTATTTTTTTATAGTATACTTAATATATACATTTTTTAAAAAAGGAGTGATTAATATGGCAAGAGGATTATTTTTAATTATACCAGGACATGGACATGTAAACCCTACCATTGGTTTAGTTGAAGAGCTAATAAAAAAAGGTGATGAAATAGTTTATATCACTGCAGATATATTTAGAGACAAGCTTGAAAAAGTTGGAGCAAAATTTATTGGATATTCTGGAGATACTGTTTTAAGTTTTAATAGCACAGAAGGAAATGATAACCCTGTAAGCATGGCTAAAAAGTTTATCAAAATAAACAAATTGACAATAGATACAGCTATGCAACAAACAGGTGAATTTGATTATCTAGTTGTTGATAACTTTGTATATGTAGATACTCGTATTATAGAAAAGTTTAATGTAAAAAAAGTTATTGGAAGCATAACAACATTTGCTTTAAATAATCAATTAATAGCAGATCTATTTAATAATTTTCATTCAGATGTTAGTATAATAGATGCTTTTAAAGAACTTAAGGATGATTTAATAGAAATGAGAATAGATCCAACAAGTAATCCTATCTTCCATGTTATTAACAAAGATAGAGCAGATTTAAAAGTTGTATTTACATCAAAATATTATCAACCTTATGCAGATGAGTTTGATGAAACATTTAAATTTGTTGGCCCATCAGTAGCAAATAGACATGAACTTGAAGATTTTAAAATAGAGGATATGGATAACAAAAAAGTAATTTATGCTTCTCTTGGAACAGTTGCAAATGCAAATTTAGATTTTTATAAAAATTGTTTCGAGGCTTTAGGTTCTAGAGATGATATAATGGTTGTTATGTCAATTGGTAATAGAATTAACATAGAGGATTTAAGAACTATTCCTAAAAACTTTAAAGTATTTAACTATGTTCCACAACTTAAACTTTTAAAGAAAGTTGATCTTTTTATAACTCATGGTGGCATGAATAGCTCAAGTGAAGGACTATATAATGGAGTTCCTTTAATTGTTGTTCCTCAATTCGGAGACCAACCTTTAGTTGCAAGAAGAGTAGCAGAGCTTGGGGCTGGAATACCATTAATAGGAAGTGCAACTCCAAAAGATATAGAAAATGCAGTAAATCAAATATTATCTAACAAATCTTTTAAGGAAAATGCTGAAAAAATAGGTAAATCTTTAAAAAGTTGTGGTGGATATAAAAAAGCTGCTGACCTTATTCATGAAATGTTATAATACATATGTAACTAAAAAAGAGCTTTATATAAAGCTCTTTTTTAGTTGGAATCAGATAATGTATTTAATTTTTCCATTAGGAAATATCTCTTCAATAGTAGTCTTAAAGAACTCTTTTAAATTATTAAGTTCTTCTTTAGGATAAACGTATTTACCATATCCAAATTGCCCATATTTAAAAGTTCTTTCCTCTTCAGTCATTGGTAAAGTATTATCAGGAAATATTTGATTTATAATATTCTTAGCTTTCATTGTATATCTATGAGATATTACCTCAAACGTTAAAGGATGTTTCAAATCACTAGGTAATTTATTTTTTAAATCAAATAAAATTTGCTTATATTCATCTTTCCAGCCATCATAAATAAATACAGGAGCAATAATAAACCCAACTGGGTAATCTGATTTTATAGCTTTAATACTAGCATCTATCCTATCATTTATATTAGCAGTTCTTACTTCAAAATTATCTCTAACTTTTTGAGTATTTATAGTGAATCTAATTTCAGTTTTATCATTGTGCTCAATATTAAGCAAACTATCTATATCTGCAAATTTTGTAACAAATCTAAAACGTCCATGCTCACTATTTGCAAAAAACTCAATAGATTTCTTTAAAAGATTACTATAAGGTTCAACAGGAACAGGATCAGATGTACTGGAACCTTCAAAAATAGTTGAGGTTGGAATTCTTTCATCAATGTATCCTTGAGCTTTACTTAAAATATCATCTATGTTTACATTAATTTTAACATAAGGCTTATCGCTTAAATTAGTATTTAAATAGCAATACTGACAATAACCTATACATCCAGATAATAAAGGTAGTTGATAATGGGCTGATGGCTTACAAGTTTGAAATTTACTTACTTTTTGAGTTCCTACAACTAAAGTGTTTTTACCATTTCTATAAAAATCATATATATTATTTCCTGGTATATGTTGCTTAATTCTATTAGAACTTAAATCAATTATTTCAATTTTTTTGTTATCTTTAAATTCATTATAAATGTTTTGTGCAATATCATATTCCATGACATTTTTCTCAAATAAAATCCTTTGGGGAACAAACATAAAAAATCACCTCTTTGATTTAGGTTTATCAAAGATACGATTAAATATACTTTTTATAATGTAAATGATTTATTATGCATACATATGTTTATATATTAAATTGAGAATATATATAATATTTTTAAATAGTATAATTTGAAAGAATTAGTTCCAAAAGTTTAGAAGACATATTACTAGAAAGTTTTAAGTGATTACAAAATTTTGTAAATGTTGCATTTAAGAAGTGCTTTGGTAATTTAGGTGAAAGTGAATCTAAAAAATTATAATCTACATCTATTGTATCTATAATTTGTTTTTTGCTAAAATCAATAATATTTATAATATCTTTTACTCCATTAAATCCCCATAAATTATTTAATGAATTTTAAAATTACAAAAATATGAATATAACTTACATGTAAGTTATATTCATATTTTTATTTAGCAAAGTATGTGTTTATATATAATTGGTCATTAGATGTTTTAGACATAATATACAATTGATACATTTTATCTATATCAATAATTTCAAAATCAATATTTTCATTATTTTTAAATTTTTCTGCGTATTTTGTAGCATTAGTATGTATTTTTCCACACGTAAAGACTTTCATTCTAGTAATACCATCAGCAGTAGCTGCTCCAACTAATTTTTGACAAATTTCTCTACCTACTGTGGATGTACCATAATGCTTACACTCAATATACACTTTACCATTACTATCTTCTAGTATAACATCTTTACCTCCATCTGG
Organism: Sarcina ventriculi; assembly: GCF_900456775.1. Lineage (GTDB taxonomy): Bacteria > Bacillota > Clostridia > Clostridiales > Clostridiaceae > Sarcina > Sarcina ventriculi. Next base: position 180,228 of record NZ_UAUL01000011.1, on the reverse strand, counting down.
CCCCTTTGGCATTACTTCTACTTTATAACCTAAACCTTTGTATAAATTAGCAGTAAATAATTCAAATTCATCGGGATGTTGCCTTTTAATTGCATTACAAAAATTATCATAATTAATTTTATTATGATTAATAATAGCAGAATTATTAATAGTAGGCTTGGTGTTTGTTATAAAAGATATAAATATTTTTCTACACACTGTAAACAAAAAATGAAAAAATTTAACATGTAATATAATTATAGTATGAAAATATTTATTTCTTAACTTTTTTATATTATAATTTTTTTTCTTTTTTAATACTATTAATATTTGTAATATTAAAAATGGAATAAATAATATTAATTCAATAGTAAATATTGTCTTCATAAAAATTGAGTTACCATATAACCCCACCATAAGTACCACCTTATTAGAAAATATATATTATTATTCCTAAGTAATTACTTAATTATTCATATTTTATGTATAATTTTTAGGTAAATATTAGGTAAATATATTTCTAGAGTACTTTTTAATAAATTAGACATCCCTATAGGAAAGTTACTTTCTCTTCTACAATATTCATCTATCATAAGACTAATTAAGAAAGTAGGGGTTTTACCCCTTTTCTTTTTGAAAATTTTAATAGTTTCTCTAACAATTTCTGTATTAGCCAATGATAAAATTTTCTTAGCAAAGTTACTGTTATCAACGTTTGTAACAGCTCTAGCAAGGCTCACATTTATATGCGAGTCTATATTATTTTTGTTGTGATTATTCTCTATCTCATCACTTTTAGCATCTTTATCATTGCTTATATTAATATCATTTTCTTTATTTTCATCATTAACTTTGTCATCTTTATAAGACACTTTATCCTTTAGTTTTTTTACTATTTCCTTTGTTTTTATAGCTTTTTTATTTATATTTACAATATGTTTTAGATTCTTATAAATATTAAAGTTTCCAGCAAGTCCTTTTCTTTTTTGAATTTTTATATATCCAAGTTCCTCAAGTCTTTTTATTGATTTTTTAACTGTTGATAAGCATATTCCTAAATTTTTTGAAATTGCTTCTAAAGAAGGATAACTACAATTTTTTTCAGTATTATAAAGGCTTAGAAGGTATGTATAGATTCTAAACTCATTAGCTGTTATATTTTTATCTGTTATTAACTCATAAGATAATTTTAAAAATTGCATTTGTTTTTCCTACTTTATATCTTAATATGTTTCATTATACTAAATTTCTTTCATAGATGCAACATTTAAGAAAGAATAAATTACACTAAAGAATGAAAAATGGATTCCATAAAATGCTTATGATATAATTTAAACTAGTTAAAACAGGTAATTTAAATGGTTTAGGAGGAGTTATAATGGAGAAAAAACCTAATACTGCTAGAATACCTAAAGGAAAAAAGAGGATAATGATAACCCTTGAATTAGAGGTTATTGATAAAATAGAAGAAGTAGCTGAAAAAAACATGAGAACTGTTTCAAATGAAATAGCTATGTTAATTAAAGAAAAATATATGAGATAAAAAGAGTAAATTAAGTTTTACTCTTTTTTTTATTTTTATAGGCTATTGTATTAGCTAATTATATATATTTATAAATAAATCTAGATAAGTAAATATAGATTGTAGACATATTTTAGATTTTTAAAAAGGCATTTATTATACTTATATCAAAAAACTTACAAAAATAAATTTAATTTATATAACTTATATTAGTATTGCAAAAATTTATTATATCGTTAATACGATTTTTTATTTCAGTTTTTACAGATGGATTCGTTAAATCATTAATACTAAACTCTAATAAGCTATTTATTTTACCAAAGAGAACATACATTCCTGATGAATATGCATTAGAGATACAGTTTTGTTTTATTAAAGCATTACCTCCATCAATTAAATAACTGCTATTATTTACTATTTCAGCTAAGGTGTTATGATCGTTTAATACATCAAATCTATTTGATATATTTTCAAATTCTTGTATACATTCATCATAAAAAGATAAAACCATATATGCTTCATCTGACAACTGATTTACATCACTTGTTGAGTCCTCTATATCATAAGAAGATACCTCTGAGTATTCCTCTAATATTCCTTGAAAGTTCCATGTAACAAAGTCAAAGGCATCTCCATCTTCATTTATAATAATACCATTTTTAGATGAATATCCATCAGTAAAAAAATAATGAATTTTATTATTAATTTCTTCACTATATTGAAGCTTCATTTCATAACCTTTTTTATCAATTGCAAGTTGTTTAATATCATCTAATGATAGCTTACTATGATTACTTTTCTCTATAGTAGTAGATGTTTCATTAGATGGTATTATATTAGTGATTTGTTCATTATCTAAGTTATTATCAGAGGTGATTTTCTGATTTTCCATGATTTCATCTTCAACATCATTTGCAGTATTGTTTTTAATGGCATACGTACCATTTTTCTCATTAGAAGTATTTTTTTCTTTATTTATTAAGATGCTCGTACCTGCCCCTAATGAAAAAGCTGCTGCTATTGTTATGATTATTAAAAATATGTTTTTCTTTTTCATTTTTATATTCCCCTTACTAAGTGTAATTTATTATTATATAATTTTATCATATATTTACATAAAAAGAAAAAATAGTAGAGAAGTATTTTTTACAAATTATAAGTTAAATACAGATTTATCATCTAATATAACTAATCCCATCCCAGTAACTGTCTCTCTAGCTTTTCATAGTCATAAACCCTTTGAGTAAAATTTGCAAAGCCAACTTTTTTATTTATATTAGACATAGTGGAGCTATAGCTATTTTGTATTTTGTGCCAACCATTTTTAATGCTACTTTTTGCATAAGCTATTAAACTTTTAGCTTTCCTTTCTTTAGCATATTTTAAAGCATTAACAGCCTCTTCTAAAGAACAATTCATATCCCTTGCTATTTTGTTTTCTAACATTATTTCATCAATTTCACAATTTATATTATCTTCATTAAAAGAACATACCGTTTTTTTATCACTAAATTCTTTTTCAGTAGATGTGTTCTTTTTTATTCCAACTAAAAAATTCTCTATGTCTTCTATATAATATCTATTGTTTTTATTTTTTCTATTAACCTTTAAAAGTCCCATTTTTTCAAGCTTTTTAATAGCTGAAATTACAGTATTATTACAAGATGCGTTAACTTCCATAACTAAGTCTTTCATAGATGGAAAAGCATAACCAAACTTGCAGTTATGAAGTTCAAAAAGATATTCCATTATAACTTTTTGAACTGGTTTTAACTTTTTATTCCTTAAAAATTGCTTAAACTTTAAAAAATCCTTAGTTATTTTCATTAATTTCACCTCCTATAATAAATTTAAGATTATTGTGCTTTAATTATAGGATAACATCTACTTATTTGCAAATGTTTTTTCATAATTATAAGGTAGTAATTTATTCCTGTTTTTCCTACTTAAATTTATAAGTATAGTCTATATTGCTATGCTTGAACTAACTTAATATTTACAGTATATTTATTTTTAATTCCAGCACCACCACCTAAAACTTTATTTATATAATTATTTGAAATTAAATTGTCTATATATCTAATAAGCATTGCGCTATTAGTAAATCTAGTCTCCGATAAAAGTTCTTTATGACTTATGCTTATTTCACCATTATTATTTGCTAAATTTATTAAATGTAGAAGCAAATAAACTTCTTGTGGTTTTAATCTTGAATCTTTAAGTATATTTTCATTTATATATATTTTCATTATTTAATACCTTTCAAATTAAAATAAACTACTATAACTGACTTATTATTATTTTACTATACTTTAGTATAATTTTTATACTTTAATACTATGTTGTAAGTTATATCTAAAAACTTAGTAATTAATATAAGTTGTTGTAATAAATATAGAGTATAAATTTTATATTAAAAAGACTTTATTAGTATAAAATTTATATCTTTGATTATTAACCTTAGTATAAAATTTATACTACTCTTTAGTGCTATGGTATAAATTCAATAAATAGGTAAACTTATTTTAAATAATGCAAAACATACTTATTACATACAGTGTTGTTTTTAGATTTTAAACATGGTAGAATAAACAATATTATAGAATAGTTATGTGAAAATTTAAAAAGAAAATTAATAAATGCTACAAATAAAATCTTATTCAAGGGAAGGATTGAAGCACATAGATGGAAAGAATACACTATAGACAAAGGCATTTGAGAACAGTAAGTTTGTTTGCTGGTGCAGGGGGATTAGACTTAGGTTTTTTAAATGCAGGATTTAATATAATATGGTCTAATGACATAGATAAATATGCTGTTGAAAGCTATAGACATAATATAGGAAATCATATAGTACTAGGTGATATAAATAAATTATTAGATAATATACCAGACCATGATGTGCTTATTGGAGGATTTCCATGTCAACCTTTTAGCATGATGGGTGAACAGTTAGGATTTGATGATGAGAGAGGAACTTTGTTTTTTACTATTGAACAGATTATAAGAATACATAGACCTAGAGTTATAGTATTAGAAAATGTTAAAAATTTAGAAACTCATGATAATGGTAGAACTTTTCAAAGAATGAGGGATATACTTCATAATAATCTAGATTATATAGTATTTAGTAAAGTTTTAAATAGTGCTGATTTTGGAATTCCACATACTAGAAGAAGAGTATTTGTTGTTGCAATAGATAGACAGTATCTTCAAGAGACTGGAACAGAGGATGAATTTTTATTTGAATTTCCAGTTGGAGTAAGTTTGGAAAATACCTTACAAGATTTTTTAGATGAAAATGTAGAAAGAAAGTATTTTTTAAGTGAAAAAATATTACCTACAATATTAGCTAATGGAAGTGGTAATTATTATTCAAGATCAGAGATTGATTTAAACGTAGCAAGACCCCTATGTGCGACAATGCACAAAATGCATAGAGCATCACAGGATAACTATGTTACGGACTTAAATAATAGAAATAAATTTCAAGATACAGAAGAAAAGAGAGTTTCTTCTGTAAGAAGATTAACGCCTAATGAATGTCGGAAACTTCAAGGTTTTCCAAGTGATTGGGATATCAACGTTTCTGATACTCAAGCATATAAACAATTTGGAAATGCTGTTACAGTTGATGTTTCTTACAAAGTTGCTATGCAAGTTGTAAAAGCTTTAAATATAAAACTAGAGATTGAGGAATAATGTATGACTAATTTAAATAAAGAAACATTTAGCATATTTAAAAATATATCAGAAATTAAAAATACATCAGAGAAAAAATATATCAAATCAATATTAAAAGATTTTACTGATTGTATTTGTGAATTAAATAATATTGATAGAGCTGTAAAAATTAATGATAGTAGTATTAATGAAAGTGTACAAGACTTCCTTATTAAGCTAGGAATAATCAATGATGTAACTGATATTAATAAATTGAAAACCATATTAGGAAAAGATTATTTAAGATTTATATCCATAATACGATCATACATATTATTAGATGTTGAAATAGATAAATCTTTAAAGAAATACATGGATTACTATAGAAAGGAAGCGGTGTTAAATTACTTAGAAGACACGAATAGTCCAACATTAGTTGATTTTTTCTGTGGTGCCGGAGGAATGAGTTTAGGATTTTATCAAAATGGTTATAAAGTTTTATTAGCAAATGATATAGAATCAGTTTGTACTAAAACTTATTCATTTAATCACTATCAAATACCAAAAGAGAGAATTGTTACTGGAGACATAAGAGGGATTATTGATAATATAAATAAACATATTAGCGAAAATGTTGATGTTATTATTGGAGGTCCTCCATGTCAAGGTTTTTCAATGGCAAATAGACAGAGGATCATAGATGATCCAAGGAATGTTTTGTATAAGAATTATGTTAAGGGTGTTGAGAAATTAAAACCTAAATTTTTCATCATGGAAAATGTTAAAGGTATGCTTAGTGTTGCAGAGCAAGTAAGAGAAGATTTTCATAACTTAGAAGGTGAAGATTATGACGTATCATATCATTTGTTTAATGCTAAAGATTTTGGAGTGCCACAAAATAGAGAGCGTTTAATTTATATAGGAATAAGATGTGACGTAAGTAAAGAAATTAATAAAAGTGCCAAAGATATAATAGATGAAATAGAAAACAGTCTTAGTAGTATTAACAAATATAATTTGATTGATGCTATAGGTGATTTAAGAGAACTACAAGCATTAACAATAAAAAATGCTACTGAATTAGATACTGAAATATCAGGTAGAAAAATAGAAACTAATAGAAATATACAAATAAATAAATATGTAGAAAACATAAATAAAGGAATAAATAGCAAGCTTATATTTAATCATAAGGCAAGATATAATAATGATAGGGATATAGAGATATTTGGCAGAATGATACCTGGTGATAAATCAGATAGTAAAAGAATTGCAGATATAATGCCCTATACAAGCAGAAGTGATATATTTAAAGACAAATATTATAAACTAAAGCCTAATGAAGTATGTAAAACAATAACTGCACATATGAAATTTGATTGCAATATGTATATACATCTATATCAAGCACGTGGTTTAACACCAAGAGAAGCTGCTAGAATTCAATCATATCCGGATGATTATATATTTTTAGGTCCATATACGAAAACGTATATGCAAGTTGGAAACAGTGTTCCTCCTTTAATGACAAGGGTAATATCTAATATTTTAAAGAAGTATATAAAGAGAGATTAGGGCTCTTTATATACTTCTTTTTTATTATTATGTTGTTTAAATAATATAAATTTTATATAATTAAATAGAAATATTTAGTAATAAAGAATTGGAGAAAATATATATGGAATTTCTTGAAACATATAATATAGTAAAAGAAATATTAAATAATATAGGTACAACTATAAGGGATGTAGATGAGTATGATGGGATTATAGTAAAAAAGTTAAGTTTATCCAACACACTTGATGGAAGAGCTAAAGGCAAACAAACACATATAGCCATTACAGGAGAACAGATGGATATCTTTCCATGCTTAAAATCTTATGGTTATTTTTATAAGAACTATAATGAAAAAGATGAAGATTTAAAAAAATATTTTACGTTAAGAATTCCTATTGAATTATCTAGAGCTAATTTAAAATATTTAGTAGAAAGCGATAGTTGTGGTAAAATAAAGAAAAAGATAGATTTTCAAGATAATGAGTGGGTACAAAGTTATTCACATACTATTACATCTAGACGGAATAACGCTGGAGATCAACTTCAAATATCTTAAAAAAATAATGATGATATTAATTTTATAAAATTTAGAAAACTAATTCATGAAAATGACTTTTTAATTGTATTAAAAATAAAAGAAACATTTTATTACCAATTTTACGGAGTAAGGTTAAAAGATTCAACATGTAGTATCGGAGAATTATCGATATTAAATAATAAATTTAAAAAAATTGATAGTATTACTTTTTTAGATATTAAATCTATCTTACAGGTAGAAAAGTATGATAAATTTAAAGAGTATAAAATAAAAATGTTTAAAAAGTGGATGAAGGATAATGGGTTAAAAATAAAATCAATAAATAATTATATTAGTGCAATAAAAAATGCGTATAAAGACTTTAAAGTAGATATATTTGATCTTGATTATGGTAAGTTTGATCTTTTTTATAACCAAGTAAAAAATAATAGTGAGTATAATGATATTATTAAAAAGAATAATAACTATTTAAGTTCTGCATTAAAAAATTATTATAAATTTACTAAGTTATTGGATAATCACCAAAACATAAAACAACCTTATAATAGAATAATTTTTGGAGCACCAGGAACAGGTAAAAGTTATAAATTAAATAAAGATATTGAAGAAAATCAATTAAAGGATTCATTTGAGAGAGTAACATTTCATTCAAATTATACATTTTCTCAGTTTGTTGGTTCTTACAAACCTGTAAGTAGAATTAAAGAAGGTTCAGATGAAAAAGAGATAAGATACGAATTTGTTCCTGGGCCATTTCTTAGAGTTTTAGTTGATTCTTTAAATGATGAATCAAATGGAACACCACATGTTTTAATTATAGAAGAAATAAATAGAGCTAATCCTGCAGTGGTTTTTGGAGATGTATTTCAATTACTAGATAGAGATGAAACTGGAAAAAGTGTCTATAGTATAAATATTTCTGAAGAAATAAAGGAATACTTAGAAAGCCAACAAATAAGCATACAACAGTTATATATTCCGAGTAACATGTATATTTGGGCAACAATGAATAGTGCTGATCAAGGTGTTTATCCTATGGATTCAGCATTTAAAAGAAGATGGTCTTTTGAATATATAGATATTGATGAAAATCAAGAAAATATAGCAGACAAAAAAATAAAATTAAAAAGTTCAAAAGACGATTATAAAACTTATAGATGGAATGAATTACGAATAGAAATTAATAAAGTTTTAAAAAAAGCAAAAGTAAATGAGGACAAACTACTAGGACCATTTTTCTTAAGTAAAACGGAATTATCCAAAACAGGAGAAGAATTTGATAATATATTTAAAAGTAAAGTTTTGATGTACTTATATGAGGATATATTAAAGCATAAAAAAATAGATTTATTTGTAAAAGAAATTAAAGTATCAGATGAAGAGATATTACAAGTAAATACTCTATCTGATATAATGAAGGCTTATGATAATGGGAAAGTATTTAATTTTTCAATAAAGGAGATAGATAATACGACATTAAACACAAATAAAAATAATTTAATTAATTATAATAATAAAGAAGAAACTGTAATAAATAATGAATATGAATATGAAGAGGGAAAAGAAAATTTTGATAAAGTAGCAGAAGAACAGGCTTCTTTTAATTTGGAGTAATTAAGTTATGATAATATTAAAGGAATTGAAGTTCTACTCAAAGGAGCAATTGGCAATTGAATTTGATACTGACCCTAAAATTCTAGATAATATACTGCATGTATTAGTTCAAAGGGGTATCGTAAAATATAATACAAAAAGTAACATACAATTTTCCTATGTAGGGATAATTATCGTTGAAAATAAATCTATATTTTTTTTACCTAAATATTTTAATTCTTCAGATGAACTAGAGCACAAATTAGTTCTAAAAAATATATTAGTCTTATTGAATGAATTTACTCAAAGAGAAAAACTAGAATCAAATAATATAGAAGATCTAGACTTTGATATAGAAAATTTAAATAATAATATAATATCAATAATTACTTTTTTGTTAGATGATTATATAGAAAATGGTATATATCAAAATGAAATAGATTCTTATGAATTGAATGGTGCTGGTGATATAAATTGGTGTAAAACAATGGATGAGATAGATCCGATTGTAATAAATAATCAATGGTTTTATTCTGATTTAATAACTAATAAAAGTTTAATCGATAGTGATAGATTTATTACTATGTTACATGTAAAAGTAATAAATGAATGCTTAGATTTTCTCAATAAAACTGGTCTAAATGACTTTTTAGATTATAATGTAGATATTTTTGAGAATGCTCTTGATGATCTACAAGACATTTATAATATAGAAAATGAAATATATAAAGAATTAAGTATTCAATTTAATGATAGAAAAAGAAGAGTTTTATTTGCTATTAAATTTTATTTGGAAAAAAAATCAAGTAATGATGGTGAATATATTACATTATATGGAACTAGAAATTTTAAATGGATATGGGAAAAAATATGTGGATATGTATTTGATAATGAGTTTATCAATGTAGGAAATAAAAGCAAATATGAGTTTTATGGAATTGAAGCTCCTATTTGGAATATTGGAAATAATACTTGCTCAAATCGTAAAGTAAAAAATGAAATAGAATTGAAGAAAAATAGGCTTACTCCTGATATTTTAAAAGTGTTCTCTAAAGATAATAAAAAGTATTTGCTTATACTAGATGCTAAATATTATAATATGACATTCAAAAATGAAAAATTGCAAGGAAACCCTGGGATTGAAGATATAACTAAACAGTATTTATATCATTCAGCCTTAAAAAAATATATTAATAATAGAATAGACGAAGTTATAAATGCATTTCTTTTTCCTACTCAAGAAAATACTCATATACAAGGTGAGGTATATTTGGATTTTATGAAGTCTCAATATTCTAATGAAAATATCAAGTTAGTTCAACTTAATGTTAATAATATAATAGAAATGTATTGTAGTAATAAAAAATATAATATTAAAAAATTTATAGAAATGGTGAAAGGCTAAATAAAATATTTAAAGACCTAAATAAATTTTAATACTTTTTATATTAAAAAATACCTATTAAACCATTAAAAACATAATAAATGAATTTTATTGAATCTAATTCTAAGACTAGAGTATAATTATATAAATAAACAATATAATTAAAAATATTTAAAAGAGGGTGACTAAAATTAATTTACAAGAATTTAAAGAATCAGTAATTGAAGAAATTAAGGAATCAGCTGAGTTAAATAAAAATAATATTAGTAATGAATTTATAAAATATTTTACAAATAATTTAAAAGAATTAGAAGAATTTGATGATTTTACAGAATGCTATTTTGAAATGATAGGATTACGTAAAAAGCATATCAAAATAGATGGTTATAATTTTGATTCTGTTGATAAAAGTTGTATGCTATTAATTAGTGATTTTAATCTTGAAGATGATACTATGCTTAATAATAAGCAAATAAGTAATCTTTATTCAAAAGTTAAAGCATTTATAGAACATTCTGTAACTAATCGTATAAGTGAAGAAGAGGAAAAAAATAGAGAAGGCTATGAATTTGCCGAACTAATTAAAGAAAAAATATCTCAAATAACAAAATTTAAAGTCTATATTATTTCCAATAAAGATATAAGTGAAAGAGTTAAAAGTATAAAAAAAGAAGATATTTATGGAGTTCCTGTGGAATTAAATGTATGGGATATTCCAAGATTGTATAACCTTGTAAAGGCAAATATGGCAAAAGAAAATATAGAGATAGACTTTAATGATTTTGAAATTAAAGGATTAAATTCAATATTAGCTGTAGATTGTGAAAATCAAAATTATAAATCTTATCTTACAGTAATTCCAGGAGACATATTAGCTAAAATATATATAGAGTATGGTGCAAGATTATTAGAAGGAAATGTTAGATCGTTTTTAAGTGTAAGAGGAAAAGTAAATAAAGAAATTAGAAAAACTATAATATCTAAGCCTGAAATGTTTTTTGCATATAATAATGGAATTGCAGCTACTGCAACATCTATAGAAACTGATATTGATAAGAATGGATTAATAATAAAGAAGCTTACTAATTTGCAAATAATAAATGGTGGACAAACCACAGCCTCTATAGCAAATGTTGTATTACAAGATGATAGAGATGTTTCTAATATAATGGTTCCTATGAAGTTATCGATAGTTGATAATGAGAAAGCTGAAGAAATAATTCTTACTATTTCAAGATGCGCAAACAATCAAAATAAGGTTGATGAAGCTGATTTTTTTGCAAATCATCCTTATCATATAAAAATAGAAGAATTATCAAGAAAAATATATGCACCTGCGGTGAAAGGAAATCAATTTGAAACAATTTGGTTCTACGAGCGAGCTAGAGGGCAACATACTCAAGAGCAAATGAAACTAAATAGAACTGAAAGAAAAAAATATTTGTTAAAAAACCCAAAATCTCAACTAATAAAAAAAGTTGATTGGGCTAAATATATTAATACTTACAAAGGCTATCCCCATATAGTAAGTAAAGGGTCACAGGCTAATATGAGATATTTCGCAAATGAGATAGGTAATGAATGGAAAGAAAATAGTGAAAAATTTGATGTATCATACTACAAAAAAATAATTTCATTGGCAATAATTTTTAAGGATACAGAAAAAATAGTATCTAATCAAGACTGGTATAAACTAATAAAATCATATAGAGCTAATATTGTTACCTATAGTTTAGCTATTATATTTCATCATATTAAAGAAAACTTAAATAGATATGATTTGGACTTCAAAAAAATATGGAATAATCAAGAGATCTATAAAGAACTTGAAGATCAGATAATAGTCACAACAAGAGAAGTTTATGATTTTATAACAAGAGAAGATAGAGATACTTTAAATGTAACAGAATGGTGTAAAAAGGATATGTGTTGGGAAAGGGCTAAAAAAGAACATTGGACTATAAATAATAGTTTTGTACAAACTCTAATTAGCAACAATTAAATAAGTTTTATTTTAAGAGTATTTTAATCCTTATAAATACAAATAAAATTAATAACAAAAATGTTAGGGGATAAATTATGTGAAAATTAATATGACATGATTACAGAAAAGAGGCAAAAAAATTAGTATAAAAATAATAATATAAAATAAGTATTTAATACTTAAAAAAGAAGAAGAATATTAGATTAACAATATTCTTCTTCTTTTTATTTTTTTACTATAATGAATTTATGATAGAATTAAAATATGATTTCTAGTAATTATAATATCTATTATTTCCAACACGATAGTATATATTGATGTAGCAATTATAAAATAAGGCTAATAATACATATGAAAATAAGCTAACTTATAAGTTGAAAACAAAGGAAGGAAAAACATAATATGAAAGAAAAATTAACTTTAAAATTATTAAAAGAAAGATATGCAGTAATAAGATTAGAAAAAGATGAATCTATTCCAACTTGGGTATTTGTAGGAAAATTTAATTAAAGAAAATAACATAAAAAAAGTTATTAATACATTAATGAGTAATGATATAAAGTATCTAATAGTTAAAATTTTATCTATCTTCGCCTCACTTGTTCTTTATTATTATGGAATATATAATTAGGACATACTAATATATATTTAAAGGAGGAATTTTATGTCAAAAGGATTATTTATATCTCTACCAGCTCATGGTCATATTAATCCTACTATTGGTTTAGTTAGTGAACTAGCTAAAAAAGGAGATGAAATAGTTTATATTACTGCTGAAGAGTTTAGAGATAAATTTGAAAAAGTTGGAGCTAGATTTGTTGGTTATAACTTTGAAGGTGGTTCTGCAAGTTTAAATATAAAAGAAATTGCTAAAAATGCATCAGATTCAAGTGATTTAGTAAATGTTGTGAAAAAAGTTATGGAACAAGCTATGATTAAATATAAGATTGCAGGAAGTAAAACAATAGAATTAGCTTTAAGATTAAATGAGGAATTTGATTATTTAGTTATAGATGATATTTTCACATTAGATATAAGTGAAGTTATAAGTAAGCTTAAAATAAAGAAAGTAATAAGTACTGTAACAATGTTTGCTTTAAATGCAAAGCTAAAAAGCAATATGTATAGTACATTCTTACCATCAATTATGAAAAATGAAAATGATGTTTGTCATGGATTTGATAAACTTGCAGGAGGAAAGAAAAAACTAGATGAACAAATAGATTTAAGATTGGTATTTACATCTGAATATTTCCAACCATGTAGTGAAGAATTTGACGATTCATTTGAATTTGTAGGACCTTCTATATTCGATAGAAACGAATTAACAGATTTTAAAATAGAAAAATCAAATGATAAGAAGTTAATACTTATATCTCTCGGAACAATGGCTAATGAAAACTTGGATTTTTATAGAAATTGCTTTGAAGCATTAGGTTCTAGAGAAGATATAGATATTATAATGTCAATAGGAAAAAGAATAAATATAAATGATTTAGGAGTAATTCCTAAAAATTTTAAATTATATAATTACATACCTCAACTTGAAGTATTAAAGCAAGTTGATTTATTTATAACACATGGTGGAATGAATAGTACAAGCGAAGGATTGTACCATAATATTCCTCTAATTATAGTTCCTCAATTTGGTGATCAAGCCACAGTAGCTAAAAGAGTTAGCACTCTTGGAGCTGGTATCGCTTTAATAGGAAGAGATAATTATACAGCAGATTCTATAAAATTAGCTGTGGATAAAATTTTATTTGATAATTTATATAAAGAAAACGCATTTAAAATAGGTAAATCATTAAGAGATGCTGGTGGCTATAAAAAAGGGGCTGAAATTATAAAGAGTATTTTATAAAATTTTTAATATATATATCTAAAACAAGGTACATTTATTTAATAAATGTACCTTTTAAAACTTATTATATAAAATAAAGGGTTTATTTTTTTGCTCTATTTTTTTTATATTCCTCATTAATAGCATCTATATCTACATCAAAGTTAGGATTTTCTATTATTGAATCTGCTAAATTACATAATTTGCTTGCTCCTGCAAAAAGCAATAATTTTTTTGCATCCATATTTGATTCTAATGGATTTGAATTAATAGCCACTTCTAATGATTTTTCTTCAACCATTTTAAGTAAATCTCTCATTTTTTTAATATCATTTATATCCATTTTTATTCACTTCTTTCTAACAAATTATACAAGCTAATCATAACATATAATTATATTTATTTAAATTAAAAGATTAAAATTCAAGTTCCATCCATTTTGCTATTTCTCGTATGGTTTTTTCATTTCTTCTAAAATAGGTATATTGCCCAATACATTTTGATTCTACAAGTTTTGCTTCTTGTAATATTGATAAAAATTCAGATATAGTAGACTGACTTAATCCTGCTGTTTTTCTTATGGAGCTTACGCATACACCACCTTGAAAATCATCATCAACTGATAAATGTTGTGGATCGAATTTATTTTTGGGATCTTTTAACCATAATAATATATTTAATCGAGTTTTATTTCCTAAAGCTTTAAAAATTTTTATTTTATCCATTTTAAATTCCTTTCAGTTCATTTAATATCTGTATATTAACATTCTCATTAAACTAATTTTACACTAAAATTTTATATAAAAAAATAATTAGTTACATAAAATACCTTGACAATTATAAAAATAAGTAATAATATTTATTAAATCGGAATTTACCGATTTAATAAATATTTTAATTTATATATAATTAATAAAATCTTAGAAAAACTAATGATTAAATAGCCTATATGTAGGAAGGAGAAATTAATATGCATTATGAAGGTCCAATTTATAGACCACCAGTTGAAGCTGATACACTTTTATTACAAGTTACTGTAGGATGTGCACATAATAAATGTAGCTATTGTGCTATGTATAAGGATGTATGTTTCAAAATGGAACAACTAGAACAAATAGAAGAGGATTTAAAAGAAGCTAAAAGTATTTATGGAAGTATTGATAGAATATTTTTAGTAAATGGAGATGCTTTTGTTTTAAAGGCTGATTATCTAAAAGCGATAGCACTTAAAATAAAAGAATATTTTCCAGAATGTAAAACAATAACAATGTATGCTTCAATACAAAATATAAAAGCTAAAACAGATGAAGAATTAAAAGAATTAAGAGGATTGTGTATAAATGATTTATATGTTGGAATAGAATCAGGAGTTGAAGAAGTTGTATCCCACATAAATAAAGGTCATAGTGTTGAAGAGGCAAAAAAACAACTAGCAAGATTAAACAAGTTTAATATAACTCATATGGCATTACTTATGTTAGGTGTAGCAGGAAAGGGAAATGGAGAAAGAAATGCTAAACAAACTGCTAAATTCTTAAATGAAACCAAGCCAGGTCTTATATGGGTTGGAACTTTAGGAGTTTTTGAGGGAACAAAAATGCATGAAGAGGTTAAGGAAGGAACATTTATAGAAGCTTCTGAAATGGAAAACTTAATGGAATTAAAAACCTTAATCAATGATATTAAATTAGAAAATGTTCCTTTCTATTGTGTACATACCACTAATGTCATACCAGTATTAGGTATGTTGCCTAGAGATAAAGAAAAAATGCTAGAAAAGATAAATTCAGGTATTAAAAGTCTTGGAGAAGAAGCTTTATCTAAAACATTTAAAAGAACTAGTGAAATGAGTTAAATTAAAAATATTTGGTTAATATAAAAGTTATTTATAATTATAAGGAGTGTATAATTTACATGAAAAAAATTATGATTTTAAATGGTAGCCCTAGAAAGAATGGAAACACATCAACATTAATAGAAAAATTCTGTGCTGGTGCTAGACAAGAAGGAAATGAATGTGAAGTATTTCACCTTGATAGTATGAATATAAATGGATGTAAGGGCTGTTTTGGCTGTGATAAAAATAGGGAGTATCCATGTGTTCAAAAAGATGATATGCAAAAAATATATTCGTCTTATAGAGAAGCAGATGTTGTAGTTTTGGCATCTCCACTTTATTATTGGCATTTAAGCGGACAGCTTATGATAGCGATAAATCGTTTATTAGCTGTTATGAGAACAAATAAAGATTATCATATAGATAAAAAAGAATCAGTTCTTTTAATGGTTGCTGAAGGGAATGAATTTGAATTATCAGTAGATTATTATAATACACTATTATCATATATTGGATGGGAAAATAAAGGTATTATATGTGTTGGTGGTGTTAAAAATCCTAAAGATATTGATAATAATAAAAAATTAAATGATGCATATAATTTAGGTACATCCATATAACATAATATAAAAAATGTGATTAATTTAAAGTTAATCACATTTTTTATTTAATTTTGTTAATAAATTATAAATAAAACCTATTAAATTGTTAATTTTTTATAAACAAATTTTATAGGTTTTAGACTAATATTATATTTACTACACTAAACAAATATGATAATATATTAGTAACATAATTGATAATAAATATCATTTAATTTTAATTATCGGTATCAATAAGGAGGAATAATGAATATAAACGTTAGTAAAGTAAATAAGCCTAGAATGGGCAGTGGAAAACGATTTTTACTCATGTTATCTGCTATGGGACCAGGAATTGTAGTAATGTTAGCGGATACAGACGCAGGGTCTATAATAACTGCAGCACAAACAGGTGCTCAATGGGGATACAAATTAATAGGGCTTATGCTTATACTCATTCCTATATTATACATAGTACAAGAACTTACAACTAGAATAGGAATTGTAACTAAAAAAGGTCATGGAGAGCTTATAGAAGAAACATTTGGTAAGGGATGGGCATGGCTTTCAGTTTGTACGTTATTCGTGTCGACAATAGGTGCTTTAATCACTGAATTTTCGGGAATAATGGGTGTTGGATTATTATTTGGAGTATCGAAATGGATTACAGTACCACTTGCGGTTGCAGCTCTTATATTATTAAGTGTTACTGGAAAATACAAAGTGGTCGAAAGAGTTGCCATTGTAGTTGGGGCTTTTGAACTTGTATTTATACCTGCTATGATATTTGCCAAACCAGATTATACATCTGTTATGATGAGTTTAGTTGGAAGCCAACCTTTAAATAGTTCAGCTTATTGGTTAATGATTTCTGCAAATGTAGGAGCAGTTATAATGCCTTGGATGGTATTTTATCAACAAGGTGCAGTAGTGGATAAAGGATTAACAGAAAAAAATCTTAAAGCAAGTAGAATAGATACCATTTTCGGTTCAATAATAACACAACTTATATGTTGTGTAGTAATTATAGCGGTTGCAGCGACAATAGGAATGAAAGACCCAAATGCATCACTTAATACAGTACAACAAATTAGTCAAGCTTTAACACCATTTTTAGGCGAAGCTACAGGAAAAATACTATTTGCAGTTGGACTTACAGGTGCAGCGCTGGTTGCAGCTATAGTTGTTACATTAGCCTCTTCATGGGGATTTGGAGAAATATTTAAAAAACCATCTAGCTTAAATTGCAAATGGAGTGAAGCACCTGCATTTTATATATTTTATAGTACGCTTTTAATAATAGCTGGAATTATAGTATTGTCAGGAATTCCATTAGTACCATTAACATTAGGTGTTGAAATTTTAAATACAGTTCTTCTTCCGATAGTTTTAGGCTTTTTGATAGCTTTGGCTTGGAAAGTTCTACCTAAAAAGCATGCTTTACATTTGTGGGAAAAAATAATTTTAATCATTATATATATCGTTATAACAGTGTTAGGAGTGCTTACCTTATATTTAACATTCTAAATATAAAGTTAATAGAAATAGACTACATTAAACTTTTATTTAAATGTAGTCTATTTTATTATTTAAAATAATCTGAATATTTTAAATAAGATGATAAGAGTGTATCTTATGAATAAACTATATTTTATGAATAAAATGATAGTATTGTAAAAAAAAGAAAATTTACGATAGACAGAGAAAATAAGATTTGTAAACGCTAAAAATTTAAAAATAACATCAGATAAATCGTTTATATTAATTTTTACTAAAAGCTATTTAAAGGTGTATTATATATACATAGTTTATCTTATAAATAAAAAATGAATTGGAGGAAATACATAATGAAAATAACAATTGCAGAATACTTATTAAAAAGATTAAAAGAAGTAAATGTAGAGCATATGTTTGGAGTTCCTGGAGATTATAACTTAGGATTTTTAGATTATGTTGAAGATTCTAAAGATATTGAATGGGTTGGAAGCTGTAATGAACTTAATGCAGGATATGCAGCAGATGGATATGCAAGACTTAGAGGATTTGGTGTAATACTTACAACTTATGGAGTTGGTTCACTTAGTGCAATAAATGCTACAACAGGTTCATTTGCAGAAAATGTTCCAGTATTACATATATCAGGTGTACCATCAGCTTTAGTTCAACAAAACAGAAAGCTAGTTCACCATTCAACTGCTAGAGGAGAATTCGACACTTTTGAAAGAATGTTTAGAGAAATAACAGAATTTCAATCAATCATAAGCGAATATAATGCAGCTGAAGAAATCGATAGAGTTATAGAATCAATATATAAATATCAATTACCAGGTTATATAGAATTACCAGTTGATATAGTTTCAAAAGAAATAGAAATCGACGAAATGAAACCGCTAAACTTAACTATGAGAAGCAACGAGAAAACTTTAGAGAAATTCGTAAATGATGTAAAAGAAATGGTTGCAAGCTCAAAAGGACAACATATTTTAGCTGATTATGAAGTATTAAGAGCTAAAGCTGAAAAAGAATTAGAAGGATTTATAAATGAAGCAAAAATCCCAGTAAACACTTTAAGTATAGGAAAGACAGCAGTATCAGAAAGCAATCCATACTTTGCTGGATTATTCTCAGGAGAAACTAGTTCAGATTTAGTTAAAGAACTTTGCAAAGCTTCTGATATAGTTTTACTATTTGGAGTTAAATTCATAGATACTACAACAGCTGGATTTAGATATATAAATAAAGATGTTAAAATGATAGAAATTGGTTTAACTGATTGTAGAATTGGAGAAACTATTTATACTGGACTTTACATTAAAGATGTTATAAAAGCTTTAACAGATGCTAAAATAAAATTCCATAACGATGTAAAAGTAGAAAGAGAAGCAGTAGAAAAATTTGTTCCAACAGATGCTAAATTAACTCAAGATAGATATTTCAAACAAATGGAAGCGTTCTTAAAACCTAATGATGTATTAGTTGGTGAAACAGGAACATCATATAGTGGAGCATGTAATATGAGATTCCCAGAAGGATCAAGCTTTGTAGGTCAAGGATCTTGGATGTCAATTGGATATGCTACTCCTGCAGTTTTAGGAACTCATTTAGCTGATAAGAGCAGAAGAAACATTCTTTTAAGTGGTGATGGTTCATTCCAATTAACAGTTCAAGAAGTTTCAACAATGATAAGACAAAAATTAAATACAGTATTATTTGTAGTTAACAATGATGGATATACAATTGAAAGATTAATCCACGGACCTGAAAGAGAATATAACCATATTCAAATGTGGCAATATGCAGAACTTGTAAAAACATTAGCTACTGAAAGAGATATACAACCAACTTGTTTCAAAGTTACAACTGAAAAAGAATTAGCAGCTGCAATGGAAGAAATAAACAAAGGAACAGAAGGTATTGCTTTTGTTGAAGTAGTAATGGATAAAATGGATGCTCCAAAATCATTAAGACAAGAAGCAAGTCTATTTAGTTCTCAAAATAACTACTAATATATATTATATATAAATAAAAATTAAAAAGATTGTAAATTAAATTTAAAGGTGACTTCTATTAATAGAGGTCATCTTTTTATGCTTATAAGTTTAATTTTATAAAATACAATTAGTAATTAAACACTTTATAAGAAAAAATTAATCTTTATTTGAAAAGTTAATTGTATAATTATAAAATAAGCTATTTTTATTTAATAATAAATGGGAGGAGTTCATATGCCTTATACATTATTAATTAACAAAGAAAAATTACGAAATTTTTTATATGAAAATAAATCTATTTTAATAAATGGTATTTTACACCTAGATTATATACCAAACAAAAAACTTATAAATGCTACAAAGATATATGAAGTAGATAATACTCATGTGATTGCTTTATATGATACAACATTTTTAAAATCTGGTAAGGATGGTTTACTAATTTGCGATAATTTTATAGGGATTAAACACACATTTTGTAGTGCAGACAAAATATCCTATGAAGATTTAATCATAGGTGGCATAGATTGTGAGAAAAAAATAATGTTAACAAACAATAAATCATTGCATTTAAGTAAAGATGAATTTATTAAATTTTTTATGATGTTAAAGACATTTTTAATATCAGAAGAAAAAACATTAAAAAATATATATGAAAACTATGTAAATAATAAGTTAAATGATATTAAATCTAAAATTAAGGAGAATATATATACAAATCTTGAGCATGATTTCTTAATTTTAAATAAGGTAATTATAAAACGATATAATATAAAAACAGATACAATGCTATATTACTTAGGTTGTTTAATCTTCCTTGAAAAATTTAATTTTCAAGAAGTTGATAAATATTTTTTAAAACTCAAAGAGTTAAATCAATTGAATGAAGATATTATGACTAAATTAAAAGAAAATATAAAAATAAGAAAATTACAATATCAATTTAATTTATTAGCAGATAAAAAAAATAAACTTATCGAAAACCATGAATATGATCAAGCAGTAATAGTTGTAAACAAACAAAAATCATTAAATATAAAGCCTATTAAAGAATTAGAGAGAGAAATATCAAGAATTAAAACATTAAAGGAAGATTACATAGTATCTCTTGAAAAGAGAGTACAAGAAACATTGTTAAACGGAGAATTTGATGAAACGTTTAACATTTTAAATACATTAAAAGAAATAAATCCAAAAAAATCTTATACTAAAGAATATATAATAACTCAAATTGAATCTCTTGATTTTTTAGGTGCTATGATAAATATACAATCTATACCCAAAAGTAATTATGATTTGGCAAATGAATTAAAAAATAAATTACAATTAAAAAAAGAAAAAGCTAGTAAAACAATTAAAGAGGCTATAGAAAGTAAAAATTATAGTTTTTTTAAAGAAAATAATAATTTAAAATATCTTAAGGATAAATGGGGCATATCTCCACTTATGCATTTTGTTATCAAGGAAGATTTAGATGGAATTAAGTTATTAAAAGATACTTTTGATATAAACGATACAAATATAGTAGGTCATACAACTTTAAATCTAGTAGCTTTATCAGACTCCTATAAATTTAAAAGTGAAGCTTTTAGAATTTTAGATAATGATTTAGATAAAATGTTTAAAATGCTTAAAACTAAAAGTACAATAGGAAAATTTAAAAAGCTTGCCTTAAATGGAGGAGAATTATTAAATAATAATGCTATAATTCGATATGATATAGAAGAGGCTACTGCCTCTTATGAACAATCAATAAATAAATCAATAAAAGATATAGAGCAAGAAATACACTCTTACTTAGATAATTTAATTTATGAAAATGAAAAGCAATTTAAAAGATTAATTATAAATTCTAAAAATTACATAGATGAAATTGATAATCTTAAAAAACTAAAAAATGATATTATAGATTCTATAAAAAGCATAGAAAATCGTAAAGAAGATGTTAAAAATTCTCTAGAAAATAGGGTAAATGAGGTCGTAAATGAAAATTTAAATGAGTATATAATGGAGGCTGTAACTTTAGAAATTGGAGAAAAAAATGAGTTTGAAAAAACTACGGATTATGAAAAACGCAAAAATTTTAAAATAGATGATATAACAAAGACATATAAAGAAAATAATTATATTAAAGAAAAAATAGCTGCTTTAAAAATTCAAATAACAGAGGAAATTGACGAAGATGTTAAAAAATTAGAATATACATTAAAAAATAAAAATGAAGAATTAATAAAATTAAAGAATAAAATTAAAGAATATTCTTTTTTGGTTGATTCTGGAGTGACTATTAACATTGATGATATATTTAATTATTATTACGAAAAGTATAAAAAGACTATTAATATAGGTGTATATAATGCTGATTTAGAAGTTTTTAATGCAAAAGTGAATAATGAAGAGGTAAAAATACCTGTTCCTTTGAGCATAGCTAAAGAGTTTAAAGAAAATTTTACAATATTGAATACCAAATATGAAAAAATTGTTTCTCAAGAAAATGAAGAATATACGGTAGAACATTTTTTTGTGTATGAATTTAAAGGAAAAAGGGTGAAAATACCTTTTCTTAAGTCATAATTTAATGAATAAATGAGGTGATTTTTTAATGAGTTTTTCGGCATGGTGTTTAAGAACCACATTCCGAATATTTGATGTAAAACATGGGGGTGGTAAATTTTTGATGAATGGTGGTGATTATAGTAATCCACCTGATAAGATGTTAAAGGGTTTACATAAAGAATGCAGACAAGTAAATGGTCAAAATGTATTTACTCTTTATAAAAATAAAGGTAACAAAAAAGCTATATTATATTTACATGGTGGCTCATATATTAATAGTTTTGCTAAAGCTCATTGGAAGTTTTTAATTAATATTGCTAATAAAACAAATAGAGATATAATAGCACCAGATTATCCTTTAGTGCCTCGTACATATAAAGAATCTTATGAAATGGTTATAGAAATTTATAATGATATGTTAAAAAAATATAATAATGATAATATTATAATTATGGGAGATTCCGCAGGAGGGGGATTTGCTCTTGGATTTTGCATGTATTTAAGAGATAACAATATACCTCTTCCACAAAAAAATATTATGATTTCCCCATATCTTGATATGGCTGAAACAAATCCTGATATTGCTGCCATGGAAAAAAACGATCCTTGGCTTAGTTATGAACTTGCTGAAGAAACAACTAAATATGCAGGAGAAGATGATTTACATACTCCATACTTATCACCTATGTATGGAGAACTAGATAATTTAAATGATATGTACATATTTTTTGGAACGTATGATATGCTATATCCAGATGGAATAAAATTTAAAAAAATGTGTGAAGAAAAACAAATAAAACTTAAATTTACTGAAAAGAAAAAGATGATGCATGTATATCCAATACTTCCAGTTAAGGAAGCAAAGGAAGCATTAAAAGATATTTTAGAAATTATTAACGAAAATTAAAAAATATTTTCTATAATATAATCAACAAATTAATAATTAAATTATAAAAAGTCTTCATTTTTAAATTTATTAAAAATGAAGACTTTAATATATTCTTATTATCTTACCAATCCATTGAATATCCAATTTAAAAAAGATAATAGAATTGAAGCTATAATAGCATTAAAAAATCCAACTAAACTAGCATTAGGTACTAGAAAAAAAGCAAGTTTTAGTATTATTGCATTAATAACTAAAGAAAATAAACCAAAAGTTAAAATAGTTATAGGGAATGAAAAAAACTTCATTATAGGTTTAACAGTAATGTTTAATGCACCTATAACTATTGACAATACAATTAATGTTCCTATCGAACCTATATACATTCCATTCATTAAATGAGAACAAATATATAAAGATAATGCACTAAAAAGTAAGCTTATAATCAATCTTTTCATAAAATCCCCCCGTATATTTCTAATGAAGTATAATTTATCATATATTAAATTTTATTTCAATAAGAATAAATAAATTTAATTTAATTTTAACCTTTTAAATAATAATATTGACATTGTTTCTATATTATATTATATTAAATTTAATGAAATTATATTTAATTTAATTTTTTTGGAAAGGACAGATAACTATGTACGATTATGTATTTGAATGGCTAAGGACAGCAACTAAAGAAGAACGACACTGTAAAGAGATGGAATCATTTGCAAAGAAACATCCAATATTATTTATGAAATTTCATAAACCAATGAGAATTATAGTTAATAATGATATTAATTCTCAAGAATACATAAAGGCTAAAGAAGATGTAACTAATTTATTTTCCAAAAATGAAAGTGCTTTCAAAGATTTTTTTGAAGCAGTAAGAAAAATGAGAGAGTAGGCAAATTTTATATACTTCTATATGAGATTTGTTCATTTTTAGAAATAAAAATATTAAAATATTTGCAAAATAAATCCTATATCTTAATTTAAGATATAGGATTTATTTTTGTATTATTTAAGAGCAGATTTTATATCATCAACAATTAATTCTTTTGTTAAGTGATAACGAGTATATAATTCTTCAACTGGTACGCTATCTGTAAATTCTTTAGTAGCACCAAAATTTAGAACTTTAACATCTTTATCTCCATAGAATCTAGCAATTTTTTCACCAAATCCACCATTTAATAATCCATCTTCAAGAGTTATAACTACTTCATGATCCTCTACAAGGCTATTTAACATATTTTTATCTAATCCTGTTATAAATCTTGGATTTATAAGTGTTGCATCTATTCCTGTTGTTTCTTTTAAATGTTTTTTAACTTCTTGTCCAAGTTTAAAGAAAGCTCCAAGTCCAATAATTGCAACTTTGTTTCCTTGAGCTACTTTTTTATAAGTGTTTAATTTGCTAAAATCAGGTTCAATTTTTTCTCCTGTTGAAACAACTTCAGCACTTGGAGTACGAACTACAACAGGTTGTTCTTGTTGATCTAATCCCCATTGAAGCATTGCAAGGTATTCTTCCTTACTAGTTGGAGCAAGATAAACTATGTTTGGTATATTAGATATTAAAGGTATATCGAATAATCCAAGGTGAGTTACATCAGCTCCTGATATTCCACCAGCATTAACAACTATAAGTGCAGGATTATTATTTATAGCAAGGTCTTGTGATAATTGGTCATATGTTCTTTGTATAAATGAACTCATAAATACAGCTACTGGTTTAGCTCCTTGAGATGCCATACCTGAAGCTAATGCTATAGCATGTTCTTCAGCTATTCCAACATCAATATATTGGCCTTTAAACTCTGGAGTTCTTAAACTATTAAGTCCCATAAATGATGGAGTTGCTGCAGTTATTCCTACAACTTTTTTATCACGTCTAGCATTTTCTTCTAAGAAATTACTTAAAATACTTATGTATGTTTCAGCTGAGAAATCTCCTAAAAGTTTTCCTGTTTCCAAGTCAAATGGCATTGTATAGTGGAAAGGTTCTTTATTTTCTACAGCTTTATCATATCCTTTTCCTTTAATAGTATACATATGAACTACTATTGGATGGTCTATATCTTTAACCTTTGAAAAAGTTTCAATTAAGGCTTCTATATCATGACCATCTACAAATACATAATCAAGACCTAAAGTTTTAAAGAAGTTATTTTCAGCTTGACCTTTAGTTTCACGAAGTAATTTTAAATTTTTATATAAACCACCGTGGTTTTCAGCAATAGACATATCATTGTCATTTACAACAATTATCATATTATTTCCTAACTCAGCAGCATTATTTAATCCTTCATAAGCTTCTCCACCACTTAAAGATCCATCACCAATAACAGCGATAACATTTCCTTTTTCACCTTTTACATCACGAGCTTTTGCAAGACCACAAGCTAAACTAACTGAAGTTGAAGTATGTCCTATTGTAAAAAAGTCGTGCTCACTTTCATGCTGAGAAGTATATCCTGTTACAGAATGATATTCTTCAGGATTTGTAAAAGCATTTTTTCTTCCTGTCAACATTTTGTGTGGATATGATTGATGAGATACATCATAAACTATTTTATCAACCGGTGAATTAAATACATAATGCATAGCTATAGTTGCTTCAACCATTCCAAGATTTGGTCCAAAATGTCCACCCTTAGTACTAACTTTTCTTAATAACGCTTCTCTTATATCTGAAGCTAATTCTTTTAATTCAGCTGTGTTAAGTTTTTTAACATCATCTGGTGTATTTATTTTATTTAAAATGTTAAAATCCATTTTTCCTCCTAAATATGTACAATTGTTTTTTTACTATATTATTTTAAAACAATTATTAAAATAGTTATTTCCGCTATATGTATCATTATATACCCTAGAGTTAACTCTAAGTCAATAGCTACTTGCTAAAAAAATACTAATATAAACAATTTAAAATAAAAAATATATAATTATATTACAAAAAATTACCACATAAAATATAAAATGTAACATTTTTCGACCATATTCAATATAATATATTAAGAAAACAAAAGAAATAAGATTAAATTTATGAGGTGTATAAATAATGAATGATGAATGTGAAAGAGATATAGTTAATGATTATTGTACAGATAATGTACAAGTAGATACAAGAGTTTTCTCTTCTGGTCAAACACAAAACGCAACTGGTGGAAATAAAGTATTAGTTAGAGTTGGTAATATAACAATTAGTCAACCTGTAAGAGATGAAATTTATATAGAAGAAGGATTTTATGATATAAAGAAAATTGAAAGAAGAGTTGTATTAGATCAAGTTTTCGTATCTGGTAACTATATATTTGGTCAAGGTTATATGTTAAAAAATATCTCTTATGCAACACCAGTAGAAGGAACAACTGCTGATTGTCCTACAGGATGTTTAGCAATGACAAATACTCTTAATGATATAACTGCAAAAGTTAAATTTGATTTTGCAAACCCAATAACTCTTGCTGGTCAAGATGTTACTGCATCTCCTAATATGGTTGAAACAGCTTATTTAAATAACTGTACAGCTGTATGTGATAGAGGATCAGTTTCTCAAGCAGATTGCCAAAGATATTATACTCAAACTGTAACTATTAACGAACCTTATCAATATGAATTAGATTCTTATACTATTAATGAAACAGTATTTATGAGCAATAGATGCGACGAAACTAGTAATTTATATGATACAATTACAGAAAAATTATTATTAAATCTTACTATATCTGTATACCAATATCAAGTAGTTGGTGCTTAACAAAATAAAAAAAGGTATGGGATTTATCTCATGCCTTTTTTTATTTTATTGCTTTATAATATTTTATTGAGCTTCTACTACTTCAGTAGATGTTCCTTGAGATTCTAATTGTCTTTCAGCTATTAAATCTTCTAAAGTTTCTTTAGTTTCCATTAATTCAGGTAAAGACATATTACTAAAGTTAGCAGATTGAGAAGGAACATTTATACCTTGTTGTCTTAAAAAATCATCTACTTTATTTTGATTTTTTTTGTATATATAATATCCTACGGCACAAACACCTACACCCACTAAAGCTCCTGTTATATGATCTCTGTTTATTTTTCCATTTAAAAACATAATATTTCCTCCTAAAAATTATTATATATTTTTTATATTAATTTAGAGATTTAACTCTAAAAAATATTATCTTAATGCATTATTAAAAAGTTTTGTACTTTTTTCACCAATCACCATTAAAGATGGGCCTTTTTCAAAACCTGATAAAATTTTATCCTGTGATTTAACTAATTCATTACTAGTTAAAACAAAATTTTTCTTCATAGTGCTTCCTTGTCCTTCAATAAACTTTTCTAAAAACATTTTTAAAGTGTTAGTCCTTTTTTTTCTATCTAAATCTGGAACAACTAATAAATCATAATAAGATTCAAGAGTTGATTGATTTTTTATCTCTCTAACATTAATCATAATTCTTCCATTTGAAGCATCAAAAAGATGTCTACCAAAGGTTGTAAGCCATGTTATAGCTGATGAACTTAGAAAGTTTCCTTTACTTATAGAGTTTATTAAATACATAACAGAAACAATTTCAGGGTCAAAATAACCTCGTTCATTTATTTCATTATAGGCATGTTCACCTATGGCACCTAAAGTAGTTCCAACAGCAGCCCAATTTAGAAAATCATGTATATTAGAATTTGTAGTTATATATTTACTAACACTACCTATAATTATTGTTGCTAAAGAGTAGTAAGTCATTGGCGGTATTTTTTTGCTAGATAATTTATGAACAAATCTTATAGGTATAAGGTCAAAGTCTTTTGAATAAGCAACTACAAACCTCATTATTAGCTCATCTATTGGAACCTTATAATCACTATAATTAAAAACTATTGATTTTGTAATTTTATTATAAACTACATCATTTATGCCATCTCTTTTTAGAAGTTCGTTAATAACTTCTTTTTCATTTCTTAAAGGATGGGACATTTTCATTCTTATTCTATCTTTTATGTTATGTGCTATAATAATTGTTGGATTATTCATATTAAACTCCTCTTTCCATGTTAAAGAACATAAGCCTTATAGAGTTTGAAACAACAAATATTGTACTAGAATTATGAAGTATAGCACCCCATAAAACAGGTAATCTTCCAATAGCACTTAACATAAGACCTAAACTATTTATTCCAATTACAAGACCAAAGTTTTGTTTAACTACTTGCATAGTATTTTTTGATAAATCCATTATTGTCGGAATCATCATTGGATTATCACCATTTATAGTAATATCTGAAGCTTCCATAGCTACATCAGTACTTCCTCCACCTAAAGCAATTCCAACATTTGCATAGGCTAGGGCAGGGGCATCATTTATACCATCACCAACCATTACAACTTTAGCTCCTTTAGATTGATACTTTAAGACTTGTTCTGCTTTATCAGATGGTAAAAGTTCAGCTTTATATCCATCAACGCCCATTTTTAACGCAACTTCTTTAGCTTGTTCCTCTAAATCACCAGTTAAAAGAACTATATCATCAACGCCTTGATATCTAAGATTATTGATTGTTTTTTTCATATTTTCTCTCATCTTATCTTTTACAGAAATTAAAGCAATTAATTTTCCTTTAAAAGCAACGTATATAATATTTCCACCAGAGCTTTGAATTTTTTCTTCCTTTTTAGATATATTCCTTAAAGATATTTTGTTTTCTTCTAAGAATAATCTACTACCAACTAAAACTGTTTCACCATCTATTGTAGTTTCTATTCCTCTTGCAATATGCGTTATTACTTCTCCGTGTAAAGGAAGCTTTATATTTTCTTCTTTAACTTTATTAATTATTGCAACGGACATAGGGTGTGATGATGTTTCTTCAGCAGCACCAGCTATTTTTAAAATATCTTCTTCAGTATAATCTTTATTTATAATCATTATATCTGTAACAGCTGGTTTTCCTTCAGTTAGAGTTCCTGTTTTATCAAGTATCATAGTGTCTGCACTAGCTAATGCCTCTAGATAATTTCCACCTTTTATCAAAACTCCATGCCTTACAGCGTTGTTTATAGCAGCAGAAAAAGCCGTAGCTGTTGATAACTTTATTCCACAAGAATAATCTATTACCATCATATTTAAAGCTCTACTCATATTTCTAGTTAATAAATAAGTTAAGCCTGCAAATAAAAAGTTTGCTGGTACTAAATAAGTGGAAAATTTATCTGCATAATCTTGAATAGGTGCTTTTTTAGAAGCTGCATCTTCAACTAAGTGAACAATTCTAGATACAACAGTATCATCACCTGCTTTTTCAGTTTTTATTGTTATGCTTCCACTTTTTATAATTGTTCCTGCAAAAACTTTTCCACCAATTCCTCGAGTTACAGGCATATATTCTCCTGTTACAGAAGATTGGTCTATTATAGCTTCACCTTGAACAACTTCACCATCTACACAAATTTTTTCACCTGTATAAGCTACAATTAAATCCTCTCTTTTTATTTTATTAACAGGCATCTTTTTAACGCTACCATTATCCAATAGCTTCCAAACCTCTTCTTCATTTACAGACAACATTTTTTTGATAGAATCTCTTGTTTTTTCCATTGTATAAATTGTCATAAGTTCTGCAATATCTGATAAAAGAGTTATTGTTAAAGCTGACTTATCATTTCCAAGTAAAAGGCTAGATACTATTGAAGTTAAAGTTAGTGTATCTGCATTAGGCTTTTTATCTCTTATAGCACCTCTAATACCATTATCTAAAAGTCCCTTATTTAAATAAAGAGAAACAAGAGCAGGTATTGTTAAAAATTTTCCAAACACTCCAAATCTGTCAACATTATAAAAGTCTTTTAAATTTAATTTTTCTTTTACTAACACATAACCTAATGTTCCTGCATTTAATACAACTCTTTTTAAAATATCTTTAGATGTTTCGGTTTTTTCATTTTTTATTATTTGTTTAGTATTCACACGTTTTTCTGCTTTAACTTGAGAAATTGCTAATGAATATTTATTTAGAACCCTATGGACTATTTCTTGTATATCATCTTTATAAGCTAAAGGATTATATTCTATTAATATAGAACCAGTTATAGGATTTAGTGATGCTAATTTTATAACATCATTTTCATTTAAAGTTTTTTCAATAATCTCTTTATAATCCCCTAAATATTTAATGCTATTTGAAAATAGTCTTAATCGTCCTTTAATACTATGTTTAACAACGGTATTAATTACTGCATTACCTTTCATAGTTGCCTCCTTGTTAAGACATTTTTAAAGTTTTTTAACAGCTTCATTTAATTGTTGATTTATAGTCTTTATAACAAAATCTAAATTACTTTCTCCGTATTTTTCAATTAACTCAAAGTTGTTAAGACCTATTTCTTTTAATTTTTCAATCCATCTTAGTATCTTTTTTTCATATGTAATATTAACATCATATATAACTAAGATACTTCCTGTTAAATTATTTATTTCAACTGAGGTTACACCGTCTAATTTTTTTAATGATTCATCTATAAACTTTTCATAAACTATATATTCTTTTGGAATAAGCTTTAAAGAACTAACCTTAAGTCTAAGTCTCCCTGGTAAGCTGTGAGAAACTTTAATTTTCATTAATTGTCCTATTATAAACTTTTTAAAATTCATACTTTTCTCCTATATTTATAATCTAGTTCCCCATCTTAATAGGGTATATCCATTAGGAAGTGACAGAGGATTTCTTCTAACTATTACAAATCCACTAACTACAAGTAAAATAGTTATTATAGATTTTATATCTAAAAGACCACTTGTCTTTTCGTAAACAGCCATATTTACAGCTTCTTTCATATTTTTAAGTTCTCTAGTCACTAATGCTTCAGGTTTTTTAGTTAAGCTTTCTTCTAAACCCAAAAGCTTTGCTATAACTCCTATTAGTACTGCTGGATCAACTGCTTTTTCATCATAAACAACTAAAAGACTGTTTGTAATTGTATTTACCTCTACAACTTTAATTGCAGAGACTCTTGATAGTTGTCCAATTAAAAGTTCCTTAGCCTCTTCATTGTTATTTAACATAGGAATATAAAATCTGATTCTTCCATTTATACTATGTTTTATTTCTAAAACACCTTTAAAGCTTGGCAAATTAGATTTATTCTTTTTAGTAAAATCATTTTTACTCATTAAATCACCAATTATTTTCCCAGCTAAACTAAGTAGTATAAAATTAACAATCTTACTATTCATAAAATCACCTCTTTTCTACATTTTTTTATTTCCTTAATTGTAATATTATATCAAATTAAATTTTATTTCAATACTAATCAATGATATTTTCTACATTTATAAATTAGATATACTATAAATAATTATATTATATAAGAATAAGAAAAGGGTGAAAAGACTAAAAAATATTATTATTTAAATTAATCAACAATTTTATAATATGTAAAATATAGAAAATAAGAGAATACGAGAGATAAATATATAAAATATATTATTTTATCCTTAATATTATTTTTTTTCATATTGAAGTTAATTATGTTAATTGATATACTGATATCATTAATATATACAAAATTTAATTCTTTATATAAATGGAGGAATTATAAATGAAAAAAACGACAATAGCATTATTTTTATCTGGAATATTAACAATAGTTGGTCTAGGTACATTTTCAATAGTAAATGCATCTAATAACAATGACATTGCTACACAGAAGGAAATAACCCTAGATGATATGGTTATTAATGATGGTGATGATGCTTTAAATAGATTAAAATTAGGAAACAAATTATATGTTAACGATACTAGCCAATCAATGGATATCTCTAGTTCAAAAAGAGCTTCTTTACAAAATAAACAAAATCCATTTGCCGTTGTTGTATCTTGTTCAGACTCAAGAGTTGTAACTAGTAATATCTTTAATACTGGACTTGGAGATATCTTCGATATAAAGCTAGCTGGAAATGTTGTTGATGATTTAGCATTAGGTTCTATCGAATATGCAGTAGAGCACTTAAACACTCCTTTATTAGTTGTGATGGGACATGAAAATTGTGGAGCAGTTACAGCGGCTTATAATAGTGTAAAAAATGGTGAAAAAGTGAGTGGAAATATAAAGGATATAGTAGAGGAAATTGAACCGGCTGTAAAAAATGCAAGCTCAATAGATGAAGCATCACATAATAATGTTTATGATGTTATACAACAAATAGAAAAAGATTCTGCAATAAAAAAATTAGTAGACGAAGGAAAGTTAAAAATTGTTGGAGCTTATTATGATTTAGATGGTGAAGTTCAATTTTTAGATAATGTATAATATTTAATTTCATTAAAATAGCCAGTATAATATTAATTTTACTGGCTTTAATTTTTTTATATTCAATTTGTAGTATATTTATTACTTTATACCTTGTATCAAACTTTCTAAATTTAATATTTTAAAATTGTTTTTATTAAAATCTATTATTTTTTCATTTCTCATTTTGCAAAGTTCTCTTGATAGAGATGGGCGTGTTATATTAAAGAAATTAGCCAATTCTTCACGATTTAAAGATGAATTTATATATAAACTTTTAGTCTTATTATATTCAGACAGTATATATTTAGAAATTTTTCCTCTTATGCTTTTTATAGATAAATATTCTACCTTTTGATTTAGTATTTTAGCTTTATTTGATATCAATTTTATAGTATTACTTATTAATTTTTTATGAAATGTACAGCTACTAGAACACGGATTTAATATAAATTGGGGATTAAAAAATAGTATACTGCAATCACTTTGTGCTGAAATGCTAGATGGCCAAGTTAAATCACCATTAAAAGCTGCAACTTCTCCAAAAGTATCACCAGATTTTAAAAGTGTCATAATACTTTTACTTCCATCTATATTTTCTCTTAAAACTGAAATTTCACCACTTATTATTAACCCTATTTCTTTTAAATTTTCTCCAGCAAAAACTATGTATTGACCATTCTTATAATGCTTTATATTACATTTAAAGCATCTTAATAATTTTCCAGTATCATTTTCGCTAATGCCATTAAATAAATTTGTATTTGCTATGTTTTTTATTATTTTTTCATCCATAAACAACCTCGTAATAATATTATAAATTTTTTATATAAAACTATTTATATAATTCAACAATTTCTCCATTTATATTTTTCCAACCAAATAAATCTTCAGTTTCCTTTTTTTTGAATACTATGTAACTGTTATTATCAGAATATTTTAATACAATAGGAATAATTTCATATTCATTTGTAAGGGTATTTGCTGAAGAATATATTTCTATATAATGCCTATTAGATTCATATATTCTAAGAGATACTTCCCCTAGTAACACTTCTAAACTATATTCTTTTGTACCTAAATATTCATTAAGTTCATTCATTAAATTTTGGGTATTAGCCCTTTCTATTACTATATCAGATTTGTATTCAAATATTTCACACTTCATTTTATGCACATCCTTTTTAAGTCTTTAACTTTAAATTAATATTTTACTATATTATAGTTTACGTTTTTTTGATATATCCCACATAATTCCTACAAAACCTATTAATAAAAATAAAAAAAGTATAACTATAACACCATCTGCTAAAAATTCCATGCTATCATCTCCAATTTATAATTTTTAAATGTTTAATTATATTATAAAATAAAAAATATATTAATGTATACTTTATTATGAATAATTCAATAAAATAACATATTATCATTTTTTTATATCTTAATTTTTACATAATAAAAAAAATTACCATCATTTTTTTACCAAGTTTGCATTAAAGGATATCATAAATGAAGAAAAGTGATATAATAACATATGCGAATGAAAAATAAATAGGAGTGTATGTATGTTATGGACGATAAATTTAAAATAGATACATCAGACATGGTAGATTTAGTTGAAGAGGAGAAAAAAGATAAAAAGTTTAAAAAAATGAACTTAATTTTAAAAATTGTAATTATTTTAGGTTTTATAATTATGATTTGCTTGTATATATTTTTATCTATGCAACCTAACGGGTTTAATTAATGTATGACAAATAATTTATAAATTACTTATTAAGGAGACAGAACATGATGAACAAAAAAGTAGCTAGTATTGCAATAAGTGCTTCATTAGTTGCAGGAGGTGTAAGTATACCAGTAACACTAGTATATGGACAGACTCTACCTAAAACGACTATAGAATACTCTGGTAAGTATGATATTACAGATGGTGAACAGGCACTAAATCAAAACACGCAAAATAAATTATTTAATATAAATGTTAAATACATATATAACAATAAAGTAGTAAAAAACGAAACACAAAAAGTAAATTATAATGGAAGTGTAAATATAAATATACCTAATGGATATAAAGAAATTAATGTAAGTGGAACGGATAATAACATACAAAGTAATGAAACAGTAGTTGTAAATATAACTCCTATAACTTATAAAATTAATTATTATATAAAATACAATGGTTCTTATTTAAAAGAAGAAAGTGTAGAGGCAACGCAAAAAGGTATTGGTAATCCTGTAAATTTGATTAAAAATAATATACCAGATGGTTATGAATTTTCTTCGGCAACAATGAATGGAAAAAGCATATCTGAAAGTGATTTACAAAACGTGTATGCTTCAACTAATAGCAGTGTTGTTATAAATGTAAATAAAAAAACATATAACTTTAAATATGCCTTTAAAGATAGCAATGGTAGCGTAATAAAAGATGGAAACTTAACCTATCAAATAGGCAATAGCATAGTTAATTTGACTAATTTTGTTCCAAAAGGATATCAAATTGTAGGAAATAATAATTTTAATAATTTTAATAATTTTAATATGTTTGGCAATAGCAGTGTAAATATAACTGTTGCTCCTATAACACATAATATTAATTGGAAATTAGTAAACTCTTTAACTCAAAAGGAAATAAGTTCTGGAACACAAAAAATAGACGAATTAAATGGAAATTTCAACGCAAGTAATCTTATTCCAAAGGGGTATATTTATGTTGCTAGCAGATTAAATGGTATATACAGTACTTTAAATCAAATTCAAAATATAAGCAATAACAAAAATTCAGATGTAATTATAGCGGTTGAAGAGGAGAGTAATGTTGGATTAGTTACTACAAAAACAAATAATTCGGCTAGAACTGCAACTATAACTTATAATGATCCTAATGCAAAAAGTATAAGTTTAGTTGTTGGAAATCAGTCTGTGAATTTAAGAAATAGTGGAAATGGAGTTTGGTCAATTACAGTACCTCTTCCTATAAAAGGTAATGAATTCTTATATAAATTTGTAGTTGATGGAAAAGATGCATTAGGACATGGGGTTCAATGTATAAATAATAATAATGTTTTTACATATACTCCATTATTAAACACTATAAATTACAATGTTACTTGCAATAATAATGAAGTTAATAAAGGGAAATTAAATGTAAATAATAGTGATAAAACTACAAATTTAACATTAGTTATACCAAATGGTTATAAATTTGTATCTGCAACTTTAAATGGACAACCTGTATCCGAAAAAGATATAACATCTATCCCTGATTCAACTAATTATGATGTACATATATGTGTAGAACCTGTTTATAATAAATTATCTTATAAAGTACAATGTGGCGATACTATTTTAGAAAATAACAGTATAGAAGTATATAATACAGATTACAAAAGTAATTTATCTAAATTAATACCAAATGGGTATAAATTTAGCTCAGCTACTGATAATGGAAAAAATATATCTGAAACTGATTTGCAAAATATAAGTAATTCAAGTGTAAATAATATTGTTATTAATGTAGACCCTATAGAATATAGCACTAATGTAAATTTTTATAACTCTGAAACAGGAACTTTATTAAAAACAGAAAAATTAAATTATACATACAACAAAAATCTAAATTTTAAGGATATAGGAAAGTTAGATGGATACACTTTTAAATATGTTGAAAATAATGGAGTTGTTTTAGGTGGAACTAATATAACTGAGTTTAGTGGTTCAAGAGTTGGAAATATAAACATTTATGAATCTCCAAATGAAAATACTTTATCTATAAAGATAGAAGATAGTAAAAAAGTATTTAGTACTAAAAGTATACAAATTGCAAATAATAATGGACATACAAACTTATCAGACATGATACCAAAGGGATATGAGATAGCTAATTTAAATATAAATGGAACATATGTAAATGTTGCTGAATTAAATTATATTCCTAATTCTACTTATGGGAATATAACTATAAAAATACAACCAAAGGAATATAAATTAATATTTATAGATTCTAGCACAGGTAATAAAGTATCTAGTGCATCAGTCTATGAAATTTCTGATAAAGGTAGCAATTTTTCTACATTAGTTCCTAGTGGATATAAAGTTGCAAGTATAGAAATAAATGGAGTTAAGAGTGATTATACTTTAAAAAATATACCAGTTGCTGCTGGAGATATTACAGCGTATGTAGAGAATCAAATGAGAACATTGAACGTAGAAATGTTAGATGGTCAAACCCCTATATATAATGCAAGTTCTCAAGTATCTAAAACAGGGTACACAAATGTCGCAAGTGAAATTCCTCAAGGATATGAACTTGTTAGTGCTACAAATAACGGAACATCAATATCTGCCAAAGATTTAAGTAAAATAAGTAATTCTAACAATAATAATATAGTGATAAATGTAAAGCCTGTTACTAGCACTTTAAAAGTTCCTGTATATAATAGTAAAAATGGTTGGTTAATAACTACAGAAACTTTAAATGTGAATGTAGATAAAAAAATAAACATAGAAGACATAGCTAAGGTTGATGGCTATAAGTTTGATTATGCAGAAGTAAGCTACGCAAGATTAGATAAGGTTAAAACAATTACTGGAGTGGGTATGAAAAATTTAAAAGTATACCTAACACCAGAAAAAGATAGTTCTACATTAATCATAAAAACAGAAAATGGTCAAGTTTTAGCTAAAGATAGTCTAACAAACTATCCGTCTAAAAAAGATTTAACTAATCTAATACCTACGGGATATACATTAAATAAGTTAGTTAATGATAGTGGTGATACTATAGAAACTGAAAACAAACAACAGTTATTTAATAATAATTTAATAGGATATCCTTCTATAAAAAATTTATATAATATAATGTCTACCGAATACATATTAGATAATATTGATAGTGAAGTAATACCTAGTAGTGCAGTAAATTTAGATCTTTCAAATAACTTTACTGCATATGTTAGCAAAACACAGTATAATGTTAAGGTTAATTTTTATGATGAAACTACAGGTAAAGTAATTGATACTAAAACTCTAACCTATACCTATGGAGAACCTGTAAATATGACAGACTTTGTAAAAACAGATGGATATAAATTTGATTATTTAAATAGTAACGGAGTACATATTTTAGATGAAAATATGGATTCATTTAATGCTACTTGGTGGATACAAAATAATAATTTAAGTGTTTATATGTTACCAAATACATTATCTAAAAATATAAAATGGGTTAACTCTCAAAATGGAACAACCATTACAACATCAACTATTACAGGTGACTGTAATGAAGAGGTAGATTTAAATAAACTTTGTCCTACTGGATACACTATAAAGAATATTAATAATTACAATAAAATACCTAGTGATGATAAAATAGAATTATCTCAAATAGATAATATGGTAATTCAAATTAAGCCTGTTAGTAAAACTTTAAAAGTTAATTATGTTTATAACACAGATAATAATAAAACAATAAGTAAGACATACACAGGCAATATAAATCAAACAGAAGATTTAACTTCTAATATACCTAATGGATATTCAATAAAAAATGCTAATATTGATGGTAAAAGTATAGACATAGATACATTAAAGAAAATAAATTTAAGTGATAATACTGTTACTATTTATTTAGAAAAGAATCCAACAACAATAAATATAAAATGTATAGACAGTAATACAAATAAAGAAATTTCAAATAATAATTTAACTACAAGTGATTCATCAGTTGATTTAACAACTTATATACCAAAAGGATATAAAGTTACTAGTGCCAAAATAGGTAATACAACAATTTTTGAATCCGCACTAAAAAATATTAATCCTGACAAAGGAAATGTTGAGATATATGTACAACCTATAGATATCACAGGTACTGTAAACGCAAAATATAGTAATGGTAAATTAAATATATCCTTTACTAATGTAACAGCTACTGAAGTAGCTTTAAATATAAATGTAAATGGTTGGTCATTATATGATATGACTAATGAAGGTAATGGTGTTTGGGAAGCTACTGTTGATATACCTAGTGGTATAGATAGTGTAGAGTATAATTTTAAAGTGGATAATGCTAGTTGGACAACTGGAAAAAGTAATTCTACACAAAACAGCTATAATACATACAAGATAACTCAAAATGACAAACAAGGCGATACTAAAGTTACAGAAATAGGAAATGGATATGTCAAGGTTGAATATACTAATGCAAATGCTAAAACAGTTAATATTCACTATTTATCTAATGACGTATGGGACACTAAACAAATGAGTTATAATAATGGAGTGTTTAGTATTGATGTTCCAGTATCTGAAAATTCAACACAGTTAGAATTTAAATTTATAATTAATGGAAGTGATTGGGTTGTAGCAAATGGTACAAATACGCAGGGTAGTGGTGTATATGAAAATAATATATTTACTTATGGAAATGCTGCATTTGCAACAACTCAAACATCTAAAACAAGTAAACCTAATAAGATAACTGAACTTGTAAAAAATATTTCAAATTGGATAAAGAGTTTGTAATACTTTTAAGTATAAAATAATATAGCATCTGATAAAAAAGTAAGTACTTGTATAAATATTACATATAAGTTAATATAAAAATAAATAATGTATTCATGGAGGAAATAGAATTATGTCAGTTAAAATGTTACACACTTGTATAAGGGTTATGAATTTAGAAAAATCATTAAAATTTTATAGAGATGCTTTAGGACTTATTGAAACTAGAAGAAAAGATTTTCCAGAATATAAGTTTACTTTAGTATATCTATCAGATAAAGTTGGCGGATATGAAATAGAATTAACTTACAACTATGATCCAGAAAAGCCATATGAACTTGGAAATGGATTTAGTCATACTGCAATTGGAGTTTCTGACCTAGAAGGAATGAGAGAAAAACATAAATCTTTAGGATATGAAGTTACAGATTTAAAAGGTCTACCAGGAGAAAAACCTAGATATTACTTTGTAACAGATCCTGATGGATATAAGGTTGAAGTTATAAGAAACTAAAATTAAAAAAATATTTTAATAGTATATTTAAACTTATATAAGATTTAAATATACTATTTTTATTTAAAATTTATTTTTCAAAAGATTTATTATTTACAAAGTAGTTTATCTTTTATTACTTCTAATACACCATTTTTATCATTAGATGGAGCTATAAATTTAGCCTCTGACTTTAATTCATCAACTGCGTTTTCCATTGCATAGGAATATTTTGCAGATTGTATCATTTCTAAATCATTAAGTCCATCACCAAATACCATTGTTTCTTCTGGACTTATATCAAAGTGATTTTGAAGTGCTTGTACACCAAATCCTTTACTTACTTCTTTATTTATTATATGTAGCCATTTAACTGTAGATACTGATATTTTAACCTTATCTGCAAATAACTCATTATAAATTTTAAATGTATTTTCCTTAGCTCCATTTGGATCAAATATAGTAAATTTAACTATCGGTTTATTTATTTCTTTTAAATCATTAACAAAAGTAATATCATCATAATATTTTTTAAGTTCTGTTATAAATTCTTCATTTACATTTTCAATATATGTCATATCTTCAGTGCATAAAAGCATATTATATGAATTTTTTCTTCCAATATCTATAAATTTATGTACAAGAGCCTTATCTAATTGGCTTTTATATAAAGTTTTTCCTTTAAGTGAACCACAACTTCCATTTTCAAAAAGCATTATTAAATCGTCTTTTATTTCTCTAAATTTAATTTCAAGGTTTTTTCTTTGCCTTCCACTAGCAACAGCAAAGAGAATATTTTTTTCTTTTAATTTATTAAATATTTCAAAAAAATCTTCATGAAGTTCTTCATTTTTATTAAGTAAAGTTCCATCCATATCTGTTACAATAAGTTTTATCATTTGTGACCTCCTAAATTATTTTTCATTTGCATTTCTAAGAAATAATTATAACATAAAAATATTTTTTCAAAAGTGATTTTAAAAGTTTATTTTACTAGTTAGATTGCTACTATCTGGTTAATAAAATAATGTAACAAGAAAAAAGTAAATTCATATAAATAATAATATATTATTTATTAGGGGAATTCGTACGGTGGAAACAAATAGGATTTTAATAGATAAGAACTTTTTAAGAAAAACACTTACAGAAAAAGAAGATGTTTTAACATCTTTGTGTCAACTAATAGATAATTCAATTCAAGCTTATGATAAACTTACATACAAAAGAGATAATATATGTAATGTAAAAATAAAGATTAACAAAAATTATATAATAGTACAAGATAATAGTGGGGGAATAGAAAAGAAAGTAACTGATGAAGAAATATTTAAAATAGGAAATACCTCTTTAGATGAATTTAGAGGGGTTGGGTTGAAAAAGGCTATTTTAAAATTAGGAAATACTGTTATTATAAATTCAAATAGAGCTGACTTTTCTTGTAAGATACAAATGTCAATTAAAAACTGGAAGGCTTATGACTGGAGCTATACAGTAGAAGAGGAGGAATATAATAATCGATTAATAAGTGGCACTAGAATAGAAATTAAAGCATTAGAAGATGTTGTAAAAAAAGAAATATGCAATGACGATTTTGAAACAAATTTGATTAAAAAACTAGGAAAAATTTATAAGCAAAGATTAAAAAATAATAAATTAAATTTAATATTAAACAATATAAATGTTAATCCTGTTGTTGTTAAGGGTAGTATATTAACTTATAAAAAAGCAAATTTTTATAATGAGGATTTAAATTTTTCACTTTATATCAAATTATACAAAGCTTTTCAAAATGAAGCAAATGGAATGGATTTATATATAAATGATGATATAGTATTTAATAGAAATAATACTAAATTAGTAAAATGGAATTATTTAAAGGAACCTGGACATAGTTATAAAAATTGTGTAGTTGAAGTTATAGTAAATAGTGAGGAACCTCGAAATAAAGTTATGACAAATATGCCTTATATACTTCAATGTGTGATAAAATTCATTAAACAAAATAATAATTATTTTGTTGCAGATAAAATATCAATTCAATTTGAAAAAGACGCGAAAAAAATAGAAGCCTTAAAAGAATATTTTGGAGATGCAACAGCGAAAGAGGTTGGAAGTAGGGCATTTGATTATTTATATGTTAAATATCTAGATTATATAAGTAATGAATATAAAAATGTAAACTAAAACTATGGATTTTTTACTACTTGTTATTAATAGTAATTTTCGTATTTAATTAAATACGAAAATTACTATTTATTTATATTTGCTAATGGATTAGATTTCACAGCATCTCTTAACCCATCATCATCTACATGCACATAAATTTGAGTTGTAGATATATTTTCATGTCCTAGTATTCCTTGTATGCTTCTAATATCAACTCCACCATGCTTATACATAAGGGTGGCTGCTGTATGCCTTAATTTATGAGGAGTATATTTTAAATTTGTAAGTCCTGAACTTTGCACATGTTTTTTGATTAACATTTCAACTGTTCTTTGATTTATTTTTCTATTTTTTGCTGATATAAACAAAAACTTTTTTTCCTCAAAAGAAACTTTAGAATCATCTCTTACACTTAAATAGTCATTTATAGCTTTTAAACACGCTTGGTTTAGATAAACTATTCTTTCTTTATTTCCTTTACCGATAATTGTTAGTGTATCATTTTTTATTTTAGTCATATCGACGCTACAAAGTTCTGATAAACGCATACCAGTATTTAAAAATAAAGTTATTATACAATAGTCTCTATAATAATTCTTGCTATTTTTATTCATATTGTTAAGAAGTTGCATACTTTCATCTAGTGATAAATGTATAGGTAAATTCTTTCTGGTTTTAGGTATTTCCAATTCTAAAGTAGGATTTTCTTTTATTATTTTAGCTTTTGTTTGTAAAAACTTAAAAAATGATTTTAAAGAAGCAACTTTTCTTGCTCTAGTTTTAGTCTGATTATTACGACTTTTTTCAACAAAAGTTAAGAAAGCATAAATATCCATAAGAGTTATAGATTTTATAAAATCATCTGATATATTATTTATAGGGATTTCATCAAACTCTAGCTTAGAATCTGTAACTAATCCTTTGTAAATAGCTAAAAATCTAAAAAATATAATTAAATCCTTTTTATATTCATGTATTGTGTTAATTGATTTACCTTTTATAGTTTCTAAATAATTTAAAAAGCTGTTTAATATTTGTGGTGAATCAGAATTTTCTATATTTATTCCAAATCTATTTAATATCTGATTGTTAGTAATTATATTATTAATATTAGATTCTCCAAGAAAAAGATTCTTCTTTTCAGAAGTCTTTTTCGCTTCAATTCCTTCTTTTATACTTCTATTTAAATCAAGTTCTTTAAGCCACCTTAAAATCATGGTTTCGGATATTCCATATATAGAGCTTAGTTGTTTTGTTGTTAAATTATGCTTTCTAATTAATATATATATATCCTTTATAATATACGAATAATTTCGATACCCTTTAGAATCAAGAATATTGAATTCTATCTGATGTATAAGTTTTTTATCCATCTCTGTAAGAGGAATATTTAAAAGTTCTAAAACTTCAGCACTATATTTAAAATCTCTGTATTTGTATTTATTGGTCATTTAATCCTCCATTTTATTTTAAGTTAACATAGCTATATTATAGCTTAATTTTATAAATAAAAAAATATTATAAAAAGAGAGTAATTTTTCTTTATTCCAAGATAAATTTGGTATAATAGAATAAAAAAATAAGAAAGGGTGATAATTAATGGATAATATATTAGAATTAGATTTAAAAAAACCATTAGTTAATTTAACAACAGATATAGTATTTTCTCAATATACAAGGGGATATGCTAATGTTTGTTTAAAGATGGATATGTTAAAATCTCAAAGTGAAAAACCTTTACCAGCATTGGTATTTATTCCTGGAGGCGGATTTGTAAGTTCTAATAAGGATGCTTATATTCAACAAAAATTAAAAATCGCAGAAAGTGGGTACATAGTTGTTAGCATAGAATATAGAACTGTTCCAGATGGAATATTTCCAGAACCTCTACAAGATGTAAAATCAGCTGTACGTTATTTAAGAGCACATGCCGAAAAATTTAACATAGATAAAGAAAATATAGCTGTAATGGGAAATTCGGCAGGAGGATATTTAGCTGCTTTAATGGGAGTTACAAATGGGCTTAAAGAATTTGATAAAGGTGATAATTTAAGTGAAAAGAGTGATATCAAAGCAACCATAGATATTTATGGACTATCAGATTTAACATCAATAGGTCATGGATTTTCTGAAATAATTCAAAAAGTTCATAAATCATCAGCCGCACCAGAAGCTCTATGGGTTCATGGTATGCCTATAAGAACTAAGCAATTAGGTCTTGGAATCAATGACGATTTAGAAAAAGCAAATAGAGCAAATCCAATAAATTATATAAGTAAAAATTCTACACCTTTTTTACTTATGCATGGTGATAAAGACAGTTTAGTATCTTCATACCAAACAAAAATTCTTCATGAAGCATTACTTAAAGAGGGGATTGAATCAACTAGATATATAGTTAAAGAAGCAGAGCACGGTGGAATATATTGGGTTCAAACAGAGATTACAGATATAATAATAGAATTTTTAAATAAACATTTAAAATAATAAAAAGAACCTCTTATCTTTATCAAGAGGTTCTTTTTATTATTTTTATATAATTTTTTCAAAAAAATCTTCAAATTCTTTAAATTCAGCTACTTTTATATTTGAAAATATTTTTAATATAAGATACATAGATTTTAGTTGATGAATTTTATCATAAAAACTAAATTTATCAGCATATTTTTCAAAAGGTAGACCAATAGGGGGAGCAGCTACTCCTATTTTATATATGTACCCATATGGATCATTTCGGTAATCATATCCATGAACTAAAATATCATAAATATCTTCTATTAAATATTCAGTCTCTTTCATATTTTTACTTAAAAAAAGTTGTTTTTCAATTAATTCAATTTTTTCATCCAGAATGTTTTTGGTTACAGAATTAAAGTTAGAACTTATTTTATACTTATGATTTATATTATTTTTTATCAATTCTAATTTCATTTTTAATTTATCACAATTTTTAGAATCGTTGTCTAAATAAT
Source organism: Sarcina ventriculi (assembly GCF_900456775.1). Lineage (GTDB taxonomy): Bacteria > Bacillota > Clostridia > Clostridiales > Clostridiaceae > Sarcina > Sarcina ventriculi. The sequence goes on along the minus strand of NZ_UAUL01000011.1, from coordinate 135,399 downwards.
ATTTAATTAATTCATTTAATAAACTAAAGTGAAAAATTGGATTATCAATATCCTCTATTTTGTCAAAATTCTCTCCGATGTAATTTTCAAATAATCTTATCATAAAAACACCCCCTATTTATATTTTAAACGTTTTCCAACACAAATTCAAATAATTTTAATGAAATAGAATATTTACATCAATATTAGAATAAATTTACATATAAGATTATTGAAAACATTTACTAAATGTTATATAATAATATTATAATAAATAGGGGGGATTGGATATGGGATTTACTTTTAAAGATATAAATGGGGAAATGTATGAACTACCTTATGAAGCAAATGCAAATTACATTGAAACTTCATGTGAATACAATGAAAAAGAAGATAATTCTTTATATTATGTAATGATAGACGGTAAAGCTATAAATATAAACAAGGAAACATATACAGCTATTGAAATATATAAAAACGCATTAAAATAAAGAAAAACTCCATACTAAATTTTATATTTAATATGGAGTTTTTCTTTATTTAACCCCCAACTTCGGAAAATATACATTTTCCGAAGTTGGGGGTTGGGATTTATTTTTAAAATTTCTACACAAAAAAATTTTAAACTATCATCAAATGTATTTTTCTACTTTTTAAACCATAGTAAAAATTATTTTTTTCTATAAATCATCATTGTACTCTATTCTATTTATGATAATCTGATTTTAAAATAGAATAGACAGCTAAATCTACAAACTCTTTATTTTTTCCTCTTCTAAATTCCCTCAAAGTTCCTTCATATTTCATTTTACATTTAAGCATAACCTTACCTGAAGCTATATTATCTACATGATGTTTCGCCTCTATTCTATTAAAATTTACTTTTGAGAATAAATAATTTATTACTTCTTCCAAAGCCTCACTCATAATCCCTTTTCCCCAATATTTTCTACTTAAACAATAACCTATTTCGCAAGATAAATTTTTTTCATTAAAATTTATTACTCCTATATTTCCGATTATATTGCAAGTATCTCTTAATTCAATCCCCCAGTTATATGTACTTGGAATTTTATAATTTAAAACCCAACTATCTAACAAATCTTTAGTTACATTTAAATTAGTATGAGGATTCCAAGTTAAATATTTCGTTACTTCTTCATCATTGGTCCAGTTTTTAAATACTTCCTCTGCATCAAATGCATTAAATTTCCTGAGTAAAAGTCTATTTGTATATATTTTTTTAGTTCCCATGTGAGTTAACATTTTCATTCCCTCCTATGAAATATTTTCCTACTTATTAGTATAATACTTATATAAAATATTTTTAATGGTAAGATTATATATTTTATGAAGTATAATATATAATTATGGTTAATTTTACAAAGTATATTATTGAAACATTTGGAATTAATAAATATATAAAAAAACACTTAATTTATTTTTATACTAATATATTGCATAAAAATAAATTAAGTGTATAATTATTTTGTATTGCAAAAAAAATAATATAATTTTAAATAATATATAGATTTTTTAAGATATTTTATAAAATTAAAAATTTCAATACTAAGGAGGAAATTAATGGGGAATGAAAAAAAATTAGGTCTTATTGGTCTTATCGGTATTATAATCGGAGCAATGGTTGGCGGTGCTATATTTAGTCTACCTTCACAAGTTGTTCAAGGCGCTGGTGGATTTGCGATAATAATTGGATGGATAATAGCAGGTATTGGTGTTTTTTCATTAGCATTTGTTTATCAACTACTTTCAAACAAGAAATCAGAACTAACTGGCGGAATATATAGTTACGCTAAAGAAGGCTTTGGAAAGTATATAGGGTTTAATTCCGCATGGATTTATTTTTTAAGCTCTATATTTGGTGATGTTGCTTATGTTTCATTATTATTTGGGGCGTTATCATACTTTTTTAATATATTCAATCTGAATGGAAATAACCTTCCATCAGTAATTTGCGGTTCTATAATTATATGGATTATAAATATGTTAATATTAAAAGGAATTAAACAAGCGGTATTTGTAAATACAGTAGTTACAATTGCCAAATTAATCCCAATCATAGTATTTATAGTTGTTGCAATAATTTTATTCCACGCTAACAATTTTTCTTTTGAATTTTTTGGGAGTCCAAGTTTAGGTAGCATATTTACTCAAGTAAAAAGTACAATGCTTGCAACACTTTGGTCTTTTGTTGGTATTGAAGGAGCTGTAGTTGTATCTGGAAGAGCTAAAAAATTATCTGATGTTGGTAAGGCTACTATAATTGGACTTTCTGGAACAATAATTTTATACATATTAATAACACTTTTATCTTTAGGTGTTATGAACAGAATGCACTTATCTCAACTTAATAATCCATCTATGGCATATATTCTTCAATTTGCTGTAGGTAAATGGGGAGCTATTATAATAAATGTAGGACTTGTAATATCTTTAATTGGTGCACTTTTAGGTTGGACTGTAATAACAGCAGAACTTCCATATGTTGCAGCTAAAGATGGAGTTATGCCTAAGTTTTTAGCTAAAGAAAATAAATTCAATGCACCCTCTTCATCATTATGGTTTACAAGTATAATAACTCAAATACTTATATTATATTCCTATTTTTCTAATAGTGGATATGAAATACTTTATTCCATAGCATCAACTGCTATATTAATTCCTTATTTTTTAAGTGCATTATTTTCTTTAAAAACAACTATAAAGGGAGACATATATATAAAAAGCTCCAAAGGAAAAATTAAAGATATGATTGCATCTATAATGGCGGTAATATATACTATATGGCTCTTATATGCAGCAGGCCCTAAATACATATTATTAAATTGTATTCTTTTTGCAATAGGTCTTATACTATTTATATGGGCTAAAAAAGAATCTAATGAAAAGATATTTAATGCTTGGTACGAAATTTTAATAGCAATTATAATCATAATAGGTGCAGTTATAGCAATATATCTTATGGCTACTGGAGTTATATCAGCAACTTAATAGATTTATTAAATAATTTAAAGACATAAAAAAGAAACTGTAACTTTACAATACAGTTTCTTTTTTATGTTATTTCTTTACTATAGAATTTGCTTTACTTATCTTAAAGCCTACTATAACTAAACCTATAATACCTGTTATAGCAATTGATGATATTCCACTTGTAATAGCACACACTTGAGTTTTAGTCATAAATATTCCCCCCACTTTTGATATACAAGTTTAAGTTTTTATATTTTGTTATTTAAGGTATATTATATCATAAAAACAATTTACTTCATAAAAAATTTTTTGACTAAAACTAACCTGTTTTTATATGGCGGAAATACTAATTTAAGTTCAATTTTTGTACTCTTTTTAACAATAGCCTTTTCATATGTAAAACAATCAAAACTACTTTTTCCATGATATCGCCCCATACCTGATGTCCCTACTCCACCAAAAGGCAAGGATTTAGATGCAACATGAGATATCGTATCATTTATACACCCTCCTCCAAATGAAAACTTTTTTATTATATATTCTCCAAAAGACATGTTTTCAGTAAATACATAGAGTGCTAATGGATTTTTATGCGCTTTCAAATAAAGACTTATATCATTTATATCATTATAAGGTATAACTGGCAAGATAGGACCAAATACCTCTTCCTTCATAGATTCATTTTCTAAATTAATATCTTTTAAAATAGTTGGGGCAATATATTTATCTTCCATATCAAAATTTCCACCAAAATATATATGATTTTTATCTCTCTCAAGTATATGTTTAAGTCTATTCATATGTTTGCCATTTACAATTCGCCCAAACTCACTATTTGATTTAATATCATTTCCGAAAAAATTCACAGTAGCCCTTTTTAATTCTTCAAGCAATTTATCATAAATACTTACGTGAGCTAATACATAATCAGGTGCTACACAAGTTTGTCCAGCATTAGTTAACTTTCCCCACATTATACGTTTCGCAGCTAAACTAAGCTTTGCACTTTCATGAACAATAACTGGAGATTTTCCACCAAGTTCCAAAGTTACAGGAATGAGATTCTGGCTAGCCTTTTGCATAACTATTTTCCCAACCCCGACACTTCCAGTAAAAAATATATAATCAAATTTCATATCTAAAAGAACGCTGTTAACTTTATAATCTCCAGTAACAACTGTAACATATTCTTCTTTAAAGGCTTTATTTATAATTTTTTTAATCACACATTCAACATTTGGTGTAAATTCAGAAGGTTTTAAAACAGCAGTATTTCCACCAGCTATAGCCCCTAGAAGAGGTTCAAATAAAAGTTGAAAAGGATAATTATATGGACCTATAATTAAAACCTTACCATAAGGACTTTTATAAATTAATGATTTTCCAATCCATTGAGCTACCTCACTTTTAACTTTTTTAATTTTATTCCATTTTCTTATATTTTTAATTGCATATGAAATTGAACTATAAATAAATCCAACCTCTGTTGAATATGCTTCAAAGCTACATTTACCCAAATCCTTTTTCAAAGCAGTCATAATATCACTTTCATAATACTTTATAGCTTCTTTTAAAGATTTTAAAGCTTCAATCCTCTTATTTATAGAAATTAACCCTTTTTCTAAAAATTGATCTTGTTTATATAAAATACATTGAATATTCTTATAAAGTTGCTTATATTCATCTGAAAAATACATTTTATTACTCCTTAATAAAAATAAGTTTATATTTCAATTATAAAATATGAAAGAAAAAATTTATATAAAAATTCACAAAAAAGCTTAATTAAATAAATTAAAAAGACTACTAAAAATTCAATTTTAGCAGTCTTTTACACAATAATGTATTATATAAATTTTATTTTTCATTTTTAACCAATATATTAAAGATTTTTGTATCTGTTAAAGCTTCTAAACCATAATCAACATTTGCTTCTAAAGCTATAATTCGACCTTTCTCTAAAACAGTTTCATCATTTTTATTATATACAACCTTTATAGATCCTTCTATACAAACAAACAATGTTTCCATTTCATAATGTTCTTTATCTATACTTTCTCCTTTGGCAAAAGAAAAAAATCTTATCTCCATGTTATTATCATCTATTAGCGCTTTACTAGCTATTTTACTTCCACTATGCTTTATCATATCAGCCATATTAATAGCTTCAAATGGAGTTATGTTTCTTAAATATTTCAAAATATTAACCCTCCTTAACCACTACTAAAAGCATTTTCATATCTTCTTTAGCTGTAACTTGATGTTGAATATTAGCAGGCATAACAACCATTTGTCCTTTATGAGCCTCCATCACTTCATCACCAATTTTTACTGTTGCCACACCTTCATGTATATATATTAAAGCATCTCCTTTAGCTGCATGAGGTCCAACACCCTCTCCTTTTCCAAAAGCTAGTGCAGTTAAACCAACACCTTTTTGTTGTGCCATTGTTACAGTCTCTACTTGCCCTTCATTACAACTTACTAAGCTATCAAAATCTACTGCCTTTGCTATATCTATATTTTTTATTAATTCTTTCATATCTATCTCCCCTTCTTAAAACATTTTAATTTTCTATATTATTTTAATTATTTACAACAACATTTATTTATGTAAGTATAACCTTTTATTTATTGGTGTATGTAAATTATAATATAATTATAAAAATAATTATGTCTATTATTAGACACTTTGGAGGATTTTATGAATAATCTATGCTTAAAATTAAAAAAATCTTACCTTTTTAAAGATATAGATTTAGAAATTTTAGAAAAAATATTAAAAACATTAAAATATAAAATAGTATATTTAGAGAAAAAAGAAATTTTGTTTGATGCATTTACTAATATAAACTACATAGCTTTATTATTAGATGGAAAAATCTCAATTGAAAAACTATTACCATCTGGTAAATCAGTTATTATCCAAACTAAAAATCCTGGAGAAATTTTTGGTGAAGTTGCAGCCTTTTCTAACACAACTCAATATCCGTGCAATACAATAGCCAAGGAAAAATCAACTATAATATTATGGACAAGAGATTCATTCTTTCAACTTATTAAATCTAATGAAAATATTTTAAAAAATTTTTTAACATTAATTTCAAATAAAGCTTATTTTTTAAATTTAAAGGTTGAATGTCTTTCGTTTTCTTTAGCTAAAGAAAGGGTTGCATATTCTCTTATAAATGAATTTGAAATTAATAAAAATTCTTTAATAGTTTTACCATTTTCAAAAAGTACCTGGGCAGATAACTTAAACATTTCAAGGGCTTCTTTATATAAGGAATTAGAAGTGTTATTAAAAGATAGTATTATAGAAATAATAGACTCTAAAACAATAAAAATAATAGATTTTAATAAATTATATGAGATTATTAGATGATTTCATTTGTATTTTAATAAAGAGCAATTTAATTTCTTAGATTGCTCTTTATCTATGTTAATAGATGATTTCAAGAGGATTAATCTTATCTTTTTCTGTAATTTTTCTGATAACCCTGCAAGGATTTCCAACAGCTATAACATTTTCTGGTATATCTTTAATGACAACGCTACCAGCGCCTATTACACTACCTCTTCCAATTGTTACTCCACCACAAACCACAGTATTTGCTCCAATCCAAACATCATCTTCTAAAGTTATTGGTTTAGATGTACATACTGCATCTTTAGTTCTTTGTTTAGGATCTATCGCATGACCAGAACATGCTAAACAAACTCCAGGCGCAATAAAAGCATTTGCTCCGATATGTACAGGTGATGTATCTAATATAGTACAATTATAATTTATAAGAGTAAACCCGTGTGTATGAATATTAAATCCATAATCACAACGAAAAGTTGGCTCAATAGCTGTTGATGGATGACAAGTCCCAAATAACTCCTTTAAAATTTTACTACGTTTTTCATCTTCATCTGGTGAAGTTTGATTAAACTCCCAACAAAGATTTTTTGCTCTTTTTTGCACATCTAAAAATTCATCAGAATGTTTATACGCAAAACTTTTATCTGTTTTCATCATTTCTAATATGTTCATTTAATCCTCCATTTTATCTTATGTATTATTTTTTTATTTTATTATATCATATATTTTTATTATATAAGATTTAATTTAAAAAAGAGTACTCAAATATGAGTGCTCTTTTACTTTTATCACCAATAAATATTAAATATTATTTTTGCATAGAACATTTAGTATTTTCTATTTCTTTTAAATATTCAGTACACACATTAACAGCCTCATCTAATGTATTATGAAGTATAATATCTCGAGCTTTAATATACTTTTGAAGAAAAATATTTTCTTCCCCTATTCCTTCCATAGCACTTGTTTCTTTAATTATATTGCTCATTCTACTATATATATCCTCACATGCATAAGCTATATCATCACCAAATAGATATTTATCTATTCTATTTAAATCTGTTAAAGCTTTTTGATAAGACCTACTCAATATATCCAATAATTTAATCTCATTACTAATCTTTACTTCTGTTGTTCCCATTATAAACTCCTCCTATTTATTAAATAATCAATAGATAAAAAATTTATTTTAGTTAATTTATAGAATTAGTACTATTATTTTATTTTAAACCTAAATTTTAATCAATTCAAGCTTATAAATATTTTTTTATTTTCAAATCATAATATACGCTTTATTTAAATAAACTATTCGGTTTATAATTAATAGTACAAGCATATAATTAAAAATATGTAACTATACTGTAAAGGAGGATATTAAATGATTTATATTATTCCTATATTTATATGTGTAATTTTTATATTATCTATAATGTTTTTTATTTGGGCTAATAGTACATATAAACCTACAATACTTGCAACTATATCTATGTTGAGTGATAATTTAGTAACCATAACTAAAGATAAATATATTGTGTTTACTCCAAATAATATAACCCCTTCAAATGGTTTTATATTCTATCCTGGAGCTAAAATAAAACCAGAAGCCTATGCCCCTTTATGTAGAAAAATATGCATGGAAGGTTTTTTAGTTGTAATTGCTCCTATGACTTTAAATTTAGCGATATTTTCTCCAAATAAAGCTAAAGATATTATAAACAGATTTGACAATATAAATACATGGGCTATTGGTGGACACTCACTTGGTGGAGCTATGGCTAGCAATTATGCTTTAAAAGATTCCAAAATTAATAGCGTTGTATTTTATGCATCGTATCCAGCTAAAAATAAATTTAAAGATTATAATAAAGATGTTTTAAGTATATACGGAGATTTAGATGGCGTTGCAAAGCTAGAAAATATTAAAGGTCCAAATCTGCCTAAAAATTCTACGTTTATTGAAATTAAAGGTGGAAATCATGCTCAATTTGGAAGCTATGGAGAGCAATCAGGTGATAACAAAGCGACAATAAGTGATGAAAAACAGATAAATTTAGCTTCTAAATGTACTATAAATTTTCTAAACAATATTAATAACCCTATTGAAATGCAATATAAATTAAGTTGATTTTTTTATTAAAAAGCTAAATATACTATTTCGAAAATTACTTAAAAATCATATGATATAGTAAATGATTAAAGAGGAAATATTATGAAAGTTATAAAAAGAAATGGTTCTATATATGAGCTTAATGTAGATAAATTAAAAACAAGTATATTAAATTCAGCTAGTGATATAAATATTTTATTAACACAATCAGATATAAAACTGATAGTTAATCAAGCATTTCATATACTAAATACTATTGATAAAAATAATAAATCACGTATTACATCAACTTATGAGCTTAGAGGCATAATTCATTATGTTTTAGTTAAACATGGATTTAAAAATGTAGCTAGTTCTTATATGGATATTGGTTTTAGAAAATAATTATTAGTAAGTAGTATTTAAAAGAAATCTTTTATTGCTATGAAATTATAACAATGTTATAATAACACTAATTTTTTATGCAATCGAAAGGAGTTATTATGACAGTTTCAGAAATAGTAAAAAAAATGATTGATTATTCTAAAGGAAATTTACATGATATAAATCATTTTATGAAAGTATACGCTTATGCTAAAGTTATTGGTGAATGTGAAAATTTAGATAAAGAAACTCAAACTATATTAGAAGTCTCAGCAATAGTTCATGATATCGCTTGCCCTCTTTGCCGTGAAAAATATGGAAACACAAATGGCAAATATCAAGAAATTGAGGGCGAGATTTTAACAGCAGAATTTTTAAAAGATACAGGATATTCTGATGAGTTTATTAATCATGTAATTTTTTTAGTTGGTCATCATCATACCTTTAAAGATATTAAAGACATAGCACACCAAATTTTAATTGAAGCTGACTATATAGTTAATGCTGAAGAGAGTAAATATTCAAAATCGAATATTGAAAACACAATGAATAATATTTTTAAGACAACAACAGGTACTTCATTATTAAAATCTATTTATGGATAATAAAATAAAAAAACTCAGATTATTTATCTGAGTTTTTTATTTTATTAAATTTTAACTTAGCAAAGTATACAATTTAAGATCAACATTCATACGGATACTAAATTTATTTAATATAAAATATTAATTCATTATAATCTATTGAATATTCATCAAATATTGATCTTAAAGTCTCTAATTTCGATTCTGTACTTAAATTTTTTTCTATATATAAATTATGATCAATTTTTAATGGATTTCTAAGCATATTTATTTCTGTAGAAAAACGCTTCTTTAAATGTTCCTTTTCAAAGTTTTTCTTTGTTAACCTTTTAAAAGGTATTGGATCTATACTATATAATTTAAAGCAAATTTTTTCATATAATCCTGTCCAATCTTTTACATTCACATTTTCATCCCTAAATATATATCTTGAAGCTTTAGAGTTTGTAAAATCATCAGTATCACCTAATGTAAATAAATTTTCAATATTTTCATTTACAGTATATTTAATTTCGGGATATTTCCATATATTTTTAGCTATAGTATATAATCTTAAAGCTCTTTTTTTTATATTTTCTTCATTCCAACAATCTATTTCGCTTAAATATTTATTTAATTTTAATCTACTTTCTTTAAATCCTTTTTCCATATCTCTTTTCTCAATAAAAGTTTTATTACTTAAAGAAGAATTGTATCCTGTTAACGTTAAATTTCCAATTGTATTTATATATTTATCATATATTTCAATGTGTCTATCTCCTAATTCCTTTTTCCACACTGTTGTTAATTTTTGAGGCATAATATGCTCAATACTTAGTTTATTATCATTAATTAAATTTTCTATATCAACTTTTTCATTATTGTTGTAATTCTCCAATCTCTCTAATAAATAAAGCTTATTTTTACTTTTCCAATTATAAATATTTTCTTGAATAAAATATTTTTTAAATTCACTATCATTAGGAAACCTTTGAGATGATTTTTTAATACTTAATATATATTTTAGAATTTCTAAATAATTCTCTTTATAATTATCCATTTTTTTTATTTCTTTACACATATTCATAAAAACTTTATTCAGAGCATTTGTAGGAACTTTACATAGTATTCTTCTGAATATATAGGTTTCTATAACACTAAAAATTTCAATGATATCTGTCTTATTTATAAGATTTTCATGATAGTCATCTAATACTTCTAAAAAGAAAGGATATGCTACTGTTACCTCTAGTTTATTTATTCTTTTTAAGCTTTCATCTACTTCCTTTATTCCAAAACTATTTTTAATTATTTGCTTATAATATACTGAGAATTTAAGCATATCTTTCAAACAGTCTTCTATTTTAATATTTCCATTTTGGATATATCTTTTAAAGTTTATATATATTTTATTGATATTGGTTATCTTATTTTCTTTCATTGTTAAATAATCTCTTATAAATTGAGTTACTTTAAAATTTGTATTATTTTCTATTTTATTCCAATAAATATTATATAATTTATCTTGCCTTTCTGAAGATTCATTCATTAAAATAAAATTTCTAACTTTATCTGCATCTGTTAAATCTAATCCTGTAGAGTTCAAGCTTTCAAATATTAATTGAGGATCATCTTCACCATTTTTCAATTCTATTTCTACAATCATTAGTCTTTCTATAGCTGAGTATAAATCATCTATGCTTATTTCCTCATTAAGAATTCTATCATAAAAATACTTATAATTTGCAGTTATATTTGAATCATCTATCAAGTCTTGATTTAAAAATATTCTTTCTAAAGCCTTCCTATCATCCTTAATAGGTTTTAATTTATTTTTATTTTCTAATGAAGAATATTGATTTATTAAATATTGATTTAATATTTTTTCCTTAATGATAACTCCAGATTTTAATTTATTTTCACTTAAAATATTGTATATAGCTAATAACAACAAGTTTATAGTAGTTATTCTTTGTTGTCCATCAATTATAAGATATTCTCTTCCTTTTGCAATATCATTGTATATTGAAACTATTGAACCAAAAAAATGATTTTTATAACCATTATTAATCATTTCAATTAAATCATTATATAACTGACAACATTGTTCTTTTTTCCAGTTATAATTTCTTTGATATACAGGAATTACAAAATTAGTATCCGAAGATTCTAAAAACCTAATTAAATATTTTTCATTGGCCTTCATTGATATGCCCCCCTTAATTTTAATTACTATGCTTTATTAAATATAATTTTACCATAAATAACATTAATAACATTAATAAAACTATATTTTTTACTTGCCTTAGAGTTAACACTAAGGTTTATAATGTTATTCGAAAACATATGTAACTTAGGAGGAAAAACTATGAGTAAAGGAAATATAACAGGAGAAAATAATAAAATAATTTTTACATTTTCTAATGGAGATGAAATAAATTATTTAGAATTAAACGATAATAAAATAAATGAATCTAATATTAATATACTAGGTAATAATAATAAAATAATGTTATTTGCCAAGTCAGAAGAGGATATTTTAAATATTTTATCAAATAAAGGATTATCTATATCAATTGTAGGTGATAATAATCTAGTTAAAATGGGTGACGTTACTTTTGGGTTTAATGAAGCTTTAGGTATAAATGGTTTATCCTTATCAATAGGTGGACCAGCAACTAACTGGATAGATCCAAACGCATTAAGATATGCAAATAACTGTAAAGTTATATTAGGAAATAATATTTTAATTAATGGTGTTCGCATGTATCTTCAAGATAGCTCCTCTTCTATTACAGTTGGAGATAACTGCATGTTTAGTTGGGGAATTGATGTGTGGTGCACTGACGCTCATACCATTACAGACTTAGATGGTAATCCTCTTAATTATGGTAAGAGTATTGAAATTGGAAATCACGTATGGATTGGAAAAGATGTTAAGATTGGAAAAAATACAAAAATATCAGATGACAGCATTGTTGGTTGGAACAGCTTAGTAACTAGAAAATTTGATGAATCTAATATTATTATTGCAGGTAATCCAGCTAAAATAATTAAGAAAAACATTAATTGGAATGCTAGATGTTTAAACTGTTATGAAGATTATATGAATTTAAAATAACTAAAAAATGAAAAGGGGTTTAATCTCCTTCTCATTTTTGTTTTTATTCCTATACCATATAATAAAATAATAATATTATTACAATTATTGCTATGGCTATAAAACCTACTGATATAACTCCATCTAATTTTTTAGGTTTTGGTACTATATTTTTCTTCATATCCATTTCATATTTATACTGTTGTGGATCTATCGTATTTTCTAGTGATTCTTGTGGCATTTTTTTAGAGTTAAATAAATTTTCTTGTTCACCATTTTTTTGTCCATGGCTTACTTTATACCTTTTTATATATCTTACATATCTAGATGGATCATTTTTTATTAAATTTTCATTTAACATAAATTCTAAATAATTCTCTAATGTCATTGAATCATAATTAGTTTTATCTCTTGAATCATCAGAACCAAATAATATTCCATCTAAATATTTTAAACACATTTTCGTTTTAAACCATACCTCATGTGAATATCTATCTTCTTTCTTATGTTTACATAATAATCTAGTGTAATTATCTAAATAATCTACCAAAGAATCTTTATCTAAAGGAGGAAATGCAGTTCTCATATATTCCATTCCTCTTATTAAATTATTTTCATATAACAGTTTAGGCTTTACTGAATCTTGATATATATCATCTGTAACATTTATTCCTTTAGCTAAATTATACTCATATATAACATTTCTTAACTCATTTATAACATTAGAATAAATTTCTATACATTCTCTTTTTTCTTGTTCTGTGCTATATTTCTTTACATCTTTTTTTAACAAATTTTCTAATAAAGTTATTTTAATTCCTAGTTTCTCAATCGCCTCTTCATCGCTATTTAGTAAATTAACTACAAAAGCTTTATCTAAATATCTATATATTGTTTCTCCATTTCCCATCACAAGATTCCTCTCCCTCCTAAATAACTTAGACTACGAAAATAATTTCTTTTCCATCTTTTTAAATATTGCATCTGATTTTTTTAATAATTTTTTATAATCTTCAATAGATGAATCATATTTAAAATTTGTTAATCCAGCTACGATATCCTCATCTACTAAAGCCCTACCTCTTAATAATTCTCCTAATTTTTCTATATAATTTTTATTAACTTTATTATTTATTTGTGGCAATTTTAATTCTGAATATATATTTTCTGATAATACATCCATAGATCCATCATTTGCAGATGGAATAAACACTATTACATCAAATCCTATATTATGTAGGTAGCCTAAAAGTAATGATTCATCTTTTTTTATAATTTCTTGATTTTCTTTAAACATTATTATTTTGGGTGGTATATTTGAAATTGTATAATTATTTATTTTATCTACTATACTTTGCTTTAATTTTCCTATTGATTTATATAACTCTATATATTCATATTTGTCTATATCTTTAACAATATCTTTACTCATGATATATCTGTTTAATTCTTCTACAAGGTATTTTCTAACTATTTTTGTGAATTTTCCTAAATTATCTATTATCCCATATTCTTTAACAAGTTCATCACTAGGATTTAATATTTCATCAATATCAAACTCCCTAGTTTCTTCATTAAATGGAACATAACCTTGCGTATGTAAACTTAAAATTTTCATTAAGTTTTCATTAAGTTTTTCTTTATCTAAGCTTTTACCATTTAATTTATCTGCTATATCAATTCCATCTAATAAACTTAAAGTAGTTTCGGCTTCATCTTCAAAAAGTTCTTTTATATTTTGTATATACACGCTATTAGAAGATGTTTTACAAAAATCTAACAATTTAGCATATCTATAAGGTTCCATATGAACACCCTTTATTATTTCAAAAAACAATGGAATTTGCATATACTCTTTTTCACCATCATAACAAGGTCTAACTATTATAGCTTCATTTAATGCAGCTGTTATATCTTCTTCTATACACTCTAATGTAACTAGCTGTTTTTTCATATCTCTAAAATATCCTCTCTTGTAACCTAAACCTTCAGGTAAGACACATCCTTCTAAATCTTCTTGGATTTTTTTTGTTTGTGTTTTCATTTTCATCTTAAAATTCCACCTTTCTTTTTTGAAAATAAAAATTTATATAAATCGTGTGTTTTATTTCTAAAATCTTACTTTTTATTCTATTATAATATAATATCATTTTTTATCAGCCTTGTTAACTAAGAAATCAATTACAAGATTTTATTGTATGAATTTTATTTTCATGCTATAATATGTAATAATTTCAATTAACAAGGGGGACAATATAATGAAAGTAAGAAAAAGAAATGGTTTTATATATGATTTTGAAGTTAATAAAATAAAAACAAGCATCTTAAATTCAGCATTAAATGCTAATATTTCCTTAACAGATTCAGATATTAAATCTTTAATTAATGAAATACTATATATAATAAATAATATTCATAAAAATAATCCAAGTCGTGTAACATCTGCTTATGAACTTAAAGGAATAGTTTATTGTGCTTTAGTTAACGAAGGTTTTAAAGATATAGCTACATCTTATATGGATACTAATTTTAGAAAATACTCTTAACCAAATTAAGAGAAGGAAGTCATAGAAATTCTATGGCTTTTTTTATTCTCTAAAATTTATACTATCATTTTAGATAGTATATTACAAAAAAGTACGTTCTTGCTTTTAAGAAAATTACTGATAAAATAATATTATAATTAATTAACTTTTACATAGTATTAAAAATAATTTTGAATTAAAGGAGTAATAAAACATGATGAATGAAATTTTATGGCCAAAAAAATACTTACCAGGAACAACAGATAATTTCGTATCAAACGAAAAAATTGTTAAAGATATGACTGCTGAAGAGGTATGGAAATATTTAAATAACACATCTATGTGGTCTAAATATTACAACAACTCTTCTGATATTCATTTTTATAATATATCAGGTCCAAATTTAGCTACTAATGCTAGGTTTAGGTTTAATACGTTTGGATTTAGAGTGGAAGCTGAAGTATTAGAATACATTCCACCTATAAATGGAAATCCAGCTAGAGTAGCATGGCATGGTTGGTCTGGAGAAACTGAAGACACCAAATTAGATGTATACCATGCTTGGCTTATTGAAAATATTTCTGAAGGAAGAGTTCGTATATTAACTCAAGAATCTCAAATTGGAAAACCTGCAAAAGAATTAGCTCAAACAAAACCTAATCCAATGATAAATGGACATCAAGATTGGTTGGATGGATTAGTTAACGCAACTAAAACTAATTTAAAATAAAAAAATAAGCTATGAATTAATTCATAGCTTATTTTTTCTTTATCCTTCTAACTCCAGGATAAATTTCATCTGTCATTTCTTCTAAAATTAAATCATCATTTAAATCCATATCTTCAATATACTCAATATGCTCAAATGCATCTTCATATTCACTATCTAACTCTTTTAATTTTAATTCCCAGTCTATATCATCTAAAGATTCAACCTCATCATTGTCGTAAGATAATTCATCTTCTTCTATTATTGGTTCTTCTGATTCTAAATTATCATTCAATTCATATTTTTCTTCTACAATTTTTGATATTTCTTGAAGATTTATAGCTTTTGTATCTACACCTTCAAGTTCTAAACATTTACCACAATTATCACAAATTTTATCTAGTCCAATATCACAAAAATCATCATTAAAATTTTCCATCTTTTCACCTCTTATTTAAATTAAAACGTCCTAAATATGCCAACTAAAACTCCTAAAATAGAACAATCTTTAACTATTATAGGTTCCATTGAATTATTTTCTGGTTGAAGTCTTATATGATTCTTCTCTTTATAAAAAGTTTTAAGCGTAGCTTCATCATTTATAAGCGCCACAACAATTTTTCCATTATCTGCAAAATTACATTGCTCAATTATTGCTAAATCTCCATCATTTATTCCAGCATTTATCATACTGTGTCCTTGAACCTTTAATGCAAAAAGATTATTATCATGTTTTATGGAATTTAGTGAAATCTCAAAGGAGCCATCTATATTTTCAGTAGCCAAGATAGGCATACCTGCTGTTATATTTCCTACTATAGGTATTTTTAAAGTATTTATTGCATTATTATTTAATGATATTTCATTAATAACAATAGCTCTAGGTTTTGTTGAATCTCTATATATAAGACCCTTTTTTTCTAAACGCTTCAAATGCCCATGAACTGTGGATGTTGATTTTAAAGAAACTGCTTTACAGATTTCTCTCACAGATGGTGGGTATCCATTTGTTTTAGTAAATTCTAAAAGAAAATCATAAACTTCTTTTTGCTTTTCGTTAAGCTCCATCACTAATTTCACCTCCATTTTTTCCTTAATCTATAAGTATTTTAACACAGCGTAGTAAATGTGGCAAACTTACGTTCTATTTGGCAAGATTTTTAAGTTGTAATTCTAAAATACGCTTTTCTTCCTCTAAGATTTTTAAATTTAAAGCAAATGATTTTTTCTCAAGTTCTAATTCTTTATTAAAAGACTCTGTTAATTTTTTAGTTTCCTTTTCTATAATCTTATTATATTTCTTTTCTAAAATTTCTATCTCGTTAGAATGCTCATTTTTAATAGCTGAAGCAAGCTCTTTATAAGCTAAAACCTCTTTTTTTAGTTCATCTACTCTATTTTTTAAAAATTCAACTTCTCTATTTATGATTTCAATTTCTAAAGCTTTGTTCTTACTTTCATTAATTTTTCTGTTTAATTCTTCTTTTAAGGAATAATTTTCTTTCTTTAAATCTTCATTTTCAATTTTAAATTTTTTATATTCCTTAAGTTTTTCTATTTCACGTCTATTACTTTCTAATGTATCATGATTCCTAGCCACTAATTGGGAAAGAGTTGATTTATCTTTTTCTAACTCCCCCTTAAAAAAAGTTAATTCTTTATTAGAAGTTTCAAGAAATTTTGTTTTTTCCAAAAGTTGTTTTTCTCTATTTTGAAGTCCCTCTATAGTTTTATTCTTTATATTAAGCTGCTTTATGTATTCATCCTTAAATCTAACTTCAGCATCTTTACTCATTTGAAGAGAAGTCAAAAACAATTGATTTATTTTATTTAAATAATCTTGAAATGATTCAATCTCAAGCTTTCTTTCAACTAAAGAAGCCTTTGAATTTTCAAGTTCGTAAAGATTTATAAGTGCTTCTAAACACTGTCCTTGACCTTTAAACTCACTAGAAGCTATATTTTTAAATTTTTCAAAAGTTTCTTCATCAACTCTAAAAGATTTTATTTTAAGTTCTTTATTTTTACTCTCCATACTTCTCCTATATGTATTACTTTATGTAATACCAAGTTTGTAATACTTATAAATAAAAGTATACATTATAATTTGTTATATTACAACATCTAATTTTATTTATACAATTTATAATAAAAAAATCGAATACTAAGTTAATCTTAATATCCGATATTGTTTAATTATATTTTATCTATCTACAAAACGCATTATTTCATCTATATCTTTTCTTGGTGTTGGAGATGGATGTCCATCTTCATATCCATATACAATAAGTGCAGCTACTGTTTCTTCTTGAGGTAAATTTATAATTTTAGAAATTGATTTTTCATCAATAACACCCATAATACACGTTCCTATACCTTTTGCATGAGCTGCTAAACAAAATGTTTGACATGCTATACCAGCATCAAACACTTCCCAAACATTTGCTTTTGATGTTGCATAATCATCCTTTTCCAAATCTAATTTTCCACTCTTGCCTTTAACAAAACTAAGAATTGCAACACCCTTGGCATTTTTTAAAGTATCAATATTATAAACAAATCCATTAACACCTTCAGTTGCAAGCTTTTTAATAATTTCTTCATCATCAACTAACGTATATCTTGCTATTTGATAATTTACCCATGATGGTGCCCATCTGCTAATATCTACAATTTCCCTCATAATTTCTCTATCTACTTTTTTATCTTTGAATTTACGAATACTTCTTCTTTCTTTAATCATTTCAATTGCGTCCATTTTTTAACCTCTTTTCTTTCAGCTTTTATATTTATTTTTAGCTATTTCATTATTCATATATTTTATACTGTTGTAAAAATATTATTTATATATGTTATTTAAAGCAACTAAAACTCCTATTTTTGCATGATCAAAAGTAAGTCCCCCTTGAAGATATGCAATATAAGGTGGTCTAATTGGGGCATCAGCTGAAAGTTCTATTGAAGAACCTTGAATAAATGCACCTGCTGCCATTATTACCTTATCATTATATCCTGGCATATCCCATGGTTCACACTCAACGAATGAATCTATTGGAGAGGCTTTTTGTATACCCTTACAAAATTTTATAAGTTTCTCCTCATCATTAAATTTAATAGCTTGGATTATATCACTTCTCTTTTCATTATATTTAGGTAATACTTCAAATCCTAAAAGTTCCATAACTCTCGCACAAAATACTGCACCTTTAACAGCCTCAATAGCTATGTGAGGAGCTAAGAATAATCCTTGAAACATTTGTCTCATAACTCCAAATGTTGAACCACATTCTCCACCTATTCCTGGTATAGTTAATCTATATGATGCTTGATCTACATACTTAGCTTTTCCAACTATATATCCACCAGTTGGAGCAATACCTCCACCTATATTTTTAATTAAAGAACCTGCCATAAGGTCAGCACCTACATCTGTTGGCTCTTTAGTATCTATAAGTTCACCATAGCAGTTATCAACAAAAACTATGACATCATCTCTTATGGATTTTACCTCTTTTATAGCTTCTCCAAGTTCATCAACTAAAAATGAATTTCTCCAACCATATCCTGTTGATCTTTGCATATGAACAAGTTTTATAGATTTATCTTCTTTAAGAATCTCTTTAACTTTTTCAATATCTATTTTTCCATTAAGTAAGTCTACTTGCTTATAATTGACTCCATATTCCCTTAAAGAACCTATACTTTCATCACAGTTTATTCCTATTATATTGTGAAGTGTATCATAAGGAGTTCCTGTTATAGTTAACATTGTATCATTAGGTCTTAGATTTCCCATAAGAGCTGCCCCAATTGCATGAGTACCATTTACAAAGTGAGGTCTAACTAAAGCTTTTTCACAATTAAACACTTTTGCGTAAACTAAGTCTAAAGAATCACGTCCTATATCTCCATATCCATAGCCAGATGAGTTTGTAAAATGACTATCTGATATCCTTTCTTCTTGGAAAGCTCTTAAAATTTTAACTTGATTAAATTCACGTATCTTATCATACATCTTAAATTCTTCTTCTACATCTTTAATAGCTTTTTCATAAATATTTAAAGTTTCATCACTAAATCTATAAGTTTTTTTTAAAAGTTCTATAGTTTCTTTTAGCATATTTTTTTTTAATCCTCCGAGTAGTTTTATTATTCTTATATTATCATAGGCAAAAAAATTAGGCAAATTATAAAAATAATTTGCCTATTACTGTTATTAACTATTATTGTTCATTATTAAATAGTATTTGTTTAGCTGGTGATATAGTGCTTATTGCATGTTTATAAACTAATTGTTGTCTTCCTTCACTATCTAAAACAACCGTAAAACTATCAAATCCCTTTACATAACCTTTCAGTTGAACACCATTTACTAAAAATATAGAAACATGTATTTTATCTTTTCTAGCATTGTTTAAGAAAATATCTTGTAAATTGTTTACTGCTTTATTCATGAAATATAACCTCCAACTAATAATGTGTTATAACTATTATAAACCTAAGATTTTTTTATGTCACCAATAATTTTAGTAATTATTTCTTTATCATCCATAAAATCATCCTTATTTATAAAAATAGCCCTTGGATCTTTTCTAAACCATGTTAATTGTCTTTTAGCATAATTTCTACTTCCTTGTTTAATCATTTCTACAGCTTCTTCAAATGATATTTTATCATCTAAATAATATAATAGTTCCTTATAACCAATGCCTTTCATAGATTGCATATCTGCTATAAGTCCCATATTTTTCAAAGATTTTACTTCTTCTAAAAGACCTTTTTCAAGCATCATATCAACTCTCTTGTTTATTCTACAATAAAGTTTTTCTCTATCCATATTAAGAACATAATAATATATATTATACGGACTTTCATAAATATTATTCTGGTCTTCTTTAAAAGAACTAAATGGCTTATTCGTTATTTTATAAACTTCTAAAGCTCTTATAACTCTTTTTAAATTATTAAAATGGATTGAGTTAAAACTTTCTATATCAATATCATAAAGCATGTTATGAACATACTGATTTCCCTTTTCTTTAGCTAAATTATAAAGATATTCTCGATATTTTTCATCTTTTGAACTTTCTGTGAAATTCATATTGCATATTAAAGAATTTATATAAAGACCTGTACCTCCAACTAATATTGGTAACTTGCCTCTTGATTGGATATCCTCTATTTTTGCTTTTGCTAAATCCTTAAACTCAGATACACTAAATTCCTCTTTAGGTTCTAAAAAATCTATTAGATAGTGAGGAATTCCTTGCATTTCTTCTTTTGTTATTTTAGCAGAACCAATGTCCATATATTTGTAAATTTGCATTGAATCTGTTGAAATTATCTCTCCATTTAATTCCTTTGCTAGAGAAACTGATATGTCACTTTTTCCAACAGATGTAGGACCTGCAATTATTAAAAGATTGTTATTTTTTATAGTCATTTTTAAGTTTCTCCTTACAGTATTCTTTTAAATTTTTTATCCAAATCGTAACTTGTAAATTTTATAATGGTGGGTCTTCCATGAGGACAGTTAAATGGATCATCTAAATATCGTAAATCATCTATAAGTTTTTCCATTTCTAATACATTTAAGACATCATTTGCTTTAACAGCCGCTTTGCATGCAAGTGATGCTATTTTGTTAAATTTAACTTCAGTTGTCTTCCCTGAACCTAAATTTCTTAAATTATTAATTATAGATAAAAATAATTCTTTTGCATTTAATTTTCCTAGAAAATATGGAACTTCACTAATTCTTACTGAATCATCACCAAATTCCTCTGCCTTAAAACCTGCTTCTTTGAAGACTTCTTTATTTTCAATAAAATATGCAAAATCATCTAATGTAAGTTCTAAAAGTATTGGAAGTACCAATGGCTGAATTTCCACCTTAGCTTCTTCAATACTTTTCTTATATTTTTCAAAATAAACTTTTTCATGAGCTGCATGTTGGTCTATTAAGTACATAACCGAATCATATTCTGCTATTATATAAGTTTTATTAAATTGTCCTATTACTTTAAGTTTTGGAAATTTTGCTTTTTTAGTGAATATTGTATTTTGTTTTGATTCTTTGAGTTCATAGCTATCTCTAGATTTTGTATCATAAATTATGTTTTCCTTATCCTTATTAGTATCATATAAACTAATAGGTGAACATTCTTCCAAAGCATTATCAGTTAAAATAACATTTTCTAAATTTTCTTTTATTATATTTGAATTTTCAATGTTCTTTTCTAAATTTTGCTCATCACTAAAATAATCATCTTTTTTTACTGAATTATAATAACTTAAATCATTTGGTTGTTTATTTGTTTTTTCATAATTCGATTTTGAGATAATTTCTTTTAATGAATTTAATTTATCTATTTCACTATCTAAAGATAATTGGTTTACTTCAAACTTATTTATTTTAAAAGGTGTTTCTTCCTCTTCAACATTAAATTCACCTTCTATACTTTTTCTTAAAGCTGTATGTATAGCATCAAACACAGTCTTAAAAACAAATCTTTCATCTTTAAAACGTATTTCCGATTTTGTAGGGTGAATATTTACATCAATAAGTTCTGGATAAATTTCTATAAACATTATATAAAAAGGAAACTTATTTGTTACATTAAAGGATTTAAAGGCATTTTCAACAGCCACATTTATTGCTTTATTTTTAATATATCTTTTATTTACAAACATTATTTCATTATTTCTAGAACCTCTAGCTAAAGTTTCATTTCCTATATATCCATAGACTGATATTGTATCTTTGTGTTCTTCAAAATATGTTATATTTTCTGATGTTTTTTTATCATAAACACTCCTTATAGTATCTAACAAGTTACCATTTCCGTAAGTATTTACTGACTTTTTGTTGTTATTGAATAATTTAAAAGAAACATCTGGATTTGCTAAGGCTAATTTATTTACTAAATCTACAATTAAACTTCCCTCTCTTGTAGTTGTTTTTAAAAATTTCAATCTAGCTGGAATATTAAAAAATAAATCTCGAACTTCCATTTGCGTTCCTTTTGAAATTGGGGAATCTAAAAAACTAACTTCCTCTCCTGTGTTTAAAATCAACTCTTTTCCAATACTACATTCTTTGTACTTACTCTTTATATTAACTTTAGAGACAGAAGCAATACTTGGTAATGCTTCACCTCTAAATCCTAATGTATTTATAGAAAATATATCATCAACACAACTTATCTTGCTTGTTCCATGAGGTGTAAAAGCTTTTTTTAAATCTTCTATATGAATACCATATCCATCATCAATAACTCTTATAAGTTTTTGTCCACCTTCTTGTATTTCAATTGTTATATTTTTAGCCTCTGCATCTAATGAATTTTCTACAAGCTCCTTAACAACAGATACAGGTCTTTCAACAACTTCTCCTGCAGCAATTTTATTTGAGGTTTGTGCATCTAAAATATTTATTCTTGCCAAAATTTAAAACCTCCTTTTTAAATAAGTTTTTTAGCTTCCTTTATAAAATTATACAGTTTATTCATAGCTTCCATAGGATTTAAACTTAAAACATCAGTATCTGCAATTTCATTTAAAAAGCTATCTTTTGCAATAGAATTAAAATCTAATTGAAGTCCACCATCTATAAAATTGTCTTTTCTTTTTTTATGTTTTATTTCATGTTCTTTAACATCTGATTGTTGTTTATCATATAAAATAGAATCCTTCTCGCAAGAAACCTCTTTACTAATCTTATCTTCTATAATATCTGTTTTTAAATTATTTTTAGGAGAATTTGCTTCTAATGTTTTTAAAATCTCTTTTGCTCTATCTATAACAACATTTGGTATTCCAGCAAGTTTTGCAACTTCTATACCATAAGATTCATCAGCTCCGCCTGCAACTATCTTTCTTAAAAATATTATGGAATTTTCAACTTCTTTTACTTGAACTGAGTAGTTTTTAACACCACTTATTTTTCCCTCAAGGCTTGTAAGTTCATGATAGTGAGTTGCAAAAAGTGTTTTACATTTTAAATCATTATTTGAACATATATACTCTATAACAGACCATGCTATACTAAGCCCGTCATAAGTACTAGTACCTCGCCCTACTTCATCTAATAAAACTAAGCTGTTTCTTGTAGCATTTTTTAAAATATTAGAAACCTCCCACATCTCAACCATAAATGTACTTTTTCCACCTGCTAAATCATCAGATGCACCTATTCTTGTAAATATCTTATCAACAATACTTATATTACAACTAGAAGCTGGTACAAAACTTCCTATTTGACACATTAAAGTTATTATGGCAACTTGACGCATATAAGTTGATTTTCCCGCCATATTAGGTCCTGTTATTATTAAAAGTTGTTCATCATCTCTATTTATGAATGTATCATTTGAAACAAATTCGCCTTTTTCGATTACATTTTCAACAACAGGATGTCTTCCATCTTTAATTTCGATAAAACCTTTATCATTAAGATTTGGTTTAATATATCCATTTTCTAAAGCGACATACGCCAAATTACTTATACAATCTAAATTTGCTATAGTTTTAGCAGTTAATTTCAATCTATCTATTTGCTCTTCAACTCGATTTCTTATATCAACAAAAACATCATATTCAATAGAAACCAATTTTTCACTAGCACCTAATATTTTTTCTTCCATTTCTTTTAATTCTTGTGTTATATATCTCTCAGCATTAGATAATGTTTGTTTTCTTATATATCTCCCCTCAGGAATTAGATTGAAATTCGCTTTTGATATTTCTATATAATATCCAAATACTTTATTATAACCAACTTTTAAAGACTTTATACCCGTAACTTCTCTTTCATTAGCCTCCAAAGTTGATATCCAATTTTTCCCATTAGTTTTAGCCTCTCTAAGTTCATCTATAATTTCATTAAATCCATCCTTTATGATATCTCCATCTTTAATAGTTAAAGGAGGTTCATTTGAAATTGATTCCTCTAAAAGAGAGTAAATATCTCGAAGCTCATCTAAACTATTGTAATATTCATTTAAAAGCTTAGAATTAGTATCTTTTAAAATTGACTTAATATTTGGTATTTTTTCAATGGATGATTTTAAAACAATCAAGTCTTTAGCATTCACATTTTTATTTGAAATTTTTCCTAATATTCTTTCTATATCATAAATATCATCTAAAGCTTCCCTTAAATTATCATTTAAATAAATATTGCTAAAAAGTTCATAAACTCCGTCTAATCTCTCTTGAATTTTTTCTTTGTTTATAAGTGGTTCTTCAATCCATCTTCTTAAATTTCTACTACCCATAGATGTCTTTGTTTTATCTAAAACCCATAAAAGAGAACCTTTTTTAGTATTTTCTCTTAAATTTTCTGTAAGTTCTAAATTACGCCTAGTATTTAAATCTATAGTCATATAATCTTTAATATTATAAACTGTTATTTTATTTATGTTACTTAAACTTATCTTTTGAGTATCTAAAATATACTTAACAAGTGCTAAAGATGCTTTATAGGTAAGAGGGGTTAACTTATCTTTGTCTTCTTTAAATTGCATATCCAAAATAGAATTTTCATCATCTTTAAAATATGTTATCCCCTTTTTAGTAACTAAAGCTGGAACAGTAAATTTTATATCACGAATTAATTCTTCTTTTAAAGTTTCACAAATTATTATTTCTTTAGGAGTAAATTTAGATATCTCATCTAAAATTAGAGAATCACTAGTTAAAAAAGTTTCTGTAGTTAAAAATTCCCCTGTTGAAATATCAGTGACTGCTATTGAAAAATTATTATTTTCTTCATCTAAATATATAGACATTATATAATTATTTTTACTATCATCAATAAAAGAATCATCTATATAAGTTCCTGGCGTTATAATCTTTATAACATCTCTTTTAACTATTCCCTTAACACTTTTAGGATCCTCTACTTGTTCACAAATTGCAACCTTATATCCCTTAGAAATTAATCTTCCTATATAAGAATTAGCTGCATGAAATGGAATCCCACACATAGGAGCCCTGTTTTCTAACCCACAATCTCTACCTGTTAAAACAAGTTCTAATTCTCTTGATGCAATTTCTGCATCTTCAAAAAACATTTCATAAAAATCTCCAAGTCTAAAAAATAAGATACAATCTTTATAGTTTTCCTTTATCTCAAAATATTGCTTCATCATTGGAGTTAAACCCAATTTAAACCACCATCCTTATATATAAACAGCCTACGCTAAGCTTTTAAAATTCTACTATTTAAAAATTATACTACATTTACAGTTTAATAAAAAGTCATAGCGTTTAATGTATTTTTTATCTTTTTATTTTTACTAAAAAAACAAACACACTTAAGACTATGTAAGTGTGTTCTTTATATAAAAAATAATCTATAAATTATCCTCTAGGTGCATACATTATAATAGCACTTCCAATCAAAGCAATTATTCCACCTAATATATCAAATTTGTCAGGAACTATTTTTTCAACCTTCCATCCCCATAAAATTGAAAGTACAATAAAAATTCCTCCATAGGCTGCATAAATCTTCCCAAAACTATCCGTTTTAGGTTGAAATGTTGGTATTATTCCGTACAATATTAAAATAATCCCTCCCAAGATTGCAAACCAAAATGTTTTACCTTCTCTAAGCCAAAGCCAAATAAGATATCCACCTCCTATCTCAAATATTCCAGCTATTATAAAATAAATAATAGACTTTATAATTCCCATATGTACTACTCCTTAAAATTTTATTAGATCAATATAAAGTGTAAAATATATGTACTTTAAAATCAAATATAAGATTTTAATTTTTAACTAGTGTTATTTTTTAACACTAGTATGTTTCCTAATCAATTGTTTTTTCAAAAATCAAATCAAATTTCGTTGGTGAGCCAAATGTCGGGTCAAATTTTGTGGGTATTGCACTTATAAATCTCCACTCTTCTTTACTATAAGATTCTATAATTTCTCTATGATTAGCTTGTTTTATCATATTTTTACTGTTAGCTTCAACACAAAGGTACTTATACATTTTAAAAACCCCCCTAATTTTAAAATATAAATTATACTACTTTAAACAATCTTATTTACAATTATTATAACAACAATATATATATTTATTGTAAATTTTCAATTAATTTACCATTAACATTTTTTTAAATAAAATTTTTTATCACCACATTATTTAATGATATAATATAAAATAATGTATATTAATGGAGGTAAATTTCATGAATAAAAAATTAACAGAAGAAAACTTAAAAAAATTAAGAGATGAATTAGATTACAGAATGACAGTAAAGAGAGCTGAAATAGCAAAAGAAAAATTAATTGCAGCAGCTCACGGTGACAGGTCAGAAAATGCTGAATATAAGGCGGCTTGTGAAAATTATAGAGAAAATGATAACAGAATTCAGTACCTATTAAACATGATTTCAACTGCAATTATAGTTGATGATAATAGTTTAGATAAATCCTTTTTAGGCATAAACGGAAAAGCTAGAATTAAATTTATAGAAGATGATTTTGAAGATACCATCACTCTTGTAACTACCTTAGATGTAGATCTTGAAAACATGTGTATAAGTGTTGAATCTGATTTAGGTAAAGCTTTAAGTGGTAAGAAAGTTGGAGATATAGTTGAAGTTGATGCTCCAGGTGAAAAATATACTGTTGAAATCTTAGAAATACTATAATTTTTCACAGTAGTGTACTAATAAAAAATTATAAATATTTACTTATATCCTCGTTAGTGATAAGATATATGTAAAGACATATATCTTATCACTAACGAGAGGAAACACAAATGAAATTTTTTAAAAACTTTTCACCATTTCAAAAAATATTTTTTTTATTTTTTTATATTTGCAGTATAATAACTTTTTTTCTTCCTGCCTTTATTCCAGGAGGTAATTTATCTAGCGTAATAACTATTATAGGACTAATAGGTTTAGTTTGTACTCTCTCTGGAGTTCTTGTATCCATATATACCGCTAAAGCTCACATTATAGGATATATTTGGTGGATGATAAATGCTGTAACAACAGGGATTATTGGTCTTTATAATGATTTATATGGACAATTTATATTAAATATATTTATAACATTACCTCTTCTTATCTATGGGTTCATAGCTTGGAAAAAAAATATGGCTTTAAACAAATCTAAAGATATTATCATTAGAAAATTCAATTTAAAACAACTAATAATTGCACTTATATGTTCTATTATTATATGGATTGTTTACGGATTGTTTTTAACTTTTCTTCCTCAAATAGCTTATAACATATTTAATATACATATTTCAAAAGACCCTCAAATAATACTAGATTCATTTACATGTGTAATGACAATAATGGCTACATATTTAACAGGAAAAAGATTTATTGAGCAATGGATTTTCTGGATTGTATTTAATTCAATTTCTATAATAATGTTTATAATACAAAGTATTGGAGTTAGTATAACTAATCCTTCAATGTTGGTAGCAGATTTTTCTGATATACTATCTCTTCTTCAATACATTATTGGAGTAACTTATGGATATATTTTATGGAGAAAAATGATGAAAAAAGAACATGAATTAGATCATTGTGTAAATAAAACTACTACATAACAAATAAAAAAATAGTTACTATACAAATTAATTATAGTAACTATTTTTTTATTTAATTTGACAAAATTGTTAAAATCATTTCTGGTCCATTAAGTATTCTAACTGGCATACTTGAATTTCCAAGTCCTCTATTAACTATCATTATAGAATTATTTTTTATATAAAATCCTTCTTTGTATTTAGGTAAAAAGGAAATTTCAGGAGACAATAATCCTCCTACAAATGGTAATCTGATAGCTCCACCATGAACATGTCCAGAAAATATCAAATCGCTTCCCCAATTCGCATAAGCTTCAAAATTAAGCGGATTATGTGCTAAAAGAACATTAAATTCTTTCAAATTAGGTTTTCCTATAAGATTTTCTATAAACTCACTTTTAAGTTCAATCTTTTCATCTCTATCACTATTAAATCTTCTTCTATAAAACATCATAGGAAGAGTTAAACCATAAATATTAATTTTTTCATTACCTCTGTCTATTGATACCATTTCATTATCTAACAAACAAACACCTAAATTTTTTATTTTTTTTAAATAATCTTCAATCCATATTCTATCTGATAATTTAGATACTCTAAGAATGGTTTCATGATTTCCCAAAGAATAATATATCGGATATTTATTAACTAATTCATTACATAATTTATAAAATGATTCATTTACATCTAAACTTGTACTAAACATATCTCCAGTTGCAATTATTATATCAGGATTAATTTTATTAATTTTTTTTATAAGTCTAATATTGTTGTTTCCAAATTCTTTACAATGCAAATCAGATAATTGAAGTATTTTAAAATTCACAAAATTTTTCGGAACTTTATTTGATTTTACAACTATTTCACTTACCGATATTTGATAATTATCATAAGCTATGTACGTAGCAAGACCTAATGTTAACATACTAGTAAGCATTGAATAATTTTTAAGCTTCATATAAACTACATCCTCTCTATAATTATTCTATGATTAATCTTACTATATTATATTTTAAGACAAATTTCTATATTTAATTAATGTTAATTTTATTAAATATATATTTATTTAACCATTAATATTCAAGAAAGAAAAGATACACTTTCATTTTATTTATTTTTTCTCTCTAGTTCTAAAAGTTTTATCTTTATATCTAATCCTCCAGCATAACCAATTAATTTCCCATTACTTCCTATAACTCTGTGACATGGAATAAATATTGGCAATGGATTTTTATTATTCGCATTTCCAATTGCCCTTGAGGCGTTCTCATTTCCTATATTTTGTGCAATATCTTTATAACTACAAGTTTTTGCATAAGGAATATTTAAAAGAGCCTTCCATACTTTATTTTGAAAGCTAGTTCCATTTAATCTTAAGGCTAAATCAAATTTTTTTCGCTTTCCCTCAAAATATTCTTCTAATTGTTTTTTAGCCTTTTTTAATAATGGCGTTTCAAATTCTTGAATATCCTTAATATTTGTAATTTCTTGTTCTTTAAAACACAATTTTATAATAGCATTTTCCTCTTCTACTATTATAAGATTTCCAATAGGTGATTTATAATAAATCATATTTTTCATAATTAATTGCTCCTATAATTAAAATTTATTCAATAATAAATAAAAGAACTATACCAAAAGGATTAAAGCAATTTTAATCAAAATGCATTTATATTGTATAGTTCTAAACTTATGTATATTATATTTTTTATATTTATGTTTTATTTAAGTAAGAAATTTCCCATGAAAAACTGTATTATATATAAATAGTCCAAAAAATACAATTGCTAAACATATATAAAATACTATTAATATTTTTCTAACTGTTTTTCTGGTATCTACTCTTCTATTTAGAATAAGTAAGATAATCATCATTATACAAAATAAACATATTGCTAAATACCAAAGTCCCATTTGTTTTTTCCTTTCTTTATTATCACTGCTACAATTAACGTAAATATTCCAAATACCTACTATAATATTATATAATTAATCTTTATAAATTCAATGTAATTATATAAATCTGTCTATTTTATATTAATAATGTAATTGAGCCAAAAGTTCTAATTTCTGTTTTTCAAATTCATCTTCACTTAAAGCCTTCATTTCATAAAGTTCATTTAATGCTCTTAGTTTTACAGCTACTACCTTTTCATTTTCTGTAAGTTCATTACTAACATTATTCTTATTTTTTATTTCTAATATAATTCTACTGATTTTACCATAAATATTATTGGCCTCTGGCTTTGAAATAGCGATTTTTAATTTTTCATTAAAAGCTTCTATTGTTATTACACCATATATAAGTCCTATTTTAAGTGTAATATTGCTTAAATCTTCATATTTAAGTTCCTCAATCACTTTACTAACTAAATTTTTATGAGCCATAATTATTCTTTCATTCGTTAAAGCATATGTAAATCCACTATCATAATTTTTTAAGGGTTTATAATCATGAATTCCCATAAATGTAATTAATACATTTTCATTTTTATGCAACTGTTTTTCAATTATAGAAAAATTTTTTATTGCATTTGTTTTACTAATTCCACTTGAGAATCTATTATCTACACAATATTTATACATTTCTTCGGCTGTTTTCATTTCGTCCTCCAAATAAATTTTTTAATTATAGTCAATACTTTTGAAACTTTTTATTATAATTATACTACCGATTTTATAAAAAACCATTACATATATATATTAATCACAATAAATTCTCTTTGTTTAATCATATAACCTAATATTATTGAAACCATCTGTATAATTTTATAAAATATCTATAATTAATAAATAATTTTATATTTAAGGAGAATAAATAATGGATAATGCTTTTATTGAAGATATAAAAAATTATAAACCTTATAATATACAAGAAAAAAATGATAAAGAACTTATATTATTAGCTGTTAATAATTTTAATAATTTATTCATTAGAGAAAACCCCATACTGCATTTTACTTCATCTGGATATATAATTAACAAGACTCGTGATAAGGTCTTAATGATATATCATAAAATTTATAATTCTTGGGCATGGACAGGAGGTCACAATGATGGCGATACTAATTTTTTAAGAGTAGCTATAAAAGAAGCTCAAGAAGAAACAGGATTAAAAAACATAAACGTAATTTCTGATGATATATTTTCCATAGATGTATTAACTGTAAATGGTCATATAAAGAAAAATAAATTTGTCTCAGCACATCTTCATTTAAATATAACTTATCTTTTAGAAGCCTGTGAAAATGATGAACTTATCATAAATAAAGAAGAAACAAAAGGAGTTAAATGGATTCCCATTGCAGAACTTGACAAGTATTGTAGCGAAAAGCATATGATTGATAATGTCTATAGCAAACTTAATGATAAAATAAATAAACTTTAACAATATAAATGATATGATATAGGTAGAAGAGGAAGCATAAATTAGCTTCCTTATTTAAATTAATCCATCATCTTGCAATAAATTAAATAATGTCGGACTTAAATTAAAATTCTCCATTAATGATTTTACTTCATCTAAAGCTTTTTCTCTTTTTTCTTTCGATATTTTCGCCTTTGATG
Source organism: Sarcina ventriculi (assembly GCF_900456775.1). Lineage (GTDB taxonomy): Bacteria > Bacillota > Clostridia > Clostridiales > Clostridiaceae > Sarcina > Sarcina ventriculi. Next base: position 103,557 of record NZ_UAUL01000011.1, on the reverse strand, counting down.
CTCTTATTAAAATATTTTTAGGTGAATGAGAAATATCAATAAATTCTAAAAGTTGAGTTTTATATCCTAGAACTTCTAAAAGATTAGCTCTAACTGAATCTGTCATAAGAGCAGCTACTCTCTCTTGTACTATTCCATATTTAGTTAATATAGATAATTTATCACTCTTTATTTGTTTATTAAATTCATGTTGGCAACAAGGAACTGAGAATATCATTTTAGTATCCCATTTAATAGCATTATATAAAGCATAATCTGTCGCTGTATCACAAGCATGAAGTGTTATGACCATATCAACTTTGTTATTAAATTTAAAACCATTTATATCTCCAAGCTCAAAATGAAGATTATTATAGTTATATCTCTTAGCTATCTCATTACATTTTTTAATAACATCTTCCTTAAGATCTAGTCCAATTATTTTAACATCTATATTTTTTATCTTAGTAAAATAATAATAAACTATAAAGGTTAAATAAGATTTACCACAACCAAAATCTAAAATTGTAAGTTTTTTTAAATCTTTATTTTTAACCTCATCATCTATAATTTCTATAAATCTATTTATCTGTTTGTATTTATCATATTTACTATTAATAACCTTTCCATCTTTAGTGAAAATACCTAAATCTATAAGCGGTTCTATAATCATTCCTTCCTTAAGAATATAATTTTTCTCCTTATTATGAGACTTTTTAACCAAAGATTTATTATCTGATTTTTTCTTATTTAAAAGAATTTTTCCTTTTTTAGATATCTTAATATCAAAAGTAAAATCTTCAGTCCAAACCCCTGCTTGTTTATAGTTTTCTTCTAAATAGAATAAAACTTGTTCTTTTAATTCATTAAATGTTATATTTTCATGAAAAACTTGTTTATCAGTATATTTTTCTATCTGATAAAATTCACCTTTTAAATTTTCCTTAAGAGAAAATTTTATTTTATTGTATTTAAAATCTTTATTTTTTTTATTACTTAAAACTATTTTTATAACTTTTGAAGAAGTTATTTCATCTATTATATTTTTTAATTCTTTCATTTATCTTTATCACCTTATCATTTATATTTTAACTATATTTATAATACATTAAATTATAAAAATAAACAAAACATCTTTATAAAATACCTTAAATGTTTTATCTAAACAAATGTAATATTAATATTACGCATTGTTAAATTTTTTTAACATTTATCTATTATAACGTTTTCAAAACCCTAAATGTTAACACAATATTTAAAATTATTCCAAAAAATACTTATTAGGCTATAAATACATTTTATAGTTATTGATATGATTATTTTCTTAGGTTAAAATTAACTTGTCAGTTTTATTAAAAGATTTTTTAATTAAGGGAGAAAATAAATGGATTCGAAAAGTTTAGATAAACAGAAACTTAAGGAATTTTGTAAACATGAAATTGTATTAATAGTATCAGTAGTACTAGCTATAGCTTCTTCATTTATAAACGGACCAAATTTTGGTTCTATTAGCTATAAAGATTTAATGTTGTTATTTGATCTTATGATTGTTGTTACAGCGTTAAAAGAGTTTAAGGTATTAGATTACATAGGAACAAAACTTCTACATAAGGATAATAGTTCAAGAAGAATTTATATTATAATGGTAACTTTAACATTCTTCAGTTCAATGCTTATTACTGATGATGTTGCTTTAATTACCTTTGTTCCACTTGCTTTAGTATTAGCTAAAAAAGCTAATTTTAATCCAGTAAAATTAGTAGTATTTCAAACAATGGCTGCAATTTTAGGATGTGCACTAACACCTATGGGAAGTTCGCAAAACCTTTACATTTTTACACATTTTGATTTGACTTCTGGAGAATTTTTTGCGGTTACACTACCAATGGCAATAGTAGCATTTATATTTTTGTTAGTTTTAGTATTGGTTCAAAAGAATAAAAAGTTAGATGTGGCTATTGAAGAAATTCATATAAAACATAAAAAGCTTACTATTTTATATTTTGTTTTATTTTTAGTTGTATTAGCTTCAGTATTTAAATTACTTAATTACGAATATGCTTTTATAATAATATTAGTAGTTACATTTTTTGTTAATAAAAAATTATTTAAGAGAGTTGATTATTCTTTACTAATAACATTTACTGGATTCTTTATATTTATAGGAAATGTTTCAGCAATACCTGCTGTTAAAACTTTAGTATCTGGGCTTTTAACAGATCCAATACATACATATTTTATATCACTAATACTTAGCCAATTTATTAGTAATGTTCCAGTTACACTACTTCTTTCACCATTTACACATGATTTTAAATCTATAGTATTAGGTGTAAATGCAGGAGGATTATTCTCATTAATAGGTTCTATGGCTAGTATAATTTCTTATAAATTTGTTATATCAGAAACAAAGACAAGTCCTATAACTTATATAAAAAAGTTTGCTTTTTATAGCTTAATTGCATTTTGTGTAATAATTCCAACAGCTATGGTTCTGATTATCTTTTTTTAGAATTTAAATATATAAAGAATGTGAATAGGAAGAAAATAAAATCTTTTCTTCCTATTTTTATAGTTTTTATTTACGAGTATTTTAAATAAAATACTAAATACAAAAACAAACCCAATAATTAAATTACTTAATTATTGGGTTTAAATTTTTAATTTAATATATTTTCATTATAATACTTTCTATTTAAAACAATTTTATTAGTATCTTTATTTAAAAACATAAATATTATTATCCCTAAAGAAAAAAATATAGTTAAACAAATACATATTAAAAGAGCTTTTTCTGTTTTATTTTTCATAACTTCCCCTTATAATTATATAATAATCAACATTAAAATTATATTTAATATTAAATTTAAAAGTATCCCAAATAAAACATAGTTCTTTTCTTTTTTCTGTTCATTGCTTATTTTATTTAAATTTTCTTCTATTTTTGAAATTCTATCACTTATTTCATCTATGTTTTCTAAAACTTCTATATTATTTCTTCTCTTTGTTTCTTTAGTATTAATTTCTAATATTTTATAATAATCTGATCCCATTATTTCTTTTTCTAATTCTAATAAATAATCTTCTGATGTTAAAGCCATTATATCATCTCCCAGTTTATTAATTCCCTTTATTTACCATTATACATAATTATATAATCATCTACAATAAAATATTAAAATATTTCTAATTTGCAAATTTTTTCATCTTTTTATAATAAAAATATCCAGAATATACACTAGGTATAATAATTAATAAACATGTTGTTAATGTAATGACCTGATTCATATTAAAATAAATTGATCCTATAATAGCAATTATTCCACTTGGAAAAGATACATATCCTAAAATTTTATGGGCTACTCTCCAAGTTTCCTCATCTCTTATAGTCCAAGGAAGCCTAAATCCTAAATATCTGTTAAAAGGAATTTTAGGAGCTAAATTTCCAAAAACTAAAATATATAATCCAACAACTACTCCAACTATTATATCAAGTTTCTTTTGAGGTATGGATTTAATAGGATTTAAAGTTATAATTAAAGCTACTAATGTTATTATACCTATATTAAATCTAGTAATTAATTTAATTGTAGCTACTTTAGGATTACTTTTAGAAAGTTTAAAAATTTTTTCAGTATTAATATCAAAAATAAATAATATCAAAATGGCTATGAAACCTACTATACAAGAAATTTTATTGCTATCTTGTATAGTTAATCCAAGAATAAACATAAAAGCTGAAAGCACTCCGAATATAATCCTTATTACTAAATCGAATTTTCTCATACATCATCCCCCTTACCTTTTGAAAATATATCAAGAAATCCTCCTAAAACTTGTTGTATTACAGATGTGTTAATTGAATAAATTATAAATTGTCCCTTTTTTTCCGCCGTTATAAGTTTAGCATTCTTTAATATATCTAAATGTTTTGATATTGCAGGTTTTGACATATTAAAATTATTTGCTATATCTCCCATAGACATATCACCCTTACTTAAAATCTTAAGAATTTCTCGTCTAGTTTCATCACTTAATGCCTTAAAAACTTTATTCATATCCTGCTGTCCTCTCTTTATATAAATATTTAACTAATTAGTTAAATATTTATATTTATTATATTATATATTTGTAAAAAAATCAATTATTTTACATTATATATTAACAATTAAATTTTTTTATCTTATTAATTTTTAAATTAAAATATATAATTAAAAATAGTTAACATTATCAAAATTTTTCATTAATAAAACTGTATATATACGAATCATTATATTTTCCATGATGAAACCTATATTTTCTAAGAATACCCTCTTTCAAAAATCCTGCCTTTTCAAGTATTTTTTGAGCAGCTATATTCTTCACATCTGTATCAGCTTCTACCCTTACAATTGGATAATTGCTAAATAAATATTTAATTATCATTTTCAAAATAGTAGTTCCTTTTCCTCTATTACAACTATTAGGAGTCAATACCATTCCTATCTTAACAATCCCCTCTCTGTAAAAACTAAGATATACTAGTCCTATTTTATGCTCTTCTTCTTTAATCATTAACACTTGAAACTCATCTGAACAAAATCCACTTTTATTATAATCTTGCTCTAATTCATTTAATGATTGGAATTTAAATTCTTGAAAGTCCCCCCTTATTTCTTGTGAGTTCCATCTGTAAATAGTTTTTAAATCATCTCTTTCAATTGTTCTTATACTTATATTTCCTTCCATAATCATACACATAACCCTCTTTCTATTTATTATTCTAACATACATATTCAAAATTTATTTATATAGAAAATATATAAGTTTTTCAATATTTTCTCCTATCGAATATAAAACAAAAATTTAACATATATTATTATGAATTTTATATATCATAAGGAGTATAAATTGATTATCGATATTGTTTTAATATATGGAACTGGACATGGAGGAGTTGAAAATGCTATTACACAAGTAGTTAAAGGATTAAAAAATAGAGGACATAGGGTTAGGGTATTCCAAAGCTATAAACCATTTTATGAAGAATGGATTAAAACATTAGATGAAATTTATTATTACGGAAATTCTAATGAATTTTACAATATTAAAGATTTTTATAATTATGCAATTAATTATAAAAACTTATTATTTAAACTTGGAAAGCCAGACATTGTACTAGCTACGCATTCCACATTATCTAGTTACTTATGTCATCTTGCACTTAAAGACAATATAAATATAATTCCTATTATATCTTGGATACATGGACCTTCATGGGTTTATGGATGGGAATGTTTACTAAACTACTGTGATGGTCATTTAGCTATAAGTTCCCTTGTAAAAAGAAGTATAGAAGATAATGTTAAAAATAATAATAACATTTTTTTAATAGGTAATCCTATTGAAAATAAAAATATATCAACTATTTCTAGACCATTAAATATTACTAAAATATTATATCTATCAAGATTAGATAAAGAAAAAGGTACTGATATTTTGTTTAAGGCATTAGCTAATGTAGATGCTCCTTTTGAATTAACTATTATAGGTGATGGAAGTTTGACCTTTGAACTTAAAGAATTAGCTAATACTTTAGGTATTTCTAAAAAGATTAAATGGCTTGGTTGGCAAGAAAATCCTTGGTCAAAAGTTTCTGAAGCCTCTTTTACAATAGTAGCATCACCTTCTGAGGGGTTTTCGTTATCTACTGCTGAATCACTTATGAGAGGAATTCCTGTTATTTCAACGAGGTGTGGAGGGCCTGAAGACATGATTATAGATGGTGTCAATGGCTATCTTTATGATGTTGATGATTATATAAATCTTTCAAAAATATTAAATAATATTATTAATAAGAAATATTCTCTTCCAAGTAGAGAAACATGCATTGAGTCTATACAAAAATATACTGTTGATAATGTTATTAATAATATCGAAAATATACTAAAAAAATATGTTGAAAATTTTAGTAGGTGATTTAAATGATTATAGATATTGTAACATATTATCTTGGTGGGAAAGGTGGTGCTGAAACTACCTTAACACTACTTAGTAATTCATTAAAAAAGAAAGGACATACTGTTAGAATTTTAATGGCATACCCTCCATTATTTAAAAAATGGTTAAATGCTTTAGATAATGTATATTATTATGGTTTAGGTGCAACAATTAATAATGGAAGTTATTTAGAATTTTCTACAAATTATAAAAAAATACTATCTTTAATTGGTAAACCTGATATATGTATAGCTTTTTATGATTGTATTCAAAATTATATATGTTATTATGCTCTTGAAGAAAATAATATTCTTTCAGTTCCTTTAGTATCTTTTTTGCATGATTCCATAAAGAATTTTTATAGCAAAGAATCTTTAGGATTTTCATTAGCTCATTTTGCTCTAAATAAAGAAATAGAATTAGATATTAAAAATCTACTCGGTAATAAAAGAATTTACTCAATTCAAAACTTAATTAATACTGATAATATATCTAATATTAATCTTTCTGAAAAAAACTTAGAAATATTATATATAGGACGTTTAGAATCTGAAAAAAACATTCCCTATCTTTTAAATTCATTGTCTAAATTAGATAATAATTTTTTGTTAAAAATAATTGGAGATGGTTCTCTTTTAGCTTTTCTAAAACAACAAGCTCTAGACTTAAAAATTTCTGAAAAAATATCATGGACTAATTGGCAAGAAAATCCTTGGACTAAAGTTTCTAAAGCTTCTATTTTAATCCTTCCTTCAAATGAGGATAAATGCCCTTTAGTATTACTTGAATCTCTAGCACATGGAATTCCTGTAATATGTACAAATTCAAAAATAAAAAATAAATTTATTACCCACGGAAAAAATGGTTGGTTTATAGATAGTAATGATGAGAATTCCTTTGTAAATTTGCTAAAGGATATAATAAACAATAAAATATCCCTACCTAGCAAAGAATACTGTAAAAAAACCGTAGAATCTCTTAATTTACAAAAAACAATATCTACAATAGAATCAGCTCTTTTAAGAGAAATAGATATTTTTAAAAGTAATAAAAACTAAAATTCCTTTAACTAAATATTTTACATGCAAAAGAAAAGCTAAAATAATTTTAGCTTTTCTTTTTTTATTTCTTTATGACTTTACTTAATTTATTTTTTCTTAATAACAACGTATATGATAAGTAAAATTAAAGTAATAATTGATATTACTAATGATATGTGTTGAAGTATACTACCTCCATATTTTACGTATATAGTACCATTTGTATAATCACTTAAATCAACTTTAACTATATTGTTTGAACCCTTCTCTACTATAAGATTATGTTCCTTTCCATTAACATCTAATGTAGCTTTATATCCTAAGTAATATATTAAAGGAAGTTCAAAGTAACTATCTTTAATGTTATTTCCATAAAACTGTATTTTTATATTAGTTCCATTCTTAATAAAAGAAAACTTAATATTTTTATTATTAGACGTTATAATATTTCCTCTTTCAGCAAGTTCTTTAATATTTGTATTAGCTGGTAAATATTCTCCATTCCCAACAGAATAATCAACTTGGTAATTTTCAGATATCATTTTATGACTTGCAACTTTTGCTGTATAATCAGCATAAATATTTACTGTAGATGCAAATATCGATAAAATTAAAACTATAATTAATGCAATTTTTCTACTATTATTTTTTTTAAATAATGAAAAAGCTATAATCCCAGAACTTACTGATAAAAATGCAGTAGCTGGAAGTAAAAGCCTCCAAGCAAATTGAATAGCACCTATTTGCTTGCAAATATGAGTTATGGTATTCCATGGGAACCATCCTATAACAGCTAAAAGACATATAATCCCCATAACTAAACATATATCTGAATATACAAAATACGAATTTTTATTCTTTCTTACCTTGAATCTAAGAATCGGCATAACTAATATTGCAATTCCAACTCCTGAAATTGCAGGAATTAAAAATTTATTAAATCTAAATGAAAATATTGCTGGTAAAAATCCTTCCACAGTTTGAGAAAGAGTAAATTGGGTTATTGTTTTTGTTGTTAATATAAACTTTTGACTTAATATTTGTTGAACTAACGGAAAAGTAAAATATGAAGTCAAAAGACATGCTACAACCCCTGCTAAAATAAAGTATAAAATTCTTATTTTTTCTTTTCTCATGTGAAAAAGTCCTATTAAAAATATCAAAATCGTAAATCCAGAAACTACTATTGAACTTATTTCGTGAGATAAAAATATAGCCGCTATTCCAAGACTTAATATATACCATTGTTTATAATTATCATAGATTATTTTATACATTCCAAGTATTACTAGTGGTAAAAATACAAATGCTAAGGTTTCCCCAAGATCAGCCCTAGTATAAGCGTCAATAGCCCTATAACTTGCTAAGGTATAAACTATCATAGATATAGTTGCTGCATATCTAGATTTTGATATTCCTTTAACACATATGTACATAAACAAAGCCGCAAATATAGTGCATAAAAGCAATAATATTTTGTAAGCGGTAACAACCTTCATTCCAAAACACACTAAGATTGCTGGAATATATAAAAATAAATCGGGGTAAAAAAGACCATTAGCATACCCATATCCATGAAAATATCCTGGATAAATTTTAACTGGAAAACTTCCAAGCTCAAGTCCATTTTTAATGCCAACTATACGTGACAGATGAAAGTATAAATCATCCCCTTTTGGTATACCAGGTATTAAGAGCCAAAATGTAAAATAGCCACATAAAAAAATAAAGAGTATTGCTATTATTATAGATACTCTTCTTTTTTTTTCTTTTTTATTCATATAATTTTTCCTTTCTTACACACATATAGTAATATAATTTTTATAGCTATTATATTTAACTAAAATTTATTGATTTTTTAACATTTTACTCCTTTTTTTTTATAAATTCAACAATAATTTAACAACTTGTTCATTTATTTAGACATTGCTTTAGCATATAATTAAACTTAAGCTATATCTAATAGATATAGCTTAAGAATATTAAAGTTATATTATAAAACATCTCTTACAGCTACAACTTCATAAATTGGTGATATTGTAACTCCATTTTGTGGATCCATAGCATCTAATATTTTTCCGTTTCCTATGTAAATTCCAACGTGATTTGGTCCTTCAGGACTTGGCATTTCAAATACTAAATCCCCTGGCTTAACATCACTTAATGATACTGGTGTACCACAATTTACTTGTTCAAATGTAGTTCTTGGAAGATCTATTCCAAAGTGAGCATATACATATTGTACAAATCCAGAACAGTCAAATCCTGTTGATGGACTATCTCCTCCCCATACATATGGATATCCTTCAAATTGCATTGCATAATTTATTATATCTTGTGCTGTTACTGTTGAAGTTGAACTTGATGTTGATGTTGAATTAGTTACTGAACTACTAGATGTTGTAGAAGAAGTACTTGAAGAACCAGTTATACTTATAAATTCTCCATAAGCATATCCTACTACTCCATTATATTCTACATTATACCATCCATTAGATTCACCTAATATTTTAACTTGAGTTCCTTCCGCAAGTGAACCTATTATAGTTGATGATAAATTCGGAGCTGTTCTAAAATTTAAACTATATCCTAAATTCAAATTAGAAACTACTCCATATTCAGAACTAGAAGTTGTTGTAGATGTAGTTGAAGTAGATGTAGAGCTATTAGTATTATTTGATGAATATACAGTAGCTGCTTCAGTAATAAATTGTTTATATACATATCCTGTATATCCACCTGCTTCTACTTTATACCAGTCCCCTGAAACCCCTTCTATAGTTACATTAGCACCATAGTCTAACGCAGTTATAATATTTCCATTCATATTTGGCTCATTTAACATATATAAACCAATTGGACTATTTACTATTCCTGTTGAAGTTTCGACTTTTGTATATGTATCACTTGTTGTTTTCGTAGTTTTCGTTGTTGTAGCCGTATTATTTGGAAGTGTCGAGGCAAAAGCTTGTGTACATCCTCCAAATAACACGTATGATGCAATTACTCCGCTTATAAATATTTTTTTCACAATAATCATCTCCTAAAATCAATAAATCAGGTTTTTATGTATAACAAAAAGAAAATTCAATTAACATATTAACTAAAATTTTATTTATCAAATCATCTTTATCATAACTTAATTTTTATTTATATACAAATAGATAACCATATTTATATTCAAATCTCATGTTATTTTTCGCCTTTTTTCTTTAAAATTCTCCATTTTTCTTATATTTTTTATTATTTTTTTTTAAAATATTCGCCCATCATATATTAAAAGTAATTTTTTTCAAAAAAAATGTTATTTTTTTGATTTTATGTATTTGTTTTAAACTAAAATTTACATTAATTTAAGTTTATATTTTTTTCTATTTTCTCTTTAAAATGGTTTGTCCAAAAAAGAAAGAGTGTCTATAAATTGACACTCTAACTCTAGAATTATTAAATGATTTTATTATAAAACATTTCTTACAGCTACAACACTATATAATTTAGAAATTGTAACTCCTTGTCCAACACCAGCAGCATCTATCATTTGACCATTACCAATGTAAATTCCAACATGATTTGGACCTTCAGAACTACCAAATTCAAATACTAAATCTCCTGGTTTAATATTATTTAATGATACTGGTGTACCACAATTTACTTGTTCAAATGTAGTTCTTGGAAGATTTATTCCAAAATGAGCATACACATATTGTACAAATCCAGAACAGTCAAATCCTGTTGATGGGCTACTTCCACCCCATACATATGGATATCCTTCAAATTGATAAGCATATGCTAATACTTGTTGAGCAGTAACACCTGTTGAACTACTTGTATCTTTGTTTATTGTCTTATTAGTTGAATTATTTGTATCTTTATTTGTAATTTTATTGGTTGAATTGCTTGTATCCTTATTTATTGTTTTACTTGCTGAGTTGCTTGTATCTTTATTTACTGTCTTATTTATTGAATTATTTGTATCTTTATTTGTGATTTTATTAGTTGAATTACTTGTATCCTTATTTATTGTTTTACTTGCCGAATTGCTTGTATCTTTGTTTATTGTTTTACTTGTTGAATTACTTGCATCCTTGTTTACTGTCTTGCTTATTAAGCTACTCGCATAATTATTTATTGTTTTATTTGTTAAACTACTTGTATGTGTATCTTTATTTACTGTTTTATTTATAGATATGTATTCTTGGTATATATATCCTGTTATTCCATCAACCTGTACTTTATACCATTGTCCTTGTTTACCTATAACTTTAACATTTTTTCCATTATGAAGAGTTGTTAAAACATCAGTATTTAATCCAGCACCTTGTCTTACATTAACTGCATAAGAAACATTAACAATGCTTCCATCTTCATTTAAACTTGTTAAAGGACTATCAGGATAATTATGTATTTCTTGTACATCTGAAGATTTTAAATAACCTACATCACCTGTTTCATGAATTGTAACTTTATAATAACCATTATCAATATTTCCATTATTTATTGTTGCCATTTCACCAACTGAAACATTTGAAAATACACTTCCTAATTGAGGATTTAATAATTTTAAAGAGCCTTCTTTACTTATTACACCTTGATTAGTGGCAATTCCTTGAGCTTTTATATTATTAACTTGAGGAGTAGTTGTAGTTTGCGCTGTATCTGTACCACTAGCTAAAACTACATTACTTACTATGCCAGAAGAGTAGTTTGCTCCTAATACTCCATATCCTCCAATTGTCATAGATGCAGCTAATATTATCGCTGTCATTTTAACTTTTTTCATTGATGCCCTCCTTAATATTTAACCATTAAATATGTTAATAGCCGCAATTTAAAATACTTGCACTTCTATAATAAATGAAATTTTATTTATATACAAATTGTGAATATGGTTTAATCTATCAAATTTTTTCATAAACTAGCTATTAACTTAATATTTTACTTGTCTTTCGATAATTTACCCTTTTTTCTTTAATATGCTTTATAATTCTTTGATTTAATTTTTTTAAATTGTAAATATTTTAAGTATTGTTAGTTTTTTTATTAATATCATTTACGAGTATTTTATTTTAGAATAGTTCTTAATAAAAAAAAGAATTCAATTTTGAACTCTTTTTTTTATTAAGAACTATTCTTCTTCTATTATTTCTTCTTTATCTGCTATAACTTCATCTTCGTCATTAGCTTCAACCACTTTATTTTTATTCATTTTATCATATACAATAGCTGCAACTAAAGCTGCTCCTGCAAGACCTACAAGTAAATTTCTCTTTATATGTTTTTTCTTTTTCATAAAAATCACGCCTCTCATATTTCTTTACATACTTATTATAACTTTTATTTCTAAAAAAAACTATACATTATATGTCTCTTCTATCCATTTTATTTTATCTATTTCCTCTAATACCTTATTTAAACACATTTGAGGATGTATAGTTGCTTCATCTGCAATTGTTATAATAGACATAGCCATTGAAAATTTTACTATATCAACTTCATCTAATTTATTCATATAACCATGACCAATACCAGCTACAAAAGAATCTCCTGCACCTGTAACATTTTTAACTATAACGTCTAATGCTTTAACTTTTCCGCATTTTTCTCCATCATTGTAAAATATTCCTTCAGAATCTAAACTTATGTATACTTTTTTTATACCTAAACTTAAAAAATAATTACTAGCTCTTATTAAATCTTCTGTATCCTTTATAGGAAATCCAGCTAAAATTTCAGCCTCATGTCTATTTGGCTTTATCGTATGAAAATCCTTAATCATATCTTTTACCCAAGTAGCTTTTTCAGCTGATACTGGATCTAATATAAAATTTGTTTCCTTCGAAAAATTTTTTAATATATAAGAAAGTATTTTAGGATTATCAGAATCCACTACAACATACTTAGCATTTTTTATTAATTCTTTTTTGCTATCTATAAACTCTTCAGTCATGGCATTTAAACTTTTCATATCAGAAATAGCAGATACCATTTCTCCATTTTCATCTAATATGGCAAGATATGTTGGCGTTGATGCCCCTTTGATTATCATAGAATCTTCCATATTATATCCAATTTCTCTCGAATGTTCTAATATACTTTTTCCACATTCATCATCTCCTAAAACCGATAAAAATTTTGTATTTATTCCAATTCTAGCACTATTTTCAGCAATATTTCTACAAACTCCTCCAAAAGACATTTTTATCTTCCCTGGTGTAGAATTATATGCTCTATAATTAGATGTACTAAATCCAAATATATCCATTATAGATGCTCCAAGAACTAATAAATAATCATTTTTCATTATAATATTTCCCCCTAAATTTTAAATTCCTATAAATTGATTATTTTCTTTATCATAAACATAATTAATTGATTTTAATCTTTCACTCAAACAATCCTTACTTATATCTAAATCATAACAAAGACTATCTAAATTTTCATAATAATCTCTTAATTTTAAATTTATTATGCTAAGTAATATAAAAGCATCCATAGTTTCATAATTTTCTAAATCCATTTTTTTATCTCCTTAATATTTTATTAAAATAATTATACAAAAAAATTACCAAAGGCACAAACTACCTGTTAATAAAATTTTCTATTTATTCGTCTATTAAAAATACCCTATGTAAAAATTTATTACATAGGGTATAAAAATGTATTTATTTTTTAGTTTCAGGAACTTCTTTTACTATATTTTTTTAGATGTCTTAAATCTTTTTGAATTCCATGATGATTGTTGATCTTTTTTCGCCATAATTCTTCTCTCTTTCTTATAGTAGAACATATTAAATTTTATTTAGTTTAATGATATTATGCGAAAATAATTTAATTCTTATTCTATTTAATTATTTTCCTTTATTTTACTAATTATTTTTTTTTCGACAAGTACTGATTTTGAAAAACCTTTTCTAAAATATCTTATTTGCTTATAATCAACTCCATTCATAGAAAAATCCAAAATATCTATTCTGTCTCCACTATATATAACAGGTTCCTTTTTTCCTTTTAAGTAGACTAAAACTTGCATAAAACTCCTCCATAATCTAAAATTACGTAACATTTGTGCTTGTTTATATATTATGCAATATTATATCATTAAAACAGAAATAATAAAAAGCATCTATACGTGCTAAAATATAAATGATTAATAATTTTTAATAAAAATTTTATATTATAATGAATAAATAACACTAAAATCAAATTGAAATATTGAAAAAATATATATTTATGAGAAAGTGAGGTAGCTACTTTTAAATAAAAAGTAGTAAAAAATAATGGCTAATTTACAAAAAATAAAAAATGGAAAAAGAACTTTTGCTATAACTCCTGATATTCCAGGAGGTTTTGTAACTCCTGAACAATTAGTAAAAATAGGAGAAGTAACTAAAAAATATAACGGTGCATTAAAAATAACATCAGGACAAAGAATCTTAATAACCAACTTAAACATGGAAGATATACCTAAAATTTGGGAAGAACTTGGTATGAAACCTGCTGTAATAAATCAAAATTCTATTAAAAATGTTGAAATGTGTCCAGCTGGATTTTGTAAAAGATCAAAATTTAATACAATAGGAACTGGCATGAAACTATATAACAAATATCAAAGAATGGATATGCCATGCAGAACAAAGATAGGGGTAGCTGGTTGTAAGGACGCTTGTGGAAGTGTTTATTGCAAAGATATTGGAGTTGTTGCAGATAAGACTGGATTTATAGTTTCTGTTGGTGGTTCTGGTGGATATAATCAAAGACTTGCAGATATAATAGCTGAAAATCTAACAGAGGCTCAAGCATTAGCTCTTGTAGATAAAATTGTTGAATTTTATAAAGCAAGCGCTCAGCCAGGTGAAAAACTTGGATTTTTTATAGATAGAATAGGAATTGAGGAATTCAAAACAAATGTTTTATAAAAATATTAGCTGTATCAAATATTTGATACAGCTAATATTTTTATTCATTTTTTAAGTCTTTAACTTCTTTTAAAGTAAGTCCAGTTTTACTAGCTATCACTTCATCATCTAAAACGTCAAAAAGATTTCTTGCAATATTTTTCCTTTCAGCCATTATTTCATCTTTATTCAACCCATCTTGTTTTAACTTTCCTACAGATTGTAAAAGTGATTCTTCTTCATAAAAATCCAAATAAGAATAATGTTTTCCATCAATATCAAAACCAATTATTGAATCTATTGCTACATTTTCTGCTGCTCTAAATATTGATTTATCAACATCTTTGAAATTTTCTTTGAAATTTTCAATAAAATCCTTTATTTCAAAACGCTTATTTCCTATCTTTTTAGCAGCCACCATACAAGCACAGTTTAACGGCCATATTCCAGAATTTTGAATCCATCTTTTTATATATCTTTCTTCTACATAATAAAGAGGTCTTATAAGTTCCATATCTTTAAAATTATTTGATTTAAGTTTTGGAAGCATTGTTTTGAAATTTCCAGCATATAAAATGTTTAGCATTGTAGTTTCTATTACATCATTAAAGTGATGTCCTAATGCTAACTTATTGCAACCAAGTTCTCTAGCCTTTGCATATAAAGATCCTCTTCTCATTCTTGCACACATATAACATGGATAATCTTTAGCTATCTTATCTACAACTTCAAATATTCCTGATTCATAAAGATGTATTGGTATATCTAAATAATTGCAATTATCTATTAAAAGCTCCTTTATATGTGGATGATATCCAGGATCCATAGCTATAAATTCTAATTCAAAATTTACTTGACCATGTTTTTTAAGCTCTTGAAAAAGTTTTGCCATAACTAAAGAATCTTTTCCTCCAGATATTGCAACCCCTATTTTGTCACCCTCTTCAACTAAGTTGTAGTTCTTAACAGCCTTTACAAATTTAGACCATATCTTTTTTCTATAAGTCTTAACTAAACTTCTTTCTATATCTAATAATGGCTTTCTTTCATTAAATGGTACTAATATTTCGCACCCTTCTCCTGCTATGCCACTCATTTACTATCACCTACCTCGTAAAATTACTCGTTTATTATATCAAGTTTATTTAAATTTGTCTTCACTTTACTTTTAATCATCTCAAGCCTATAATAGACATGTGTATTTCATAAAAATACATATATTAGTTTGATATTATTTATTATTATTCGTAATATTTGTATAAATATATTAATTTTTTTAAAATTTTATGGTATAATCTTATTCATTCAGACAAACTAAAACTATTAAGTATAAATTTTTAAGGAGGCTATATTTTATGAAAGCAATAATAACTGTAATAGGGAAAGATAGAGTCGGTATAATACATGATGTTTCCAAAATATTACTTGAAAAAAATATAAATATATTAGATATTTCTCAAACAATATTAAATGGCTGCTTTACAATGATGATGGTAGTTGAATTTACTGATGAAAATTCAGATTTATCTATTGTTAAAGAAAGTCTTGATGAATTAGCTAAAAAAACAGCTTTAGATATTAGAATACAACATGAAGACATTTTTAACGCAATGCATAGATTATAATTTTTAAGGAGAAATAAAAAAATGATAACACAAAATGAAGCATTAGAAACTATCAGCATGATAAAAGATCAAAATTTAGATGTTAGAACTATAACTTTAGGTTTATCACTTTTAGATTGCGCAAATTCTGACATAAAAACCTTAAGCAGTAATATATATGACAAAATAACTAAAACTGCTGAAAACCTTGTTAAAACCGGTGAAGATATAGAAAAAACTTATGGTATTCCAATAATAAATAAAAGAATATCTGTAACTCCTATATCCCTTGTAGCAGCGTCAACTAATGCATCTTCTTATGTTGAAATTGCAAAAGCTTTAGATAAAGCCGCTAAAACAGTTGGTGTAGATTTTATTGGAGGTTTTTCAGCTCTTGTACATAAGGGATTTACAAATAGTGATTTAACATTAATAAAATCTCTTCCTGAAGCATTAGCTACTACTGATATAGTTTGCTCATCTGTGAATATCGGTTCCACTAGATATGGAATAAATATGGACGCTGTAAAGATGCTAGGAGAAACTATAAAGACTACCGCTTCTATAACTCCTGAAGGATTTGGATGCGCAAAGCTTGTTGTATTTTGCAATGCAGTTGAAGATAATCCATTTATGGCAGGTGCATTCCATGGTGTTGGAGAAGCTGAAAAAGTTATAAATGTGGGAGTTAGTGGACCTGGAGTTGTTAAAAGGGCTTTAGAATCTGTAAAGGGTCAAAGCTTTGAACAAGTTGCAGAAACCATAAAGAAAACTTCATTTAAAGTTACAAGAATGGGTCAATTAGTTGCTAAAGAAGCATCAAAAAGACTTGATATACCTTTTGGTATAGTTGATTTATCACTTGCACCAACTCCTGCTGTTGGCGACTCTGTTGGTAGAGTTTTAGAGGAAATTGGACTTTCTCACTGTGGAACTCATGGAACAACAGCTGCACTTGCTCTTTTAAACGATGCTGTAAAAAAAGGTGGTCTTATGGCTTCATCTTATGTTGGTGGATTAAGTGGTGCATTTATTCCTGTTTCTGAAGATGAATGTATGATACAACAAACAAAAAATGGGTTCTTGACTTTAGAAAAGCTAGAGGCTATGACTTGTGTATGTTCAGTTGGACTTGATATGATTGCAATCCCTGGAAAAACCCCTGCTTCAACAATCTCTGGAATAATAGCTGATGAAGCTGCAATTGGTATGATAAACAATAAAACAACTGCTGTTAGAATAATACCTGTTCCAGGAAAAGACGTTGGAGATATGGTTGAATTTGGAGGTCTTTTAGGAAGTGCTCCTATTATGAGAACATCTCCTGGAGATTGTATAGACTTTGTAAATAGAGGCGGAAGAATACCTGCTCCTCTTCACTCATTAAAGAACTAATTTATTGTGTATTAACAAATAATGAGAAAACACACTTTGAAATTTTTAAAGTGTGTTTATTTTAATTACTTATTAAACTTTTCTAAAATCAATACTCCTCTAAAACAGATTTCTATTTTTATTTTTAGATATATTGACTTTTAAAACTCTATCTTTATATTTTCTCTTTCGCCTTTATCAGCCTCAAAAAATTCCTTTTTTGTCTTTCCAAAGATATTTGCAATTAAAATATTAGGAAATGTTATTATCTTTGTATTAAATTCTCTAACACAACCATTATAATACCTTCTAGCATTAGATAGCTCCCCCTCTATATTAGCTAATTCTCCTTGAAGACTAATAAAGTTATCATTTGCTTTTAGATTTGGATAATTTTCAGCTAATGCAAATATTGATGGTAATGCTTTTGAAATTATACTGTTTGCATTTGCAATTTCTCCTATATCCTTGCTATTTATAGCTAAGTTTCTAGCTTCAATGACCTTTGTAAGTGTTTCACTTTCATGTTTTGCATATCCCTTTACAGTAGAAACTAAATTAGGAATTAAATCATATCTCTTTTTTAGATATACATCTATTGTTGAATACCCTTCATCTACCTTTATTTCAGATTTTGCTATAGAGTTATAAATTGAAATCCCATATCCTATTATAATAACAACTATTGCTATAACTATAATTATTGCAGCCATAAAAATCCCCCCTAATTTAATTGTTTGTATAAAATCATTATAAATTTTCTTATATATAATTTGTAAGTTTTAGATGTTTTAAGAAAATTGCTGTAACCCTACCAAGAGCCACCGCCACCGCCTCCAACACTTCCTCCACCTACGCTTCCTCCTCCACCACCTGAGAAGTTACGTGACCTTTCTTGTTGTTGCTTCCTTACATAATCTTTATATTCGTTTGATATCTTATTTATATAATGCTTCGAAAAATCATTATATATAAATATATCTTCTGGATAACTTCCATAGTACCAAGTTGGATTTTCATATTTTAATCCCTTAAATTTATCTTGAAAAACCTTTGTAATTTTTAAACATATGGCATAAGGCAATACGTCATAATAATAATTTGGATTTTCTTTAATTAGCATTTCAAGTTCTTGTATTTTAGCCGTTTTTATAAACTCTTTATATCCTTCTGTTTCTCCATAAACTTTTGCACCCTCTACTGTATGAATATAAATACATGGAATCTCCTCTGATACAACAAATGAGAATGCAACTGCTATATAAACAGTTATTAAAGGTATAGAGCCAATTAAATTTTCACTAACAACTCCTAAACTAAAAGATGTATATATTAGAAATCCTACTATTCCTAAGGTTAGTAGAATATTTACTATATAATTTATCTTTTTAAGAAGTAATGATACTGGAAATATAATAAGAAAACTTATGGCACTTATTACAACTGAATATATTATTGAAAACTCTATATTATAAGAGACACTATAGCCATAAAACACCAAAGATAGAATTCCTAAAGGAATAGAGAATATATATATAAATAAGTTAAAATTAGTAGATAAATTTTCAATATAACTTCCCTTAAACATATTTTCCGTTCTACTAAGCTTAATAAAAGACTGCATAAAACTCATATTTCCTTGTTTAAAATCACTAGCTTTAACAATGCCATCATCATTTTTACTAAGATTAAATAGGTTTATAAAAAAATCATACTCATATCTATTTTGAAAATCTTCTTTTTTAACTTCTTTCACTCTTTTTAGTTCAAACTCCCCATTAATATTATGAATTTCTATAAATCCCTTATTTGCATAATAGAATATAATACTTGTAAGTTCTTCTGTAGTTAAATTTTTATTTGGATAAGCTATATAAGCTAAATCAATAGGATTAAATGATTTTGGTGGATAAAAAGCTATTACTTTTACACTATTTTCTTTGGCAAATTTCTTTTTTCTTCTATAAAATATAGATGATTTAATAGCTAAAATCATAGCTAAAGTGCCTATTATAATTGCTATTAGAGTAAATTTATTAAAAATCTTAGGTGATGTGAAATATCCACTTTCTAAGGATAACAAAACTGTAATTCCCTCTTTAGGCATAAGTCTATTAGTTGTTTCCCCCTTTATTGTATTATTATCCACACTAAAAGAAACTAACTTATTAGACCTTCCCCCATTTTCTCCACTAAAAAGTTTTACATCATCTTTATTAAAAGCTTTTGGCATATTTATTGAAAAATTAACCTTATCTATAGTTGTGTCCCATTCAGGACCTACAATATTATAAGATAGCTCGTCCAAACTCCCCTTATAAGCTATAGTATAACTTATAACATAAGTAGTGCTTCCATTTACAACTTTATCTGCATCACCTATTTTTATTATTTTGTCCTCTCCCTCATTTTCAATAGTGTAATCATATTTCTTACCATTTTCATCTGTAACAGAATTAACAGACAATACTGCTTTATTTAAAGGAATATTTCTAAAAATACCATGCCTATCTTCTAAGAAATCAACATTAATCTTTTCAACTACAGTAAAAACTCTATCTTCACTAACATCTATATTTATATCCATTGTACTTATAGTCATTCCAGTATCTAAAGCAAAAACTGTTTCAAAAGAAATTCCAATAATACAAAAAATACCAAGTAAAAATAAAGTGAAAAAGCCTCCTAACTTTCTTCTCACAAAAGCCCCCCTTTTTATTATAATTTTTATATGAATAATTTTACATTTATTTTGAATTAATGTAAATACTGGGATATAACTAAAAATTTAATTTATAATATGTATTATTTGCTTTAATATAAGCTATCTGTTATAATTCATTAGTAAAAGTATATATAAAAAATACATATTTTTTATATTTTTTTATATTAAGTTTGCAATATAATCTCTGAAAGGAATTGATATATACATGATAACAGTAAATAACGTAAGTTTAAGATATGGTTCTAGAAAACTATTTGAAGATGTTAACTTAAAATTTACTCCTGGAAACTGCTATGGAGTTATTGGTGCAAATGGTGCTGGTAAATCTACATTTTTAAAAATATTATCAGGAGATGTTGAACCAAACACAGGTGATGTTTCTTTAGCTCCAGACACAAGAATGTCAGTACTTAAACAAGACCATTTTGCTTATGACGATTGTGAAGTTTTAAAAACAGTTATAATGGGTAACCCAAGATTATTTCAAATCATGGAAGAAAAAGATGCCCTTTATGCTAAAGCCGACTTTACTGAAGAAGATGGGGTAAAGGCTGCTGAACTTGAGGGTGAATTTGCAGACCTTAATGGTTGGGAAGCTGAAGCTGAAGCTGCATCACTTCTTCAAGGTCTTGGAATTGGAACTGATCTTCAATACAAAACAGTTGGAGAACTTAAAGGTGATGAAAAGGTTAAAGTTTTATTAGCTCAAGCTTTATTTGGAAAACCTGGAGTTCTAATCCTAGATGAGCCTACAAACCACTTAGATGTTAAAGCTATTACTTGGCTTGAAAACTTCTTATCTACCTTTGAAGGAACAGTTATAGTTGTATCACATGATAGACATTTCTTAAATATGGTATGTACCCATATTTGCGATGTTGACTTTGGTAAAATCAAACTTTATGTTGGTAACTATGATTTCTGGTATGAATCAAGTCAATTAGCTCTTCAAATGGCTAAAGACCAAAATAAGAAAAAGGAAGAAAAAATTAAAGAACTTCAAAACTTTATCGCTAGATTCTCAGCTAATGCTTCTAAATCTAAACAAGCTACTTCTCGTAAAAAGCTTTTAGATAAAATCACTTTAGATGATATTCAACCATCTAGCAGAAGATATCCATTCGTTGGATTTAAACCTGAAAGAGAGGTTGGAAATGATATATTAGAAGTTAATGACTTATCTAAAACTATAGATGGCGTTAAAGTTTTAGATAATATAACATTTAGAGTAAATAGAGATAATAAAATTGCTTTTGTTGGTGATGAAATATCAATAACTACTTTATTTAAAATATTAAATGGAGAATTGGAACCTGATTCTGGAAGTTACAAATGGGGAATAACTACATCACAAGCATACTTCCCTAAGGATAACACAGAGTTCTTTGAAGGATGCGAATATTCATTAGTAGATTGGCTAAGACAATTTGCTGACAAAAAACCTGAAACTCAGTCTGAAAGTTATTTAAGAGGATTTCTTGGAAGAATGTTATTCTCAGGAGATGAAGCCTTAAAGAAAGCATCTGTTTTATCTGGAGGAGAAAAGGTTAGATGTATGTTATCTAGAATGATGCTTAGCTCAGCTAATGTTCTTATGCTAGACCAACCTACAAACCATTTAGATTTAGAATCAATTACAGCTGTAAACAATGGTCTTATAGACTTTAAGAGCATTATATTATTTGCTTGCCACGACCATCAATTTGTTCAAACAATAGCAAACAGAGTTATTGAATTAACACCTGAAGGAGTTAAATTTGATAAAGAATGTAGCTATGATGAATACTTAGAAAGTAAATAAGTTTATATAATAAAATACGGGATGGAAAATTTCATCCCGTATTTTATTAATTTAAAAGATTTAATATATCTTTTTTAGTTAAATTATTTAAATTTTTCTTCATTATGCTTTCATCTAAAATACTATCTATAATACTATTTTTATTGTCTTGAAGATTTATTATCTTTTCTTCAATAGATTCTTTACAAATAAGCTTTAAAACCTCTACATCCTTTTCTTGTCCAATTCTATAAGCTCTATCTGTTGCTTGATTTTCAACTGATGGATTCCACCAAGGATCAAAATGAATTACTAAATTTGCAGATGTTAAATTTAACCCAGTCCCTCCTGCTTTTAAAGATATTAAAAAAACTTTAGTATTTTCTCCTTCATTAAACTCCTTAACCCTTTTTAGTCTTTCTTTTGATGATATTTTGCCATCTATATAATTATACTTTATATCTAAATTTTGCAAATGAATTTTTATTAAATCTAAAGCTTTTGTAAACTGTGAAAATATCAGAATCTTTTTGTGTGCCTTTATATTATTTTGAACAATTTGAATTAAAATATCTATTTTTGAACTTCCCCCATTATAATCATTTATAACAAGGCTTGGATCTAAACAAAGAAGCCTTAATTTAGTTAAATGACTAAATAAATTTCCCTTATTATTTTTTATAGCCTCTTTAATTGTTTTAACAAAAGAGTTATAATAAAATTTCTGTTCACTTCCCATATTTATCATAATTCTCTTTTCTAATTTATCTGGAAGATCATCTAAAACATTCTCTTTTTCACGTCTCAATATAAAAGGACTTATTAAATTTTTTAGTTCTCTTAAACTTTGTTCTTCTTTAAATTTTTTATCAAACTCTTCTTTTGCATTTAAATAACCAGGCATTAAAAAATCGAAAATTGACCATAAATCTATTAATGTATTTTCAATTGGAGTTCCAGTCAACGCAAATCTAACCTTACTATTTATTTTTTTTACACATTGAGTTATTTGAGCATTTGGATTTTTTATAGCTTGTGCCTCGTCTATAATGAAATAATCAAAATATTCTTTTTTATAAAACTCATAATCTATTTTTAATGTTCCATAAGTTGTTAATAATACATCATAATCTTCATGGCTACTTAGTACTTTTTCTCGCCCTTTTATATCTCCATAAGCTACTTTTACTTTTAAACTTGGAGCAAAGTTTTTTAATTCATCAATCCAATTATATATCAAAGAAGTTGGTACAACTATAAGCGATTTTCTTTTGCATTCTTTTTCTAATAATAAAAAAGTTATTATTTGAATAGTTTTTCCAAGCCCCATATCATCTGCTAAAATTCCTCCAAAACCTAACTTAGCTATATTTTTAAGCCATTTAACCCCAAAAAGTTGATAAGGTCTAAGATTAGCATTTAACCCTTTAGGACCCTCTATATTATCTCTTTTTATAGATTCAAACTCGTCATACAGCTTGTTTAATATATCTTTCCCATCTATATCTATATCAAGTCCTTTTAATTTATTAAATAAATACATACTTTTATCTTTACTTATATATATTTGTCCTGTATTGTCATTATTTATATCAAGTATTATAGACATATTTAAAAAATCTTTAATATTTTTATCTGTTAAGTCTATAAAAGTGTTATTTCTAGTCTTATAAAAAGATTCATTGTTTTTGTAAGACTTAAATAAGTTTTCAAATTCAACACTATCTAAAAATGGAAAATCATACTTGAATAAAATTCCATTATTTTTTAATGACAAACTTCCTTTAATATCCTTAGAATTATAAAGCTTTAATTTATCAAAATCATTCAAAAATTCTATTACTCCAAATTCACTCAATAAATGCGCTCCTTCTTTCAAAAAGTAATATAAATCATGCTCATTGCCTATAAATAAAAACTTATCATCTTTTCTTATAAACTTTAATTTCTCTAAAGCTATAACAATTTTTCGCTCCTTTTCTTTATTTCTTAAGCAATTATTACGTTCAAAAAAATCAAACGTTTCTTGCCCATAACAAAGGGTTACATAGCAATACAAATTATCCAAATCTTTTTTTATAGAAAATTTAGTTTTTAACATATCTCCTAACGCTTTATATAAACTCTCTCCTAAATTTATATCGTTTGATATTTCTTTTAACAACTTTATGAGAGATTGATATATTTTTAAATCTTTTTCAAAAAGTATTACACCATTATCTTTTAATATCGTATAAAATTCTTTATATATAGTCTGCTCTTTTATATTTAAAAGATAAATATTTCTATCGTACAAAAATACATTGAAATCCTCATTAAGAGGTAAGGGAAGAATTTTTTTACTAGTTACTAATAATAAATTATCTTTTTCCTTAATTGTAAAACTCAAAGGCAAACTTTTTTTCATAATTTTACTTTTATATGTAATAAGATTTTTTGTAAAAGTTATATTCTTTTCATTTAAAATTTCTAAAAATCTATAAAGCATTGAAGGCAATAAATTTATATATTTTCCATTAAATAATTTAAACTCTCTACTTAGTATTCCATTTACTTTTTCGTCTAAATCTATAAACTCTTTAAGAAAATAAATAATATTGTAATCATTATTTGAAAATTTATGAATCTCAAAATTATATATTAAATTGCTATTTATTTTTAATTTTTTAAACTTTAAAATATGTTCTACAAATTCTTTTATATTGTTTATTGGGTATACACTTCTACCTTTTATTTTAAACTCAACTTGATAATAATTTGATTTTAAATTTTCTATTTCATTTATATAAACTTCTAAAGATAGCTTCTCTTTTTTCAAAAGAGCTTTTTCAAGTAAATTATTAAGATTTGTGCTTTTATATAATAAACTTTTTTCTGCACTTTTAGTCGGAGAAGTTTTAATCTTTTTTTCTGCTAATTCACGAAATTTATAAGTTGTTGCGACTAAATGTTCGCATAAAAAATTTTTCTTATACTTATAATTTTCCTTAAATTCTTCACAACTACACCTATTTTCTAAAATTTTTCTTTCATTTATATTAAATTTTATATGTGTATTATATAATTTTTCATTATCTTTGATAGTTGCATATATATGATAAATATTTTCAATCTTCTTTCCTTTAACATCTTTTATGACATTTTTATTAAATATTCTTTTTCCTTTTTCTAAATTTAAAGAGGAACTTGAATTTAGTATGTATTCTATTAAATCTCTAATATTCAAAATTACTTCTCCTTTCATTAACAATATTTTAAAACAAAAAAAAAGCAATGAAAATTCATTGCTTTTGGTGTACCTTTAGGGATTCGAACCCCAGGCCCACGCCTTAGAAGGGCGTTGCTCTATCCAGCTGAGCTAAAGATACATAACAAAATGGTGACCCGTAGGAGAATCGAACTCCTGATTCCACCGTGAGAGGGTGGCGTCTTAACCGCTTGACCAACAGGCCTTGTTGACTACGTTTATTATATTACTCCTATAAACGCATTTTGTCAACATATTTTTTTATTTTTTTAAACAATATTTAATAAATATTTGCGGAGCATACTCTGCTAGCTTAATTTTATAATAAATCTTTTTGCTATAACGAGGTGTTGTAGATTTACAGCTCTTAAAATAACCTTTAATTTTACTATCTTTTAAGAACCTAATAAGTTCTTGTCTATTGGTATTTTTAGCACATCCATATAATTGATACATTATGTGTTCAGGAATAAATTCATTTTTTATTATACATTCTAAAAAATCACTTAATGAATTCTTTTCTATAAACTCACAAAGATTTTCCATTGCATCTACAACAGTCATATTTTTCTTCATATCTCCATTATTAGTTAAAGAATTTTCTCTTTGATGATAAACTGATAACTGATTTTCTATACATTTTACTTTTTGCGCTTTATATAAACACTTAAATATAAAATTTAAATCTTCTGCTCCATAACAACCTACTAAATACTCTAAATTATTATTTAAAAGATAATTTCTATTGTAAACTATAGAGCCTGTCCAAAGTCTTAAATTA
The DNA here is from genome assembly GCF_900456775.1 of Sarcina ventriculi. Lineage (GTDB taxonomy): Bacteria > Bacillota > Clostridia > Clostridiales > Clostridiaceae > Sarcina > Sarcina ventriculi. Next base: position 77,153 of record NZ_UAUL01000011.1, on the reverse strand, counting down.
TTATTCCTATAACAATGAAAAACATCTATACCATCTCTAATATCTTTATTAAAATCAAAATTTTGTTTTCTCATAACAATAGGAGTGTTATCTTTCCTTATCCTTTTATGATCAAAAATTATCATATCATAATTATCTTCTTTAGAGATGCCTTCAATAATTTCTACTAAATTATTCTCTATGTAATCATCAGAATCTAAAAATAAAATATATTTTCCCTTAGCCTCACTAATTCCTATATTTCTACAAAAACTTTGTCCTTTATGTGACGACTTAATGACCTTTCCCTTTAGTGTTTCTTTATCTAAATACTCTTTAGATATTTTACATGAATTATCATTTGAATCGTCATCTATTATAATAACCTCAAAGTTTTTAACACTTTGTTTTTTTAAAGACTCTAAACAAGACTTTATATACTTTTCACTATTATACATAGGGATTACTATACTTAAAAATATTTCATCATTATTTTCCATAATTTAAACTCCATTTCAATCCATAAGTAATAAAATAATAATTTTTAAACATTGATATATATTTTGTCATTTTTATACTTCAAAATATATAATATATTATAATTCATATATTATAATACTATAAAATTATAATATAACAAACATTTATAAACAAAAAATTTTGTTTTAAGGAAGTGAAACCTTTGAAGGGTTTTAAAGATATAACAATAGAGGATAAAAATCTTTTATCTAGCTATTTTAATAAAAGAACTTCTTTATCGTATGAATATTTATTTTCTTCCCTTTTCATGTGGAGAAATTCATTTAATATAAAATATTCTATAATAGACGGTGCTTTAATAATTTTAAGGCAAGAAGATAAAGGTAAGTACTTTATGCAACCTTTAGGATACACTAAAAGTTCTATAAATTCTATTATAAAAAAATTAAAAAATTTATCATTAAAAGAAGATAACTTTAATTTTTTATTTGGCGATGTAGAAGAAAATTTTAAGAATTATCTACAATTTGAATTTAAAAATAAAATAGAAATTTTTGAGGATATAAATGATTTTGAATATATTTATAAAACAAATGATTTAATAGAATTAAAAGGTTCTAAATATCATAAAAAAAGAAATCATTATAACACTTTTAAAAAATTATATAATTGCAAAATCAAAGAAATTTATTCTGATAAAATCAAAGATGATTGCTTAAAACTTTTAGATATTTGGAATAAAAATAGAAATTATTCTTTCACAAACTTTGATTTAGAAAGAAAAGCTATTTTAGAATGTTTTCATAATATGAATCATCTTGATTTAAAATCAATTGCCATTTATGATAATAGTAGTATCGTTGGATTCTCTATAGGCGATATTTTAAATAATACTGGAATAATTCATATAGAAAAGGCTAATAATGATTATAATGGGGTTTATTCCTTTTTAAATAGAGAATTCTTATTAAAAGATTTTTCAAAAACTACATTTATAAATAGACAAGAAGATTGTGGCAATTTAGGTCTTAGACAATCTAAAGAATCTTATTATCCTATAAAAAAATTAAAGAAATACTGGATAAAATTTAAATTTTAAGGAGTACAAATTTTGGCATCTGGGAAAACTCACGATAAAATAACTCTTATATTTTCACCATTAGTTGCAATAATATTTTTACTTTTAGACATAAGTTTTTTTGGTAAAAATGGAGCTATATTTTTAACTTTAATTGGCGTTGCCTCATATATATTTGGTGGATATATGTTTTCAGGAGATTTAGATATAAAAAGCAATGAATTTAAAAGATGGGGAAAAGTTAAATTTATTTGGATTCCCTATCAAAGATTTTTTAAACATCGAAGTATATTTAGCCATGGATTTATTTTAGGTCCTTTAATTAGAATACTGTATCTATATTCAATGTTTATTATAATTTTTTCACTACTTTATTCATTTTCTATTATTAAAATTTCTCCTCCAAGCATAATAAAAGAAAATATTAAATTCATTTTAAGTAATGATAAAATATTTTTAAATATTTTTTTAGCTCTATTTATTGGATCTGGGCTTCATACAATAACAGATATAATTACAACATCTTTCAAAAAAAAGACATCATCTAAAAAGAAAAATTATAAAAAGAAAAAAACAATAAAAAAATAAGAGCATTAAATGCTCTTATTTTTGATTAAACATGTCCATAAGATTTGCAAAAGGATTATTTATATTCTCACTAGCCTCTTTCTTCATCTTTTGCATTATTTTATTGACTTCTCTTTTATTAACCTTATCATTATTTTCAAATCTCTTCTTAAACTGTGATTCCTTTTCTCTAAAATTACAATTAGTTCCGGTACATACATATATCTTCGAATTTCCATGACCTCTAAGTTCTAACTTCTTTTTACACTCTGGACATCTAGCATTTGTAATGCGACTTACTACCTCTTTAAAACCGCAACTTCTATCTTGACATACATTCATTACCGTTCCATTTTTGCCCTTTACCTCTAATAAATATTTTCCGCAATTTGGACATTTATTCCCTGTCTTATTATCATGGATAAAATTTTCACTACTTTTTTTAATTTCTAAAACTAAATCCTTTGAATAATCTCTCATTGAATTTATAAATTCTTTAGAGCTTAATTTTCCTTTACTTATATCTTCTAAATCTTTTTCCCATTTAGCTGTTAAAAGAGGTGACTTTAAATCTCTTGGAACAAGCTGTATAAGCTGTTTTCCTTTAGATGTTGGATATATTTCTCTGCCTTTCTTCTCTATAACATAAGAATTAAACAGCTTATCTATTATATCTGCCCTTGTGGCAACAGTTCCAAGTCCACCTGTTTCACCTAATGTTTTAGCATACTCTCTACTATTAATATTTATATATTTTTGAGGATTTTCCATAGCCTTTAATAAAGTTCCTTCATTAAATCTGCTTGGCGCTTTTGTTTTTAGACAATTTAATTGTATATCTAAAACAGATATTTTATCTCCTTTATTTAATTTAGGTAAAATTTGATTGTCATCCTCTAAAGAATCTTCTAAATCATTTTTATCATAAACGACTTTCCATCCTTTATTTTTGACAACTTTTCCACTAGCCTTAAATCTTTCTCCGTCTATATCAACTATTATATCTGTTTGTATATATTCAAAAGGTTTTAACATAACACTTAAAAACCTTTTAACAACTAAATCATAAATATGCCTTTCTTCAGTATTTAAGTTTAATACATTAGCTTTCTCCTCAGTAGGTATTATAGCGTGATGGTCAGACACTTTTGAATCATCTACAAAATTCTTATTGGTATTTACTTTATTTTTTAATATTTCAGATGCTATAATTCTATAACTTCCTGTGTTTATAGCTTGTAATCTATCCTTTAGAGTTTCTACTATATCTTTTGATATATATCTTGAATCAGTTCTTGGATATGTTAAAGCTTTATGATTCTCATATAATCTTTGCATTATTGATAATGTTTGCTTAGCAGAATATCCCCATATTCTATTAGCATCTTTTTGAAGCTCCGTTAAATCATAAAGAAGCGGTGAAAATGTTTTTTTATGAGTTTCCTTTATATCTACTATAATTCCATCTTTTTTGTAAATTTTATTTTTTATTTTATTAGCAAATTCTTCATTAAAGATACTTTTATTATTATCCTTATTAATCCAATCTAAATAAAATCCATTAGCTTTTACTTTAATAGTGTAATATGGCTTTGGTTTAAAAGAATTTATTTCCTCTTCTCGTGAAACTATCATTGCAAGTGTTGGTGATTGAACTCTTCCAGCTGACAATTGAGCATTATACTTACAAGTTAAAGCACGAGTTGCATTAAGACCAACTAACCAATCAGCCTCTGCTCTACATAATGCAGCTTTATATAAATTATTATATCTTGAAGCATCTTTTAAATTTTTAAATCCTTCAATTATAGCCTTATCTGTTTGAGATGAAATCCAAAGTCTTTTCATTGGCTTTTTTACATTTGATTTTTCTATAATTAATCTTGCAACAAGTTCTCCCTCACGCCCTGCATCTGTAGCTATTACTATATCTGAAACCTTATCACTATTTAAAAGTTTTTTTACCTCATAAAATTGTTTAGATGTTTTTTTAAGAACAATAAACTTTGTAGTTTTAGGTATCATAGGAAGGTTTTCAAAACTCCAAGTTTTATATTTTTTATCATATTCCTCAGGATCTGCAAGACTTACTAAATGCCCTAAAGCCCAAGTTACTATATATCTTTCACCCTCTATGTAAGACCCTTTATTATTTTTACACTTTAGTACCCTAGCTATCTCTCTAGCCACACTAGGTTTTTCAGCTAAAATTAACGTTTTATTCATATTATCTACTTTTGACAATTTTTTATTAAATGTCAAATCCCTTTCTAAAATTTAATGATATTATATTACCTTCTAATAGGTCTCCTATTACGCTTATTTGTTATTTTCAGTAAATTCCTTAGATTATCAGTTATTTTATAATGCCTATCCCTTATATTATTAATTCTATTAAAATTTTTAAGATATAATACAGAACCCAATGCATTTATAGCATCTAAATAACCAGCATTTATTCTCTTTCTTTTAGCTTCCAAATCTAAATTTAAAACTCCATCTATTACTCCTTCATTTAGTTTAGTTGGACTAATCTCTATTATTATCGCATTTGGAAACTTCTTTTTATCTATGTACACACTTTTAGACAATGGGACAACTATTATAATATCACACCCAGCATCATAAACTGGCTTTATTGGTACATTATCAACCATACCACCATCTAAGTATCTCTTTCCATCAATTACAGAACTCTTATAGATAAGTGGAAGAGATGCAGAACCTAATATTATATTTTTAGCTACACTATCTTCATAATTATTTATTTTAAAATATTTAACATTAAAATCTGGCATTTCTGTACACGAAGCGTAACATGTAACCCCTCTAGCTTTAATCTTGTTAATATCTATATACTTATCTAAAAACTTCATAAATCCATCTGTTGAAACATCTCCATTTTCTATAACTCTACCCATGTTATATTTTTTTATATATTTCAACCCTTTAGCTCCTATGGCAAGCTGTATACCTTTTTTTATAAGTTCCATTTTATTTAAAGGGATTAATGTTTCCATGTCTACTTCATTCCACATTGCTTCAGCTTTTCTCAAGTCGTTTTGAGCAAAAAGAACTGCATTTATAGCACCTACTGAAGTTCCAGAAAAAATTTTTATATATTTATCTATACCAAATTGCTTTAGCGCTTTCCAAACTCCTAGTTGATAAGCTCCCTTTCCTCCACCACCTGCTAATACTAACCCTACTTTCATCTATTTACAACCCCCAAATCTTATCTTAAGTATACTTATATTATACATTAAATTTACCCCTTAATCTTATAAATTTTTTAATGATTATAATAAAAATAATTAAATCTTCATTGGTATAAAACTAAACTTATTAATATACTTTATAAATATTAATTAAATTTTTCTAAAACAAAACTGTTTTTTAATAGATTGTAAATAGATGAATCTAAATTTTTAACTGACTTAATATCTTGTCTTTTTTGTGAATAATATTTAAATTTAATATTGCAAATATTTTTTCTTCTTTGGAATGGATTTGCAATAGACCATATCTCTTCTGTACTACTTTTTCTTATATATAATTTTGTTCTACCAAAACCTTTATAACTTATATAAAACAATGTATCACTTACGCCAACTTCATTATTTTTTAAAACCAAAAACCTATTTAATACAACTATTGGTATAATTATTGAAACTAATATAAGATCATTAGAATACAAAAATGCTATAACCGATATTAAACTTGCAATAAAAACTGGCATATTGAAAAACCTCATTATATTTTTTTTGTCTGTCCTATATATATTCCCTTGAAAATAAAATTCAGGAATTATATGAATTAATATGTCATTTAAAAGATCCTCCCCACACATAGGAAATATAACCTCATCCTCTTTAACCTCGTCTCCATATCCAACTACAGAACATTTTATAGTATATAAATTAAAAATTTGACATAATATATTTTGTTCCACTTTCAATGCATGGATATTTTCAGTTGGAATAGAGTAATTTTTTCTATTAAAAAGACCATATTCAACTCTTAAATAATTTTTTTTTCTAAATATTATAAATTTATAATATTTGATTAAAGTTGCTAAAATTGAAAATACTAAAACCACTAAAAGCAATATTGTTATAACAAATAAAATAGATAATAATATAGCAAGGTATGTTCCTTTTAAATCTATATTTTCAGTTAAAAAGTCTATTAATATTTGTTTTATTTCACCTTGTATTTGCTTATTTATTTTACCAATCAAGTTTATAAAAGATATTAAAACACCAATTCCAAGTATTATATTACTCCTAAGCATTGACAATAAAATTAAATGCATTGCTGAAATTTTATATCCTAAATATTTATTTATATTTAAGCTATCTTTACTTATAATATTTTTTATTCTAAAACTTAAGTTATTGTACAAATAATTTAATTCCTTAACCTTTAATATCATATATATTTGATTGCCTTTACTTGAAGATAAATTATCAACCTTAAATTTTCTAAGTTTTAATATTTTATAAAACCAATTTCTCTCAAGTTCTATTAAAGATATATTTTGAATTGGAATTATTATTTCATTTTTAAAAAAAGTCCCTTCTCTATAAATAAGATCACTATTTGTAATGACTATTTTCGTATTTATCCATCGTAAAAAACTAAAAAAAAGCAATATAAGCAATATAATTATTAACGTTATTATCATATATCCTTCAAATTGCAACGTAATAAATATAATATATGGCCATACTTTCTTTAATATAGAAAAATATGTTATAAAAATCATAAACCAGTGATTTTTTTGCAAACACATATGCTACCTCATAAAACTATTATTCCTCGCCAAATTCCATATTTTTGTACATTCTTTATAATTTATAGATGGAATCGTTAATTTTCCTCTTGCTGTATATATCCTTATAGTCTTTATTCTTAAAATTCTTGAAATTGGATCTTGAATAAGATCAATATATTTTATTCTATTTATCGGAACACATACTATTTTTCTATAAATAACCCCATATCTTAATTCTATAAAATTTTCATCTGCATAATATGACCAGCTCAAATATTTAACTACTGGTAAGATAAAAACATAAATAACATAAAAAATACTATATATAAAAAATATATTAATTTTTTTTAAAAATAAAGTTTTATGAATATTTAAAATATCAAAAAACATTATATATAAAGCTATAAACAATAACGTCCTTAAAAACATCCATCTTAAAATAGATGTTTTGCTAAGTTGATATTTTTTCATAAAATTCCTTTCTATAAATTATACTTAATAAATTGTTAAATAATATAATAATTAGTTTATAATGACATAATAAAATTGTCAATTAAATAAATGCATAAAAAAACACAATATATTTATATTTTAAGTTTTCTTATATTACAATATATTGTGATAAAAATTTATTTATAATTATTTAATATTTATTTTAAAACTATCTTATTTAAAATTATATTTCTAAATAAGTTTATATATTAACGCTTCATAAGGTCTTAATACTATTTCATTTGGAATATTATTAGAATCTTTATAATTGCTTAAAATCAATTGACATTTATCATAATGTATATTTTGTGGAAGAATAAATTTTTCAATTTTATCATAAAAGTTTGCCACAACTAAGAATTTAATGCCATTTAATTCCCTAACATATGAATATATAGCTTTATGATTTATATCTATACAGTTATAAGTTCCATAAATTATTACATCATTTTCTTTTCTTAAATTTATTAAAGCTTTATAATGATAAAAAACAGAATCTTTGTCCCTTAATGCCTCATCCACATTTATATCCTTATAATTTTCATTTACTCTAATCCATGGAATACCTTTAGTGAATCCTCCATTTTGTTCCTTAGACCATTGCATAGGTGTTCTCGCATTATCTCTACTCTTTACATAGATTGAATTCATTATGTCATTTCTGTCATACCCCTTATCTATTCTTTCCTTATACATATTTAAAGTTTCTATATCTTTATAGTCCTCTATAGAATCAAATTTTACATTAGTCATACCTATTTCTTCACCTTGATATATATATGGAGTTCCTTTTTGCATATGAAGAATTGTAGCCAACATTTTAGCAGACAACTTTCTATATTCTCCTTTATCATTCCCCCATCTTGAAACTATACGTGGAAGGTCATGATTATTCCAAAACAAACTATTCCATCCACACCCTTCAAGTTCTGCTTGCCATTTAGAAAAAACTTTTTTTAATTCTACAAAATCTAAGTTAGCTAAATCCCATTTACTTTTTCCTTTTATCTCATCTAATCCTATATGTTCAAATTGAAATACCATGCTAAGTTCATCTCCATTAGGATTACTATACAGTTTAGCAATATCAGGAGTTACTCCCCATGTTTCTCCTACTGTTAATAAATTTTTATCTCCAAATGTTTCTCTATTCATTTCTTTTATAAGAGTGTGAAGCTTTGGTCCATTTCCTGTTATTTCTTTATCTATATCTTTTCCAATAAGGTCAATAACATCCATCCTAAAACCAGCAATCCCTTTGTTTATCCAAAAATTCATCATGTTATAAATTTCTTTTCTCATATTTGGGTTTTCCCAATTTAAATCAGGCTGCTTTTTGCTAAACAGATGTAAATAATATTCATTGCTTGTCTCATCTATTTCCCAAGCACTGCCTCCAAAACATGACTCTAATCCATTTGGAACATCTCCATCTAAAGGTTTTCTAAATATATAATAATCTCTATATTTGCTATCTTTATTTTTTATAGCTTCTTTAAACCATTTGTGCTCTGATGAAGTATGATTTACAACTAAATCCATAAGTATTTTGATATTTCTATTATTAGCCTCTTTTAATAGTCTATCCATATCTTCCATTGTTCCAAACTCATCCATAATATCGTAATAATCACTTATATCATACCCGTTATCATCATTAGGTGATTTATAAACAGGAGACAACCATATAACATCTATACCTAAATTTTTTAAATAATCTAATTTAGATATTATTCCATTTAAATCTCCTATGCCATCATTATTACTATCACAAAAACTTTTAGGATATATTTGATATACAACTGAATTATGCCACCACTTTTTTTTCACTACTTTTATACCACCTTTTATCATTTTATGTATATTATAACATAATTTACTTTTAATTATCTATGTTTTAACCCACTATTAATTTAAATATAAAGAAAATAATAGTTTATTATATTAAATTAATAAATTAAAACAAAAAAATAAAAGGTAAATTAATTTTACCTTTTATTTCAAAGAAAATATTTAAATACATTACTTCGTCCAGCTTAATATTCCCGTAATTCCTAAATCTTGTTTCTGTGGTTTTTCTTCTTCTCTTGATTCAACATTTAATGGAGTTACAACAAAAACCCCTTTTTCTATTTCTTGAAAATCACCTTCTAATGCATAACATGTACCGCTTACAAAATCTATTAATCTTTGAGCAATCTTAGTTGACAAACTTTTTGTGTTTATTAAAACTATTTGTTTATTTTTAAGGGCATCACATATTTCTGCAGCATCTTCATATGATGAAGGCTTTGCTATTTTTATTTTCATTTTACTATCAGAGTTATGAATATTTATCAAATTTGCAGAATGCTCTTCTTTATTTTTTTCTTCTTCTAATTTCTTTAACTCTTGTTTTATATCATAAGAATAATCTTCATGTCTTGTATGCTCTAAATCCATTCTTGAATCTTCTCCTATAACCTCTACATCGTCTTCATATTCTTCTTCAAAATTATCAAATCCCAAAAGTTCTTTCATCTTTACAAGCATAGCCATAAAATTTCCTCCTAAAGTTTATTATCACTTTAACTAACTTAACTCTATTATATAAATCTTACATTAAAATTCTTAAATTTTCATTAAATTATTTTCCATTAATAATATTTTTATATTTGATTAAATTGTACAATAAATTTTATATAAAATCCATATTTTTTATATATTTATTTAAATATTATTCATAAAGCAGAAAGTTTCCGCTAACACAATAATTAATTTATATTTCTTTAATATTATACAATACTATGAATTTTCATTCAATAAAATTAACCAATTCTAAAATTCATTGAGTTTATCTATTAACTTACACTCTATATAATCTTCCATTTCACTCATATATTGTTTATTTTCTAAAGCATTTTTTATAACATCAAAGTCATCTAAAATAGTGGATAAAACTACATTAGCCCAATTTTTTATAATTTCTCCTTTTGTGTTATCTTTATTATAATTAATTTCAATTGTTTTATCATCATAATAGAAAATTACATTTTCTACATTCTTATTTAGCATTAAAGCCTTAATTATTAAAAATTCATAATCTTTATTTTGGTTCAATATTTCTAAAAGTTTAGAATTTTTTAAAACCAATTTTCCCTCTTCATCCTTAACAATTTTTAAATTTATAATTTGATTTATTATATAATTTTTTAAATTAAACATATTAATCCTTTAATTATTTTATATTATTGATTGTAATAAAAGTATATAATAATTTTGTTAAGATAATTACTATTTTTTATATACTTAAAATAATTTTCACAATAAATTAATTTAAATTTATGATAAAAAATAACGAATCTTTATAGTAATTATTAGATTAATTTTAAAATTTTATAAAAAATATAGAAAAAAATTTAAATTCTAATTTAATTTTTAATTTTTTTTATTCAGTTTAACCAGTTTATTAAATATATGTATTTTAATTCATTTTAATTTTTAGGAAATTATGTTACAATTTTTTTAATATTAAATAAAAAAATATTATTATGTTAAATTAAAGTTACTAAATTAAGGTGCATAAAAAAGTAATATTTATTAGGGGGATTATGTCAAAATGAGTAATATTTCAAAATGTTCTATAATAATATATGATGATTTTAATAACATTCTTATTTGTAAAAAAGGTAAATTAAAAAATGAACACAACATTCCTTGGATTTTATTTGGAAAAGAATTAAAAGGCAAAGAAACTGAAGAAAAATGTATAACTAAAGCTGTTGATAAAGATTTAAAATGTAACATATTTAATTTACAACCTTTTAACCAATACGAACTAGAAAATGGAACTGTCTTACAATCTTATACAGGACATATAAAAGAACAACTAACTTGTCATAAAGATGTTATAAGAACTGAATGGATTTCAAAATCAGATGTAGAAGATTTGCAAATAGATTCACTTGATAAAAAAATTATAATTGATTTCTTTAACAAAATCTAAAAATTAATGCTAGCTAAAATTTAGCTAGCATTAATTTTATTCAACCTGAGTTAAAAGTCTATTCATAATATCTTTAAGTTTTCTTTTTCCTAATTCTTCATGACAAACCGCCATTATTAAATTTATAGCATTTAGTGATTCATCTAACTTATATGCTCTAATATCAAAATACGAATCATCTGGCATAAATTTTTTCAAATCTGCTCCAACTTCATCTGCCAAACACCATAATTCGTCTATAACTTCTTCTGTATTTAAATCTTTAAAATCGTTTTTTAGCATTTCTTTTAAGATATCAACATCTATTTTTAAATTAAAAGCTATTATATCTTCTCTTTTTGACCCTTTACTCATATCTTTTATAACTTTAAATTGAGAATTCATTTCTATTATTTCTTTAAAATCTTTACTATCTAAAACCCTATTTCCAAAAGCAATATACATAAAAAACCTCCAAAATAATTTTAGGGAAATCTAAAAGCAGACTTCCCTAAAACTTTAACCTAAAATACTCTTAACTATTGGGTTAACCTTTGATCTATCAAACTGTCCTGCTATTTTAGGCATTATTTCTTTCATTATTTTGCCCATATCACTCTTTGTATAGTTACCATTTGCTATGATTTCTTTTATCATAGAAGTAACCTCTTCTTCACTAAGCTGTGCTGGAAGATATGGTGTTAAAACTTCAATACCAAATTTACATTCTGCAATTTTCTCTTCATCATTTAATTGTTCAGCATAAGATAAAGCTTCTTTTAATTGTTTTATGTTTTTTTCTATTATCTTTATAGCCTCTGAATCTGGTATATCTTGTCTTTCATTTACTTCAAATGCCTTAACATCAGCATTTACTAACCTTAATATTGATACTTTAGCTTTATCCCTAGCCTTCATAGCCGCTATTTCATCTTTTTTTAATATTTCCTTTAACATGTTAAAGCCCTCTTTCTTATAATTAAAATCATGATATTTTAATTATAACAATAATATTTAATATAGTGAACATTATATAAAAAATTTTTAATTATTTAAAAAGACTAAATATTTTTATGGAAATATAAATGAAGCTAATATACTAGATAGAAGAAGTATTAATATTACAAGAATTGATGTAACAACTGATATTTCTATTCCAAAATATAGTATACTCAACTTTATTCCAGTAAATATTAGTATTAAAATTACACCAAATTTCATATACTTAAATCTTTTGCTCAGTCTAGATAACATAAAATACATGCTTCTTAAACATATTATTGCACATATATTTGATACATATACAGTAAACGGGTCTGTTGTTATGGAAAATATAGCCGGAATTGAATCTATTGCAAAAAATATATCAGATACCTCTATTATTATTAATACAGCTAAAAGAGGTGTTGCCATAAGTTTTTTTCCTCTTCTTACAAAAAACTTATTACCTTGAAAGTTATCAGTAAATGGAATTATTTTTCCAAGCATTCTTATAAATAGATTACTTTTTAAATCTTTAGGTTTTTCTTTATTAAATAACATTTTTATCGCGCTAATTATTAATATAATTCCAAAAACATATAAAACACCATGAAATTTATTAACTATTGTAACACCTAAAAATATAAAAATCATTCTAAGAATCATAGCTACAAATATTCCATAGTCTAACACTTTCATTTCAGCTTCTTCGTCTACGTTAAAACTTGAAAAAATCATTAGAAAAAGAAATAAATTATCCACACTTAAACTTAGCTCTATTAAATATCCACCTAAAAACTTTAAAGCTAAATCCGTTCCCCTTAAATAATAAGTAAGTATATTAAAGATTATAGCTATAGATATCCAAAATATACAATTAATTGTTGCCTTTTTAGTTTTCATCTACTACTCCTAATATTATTTACATATTATTATATGTATATGACATTATATACTTTACTTATTAAACAAAATGAAAAAATAGAGATTAAAATTTTTAATCTCTATTTTTTTACTAAAACTTAAATGCTAATATAAATACACCTATTACTATAACAATAGAGCCAATTATAGACCTTATTGTTAAAGGCTCTTTCAATATCCAATATCCTAAAAACAAAGATATTATATAACACATACTCTGCATAGGGTAGACTTTATTGAAATCATTCGCTTCCAATATATAAAACCAAAATACTGTAGCTGCTACATATATAAGCATCCCAGCTATTATGTATTTATTTAAAATTACCTTTATAAAATCGCTAACATTAAAGCCATTTAAAGGTTGCTGAGTTAATCCTATTTTCCACCAAACCTCTCCTAAAACAAGCATTATACAATTTATAAATACTAAAATAAACGCTTTAATTTTAGCCACCTCCTATATTATTAAATATTTAACTTTTTATGTTATTTTATTAGTTTTGTATTTACACCTAAATAATTATACAACAGTATTATTATTTTATCACCATAATTAAAAAATTAATAAAATTTTTAAGGATAACTTTCTTTACCAAGTCCATATAATATAAAGTTTTATTCAAAGAAAATTACCCCATTTTTTCTAATAATTAAAATGCTGTAAAACCATCATTATATTTTACATAACCGCTTTTAGTTTTTTCCCCTTTATCAGTATCATATACAACATGCAAAACTCCATTTTCTCTATAAAGTGGTGTCGCTTTTTCATATGGGTCAATGCTTCCAATAGAATTACTACAACTTGATGTCTCATATACGATTTCTGTAGTTGATCCATTTTTCCATTGCTTAGAATAATCATATATTATACAATTAGTAGCATTTGTCACATAAGCGCTATTTATCTTATTATTAGATATATATTGAATTAAAGCTAATTATTTACTGTACGATACATCTAAAACCCTAATTTTAGTGCCTACTGCAATTTGACCACTTAATATATTTCCATTAGAATCTCTTATATACAACCAATCATTTTTAACTGTCGCATTAGTTACTAAAGATACACTATTACTTTCTGTATTAGAATTGTCTTCATTACTATTATCAGATGAACTATTTCCACTAACATCCACTCCAGTTACTGCTTTAACTATTGCATTTGCCATAGAATTACCATTGTATCTTTCCATATCTTCCTTAGAATCTATAAAAGCACATTCTATAAGCACACAGCTCATAGTAGTGTATTTAGGAACATATAAATTAGAAACTTTAACCCCTCTATTTGTATATCCTAAGTTAGATATTTCCTTACAAATATTCTTAGCATAAGTTTCAGCTTTGCCACCTCTACCTACTATATAGCACTCAACACCGTGACCACCTCCAGCATTAAAATGAATACAAAGGTGCAAATTAGAATTACTTGCATTAGCTCTATTAACCCTATATGATAGTGATTGAGTCACAGTTGAAAAAGTTTTATTATAAGGTGTACAATCCACAGTTTCAATTCCAATAGATTTTAATTTTGATTGAACCAATGTCCATACTTCTTTAGTTAAAACATCTTCTTTTTTGTACCCAACAGCCCCAGTATCAGGGGAACAATTATGACCAGCATCTCCACTTATTTTCATATAAAAACCTCCATATTTATCATCATAATATATTATATTTTCATAATAAATATTGTGTTAATTTTATATTAATTGTTATTATATCTGAAAATTAAGGGATTATTTTTGTTTTGGGAAAAGTTTGTTATAAAAATTATCAAATCCACCATCTTCTAAAATAACTTTATAATCATCATTTACATAAAACTTACTCATCGTTTGCACTATCAAATCAAACTTTTGCAAATTATTTTCTTCTAAAAGAATAGTATAAAGGTAAGCTAAATGATTTTCCATATATATTTGAATATTTTTAACATCCTCTTGTGATACCTTTTTATTATCTAAAAGTTCTTTTATAGGGCCATTTCTAAATATAAAATAGCTTGATGCCTTAGTAATTTTTTCTATATATTCTTTAGGTAATTTATTTTCCATCTTATTTCTCCTTAAAATAAATTTAAAAATAAAAGAAGTTACTCAAAACTTAGAGCAACTTCTTTAAACATTTTGGTCGGGGTGACAGGGATCGAACCTGCGACCTCATGGTCCCAAACCACGCGCGCTCCCATCTGCGCCACACCCCGAAAACAACAATATAATTATATTATAATACTAAATGCTTGTCAATATTTTATTTTTCTATCATTACTGCAATTTAATAAAAGCTAATTGAATTTTTTTTATTTAATATTTATAATTTACATAATTAAATATAAAAAGTAATGAGGTAAGCAAATGAGACCATTAGCAGATAAAATAAGACCTAAAACATTAGATAATGTAGTTGGGCAAAAACATTTAATCGGAAATAATAAGATTTTAAGACGTATCATAGAAAAAAAAGAAATACCTAATATGATTTTCTTTGGTCCATCAGGAGTTGGTAAAACAACAATCTCTAACATTATAGTAAATCAAACTGACAAAAAACTCTTTAAATTAAACGCAACCACAGCGTCATTAAAAGATATTGAAGATATAACTAAAAATTTAGACAATCTTTATGGTTATAATGGTGTTGTTTTATATTTAGATGAGATTCAAAATTTTAACAAGCGCCAACAACAAAGCCTTCTAAGTTATATAGAAAATGGACAAATAACTTTAATTGCAAGCACAACTGAAAATCCATATTTTTCTGTATATAGTGCACTAATTAGCAGATGTTTAATATTTGAGTTTAAACCTCTAAATTCTGATGACATTTTTTTGGGTTTAAAAAATACTATAAATTCTTTAAACGAACAAGAAAGTTTAAATATAAGTTATGATATAGATGCACTAAAAAAAATCTCTATCTTATCAAAAGGTGATTTAAGAAAAGCTATAAATATTTTAGATGTTTTAATTAAATCTAATCTTAAACACAACATTCATATAGATTTAACTTCTGTTTTAGAACTAAACACAGAAAGCTTTTTCATGGATGAATCAAAATATTATGATTATATAAGTATGCTTCAAAAATCCATAAGAGGTAGTGATACGGATGCATCTATTTTAGCTTTAAGCATTTTATTAAAAACTGGACATTTTGACGATATAATAAGGAGGCTTTTGGTTATAGCATCAGAAGATTGTGGTCTTGCCATGGGAAATATGTACTCTAGTTTTTTTTCTTTAATAAATGCAGCTAAAATGGTAGGTATGCCAGAAGCTAAAATTATCTTAGCCCATGCTGTAATCTTACTTAGCACAAGTCCAAAATCAAATAGTGCTTATGTTGCAATTTCTAAAGCATTTAACGATATTGAAAAAAAAGATATAGGGCCTGTATTAAATCACCTAAGAAATTGTCACTATGAAGGATCTAAAAAACTTGGAATTACAGGATATAAATATCCCCATGATTATCCAAATCATTATGTAAAACAAGATTATATGCCAGATAATTTAAAAGGAACTACTTATTATACCCCATGCGATAATAAATACGAAAATTCTTTAAAAGAATACTGGAGCAAAATCAAATAGATTTATATTTTATCTTACAAAAATAATCCAAAAGAGAGTATCTTCTCCTTTGGATTATTTTTTTATTCAGCCTTAAATATTTTATCATCTAAAAGCATTTCTTTACAAAGATCATGAGCTTCTTTTATTTCGTCTTCAAACATTCTACCTTTTTCAGTTAACAAAAGTTCTTTACATGATGCTTCTAAATTTTCTAAAACTCGTTCTCTATTTTGTAAAATAGTGTTTTTAAAGTAATCATACTTCTCCACTACCTTTATGTACAATTCATCTCTCATAATTGATGTTTCACGAAACTCTTTTATGATTTTTCCAACAGTTTCATCAATACTTGACCACTTTAAATCATTATCTGTAACTTTTATTTGTTTTCTTAAAGACTTATCAAACTTTTTAATAGCAAGTCTAATATCTATATCGTTATCAGAGAACCTAACATCTTCTTTAAAATGCATAAGTATAACTTTATAATGAGCCATTACTTCTATTCTTCTCTCATTAAATCTTCTTATATATGTATCTAGCATTATATCTAATATTTTTTCTGTAAGACTTTTATCATTCTCAATTTCTGTTCTATTTTTATGTCTTTCTTCCATCTCTAAAATACTATCCACAACAGTGTCAGTTGTAAAACTATTAACCCCAAATCTCTTCATATTTATGCCCTCCTATATGAAATTATTTTTATTATAACATTTTTTTAAGATATTGTACATGCTAATTAATAATATTTATTAATTAATAAGAGATTGTATATAAATATTAAAATAAACATAAAGATTAAAAATCTCTACCTATCTTAAATATTTTACAATCTCTTACAAATAAATTTATTTTCCTATATCTAATCTGCAATATTTACCACTAAAATTAACCTTATCTAAAATATCGTAAGCATTTTTTATAGCTTCATATCTATCTAATCCATATCCTAATAAAGACAGTACTCTTCCTCCTGATGTTACCAAAACATTGTCTTTTAAAGTAGCCCCTGCAATTATTACTTTATCTTTAACATTGGAGTTTATTGTTATTTCATATCCTTTTTCATAAACCCCTGGATATCCTTTAGATGCTAACACCACATTACACACATATCCATTCTTCCACGAAAGATTAAAGTCACTTAAACTTCCATCCAATGTACTCTCTAAAAGTTCTAAAAAGTCATTTTCCATAAGAGGTAAAACTGATTGCGTTTCAGGATCACCAAACCTTACATTGTATTCTAAAAGATATGTCCCCTTTTTAGTTATCATTATCCCAAAGAATATAACTCCTTTAAAATCAAAGCCTTCTTCTTGAATACCTAAAAGTGTTTTATTCATTATTGTTTCCTTAAACTCTTCTAAAACATCTTCTGTAACATAAGGATTTGGTGCTAAAACTCCCATACCTCCTGTATTTGGTCCTTTTCCACCATCAAATACTTGCTTATGATCCTTTGCCGATATAAATGGTTTTATTGTTTTTCCATCCGTTACAGACAAAATAGACGCCTCAACACCATCTAAAAACTCTTCAATCACAATGCTACTTCCTGCACCTTTAAATATATCATTAACCATTATATCTTTTAGTGCCTCTTCCCCTTGTTCTAAATTTTCACATATATAAACACCTTTACCTAATGCTAATCCATCTGCTTTTATAACTATCGGAAATTCCTGCTCTTTTAAATATTCTAAAGCTTTATCATATTCAGTAAAATTTTCGTATTTAGCAGTCTTAACACCATATTTTCTCATAAAATCTTTAGAAAAACACTTACTTCCTTCAAGCATGGCACCAAATCTTTTAGGACCAAATATTTTTAACCCTTCCTCTGTAAATCTATCTGATATTCCATTTATTAAAGGATCTTCTGGTCCTACTATTGTTAAATCAATATTATTTTCCTTCGCAAAATTTAATAATCCTTCTATATCACTAACCAAAAAATTTATATTTTCACATTTATCTTCTAGTGCTGTTCCACCATTTCCAGGAGCGCAAAATATTTTTTTCACTCTCTTGTTTTCTTTAAGTTTTTTAGCTATACAATGCTCTCTTCCACCTGAACCTATTAATAATATCTTCAAATTCATTTCCCCTTTTCTCATATACAATATATAAAGCGGCTAAAATAATCTAACCGCTTTTAAATTTTTAAATTAATATTTCTTGTTTTAGTGCTTAAAATGTCTAATTCCAGTCATAACCATTCCTATATCATGCTTGTCACACTCTTGTATTGACTCATCATCACGAATAGAACCACCTGGTTGAATTATTGCCTTTATATTATATTTAGCACATTCTTCTACAACATCTCTAAATGGGAAAAATGCATCTGATGCTAAAACTGTTGCTCCTTTTCCTCTCTCTAGCGCTTCACAAGCTGCCCATATTCTGTTAACTTGTCCACCGCCTATTCCAATTGCCATATTATCCTTTGCAACAACTATAGCATTTGATTTTACATATTTTACAACTTTCATAGCAAACAACATATCTTTTATTTCGTCATCTGTCGGTTTCTTCTTAGTTACAACATTTAATTCATCAATTAATTTTTTATCTTCTTCTTGAACTAATATTCCTCCATCTACTGACACCATATAATTTTTATTTGATGGCTTAACTTTGCATTCTAAAACCCTCAAATTCTTTTTAGATTTCAAAATTTCTAAAGCTTCTTCAGTATAATTTGGCGCAATTATAACTTCTAAGAATATTTTGCTCATTTCCTTAGCAGTATCTTCATCAATTGTTCTATTTACTGCAACTATTCCACCAAAAATTGATACACTATCACATTCATAAGCTTTCTTATATGCGTCTAAAACAGTATCACCTATGGCTACTCCACAAGGAGTATTATGTTTTAATGCACAACATGCTATTTCATCATCAAACTCACAAGCAACTTTCCAAGCTATATCAACATCTTTTATGTTATTATAAGATAATTCTTTGCCATTTAAAACTTTAAAGCTATTCATAGCACCTTTAGTTTCACAAGAACCATAATAAACAGCACTTTGATGTGGATTTTCACCATATCTTAAAGATTGTAATTTTTTATAAGATACTGATAAATATTCTGGATATTCTTCTTCCTCTTGTAATAAAAAGTTTGATATGGCTGCATCATAAGCACTCATAAGATTAAATACTTTTCCTGCTAAAACTTTTCTTGTTTTTAATGAAACATCGTAATTTTCCTCTATTTCATTTATAACCCTTTTATAATCTAAAACATTGCTTAAAACCACAACATCCTTAAAATTTTTAGCCGCAGCCCTTAACATTGTTGGCCCACCTATATCTATAAATTCAACTTTTTCTTCAAAAGATAAATCCTCTTTAACTTTTTCAAAAAATGGATAAAGATTAACAACCACCATATCAATAGTTTCTATGTTTCTCTCTCTTAAAGTCTCCATATGTTCTTTGTTATCTCTCATAGCTAAAATTCCACCATGAATAATTGGATGAAGCGTTTTAACTCTTCCATCTAACATCTCACATGAACCTGTAATTTCACTTATTTCTGTAACTTCAATATTGTTTTCTTTAAGATATTTAAATGTTCCACCAGTTGATATTATTTCAACATTATTCTTTCTTAAAAATTTAACAAGTTCTAATATTCCACTTTTATCATAAACACTTATTAAAGCTCTTTTTATCATAGCAAAATCTTCACCTTTCCATTTTCTAATTTTATCTTATTTAAACTAAATGCTTTTATAACTTCAGGAAGTATCTTATGTTCCTCTATCAAAATCCTCTCTTGTAAAGTTTTCGCAGTATCCTCAAAATACACAGGTACTAAAGCCTGATTTATAATGGCTCCACCATCAACCTCTTCATTTACAAAGTGTACTGTACACCCTGAAAATTTAACACCCTTCTTAATTGCAGCCTCATGAACCTTTATACCATACATACCATTCCCTGAAAAACTAGGTATTAATGATGGATGAATATTTATTATTTTATTTTTAAACTCCTTTAATATTTCTCCATCTAATATTGAAAGATATCCTGCAAGAACTATTAAATCCACCTTTTCCCTTAAAAGTTCTAATATTTTTTCAGATGTTTTACTTCCATACTTTTTTTTACTTATAACAAATGTATCAATACCTTTTTCCTTTGCTTTTAATAATCCTTTAGCCGACTCCCTATCACTTATAACACAATGTATTTTTGCATTTATATTTCCTTCTTCTATTTGATTTATTATAGATAATAAATTGCTTCCACCACCTGATATAAGAACTGCTATTTTAAACAAACTCCTTCACCTCCAGATATTACATGTCCTAATAATACTGGTTCTTCTCCTAAGGATTTTAATTTTTCCATAGTTTTTTGAGCGTCCTCTTTAGATACTGCAATAACAAATCCTATCCCCATATTAAAAGTATTATACATATGATCTTCTTCTACACCTTTTTCCATTATTCTCTTAAATATATTTGGAATTTCATAAGAAGATTTATCAATTACTGCTGTAAAACTTCTTCCACCAAACATTCTTGGTATATTCTCTATAAATCCACCACCTGTTATATGTGCCATAGCTTTTATATCAACATCCTTCATAAGAGATAAAATTGGCTTTACATATATTCTAGTTGGTGTTAAAAGTGTTTTCCAAACAACATCTCCATAAAAATCTTCCTCTAAATCAGTAAATATTTTTCTCACTAAAGAATATCCATTTGAATGTATTCCTGAAGACTTAAGTCCTATAAGTATATTTCCATCTTCAACTTTGCTTCCATCTATAATATTTTCCTTATCAACAATCCCAAGAGCAAATCCTGCTATATCATACTCTCCATCCTTATAAAACCCTGGCATTTCAGCAGTTTCTCCACCAACTAAGGCACAATTAGATTCTAAACACCCATCTGAAACACCCTTAACTAAATCCGAAGATACATTAGCTTCTAATTTCCCACAAGCTATATAATCTAAGAAAAATAATGGCTTTGCACCATGACATAATATATCATTAACACACATTGCCACGCAGTCAATGCCTACTGTGTCATACTTTTTTGTCTTAAACGCTATTTCAAGTTTTGTTCCAACTCCATCTGTTCCTGAAACTAAAACTGGTTTTTTATACCCTTCTGGTATTTCAATCATAGAACCAAAACTTCCTATACCTCCAAGCACATAACTATTTAAAGTCCTCTTTGCATATTCCTTAATAAGTTCAACTGATCTATATCCTTCCTCTATATTAACTCCTGCGTCTTTATAAGTTATAGCCATAATTTTTTCCTACCTTTCTAAGTGATTTTTGTCTGTTTCAATTGGTGTTGACACTGGATATACTCCATTGAAGCAACCTAGACAAAACCCTTTATCTTCCCCTAAAGCTTTAAGTAAATTCTCCATAGATAAATAATCTAAAGAATCTGCCCCAATCATTTCTCTTATATCTTCTTGCGAATTATTAGCTCCAATAAGTTCACTCCTATAAGATGTATCTATTCCAAAGTAACATGGATTTTTAACAGCTGGCGAAGCTACTCTAAAATGTACTTCTTTAGCTCCAGCTCGTCTTAATGATTCAACTAAATGCTTTGATGTAGTTCCACGAACTATTGAATCATCAATTAAAATAACTCTTTTTCCCTTAACATTTGCTTTTAAAGGATTTAACTTAACAGATACTGCTCTTTCTCTCATTTCTTGATTAGGCGTTATAAATGTTCTACCTACATATCTATTTTTAACAAATCCTGGATCAAAAGGTATTCCTGAAACATTTGAATAACCTATTGCACAAGCAAGACCTGAATCTGGAACTCCAACCACAATATCGGCTTCAACGGGACTTTGTTTATAAAGCATTTCTCCAGATTTCACTCTAAATTCATGAACATTTATTCCATCCATTACACTATCTGGTCTTGCAAAATAAATATACTCAAAGGAACAGGTTTCACATTGTGTTTTTTCAGAATATTTAATGCTATCTATTCCATTTTCATCTATTACAACTATTTCACCTGGCTCTATATCGCGTATAAATTCAGCCCCTATTGTGTCTAATGCACAACTTTCAGAAGCTAAAATATAATTTCCATCAATGTGTCCTAAACAAAGTGGTCTTATACCGTGTGGATCTCTAATTCCAATTAGTTTTCCTTCCGCCATTATAACCAAAGCAAAAGAACCTCTTATAGCCTGAGTTGCATTAAATACTGCAGTTTTAATGCCTTTTTTAGCATTTCTAGCTATTAAATTTATTATAACTTCTGAATCTATCGTAGTATGAAATACAGATCCTGAATCTTCTAAAAGTTCTCTTATAATATCAGCATTTACTAAATTTCCGTTATGGGCTATGGCTATTGAACCAAGCTTTGATCTACTAACTAACGGCTGACAATTTTCGATTTTAGTTGAACCTGTTGTGGAATATCTAACATGACCTATACTTATATTTCCTAATACTTCTGTATCTTGTTTTTCTAATTCTTCATGAGATACTCTAAGACTCTCTTTTAATTTATTTAAATCATCTTTGCAAAAAGCCTCTGTTAATAAACCAAGATTTTTGTGAGTTTCCATTATAAACCCATTAGAAACCGTAATACCTGCACTTTCTTGTCCTCTATGTTGAAGAGCATAAAGTCCATAATATGTGTAACTTGCAACATCTAATGTTTTATCCTTTGAATAAATACCAAACACTCCACATTCCTCTTTAAGCTTGTCATTTATAGCATCATACATAACCTTATCTACCTCTACAATCTAAATTTTTATCTAATTTTCTCTAAATTTCAATACCCATTTTGTTTTTAAAAATTTTATCTTGAGCTCATTCTACTTAATATCTCTTGATAAGCCCCTCTAACATTTCCTAAATCTCTTCTAAATCTATCTTTATCTAGTTTTTCATTAGTTGTTGCGTCCCAGAATCTACAAGTATCTGGTGATATTTCATCTGCTAAAACTATTTTTCCATCATCTGTTTTACCGAATTCTATTTTAAAATCTATAAGATTTATATTAACACTTGCAAAGAATTTCTTTAATAATTCATTTATTTTATCTGTCATTGCATAAATTTCTTGAAGTTCTTCAAAAGTTGTAGCTCCAATTGCTACTGCATGATAATCATTTATTAACGGATCTCCTAATTCATCATTTTTATAAGATATTTCAAATACTGTAGTCTTAAGAGGAGTTCCTTCTTCTATTCCTAATCTTTTTGCCATACTTCCAGCTGCTACATTTCTAACTATTACTTCAAGTGGAACTATAGAAACCTTTTTGCAAAGTTGCTCTCTATCGTTTAATTTTTCAATAAAGTGAGTTTTAATTCCATTTTCCTCTAACATTTTAAATATTATTGATGTTATATCGTTATTAAACTGTCCTTTATCTTCTATTGAACCTTTTTTTTCTCCATTAAATGCTGTTGCATCATCTTTATAATAAACTATAACCTCATTTTCTTTATCTGTTGCATATATTTTTTTTGCTTTTCCTTCATATAACATTTCTTTTTTCATATCTTATACACTCCTTATTATATACCTTTAATTCTCATTCTTCTTTATTAATTAAAAATAAATTCATCATTTTCTTGTATAAATTTTTTCTTCATATCTTCTCTGTATTTTATAAGCTTTTCTTTAATTTCTGGATACTTTATAGAAAGAATTTCCACAGCAAGCATACCAGCATTATAGCTATTATTTATTCCAACAGTTGCAACTGGAACTGATTTTGGCATTTGAACTATTGAATATAGTGCATCTATTCCTCCTATTGCTCCATTACACGGAATACCAATAACTGGTATTGTTACTTGCGATGCGATTACTCCTGGTAGGTGTGCTGCAAGACCTGCTCCCGCTATTATTACTTCACATCCATTTTCACAAACTTCTTTTAAAACTTCTGAAAGCCTTTCAGGAACCCTGTGTGCTGATAAAACGTAAGCTTTAAAATCTATATCAAATTCTTTTAAAGCACTAGCTGCTCCTTTCATTATTTCAGTATCTGATTTACTTCCAAAAAATATAGCAACTTTCATTTTTAACCCTCTTTCTTATAAACTAATATAAACGTTAAAATTTATTTAAAGTATTTAACACCAGACTCAAATATTTTTTGATCAAAATTTCCTGGAATGTTTTTATAAAGATTTTCACCAATTCTTTCTGAGTGACCCATTTTACCTAAAACTCTTCCATCTAAGCTTGTTATACCTTCTATTGCCATCATTGAACCATTTGGATTATATGGCATATTCATTGATGCATTTCCTTCAAAATCAACATACTGAGTAGCTATTTGTCCATTCTTAAACAGTGATTTTATAACTTCTTGAGAAGCTACAAATCTACCTTCTCCATGAGAAATTGCAACATTTTGTATATCCCCAACATTTACTTCACTAAACCATGGAGAAAGATTTGATGTTATTTTAGTTCTAACTATAGAACTCATGTGTCTTCCTATATTGTTATAAGTTAAAGTTGGCATATCCTCTGTTATATCTCTAATTTCACCAAAAGGAACAAGCCCCAGTTTTATAAGTGCTTGGAAGCCATTGCAAATTCCAAGTATTAATCCATCCCTATTATTTAAAAGATCCATTACAGCATCCTTAATTCTTTCATTTCTAAATACTGTAGCTATAAATTTACCAGATCCATCTGGTTCATCTCCAGCTGAGAATCCACCTGGAATCATTATTATTTGACTACTTCTTATTTCTTTCTCAAGATTTATTATAGATTCATTTAACATTGCATTATTTAAATTTCTAAAAACTTCTATTTTAGTTTTAGCACCAGCATCATTAAACGCCCTTGCACTATCATATTCACAATTAGTTCCAGGGAATGTTGGTATTATAACTTTAGGTTTTGTAATCTTTATTTTTGGCGAAATCTTAGACTCACAGTTAAATAATTTAGTTTCTACACTTTCATTTAAATCTTTAGTTTTTTCTTTAAACACTTTAGATAAGCCATCTTTAAATGAAAGTAAAAGACTTTCAAGTTCAAAGACTTCATTCATGATTTCTAAAGATTTTGTATCTTTTGTTATACCTATCTCTAAATAATTTGCTTTTTCAAATGCATCTTCTAAATCTATATTTTCCTTAACTTCTAAAACCAAAGATCCATAACTAGCATCAAATAACTCTTCTTTAGTTAGGTTATATATCTTAGCACCTATCATATTTCCAAAAGCCATTTTACTTATAGCTTCAAATACTCCACCAAATCTTACTGCAAAAGCACTTATAACTTGTCCTTCCTCTATAAGTTTTGATACAACTTTCATATTGTTTTTAAATTCTTTTATATCAATAATTTCCTCATTATTTCTTCTTGCTTTAACAAGAACTATTTTAGAATTTACATTTTTAAATTCTGGTGAAATTACATTAGAAGCCTTAGTTGTTGTCACTGCAAAAGATACTAAACTTGGTGGTACATCTAATTCTCCAAAACTTCCAGACATTGAATCTTTTCCACCAATTGCTGGAATATTTAAATCCTTTTGCGCTCTATATGCCCCAAGCAATGCACTAAACGGCTTACCCCATCTTTCTGGATTTTTATATAATTTTTCAAAATACTCTTGAAGAGTTAATCTAATATCATCTATCTTTCCACCCATAGCAACTATTTTAGTAACTGATTCTATTACGCTATAGTATGCACCATGATATGGACTCCAAGAAGCTAAATATGGATTAAAGCCATTTGTCATTAAACTTGCAGTTTTTGATACACCATTTAATACTGGTATTTTACAAGCCATACCTTCAGCTGGTGTTAACTGGTATTTACCACCAAAAGGCATAAGAACTGTATTACTTCCTATGGTTGAATCAAAGCTCTCAACTAACCCTTTTTGACTAGTTATATTTAAATTTCTTAAAGCACTTTCAAAACTTTCTTTCAATGATTTTTTAATCATGTTTTTTCTATGATTTTCAAAAAAATTCTCATTTTCTTTTGGTGCTTTTACTAAAACCTTTGAATATTGTTTAGCACCATTAGTATTTAAAAATGTTCTCTTTAAATCTACTATTTTATTTCCTTGCCAGTACATTCTCATATATCCTGTATCAGTTACTTTTGCAACTATTGTAGCTTCTAAATTTTCAGCATTTGCTAATTCAATAAAATGTTTAGCATCTTCTTCTTTAACAACAACTGCCATTCTTTCTTGGGATTCTGATATTGCAAGTTCTGTTCCATCTAAGCCTTCATATTTTTTAGGAACCAAATCTAAATTTATATCTAAGGAGTCGCAAAGTTCTCCAATTGCAACAGATACTCCACCTGCTCCAAAATCATTACACCTTTTTATAAGAGTTGAAACTTCTTTATTTCTAAACAACCTTTGAATTTTTCTTTCTGTTGGTGGATTTCCTTTTTGAACCTCTGCTCCGCAATTTTCTATTGATTCTTCTGTATGTTCTTTTGATGAACCTGTTGCACCACCACAACCATCTCTACCTGTTTTTCCACCAAGTAAGATTATTACATCTCCAACACACGGAACTTCTCTAACTACATTTTCCTTAGGTGCAGCACCTAAAACTGCTCCAATTTCCATTCTTTTTGCAACATATCCTGAATGATAGATTTCTCTAACCTCTCCAGTTGCAAGACCTATTTGATTTCCATAAGAACTATAACCATGAGCTGCCCCTAAAGTTATTTTTCTTTGTGGAAGTTTTCCCTTTAAAGTATCCTCAATTGAAATTGTAGGATCAGCACTTCCTGTAACTCTCATGGCTTGATATACATATGTCCTACCAGATAACGGATCTCTTATTGCTCCACCTAAGCAAGTTGCAGCTCCACCAAAAGGTTCTATTTCAGTTGGGTGATTATGAGTTTCATTTTTAAACATTAAAAGATAATCTTTAAATCCATCATCAGTATCTATTTTTACATTTATAGAACAGGCATTTATTTCATCAGATAAATCTAAATCGTCTAATGCTCCTCTTTTTCTCATCTCTTTCATAGAAATTACTGCAATATCCATTAAAGTGATTGCTCTATCTTGTCCTTCATAAACAAACTCTCTAGAACCTTCGTAAAGTTTAAATGTTTCTTTTAATGAATTGTTGAAAATTCCATCTTCTATATCAATTTTTGTAATATTTGTTTCAAACGTCGTATGTCTACAATGATCTGACCAATAAGTGTCAATTACCTTTATTTCAGTGACACTTGGATTTCTCTCTTCATTTTTAAAATAATCTTTAATTACTAAAAGATCTTCTACCGTCATTGCAAGTTTAAAAGATTTATGAAAATTCTTTAAATCTTCTTCTGACATATTTATAAAATTATTTATTATATCAACTTTATCTGGTGAACTAAAATTTAGGTTAACATCTAAACTTTTTGGATTAACTTCTCTAGAATCTACTGGATTTATGTAATACTTCTTAATAGCCATTACATTTTGAACAGAAAGTTTCCCCCTTAAGATTATTATTTTTGCACATCTAACATTTACATGATTATCATTTAAAATAGAATAACATTCTCTAGCCGATTCTGCCCTTTGATCATATTGACCTGGTAAAAACTCTACTCCAAAAGCTATTTCATCTTCTGCTAAGTTAAAATCATTATTTATATAATCTACTGTTTCTTCATGAAGTATATTAGACATACCTAAAACATCTAATTCTTTATCCGAAACAACTATATACTTATTTATTACTCTAACATTTTCTAAAGATGTTATTGATAAATTTTCTTTAAAATCTATCAATAAATTCTTAGCTTCTACGTTAAAGCCTTCTTTTTTTTCAACATAAAATACGTTAACCATAAACTTCCTCCAGAAAACATCTATAAAATTATTTACGAATTATTTTTGATAATTTTAAAAAATAATTCGTATTTTATATATATAATAACATTTTATATATAAAAAGTCAAATTAAATCATATATTTTTCATCGTATAGTTCGTGTTTTATTAAGCTATTTTTTATGTAATATATATTTTAAATACTTACAGATTGACATGTTATTTTTATAAGATAGTATTTTATGTTAAAATTAAATATACACTTTTTATAAAGGAGGAATATTACATTGTTTAAAAAGCCCATCTTTAAAGGTTTATTACTAATTGTAATAGGAATTATATTTTTAGCTTTAACTTTAACTGATAGTACATATGAAATAATCTTTATAATCATTGGATTTATTATAGTTTTAATAGGTTCATTTTTTCTTGGAAAAGATATCGGAAAAATTCGTCATAAAAGAAGAAGAGAAAAATACAACAAATAATTAAAAATCTCTACGATATAAACTTATCGTAGAGATTTTTAATTATTTGTTATTTCTTTTCATTTGGGTTTTGCTTAGATTGAGCATTTTTCTTAGTCAAATTATTATTATCTTGAATTTTTTTACCCTTTACTACTTTCATAATACTAATCACTTTCTCAAATATTATTATTTTTCATCATGATTTTTCTTACATTGTGAAGATGCACTTGCTTTACAACTTGACCATTGATTATTTGTTGACGTTTTTTTATTTTTTTTATCCTTCATTCCTATTACTCCTTTTAAAAATTTTACACATTAAGCTATTTACTTTTAGTAAAATACCTTTATATGCATAAAAATATTTTGTCCACATTTACTTTAATTATGAAATATTTTTATTCCTAAAAAGGAGTATCTTTTAAAATTAAACATATTTTATATCATTTTTTAAAGATTTTAGATGAGTTGTATCATTTAATTTCATTAAAACTGGTTTTAAATCATCTGTAAAAATTATTTCAGTAATAGATGTATTACCTAAAACAGTTTTATGGTACATTGTCATATCCCAATCAAATAGCCCAATTAAACTAGCTTTTATTATTCCTCCATGAGCAACAACAGCTATAGTTTGTCCTCTATGTTTGTTAACTATATCTAATATGCACTTAGTACCTCTAATTGAAGCATTCTTTAAACTAAATTCTCCCCCAACTATCTTTCCTTCTTGTGCATCTATCTTCCACTTATTAAATTCATCATTATATTTTTCACGTATCTCTTTTATGATAAGCCCTTCCCAACTTCCAAAATTAATCTCTTTCATATTTTCCACTATGTTTAAATCCTTATTAGAAGAGTCAGTTAAAATTTCTGCGGTTTCTCTTGCCCTTTTTAAAGGGCTTGTATATATGTAATCAAATTTATTTTTAAGTCTTTTACTTAAAAGAATAGCTTGGTTTTTCCCCTCTTCTGTTAACTCTATATCTATTGTTCCTTGAAATCTCCCCATTTTATTCCAATTAGTTTCTCCATGTCTTATTAATAATAATCTTGTTTTCATAAAAATCCCTTCCATTTTTCCGTAATTTTTAATTTATTATTCATAAAATAAATAGTTTCATTCTAAATAACACATTGTTTCATAATAATTAATTATAAACCTTATTTTTAATATAAGCTATCCTCATAAAAAATTTAATGTCCTTTTTTATCATTTTATCATAATATAAATTATACTTTATTTACGGATGTGAATATCCTTGAAAACACATTGTATACTTTTATTTTCATCATTTTTACTTGCATTTCTATTTTGGTCTATTTATTGCGTCAATACAAATAAAAAACATAAAGGAATAAAATAAAAGAGGATACATTATCCTCTTTTGTTTTTTTGTTTCTTTGCAAATGGCTTTACTTCCGAAATAATAATTGCTATAAAAATAATTATACATCCTATTATAACCTTAATTGTTAAAGCTTGATTTAGCAATATTATAGCAAATATAGTTCCAAAAACAGATTCTGTTGACATTATAATAGCAGCTCTCGTTTCAGTAGTACTCTTTTGTCCTAAAACCTGAAGAAAAAGTCCTATAGCAGTACTAAATACAGCTAAATAAATAACCCCACCCCCACTATTAAATGTTATATTAAAAGATAAATCTCCTCGTATAAGCATTGTTATTAGAGAAAATAAAAAACACATAGTAATCTGTACTATTGTAAAAACTGTAACATCTTCTTCCTTTGCAAACATATCTACTAAAAGTATTTGAATAGCATAAAACATAGCACCTAAAATAGTTAATACATCTCCAATATTTATCGAAGCTAAACTACCATTTACTGTTAAAAACGCAATACCAATAACAGTAAGAATTGTTCCAATTATTCCGTACCTATCAATTTTTCTTCCTAAAAATATCCCTATAATTGGTACAAATATAACTGCAATAGCCGATAAAAACGCATTATTTGAAACAGTTGTATACTTAAGTCCTACAGTTTGAAATACAAATCCTACAAACAAAAAAAATCCAGCTAAAGTTCCTTTTTTTAATGTAGATTTACTTATTTCTTTTAATTGATTAAAAAATACCGAACATAAAATAATAGTAGCTATTAAAAATCTAATCGTCATAACTTGAAGTGGTGTCATGGAACCTAAAGAAAATTCAGTCGCTATAAATCCTCCTCCCCACATTATAGAAGTTAATAATAAAATTATTTCACCTTTATATCTTTTCATAAATATTTGCTGTGAAACTTTATGTACAGCACTTCCTCCTAAATACTTAATTTATTTTTAAATAATATAATGATACCTAAAATGCTTCATTTTATATGCTTTTATTATATCCTTCATTTTATATTATATATTATATTTTATCATCTCTTATTAAAATTTTTAATATATAAAATGCCTTATATATATCTACAAATAAAAAAACTATCTTTAATAGCCTAAAGACAGTTTTCATCTAACATTTTAATTTATATATTAATTTTATCTATTTCTTTTAATTTATCTATAACTTTTAAATACTTTATTTTATTTATATTTAATTTTCTTTTTAATTCAATATCTTCTACGCTCTCAGAATCCAAAATTATATTTTGATAATATACCCCTAAATAAAACCAATCAAGCATTTCTTTTATTAATACTTTAGGTTCATATATTAATATAGCAGAAAAAATTTTTCTGAAAATATCATAATTTTTATTAAATTCATAAAAATATATAGAAAATCTATTTATCATGTATTCCTTTAAAATTTTATTACTATTTTTATCTTCATATTTCTCAACAGATTCTAAACAGGCTTCTATATCAACTTTAGATTCGTATTCTATAAAATAAGCAAGTTGACCAATAAAAAAATAATACTGAAAATCGTTATCTATAATAAAAGTAATATCCTTCTTTATTATATTTATTTTTTCTTTTATCCTCTGTATATCTTCCATATTTTATCTCATCCCCATTATCACTTTTTTTAAATTTATATATCTTTAAGCTTATTATGTATATTTTCACTTTTTATTTATAATACTATAATCTAATATAAATATTATAACATTTTAAAATTAATTTCTTTATAGTAATTTTTTAATATTTTATTAAATTTTATATTTAACAATAAAATATTCAGATAAATGTTATTTTTAATAAACATACAAAATATATACTTTAAATGAAAAAGAATATAAGAATAGGAGATAGTTTATGAATATTACAGATGTGTTAAGACAAGAAAAAAATTGGGTTATTATTGGTGATACATCTAATCCAGAAAAATATGCAAATAAAATATATAATGAGTTTAAAAGGTTAGGTTATAATATAATTTCTATAAATCCATATGATAAAGATTGTGAATTTAAAAACCTTTCAAATATTCCAAAGAAAATTACAGCCATAGATTTTTGTGTAAATGTAACAAAAGGATTGGATATTTTAAAACAATACAAAAATGAAAATATAAAATACCTTCTAGCTCAACCTGGAGCGAGAAGTTTAGAACTTGAACAATATTGTATTGAAAATAACATTTTGTATTTAGAGGATTGTGCACTAGTACAATTAAAAAATTTATAATTAAAAATAAGGATATTGTGTTTAATTATACAGTATCTTTATTTTTTAGCATTTTATAATTTATATTTTAATTTTTATATTATTCTTGAAATTAATGCTTATATTAGATAAAATTACTTTATAAGACTTAATAAATGGAGGAAACCGTTTTTTAATTTTATTTATAAAATATTTTTTAATGCTAATTTATGACGGTTAATTGACAAATGTTTGACTATAATAATTGCTTAGATTTCTTCTTAGATTTTAATGATATAAAAAAATTGAAAAAATATATATTAAAAAGTAGTTATTATAAAAGTTCGCTTAATAATAAACTAAATAAAGCTTTAATTATAAAAACTTCATTATATATATCACTACTTTTTTTCTTATTATTGCTTTTTAAAATTTACTTATTTTTTATAGAAATTCATCAGATTTTATACTTTAATAATACAGTTTTTAATTCAGCTCTTTTTATAGAATTATTTTTTAAAGCATTTATTATTTTTATTTTATGTTTTTTTATTTTTATATATTTAAATAAAATAAATAATTCTTATTTAATATCACATGAAATTGAAAGATTAAATTTATTTATCGGTGAAAATAAATTTTATTTATCAAATAAAGATATAAAAATAGTAAATAATAAATTAGAATTATTAATTAATTTTAGTAATATTGATACTATTTTCTTATATGACGAATATATAATTTTTACTAACAACAAAAAATTGCTTTGTGTTATAAAATGCAATGATACAGTTATTAAAAGAACTCTAGGGATAAAATTACAAGAAAATTTTAAAAAACAAATTTTAATAAAGGAGATTTAAAATGCTCTATAAATTCGATGTAAAAAAACAATCTATTTGCAATTATAATAATAAATTTCTACAAAAAATAAACAATCGAAAAAATAAAATTATTATCATTAATTTTTCCCTACTTATCTTTTTTTTATTTTTCATAGTTAATTCCATATCACTTACACCTACATTGATTTTTTTATGTAATAAAAGTAATTCTTTATTTAAGATTTCTCTAATAGTTTCTATAATTTTAATCTATATAATTATAAAAAATTTTTTCAAGCGCTTAAACTATATGCAAATATTATCACAAAATTTATTGGTTAACGATTTTTTTAAAGATGGATATAACATAATTTTAAATGATACGTCTAAATACCTTCAAATTCAAAATTCTTGTATTAAAATGACATTTAATCTATCAAAAGATTTTAAAAAAAATAATATTAATATATTTAAAGATTTCATATCTATAACATTCAATAACAATACAATATTTTTACCCAAAGAAGATTCTATTTTGTATATATTAAAAAGTTATAATCTCATATAGAAAAAACATCTCATCAAAAATTGATGAGATGTTTTTTTAATTTAAAGCAACAAGTATTCCACCTAGTGCTATCAAAATAACTCCTAAAATTCCTTTTATAGATAAAGTTTCTTTAAATAAAAGCATTGCTATAACAACTGACATAACAACCGACATTTTATCAATTGGAGCTACTTGCGTAACATTTCCATATTTTAATGCCATATTCATAAATACCCATGATAAGGCTCCACAAATCCCTGTAAGGACTAAGAATAATAAATCTTTTTTATAATCAAAAATACTGGCATTTCCAACAGTAAAATCTTGACGCATAAAAGATACTCCTATTAAAAATATAGCCATTATTATTCCTTTTATAGTAGCCGCTAAACTAGGACTTAAATTGCTAACACCTATCTTTGTAAATATGGTAGTCATGCTTGCTGTAAAAGCTCCTAAAAGCGCGTAAATTAACCAAAGTTGCATAATCTATTTCTCCTATCAATCCATATATTAATGTTTATTCTTCAACAATTTAATATATTATACTTAAACAAATAAAAAAGCAAATCTAATAATTGCTTAAAAGATCTGCTTTTACCATACTATAAGCTTATAATGTCTAAATCATCAGGAACATATATATTTCCATTAAAAACTTCTTGTCCCTCTTTAATATAGGTCTCTTTTCTTGTTTCTAAAGATTTATCTTCAGTATGATATAATATTACATTTTTAACATCTAGTTCTTTAGCATTTTTACAGGCATCTTTTGCAGTAGCATGATGTTTTTCATAAGGCTTAAATATTTCTCTATCCTCATAAAGACAAAACGCTTCATGAAATAAATAATCAACCTTATAACAATATTTTTTAATCTCTTCTTTGCAAGGTTCATCCCCTAAAAAAGTTAATGTCTTTTTATTTAAAAGATTCATTTTAAATCCATATTGAAGAAGCTTTGTGCTGTGTATATCAAAAAACACCATTTCTCTATCTAATACATTCGTTTTATATCCATCTGTAACTTGATGAAATAATATTCTCTCTTCAAACATTTTTGTAAATTTACTTTGAAGAGTTAAAAAACTAATTGTTTTTATAGCTTCTATTACATCTTTATGACCATAAATATTAAAATTTCCTTCATATTTATTATTTAATATTCCTTGAGCTACTGCCCTTATAATCCAAACACTACCTAAAATATGATCATTATGTGTATGGGATATAAACATATTATGTATTTTACTTATTGGTATATTAGATTTCTCCAAATTAGTTAGTATGGTATTTCCACCACCTGCATCAACTAAAAAATATTCTTGCTCATCTGATATTGTAAAACATGTATTATAGCATTTAGTTACCATTGCAAAGCCAGTGCCTAATATATTTAATTTTTCCATCAAAAAAACCTCCTTAAACTAATTTATATTAATATTATAAACTATATATAGTTGCTTTTAAATATATATAAATATCTTTATGTAGGTGTTTTCTAGGATATATTGTTAATTTTAAAGACTAAAAACTTGATTTTCGCATAGCTTATCATCCCAATTTTTTTCTAAAATTTTATTAGTTATTTTATTATTAAAGATTATTAATTTATTATAATCATTGAATTTTTCCCAGATAGGGAATCCATCCTTATTTGGATTACTAATTTTTATAAAGTTTTTCCAATATCCATTTATAGTATCCGAAAGTGGCATATCCTCTTCTTTTAAATTAAATAAAGCAATTGGTTCACCTTTAATTCCTTTAAAAACAAATGGCAATTCTTGTGCATGACAAGGTCCTATATTTCCACTCCAATCAAATCTATACAAATAAACATCTTTTCCTAAAGAAGCTAACTTACTAGCTAATCTATAACTATGTATCTTGTATAAATAATCTGTTAATACAGTTTGCCAAGCATCATCATGTTCATTCTTAATTTTATTATATGACGTTAAAATATTTTTATAATTTTCACCAAATAACTCTTTTATGCAATTTTCATCTCTATCTCTTAACTCTTTGCTAAATGTAAATTACTTTCTTTAAGATTAGTTCCTATAATGCAAGGAACTAATGAACCAACCTCCTTGTTAATTGATTCTAAACCACTATATAAAATACATTCTCCATCTATAACAGGCCCAAACACTTGTAACATCCCTATATCAGAATCAGATATTTTATTTTGAGCGTTTAGAATTTGATTATAATCTAAAGTCAATAAGTTATGTATGTTGCCTTTACTTATATTTAGGCTATTTAAAAATCTTTTAGTAATTTCTTTTGAAGTCGTCTTATCTCTAATAGCTTGCAAAGCACCACTTTCTAAAATAGCTTTATTAAATAAACCTTTTGCTAATGGACTAATTAAAAGAGCTCCTATACATTTAGCTCCTGCTGACTCTCCCATAACTGTTACATTATTTTTGTCTCCACCAAAAAATTCTATATTTTCTTTTATCCATTTTAAAGCTTCTATAATATCTAATATTCCATTATTTCCAGAACTTTTATACTCATCTCCTAATACCCCCTCTAAGTCTAAAAAACCAAATACTCCAAGCCTATAATTTAAAGAAACAAATACTATACCATCATCTGCAAAATTTACACCACTATATTGACTGCCAGATCCTCTAGTAAATCCTCCGCCATGAACCCATAAAACCACAGCTTTATTAGGTTCTTTTATAGATTTAGTCCATATATTTAACGTTAGAGAATCTTCTGATACTAAATTTTTCATATTATCCTCTACATTTTGTACACATATTGTTCCAAAACTTTTACACCTTAAAACTCCATTCCATGGTTTTTTAGGCTGTGGCTTTTTAAATCTTAAACTTCCAACTGGGCTTTCTGCATATGGAATTCCCTTAAACACATATTGTTTCTCCTCAAAAACACCCTCTATTTCTCCACACTTTGTTTTTATAATCATATCATTGTCTCCTTTCCAATTAAGTCATCAATTTATATAATTAATCATTCATATATACATTAATTATATATTAAAGTTAAATTTTCTAAATTAAATATTTCTTATAATTAAAAAGAGCTATATTTTAAAATAATTTTGTCTTATACAAAACTAATATTAAAATATAGCTCTTTAATTTAAAATTAAATTAATATTTAAGCATAAGATATGCTGTACTTAAAACTATAGATATAATCATTAGAGGAAATCCAATCTTTAAATATTGCAAAAACGATATCTTATAACCATTTTTCTCCGAAATTTTAGATAATATTACATTAGCCGAAGCTCCTATAATACTTCCATTTCCTCCAAGACATGCACCTAATGATACTGCCCACCAAAGTGGAATAGTATTAATTCCACTATCACCTAAAGTTATTATTAATGGAATTATAGTTGCTACAAAAGGTATATTATCTAAAAATGCTGATACAATTGCTGATATCCATAAAAGCATTAACATTATTAAAATAATATTTCCATGCCCATAAGTTAATACAAAATTAGCTAACATTTTTATTATTCCAGTTTCCTCTAATCCTCCAACTAAAATAAAAAGCCCAAAGAAAAATAGTATAGTTGTCCATTCCACATCATTTATAACCTTGCTCATTTTCTTTTTTGATACTATAAGCAAAATACAGGCTCCAATAATTGCTATAATTCCTGATTCTATTCCTAATTGTTTTTCGAATATAAAACCTAAAATAACTATAATTAGAATTATTAGTCCCTTTATTAAAAGTGGTTTATCTGTAATAAACTCTTTAGGGTTTAATTTCATAATTTCTTGTACATCTTCTTCTTTTACATTAAGCTTTTTTTTGTAATTTAAATATATAAGCAACATTGTCACTATAAGTATAATAATTACAATTGGTAGTTGATTTTGTATGAAACTTAAAAAATCTAGACCTGATGCACTTCCTATCATAATATTAGGTGGATCTCCAATCAATGTTGCTGTCCCTCCTATATTAGACGAGAATATTTCTATCATAATAAAAGGTATAGGATTTACCTTTAATTTTTTAGTTACATAAAAAGTTACCGGTCCCATAAGTAAAACTGTTGTTACATTATCTAAAATAGCTGAAAATACTGCAGTTATAATCCCTAAACAAATAAGTATTTTAAATGTATTACCTCTACACGCTTTAGCCGTAAAAGTAGCCATAAATTCAAATATCCCAGTTTCTTTAAGAACTGCAACTATAAGCATCATTCCAACTAAAACTTCTAAAGTATTAAAGCTCACATATCCCATAACATTATCAATAGGAATTACTTTAAAAAATATCATAGCAGCGGCACCTAACAAAGCTAAAACAGTTGTATCAAAAACATCTAATATTATAGCAATTATTGTTATGCCAAAAATTATTAAAGCTAAAATTTGTTGTTGATCCATATTTTCTCCTAACGTAAATTTAATTAAAATTAAGCTTATTTTTTATATTACTAAAATATTTACTATATGTCTAGCATTTGTAACAATAGTATTTTTATTTTAAAAAAATTTAAAATATAATTTTAATTTTGTTAAAAAAATAAAGCAAGTAAATTACTTGCTTTATTTTATCCTACTGTTTTTATTTTATTATAATATTTTTCATATAAATTATTTATAATAAGTCTTTGATTTTTGGTAAACTCTTTTAATTCCTTTAATTTTTCGCCAGTGTTTAAAGACACTAATTTTTCCTCAAAAAATGCAGGTAATACATATAATAATTTTATTCCATCCTCTACTTGACTAGTATTAATATCTTTCTTCAATTGAAATCTTAATTTATTGTAATTTTTTATTATATATTGATTTGTATTTTCTATGTTATAAGGAATTATATATTTACTTCCTATCAACGCTATAATTACGCCAATTGCAACAAAAAATAATCTTTCTCCTCCAAGTATTACAGTAATATTTTCTGTAATCGCTAGAGATGCTACTGCAGAAAATGTAATGCATATTACCATATTTCTGTATCTTTGTGCATATGGATTTAAATAGCCCATGAAAAGAATACTAAGCATTCTAACTTGTGTATTTTTAAATATCATAAATACTACTATAACTAATAAAACACCTATAATTGTTCCTTGTATCCTATCTTTAGACTTCCTTATTGTAACCTCTTTATATGGTTGAATCAATGCAAAAATAGTATATACCATCCATCTTCCTTCAGCAAGATTGAAGAATTTAGTTAAAAAGAGAGTAAATGCACCTAAAATAGCTAATCTTAAAGCATATGACACCCTTAATGAATCTATCTTAAAATCCTTTTTAGCTATTTCTAATTTACTAAAATGTTTAGGTGCTTTAATATGAAAATCATGTTTTTTCATATTTTCTATTTTCATTAGTTGGTTTATATTTATAACTAAATCATCAATAGTCTTTTTTACCTCTAGCATATCTTCATCTAAATTTCCATAAAATTCTTTATAATTTATACTATATTTTTTATTTTCTATACTAAATTTAATTTCTGATAAATAACTTTTAAGATATTTATTAAATTCCTGATTTTTATAAATACAGTCTTTATGCAAATTTAATGATATTCTCTCTAAAATCCAAACTATATCTACAACTTCTTTTGTTCCTCTGTTTAAATAAAACCCCTTTTTTCTTTTGTCATAAATTATTTTCTTTAAGTTATCTACATTTTTAAAAAGAACATTTCCTGTATCTTCATCATCTCTTAAAGTATCAATTAATCTACCCATTACATAAGGAGATGGTTCTAAAAGATATTCTGGTAAACTTATTGTTTCTATTAAAGAATCTATTATATTTATAATAGATGGATTAAAAGTTTTTTCTAGCTTTTTCTTATTCACTACAAATTGTATAGCCATAACAAAAAAAGCACCAAAGACTAAAGCTATCATTCTTTTTTCAAAATCTATCCCGTATACCGGTTCAGAAATCATAAAAAGATATTGAAGCCCAAAAGGTATAACTACTAAACCTTTTATATTGGAACTAAAAGTATATGCTATAACAAATAACGCTATTAAATTTAAAGGTATGCCTATCCAAAGATTATTAACTGCGATATACGAAAAGACCCCTGTCATTACATTTACAAGTAACAATGTAAGAAAATTTTTTATAGGTTCTGCGGTTAAATCTCTTTGAGTTAACATTAAAACTGCTGTTATTACTGTTATTCCAACTAAGCTATTAGCTCCACCAAATACACTTCTAAAAATACCAAGATAAATCATTATAATTATAAATATAAGTGTATTACCTATTATTTTGTTTTTGTTCATGCAATTCCCCATTTCAATTATTAATCGTAAATAAATTTAATATTTACCCCTTAAACTTGACTTTCGAATAACATGGTTTATTTTCATT
Source organism: Sarcina ventriculi (assembly GCF_900456775.1). Taxonomy (GTDB): domain Bacteria; phylum Bacillota; class Clostridia; order Clostridiales; family Clostridiaceae; genus Sarcina; species Sarcina ventriculi. The sequence goes on along the minus strand of NZ_UAUL01000011.1, from coordinate 36,689 downwards.
AGTTACCATTTAATTAATAATACTACATATTTTATACTATTGCTTATTTGTATTTCTCATTCAATAATGATTATGTTCAATTCTTTTATATTATCTTTAATTATCTCTAATTATCTTTAAAAACTATTTTAAATTTGAACTTTTTTAAACTAATAACATTTCTCACATCTTAAATAGAATAATTAACCTTTATGGTTTTAAGTACAATACATTGTTCTATATTTTTTATTTAACTAAAGTTCTTTTTTTCATATTTATAGCTTTTACATTTAATTTTTCATTAATCAAAATTCACTTCTAATAAAAAAAGAAATCTATTAATAGATTTCTTTTTAACTTTCAATTATAATTGGTATAATCATAGGATTTCTTTTTGTTTTATTATATATTAAAGAATTAACCTCATTTCTTATTTCACTTTTTATTTGAGACCATTGATATATTTTATGATTTATACATTTTTCCATAGTCTTAGCTGATACTCTCTTTATATCATTTAAGATACATCCAGATTCTCTAATATAAACAAATCCTCTAGTAACAACATCTGGTCCTGATATAATTTGCTTGCTTTCTTTGTCCATGACAATAATTATATTAACAATTCCATCTTGCGACAAATGCTTTCTATCCTTTATTACTATATTACCAACATCACCAATACCAAGACCATCTATTAAAACATTTCCTGATGGAACCTTCTCTGTAACTCTTGAATATCTTCTTGTTAAAGTTAAAACATTTCCATTTTCTAAAATAAATATATTTTCCTTCTTAACTCCAATTTCTTCAGCGATTTTACTATGCATTATTAAATGCTTATCTTCTCCATGAACGGGAACAAAATACCTAGGTTTTAACAAAGAATGTATAAGCTTTAATTCTTCTTGACACGCATGACCAGAAACATGAATATCTTCTATGGATTTATATATAACATTAGCTCCTTTTTCTATAAGTTCATCTACAACTTTTGATACAGACCTTTCATTTCCTGGTATTGGGGTTGCTGAAATTATAATAGTGTCTCCTTTTTCAATTGTTATATGTCTATGATTTGAATTAGCTATCCTAGTTAATGCAGACATTGGTTCACCTTGGCTTCCTGTCGTAACTATAGTTATTTGATTGCTTTTATATAAACCTATATCCTCTAAACTTATTAAAAGTCCATCTGGAATATTTAAATAACCAAGTTCTTTAGCAACCTCTGATATCTTTTCCATACTTCTGCCACTAAAAGCTACTTTCCTTCCATATTTAACTGAAGAATTTATAATTTGTTGTAATCTATGAATATTAGACGCAAATGTTGCAACTATAATTCTACCACTTGCTTTTGAAAACAAATTATTTAATGTTTCACCAACGATACTCTCTGACATTGTATAGCCTTTATTTAATGCATTTGTACTATCTGCCATAAGAAGTAAAACTCCTCGTCTTCCAAGTTGTGCATATTTAGCTAAATTTATAACATCTTTATCAATAGGAGTTAAATCAACTTTAAAATCTCCTGTATGAACTATAATTCCAGCTGGCGAATAAATAGCAATAGACGCACTATCTGCAATACTATGATTTGTTTTAATAAATTCAACCTTTAATTTCTCTAATTCTATTACATCATCATACTTTACAACATTTAAATTGCATATATCTAAAATTTTATGTTCTTCAAGTTTACTCTTTATAAGAGCAATAGTAAGCTTTGTAGCATATACAGGTACGTTTATTTTTTGCAAAACATAAGGTAAACCACCTATATGGTCTTCATGTCCATGAGTTATAAAAAATCCTTTTACTTTTTCCTTGTTATTTATCAAATATGTTATATCCGGAATAACAACATCCACCCCATACATTTCTGAATCTGGAAATGTCATTCCACAGTCTATGATTATTATTTCATCTTCAAATTCTATTGCTGTAATATTTTTTCCAATTTCTCCAAGCCCACCTAATGGTATAACTTTTATACTACTTTTATTTTTCATTTATCCTCCATATGAACAGTTAATTTATTTTAACTATATAAAAATTTATTACTTCTAAAATCTAAAAAAAGTTAAATATATATATTAACAGTTTTACAATTTAATATACACATTTAACTTTTTTTATCATTAATAATGATTATACACAACATCAAAAAGATAATCAACTTACCTCTAATTCTCAAACGATTTAAAAATATAATTAATTATAAAAAAGTAGCTAATCTATATTAATTAATTTTTGGTGATTTTTTGAATTCAAGATTATAAAATTAAATATTTTTTAATTTTTTATCTATTTATTGATTACTAAATGGCAATTGTAAGTTATAATAATAATATATAAGATAATATATTTATTTTATAAAATAAATACATAGGAAAAAGGAGACTAAAAATGGATAATAAATTAATAGAAAATCAAAGAAAATTTAAAGAAGAATATTCTATTGGATACACAACTAAAATTTTAGAAAATATAATAACTAAATTTAATCTATATGATTTTGGTCATTCCACAACTAAAGACTCAGAAGAAGTTAAAAACTTAGTAATCAATTTAGATAAATATAACAACAATAAATTAAATGTAAAAATAGTAACAATAGTAAAAGCTCAAATGATGAGAATAATAAATAATGAGTTAGATGCTAAAGAAGTAGAAATAACTAAAGGATTTACTTTATGCTCTAAAGAATCTAAAGAATTAGAAGATTTAATAGTTGCTATAATAAAAGCTGAAATGGATGAAAACAATGATCCAACTATTTTAAATAGACTTGAAAGCAAACTTCCAACTATAAAGGACATTGTTGTATTCCAAATAACTATTTCATTAAAGAACCTAATCCATGCTTTTTCTGTTCACGAAGCAAAGGTTAGCAACAATAAAAATAAATTAGATTATATAATATCTAACTTAGAAGAAAATTTAATGAAAAACATGTAAACAATAACTTATAAAAATTATTATTTATCTTAACGTTAAACGTTATAAAAAATAATTTTTTTAAAGCAGAAAAGTTAATAACTTTTCTGTTTTTTTTACTATTTTTAAGATTATGTATTTTGCTTTTTAAATTATTTTTTAAGAATTAATGTTAATTTTATTTATCATTTAAGAGTATTTTATATAAGAATAAATTTAAATAAATTAAAGAGGTAATAAAAGCTTACCTCTTTTTAAATTTTTATTTTCTTTTTTTATGTAAAAGATAAATTGTAGCAGCACACATAGCAGTACAACCAATTAAATCTATTAAAAACATTTTTTTAAGCTTTCTATCTTCTTTTATAAGCTTATCAACTGAATTATTTAATTCTTTGCTAATCTCATTATTATTAGCCATAGTTAAAACTTCCTCATTTATTTGGGCTTTTTCATGATTTTTTATACTATCATAACTTATTTCTTCTCTAACTTTTCCTGCAACCTCTTGCGTAATATTCTTTAAATCATCATAAAGCTCCTTATTAATTTCACTTTTTAGCTCTTCTTTTAATTTTAAATTTTCTTCCATTTCACTCACTTCCTTATTTATATCTTAAAAATTATATGTCATACTTATATTATAAACTTTAAAATACTAAATTAAAACGATAAAAATTTAATTCTTAATTAAATCTACCTCTTTGATATAATTTTTATATACATAAAAAGAAGGAATATTACCAACCAATTAGCAATTTAAATACATCTAATGTTATTCTTCAATTTAATGGAGAGATTGCAAAAAACTATAGAGTTAATATTTAAATACATCTAATGTTATTCTTCAATTGAAAAAATAAAAAATAATATACAACCAAAATTCGGATTTAAATACATCTAATGTTATTCTTCAATAAAAATATATTATATATATAATGGTAGAAATTTTTATTTAAATACATCTAATGTTATTCTTCAATGATATAGAAAATGAAAGGTATATCTATAAAATAGAATTTAAATACATCTAATGTTATTCTTCAATCACTGTAAAAAAGCCATTTTTAAAATAGTTAATTCCCTGTTAAGCCTTTACTTATCACTTTCTAATAATATTTTACCAAGTAATCAAAAAAATTTCTATAAACTTTTAAAAATAATCTTAAAGCCTTTAATAATCATGCTTTTAAAAAATTAAAATTGTTTTTGCCTGGTAAATATATTATAAAAATAAATCTTCTCCTGTTTTATTAGCTACTCCTATTATTTCTTCTCCAAACATTCCATCATTTAATAATTTTATTATGCAAATAAAATCTTCTGTTTCATCAATTACATTTTTTATGTCTTTTCTTAATTTTATTAAATTTGAAGGAGTTATTTCTCCTCTAAAAACTGATTTTTGATAATGACTTAAATACTTTTTACATATTTTAAAAACCTTATTTACCCTATTTTCTTTAACATCATAAAATAAAAATGCATAATTATAATTTATCTTCTTTTTCATTTCTACATTTTCTCCTTAATGTTAAACATTTTAAGTTCTTTGTCCTCTAATATACATTTTATCAATTTATAGCAATCAAGCTTGATAGCAGTTTTATAAGTTACTTTTCTTTTAAGTTTACTATGCATAAACACACTTTTTAATCTTTCTTCAAATGCATCTACAAAAATTTTTCTTCCTTCCTCATTTAAAACACAATAATTTAATTTTTTCTCAAAGTGTTTGGATACTTGTAATTTTTTATTATTTACTAAATCAAATATTGTTTTAAAAACTAATATTGGCTTAAATGTTTCGCTTATATCTAAACTTAAAGAAAATCTTCCTTCTGATGGTTCATGAAGAAAACTTATTCTTTGATCAAGATGAGTTTTATATATTGTGGAAACAGTCTTAGCATATAATAAACTATTTCCAAAAGATATTAATGCATTTATTGGATTGTCAGGTGGTCTTTTAACCCTCTTGTTTAATACAAAATCCTCAGGTAATATATATTTAAAATCTCCATAAAATCTTTGCCAAAGCTCACCTTCAACTTGCATAAGTTGTTTTATATCATCAACCTCACTAACTTTTTTCTTAAAATCTTTTCTTATCCAATCAACTGTTTCTTTAACCTCTTTTTTATTATGTTTATAGTAATGATATAATGTTGTATCTATATTTTCAGCAATACCGCAAACAAAAGCTTTAGCTATCTCCATTCTTTTATTTTCATAAGCTTTTACTTGAGCTATTAAAAGCTTTCCACTTACAAGATTATCTTTTGGATAAAAACTTCCACTATATCCTTCATAATAATTAAAAAAATGCACTACTATATTATTCCTCGCCAAAAAATCTAGAAGTTTACTATTTAATGAAATCTCTGATAAACAATAAAGTTCACTAACATTTTCAACTGGAATATACGCATTTTTATTATTAACTCTAAAACATATAGAATTATCTTTTCTGCTTAATTCTCCCATTGATATTAAATACTTTGCACTTCCTATATATCTCTCCCCTTAAATATAACAATACTCATAATAAGCACACTTTTTGCATTTATTATCAAAATCAACTTTAGGAGGATATTTACTCTCAAGTAAAGCTTTAATTTCACTTTCAATTTCTCCTAATTTCTTTTCCTTTTCATCATCTAATTCTTCATAAAATATCTTATTCTTACTCTTTTTCTTTTCAACAAACTCTATCTTCCCTTTCCTATTTAATCCCTTAGATTTTAAAACCTTCAAATAAAATAAAATTTGCCATTTAACAGCTTCATAATCTGAATCAGATTTCTTAATTTCTACAAGATACTCTTTTGTTATTTTATCTATCTTTATATTTTCAATAGATATTTCTGTATTGCTTGCCTCTTCTTCCTTAACTTCATGAATAGCTTTTCCAATTTTAACATCTTCACTATTAGCTTCTAAATTAATTCTATTTCCATGAAGATAACATTGGCGTTTACAATGAAAATAATAATTTATAAGTGTACCATTAACCTTCAAAACACCATCTCCTATAAAAACTCAATACTATCGAAACCATCAACAGCACTCGGATTAAACTTACCATTAGTAAAGAATTTTTCTCCGTCTTCTACATAAGTTAAATCACCAATAGAATCATTGTATGAAAAATTTATTTTAGACACTGTATATATAAAATAATCCATTTTTTCTCTATGTTCTGATAACTTAACTTGTTTTTCTGCATACTTCATATCTTTATCTTTTATTAATTCTTTATATTCATTCCAAATTTCTTCTCCATTTAGACATTCTCCACTCAAGTCATAAATTTCTCTATTTAAAAACACACTGAATTGATTTCTTTCATCTATAAGCTTCATTCTATCATATACATTTATATAATTTAGTTTTTTTATTGAGTTTTCTCTAAAATCATTAATATTTTCAGCATCTAATCTTTGGTTTTGTTTAGTCAAATAATCCATTACCTTTTTATAAAACAAGCTAAAATCTTTATTTTTTAATATTTCCCTTATGTCTTTATTTTCAATAGTCAATTCTTTAATTTTTCTTAAATCATTTTTATAAATACTACTTGCATCATCAACATTAAAAAAATATACCTTTGCGTTTTTCTTTTTACAACTTCTATTAATACGTCCTAAAAACTGCTCTTCACTATCTAAAATCGATATATCCTTAAATCCATAATCCATATCAATATCTACACCAGCTTCAATAACTTGAGTTGCAACTAAAATTATGTTATTGTTAGGATATTCAATTTTATTACCTTCTCTATCCAATCCTTTAACTTTATTTATAATTCTCTTTCTCTCAGCTCTATTATCGTCACCTGTAATTAAAAGAACTTCTTTTCCAAGTTCATCTTCTACATTTTTTAATATTTCATAAAACTCTAGTGCACTTTTCTTTTTTATAAACTCTATTACTATCTTTTTATTATTTTCTTCTAAAACAGGTCTTATATTTTCTAAAAGACCTTGTAAATCCAAGTTTTTATCTAATAATGAATAATCAACTTCTACTCTATTTTTAAATAATGGATTTTGAAAATATTTCTCTCTATTATTAATTAACATCTTAAACCCATACTTTTCATTACTAAGTTCTCTTAAATCTGGAAGGGTGGCTGACATTATTATGAATTTTATATTTAATAACTTTGAATATTTTTTTAAAAATATTATAATTTCAGTCCATATAGAGTTCTTATAACTTTGTACTTCATCAATAATAACTACACTATTTGCAAGTTGGGTTAATGGAAATACAGAATCTCTATTAAGTCCGAACAAATAATTAAATAAATTTACATGAGTACTTAAAGTAATTGGATAATGTAAAAATTGCCTTGCAAGTAGTGTTTTTTCATAATCTACTTTTGTATCTTCATCTTTAAATTTTTCTTTCATAGCTGTTATTGAATTTACTACTGATATTTTCTCCTTTAAACCTTTACCTTCAAAAATTTCATCTAATGAATTTTTCGTTTGTTCTACTAAGGTATTAAAAGGAAATATATAAAATAATTTATTTAAATTTTTATTATTATTTAAAGTTTTAAGGGCTAAATTTATTGAACTATTAGTCTTACCTGATCCAGTTGGAGCTTCTAAAAAAAATATATCTGTACCTTCTGTACCTTCCTGTAATCCCTTTAATAAATTTTCTTCACTTTCTAAAAATATTTCACTTCTTAAAAGATTGATATCATTTTCTTTAAACGGACATTTATCTATTAATCCTGTTTTAAAATCTCTATATTTTTTTATACTTTCAGAAACTTTTGTTTTATTAAAACTTTCTTCAAACTCTTCTACGTTACCTAAGAGACCTAAATCATCTACCTTTTCTCCTGTTTCATACTCTGATGTAGCATAAAAATCTGAACTAACTATAAGTGAAAAAACAAATCTACTATAAATATATAAATCTACACTTTTCCAAGTTTCTTTTTTTTCTAAAATATTAAACAACTTATTTTTTCTATCAAGCTTTTGTAAATTATTAATTAACTTTAACCTCTTAAATTCACCTTTATAATTTACATAAAAATTATTTTCTTGAATTTTAGAAATTTCTTTAGCTTCTCTATAAGCTTTTGGGAATCCTTCTTCATAAAATTCAAAAAAATCTTTTAAGTAACCATGATGCCTAGCTATTGCATAACTATTAATCATTAAAATTAAAAGGAGAAGATTTCTCTCTTCCCCCTCTACATTATCAACGATCTTTCCACAATAACTATTAAAATACATAATAGAAGAAAATAGAGAATGCTCTGTTTTTTTATTATCTAAAGACTGAAAACTTTCATTATTTTTCATTTTATAATACTGAAAATTAGGATTACTTTTTCCAACATCATGCATATAAATAGCATTTACCAAGAGTTCTTTAAATAGATGTCTAACTATATTTGAATACCCTTTTAGAAGTTCATCTTCAAAATTTTTTATTATATTTTCTAATTTTTTATCTTCAACTATTTTGTAAAAATACTTTAAAGTTAACTCTAAATGCTCTTTTAGTGTTTCATTATCAATTTTTTCACCTTGTTTATTCTCTTTAAAATGAGCCTGCATCTTATCTAAACTGCTAAAGTTCTCCTCTAATTTATATATATTAATATCTTTTATTGTCACAAAATCATCTCCTAAAAGAAAAATATATTTAATCCATTGATTTTATATATTTCTTTATAATCATTGACACATTTAACATTAAGGCTAGTTGCTCTGAATTTTTCCTTTTGATATTGATTGATACTTTCTGTTAAAGATACAGGTAAAAATTCTTCAAAAACCCATTCTATCTTGTTATAATCATTATCCTCGTCATCGTCTTCACCATCATCACAATCAATATTATTATTTATTTCAAAATAATCGCTTTTAAACAATCCATAGATAGATTTTACATCACTTGAATTTATTAATTCTCCATCATTTATAATTGAAACTTCTTCAATATTTGCATAGTGATCATTTTTCCCTAAATAAGGCATATAGGTAAAATTATAATTCATAAATCTTTTAGCTAATTCCTCACTTATCTTACTATCCACTTTAAGATAAATCTCCCATACAGGATTTTCAAGCCATTGCTCTTTTACTATCAGATTCCCCCCTACTTCATATGATGCATAACCTACCGAATTATTAAAGGTTTGAATCTTTTTATTTACATAACCATCAAAAGTTATGTAACCCTTTCTCTGCTTTAAATCTTTATCATTAGTTGGAACTATAGCAACTTTTAACTCTTTTAATTTTTCATAAAACTCAGGATATTTGAAATCTTCCTTTATTTTTTTTATTTCTCGATTATTATTTCTTTCATTATATCCACCAAGACCTAAAATTGCTCCAAACATTCCAAGAAGTGCAACCTTATGAATTGAAGTATAGGTAAAATAATAATAAGTGTTTACGTCTGGCTTCTTAAAAAAAGCTGTCTTCCCACTAAGTTTAAATCTTAAAAATTTCATGCTATTTTACCTCTTCTCTAGTAAATATATTAAAGTATTTATACTTTTCTCCTTCTATTTTATTTTCAAACTCAGTATCATAAGGATTATAATATATTTCTACATTATTAATTCTTTGGTCTAAAGCTTCCAATAAATCTTTAAATTTAAATGTAAATATTCCTTTGTTATTTTCCTTCCTAAATTCTATAAACCCAGCTAAATTTGGAATATATAAATCCTCTTCTGTTTCAATAAAAATAGAAATTTCATTTTCACATCCTGTTTTAGAATTAGTATTAAAAGCAGTTGCAGAAATCAATGCAGCTTCTTTAAATTTTTTGTAATCTTCTTCTGTATACCCGTCAGTTACTTTCATCTCTACATAGTTATTATATGCTTTTGGATTTACAACAAAAGGATATATATAATGAGCTTCACTGCTTACTATTTTAGTTCCAAGAGTTGACGCATCTGCCTCATCTTTTGTTCCATCTCTAAATGGAGAAAGAATTTGTTGTTCTTCTACACTATGCCCTTCATATATATTAAATCCTTGATTAATTTGAACTGCTCCTGTTATAGAAATGTTATTTTTAGCCTCTGCAAATGTTGCCCCAAACTGTTTAACATCTGTTGCTAAAAATAAATTTTTCACAACATTTCTACTATCTTTCTCAGTTGCCAAATCAGAAACTTCAAATATTTTTTCATATCTCTCTTTTAATGACCTTGGTCTTAACTTTACTTCATCTTTCTTTTTACTATCATCATCAATCTTATATGACTTTATATAAAGTACCTTTTCACCATTATCATCCCACATCTTTTTCATAGGATATTTAAGTGCTTTATCACTTCCAAAAACCTCTCCATCTGATGTTGATTTTGGATATCCACTAAAATCTGCATTCCAATTTGACATTATTGATTTTATTCCTATTATTCCATAAACTCTTTTCTTCATAATAAAAATTCCCCCTATTTTTCTTCTTTCTTACTATTTTCTTTATTATCTTTACTGTCTTCATAAATTAAACTACTATAAAGATACCCAGCTATTAAAATATCGGTTTTTACTTTACTTTCATTAGGAATGTAGCCTATGATCATTCTATTTAAACTACTAGCCCTACCGTAATTTCCTTCAATAGCATGATTATATTTTTTATAAAGTCTTTCCAATAACTCTTTTAATCTCTTATCACTTTTACAGTTTAAAAAAGGATTTATTAGAGATTGTTTTTTAGTATTGGCTTTACTTAAAGAAAATAAATAACTTATAAATTGACCTACTGCAAAATAATACTCTTCATCACTTTCAATAACTCCTTGAGTCACTCTATTTTCTCTTATATCTTTCTCTTTAATATTTATCTTTTGCCTTAATTTATCATTAATAGGTTTTATAAAATCTCCCATTCTCCTACCTCCATCTATATTACTAACTTCTCTATCCTTATTTAATTCAAAATAATCAAGAATAGCTTCTCTTAATACAAATTGTTCAAAAGCTTTCACAACATAACCATTAGCTATTGAATTTTTTATAAGTTCCATAGAACTTTTTTTAAACATAGATTTTATTTGATTAATATTGCCTTTATATATAAAAGAAAACCAAGCATCTTTAGTTAGTGCCATTTGTTCTAGCACTTTGGAATCGTTAATTTTCAAATCTTTTATAGGTGTAAAATAGTTATTCACAAGAAATTTATTAAAATAAATTCTATCAACTAGTTTCTCTAAAGAATATATAGATGTAACCTTTTTGCCTCCATTTTCTAATAATTTAGATTTAACTCTTATATTTTCATTAACTATTTCTTCTTTTATCTCTAAACCAGTAATTTCAGTATTATAATTAGTTATAATATCAAAATCATGGATTTCCACTTCTTTTCCCTTTTGTATTCTTAAGTAATAAGCTCTCAATCCCTTTTCAACTTTTTCTTTATGTCTTTTCGTTTCCTCATCTTTATATAAAAGTTTAATTATTTTATTAGTTATATCAAAATATACATTGTTAACTCCATTATTAACTAAATTATATAAATAATCATAGAATTTTTTTTGAAGTAATACATCCTCTTTATTAATAAGATACGGCATATTATTTTTTCTAGTTTTATTAGCTAAATATGGTTTTTTAGAATTCATTCCCATATTATTGTTAGGAAGCCCTAATATTTCTCCATTAAATTCTGTATTATAATCATTAGAGTTATATATATTAGGAATAATATAACGATTACTTTCTTTTTCATATTCTTCTATAGGGAAATCAAAAAATATTTTTAAATACCCCTTATAATCTTTTAAATTTTCTCCTATTTGAAATATATTTTCCTTTATCCAATTTCTACAATAATTAACTTTTTCAACATTAGCTAAACCTAATTGTTCTTCTATTTCTTTATAAAGTTTTAAAGCTTCTTTCTTCTTGCTATGCTTATTTTTGGGATTTTCTAAAACATTAAAATAATCATCTATACATTCTAATATAAATTCTTTAATATTAGCTTTTTTCTTTTTTTAGCAAATTCCTCTAAATTTAAAGTTTCTTTTTTGATAAAAAAGCTCATGTAATTATTACTGTGAATAAGCTTAGATTTTTCTATTGACTTATTAGATTCTAAATATTTTGATAAATAATCACGAGTTATAAATTCTTCAAATTCTATTATTTGACTAACTTTTTTATCAAATTCTTTTTGATATTTTATATTGCCATCAGTATTTACCATTATATAAGTGCCATCGGCTAAAGTATAATTATCTGTTATTAGCTTTTCACCTTTAGCATTATATTGAACATTAAATATATCAATAAGGTCTTTATTCAAAAAAACACCTCCTTAAATCCATTTATAATTACAGTAACTCATTCCACGAGAGCCCATTTCTCCCACTGAACATCCAATAGCAATATATGCTAACTTCTGAGCGACTTCATTTTCGGCAAACTCTATTGTAACTTTATCTCCTAAAAGCAAAATATCCTTATATTTAACTGGTATAGGTTTTTGATTTTCTAATTTTATATACTTAAATATTTCTACATTTTCATCTATTTTTTCATTAAAAAAGCTATTATATTTTTTAATTAAATTTTCTTTTAGGCGTTTTTCAAAAACAATTGCACTATTATTAGTTTTCCAATACCCATCCTCAAATTTTAAAATAACTGGTGTTATGCTATACACTTTATCAATAAATTTTTGTGGAATTTCTCTACATTTAATAACTAATCCTTTCATAGAATCTGTATACTCATTTGCCAAATATCTTTTAAAATAATTAGACAGATTAATATCTATAGTTCTAATAATTAAATTATATATGTGCCCTTCTTTATAAACTTTATCTTTTTCTAATGGATATAAACTATTAAAACAATAAAATTTATAATTATTGCTTTCATGAAATTTCTTCATTTTTTCATCATGAATAAAACTTTTATCTATTAATTTATTAATTTCACCATTTAAATTACTAAAATCAATACTTTTTAGTAAATAAATAGATAAATTAAGTTCATATACCTTTATGTCAATCACCTCTTTTTAACCTTATTATAAATATTATAACATATTTAATCAAATTTTGTTATAATATTGAATATATTGTTTTTATTGTTTATAAATGTATTAAAAGCTTTATAATCACTCCAATACATATTAATATTTTTATCAATTATTTCTTCAAAATATTTTTTAACCGATTTTCTTTCTAAAAAGGCAGTTTTTATTATATTGTTTGCAACATAATTTTTATGATATTGTTTCAATGTGATTTTAAATTTAGCCTTAAATAATCTATCTATTGTTTTTATAGAATATTGTAAGTCACGCTCTAATCTTTCTTCATTTAATCTCTCATATTCGTTATTATGTAATTCTTTTTTTATTATATGTGCAATTTCCATATTTTTAACCTTCTTTTTATTAATTAATATTAACTTGATTATATGATACTATTATTTAAAGTTCAATCCTTATTTTAAGACATTAATCAAATAAAATAAACAAGAAATAAAATATACTCCTTGTTTATTCACATCACATGTTATTTTTCATCATAATTGAAATTAAATAATAATAACTATTTAAATACATCTAAGTTAATCTTCAATCAATTAATAATATCATTTCTTGCCCGATAAGTAAATGCTTTTACTAATAATACCTGTTACTCTTTTCTTACTTTTCTTGCTCTATGTTTTATTCTACATAATATCTTCTATTTTATCTCAATCCTAATTAAAATACTTTATTTTACATTTTTCTATTGTGTTATAATTATTATATAAAAACTATATTATTTAATAGAAAGGGATTTTATTATGACATATTATTTAGAAAACGATAATCTTAAATTAAAATTTAGAGAATTAGGCGGAGAACTTCAAAGTATCTTTAGCAAAAAATATAACACAGAATTTTTATGGAATGGTGATGAATCTTATTGGAAATACCACGCTCCCATTCTTTTTCCTATCGTAGGTAAAGTTTTAAATGGTGAATATAGAGTAAATGGCTCTTTCTATAATCTTCCACAACATGGTCTAGCTAGGGTTTCTAATTTTAATGTTTTAGAAAAGACAAGCAATACTATTTCATTTGAACTTAAATCATCATCAGAAACACTTAAAGTCTATCCTTATAAATTTTCATTAATCATAAAATATACTTTAAATGATAGCAGTGTAACTACTGAATATATTGTTAAAAATACTAATGAAGAAAATATGTATTTTTCTATTGGAGCACACCCTGCATTTATGTGTCCATTTTCTAAAGATGAATCATTAAATGATTATTATTTTGAATTTAATGAAAATGAAACAGCATCTATAATGCCATTAAACAAAGATGGTTATGCTAAAAGGGAGAAAAAAACTTTTTTAAATGATGAAAATAAAATAAATCTTTCAAAAGAACTTTTCAAAGATGATGCTTTAATTTTCAGCAATCTAAATTCTAATAAAATAACATTAAAATCTAAAAATAATAATAAAGCTTTAGAATTTAATTTTGCAGATTTTCCATACCTTGCATTATGGTCAAAGCCAACAGGTGCTCCTTTTGTATGCATAGAACCTTGGTTTGGTCATGCAGATTTTGAAGACTTTAAAGATGATTTTTCTAAAAAAGAAGGAATTCTATCTTTAGAACCTGAAAAAACATTTAACTGCTCTTATTGTGTAACAATTAAATAATATTTATAATTAATTATAATTTTAATAATATTTTTAAATTTAGCTATGTTTTAATACAATACTAATTCTACATAAAAGCTTTTTATTAGTATCTGCTGTTTAAACATAGCATTTAATATAATGTATTATATATTACTTTTCTGAGCAACTTTAAACTAAAATATTTTGTAACACTTCTTACAGCATGTTGACATTTTTTTTAATTGATATATAATAACAATTGTTCTAAGAAACTTATTTCTAAAGTTTCTTTAAAAGCAAGTCTAATTTTTGTTTCAAATCTATTTAATAATAAATTTCCAAAAATTAAAAAACTAAATATTTAGGAGTGATTTATCATGTCAATTAATACAAAAATTAATTTTAATCTTGTAGCAGGAGAATCAATTGGAATACAACCACTCTATCAGTGGAATGCTAAAGTTACAGGTAGCTTAATCCAACTTTATAATTCAAAAGGACAACCTCTTCCTAACAATTACACATCTTTAGGCGATTGTATTACAATTCTTAGTATTTCTTCTGAAACTAATTTAGCACTTATACAATTCCCTTATAATGATAAAAACTGTTATGTTCAAGGATACATAAAAGTCAGCGATTTTAATCTTTTAAAATTAAGATTTTACAATTCATGGATTAATTCTGTAAACAATCAAGAAGTCCTCTTAATCAATGGTGATTTGTCTAGTAACACTCTATCTTTAAATGAAACCTCAACTTATTTATATAGCACTGACACTTATGCTTGCATTATATATAAAGATTTTAATAATAAATTACAAGTTGGATATGTTCCTTTATGTTCTGGAAACCTTAATGTTATTCAAACAAATATTCCGTACTACTTAGCTTCTGGTACATCTGTTGGTAAAAATCCAACTTATCCAACTAACGCTATTAACTTTTTAGGTAACATAAATATTGTAGATATTAATAACATATCAATTCCTAACACTTACACATCTCTTGGTGATGAAATTACCATATTAGAAATTTATCCTGATGAAAAAGTAATTTTAATAGAATTTCCTGATTCATTCAATAATACATATATTATAGGATATATCCCCTTAGATAATTTAACTAATAATAGTATAATAATCAGAAATAATCATACAACTTTTAATACAAACTGTAATTATCGCGCTTTATTTAACATAAATAAAACTCAAATCTATTCTATTGAATCAACTGAAAGTTTTAATTATCTTTTTCAAACAGAAAATTACGCTTGCATTTTATTTAATAACACTAATTTACCTAACAATCCCATAGAAACAGCTTTTATTTCTCTAGACTACGGTACTTTTGATTTCAATTCATTTAATACCTCTAGCATACCATTAATTGAACAGACAGCCTTGTATATAGCCTGTAATGAAGGTTTTAGTTCATCTCCTTATTATTACGGTACTGGAATATATGGAAACTCTATAGGTTATGGAAGTTATTACACCAAAATAAACTTTCCAAATACACCAATCTCAAAAACTTATGCTTTTGAATATCTTATAAATTATTTAAAACAAAATATTCCTGTTTGGAATGATACTATCTCAAAATATTTAAAGTTAGATACTTTAACAGACTATCAAAAAGTTGCTCTATACGATTTTGCATATAATATTCCAGCCTATCTAGGAGATATATCTTGCAAACTAGCATCTAATCCTTCTTGGAGCAATACCTTTGCAAATTTTTTAATTCCTAAAGAAATATACACTAGAAGACTTCGTGAATGGTTAACCTTTACCAAAAATAACTATTTCATGGGAAGAGCAATATCCAACCTTCCATCAACATCTTATATATCCCTTGCTAATTCAATGAACTATTTAACTTAAAAATAAAAGCACCCTACAATTTTAGGTGCTTAAAAATTAATAATTATATTAGTATAAGTTAATTATCTTTAATATCTTTTATATAATTTATACACTTTTCTAAAAATACCATAAACTTTTTACTATCTTTATCTAAGGCAGTACAGTCTATCTTTTTATCATTTATATATATCCTTGGTGCCCAATGTCTTTCTTTAAATTCTATATTTTCTATATCATCTAAATTTATTCTCCAAGGATGTTCTCTTTTATTTTGACAATGTATTGCTTTATTTGTAAGTATCATTCCATCTTTTGCTGATTTAAAAACTGTATTATCAAAACAGTAAAATACCTCTTCATCTTCATCTAAATCAGCATAATTTCTTATAGCATTTCCAACTAAATTATATTCATCATCTTCTTCTGATAAATATATGAAATCTTGTATTTTGGAATCTAAACTATTATACTCTCTCTTTATCATCTCTTTAGCCCTTTTATAAAAATCTTTTTTAGGCAATACACGATATCTAACATCATCACCTAAAATTTCATCATCGAACTTTGTAAGAGCATTTTTATAATCCTTTTTTGTCTTCTTATTTGTCGTAGCTTTTTTAATCTTTAAAACCTTATATAAATCCATGTTATTCCACTCCCCCTTAACTATAAATTTTATACTAAATAACTAATTAAAGTAAAATTAAAATTTTATAAACATTTTAAACGCTATGATTTTGTAATCTTAATAATTTGCACACCACATACATAACCCCTTGGCTGGAGCTTTTTCTCCAGCTTCAGCTCTTTTTTTAGCATTTAATATAACTAAAACATCACTAGGTTCAATTTCCCCCATTCCAACCTTTACAAGAGTTCCTGTAAGTATTCTTACCATATTTAACAAAAACCCATTTCCATTAAATTCAATCTTAATCAAATTATCTTTCTCTTCTATATTTATATAATTTATTTTTCTTACAGTTGATTTTCCATTCTTAGCTTTAAGACTTGTAAAACTTTGAAAATCATGAGTACCTAAAAGAAACTTTGATGCTTCCCTCATTTTCTTAATATCAAGTTTTTTCTCAATATGCCATGCAAATTTTCTCACAAATACATCTTGATACTCATTATTATCTATTGTGTAAATATAAGTTTTAGATAAAATATTAAGCCTTGCATGAAATCTCTCGCTTGCATTTTTCATATCTCTTATAACAATATCCTCTGGCAAATACTTTTTACAATATTGCATCATCTCCTCTATTGATAAGGTAGTATTCGTTTTGAAATTAGCTATATAATTTTTAGCATGAACACCTGAATCTGTTCTGCCACAACCAATGAGTTGAATTTTTTCACCTGTCATTTTTTCTAGTAATATTTCTAATTTATCTTGTATCGTATTTATTGAAGTCCCTTTTATATTTTGTTTTTGCCATCCTTTATATCTTGTACCATCATACTCAATTGTCATTTTTATATTTCTCATATGTTTGTTTTCTCCTATAAATATTTAAATTATTTTTTATAACTATTATTAGATATTAGATTTTCATATAATAATCCTAATCACTAATTACTATATATTATAAAATATAAAAAAGCCATGTTTAAATAATAAGTAAAATTATTTATAAAAACAAGAAAAGTAAAATTTCAATTTTTAAAATAAAAATGTTAAAATAAATCCAGTAGAAATCGAAAATTGCATTAGTATTCCAGTAGTTATCACTATTTTATAATCAATAGAACTATAAAGTTTCATTAAGATTAATCCTATACCTATTACCATTAATTGCAATAAAATTGTTAAGTTCCAAAAAATAACCAATATAATACCCCTTACTTTCTTATAATTTATTTTTAATTTAAATAAATAATTGTTTTTCGCTATTGTTTTACAAAGTTTTTATTATTTTCACTAATCATCCATTTTATTATATTATACATTAATTCTATTTTTTTATAAATATGTAATAAATATTAAAATATTATTGCAAATTTTATTAATTATTGACTATATAAAAAATAAAAAACATTCTACAAAATTGTAGAATGTTTTTGCTTGTACGATTTACTATTTTTAAGGTTATTAACGACACATTTATTATTTCTTAAATTTAAAATATTATACTGAGTATTTTCTTCCTAAATTTGATAATTTTTCTATTTCTTCGTCAGTTGGCTCTCCGTTTGATATTATACTATCTTCAACTAAAACTCCACCACATTTTGTTATTCTCTCTTCCCAATCTCTCATCCATTGGCCATCACCCCAGCCATAAGAACCAAATAAAGCTATTTTCTTTCCTTTTATAGATCCTTCAATGCTTTCCATAAAAGGCTCCATTTCAGACTCTTCTAAAACTTCATCCCCCATAGCTGCACATCCTAAAAATAAAACATCAGCTTCTTCCGCATCTTTAACTGTTGCTTTATCAACACTTAATATTTTGGAATTCTCTTTATTACAAGCATTATATATATGATTTGCCATAGCTTCCGTATTTCCTGTACCACTCCAATATATTATATTTATCTTACTCATTATTAAAACTCTCCTCTCATTTATGTTTTATTTGTTATTTAATATATTCTTATAATATCATAATGATTCCTATTTGTAAATGAAAATGATAATTAATATCATTAAAATATTTTAATTTTTTGTAAATACTACTTATAATAAAAAAAGATCTGAAATTTCAGATCTTTTTTTTGCTTATTCTAAATTTAATTTTTTATTTAAAATCCAACTAGTTCCTACAAAAAGAATTAATATTATCACTATACTTACTATAATATTTACAACTTCATATAAATTAAATGCTGATAAAAGTGAATATATGTCCTGAATTTTATAAGCATTACTTATAAATGTTACTTGAATAACACTTTGAACAATTCCTATTATAATATTTATTGCAAAAAATGTTATAATTCCAAATAAAGTTCTATTTTTATTGAATTTAGGTAAATGACCTATTGATAAAGATATATAAACATTAAATATAAACATTGTATAAACTAAGAATCCACTTATTATCATAATAATAACAGGAAAAATGATATCTTTTTGTGATAATCCTTGATTTACAACACTCCAAAATTCATGATTTAAAAATGCACTTATATCTAAATTCCCTCCAAATAATAATATTAATATAAACGATAATATAGCTATTATTGTGCTTAAAATTATATAAATAAGAGATGTTAAATATTTAGATAATATAAGGTTTTTAATAGATACTGGAAGTGTAAACATTAGATAGCCTTCATCCTCTAACAAACTCTTTTTAAATCTTTGTATTATAAGAACAATTGTTACTACCATTAATCCTATAAAAAGTGCCATAAGTATAAAAATTAATATTGAAGCTACTTGAAAGCTTTGTGTATTTGAAAATATTCCACTTATTGCTGCTACAACCAAAATAGCTACATATAATGGAACAAATATTCTTCCGCATGCTTTTAGTTCATATTTCATCAACTTCCCTAACATTTAAATTCCTCCCTAAATAACGCATCTATAGATTTTCCTTTTTCTTCTCTAATTTCATCAACATTACCTTGAAGAACTATGTTTCCATTAGATATAAATATCACTTCATCACATATATTCTCAATTTCACTAATTAAATGTGTTGCAATCAAAAGCGTGCTATCTTCTAAATAATTAGTCATAATTGTTTTTAATATATAACTTCTAGCTGCTGGGTCTACTCCACCTATTGGTTCATCTAATATATAAAGTTCTGCTTTTCTTGACATAACTAAAATTAATTGTACTTTTTCTTTTGTACCTTTAGACATTGTTTTTAATTTTTCATTTTTATCTATATTTAAACTTTTTAACATTTCTTCTGCTTTTTCCATATCAAAATCGCTATAAAAATCTTTAAAAAATTCTAATATATCTTTAACCTTCATCCAATCATTAAGATACGTCCTCTCTGGAAGATATGATACTATTTTTTTAGTTTGCTTTGATGGCTTTAATCCATTTATTAAAATTATTCCACTATCTTTACTTAAAAGTCCATTCATAAGTTTTATCATAGTAGATTTTCCACTTCCATTTGGTCCTAAAAGCCCTACTATTTTTCCTTTTGGTATATTTAAATTTATACCATTTAACACTTGTTTTTTTCCATAACCTTTATAAACATCTTTAAACTCTACAATACTTTCCATCTATATTTCCCCTTTTATATTATTTATTATAAGATTTATAATTTCCTCTTCGCTATATCCTAACTCCTTTAATATAAGCTTTAAATTTTCTATTTCTCTATTAGCAACCTCTTCCCTCATTCTTTTTATTCTCTCCTCATTATCAGTTACAAATCTTCCGCTAGTCCTCTTACTATATACTAATTCTTCCCGCTCAAGTTCAACTAACGCTTTTTGCATAGTATTTGGATTAACCTCTGCATCTTCTGCTAAATTCCGTACAGATTCAAGTTTTGCCCCTGGAGGTATCTCTCCTGAAATAATTTTTGATTTTAACTTATCTACAAGCTGAATATAAATCGGCTTATTATTATCTATATTCCAATCCACTTTTACACCTCCTTATTTTATTTATATATAAATTATATTAATACAATAATACAATAATACAATAATTTTTTCAATATCTTTTTTTGTTTTATAAAAAAAGATCAAAATATTGTATTATATTTTGATCTAAACACTTTTTATTTATTATTTTTAGAATTATTATTTTCTAACATCTTATCCAAAATATTAGGAATAAAATTTATACTATATCCACATACTATCATAACCAAATCTAATGTATATTTATTTACTACAGTATCTAAATTAGGAAATATTATATCTGCTTTTATTGCTATAAATCCAATGCCACCAACAACAATAGTTATAACCACTCTCTTTAAAGCTTCTAATATTATCGCATAAGTTGCCACTATATAATCTATATTTACAGTATCCTGTTTATAAAGAATTGCTAAAATGCCTCCTAAACTACTACAAATAAAAATATAACTTACATCCTCTAATATATTTCTTAGAAAAAAACATCCTATAATTAACACAAGAAACACTAAAACTACAGTAAATACATATTGCAATCTTTTTTTTAATCTTAATCCTTGTTCTAGATTATTTTCTAAATTTTCTATATTTCTAACAGCCAAATTTTCATCTACATTAACTAAAGAACCTAAATCTTGAATACTTTGAACATATACATATCTCTCTTTTTTAGACATTTCCACATTATTTAACTTACTTACTATATCACTTAATTTTAACAACACCTTATCATTTGATCTACATAAATTTTTAACAACTATTTTCCCATTACAATCACATTTTAATATACATTTATCATTTTCTAAAAGAACCTTTTCCTGTATCTTCTTATTATAATTCTTCATAAATTCTCCTTGAAAACTCAAAAATTAATTATAATTTTCAATCAACAATCCATCTAATATTTATGTACTTGAAAATATCATTTATTGATTAAAAACCCTATTTATGGTATTATATACAAAAAGAAGGAGATATTCTACTTGATGATAAAAAGAAAACTTTTTTTGCCTTATATTTTTCATTTAATATTATATTTATACTTTATAATGTTTGCATTTATAGTAGATACACCTACTAATATTTTAAATGGAATGATAAATATAGTATTATCTCCAGATATTTTAATAACTGATTATATGGTCATCGGAGGTATAGGCGCAACTCTTATAAACGTTGCGATAACAAGTAGCGCTTGTGTTTTCTTGCTTATTCTAAATGGAATAAAACCAAATGGAGCAACTTTAATGTCTCTATGGCTTATTGGTGGTTTTTCTTTTTTTGGAAAAAATATAATAAATATTTGGCCTATAATGTTTGGAGTTTTTCTTTATTCTAAATACCAAAAAGAACCGTTTTTAAATTATACTTTAGTTACACTTCTTGCAACCACTTTATCACCAACTATAAATCAAATTAGATATATTTCAAACCTCAACCCCTTTATATCAACAACCCTTGGCTTTTTAATTTCAGTTTTTATGGGATTTATATTGCCACCAATCTCATCTCATTGTATAAAAGCTCATAAGGGTTACAATCTTTATAATATTGGTTTTGCAGGCGGTCTTATAGCTATGTTTCTAATGTCTTTTTTAAGAGCAAAAGGCTTAGAATTTGAAAACACTCTATATTGGTATACTGGAAATGATACTATTTTGGTTATTTTTATGTTCATAATATCTATATATTTTATAGCTCTTGCATTTATTTATGGAGATAATCCCGTACAAAAGCTAAAACTTATAAATAAACAAAGTGGTATTTTAGTTAGCGATTTTTTCATAATGTATAAAGAATCAACTTATTTAAATGTTGGAATTTTATCATTATTATCTACTATTTTACTTTTAATTCTTGGTGCTGATTTTAATGGTCCAACAATTGGAAGTATATTTACTATAATAGGATTTGGTTTTTTCGGAAAGCATTTTAAAAATGTGTGGCCAATTATTTTAGGTGCTATATTAGGTTCATTTGTATACTCAAAGCCAATTACAAGCCCTAATATAATAATTTCTGTTTTACTATCCACAGGTCTTGCACCTATTGCCGGAATGTTTGGTCCTTTATGGGGAATAATCTCTGGATTTCTTCATATAATGCTAGTTACAAACCTTGTTTATTTACATGGTGGTCTTAATTTATATAATAACGGCTTATCTTGTGGTTTTGTTGCTATGATAATAATTCCAATTATAACAATTTTTAAAAAGGAGTAACTAAAGTTATGAAATTCAAAACAGAAAAAAACTTAAGAATTATGAATGAACTAGTTGCATTTTTTTTAAATCTAGGTTGCACAGACATTCATATAGATTTATCCATTAATAATAATACTTCACACTTTTTACTTACTGGCAATATCTCTAATTTAAAAGATAAAAATTTCAATATTTTAAAAGATTCTTTATGCGTTCCAAGACAACATGAAATAGAAGAATACTATTGGAATTTAATAGGAGAAAATGAAACTGGCTCTCAAATTTCTCTAGTAGGAATGATGATTGATAAATGTAATATTTCTTTCGAAAAAAATATTTTAAGGTTAGAAATCTATAGAAATGATAATGATTAAAGTAATTTTAAATTCATCTAAAATTCTACTCCCATTATATATGGGAGTTCTTATATTATTTATAATTTATTCAAACAGCATTAACATTGAATGAGATTTAATTTTAGGAATATTATTTTCATCCACAATATCTATTATATTTTCTCCTGCATATTCATTATTTACTACTATATTCCATTTCCCACTATGACTTTTAGGTATCTTATAATTGACATCATAATCATCTATTGAAGTTGCATTATATATAACTAATATATTTTTCCATTTATCATCTGAATTATTGTATAAATGAGATATTATAACTCCGCTATTTTCATCATTATTAATAAAAAATATATTTTGATTATTTCTAATATCCAAATCTGAACTTTTTCTAAAAGCCTTATGTCCCTTTCTAATTTTTATAAGACCTTTTATAAAACTAAATACTTCATAATATTTAATTTTATCTGCCCAATTTATTTTATTTATATTATCTAAACTCCTATAACTATTATGATCTCCTTGTTTGCTCCTTAAAAACTCTACCCCACTATGCAAAAATGGAATGCCTTGAGCTGTTAAAATAATTCCAACTCCTAACACCAACTGACGAACTTTGTAATTTTCAAAAATATTTTCATCTTTTATATTCTGATACTGTCCATTTTCTATATTACAATCCATTGATTTTTCTATTTGATCCCATAATGTATAATTATCGTGGGCTGACACATAATTAATGGATTCCCTTGGTAATTTTGTAATTGTATATATAGAACCTTTTAAACCATCTATAACGCTCCAAGCCTTATCTCTATTATGTGCATCACAATTTATATATCCCCATGATGGAGAATTATCCCCTCTTATAGCATCTCTAAAAGTATCATTAAATATTGAGAAATCTTTTCCCTTTTGACTTCCTTTATAAGTTCCATTTTTAAGAGGGGAATAATCAGCCTTCCACGGTTCTCCATATATTATAATATTCTTGTCTATTTCTTTAACCTTTAAAACTATTTCATCAATTGTTTCTTTATCTATAAGTTCCATTAAATCCAATCTAAAACCATCTATATTATAATTTTTTACCCAATGAATTATAGAATCTACAATAAGTTTTCTAACCATAGGTCTTTCTGTCGCAAGCTCATTTCCACATCCAGATCCATTTGTTAAGTCGCAAAAGTCACCAGTTCTAAAGTAATAATAAGGGACTATATTTTCTAAATTTTCTATGCTTGCCATATGATTATAAACAACATCCATAACTACTCTTATACCATTTGCATGAAATTTTTTAACCATTTCCCTAAATTCTATAATTCTCACATTAGGTTTATATGGATTTGTAGCATAGCTTCCCTCTGGAACGTTATAATTTTTAGGATCATATCCCCAATTTCTGTTGCTTTTATCATTTATCTTTTTTTCATCTACTGAATCAAAATCAAAACATGGCATTATATGTACATGAGTTATTCCAAGTTCTTTTAAATGATCTATTCCTGTTTTACATTTTTTTTTACTCTCTTTATCTATATAAAAAGTTCCTTCTTGAACTGCTCCTAAAAATTTACCTCTTATTCTTTGAGAAACTCCACTATTCTCATCTATAGTAAAATCTCTTATATGCATCTCATATAAAATTGTATCTTCCATATTTTCAATAAAAGGTCTTTTATCATTTTCCCAATATTTAGGTTTTAACTCTTTATCATTAATATCTAATAAAACACCCTTTTCACCATTAACACTAACTGCCTTAGCATATGGATCAATAGCATATTTTACCTTTAAATCTATTTCTTTATCATTTCTATATTTAAAATAGAGTTTAAATAAATAATATTTATTTTTATTTATTTTATTCAACTCCACATCATAAACTCCGCTATCACTATTAAAAGACATTTCATATACTTCACAAGGCCTATCTATATGTTCATTATAATAATTATAAAGACAGATTTGAATCCTGTATGCTGTAGGTGCCCATATTTTTATTCTTATTCTGTTTTTATCAAATGTAACGCCTAAGTCATCTTTATCATAATAAAATTTATTTAAAAAATTCCTAAGTATAACCTTGTAATATTTATCATTAATCTTAATCTCTAATATATCACTAGCAATTATATTTGGAATGTCCTTTATTATAATGGTTTTTCTATCTTCCAGTACATCTATACCAAAATTTTCTATTTCTTTATTATTTATAAAAAAACTATATGTATCACTATTTAAATAATTGTCATTTAAAAAGATTTTTATTTCATTATCTAAATCCATAACAGCACATCTTATTTTACAATTTACTTTATTCATATCTACCTCCATTTCATATTATTTTCATTTTTTATATTTTTATACAAATAAAATTTTTCACAGTTAAAGAATACTAAAGCATAGTGTAGTATAATTTATATAAGTATCTGTAAATCTAATAAATCCAATATATACATATTTGATTCGAGTAGCATTTGAGATAAAATATTTATTAAAGAAGAAATAAATATAATTATGATATATTTTTTGATAACTAAACTAGCACTTAATCTATAAAGGAGCAAATAAAATGAATAAAAAAATTAAATTAATAATTTGTGCATTAATATCTGCAGTAATTTTATTTTTCGTTGGATTAATAATTGGATTTGCTGCCTACAACATATTCTCAGTTAATAATACTCAAAATACCACTGATAGCGCATCAACTAATAGTATTTCAAGCACACAGCAAACAACTAATGTAAGCAATGTAGACAATGTCAATACTGATAATACTCCATCAAAAAATATAGTCTCTAATAAAACATATAACCCTAATGCAACTATAAATTCTAATAACGCAAATTTATATTATAAACCAGATTCTAATAGCGAAATAATACCTGGTGGACAATATTTAGGTCATGGAAGACAAATAGAAGTACTTAAACAAAATGTTGATGGTACAAATTATGATGAAGTTATTGTTACTATAAGTAGTGTGCCTTATAAAGGATATGTTAATAGTCAATGGATAACTATGGGGATAAACAATTAAACTATATAATTTAAATTAAATGGAGATTTGATGTGTTAGATAAAATAGACAAAAATATTTTAAATGAATTAAGCAAAAATAGTAGAATAACAATGAAAGAATTGGGCGAAAAAATACATATGACTGGACAAGCAACATCTATCAGAGTTGCTAAATTAGAAGATAGAGGGTTAATAGAGGGCTATACTATTAAATTAAATAACGAAAAATTAGGTTACCCTATACATGCACTAATTACAGTCACCCATACAAATTTACAAAATCATAATACCTACATGAAATTTATATCAACTCAAAAAAACTTTATAATACATCACTATAAAATTAGTGGAGATGGATGCTATATTCTTGAATGTAAATTTTCATCAAATAAAGAATTAGACGAATTTGTAGTAAAATTAAATCAATTTGTAAATTATAAAGTTACATTAATTATTAATGAAATACTGTAATGATTTTTATCATTGCAGTATTTCATTGTTTAAGTACATACCATTACTTAGTAAATTTAAAATTAAAGTTCATAATTCTCACCATCTTTTGGAATTAAAACTTTATTTGAAAATCCTTTTTCTTTAGTAAATTCTCTTAATTCTTTTCTTGATAATGTCCAGTGGTTCATAGCTTCCATATGTGTAATTAAAAGCTTTGAATTAGGTAAACACTTATGAACTTCATGTATGTCATTTTTCCCCATAATTAATGAGCCCTTATCGAAAATTTGATTATCCCCACCATTTATAATAATTACTTCGGGTTTATGTATACTAAGAGTTTTTTCAACTTCTTCATACCAAACAGTATCACCTGCTAAATATAAAGTTTTTTCATTATCACTTTTAAAAACCACCCCGCAAACATTTCCAATAGACTCTAATATCTTTCCTCTTCCATGTTGACCTAATGTTTTTATTAATTTTATATTATGAAATTGTGTATTTTCACTTAATATCTCAATATTATTAAATTCACATTCTCTCATTTCATTATAATCGTGTTTATCTTGAACAAATATTTTTATATCTTTTGGCAAACTTTCTTTCGCAACATCATCAATATGATCTAAATGAGTATGTGTAACAATTACAGCATCTACATCTATTAGTTCCTTTATAGTAACTGGTAAATCAACTAATGGATTATTTTCATCTTGTCTAAGTGAATTTGGAAAAGGTGGATAAGTTCCTTTATCAGCAAATACTGGATCTACTAAAAATTTTTTACCTGCATATTCAATTATTAATGTAGCGTTTCTAATTTGTTTTATGTTCATAAATTATCTCCTTTGTTGAACTTTTATAAATATTATGATATTATTCTATTCTTTTTGTTTTTGAAAATACATAGGATAAATCACTTATTTTGCTCATTTAAGTTGATTAATGAAAATTTTTTAATTAACATATTTATAATTTAAAATTAATAAATACACATATAATCATAAATAACTTTAAAAAATAGCCTAACTATACCAATAAAATATATAATAAATTGTGATAAGCTAAACTCAATAGATAATTTCATATATTATTTATTTTAAAAAATATATAATATATGCACAATAATATTAATGGAGGTAAAAATGCTAAAAGTAAAAGTTGTTAATTCACGCTTAAAAGAATACAAAAACATTTTAAATCTATATAAAGAATCATTTCCTAAAAATGAAAGATTACCAATTTGGTTATTAAATATAATGTCTAAAAGAACTTGTGTTGATTTTTTGGCATTTTATGATAATAATATATTTTGTGGATTTAGCTATTTAATTCATAATAATAACATAACTTTTATATTGTATTTAGCAATCGATACAAGCATTCGCTCAAAAGGTTATGGAACAAAAATTTTGAATTTAATTTCTAATAATAAACAAAACAATAATATTATTTTAAATATCGAAACTGTTTCTAATAAATATGCTGACTATAAACAAAGGCTTAATCGGCAAAAATTTTATTTTAAAAATGGATTTGTTGATACAAAATACAAATTAGTGGATTCTGGAAATATTTATGATGTTTTGTATAAAGGAAATAATTTTTCAAAATCTGAATATGAAAAATTACTCAAAACTTTTTCATTTGGTTTTATAAAAAAACATTGCCTTTATTCACCTAATAACTTATCTTAACAAAAACACCTAAGTTAATAAAATTAAATGTTAATTAACTTAGGTGTTATTATACATACTTTATTCATTTATTAGTTTAAAGTTAAATTGTTTTTACATTATTATATTTCTTTATAAATTATTTATTACTTTCTAATAAATAAGGTGATAATTCTTTTTTAATTGTTGAATAAACAATATCAGCTAATTTTTCAGGAGTTTCCTTCATCCCGCGAGAAAACCACAACTTATAATTACTGTAAATTCCTCCAATATGATAATATAATTCATATCGCATTTCCAAATTCGTTTCAGCCAAATTATATATTTTATTAAAATAGTTGTTCAATACATTTAAAAATATGTAAGTTAAATTATTTTTATCTATTAATAAAAGTTCACTTTTATAATTATAAAAATGTTTAAATAAAGTATATAAATAAGTTTTAATAGAGTTATTTTTCATACATTTATATTCTTCTAAATAATCATCCATAATTTTATTGAAAAAAGTTTCTATAATATTCTCCTTACAACTAAAATTACGGTAATACGTAGAACGATTGACTCCTGCTTTATTGGTTATATCTTGAATTGTAATATCAGTATAATCCTTAGTTTTCATAAGAATAAATAAGCTTTGAACAATATATTCTTTTGTTAATTGTTTTTTTGACATAATGCAACACACTCCCTATTTATGTTGCAATTGATGATTTTTCATTGAAAAATAGATGAAAAAGTATTATTCTATATTTGCAACAAATGTTGTATAAATTTTAACACAAAAATTATTTTAGCTAAAGGAGAAAAATAATGAAAATATATAATGATTTATATCAATTCACACAAAATCTTTCTTTTATGAATTTTACTATTCATCAATATTTACTTTTAACTGAAGAGCCTGTTTTAATATGTACTGGCACATATCAACAAGCAGAGCTAATATTACCTGAAATAAAAAAAATATTAGGTGATAAAAGATTAAAATATATTTTAATACCACACATTGAATCAGATGAATGTGGTGGTTTATCAGTGTTTGTAAAAGAATTCCCAGATGCAATTATAGTATGTTCTCAAATCGGCGCACGAGAATTACCTGGATTTAGATATAAATGTAGAGTAATTTCTAAAGAACATGGTGATATAATTAAGGGCAACAATTTCTCTATTAAATGCATTGATTATCCTTCAGAAGTACACTTACAAAATGGTCTTGTATTTTATGAAGAAAAACGTAATATATTTTTTAGTAGCGATTTAATGTTAAGCTTTGGAGATGCTGCTGGAAAAGTTATTGATAGTTTATGGAAAACAGAGATTAATAATATTAGGTTACAAAATATTCCTAATAAAGAGAAACTTGATGCTTTTAAAAAACGTTTAAATGATATCAATCCAAAATTTATCGCAACAATGCATGGTTTTTGTATAAATTGTGAATAGTTCTAATACTAGATTTCTTTTAATAATTATATGCCAATAAAAACACCTTCATTAATCAATATTAATTAAATATCAATTAACAAAGGTGTTATTATTACATAACTTTTTATCCTATACTTCCACGAACTTTCCCCATTCTAACAATCCATTCATTAAGAATTTTAAGCTCTTCTGTCTTGCTAGATATTACATCTTGTTCAAGTCCCATAAGATGCATTATTATAGGACGAGTTGTTTTTAATAGTGTGTGATAAAAATCATTTTCTTCAAGATATTTATAATCTATGCCTAGGTTTAATATCTCATTTACAAGAATCATATCTTCTTTATATTCTTCCCTTGCAATTTCATCTATTATTTTTTTAGACACTCCAACATTTGCAAATTTAGCCGCAAACTTTAAATCCTCCGTAAGCATAGGGTACACATCTAAAAGCTTGTCAATTCCCTCTTGCCCATATTTTTCTTTTATTTCTTTTAAAGCCCTTCCCATTCCTAATATTTCAGGCGGCATACCTAAAGTGTACATCGCACCAGTAAAAGAAATTGCTCTTGGAACTGCATAATCTTTTGAATTATCTATTGATAATATTTCTTTTTTAAGCTTTTCATCTTTAACAAGATTAGCTATATTATCTAAATTTGCAACTTCTCTATTATATTCTAAACCTGTTTTTGCTTTTGTAAGTCTATCTCTATTTTTAGGAATAAAATCTGAAACAAAAGATACAGTATTTATAATCTTTAAGAATGTTGTTAAATAATGTTTTGAACATATTCCAATAAATTCTTTTAATAAATTAATGTCTTCTTCTGATAGATTTTTATGAATTGATAAATGAATTTTTTCATCTAATTCTTTAGCAGCTAATCTGGTTTTTTCTGCTCCGTAATCATATCTTAATGCTGATTGAAAAGTAAAAGTTTTTATTCCACTATAAGTATCTATCATTTTATCTATGTTTTCCCCATTAAAATGACCTCTAAATGGAAGCGATCCACAACCCAATATAGGATTTATTGATACACCTACTTTTTCTCCCCATTTATATGCTTTATCAACAGCCATAATAACTGATAAAACACCAGATATTAATCCATAAGACATAGCGGTATCAGATCTTGCTATCATAATTCTTAAATCAGTTATATTGTCTCCTTTTTCCTTTTGAATACAATAAAAATCATTTAATATTTTATCAACATTAACCAAAGATGGTACATCTTCAACTAAAGGAATTATTCTAACACTATTTTTTTCGAATTGAACTGGATAATTTTTATTACCCATCTCTATCACAGAATTTACTCTCTCTTGAAATTCAGCTATTTCCTCGCCACTTTCAATCATTGGAACGACAACTTCTGAAATGGCTTGAGTTTTTGTAAGTCCATATGCCTGACTATTAGTCTCTACAATTGACATAATACTCATAAGTTGTCTAAATATAGATTCTTTATTAGAATTAGGTATTCTAGGAGTTATTCTTACATCTTTTCCTGGAATAACACCATTACTTACAAGACCTAAAGCTACTTGAGAAGTTTGATGATATGGTGTTAATTTACCTTCAAAATCTATCATTATTTCTTGTATACCAAGCCCACCTTTTTCAACTGAAGATAATCCTTCAATAGCTTCTGCTGGTTCTTGTTGTATTGATACATATGTTTCAACATTGTCCGGATGTTGTGTCATCATAGAACTAGGAATTTTCAATATAATCACGACTCCTTTTTATTTTGCTTATTTATTTTTTATTATATTGCATTTTTAATTAATTTTCAATATTTTTTATATTTTTTTGCAAGTTTTTATATGATTAACTTGCATTAAAATTTATTATTTTATTATGTTGAATTATTCGTTTGATATTTTACCGAATTATTTGAGTGTTTTTTCAAATTATTATATGTGTTAAAATTTATTTTTCATTTATAACAATCACAAATAAAGAGATATGAATTTTACTCATATCTCTTATATATTTACATATTAAAAATTAAGCTAATTTTATAATCAAAATACTTGATGAAAATTTTGTATACCCTTTATTTCTAGTTGCCTCTTGTGTTATAGCGTATGGTGTATCATTAATCAATGAATATATACCAGGCTTTTTAGCTACAAACAATGCTTGACCAGATATTACACCTCTGCTTGTATCACTATTTGCAGGTAAACCAGAGTTTGCTATCCTACGTTCTATTTTGTTAGTATCATTATCATCATTCTCAACAAAGGTTAAGACCATATCACGAGACCTCTTATTAGAAATTAACACACTCCAATACACAGCATAAGTTCCAGGATTCAATATCTTAATAATATTTTTTCTTTCACTTTCTATATACTCACTTTCTATGTCATCTCCAACTGGTGTTGTAACATCATTAAATAATATTGTTTTTAACGGCTCTATACATTCTGAGCAATGTAATTTTTGACAATGTAATCCTGACTTTGAACACTTACAAGCACCAGTTGCTCCGGTTGGACCTGTAACTCCTATTCCTGTTGGACCAGTAGCCCCTCTTAATCCAGTAGGTCCAGTTGCTCCCATTGGACCTGTAACTCCGGTTATTCCACTTGCTGGTCCTGTTGGTCCTGTCGGTCCTATCGGCCCTATTATACCTAATCCTGTTGGTCCAGTTGGACCTACTGCTCCTGTTGCTCCCGTTGGTCCTGCTATTCCTGTTTCTCCCCTAGGTCCTGTTGCTCCTGTTGCACCTTGTATTCCAGTTGCACCTGTTGGACCTATCTCTCCTGTTACTCCGGTTGGACCTGTTATTCCCGCTTCTCCTCTAGGTCCTGTTGCTCCTGTTGCACCTTGTATTCCTGTTGCACCTGTTGGTCCTGTCACTCCAGTCACACCTTGTATTCCTGTTGCGCCTATTGGACCTACTGCCCCTGTTACTCCAGTTGGTCCTGTTATTCCTGTTTCTCCCCTAGGTCCTGTTGCTCCAGTTATTCCACTTGCTGGTCCTGTTGGTCCTATCGCTCCTGTTGGACCTGTAACTCCTATTCCTGTTGGACCAGTAGCCCCTCTTAGTCCAGTAGCACCAGTTGCTCCAGTTGGACCTATTACTCCAGTTGCTCCCCTAGGTCCTGTTGCTCCAGTTATTCCACTTGCTGGTCCTGTTGGTCCTATCGCTCCTGTTGGTCCCGTTACTCCTATTCCCGTTGGTCCTGTTGGTCCTATTGCCCCTGTCGCTCCAGTTGGACCAACTACCCCTGTTGCTCCTCTTTGTCCAGTTACTCCAGTTACCCCTTTAGGTCCTGTTGCACCTCTACAACCAGTTGGACCTTTAAGTCCTCTTGGCCCTTGGATTCCTTGAACCCCCCTTTCTCCTCTATCTCCCTTTTCTCCTCTAATTCCTCTACACCCAGTTGGCCCTGTTGGTCCCCTTAATCCTTGAGAGCCTTTTTCTCCTCTGTCTCCTTTTAAACCTCTTAAACCTCTCGCCCCAGTAGGTCCTTTAGGTCCTGTTGGTCCTCTTTCGCCTGTTGGTCCCTTACACTCATCTGGACAATCACAACAAATATTTCTTGAATCATCATCAATGTTTTTTTTACTAGATTTTCCTTTATCCATTAACTAACTCCCCATATTGATTAATACATTCATGGAAATACCATTATTTGTATACATTAAATTATATTCAGTAATTTAAAAATAATTAAAAAATAATTAAAACTACTTTAAATTTAAAATTTAAAGTAATTTTAATTTATATATAATACATTATTTCATTTTTCTTTTCTTTATAATCCTTAACTAAATTCTCTAATTTTATAGAATTAAAATACTTATAAAATATAGAATTGACATTTTCCCACAAATTATCACATAGAAAACTTTCCATATCATTGGTTTTTTCTTCTATATTTACAACGTCCAAATTTCCTTCTAATATTTTTAATATATCATATATTGTAAATTCATATGACTCTTCATCTAAATAATATCCTCCTTGAGGACCTTTTTTAGCTTTTACAATTCTACCTTTTTTTAAAGCCGAAAATATTTGCTCTAAATATCTTTCTGATATATTTTGTCTTTCTGATATACTTTTTAGGGTTACTATATCTGATTTAGAAAATATAGCCATATCCATTATAGCTATTAACCCATACCTTCCTTTTGTTGAAATTTTCATATATAATCTCTCCTAATTCCTATTCTGTATTATTTTTTCACTTAACATTATTACAATAATCTTTTTAAATATATTATGCCATGAGTTTTTATGAAAATTCAACTATAACTAAAGTTAATATCTATTATAAATTTTAATTCGCATAATCTTCAGTAGATACTGGTAACCCTTTTTGCCTTAACTTCTCCTCGACTATTTCTTTAATTATAGAATAAATAACAGCAAATAATGGCACTCCTATTACCATGCCTATTATTCCCATGAATTTACCCATAACTAATATAGAAAATAAAATCCAAAATGGAGATATTCCTATAGAATCACCTAATATTTTAGGTCCTATTATATTTCCATCTATTTGTTGTATTATAAAAATTATTATTAAAAACCATAAAGCTTTTATAGGTGATACAAAAAGTATTATTATAGTAGATGGAACTGCACCTATAAACGGTCCAAAAAAAGGTATTATATTAGTTATTCCTATTATTACTGATATTAAAGGTGCATAAGGCATTTTAAAGATTATTAAAATCATAAAAGTTAATATACCTATTATAAAAGAATCTGTTATCTTACCAACTATAAATTTTCCAAAAGTATCATTTACTTTTTCTGCAATTTTAATTATCATATTAGCTCTTCTTTTAGAGAAAATCCCATAGCTTACCTTTTTAGAAAGAGCATAAAATTTTTCTTTATCGATAAGTATATATATAGAAATAATTATACCTAAAACTATATTCCATATGCTTGAAGTAATACTCATTAATAAATTTCCTAAAATAGGAATCATATCTGTGGCAATCTTTATAACATAATCTATTACCATATTTACCTTATCAGTTACTGTACTTAAAATCTCAGATTGTAACGTAGCATTTTCTACATTACTTTGAAAAAAAGATGACAAATTATTTACATAAGTTGGAATGCTATTTGCAAGACCTAATAAGCTTTCAAACAATTGTGGAATAACAAATTTAATAAAAAGAAATATGAATAAGAAAAATGTTATATATGTTAATAAAAGGGCTAAACTTCTTTTACCCTTTTTATTTATGTTAATTTCAAAAACTCTACCTAATAAATTAATCTCATAAAACTTTAAAATAAAATTTAAAAGATAAGCTATTACACCTCCTATAATAAAAGGCTGAAAAATAGCCATTATCTCTTGAAATTTATTTATAAATATTCCACTTTTAGACACTATTAAATAAAACACTATGCTACAACAAATAACTAATAATGAATAAATAGCTATTGTATTGTATTTTCTTCCCCAGTTTATTTTCATTTAATCCCTCCTATTTTATATTTTTCTTTATTTTGTAAAATCAGTATATCATCTGTAATATTCATTTTCAACAAATTTGTTTTATTATATTCCAATTTATAATTTTTAATTTGCTTACTTTTCATGAATAAAATAGTTTTTTTAACAAATAATAAAAATGACTTTTTAAAGGAGGTATTTTTAGATGAAAAAATTTGTATGTACAATTTGTGGGTATATTCATGAAGGAGATGCTCCACCAAAAGAATGTCCAATTTGTAAAGCTAGTGCTGATAAATTTCAAGAATTAACTGAAAAACTTATATGGGCTGATGAACATAGAATAGGTATCGCAAAAGATTCTATTCCAGAAATCATAGATGATTTAAGAGCTAATTTTATGGGTGAATGTACTGAAGTTGGTATGTATATTGCAATGAGCCGTCAAGCTGATAGAGAAGGATATCCTGAGATTGGAGAGGCTTATAAAAGAATTGCCTTTGAAGAAGCTGAGCATGCTGCAAAATTTGCTGAAATTTTAGGTGAGGTTGTAAAAGCAGATACTAAAGCTAATCTTCAAGCTAGAGTAGAAGCTGAATATGGCGCTTGCGATGGTAAAAAGAAACTTGCAACTTTAGCTAAGAAAAATAATCTTGATGCTGTTCATGATACAGTTCACGAAATGTGCAAAGATGAAGCTAGACATGGTAGAGCTTTTAAAGGATTACTAGATAGATATTTTAACTAAAGGAGAGATTAAAATGATTAAATGTACTGTAAGCAACTGTTCTCATAATAAATCTGAAGTTTGCTATGCTGATAGAATAAATATTGGTGGAACTTGTTCAAAAAAATGTAATGACACATGCTGTGGCTCATTCTTAGATAAGCATCTTTATAGTGATTTAACAAATTCAGCATGCTCAAATTCTTCATCAGAAGGTTCTTCACCTTGTGATTGTATTGTATGTTCCGTGGAAACATGTAAATTTAATTCTCAATCACTTTGCTCATTAGGTTCTATTGACGTTAGTTCAGATACTGAAG
>NZ_UAUL01000006.1 GCF_900456775.1 Sarcina ventriculi | reverse complement strand
AACGGATTTGCCTATTGTAACTGACTAAATGCTTAGACTAGCATCCAATAGCTAGCACACACTATCCTCCTGCGTCACGCCATCGATAATAACGATGGTAGTGGTACTGGAATATCAACCAGTTGTCCATCACCTACGCCTTTCGGCCTCGGCTTAGGTCCCGACTAACCCTCAGCGGACGAGCCTTCCTGAGGAAACCTTAGGTATTCGGCCTGTAGGATTCTCACCTACATCTCGCTACTAATGCCAACATTCTCACTCGTAATCAGTCCACCACTCCTTACGGTATGACTTCCGATTACGACGCTCCTCTACCGCTTGAATAAATTCAAGCCCGTAGCTTCGGTGGTAAGTTTTAGCCCCGAACATCTTCGGCGCAGGATCTCTCGACTAGTGAGCTATTACGCCACTCTTTTAATGAGTGGCTGCTTCTAAGCCAACATCCTAGTTGTCTTAGAAATCCCACATCCTTTTCCACTTAACTTACACTTTGGGACCTTAGCTGACGATCTGGGCTGTTTCCCTTTTGACCACGGATCTTATCATTCGTAGTCTGACTGCCGAACTTATAGTATATGGCATTCGGAGTTTGATAAGGTTCGGTAAGCGCTATGCCCCCTAGCCCATTCAGTGCTCTACCTCCATTACTCATATTCGACGCTAGCCCTAAAGCTATTTCGAGGAGAACCAGCTATCTCCGAGTTCGATTGGAATTTCTCCGCTATCCACAGCTCATCCCATGCTTTTTCAACAGCAACGTGGTTCGGTCCTCCACGAGGTTTTACCCTCGCTTCAACCTGGCCATGGATAGGTCACCCGGTTTCGGGTCTACGACATGCAACTAGTTGCCCTATTAAGACTTGGTTTCCCTTCGGCTCCGTACCTTAAGTACTTAACCTTGCTACATATCGTAACTCGTTGGCTCGTTCTACAAAAAGCACATCATCGCACACATAAGGTGCTTTGATCGGTTGTAGACATATGGTTTCAGGTTCTATTTCACTCCCCTCCCGGGGTTCTTTTCACCTTTCCCTCACGGTACTGCTTCACTATCGGTCATCAGGTAGTATTTAGCCTTGGGAGGTGGTCCTCCCTGCTTCCCACAAGGTTTCACGTGTCTCGTAGTACTCTGGATTAGAACTTGATTACTCTAACTTTCATTTACAGGACTATTACCTTCTACGGTAGAGCTTTCCAGCTCTCTTCAATTAGTTATAGTTTCTCGTTATGTTCTATCCACAACCCCGGAAACAAGTTTCCGGTTTGGGCTCTTTCCCTTTCGCTCGCCGCTACTTAGAAAATCGATTTTTCTTTCTCTTCCTCTAGGTACTTAGATGTTTCAGTTCCCTAGGTTTACCCTCGTTAACCTATTTATTCAGTTAACGATACATGGGGTTTCCCATGTGAGTTTCCTCATTCGGAAATCTTTGGATCTCAGACTATGTGCGTCTACCCAAAGCTTATCGCAGCTTATCACGTCCTTCATCGGCTCCTGATGCCAAGGCATTCACCATACGCCCTTTGTAGCTTGACCTTTGTTTCTATCTTTTAGATAGTTGCAATCAATTTTACAAAGAATAGTAAATTTAATTGGCTTTACTCTATTTATTAATACTTATGTGTAATTTTCAAAGAACATAATTTTGAAAGAACTTAATCTTTCAAAATTAAACAGATATTTAAGAAGCATTCTTTATTATCATCTTAGTTTTCTTAAGATGTTCTTCCTTAGAAAGGAGGTGATCCAGCCGCAGGTTCTCCTACGGCTACCTTGTTACGACTTCACCCCAATCGCTGACCCTACCTTCGGCCGCTGCCTCCTTACGGTTAGCTTACGGACTTCGGGTATTGCCAACTCTCATGGTGTGACGGGCGGTGTGTACAAGACCCGGGAACGTATTCACCGCGACATTCTGATTCGCGATTACTAGCAACTCCAGCTTCATGTAGGCGAGTTTCAGCCTACAATCCGAACTGAGACAAGTTTTTGAGTTTTGCTCCACTTCACAGTATTGCTTCTCTTTGTACTTGCCATTGTAGCACGTGTGTAGCCCTAGACATAAGGGGCATGATGATTTGACGTCATCCCCACCTTCCTCCCGGTTAACCCGGGCAGTCTCGCTAGAGTGGTCAACTTAATGGTACCAACTAACAATAAGGGTTGCGCTCGTTGCGGGACTTAACCCAACATCTCACGACACGAGCTGACGACAACCATGCACCACCTGTGTTCCTGTTCCCGAAGGAATTTCCCACATTACTGGTAATTCAGGACATGTCAAGTCTAGGTAAGGTTCTTCGCGTTGCTTCGAATTAAACCACATGCTCCGCTGCTTGTGCGGGTCCCCGTCAATTCCTTTGAGTTTTAATCTTGCGACCGTACTCCCCAGGCGGAATACTTAATGCGTTAGCGGCGGCACAGAGGCTTGGGGCCCCTACACCTAGTATTCATCGTTTACGGCGTGGACTACCAGGGTATCTAATCCTGTTTGCTCCCCACGCTTTCGAGCCTCAGCGTCAGTTACAGTCCAGAGAATCGCCTTCGCCACTGGTGTTCTTCCTAATCTCTACGCATTTCACCGCTACACTAGGAATTCCATTCTCCTCTCCTGCACTCTAGATATCCAGTTTGGAATGCAGCTCCCAAGTTAAGCTCGGGTATTTCACATCCCACTTAAATATCCGCCTACGCTCCCTTTACGCCCAGTAAATCCGGATAACGCTTGCCACCTACGTATTACCGCGGCTGCTGGCACGTAGTTAGCCGTGGCTTCCTCCTTAGGTACCGTCATTATCGTCCCTAAAGACAGAGTTTTACAATCCGAAGACCTTCATCACTCACGCGGCGTTGCTGCATCAGGGTTTCCCCCATTGTGCAATATTCCCCACTGCTGCCTCCCGTAGGAGTCTGGACCGTGTCTCAGTTCCAATGTGGCCGATCACCCTCTCAGGTCGGCTACGCATCGTCGCCTTGGTGAGCCGTTACCTCACCAACTAGCTAATGCGCCGCGGGCCCATCTCATAGCGGATTGCTCCTTTGATTGTTAAAAGATGCCTTTCAACAATGTTATGCGGTATTAATCTTCCTTTCGGAAGGCTATTCCCCTCTATGAGGCAGGTTGCCCACGTGTTACTCACCCGTCCGCCGCTAGAAAAGCTCCGAAGAACTTTTCTCGCTCGACTTGCATGTGTTAAGCACGCCGCCAGCGTTCATCCTGAGCCAGGATCAAACTCTCAAATTAAAATATACTAATTTCTTAGTTTTTATTTGAGTTTAATCTACTCATATTACTTATAAAAGAATTGCTGGTTTACTTAAATTATCTGTTTAATTTTCAAAGACCATTGTTTTTCTTTTTTCTTTATCGCCCTCAAGCGACTTCTTTATCTTATCACTTTACTTAATCTTTGTCAACAACTTTTTAAATATTTTTATTATTTTCTTAAGAATAAATACTCTTATATTATAATTTAAATTTTATTCTGCAAAATTATAAAAAGTTATTTATTGACATAACAAATTTTTTATTATATATTATCTTTAAATCATTATATTTCAAAATATTATTATAATTAGTTATAAAAGGAATTTTGATAATATTTGTATACACTTTTAATTTAATAGGAAAGGATGGTGAATTCTTAATTTTTTATAAAATTAAGATATATGTATGTTTGGATTATTTAAAAAAGATTTTCAATTAATAGCACCAGTAAGTGGAACAACAATGAACCTTTCAGAAGTTCCCGATGAAGTATTCGCAGGAAAAATGGCAGGAGATGGATTAGCAATAAATCCTACAGGTAATGTGTTTGTTGCACCAGCTGATGGGGAATTAAATCTAATTTTTAAAACAAACCATGCATTCGCTCTAACATTAAGTAATGGTGTCGAATTATTAGTTCATATAGGAGTTGATACTGTTTCTCTAAATGGTGAAGGTTTTGAAAGGCTTATAGAGCCTGGAGTTAAAGTTAAGGCCGGAACTCCTATAATTAAAATAAATAAAGATTTTATACTAAGCAAAGGTTTCTCTCTTGCAACACCTCTATTAATAACTAATGTTGATGATTCTATAAAAGAGTTTAAAAATCTAATCGGAAAAACCGTTACAGGTGGACAAGATGTTGTGTTAACTTATAAAATTAAATAAATTAGTAAATAATAAAGAAATTCTTAAGATTTTTTCTTAAGAATTTTTCTTACATCACTAAATAATATAAAAATAAACCTCTATATGTAGAATATAGAGGTTTGGTGGCTCACCGGGGAATCGAACCCCGGACACCATGATTAAAAGTCATGTGCTCTACCGACTGAGCTAGTGAACCATATAAACCTGGCAATCACT
The DNA here is from genome assembly GCF_900456775.1 of Sarcina ventriculi. Lineage (GTDB taxonomy): Bacteria > Bacillota > Clostridia > Clostridiales > Clostridiaceae > Sarcina > Sarcina ventriculi. The sequence goes on along the minus strand of NZ_UAUL01000006.1, from coordinate 1,620 downwards.
TACTCTCCCACATAGTCTCCCATGCAGTACCATCAGCCTCTAAAAGCTTAACCTTCGTGTTCGGAATGGAAACGGGTGTTACCTTAAAGAGCATTATCACCAGATAATCATGTTATTTATATGAAAGATATATTCTCTCAAAATTACACTAAGCATTAAGATAAAGTTAATTAGGTCAAGCCCTCGACCTATTAGTATCAGTCAGCTAAATATGTTACCATACTTACACCTCTGACCTATCAACCTTGTGTTCTTCAAGGGGTCTTACTAGCTTATGCTATGGGAAATCTCATCTTGAGGTGGGCTTCACGCTTAGATGCTTTCAGCGTTTATCCCTTCCCGACTTAGCTACCCAGCTGTGCTCCTGGCGGAACAACTGGTACACCAGAGGTCAGTCCATCCCGGTCCTCTCGTACTAAGGACAGCTCCTCTCAAATTTCCTACGCCCGCGACGGATAGGGACCGAACTGTCTCACGACGTTCTGAACCCAGCTCGCGTGCCGCTTTAATGGGCGAACAGCCCAACCCTTGGGACCTACTTCAGCCCCAGGATGCGACGAGCCGACATCGAGGTGCCAAACCTCCCCGTCGATGTGGACTCTTGGGGGAGATCAGCCTGTTATCCCCGAGGTAGCTTTTATCCGTTGAGCGATGGCCCTCCCACGAGGTACCACCGGATCACTAAGCCCGACTTTCGTCCCTGCTCCACTTGTGGGTGTCGCAGTCAGGCTCCCTTCTGCCTTTGCACTCTTCGAACGATTTCCGACCGTTCTGAGGGAACCTTTGGGCGCCTCCGTTACTTTTTAGGAGGCGACCGCCCCAGTCAAACTGCCCACCTAACAATGTCCTGTGACCAGATTCATGGCCGCCAGTTAGAACTTCAGTACTATCAGGGTGGTATCCCAACGTCGACTCCACTAAGGCTGACGCCCTAGTCTCTCAGTCTCCCACCTATCCTGTACAGACAATACCGAAATTCAATGCTAAGCTACAGTAAAGCTCTACGGGGTCTTTCCGTCCAATCGCGGGTAACCAGCATCTTCACTGGTACTACAACTTCGCCGGATTTACAGTTGAGACAGTGCTCAAGTCATTACGCCATTCGTGCGGGTCAGAACTTACCTGACAAGGAATTTCGCTACCTTAGGACCGTTATAGTTACGGCCGCCGTTTACTGGGGCTTAAGTTCACACCTTCGCTTACGCTAAGTGTTCCCTTAACCTTCCAGCACCGGGCAGGCGTCAGCCCCTATACATCAGCTTACGCTTTAGCAGAGACCTGTGTTTTTGCTAAACAGTTGCTTGAGCCTATTCTCTGCGGCCTACTCTCATAGGCATCCCTTATTGCTAACTTACGGGATCAATTTGCCGAGTTCCTTAACTGCAATTCTTCCGCCGGCCTTAGGATTCTCTCCTCACCTACCTGTGTCGGTTTGCGGTACGGGCACTACTTCTCTCTCTAGACGCTTTTCTTGGCAGCGTGGAATCATGTACTTCGGTTCCGTAGAACCTTCCCCATAACATCTCATCATTATTACAACGGATTTGCCTATTTAACTGACTAAATGCTTAGACTAGCATCCAATAGCTAGCACACACCTATCCTCCTACGTCACGCCAT
>NZ_UAUL01000005.1 GCF_900456775.1 Sarcina ventriculi | reverse complement strand
AAATAAAACATGTTTGTATTGACATGTTTTATTTTGATATATATAATATATTTATCTTAATTAAATTTTAATATTATAAATAATGTTTATTTAATTGTGTTAAGATTGTTAAGAATTTAGTAAATATTTTTTAGGAGGGTTTATGAATAAATATAGAAAGTTATTTGAGCCGACAAAAATTGGTAATTGTGAGATAAAAAATCGTTTTGCCATGGCTCCTATGGGACCTCTTGGACTTGGAGATAGTGACGGTGGATTTAATCAAAGAGGAATTGATTATTATACCGAAAGAGCTAAAGGAGAAACTGGACTTATTATCACAGGAGTAACTTTTGTGGATAATGAAATTGAAAAACACGCCATGGCAAATTTACCATGTTCAACTCTTAATCCAATCCAATTTATTAGAACAGCAAGGGAAATGACAGAAAGAATACATGCATATAATGCAAAAGTGTTTCTTCAAATGTCAGGTGGCTTTGGTAGAGTTGCAATTCCAGAAGTTCTTGGTGATTTTCCACCAATTGCTCCATCAGAAGTTGAACATAGATGGCTAGATAAAACTTGTCGTGAACTTGAGATACATGAAATAAAGTCTATAGTTAAAAAATTTGGTGATGGAGCATTTAATGCTAAAAAGGCTGGATTTGATGGAGTGCAAATTCATGCTGTTCATGAAGGGTATTTAATAGATCAGTTTGCAATTTCATTTTTTAACAAAAGAACTGATGAATATGGTGGAAGTTTGGAAAATAGACTTAGATTTGCTCGTGAAATAGTTGAAGAAATTAAAAATAGATGTGGAAGTGATTTCCCAGTAACTTTAAGATATTCACCAAAAAGCTTTATTAAAGATTTTAGAGATGGTGCTCTTCCAGATGAAGAATTTATTGAAAAAGGAAGAGATTTAGAAGAGGGTATAGAAGCTGCAAGACTTTTAGTATCTTATGGATATGATGCGTTAGATATAGATGTTGGTTCATATGATTCATGGTGGTGGAGCCATCCTCCTATGTATCAAGCAAAAGGACTTTATAGATCATTTGCAAAACTTATAAAAGAAATTGTAGATGTTCCAATTTTGTGTGCAGGAAGAATGGATAATCCAGATATGGCATTAAAATCTATAGAAGATGAAACTTGTGATATTATAAGTTTAGGAAGACCACTTCTTGCAGATCCTGACTATGTAAATAAACTTAGAGGAAATAAAGTTAAATCAATTAGACCATGTATTTCATGTCAAGAGGGATGTATGGGAAGAATTCAACATTATTCAATGCTTAATTGTGCAGTAAATCCTCAAGCGTGTAAAGAAAGGGCTAATGCATTAAACCCTATATCAAGAAAGAAAAAAGTTCTAGTTGTTGGAGGGGGAGTTGCAGGATGTGAAGCTGCTAGAGTTTTAGCTCTTAGAGGACATGATGTTACTCTTTATGAAAAGGAAGATAGATTGGGTGGTAATTTAATTCCAGGTGGAGCTCCAGATTTTAAAGAAGATGATATTTTACTTGCTACTTGGTATACCAATACTTTAAAAGAATTAGGAGTAAAAGTTAATTTAAATTCAAAGATTACAAAAAATGAAATTTTAAATTTTAATGCAGATTCTGTGATAATAGCAACAGGATCAACACCAAGAGTATTTTCTTTAGGTGATGATGATAAAGTATTTACCGCAGCTGATGTATTAATGGATAAAAAAGATTGTAAAAGTAATGTGGTTATAATTGGTGGAGGACTTGTAGGGTGTGAAACTGCATTATATTTAGCTAAAAAGGGTAAAAAGGTAACTATAATTGAGGCACTACATAAGCTTTTAGCTGTTAATGGACCTTTGTGTTCTGCAAATAAAGAAATGTTAGAAAAATTAATTCCTTTTAACAATATAGATGTTAAATTAAATTCTAAAGCTAAATTTTTTAAAGATGGAGTTTTAGAAATTGAAAATAAAAACGGAATAGAAAAAATTAATTGTGACTCAGTTATACTTTCTGTTGGATATAAGGAAGAAAATTCATTATATAAAGAGTTAGAATTTGAGTTTTCAGATATTTATCTTTTAGGTGATGCACGTAAAGTCTCAAATATAATGTATGCTATTTGGGATGCTTATGAAGTTGCAAACCATATATAATACATAAATGTTAATAAAGCTATATAATTTAATTATACAGCTTTATTTTGTTGTAATCATAGATATACAATCATCAATCCATTCTATATAAGTTTTTTCACGCATTATTGCACCTTTTAATACTATAAAGTCTCCAAAACCATGAGATGATGAATTTGATATATTTTTATCTTTAGATAATTCTTCCATGTAGATTTCTAAGTATTCTAATTTTTCTAAATGCTTAGATTTAGAACTATTAAATTGTTTTAAAAGAGTTTTAGTATCCATTTCATCAGAAAAATAAACTTTAAGTTTAAATATATCTTTAGGTGTCTGCTCTAATGGATCATCTTTTTCAAGCCATTTTTGTAGAGCTTTTCGTCCATTATCTGTTATTGTATAAAGTTTTTTTTCAAGCTTTTCACCTTGAATAATTATTTCATAAGAAATCAAACCTTCATCTGTTAATTTTTTTAATTCAGGATAAATTTGACTATGCTTAGCATACCAAAAATTAACTAATCCGTTATTAAATTCTTTTGTTATATCATAACCTGTTAACGGTTTTCTATTTATTAATCCTAATATGGCGTATTTTAAAGTTCTCATAAAAGAGTAATTAAATCTCCTTTCTGTATAATCATTTATAATTGTATCATTTTTTTTTATAAAGTAAAGAATAGTATTAGATATTTGTTGACAATAGATAATAAATGATATAAAATTAAACATGTAAATACGAACATGTTTAATTTTATATGATAAGGAGAGATAAAAATGAAAGATTTTATAGGAATGCAATTTATTTATACATACGATAATGGATGGGAATATGAACTTTACGTAAAAAATGAAACTACAATAGATTATCGTATTCATAGTGGTATGGTAGCTGGTAGATGGGTAAAAGATCAAAAGGTTGATATAGTAAAATTAACTGATGGTGTTTATAAAATTTCTTGGACTGAACCAACAGGAACAGATGTATGTTTAGATTTTATGTTAAAGGAAGATAGAACTCATGGAACTATATTCTTCCCTAAATGGGTTCATGAACATCCAGAAATAACTGTTTGTTTCCAAAATGATTTTATCCCTGTAATGGAGGAGTCAAGATTAAAATATGATACATATCCAAAATATGTAGTACCTGAATTTTCAACTATCACATATAAAAAATATGTAGGAGAAAATGATGAATCTATAATTTCAGTTGCACCTTATAAAGGAATGACTGATGAAATAAGAGCAGGTAAATTTTATAAATAGTTTTTATAGAAAAGAAGTGATTTTATGAAAAATTTTTTAGGACATCATATAATCTATACATATGATAATGGTTGGGAGTATGAAATCTATATAAAAAATCAAACTACAATAGATTATCGTATTCATAGCGGTATGGTAGATGGTAGATGGGTAAAAGATCAAAAGGTTGATATAGTAAAATTAACTGATGGTATTTATAAAGTGTCTTGGACTGAACCAACTGGAACAGATGTATGTTTAGATTTTATATTAAGTGAAAATAAAACTCATGGATCTGCTTTTTTCCCTAAATGGGTTCATGAACATCCAGAGATAACAGTATGTTTTCAAAATGATTTTATCCCTGTAATGGAGGAGTCAAGATTAAAATATGACACATATCCAAAATTTGAGTTATATGAATTTTCAACTATTACATATAATAAATATGTAGGAGAAAATGATGAATCTATAATTTCAGTTGCGCCTTATAAAGGAATGACTGATGAAATAAGGGATGGTAAGTTTTATAAATAATATTATAGAGCCACATTAAAACTTCTTAATGTGGCTCTATCTTTTTATGGATTTAAATAAATAATTTATGATATTATAATTATAGATATTTTAATAAAATTTATAAAAGGAGAGCATATGGCTATATTGAAAAAACAATCTTTAGTGGATCAAATATATGATGAAATAAAAAAGCAAATCATAGAGCTTATAATTCCACTTGGGAGCAAATTAAATGTTAGTGGGCTTCAGGATAAATTTGGAGTTAGTAGTACTCCAATTAGAGAAGCTATAAATAGATTACAAAAAGATGGAATTGTAGAATATGAAAATAATATAGGGGCAAAAGTTATAGATATAACTGATAAAGATGTATGTGAAATCCAAGAAGTTAGTTTTGCTCTTTTAACTGGTGCAGTTAGATATGCTATGCAAAAAGGAAATAATATAGAAATTTCAAAAGAAATTCAAATATATATAGATAAACTAATAAATTCAAATGATAAAGAACAGTTTGCAACATATATTTTAGATATCTCTAATGTTTTTTATAAACATGCTAATAATTCAAGACTTATAGGAAGTGCCAATCTTATGTATGCTCAACAAGCTATTTTGAGGACTATTTTTGCAAAAGAATCTATAAATGAAGAGGAATTTAAAAGAGAGTATATTAAAGACTTTTTAGATTTATATCAAGCTGTTAAAGAAAATAATGAAATTGAAGCTATGAAGGCTTTTGAACGCAATAATTTTAGGGCAAGAAAGGTTATTATTCGTGGAATAAAAAAATTAAAAAAGTAGAAATAACTCGATTCGTTTTAAAAGATGAATCGAGTTATTTTAGTTAAAATGATATTGTTTTTTTATAAATATAAGTGATATAATAATATCATATATTATATATCTTGCAAGATATATAATATATGATATTGAATATTGTTTTGGTTATGTTAATCTATGGATAGATAATAGGAGAAATGAAATATGAAAGTTTTAGGAATTAGTTGTGGAAGAAAATTAGGTAACACGGAAATTTTAGTAAAAGAAGCATTGATGGGAGCTGAAAATTTAGGAGCAGAAGTTGAACTTGTAAGATTAAATGATTTAAATCTTAAGCCTTGTA
>NZ_UAUL01000010.1 GCF_900456775.1 Sarcina ventriculi | reverse complement strand
ATCATTTACGAGTATTTTATATAAGACTATATATTATAATTTAAATTATAAATAAAAATAACTTATATAGATAATATTCTATGTATATAAGTTATTTCCCCGATATTTTTCTTATTTTAATAGATAATTATCTATTTATTATATAAAAACAAATATTAATAAGTTTAAATTTTCAAAATATAAACTATCTTAACCCATTCCACAGCATAAACCAGTACTTCTCCCTCTTCTTGAATATTGTTTTAATATTTTACATTATATATAAAAAAGGAGAATTAAACTTAATTCTCCTTTTAAACAGCAATAAAACTTATTTTTAATAACTTAAATAATTCCTAATGAAAGGTTTTAGGAATAAATTCATCTCCCTTTGCTTTAGGTTCTCCAAAAACTGCTTTTGTGCTTTCTTCAATAGGATTATGATTTATGTGTTTTTTTCGTATTTTTTTATTTTTCATACTAACACCTCCAAACACTTATATCATGTCCTAAAAAATAATAAAAAAACTATAAATTTTAATACTTTAAAACTATAAAATTTCTTTTTTGTTATGATTTTCATCCTCATTTTTATCAAGGTCTTTATAATCTACATCTATAATAGTACCATTAAAAGAATTTTCATCTTCTTTTGAATTTCTTTCATTATAATAATTTGTCCCATATAAATTATCTTTTTTTATTTTATTTTTATTTAATAATGGCTTTATATACTTAAAATATATAAACAAACAAACTCCAACTATTATAGCATATGGTAATATAAACCAAACCAATTTAAAAATTAAAATTAAAATTATAATAGAAATAATTAAGCTTATAGCTCTTCCCATAAACATATCATCCTTTTAAGTATAAATATTGTAATTTTTTAATCTTTTTTGTATTTATAAAAAATTTATATATTCTTTTTTATTATTATAACAGTAAAACACGAAAAGAAAAAGTATCAGTAATAATTATTATGAAAAATACACATTAATAATATAGTTAATAAAATTTAAAAAATAAATTAAGGAGGTTATAGCAAAACAATATTTAATTTTGCTTAAATTTTTATGAAAAAGCTTTTATTATTTTTTACGTGTATAATAATGTTACTATGTATTCCGTTTTCTACTTGTATAGCTCAGGATATTGATAATAATAAAAATGAATCTAATTGCGACAATAAAAAGATAGTGTACTTAACTTTTGATGATGGTCCTGGCGGAAAAGTTACAACTCAAGTTTTAGATACATTAAAAAAAGAAAATGTTAAAGCAACCTTTTTTGTAGTTGGTGAACTTGTTGAAACAAATCCAGACATAATAAAAAGAATGTATGAAGAAGGTCACAGCATTGGTCTTCATACATATAGCCATAAAAAAAGTATTTATAACAATGAAGAAGCTTTCTTAGCTGAAAATTTAAAAACAAAGCAACTAATTTACGATTTAACTGGGTATGAATCTAATATACTTAGATTTCCTTTTGGGTGTAATAACTCATACTACCATTTAACTAATAGTATGTTAAATAAATTGCATTCAAATAACATTAATATTTATGATTGGAATGTTGATACAACAGACGGGATGAATCCTAAACTAGAACCTTACAAAATAGCCGAAAAGGCTAAAAGTGATAAAGATGTTGCTATGATTTTAATGCACACAGGATATGCTAACAAAAATAGTGCAGATGCTCTCCCTTTAGTTATAAAATTTTATAAAGAAAAGGGTTATGAATTTCAAACTATAACCCATGATACACCGGAATTATATAAAATTAAATCAAAATAAATTTTATAACTTATAAGCCAATCATAGACTCTACTATTTTTTTAGAAAGAGATGGTATTAAATATTTTTCATCTCTTTCTATATCTAAAATATCATAGTTTATTCTCAGAATAATACAAGGCATAATCGTATTTTTTATCTTATAAACATCAGAATACCAAACTCCTAAATCCAAAAAACCTAAATTAGTAATAGAATTTATTATGTTTTTAGCAATCTTTTCTTCTTTAAAACAATTTTCACCTACAAAACATTTAACCCCTTTATAAGTACTATTGTTAAATTCTAAAGACAAGTGAATATTAGATGAAATTTCATTAATATTTTTTACCTTATAAAATATACAATCTCCAAAAGATAAAAATTCTCTGTTCCATGGGGTATAATCCCTTGTATTAAATCCATATTCCTTAAAATATCCAATTATAGATATAACAATTTTATTCAAAAATTGCTTTTTTAAATTAATTATATACTCTGTAATATCTTTTGATAATATTCCAACGTCAATACTTATTAAGGAACCATCTTTTAAGTACATATTATTATTTCCTCCTATGTTAATTATATTATTAGCTTAATAAGCAGTAGAATTATTTTATATATAATATGTACTTGGCTTTAAAATTGTTAAATCAAATGATTGCTTTAACTAAAACCACCTTTATCTAGCAATATCTTTATCATATACACTAGGAAATATATTAAACATTTTATTTTCAAGTTCTATTATATCCTTCTCTGAAATCTCTAAATTACCATTTAACCATTCAAGCATTAAATTAAAATGCCCATTAGAGTAAACTATATATAGCGCTTCTAAATATTTTTCATCTATTTCTGGATTCATACGTTTCCATCTATTTATACATATGCTTTTCCCAATGTCCTTAACCTTTTTAAAAAATTCTTTATCATTATAATTTTTAGCTAAAATTAAATATAACTTTTTATTCTCTTTTATTTTTTCTAATATATGTTTGGTGTCTGTAAAACTTTCGCATCCATCTAATTCATGCTTTTTAACATCTTCTTTTATTTCATTAAATATTTCATCTTCTATCTTTTTCAATAAATCATATATATCATCATAATAGTTATAAAAGGTACTTCTATTAATTTCAGCTCTTTTGCAAAGAGATGATACCGTTATCTTGTTTATATCCATATCTTCTAACATATCTACTAATGTATTTTTTATAATTTTTTTTGTAATTTTAACTCTCTGATTATCTTTTTTATTAGCCATATTTCTCCTTTAATTCAACAAAAAGATTTAAATTGTTTGTTTAATAACAATTTTATAAAATATTGATGATTGAAACTTAATTTAAATAATTTTATAATAAAAAAAACAATAAATCAACACAGTGTTTATTTAATTTTACATAAATATAATTAAAAGGAGAAATTTTTATGTCAAGAGGATTATTTTTAATTTTACCAGGTCACGGTCATGTTAACCCTACCATCGGCTTGGTTAATGAACTTGTAAATAAAGGTGATGAAATAGTATATATTACAGCTGAGGAATTTAGAGACAAGCTAGAAAAAGTTGGAGCTAAATTTTTAGGATATGAATTAGAAGATGGTTCTTTAAAGTTTAACCCAAATGAAATTAATAAATCAATGCAAGACCTTAATAACTCTGCTACTTTAATGGAAAAATTCATGGAAACTAGTAAAAAAACATTAGAACTTATTTTCACTTTAACTGGCGAATTTGATTATTTGGTTATAGATCATTTTCTTTTATTAGATACAAATCTTTTCGCAAGTAAATTTAATATAAAAAAAATAATAAGTTCTATAACTACATTTGCTTTGAATGAAAAACTAATGGATGATATGTTTAATTTAATGATGTCTACACTTACTAAAAGTGGTGCTACAATTCCTCAAGATATTAAAGAAAATATGGCAGGCATACGAGAAGCTTTTTTAAATAAAAAATGCGATTTAAAAATAGTATTCACCTCTAAATATTATCAACCTTACGGAGATGAGTTTGATGATTCCTTTAAATTTGTAGGTCCATCTATTTTTGATAGAAAGGAGTTAGTAGATTTTAAAATAGAAAAAACTAACAATAAAAAACTTATCTTAGCCTCTCTTGGAACTGTTGCAAATGAAAATCAAGTATTTTACAAAAACTGCTTTAAAGCTTTAGGTGGTAGAAATGATATAGATGTTATAATGTCTATTGGAAAGAGAATTAATATTAATGATTTAGGAGAAATACCAAAAAACTTTAAAGTCTATAATTATGTTCCACAACTTGAGGTCTTAAAACATGTTGATTTATTTATAACTCATGGTGGAATGAATAGTTCAAGCGAAGGGCTATATAATGATGTTCCTTTAATTGTTGTTCCTCAGTTTGGTGACCAACCAATAGTTGCAAATAGAGTAGCAGATCTTAAAGCTGGACTTGCTTTAATCGGAGATGAAAACTTAACTCCATCTGCTATATCTAAAGCTGTTGATAAAGTTTTATCTTGTAATTTATATAAAGAAAATGCTCAAAAAATTGGTAAATCCTTAAGAGAACTTAATGGATATAAAGAAGCAGCTAATTTAATTAAAAAAATCTTATTATAATATTAAAAAGAAGTATATTTAAAATATACTTCTTTTTAATTATTTTAAGCTTTAAAATTTTTAAGTCTTAACGCATTTAAAAGTACTGATATTGAACTTAAACTCATAGCTGCTGCTGCAATCATAGGATTTAGAAGTGGACCTCCAAATATATGAAGAACTCCCATAGCAACAGGTATTCCCAAAACATTATAAGCAAAAGCCCAAAATAAATTTTGCTTTATATTTCTAATTGTTGCTTTACTTAATTTTATTGCCTTGGATACATCCATTAAATCGCTTCTTATTAACACTATGTCAGCAGATTCTATTGCTACATCACTACCTGAGCCTATAGCTATTCCAATATCTGCTTTAGCTAGTGCAGGTGCATCATTAATTCCATCACCTACCATAGCAACTTTTTTATTTTCATCTTGAAGCTTTTTAATACTTTTAGCCTTATCCTCTGGTAAAACCTCAGCTAAAACATTATCTATTCCAACTTCTTTTGCTATCGCCTTAGCAGTATTTTCATTATCCCCAGTTATCATAACTGTCTTTATCCCCATTTTATGAAGAGTTTCTATAGCTTTTTTACTGCTTACCTTTACTACATCAGCAACAGCAATTATCCCTTTAATCTCTTTATTTATAGCAATATACATTGGTGTTTTTCCTTGATTTGATAAATCCTCTACTTTATCATTAAATATAGTTATATCTATATTTTGGTCTATCATTAACTTTCTATTTCCTAACAAAATATTTTTATTTTCAATAACAACATCAATACCTTGACCTGCAATTGCATTAAATTTATCTATTTTCTTTAATTTTAAATTTCTGTTCCTTCCTTCATTTAAAATAGCTTCTCCTAAAGGATGTTCTGAACCCTTTTCTGAACTTGCAGCTAAAATTAAAAGTTCCTCTTCACTTATAGAATTGGTTATTATATCTGTAACCTTAGGTTTTCCTTCAGTTATAGTACCTGTCTTATCAAACACTATGGTATCTATTTTGTGAGTAGTCTCTAAAGCTTCACCACCCTTTATTAATATTCCATTCTCAGCACCTTTCCCTGTACCTACCATTATCGCTGTTGGAGTTGCTAAACCTAAAGCGCATGGACATGCAATTACAAGCACTGAAATAAATATTGTCAAAGAAAATATGAAACTTTCCCCTGCAATTAACCAGCTTACTGATGATATTATAGCTAATGATATTACCACAGGTACAAAATAAGCTGATATAACATCTGCAATTTTTGCAATCGGAGCTTTAGACCCTTGAGCATCTTCTACTAATTTTATTATCTGTGCTAATGCTGTATCTTGTCCAACTTTTGTCGCTTTATATTTTATAAATCCATTTTTATTTATACTAGCTCCAATAACAGTACTTCCAGTTACTTTTTCAACAGGAATACTCTCCCCTGTAAGCATAGATTCATCAACAGAAGTTATTCCTTCTATTACTTCCCCATCTACAGGAATTTTTTCACCAGGTTTAACTATAACTATATCAGATATTTCAACATCCTCTATAGATACCTGCATTTCTTTATTGTCTCTTATAACTGTTGCTACCTTTGGTGCAAGCCCCATAAGCTTCTTAATGGCTTCTGATGTTTTTCCTTTCGATACTGCCTCTAAATATTTGCCTAAAGTTATAAGAGTTAAAATAGTAGCTATCGATTCAAAGTAAAGATGCATTGCATAATCATGTGGATTATCCCCTATTATTATTTTATAAATTGCAAAAATTCCATAAATAAAAGCCGCTAATGTACTAACAGATATTAAAGAATCCATATTAGGAGCTAATTTAAATAAATTTTTTATTCCAATTTTATAAAATTTATATCCTGTTATCATAACTATTAAGGTTAATACAAATTGCACTAAAGCAAAATTTAACGGATTTATTTTAGGATTTATTATGCTTAAAAGTGGCATTCCTATCATATGTCCCATACTTATTATAAGAAGTGGCACAGTAAACACTAAAGAAATTATAAACCTGTTAAATAATCTCCTACTCTCACTCACTTCTTTAGTTTCTGTTTTTAAATTTGTTTCATCAACTAACCTATATCCAGCCTTATCTATGGTCGTCTTTAATTTCTCATAAGATATCTTGTTTTTCTCTACAGTAACTGTTAGCTTTTCTGTTGCAAAATTTACACTGGCATCTTTAACCCCTTCTAATTTTCTTGTTACACGCTCTACCCTACTTGCACAAGCCGAACATGTCATTCCATAAACTTTAAATGTTTTAACTTCCATAACCATCCCCCTTTTACCCCTCCCCTGAGGGGTATTAAAAATATAGTATATTATATTATTTATTTTGTCAATAATGTTATTTTTTATGCGTTAATAAAAAAAGAACTATATCTAATTTTTGATATAGTTCCTTTTTATTATTGTTTAAGATACATTTTTATGTTCATTCTTAATTTTTTCTTTTTTAACCATATATCTATGAACAGGAAGACCTAAAAGCGTAATTAAAATTCCTCCAATTGCAATTAAGGAGCTATTTAAGCCTGCCATAAATAATTGATTAATTAATACAAAAATTCCTCCTGCTATCGCTATAGCTGGTATTACTGGATACCCTAAAACTTTATACGGTCTTTCCATATTAGGTCTTGTGAGTCTTAATTTAAATATTCCTATAAATGTTAAAACATAAAATATCCATACCGTAAATATCTCTAGATTACTTATCAAATTAAACTCACCAGTTGCTGCATAAATAGCACCAATTACAGCTGTTAATATTATTGCATTTATTGGAGATCCACCTTGGTTTATCTTTTTTAAACTTTTACTAAATGGCAAATATCCTTTTTTAGATAACGCAAACACAACCCTTGGACCAGTTAAAAGATATCCATTTAAAGATCCAAATGCTGCAATTAATATACCAATACTTATTATTTCTCCACCCATAGAACCAAATATCTTATCCGCAACTAAAGCTGCTGGTACTGAAACTTTAGCAAGTTCATTTGCTGGAAGTACCCAAAGATAAGCAAGATTTATTGCTATGTAAAGTGCCATAACTATTGATATTCCACCAATTATAGCCTTTGGTAAATCTTTTCCGGGATTTTTAAGTTCTCCAGCTATTGATCCAATATTTATCCAACCATCATAAACAAATAAAGTCGCTATAAGTACCTGACCAAAAGCTACACCAAAACTAACACCATTTCCAAGCATTGGCGATAATATCGGATTTGTTCCTGTCCCTTTTATAAGTCCAAAAACTATTAATATAACTATGGGTACTACTTTACAAGCTGTTGAAATGCTTTGAACTAAACTTCCAAATTTAGCATCTAGTAAGTTCAAAATAGTTACAATTGCTATCATCATAACAGCTATAACAGCTCTTAAACTATTATCACCTATCATCTGACAAAACTGTTCTGAAAACATTACAGCTAATGCCGCTACAGTGCCTGGATAATATAAAACAACTTGCATCCATCCAGTTAAAAATGAAAGCTTTTCTCCCCACATTTCTCTTATGTATATCATCATGCCACCAGTTTCAGTTATAGAAGCTGCTGCTTCAGCTACAGTAAGCCCAGCAGATAATGTTATTATTCCACCTATAATCCAAGCCACTATTCCAAGACCTGGAGCTCCATTTGTTGCAGTATATATTGCCTCTGGTTTAAAAAATACTCCTCCACCTATAACAATTCCAACCACAATTGATAGAGCTGTAAAAAGTCCCATAGTTTTTTTAAGACCTTGATCTTGTTCCATATCCTTCTCCTTAATCCTTTGTTTAAAATCCTAAAAATTTATAGAGCGCTACAACTTTTAAATCTACTTTTCTAATATATTATATTATATTTTTCATGAAAAACATATTAATTACTAATAAAAAAAGAGTTAATTAAAAAGATAATAACTTGATTAAACAAGTTATTATCTTTTTAATTATAAAAGTATTAAAGTGTTAATTATCAACATATATTTATTTTCAAGATTTACTATACTTAAACGATAAATAGTATAATTTTTACATGTAATTGTTTTATAAAAATAGTGATATGACATAAATATCAAAAAAATATCTGGATTATCTTTAATAAAATAAAATGTTATTTTGCTAAATTACACTTATTTTTAATCATAAATATATTAATTTTTTGTTAATAAATAGTTATATTTATACAAATTTTATATTTTTTATATAAAAAGTTATATAAAGTATGAAAAAATAATTTATAAATTTTAATTATTCGGCTATATAAGGTGATTTACTAATTTTATTTTTTATATATTTTATTTTTATTTTTTATACATTATTTTCTATATTTTTGAATAAAAATACATTTTTATATTCAACTTTTTATATTTTATTCAATTTTAAGGATTTTATTTCATCCTTATTTACTTGTTGTTAACAGTTTTACACCTTTACAATTAAATTTATTTATTGTAACATATTGCCTACAAGGACGAATAAATAAAGATGTTAAATATTTTTATTATCTTTATTTAAAAATTAGTTCTTAAATTTGTATTAACTATATATTAATTTAAATATATAAATTTTTTAAAAGTTATATATGTTGCATTTTAATAACATATTAACTAATAAAGGAGGGAGATTTAGGCAAATAAATTAATATTTTTATATTAAAATAAATTTGAAGTTTATATTTTTATGTGACTTTTAATTTATTATTTGCCATTATTTATGATTAAGAAGAATTTGATAAAAACAATGATAGCTATAAGTTTAATTACGGGTGTATGTGCAGGTAATACAATACCATCTTTTGCAGCTACTCTACCAAACTCACAAACTTCTACTAGTTCTTATTCTGCAGGTAAGGTTTACGATGTTAATACTTATCTAAATGTTAGAAGCGGAGCAGGAAAATCTTATAGTGTTATTGGAAAGCTTTCAAACAACCAAGAAGTAACTATCATAGGTGAGAATGGAAATTGGTATAAAATTAACTATAACGGCTCAATTGGATATGTTAGTAAAGATTATATAACTTCAGCTAATAATTCTAATGGTAATTTAAATACAATAACTACTACAACTACTAGCACTACTAGTACAACTAGTAACCAAAGTTATTTAAAAACACTAACAATGAACGCCACAGCTTATTGTGAAACTGGTAGTAAAACTGCAACTGGCGTTTGGCCAACAAGAAATTCTAACGGGGTAAGTACTGTTGCCGTAGATCCAAATGTTATACCTCTTGGAACTAAGCTTTATATTGAAGGATACGGATATGCTATAGCTGCCGATACTGGTGGAGCTATTAAAGGTAATAAAATTGATTTATATATGAATAGTAATTCTGAATGTATAAACTTTGGTAGACAAAACGTTACAGTTCATATAGTTTCATATCCTAGTTAATGGTAAAATAATAATTTTAAATCAACTTAATAAAATTTAATATATAAAAAAAAAGACAGGTAATAAATGCTTGTCTTTTTTTATGTCTAATTAATTAAAACCTAAAAAATGTCATGATTTTTTAACTTTTATGTACAATAATTTAAACTTTATTTATATAAATTTTATGCAACCTTTGGACTTATCATACCAAATATCATAGCAAGATGAGATACAATTAAATACCCAGAAAGAAGGTAAAAACGTATTTTTAATTTTTGTTCAAATGTCTTATGTCTACATATTGCTTTAATTTCCATTAATGCAACAGGAAGAAGGAACACTATTCCTCCAACATATGATATCATTGCAACTATATCCACCCAACCATGCCATGTTCCGGTTTGTGCAACAGGCAGCACTATTGTGCAAAAAACATAGATAGATATTACAGAAAAATAAAAGCCACCTAAAATACCTGTAATTTTATTTACCGTTCTTACACGTGATTTTTCAATCTTGTTAAAAATTACTAAAAGTTCTGTAATTGTAAGAGTTTCTGCAAAAATTATTGGTATAGCCATGAATAATATTACTCCCCATGGCTCCCATTTAGACATCATAATCATATAATGAGTCATACTAGTCATAAAAAATTCCTCCTAATACTTTATCTTTTGTTTTAATCAACCACCCCTCCCATAGGGGGTGTTACACATTTATTATATATCTTTATTAAATTTTGTCAATCTATATTAATAAAATTTATATAATTATTCTTTTATTGCTTATTTTTCAGTAAATCTATTAAAATGTTAACGTTTTTAATCTTATTTTGAAATATTTTATGCTAAAACAACTTGAATTTATTTATAATATTTATTTAAACTCATTTATTATATTTAAAAATAAAAAATCATGAGCCTAAAACTCATGATTTATATGTTTATATTATTAAGCTAATTTTGATTTAGCTATTTCCACTAAATCAGTAAAAGCTTTCGCATCATGTATAGCTATTTCTGATAACATTTTTCTATTAACATCAACACCTGCTAATTTTAAGCCATGCATGAATTTTGAATATGAAAGACCGTTCATTCTTGTAGCAGCATTTATTCTTGCTATCCAAAGTCTTCTATAATCTCTTTTCTTTAATCTTCTTCCAACATAAGCATTTCTTAATGCTCTTATTACTGATTCATTAGCAGTTTTAAATAACTTACTCTTTCCTCCGTAATATCCTTTTGCAAGTTTTAATACTTTTTTATGATTTTTACGACTGTTTACAGCTCTTTTAACTCTTGCCATGTTTCAATTCTCCTCCTAGGTTTATATTATAGATATGGTAATAATTTTTTCATAGTTTTTTCTTGAGTAACTGAAACATATCCAGCTTTTCTTAAGTTTCTTTTTCTTTTTTGGCTCTTTTTAGTTAATATATGGCTTTTAAAAGCTTTAGCTCTTTTAAGCTTTCCTGAACCAGTTTTCTTAAATCTTTTTGCTGCACCTCTATGAGTTTTCATTTTTGGCATTATAAAATTCTCCTCTCAAGTTACGCCTTTTTAGGACCTATTATCATGTACATGTTTCTACCTTCTTGTTTTGCAGGTTTTTCAACCACACAAACATCCTCTAGTTTTGAAACAAAATTTTCAAGTATTTTTAATCCCATATGACCTAATTGTGCTTCTCTACCTTTAAATCTTACAGTTATTTTAACCTTATCTCCATCTAATAGGAACTTTCTAGCGTTTTTAGCTTTAATTGCAATATCATTTTCCTCAATAGTAAGACTGCATCTTATTTCTTTTAACACAGTTACTTTTTGATTTTTCTTAGCTTCTTTTTCTTTTTTAGATTGCTCGTATATATATTTACCTAAGTTCATAATTTTACAAACTGGTGGTTTAGCAGTTGGAGATATCATAACTAAATCTAGTTCATTCTCATCTGCTATTTTTTGAGCCTCTCTTGTTGCCATTATTCCTAATTGACTTCCATCATTAGCAATAACTCTAACTTCTTTTTCTCTTATCTTTTCGTTGATTATAAATTCTTTTTTTATACTTTCCACCTCCAAAGTTATAATAGTTATAATAAATCACCTTAAATTAAGCATCATATCTTAATTTAAGTCGAAGCTTAGTAGTTTCCTCCAATATAATTACCTTAACTAGCTTATTTTGCTGTAAGGTGGGAATTACTTTCCACTTCACCTACATTATTTTAACATCAAACATCAATTTTATCAAACAATAATTTATTATACTTTATGAAAATAACATTATTGTTTAATATATATCTACCTATAATATATATTGCTATTTTAATTTTGTTCTTCTTTAATTATTATATTTTTAAATTTATTTTTTATTTCATACATAGTTTCTTTAGCTACATTATCCATAAGCTTTAATTTGGTAATATCTAAAACTATTGATTTTTGTAAATCATCCTCATCAAAAGAATCTAAAAACTTTTTAGATGTAGCAAAAAAAAGATATCCAGATATTTTATATAAAACTTCCTTTTCATTTTCTATTTTTTCTATATCTATCTTAGCTACCCTATACACAAAAACTAGTGCATTTATTATTACACCTAAAATTACTCCAATAGCTAAATTTTGAGTTATAAGAACTGTTATCACTGTAATTATCATAACAATGGTATCTATAATAGGTGTTTTATGTATTTTTTTTACTGATTCTATACTAAATGTTGTTATAGATATCATTATCATAACTGAAACCAATGCAGCTATCGGTATTTTAGATACATAACTACTAAATACTGATACCAAAATCATAAGACTTACTCCAGCAAAAAGAGTTGAAAGCCTTGTTTTTGCACCAGATTTACTATTTATAGTCGATTGTCCTATAAGCGCACATCCTGCCATTCCACTAAAAAATCCTGTAACCACATTTCCAATTCCCTGTGCCATAGCTTCCTTATTTTTATTGCTTTTATCTCCAATTATTTCATCAAGAGATTGAGCTGTAAGTAAACTTTCCACACTCCCTACAATAGCTAAAGAAAAAGCGTAAGGTATAACTATTGATAATGTCTTAAAATTTATAGAAATTTTAGGAATGATAAAAGAAGGTAAAGTAGCACTTATATTACCTAATGTCCCTAAATTAGGAACATTTATATGGAATATAACAACTATAAACGTAACAACAATTATAGCCATTAAATTTTGAGGTATTTTTTTGGTTATTAAAGGGAAAAGATATATGACTGCAAGTCCTATTAAAACCAATATGTACATTATATATGATTGACCTTTAAAAAAATGAAGCTGATCTACAAAAAGCATTATTCCTAAAGAATTTACAAAACCATACATTACTGATTTTGGTACAAATCTTAAAAGATTTCCTATTTTAAAAATACCAAATAATATTTGTATGATTCCTGTAGCTATAGTCACTAAACCTATATATTCGACTCCATATTTCTTAGCAACTACAACCAAAACTAATGCCATGGAACCTGCTGCGGCTGATATCATAGCTTTTCTAGCACCACAAAAAGCTAATACTATTGACATACAAAATGTTGTATAAAAAGCTACCATTGGACTTAAACCTACCATAATTGCAAATCCTGCTGTTTCTGGTATCATTGAAAGCCCTACCACAAAACTTGACAGTAAATCAACTCTTATATTAGAAAACCAATCTCTCTTTATAGTTTCTAACAAATAATCACATCCTTTCAATTTAGAGTTCATATTAATAAGTTATTTTCATTACTTATATTTTACTATTAATAATTTTTATATATTTTAAATTTAGAATATCATATTTTAATATCTATTAAAATTAATTTAATCCCAATTTTTCTAAAATATAATTAAAAATTAATATTCTTTAAAAATAATTTTTACTTTTCTTTACATTGACTTCTAAATTTATAAGCAATATAATTAAATTAATAAAACTAATGAGTTTTCTTTAAAACTTATAAGTTTTGTTAATTACTAAGGAGATTTACATATGGTAGCATTTAGTGAAAAGAAAAAACATATTTTAGATGCTTCACTTCATCTATTTTCATTAAATGGATATAATGAAACATCTATGCAAGATATAGCAAGCTATTGTAATATATCTAAAGCAACTATTTATAAGTTTTTTAAATCAAAAGAAGAACTTTTAGCTTATATTATTAAGTATTTGCATGAAGAAACAATAAATATATTAAATGAAATAAATTCGAATAATTCTTTAAATGCTAAAGAAAAATTTGAAAAAAAAGTATTTCTTTTATTTACTTCTTTTATCAATAAAAAAGATTTTGCAATGAGCTTAATAGAAAGTGATAAATCTTTTAAAAATACTATAGTTGAAGATGCTTTTGATAATGGTAAAAAATTATTTTATGGTTGGCTTAAAAATTCTATCTATGAATATTTTGGTGATAGCGTTAACCCGATTATTTTAGATTTAACGTGTGTCTTAAATGGAATTCTTAGAGAGTTTTTTACAGCATCAATGTTTGATAAATTAATAATTGATGACTTTAATGAACTTAGTATATTTATAGTAAATGTTATAATTTCTATATATGAATTTCATATTAATGAAAAACCTATTATCAAAGAAAATTGCTTGAAATTTTTATCAACCAACAATAAATTTAAAAGAGATGAAAATATATTATTTGATAAATGGAATAATTTTATTTTAAAATCAAAAAATATAATCCATCTTCACGATTTAGATAATAAAGAAGATATTTTAAATAGCTTAGAACTTTTAGATAAAGAATTTAATAAAAAAGAAAATTCTAGAAATTTTTTAATTAATGCTCTTTTTCTTTATTTAGGAAATGTTGAACTTTTAAGCTCTGAAATAAATATTTTACAAATAATTTGGACAAAATTAAATAGGAGGAATTTTTAATGGAAGGAAATTCAATGAGTATACAACTTAAAAGAAATAGATGGGTTGTAATATCAATTCTTTTACTAGGATCAATAATAGCCTTTTTAAACGAAACAGCATTAACTACAGCACTAGCAACAATAATGCGTGACTTACATATAAGTGCAGATAAAGGACAATGGCTAACGACATCCTTTATGCTAGTATCTGGAATAATGATACCTATGACAGCATTTTTAATAGATAGGTTTTCAACTAGACAGCTTTTCTTTATAGCAATGGGTTGCTTTACTATAGGAACTATAGTAGGAGCCTTTTCTATAAACTTCAATATGCTTTTATTAGCTAGGGTAATTCAAGCAATTGGTGCAGGAATTATGATGCCACTTACACAAGTTGTTCTTTTATATGTATTTGAACCTGAAGAGAGAGGTTCTGCTATGGGTATTTTAGGAATAGTAATTTCATTTGCCCCAGCTATAGGGCCAACATTAGCAGGTTGGATAGTAGCTCACTATGCATGGAGAGATATTTTCTTTTTATCTTTACCAATAGCTATTCTAGACTTAATACTTGCAATTTTTATTCTTGAAAATGTTAAAGGTGCTCAAAAGGCTAAACTTGATATAATATCAGCTATAACATCCGCTATTGGATTTGGTGGTCTTTTATATGGATTTGGTAATATTGGAACTTATAGCATTACTAATATGCAAGTTTATGTGCCTTTATTAATAGGAGCTATAGCACTTATATACTTCACTATAAAACAATTAAAAGCAGATGTGCCATTTTTAAATTTATCAGTATTAAAAAATAAGACATTTACTTTAACAACTATAATAGTTCTTATTGTGTTTATAGGATTTATAGCTAGTGAAACTATCTTACCTTTATATATTCAAGAAGCTAGAGGATATTCTGCTTTTGATTCAGGGCTTACTCTTATGCCTGGTGCTATAATAATTGCTATAATGAGTCCTATCACAGGTAAATTATTTGATAAATATGGTGGTAGAGGATTAACACTAATTGGTTTAATCTGTACAACAGCTGGAACATTTGCTCTTGCAACTTTAACTTCAACTACACCATTATACTTTGTAACTATAATGTACACTTTAAGATTATTTGGTATAGGTATGTTTATGATGCCGCTTACAACTATGAGTTTAAATGTATTAAAGAAAAGTATGTACTCTCATGGTGCTGCAGTGAGTAATACTTTAAGACAAATAATATCATCAATAGGAACAGCTGTTTTAGTTGCTGTTATGACATTCTCTGCAAGTCATAGTGGTATTAAAAACCCTATAAATGCAACAATTCATGGTATGAATACATCATTCTTTATTGCAGGTATCTTTACTTTAATAGCTTTAATTATAGCTTTCTTTGTTGTTAAGAAAAACTATACTATAGAACATGAATAAAATAAATTACTCTAGATATATTATCTAGAGTAATTTATTTTTTATAGTTATTTCTATTAATTTCTTTTATTTAAAAATATTAACATAATAAATTTCCTATAATTAAAAAAACAGTATAATAATTATTGTTTTGTTGCATATTAAAAATAAGATTAAAAATATGAGAGGATTAAATTATGAATAGTAAATATAGCGATTTATTAAATACCCTAATAAAGGCTTATTATAATGATACTTTTGATAAAACTTTAGATAATCTTATAACTTGTCATGAAAAATCTCCACAAGAAACTTTCGAGATAATAACATCTCTTTGTGGTGTTACGGTGCCATTTGATAATAATTATAAGTACAACTTAAAAAAAGCTATAACAAGATATACAGCCAATAAAAAAATTGTAGAAAAACTAAAAAGTAAATGCTCTGATGATTGTTTAACTGACAAAAATGGTAAATTTCAATGTCAAATTTGTTGCCCTTTTGATGCAATTTTTTATGATAATAATGAAAAAATAACAAAAATTAATGACTCACTTTGTGAAAGTTGCGGAAAATGTATTGATGCTTGTAAAGATGGTAAATATCTTGATAAAGTTGAAATACTTCCAATTATTGATCTTTTAAAAAACAATAAAACTGTTGTTGCATGCGTAGCTCCTGCAATTATCGGGCAATTTGGTCCTACTGTAACATTAGATATGTTAAGAGAGGCCTTTATAAAAATCGGTTTTACAGATATGGTTGAAGTTGCTTTTGCAGCTGATATTTTAACTATAAAAGAAGCTTTTGAATTTAATAAGCATGTAAATGATCCTAAACATGACTTAATGATAACATCATGTTGTTGTCCTATATGGGTTGGAATGCTAAAGAAAGTTTATCATGATTTAGTTAAAGATTTATCTCCATCTGTTTCTCCTATGATAGCAGCTGCTAGAATAATAAAAAATATCAATAAGGATGCAAAAATCGTTTTTATTGGTCCATGCATTGCTAAAAAAGCTGAAGCTAAAGAAAAAGACTTGATAGGTGATGTCGATTTCGTACTAACTTTTGAAGAATTAAATACAATATTTAAATCTTTAGACATTCATCCAGAAAATTTAAATGGAATTCCATCTAAAGATTATGTATCTAGAGGTGGTAGGCTCTATGCACGAACTGGTGGTGTTTCCAAGGCTATTTCAGATGTTATTGAAGAAGTATATCCAAAAAAATTTAAATTTTTAAAAACTGCCCAAGTTCACGGAATTAAAGATTGTAAAAAAATTCTGCAAGATGCTTTAGAAGGTAAATTGGATGCAAACTTTTTAGAAGGTATGGGTTGTGTTGGAGGATGTGTTGGAGGTCCTAAAGCTTTAATTCCAGCAAACCAAGGTAAAGTCTTTGTAGATAATTGTGCTTTTGATTCTGCTATAAAGATGCCTCTTCATAGCGATACGACCGAAAAAATACTTGAATCACTAGGTATTAATTCTATTGATGATTTCAACAATCCACAAAAAGGAGAAATTCTTCATAGAGAATTTAAATAATTAATAAAAATAAATCGTATTAAATTATTTAATACGATTTATTTTTATTAGCTATTATATCTTTCTATGGAATTCTTAACTCTATCCAAATCTTCTTTATTAAAGAAATTTAATTTTTCCAAATCATTTATTATCTCATACTTACTCATACCAGTAAGCCAAACAGCATTTATAAACATCTCTTCTATAGCATAGTTATCAACATAAAGATGCAACATATTTCTCTCTTTTAAGAGATTTAAAACTTCTTCATACATTTTTCTAAAATCTCCACGAACTAAAGCACTTCTTGAGTGATTAAAACATTCTAACATATAGTTTAAATACCCTTGCTTATTATAGACTCCTTCTGTCCACGCTAAAAGTCTAGCTTTAGCAAGAACCATTGTGTTTTTGCTCTCTATAACCTCTTCTATAACCTCTGCTTGCTTTTCTTTAGGCAAATCATGAAAATTTAAAAGCATTCTTCTTAAACTTA
This sequence comes from Sarcina ventriculi, assembly GCF_900456775.1. GTDB lineage: Bacteria > Bacillota > Clostridia > Clostridiales > Clostridiaceae > Sarcina > Sarcina ventriculi. The sequence goes on along the minus strand of NZ_UAUL01000010.1, from coordinate 186,046 downwards.
TCTCTTTTAATTCTTTTGATAAATCCTCAACTACATTATTTAAACTTTGACTTAATTTCCCTAAGTTATCAATTAATTCATTTTCAAATATTTCTTTATTTGTTAAGTTTTTTACCCTTTGTATAGAATCTTCTTCATCTTTAGATACACTTCTTTTGTCTATAAATGATTTTATAAGTATCTTTATTTTATTAGTTATATCAATTTTCTGATTTTCTGTATTATCTACATATTTTATATTTTCAAAGTTTTTAGGAAGAATTACACCTTCATTTAATATAAGATATTCTTCATCATATCCTTCTAAACCTACATTCATATTCAATAAACTATCTAAAAATGTAGTAAATTTTCTAAATTCTAAAAGTAAATTCCTAAGATCTCCCTCTAAAAAATTTGTAACATTACTTTGTTGATTTAACACATAACAATTTCTATCTATTTCTCTAAAATCTATTTCCATATCATAAAAATATCTTAGAAAAACATTGCCAACATCATAATTTTTAAATATAACAGCATCTACCATATCTTTTACATTAAATATATTTATAAGTTTACCTAATCTACATATAGTACCTTCTCTAAAAGATTTTACTCGATATTCGCCTAATATTTGTCTATCATCTGTTGAGTATTTAGTATCAAAATAAAGTTCTAAACATTCTTTTATATATAATAATCTTATATCATTAGCTTTTTCTGAATCTATAAGTTTTAAACAATACTCTTTGTTCTCTAAAAAGTTCTCTTTAACTTTATTATAAACTAAATTTACAGTATGCTTATTACTATTTCCTAAGTTTATTACATATAAGAATGTTTCATCATCTTCATAGTATTTCTCTGCACTTAATTCTTTTGTAAATGTTGTTTGAATTCTTTTATCTAAAAATCCTTCTATCAAATAATTTTCATTCTGTTCACTAGGTGATAAATCAAAATTCTCCTCTCTAAACATAAGAGGTAAATCGTATCTTTTTACTAACTCTTTATAAAGCTCCTCTTTATATACATCATCTAATTTATCAAATATTTTAAATATAGTTTCATTATATACATTTTCAGCTATTGTTTCTTCTCTATTTACATACTCTATCAAAAGACTTAATTTTTCCTTATAGATATTTAGATTTGTATAATAATTTATCAAGTCTAGTAAAAGATCTGTATAATTTTCTTTTAATATTTTTTCAGTTAATATATCAAAAAGAACTTGTGTGTTTTCATCATTATAATCCTCGTGAAACATTATTTGTTCTATTGATTTTAGTATGCCTTTACTTAATTTAATAAATTCCACAAAAACTTTATTCTCATCTTCGAAACTAAAATCCTTAATATATCTAGAAGTTAAAACCTTAAATTTAGTATAATCTGATTCACTATAATATGTCATAAGAGATTTTAATATCTTAAGCCTTTGATTAAAGTCACTCAATATACCATTTTTTAATGTTGCCTTATCTAAAAGTTCTAATTCATCATCATTTAAATTCTTTCCATCAAGAAGATTTTGCAAAATTATATCTATATAATTTGATAGTATTATAATACTTTTATTTGATAGTTCTTTAATAATATTAAAATATTTTCTGTTTATTTGCTTTAAAACATTAGCATTCGCTTTATTATATAGCTTCTCTAAAATACTAACTCCAAAAGGAATTATTTCTAAATCATCTTTATAATTTTCAAAAAGATCTAATCCTTCTATATATTCATCTATCGTTATCTTTCTATTGTAAAACTCAAAAAGTTTTAATACATCCTCTTTTTTAAAGATTTCTTTTATTCTCTCTAAACCTTTATTATTAATATTTCTCACTAATATTTTCAAAGAATTTATATCATTATTTCTTAAATAAAAATCATATATTATATCTACAAGCTCCTTTTTAGATATATATTCACATTTATTAACTATTTTATTTATTATATTATCAAAATCACTTTTATCCTCTGATAAACTATAAAGTTTTAAAAAATCATCCATAAATTCTAAATCAAAATTTCCTTCATCAGATTTTAAGGATAATAGCATATAATTAACTCTAACATCATCTTTTGTAGTAAGTTTTATATATTCTAAAATTTGTTTTGAATTTCTCGTAAATATATTATTTTCATACATCTTTTTTAAATATGTTAAAATATCATCTAAATTATTGGATTCTTTTTTATTATCTCCTCACAAAGCATTGCAATTTTTAAATTAAACTCTTGCCTACTTGCACACATTTTCACAATATCTATATAAGTTTCAATATCTATGGGTTCGTCCATAAATTTAGGGGCTGATTTTACAAAACTATACAAATCATCACTAGTTTGTATTTTGCCTAATGCTTTATTAAACATTGTTTTATTTGGTTTTTCCTTAAATTCCTTAAGCAACCTATCTAAATTTGTATTTTTTATAAAAGAATATACTTCTTTCATTTCCTCAGCATTATATAATTTATCAGACTTAGATAATATCTTAATTATTTTCTCATTTACAGCCGTAAGTTTTCCCTTAGCTATTTCATCTACAATTATATAAGATAATATTCTTAGATATTTATTATAGATACTAAATTCTCCATCTTTTATTATATAGTTATTTAAATAATCATAAGCTGTACCTTTAAAATCTAAAAGCTTATCCTTATAAAATTGCCTTAAAACCTTTAAATTTTTAATGTCTAATATTAATCCATTATCTCTTGGAATAAAATAATAGTTATCTAAATTAAAGTAATAATTACTAATTTCTATTTTAGATGTTTTTTCAAAAATAAAACCTATTATTCCATTTTTAAATAAAGTTTTTTCTTTGTCTATATAAATCTTATCTAAATTGTCAAACTTAAGTTTTATAAGCTTTAATTTATTTTCATGAATATATTCTTTTTCTAAAGAATCTATTATACTACTTAAAGTACCCCCATCCATATTATAATGAATATCATCAAAAATAAGATTTTCAATATAAGTATAAATTCTTTTTTTAACAGTAAATTTTCTCTTTATATCACTTAAATATTCATATCTAAGTTCTATAGCTATTAAAAGATATGCCTCTAAAGGAAGACATGTGTTATTTTCTATAAGCGTATTTACCATTGCAAACCATCTATTATCTTCTTCATATCGTCCCCTTTGATCAAAGCTTACTAAAGGCTCTCCTATTTTTAATTTTTTAATACTTCGTTCCTTAAGATTTATATAATCGTCTGAAAAAATATCCTTGTATTCTAAGTTTTCATGTATCTTCTGAAGAAGTCTAATAATTTCCAAAACTTCTAGTCACCTCCTAGCTTCTTTTAAAGCCTTTTAACATTTGTTTTATTTTCCATATAATATTCATATCTTTTTTATTTTCATCTTTCTCCTCTTTCCTTGTTATCCTATATTTACTATCCCTTTGAAGCTCCTTTATCTTAAACTCTTCTAAACCTTCATTTTCTAAATGTTTATCATCCGCTTTTTTTATTTTAACTTGATTTTTAATATTTTCTTTATTTAAGTCATTTTCTTTTTCTTTTGTATTTTCCAAAGACTCAGACTTATCATTAAAATCAACTAATTTTTTTTCTTCTTTTTTCTTTTTTATTTGATTATAATCCACAATATTGCTTTTTTCTTCTTTTTTATTCTTAGATTTATCTAATAATTCTTTACTATATTTTATTTTATTTTCTTTAACACTTTCTACTTTTCCTGTGTATTCTAAAGAAATAGTTCTACTATCTTCTTTTTGAATATCCATTTGATTTGATGTTTCATTTAAAGATTCTTCTTTATCCTCTTTTGACACACATTTATCTTTTATCAAAGAGTCCTCTTCTTTACTTTTTTTATTAACAGATAATTCCTCTTTAATCTCTTCTATATTTTTTTCTTTAATAAAATCATTTTTAATAATATCTTTTTTTACATTTTGTTCTTTATTGGCACTAGAATCTCTATTTTTTTCCATGTTAGAATTACTAGATTGTTGTACGCTTAAATCTTCATTTTTTTCTTTTACCTTAGTTTTATTTGATACAACTATCTCCTGCACAACTTTCTCTTTATTAGCTTCCTCTTTAGCTATATTTTTCTCTTCAATATTATCAGGTTGCAAAGCTAATATTTTCTTAGAATTAAAAGTTTCTTTAAATAGTAAGTCCTTGTTTATCTCATTTATATCACAAAAAAGTGAAAAAGGATACGTTTCTATTTCCTTGCTTATTTGCTTACAATCTTCATAATTTAAAATTTGTTCTATATCACCACTTTGCTCTAAAAATGCCTTAAATCCATCTTCATTACTAAAAATACTTCTTGCAGATTTTCTATTTATTTTTACAAGCTTTAAAAAACTATCAAAATCATCTATGGATTTTGTAACATTACTAGGCAATGTAGTGTCACAAACAATAGAAAAATCTATCGTTTTAATTTCAAAATCTGTATATATTATTAAACTTTCAGTAAAATTATAAGTCACATGGTCATTAGCTGGTATATCTATATCTAACGTTACTTTTTTCTTGCTTCCCTCGTTATCAACTTGAATACTTATTATATTTTTATGACCACATTGGACTTCTTTTATATAAAAGGGAAATCTATCTAATACATCATAACTTATAGTTATTTTTTCTTTAAGTCCCTTACTTCTTTTATACTTTATAACGTTATCTGTATCTAAAGGATTTTTTTCAGATACTGGAATTTTATCAATTATTCCTGTATCTAAAAGAAGAATCGCTAAATTTATATCCGCTAAATCTCTATCTTTTAACATATAATCTTTTAATATATGTAGACTACTACTACTTAAATATCCATATCCTTGCCACTTAAAATATCTAGGCAATATCTCTCTATAAAGCTGATCATTTCCAAGAGAATAGAAATTTATTTTTCTATTCTCAAGATCTCCTATAATTTTCTTAAGATTTAAATTTATCCTCTCTTCATCAAATATCTTTAACTCTTCTTCGGTAAATAACTCATGGATTATTTCTTGCATAAATGTCACACCTATTCATCACTTTTATTATTAGCTCTTTCTATTAAAGCCTCTTCCAAATCGGTATTCTTAAATACCATCCTAACCTCAATTCTTCTATCATTTTTAGTTGCCTCTACATCATATTCATCTAATCCCCTATCTCTTTCTTCCTTTGTACTATAATTTTCAAATTCAGACATACCAGATGCCTTAAATTTTGCTCCAAATTTATTCTCTAAAATACTATCTTCTTTTACTATTTCATTTAAAAAAGCCACAGCCCTATTAGTTGATAATGTTCTACCTGTTATTGTGCTACCTGCAAAATCAGTATGACCAACTATTTCTATATATTGTATTTCATTTGCTATATCTTCTTCTAATAAAAGCTCATAAAATATTTCACTTAAAATACTAGCCATTTCTATTCCATCTTCTTTCAACATTGACACACCACTATCAAAAAAAGTCTCTGTATTTATTTCTATTTTCCCTTTTTCTCTATTAAAATTTATTATACTTTCATCAACATTATTTTTATTAAGTTTCATCTCTATCTTATCATAAAGTAACTCTCTTTTGGCAGCTATATTATCAACAAATATACTAGATACACCAATTGCTATAATCATAATAAAGAAAAATACAAGCGCAACAGTTGTCATTATATCAACAAAAGAAGGCCAATAAGATGGTATTTCTTCATATCTTCTATTTATTCTACTTCTAACTTTCATAGAAAAATATCCCCCTTAAATTATTGAACTCCTATTGCACTTTCCTTAGTTAAAGCAACCCATTCATTAGTAGCCTTAACTAACTGACCTACAATCAAGCTATTAGTATTTAATTGTTCTGTAGATTTTTTTAAATCTATTAACGATTTATCTAGCTTTTTAACTATATTATCAGCTACATTGTCCATTCCTATTTTAAAACTTTTAGAAATTCCATTTGAAATTTCTTTTTGTATGATATCTAAACTAGATGTAAAATCATTCATTCCTTCCTTAAATGTAATATAACTTGAATTTAGATTTTGTATTTGAAGATGTAAATCATTTTTATTACCTTCATATATATTCTTTAAACTATCTGTTACGTCTATTAACCTGTCATAGCTACACTCTAATATCTTATCTTGATTTTTCAATAAAGCAGATACATTTTTAAGTTCTTCACTATTTAAATCAATACCTTGGTATAAATATGATAAATTATTATCTATACGTTCTAATTTATCACAAAATTTACCTATATTTTCTTTATTTCTATACATCAAATCATCACTTATAGATATAAACTCATAAATTGATGTTTTAAACACATCTACAGGATTTTTAAAATTTTCTATCGATATGTTTAAACTATTTGTAAGTCTATCTAAATCCTTGGTATAATTTGAAAGACCTTCAACAGTTTTGGTTAAATCTAAATTATTCTTATTTATTCCTTTAACTAATTCATCTACACCATATTTAAAAAGATTTTTCATCTCATCTGTTAATGAAATCATAGATTCTCTTATAATTTTATTAAATTCACAAAACTCGCTATTAAAATTTTTAGCATAAAGTGCAAAAACCTTATTGTCTAAATAACTTTCAAAAACATCATAGAATTTTTCTTTAGAGCCCTTCATTTTTACATTAGCTAAATTTAATACCAGAGAAGATAACACGCCAAAAATGCTTGTCCAAAAAGCACTAGACATACTAGATAAAGGTGCTTCCATATTTTTAGCAAAATCAACCATGCTTTGAGTTCCCAGAGAAAGAGCTTTTGTCGTACTCATTATAGCAGTTGTAAGCCCTAGAAATGTTCCTATAAGTCCTAAAGCTATACAAGATGTTGGAATTACCATTGCTAAAGCTTCTTTACCTAAAATCTCTCTATCTAAATTTTTTTGAATAATAGCTTCTGTATTTATATTATCTGTTCCTAATTGTGCACTTTTTTTAAATTCCTCATCTATGTTTTTTAATATATCTTGTTTAAATACTTTTAACGTCAGGTTTTTGTGTTCACCTATACTCTTTTCTATTTCCAAGGCATTATTAAAACTATCTAATAAATTTTCATAACTATTCTTAGAAATGTTGCTAAATTTATACGATAAAATAGCCAATATTAATATAATAAAAATAATAATCCAACCTATTACTCCTTGTTTTATAAACGAACCTATTATGTTCCCTATTAAATTTTCCATATTTCCTCCTTATACATAAAAATAATTTATCTTATGATAATATTACCATATTTTTGATTATATGTTTTATTTTTCTATCGACATTTTTCATCATATATAAAACAAATTAACTTCATTCATTTTTATGTATAAGGAATACCTCAGAATTTATTATACAACATTACACTATATTTAAAAAGTAATGTGTATGCAATTTTAAAACTCTTATTTATTTAAGATAAACTTATTTATAGCCATTGCAACACCACTATTTTCATTACTATCAGTTATAAAATCAGCATATTTTTTTATATCATCTTCAGCATTTCCCATAACAACCGCAAGTCCTGCCTCATTTAACATAGATAAATCATTTCCACTATCTCCAATACACATTATCTCTTCTTTTTTTATATTAAGTTTTTTAGCTAACATTTGCACAGCATTTCCTTTAGTAGTTCCTTTTTCCATAATCTCTAATGCTCCATTCCAAGAATGAACTATATCTCCTGTACATGAAATTTCAATTAAATCATCTTTAGCCTCTTCAAAACTCTTGCTTGTTAGTGTTTGTATTAAAATAACTTTTAATATACTGTGCTTTTTATCTTTAAAAGCTTCTCTAAAATCAGAAACTTCATAAAGTTTTATTTTCTCTTCATTAACCCAACTATTCATAAGTCTATAGCTATCATTACTAGGAATTTTAGTTTCTGATATTATTCCTTCAAGAGTATCAAAATACGCTAAAAAATTATACTTCTTTATTAATTCATAAATTTTATTAAATAATTTTTCACTCAATGTAGACTGAAAAACTACATCTCCACTATCTCTCTCTTTTATGTAGGCACCATTAGAACAAATTACATCAACATTTATTCCTAAAAGCTTAGAATATATCTCAATAGTTGGATAAACACGCCCTGTTGATATTGCAATTCTTACTCCTTTATCTAAAGCTTCTTTTAAAGCTTTCTTATTTTCCAAACTAACCTCATGTTGTTTATTTAATAATGTCCCATCCATATCTATACATACAAGTTTATACATATACTTATCTTCCTCTCTTAAAATCAAATTAACTCTATAAGCTATATAGTAAAAACAAATTATTCTATTTTACATATATCTTCTTTAATTATAATAATTATATATTTATTAAATTTATTTTTCCATATATAGTTTTAATTAAAAAATTTATAATTTTATTATAAAAACAAATAAAGCTTACAATAATCTCCTAAGATTATTGTAAGCTTCTGCTAAAAAAACTATACATTTTAAAGAACCGTAATTTTATCTCCAACTTTTATAATTCCACCTTTTAAAACTTTAGTAAAAATACCTTCTCTTGGCATAACACAATCTCCAACTAATTGTTTTATAGCACACCCCTTATGACATTCCTTTCCTATTTGTGTCACTTCATGAAGTGTTTCTCCTATTTGCACTTTAGTGCCCACAGGTAATTCATATAAAACAATCCCCTCTGTTGTTAAATTTTCTGCAAATTTTCCTGGAGTTAAATCTTTAGCACCTGCCTTATTCATCTTTTCTATGCTCTCTAAAGCTAAAAGACTAACTTGTCTATGCCAATTTCCACTATGAGCATCACCTACAAGACCATGATTTTCTTTAAATTCACCTGATTCTATTGGATTTTTTACAACCCCTTTTGTTTCGCTTATGTTAACTGATATAACTTTACCTTCCATTATTATTCTCCTTTTTAACCGCCTATGGCCATCATATTTCGTTTTATGTAACTTCCATCTTCTAAATTATGTTCTTTTGGCTTGTCCTTTATAATATTTTTCAAAATTCCTGATATATCCATATCTTGTCTTAAATATTTCATAATATCTATCTCTTCATCAGAATGCAAACATGCCTTAATTTTCCCATCAGCTGTAAGTCTCATCCTATTGCAATTTGAGCAGAATTTGCATGATATTGGATTTATAAGCCCTACTCTTCCTTTACCATTTTTCAATTTATAATAAACAGCAGGAGATGATTTATCCGCAGATTCTATTCTTTCTAAATAACTGCATTTTTCTAAAACAGTATTATTAGACAAATATCTATTTAATGACCATTGACAAACTTGTCCAATTGGCATAAGTTCTATAAATCTTACATCTATATTCTCATCTCTTGTTAAATTTACAAAATCTTCTATTTCATCTTCATTAAATCCTTTTATTAAAACCACATTAAGTTTTATAGGTGTAAGTCCTACCTTTTTTGCTTCTTCTATACCTTCTAAAACATTCTTTATATCTCCACCTCGAGTTATATGGCTGTATTTTTTAGGATCTAATGTATCTAAACTTATATTAACTCTATTTAGTCCTGCATTTTTAAGTTCTTTTGCATATTTCTTTAGCATTGTTCCATTAGTTGTCATTGCAAAATCTTTAACTTCTTTTAAAGAACCTATTTCCCTTATAAGTTTTAATATTCCCTTTCTTACTAAAGGTTCTCCTCCAGTTATCCTTATTTTGTTAATTCCAAGCTTTACAAATTCTTTTGTTATCTTTTCTATTTCTTCTAAAGTTAAAATCTCTTCAAATTCTTTTTTTATAACACCTTTATCTGTCATACAATATCTACATCGCAAATTGCAAAGATCTGTTATGGATATTCTAAGATAATTTATGCTTCTTCCATAAGAATCTAACATATCTTTACACCTCCACTTCTAATCTTTATTTTTAATTGTAACATAATTTTAAATCTTATACACATGATTTTTTAGTTAAACAATCTAAAATTATTTTAAAACACCACTTAATCTCAAAAGATTAAGTGGCTTATAATTAATAATTTAAATCCATCAATTGTTTAAGACTTTCTTCTCTTTTAGAAGTTACTGATTCTTGAAATCTTTCACTTTTAACAAAAGTTAATGTCTTTGTTGGACAAATTTCAACACACGCTGGACCTGCATCTCTTCCAAAACACAAATCACATTTATTCGCCACTATTTTTACTTTTTTATTAACAACCTCTTCAGCCATAGTCATTGCTCCAAATGGACACGCAACTACACATGTTTTACAACCAATACAAGTTGTTCTATTTATTTTTACTAATCCATCTTCCATAGTTATTGAACGATTTGGACATGCCTTTAAACAAGCTGCATCTTCACATTGCCTACATTGGACTGGAGCACTTATTCCTGCTATTTTTATAACTGTTAAACGAGGATTAAAATTTTCTATATCTTTATCACCTATAAATATATTCTTTTCAGTATGAGCATCAACACATGCAATTTCACAAGTTCTACAACCTAAACATTTATTAGGATTTGCTATTACAAAACTATTCATTATTATTTTTCTCCTTTATTAAAATTTTTGCTTCTATCTTTATACTTAGTATGTAACAAGTGGTGAGATTTTTCTCCTAAAGGCTTTCCTAAAAATTCCTCATACACCTTTTTAACATTAGGATTTTCATGAGATTTTCTAAATTCCATTGATTTATCATGAGCATATATAGAAGCTCTTCTCTTGCTATAAGCTTCTTCTCTTTTCCATTGTAGTACAAGCTTTGGCTGTCCTCCTCCACTTATACATCCATTTGGACATGCCATAACTTCTACAAAATCATAATTACATGTTCCTTGCCTTACACTATCTAAAACACTTCTAACATTTTTAAGACCAGCTACCATAGCAACATTTAGAGTTTGTCCACCTAAATCTACCTTAGCTTCTCTTATTCCTTCTCCACCTCTTAAAAATTTAAGTTCAAAATTATCAAGAGGCTTTTTAGAAGCTAACTCATATCCTGTTCTTATAGCAGCTTCCATTACTCCACCTGTAACTCCAAATATTGCTCCTGCACCACAATATCCACCAAGTGGAACATCAAACCCTTGTGGTTCTAAATCTTTTAAATCTATTCCTTCTGCTTTTAAAAGTACCGCAAGTTGTCTTGTTGTAACAACTAAGTCAACATCTTTATAACCATTATTTTGCATTTCCTCTCTATTGGCTTCATATTGCTTACAAGTACAAGGCATTATAGCAACACTAAATATTTTTTTAGGATCTATATCGTTTATTTTTGCCCCATAACTTTTAAATAAAGCTCCTGCCATTTGTTGAGGTGACTTACAACTTGATAAATGATTTAAAAGATCTGGATAATCCTGTTCTATAAATTTAACCCAAGCTGGACAACATGATGTAAACATTGGAAGATTTTTATGTTCTTTTAATCTTTCTATAAGTTCTGTACCCTCTTCCATAATAGTTACATCAGCACCAAAGTTAGTATCATAAACTCTATCAAAACCAAGTTTTCTAAGAGCTGTTGGTATCTTATCAACAACTAATGTTCCATAATCTAAGCCAAAATCTTCTCCAAGTGATACTCTAATTGCAGGAGCACACTGAACAACTGTAAATAAATTAGGATCTTTCAAAACTTCTCTAAGTTCCCTTATAGTTCCCTTATTGTAAGCTGCAAATATTGGCTCTGTAATCTTGTCTATCATCCCACGCTCTTTAAATCTTTTACTGCCTTTTTTCATATCTTTATTAAATTCTGTATCATAGGCACTACAAATTTGAACGCATTGTCCACACATAACACATTTATCTTGATCTATTGTATAAGCTTCTCCCTCTTCTCCATAAATAGCATCAACAGGACATATTTCCTTACATCTGCCACACCCTTCACACAATTCTTTATCAATATTAATTATTCCACTTGTTTCCATTACCAAGTTTCCTTCTTTCTAGATCTATATTAAATTTTAAAGTCCTTGTACAACGTTTCTAAGAGTTTTAACAACTTCTTCTCTTTTTCTATTTTCCTCTTCTTTAGGATTTACAAGCCTTAAAGCTTTTTTAGGACAAACTTTAACACAAGCCGGACTATCAGAATTTGCACATAAATCACATTTTAACGCAATAGTTCTTTCATTTTCGGTATCCTTATCTATTGTTGTCATTTCAATAGCTCCAAAAGGACACGCAACGGCACAAGTTTTACATCCTATGCATATACTTTCATCTAAAATCACCTTATTATCAACCTTCTTTATAGCATTTACAGGACATACTTTTCCACAAGGCATGTCTTCACAATGTCTACATTGAATTGGCATCTTTACTTTTCCTATTTTAGTCACAAATATTCTTGGAATGATTGGACCTTTTCTTGCACTTATAGTTTTTCTAGCTTCTTCATTTTTACTGTGTACATTCGAACATGCAACTTCACATAATTTGCATCCTACACATTTATTATGATCTGCTATAACAAATGAGTTTACTTTATTTTTCATATCTTTTCCCCTTATTAATAATCAATTCTTTCATCACCTGAATATATGTTCATTTTATTTCCACGAACAAATCCTACTAAAGTTATATTTAACATTTTAGCTAAAGCTACAGATAAACTAGTTGGAGCTGACTTAGATATTATTATAGGAATATTAAGTTTTGCACATTTTAAAATCATTTCTAAAGAAACTCTTCCACTTAAAATTACTATCTTATCCTTTAAATATATTTCCTTTTCTAAAGATTCACCGATTACCTTATCTAAAGCATTATGTCTTGCAACATCTTCATTTATAACTAATATATTTTCTCTATCACAAAGAGCTACACAATGCACTCCTCCAGTTTCTTTAAATACATTAGAATAATCAAGATTTTTTTTCATAAATTCAAATATTTTATTTATATTTAACTTTAAATCACTTCTTACACTTTCACAATTTACGCTAGTTAAGAAATTACTTGCTGCAAGAGATGTATCTTCAAAATCCTCTATACTATTTAAATCTATCTTTTTAGAATAAAAACTCTCTCTCTTTAAATTTTTGTTTAAAGTTTCAACATAAACGACTCCTAAATCTTCATCAAGATTTATAGTCTTTATATCCTTTAAATCCTTTATAAGTCTTTCAGTTCTTAAAAAACCAATAGCTAGTTCTTTTAACTTTTTAGGACTACACAAAAGTGTTGCTAATTTCTTACCATTTAAAATTATAGTTAATGGATATTCCCTAACTATAACTTCCTTAAAATCTTTTAAAATTTTTTCATTCTCTATTTTTATAACTTTACACTCTAAAACTTTATCCATCTGTAATCCTCCTAAAATGTTAAATATAGTATTAATTTATCTTATTTTTATTCCCATTTTTCTTCTTATTTCATTATATTCTTTTTCTACTTCTTTTTCGGCTTCTTCTTGATTTTCCATTTTTTCTACTTTTACAGCACAATACTTAAATTCTGGTGTTTTAGAAATTGGATCTAATGCATCATTTGTTAATTCATTACAAGCTCCAACCCACCATTGATATGTCATAAATGTTGAGCCCTTTCTTATTCTCTCTGAAACTGATGCTCTAGTTATAACTGAACCTCTTCTAGATGTTACTCTAACTAATTCTCCATCTTTTACTCCAAGTTCTTTAGCATCTTCTATACTCATTTGTATACGTCCTGGTTCATCCTCTAAAGCTCTTAATGCTCTACAATTACCAGTCATTGTTCTAACTGAATAATGTCCAACTTCTCTTACAGTTGAAAGGCTAAGTGGATATTCATCATCTACTTCCTCACCTGGTTTTCTCCACTCACATGCAAATAATACACCTTTTCCACTTGGAGTTGTGAACTTATTATCCTTATAAAGATATGAAGTTCCTTTGTCAGCATCTGATTTATCTGTACAAGGCCATTGAACTCCTCCTAATTTCTCCATCTTTTCATAAGTTGCACCAGTGAATGTAGGACAAAGATCTATAAGTTCATTCCAGATCTCTTCTGTATTTTTGTAAGCCATTTTATATCCCATAGCAGTTGATATTTCGCATATGATTTCCCAATCAGTTTTAACATCACCCTTTGCCTCTACAGCTTTTCTTATTCTTTGGAATCCTCTATCTGCTGATGAATAAACTCCATCATGTTCTCCCCAAGCTGTTGCAGGTAATATAACATCTGCATGAAGAGCTGTTTTATTCATAAATATATCTTGAACTATAACAAACTCTAATTCATCTAAAGCTTCTCTAACTTCTGCAGCATTTGGATCACTTTGTACTGGATCTTCACCCATTATGTAATAAGCTTTTAGCTTTTTATCCTTTAAAACAAGTTTTGGTACTTCTGTTAAAGACTCACCTTTTTCTGTTGGAATTTTTACTCCCCAAGCTTTTTCGAATTTTTCTCTTATCTTTTTATCAGTAAATTTTTGATAACCTGGAAGATAGCTTGGAAGCGCTCCCATATCGCAAGCACCTTGAACATTATTTTGACCACGAACAGGTCCTATACCAACATTTGCTCTACCATAATTTCCTGTTAAAAGACCTAAAGAAGCTAATCCACGTACAACATCAACTGCTTGTGAGAATTGACAAACACCCATTCCATAAAGAATTGTTGCATTCTTAGCTTTTGCATATTCTCTTATAGCTTGTCTTATTTCGTCCGCCTTAATTCCTGTTATAGTTTCAGCATACTCTGGAGTATACTTTTCTACTATTTTCTTATATTCTTCAAATCCTTCTGTAAAGTTTTTAACATAATCTTCTTTATATAATTTTTCTTCTATTAAAACATGTGCAAATGCATTAACAAGAGCCATATTAGTTGCGCCCTTTATGTATAATTGAAGATCTGCAAACTTTGAAGTTTCAGTTTGTCTTGGATCAACTACTATTATTTTAGCTCCTTTTTCTTTAGCTTTAGCTATTCTTCTTGCAACTATTGGATGACTATCTGCGCCATTATATCCAAAAACAAATATTAAATCAGTATCTTCTATTTCTTCTATTGAGTTTGACATAGCACCATCACCTAAACAATAAACAAGACCTGGTAATGTAGGACCATGACACACTCTTGCACAGTGGTCTATATTATTAGTTCCAATTGTTGCTCTTGCAAATTTTTGCATTATATAATTGGCTTCATTCCCTGAGCCTCTTGCACATCCTGTCATCATAATTGAATCAGGTCCATACTTTTCCTTTATAGCTGAAAGATTATCAGCTACATATTTTATAGCTTCTTCCCAAGATACTGGTTCTAATACACCATTTTTTCTTATCATTGGAGATTGTAATCTCCTTGTTAATATTTGAGGATCATTTAAATAATCCCATCCATAATGTCCTTTAAGACATAATGTTTTTTGATTTGTTCTACCATCTGCTGGTTCTGCTTTTATTACTTTTCCATCTTCAACTATTAGATATAATTGACATCCACTAGCACAGTATGGACATGTTTCTAACACTTTTGTTCTCATTTCACATCTCTCCTTAATATTATTTTTTATGTATTTCATATATAAATTAAAAAGTCAGCACAAAAACATACTATAAAATCAAAAATAAACTTATAAAAATTAAAATTATTTTTATAAACTTTTAATGATTTAATGTTTTGCACTGACTTATCTAAAAGCTAAGATATAATCTTTCTTTTTAATCCAATCAATGTTTATTTACTTTTATAACTACAATTCTTTCATTATCTTCTAATTCCAAGTTTTTAACTTCCCAACTGTAGTCGAATCCTCCACCTATAATATCACAGGCTTCTTGCAAAAATTCTTTTTCTAAATGTGGCTTAATATACTTCCAATAATCCATAACTATATCTCTTGCTCCCTGTTTTACAAGGATATCAGACAATTTAGATAATATTCCTCTAACTTCTATAGTTATAGTGCCACCATTAATTTTAACTTTAACATTATCAGGTCCTTTGCCTTTATAGCATTTTACAACCTTTATTGCAAATTTTCTTATTTTTCTTGCAATTCTAACTCATATCTATCCAAGGATATCACCTAATTAAATTAGTTTTTCTTTTGTTATGTATTTATTGTAATACTACCCACAAATACAGTCAATATATATTGTATTTAATATATGGTTAATTTATTTTATTTTTATTAATAAAATTTAATATATCTAGCTTTTTCTACGTTTTTCGTTATTTTTATCATAAATGTTATTTATCTTATTAGATATTTCTCTGTTTAATAAATAAAAATATTGGGTATTCTATAATTATTCTTAAATTACACTTTTAGGAGGAATACCTATGAATAGTTCTTTTAAGGCTAATTCTCTTATTTTTCAATTTATTTTAATATTAATATTGACTTTGATAAACGCCTTTTTTTCCGCAAGTGAAATGGCTATTGTATCTTTAAATAAAAATAAAATAAAAGTTTTAGCAGAGGAAGGAAACAAAAATGCCATACTTATAGAAAGGCTCTTGCAAGAACCAACTAAATTTTTATCTACTGTACAAGTTGGAATAACCTTAGCTAGTTTTTTTTCAAGTGCATCAGCAGCAACTGGCATATCAAATGTATTTGGAAATTCTTTAGAAACATTAAATATACCTTACGCTCACGAAATTTCTTTAATTGTGGTTACTATAATTTTATCTTATATTACTTTGGTTTTTGGAGAACTGCTCCCTAAAAGATTGGCTCTTCAAAATTCTCAAAAAATAGCCATGTATGCTGTTAAACCAATTATGCTTATATCAAAAATCACAATACCTTTTGTAAAACTTTTGTCAATCTCAACTAATTTTTTAATAAGATTGTTTAATGTAAACAGTAAAAATTTAGAAGAAAAAGTTTCAAAAGAAGAGATTAAGTCTTTAGTTGATGTTGGGCAGGAACATGGAGTTATAAATGAAACAGAAAAAGATATGATAAACAGCATATTTGAATTTGATGATAAGCTTGCAAAAGAAGTCATGACTCCTAGAACCAATGTATATATGATTAATATTGACGATTGTGCTAATACTTATTTAAATAGTCTGTTAAATGAAAAATATTCTAGAATTCCAATATTCCAAGGAAATATTGATAATATAATAGGGATTTTATATATGAAAGATTTTTTGTGCGAGGCATACAAAGTAGGGTTTGATAACGTAAACTTAAGAAACATATTACATGCACCTTACTTTGTACCTGAAATGAAAAACATTGATGAATTATTTAAAGAACTTCAAATTTCAAGAAAACATATGGCTATTTTAATTGATGAATATGGTGGCTTTTCTGGAATTGTAACTATTGAAGATTTGATCGAAGAAGTAATGGGTGATATTGGTGATGAATTTGATGATGAAGAAATCCTATTAAAGAATATAAACAAAAATACATTTTTAGCTAGCGGTCTTATATCTATTAATGAACTTAATGAAAAACTTCATATAAATTTAGACTCAGAGTCTGATGATTATGATACCTTAGGCGGATTTATAATAAAACTTATAGGATATATTCCTAAAAAAGATGATGACTGTATTGTTAATTACAAGGATATAATATTTGAAATAAAAGAAGTTAATAAGAAACGTATTGTTAAAGTAGAAATTACTATAAATAATTCTTTAGAGGATAAATAGAGTTTGTAGATAGCTCTATCTATCCTCTATTTTAAATTACATTATTATTATAAATAGTGTATAATATAGTTAATTAATTTTAAATAAGGAGCAATTTAAATGAAAAATATTTTACTTATAAATTGTAGTAAACGCAAAAAAAATACGTATAATCTTTTGCTTCAAGCAGAAGAAAATTTAAAAAGACATGATTTTAATACAGAAATAATAAATTTGCATGATTATAAAATAAATTTTTGTATTGGATGTGAATGTTGTATTTTAAAAGGATATTGTGTTTTAAATGATGATGTTAATATTTTAATGGAAAAACTAAAGAAATGTGACGGCTTTATAATAGGCACTCCAGTATATTTAAATAACATGAGTGGAATTTTAAAAGCCTTTATTGACAGAACATGTGTATGGTTTCATAGAAGTGATATAGCTGGAAAACCTAGTTTTTTAATTATAAACACTCAAGGTTCTGGTGCCAAAAACACATTAAAATCTATTGAGGAATCTTTAAGACAATGGGGAGTATTTTCTTGTGGCCATGCCCTTAGAATTGGTAGTAAGATACATTCTAAACCTCTAACTTCTGATGAATTATCTACTTTTATGAACATCGTTTGTAATAAAGCTGAGTATACACCTTCATTTAAAGATGTTTCTTACTTTAGTGTACAAAAAGCTTTAGCCATGAATATTTTTTCTTTGGACAAGGCCTTTTGGATAGAGAATAATTGGAATGAACTTTATTTTTATCCAAATAGTAAAATTAATATGTTTAAAAAATTTTATGGACAGTTTTTATATTCTATGATATCTAAGAATTTAATAAAAGCAAAATCAAACAAAAATGCTATATCAAACTAGATATAGCATTTATTTGACTCTATTTTAATTTTCTTTTAGCCACTTAGAAGCCTCTAAAGCATAATATGTTATTATCATATCTGCCCCAGCTCTCTTCATAGATAACAACATTTCTAACGCTATTTTCTTTTCATCTATCCATCCCATTTTAGCTGCAGCCTTCACCATAGCAAATTCTCCACTTACACTATATGCTACAACTGGTACATTAAAATTGCTTCTCACTTGGTGCATTATATCTAAATAAGAAAGTGCTGGTTTCACAATAACCATATCAACCCCTTCTTCTACATCCCATTGAACTTCTTTTAAAGCCTCTCTAGTGTTTGCAGGATCCATTTGGTATGTTCTTCTATCTCCAAAACTTGGAGTTGAATCAGCCGCTTCTCTAAATGGCCCATAAAAAGCTGAACAATACTTAGCTGAATATCCCATTATAGAAACATATTCGAAACCATTTTTATCTAATACTTCTCTAATATATTCAACTCTTCCATCCATCATATCAGATGGAGCCACAACATGTACCCCTGCCTTTGCATGTGATAATGCTATTTCTCCTAAGCGCTTTAATGTTTTATCATTATCTACATCTTTATCATTTAATATTCCACAATGTCCATGATCTGTATATTCACACATACAAACATCTGTTATAACTAATAATTTATCTGTTAGCTCTCTAATTTTTCTAACAGCTTTTTGAACTATTCCATCTTCTGTTGAAGCTTCTGTTCCACAAGCATCCTTGTGTGCTGGTATACCAAAAAGTATTACTCCTTTTACTTTAGCCTCTAAAATTTCTTTTACCACTTCGTCTAATCTATCAATTGATACATGATAGTTTCCTGGAAGAGATGATATCTCGTTTTTTATATTTTCTCCTTCAACTACAAATAAAGGATATATAAAATCACTAGCAGATAAAGTATTTTCTCTAACTAAATCTCTAATTTCATTATTTACTCTTAATCTTCTACCTCTTTTAAACATTTTTATCTCCTTTGCATTGAAATTATTTTAAAAAATTTATTTTAATATATCTTGTATTTCTTTTAAAAGCCCATCTTCTGTATGAACCTTGCACATAAATCCATTAACTTCTTTTTGCTCTAATGCTTTAAATGTTTGAGGTCCTATAGCTATGTTTATCTTTTCTTTTATTTTATCTAACCCAACTATATCAACCATATTATTAAACGTACTTGGACTTGTATACAAAACTACATCAACTTCATCAAAAGCTTTTGGATTTTTAGCCTCTCCACATACGTTGTCATATATATGAACTCTATCAACTATTGCTCCAACTTTTGAAATTTCCTCATTTAAATAATCTCTACTTAATGACGAACAAGGCATTAATACTTTGTCTCCTTTATTTAAATGTGGTTTTAAAGCTTCAAATAAACTTTCTCCATAAAATTCTCTAGCCATTACAAATGGTATTATTCCACGTCTCATAAGAGATTTTTTAGTTTCTTTTCCTATAACAGCAAATTTTGCTTTTATACTTCTTACATCTATTTGTTTATCAACTATATAATCAAAAAATGTTTCAACAGCATTTACTGATGTCAAAACTATATAATCATAAAAACTTATTTTTTCTAAATAATTATCTAAGTTTTTAGGTGTTTTTACTATCTTTATAGAGTTTATTTCTGTAACCTCAGCTCCTAAATCTCTTAATTTTGATTTTAAATTAGATGATTGATTTCTTGATCTTGTGACGCAAATATTTTTTCCAAATAAAGGAGTATGCTCATACCAAGCTAATTTTTCATTTAATGTTACAACTTCTCCAATTACTATAATACAAGGAGATTTAAGCTTAGCTTCTTCTACCTTTATTTTTATATTTTCTAAAGTCCCTATAACTTTTTTCTGTTTTGAAGACGTTCCACGCATAACAACAGCACACGGAGTATTTATGTCTTTTCCATTTTGAATCAGATTTTCTACAATAAGTTCTAAATTATTAAGCCCCATCATAAATACTAAGGTTCCATTTTCTTTAGATAAAGCCTCCCAATTCATTTTAGAAGTACCAGCTGACATTCCTGTAACTATATGAAAATCTTGAGCCATAGCTCTTTGAGTTATAGGAATTCCTGCATAATTTAAAACTGATATAGGTGATGTTACACCAGGCACAACTTCAAATTTAATATTTTCATCTACACATGCTAGAACCTCTTCTCCTCCACGACCAAATACATACGGGTCGCCTCCTTTAATTCTACCTACAGTATGACCTTTTTTTGCTAATGCCACTATCATAGAATTTATTTCTTCTTGAGTTTTGTAATGACATCCTGGTTCTTTTCCACAATAATATATTTCGCAATCATCACTTAAATAATTTAAAACATTATTACTAACTAATCTATCATACAAAACAGCTGTACATTTTTTTAATGCCTTTACTGCCTTTAATGTTAAAAGTTCTTCATCCCCTGGGCCTGTTCCTATTATATAAACTTTATTATCCATATTTTTCACCTCTTAAATTTACACACTTAATATTTTTTTAGCTAATTTTTCTCCAAGTAAAATATTATCTTCTTTATTTCCTAAAATATCTTTTTTTATTATTTTATTATTTACCATAAAAGTTCCCATCATATAAAGGTCTAATCCTTCTATTTTAGTATAACAACCTATAAAACTATGACAATCTCCATTTAAAGCTTTCATAAAGCTTCTCTCAGCATCTACAGTAATTCTTACTTCTTTATTATCTAATTCCTTAAAATATTCATTATATTTACACGTTTTAGCTACTTCTATTCCAATTGCACCTTGACCAATAGCTGGTATTACCATTTTAGGATCAAAATAATCAGTTATTATATTTTCCATATTCATCCTTTTAAGACCTGCAGCTGCTAATATTATTCCATCCATTCCTTCTTCTTCCATCTTTTTAAGTCTAGTTTGAACATTTCCTCTTATTGGGACAATTTCTAAATCAGGTCTTAGAAGTTTTATTTGAGCTTCTCGTCTTATACTACTTGTTCCTATTTTGGCACCCTTTCTTAGTTCAGCAAAATGAACCCCATTTGAAGATACAAAAACATCTCTTATATCATCTCTATCTGGCATAGAAATCAAAGAAAAACTGTCTTCTAATTGATATGGCACATCTTTCATGCTATGAACTGCACAGTGTGCTCTACCTTCTAAAAGTGCACGTTCTATATCTTTTACAAAAAGACCTTTACCCCCTATTTTATCCAAAGCTACATCAAGCCTCTTGTCTCCTTCTGTAACTATTAATAATTTTTCACTATCTAAATTTAACTTATCACTTAAAATTTTCATAACTATTTCGGTTTGCACTTGTGCTAACTTACTTTTTCTAGTTGCAATTACTATACTCATATGTATCCCTCTCTCTTAATCTTGTAAAAATATTTTACTTATTATATCTAAACATTCCTTTTGCCTTCCCTTTAAAGATTCTTCCTTTAATACATCTATGGCTTTATTTATATATGTATGAGATGCGCTTTTTATAAGAGTTTTAGCAAGCTTTAAATCTTCTTTACCCTTGCTCTTATTTGCGAAAGTTTTAGCTCTTTGTAGATAAGTTTCATCTCCAGACATTTTAAGCATTTTTATTATAGGGCCTAGTTTTCTAGTATTTAGCCAAACATTATATTCCCCTATTTTTTCATCTATTATATATCTGTAACTCTCCATTCTTTCTTTTCTAACTGCTTTATTTCTATCATCTATAGAGCTTATGTAATCTAAATCATAAAGCCTAACCCTATCTATTTCAGAAACCTTTGAATCTACATCACGCGGAACAGCAAGGTCAAAAATATATATACTATCTCCCTCTACATCTATATCCTCTTTATTTATTAATGTATGCGTTGCAGCAGTACAACTTATAACTGCATCAACTTCATTTAAAAATTTATTTTTTTCCGCAAATGATATAACAGATAACCTATCATCTTCTATATCATTAACAACATCCTTATTTCTTACAACTATATATAACTTATCGATATTATGCCCTAAAATATACTTAGCTGCAAGTTTTCCCATTTCACCATATCCTAATACCATAAACTTTTTTGCATTAATACTAAGAGCTTTAGTTATAGATATTGAAACTGATGATACTGGAACTTCAAATATCTTACATTCAGTTCTAAACTTTTTACCACATGATAAAGCTTCTTCAAAAAGTTTTTGAAGTTCGTAACCTAAAACCCCTTCTTCTTTAGCTAATATATAGCTATCTTTTATTTGTCCTAAGATTTGATCTTCACCTAAAATCCTTGAATGAAAACCACATACAACTTCCATAAGATGATATACTGCATTATCTTGTTTTAATAAAAATACAAAGGGTGATAACTTTTCATAATCCCATTGCAAATCTTCAAATATTTTATGTACTATATAATTATCTTCTAAAGAATCATCTGCATTTATATATATCTCTGTTCTATTGCAAGTGGATAGTATTACAGCTTCTTTAAAATCTTCTTTTAATCTCTTTACTAATATCTTTTGTCTACTAGGTGCTATTGCAAATTCTGCTCTTACATCTAAACTCGTATTTTTTTTAATTCCTAAAAGTAATATCACATTATACCCCCTAATCCTTTAATACATAAAGAATATTATATCATAAAATAAGAACTCTTTCATTTCTTTAGTATTTTCTAAATTTAATATATATTATTAATAAGAAATAATTATTAATAATTATATCATATAATTATTATTTTGGTTATTCTTTTGATGTTCTTCTATATTTATATTCCATAGTATACCTTCCTTTAATTCTTAAAAAATTAAAGAGACAAAATAATCATTTTGTCTCTTTTGCTTTTAAGTTAAGCTTAATAAATAATCATAAATTGGCTTTAATTCATCATATGTTCCAACAATACAATTTGGATATTGTTTTATATCAGGTTTATTATAATCTCTAAAATCACTAGGAACTGGAAGCCCTAGGCCGCAAAGTATCAAAAAATCAACATCAAATATTATATTAGATATTGCTGATAACTTTATCATTACCTGCTCTTTGCCTTCACTTGCATATATTCCTTTAAACTTACTTTTAGCACTTTTTCTCTCTATTATTATTTTATTACTAGTTATATTTACAATAGTTCCGCACTTTAACTCAAAAATTTTTCCTTCCATAACCTTCTCCCTACCTTAACTCTATATTAATCATATAATAATCTACTTTATATGATATATTATATCACTTTTTTATGTCCTTTTAGTTACAAAAGGAAAAATAAGTTTATAAATACTCATTTATACTCATATTGTTTATCATCAAATTTTCAATTTTATAATCTGAAAAAATTTCTTTCATTATACTAACTGGAGTTGCTAAAGACATAACATTTGACTCCTTATTAGTACATTTATCTATTAATTGTTTTGAAATCATACCTATAAGATTTCCTTTTACATCAAAAACTCCTGCACCACAAGCATACTTATCTGTTTCTGCTAAAATTTCTATTAATCCCTTTGGGGTAACTGTTTTGCTTTCTTCTTCTATATAACCATTTACTTTGGCATTATAATGTATATCTAAAGTTTTATATTGCCTCATACTATTTATAATATTGCCTAAAGTTATTATGTTTTCATCCTTTTTATATATTTGTCTGACTACAATAACGTGACTACCTATGAAAGCTTCATTTTCATTCCCAAAATTTGCAACTAAACTTTCATCAAAAATTCTATTAATTTTTATTATTGCTAAATTATTATTTTTATTTTTATATACTACCTTCCCTATTATTTCTTCTCCTGTATTTAACGTAACTATAGGACTTAAATTTTCTAATTCTCCTACTAACTCATAAGTTGTAAATATATGTCCATCATTATCAACTATAACTCCAGATCCTCTTTTACCCATTTTTCCAGACACTCCATCCATTACTTGAACGCCTTGATTTATAAGCTTTTTAGTTAAATCACTTATATATTTTTCTTTCTTATCTACCATATATCTATCCCCTTTAAAAACTTAATTATTAACTCTTTATACAATGCTTTTATCTAATGCAACTTCATCTATAACACTATCAGAAGTTTCATTATTTATAATATCCTTTATATTATTTATTGAAATTGCAAAGCTTAACCTCTCATAATCTTCGCATTTTCCAAGCAATAATCCAACAATCTCCCCTCTCACATTTAAAAGAGGACCACCAAGTGATGCTTTAGTTGCTATACCATTATATAAAATACAATTGTTGCTTTTAAATATATTATCAGAACCAATTTTATATTCTTGATTTATTTGAGCTACTATCCCTTCCACTACATTTATATTTCTGTTTTCTTCAAAAGGGCATACTGCATATACTTTATTTCCAATCCCTAAATCATTTGAATCACCAAGGGATAAATACTTTGTATAATCATTTAAACTTATAGAAATCATTGAAAATAAATTTCCTTCTTTATCTTTGAAAACTTTTTCTACTATCCCCTCTATTGTTTTATCTGAATTATAAAACTTACAATATAACCTGTCCCCACATTCAAATTGAACTAAATTACCATCTTTATTTAATTTATATCCATTTGCTAAAAGATTTCCTTCATTATTTATAAACACCGCAGTACCTAATATACTATTTTCTCTATCAAGTAGCATTACAGTAGCTTCCATAGCTTTCTTAAGCATAGTGACTCTACACTCATCTTCTTGAAAAATAGATTGTAGTACATTATCTTCATTTTTCAAAGTGTTCCCCACAATATAATTTTCTTTAATATCTCGTCTTAACATTTCACGAGATTTTATATTGCCTTTTCTAAAATTAAGTCCTATACAAACCCATGTAGCAACACATATCAAACTTAATAATATTATTATATTTTCTTCATTTATTGTCTTTGCACAATAAATAGTTACTGAAAAAATTAACATCGCTAAAAATATTATAGTTAAATTAGCCTTCTTACCCACTTTATTCTCCATAAATTCCCTCCTAAAATATTATGTAAAATATATATTATAAATTTTCATATTTTATTCCATTAAATTATAAATATCTAAATTATTGAAAAGTTTATTTAATTAGAGTAAAATTTTATTATTGTTTATTTTAGGAGGTGCTTTTTATGCCTTTAGCAGTTAAAATACTAGTTATATTTGCTTTTTGCTTTTCTATAGCAGTTATAATATCTCTTGCAGTATTTGCTAGAAAAGTCTTAAAGAAAAAATAATAATTTACATAATTTTTATGCTTTTTACTGATAAATTGTAATTTAAGCACACAAAAAGACTGCCTAATTCCTAGACAGCCTTTTTATTTTACCAAGGATATTTTCCTTGTTTACTATATGGTAATAATTTTCCATTCATTGTTATAATAACTCTATCTCCCTTAGAGTCTTTTTCTATTTCAACATCTATTCCAAAATCAATAGCACTCATTATAGCATTCCCTGATTTTTCATGAATTATTTCTTTTATTGCAGGTCCATATGTATCTAATGCCTCATGCAATCTATAAAGAATAGGATCAGTATCTGCCTTATATGGATGTTCCCTAAGAACATCAAAAACCTCTGTATTTAATTCTAATTCTTTTTCTAATAGCTTAATGTATTCCTCTGGAACCCATTGTTGACCTTTAAAAGCACTAGCAAGCCATACCTTATTTACATTTATTCTCCTTGCAAGTTCTTCATAAGTTAATCCCTTTTTCTTTCTAGCCTTTTCTATAACTTTTAACTCCTCTTCTTTTGAATATCTGTTTAAATAATCCTCATTTCTCATAATGAATCTCCTTAAATCCAATCATTTTTTAATTAGTTTTTTCTTTTAACCTTTAATTTAGTAGTTTTTTTCTTAAATTTTGGCTTCACAACCTTAACATCTGATATTTGTCCATCATACATATATAACCTAGGAATTTTTATCTTTAATTTTTTTTCATATGATAAAACAGTCTTTTCTTCTTTATAGTTTACTAAAGAATACGCTATTCCCTTATTTCCACATCTCCCAACTCTACCTACTCTATGAAGATAATCTTTATAATCTCTTGGTATATCTAAATTTACTATATGACTGACTCCTTTTATATCAAGTCCTCTAGAAGCTACATCTGACGCTATTAAAACTTGGACTTCTCCTTTTCTAAATTTTTCTAAAGCCTCTTGTCTTTGTCTATTTTTATTATTTCCGTGTAATGACTCTACTTTTATCTTATGATACCTTAATTTTTCTAACATTATATTTATATCATAATTATTATTTATAAATGCTATTAATTTTTCTGCTTTTGTGGCATGAATTATTCTTCTTAAGTAATCTATTTTATCTCTTTCTTCAACTAAAAAATATCCATGAATTATATTTTCATTTACTTGATTTTTTCCTCTAATACTTAAAACTTCACAATCTTTTAAAATCTTTTTTCCAACTTCTAAAGTTTTTTCCGTTAGAGTAGCTGAAAATAGAAGCTTTTGAACATCTCTTTTACACGATTTTATTATAGCATTTACTTCCTCTATATAATTAAAATCTAAAAGTTTATCTCCTTCATCCATAACTATAAAATTTATTGTGTGAGCTGAAATCTTTCTTTTTTTTATAAGTTCCAATATTCTTCCACTAGATCCTACTAATATATGAGGTTTTCCTTTAAGCTTTTCAATCTGTCTTGAAATATTTCCACTTCCAACTAGACTTAAAGATGTTATTTTTCTATTCATACCTCTCTTTAAATCATTTAAAGTATTATTTATTTGAATAGCAAGTTCGTATGTAGGTGCTACAACTATACATTGCATGTCTTTTTTAGTGTCATCTATCTTTTCTATTATTGGCAAAATATAAGCTAAAGTCTTTCCTGTCCCAGTTTCAGATTGAGCTATTAAATTTTTTTCATTTAATACGATAGGAATTGCTTTTTCCTGTATTTCAGTTGGTTTGTCTATTTCTAAATTTTTTAATGAATTTACTATATCTTCTCTAAGACCTAAACTTTTAAATGTTGTCATATAATTCTCCTTAAATAAATTTCATTTAAATATTTAAAAGCTTACCATAGAAAAATATGATAAGCTTTTTTTATTTTATTATACCCTAAATAAGCTATTATTAAAACTTTTATATTTATAACTCCTTTTTTCTTGTTATCTTTACTTTTATCATATTTATTATAAAAAGTATAAAAGCTATAAAACAAAGAACAGATACCATTAAATAAACATCCCTCATTGCAAATATAAATATATGTGGCTTTCCAGGTATAAAACCTAAAACCTTGTATCCTGCAAGTTTACTCATATATTTATAAAGAAATGTTGTGGATACCGAAACACCAATTGCAAGACCTACATTTCTTATAAGCGCATTTGTTCCTCCTGCTATTCCTAATTTATTTTTAGGGACAGATGACATTATAGCATTTGTATTTGGAGATTTAAATAAACCATTTGCAAAACCTAATGTAGATAAAAATAATACTATACTTACTACGCTAGATTCAATATTTAATGTGGATAATAGTATCAGCACTATTCCAATTATAAAAATTCCTAATATATTTAATATTTCATTTCCTATTTTATCTGATAAATGACCACTCAATGGCGCCACTATAAGCATTATAATTGGTGAAGACATCATAATTATAGATGTATAAAAAGCACTAAATCCCAAAGCATCTTGGAGATAAAAAGGCTCTATTATACTAACCGTATTTATTGCTATAAATGATATACATGCCCCTATTAAGTTTATTGTAAAAGTTAAATTTTTAAAAAGAGATAAATCAAGCATTGGTGATTTTGCTTTTTTTTCAATATAAACAAATACTGCAAAAGCAAAAAATCCAATTATAAATCCACACACTATGTATATATCAGAAAATCCTATTTGTTGTCCTATCATTATCGCTGAAAATATAAAAACTATCGAAATAAAAAAAGTTAGAACACCTTTTCCATCTATTTTCTCAGTAGTTTTTAATACTTCAACTGGTATATATTTTCTAGCTAAAATATATGCAACTACTCCTATCGGAACATTTATCAAAAATATATAATGCCATGTTAAATATGTTATTATAATTCCTCCAAGCCCTGGACCTATAAGAGCACCAAGGGCAACAGCAGCTCCCGTTACTCCAAGTGCTTTTCCTCTTTCTTCAGCAGAAAAAATAGCTGTTATTATCCCTTGATTTGTTGACATTACAAGTGCTGCACCTATTGCTTGAACCACCCTTGAGGCAACCAATAGATAAATATTCCCCGATATCCCACAAAGAAATGATCCTATTGTAAACACTAAAATTCCATTTATAAATACTAAAGTCTTACTCTTCATATCTCCTATTCTACCAAACAACAATATGGTTGCTGATATTATTATAAGGTAGATGCTAACTATCCACTCCGCAGAAGCCATGTTTATCCTTAATTCTGTTTCAATTGTTGGAAGAGCTATATTTACAATATTACTATCTAAGGACGCCATAAAAGGTAGTAAAACAACTATTGCAAGTATTATCCATCTGTTTTTATGTATTTCTTCAGAAGACATTTGTTTTCTTTTAAACATATACTTTCTCCTTTTTACTTATTAATATAATTCCATTTATCAAAATAAAACTAAAAAAGATAATGATATATTATTTATCATTATCTTTTTTTTATACTTGTATTTAAATTTTTTATATTAAAGTAAAACTTTTTTCTTTGCCTTTGTCCTTATCATATTGATTATAAAAAGTACAAAAGCTATAAAACAAAGAACAGATACCATTAAATAAACATCTTTCATTGCTGACACAAATATATCTGGTTTTCCTGGTATATATCCTAAAACTTTGTGTCCTGCAAGTCTACTCATGTCTGCATAAAGAATAGTTGTTGATACTGAAACACCAATAGCTAGTCCAACATTTCTTATAAGTGCATTAGTTCCGCCTGCTATTCCTAATTTATTTTTAGGTACAGATGACATTATAGCGCTTGTATTTGGCGATTGGAAAAGTCCATTTGCAAGACCTAATACACATAAAAATAATACTATTTTTAATATACTAGAATCTACATTCAATGTAGATAACATTATAATTGATATGCCTGTTATTAAAATTCCAATTGTATTTAACTTTCCATTACCTATCTTATCTGATATATGACCACTTAAAGGTGCTACAACTAACATAACAATAGGATAAGACATCATAATCATAGCTGATGTAAAAGCACTATACCCTAATGCATCTTGAAGATAAAATGGCTCTATTATACTTATTGTATTTATTGATATAAAAGATATACATGCACATATTAAATTTGTTGAAAAGGTAGAATTTCTAAAAAGCGACAAATCAAGCATTGGTGATTTTTCTTTTCTCTCAACAAATATAAATATAACTAAAGCTATAAATCCAACTATAAATGCACAAATTATATAAATATCATTAAATCCTATTTGCTGACCTACCATTATAGCTGAAAATATAAATACTATTGCAATAAAAAATGTTGATGCACCTTTTCCATCCATTTTTTCATTCTTTGTTGACATATTAACTGGTATAAATTTTCTAGCTAAAATATATGCAACTATCCCTATTGGAACATTTATTAAAAATATGTAATGCCATGTTAAATATGTTACTATGATTCCTCCAAGAGCAGGTCCTATAAGAGCACCAAGTGCAACAGCTGAACCAGTTATTCCAAGTGCTTTTCCTCTTTCAGTTACGGGAAAAACCGCAGTTATTATTCCTTGATTTGTTGACATCACAAGTCCTGCTCCTATTGCTTGTACTACTCTAGATGCGACTAAAAAATAAATATTTATAGATACTCCACAAAGAAGTGATCCTAATGTAAATACTATAATACCATTTATAAATACTAACCCCTTACTTTTCATATCTCCTATTCTACCAAATAATAGTATTGTAGCTGATATTATTATAAGATAAGCGCTAACAACCCACTCAGCTGAAGCCATATTTATCTTTAAATCTGCTTCAATTGTCGGAATAGCTATATTTACAATGTTGCTATCTAAAGAAGACATAAGAGGCAATAAAACAACTATTGCAAGTATTATCCATCTGTTTTTATGTATTTCCTCAGAAGACATTTGATTTTTTTTTAATATACTTCCCATATTTTTCTCCTTTAAATTTTATTATGTTTACATATAAACACCATTTATATTGTACATCAAAAGTGTTTATACGTAAACACTAAATTTTCAAAAAAATAAAAGACAATGATAAATTACCATTGCCTTTTTTTATACTTCAATCTAAAAAATTATTTAAAATATTTTTATGCTCTTATTGGTGATCATTATATTGTCCATAAAGGAACATTTGAGCCTCTGCTGTTCTTCTTGCATATAGTCCTGATGAGAATGAACCTCCTATATAACTCCAAGATTGAAAATCTGTCATTATGGTTGATGCATTTGTATTTCCATTTTTTATATCTTGAAGAAGTTGACTATTTTCTAAAGAACCTATTCCTAAATTATAAGCAAAATCTGTTAAAGCATTTATTTGATTTTGATTTAAATTACATCCTTGTGTTAAGCTCTTAACTTGACTCATGTATGTAGTTAAACTACCTTGTAGTGTATTTAAAGCCTCTTGATAAGTTACATTCTGTGGATATGAATTTCCATGATTTTGTCCAAATCCTACTGTCCAACCACCGCTCCAATAAGGTGTTGCTGAAAATCCCTCATATGATGCTGTAAAATCAACTAAATCAGATGGTGCTGTATATGAAACCTTATTTGCATAATTTGTTCCTACAACATTATTATTTGATGAATTAGTAGCTTCATTGTTAGAAACATTTGAATCACTTAATTTTTTTGATGAATTACTTTTTGAAACACTTGTTTTTGAAACAGTTGCAGTTGAATTATTTGAAGCATTTGTTGAATTATTTGATGAAGCGCTTCCTATTGATATATAGTTTGAATAAACATATCCAACCGTTCCATCATAATTTATTTTATACCATCCATTATTTTCTGATAATATAGTAACGCTTGTCCCTTCTGATAATTCTCCTATTATGCTATAATCAGTATTCGGACCTGATCTAAAATTTAAATCTACTCCGCTATTTAGATTACTAACAACTCCAGATTTTGAAGTATTGCTTGATGAATTTGATAAACTTGACGAATTATTTCCTACAGATACATAGTAACCGTAAACATATCCAATTGTTCCATCATAGTTTATTTTATACCATCCGTTACTTTCTGATAATATAGTAAACGTTGTACCTTCTGACAAGCCACCTATTACAGTATCATTAGTGCTTGGACCTAATCTGAAATTTAATTGTATATCTCCACTAAGATTTATAACTGTTCCTGTTTTTGAACTACTACTACTTAAATTACCGCTAACAATAGATATACATGGTGCATAAACATATCCTGTTGTTCCATTATATTGTACTTTATACCAATTACTATTACATTGAGATATTATTTGAAAATTAGTACCACTTGAAAGTTCTCCGATTATATTATAACTAGTGCCAGGGCCTTGTCTTAGATTTAATGATGTGTAACCATTCCCAAGATTAGAAACTTCACCATATTGAATCTCACCACATAAAGTTGTATCTTTTGATGCAGTTGAAACTTCTGAAGTTTTTATACTATTAAATGCTTTATTAGAAACCTTTGAAATATTTTCGTTTTTAGTATTATCCGTTAGTGCTTTTTCACCGTTATTATCCGTTGTTTTTGATTGGTTTTTAGTTGTAGTTTTTTGTAAACTCTGTTTCGACGAAGAGTTTAAAGATGCGGAACTGCTTAATGGTAGTGTAGCTGCAAAAGCTGATGTACTTCCTACAAGAGTAGTACTTATTACCACTGATGCTACCACTAACATATTTTTTATTTTATTACTTTTCACTTATAAATTCCTCCTACTTGCTTAGAATTTCTTATATTTATCGCAGAAATAGTTAACACTGGGTTCATAATTCTTAGTAAATAAAATTTTTTAACAAATTCCATCTAAAAATTCAACTTTAATTTTAAATTTAATTTTTTAAGTACTTTTTTAACAATCTAGCTATGTTTAAAATTCGACATTTAGGCATTTTCATAAAATTAATCTTACCTTTAACAATCTACAATTTTCTGCATAGAAAAATCGTACTAAATAAATTTCCCTAATTATATAAATATAAAAAATTTGCGTCTTATTTGAATATTATGTTTTTATTTATTAATTTATTTTTTTATGTATTTTTATCCTTATTTTTTGTCATAATATCCCTCGTTTTGTATACATTATACACTATATTTTTTTCAAAAGCAAGTTTTGGATTATTAAGGTAAAAAAAATGTAATTTTTTATGTAATTTAATTATATTTTTTAATGCTTTTATATCTTAGTATTTTTTTAAAACTCTAATGATATTTAAAAATACATTTAAAAATACATTAATTAAAATTACTAAATTTTACATTTTTTTATTATTAACTATAAAAATATATTTTTATAGTTAATTTTTTATCAATATTTTATTTTAAATTTTCATTAATCTCTTTTATAGTATTTTTTATATTATTAGTTTGAAAAATGGCAGAAATCACAGCTACTCCATCTATGTTTTCTCTCAAAGAGCTATTTATATTATTTTCTGTTATTCCTCCAATTCCAAAAATAGGATTATCCGTGATTTTTCTTATTTTTTGAAGAGTTTCTATAGATAAATTGACAGTATTGCTTTTACTTTTGCTTTTATATAAAGCACCTACTCCTAAATACGTAGCCCCTTCACTTATAGCCTCAAGTGCTTCCTTTTCATTATGTGCAGTTGCCCCTATTATTTTTCCTTCTCCTAATATCTTTTTTGCTTCGCTTATTTTCATATCTTCCCTTCCTAAATGCACTCCATGAGCATCAACTACAAGGGCTATGTCCACTCTATCATTTACAATAAATATTGCATTATACTCATGACAAAGTTGCTTTAGCACTCTAGCTTCTGCACACATATCCTTTGTTGATTTTTCTTTAGCTCTATACTGAACTATTTTTATTCCACATTCTAAAGCTATTCTAACTTTTTCAACTAATATATCAAAATCTAATCTATAATCTGTTATAAGGTATATTTTTTTTGATTTTAAATCAAATTCGTCTTTATTTTTATGATTTTCGATTAAATCATCAAATTTATTTTTTTCTTTTTTTATAATAAATTCCCCTTGATTATTATAAAATTTATAAAAATGGTGTGTTGGTCCTATCCCTTTACCTAGAGTAAATCCATACTTTATTGCATTTGTGACATATTCTTTTGCCAAAGCAACACTTTCCTTTAAGGACATTCCCTTAGCTATATTAGCAGCTATTGCTGAAGATAACGTACAGCCCGTCCCATGAGTATTATCATTTTCTATTCTTTCTTTTTCAAAAATAGTAAATTCTATTCCATCATATAAAACATCGATAGCATCACCCTTTAAATGTCCACCTTTTATTAAAACAGCTTTAGGTCCAAGGCTTAAAATAGCTTCTGCTGCTTTTTTCATATCATCTAACGTTAAAATTCTTTCATTTGTTATTTCTTCAGCTTCTAATATATTAGGCGTTATTAACGTTGCAAAAGGTATTAGATTAGTAATTAAAGCATCTTTTGCATCTTTTGACAAAAGATTAAATCCATTTTTAGACACCATAACAGGATCTATAACAATAGGTGGCAAATTTCTAATTTCTCTTAAACTTTCAACTATCGCATTTATTGATTCTTTTTTTGAAACCATCCCTATTTTAATTACATTTACATCTATATCATCAAAAATAACATTAATTTGTTTTTTTATCATATTTGAGCTTATATCCTCTATACTAAAAACTCCTTGAGTACTTTGTGCTGTTACTGCTGTTATTACACTCATTGCAAAAACTCCATTAGCAGACATAGTCTTAATATCAGCTTGAATACCTGCCCCTCCACAACTATCTGATCCTGCAATTGTAAGTCCATTAATCATAATTTTCTCCTTTTAAATTATCTATTTTATTATTTTTATATAAACAATATTAAATTTAAAATAAAAAATAGGGGATATATTATAAGTAATAATTATTTTATAATATATCTCTCCTAATCCATCTAAAACATATATTATTTAAACTTTTTATATAAATTATTTTAATTATTTATCTCTAAATGTTCTCCATTTAATATCTTTTTCATAGTTCTCATAGAACACATTTTTCCGCACATTGTACAACTCTCTTCATCATGAGGCTTAGAACTTTCTCTATATTCTCTAGCTTTACTACTGTCTATTGCTAAATTAAACATTCTTTCCCAATCAATATCAGCTCTTGCCATACTCATTTTCTTATCCCACTCTTTTGCGCCTTTTACATTTTTAGATATATCTCCTGCATGTGCTGCTATTTTACAAGCTATAATGCCTTCTTTCATATCGTTTAAATCTGGAAGTCTTAAATGTTCAGCTGGAGTTACATAACATAAGAAATCAGCTCCAGAACTTGCTGCAATAGCTCCTCCTATTGCTGATGTTATGTGGTCATATCCTGGAGCAATATCAGTAACTAATGGTCCTAAAACATAAAATGGTGCTCCATGACATAACTTTTTTTCTAATAACATATTGGACTGAATTTCATTTATCGCCATATGTCCAGGCCCTTCAATTATAACTTGTACATTTTTCTCCCATGCTCTTTTTGTAAGTTCACCTAATGTTATAAGTTCTTTTATTTGAGATGCATCTGTTGCATCACTAATTGAACCTGGTCTTAATGCATCTCCTAAAGAAAGAGTCATATCATACTTTGCACATATTTCTAAAAGCCTATCATAATATTCAAAAAATGGATTTTCACAATTATTAAGTTCCATCCAAGCAAATAAAAGAGAACCTCCCCTAGATACTATATTTGTAAGTCTTTTATTTCTCTTTACAGTTTCTACTGCCTCCCTATTTAATCCCGCATGAACTGTTATGAAATCAACTCCATCTTGTCCATGTCTTTCAACAACTTCAAAAAATTCATCAACTGTAATATCCTTTAAATCTTTATCATGAAACCCTAAGGCATCATACATAGGAACAGTTCCAACCATTGCACTTGACATTTCTATTATTCTTTTTCTCATTTCTTCTGTTTTCCCATAATTCGATAAATCCATTATAGATTCGGCTCCCATATCTAAAGCTACTCTTACCTTTTCTAATTCCTTTTCATAATCATAACAATCTTTAGATATTCCAAGATTAACATTTATTTTTGTTCTTAATCCTTCCCCTATCCCTTCTGCGTTTAACGATTTATGATTTTTGTTAGCAGGGATTGCAATTACTCCCTTTGCAAGTTTTCTTCTTATTTCCTCAGAAGTCATACCCTCTTTTAAAGCTACTGCCTCCATTTCTTTTGTTATAATTCCCTTTTTAGCTGCATCCATTTGAGTTGTATAATCCATAAAAAATCCTCCATTTAAAAACTATAAACTTTTTTCTTATATTTAATTACTTGCTATATTTATCTATAATAGATTGAAAATTTTTAAAGTCTTCATAAATATTTTGACTCTCCATAAAAGCACTCATAATAGCCACACCATCAACTTTTTCCTCTAAAACTTCATTTATATTTTTAGAGGTTATTCCCCCTAGTGCTATAACTTTTATACTTGTCTTTTCCTTTATCTCTCTTAAAAAACCTACACCTTTGCCTTTTAATCCTTCTTTACATTTAGTCTCATATATATTTGAAGCTAAAATATAATCTGCTCCTAGCTTTTCTACTAAAATTGCTTCATCCAAAGAATGAACAGAAACACCTAATACAAAAGAATCATTCAAATTTTGTTTTTTGTATTTTAAAAAATCATTAAATGAGAGGTGAAGCCCATAAGCTTTAACACGCCTTGCCAAGGCAATATCTGAATTTATTATTATTTTTGTATCATCCTCAATTATATTTTTTATATTTACATAAATATCTTCTAATTCATTTGAAGATAAGTCCTTTTCCCTTAAAATTATTCTTTTTAATCCTAAGGTAGATAAAGTTTTTATAACTTCATAATATTTTTCAGCGTCTACTAAATGTCTATTTGTTATCAAATAAAGCATTTTATATTCTCTCCCAATCTTTAAATATAGCTTGATATCCTAACGATTTTATAACATTCTTTATTTCTTTAGCACTCCTTGTATCATTTATTACAAATTGTTCTTCTCCAACATCCTCTATAGCATGTCCACCTACATTTGTTGATACCCCAGCACTTATTTTATTAGCACCAAGTGGAATTAAATTTTCTCTAAACACTGGTCTCTCCCTTGTAGATATATTAATTGAAGCTGTAGGATTAAATATTTTAAAAGCCAAAAGCATTTGAACAAAATTTTTATCATTTACCTTATTTATATCATCAAATTCTCCTTCATGAGGTCTTATTCTTGGAAGTGCATAAGCAATATTTACTTCTCTGTATTTTTTAGCAATATATTCTCCATGAAGAGCTGTAAAGAATGCGTCCACTCTAAAATCACTAAGACCTAAAAGCGCTCCAAGACCAATATCTCTCATTCCAGATTTTGCTCCTCTCTCTGGTGCATCTAATCTAAATATATAATCTTTCTTAGGGCCACTTATGTGAACTTTATCATAAACTTCTTCATTGTAAGTTTCTTGATATATAGTAAGCCCATCAACTCCAGCATCTACTAAAATCTTATACTCATTTTCAGTCAAAGCATAAACTTCTATCCCAATAGATGGAAACATTGGTTTTAACACTCTAACACACTCTGCTATATATGATACTGGTGTTTTAGTTTTACTCTCTCCTGTCAATATTAAAAGATGTTTAAAACCTTGTTTACTTATAGCTTCCCCTTCCAATTTGACTTCTTCTAATGTAAGCCTTTTCCTATGAATTTTATTAACTACATTATATCCACAATAAGCACAATGATTTTCACAGTAATTTGCAAGATATAAAGGAGTGTATAAATTTACTACTTTTCCAAAGTACTGAATTGATAATTCATTAGCCCTTTGAGCCATCTCTTCTAAACATTCTATAGCTTTAGGTGATAAAAGATTTAATAAATCTTCACTGTCTAATTTTTCTTTATGTATACTTTTTTTTACATCTTGTATAGTAGTATTTCTAAAATAGTTGTTAAAATCAAAATCTTTATATTTTTCTATAACTTTATAAAAACTCATATTCTCCATCCCCTATCTTAAAAATCCAGTAAGTGGTGATGATGCATTAGCACTACTTGAAATCTCACCAAATTTTGCAAGATATCCAAGCCTTCCACCCTCAACAGCCAATTTAAATGCTCTAGCCATTACTTTAGGGTCCTTTGATGAAGCTATAGCAGTGTTTACAAGGCAAGCTGAAGCTCCAAGTTCCATCGCTTCCATTGCATGAGATGGTCTGCCTATTCCAGCATCTACCACTATCGGTGCATCGATTTCTTCTATCATCATTCTTATAAGTTCTTTAGTTTTTAATCCCTTATTGCTTCCTATTGGTGATGCTAAAGGCATAATAGCAGCAGCACCCGCTTCCTTCATAGCACGTCCAAAATATATATCAGGGCTCATATAAGGAAGTACTACAAAACCCTCATTAGCCAATACCTCGGTTGCCTTTAAAGTTTCCAAATTATTTGGCATAAGATATTTATTGTCAGAGATAACCTCTATTTTAATCCAATTCCCACACCCCATAGCTCTTGCAAGTCTTGCAAGTCGTATAGCTTCACTAGCATTTCTCGCTCCTGATGTATTTGGAAGAAGTATAGTATCCTTTGGAATATATTCTAGTGGATTTTCTTCCTTATTATCAAAATCAATACGTCTTACAGCTAAAGTTATGACTTTAGAACCACTTTCTTTTAAAACCTCTGGAATTAATTCATTTGAACTATATTTACCTGTCCCTACAAATAATCTTGAACTTAATTTAATTCCTCCAATTATTAAATCATCCATGTATTTTTCCTCCTAATTTTTGCTTTATAACTTTAAATAATTAAATAGTTTTGCACAAAATCCTAACAGCTTCGTTTGCCATATGATTCGCTACAATTCCTACTCTAGGCGCCATAAGCCCTGAGCCCATCTTAGCTTCATTTATAAAATCACCGCAAACAAAAAATTTTTCATTTATCTTTCTCGTTCTTATAATATTAGAATCAAAATATCCAGCCATACCAGATCCCATTATTAAGTATTTATCTGGCATTTTTGTTAAAACAACATTAGCTAAAATAGCCTTACTTTCAGCTTTATCAAAAGCTTCAATTATTATATCTCTATCTTTAAACAAATATTCAATATTGTCTTTATCTATAAATACATTGTTAGTTTTAACATTTATAAATGGATTTATTTTAAGTAAAATCTCCTTCAAAGCATCTACTTTAAATTTTCCAATATCTTTTACAAAATACTGTTGTCTATTTAAATTAGATGGCTCTACTATATCAAAATCACATATCACAATATCCCCAATCCCAACTCTAGCTAAAGATATTGCTATATTAGATCCAAGACCTCCACATCCAACTATTGCTACTTTTGCTTTTTTTAATCTTTCAAAAACACCCGGAGTATGTCTTGCCATCATAAGAAATTCAAGTTCATCTTCTTTAGGTATCTCTCCTTTTTTTATCAAAGTAACTTTATCATTCTCATTCAATTTAATATTGCTATTAATAGGGAATCCATTTAAAATAACGACATCTGCATCATTTTTATATTTTCCCTTAACATCGGAAATATAGGCATTTTTATCAATATTAATCTTTAATTCATTTACGTATATATTTATCTTAACCACCTCCCACAAAACTTAAAACTTCTAAAGAATCATTTTCTTTAACAATAAAACTATCATATTCCTCCTTATGTATTATGTTTAAATTAACTTCTACAACAACTCTTTCTTCGTTAACATTTAATTTTTTTAATATTTCAGAAATAGTTGAATTTTCTGTAAATTCATACTTTTTGCCGTTTATTATCATTACTATACACTCCTAAAAATTATTTAATATTTTTATATATTTATAAACTATTTAGAAAATAAAAAGACTTGCTTAAATAGCAAGTCTTAAAAATCTATAACTTTATTTGTAATTGTATTATATCTTCACAAACAAAAATCGCTAAATTTACTTGCTTTCCTACGCTGGTATTAACCATATCAGGTTCATAGGGTTGGATTTTCCTCTCAGCCAATTATTTGGCACCCCTAGCAACAATTTATTATATTAACTTTACCTTTATTATATACCTATATTTTTTTATTGTAAATAGCAAATTATACATCTATAAGATTTATTCCAACCTCATCTAAATATCTATTTAAATTTCCCTCTATTTCTGTTACTATTATTTCAGCAGTTATAGTAACTTTCCCCTCTATAAAATGCCCTCCATAACATATACAATCTTGTCCACTAAAATTTATATGTAAATGCATATATGGTTCATTATCTTTTGTTGTAATATTTCCTGTAAGACTTGTTATCTCATAATTATCATTAAATATTGTTTCATTATATTTTTTGCTTTCTATATCATAAATCCCTATCTTTGTATCAGTTACTGCGCCTATTCCATTTACCATGGCTGCTTTTATATTGTTTTCTTTAGCAAATTTTTTTAAACTTTCAACTATGTTTTCATCTTTCTCAAGTCTAACAACATAAATATTTTTTCTCTTTGTATACTTCATTTTACAACCTCCATAAAAAATAATATCTTTATTTTATTATACTAAAAAATACAAAAGTAATATTAATAGTAGATAAATTTATTATCTACTATTAACTCATGCTCTACACTTAAATGTTATCTTTAAAGCATTTTACACTTCTATCTAAAATATCATTTAAGAAAGCTAAAATTATTCCATAATTAGTTATAGGAACATTCTCTTCTTTACAGTAATTTATTCGATTCACTACAGTTTTTCTATTTATCATGCAAGCACCACAATGTATTATTAAATCATATTCTTTTATGTTATCTGGAAAATCATGTCCTACTCTGTATTCAAAATTTAATTTTTGTCCTACATATTTAGTTAAAAGTTTAGGAATTTTCACTCTTCCTATATCTTCATGAGACACATTGTGAGTACAACTCTCTGATATTAAAATCTTTGAACCCTCTTTTAAGTTTTTTACAGCATTAGCTCCTTTTATAAAATCACTAATCTCTCCCTTATGTCTTGCAAAAAGAATTGAAAAACTAGTTAAAGGTGTATCTTCTGAAACTATTTTGGAAACTTTTTTAAAAGCTTGAGAATCTGTTACCACTAAATCAACATTTTTCAAATCTTTTAAAGCGCTTTCAAGTTCAGTATCTCGAACTACATAACTCTTTATTCCATGATCTAAACAATCTCTTATACACTGAACTTGCGGAAGAATTATCCTTCCCTTTGGAGCTTCTGAATCTACTGGTACAACCAAAACAACTGTTCCATTATAAGGAATTAAATCTCCAAGTATTGGTCCATCTTCCTCTTCTTTTTGTAAACTTTTTATAAGAGCATCTTTAACTTTTTCCACTCCTATATCTTTTAAAACTGATATAAAAATACCATTTTTAAATTCATTTTTTAATTTACTTAAAACTTCTTCTGATACTTTATCTATTTTATTTACTATAATCAAATAAGGTATATTATATTTCTTAAAGTTTATCTTAGCTTTTTCAAGTTCATCTCTATCGACATTATTTGCATCCATAACATAAAGAGCTATATCAGTTCTTTTTAATACATCTAAAGTTTTTTTAATCCTCAAATCTCCAAGTTCGCTTTTATCATCAATACCTGCTGTATCTATAAATACTACAGGCCCCACTGGAATAAGTTCCATAGCTTTTAAAACTGGATCTGTCGTAGTTCCTGCAATATCTGATACTAAAGATACTTCTTGGTTTAATATCTTATTTATTAATGAGGATTTTCCAGTATTAGTTTTTCCATACACTGTTATATGTTTTCTATTAGCATTTGGTGTACTGTTCATAAAACTCCTCCTTAAATGTAATAATCCCTTCCACCTTCTTTAAGTTTTTCTAAACTTTCCATTATAAATTCTTTAACTTTTTCTGATTTTAATTTTTCAGTTCTTTCTTTGATTACTTTTTCTGCTTTTTTACAAGTTTCTGCATCACCATAATCTAACACATATTCCATAAGAGTAAGCATTGCATTTGGTTCACACATATTTTGTATTTCACCACTTTTTGCAAGCTTCATGAACTTCTCACCAGTTCTACCCATTCTATAACAAGCAGTACAATAACTTGGAATATATCCATCATCTAAAAGACCATTTAAAACCTCTAAAGGTGTCCTTTCATCTGAAGTTTTAAATTGAGCCTCTCCACTACCTTTTTCTTCTCTTTCTTTATATCCACCAACACCAGTACTTGAACCTGAACTTACTTGGGTTACACCAAATTTTAATGCATCCCTTCTCATCTCTGGTGTTTCTCTTGTTGACATTATTATTCCTGTAAATGGTACAGCTATTCTTATTACTGCAACTAATTTTTTAAACATCTCATCATCAACTATATTCGGGAATTTTTCTAAATTTATTCCACCTGATGGTCTAAGTCTTGGAACTGATATTGTGTGGAATCCTACACCAAATTTCTTTTCCATTTCTTCATTATGAATCATAAGTCCTAAAACTTCAAATTTAGGATCTGCAAGTCCAAATAAAACTCCAGCTCCTACATCATCTATTCCACCCTCCATTGCTCTATGCAATGCTGTTAAATGATAATTATAATCTCCTTTTAAACAATTTGGATGCATCTTTTCATAAGTTGGTTTATGATATGATTCTTGGAATAATATATAAGTCCCAATATTTGCTTCCTTTAATTTCTTATAATTTTCAACAGTTGTTGCTGCTATATTTACATTAACCCTTCTTATAGTTCCATTTTCATTTTGAGTATTATATATAGTTTTTAAACTATCAATTACATATTCAATTGGTGCATGAACTGGATCTTCTCCAACTTCTAAAGCTAATCTTTTATGCCCCATTTTTTCTAAAAGTTTTACTTCTTCTGCAATTTCTTCTTGAGTTAATCTTCTTCTCTTAAAATCATGACACTTATGATATCCACAATACACACAATTATTCACACAATAATCACTTATATATAAAGGAGCAAAAACAACAACCCTATTTCCATATATAGATTCTTTTATTTCTCCTGCAACTTCAAATATCTTTTTTAGTAGTTCCTTATCTTCAACCTGTATAAGTGCTGCAACATCCTCGTGGCTTACTCCTTGTTTATTCTTTGCTTTTTCTAAAATTTGTATTATATCTTCTTTGGTTGCCTTTTTCCCATCTTCTAAAAGTTTATATATATATTCATGATTTATAAAATTTTCCATTTCACATTCTCCTAACGTTTTATTAAAACTTAAAATAAATTCTATTTACTTTCTTTTTCCCAAAGAATACTGTCTCCTCTAGATATATCAATCTGAAAGCCTATATTATTCATTCTTCTCTCTATACACATTCTACACTCGGCAGCTTCATCTCCTGTACATATCTTTCCATCATAAAGAGAATATTTTTCACGCACATCAGTTGGTGATAAATTAGGCATAACAACATTTGCA
This sequence comes from Sarcina ventriculi, assembly GCF_900456775.1. Lineage (GTDB taxonomy): Bacteria > Bacillota > Clostridia > Clostridiales > Clostridiaceae > Sarcina > Sarcina ventriculi. Next base: position 142,818 of record NZ_UAUL01000010.1, on the reverse strand, counting down.
CCTGCTTTTATTCCTTTTTCTCTACCAGTTGGATCTATAGTTCCTAATGATGTTGTTGCCGGAAGCAATGTGTCTGGAAGAAGAAGTCTTAAAATAGCAATCATTATAATTGTTTTTTCTAATGTTCCACCTTCCTCATTATTTAAAGGAGTATCTTTATGAGGTATAAAAGGTCCTATACCACACATATGAGGTTTTAATTGTTTTGTATAAATCAAATCATCTACCAAACTATTATTATCTTGTTCAGGAAGCCCTATCATAAACCCAGAGCCTATTTGATATCCTATCTCTCTTAAATCTTCTAAACATTTTCTTCTATTTTCAAAACTAGCGTTTGGATGAAGCTTTTCATAAAGAGTTTTGGTTGCTGTTTCATGTCTCAAAAGATATCTATCAGCACCTGCTTTAAACATTTTTTTATAGCTTTCATAAGACCTTTCGCCTATTGATAAGGTAATTGCGTTATTAGGAAGTATAGATTTTATCTTCGTTATAATTTCAACCATAATCTCATCTGTAAAGAAAGGATCCTCTCCCCCTTGTAAAACAACTGTTTTATACCCTAATTTATCTCCTAAAACAGCACAATTTACTATCTGCTCTACAGTTAATCTATACCTATCTGCATCCTTATTACTTTTCCTTATACCACAATACTTACAATCTCTTACACAGTAGTTTGTAAACTCTATAAGCCCTCTCATATAAACCTTATCTTTATATGTTTTCATTCGAACTTCATTAGCTTTTTCAGTTAAATAATTTATTGAATCCTTATCTATATTATCTAAAAGATATAAAAGTTCTTCTCTAGTTGCAATATTCTCTTTATACAACTTATCAATAATATTTATTGTATTCATTCCCATCTCCTTAAATTTCTTTTTTACCTATAGCAGTTTTTATACTTACTCCTTGAATTTTTCCTAACTTTCCTGTAAGACTATTTATTTCATCCAACTTACCTGTAAGTATTATAGATATAACTGTTATATCCTCTCTTATTGGTATTCCCATTCTCCCTTTAATTTTGCCTCTAAAATTAATAAGGATATCATTAAACTCTTCCTGACTCTTTATAGGATCTTCTAAAATAGCACTTATAACAGCTATTTTTTCCATAAAAACTCCTCCTCTAAAAAACAATAAACCTAGCTTTCTCAAACAGAAAACTAGGTTTATATTTATTCACATAGGCTAAACATAATTTATAACCTTCATTAGCATTAATAAACTTTATAAATAATTATGTTAGTCTTCCAGATTAGCATTTCTTTTCTGTTAGACAATAAACTTTAACTGCTATTACATTAAAATAAGAACATCTCATTATAATGAAAATAATAATTTAAATTAACTTACACTTTTATATTAAATTTTTAAAAACATATTGTCAATACTTATATTGATATATTCTTTTAATATTTACTTATTATTTTTGCTTTTAGAACTTTAAATTCACTTTCATCTATAACATTTAAATCAAAAAGATTTTTAATATTTAGAAGTTCTTCCTTTAATAATTCAGAATTTAATTTAGTTTGTGGTTCAATTATTTCTCTTTCTTTTTCCACTTCACTCTTTTTCATTCTTTTTTCTTCTGTTAGTTCGTGTTTTTCTATATCTGCTACAAACAAAGGTTTAATATCTTTCTTATCTTCAATTGTAAATGCCCTTACATTTCTCCTATTTGCAATTATTCTATCATTATTCTTTCTTCTACATAAAATTCCAAGTCCAGCACCATCTTTACATAGTTCACATGCAAAAATATTTCTTTCAATAAATCTTTCTTTAGTCAATAAAATATCTTTATCTATTATAGTATTTATTTCTTTTGCTGATAAAGAACCTGTACTAACTCTTATGCTCTGAACTCTAATTAAAGTATCTATAAATTTTTTAACCATTATTCCGTTTTTTATTGATAATTTTTTATTGTTTGAAAACTCATCCATAATACTTTTTAGTAGCTCATCTGTACCTTTGCTAAGCACAAATCCTTTTTCTTTTAAAGAATATCTTGCAACTCCTATAAGCTGTTCTAAATTATACGGTGAGAAATTCAACCAAAGTGGAAATCTTCCACTAAAATCAGAGTTACCTGCATAAAGACATCTTAGTTTATCTCCATCTCCACTCAATGCCACTATAACCTTTGTCTTATTTTCATCTATAAACTTTAATAATGCATCTAAAATATATTCATTATTATCCTCTTCCATTAAAAGATTAAAGTCATTTATATATAAGACTCTTCCTAAAGATTCTCCTAAAATATCTTTTAATTTATTTCCGTCTTTTAGCATAAGTAATATATCTCTTGCAGCCAATTCCATTAAGTTCTTTGATTTAACCATACCTAAGTTATAATACATCTCACTTAATATTTTTAATGCTGTTTTTTTACCGGTTCCATCTTCCCCTATAAATACCATATTCATAAGTCTATTAACTTCTGTTCTCATCCCTAGACGTTGTCTCTTTTTATTAACCCTTGTTAGATTATATTGATTTCTTATAAATTGTTTTGAATTCTCAGCAATAATAACTTCATTTAGCTTTTGTTCTAAATCATAAGTATTTATATGTTCTGCCTCATTTATTTTTTCAATATCTCTTGTTGTTATAAGATTCATCTCATACACACTTATATCATTTTCAGCAATTCTTATACTTTGATTTCTTATAAGATTTTCAACATAATTTCGAACCATTCTACCATTTCCAGATTGTGCATCTGAATTTTCATAAACATCTATTAAACTATTTTTTAAAGAAATATATGCATTTTTTGATAATTTAAATCCATTTTTCTCTATAAGTTTTATAGCCATTTGTAAAAGTTCATCAGGATTATAGTCTTGGAATGTCGTCCAAAGTGGGAATCTTGACCTTAAGCCTATATTTACATCAAAGAAATTTTCCATTTCTTTTTCATATCCAGCTAAAATAACTATAACTTCATTTGAATAATCTTCAATAAGTTTTAATAAAACCTCTATCGCATCTCTACCTAATTTATCATTAGCTAAAGTATAAGCTTCATCTATAAATAATATTCCGCCAATTGCTTCCTTAAATTTATCCTCTGTTTTTTTTGCAGTTTCTTCTGTAGTATTTGCAACAAAGCCTGATCTGTCTGTTTCTATAAGTTGACCTATTTTTAAAAGTCCCATACTATTTAACATTTCAGCTACAAGTCTTGCCACACTTGTTTTTCCAGTTCCAGGATTTCCGGCGAAAACCATATTTAAATTTTGCTCAAGTTTTGTTTCAACACCAGCTGCTTTTCTCTTTTCATGCGCCGCTATAAGTTTATATTGATTTCTTATAAGAGTTTTAACTTCATCTAATCCTATTATACTTTTTAATTTTTCTTCTAAATTAAATTTTGCATTTACTTTAAAATTGAAATTATCTTTTTCTAAAAGGTCAATTTGCTTTTTATTATCAGTTAAATATTTTTTAGAAGCATCCATTATAGCATTTTCTACAACATTTCTTACAAATCTAGCATTTCCTAAATCACTTTTACCTATCAATTGATTTTTTGTAAACAAATCTATTAATCCTTCTTTAGCAGATTTGTCTATTCTATATCCTTTTGACTTTGCTATATTTACAGCTATTTCATACATTTCCACAGGATTATAATCCTCAAAAGCAATAGTATTTGGGAATCTTGATTTTAACCCTTGGTTAATAGATAAGAAATTTTCCATATCTCTTTCATAACCAGCTAAAATAACTATTAAATCATTTTTATTATCTTCAATCCCCTTAAGTAGTGCCTCTATTATCTCTTTTCCTACTTTATCATCTTCACTCTCACACAAGGAATATGCCTCATCAATAAATAATACTCCTCCTAAGGCAGAATTTACAACTTCCATAGTCTTCTTAGCTGTATCATTTAAATTTTCAGTTACAAAATCAGCCTTACTAGCTTCTATAAATATTCCAGTTGACAATATTCCAAGAGCATTTAAATATTCATATGTTATTCTTGCTGCATTAGTTTTTCCAACACCTGCATTACCTTCAAATATCATATTTAAAGATATGTTTGAATTTCTAAGACCAAGTCTTTTTCTTATTCTTTGTACTTTAAAATTATTATCTATACTGTTTATAAACTCTTTTAAATTTGACATTCCTATTATAGAGTTTAATTTATATTTAACCTCTTCTAATGTTGGCATTGAATAATTGTTTAAATCATATACCTCTTTATCTGTTTTACATAAAATAGTATTGTTTTCCACATATATTAATGCTCTTTCCTCAATCCCTATATGTTCATTTATCATTAAATTTTTAATTGGATCATACAATCTTGACTTAACATAATCTGATATTCCAAAATTATCATTTTTTACATAAGTTTCTTGAAGATAATGGCACATACCATATTGTTTTTCTAAATTATCATTTTCATTTATATCATATATAACATCTAATTTTAAATCATTTTTTATTTTCTCTATTGTTTTTAATACTTCCCTATGAACTACACTTCTTCTTTCATTTTCATCCAAAGATTTAGTATAAAAAATTGCATCTACCATCTTAGAATAATCTTTAGGAAAATATTTATTTAAATCTATTTTCTTTTCATCTGATACAAAAACCAAAAATTTGTTATTACATGTAATCTCTTTTATGTTTTCATAACTTTTTTCACTAGATTCAACTAATATTTGATTTTTTATTACATAATTATCCTTTAACTTTATACAACTATTTGGTGATATTTTAGACAATGTTTTTAAAATATCTTTTGTTGCATTTTCTATATTTCTAAAAATTAAACATTCTGAATCACTTTTTAATTTTTCATAAATATCAGTTAAAAAAGCATTATATCCATAATTAAAGTTATATGAGCCTAAATCAATTTGTTCTACTACTCCTACTTTAATTAAATTTTTTTCTTTTAATTTTTCAAAAAGACATTTTATGCTTAATTTTTTACCTGTATCTTTTTCTCCATTAATGAAAATTATTCCTCTTTGGTCACCTTCAATTTTTTTTTGAAAATATGTACAAAGTTTTTCTATAAACTTATCTTGACCTATTAATCTATTATTTAAACTCTTTTTTATATCTATAAATTTTTCATTTGTATTAATCAATTAAGAAACACCTCTTTTCTTATTTATTAGTATATTTAATTATATCAAATAATATTATTTATATTTATTATAATATTATTAATATTATCTAGCAATAAAAATTATTATTTAATAATAATTAAACAATAAAAAAAGAGGAATAAGAAAATTCTTATCCCACTTTTTGTTTTATGAATTACTTTTAAACTATGCCTTGAGCTAACATCGCATCTGCAACTTTCAAAAATCCTGCAATATTTGCTCCAACTACAAGATTTCCTTCATATCCATATTCTTTTGCAGCATTTTTTGCATTATAATATATATTAACCATAAGTTCCTTAAGTTTCTTATCAACTTCTTCAAATGTCCAAGAAAGTCTTTGGCTATTTTGGCTCATCTCTAATGCAGATGTTAAAACTCCACCTGCATTTGCAGCCTTTGCTGGTGCAAATAAAACATTATTATCTAATAACACCTTTTGTGCCTCTAAAGTTAATGGCATATTAGCTCCTTCTCCAAGTGCAAAAACTCCATTTGACACTAAAAGTTTAGCTGATTTAGCATCAACTTCATTTTGAGTCGCACAAGGAAGAGCTATATCACATTTTATGCTCCATATACCTTTGCAACCCTCTGTATATACTGCATCTTTTTTATAATTTAAATACTCTTTTATTCTGCCTCTTTTAACTTCCTTAATTTCCTTTACTACATCTAGATTTATTCCATCTTTATCATAAATATATCCAGATGAATCTGAAAGTGCTACAACTTTTCCGCCCAATGCTTGAACCTTTTCAGTAGCATATATTGCAACATTTCCTGATCCTGATATTACAACAGTCTTATCTTTAAAGTCTTTCCCATTATCTCTTAGCATTTCATCAACTAAATAAACAAGTCCATAACCTGTAGCTTCAGTTCTTGCTAAACTACCACCATAGCTTAGTCCTTTACCAGTTAAAACTCCATCAAAAGAATCTCTTATTCTTTTATATTGACCATACATATAACCAATTTCACGACCACCAACTCCAATATCTCCAGCTGGAACATCCACATTTTCTCCTATATGTCTATAAAGCTCTGTCATAAAACTTTGACAAAATCTCATTATTTCTCTATCTGATTTTCCTTTAGGATCAAAATTTGATCCTCCTTTTCCTCCTCCTATTGGAAGTGAAGTTAAAGAATTTTTAAATATTTGTTCAAATCCTAAAAATTTTATAATACTTAAATTTACTGAAGGATGAAATCTTAAACCACCTTTATAAGGTCCAATAGCACTATTAAACTGAACTCTATATCCCCTATTAACTTTAACATTTCCATTATCATCAATCCAAGGAACTCTAAACATAATAACCCTTTCAGGTTCTACCAATCTTTCTAAAACTCCTTCTTCTATATATCTTTTATCTTTTTCTAAAACTGGTACAATAGATGTTAAAACTTCTGTTGCAGCATCTAGGAATTCTTTTTCACCTTTATTATTTTGTTCTAAACTACATAATAGATTTTCTACATAAACTTTTGCGTCCATTTGAAAACTCCCCCTTCAACATATAAATTTTTAACTTTATACATATTATACTATATTTTTTTCAATAATAGAAGTATTTTTTAATAATTTAATATTTTTATCTGTTATTTATTATTCATTTAACATTTATGCTATTTTGTTATTGTTATTTTTACAATAATTGTATATTAGTATGAATAATATACTTAATATCACTATACTTCCTAACAATATAAAATTTAATCTAGTATGAAAAAAATTCTTTTTTAAATCAGCGTTTTCATTTTGCGTATTTAAAATATTCTCATCATCATATGATTTTATGATACAATTTATATCCCCATTAGATGAACTTATTTCTATTTTATTTAATTCAATTTTGTTTTTCATATGACTTAAATCAAAGTATTTTATATTTTCCTTATTCAAACTTTTCACAATTTGCTTTAAATATTCTATGTCTAAAATTGAATTGTAAGATACCGTACCTACACTTCCCTTTACCTTTAATAATTTTTTTATATTATATTCTATATTTTGAAGCCAATTCTTATTATTACTATCAATCTTTCCCACATTATTCGTTATTATATTGTAACTGTTTTGAAAATCAGTTATTATAAATGGATATTTAAAAACATTATTTAATTCACCACTATACATAAACGTATTAAAACTATTTTTTAACTTTTCAAAATCTTTTTCACTAGTTATTTCTATCCCTAATGGATAAATATTATTTTTTGCACACTCTATAATAAATTTTTCTAATATACTTTTTTCATCATTTTCATTTGCTAAATAATTTTTATGTATAAAATTATTTTTTATTACTACGCTACCACCTTTATCAATCATATATCTTATGGTAGAAAAAAATTCTTTAACATTATAATAAATTATATCATTTTCATTAATACTTAAATTTTTTATATCTAGTATTTCATCTAACACTATTATAAAAGGTACTCCTTCACTATGTAAATAATCTGCTATTTCCCTTAACTTAGTGCTATCTGATAACGTATTAACATTTGTTATCTTTAAAAACATTCTTAAATATTCGTCATTTTCTTTCTCAAAAAATGAATTAAATGCTTCTGTTAGAGTCAAAAAAGATTCAAATTCATTGGGGATTATAACCATATTCCATATATTATTTATCTTCCATACTGTACCGTGTTCTTTATTAACATTATCTTTTAGTATTTGTGATACTCCAGACCCTACCCAAAATATATCTCCAGTAAAATTTTCTAAATCAAGTATTAATTCTGAATTTGATATATTAGCATTAGAAATAATTATAACCTTATCATAATTAAATAACTCTCCATAATTATACTCAATATCTTTTATACATCTTTCTTTTGCCCCATATACTCCTAATACATTTTTTATTGCTTCAGTAACAATATAGTTTTCTGCACTATTTTCAACTATAAGTACATCTGTATAATCAGTTGCCACAACCATTTCCCCTTTAGGAAAATATAGCAAAACAAATATTATTCCTAAAAATTTCAAAAGCATACTTTGTTTCATTTATTGCGTATCTCCATAATACTAATCTATATTATATTCATAAATCATATTTTAATTATCCTTAATATTAAAAACAATAAAATTTAATAATTTCTAAATATTTTAACAATATCTCATATCCCTTTTATACTTGATTTTTGACTGAATAAATTATACCATAAAACTTTTATTTTAGAAATATTTTGTATTAATGTGTGATTACTTTCTAGCTTTTTCTATTTTTACATTTTTCCCTTTTATTTTAACTGTGTTATTTTTTAATACTATATTTCCTTTTCCATTTAAAATATCAACATATGATATATTATCTAAAATATCTATAATTCCTATATCTTCTCCAGTTAATCCATTTAAATTACTAAAACACCCTAAAATATCTAAAGCCCTTATTTTTTTCTTTTTACCTGCATTTATATGAATTTTTACTATATCCTTATGAATTTCTTTTTTTGCTACCTTTACTTTTGAATTTTTTAATATTTCATTTTGATCTTTTTTGAATATTTTTTTTCCGTCTAATATCTCATCTTTACTTGGATAAAAAATCTCTTTTATATCTTTTTTAGTATATTCTTTAATTGATTGCAAAAATCTTTTTTCATATTCAGCGACAAAAGATATAGCTACTCCTTCTTTACCATTTCTCCCTGTTCTACCTATTCTATGAACATAACTTTCATTTTCCATAGGAACTTCATAATTTATTACAAGACTTAAATCATCTATATGAATCCCTCTAGACGCTACATCAGTAGCTACTAAAACCTTAAATTCCTTATTTTTAAATTCTTCCATAACAGATAATCTATCTCTTTGTTCCATACCACCGTGAATACTCTTAGCTAAAATATTTTCATATTTTAATTCTTTTAAAACCTCATTAACCCTGTCTTTGGTATTACAAAAAACTATAGATTGATTTGGATGTTTTGCATATAAAAATTGCCATAAGGCTCTTTTCTTTTCTTTTACATCTAAAGCTATATAATTTTCTTGTATTTTTTTTTCTAAATCTAAAGTCTTTACCTCAATAAATTTAGGCTTTTTCATATAAACTTTGCAAAGATATTCTATTTTTTCTGGAAGTGTTGCTGAAAAAAGACCTACTGTTGCATTTTTATTTACTTTTTTTAATATATCTTCTATTTGCTCTATGAATCCCATACTAAGCATCTTGTCAGCTTCATCTAATATAACAAACTCTACACTACTAAGATCTAATGTTTTTTTCTCTAAATGATCTATAATTCTCCCTGGTGTTCCTGCCACTATATGAGTTCTTTGTTTTAATTTTTTTATTTGCCCTTCCATTGATTGCTTCCCAAAAATGGCTTCACATCTAACTTTTTTAATTCTTCCTATGTTAGATAAATCCTCCTTTATTTGAAGAACTAATTCTCTTGTAGGAGCTAATATTATTGCTTGAACCTTATTGTTCTCCACATCTACACTTTGACATAAAGGAAGACCAAAACTTGCAGTTTTCCCACTACCTGTTTTAGATTTAACTATAACATCTTGTTTATCTAAAAGATTTGGTATAACTTCTTTTTGAACACTCGAAGGCTTTTCATAACCTAAATTATCTATTGCCTTTAATATATTTATATCCAGTTTAAAATCTCTAAATTTATTTTCCATATTATCTCCTTAAATTTTAATTTTTCTCTTAGTTACCGTATAACTATATAATATTTTATACTATTAATCCAGTTTTTAAATCATATAGTTTGCCTAAATAATTTTGAATAAATTTACATTTTATTCATTATCCCTCTTTATCAGTTAACTATTTAATGATAAAATATTAAGGGGTTTAAATACTCAAAATTTAAAATTTAGTAAATTATTTTTGATAGGGGCGATTTTTTTGAAACAAGAAACAAATATTGATTGGAATAATCTTGGATTTAACTACATAAAAACTGATTTTCGTTATATTTCCACTTGGAAAAATGGGGCTTGGGACGAAGGTCATCTTACAGAAGATAATATGCTCTCAATAAGCGAAGCATCAACTGCACTTCACTATGGACAACAATGCTTCGAGGGATTAAAAGCATATAGAACTAAGGATGGTTCTATTCAGTTATTTAGACCAAATGAAAATTCAAAAAGAATAAACAATTCTCTAAAAAAACTTTTAATGCCTGAAATTCCTGAGGAAAAGTTCATCAATGCATGCATTGATGTTGTTAAAGCTAATGAACGTTTTGTACCTCCATATGGAACTGGAGCTACTCTTTATCTTAGACCATTTGTAATTGGAGTTGGTCATAATATAGGTGTAAAACCAGCACCTGAATACTTATTTGGAATATTTTGTGTGCCAGTTGGAGCTTATTTTAAAGAAGGGTTAAAGCCTGTAAACTTTATGATTTCTGATTATGATAGAGCTGCCCCTCGTGGAACTGGCTCTGCAAAGGTTGGTGGAAATTATGCAGCTAGTATGCAAGCTCATGAAATAGCTTTAAAAAGAGGATTTGCAGATTGTATATATCTAGACCCTGCAACTAATACAAAAATAGAGGAAGTAGGAGCTGCAAACTTTTTTGGTATAACTAAAAATGATGAATTCATCACTCCTCTTTCACCATCTATTCTACCTAGTATAACAAAATATTCGTTAATGCACATAGCTAAGGAATATCTTGGTTTAAAAGTATCTGAAGGTGATGTATATATAGATAATCTAGATATCTTTAAAGAAGCAGGGGCTTGTGGAACAGCAGCTGTTATAACTCCAATTGGTGGAATTGAATATAAAAACACACTTCATGTATTTTATAGTGAAACAGAAGTTGCTCCTATAACCAAAAAACTTTATGATACTTTAGTTGGAATACAATTTGGAGATGTCAAAGCTCCTGAAGGATGGATTTATAAAGTTAAATAATTTTATCATAGGGATAGAAGGATAATGTCTTTTATCCCTTATTTTTTACCTTTTCTTTTATTATTAAATTTTCGTTAATTTTTTTAATATAGTTTTTTTATATCCTTTATTTTGTATATTTTCTTTTTTATTATTAGACCTATATAACATTTTTTTATATAATTATAATTAAAAATATTAAATTACTTAGTAATGAAGGTGACAATATGGAAAGTAAAAAAGAGATTATTAAATCATTAATCAAACTTGTTTTACCTAGTGTTTTAATAAACTCGATTCTTCCTTTGGTTCTTTATCATTTTTTTATGATTTATTTTTCAAGTTTAAATTCACTCATAATAGCAATTACAGCTCCTATTTTTTACAATATCTATGAAGTTTTAAAAGAAAAAAAGGTAGATGCGTTTGGAATACTTATGTTAGCTAGTTTTGCTATGGGAATTGGATGCGTATTTTTAGGTGGAAGTGAGAAATTTTTATTGCTTAAAGAATCTTTTGTAACGTATATTTTAGGCTTTACTTTTTTAATTACTCTACTTTTAAAAAAACCTCTTGTATATTATTTTATACTTAAATTTGAACCTGATAAAGAAACATTTAATGAAAATACAATTGAGCAACTTTGGCAAACAAACTATTTTAGATTTTCTATAAAATTTATAAATTTAGTTTGGGGATTAGCCATGTTAACTGATGCAACACTAAAAACTATTCTTGTTTTTTACACATCAGTTTCTGTATTTTTAGTTGTTTCAAATCTTGTAACATATGTAGTTATAGGTCTTACTATTCTTTGGACTATACATTATAGAAATAAGATTAGACATACTATAAAAAATTCTATAATAAATGATTGTTTTTCTTTAAAACATATTTAATTTTATACATAAATAAAGGGACTAAAAAGATAAAATTCTTTTTAGTTCCTTTATTATCTAAGAAAACTTTAAATATTTTTCTACTATTTGTTGTGCCTCTTCATCTTTAAAAGCTTTAGCATAAACTGCTTCTATTTTATCTGATATGACCTTTGCCAAGCCCAAATATCTTGTTCCTAATTTTACTTTTTCTTTATATCTTTTAATTATTTGATTTAATTCCTTACTATACTTTTCATCAGTTCCTGCTTTTACACATTCTTTATAAACATCTATAACTTCATCATCCTCTTTATCAGGAAAATATTCATGTGGAGATGTGCTATCAAATATAGCTAAATTTAAATTTCTACAAATAACCATATCTAAGCTATTAGGATCAAAACCACAATGATATACTTCTATATTATACCCTTGCTCTATTAATTTGTTTGCTATCTTTTTAAGTATTGTTGATTTACCTGTTCCAGGTCTTCCCTTTAAAAAATATCTTTTTAATCCATCTGTTAAATTTATTATATAATCTTTAGAACCTACAGGTGTTGCAGCTCCTAAATACCTATCATAAATAACCCCTAAGCTTTCATTTATTTTTTCCTTAGGCACTATTTTATCTATTATTTCATTTGAAAGATTATTAGCTCTTTTAAAATCCATATTACTTATATAAAATGTTTCCCATATATCATGTATTTCTAGTGCTTTTTCATATTCTTTTGTTGCTTTTTTTATATTTTCGCTAAACGATTTTTTTAAAGCATTTAAATTTAAGTTATTTATTTTTAGTATGTTCTTATTTTCAGCCTCTGTTAAATCTATTTCTATTAAATCAACCTCACTATTTACAGGCTTTTTCCCATGAATAGGTGTTAAATCTACAATAGCAATTTTTAATTCATTTATTATGATACCTTCTATTTTGTTTATATCTATTGAACTATTTATTACATCCACTTTATAAAGTTTGCTATAATTATTAGAAATTTTTTTTAATAATTGAGTCTTAAAAGAACTTGTCCCTCCTTTTAAACCATAGATAGTATTTAAACCTTGGAATATTGATTGATAAAAATCCACACTTCCCTTAGCTGTATTTCCCATTCCATAGTAATTTATTAAATTCCCCATAAAGCTCACATCCTAAGATTTATAACTTCTCCCTATTAATTTACTCTAAATACCTATAAATGTTTCCTTTTATTTATACACTTCTACTTTCAGTTTCAATGTAATAAATTATTAATGTTGGGCAATAATTTATTATTATACTATTTTTTAAGACATCTTTTGAATTTTAAAAATATATATATTATTTTGAGGTATCTTATATGAAAGTTTTTAAAAATTTAAATATAACAAAAAATGATTACAAAACTTTAATACTATCCATAGTTATATCCGTGACTATTTTATACATTTTTTCGTCTAATTTTAAATTGTATAAAGTATACGGAACTTCTATGGAAAACACTATTCATTCAGACGATGTTTTATTGGTATCATTAAATTCTTATAATAATAAAACCCCAAGTTATAGTGATATTGTAAACATAAAATACGTTGATAATAATGAAGAAAAATTTATAGTTAAAAGAATTATAGGCGTTCCTGGAGATATTCTAGAAATTATTAATAATCAAATCTTTTTAAATGGCACATTACTGGAAGAACCTTATATTAAAAACTTATCTAGTTCGTATTTTAACTTAAAAGTAATTATCCCCGAAAACAAATATTTTGTTTTAGGGGATAATAGAGATGTTAGTTGTGATTCTCGATATTTCGGACTTATTGACAAGACATCTATTGAGGGTAAAGTATTATTAAAATTTTGTATTTTAAACAAAATAATTAATACATTTTCGTGACTGATTAGTTATCTAATTTACTTATATTGTATATATTGGAATAGCTTAGTGCTTTATTATATAAACCAATTTGACCAATTTTTACATCTACAATGTTCTTAGGAATATTGTAAACTTCCAACTCATTATTACTAACAAAAACTGTATCTACTTCTTTATTATTAATAAATACTTTGCTAAACCTTGTAAAATTTTCACCCTCTATTGTTATCTTTTCATTATCTATAATTACATTATCTATAACAATATCTTCAATTCCCATATTAGTATTTATCGTGCTATATGGGTTCTTTCCATTATATATATATTTATCTCCAAATAATATATCATATTGAAGGTTTTCAAATTTTTCTTCATAATCTTCATTACCTTTACAATTTTCATGAAAAGAAGTTATAACCCCTAAAGATGCCATATTAATTTTACTAAGCATTGCACTACCCAATTGATATGCATTCATATTTTCCTTTGTCACATCAAGCCCCATATTATCCCATATAAAATATTGAGTATTGTATTTATTATCTCCCACAAAATCCTCATCTTCATCAGTTATTGCATCTAATTGTGGAAGATGATCACTAAACATTAATACAATTGTTGGTTCATCTATTGAACTTAAATAATCTATTAATGAGCCAATATATTCATCAACTCCTTCTACTTTACTTGCATAATGTTCTAATTGATTTAAAGTTTCTTCTGAGAAATCCCCTGAAACTATTCTATTATCTCTTGTATAATCATGATTATATGGGCTATGGCTCTCAACAGTTACATTATATATAAACTGTGGTTCATCACTTTCTAACAATGTTTTAATAGTATCTAAATTTAATATATCTGGCGCATAAGCTGTATCGTTTTTAAATTTTGTCATATATTCTTTAGACACATAATTTTCAAAACCTAAATTTTTATATATTAAATCTCTATTATAAAAATTCCCAGTATGATTGTGAACAGCACTTGTTGTGTATCCAATATCCTTTAATATATACGCTAAACTTTCTACTGGCATTCTTTTCAACACATTGTTATTAGGTATTTCACCAACAGGGAAAAATCCCATAGAAAGACCTGTCAACATTTCAAATTCACTTCTTACAGTTCCTCCACCAAATGTAGGAACTTTTACAAGTCCACTACTAAAATTTTCATATAAATTTCTGAAGTTTGGGATAGGATCTTTTAAAAGTTTTATTCCATCAATTAAATTCATATCAAAAAAAGATTCTAATTGAACTACTATTATATTTGGAGTTGTATTTTCTTTCTTTTCTAAAGTGTTAACTTCACTAAAAACATCCTTTACTTCCTCATTTGATTCTATATTGTTTTGTATTTCATTTAACAAATTTTTACTATAAGAATGAGGCTTTTCCACTTTAAAACCAGTTGCACTATCTATAAATGAAAATAAATAGCCATTGTTTTTATAGGTGCTTGGCATATCCCATCTGTACCTATAAAATCTGCCCATTATATTGTCTGTGCAATATAATACTCCACTTGTTAAAATAACTGTAGGTATAACTATAATAACCCCTCTTATAAACGATTTTCCCCTACTATATTGTGGCTTTTCTATTTTTCTTATAAAAAATAATAATGTAAAAATTACTAAAATTATTATTGCTGAAATGATTATAGTTTTCTTATTTATATAATTATTAGCTATTGATGCTCCATCTTTTATAGAATAAACATCAGCCCACATGATAGGCGTACCTCTTAATTTTTCTATAAAATAATTTCCAATGTAAAAACTCATAACCAATATTGATATAACTATATAAGACGATTTCATTCTTCTAAACAAAAATGATAAAGATGTAATTGCTAAAACTATCATATAATTTGAAAAAAACACTATATTTCTACTTACTATAAATTTAATCGCTTCATTTACACTCCCTCTTTGAAGCGTTTCTCCTAAAAAAACTATAAAAAAAGAACCTATAATCCATATTAATACATTTAATATGTTTGGTTTTAATTTGCTTGATTTTTCTTTATTTATTTGCATTTTATTTTTGCTCACTCTTTAAAATCCCCCCTTGATTCAACTATTATTAAATTATTTTTTAAATAACAACATTATATACTAATAATACTATTTTTTCTACATTTTTATTTATATTATATATTTTATAAAAAAATCATCTTTAAGATAATATTGTTAGTAATTATTTGCTAAATATTTATCAATATAACCCTAATAATGGAATTTTTAAATTTTTGTCTTGTTAGATTTTAAAATTTAATTTATAATATAGTCATATTTCTATAAAGTTAAACTTAACTTATATTAAACAATAATACTTATAAGTTAATTTAAATTTAACTTGAATATGATTTCATCATTTAATAAACAAAATGATAATTTTTTTAAGATAAATTATAATATTAATACATAATGAAAGGATGTTATATGTAATGAACATTAAACCGCTTGTTATTGGCAACCTGGTTGCTAAATTACCCATTGTTCAAGGTGGAATGGGGGTTGGAGTATCTTTATCTAACTTAGCAGGTGCCGTAGCTGCTGCAGGTGGCATTGGAGTTATCTCTTCAGCACAAATAGGGTTTTTAGAAGAAGACTTCTTAACCAATACTGTAGAAGCCAATATAAGAGCTTTAAAGAAGCATATAAAAATTGCTAAAGAAAAAGCTAAAGGAGGTATTATAGGAGTTAATATAATGGTTGCATTAACTAATTATAATAAATATGTTGAGGCTGCCATTGAAGGTGGTGCAGATATTATAATATCTGGTGCTGGAATGCCAACTTCTTTACCTAAAATAGCTAAAGATTCTAACGTGAAACTAGCACCTATAATATCATCTTTAAAAGGTGCTAAAGTTTTGTTAAAACTTTGGGATAGACATAATAATGTAACTCCTGATATGCTTGTAATAGAAGGTCCTAAAGCTGGAGGACATTTAGGCTTTTCTAAAGATAAATTAGAAGATGACATAAAAAATTTCGATAACACTATCCCTGAAATACTTAATGAAGTTAAAATATATGAAGAAAAATACAATAAAAAAATTCCAGTTGTCGTAGCAGGAGGAGTCTTCGATGGATTCGATATTGCTAAATATCTAAAACTTGGTGCCTCTGGAGTTCAAATGGCAACACGATTTGTAGGCACTTTTGAATGTGATGCTAGCGATGAATACAAAAATTCCTACATAAACTGTCAAGAGGAAGATATCGCCATAGTTAGCAGTCCTGTTGGTATGCCTGGAAGAGCCATTTTAAATAAATTCGCTAAAACATCAAAAACAGGAAAAATCCCTGTAACATACTGTTATAATTGCTTGACACCTTGCAATCCTAAAGATACTCCTTATTGCATAAGCAAAGCTCTTATAAACGCTGTACAAGGAAATCTTGATGAAGGACTTTTATTTTGCGGTTCCAATGCTTACAAAGTCAACAAATTAGTTTCTGTTCAAGAACTTATGAATGAACTTCAAGATGAAATACTATCTGTTTAATTAAATTCAATTATAAAAAAGTGGATTCAAAATTGAATCCACTTTTATAGAATTTCATGCAATAAATTAGCCCCTCTTTTATATCCACCTGCTTCTTTTAAAGATTCACCTATTTTTCTTGCATTTTCTTTATATGAGTCATTTTCTAATATTTTATTTACAGCTTCCTTTATAGAATCTGAATCTACATCCTTTATTAAAGATACTCCTGCGCTTAATTGAACTACTCTAGCTGCAACCATAAACTGGTCTCCAAATTGAGGAACCACGATTAAAGGTATATTATTATATAATCCCTCACTAGAACTATTCATTCCACCATGAGTTATAAAAAGATCAACTTGTTTTAACACTTCAAGTTGTGGAACGTAATTGTATAATTTAAAGTTTTCAGGTATTTCTCCTAAATCTTTTATATTTATTCTTTTTCCAATAGACATTATAATTATTAAATCATCTCTTGAGCCTAAAGCTTCAAAACAATTTTTATAGAAACTTAAATTTTTATTTGCAACAGTTCCTAATGATATAAATACAATTTTTTTATTTTGCGGATTTTCTATTTTAAAATCCTGTAATTCCTTTCTATCAACTATTGATGGCCCTATAAATTTATAACTTTCATCAAAAGTTTCTGCAAGAGGTTGATAATATTTAGATGTAAATACTAAATTTAAATCCATCTTTGCGCCTAAAAAAATCTTTGTTACATCTGGAATTTCCATTTCAAAATCTTTTTCTAGGTCTTTTATATCTTTTTCTAACTCTTTCAACTTATCTTTATATTTTTCAAGTTCTGAAAAATTATTAGTTTTTCTTGACTCCTCTATTACTTTCTCATTCAACCCAAAAGTTGTTGATAAAGATATTGTCTTTTTTATTCCTAATTTTCTAATCAATTTTTTACCTGGATTTACAATTGAGTCGCACACTAAATAATCAAATGTACCCTCTTGCTTAAGTGCAAGCTCTATTAAATTCCTATATATACCAATAGCTTTTCTTACAACTGCTATCATACCCTCTTTATTATTTGGATCTACACTATATTCTTCATCATATCCTTTAAATTCAACACCAAGTTTTTCTAATTTATCTCTAAATTCTTCTGCTGTTATATATGTAATTTGATCACCCTTATTTATTAATTCTGTTACCAATCCAATGGTAGGGTTAACATGTCCATGCCCTGGAAATATTAAAAACAGTCCTTTTGCCATTTTATCACTCCTTATAATTTATGTACTCATATATTTATATCATAAATAAAAAAATATATTTTTAATAATATAGGTGTATTTTTCAATATACATTAATTATCCTTTAATTTTCTTTAAATTTCGTATTTTTTCTATAATACTTTTATACTGATTAGTATTATTTAATATTTATTTTTCTTTTATCTTCTTAATTTATTCAACTATTTACAAAATAAATTAAAAAGATAAACCTTAAATAATATAAAGTTTATCTTTTTATTAAAATAAATTTTATGTAGTTTTTTTCTTTCTATATAATGATCTATCATATAAAAATACTATAATCGCTCCAACAATTATAAGAGCATATCCTATGTAAGCTACAACTTGTGGAAGTTCTCCCCACACCGCAAGTGATATAATTGCTGCAAATAACACTTCTGTATATCCAAATATAGATATTTCTTTTCCAGCTGCATATTTATACGCAATAGTTCCACACACTTCAAATCCAGCTATACCACATCCTGCTCCAAGCAAACATAACATTTGATGAAAGTTTGGAGTAACATAATTAAACATCATAGATGGCACGGTAAAGGCTAGTGATACTAATGCTAAGAAAAACACAATTGTTTCTGGACTTTCTTTAGCTCTTAAACCTCTTATTATAGTATAGGCTCCACCAGATAATGCTGCTGATATTATAGTAACTATTGCAGGTATAATAGGAACGCTTCCACCTGGGTGAACAATAAATAATATACCTATAAATGCAATTACTATGGCTATTATTTGAATAATATTTACTTTTTCTTTTAAGAATATAAAAGAGAATATTATTATAAAAAAGATATTTAAATCTGATAATACTGTTTCATTTGGTAATAACATATGAGACAGTGCGTAATATCCTAACAATATTCCTATGGTTCCAAAGGCTCCTCTTCCTATTAAAGCTATTCTATTTCCTTTATGCCCAAATAATGAAGATTTATTTTTTGCAATCATTATAAGTGAAACTACAAAAAGCATTATATTTCTATAAAAGACCTTTTCTCCAAGAGGAATTCCACTAGCACCTTTAATAAATGCATTCATACAAGCACAACTAAATGCAGCTAATATTATTAAGATAATTCCTTTCATTCGTTTATCCACTATTTTTTGCCTCCTCATTTGTAAACAAATTGTTAATAAAATTATAATACTTTAGCCCATTATTATCAATATCATATTTTTATATTGCATATATTAATTTATTTCTTGTATCTTTAATCCAAAAATAAAGATATAGAATTTTTTATTCTATATCTCCTCATACATCTCTCTAATTTTACCTTTTTAAGCTAACTCACTCTTGCTTGCTTATTATATCTTTAGCAATCTTTATCATTTTTTCACCTGTATTCATGCTTTTTTTTTGAATAAATCTAAAAGCTTCATTTTCTGTTATTCCTTTATTTTTTATTAGAATTTTCTTAGCTTTTTCTATAAGTTTTCTCTCTTCCATTTTATTTTCTAAATTTTTCACCTTTTTTTGAAGCTTTGCCATTTGCTTTCTGCCTTGAAATATCATGCTTACAGAATTTAAAAGCACACTCCTTGAAAAAGGATGGGGAAGATAATAAACATCCATATTTTCACTTACTATGGACAAATATGATTCATTTGTTAAAACTAAAAAATCGCATACTCCAACTAAAGCATCATAAACTTCCATAACCGTAGTATCTGGTAGTTTATAACTTAATATAACCAGCTCTGGTGAACACTGAATTGTTTTCATTATCAATTCATTTCCAGATTTACAAACACCTAAAACATCATATCCACCTTCTATAAGTATACTTTTTATCTTTTCACTAGCTTCAACCTTTCCCGTAGCTACTATCACTCCGCCTTGCATCTCCATTTTAATACACCTTTTTTCTTAAATCTAATATTTTTTCAAATACTTATCTATTTCCCATTGGTGTACCTGTTTTACATATTCATTCCATTCTAAAGTCTTAGCTTCAATATATTTATTAAATATATGCTCACCTAACACATCTCTAACCAAACTGCTCTTTTTCATTTCTGAAATAGCTTCTCTCAAATCCTTTGGAAGACACTTAATATTTTCTTGTTCTCTATCTTTAGCAGACATATCAAAAATATTTTTTTCTATACTTTTGGGAGCTTCTATATTCTCTTTAATCCCTTTAAGACCTGCCTTTAGAAGACATGCTAAGACAAGATACGGATTTGCGCTTGGGTCTGGACATCTAACCTCTATTCTTTTTTCATAATTTTTTGATGCTGGAACTCTTATAAGTGGACTCCTATTTTTATTAGACCAAGCTATGTATACAGGTGCTTCATATCCTGAAACTAATCTTTTATAAGAATTTACTAAAGGGTTAGTAATAGCTATCATCCCTAAAATATTCTCCATTATTCCACCTATAAAATTATATGCTATTTTACTCAAGCCATTTTTATCTTTTTCATCTACAAAAGCATTTTTTCCATCTTTAAAAAGAGATATATTTATATGCATACCAGAACCACTAACAGCAAATGTAGGTTTTGGCATAAATGTTGCATAAAGACCATGTCTTTGAGCTATTGTTTTAACTATAAGCTTAAATGTCATTATATTATCTGCGGTAGTTAAAGCATCTGCATATTTAAAATCTATTTCATTTTGTCCTGGGGCTACTTCATGATGTGATGTCTCAATTTCAAAACCCATTTGCTCTAAAACTAATGTCATATCACGCCTTGCATTTTCTCCCATGTCAGTTGGAGCTAAGTCAAAATATCCACCATTATCTTGAGCTATTGTAGTTGGTTGTCCTTTGTCATCCGTATGAAATAGGAAAAATTCACACTCTGGTCCCACATTCATTGTATACCCTAAACTCTTTGCCTCATCTATCACTTTTTTTAAAACATTTCTTGGATCACCCTCAAATGGAATATTATCAGGTCTATAAACATCACAAATTAATCTAGCAACTTTTCCTTGTTGAGGTCTCCATGGAAATATGTTAAAGCTATCTAATTGAGGTTTTAAAATCATATCTGATTCTTCAATTCTTACAAAACCTTCTATAGATGATCCATCAAACATACAACCATTTTCTAAAATTCTATTTAATTGCCTATCCGTTATAGACACATTTTTTAGACTTCCAAAAATATCACTAAACTGAAGCCTTATAAATTTTATATCGTTTTCCTCAACCAATCTTATAATATCTTCTTTAGAATATTTTCCCATATTTTTACTCCCTTCACCTCATAAAAAAAAGACGAAATATAATAAGCTATTAACTCATTCATAAACGCCTTTTTACTACTTAATATTATATGATGTTTTTGTTACAATATGCAATATAAATTATTTATTAAAATTAATTTATTTTAATAGGTTCGTCATACTCTATACCTTTAGTATCTATCGTTATTGATTCTATAATAACATCTTCTAATGGTTTATCATTAGCATCTGTACTTACCTTTGATATTTTATATACTATATCCATTCCCTCTATTACCTTTCCAAATGCCGCATAATTGCCATCTAAATATGTTGCTGTACTATTCATTATGAAAAATTGACTTCCTGCACTATTATATGAATTGCTTCTCGCCATAGATAATACCCCGTCTTCATGCTTTAACGTATTTTCAATTCCATTTGCTTTAAATTCACCTTTTATGCAATAATCAGTACCACCAGTACCATCTCCGTTTGGATCTCCCCCTTGAATCATAAAATTATCTATAATTCTATGAAATGTTAATCCATCATAAAATCCTGAATTTGCTAAAGAAATAAAATTTCTAACTGTATTTTCTGCAATATTAGGATATAGTTCAGCCTTAATACTGCCATATCCCTTAATATTTATTGTCGCTATAGGTAAATCTTCATCAGACAATTCCATTGCCCTATTAACCTCCTTCTCATTATCAGCAATATTAGAATTCCCCGTCTCAGACACACCTGAACACCCTAGCAACGATACACTAAATAATGAAAAACATATTATTATTCCCATTAACGCCTTTAATTTATTTATTCTTTTCATTTATTTTCCCCCTAAAAATTCTTATATTATGTGAAGTTAATTCTACCTAATATTATAAGGTATATTTTTTCATTTTTGAATAATTTTATTTTTTTACTTCAAACAATAAAATTTTTATCTCTATATAAAATAAAAAACTATATAAAAATATATTTAAATGTATATTTTTATATAGCTTTTATCTTTTCTTCACATAGCTCCTTGATATTTTTTATTCAAAATTATAGATTTTATTTTCATAAACAAATTTAATAACATCCCAACCGATAATACAGCTAATATTGCAAATATACCTTTATCTAACCCAAATGTTATTCCACCTAACAAAGTTACAAAAAAATCTATACATAAAAGTGCTATAGGTATATTCATGTTTGAAAACTTAGATAAAATTCTAGCTAATATTTCCGTTCCACCAGTAGATGCATTATGTTTTATTAATATAAAAAGACCTATTGCCATAACAAAAGCACCCAAAATAACTGATAAAACTAGATTGTTCGTAAGCCCTATTCCTTTATATAAACAATCAAAATAATTCATAAATACACTTAATATGATACTTGCATAAAGAGTTTTAAATCCAAAATCTTTATCTATTATTTTAAAAGCCCCAATTAAAAGTCCTATATTAAACAATAAAGTAATGCTAGAAATGGATAAAAACGAAAGATAATGATTTAATACAAGAGCAAAACCCGAAAGTCCTCCAGCTGCAATACCATTTGGTATATAAAAACTCTCAAGCCCAAAAGCTATAAAAGCAACACCTATTGTAACTTTTAAATATTCTAATATAAATTCTTTCTTTAACAACATTTTTTTCAATTTATTCTCCTTGTTTCATATATTTTTATGCCTATAAAAGAATATCAAATTTTTTCCTATTTTAAAATAGATAAAAAAAAATTTATGTTTTTTTCACTATAATTTTATATTTCTTGTTTAAATTACTATTTTTTAAATTGTTTTATTAATAATATATTAAACAAATATAAATTATTCATTTGTATTTTAACAATATAATAAATAATTTATATTTAAATATATTTTTTGTAATTTTTATCTATTATTAATCATAGAATATTTTGAAATGATAAATTTTTAGGAGGATATTTTATGGAATTTTATCCTGACGACAGATATAGACATGATAATAAGCATAACAAATGTAACTCAAATTTAGAATGTATGAGATTAGAAGACTTACTAGTATGTCCTAAATGCCATTGTGTAGTACTTATGAAACCAGAAAAAAGGGAATATGTATATTGCCATAAATGCCATGGTAATACTCTTATGGTTCCGCTTGTTTATGTAATTTCTATATGTCAAAATTATATGAATTTTCCTGTAACATGTATGCCTATGCCATATCCACCAAATATGGCTCCATTTATGACGCTTCCACCTATGTTACCTCAAGGTGGACCTGGACCTTTGATTATTCAGCCAGCTAATAATTCACAGGCTGTTTCAAATCAATCAATGTCAAATGTAAATTATGGACCTTGGCAAATGGGATACCCTGTGAGTGGAATGGGACCTGAAATGTATCCCTTTCCTCCAATGGTAAATTCAAATACCATTCCTTTTACACCATTATCAAACATAGACCAAAAACAAACAAACAATGGATATAATAATGCATACATTCCAAACAATTATATGAATCCTTTTTGGGGTAATTCTGTTTCTGTAAATCCTAACAATTACAATAATCCAAATAATTATAATGATCCAAATACTTCAAATTCTAATAAAGACCCAAATAAAGATAATAAAATAAAAACTCCAATAATTACCAAGAGAGCTTCAGAACTTTTTGACTAAATAAATAAAAAGGTATGAAAAATATTTTTCATACCTTTTTATTTATTTCTTTATCATTTTTACTATAACATTCGAAATATTTTTAGCAATATCTTCTATTATTTTCCCATTTATTTTGAGTTTTTTTGAATTTTTCCCCATAACTTAATCACTCCCTATATATGTTGTATACAATATATAGTTTGTTCAAATTCACAAATTAAATACTTAAAACTACTTCCAAAAATAAGCTATTCCAATACTTCCAGGACCAACATGAGAACCTATTACAGGACCTATATCTTGAATATCTACCTTCATATTTAATTTTTCTTCTAAAGTCTTAGCTAGAGTCAATCCATCCTCTTCACAATTTATATGATGTACTATAACGCCACCTAATTCTTTTTCTTTTAAATCATTCATCAAAATATCTATCATAGTTGATACAGCTTTCTTTTTAGTCCTAACTTTAGCCAATACATCTGTTTTTCCATTATTAACAGTTAATATAGGTTTTATTTGAAATAAATTTCCAATCAATGCAGAAGCACTCCCAATTCTTCCACCTTTTTTTAAGTAATCTAAAACACTAGGAGAAAATACAAACCTACTATTCTTTATAGTATTGTTAGTAATATCTAAAATTTCATTCATTGATTTTCCAAACTTAGCATGTTTTGCAGCTTCTAAAACAACAAAACCCATTTGCATACAATTAGTTCTTGAATCTATTATTTCTATATTTATATCATATTTTTCTAATATCATATTTTTAACTAAATTAGCAGTAGAATATGTTCCACTCATTTCTGAAGATATGAATATTCCAACTATGTCATCGCCATTTTTAGCTATTTTATCAAAAACATCATAAAATTCTTCTGGAGTTGGTTGAGAAGATACAGCAAACTCTTTCGCCTCTTCCATTTCCTTATAAAATGTCTGATTACTTATTGAAGTTTCCCTTCTATTTGTATTTTTCAATAATATATTTAAAGATACAACGCTAATATCATATTTTTCTAAATACTTTTTAGGTATATATGATGTACTATCTGTAACTATTTTTATAGCCATAAAAACACTCCTCAAATTTAAATAATTATACTTATATATATTTTTAATTTTTTAATATTAAATATAAACATTCTAATAAACTTATAAAATTTATTTATATCAATATTTTTTAGGTTATCATATAGAAGTATCTCATAATAGAAATAAATTTTTTATATTTCAAACTCTTCAATCACAACTGAATATACTCCACAATTTTTACAAACTATAATTGTTACTATATAGCTATCATCTACTATACCTTCTCTTAAAAGTTTGTTAAATGTTACTCCTTCATATTCCTTTGATATATTACTTATGATATACTTAGAATCTTTTGTAAACATATAAAAATTAAATTCTAAATACTCATAATAATCCTTATCTTCTTTATTTACCTTGCATTTTTCACAACGAACATCATAATATTCTTTATCAAAATCAACTTCATCTTCATCGCTATTTTCAAAAATATTTATTATTTTTTTTATATCCATATCCTTTATAGGTTTTTCTTCATCATTAAAAAATCCTATAGCTTTTTCTTCATTTAATTCATATTCTTTTCCTTTAAAAATAAATTTGTATGACACTTAAAATCAATTCCTTTCATTTGTTATAAACAATTTTAATTAATAATTATTTACAATTAATATAATTAGTCAAATATCAGTTTAAAAACACTAATTTCCGAATAAATTTTTCTTTAATTTATAAATAACAATTTTTATACCTTAAATTATTATATAGCAGAACTATATCTTTGAAAAGAACATAAAATCTTCTTAAAATTTTAATAATATCTTACAAAAAAAATATTGATAAAATGTCAAATACAGATTATAATTTATTACATCTTAATATAAAACATGATTAAGTTATTTTAAATTAATCCCTAATATTTAAATAACTTATAAAACCCCTAATTAAAAATTTGAATTATTTATCCCAAATTTCTATTAGTATACTAATAAATTAATAATCATATAGTTTATTATGATTTAAAAAGTTTACTATTATTTAATTCATTTTCAAGGAGTGATTGTTTTGTATAAAAGTACTAGAGGCTATGAAAAGCTAGTAAGTTCTAGCTATGCCATAATAAATGGTCTTGCAGAAGATAAGGGTCTTTATGTTCCCTTTAAAATACATAAATTAAAAAATTCTTTAGAATATTTAGCAGGACTTCCTTATGAAGAATTAGCTTTTTGCATTCTTAAAGAGTTTTTAGATGATTTTTGTGATGATGATCTTAGAGATTGCATCTACAAGGCCTACGATAAAAAATTTGAAGATAATAAAATATTACAAATAAAATCTATTTCAAATACTCACTTTTTAGAACTTTATCATGGTCCCACTCTAGCATTTAAAGACGTGGCACTATGTCTTTTTCCTTATTTATTAAACAAAGCTTTAATAAATAATAAACAAAAGGAAAATATTCTTATTTTAACTGCAACATCAGGTGACACAGGCAAAGCTGCTTTAGAGGGTTTTTCTGATATTCCTAGAATAAAAATTGCAGTTCTTTATCCTAAAGATGGTACAAGTTTAATACAAAAACTTCAAATGATAACCCACAGAAGTAACAATTCTTTAGTAATTTCCCTAAATGGAAATTTTGATGATGCACAAAATTGCATAAAAAATATATTGAATGATTCTAAGATAAAAAAAGAATTTAATGATAATGGCTTTATATTATCATCAGCTAATTCTATAAATATTGGTAGACTTTTTCCTCAAATAGTTTATTACTTCTATGCTTATGGAAATCTTCTAAATAAAAATATTATAAAACATAATGAAAAAATAAATATAGTTGTTCCAACTGGGAATTTTGGAAATATTCTTTCTGCTTACTATGCAAAAAAATTAGGTCTTCCTATTAATAAACTTATTTGTGCTTCTAATGAAAATAATGTTTTATTTGATTTTATAAATACAGGGATTTATGATAGACGAAGAATTCTAAAAGTTACTAATTCCCCTTCTATGGATATTTTAATATCTAGCAACCTTGAAAGGCTTTTATATGATTTAAGCAATGAAGATTCAATTCTTATAAAAAATCTTATGAATTCCTTAGAAATTCAAGGCTTTTATGAGATTCCTAAATCATTAAAAGAAAAATTAAATGAAATTTTTTATAGTGATTTTGCTACAGAAAAAGAATCAATAAATGCAATAAATAAGGTTTATAAAAACTTTAATTATCTTATAGACCCACACACTGCCGTTGCTTATTCAGTTTATGAAAAATATAAAGAAAAAACTAAAGATAAAACGCAAACTATAATAGCCTCAACTGCTAGTCCTTTTAAATTTCCAAAAACAATTTTACAAGGATTAAATGTTAATACTTCAAACATTAATGATATAGAAGCCCTTAATATTTTATCTAAAAAAACTACTTTGCCTATCCCAACATCATTGAAAAATTTAGATAAAAAGCCAATTATTCATAATAACATTTGTCCAAAAGACAAAGTTTTACAAGCCATAGAAAACTTTGCACATATAGGAGGTGATTTACTTGATTAAAATTAAAGTTCCCTGCTCATCTGCAAATTTTGGACCTGGATTTGATTCTATTGGTGTTGCATTAAATCTTTACAATACTTTTTCAATATGTGAAATAGAGAGTGGTCTTATAATAGATGGTTGTCCCTTAGAATTTCAAACAGCAGATAATATAGTATATAAAGCTATGGAAATTGTATTTAAAAAAGTAAATTATACTCCATCTGGAATAAAAATTTTAATTGAATCTGATATTCCAATTTCAAAAGGACTAGGGAGTAGCTCAAGTTGTATCATAGGTGGTATGGTTGCTGCAAATTACTTATCTGGAAATAAGCTATCTAAAGAAGACCTTATAAACTTAGCAATTAAAATGGAAGGCCACCCTGATAATGTTATTCCTTGTTTTTTAGGTGGATTTATTGTTTCTTTCTTTGATGGTGAAAAAACTTATTATGAAAAAATTCCTTTTGAATCTAAAACTAAATTTTTTGCCATGTATCCAAACTTTAATTTATCTACTAAAAAATCAAGAAATGTTTTACCTAAACAATTAGATTTTAAATTTGCTATGTCAAATATAGCTGCTAGTTCATTTTTAGTTGCATCTATTGCTAATAATAATTTAAAGAATATAAAACACGCTATGAAAAACGTTATTCATGAAAATTTTAGAGAAAATTTAATTCCAAATTTTTTAGAAATAAAAAATAAAGCTTTAGAACTAAATGCTTTAGGAGTTTATTTAAGCGGTGCTGGGCCTACTATTATGGCTATAACTTCTCAAGATAATTTGGATTTTAAAAATTCTATGGACTCTTTTTTTGAAAGCTTAGAAAATGATTGGACAATCAAAGAGTTATCTATTTGTACTAATGGCACTACAATATATTGATTAAAAAGGAAAGAGGGATTTTATGAAACAAGTTAAAATTGCACTTTTAGGACTTGGCAACGTTGGATCTGGAGTTTGGAAAATATTAAATTTTAACAAATCCGAAATATTTAAACGTTGCGGTTTTGAAATAGAAATTAAAAAAATTTTAGTTAATGATATAAATAAAAAAAGATATCTAGATATTCCAGATGGTATTTTAACAAATAATTTTTGTGACATTTTAAATGATGACTCTATTGAAATTGTAATAGAAGTTATGGGGGGCGCATACCCAGCCCTTGACTATATGATAGAAGCTATGAAAAAGAAAAAACATATAGTTACAGCTAATAAACTTTGCATAGCTCTTCATGGTGATAGATTGTTTGAGACTGCTTTAAAAGAAAAAGTATTTTTATATTATGAAGCAAGTGTTGGTGGTGGAATTCCAATTATTAAACAAATAAATGAAAGCCTTACTGCAAATAAAATTGAAAAAATAGTTGGTATAGTAAATGGAACTACAAATTATATTTTAAGTAATATGACTGAATCTAATATGTCTTTCGATAAAGCACTGTGTTTAGCTAAAGAAAATGGATTTGCCGAATTTGATCCAACTGACGATATAGAAGGTTTTGATGCTGCTTACAAACTATCCATTATGTCTTCTTTATCTTTTGAAGCACCAGTTCATCCAAATAATATTTTAAGAGAAGGAATAAGTAATATAAGGATTAAAGATATAAATTATGCTAAAAAATTTGGCTACGTTATAAAACTTTTAGCCATTGGAACACTTAAAAATAATTCTATTGAAGTTAGAGTGCATCCGGCGTTTGTTCCCAAAAATCATCCATTTGCAAGTGTTAAAGATTCATTTAATGCTGTTTACTTAAAAGGAAATGCTGTTGGTGATTTAACAATCTATGGGAAAGGAGCTGGTGATTTACCAACTGGTAGTGCAATAGTGTCTGATCTTCTTTCAATATTAAGAAACAACCTAAACTATTGTGGGATAAATCAAGCTAGAAATTTAAATAATAAATACGATATTTTACCTAGTGATGAAATTGAAAGTGAATACTATATAAGGCTTAATGTCAAAGATAAGCCTGGCATAATTGGTGATATTGGAACACTTCTTGGAGAAAATAATATAAGTATATCCTTAGTTACTCAAGATATACAAACAAAACATCAAGTTGATTTAATATTTTTAACTCAAAAATGCAAAGAAAAATCAATAAAGAATTTTAAAGAAAAAATAAATAACTATAAAAATCTTAATAAATTAGAGAATATAATAAGAATTGAAAATTTAAATAATTAAATTTAAATGAGGATTCAAAGTATTTGAATCCTCATCTTTTACGCTGCATTTCTTCTATTTTTCTTAATTGGTATCCTAAGTATGGGATTTGCAATTTTATAAACAAAACGATTATAAAGAAAAATAGCTATTAAACAAGATATAAAGCCTACAACTACTCCCATTAGAACATCTGTTGGATAATGAACAGTAAAGTACAACCTAGAACATGCTATTAATATAGCCCCTATAATCGATGGCGCTGCCATTTTTCTTATATAAATAGCTATTATAAATGCTGCTACAAAAGCTGCTGACGTATGTCCTGAAGGAAATGAGTATCCAGGAGGCGTTGAAATAAGTAAATGTAAACTATGTAAAGTATCAAACGGTCTTGCTTCCTTTACAGTATTTTTTATTACCTCTGTTATTATATAATTTATTATAGATCCGAAATAAATTAGAAAACCAACCTTTCTATATTTCTTCGTTATAAGAAGTATAATTCCTATCACAAGCCATATAGCCCCATCTTTCCCTACAGTGGTGAAAAAACTCATTATTGGAGTTAAAAAAGGATTTTGAATATGAGCCTGAATAAAGAATAAAATATTATCGTTAAAACTAGATATTAGTGACATATTTTCTTTTCTCCTTAGTTTTTTACAATTTATATATTTAATTATACATTACATTTAAACTATTAACATTAATTTTAAATTAAAATTATTTATATCACAAAATTCATGTTATATCATTTTATATAATTTGTCTACTTAATTTTTTTATATCGTCTTTAATCGTAAATGATAAAAAGGAATAAAAATATAAATTTTATTCCTTTTATGTTTTATAATTAAATATTTTATCACTCAACATCACAGTTATTATTTTTCTCTTTTTTCTTCTTAAAAATAAAAGATATTTTATCCTTAGTTGAAAGTTCCTCTTTTTTTCTTTCACTTTCTAAAATATTGATACCTAAATTTATAATAGGTTCTAGAAGATTTTTAGCATCATTGTATCCATGATTAATTCTGTTTTTCTTTGCATTAATATCTAAATTTAAAACCCCATTTATTACATTTTCCTCTAATTCCTTAGGGTATATTTCTATTATTTGAGCGTTAGGATAAAGACTTCTATCAACTTTTACATCTTTTGATAGTAAAACAACTATTATTGTATCACAACCCTCTCCATATACAGGTTGTATGGGAAGATTATCAACAAGTCCTCCATCTAGATATCTTTTCCCTTCTATCTGAGCACTTTCATATATTAATGGCAATGAGGCTGATGCCATTATTATTTCTTTAGCATCAGCTACATTATAATCATTTAACTTAAAATACTTTACTTTAAAATCAGGAATTTGAGTACACGTTGCATAACATATTTTTTTCCTCTTTTTTATTTTGTTTATATTTATGTAATTATCCATTATTTGCACTAATCCATCTTTTGAAACAGCTCCGTTTTCTAAAGAACTAACCATATATTTTTTTACAAAATTCATATTTTTAGCTCCAACTGATAGAGCAATTCCCTTTTTAACTAAATTGAATTTGCTTATAGGCACTAAAGAATCCATAGTAACCTTATCCCAAAGTTCTACTGCCTTTTCTAAATCATCTTGTGCAAATAATGCAGCATTAAAAGCACCTATAGAAGTTCCAGAAAAAACATCAATATATTTATCTATGGACAATTCCTTTAAAGCCTTCCAAACTCCAAGTTCGTATGCTCCTTTTCCGCCTCCACCTGCTAAAACTAAACCTATTTTCATATAAATTACCCCTTAATACACATATTTCTTTATAAATATTTCTAATTTTATTTTAATTATATTATATTCCTAACTTTTGATTAGTTTCTTGATTTTATTTTTATATTTTTGGATTATTAACTTTTTTGAAATATTTATGCAATAATTGTTTTAAAAAAGAAATCATAGAATTTAATTTTTAATTCTATGATTTCTTATATTAAATATTTATTTTAAACTAAGCTTTAAATTTTTTAAGTCTTAATGCATTTAAAAGTACTGATACTGAACTACAACTCATAGCTGCTGCACCAATCATTGGATTTAAAAGTGGACCTCCAAATATGTATAAAAGCCCCATAGCTATTGGAATACCAACAACATTATATGCAAATGCCCAAAACAAGCTCAATTTTATATTATTTATTGTAGCCTTACTTAATTTAATCGCTGTTATAACATCCATTAAGTCGCTTCTCATTAATACAATACTAGCTGACTCTATAGCAACATCTGTTCCTGAACCTATAGCTATTCCTATATCTGCTTGAACAAGCGCAGGCGCGTCATTTATACCATCTCCAACAAAAGCCACCTTTCTATTTTCTCCTTGAAGCTTTTTAACTTCATTAGCTTTATCTTCTGGTAAAACTTCTGCCAAAACTATATCTATACCTATTTCATCGGCTATGGCCTTTGCTGTCTTCTTATTATCCCCTGTTATCATTGCAACATTTATTCCCATGCTGTGTAATGTTTCTATAGCTTTCTTGCTACTTGGTTTAACTGTGTCTGCAACAGCGATAACCCCTTGAAGCATTCCATCTATTGCCATATACATAGGAGTTTTTCCTTTTTCAGCTAAGCCTTCTGCCTTATTAAATATAGCATCATTTATCTTAACAGTTTTACTTTCCATAAGTTTTTTATTTCCAAGTAAAATAGTCTTATTCTCTATTAACACCTCAATACCATGCCCTGGAATTGCATTAAATTTTTCTATTTGTTTTAATTCTAAACCTTTATCTTTAGCTCTATTTACTATTGCTTCACCTAAAGGATGCTCTGAACCTTTTTCACAACTAGCAGCTAATGCTAAAATTTCATCTTCACTCATAGAATCTGTTATTATATCGGTAACTCTTGGTTTTCCTTCTGTTATAGTACCTGTTTTATCAAATACCACTGTGTCTACTTTATATGTATTTTCTAATGCCTCTCCACCTTTTATTAAAACTCCATTTTCTGCACCTTTTCCAGTACCTACCATTATAGCTGTTGGAGTTGCTAAACCTAGAGCACATGGACATGCAATTACAAGTACTGCTATAAATATAGTAAGCGCAAATACTAAATCTTGTCCTGATATATACCATGCTATTCCTGCAAAAAGTGCTAAACACATTACAACTGGCACAAAATAACCAGATACAACGTCAGCAAGCCTTGCAATAGGTGCTTTAGATCCTTGAGCATCCTCCACAAGTTTTACTATTTGAGATAGCGCAGTATCTTTTCCAACCTTTGTTGCTCTATATTTTATAAGTCCTGTTTTATTTATACTAGCTCCTATTACCATGCTACCAACTGTTTTTTCAACTGGAATACTTTCTCCTGTAAGCATAGATTCATCTGTTGATGTCATTCCCTCTATAACCTCACCATCAACTGGTAATTTTTCACCTGGTTTTACAACTATTATATCATTTACTATAACTTCATCTATTGGTATTACTATCTCAGTATTATTTCTAATTACTGTAGCTGTCTTTGGTGCTAAACCCATAAGTTTATTTATCGCTTGTGATGTTTTTCCTTTTGAAATAGTTTCTAAATATTTACCTAAAGTTATAAGTGTTAATATTGTAGCTGCTGAATCAAAATAAAGATGTTCAACAAAAGAAACATTTCCAGCTATTATTTCTCCAATACAAAACAATCCATATATAAATGCTGCTAATGTACTAACTGATATCAAAGAATCCATATTAGGACTTAAGTGAAATAAATTTTTAAGCCCAACCTTATAAAACTTAGAACCTATTATCATAACCGGTACTGTTAACACTAATTCTAATATAGCAAAATTTAAAGGATTTAATGACGGACTTATTATACTTGGAAGTGGCATTCCAAAATCGTGTCCCATTGCTATTATAAAAAGTGGCACTGTAAATACACAAGACCATATAAACCTATAAAACATAACCTTAGTTTTATCTACAGGTTTTGTTTGTTCCTTTTTCTCCTCTTCTTTAACAAGCTTATAACCTGACTTTTCTACTGCAGCTTTTATTTGTCCATAAGTTACTTCATCTGCATTAATTGTTATTGCAAGCCTTTCTGTTGCAAGATTTACAGTAGATTCTATAACTCCTGGTAACTTTCTTGTAACTCTCTCAACTCTACTAGAACATGCAGCACATGTCATTCCTTCAACCTTTAAATTATAACTTTGAATATTTTTTCTAACCTTATATCCAGCTTTATCAACAGTTTGTTCAATAATATCTGAATTTACTTTTTCTTTATCATACTCTACAGTTAATGTTTCTGTGGCAAAATTGACAGTAGCACTCTCCACTCCATCTACTTTTTTAGTAAACCTTTCAACTCTATTTGCGCATGCAGCGCAAGTCATCCCATCAATTTTAAATGATTTACTCTCCATTAATTGCACCTTCTTTTGTTTAATATTATACTTTTAAGAAACAATCCATGTTGTTTTATTTAGACATTATTTTTTCCAACACTTGAATTATTTCCTCCATTTTTTCATCTGCTTTATTTTCATTACAAGCTTCTTTTACACAATGATGTATATGCTGTTTTAAAATAAGAAGATTAGCTCTTTTTAATAAAGATTGTGATGCTGTTATTTGATTTGATATATCAATACAATACCTTTCATCTTCTATCATCTTTATTATTCCTTCTATTTGACCCCTTGCAGTCTTTAAAGATTGTAATGCTTTCTTTTTTTCTTCATTCATTTTTATACCTCCCCACCCCATGGGGGTGTTTATATTTTAATTATATCTTTCTTTGAAACTTTGTCAATAATATAGACTCATTTTTTAAGAAAAATATTTTACCAATTTATAAATATAATACTTTTATTATTTTAACCTTAAACAGCAAAAAAACGCAAATAAATTTGCGTTTTTAATTTAATATTTCAATATTTTTATTTCATGCGTATAAAACATTTAAAAAACTCTTTATTTCATCGCTATTTAATGTTATTTCACCTAAGGAATTGTATTTTTTTCTAAATGTATGAAAATCTGAACCAGCTGTATATATAATGCCTTTTTCTTTTGCAAACTTTAAAAAAAATTCCTCATCACTTTTTTTATTTTCTATATACTTAGCTTCTATTCCTTTGAAATCAAAATCCTTTATAATATCAAAAATTTTTCTTTTAATCCTAACAGGATGCGCAAGCACGCAAATCCCATCAAATCTACTTATTAGCGTTATAACCTCCATAGGAGTTAAAAATTTATCTTTCTTTCTATCTATATTAGAATTTAAAAACTTTCTTATATCTTTTATTTCTTTTTTTTTAATAAGATTTAGGATCTCATAAAATAACCTATTATTAACTATATCATCCCTAAAATAACATAGAATATGAATATGTTCCCCATTATACATAGATGATATTTCCACTCCTGGAATTACACATACACCTAGTTTTTTTCCAATCTTCATAGCCTCATAAACCGAACCCATAGTATTATGATCTGTAATAGATATTATATCTAACCCCTTTTTCTTTGCTAATTTTATTATTTCTAAAGGGCATAAATTTCCATCAGATGCTGTTGAATGTATATGAAAATCTCCTTTTTTATACATAATTTTTTCTCCCATAATTTCTCTAATAAATATACTATTCAAAACATTTATGAAAATTTATATAAATTATTGTCTTTTAAAACCAAGATAACGACTACCCTGAAAAGAAAGTTTTCCATAATCTCCTTCTTTCAACATACCATACTCTTTTTCGCAAACACAAAACTCTATTCTATCACCACTTTGAACTTCAAACGTCACATAATAAGTAGATGTTCTTGTGTACCCAAACTCATTAACATTATTATTATGTGTTACATTTATTCGTTTTGTTATAATAGTTGCATCAACAGTTAATCGTGGAGATTAATTATTTTTATTCCACTGACCAACTCCTCTAATAATTTGGGATATAATCGACACAACAATAATTAAAAACACAAGTATATACATAAATTCAAATCCATTTAACCATATCATTTTTTACCTCAATTTATTTTGATTTTCATATTATTATCTTATAAAGTAAAAAAATATATAACATTATTTTTTACAATCATAATATCTATTCAGTTATCTTATAGCTGTTATAACATCTGTTTTAGCTGCTTTATTAGCTGGAAGTATGCCTGATATAAATCCTATAATTAGACAGAATACTAAAATACCTAAAACAAGTGATATACTTGGTATCGCAATAGATTTTATTGGTTGGTCAATTAGTGTCTGCGTAATATTTTCCGCAACCAAATTTATTACACCACTTATTAACAACCCTAAAATAATTGATATAATCCCACCTATACCTGATATTGCACAAGCTTCTCCAACAAATATTTTTCTAACATCATTAAGATCACCACCTATAACCTTTATGACACCTATCTCTTTGTTTCTTTCATAAATTGCCATATCCATTGTATTAGTTATTCCAAGTGCTGCAACTAAAAGTGATACTCCAGCTAAAGAACCTAATATAATATTTACTCCCATAAGTATTTTTTTAGTATCCTCTTCAAATTCTCTAAAAGAGTAAGTTTGATATCCCATTTCTTTCAAAACATTCTCATATTCTTCTAAATTATTTTTGTTATAAACCTTAACTGCTATTTCATTATATTCTTTAAGAAGCCTATTAATTTCATCTTTTCCATAATAAATTTGAGATTGAACTATATTATCATACAACCTTCCAGTTACTAAACTAGAATATTTATACTCTCCTGAACCATTAACAATGCCAACAACTTTCCCTGATATAACTTTAGATGTAGTTTCTTGTCCATTTTCATCTACATAACTATTTCCCCCAATTTTAACCTTTTTACCAATTAATTCATTGTATTCTGATAAATCCTCTACCTTTTCTCCCCAGTCATATCCTAAAAATGAATTGGCAACTTCCACTCCTAAAACTATTTCTTTGCTATCTTTTCTTGGGACTCTACCTGCAACTAAGTCTGCTTCTATATCATCATAACTATCTTTAGATATAATACTTGAATAATTCGTTACATTTGCTATATTAAACTCTGCTGAAGTCGTTCTTTTAGGTGTTACATTTTCTACAAAATCTAATTTTTTAATTTCCTCTACACATTTATCATCCAATATAGTTTTTGTATTTTTATCTTCATTTGTTTCTGCCCAAAAAGGTTGTACCGTTATAACAGATGTATCCATAAGACCATTCATGCTTTCATTTAAATATTTTTCAAAGCCATTTGTTATAGATACTATAATAAATACTGCAAGACATCCAATTATAACTCCACTCATTGTGAATATAGTTCTTGCTTTTCTCTTCCACATATTTCTCCATATTATTCCTATTAAATCTTTAAATCTCATTTGCTATGCTCCAAAACCAAAAAGATTTTTTATAAATCCCCAAAACCCTCTACTCTCTTTAGTATCATTCTCTATTGCATCTGATACACTCTCTGTTGCTAATGCCTTTACTGTACAATTGCTTTCTGCTACATATGTGTTTTTAGAATCATCCTCATAATTTACAGATATTGAAGCTACAGTATCTTCTAAAACATTTGGAAGGTCTATTTCAAACATTTCCTCTTCTTCCGTTTTTATATTTGATGCTTGATAGGAATAAACATTACCATTTAGATTAACTCTAACATCTACATTTTTGATTTTTGTATCACCAGCATTTGTTAAACTCCCTGTAAGTTTGTATCCATCTCCGTTTTCATAAACATCAACATCTGAAAGTTCTAATTGTGCCTTAGATTTTAACACTATTCCAGATAATTTAGTTATCTCTTCTTGCTCTTTACTATCTTCATTATATGTTACACTAGTTATAAAATTATAAGCCCCCGCCTTCAAACTCTTATCACTATAAAGTCTTATTGATACCTCTCTTTTACTTCCCGCATTTATAGTTCCTAAATAAATTTCATTTGTAGTTCCCATTGGAACAAATCCTTCTAATGTTCCCTTTCCCTCAATACTTACTATTTTTAAAGATGTATTATGAAGTTTAGCATTTGTATTATTAACTAGTGTATACGTCAGTATAAATTCATCGCCTGGCTCTATCTTATCCTTATCAATCTTAACACTTTCTATTAATATTTTTTTAGGTTGAATATTATTAACTTGGGTGTCTATATTATTTTTACTTTCAGTCTCTCCAACATTACCTTTTTCATTTCTATCTAAGTTATCTAAAACATCGGCATTTATATTTGTAGCTAAAACTAAATTTTCTCTCCCTACTAAACTTACACTACTAAGTGCTAAAGCTGTAACTAATATTACTAATCCTTTTTTCTTCATAATAAAATTTCCTCCCCATTACTTACTAATAATCCATCTTTCATCTTTATAATTCTAGTTGCGTATTTATAAACTACTTTTGAATGAGTAACAACTACAAAAGTGGTTTTATATTTTTCGTTTAATTCTTTTAAAAGTTCTAATATTTCGACGCTTGTTTTACTATCTAAATTACCGGTTGGTTCATCGGCTAAAATAACCTTTGGATTATTCATTAAAGCTCTTGCAATTGATACTCTTTGTTGCTGTCCACCAGACAATTCACTCGGCTTATGATTTACCCTATCTTCAAGCCCTACTTTTTTTAACATATCTAATGCCCTTTTTCTTCTCTTATTTTTAGAAACTCCCGAAAATATTAGAGGCATTTCCACATTTTCAATAGCACTCAATTGTGGCATAAGATTATATGCTTGAAATATAAATCCTACATTATGCCTTCTAAAAAGAGCTAGCTTGTTTTCGTTTAGCTTGTCTATTCTATTTTCATTAATTGTTATCTCTCCGCATTCACACGGCATAAGTCCCCCTAAGATATTTAAAAAAGTAGATTTTCCAGAACCTGATTCTCCAATTATTGCAACAAACTCACCTTCTTTTATGTCTAAAGTTATTCCCTTTAAAATCTCTACTTTCTCGTTTCCTACTTTAAAATTTTTTTTAACATCTTTACAACAAACTACTTTCACTACATTCCCCTTTTAACTTAATTTATCCTATTTTATTACATTTTATATTAATTTTACTATATTTTCTATAAATATTCAATTTAAAAATTATTTTAATAACCCATTGAAAAAGTAGTATACTGTAATTACAATTTAGTTAATTCGAAAAACATCTAAATAAGAAAGAGGATTTTGATAATGAAAAAGAAAAGTAATATTTATAATTTAATTTTAACTGTTATAGCATTTTTAATTCCTATAATTTTGTATAGTAAACTTCCCTATGCTATCCCCTGCCAATTTAGTATGTCAACAGGAACTGTCACTAATTATATGAATAAACCTATAGGAGCATTCTTTCTTCCTTTAATCATGGCACTTATTTGGATTGGAATGTTATATCTTCCCAAGATAGACCCTAGAAAATCACACTATGCTAAATTTGCAAGAAGCTATGGTTTAATTTTATGCCTTATACTAACATTTTTCTTTGTTTTACAAATAATAATTATTTTAGTTTCCCTTGGATTTAATGTTCCTGTAAATACAATTATTCCATTTGCACTGGGAATACTTATTATAGTTATAGGAAACTACATGCCAAAATCTAAAAGTAACTTCTTTTATGGTATAAAAACTCCTTGGACTTTAAGTTCAGAAACTTCTTGGAAGAAAACTCATAAATTAGGTAGAATTTTATTCATTTTAACTGGATTGCTTATATGTATTAGTTCTTTATTTTTAAGTGGTAGTATTACATACACTGTTGTACTTATATCTATAATCCTATCAGTTATAATAGTTGTTATAGCTAGCTACTTTTTCGCCAAAAGAGCTTAAAAAATAAAGCTGTACCAAAATCTAATTATATTTTTGGTACAGCTTTATTTTTATTTTCTTTTAGCTATTAAAAATTTTATTTTTATTCCCTTTTCTGTAAACATATTTTCATGCTCAGTTCTTATATTATCTTTGTCATATTCACTGTTATGTAAATCATATGTTTTATAAATTACATCAAATCCACTTTCTTTAAAATATTCTAAAGACTCTTCAAAAAGATTATCATCATCAGTTTTAAACCATATCTCACCATTATTAACTAGAAATTTCTTATAATTTTCAAGTTGTCTTGTATGAGTTAACCTTCTCTTTTTATGCTTTTCCTTAGGCCAAGGATTACAAAAATTTATATATATTCTATCTATTTTATCTTCTTCTCCTAAAATATCATTTATAAGGCCTATTTCTTGCGCCATAAGTTTAACATTATCTAAAATTTCATTATTTTCCTTATAAACTCTTTCTATATTTCTTTTAGCCAAGACTAAAACTTCATCTTTTATATCTATCGCTATATAATTTTTATCTTTATTTCTAGCACCATGAACCGATACAAAATTTCCCTTTCCACATCCAAGTTCTAAATACATTATTCCTTCATTTTTAAATGAACTACTCCATTTTCCTTTATATTCTTTTGGGTTTTGAACAAAAAAATTACATGCCTCAAGTTCTGGTCTTGCCCATGGTTTTTTTCTAAGTCTCATAACTTTATCCACTCCGTATCTTGTATTTCATAATTATTATACAGAGTTACTTAGTTTCTATCAACATATTTAAAATGCAAATTAAAATATTCTTTTTCCTTTTGCTTAGATAATAACTTTCATGTAAAATTATAATATATTAAGTTATTATATTTAGGAGGTTAAAACTGTTGAATTTACCTAAAATAGGAATGAGAACAATAAAAACTGGCATTGCGGCTTTTATATGCGCACTAATAGGTTATACAGGAATTATAAATAATTCCTTTTTTGCAATAGGCGCTTGTGTAGTTTCTATGCAAAATACTATAAAAGATTCTTATGACGCTGGTTTTAATAGAATAAAAGGTACTATACTTGGAGGTATCTTTGGATTTCTGATGGTTTATATATTTGACCACAATATTTTAATAGCTTCTATTGGATTGGTTCTTGCTATATATGTGTGTAATATATTAAAATTACAATCATCAATATTAGTGTGTGCTATTACCTATTCTTCTATTGCTTACACCATAAGTACGCAAAATCCATTTAGTTACTCTTTTCATAGAACATTAGATACAACTCTGGGTGTCGTTATAGGAGTTTTAATAAACTACACAATCTATAAGCCTAATCTTTTAAATGATATTTTATCTAATATAGAACGCCTTAGAGATTTAAGTTTTCACTTAGTTAGAAATAGTCTTTTATCTAAAAATATAGATTTAGATGATTATGAAAACAAACTATCTAGCTTAATTTCAATTATTAATAAACATGATGCAGAATTTTATAGTGATAAAAATATTGGGGAGTATTTCGAATTTGAAAAAATAATCATGGAATTTAAGGAAATAAAAATACACCTTTATTGCTTAGAGAAACTTAAAGGTAATTTTACTATTTCTAAAGAAAATTTACATTATTTAAATTCAATTTTTGGACCTGAAATTACAAATAACTTTAAGGCATTAGAAGATGCACCTTCTAATAATTTAGAATTATCTTCTGTTTACAATTATCATCTCAATGAAATATTGCATTCTCTAGAAGATATTAATAATTGGATTTTAATTCATTCAAAAAAGAAACTTGTATTATAAAGTAAAACCACAATAGTATGTGGTTTTTATTTTTTTACATAATTTCTTTTAATATTCATACTCTAGAATATACATTAATATATATTTAATAAAAATATTAAATGAGGTTAATTTTATGAATGTTAATACTTTGATAGCTTTTATTCTATGCTCCATAGCTGGTTTTTCTACAATTTTAGGTGCCTTTATTGTCTTTTTTTCTAAATCCGATAATAAAAAAATAATTACATTTGCTTTAGGATTTTCATCTAGCGTGATGATTACAGTTTCTTTTACTGATCTTCTTCCAAATGCCTTAACTTCTCTTTCAAAGCACTATAATATGACTTTTTCAACTGTCTATACCTTAATATTTATATCATTAGGTTTTTTTATAACATTTTTTATAGATAAATTAATTCCAGAAAACAATACTTTATATGATAAAAATAAAAAAAAAGATAATAAACTTTATAAACTCGGCTTATTTTCTTGCTTAGCTATTATGATACATAATTTTCCTGAAGGTATGGCGACATTCATTTCTAGCTATGAAGATCCTTCTTTAGGTTTATATATAACTTTAGCCATAATGCTTCATAATATTCCCGAAGGTATATCAATTGCTATTCCTATATATTCATCCACCAACAGTAAGTTAAAAGCTTTTAAATATACATTCCTATCAGCATTAGCAGAACCTTTAGGAGCCATAATTACATTCCTATTTTTACAACCATTTATAAACGAATTACTCCTTGGAATAGTCTTTGCGATTGTTTGTGGTGTTATGATTTATATAGCTTTTAATGAACTTATACCAAATGCTATTAATTTAGGATTTCAAAATATTTATTTATTTTCAATTCTTTTAGGAATTATTGTTATGAGTTTAAGCCATATATTTCTCCATTAATTTAAGGAGCTAAAAAATTTTAGCCCCTTAAATTTTATTCTATATAATTCTTAATTCTTTCTTTAAAAAATGTAATTCCAACTCCTCCTATACCTAAATGCGTTCCAAGTACACTCCCTATTTTACTTACCATATATTGCTGTTTTCCTATTTTTTCATCTATCATTTTCATTATTTCTTCAGCTGTTTCTATATCGTCCGCATGACTTATTCCAATTATCTGCCCTCTAAACCCTTTAGATTCAGCACATACTAAATCTACAACAGTTCTTAATGTCTTTTTTCGTCCTCTTACCATTTTTATAACTTCCATGTACCCCTCATTAACATGTAAAATTGGTTTAATATCTAAAATTCCACCTATAGTTCCTTTAAACTTACTTATCCTTCCTCCTTTTATAAGCCATTTTAAATCGCTTATGCTAAATATATAGCACGTTTTCTCAACCATATCATTTATACTTTCTATGATATTATCAAAACTATAACCCTCTTCAATCATTTTTGCAGCTTGCATTGCCATAAGCCCTATTGCAGCTGCACCAGTTTTACAATCTATTATTTCAATCTTTAAATCTTTATGCTTTTCTTTAAACTCATCTAAAATATTTTTGCACACATTATAAGTTCCAGAAAGGCGAGATGAGAATGATAAATAAATAAAATTATCATTATTATTGCACAATTTTTCAAAGACGCTATAAGCATCCATTGGATTTACTTGGGATGTTTTAGGAACAATCCCTTCTCTCATTTTTTCATATATGTAATCTACGCTAACATTTACCTTATCTAAAAATTCCTCGTTATTTGCCGATATCCTAAGCGGTAAAACTTCTATATTATATTTTTTAATAAAACTATCATCTAAATCACAAGTGCTATCAACTACTATTTTAATCATAACAATACTCACTTTCCTTTATCTTTTTATCAATTATATATTGATTTATAATAACATTTAATTACTAAAATAAAAAAGTTTTTAGAGTAAATTACCCTAAAAACTTTTTAAATTTAGTGTTTTAACTCTTTTCCTTTTTTCATAGAAATTCTTTCGAGAACTAAATTTTCAATCAAAACATTAACAGTCCAATTTTTAGATGTTTCAGTTACAATAGCGAAAAGTACATCATTCATTCTACTCTTCTTTAAACTATCTATAAAAAGATTTACTTTAACATTAGGCACATTATTAAATATAATTGCTCTTTTTTTATTTGAAACCTCACAATTTTCATCTAACTTATTATCTATTAAATCACTAATTACTGTTTCTCCATTTTTCCATGAAATATTTATCTGATCCCGTACACCAAAAATATTCCCATAATTTTTGATAATTTTTCTATCTTTATCATTA
The DNA here is from genome assembly GCF_900456775.1 of Sarcina ventriculi. GTDB lineage: Bacteria > Bacillota > Clostridia > Clostridiales > Clostridiaceae > Sarcina > Sarcina ventriculi. Next base: position 98,671 of record NZ_UAUL01000010.1, on the reverse strand, counting down.
AAGTTATATACTATTACACAACTTCTCTCATTGTTATCTATATTTTTATTATCTAGTTTTACAAAAGACAAGAAAAACACCTCCTAAAACTTCTTTATTATATAATAAAGTTTATTAAATATGCAAACTATAATTTATTAATAAAATTATTATTAATTTTATTTCATTTTTTTATTTACATAACATTATTGTTATATTATTATATTAAATTATATATAAATATAAAGGAAGTAAAATTAATGAACTTATTCATTGAAATTTTAAATATTATTTTCAATATCTCATTAAATACCCTTATTTTATTTTTTTTAATCATAGGTTTTTTAATTATTCAAGGACTTATAATTGGCTACCTTGAAAAATTATCTATGAAAAACATCTATTCTTCAATTGGGTATATAGGTATTTTAATCACAGGTTTAGGCGTATGCTTACATGAGACAAGTCATTTATTAATGGCTAAATTATTTGGATTTAAGATAAAAGATGTTAAATTTTTTAGACCAGTGCAAGGAGCTAAGGATGGAGTTTTAGGTTATGTTAATTATTCATATAATCCTAAAAATATTTTACATAAAATAGGATTATTTTTTGTTGGTTTTGCTCCTATTTTAGGAGGTATATTAGGACTAGTTCTATGCATTATAATATTTTTACCTAATACTTTTAACAATGTGCAAACTCAACTAAATGTTATTTTATCTTATGATAATGTCTTTAGCTTGCGTTTTTTTCAAAATCAACTATTTTTATCTTTTTCACTTTTTAAAAGCTTATTTACATTACAAAACTTTAAAAATATTACCTTTTGGATATTTTTATTACTAGCTATAAGTATTTCCTCTCATACAGCATTAAGTATAGCTGATTTAAAATCTAGCGTTAAAGGCATAAAAACTATCTTTATATGTTTGTTTTTGTTAAATATAGTTTTTTATATTTTAAATATAAATATTTATAATCATATGTTTTTTATTTATAAGTTTGATGCTCTATTTATAACTTTTATGAATATTTCTATATGTTTTTCTATTTTACACTTAACTATAACATATATAATTAAGCTTAGTATATCTATCTTTAAGAAATTTATTTATTAAATAATAAATTTTCATATAATAATAAAATAATAATAAAACTAAAATAACTACATTTTAAATATGCCTAAGAATTAACATTTATAAACTTTACATAATATCAAATAATATTTCTATGTATAATTTAAAAGTATTTAATAATACAAATTTCCTTTTTATCTCTTTATTTCTTAACACCATATAGACTTTTATTATATTTTGTCATATAAATAACAAAATTAAAAATATAATATTGTTTTTTTGTCGAATAATGTATTATAATAAATATAAAATATATTACTTAATTTATACTATAGAAAGGAAGATATTATGAAAATAGGACTTGTTCTTTCTGGCGGAGGAGCTAACGGAGCTTATGAAGTTGGAGTGTGGAGATATATGAGAGAGTTGGGTTTAAGCAAACATGTTCATGTTTTTTCAGGAACATCTATCGGAGCATTTAACTCTCTCCTTTTTGCTCAAAATGAACCTTCAAAATCAACAGCCTTATGGAATGATTTATCTGCAGATATAGTTATGCCTATATCAAAATTTAAAATACTTTCTATGAGCATACAACTTTCAATTGGTGCAAAAATAGTGTCTAAATTTGATAAAATAGGCGACTGGTTTTTAAACAAATACTGGGACTCTGGCAAAGCCCCTACTGAAGGATTATTGGCCGTTTTAAACAAATACTTAGATTATGAAAAAATAATTAATTCAAAAATAAAATGTTATGCAACATGTACGGAAATGCCTGAATGTAAAGCTACATATTTTAAACTTAACGACTATACTCCAGAAGAAATAACAAAAATAATAATGGCTTCAGCTACTTTACCTACAATTTTTAAAAGCACAGAATTTAACGGTAAAAAGTATGTAGATGGTGGATTAGTTGATAACACTCCAATTGAACCTGCCTATAAGGAAGGGTGTGATTATATTATTGTTGTATACTTAAATAAAGGTATATCAATTGACAAAAGTCTTTATCCTAATAGTAAAATAATAGAAATTATTCCAAAAGAAATTAATGAGGGTACTATAGGTGGGGTTCTTAACTTTAAAGAAAAAGCTAAACTTAAGCTATTTAGACAAGGTTACTTAGATGCTCAAAAAGTTTTATCACCTGTATTCCAAAAAAGTAACTTATCTTTAAGTTCAATAAACTAATTTTTATTATTTGTTATCGCTAACTTTATATTTATAAAATTACATATATATTATTAATGAACCTTTTATTGAATTTATAATATAGGTTAAGTAAATTTACTTATATAAAATTATATATTAATTAAATTTACTTTATGTATTATTATGTATATAATTACATTGTAATATATATTATAAATTTAGGAGGTTCTTTTTTTATGGTTATAAATCATGGTGCAAATTTATTTGATTTATCTAATAAACTTAATGTTAACGAAGATGAATTTTTAGATTTTAGTTCTAATATAAACCCTTTTGGAGCTTGTCCTAATGCTAAGGAAGCGGTTATTTCAAATATAGATAAAGTATCAATTTATCCTGATGTAAACTATTTATCACTTAAAACATCAATTTCTAATTATTGTAGATGCAAAACTGAACATATACTTTTAGGGTCTGGCTCAACAGAACTTATATCAACATTTATAAAGATAATAAAGCCTAAAAATGCGCTTATTATATCTCCAACCTATTCAGAATACGAAAGGGAATTAAAAAAATCATCTTGCAACATTAGTTACTATTTTGCTAAAAAAGAAGATGATTTTAAAATTGATGTAGAGGATTTAATACACACTATAAATGATGATCTTTATGATTTGGTTGTTATATGTAATCCTAATAATCCTACTGGATTTGCTTTTACTCAAGAAGAAATTAAAGAAATTTTAAAATATTGTAGTACCTATATTATGCTTGATGAAACTTATGTAGAATTTATAGATACTAATGTATTTTCATCCACTCCTTTAATTGATAGATTTTCTAATTTATTTATTATAAGAAGTACATCTAAATTTTTTTCAGCCCCTGGTATAAGGCTTGGCTATGCTTTAACTTCAGATAAAGAAGTCTTAAAAAAAATGAATGATAATTTAGATTTATGGAATATAAATATTTTTGCAAGTTTAATGGGTGAAGTAATGTTTAATGATTTAGAATATATATATTCTTCATTAGAAAAAATTCAAGATGAACATTCATATCTCATGAAAGAACTTAACTCTATAGATGATTTAAAAGTTTATCCAAGCTCCAGTAATTTTATTTTATGTGAAATTACATCTAAAAAACTAACAAGTTCTTCTTTATATGAAACTCTTATAAAAAGCAACGTAATTATTAGAGACTGTTCTTCTTTTAATAGCTTAAATAACTATTTCTTTAGAGTATGTGTTTTAAAGCATAATGATAATAAACTTCTTATAAATCTTTTAAAAGATATTTTTTCTTAAAAATAAAAACATAGAAAACAAAAATATGTTTTCTATGTTTTGAAACTAGATTTTCTTTATAATTTTTACACCTATTTTATCTATTATCAACTTTTTCTGGATATAAGTCATGATTAACTAGTCTGTTAAATGCAACCTCTTCCCACTTAGTTCCTTTTTTTCCGTAATTACAATAAGGATCTATTGATATTCCTCCTCTTGGAGTGAATTTTCCCCAAACTTCAATATATTTAGGATCCATAAGTTTAATTAAATCCTTCATTATTATGTTCATACAATCTTCATGAAAATCCCCTTGATTTCTAAAGCTAAACAAATACAGTTTTAATGATTTACTCTCTACCATATATGTATCTGGTACATATGATATATATATAGTTGCAAAATCTGGTTGTCCTGTAATAGGACAAAGACTTGTAAATTCTGGACAATTAAACTTTACAAAATAATCATTTCCTTGATGTTTATTAACAAATCTTTCTAATATTTCTGGTTTATATGCATAATCATACTTAGTTCCTTGATTTCCTAAAAGGCTTAATCCCTCTAATTCTTTTCCTTGTCTTCCTGATGCCATAAATCTTACCTCACTTCTTACTTTTTAAATTGCTCCTTAAATTTTAAATATCCATTTTTTCTAAGTGTACATGCTGGACATTCACCACATCCATTGCCCTTTATACCATTATAACAAGTTAAAGTTTCATTTTTAACTATATCTAATACACCTAAATCGTCTGCTAATTTCCAAGTTTCAGCTTTATCAATCCACATAAGTGGAGTTAAAACTTCAAATTGATAATCCATAGCTAAATTTAAAGTTACATTTAATGATTTTATAAACACATCTCTACAATCTGGATATCCACTAAAATCACTTTGAGAAACTCCTGTTATTATAGTATTTATCCCTCTTTGCTTTGCAAATACTGCAACAAAAGTTAAGAATAACATATTTCTTCCATCAACAAAGCTATTTGGAAGTTTATCCTCTTCCTTTTTTTTATCAACCTTTATGTCAACTCTAGTTAATGAGTTTGGAGCTAATTGATTTAAAAGATTTAAATCCATTATATGATGCTCTACATCATATTTTTTACATATGTCCTTAGCACATTCAAGTTCTAAACTATGTTTTTGTCCATAATCAAAAGAAACAGCTATAACTTCCTTGTATCTTTTTTTAGCCCAAAAAAGACAAGTTGTACTATCTTGACCACCACTAAAAACTACTACTGCTTTTTCTTTATTCAAAAAAATCACCTCTTAAAAATTATTAATATATAAAAAAATATTTATATGCTCATTAATAGCTCTTGTCTTAAAGATGAATCATCTTTAAATGCACCTTTAAAAGTTGTTGTTCTAGTTTTTGAACCATTTTTCTTTATTCCTCTAGTTGTCATACAAGCATGCTCCCCTTCTATAACAACAGCAACATCTTCACTATCAGTTATCATGCACATGATTTCAGCTATATCATTTCCTATTTTCTCTTGAAGTTGAAGTCTTCTTCCTACCATATCAGCAATTCTTGCTATTTTGCTAAGACCTATAACCTTTTTTCTTGGAATATAAGCTACTGTAACATTCATATTATACATAAGAGCTAAATGATGTTCACAAAAACTAAATATCGGAATATCCCTCATTATAACCATGCCTTCACTTGCCTTACTTTCATAATCCTCAGTAAAACACTTATCAAACATTTTAGCTATTTCTTCATTTGTATACCTTACACCCTCTAAAACTTCCTTAATCATATTTACACATCTTTTAGGTGTATCTTTAAGTCCTTCTCTGTTTGGGTCTTCTCCTAAAAGCTCTATAAACTCTTTAACTAAAGATATAGCTCTTTCTTCTTTTTCTCTTGATTCCCAAATATTCATATATTATACCCCCTTAGTTTCTGGACTCCATATTATTTTATGCATCTGTATTTGCATTCTTATATCATTTAATTTTCTTGTTTTTAAAAACTCAACTATTTCAACTAATTCTATTTTTCCAAACACTGGGCTTACAAATATAGGAGTCTTTCCCTTAACAAGTTCAGTTTCTTTATAAACTTTTTCCATTGTTTTAAGATCTAATATATCTCCCACTACAAACTTTACACAATCAATAGGTCTTAAAATATTGAAATTGTTTATTAACATTTTTTCCTGCATTTCACTTGACGGACTTTTGTAGTCAACTATAAAAGCTACTGTTGGAAAATCTTTAACAAAGTCTTTCATATCGATTGAACCATTTGTCTCAACACTTACATTGTACTTTTCTTTTACTAAAGCATTTAAAAGACTATACGCATTCTCTTTATTTAAAAGAGGTTCTCCACCTGTTAAAGTAATATTTTTTATTCCCTTATCTAATTTCTTTAAGATGTCGTCTATGGACATCTCCTCTCCATCTGATAAGTTTTGTCCATAAATAGTATCACAATAATTACATCTTAAATTACACCCTGAAAGTCTTATAAAATTGGTTATTTTACCTGCATTAAATGCTTCACCGTCTATGCTTTGAAAAATTTCAACAACCTTCATTAGCCTAATCCTCCTTATAAGTTGCTTTATTATTAGGTGTTTCATATACTGTTATATAACAAAGTGAAAAATTATTACTTTTTACTTTTTCATCTAACAAAGCACTTATTTCATAAAAAAATAATTTAGACATATTTTCAGCTGTTGTTCTACATGGAAGATTTATTATTTTAAAATTCATAGCATTACAAGCATCTATAAATGATTTTTCTTCACTTGAAACTTCATGACTATCAACAGTTAATAACAAAGCATGGTCATATTTGTCAAAATAATTTTTTATTATATTTTTTATATCTGTAAAATCTATAATCATTCCTTTTGAGCTTCCAGACTCTATTAACTCATCAGCCTTTAATCCATATTGTATTTTCCACCTATGGCCATGTAAATTTTTACATTTCCCACTATGTCCTATTAAAAAATGACTAGAATCAAAACTTTCCTCGCCTTCTAAAAAATAACTCATTCCTTACCTCTCCTTAGCTTTAAAAATCTATCTTTGAATATTAAGTATTTAAATTTTAAACAATAAAAAAAGAGCATTTCTGCCCTTATAAATAAAAAAACTAGAGATAAACAACACAAAAAGTAAACCTATTATTAAATAAAAAATTTTTAATTAATATAAGTATATGTATATTTCTCCTAGTTTTATTTATAGACAGGATGGTTACGAACTGTCTTATTAAATTTTACACTTAATATTAACATATACTTTCACTATTTGCAATATAACATGATAAATACAAACCCTTTATATTTAATTTATCAAAATTAGCAATGCCTAAATTTTAAAAAATATTAATGATTAAAATTAAAATTCCAAAACATAATAAACAAGATATTATTGCCAATATAATAATCTTAGAATTAGAATTTTTAGATATTTTTTTATAAATAAAATATTTTATATATTTTTTATATTTTTTTATTATCCAATACACAATAATACTAAATGCTATAACAAAAATTATAATCATTATGTATCTACTTAGATATCTTTCTATATTTTTAACATCTCCTCCCAGAAAATCTCCAAGACATATGAATGTTAAAATCCAAAAAAATGCTCCCATATATGAATTTAATATAAATTTTTTATAATTAATTTTAATTATTCCAGAGAAATATCCAGTAACATGTCTAACTCCTGGTATAAAGCATGAAATTAAAAGAATTTTACTACCATATTTATTAAACCATTTTGATACTTTTTCTACTTTTTTATCATTTATTCCAAAATATATTCCATACTTCATTAAAAATTTTAATCCTATAAAATGACCTATAATATAAGAGATACTAAGCCCTAATGCAACACCTGAAAAACCAAAAAATATACTCAAAAATAAATTTAATTTTCCTGCATAAATTAATGCTCCACAATAAATCATTAATAATTCTCCGGGAATTGGAAGAGCTAATGTTTCAAGCATTGGAGCTATAAATAATATTATATAACCATATTGTATTAATAAATTATTTATTACATCCATGATTCCTCCTAAAAATAAATACCTTATATTTATTTTAATACCCAAAGATTAAAGTATTATTAACATAAATTTAAAAAATAAAAAAACTACTAACTTTTTTATAATTAGTAGTTTTTTTATTTTTTACGCTTTTTTTATATAATTCTTATTATCTTCTCTTTCATAAACAAAGTTTTTAGGTGAAGAAGATACAAATCCTTCTATCCATCCATCTTTTAGTATGTAATAATTATTTACATCTCCACCTACAGCATCCCAAAATCTTTTATGTACACAAGTTGTAGTAATCCAAACCACTTTCTCATCTGATTCCTCTTCTACAAGATTTACTCTATCACAAGGCATTCCTTCAACTAAATTATCAAAAATAACCTTAAATAATCCATCAGCTGATAAACTTTTATCTTCTATGTTTTCAAAAACTTCTTTTCCGTTTGATTTAAATACTTCTTTTATCTCTTCTATTTTGATATTTTCTTTTAAAATATCAGTTACGATTGAAGCTAATCTATACTCTAAACTATCTATTCTTCCTTGTAACCATCCATGAATATTTCCTTCATCAATTACATCTTCTAAGTTACTATAATCTGGTTCTCCATATTTTTCATAAGCTTTAGATTTTATTGAATCTACATTAATTCCTCTGTTTTTAGCAAACTCTAAAACCTCTTTTTGAATATTTTCTCCAACTAAAATTTTATTATATACCCAATAATGTATAGGGCCTAAAAAAGCACTCATTTGACTTATCCTCCTAAAAATACAATTTATATTTTATTGTCTTAAATAATTATATCAAATTTGATTATAATGTTCAAATAAAATATACATTTTATTTAATAAAAAAGCAAAGTTTTAACTTTGCTTTTTTATTACTTTTAAAGATATGCTTCAACATTAACTAGAGTTTTAAATTCTTCAAGACCTACTCTATCTATGTAATCCCCTAATCTTTCTTTCTTTTCTGCATTATTTTCATATACATCTACTATTTTTTCAACAAATGATATGATTTTATCATTTGGTACTGATAAGGCAATTCTATCACCAAGTCTTGGCTTAGCTCCACCTTTTCCTCCAACGACTACCATCCAGCCTTTTCCGCCACCTATGATTCCTATATCTCTAGTATGGCTATCACCGCAAGAATTTGGACATCCACTAACGCCCATTTTTAGTTTATTAGGTAAAGATTTTCCATGGAATAATTCATCTAATTGAGCTCCAATTCCTACTGAATCTTGAAGACCTCTTTTACAGAAACTAGTTCCTGGACAAATTTTTACACTTCTTACACAAAGACCAACAGCTGCACCTGCTTTCATTCCTAAATCAGCCCATGCGTTATCTATATTTTCTTCTGCAATACCAACTAATGCAATACGTTGTGCAGCAGTTACTTTTACAGCTTGTGCATTATATTTTTCAGCAACATCTGCTAATTTTCTTAATTGATCTGGTGTAACTAATCCACCAACTAAATGAGGTGCAATAGCATAATTTTCTCTATCTCTTTGAACTATTGCTCCTTTTTCTAGTAAATCATTTTTCATTAATAATTCCTCCTAAAATCGCAAAATAATTTTATTTAATTAAATATATATCTTACTTGAATATTTAAAAATAAATTATTAAAAACATCAACTTCAATTATTATACTACATATTATTATATAATACAAATTTATTTTTAATAATCTATATTAATTAATTTCATAATAATATTATCTTTATATTGTTCTTATTTTATTAAATATTTTATTTATATCTGATTGATAATGGATTAATTTTAAGCTTCATGTTATAATTTAAAATCTAACAAATATATAAAGCATATTAATTTTAATAAAATACAACAGGAGTACTAAAATTACATGGATATTAATTTAGAACGCAAAGAACTAGAAAAAATTTATGGGAAAATAAGTCCCTTTGAATTTAAAAATCAGTTAATAGATTTGGCAGAAACATCTCAAAAAAAAAGCACAAGAGCGCTTTTAGATGCTGGACGTGGAAATCCAAACTGGATTGCCTCTACCCCTAGAGATGCTTTTTTTACTTTTGGTCATTTTGCGACCCAAGAAGCTAAACAATCTTGGTGTCATGAAGATTTAGCTGGAATTCCTCAAAAATATGGAATAGCAAATAGGTTTTTTGAATACATCGAAAAAAATCATAATTATCCAGGAACTAAGCTTCTAAAAGATATTATTAATTATGGAATTAATGATAAAAAATTCAATCCAGATGAATGGGTATTTGAACTTGTAAACGGAATAATCGGATGTGATTATCCACTTCCTGAAAGAATGTTGTCTAAAATTGAAGTTGTAGTTCATGATTACCTTATACAAGAATTATGCTCTAATAATGAACCAGATGGAAAATTCAATATTTTTGCCGTAGAAGGTGCTACCTCCGCTATGTGTTATTTATTTAATTCTTTAAGTGCAAATAAACTTTTGCATAAAGGTGACAAAATAGCATTAATGACACCTATTTTTACACCATACTTAGAGATACCAATACTTCCTAATTATGATTTAGAAATAGTTCCTATAATTGCCAATGAATTAACCCCAGAAGGTGCACATACTTGGCAATATCCAAAATCTGAACTTGAAAAGTTAAAAGATCCTTCTGTTAAAGCTCTTTTTATAGTCAATCCAAGCAATCCTGCATCTATCGCTTTAAGCCCTAAATGCACTGAAGAACTTGTTAATATAATTAAAAATTATAATAAAGATATAATGATAATATCTGATGATGTATATGGAACATTTGTTGATGGTTTTCAATCACTTATGTCTAAGCTTCCTTACAATACCATAGGTGTTTATTCATATTCTAAGTATTTTGGCGTTACAGGATGGCGTCTTGGAACTATGGCAATTCACGAAAACAATGTATTTGATAACTTACTAAAAAAACTTCCTTTTTATGAAAAGAAAGAATTACACAGAAGATATGAAGGTTTATCAACAACACCTGAAGATATTAAATTTATTGACAGATTAGTAGCAGATAGCAGACAAGTTGCTCTAAATCATACTGCAGGGCTTTCTACTCCACAGCAGGTTCAAATGGCATTCTTTTCTATATTTTCTATTTTAGATAAGAATAATAATTATAAAAAACTTACTATGGAAATTTGCCATGTTCGTAAAAAACTTTTATTTCAAAGTCTTGGACTTCCTTTAAAAATGAATAAGCTTGATGCTTGCTATTACTGTGAATTTGATTTATTAGAATGGGCAAATTTAAATTATGGAAATGAGTTCTCAAATTACTTAAAATCTAATTTTAAAACCGTAGATGTTTTATTCAGACTTGCAAAAGAATCCTCTATCGTATTATTAAGTGGTGGTGGTTTTTCAGCCCCTGAATGGTCTATCAGAATTTCTTTGGCTAATCTTAAAGATGAGGCTTATATTGAAATTGGTATAGCTCTTAAAAAGATTTTAAATGATTTTGTTTCTGAATGGAAAAAAACTACATAAAAATAAACTCCTAAATAATATAAACTTTATTTAGGAGTTTATTTAATTTTAATATATTGTAGAAATTATCTTCTCTTACTAGAAACTTTAATTCCTTTGCCTCTCAAGCTATTACCTCTTTTATCCTTCATTTTATCTTTTCCTGGATTAAAATGCATTTCACTTTTTCTACTCTTTTTATTATTTGATTTTACAAATTTATCACTTTTTCTTCTAGTTAACCCATGCGTTTCTTTATATCTTTGTTCTTTAGATTTTATAAGACATTTAGGTCCATTTCCTATTAAATCTTCTCTTCCAGCCTTAATTAAAGCATCATAAACTATATTATAGTTTTTAGGTTTACTAAATTGTAAAAGAGCCCTTTGCATAGCCTTCTCTTCTTTCGTTTTTGGTACATACACTTTCTTCATTGTAAATGGATCAAGTCCTGTATAAAACATTGTTGTAGATAGTGTTCCTGGCGTTGGATAAAAATCTTGCACTTGTTCTGGTTGATATTTTATATCTCTTAAATATTCTGCTAAAATTATGGCATCTTTTAAAGTGCTTCCTGGATGGCTTGACATAAGATAGGGAATTATATATTGCTTCTTTCCAAGTTCTTTATTTATTCTAAAAAATTTTTCTCTAAATTCATCATAAACTTTTCCAGCTGGTTTTCCCATATATTTTAGAACATTTTCTGATATATGTTCAGGCGCAACCTTTAACTGACCACTTACATGATATTCTGAAAGTTCTTTTATAAATTTATCTCTCTTCTTATCTGCCATTATATAATCATATCTAAGTCCTGAACGAACGAATACCTTTTTTATCCCTTTGACACTTCTAACTTTTCTTAAAAGCTCTAAGTATTCGCTATGATCTACCTCCATATTTTTGCATATACTCGGGGACATACATTGTTTTTTCTTACACGCACCATAAATAAGTTGTTTCTCACAAGAAGCCTTTCTAAAGTTTGCAGTAGGACCTCCTACATCATGAATATAGCCTTTAAAATCTTTAAACTCTGTTATATCCTCAGCTTCTTTAACTATGGAATCTTGACTTCTACTTGTAACAATTCTTCCTTGATGAAATGTAATAGCACAAAATGAACAGTTACCAGAACATCCTCTAGAACTTACTATACTAAATTTTATTTCCTCAATAGCAGGGACTCCTCCTTGCTCTTCATATATCGGATGGTAATCTTTTTGATATGGAAGTCCATAAACAATATCGAGTTCTTCCCTAACCAAAGGTCTCTCAGGCTTATTTATAACTACATACTTATCTAAATTTCTTTGAACTAAAGTATGACCTCTAAAAGGATCTTGCTCTTCATATTGAATTCTAAAAGCTTCACAATATTTTTCAATATCACTTGCCACCTCTTTGAATGTTGGAATTTCTATATACTCTTCATAAAGTTCATCTAAACTATCAACTGTGTAACACGTTCCCGCTACACTTCTTATATACTTAGCTGGGAAACCATCATTTAAATAATTTGCAACCTCTACTATTTGTTTCTCACTCATGCCATAAACCAAAAGATCTGCCCCACTATCTATTAAAATAGACTGCCTAACCTTATCACTCCAATAATCATAATGAGCAAACCTTCTAAGACTAGCTTCTACTCCTCCAATTAATATATCCACATCTTTAAAGGCTTCACGAACTTTATTACAATAAACTATAGTTGCTCTATCTGGTCTTAACCCCATCTTTCCACCAGGAGAATAATAGTCCTTTTCTCTAATTCTTTTGCTAACAGTATAGTGATTTACCATAGAGTCCATATTACCAGCATTAACTAAAAAAGCCAACCTTGGTCTTCCTAACTTTTTAAAATCATCTATGTTATTCCAATTTGGTTGAGAAATTATTCCAACTTTATATCCCGCATTTTCTAAAACTCTTGATATTACAGCAGTACCAAAACTATGGTGGTCAATATAAGCGTCCCCTGTAACTATTATAAAATCACAGACTTCCCATCCTCTCTCCTCCATATCTTTTTTACAAATAGGTAAAAATTTATTCTCACTCATTTTTAATATCACTCTCATCTCTTGCTAATTTATTATATAAAAATTAATATCTAATTCATTTAATGATTATAACATTATAATATCTTTAATACAAAACATATATTAAAACAAAAAGCCATACATAAAGTATGACTTTTTATTTTAATATCTTAAATTATTAATATCGTCTTTCCCTAATAAATATATAAACTAAAAGTATAATACTTACAATTGATATAATAACACCTATATCAAAACCTTGCGGGCTAAACTTAAGCATTACAGTTTGTTGTCCTTGATTTAACTTAATAGCCATAAAACCATTAAAGTTTTCTATTGAAACTTTTTTACCATTTATATAAGCATGCCATCCCTTATCATAAGGTACAGATAAGAAAAGAACATTATTATCTTCAGTTCCATATGCTGTTCCAGATATTTTTGTGTTAGTTACCTTTATATTTTGCATGCTTTGTGAATTTAAAGTTTCATAAGCTCTACTAAATTCATTTTGATTTAATCCGTATAATTGTACAACACCAAGCTCTGCATTTTCATTTGTAAATTTAATTGATACAGTTGCACTTTCACCTTCTGTAAAATATCCTAAATCCATAACAGCTGGTTCATCCCATGCACTATAAATTCCTATTTCCTTACCATTTACATAAACTGTACATTGATTACTGTCTCCATTATTCAAATCTAAATAAACTTGTTGATTTGAATTACTTGTAAAATGTAGTCTAACAATTCCTGAATAATCAGGATCTGTAAGCGCTAGCTTAGCATAATCTGATGTTTGTTTTAATACAGATATATTTTGAAGGGTTGTTGTATAATCTATAGGTTTTAAATATTCTTTATACCCATTTCCATCTTTAGCATATCCTAAGAATGAATTTAACAATATGTTAGTGTTTGCAAAATAATCTGAATTTGTATATTTTATATTTTTTGATAATGCATAATTATTTACAACATATCCTATTGGTAGAGCATATTTATTTTTATTTATATATCTATTTACTCCCTCAATATTATTAGTATAAAAACCTCCTAAAGGTTCTTTAGATAGAATATATTTTATATCAAATAATGAATCTAAGACCTCAGTTGTACTTTTGTATTGAAGAGATAAAGCAATTCCTGTTCCACCATCTTGAACACCAAATGTGTTAGTTAGGAAACTGTCTAAACTTCTATAATTTAAAGACGTAAATGTTGATATGCTATTATAGTTTAAAGCTATTCCTTCATTGAATCTTTCAACTGTATTTAATTGCTCCATCCTATAAAAACTTTTATCACTACTTTGAACTGCTTTCACATCTGGTTCAACAGATAATACATCAGTAAATGCACCCTTAGATAAGTATCCTATCTGAGAATACACATTGTTTAAATATGTTGTTGCTGCAAATAGCATTTCTCCAAAAATTAATACAAATATTACACCCATTATGAATTTTTTCTTTTTTACTTTAAGCCTTAACATAATAATAAGAACTGCATAAATAATTATAAAAATCAAATTAGCATAAAGAAGGATACGATTTACTGGTAGTAAATTTATATGTTCTATAAGAGTTGGAGATACTGCTCTGTTTACACTCTCTCCAATACCATACGCTAAAATATAATATATTCCAGAACCTAAAAATAACACCGATACTATTATTCCTATAATAGGGGTATCATCTAAGTTCTCTATAGTCTTATATGCTATTATAAGGACTAAAAAAGAAAATACAAAAGAATATCTAAACATATACCATATAGGTATATTAAAATCTTGCCATGCCCATGTTAAAAAAGGCGAAGCAAAACTTACTAATAATATTGCTATAAATATTAAGTCAATTATTTTTTCTTTAGCTCTAATTTTTTTATTGAAAAAGTATGGAACTATAAGCAGTAATGGTAATAGCCCACAGTATATATTAGGTGAACCATAAGAAACTGAATTAAATGTGCCCATAAAAAATTTTTCAATAGTAGATCCAAATGTAGAGCTAACTAACAATTGACTATCTAAAGTAGTTGCACCTCCATTTTTTAATGAAAAGTATGTAGGTATAATTATAACCGCTGCACACGCTGCTGCTATAACTCCTCCTAATACAAATATTAAAAATTTTTTTATGTATCCTCTTATATCTTTTATACTATTTTCTGTAAAATAAATAGCTGTAAAATATAAAAAAGTAAATATGCCAACAGGATATGCTATGTAATAGTTAGCCACGAACATCATAGCTAAAAATAATATAAATACCCCTATTTTATGTTGGAAAACTAACCTTCTAACACCTATCAAAATTAAAGGAAGAAAAATTATTCCATCTAACCACATAAGGTCTAAAGAAAATACTACTGCATAACTCATAAGACCATACATAGTACTAAATAGTACAGACATTAAACTTACTCTTTTATACACATATTTTATGTAAATAAAAAATGTTAAAGAAGCTAATGAAACTTTTACAAGTATCATAAATTCCATAGCTGCTGCAAGCTGATCTTTTGGAAATAATAATACTAAAAGTGATACAGGACTTGCTAAATAATAAGTAAATAGTCCTAAAAAGTTTCCACCAAAACCTAAATTCCATGAATATAAAAGTTTTGAGAAATCTCCGCTTCTTAATATAGTTTGATACTGAGAATAAAAATTTACATATTGGTCTCTTAAATCTCCAACAAGAACACTTTTATTCCCTAAAAAACCTATACCGTTTAAAGTATAAGCTAAAAATAGTATTATAAAAGGAATTACAAAACTTAGTAGTAAATAAAGTTTAAAATGATTTTTATTATTTTCTTTGGTTTTTGTTAAATTATTATTCATTCTTATAATATAATTTAAATTTAAATTTTTTTCAATAAATTTTATGATATATAAATGAAAAAATATTGTAAAACTTTCTTTATTTTAAAAAATTAATCTTGTATATTAAATATATACTCTTTTTTTCTCCCTTTTTCTTAAATTATCTACTTTTAAATATTATTATTTTATTTTTTAATACTATTAGATTATAATTATTAATAAAATAAATGATTATTTAATTTATATACTCATTTTTTATATAAATTAATATTTTGTAAACTTTAACTAATAAAAAAAAATATATGTTAAAATAACTTATATGAAAGGATATCAATAATGAAAACAACAAGCTTAAATAATGACTTTAAAGAAATAAGTTTAAATAAAATCTTACCTCACTTAAAAACAACAACTATCGGCCGTCATTTTAAATATTTTACGACACTTGATTCTACAAATACATACTGCAAACTCCTTGCAGAAAAAAATTGTCCAGAAGGTACAATTGTTATTTCAGAAGAACAGACAAAAGGTAGAGGTACTAAAGGTAGAATTTGGTCCTCCCCTAAAGGCTCTGGGCTTTGGATATCAATTTTATTAAAACCTAAAATAACCACAACTGATATATCTAAAATAACCCTTATAACTTCCTGTGCTCTTTATGAAACTTTCAAAAAACTAGGAATTAATTCACAAATAAAATGGCCTAATGATATGCTTATAAACAATAAAAAGGTTTGTGGTATCTTAACAGAAGCTAATATCAAAGAAAACGTAGTAAATTATATAATTCTTGGAGTAGGCATAAACGTAAATGTATCTTACGATGATTTTAATGATGATTTAAAACCCAAAGCAACATCCCTTAAAATAGAAGCAAATAAAGAAATTGATAGATGTTATGTTCTAGCAATATTTTTAAATTATTTAGAAAAATTCTACAATCAAATGATAAATAATTCATCATTGGAATATTTTAAAATTTATAAAGAAAATTCATATATACTAAATAAAACAGTTAATATAGTAAAAAATAATACTGTAGAAGTTGTGCAAGTATTAGATTTTGATTTAAATGGTTTCATATTAGTTAAAGATTTAAATGGTATAATAAAAAAAATATCTTCTGCTGAAATTTCATTAAGAATATAATTTAAACTAAAAGAAAGTAGATAAAATTATCTACTTTCTTTTTCAACTTATTTCAAGTTTACCAAACTTTCTAAATCTAGCATACCTAGCATTTAAAAGCTCATCAATATTCATATTTAAAAGAATGTTTAATTCTTCTACAAGTTCCTTTTTTATATTGTTAGCAACTGAGACTACATCTTTTTCAGCTCCACCCTTTGGCTCTGGTATTATCTTCTCTATAACACCTTTTTCTAATAGGTCAAAAGAAGTTATTTCCATAAGTTCCGCTACCTCTTTTGACTTTGATGGATCTTTAAATAATATTGATGCAAATCCTTCAGGTGATAACACTGAATAAACTGAGTTTTCAAGCATCCAAACCCTATCTGAATTTGCAAGACCTATAGCTCCGCCACTACCTCCTTCTCCTATTATTATAGAAATTATAGGAACTTTAAGCATAGACATTTCTATAAGATTTTTAGCAATAGCTTCTCCTTGACCTCTTTCTTCAGCTCCAACGCCACAATATGCACCAGCAGTATTTATAAAACAAATTACAGGTCTTTTAAACTTCTCTGCTTGTTTCATAAGCCTAAGAGCTTTTCTATACCCTTCTGGATGCAATGAACCAAAATTTGTTTCTAAATTTTCTTTTAAATTTTTTCCTTTTTGTATGCCAATAACAGTAACAGGCATTTCTCCTAAAAATGCAATACCACCAATTAAAGCCTTATCATCTCTAAAATTCCTGTCACCGTGAAGCTCAAAAAAATCTTTAAAAATTAATTTTATATAATCTAGTGATGTTGGTCTTTGAGGGCTTCTAGCTATAGATAATCTTTCCCATGCTGTTAACTTCTTATTTATCATACCTTAATGCCTCCTTAGAACAATGAATATTTAATATTCTTATAAGAGTCATTCTTAAATCTTTTCTTTCAACTATAGCATCTACAAACCCTTTTTCTAAAAGGAATTCAGCGCTTTGAAAATCTTCAGGTAAACTTTCTTTTATTGTTCCTTCAATAACTCTTCTGCCAGCAAAACCAATAAGAGCTTTTGGTTCTGATAAAATAATATCCCCTAACATAGCAAAGCTTGCTGTAACTCCACCTGTTGTTGGATCAGTTAAAACAGTTATATATAACAATCCCTTTTCATTATGTCTAGCTAAAGCTGAACTGATTTTTGCCATTTGCATAAGTGAAATTATTCCTTCTTGCATTCTAGCACCACCAGATGTTGTAAATATTATAATAGGTAAGTTTTCTTTAGTTGCTATTTCAACAGCTAAAGTTATTTTTTCTCCAACTCCAGCTCCCATACTTCCCATCATAAAGTTTGAATCCATTACGCAAATTACGTTTTTTATTCCACCAATTTTTGAATATCCAGTTACAACACCTTCATTTAAGCCACTTTTTTCTTTACTATCTTTTAACTTTTTATCATAATTTGGAAAGTTTCTTATATTGTTTGATTTAATTTCTTGATTAAATTCTTCAAATGTATCTAAATCACATATAGAATCTATTCTTTCATAAGCACCTAACCTAAAATAACCATGACAATGATAGCATATCCCATTATTTTCTTCTAATATTTTAGAATATAATATTTTCCCACATTTATTACATTTTGTCCAACACCCATCTGGAACATTTGGACTATTTGTTTCATTTTGGGCAACATTAACAGTCG
This sequence comes from Sarcina ventriculi, assembly GCF_900456775.1. GTDB lineage: Bacteria > Bacillota > Clostridia > Clostridiales > Clostridiaceae > Sarcina > Sarcina ventriculi. The sequence continues at coordinate 79,888 of NZ_UAUL01000010.1, read as the reverse complement.
CATATTGCCTTTTTTTAAATATTCCCATATAAAATCACCATCACATATTAAATTCCTGATTTATAAAGCTAGTATCAAAATTTCCTGATTTAAATACATCATTATTTAATATATCAAATTGGAAATCTATATTGCTTTCTATTCCCTCTATCACAAATTCTTCTAGTGCCCTTATCATCTTATGTATAGCTTCATCTCTATTTTTTCCATGGACTATAAGTTTTGCTATCATTGAATCGTAAAGAGGTGGAATAGTATATCCTGAATAAACTGCAGTATCAACCCTTACACCATTTCCTCCTGGTATATTTAAAAATGTTATTTTTCCAGGGCATGGAGCAAAATTTTTGTCTGGCATCTCTGCATTTATTCTACATTCTATTGCATGACCTCTTAACACTACATCATCTTGAGAAAATGATAATTTATTATTATTTGCAATATTTATTTGTTCCTTTACAATATCTACAGAAGTTATCATTTCAGTTACCGGATGCTCTACTTGAATTCTAGTGTTCATTTCCATAAAATAAAAATTCCCATGCTTATCTAGAAGAAATTCCATTGTTCCAGCATTAACATATCCTGCTGCTTTAGCTCCATTTATAGCAGCAATACCCATCTTTTCTCTAAGCTCTTCAGTTAAAACCTTAGCTGGTGCTTCTTCCAAAACTTTTTGATTACGTCTTTGTATAGAACAATCTCTTTCACCTAAATGTATAACATTTCCATAATTATCTGCTATTATTTGAAATTCTATGTGTCTAGGATTCTCTATAAATTTCTCCATATATACAGAATCATCCCCAAAATTTGTAGCTCCTTCACTTTTAGCAGTATAAAAAGCATTTTCAAGCTCATCTTCTTTTCTTACAAGCCTTATACCTTTTCCGCCTCCACCTGATGAAGCCTTTATCATTATAGGGTATCCAATTCTTTTAGCTTCACTTTTAGCTTTCTCAAATGTTTCAATTATTCCTTTACTTCCAGGTATAACTGGTACTTTTGCCCTAGTCATAACTTCTCTAGCCATAGATTTATTTCCTAATAAATCTATGGTTTCTGATCTAGGACCTATAAACTTTATGTTACAAGCCTCACACATAGCTGCAAAAGTCGCATTTTCTGATAAAAATCCAAAACCTGGGTGTATAGCGTTACTTTTAGTAGCTACAGCAGCACTTAATATATTAGTGGAATTTAGATAAGATTCTTTAGATTTTCCACTTCCTATGCAAATAGCTTCATCTGCAAGTTGTGTATGCATAGCATCTTTATCTTGCTCTGAATAAACAGCAACGGTTGATATTCCAAGTTCCTTGCAAGCTCTTATAATCCTAACCGCTATTTCCCCCCTATTGGCTATTAGAATTTTTCTAATCATAAAAAATCACCTCTTTATCCAACTATAAAGGTAAGTTCAGCCTCTGCTGCTTTTTTGCCTTCCACGTAAGCAACTCCTTTAGCAACCCCAACTTTACTTCTCATTTTTATTAACTCTACTTCTAAAGTTAATGTATCTCCAGGTACAACTTTTCTTCTAAACTTAGCTTTATCTATACCTCCAAAATATGCTATTTTACCTTTAAATTCATCTTTAGCTAATAAAGATACTGCCCCTGCTTGAGCTAAAGCCTCTATTATTAAAACTCCTGGCATAACAGGTTCTTGAGGAAAATGTCCTTGAAAAAAATTTTCATTCATTGTAACATTTTTTTTTGCAACTATTTTATTTCCTTCAATACTTTCAACCTTATCTATCAACAAAAATGGGTATCTATGAGGTATTATTTCCATTATTTCTTTAATATCCATAACAAATTCTTCCTTATTCTTATCTATTTTATTTTAAATAGTGGCAACCCATATTCTATTATATCATCATCTTTACACATTACTTCAACTATTTCACCATCATATTCTGATGTTATCTCATTCATTATTTTCATAGCCTCAATAATGCACAAAACATCTCCCTTTTTCACCCTATCTCCGACTTTAGCATAAGGTTCTTCTCCTGGTGATGATGCAGAATAAAATGTTCCAACTAAAGGTGATTTAACTATTTTGAAATTGCCATCTTCTTCATTTGCTTCATTTTTAACTTCTTCTTTAATTTTATTACTAACTGTACTATTAGATAATTCAGTTTTTGAAACTTCATTATTAGACTTTCTATTCTCAACATTTTTTACTACAGTTTCATTTTCAAAATTTTGAGAAAACTCTAGATTTTTATTCATTTTAATTTTAATATCTTGACCTTCAAGTTCAAAACATCTTAAAGATGATTTATCTATTATATCTATTAATTCTTTAATTTCATTGTAATTTAACATATCTTTTACTCTCTCCACTTTTTGAAAATAATACTTCCATTATGGCCACCAAACCCAAATGAATTTGACATTGCATATTCAACTTCTTGTTCTCTTCCTACATTTGGGATGTAATCTAAATCACAATCTTCATCTTTATTTTTTAAATTTATAGTTGGAGGTAAAAATCCCTCTTTCATAGCTTTTATTGCTGCTATTGCTTCAATTGCACCAGCTGCTCCTAAAAGATGTCCTGTCATAGACTTTGTAGAACTTACTGGTATATTTTTAGCATTTTCAGCAAATACAGTTTTTATTGCTAATGTTTCCATTTTATCATTTATTTTTGTAGAAGTTCCGTGAGCATTTATATATAAAGATGCATTTTTATCTATTCCTGCCTCATCCATTGCCATTTTCATAGCCTTTGCAGCCCCTTCTCCATCTGGAGATGGTGATGTTATATGATATGCATCACAAGTTGTTCCATATCCTACTACTTCTCCATAAATTTTTGCTCCTCTTTTTAAAGCACTTTCAAGTTCTTCTAATATAACAGTTCCTGAACCTTCTCCCATAACAAACCCACTTCTATCACTATCAAATGGTATAGAAGCTCTATTTTTATCCTCTGACGTGCTAAGTGCTGTTAATGATTGGAATCCAGCTATTGAGAATCCATCAATTGAACTTTCTGATCCTCCTGCTACTACAATATCAGAATAACCATGCTTTATTGATCTATAAGCTTCACCTATACAATTAGTTGATGTAGCACAAGCTGTTACTATACTTATGCAGTTTCCTTTCAATCCAAATTCTATGGCTATATTTCCTGCTGCCATATTACAAATTAACATTGGCACTGCAAAAGGAGATATTCTTCTAGGGCCTTTAAAAGCTAAAGTTTCAACTTGTTGTTTAGCAGTTCCAATACCTCCAACACCAGTTCCAAATATTACTCCTACTCTTTCTCTATCTATGTTATCTAAATCAAGACCGCTATCCTCAATGGCTTCTTTTGTTGAAGCTATTGCAAACTGTGAATACATATCTAATCTTTTAGCTTTTTTCTTTTCCATATATTTTTCAACTTCAAAATCCTTAACTTCAGCTGCAAGTTTTGCTTTATATTCACTTATATCAAAATGAGTTATAAAATCTATTCCATTTTGTCCTTCCTTTAATGAATTCCAAAACTTCTCTACTCCACATCCAACTGGAGATATTACTCCCAATCCAGTTATAACAACTCTTCTTGTCATATTTTAAAATCCTCCTTTATATCATAACCATTCCACCATCAACGTTTATAACTTGACCTGTTATATAATCTGATAAACCTGATGATAAAAATAAAACTAAATTTGCTACATCCTTAGTTGATCCCATTTTTTTCATAGGTATTGTTTGAAGTATACTTTCTTTTACCTTGTCTGACAATCCATTTGTCATATCTGTATCAATATACCCTGGTGCAACAACATTTATATTAACTCCTCTTGGCGCAAGCTCTCTTGCTATAGATTTTGAAAAACCTATAACTCCAGCTTTAGATGCTGCATAATTACATTGACCTGCATTTCCAACCAATCCAACTACAGAAGATATATTTATTATTTTACCTGCTCTTTGTTTCATCATTATAGGTGTAATAAGTTTAGTTGTATTAAACACACCTTTTAGATTAACATCTAAAACACTTTCAAAATCTTCTTGTTTCATTCTCATTAAAAGACCATCTTTAGTTATTCCAGCATTATTCACTAAAATATCTATAGACCCTAATTTTTCTTTTGCCTCTGATATTAAATTTTCAACCTCTTCAAAATTACTAACATCACATTTTACAGTAACAATCTTTACACCTTTTGCTTCTATGTCTTTAACTAAAACTTCTATTTCGTTGTTATAATTTCTATAATTTATAACAATATTAGCACCATTTTCAGCTAAAGTTAATGCAATTTCACGTCCTATTCCTCTTGATGCTCCTGTAATTATTGCATTTTTCCCTTTTAACATATGCTTTTCATCCCTTCTAAAGTTTTCTCCAAACTCTTTAAATCTTCCACATTAAATATATTAACCCTTTTTTCTAAAGTTTTACTTATATCTCTAACAAAACCACTTAAAACTCTTCCAGGGCCAACTTCTATAAACGTATCTACTCCATTTTCTAACATTAACTTTATAGAGTCTTCCCATCTTACTGAAGATTCTATTTGTCTTACAAGAAGTGGAATAATTTCTGATTTATCTTGTACAAACTTTCCCTCAACATTGCACACTAGTGGAACATTTAATTCTTTAAATTCAACTTTTTTAAGTTCTTTTTCAAGTTTTAATGCAGCCTCATGAAGCATTGATGTATGAAATGGTCCTGAAACTTTTAAAGATATCGCTCTCCTTGCACCTAATTCTAAAACTATTTCCTTAGCGTATTCTACTGCTTTAAGTTCTCCACCTATAACAATTTGTTTAGATGTATTGTAATTTGCAATTTCAACTATACCTTTTTCCTTAGCTTTTTCTACTGCTTCTTGAACCTTTTCTCTTGAAAGTCCTATAACAGCTACCATAGCTCCAACACCTAGTGGAACTGCTTCTTGCATAAACTTCCCTCTTTTTTTAACTAAAGAAACAGCATCTAAAAAATCTATAGCTCCCGCTGAAACTAAAGCTGAATATTCGCCTAAACTAAGTCCTGCAACTACATCAGGCTCTATATTATTTTTTTCTAAAGCTTTAAGTATAGCTATAGATGTTGTTAAAATAGCTGGTTGAGTATTTTCTGTTATATTAAGTTCGTCTGCATTACCTTCTAATATCATGTTTGTTATATCAAAACCTAATGCATTATTAGCCTTATTAAAAATCTCTCTACATTCATCTATGTTTTCATAGAGTTCTTTTCCCATACCTATATATTGAGCACCTTGCCCTGAAAATATAAACGCTGTTTTCATGCTTCCTCCTAAAATTAATTATTAAAATAATTTTTTACTTTATCATACTCTTGGAATAAGTCCTCTATTATTTCTTTAACACTTTCTCTCTTATTTACAAGCCCTGAAATTTGTCCTGCCATAACTGAACCTAGTTCTACATCTCCATCTCTCGCAGCTTTAGGAAGCGCTCCTCTTCCTAATTTCTCTAATTCTTCTACTGGTGCATTATTAGATTCTAAAGTCATAAATTGTCTAGCTAATTTATTTTTTATTACTTGAACTGGATGTCCTGTTGATCTTCCTGTAACTACCGTATCTATATCATTAGCTTTAATTACTGCTTCTTTATAATTTTCGTGAATAGTACATTCATGAGAAACTAAAAATCTTGTTCCTACCTGTATCCCATTAGCACCAAGCATAAATGCCGCAGCAACACCTCTTTTATCTGCAATACCACCTGCTGCTAAAACTGGTATATTAACCGCATCAACAATTTGTGGAACTAATGCCATTGTTGTTAATTTACCTATATGTCCTCCTGATTCACAACCCTCTGCTATAATAGCATCTGCACCTAATCTTTCCATTCTTTTTGCTAAAGCTACAGATGGAACTACCGGAATAACTTTTATTCCTGCTTCTTTCCACATATCCATATACTTCCCTGGATTTCCCGCTCCAGTTGTTATAACTTCAACGCCTTCTTCCACAGCTATCTTAGCTAGCTTAGGTGCATCTTCTGATAAAAGCATTATGTTAAGTCCAAAAGGTTTATCCGTTAACTTCTTGCATTTTTTTATTTCTTCTCTTATATATTCAGCTGGTGCATTACCCCCAGCTATTATACCTATTCCTCCAGCGTTAGACACAGCTGCTGCTAAAGAACTATCTGAAATCCAAGCCATAGCACCTTGCAGTATTGGATATTTTATATTCAATAATTTACATATGTCCTCTTTCATAATCACCACTCCATATTCATAAGATAAAATTAAACACCTCTATAATTATAGTGTATTTAGAAATTTTTTTCTACATCTCTATTAAAGCGCCACCCCAAGTTAAACCAGCACCAAATCCTACTATTATAATTTTATCTCCTTTTTTCAAAAGATTTCTATTATCCATATCTGCAAGCGCTATTGGAATGCTTCCTCCTGATGTATTTCCAACCTTGTCTAAATTAGTGAAGAATTTATCGATTGGACACTCTAATCTTCTTGCCGCTTCCTCAACTATTCTTAAATTAGCTTGATGCGGCACAATATATTTTATATCATCTATACATAATCCAGATTTTTCAAGAAGCTTTGAAACCACTTGTGGTAACATTTTAACACTAAACTTAAATACTCCTCGTCCATCCATCCATATATGATCGACTTTAACTTCTTCTATGGTAGTGCATATTTTAGAAGATGGTACAACTTTTCCAGCTGTTAAACTCTTAATACCTAACGTTCCATCAGAACCAGTATATGTTGCTAAAACACCATTTTCTTCTGAAAGCTCTAAAACACAAGCACCTGTTCCATCTCCAAATAAGACACAAGTATTTCTATCTTGCCAATTCATGATTCTTGATAAAACTTCTCCACCTATAACCAATGCTTTTTTATATTCTCCAGATTTTATAAGAGCATTAGCAGTTATTAATGAAAAAACAAATCCAGAACAAGCAGCTGAAATGTCAAAGCATGTAGCATTTTTACATCCTAACATATCTTGAACAATACATGCAGTTGATGGACATACACTATCTGGTGTTATTGTTGCAACTATTATTAAATCTATTTCTTCTGGCTTACATTTTGCCTTTTGCATAGCCTCTTGACAAGCTTTTGCTGCCATTTGTGCTACAGTTTCACCAGATGAAATTCTTCTTTCTTTTATACCTGTACGTTTTGTTATCCATTCATCAGATGTATCTACAATTTTTGCTAAATAATTATTATCTACAATATTTTCTGGATAGTAACTTCCATATCCCAAAATTTTTGCTCCTGACATAATTCTTCTCCTTATCTATACGTTTATTAATAAATTCTCATTTTAAAAAACTTACTGACAAATCTATTGATTAATTTTATGTATAAGAATATTAAAACTAGTTTATAATGATAAACTGTATTAAATAATTTAAAATCTCTAATATTTAGTTAAAATATATTAAAAATAATTTTTATTTTCCCAATATTCATTCAAAATTTTTGATTGTCAAAGTTAATTAGAATAATAATACTATTTTTTTTAAATGTCAATCTATTTATGGAAATTAGTAGTATGTTTTATTAAAACTAAGTTTAAAAACATAATTTTTCTCAATAAAACAAATTTAATTTTAATAAATTTATATTTCCAATCTAATACTGTAATTAACAATAGTAAAATTTATTTATTTTTTACACTTTATATACATTTTTTATTTAATATCATTTATAATTTACTTAAAGAGATTAACATTATTATTTTAAAATTATTATACCATGTAATTTTATATTTTTTATTACAAAAAAACAATCAAAACTCAACTTATATTAAAGGGGAATTAGAATTATGAAAAAAATATTTAGCTACTTAACTTTTACTTTAATTATTTTTTTTATCTTAAGTGATTTAAATACAGGATATGCTTTCGCTCAAGATTTAAATAATATGGAAATAACAGCTGATAAAGCAATTACAATAGATATTCAAACTAATGAAATAATTTACGCTAAAAATGCTGATGAAAAAGCTCAACCCGCATCTACTACAAAACTTATGACGGCAGCGTTACTTTCTTTAAATAAAAATTCATCAGATATGCTATCTATAACAAATACTGCCTTAAATCAACCATCTAGTTCTATTTACAAGGATTATTCTTTAAATCTCTCCTCAGGAGATTTAATATCCGCAGATAATGTTATGAAAGGTCTTTTATTACATTCTGGAAATGATATGGCAACTATTATAGCTGAAGCTATTTCTGGAAATGTAGATAACTTTGCAAATCTTATGAATGAAAAAGCTATAGAACTCAATATGCATAATACACATTTTTCAACTCCTAGTGGTTTAGATACCGAAGAGGCCCTAAATGGAAAAGAGCACTATACAACAGCCTATGATTTATCTCTTCTAGGACAGTACGCATTTTCAAATCCTTGGGTTTTAAATGCTGCATCAACTACTACTGCTAATCTAGATATAAATGATGAAAACTCTATAACTTTAACTAATGGAAATAAAAATCTAAATAAAAATGGTTGCTTAGCAGGAAAAACTGGTTTCACCACAAAAGCCGGTAGATGTTTAGTAGCGCTTTATGAGAGAAATGGCAGACAAATTTTAGGAGTAATATTAGGTTCTACGTCTGATGATTACTTTAATGATATGGAAAAAATAATTGATTATAGTTATGAAGTAAAACCCTCTATACTTTACAAAAATGGTGAGACTGTAGATACAGAAGACTTAGAATTTAAACTTTTTAAATTTTTTGGACCTAAAATCACTTACAATATTCCATTTATACTTAAAGAAGATGTATATCAATACTTTAATGATATAAATGCTTTAGAGAGTAAAATATCCCTTAATGCTGATGTTAATCTTTGGAATTTGTCTAAAGATTCTGTAATAGGTACTCTTACTATTCAAGAAAGAAATGCAACTAAAACTTTCAATATATATACAAATATAACTACTAAAGATTTAATAAAGAAAAATATTGTTATATATTTAATATGTTTATCTATTATTTTATTTATATTTTTATTTGTAATAATTAAAATTATAAGAAAAAAATCAACTAAAAAGCATAATATATCTGTATAATTATATAAAAAAAGAAGGATTTAATTTAAATCCTTCTTTTTTATTTCATACTAACATAAAATTTTTCAAAACTTAGTTTATATATTAAAAAATTCTATTATATGTGCTTCATTGTAATTTATAACTAATTCATCTGGAAAATTAATTTCCTTTAATAATTTTTCACAATTAGGAAATTTCCCAACTGCATAAGATATATGTGCATCACTTCCTAGTATAACTTTAACTTTATACTTTTTACACAAATTTAGCATTATTTTATAATTGTCTAACGCTCCAGCTCTATATCCATCTGAATTTAAAGATGAATTATTTACTTCTAATAAAACATTTTTTTCTTTTGCATATTTTACTATTTTTTCATAATCTAAAGGATATCTAGAGTCATCAGGATGACCAATTATTTTAACATATTTATTATTCATAGCTTTTATAACAGCCCTTGTATTTTCTTCTATACTACCAAATGCTACACAAGGTGGATGCATACTTGCTATCACATAATCTAGCTTTTCTCCTAAATCATCTGGAATGTCAATATTTCCATCATAATCTATAATATTTGCTTCTACACCTTTTAAAATTTTAACACTTTCTATTTCCTTTGGTATAGCTTTTAAATTATAAAAGTGAAATAAATGACTAGCCCCTGGCATGTTAGGCGCATGATCTGACATACCTAAAAACTTCAACTTACATTTAACAGCTTCCTCTATATTTTCCGATATAGTACTATATGCATGACCACTTGATATCGTATGACAGTGTAAATCTATAAATGATTTCAAAGTATCCTCCTCCTAAAACTTATATATTACAATTATTGTTATTTAAACAATCAATTTATCTTTTAATAAATTATAAAATTTATTAAAAATAATAGCAATATCTAATTTTTAAAAAAGAAGGTGGATTTTTATTTAAATCCACCTTCTTTTTTAACTAATTATTTTTTTCATTTTTAATTGCTATTCCTAAAGTCGATGCAAACCCTCCCCAAAGAACTGTTGCACCAAATATAAAAAATCCAATTGCTGTCCCTGTCATAAAGTATCTCTCCTTTCTTTTTTAAGCATCTAATAACTCAGTGCTTAATTTATTTTTTTTCCAAGGTTTTTTACTTATTAATATTGAAACAAGTATGCCAAATCCAACTACTCCCCATCCATATAATATCAGTGCCCAAACTGAATATCCTTCATATGGAGATTTAAGTTCAGTTAAAAAGCTTTGAATCAACATAAATAAAAGCATTCCTGGTGTTATATATTTTATAGCTAAATCCCACCATTTTCCTATTTTGAAATATGACATAGAATTTGTATGTTTTCTAATAGTTTTCGGCTTTATTATATATCCTATAAATATAGCTTCTAATAACCCTACTACAACTATTCCATAATTATTTATAAAATTATCTATTATATCTAAGAAATATAGTCCTGCTCCAGTTGCAAATATTGAACTTAATAGAAAACCTACAACACATATAATTGTTATTACTTTTTTACGCTCAAATCCAAACTTATCTATAATTGCAGCAGCAGCAGCTTCAGTTAATGACACACTAGATGTTATTCCTGCAAATATTAAACATAAGAAGAATAATGCTCCTATAACATTTCCAAGCACTCCCATAGTACTAAATATTTGTGGAAATACTATAAATGCAAGACCAATACCGCTTGTTGCAACCTCTCCAACTGAAACATTTTGAATTGTTGCCATATACCCTAAAATACTGAAAACTCCAATAGAGCATAAAAACTCAAATCCACAATTAGCAAAGGCGGTCATAAAAGCACTATTGTTTATGTCAGTTTTCTTTGGAAGATAACTTGAATAAGTCATCATTATTCCCATTGCTATACTAAGCGAAAAAAATACTTGTCCATAAGCTGCAACCCAAACTTTTGGTTTTAAAACCATTGACCAATCTGGTGTAAATAATGTATTTAATCCAAGTGAAGCACCTTCTAAGTTAACTGATTTTATTACTATAAAAATCATTATTGATATTAAAACTGGTAAAAGCACTTTATTAACCTTTTCTATACCAGACTTTATACCTCTAAAACATATAAACCAATTTACTGCCCAAAGTAATGCTATTCCAAATAGTATTACAAATACAATTCCTCCAAGTTGAAAAGGAGATGATGATAAATTCAAGAAATTATTATAAAAGAATCCATTAGGATCACTTCCCCAAGATTTAAAAAAACTAAATCTAAAATAATTTATTGCCCAACTTAAAATCATAGAATAATAACAAAGAATTATAAATGCATTTATGCTAGGCCACCAACCAAGCCACTCCCATTTCTTATTTCCTTTTGCAATTGATAATGGTGTTGAGCCTCTAAACTTATGACCAACTCCATATTCTAATATTAAAAGAGGTATTCCTGCTGTAAATATTGCAAAAAAATACGGAATTAAAAATGCGCCTCCACCATTTGAATAAACCAAATACGGAAATCTCCATATATTCCCTAGTCCAACTGCCGAGCCAACTGCTGCTATTATGAATCCCATTTTGCTTCCCCATTGCTCTCTTTCTTTCTCCATTTAAATTCCTCCTTATCCATTTTATTTATTAATTAATTTTTTTTACCATATAAATCTTTATTATATGATATATTATTTTAATATATTTATCAATATTTTTTTGAACATTTTTTATATTTTATAGATTTTATTTTTATTTTTCCTAAAATATTCATATATTTTTATAATTTTATTATTTTATCAATTTAAATACTTTAATAATAATTTTATAAAAAAAACCTATAATAGATTTATTATCATCTATTATAGGTAACACAAATTTATTTTATTTAGCCTCTAAGTATTTGTTTTAATACCTCATAAGTGTAGTCTATTATTTCACCACAACTTATTCTTTTTTGTTTTAATTCCTTACAAATTTCTGTATTATATTGTATTTGTATTTTCTCCATTAATTCTTTTGTAAGAGCTCTTGCCTCATTAATTTCATCATTACTTTTTCTACCCCTTAGGTATCCAATTACTATGGTTGCACCTCCAAGAGCACCACATAAACTCCCAGATGCAAAGCCTGTACCCATTCCACTTGCTAATGATATTGGCATATCAGTCTTAAATTCATCATTATATGATTTTATTATAGCTTCTGAACATGTGTAACCTAATCTATGGTATTCTGATGGTTTTGTCATTTCAAAATCTCCTTAATTAATAAATATTTTATATAACAAATTTATTTATATAATAATTTTATTTTATATCATTAATTTAATTATAAATATTACATTTTAATAATTTTTATATTTATCTACATTTTAATAATTTCTAAATTACTTTAATAACAACTTTCCCTCTTTTTAGACATATATTTTTAGCAAATTTTCTAATAAAAAAACTATGTTTTATACGCCATTTATGAATAAATATCGTTTTTCTCAAAACTAAATATATTCAAAGCTGTACTAAAACATAGTTTTAAAGTTAACTTACATTATACATAAAATTCACTACATATCCATTTAAACTTACTTTTAATTAAAACCAATCTTATTATATGCTGTAAATCATAAACCGATAGTATTTCCCCATCTTTCACAAAATTATCTATCTCATTTTTTATATTTTTAATCAAATAATTGATATCTAATTCTGTGAAATAATAATCTTTTTCTAAAGCCATTTGTTGAAGTTGATTAACTATACGTTCAAAATCTAATTCTTCGGTTATTCCACTTTTAGTTTTAATCTTCATGATAAAACTTCCCATTTACTTTTATATTAATACAGTATATGCTAACTCTTCTTCATTTTCTATATACATTTTTTTGTTAAACTGTTAAAATAATTAATAATATTATTGTTTTAATTGTTTAGAAAGGATATTTTATGAATTTTATTAAATATTTAGACTATAATACACTTTTTTTTATACAAAATCATGTGCAAAATGATTTTTTAAATCCCATTATTATTTTTTTTACCAAACTAGGCAATTCAGGTTTCATATGGATTTTAATATCTATTATATTAATAATGAAAAGTAAGTATAGAAAAATTGGTTTTCTAGTTTTATCTGTTTTATTTATAAACACTCTTTTTGGTGAAATACTTTTAAAACATTTAATACAAAGACCTAGACCTTTCATTACATTAACCAATCTTAACATAATAATAGAAAAACCAAGCAGTTTTTCTTTTCCATCAGGACACACATCTTCTGCATTTGCTTGTGCGTTTATGTTTGGTTATTTTTTCAAAAAATACAAATGGTATTTCTATTCATTAGCCTTTATTATATCATTTTCAAGAATTTACCTATTAGTTCATTATCCTAGCGATGTTATATGCGGAATTTTCTTAGGATATTTTAGTTTTTTAATAACTAAAATCTTATATTTAAAGTTTATTAAACACAAAAACTCATTAAGTGTAAAAAGACATAGTAAAAGATTGTAAATTAAAATTTACAATCTTTTTGTTTTCTTTGTTCCCTTATTTAATATTCTTTCATAATATTTTATAGAAGCGCTTAACGTTTTTACAACTTCACTACTATTTTTTCCAACAGTCGTTTCACCTGTTAACATGAATCCTGTTATACCGCTCTTAAGCAAGTTATAAATAGCAGTTAATTCACTTATTGTAGGTCTTACTGAATATTTCATGGAACTTAATACACTAGTTGCTACTATTATTTCTTTTTTAGTATTTTTTAGAGTATAAATAATCTTTTCCTGTATTAAAGGAATATTAAAAAGTCCTGTTTCTGGGACCAAATCACCTCTTGCTATTACTATACCATCTAATTCATTTGCTATTTGTCTTATATTTTCTATACCTTCTTTAGTTTCTATTTTACCCCAGAGTTTAGGTATTTTCCCAAACTGTTTTATACTTTTAAAAACCGCCTCTTTAAATTCAACACATTGATTATAATAAGAACAATAAGAATAACATATTACATCTGCTTCATTACTCAATGCAAAATTTATATCATGTATATCTTTTTTAGTCATACTCCAACTTGTCCTATTTATTCCTGGAAGATTACACCCTTTTTCAGCCCTTACAATTCCCCCTATTTTAGTTATAGCTTTTATATAATTTTTTGAGACCTCTAGCACATCAAATTCCATAGTTCCATCTTTCATATAAATTTTTTTATATCCTTTATTATCTAAAATCATTTGCTTTTTTATATTAAGAGGTATAATATTACTTGTTCTTTTTTCTTTCAAAACACATTCATAATCATCTTCACTACAAAAATAAACTATTTCTCCTAGCGTTATTTTAAATACATCTTTTAAACATTTTGACACTCTTATTTTATTTCCTTGTAAATCCATAATAATTTTGACATCTTTATAATTTTTCCTTATGTATAAAACTGTATTTTCTATATCCTCATAATTACCATGTGAAAGATTTATTCTTACAAAATTACATCCACCCTTTATTATTTGATCTATTGCATAAGGTTTACAATTTCTAGGTCCAATTGTAGCTATTATATTCATAACTTCCCCTTTATTAATTATTTATACTAAATACTATTCAACTAACGTTTCTAATATTATAATTTCACATAAAATAATTGCTAAAACACCCTAAAGTATTTTAGCAAAATATAAACCTTATATTTTATGTGATTTACTAGAAATCATTTCTATTAAATCACATAAAAATTTAGCTATTTTTTCTTCATTATATATATTACTTGTTGTCATTCTAATTATAATCGATGCACATTCTATATTCTTTATCAAGTATAATTCTTTACCATTTTTCATAAATAACTGTTTTAAATTAAACTCTTCTAATAAAGCTTCAAAATTAAAGGACATGACCTTAGATAATACATTTTCATCAGCAAAAATCTCTAACCTTTCATCATTATTTTTTACATATATAAATCTTAAAAATATTTCAGGCTTTGTAATATTAGTTAACAAAGCTTTCTTATAATGACTTTCTCCAATATTTAAACTTTTATCTTGTATACAATCTACAATATTATGTCCTTTATCTTGTAAATTTTTAATTACTTTCTTTTTAGTTTCCTCATTTTCTATATCAATAGCAAATTTCAATTAAATATCCCCCCTAATTTTATCTTATTATGCATAATTTTGTACTATATATTATTCATACATTTCTTAAAAGGTTCTATTAAAGAGAATATTTACATAAATTATTGTGAGGTGATACTTACATGATTAAATATATCAAAATGTTTACTTTAATTATTTTAGTAACATTGCTTTCTGGTTGCACTTTAGAAAATATTTTTAATAGAGAAAAACCAAATTCAAATTACTATACCTATGAATTATCCAATCTAATCTCCGATAATTCTTTTGAAATCCATATTTTAGATAGAAATGTATATAGAAATATTAGCGTTACTAATGAAGATCTTTCCATATTAGATGACCTTTTAAAAAATATAAAAGATAGCAACTATCTCTTAGAAACACCAGATGATTTACCTAGTAAGCCTATTTACACCCTTTTTATAACTACTGAAAAAGAAAAGATGATTTTAGATGTCTATGGGGATGATTTAATTTCAATATACCCTTGGGATGGAAAATACGAAAAGGATTATTTAAGCCTTAAAGATATACCAAATGCTTTTAAAATGGAACAATTTTGTGAATATATCTTTGAAAAAGCAAAAAGCCAATAACATATTGGCTTTTTAGTTTATTTTATTTCATTTAAAAGTTCAAATACTCTTTTTCTATAAAGCGGATGTATTTTATTTGGAGCTATTTCATTTATAGGCTCTAAAACAAACTCCCTTAAATGCGCTCTTGGATGTGGAAGAGTTATAAAATCATCATCTGTTACTAAATCATCATAAAATATAATATCTAAATCTATTGTTCTTGGTCCCCATTTTATCTTTCTCTCTCTATCTAGTTTTTTCTCAACGTCTAATAAAAATTCCATAAGAGATGTGGGATTTAAAATTGTTTTTATTATACAAGCGCCATTTAAAAAATCATCTTGTTCAGTATATCCCCAAGGTTTAGTATCTATAAGGGTTGATTTTTTTATCAGCTTTATAAATTTAGAATCATCTAAGATTTTTAATGCTCTTTCTATATACTCACGTTTATTACCCATATTCGACCCATAAGATAAATAAGCTTTACTCCATCTTCTTGTCATCTCTATAAATACTGTATCTAAACTTTTATGAATAGGAGCCCATGGTTTTTTTACAATAACCTTAACCTCATTAACTATATCATACTCTAGTAGCACAAATTCACAGAGTTTTTCACACGCTGTTTCTATTAAATCATAACTTTCTTTCTTAAATTCTTCTTCTATCTTCTCACAAAGTTCTCCATAATGAACGCTTTTTGTTAAATCATTATTTCTACTAGCCAAGCTTAAATCTAAACTAAGTTCTAAAGAAACTAAAAATTTTTGTCCAACACTTTTTTCACCTTCAAAAACTCCATGAAACGCAAAAATCTCTAAATCTCTTATAACTATTTTGTCATTACTCAAAAAAATCCCTACCTTCTTACGATTGCATCTGTCATAATTGCAACTCTTTTATTTTCTAAAACATCATGAACCCTTATAAAATCACAACCCTTAACTATTCCTAAAGCCGTTGTAGCTAATGTTCCCTCTAACCTTTCCTTTGGTGGAAGATTTAATGTATTTCCAATAACAGATTTTCTAGATGTTCCAAGCAAAATAGGATATCCTAAATCTCTAAGTTCTTCTAATCTGTTCAAAACATCTAAATTATCCTCATAACTTTTTGCAAAACCAATTCCAGGATCTAAAATTATATTTTCTTTAGATAAACCATTTTCAATAGCCAAATCTATACTTTGCCTTAAATCTTTTTTCATAACATTTATTATGTCATCATTATAGTTTGAATCTTCTCTATTATGCATTATACAACATGGAATATTATATTTCCCTGCAACTTTTGCCATATATGAATCCTTTTTCAAACCCCAAACATCATTTATAAGATTAACTCCAGCCTTTATTGCTTCTTCAGCTACTTTCCCTTTATAAGTATCAATAGATAAAGGTATATCATATTTTCCCCTTATTGCCTTTATTATAGGAATTACCCTTCTTATTTCTTCCTCTTCTGTTACCGGCGTATGATTAGGTCTTGTAGACTCCCCCCCAATATCTATTATATCTACTCCTTCTTTTATTAATTTTTCAACTTGTCTTAAAGCATTTTCTATAGAATTAAATTCTCCTCCATCAGAAAATGAATCTGGGGTTAAATTTAATATCCCCATTATTATTGTTCTTTTTCCTAAATCAAAATTTTTTACACCTATCTTCATAAAAATCTCCTTTAGTATATTATGTCTTTATTTTTTTTATCTTCTCCCCAATAACATTTATCACTAGCAGTGCAAACAAAACATTGTCTAGACAATTTATCTGCCCTATAAAATATTTTATTTAAATCTCTGCACTGCTTATTTCTATGATTTAATATAGCATCCAGTATTATTTTTATTTCATCTTGCGAAAAGTCACTTTCTTTTAAAATTTCTTCACTAATATTAACCGATGATATATTATGTGGAATGTTTTTTTCATATTGAAGCCATCTTCCTATATCATGTAAAAGTCCTACTGCATATATAATATCTTTATTTACATTTAATCCCTTTTCCAAGCAAAGTATATAACTTATTCTTGCCACAGCTAAAAAATGTTCCATATCATGTTTACAAAACTCTCTATTTTTCTCATAAAAATTATTTTTCTTTAAATAATCTTTATATTTTTCATTGTTAAGTATTTTATTTACCCTGTCCATTTTATTTAAAATCCCCAATCTTTAAATCATACATAAATTAAGAAATCTATTTTATATACGTTTTATAACAATTTATTATTTCTTCTATTTTATCATGGCTATTAAATTTTTTTCCCTCAATCTCACAAACTTTCATAATCCCAACTATACTGTTTGTTATAAATATAGCATCTGACATTAATAAATCCTCTATTTTATACTCTCCCTCTTCCACAATAAAATTATCTACAACCCACTGTCTAACTATGCCGTTTAATATTCCACACTTAACTTTTGGTGTAAAAATTTTATTATTTTTTATAAAAAATATATTAGAGGTTGCACCCTCTGCTATATATCCTTTTTCATTTAAAAATATAATTTCATCAAACCCTAAATTTTTTCCTTTATTTTTCTCCATAATATTCTCTATGTAGCAAGTAGATTTTACATAAACTAACATAGAAGTTGAATTTCTCAATACAGAGCTTAAGCAAATGGAAAAACCTCTTTTATAATCCTCACTCTTATATTGAATATCTCTAGTTGAATATATAATGTTTTTATCTGTTAGAGTTATTTTTAAAGCTTTGTTTTTTATATTATTTTTTTCTATAAAATTTAAAACATCATTATACTCTACATATTTTTCTATATTTAAAATTTTACAAGAGTTATTTATTCTATTTATATGTTCTTCTAAAAAAATAGCTCTTTCCTTAACTAATATTGTTTCAAAAAGACCCTTTCCAAAAAACAACCCTTTATCTAATTTTATTCTATCTTCTTTGCTATCTATATAATCCATTATAAAACCCTCATAAGCGCTTTTGCTTTATCTAAGCTTTCTTCATATTCTGCTACTTCTTCTGACTCTATTGTTATTCCACCACCTACTCCAAAGTAAGCCTTATTACCTTTTTTTAAAATCGTTCTTATAATTATATTAAAATCACAATTTCCACGAAAATCAAAATATCCAATACTACCTGTATATATATTTCTTCTTATCCCTTCTATCTCCTCAATAACTTCCATTGAACGTATTTTAGGAGTCCCCGTTATAGAGCCTCCTGGAAAACACTCTCTCATACATTTTATAGAAGTTATATTTTCCTTTAATTTTCCTGTTACCTCAGATACTAAATGAAAAACTGTTGCATAACTCTCTAATGTAAAAAGTTCTGTTACCTTTACAGTGTTTTTTTCACAAACCTTGCTTAAATCATTTCTCTCTAAGTCCACAACCATTAAAAGTTCAGCTTTATCTTTTTCACTATTTAAAAGTTCTAATTTATTTTTTTCATCTTCTACTTTATCTTTACCTCTAGGTCTTGTACCTTTTATTGGTCTTGTTGTAACAATTTTATCTACAGTATTTAAAAATCTCTCTGGAGATGAACTTATTATTTCAAAATCATCTAGATTCAAAAATGCTGAAAAAGGTGCCTTATTTATTTGTCTAAGTTTTGAATAAATTCTAAAAGCATCTTCATTAGAATAGCACCACATTCTTTGTGTAAAATTTGTTATATATACATCACCTGATAATATATAATCTTTAACTTTCTTTACGCCATCTATATAAGTACTCTTTTCAAAATTTGAATAAAATATATTTTTTGATTCTATATCTACATTAAAATATTTTTGTTCTGTTTTAGCTTTTTCTTTTATTAAACTTTCTATTTTTTCTATCGACTCACTTTCTGAATCCAAAACGCCTAAAGAAGTCACATATGTTCTTTTTTCCTCTAAATCAAATATTATTATATTATCATAAAACAAAAAATACGCATCAGGAACTTTAACATCATTTATAGCAGTATCTAAAATATTTTCAACTACTCTGCCTATATCATAAGAAAAATATCCTAATGCTCCAGAAACTAATGGTATTTTACTTGGATAATTTACTTTATATTTTAATATAAGTTTTTCAAGTTCTAAAAAAGGATCTCCTTTTATAAATTTTTTTGTCTTATTTTTATAATCTAATATAGCTATATCGTTTTTATATGCTGTAAATTTTATGAATGGATTTATTCCTATAAAAGAGTATTTAGAAAATTTACTCTCTTCCTTAGAACTATCTAAAAATATTGTTTCTTTTTTATGACTAAACACTTCATAAATATTTAAACTACTCACATTTGTTTTTATCTCTTTTATTTTAAAATTCAACTTTATCACCCTTTTTGCATTTTTTTATGAAATTTTCAAACATAGCATGACCACATTCAGTAAGATGAGCTTCTGGATGAAATTGAATTCCTTCTATATTATAAAATTTATGCCTTATCCCCATAATTACTCCCTCCTTTGTTCTAGCTGTAACTACAATATCTTTAGGAATACTTTTTTCATCTATTTTAAGAGAATGATATCTTGTTACATTTAATGGATTTTTTATATTTTTAAAAATCCCCAAATTATCATGAACTATTTCATATATTTTCCCATGAACAGGATACTCTGCCCTTACTATAGAACATTTAAAATAATGTCCTATACATTGGTGTCCCAGACATATTCCCAATATTGGAATCTTACCTTTAAATCTATCTATTACTTCAAGACAAAATGGTACATCTTTAGGTGCTTTTGGGCCTGGGGATATTATTATTCCATCTAAATTTAAATTTTCTATTTCTTCTAAAGTTATTTTATCATTTCTCTTAATTAAGACATCTTCATCAAGTTCTTCTAAATATCTAACTAGGTTATACACAAAAGAATCATAATTATCAATTATTAAAAACAACTAATTCACCTCTATTTTTTATATTATAAGTATTATAACAAAAAAACAGATATTATTATCAAAATTTTTATTTATATTTGTATATTATTATATCCTATTGAACCAACGTGTTAGGTGGAATCACTATAACATTAGTTATTTCACCTTGTTTACTCCCAATTGGAAGTTTTATCATTAAAATTTTTTGAATTGCTATTTCATAAGGAAATACTTGCACTCCTAATATTAAAGCATCAACATACCCCTTAGCTTTCACCTTAATATCATAAAGACTATACGGTAATATTGCGTTTTGTATAGGATACTGTGATAAAAGTTTACTAGGAGCTTTAACCTTTATCCTATCAGTTTTACCAGAAAAATTTTTATCTATCATTTTGTAAAAAACTATATTAGAACTTTTATGTTCATATACTGTTATTTCTCCACTTTTTATAGGCATTTCTGTGTTAAAATCTAAAATATAAATAACTATAAAACCATAATCCATACATTTGATTCCTTTTAAAATTTGTATACATATAGATTATTAAATCTAATAAATATTTGTTAAAAAAATTTAAAAGTTCAATTTATATGATAAAATATTTATAAAAAATTTATAAAGAGGAAGTGGTTATTATTAATATAAATATAGAAATGCATTGTCACTCAACAGCATCTGATGGAATTCTTTCACCACAAAATATTGTTTTAGATGCTAAAAATAAAAATTTAGAACTCCTTTGTTTAACTGACCACGATACAACTGACGGTATAGAAGAGGCTTGTAAAGCCGCTAAAGAAATCAACCTAAAATTTATTCCTGGAATCGAACTTAGCTGTAACTATAAAGGTTCTAGTATACATATTTTAGGATATTTTAAAGATGAATCTTATAAAAATTTAGATTTTCAAAACTTTTTAAAAAATTTAAAGGAACATAGAATACAACGAGCAAAACAAATTATATTTAATTTAGAAAAATATTTTAATATATCCATAGATTATAATAAAATTTTATCATCTAATAAAGGTATTATTGCTAGACCACATATTGCAAAAGCTATTATCGACTCGGGATATAACTATACCATAGATGAGATATTTAAAAAATTTTTAAGTGATTCTAGTCCAGCTTATATACCTAATAAATTAATATCCTTAAGTTTTGGTATAGAATTTTTAAAAAAACATAACGCTTTAGTTTTTTTAGCACATCCAAAACTTATTAAACAAAATTTAATTAATGATGTTTTGAAATTTCCTTTTGATGGAATCGAAGCTATCTATTCTCAAAATTTTAAATATGAAACTGATAAATTTGTATCTTACGCAAGATACAATAATCTTTTAATATCTTGCGGATCAGATTTTCACAGCTTTAACGATAAAAAACATGGAATCTTAGGCTCAATGACTCTAGAATATGATGATTTTCAAAAATTTTTAAGTTCTTATAATTCCATCTAACAATAACTATATTAATTAATATCAAATATCTTTACTCCTTTTATCATATTATTAAATATGAATTACTAAAAGGAGTTTTTTTATGTCTGAAATTACACAAACTCAAGATTCTCCCAAAATACCACAACAAACCTCTGAACAATCTACACAGATACCATCTACTGATCAGTCGTCTCCGTCTCAGGATGCACCAGTAAAGAATTGTACAAATATGTACGCAAATCCTGATTACCAACATTTTGTTGTTGAATATAGGGGAAATATTTTAGAACAAGTATCTAAATATGAATATCTTTGTGCTGCTATTTTAAATAGACAATATGCTATCATCGCAATTAAGCCATCTGATTTAGCAAGAGCTAGAAAAGACATTCCTGCTATAATATCTATAAATTTTAGAACCATGCATGTTTTGCAACAAATTTCCTATTTAGATGCTTCAAATATATCTAATATAAAGATAAATCCTTATCTTTCTTTAACAGGGCGTGATGTTTTAATTGGAATAGTCGATACTGGTATTGATTATTTAAATAAGGAATTTATAAAAGAAGATGATACAACTAGAATTATAGCCATTTGGGATCAAACTTTACCTACTAATCCTGAAAAAGGTGTATATCTTGGTACAACTTATACAAATGATGATATAAATAAAGCAATAGTTCTTTCTAAACAAGGAGGAGACCCATACTCTATTGTTCCTAGTAAAGATGAAAATGGTCACGGAACTTATGTAGCATCAATTGCTGGTGCTAGAGGCTATGACAAATCTATTGAAGGTGTAGCAAATGACTGTGAATTTGTAGTTGTTAAATTATCTCCCTCTCCCAATTTCACTAAGACACATTTAGAAAATGGAATACGTAATGTACTAACATACACTTCATCAGAAATAATGGCTGGAATAGAGTTTATTTCAAGAACAGCTATTTCTAAAAATAGACCTGTTGTTATAATATTATCTACTGGTAGCACCGAAGAAAGCCATGATGGTAATATTATCTTTACAAGATACTTAAATAGTCTTGCTTCTAATAGGTCGACTGCTATTATCTGTGGATTTGGAAATCAAGGTTCAGCTAATGGACATACTTCTGCTATTTTAAACAATATGGGAGAAACCAAGTCCTCTGAACTTTCAATTCCGCGAGAAATGAAACACTTAACGTTTAGAGTATGGTGTCGTAAACCTGGTAAAGCTGCTATAAACATCATTTCTCCATCTGGTCAAAACTCACAATTTATAATACCTAAAATTTGTGTATATAGAACTATTAAATACGTAAAAGAAAACACTACTTTAGATGTTTCAATTTTCACACCAGAAGCCGTTACTGGTAATCAAATGATAGTATTAGAATTTTCTGATATAAAACCTGGCATATGGACAATTCAACTAAAATCACAACATGATGACTCTTTTAGATATGATATATGGTTACCACCAAAGGAAACTTTGCCAGATGGAACACAGTTTTTAAATCCAGATCCTTATGTTACTTTTACTATTCCATCAGCTACTAGAAATGCTTTAGCAACATCTTATTATGACCAAACCTTAAATACTATCGTTTCTGAAAGTGGAAAAGGTTTTACTTTAGAAAATATTATAAAACCAGATTTAACAGCACCTGGAATTAATTTAAAAGCTACATCTCCTGGAGGGAAAACAGTTTTTGTTTCTGGCTCAAGTTGTGCTACTGCTGTTGTTGCAGGAGCTATAGCTTTGCTCTTCCAGTGGGGAATAATTGATAAAAATGATATATCGATGAATGCTATTAAAGCTAAATGTTATTTATTATATGGAACATCTAAAAGAAGCATAGACTCTTATCCCAATAAAGAATGGGGTTGGGGAAAACTCGATTTAGAAGGCACTTTCAATTTTATAAGTGGCAACAGAGGATATGCTATCTTTTCTGATTATATAGAATATTTTAATAAAAATTTATTTATAAGAATTCCAAAAGAATTAGGAGATGATATTTATGAAAGCTGATCCTTCTGCACCAAACGATTTATTTATAAATCCTATGTATAAACACTATGTAGCACAATATCAAGGAGATATAATTTCACAATCAATAAAAAATCCCTACATTTATGCAATCATTATTGATGATAAATATGCTATAGTTTCAATTCCTGTTAATAATTCTATAGATAATATACAAAAAGATATCCCTGCAATTATTTTTATAAAAAGAGGCTATATTTACACTCTCGAAACTCTCACTGTTATGACTGCTGCTAACATTAATCTTTTACACCTTGACAATCCATTATCTTTATTTGGAAATGGAGTTTTAGTTGGCTTAGTTGACACAGGCATTGATTATTTAAATCCTGAATTTATGTTTAAAAATGGTGAAACAAGAATTCATAGAATATGGGATCAAACACTTCCAACAGATAAAACTAATCAGAACGTACCTTTTGGAGTAGAATATACCAAAGAGCAAATAACTGATGCTATAAACGTTAGTAAATCTGGTGGAAATCCTTATGATATAGTAAATAGTAAAGATACAATAGGACATGGCACATCCATGGCTGGTGTTATTGGCGCAACTGGAATAAATCCAAACTTACAAGGTGCTGCACCTAATTGTGAATTTGCAGTAGTTAAACTTGCACCTTATATAAATCCCCCCTTGAAAATAAAAGAAAATTTTCCTATTTTTGACTTAACATCTATATCCTCAGCAATAACATACCTAGTTAATTATGCATTAAATATTAATGCTCCTATGGTTGTATATATTCCTCTAGGTTCTAATTTAGGGAATCATAATGGTGAAGGAATATTAGAAGATATTATTGATACTTTATCTATAAATAGAGGTATAGTCATGGTTACAGGTTCTGGAAATCAAGCTAACAAAGGTTATCACACATCAGGAATGCTATCTAATCCTGGTGATTTTAATATTGTTCAACTATATATTTCTCCTGAACAAAAAAATCTATTATTGGAATTTTGGATTAGCGAACCCCATAAAGTATCTTTAAGCATGCTTTCTCCATCTGGCGAAAGCACTGGAGTTATTCCTAGTACTTTAAATAGCCAAGATACTAACACATTTATCTTTGAACAAACCACTGCTAAAATAAGCTATTCTATTCCAGAGCAATTAAGCGGCGATGAACTTATCACTGTATTTTTAGATAATATTCAATCTGGTACATGGACTTTTAAATTAAATGCTGATTATACATTAAATGGAGTTTTCAACGTATGGATTCCACAAGAAGGTATTACTGTGGGAAACACGCAATTTCTTTCTTCAATTCCTTATAATACAGTTACAAGCCCTGGCACATCAAGATATATAATTACTGTGGCTTGTTATAATCAAAATAATGATAATATTGTAATAAGTTCTGGTACTGCTTCATTAAACAATATAATAAACGTAGTAGATTTAGCAGCCGGTGGAGTTAATGTACAAACCATAGGAGCTAATAGCACTACTATATCTACAGTAAATGGAACGAGTGTTTCTGCAGCTGTTGTAGCTGGTGCTTGTGCACTTTTACTTGAATGGGGAATAATAAATGGAAACGACCCAAATATATATTCTCAAAGTATAAAATACTATTTGACAGGAGGAACTAGAAAACGTTCTGGTGATGTTTATCCAAACCCACAATGGGGCTTTGGTATTTTAGATATGATAAAAGTTTTTAGGAATATGACATAGATAATTATATTTATACAATTCAACGCTTCATTAAAAAACTATACAGTTAAATTAAATATATTTAAGGAAGTAAATAATATTTACTTCCTATTATTTTATTGATTATTTAAATTACCATAAATTACATAATTATATATGCCATTTAATACTTTCTCCGCATTTTCAACATTGCCAAAATTATAATCTATTTTATAAGTTCCTTGAGATAAATTAACATTAAATGAAGCATTGCTCTCTTTAATATTTGATGGAGCTAAAGTTATATCATTATTATTTATATAAACATTTATATAATTATCTTTTTGATTATTTTGTGATATAGTATATTCTATTTGTCCTTCCCCAGTATTTGAATTTAATGTCGTAACTTCTCCTTTAAAAGAATTGTTATTCACATTTCCTTCCAAACTATAAACTACAGAAGTATTATTATTTGAACTATCTTCATTTGAGTTTTTAGTTAAATTACTATTTTGTGTGGATCTATAAGGATATATTATATAATTCCTAACTATTCTAGGATATCCAGCAGATAATGATATATACTCTCTAGTACATTGTGCTGTAATAGAATTTTTTAAAGCCTCTATCTTGTTATTATCATCTATTTTTTCTAACTTATTATTATTCACATAGTATACATTTCCTACATTATTTAAATTAGCATTTATTATAGGATTATTTCCATTAACATCTAAATTGGTAAAAGGAATATTATATACATAATTTCTAGATAGATAATAATTTACACTAAAAAACAATGCTATACAAACAATTATCAAACCTATAATATACAATAATTTATTATTTTTCTGTATTTTTTTATCCACCCTTAATTTTCTTTGTTTTTCTTTTTTTCCCATAATGAGATTTTCCTTTCATAAATTTAAACTTTATTACGTATATATTATTTTAATTTAACTCCATGACAAATATATGGCACTAAAAAAGACTTTACAATTTTATTGTAAAGTCTTTTTGGGTTATTATTGTAAATATATATATCCTTGAAAATTTCCTGTCGCAACTTTGCTCTTAAAATCATTAAAGGATAACTTTTTAAGAGCTCCATTTGTTCCACCTACATTAGATTCAGTATAATAAATCCATTTTTCTGGTGAACTGTTATCTACATATTCTATATAAACTAAATGCCCATATCCTGTACTTCCACCATTTCTACAAAGTATAGAATTACTTCTAACATCGTTTACATTGCTACTTGTAGGTGCACCTTTCCTTACTGCTGCACTATACCATTGATTAGCATTTCCTGTTATTGACCATACACTATGTCCTAATTTTTCTTTAGCTCGTCCCTTAACATACCATACGCATTGTCCCCAACTACTACCGTTATTATAATATGCACTATGTGTAAAATCAGCTAAAACATATCCTACTTTTGATGTATTAATATCTGCAGATGATGTTGTAGGTTTTGTAAATGTCACATAAGAACTGCTTACATATCCATATCCACTTCCATATTTAATTTTATACCATCCACTTAATGTCTCCACTATATTTATCTGAGATCCATTTGATAAACTTCCTAAAATAGTTGAACTTGTACTCGCACTTTTTCTTACATTTAAACTTGATCCATTTGTTTTTATATATGCCGTTTGATTACCTACCGCACTATTATTTCCAGAACTTTGAGTCATTGATATATAGGAACTACTTACGTATCCATAACTATTACCATATTTAATTTTATACCATCCACTTAATGTTTCTACAATCTCTACTTGTGCTCCATTTGATAATGTTCCTAAAATACCAGAATTCGTTGTTGCATTTTTTCTTACATTTAAATTTGAGCCACTTGTTTTTACATAGCCTACTGTAGCTGATGATTGTCCATTAAAGCTCACATAACTACTGCTTATATATCCATAACTTGATCCGTAATTTATTTTATACCATCCATTTAATGTTTCCACTATTGTAACTTGTGATCCATTTTTTAAGCTTCCCAATATGCTAGAATTAGTACTCGCACTCTTTCTTACATTTAAGTTAGCACCATTTGTTTTTATGTATGCTACTTTCACTGACCTTGAGTTACTATTTGTGCTTTCAATCTCATTAGTAGTATCTTCCGAGGCAAATGCAACTTGTGTATTAAATAAGTTCATTTGACCTATCAGAAGCCCTGATAAAACTACCTTACATAATATTCCTTTTTTCATTTATTTTCCTCCTTAAATACTTATTATATATAAATTTTACCATCTTAATTCTTTTTTGTAAAATAATCTGTACCATAAATTTATGTTTTTTTATATTTTTTTATAAAAAATACCTATTTTTTACTTTTTCTTTTCATAATATAATATCGCTCTTTCGCCTTTATAGCTATGTTTCAAGCATTCATAATTTATTAATAAATTTAGTTTTTATTTTTTTATTAATATTTTGTAAATTTTTATTTTTAATGAATTTTTATTATATTTAATCATTTTTTACCTATTAAATTAAAATTAAAATTTACATAATATTAAAAACAATATTATCTTAGAAATAAATAAAAAAGCTATGAAAAATATTTTTCATAGCTTTTTTATAATGCAAGATTATATATGTTTATTATATCATTTTTATTTAATTTTACAAAATTACCACATAAACCATTCTTAGTTGCTCTTTTTGCCATATATTCAAAGTTAGAACTATCTATATAAACTTCTTTTAAACTTGTTGGAAGACCAATTTTTTTATAAAAATCTTTTAATGCTTCTATTCCTCTTAATGCAGTTTCCTCTAAATTGTCATAATTTATATCTATATTCCAAACTCTATTAGCTAATTGAACAAACCTATTTATATCCACTTTATAAACATATTTCATCCAAGCTGGAAGTATTATACTAATACCTGCGCCATGGGTTATATCATACAAGCCACTTAACTCATGTTCTATAGTATGTGTAGCAAAATCTCCTTTTCTTCCTACACTTAAAAGTTCACTATGAGCTGCAATACCTCCTAGTAAAATCTCCAATCTAGCATCATAATTTTCTTTATCATCTAATAATTTTTCACCATTATCTATAAGAGATTTTATTGTGCTTTCACAAAGCCTGTCCGCAAGATCAGCTCGTGCATTTGGAGTAAAATAAATCTCTAATATATGAGCTATTAAATCAGCTACACCGCATTGTGTCTGATACATTGGTACTGTAAATGTCAATTCTGGATTTAAAATAGAAAACTTTGGTGCTATTGATTTATGACGAAGAAGTCTCTTTTCCTTATTTTCTTCATTGTTAATTACAAGAGCTTCACTTGTTTCGCTCCCTGAACCTGCAATTGTTAAAATTACTCCAAGAGGCAATCCATCTCTTTTTATTTTACCATTTCTAAATATATCCCATATATCTTCATCATTATTTACACCTATCGCTATTGCTTTAGCTGAATCTATTACACTTCCTCCACCTATTGCTAAAATAAAACTTATATCATTTTCCTTACATATTTTTATGCCTTCTCTAACTAATGATACCCTAGGATTAGGCATAACTCCAGATAACTCTATAAATTCTATATTATTCATTTTTAAAGATTTTACTACTTTTTCATAAAGTCCTATTTTTTTAATGCTTCCTCCGCCATAATGCAAAAGAATTTTATTACTATACTTTTTTATTTCTTCACCAACTAAAAGTTCACTCTCTCGCCCTATTATAATCTTAGTATTGCTACTAATTGTTAAATTCTCCATTTCTATTCCTCCATAAAATACAATTATTAGCATAAAAAATTAAATAAATATGTTTTGATATTACAATACATTTTTTATATATTAAGATTATAATTAATATAATAAAAAAAAATAAGAACCACTATTATAATTTTTTTTATCTTTAGTGGTTCTTATTTAAGAAATAAATATAATTAAATTATATTAAGCTCCGTATATAAAAACATCTGCTTCTGTGTCTGTTAATTTATCAGTATATGCTTGTCTTCTATTAACTGTATGATAAGCCTTTAAATTTTCGACATAAATTTTCATTATATTTATTTTCTCCTCTGGTGTTAAATCATCAAATTTTACACCAATTATTCCATTTTTTATTCGAGCAACAGTTCCTTTAATAAATACATCATGTCCAAATTCTGATATATTCATTTCTAATTTTTCGCCTACTTTTAGTATACTATTTGTTACTTTTTCTATAGTTTTGTTTTTTGCATTATCTTCTTTATAAAGGTCTATTCCAACTCCTTCATCAGATATATTTAATATCCTACATGCAACAAAACCATCATTTTGTATTTTAAATCTTGACTTCATAGGTACTTTTAAATCAACACGTTCTGTAGCTCTATATACAGGTTTTTGATATGCTACTCTTATACATACTAAAAGACCATAAACATTATATATTCCCCACGCAATATTTATAACATATCCTTCGATGTTTATCATACCATGTAGTATGTAATATGTTCCTATACACCATGATAAAACAGAAAGAATTACAAGTACTATGTGAGGTAATGTAACTTTTAATTGATAGTATGCCTTATCATTTGATATATCTTTAGGAGTTACATTAAATTTAGTTTTTAATCCAAACAATTCTCTTATAACAGATAATGATATATGAGGTGCCATTGCAACTTCATATATATGAGACCATCTTATACTTCTATTTCCAGGAGATAGTATTTTAAAAACTAATATCTGACCTAAATAAAATGGAATAAATACTGTTAAAAGATTTAATACAGTCGCTCTTAAAACAAGTACACCAAACATAAGATACGCCATAGGCCAAAGCATATATACCATTTTTTGAATACTTGAAAACCAATATATGACTCCATCTATGTAAGCTATTTTTTGAGGCAAAGTTAATTTCTTTCTAAATAACGGATTAAATTCTCTTATTACTTGAAGATTTCCTCTGCACCAACGATCTCTTTGCTTTACAAGATCTGCATATGTTGTAGCGCTTAATCCATAAACAAGTTCTTCATTTATAAACAAGGTTTCATACCCTTCCTCTTGAAGCATCATTCCTACAGCCATATCTTCAGTTATAGAACATGTTGGATATCCTCCAATTTGGTCTACATATTTTTTTCTAAATATAGCATTAGTTCCTATATGTAAAACTGCATTTATTGAAGCTCTTGCTGCTTGTATATCCCTCATGAAGAAATCTTGTTCATTTGGTATATGCTTGTCTAAGTTATATTGATACATATCTTGATTATAATAAACCTGAGGTATTTGAACAAAAGCTAATTTTTCCTTTGAAAAATATCCAACTGTTCTCTCTAGGAAGTTTTTCTTAGGAATCATATCTGCATCTAATACTGCAAATAAATCACCTTTTATTATTTTTAAAGCATTGTTTATATTACCAGCTTTAGCTCCTTCATTACCTTCTCTTGTAATATATCCAGCACCATATCTTTGGCATAGCGCTTTCATACTATCACGCTTACCATCATCACAAACATAAACTTTTAATTTTCCTTTTACATAGTTCATTTTTAATGCTGCTATTAATGTTTTCTCTACTAATTTTAAAGGTTCATTATACGTACATATAAGAATATCAACATTTGGTATTTCACCTTCTTTAAAGTCTGCCAATGTTTTTCTTTCAACAACATATTTTTTAGTGAAAAGATATTGGAAATTGAAAAATTGAAGCATTCCAATAATCTCTGCAATAATTAATATAATTCCTAAAACAAAACTTAAAATAGAATTATTAGGAACAGTTGTAAATCTCCAAACTATATAAGTTACGCATACTATAATACTGACTATTAGTAGCACCTTTTTAAAGTCAGGTTTTACTTTTGCTAATATGAAACTTACTGTTAAGATACACATAGCAATAATAAAGTATATAATAAAGTATATCATTTATTTCCCCCTCTAATTTAGATATTTCTCCTTTCTTTATATTTAACAATTATATTAATTGCTTAATTAATATTATAATAGGATTATAGCCCTATTACAATATGATAGTAGCTTTATTTTTCAATTATG
Source organism: Sarcina ventriculi (assembly GCF_900456775.1). Taxonomy (GTDB): domain Bacteria; phylum Bacillota; class Clostridia; order Clostridiales; family Clostridiaceae; genus Sarcina; species Sarcina ventriculi. Next base: position 48,019 of record NZ_UAUL01000010.1, on the reverse strand, counting down.
CGCATAAAAAAAACTGCATTTATAATAATTTATTCCAATATTTTTAAATAAAATATTTTATTTATAATTGAATTAAACTATTATAATGCAATTTTTATTTTTTAGCCTTTAGATATAGTTGTCCCAATTTCAGGAATATCTACAGTTTTCTTTTCTATTATATATTTTTGAACTTTTCTAGTATCGTGATATGCTTTTAAATTATCTGCATAAATACTTACTATATTTTTTCTTTCATCACATGTTAATTCTTTAAATTTAACACCCACTAAATCTTTATCTATTCTAGTTATTACACCTTTTACAAAAGAATCTTTATTGTTAGCGTCATGTAAATTTACAAATATATCTTGTCCAATTTCTAATTTTGTTTTTCTTAGACTAACTTTATCTTTTTTAACTGATTTGTTTGTTGCTAGACTTATGCCAACGCCTTCATCTGATATATTTATAACTTCACATTGACCAAGTTCACAACCATTTATTCCAAATTCAGTCTTCATAGGTGTTTTCAATGCTATTCTTTCTGAAACTCTAAATATTGGCTTTTGATAAGCAACCTTTATACAAGTTATAATAGCCATAAAATTATATAAACTCCAAGCCATATTTATTAAGTAAGGACCTATTCCAATATATCTCTCTACTAAACAATAAGTTCCAATTGACCAAGAGATCACTGATAATATTGCAAGTACTATATGTGGCATAGCTACTCCAAGTTGAAAATATGGTTTTTTACTCAAACCATCCTTTGGTGTAACATTAAATCCTATTTTAAACTTAAGCATTTCTCTAATTACTGATAATGATATATGCGGTGCCATTGATACCTCATATATATGAGACCATTTTAAACTCCTTGTTCTTGGAGATAATGCAGCAAAAACTAATATTTGCCCAAGGAAAAACGGAATAAACATTTCCAATAAGTTTTCTAAAGTGGTATTTAAAATTAAAACTCCAAAAGTCAAATATAAAATCGGAGCTATAATATATACCATCTTTTGCAAACTAGAAAACCAATATAAAACTCCATCCCAATAAGCTAACTTTTGTGATGCTGTAAGACCTTTTCTAACTAAAGGGTTAAAACCTTTCATTACTTGAAGATTTCCTCTACACCAACGATCCCTTTGTTTTACTAAATCCTCAAAAGTTGTAGCACTTAATCCATAAACAAGTTCTTCATTTATAAATACTGTTTTATATCCTCTATCTTGTAAAAGCATACCAACAGCCATATCTTCTGTTATTGATGTTGTAGGATAACCCCCTATTCATCAACATATTTTTTTCTAAATACTGCATTAGTTCCTATATGTAAAACAGCATTTATAGACGCTCTTGCAGATTGTATATCTCTCATAAAGAAATCTTGTTCATTTGGAACTTTCTTTCTAAGATTATATTGATACATATCTTGGTTATAATAAACTTGAGGAGTTTGTACAAATGCTACATTTTCTTCTGAGAAATATCCAATAGTTCTCTCTAAGAAATTCTTTGTTGGAATCATATCTGCATCTAATACTGCAAATAAATCACCCTTTATAACTTTTAAAGCATTATTGATATTTCCTGCCTTAGCACCTTCATTACCTTCTCTTGTTATATAGCCTATGTTATATTTACCACATAATCTTTTTAATTCATCTCGTTTACCATCATCACAAACATATACATTAAGCTTACCCTTAACATAGTTCATTTGAGTAGCTGCTAACATTGTTTTTTCAACTAATTTTAATGGTTCATTATATGTACATATAAGAACATCCACTTCTGGAATCTTATCCTCTGCAAAATCAGATAAGGTTCTTTGTTTTAATTTGTAATTTTTAGTAAATAAGTATTCAAATATAAAAAATTGTGATACACCTATAAGCTCAGAAATTAATAATATCGCTCCCAGTGCAAAATTTAACACTGAATTTGATGGAACTGTTGTAAATCTCCAAACTATATAAGTAATAGTTATTACGCTACTTATTATTATTAGTAATCTTCTATATTCCGGTTTTATTTTTGCTAATACAAAACTTACTAAAAGAAGCACAACAGCTATAATAAAATATATCATTTTTTCAACCTTCCCTATTTATTATTATTTTTTCATTTTAATGCTATATTTAAACTCACCCCCTTAACTCTACTTTATTTTACATTATTTAAACTATTTTATTACTTATAATAAAATATATTTGTAATGTAATTTTACAACCAACATATAGCACTTAATCTTTTGATTACTTACCATTTACTACTAAAGGTTAGCCTTTTTCCATTCTTCTAATGCTTTACTCAACTGATCTGGACAGGATGTTCCCTTTCCTCTACAATCAACGCCTCTTAATTTTTCAATTACTTCATCTATGTCCATACCATCTATGAGCTTTGATAAACCAATTAAATTTCCTGGACATCCATTTACAAAATTCAAGTTTTTAATCTTGTTATCAATTATATCAAAACTCATTTCTTTTGCACAGACTCCTGATGGTTTAAATTTCATAAAATCCCCTCCTTTTACTCACATATTATCTTATACCTAAATCATTTTACAATCAATAAGAAATTTATTAAGTTCATATTTTATTATTATTTTAATTTTTTATTATTAATATATTAATATTTTCATTTATTTTTTTATGATTTTTTTACTTTTATAACAAAAATAAAGAGTATTATCAAAAGATAATACTCTTTATTTTTAAGCTTCTTCATAAAATACTTTATAACATCTCATAGTTTCATATATATCAGCTTTTGAAGCAACTTCATATGGAGCATGCATATTTTGAAGAGCTACACCACAATCTATAACTTCCATATTATATTGAGCTAAGATGTAAGCGATAGTTCCACCGCCTCCTTGATCAACTTTTCCAAGTTCTCCGGTTTGCCAAGTTACATTATTTTTATCCATAATATTTCTTAAATGTGCTATAAATTCTGGATTAGCGTCATTGCATCCTGACTTTCCTCTCGCTCCTGTATATTTACTAAACACAACACCATTTCCTAAAAAAGCAGTATTTTTCTTTTCAACTACTGATGGGAAATTTGGATCATATGCAACAGTTACATCAGCTGATAAAAATTTAGAATTAGCTAATGCTCTTCTTAGCTTAAGTTCTGAATAATCTCCTAATCTATCCATAACTTCTGCTAAAATATTTTCAAAATATCTTGAAGTCATACCAGTAGCTCCTACGCTACCAATTTCTTCTTTATCTACAAATAATCCTACACAAGTCTTATTAGTATTTTTAACGCTTAGCATTGCTTCAAAAGAAGTATACGCACATATTCTATCATCATGACCATATCCCATAACCATACTTCTGTCTAAGCCATAATCTCTAGCTTTTCCAGCTGGCACTATTTCAAGTTCTGATGATACAAAATCCTCTTCCTCTATATCATATTTTTCTTTTAAAAGAGCTAAAATATTTTCCTTTACCTTTTCTTTAGCACCTTCATCATTAACTGGAATACTTCCAACTAAAAGATTTAAATCTTCTCCTTCTATAACTACTGAAGCTTTTTTACCTAATTGATCAGATGATAAGTGAATTAGAAGGTCTGATATTCCAACAACTGGATCTTCATCATCTTCTCCTATAGAGATATTTATTAAAGAACCATCTTTTTTAATTATAACTCCATGAATTGCTAGTGGAAGAGCCACCCATTGATATTTTTTAATACCTCCATAATAATGAGTTTCTATCATCGCAAGATTTGAATCTTCATATAATGGATTCGCTTTCAAATCTATTCTAGGAGCATCAATATGTGATCCAACTATCCTTAATCCATTTTCTAAAGGTTCATCTCCTATTATAAACATAGCTAGACTTTTTCCTTTATTAGTTGAATATAATCTATCTCCAACCTTTATTTTTTCACCTTTTTTTATTATTTCATCTAAATCTTTATACCCATTAGACTTAGCTATTTCTATAAGTTTTACAACGCATTCTCTTTCTGTTTTAGCTTTTGATATAAAATCTTTATATCTATTTGAAAAATCAAATACTTCTTTTTTATCTGCATCTGAATATTTTTCCCATGCACAAACTATTCTTTTTTCTATTTCTTTTAACATGCATTTAGCCTCCCCAGTATTAATTAAATTAATTTTATAATAGAACTATCATATTGTCAAAGTATTCTTTTATGCTTAAATATAACTAATAATATTATTGTTACACATGTTAACAACAATATTATTGCATAAAACCCAGCTACATATTCCTTAAACGGCATATAACTAAAATTCATAGAAAAAATAGCTGTTATAAGCTCAAGTGGTAGAAATATTGCTGTAATTATGGTAAAGACCTTCATAAGTTCATTTGTTTTATTAGCTATTTCAGATTCATAAGCCTCTCTAACTAAAGCTAATTCTTGAGATAAATTATCTAAAGATATCATAAGCTTCTCTAATTTCTTGCTTATAGCTCTAAAAAATATTATTGCTTCTTCGCTTATAACACCGTTTTCATTAAGCAAAATAACATCACCTATATATCTTAATGGTTTTAAAAGTTTTCGAAGCTTATATGTTTCCCTTCTAATAAACAACAATGCATTTAATTGTTCCTTGTGAGGTTCTTTTAAAATATCAAGTTCTATTTTATCACCTCTAGTTTCAAGTTCTGATATTATATTATAATTTTTTACTATAATTCTATCTAAAATATAGTAAAGTATTATAGAAGGTTCCCTTATTTCTTTTAACAGATGACAATTCTTATCCTCTTTTATATCTCTTATAAGTTCTTCTAAAATTTTTATAGGGCTTTTATAAACTGTTATTATAAAATCTTTTCCTAAAAATATATTCATCTCTTTTGATTTTATTTGTTTATTTTGTTGTTCTAATATTCCTATTAATATAAATATATAATTATTATAATAATCTATTCTTTGTTGTTGATTATAATCTAAACATTCTTTAATGCATTCTGTACTAAATGAATATGGAATATTTTTTATTTCTGCCGATTCTGCAACAATCCAACATTTAAAAGTATTTTTTTTCCAATTATTTTCTATCTTAAATCCATCATCGATATTAAATATAACCATATCTTATCACCTAACTTTTGATATGGTCATATTTTTTTCATATTAAACAAATTTTATTCTTCCTCAAGTTCCATCATTCTTTTTTCTATAATTTCTACAGGAGTTGTATTAGACATTAAATTGTATCTATAATTTGCAGCAGCTGCCTCTATAATAACAGCTATGTTTCTTCCTGGTCTTACTGGAACTCTCAGTTTTTTAATATTGACACCTAATATTTCTAGATATTCATTATTTATTCCTAATCTATCATAATCTCCATCATCTTTCCAATGTTCGAAATGTATTACTATTTTAATTTCTTTAGTAGCAAGTATAGAACTCAAACCATAAAGAGCTGCTACATCTATTATTCCCATACCTCTAACTTCCAACATTCCAAAAGTTATCCTAGGAGATGTCCCCATAAGCTCTCCATCTAATTCTTTAATATCTACCGCATCATCTGAAACAAGCCTATGTCCCCTTTTTATAAGCTCCAAAGCAGTTTCACTTTTCCCTATTCCACTTTCCCCAGTTATCAACATACCTATACCATATACATCAACTAAAACGCCATGAAGCCTAGTTTCTGGTGCCATTTGATCTGCTAAGTACATAGTTAACTTACTTATAAATTTCGTAGTTATCATATCTGTTCTTAAAATCCATGTTTTATTTTTTTTAACAGCTTTTAAAACTTCTTCTTGTATTTCTAAATCCCTAGTCACTATCATACATGATATATCAAAAGAAAAAAACTTATTTAGTCTTTTCTTTCTAATATCTTGACCCATATCTTCTATAAAACTCCATTCAGCTTTTCCAATTACTTGAATTCTTTCTGGAGCAAAATAATTATAAAATCCAGCAAGTTGAAGTCCTGGTCTATTTATATCATTTACACTAATAGGCACATTCTCTTGTCCTTTTATTAAAACCTCTAAGTTAAAATCTTTGATAAGCTTTTCTATAGTTACGCTCAATTTTATCACCCTTTAAACTAATGTTATTTTTTGCTTATAATACTGTCTTTTTTATTATTTATTTTTATTGTCTCTAATTGAGCCCTTAAATTATTTTTAAATCTGTCTATATAATCTCTTCTTAAAACTTGCTGTTCCTTTTTTTCTTCATCTGTTAAACCAATTTCCTTACTTTTTTTACTTAATTCATTGATTCTGCTTACCAATTCATCTATATTCATTTATTTTATCTCCTTTTAAAATAATTTATAAAAATACATCTTTTTAACAATAATTATTAAACATTTATTCATGCTTATATTTAATATTATACATAAAAATTATGCCATAAAACCTTACAAAAATAGACCTAGTAAAAACTAGGTCTATTAAAACCAAAATATCAAATCTCCCATTATGCCGTCACACCTATAGCTTTATACCTGCGTCTCGCAGGTGGGTTTTACTCAACTTTTACTAATAATCTTCTGTTATCTAAAAGATAATACCAAAAGGTTGAAGTCCTATTAGCTTGAATTTTTTGCAAATCCCGAAAATATAATGTAGGTTAAAAATATAGGCTTCGCGTACATCTTAGGATAATTAATTTATGACTTAATTATAGCACAATATAATTTAAAATCAATAAATTTTTAATTTTTTTATAAATTTTATATATTTAAATCATACATTATTTTATCAATATCTAAATCATCATCCTCGCAAGCTATGGCTAATAAAAACTCCCTATACCCATAATTGTCTTCATCTATTTCTCTTGCAACAAATTCAACTTCCACATCTAAATCTGAAACCAAATCTTCCATTATTTCCTCTACTGAGTCTTGTGCAATATCATTTAAATAAGGAATTACGCCCTCATTAATCCATCCTATACTATCTTCTTCAAAATCCGTTTCTTCATTTGCATAACATTTAGCTGCATTTATTTCCACATCATCAAATTTATAAATTACTTTAACAACTAAGGCATTTTCATAATTCACATTTTTAATAATTTCTAATTCTGAATCTTTTAAATAATTTAAAATCTTTATTTTATCCATAAATATTATCTCCCTAACTTTTATTCATTATATAATAGTTCCTTATATTTTTTTCTAACCTCATTAAATTCATTATCATCCTCTACAAGGTTATATTCTATTTTCTCTAAAACAGTATCTACTCTAAATATAAATGCATCATCTTCATTTTTTTCTCCCTCAAGAGGCGATAATATTATATATTCCTTTTCATATTTTGTATCCTCATTTAAAAATATTTTTGCTACAACTTCAAATTCTATTTTATTTCCATCTTCATCTCTAAAAGCCATCACTTTATTTTCTTCCATATTAACTTCCTTTCCTGTTTACTGCACAAGCTCTGATATATTATTTTTAAAAAACACATATTCATAATGAAGAGCTCTAGTTAAAACAACATATAATAATTTCTTATCCATTTCATTATCTGCATACACATCATCATCTAAATTATAAACTATAGAACAATCAAACTCTAGTCCTTTAGTTAAATACGACGGTATTATTATTTTATCTAAATTTAATTCTTTGTTATCTTCCTTAACTAAAGTAAACTCATATTTTGAGTATTTTCTAATCGCATCTTTTATTTTTTTACATTCTTTTTTATTTTTCCCTATTATAGCTATAGAAGTTCTACCAGCTTCTATTATTTTTTCAACTATTTTATCTACCATTTCACAAAACTCTTTATTATTATTAAACTTTATAATTTCAGGTTTATCTCCGTGTCTTAGTATTGGTTTTGCAGAGATTTCATAATTTTTTTGCTTTTGCAAAACTTTATTGGCAAATTCTATAATTTCAACTGTGCTTCTATAACTTTGTTTTAAAACTTTGTATATGCTTTTTCCATCAAATATATTATCTACTACATCAGACCACGACTTTATTCCCTTATAATAATATATTCCTTGCCCTAAATCTCCTACAATAGTTAATGAATTACCTTGCGTCATCATAGATATAACTTTCATTTGTAACATTGAATAATCCTGTGCCTCATCTACGACTATATGTTTTACTAAGTTATGTTCTGTAATACCTTCTATCTTAAATTTAATATATAACATGGCTGCTAAATCATCTGAATCCACTATATCATTTTTCAAATTTTCTTCTAATGAATTTTTTATATATTCTCCTAAATCTTTCGGTATTACATTGCATATTACTTTTTCAAAAAATTCTTCATCTTTAAACATATCTAAATATATATTAGATGTATTTAATCCCTTCCATTTCTCAAAATAATCATTAAACTCCTTCTTCAAAACCCCTTGAAATTCTCTTTTAAAATTATCTCTCTCATCATATAACAGTATAAGTTTTTCACGTCTTTCTTTAGAATCTTCCATTTGTTTTTTTAGTCTAGCTATTTTATATTCATAATTAAAATCTATCTTATCTAATACTGTTAATACTTTTTCTTTAATCTTTAAAGAAAAGTATCTTTTTATTTCATCTTTTCTCTTATTTATAGGGTATTTTATTAAATCTTTTGTAAAAAGCCTTTTTATTTCCTTTTTATCAAAAAGAGTATACCCTTTAATAACTATATTCTCTATATTAGAATCTTTAGTTTCTAAAACTTTTAAATAAATATCTAATATTTTCTTAAATTGCCAAGAACCCTTAAATCTACTTTCCTTTAAAAGAAACTTAATTTTTTCATCATCTTTGTCCTCTAAAAAACTTATAAACTTCTTATCTTTTGTTATTATTTTACTTTTTGATTTTATATTCAAAAATTCACTTGCTATATCCTCAAAAGTTTTTTGCTTAACATGATTAACCCCTAAATCAGGTAACACTTCTGATATATAGTCTAAAAATAATTTATTAGGAGCGATAACTAAAATATCCTTAGCCTCTAAAACTTCTTTATATCTATACAAAAGATATGCTAACCTATGAAGCGCTACGGTTGTCTTACCAGAACCTGCTGATCCCTGTATTATAAGAGGAAAATTTTTATCAGCTCTAATTACTTCATTTTGTTCTTTTTGTATAGTAGCAACAACTTCTTTTAATTTATTTCCTGTCCCGTTCTCTAAATTTATTCTAAGAAATTCATCAATTAAAGCTTCACCTTCCTCATTATTTAGATTAGCTTTTAATATTATTTCATTTAATCCCTCATCAAAACATTTTACAATTTCATTATCTTCATATAAAAATTTTCTTTTTAATTTAAGTTCTCCATTTATTACTCCAGCTGGTGCCTTATAATATGCCTCCCCTTGAGTTCCACTATAATATAAATCCGCAATTGGTGCCCTCCAATCAATTACTTTCTCCTCCCCCTCCCTAACATCTCCTAAGCTATTTTTTCCTATATAGAAACTCTCAATATCCTTTCTAAACTCTCTAAAATCTATCCTTGCAAAATATGGTTTTAAATTTGACTCCTCATATACTTCTAAATTTTTTTCAACTATATTAAAAAGCTTTTTATTTATAAAAAGTTCCTCATTATACGCACCCTTAGCCCCCTTTTCAAGATCACTTATTTTATCCTTTAAGTTTTTTTCATCTATCTTTATTCTACTTATCTCATTATGTATCCATTTTCTAATTTCAACTAATTTTTCTTTTTCTTCATTTAAAACATCTTTATCTCTATTCATAATATTAAATTCCTTTCTAAAATCCGTTTTAACATAACATTAATATATTATAATAAAGCTAATAAAAATAGACAATCAAAAAGTAGATTGTCTATTTTTATTAATATTTTATTTTTCATATTTGTCATGAAAAAACTTTGATAAACTTTCTAAAGAACTAATTAAAACATCCTCTTCTTGTTTATTCAACTTCTCTATAGTAGCTTTTATCATCTCATCATGAAACTTCTTATGAAGATAGCTAGCGTTTTTCCCTTTTTCAGTTAATTTCACCAAAACTATTCTTCTATCCTCTTCTATCCTACGTCTTTCCACATATCCCTTTTTTATAAGTTTATTAATAGCAGTTGTAAGTGTGCCAACGGTTATACTAAGATCATTTGCAATCTCTGACATTGTTCTCTCTTCCTTCTCACCAATTGCCTCTATTGTATGGATTTCAGTTACTGATAAATCTGATAATTCCTCGCTTTTTTTTAAAGATTTTTCTTCTATTCTTAAAATATCATTAAATAATTTAACTAAAAGATTATTTAACACACCCCTATTATCTGTCATACATTCATTCCTCTCTTTTATTCTCTCAAATTCTTATTTTTTTATCTTGTTTTAATAAATATTAGATAAAGAATGAAATCTTAATACCTCAATTTACAAATAAATTTTCATTATAATATATTTCGATAATCGAAGCATATTCGTAAAATTAGTACTAACAATTTACTCTAAATATCTTTTCCTTTATAGCAATTAACTATTTCTGCAAAATATAAAATATGAGTATCTCCAGCACTATAAAAACTATCTTTTATATCATTAGGAAGCTCTTCTGTCTTCAATTTATTGCTATATAAAACTTTACATTCATAATAAACATCACACTTATCCACAATTGCAAACATTTCGTCTTTACCACTTATAAAATTTATCTTTGCTTCGTTTTCTTTATCCACATTTCTTCCAGATTTGCTTCCGCAAACACCTAATGCTTGCTTTAAATCACTGCTAAAAGGAATGCTTACTGTAAAAGAATTACTCTTTTCTATAAATTCATTAGTATATCTTTGTGGTCTTATAAGAGCCATAAATACTGGCTTTCCCCACATAAATCCAACAGAACCCCAACTTATAGTCATAGTATTCACTTTATCATCAACTTTAGCTGTTAAAAACGCGCCTTGTTTGTGTAAATATTCCATAGATAAATTCAATTTTTCATTAAAATCCATAATTTTTCCTCCATTTAATATAATTTAACTTCTTTTAAAAGCTTTTTTGCTCTTTCTATTTCTCTAATATGTTTTATCTTATACTCTTCTCTTTCTTTGTTTAAAGCAGTTTCATATTTTTCATATTCGATTTCTGCCTCTTTTAAAAGTTGTAATCCTAACCCTGTTGGGTATTCACCTTTAAAAATAACCTTTTTTATTCCTGATTGTATAATGCTAATGCAACAAAATACACACGGCTGAGTTGTTACATAAAGTGTTGCTCCATTGCAACTAATTCCATGTTTTGCACATTGATTTATTGCATTAGCTTCCGCATGACCTGCTCTACAAAGTTCTAATCCAAGTCCTGATGGAATATTTCTCTTTCTTCTTTCACAATATCCAATATCAGAACAATGTACAGTTCCAGTTGGTGCACCATTGTATCCTGTTGCAATTATTTGCCTATCTTTTATAATAACAGCCCCAACCTGTCTACTTAAACAAGTGCTTCTTAATTTGCTATCTTCTGCAATATCCATAGCCCACTCTGTAAATAACTTACGTTCCATAGAAAATCCCCCTCTTCTTTAGTTTCTCTACTTTATATTTTAAAACATTTTAGATAATTTGCAATATACAGACTAAATTACTATTAATTTTGATAAATGATTTTATTCTTCTTCACTAATATATAAAAAAATACAAGATTTTATTACTTATAAATTTTTTATATTTAATTTTACATTTTTGTAAAATTATGTTAAAATTAAATAGGGGTGAATATATGAATATAGATAAAGAAATTAATAAAATATGGTCTTATTATGATAATTTTAATTACCAAGAAGCATTAAATATATGCGATAAAATACTAAACAGATATCCATATTTTGAAGAAATTTTAGAAGTAAAAGCTTATATTTTTTATATAAATGGTTATTTAGAAGAAAGTATTGTTTGCTGGGAAAGCAATTTTTCAGAAAACAATAATACATCTGCTAAATTTTGTCTAGATAACTTAAAAAATTATAAAGAGTTAAAAAATTTATATAATGATGCTTTAATAGATATTGAAAACAAAAAATTAAATAATGCTTTAGATAAATTGATAACATGTTCTCATAGTGATTTTAATAAAATACCTGTTGGAAATGCCATAGAAAAATGTAACCTTTTAAAACTAGGTGTTCTATCTAAAGATATTGATATAGAAGAAGAACTAATTTTTAAAAAAACTAATTCTATTTTTAAATTTAATTTAATTCAAAACATAAGATATATATTAAAATGTATAAAAAATTCGTTAAAAAGAAAATTATCTTTGAATTAATTAAATAAGGCTTAAAGAGTATCCTTTAAGCCTTAAAAATATATGTAATTAATCTACATCTTCTTTTTCACAAAGTTTTTCTAAATAGGTTCTAAGATTTGCTTCTTTATCTTCAGAAACTATTGCAACCACATAATCTCCTGCACGAATCATTGTATTTCCATTTGGTATTATATCGCTACCACTTCTCTCAACTGATACCATTAAAGCACCATCTGGAAGCTTTATATCTTTTAATTTTTTTCCAACTATTGGTGTTCCTAAATGAACTATATATTTTACTAAAACTTTTTCTGAACCATCACCAACTATCATACCAGTATTAGCTTTTATTCTTCTCTCTAATAATGATTCATAAATTGGTTTACTTCCGATTAAGTCTGCAACTAAAAAAGCTACACCGCAAACTACGGCAACTGCACCTAATTGTGAGAAGTTTCCACTCATTTCACAAACTAATATAAGCCCTGTTAAAGGTGCTCTAACTATTGATGAAAACATTCCTGCCATTGCAATTAATATAAAATTCATTAATAAACCTTGACTAAGACCAAAATAAGTAACTGATATATCTCCAAATGCAACTCCAACTAATGCCCCTAATGTTAAAAGTGGAAACAATATTCCACCTGGAGAATCAGATGAGAAACTTATCATTGAAAATATAAACTTAAATACTAAAAGCATTATTGCTACTTTAATTGCCATGCCATTAACTAGTATATTATTTATAAGATCATTTCCACCACCTAATATTTGTGGCATAGTCAAACCAAAAACTAAAGCAAACATAAATGGAATCATCATTCTATATCTAAGTTTAGCTTTTATTTTTTTATAAAGGTCTTGAGTTTTTAACAGTACTAGATTATAAAATGCACCTGCAAATCCTAATATAATTCCTAAAGCTATAAGTAATGCATAATCTTCAAAAGGAATTACTGAAAGTGCATGGGTATCTAGGATAGGCTTAGATCCAAAAAATATCCAAGTAACTAAATCTGAACTAACAGCAGCTGCTATCGCAGATAATAAAATTATAGGAGAAAAATTTTTATGTACTTCTTCCATCGCAAACATAGCACCTGCTAAAGGCGCATTAAACGCTGCTGAAAGACCTGCTCCTGCTCCACTTGTTAAAAGAAATCTCTCCTCTAATTTTATTCTTTTAAACAACTTACTTATTATTTGTCCAACACTTGCACCTAATTGAATTGAAGGCCCTTCTATTCCAAGAGATAAGCCCCCTCCAATAGCTATAACTCCACCTATAAATTTAGTTATTAATATTCTAACTGGTGAAACTTCAAAATATCCTGTAAGCATACCTTCAACTTGTGGTATACCGCTACCACTTATCATTCCATCATTTTCAACAAGTCTACCAACAATATATCCCATTATTGCTAAAACTATTATGCCTAGAATTATATATATTTTGTTGGCATCCATAAAGGCATATGCCGCTTTTGTATACCCATCTAAATAATCTAATATAAGCCTATATAATGATATTACAAATCCAGCACCTACACCTATTATGATACTTTCTAGAATAACTCTAAGTTTTAACCCTTTTAAAGTTTCATAGACTTTAGATGTTTTATTACCCAAAGTTTACACTCCTTTCTTAAAATTCAGTACGATTTATTATAACTCTTAAAATACAGTTACTCAACCATTATAAGATATTACTAACCATAAAAAAAACTAATCCTTAAAATAATTAATATTAAATTTACAATCTAAAGTATTAGTTATTTTTAGATTTCAAACTAAAAATAACTTCTCCAATTATTTTTATTCCTTCTTCAATTTCCTCCTCACTAGTCCTAGAAAATCCTATTCTCATCCAATTCTTTTCTTCTTTATTTATAAAAAATATATCCCCTGGCATAAACACTACATTCCTTTTATAACATTCTTTTAAAATATCTCTAGTATTTAACCCATTAATTTTTACAAATATATAAAGTCCACCATTGCCTAAAACTTTATCATATGGTATATACTTTTCTATTGTCTTTATAGTAAAATCGTATCTATCTTTATAATATTTTCTTATTTTTTTTACATACCTCTTAAAAGAACCACTTTCCATATACTTGTGAAAAATACCTTGATCTATAAAAGATGTATGTATATTTCTAGCGCGTTTTACACTCTCTAAAACATTTATAAGTTTTTCATCTGCAAAAATCCAACCAATTCTTATCCCTGGAAATAATATTTTAGAAAAGCTCCCAGCATAAATAACACCATTTCCCATATTACTTAACGCTATAAGAGGCGCTACATGGGAACTTGAATATACTAATTCTTCATTAAATCCATCCTCTATTATAGGTACTTTATACTTTTTACAGATATTATATACATTTTGCCTCTTCTCACCATCCATTACTATACCTGTTGGATTATGGTATGATGGAATCAAATATATAATTTTAGGAGTATACTTTTTTAAGGTTTCTTCTAAACTATCTAAGTTTATTCCATCATCATCCATCTTTATGGGTTTTATATTCAATTTATGAGCTTTCATTATTTTTATAGCAGTATTATGTGTTGGATTCTCACAAGCAATCACATCATTTGGTTTTGTAAGAGTACTAAGAAGTATATCAAAAGCTTCAGTAAAGCCATTTGTTATTAGAATATCCTTTCCATCTGTAAGTACACCTTTTTTCCTCATATATTCCTTTATATATTCTATTAATGGTTTATATCCCTTTGCATATCCATAATTTAAAAGTTTATCTCCCTCCATAGAAAAAACATTTAAAAAAGCCCTTTTAAACTCTTCTAAGTCAAAAAAGCTCTCATCTGGTGCTATACTTTTAAAGGAAATCATTCCTCTCTTCCACGGCAATTCCGTTTTGACCACATCTAACTCTTCACATAGTCTACCGTAATCCTCTATAAAATTATTCCATTTCACTTTAAAATCATCACTTTTTATCTCTTTTTCAATAGCTACAAAAGTTCCTTTTCCTCTAAAAGTTTCTATAATTCCCTCGTTTTCTAAATTTTCATAAGCTAATATTACAGAATTCCTACTAATACCTAAAACTTTACTAACTTCTCTAGTTGATGGAAGTTTACTTCCCTTTTTTAATATACCCTTATCTATCTCTTTTTTTATATGGTTTTGTATCTGAATGTGTATCTTTTCTTCTTTATTTATATTTAAGGATGAAAAAATCAAAATCTCACCTACTTATTCTTTATTCTTCCCTAATTATAATATAAAAAAGCAATTAAATATAGTTACGTATACTTTTAACTTTTCCATCTTCTATATAAACTCTTGGAATTCTTTGCTTTATCATACATAAAACTTCATAATTTATTGTTCCCATAGCTTTAGCCATATCATCTGCATCAAATTTTAAATCTTTATCCTTACCTAGAACTATAACCTCATCTCCTACATGAACATCTCCTATATCAGTTACATCAATCATACATTGATCCATACATATAGTTCCAACTACCGGAGCAAATTTTCCATTTATTATAACTTTAGCCTTTCCAGTTAAAGCCCTAGAATAGCCATCTGCATATCCAATAGGAAGTGTTGCTATAATACTCTTTCTTTCTGTTTTAAACTTCCTTCCATAACTTACGTACTCATTCTTGTCCAAAATTTTAACATGAGCTACCTGTGTCTTTATAGTTATAGCCTTTTTTAAATCTAAATTTTGTTTTAATACATCTTCTGATGGATAATAACCATAAAGAACTATTCCAGCTCTTACACCATCTAAGTACGTATTAGGCATATCTATTATAGCCCCGCTATTTGATACATGCTTTAAAGGTATATTAACTCCTTTACTTACTAGTTTTTCATTAAAATCAGTAAATTTTTTATATTGCTTATTTGAATAATTTTTATCACTTTCATCTGCGGTAGCAAAATGAGTAAATATTCCAACCACTTCTAAACCTTTTAAAGAAGAAATTTTCAAAATTTCATTTAAACTATTATCATTTATTAAAAAACCTATTCTTCCCATTCCTGTATCTAACGCTACATGAACTTTAGCTTTTTTTCCTAAATTTAATGCTATTTCTGATAATTTTGTAGCATACTCTAAATCAAAGATTGTTTGCTCAATATCATAGTTTATTAAATCGGCTGCAAATTCTAAAGGAGTATAGCCAAGTATCATAATAGGAGTATTAATATTTCCATGCCTAAGTTCCATAGCCTCTGTTATAACTGCTACTGCAAGTTTTGTAGCCCCATTTTCTACTAATGTTTTAGACACATCTAAAGCTCCATGACCATAAGCATCTGCTTTAACCACTGCTATTAATTCTTTTGTATCAACTCTTCTTTTTATACTATCTATATTATATTTTATTGCATCTAAATCAATTTCTGCCCATACAGGTCTTATCATTTTATTCATTTTCTATTTACCTACCTTTTAAATTCCGTATCTTAATCTCTATTATTATTATATTAAAAATCTTATTAAAAGAAAGAACCACCAAAGACCTTATTTAAGTCCTTAGTGGTTTTTTATATCTTCTTTATGTAAATATGTATTTATTATATTTCTTCAATGCTTATAACATCATATCCTGCTTCATCTATAGCATCAATTATTTCTTGATTATTCTTTGAAGTTTCAGCCTTTGCATATTTTCCATCTAAATTCACTTCAATTGAAGTAGCTCCTAATTCTTCTAAAGCTTCTTTTACATGTGCAACACAATGTTGACAACTCATTCCATCTATCATTATTTTTTTCATAATTATCTCTCCTTTTACATATACTCCCCACCCTCGGGGGGTAATTTATTTTTATTATATACCTTTATTTCTATTTGTCAATATTTAATATAATATAAAAATAAAATATTACACTAAAATTTTAAAATAAATCTATCTTAGTATTTGATTTTTTTTGAAATTATATTCCTCATCTGAAATTTCACCTTTAGAATATCTTTCATTTAATATCTCTAAAGCCTTATTATTTAAATTATCACTTTTAGAAAGATTTAGCTTATTAGAAAGATTAAATTTATTTTCGTTATTGTTATTTCTAAAAATTTTATAGGCAAAATAAACTATAGCACATATAACAATTATAGTGATTAAAAAGCCTAAAAAACCAAAGCCAAAGCCCCCTGAACCTCCAAATCCATAACACATGATATCAACTCCTTATTCTCTACTCCCCCGTGGGGTGGTATATATGTATTATATACCTTTATTTTTTAATGTCAATACACACAAAAGGGTATCTTTTTAAAAAGATACCCTTTTTGTATTATATTTAATTCTTTTTTATTCTAAAATAACTTTTTCTTTCTTATCTCCATCTATTATCTTTTTTATTTTATTGAATCTTTTAGCTACACTAACTGTCACTACCATAGTACCACTTACATTTAACATAGTTCTTCCCATATCCAAAATTGGATCTATGGCAATTATAGCACCTACTAAAGGTAAATATTCTCCCATTCCCATACCGCTTATAACAACAGATACTGCTATAGTCGCAGTACCTGGAACTCCTGCAATTCCAAGCGAACTTATAACAACTATTACTAAAAGCATAGCATAAAAGCTAAAGTCCATTGTTATTCCAGCCATGTTTCCTAAAGTGATAGCTATAAGAGTTGGATATATTGCCGCGCATCCATTCATTCCTGCATTAGAGCCTAAACTTCCAACAAAGCTTGCTATCCCTTCATCTACTCCTACATTCTTACTTAATGTTTCAATAGTTACTGGAAGAGTACTTAAACTTGACCTTGAAGTAAAAGCTAAAATTAAAGGTTCCATAACATTTTTTAAATATTTTATAGGATTTAACCCGTTTAAAGCAATTATAAATAAATGAATAATAAACATTATAAATATACTCAAATATATAGCAATTATAAAATCAAAAACACTAGCTATTGCAGTTATCCCTTTTTGTGAAATAGTATTAGCCAAAAGAGCAATTACAGCATAAGGCATAAATTTTATAACACTCATCGTTATGCTAATTGTTATTTTATAGCTTCCTATAACTACACTTTCTATGCTCTCCATTACTTTTATATCTTTTCTTTTAAGTCTTCTCATAGCAAGACCAATAAAACTAGAAAATATAACAACTCCAACTATATTTCCCTCTACCATTGCTTTAAAAGGATTACTAGGAAGCAATTCTCTTAAAGTAGATATAACAGATGTAACCTCTCTTGCTGTTGTATCTGATAAAACACTTTGAGTATTAGTACCTAAATTAAATAAATTACCTACAATTATAGCTACAACACTTGCTAATAATGTAGTCAATAATAACATTACTATAGATGTCGTAACGATTTTACTTAATTTATCATCATCTTCCATTCCAATTATTACTTTTATTATTGAGAAAAATATTAATGGCACAGTTATCATCTTTAATAAGTCCATAAATCCATAACCAAATAAACCAAACCATGCAGTTGTTTCATTTATCCAAGTAATTTCTGTCGGATTATTTGGAAATCCTGAAACTAATTGTATAATAAATGCCATAACAAATCCTAATAGTATCGCTAAAAACATCCTTTTTGAAAATTTTATTTTCTTTTTTTCTAAGATTCTCATTAAATAAAACAAACCTAATAATATTCCAATAAATAATATTGTTTTTACGTTTGTTATCATAAGAAATTCTGATAAAAATTTATTACTTCCCATTTCGTCCCCCATTATCATATTAAACCTATGATTTTTATATGTTATTATATTACATTTTATATCCATTTATGTCAATATAATTATCATTAATAAATAAAAAATTCTAAGATAAATTTAATTTACCTTAGAATTTTAAAATTATCTTCTATTCTTCTTCAACTAATTCATACATCTCACTAGCCCTATCTACATACATTATCCCATCTAAATGATCTATTTCATGCATAAAACATCTTGCTAAAAGATCTTGAGCTTCGTATATTTTTTTCTCTCCATGTTCATCTAGAGTTTCTATTTTAACTGCAATTGGTCTTTCAACTAACCCTTCATGCATTACATAACTTAAACATCCTTCATAATCTTCATGAACCTCTTTAGAAACTGCTAAAATTTTAGGATTTATAAGAACATATTCATTTTCTCCATCACCAAAATTTATATAAATAACTCTCTTAGTTACTCCTATTTGCGGAGCAGCTAAACCAATTCCATCTACCGTAGCTAATGTATCCTTTAAATCATTTATAATAGATTTTGCCTCTTCTATATTTAAAATAGGATCACATACCTTCCTTAAGCAAGGTGCACCCAATTGAACTATCTCTTTAACTGACATATTAAATTTCTCCTTTTCTTAACCTCTTTAAATATATTAAAGCACAAATTTCATACTTTTTCATCATAAAAAATATTTTAGTTATAATTTAAATAAAAATATTAATATTGAAATTAAACTTAAAAATATACTTAAAACACACAAATATGTAACTGTTTGATTAATACTTAATCCTTTTTCTAAAAGCCTATAATGAACTTGACTTCTATCTGCCTTATATATTGGCTTTTTCCTTTTTATTCTCTTTAATATTACAAATATATTATCAAAAATTGGTATACCTAAAATAAGTATTGGTATTAATATCGAAAGAGTTGTTGTTTGTTTAAAAGCACCTTCTAGCGCAATAATAGCTAAAATAAAACCTAAAAAATTAGCTCCGGAATCTCCCATAAAAACTTTAGCAGGATATTTATTAAATATTAAAAAACCTAAAGTCATCCCAACTAAAGCTATAGCTATTGATGCTGAAACATTTTCTCCTTTAATCAAAGCAATTATAAACATCGAAGTAGCTGAAATTGATACAATCGATCCAGCAAGCCCGTCTATCCCATCTATCCAATTTATAACTGTTGTTACTCCAAATATCCACATTACTGTAAGTATTAATTGTAGAAATTTATGTAGTATTATGTAATTTCCTGTAAAAGGATTTGCAAAACCTATAAAAACTATTCCTGACTTATATATAAATATAGCTGCTATTATTTGAATAATTAGCCTAGGTGTTATAGGAAATTCTAAAGATTTTGTTTTATTATAATCATCTAATAATCCTATTATAAAAACCATAGTCGAGGCTATTAAAATTATTATAGATTCCTTTATATATGCAAGCTTATTTATGAAAATCAGATAAACGAAAAAAAATGAGATAAACATAGGAACTCCTCCTATTAAGGATATTGGATTATCATGTTTCTTTCTCCCTGTAGGTTTATCTGTGAATCCATATTTATTAGATAGTTTTATTAAAGGCAACATTAAAATACATACTATTAAAAATGAACTTATTAATATAAACAAGTAAGTTAACATAAAATTCACCCTTAAGTTACATATGTTTCTTTAAAGCTATTTTATTTCTCCTTTAGCGCAAATAGAAAACATATGATATACATCTGTTTTTTCTCTCTTTTCTTTATACTTACTTATTATGTTTTTTATTTCACTATTTAATACTAAAAATTCTTCTTTTGTTAAATATAATTCATCAAAGTTTAAATTTATACTGTTGAAATCTTCTTCATCTCTATTTTCTATTGAGCTTATAATTTTTTCTTTGGATTTTTCATAATAATCATTAATAACCATTGATATTTGAGAATTATAAATCTCTCTTGTTTTTCTCTTTATATCTTGATTTTCTATCCTAAAATCATGTGCTGTTAAAGAATAATATTTTGCAATTATCCCCTTTATTTCTTCAGTTTTTACAAGCTTTACAATTCCTACTCTTTCTAATTTTTTTACGTGATAATAAACCTTTGAAGGAACTTCTTCAAAAAAATCTGCAATTTGTTTTACAGTAGCCTCTTCTCTATTATTTTTTAAAAATGCTATTATCTTTAAACGATATGGATCCGAATAAGCTTTTATTTCATCTATTGTTGTTAATTTCATAGTTTGTTGCATATTAACTCACCTCTATCAAATAAAACATCATACTAATTATACTATATTTTATAAAATAATTAAATATATATTATTTTTTGAATTTATTGTATTTTATATTATTCTTTATTATAAAAAAATAGGTTTAAGGAAATTATCCTTAAACCTATTTTTTATCCCCTTTGATCTATCATAGATTTAACTTTCATAAGTCTTGTCAAAGCTCCTCTTTCATTTTCATCAAGCTTCATTCTTATATATTTTATAGTTTCTTCTAATTGAGGAATTGTCATATATTCAAGAGCATTAACTCTTCTTCTTGTTTTCTCTATCTCATCTGCCATAAGTTGACCTGATTTTTCAACCTCTGCAAGTTCTAAAAGCTTTGGAAGCACTCTGTAAAGTTTTCCTATAGCATCATCTAATTCTGCTGAGGTATTCATAAATCCATAAGGGTAAATACTTCCCTCATCTCCTTCTAATTCTCTTTTAAAATTCATTATAGGAACATTAACGCTCATTACATTTTTAGTTCCAACCTCAACCTTTATATTTTCTTTTGGATAAGCTATAGCTTCTTCTAAAAATTCTGAACTCATAACAGCTCTTGCCATAACAAAATCTTTTAAAGAATCTCCAAGTTCTTTTTCAACCTCTGCTCTAATCTTATTATTATATTTAATAAGATTTATAAATTGTCTCATAAGCTCATCTTGTTTATCTTTTAAAAGCTTATGACTTCTTTTAGATGTAACTAATCTTTTCTTTAGCTTTGATAGTTCCATTCTTGTAGGATTTACATTTAATTTTTGAGCCATATTCTACTCATCATCTCCTGGCATATACTTTTCTAAGTATTCATCTCTAATTCTCTTAAGCTCTGTTTTTGGAAGTATCTTAAGTAGTTTCCATCCAAGCTTTAATGTTTCTTCTATACTTCTATTTGTTGTAAATCCTTGTGAAACATATTCTTTTTCAAAAGCTTCAGCAAATTTAGCATAAGCTTTATCAGCATTTGATAGTGCAGATTCACCTAAAATTGCAGCAAGTTCTTTAGCTTGTTTACCTTGTGCATAAGCTGAGAATAATTGATTCATTGTATCTGCATGATCTTCTCTAGTTTTTCCTTTACCAATTCCCTTATCTTTAAGTCTTGAAAGAGATGGTAGGACATCTATTGGAGGCATAATTCCTTTTTTATAAAGCTCTCTTGAAAGCATTATTTGACCTTCTGTTATATATCCTGTAAGGTCAGGAATTGGATGAGTTTTATCCTCCTCAGGCATTGTAAGAATTGGAATTTGAGTTATTGAACCTTCTTTTCCAATTATTCTTCCTGCTCTTTCATAAAGTGTTGAAAGGTCAGTATATAAATATCCTGGATATCCCCTTCTTCCAGGAACTTCTTTTCTAGCTGCTGATACTTCTCTTAAAGCTTCTGCATAGTTTGTTATATCTGTCATTATAACCAAAACATGCATTCCCTTTTCATAAGCTAAATATTCAGCTGCAGTAAGAGCCATTCTAGGAGTTGCAATTCTTTCAACCGCTGGGTCTGATGCTAAATTCATAAATAAAACAGATCTGTCAATTGCACCTGTGCTATTAAATTCTTCAACGAAAAACTCTGCTTCTTCAAATGTTATACCAATTGCAGCAAATACAACAGCGAATTTTGAATCGGAATTTAAAACTTTAGCTTGTCTTGCTATCTGTGCTGCAAGTTCTGCATGAGGAAGACCTGCTGCTGAGAATACTGGAAGCTTTTGTCCTCTAACTAAAGTATTTAAATGATCTATTGCAGAAATTCCTGTTTGAATAAATTCTGATGGGAAATTTCTAGCAACTGGATTTATAGCCTCACCATTTATATCAACTCTCTTATCTGGAATTATTTCTGGACCATTATCCTTTGGTCTTCCCATTCCATCAAATACTCTACCTAACATATCTTCAGATACACCAAGTTCCAATGGTTTTCCTAAAAATCTAACCTTTGTATCTTTAAGATTTATTCCAGAAGAACCTTCAAAAAGCTGAACCATAGCTTTATCTCCGTTAACTTCTAAAACCTTACCACGTCTCATTTCACCAGTTTGCATTTCAATTTCAACTAGCTCATCGTATTTTACACCTTCCACGCCTTCAACAGCCATTAAAGGTCCTACAACTTCTGTCACTGTTTTATATTCTTTAAGCACTATATAACCCCTCCTTCGTTAATTAATTTATCTATTGATTCTTTTAACTCAACTAATATATCATCCATTTTAACTAATTCTTCTTCAGGAATATATTTACTTCTAGCAATTCTATCTCTAACTTCAAGTTCTAATATTTTATCTAAATAAACACCAGCATCTAATGCTCTTTGTCCCTCATGCATAAATGCAAGTACAAGTTTTAACATTTTATATTGCTTCTTAAGAGATGAATACGTATCAACCTCATGGAAAGCATTTTGTTGTAAATAATCTTCTCTTATAGATTTTGCTACTTCAAGTTTTAATTGATCTCCTTCTGATAATGCATCAATACCAACTAGTCTTACTATTTCTTCAAGTTTTGATTCTTCTTGAAGAAGCGTCATAGCTTCTGTTCTAAGACTTGACCAATCAGAAGATACATTTTCATCCATCCATATTCCCATTTTATCTAAATATAATGAATATGAAGATAACCAGTTTATTGATGGGAAATGTCTCCTATAAGCTAATTGTGCATCTAATCCCCAGAAAACTTTAACTATTCTTAAAGTTGATTGAGTTACTGGTTCTGATATATCTCCACCTGGAGGAGAAACTGCTCCAATTGCTGTAATTGCCCCTTCTCTTTCCTCTTTTCCTAAAGTTACAACCTTACCTGCTCTTTCATAATATTCTGCAAGTCTTGAACCTAAATATGCTGGATAACCTTCATCTCCTGGCATTTCTTCAAGCCTTCCTGACATTTCTCTAAGTGCCTCTGCCCATCTTGAAGTTGAATCTGCCATTATAGCCACAGAATATCCCATATCTCTAAAATACTCTGCAATTGTAATTCCTGTATATATGGATGCCTCTCTCGCCGCAACTGGCATATTTGAAGTATTAGCTATTAAAACTGTTCTCTTCATTAAACTTTCACCAGTTTTAGGGTCAATAAGTTCTGGGAACTCATTTAAAACGTCAGTCATCTCATTACCACGTTCTCCACATCCAACATAAACAACTATTTCTGTATCTCCCCACTTAGCAACTTGGTGTTGAACAACTGTTTTCCCAGCACCAAATGGTCCTGGAACTGCTGCAGCTCCTCCCTTCGCAACTGGGAAGAATGTATCTATTACTCTTTGTCCTGTAGTCATTGGTTCTACTGGATTTAATTTTCTAGCATATGGTCTACCTTTTCTTACAGGCCACTTTTGCATCATTGTTAACTCTTTCAATCCATCTTCAGTTTCTAAAATACAAACTATCTCTTCTACTGTAAAACTTCCTGATTTTATTTCTTTAACTGTTCCTGATACTTTATATGGAACCATTATCTTATGAAGTACAACTGGAGTTTCTTGAACTGTTCCAATTACATCTCCTTCACTTACTTTATCTCCAATTTTAACAACGGGTTTAAAATCCCATTTTTTTTCTCTATTTAAAGATTTAACTTCAACTCCCTTAGTTAAAAACGAACTATTTGCAGCCTTCATAAAAGCGTCAAGAGGTCTTTGTATTCCATCAAACATAGCTTCCATAAGTCCTGGTCCAAGTTCTACTGAAAGAGGCTCTCCAGTTGTTATAACTGGATCTCCAGGTCCTATACCAGATGTTTCTTCATAAACCTGAATTGAAGCCTTATCACCTCTCATTTCAATTATTTCTCCAATAAGCTTCTTTTCCCCAACTTTAATAACATCAAATACATTAGCTTCATCCATAGAATCTGCTACAACTAATGGTCCTGAAACTTTTACAATTCTTCCGGTTTTCAAACTTATCATCCTACTTTCTATAATATATTAACGCCTACAGCTTTTTCAACATTATCCGAAATTCTTTGTTTTCCTATATTTAAACTTCCTTGATTACTTGGAATAAGTATTATTGCAGGAAGCATTTGTTTTGAGTATCTCTCTATTGTTTCTTCAATATCTTTAGCTACATGCTCTGTTACAAAAATAATTGCATAATCTTTATGTGCAAGTTTATCAATGATTTTTTTTGCTTCATCACTTTCTACAACTGGAAATACCTCTATTCCTAAAGCTTTAAAAGCTAAAATAGAATCTTTATCTCCAACTACAGCAACTTTTTTATACATAACCATCACGCAACCTTTCTCTTATAACTTCCTTGCTAATGTTATTTAGTTTTCCAACCATAATAGTTCTAACCTGTTTAATCTCACTTTCTTTAGCGTACATATAAGCTAAAACTGGCTCTAATCCCTTTGTTATAAGTTTGGCTTCTTTTATAAATTTCATTAAATAATTGTCTATTAGCTTTTCAAATAAACTAACAGAACCTGTATTTATAAAACTTATAACTCCTTCTTTAACAATTGAATTATATTGCCCTAATACGTGATTTGGTATATTTTCTGTATTTTCTAAAAACATTGCTCTATATTTTTTCTCATCAATAGTTCCTCCAGGAACTAAACTATCTAATAAAAAGTTAACATTCTTTTGTTGCTTCTTAACTCTTAAAAGAGTCTTTATATTATTTAAATCTATAATACTATTTATATATTTATCTAAATATTTATCATTTAACTCTTTAGATTTTCTTATATCATTTATGTGAGCGTATAAATATTTATCTGCTATTATATCTATAATTTGAGGATCCTTATTTTCTTCAAACCTATTATTTATCTCCTCAATACATTTTTCTATATGTTTAGGTAAACCTCTTAGAGAATCTCCTAAAATAGCATTTTTTAAAATAGAAGAATCTATCATTCCAACTGGTATTAACATATTGGAAAAATCTTGTTTTAAGATTTTTCCTTTTATTAAAACCTTTATATTATGATAATCATATTTTATTGCCATAACATCAATAAGACCTTTTACAGGAGAAGCTTTATACATAGTTTCATATAATCTAACTAACTCCTTAGATAGAAGTACTTCATATTCTTCTGGTCTTTTTATATCATTCATAAATGCTGCATAATCAGTTTCTTGTAAAACTTTAAGCGCATCCTCTGATGTATTTGCATCTATCATTCTTTCTATCTTTGATTTATCAAGAAGTCTTTTTTCATACACTCTAATTCTAGGAATTAATTGGAGAAATTGCATTGAATCCATCTACTTCCCCCTCCTTAATTAAATAATACCTTAGTTACCTCTAATTCTAATTCACTTCTTAGTGATTTAACTAAAGATTCAAAAGTATTATTTATTTGTATTCCATTTCTATCTAAAATAAACCCTCTATCAAAATTACCATTAGTTAAAATAGAGATTTTACCTTTTTTTCCTAAACTTATTAATTTATTATTTAAATCTAATAAAAATTTATTGTTTATTACATCTTCATCTTTTTTATTTATTATTAAAATTTCTGTTCCTTCTAAATCAAGAGAATCTAAAGCTCTTAAAATATATTCTTTATATTCTAAAGTTGAAAGGCTATTTAGCCTCTCAACTGCTTTTTCAAATACTTTGCTTATCATGTCTTGCTTTGCCTTAAGTTCATTATTTCTAACCTTTAACCTAGCATTTGATATAACTCTATTTTCTCTTGCTTTAGCTTCTATCTTTGCTTTTTCTATTAACTCAACTTCTAAATTTTTAGCCTTTTTAGTTTCCTTTGCTATTATACTATCACTTTCAACTTGTGCAGCATTTAAAATTTCATCTCTTTTTTCTTCTGCATCCTTTATAATTTTAGAAGTTATGTTGTTTAAATTTGACATCAGCTTCCACATCCAATCTTTCTTAGAATAAATTGTTAACTAATAAGAATGATATAACGAATCCTAATAAAGCATAAGTTTCAACCATTGCAGAAAGGATTATACCTTTTGTATTGTGATCTGGGTTTTTAGCTAATATTTGAATACCAGACGCTGCAACCTTACCTTGTGCTATTGCTGATAATAAACCTGTTATAGCAATTGGCAATGCTGCTGCAAATAAATATAAACCTTGTGATAAAGTAGTTGTTGTACTTAAATTATTTAATATTAAGAAACCTATAACGAATCCATAAAGACCTTGTGTACCTGGTAAAAGTTCCAAAACTAATGCCTTACCAAATTTTTCAGGTTCCTCAGTAACTAAGCCTGCTGCAGCTTCTCCAACTATCCCAACACCCTTTGCTGATCCTATTCCTGATAATCCAACAGCAAGTGCTATTCCTAAAGCTCCAAATATAAATCCACTATAACTAGTAGCATTTGATAAAAAATCCATAATTGTCATTGTATAATTCCCCCTAAATTTTATTAATCTATTAAATTTACATATTTATTTAAAGTTTTAAAAGGTGCAAATTCCTTGCCACCACCATCGTAAAACTTTGAAAAATATTCAACATATTGTAATCTAGCTGTATGAACATATGCACTTAAAAGTGATAATGCTAAATTAAATGTATGTGCTGCTATAAAAGCTACTGCTCCAACTATTATTCCTATAATTCCCCCTGGAAGCATTCCTATAAGAAGATTTAATGCTCCTGCGATAGATCCTCCTGCAAGACCTATTGCCATAAGTCTTGTATAAGAAACTAAATCTCCAATATAACCTGTTATATTGTATAAAGAATAAGCACCTTGTCCAAGTTTTGCTCCTACTGACTTTTCAGCTCTACCACCTGTTAAAATTATTATTATTGCAGCTACTATAACTACAATTGTTGCTATGGTTTTAGTAATAGATGGTAAACCTATCATTCCTCCACCTAACATAACACCAAGCCCTATTAAAATCATATACCAAGCACCTACATCATAAAAAGCACCTAATATATCACCTTTTTTAATCATCATATAAGCTTTTATTCCAAGCCCAACGAATATTTGAAAAACACCAAAACCAATTGACATTATAAGAATTGTTGTAACATCTTTTGTTGTACTTATAAATACAGGAAGTGGTATTGCATCATTAAAAAATGCTCCATATACAAAACCAAACAATATACTAGGAATACTTAAATATGCAAAAAACTTTGCAAAATCTGTACTCTTTTGATTATTTTTAAGAAATTTTATAGCAATCAATGAAGCTATTAACATTACTAATCCATATCCTACATCTGCTATCATCATTCCAAAAAATAAAAGATAAAAAGGCATCATTACCGGTGTTGGATCTATATCTCCATATTTTGGAACACTATACATATTAGTTATAGATTCAAAAACTTTAGCTATTTTACCATTTTTAAGTTTTACAGGAACTTTATCATATTCCTCTTCCTTAGCTTCTTCAAATGTTAAATAAAAATCATCATTTATGGCACTTTTTATAACGTCATTAAATTTTTCATTTTTATCTACTGGAATCCAACCTTGCATAACTACAGTTTTTTTAGTTTTTAAAAAATTTTTAGTAACTGTTAATCTTTCTTTTAAATTCCCATAATATTCATATGCCATTTTAAGTTCATTTTCTTCAGTTGTAAGATTTTTTAATTCTTCTCTTATGTTACTTATATTGTTATCTAAAGATAAAATTTCTTTTTGAAAATCTTCTAATATAACTTTAGGCATTTTTTCATAATTTGAATTAAAAGCACTAAATCCACATTCCTTTAATTTTTCTAAAAAAACATCTTTTTCATCTTCATGACTTATTGAAAAAATATAAATTTCTTGATTATTTGAACTTATAACTTCAACATTTGTTAGTTTAAACTCATTTTCCAGTCCCAATATTACTTCTTCATATTGTTTTGGAACTGTTCCTAAAAACACACTAACTTTTTTAAAATTTTCAACTTCTTTAAAAGATGCATCAAAGTCTTTCCAAGGAGTTAAAACATCAATTTCCTCTTTTATTGAAGATTTTTTTGTTTCTAAAGCTAAAAGCTTGTCTTCTTTTTCTTTAATTATTTTATAAGAATTTTCCCAAGAACTACTTTTAACTTTATTTTCAAGAGCTTTTAAAGTTAAACTTTCTTTTTGATTTTTTAATGATTGAAGTCCTGATTTTTTTGGTAAGTAAGTTTCAATAAAGTCTAAAGCTGATTTAGCTTTTGATAAATTTTCCTCACACTTTGCAAGATTTGAATCACTTTTTTCCCTTTCTAAGCTTTCAAATTCTTGATTTTTCTCTAGAAAATTTTCATCTTGTAAATTTATAAATTCTACTTGATAAAAACTTTGAATGCTTTCTATAAGCTTTTCTTTTTGTGATTCAAAAGATAGCAAAGTAAATTTATTCATTTTAACTATTGCCATCTGTATTCACAACCCTCTCAATCACTAATTTAATGGCCTTATCGATTTTATCATCAGATAGATTATAAATATTTTCACATTTTTTTACTCCACCCTTCAATAAAATAGCAGCCTCTTTCTCACCAGATAATACGGCATCATTTATAATTTCAAAAGCTTTCTTTTTACCCTCATCCACAATTTTTTTGTATTCTTCATCTGCTTGTAGCGTAGCTTTAGAAATTATCTCTTTGCTTTGATGATGAGCTTGTTTAATCATCTCTTCAGCTTGCTCTTCGACCTTTTTTATTTCATTTATTGCTTTTAGTGCCAAAGTTTCACCACCTTTATTAAAGAAATAATAATATATATTAATACTTTATATAGTATTAATTAACACTTAATATACTTTAATTATACACAAAACTCAAAAAATTACAATACGTTTTATAGTTTTCATTGAAATTTTTAATATATTTATTTATTTTTTTATATTATTCCATTTTTATCTTTTAAAAATATAGTATATTTTTGATTTTATTGGTTTATTATATATTTTTTATATTACTAATTCAACAATATTTATAAAAAATAATCGGTATAAGTTATTAAATAACTTACACCGATTCACTTGTTCTCTTAAATAAATTTTATATTATTTTCATATCCAAATTCTTCTTCGTTAAATATTAAATAATTATCTGTCCATACAACTTCGCCTTTGTTTAAATAATTTAAAATATCTAAATTAAACTTTTCTATATGAGATTTATTATATGGCGCTTTCTTTTTAAGCTCTAAACGTACATTCCTTTCTTCTTCTTTAGAGATATCTCTTATTAAAAAATCAGGAAGCCATTTTTTCTTATTAAAACAAAGATAATCATACTTTATTATTTCTTTTAACACATTCTCATTTTCTCTATTAAACCTTTCTATATTAAAGTCTAAAAGAACTTTATAATATTCCACATTTCCTAAACTCCTTTTAAAATGACCTATTTTTTCAAAGTACATTGCCATTTCAAAATAAAATTCAAAAGGAGTTTCATATCTATTTAAGAAAAAACGTAATACATTATTGAATTTCCCTGAATTATAATATTTATCAACAATTTTTTCAACCTTTTTAAGCTCCAACAAATCATTATAAGATAAATCATTATTTTTAAGAATTTCATATGGTGCATAAGGTGAGTATACAATTCCCCATTTTTCTGCCTCATCTCTCATTGCAGAACCTTTTAAAAGCTTTAAAAACCCAAGCTGTATTTCATTAGGATTTAACGAATGAACATCATTAAATGATTTTTTAAAAGAATTATAATCCTCTTGTGGAAGCCCTGCAATTAAGTCTAAATGTTGAATAACATTTTTATTTTTTGCTACTTTCAACACTTTTTCTGCTACATTTTCAAAAGTAATTATTCTATTTATATTTTTTAAAACTTTATGATTACTTGTCTGAACGCCTACCTCCAATTGAAACCTATTCTTTGGCGCTTTATTTAAAACCTCTATTTCTTCATCACTTAAAAGATCAGCTGCAACCTCAAAATGAAATCTAGTTTTTGTATCTTGTTTACTTAAAAATTCCCATATTTCTATACTATAATTTTTATTGCAATTAAAAGTTCTATCTACAAATTTAACAAGTTCAACACCCTTATCTATAAAAAACTTAAGTTCTTTTTTTACTCTTTCTACATCTAAAAACCTAACTCCATTCATAACAGAAGACAAACAATATTTGCATTTAAACGGACATCCTCTTGACGCTTCATAATAAACTATTTTATTATCTAAATCATCATCTTTATCATATGGAAATACTAAATCACTCATATTTAATTCTTTTCTAAATCCATTAAAGAAGATATCATCATTTTTTTTATAATACAATCCTTCTATATCTTTTAGCTCTTTCTCACCTAATTTATACTTAACAAAATCTCTAAATGTAGCCTCACCCTCTCCAACTATAACATAATCGCAAAAACTATCTTTTAAAAATACTTGTGCTTCATAGGAAACTTCTGGTCCTCCATAAAGTATTTCTATGTTTTCATCTATAATTTTTATATGTTCAGCTAACCTTTTTACATACTCCATGTTCCATATGTAACAAGAGAAGGCCACAACATCTGGCTTCTCCTCCATAATTCCTTCTAATATGTTCTCTAATCTATCATTTATCGTAAACTCTTTTATCTTTCCTTGAAAATTTAAATCCTTTGTGTATGCTCTTAAATATCTCACTGCTAGATTGCTGTGGATGTACTTTGAATTTATCCCCGTTAATAGTATCTTCATTATTTATAATTCCTCTCTTTTTAGCCTTAATGTATATTATTTTATCACAAATTCTTCCCTCTTGTATTTCAAAATATTTTTCTAAAGTTTTTTGAAAATTAAAAAAGCCAAATTCAGCTAATGGATTTATATTAGAAAATTTAAACTCCTTTGTTGTACCATCTGGCATTAACACATTTATATTATCTTTTATAATTTCTTTTACCCTTTTTTCTCTATCCCAAATATATAAATTACCGCCTACCTTTAAATTTTGCCAGATTTCTTTTAATACCATATCACGCTCTCCTTTAGTTGCCAGTTGACTTAATGAAAAAAAAGTAACCCCATTGTCATAAAAATTTTTATATTGGTTACTTAAGTCTTCTGAATAATAATCAACACTTATTTCGTCCTCTTCTCCTTTTAATATATTATATATCACTCCATAATTATCATTGCCAACATCTAATGTATTTCCACCAAATTTCACATCTTTCATATTTATAACCAAGTTACTCATAGTATCCCCCCTTACCGTTAACTTAATTATATAATATTTTTACATTTTTTTCCATAAAAAAATTTAGATTTTACTCATTTAAAACTTCTAACATAAATCTAAGCTTTACAGAATAATATTAAATAAACATTATAAGGTGGTGTATTATTTAAATGATTAAAGATAATTTTTATAAAAACTCCTTTCTTTTAACTTTATCTAATCTTGCTACAGGAGTTTTAGGTTTTATATTTTCTATATATCTTTCAAAAATTTTAGGTCCGGAAGGAATGGGTCTTTATGGGCTTGTTATGCCAATATATAATCTCTTTATTTCTATAATGACTGCTGGAATAGTAGCTGCTATATCTAAAATTACAGCTGTTTACTCTTCCAAAAATAATTATCATGATATTATACAAACTATGAAAGTTGTAGCGATATTTAATTTTATATGGTGCTTATTTATAGGAATTTTAGTATTTTTTCTATCTCCCACTATAGCTAATTTTTGGATTAAAGACCCTAGAACTGTAAAAGCTATAATGGTTACATGTCCTGCTATGATTTTTATTGCCCTTTCAAATATCCTTAAGGGATTTTTTTATGGAGATTCTAAAATAATTATGCCATCATTTATTGATATTTTAGAAAAATCGTTAAGAGTTTTTATTTTAGCCATCTTAATTTTTATGTTTAAAGTAACAACATTAGAGGGATTGGTTACATTAGCTTATGTATCATTATGTCTTGGTGAGCTTCAAAGCCTTATACTTTTATTTGGATATTTTAAAATTACGATTAGAAAATATCCTAAAAACATAGTAAAAAAAGAGAATAGTCTTCAACTTTTATTTAATGTGCTTATAATATCATTTCCTTTATGCCTAAATGGATTTCTACTTAACATATTTAGCACTATATCAACTATAATGGTGCCAAGACGTCTTATAAGTACAGGACTTAGTTATTCTCAAGCTTTAGCCCTTATTGGCAAATTTGGTGGTATGGCACTTTCTATAATCACCTTTCCCATGATTATAGTAAATTCTATAAATACTTTACTTATCCCTAATTTATCCCAAACTTTAAGCAAAAAAGATTATACTGGAGCCACTTTAAGAATTAAACAGGTATTAAAAATTTCATTTTTAATTGGATTGTTTACAGCTGTACTTTCTCAATGTGTTTCTGACTCCTTAGGCATTATGTTTTTCGGAAGAGATGATTTAGGTAAAATGATACGACTATCAGCACTTGTTATGCCACTTGCTTTCGTATCATCTACTATGTATGGTATATTAAATGGATTAGATAAACAAAGCATAATTCTTAGAAATAATATTTTTATATCTATCTTAGAAATAATTTGCTTATTTATATTTACAGGAATACCATCAATAAATATATATGGGTATATACTTACTATGCTTATTTCATCTATCGTATCTTTATCTATAAATATTCATGAAGTATACAAGAATATAAATCTTGAAATATCAATAGGAAAGTTGCTAATATATATATTAATATCTATTTTATCCTGTCTTATTGTTAAAAATTTTATATTAAATTTTTTAACTTTAGATTATAGAATCGAAGTAATTGTTGCATTTGTTATATTTTTTATAATTTTTTCTTTTTTAATTTTTGATAATAAGATAAAAAGAATTCCTAAAAATAAATATGCAAAAAAATAAAACCATGCAGAATTTACATGGTTTTTTTATTTTTATCTTAAACGTTTCTTTAAAAATCCTGGAAGTTTTCTTATAATTTTAGGAGAAATGTCTTCTAAATCTCCTCTTCTAAGTCCACCTGTATATACAAGTACGCAAAGGTAAACAAAGCTTGCAATGACAACTATTACTATTAAAAGTACAAGACCTATTAATGCGTCTAAACTCTCTAGGTTAACAAAAAGACCTAGTCCTTGTTTTATAGCTATAATTAATATGCTCATGCAAATAGAAGCTAAAAGTGGTCTAGCTAAGAGCTTAATTATTGAAATTTTAATTTTTAAACTTTTTTGCATTCTAAAATGATTCAAAATTAAAATAGTTAAAAAGGCTAAAACTCCACCTATTACTGCACCATAGATGTTTATTGCTGGAATAGCTACAAGATACATATCACATAAAAATTTGACTCCCACTCCAATTGCAAGAGCTATAAGTACATAATAAAATTGATTTACACTTTGAAGTATTACATCTTGTATCAAAACTATTCCCATTAAAGGTATTATAGCTGATCCTACCATCATAAGTCCTGAACCATCTGTTTGAGCATATAAATATTTATAAAGATCTGGTGCTAAGATAGCAAGTCCAAAAGCTGCTGGTACTGAAACTATGTATGCCATTCTTAATGCAAAATTTATCTTATCTTTAACTAGCTTTTTGTCCTTTAAAGCAAATCCTCTAGCTATAGTCGGCATAGCCATATATCCTAAAGAGGTTATAAATACCATTGGTACATTGTAAAGGCTTTTATATCTAGTTGATAAGAATCCAAAAAGAATTGTTGCTTCCTTATGGCTAAAACCTGCCACAATAAGCCTATTACTTACAACTAGCATATCTATTATGCTCCCTAGATTTTGAAGACCAGTACATAATGTAATTGGTATTGCATATTTTAATAATGTTCTAAATATTTCTTTATTGCTTTGCCTTTCAATATCTGGATTTTGTTTATCTCTTGCTTCTCTTTCGCCACCATAAATATTGTATATGTAAACTAAATAAATTAAAGCAATTAAAGCTCCAACAGATGTACCTATTGTTCCTCCTGCTGCTCCAAAAACTGCTCCAAATCTCATTAAAACATAAGCACATGCAAGACTTAAAACAACATTTATAACCTGTTCTATAACAGTTGTTACAGCCAATGGTTTTGCTTGATTTCTACCTTGAAAATATCCTCTATATGTAACTAATACTGTAGTTATTAGTACTGTAGGTGATAAAAATATCAATGGATAAACAAGATCTGATGATCCACTAATTTCGGCTAAAAAATGAGAACCAAACATTAATGCTAATGTAAATACAGTTCCTATAACAAGAAATATAGTTCTACTCATTTTAAATGTTTTTATAGAGTCCTTATAGTTACCTACAGCTTCAAGTTCTGCTACATGTTTTGATATTGCAACCTGTATCCCTACATTAGTAAGTGCGTATACAAATACAAATATTTCATATGTTTTACCATATATCCCCATACCATAATCACCAATTATTCTTGTAAGTATAGGTACATATATTACAGATAATACTTTAGATACTATACTTGCAATAGATAGTATGGCAAAACCTCTTCCCATTGAATCACGTTTCATCTTAAGTTCTCCTGTCTTTAAATTGTAAATTTAAATACATCCTTTTTTATTCTTTTAAATATAGGTGGAAGACCCTCAGCTATTGTTTTGTTTTTTAAATAATTAAACTTCTCTGGCACTTCCTTAAAGTTTACTTTATATGCATAAAGAAATTGATAATTTAAACCATATTTATTATCAAAAAATGAATTTAATTCTTTATTTCCATATTTAAAATCTCCTATAATTGGATTTCCTAAAAAAGCTAAATGTGCTCTTAATTGATGACTTCTTCCAGTTATAAGTTCAATTTCCAAAAGTGAGTATGCTCCATTTGTTTGTATAATTTTAACATCCATAGCTATCTTCTTAGTATTTGGCTTCATATCATAAAATACTTTAGATACATTATTTTCTTCATCTTTTGTGATAAATGCTTCGTATCTACCTTCATTTATTTTTCCTTTTACTAAAGCACAATAATATTTTCTAATCTTCCTATCCCTTATAAGTTCATTTAAAATCTTTAAAGATTCAAAATTTTTCCCAAAAAATACAAGCCCTGAAGTATTTCTATCTAATCTATTGCATGGTGCTGGAGTAAATGTAATTTCATTTTCTGGCATATAATCACCTTTTGCATTTAGATATGATAATACATAATCATTTAATGTTAACTGCCCATTTTTCCTATCAGAGTGAACCAAAACTCCTGGCCACTTCTCTACTAATAATATATTTTCATCCTCATATGCTATTTGAAGAGAATTAGCATTTACTTGTTGAAAATTTAACTTTTTCTTTTCTTTTTGTATGTTACTTTGTAAATACTTTATCTCTATTAAATCTCCTTCATTTAAAATATATTTTTCCTTTTGTTTTGCCCCGTTTATTCTTATATCTCCTTTTCTAAGCGCTTTAAATATTGCACTTAAAGGTACATCTTTTAAATATTTTCTTAAAAATTTGTCTAATCTTTGTCCTGCTTCATTAGAACCTATTTCTATTTTCAATATTATCTCACTCCTAAATTTTTTTGAAAAATAATGTTAAATGAATAATTTTTAATAAAATTATTCATTTAACTCACAGTATAGATTATTATTATTTTATCTATTTGTCAAATAATTAAAAGCAATTTCACTTTGAAGTGCAACTCCTAAAGCTAAAGCACCCTCGTCTATATCAAAAAGACTATTGTGCGCTGAATGTATTATATTTTTTGCTTCATTTCTAACTCCTAGAAAATAAAAAGCTGACGGTTTTTCAAGAGCAAAATACGCAAAGCTCTCAACCCCAAGCTTTGGTGCTTCTTGCTCTAAAATATTTTCTTCTCCTAAGATAGTCTTAGCACTTTCTCTAACTAAATTAACTGTTTCATTATCATTATAAAGACAAGGATAACTTTCCTTTATGTTAATTTCATAATCACCTCTCATAGCGCTACATATTGATGATACTATCTCTTTTACTCTCTTAACAGCATAAGCCCTATCTTCTAAGCTCATAGTTCTTATAGTTCCACTTAATTTCACTTCATCTGGAATAATATTTTCAGCAGTTCCTCCATTTATAGTAGATACTGTAACTACTGCTGGATTTACAGGTTTTATTTCTCTACTTACTATTGTTTGAAGGGCTAAAACAACATGAGATGAAATAACCACTGGATCTATTGCCATATGAGGATATGCACCATGACCTCCTCTTCCCTTTATTGTTATAAAAAATGGATTTGATGCAGCATTTACAACCCCTTCTTTAACCATTATCTTACCTACATCTAACGTTTCTTCTACATGAAGTCCTACTATTTTATCAACTTTTGGATTTTCTAATACCCCCTCATTAATCATAAGTGGTGCACCACCTGTAGTTTCTTCTGCTGGTTCAAAAAACAATTTAACACATCCACTAAATGAATCCTTGTGTTTATTCAAAATTTTAGCAACGCCTAAAAGAATTGTTGTATGAGCATCATGTCCACAACCATGCATCTTTCCCTTTTCTTTAGATGAATATGAACAAACCTTCTTGTCCACCATAGGCAACCCATCTATATCTGCTCTTAAAGCTATGCACTTTTCTTCTTTATCCTCTTCCTTTTTCATTCCTTTTATAATTGCACAAACTCCTGTCTTAGCTACCTCTAAATAAGGTATATTCTCATTTTTTAAGAAATCTTTTATTATTTTTGATGTTCTATATTCCTCAAACCCCAATTCTGGATGTTCATGAAAGTCTCTTCTCATCTTTACAAGTTCATTATTTATTAATAAAGCCTCATCCTTAAAATTAATTTTCATAATATATCCTCCTAATGCTATTATAATAATATTATATAGAACTTTTTATTATTTATAAAACTAAATATAAAAAAACTGTATTAAAAATAATAAAACTTATTTTAATACAGTAACCTTATAAACTAAGCTAATTTTTTATTTTCTTCTAATTTTCCATATCCTATTATCACACAGGCAATAATAAGTGCTGCTATAGATATTGGAAATAACAATTCTCCATATCCTACCTGTAATAGATAACCTCCTAAAATACTACCTATTATTTGTGGAACACATAAAAATATATTATTTATCCCCATATATTCTCCAATTTTTTCTTTAGGTGCAACTTCAGGTATTAACGCATAAAATACCACTTGCATTATTACAAATCCAATCCCAAAAAGTATAGCAAATATCCAAAGTGTATAAAGGTTTGATACATTCCACCCTATTATAAAACCTGCTATATATATAATGCATGCTATAAAAAATATGTACTGTTTATTCCATTTATCACACCATATACCTACAAATAATGATAAAATCAATCCTATCACCGTAAATGATGTTAAAGCTAGGCTTATTTCACTACTTGTAAAGTGATTAGCTGTTACATAATATGGAATCCAAAATGGAGTGATAAGCCCATAAGCTATATAAAAGAAAAATGCAGTCATAAAAACTCTCATTGCTTTTTTATTTTTTATAAAGTCAAAACTCAATTTCGATTTTTGTTTTACGTGTGCATTATCTTCCCTAACAAAAATACATGCAATTAAAACGGGTATCATAACACAACATAAAATTAATATGAATGGTAATTCTTTATTTATATAAAAAAGATATACCCCTACAAGAAACAATATAGTTCCCCCTAATGAATAAAAAAGTTTCCCAAGTCCATTAACTGTACCTATTTGATTTTTCTTCACCGCTTCTGGCATCCATGAATAATATGAACCTTGTAAAAAATTTAAAGCTCCATATATACCAAATGTTAATAAAAATAATACTATGTAATTAGAAGAAAATCCAAACAAAAGTAAAAATACTGAACCTAAAATTCCTCCAAATAATACCCATGGCTTTCGTTTTCCTATTTTAAAATTACTTCTATCACTTATTACCCCAGATAAATAAGGAAATATCATTCCAGTTACCGGTCCTATTGCACTTATAATGCCTAATTTGAAATCTGATGAAGTAATTGATTTAACTAAAAGTGTCAAAACAGTACTTTTCATATTCCATGATAACCCAAGTCCCAAACTAGGTAAAGCAATTAAAATAGGTGTTAAAATACTCCTATTCATAACTTTATTCATAAAATCTTTCTCCTTTGTATTTTATATATAAAAATAAATATGGTATAGCTACTAAGTATCTACACCATATTTATAATAACTCATTTGAAAATAATTTAAAAGTTAATTAAAATTAACTTTTACTAAACCAATTAAATTTAAATATTATTCCTCTTTATCTCTTTCTCTTTTTTTAAATAAACCCATAAACTTTTTCTCATTTATCTTCTTTATATGCTTCTCTAGCATTATGTTTTGTTCTTCTATTTCAGCAATATTCTCGTTACTTTCCTCTAATTCATCTTCTAAATCTTTTA
This sequence comes from Sarcina ventriculi, assembly GCF_900456775.1. Lineage (GTDB taxonomy): Bacteria > Bacillota > Clostridia > Clostridiales > Clostridiaceae > Sarcina > Sarcina ventriculi. Next base: position 8,403 of record NZ_UAUL01000010.1, on the reverse strand, counting down.
TTCTCTCATCTTTCATTTCTAATTCTTCTAATTGAGATTTAATTTTACTATTTAATCTGATATTTTCTTTTTCAACATCTAATATCTTATTGTCTTTTATGTTTAACTCACTTTTTATATCTATTATTTCTTTTTCTAATTCTCTTTTTTCATCTCTTAACTTGTTATATTTTTGTACTTCTTCTTGCTTTAAGTCAACCTTATCTCTTTCTAAATTAAATACTTGATTTTCTAAAATAGTGCTTGTATTAACTGCTTCTATAATTTCTTTGTTTAATATATCAACCTTATTTTTTAATTCTTTAGATTCATCAGTTGCTTTACTGCAATAAAACTCTATTCTTTTTTTGTCTTGTTTCATAAATAAAACTTCTCTTTGAAGTTCTGAATACTCCCTTTCCTTATCTACTAACGCCTTTTTACTCTCCATAGCTTCATTAGCTACTAAATTTAACTTTTCCCCTAATCTTTCATATAAAATTTTTAAAGATTCATAATCAGATTTTAATTCTACATAATCTTCTTTAATTTCTCTTAATTTAACATCATATTTACCTTCTGCTATGTCGTTTATTACGTTATCGCTTACTCCTAAAATATTTCCAATATCAGCATTGCTAACTCCTCTGTCTGATAATTCTTTTACTATTTCCATTGTTTTTATGTCTAAAGATTTTTCCGCCATTTTTTATGTCTTTCCTCCATTTTATTTTTCACTTGTATAATTTAACTACTCATAATATTATACTAGTTTATTATAATTATTAAAATACATAATTACCTCTAGAATATAATTTATCCATTAATCTTATTTCATTTCATAAAATCCTTACATAAATAATTCTCAAACAGATAAGTCATCTACAAAAGGTGTAGTATTTTTAGAAATTTTATTAATAAATTTAGGACTATAAATATATAAATTATCTATTGCTCTTGTAATTCCAACATAAAAAATTCTTCGCTCCTCTTCTAAATTATTTGAATTTTTATGAGGAATATAATCATCAACTGCATTTATTAAAAAAACATTTTTAAATTCCATTCCCTTAACCCCATGTATTGTACTTAAAACTACACAATCTTCATCTTTTTGACTATTTACTTTTAAACTCTCTTCTACACTATATACATGGCTTAAAAAATCTTTAATATTTCTAAACTCTAAAGCTCCATCTTTAAATTCTTCAACTATACTCAAAATTTCTTCCTCATCTTGCTTATACCTATCGCAATAATATTTTATATACTCTTTATAATCCAGGTCGTTTAATATACTAATTATAGCTCTCTCTGGTGTCTTTTTATTTAAAGCCACTATATTTTTTCTAATATTTGTAAGATTCTTTACTTGAAATGGATGAATATCACAATTATCAATTAACAAATCAAAAACATCTGCACTTTCTTTACTATTTGAAATTTTTTGAAGATGATTCTTAGATATATATCTAAAAGGTTTATTTGCTATATTAAAAAACGATTCTTTATCACATATATTTATAGAAAGTTTTAAATAACTTAATAAATCTTTACATATAAAATGATTATAAAAGTTATACTCTGAATCTAATACTTTAAATGGTATTCTTGATTTTATAAAACTATCTATAATTGCTCTAGATTCAATATTAGTCCTATAAAGCACTGCATTATCCTTAAAAAAATTCTTATCTTTATTGTTAACAATAATTTTAACAATATCTTTTCCCTGTTCCCTCTCATTTGCAATTCTAAAAAAACTTGTTTTCCCCAAATTTTCTTTATGATTTATAACATCCTTATCATTTCTTTCTTTATTCCTTCTTATAACACTTTTAGATAAATCCACTACGCTTTTTGAGCTTCTATAATTATATTTTAAATAAATCTTTTTCACGTCTGCAAATTCCTTATCAAAATTCACCATATATGTGGGTGATGATCCACGAAAAGAGTAGATACACTGATCTTCATCTCCAACACAGAATATATTTGTATTTATAAGCTTTAAAAAGTTTATTTGCGTTATATCGCAATCTTGAAATTCATCAACCAAAATATATTTAAATTGCCTTTTATAGTAATTTAATATATTTTTGTTTTTCTTTAAAATATTATACGTTATATTTTGAAGATCATTAAAATCTAAAAGATTATTTTTCCTTTTATACTTCTCATAAGCTTCATAACATCTATTAAATATATCTTCAGAAGTATTTGAAAAATCTAATTCTATATTAGATTTTTTTAAACATATTAAATTTAACATTTCTTTTACTTTATTATCACTTATATCTTCATTAAAACTTTCAAGTTGTTTCTTTATTATAAAAAATGCAGTATTACTATTTATTATGGATATATTTTTATAAATTCTTACTAAAATTTTATAAAAAAGTCCGTGAAATGTTCCAAAAAACGGTATATTTTCGTCTGAATAATTCTTCTTATATCTATTTTCCATGCTTTTAGCAGCAGCCTTAGTAAATGTTATAACTATAATATTTTTGTAATTTATCCCCTCTTTAGAAATACAATGATTAACCTTATTTAAAATAACACTTGTTTTTCCAGACCCTGGAGGTGCAACAACTAAAATACTTTTTCCTTCTTTTTTAACCGCCATTGATTGAAACTTATCTAATTTCATTATCTACTCCTTAATAAACAATTAATTTAATCTTTTTAAAAATAATTATAGACTTATACAGTATAAAATATCCATAATTTTTACAATTTTATTCATTTTTCAAATAATAATTCTAAATATATTGTAATAAATTAATCTTATGGTTAAAATATTTATTATAACATTAAATTAAGGAGATTCTTTATTTATGAAAAATTTTGACGTAAAAAACGCTAGAAACCTTACCATGTTAGTTGACTTTTATGAACTTACTATGGGAAATGGTTATTTTAAAAACGGTTTAGAAAATAAAATAGCTTACTTTGATATGTATTTTAGAAGAGTTCCAGATGGTGGAGGTTATTGTATAATGGCAGGCCTTGACCAATTAATTGATTATTTATCAAATTTAAAATTCGATGAAGAAGATATAGAATATTTAAAATCTAAAAATTTATTTTCTGATGAATTTATAAACTTTTTAAAAGATTTTAAATTTAGTTGTGATGTTTTTGCAGTTCCTGAAGGAACTCCTGTTTTTCCAAATGAACCACTAGTGACTGTAAGAGGCCCTGTTATTCAAGCCCAATTTATAGAAACTATGATACTTTTATCAATAAATCACCAAACATTAATTGCAACAAAAGCAAATAGAATTTGTAGAGCCGCTAATGGACGACCTGTTATGGAATTTGGTTCTAGACGTGCTCAAGGGTATGATGGGGCAATTTACGGTGCTAGAGCAGCTATTATAGGCGGATGTTCATCGACAGCTTGTACTATAGCTGAACAACTATTTAATGTTCCAGCTGTTGGAACAATGGCTCATAGTTGGATACAATTATTTGGAAATGAATATGAAGCATTTAAAGCTTGGGCAAAAGCATACCCTAATAATTGCACATTCTTAGTTGATACCTATAATGTTTTAAAATCAGGTGTTCCAAATGCTATAAAGGTTTTTGATGAAGTATTAAAACCTCAAGGTATAAGACCTGCTGCTATTAGAATAGATAGTGGTGATATAACATACTTAAGCAAAAAATGTAGAAAACTTTTGGATGAAGCTGGATATTCTGATTGTAAAATACTAGTTTCAAACTCTTTAGATGAATATATAATACGTGATGTATTAAATCAAGGTGCTGAAATAGATGCTTTCGGTGTTGGTGAAAGACTTATAACTGCCAAATCTGAACCTGTATTTGGAGGAGTTTATAAGTTAGTAGCTGTTGAGGATAACAGCGGAGATATAATTCCTAGAATTAAAATAAGTGAAAATGAAGAAAAAATAACCAATCCTGGGTTTAAAAAAGTTTATAGATTATTTGATAAAGACTCACATGCTGCTTTAGTTGATTTAATAGCATTATCTGATGAAGAAATCAATTTAAATGAAGATTTAGAAGTGTTTGATCCTATTCATGTATGGAAAAGAAAAACTATAAAAAATTATTATGCTAGAGAGCTTTTAATTCAAGTATTTGATAAAGGTAATCTTGTATATAACTCTCCTTCTGTTATGGATATTAGAAAGTTTGCACTAGAAGAAAGTACAAAACTTTGGTCTGAAACTTTAAGATTTGAAAATCCTCATACTTATTATGTAGACTTATCAGATGGGCTTTGGAATTTAAAACATAATCTACTTCATAGATATTCTAACATATATAAATAATATTAAAGCTATTAAAATAGATTTTTATTTTAATAGCTTTAATTAATTAGTATTTCTTTATATATATAATATCAGTTAAAATATCCTCTTCAATCCCCTTAAAATCTATATAAGAATCTATATCGTCTATATTTATAGCTTTTTTCCCTTTATTTTTATGCTCTTGTGACAAATACAAAGAAAAAATACAGTCTTCATTAGTATTTTCTTTATGCATTGGACATTTAGAGTAACATTCAAACTTTCTATTACCGCTTGACCAAAATGGACAAATGCTCATTCTTATCCCCCCAACTGTAAAATTTTCATACCCTTTTATAATTATATACTATTATTATAAAAAAATAAAGTTTTTTATAATAAATGAATTTATTTACATATTTGTTTTTATTGCAGTTGTTAATTTTTTGTTTATTATTTATTATCTGACTGTATTAATTATTTATTTTTGTTATACTAGTATAAGTGTATTTTCAAATCCTTACAAAATAAAAAAGAACAGTATTTCTGTTCTAAAAATAAATATAAATATAAATAACTCAAGATGAAATGAACATAGATTAAAATAATTGTTAATGTATTAACAATTATTTTAATTTTACCATATCAATGTTAATTTTACAATAGTTTTCATATTATTAATAAATGTATCAATTATTAATCTCTATCTCCAAATAATATTTGACAGATAATAATTGTTATTATATAATATATAATATCTTGTTTGTAAGGATGATACGTATGGATAATATAACTTCTATATTTAGAGAAAAAAAATTAAAACTTACTCCTCAACGAATTGCTGTTTACAAGTATTTAATGGGAACAAAGGAACACCCATCAGCTGAAATCATCTATAAAGCTCTTCAAAAAGATTATCCTACTATGAGTTTAGCAACTGTTTATAAAGCTTTAAAAACTTTAGTAGAGGTTAACTTAATACAAGAAATCAACGTAGGAGAAGGAAATTTCAGATATGATGGAAATTCAAGTGAACATTGTCACATACAATGTCTACATGGCGGAAGAGTTGACGATTTAGAAGAAATGGATTCTAAAAGTTTAAACGAAAAAGCAGAAACTCATTCAAAATACAAAATTGTTTCAAACAAAATATACTTCTATGGAATATGTGAGGATTGCCAAGGAGAAAGTTTTAATAATTAAAAAAACCAAGTTAAATGCTTGGTTTTTTTAATTTATTTTAAAATCTAAAATTATTTAAATACTTGCTCCACAATTTCTTTCCAATAATTTGGGCTATATCTATCATAATCTAAAATTTCTATAAGCTTATCATTCAAGGGTTTCATAAATTTTTTAGGAAGATTTAAAAAATAAGGTATATTACTTTCATTTCCTTCTGTAATAGATGTTAAAAATACTTTATTTAATCCAGTTAAATTGGAATCAGCCTTTTTGTTTCCTGTTAAAATTCCTTTTTGAGCTATATCATTATAAGTGCTATCACTTATCAAATAATCAAAAAATCTATTTATCCCTGCAATATTTTGTGAACTTGATGTAGCACATACTGTATATCTAGACAGTATCGGCGGAGTTACCTTATAATTATTTATACCTAAATTTGATAAAGACTCTATATTTTCGTAGGATAAATTTTTTGCAACATCACTAGTTGTTATTACCAGTGGAATTTCCCCTTCATTTAAATCATTTAATACATCCAAATTAGATTGTATGAATTTTTTTTCATTTATTTTATAACTATTGTTTAATTCACTTAATTCTTTAAACATATTAGGTATATCAACTACATCTAAATATTTGTTTTTATCCCCATTATATATACTAACTAAATTATTTTCTTTTATGATACTATTAGAAACTATAGAACTTATAGCTAAATTTATATTCAAATCCTTAGGCAGTACGTATGGAATTTTAAAATCTTTATTTTTAATCATTGATTTTATAAAATCTATCTTATCATTTTCTGCAAATTGATTATTTAATTTATTTTTGTTATATAAAATTTCTATACTACTTGGTAGAAGCCCCATACCTAAATTTTTATTTCCTACCTTTCCATATGCAAAAACTATATCATAAAACTTGCTTTGTGATTTATTTTGATTAAAGTAGCTAGTTAAATCTTTTATAAGTCCATACTCATTTAACGTTAAAAAGGTTTCTCTAGATGATATAATCACATCATATTTTTGATTAATTATATTATCTTTAATATTTTTTAAATCATTACTATTAAATATATTTACTTGATAATCTTTATGAGTATTTTTGAAATTCTCTAGAAGCATTTCTATGTACTCAAAACCTTCTAAATCTTTTGTCTCTATAACTATATTCAAACTCTTACTATTATTTTGAGGAGTAGAATTTATATTTTGGCATCCCTGCATTGCAATTAAAACAAAAACAATAATGAAACTAATAATTATATTATTAAAAATTCTTTTTTTATCCACTAATAACTCACCTATTTTCTCTTTTTTTATTTTATATGTTTATTATGTCTATTTATAAATAAATATATAAATATGACCATATAATTTTATTGAGGTGATTTAATGAAATTTAATGTAATTTTTATAAAAATTAAATCTTTAATTTTTACATTCTGTCTATCTATCGTTATTTTATTTAGTTTTTTACTATCAAATAAACTTTATCAAAATAATCTCACTAGCATCCCAACCGCTACTAAACCCCAAGCTGAAGAATATTTAAAGTGTGATTTAAATGGAGACAATAAAGATGATTTAATATATATAAGTTCTAAAGATAACATCTATTATATGGAAGCACATATAAACAATAAAACATATTTTTTTAATACTAAAAATCCAAATACTTTAGGAACTTATAATATATCTTACCCTTTATCTGTTAAATTGATAGATTTAAACAATGATAACATTCCAGAGATTATAACAGAAAGTTCTTTAAACTCTGCATCTATTACTCATATATTTATGCTTCATAATAATGAATTTAAAGAAATCTTTTGTTCTACAAACAATTTTTTAGGAATTTTAAATTCTTCTAATTATGCTTCCCCCATTTTAATTTCATCATCATTAAATACTCCATCTGAAAACTTAAACACTTACATTTTAGATAATAATATTCTAAAAAATATATCTATAAATAATTTATCATTGCAAAGCCTAAATATTATAAATAATATTATTTCTTTTATTGAATCTAGTGAAAATACTTACGATAATATCTCAAACCTTTTTAGCAATAATATCTCTAGTTTAGAAATTTCTTTATTACAAAATTTAAAAACAGATGGCTACTCTTATATTCTTGAAAATTGTTTTTTAGAATCTACATCTTCTTATTCTTCACTATATACCTTAACATTTAAAAAATATAACGAATATGAAAATAACAAGTTTATATTAAATATTGGCATTGATAAAATCAACGATACACTATTAATAACTTCAATAAAATAAAAGGTCGCTTATGCGACCATAAAACTAACTTTATATTCTTACTATTATTGCTCATCTTAATAAATTATTTCTCCGTTTTTATACATCTCTATAACTCGTTTTAAAAACCTTTTTCTATCATCATTCACTAAACTCCTAACAGCTTTTAACATTGATAAATTTGGATCTCCATCAAGTTCTGGTTCTATTATTTCAACATCTATATCATCATACTCGACATCTTGATTTTGATAATTATTATTAAAACCATTTGAACTTGTGAAATTGTCTGTTGTATTATTTGTGTTGTTAAAAGTTTGACTGTTATAATTTTGTGCATTGTTGTTATAGTTTTGGGCATTATTCATATTGTTCAACATATTTAAAAAATATGAAAAATCCATATTGTTTTCATTTGAATTATTGTTCATATTATTTGTAACATTGCTAAAATCATTTTGACCAACTTGAGGATTAGAATTTTGATTTAAAAGATTTCCTAAAGAATTTATATCAAATCCATCTCTATTCATTGAATTCATGATATTGCTTATTCTTTCAACTTCATTAGGATTTATACCCAACATCTGTAACATTTGAGGATTTAAACCCATAAAATTATTATTATTATTATTATTATTATTATTATTATTTGAAGTATTATTATCCTCTCTTGATTTACTTCT
>NZ_UAUL01000004.1 GCF_900456775.1 Sarcina ventriculi | reverse complement strand
CTCATATTCTTCTTTTTTTTCCCAATTAGAAAAATCTCCAACAACTATAACTTTACTGGCAGTTGGAGCCCATGTGGTAAACCTAAATCCCTTTTTTCTATTTTCTGTAACATAATGCGCCCCCATAAACTTATAACAACTCATATGGGTTCCCTCTTTAAAAAGATACTCATCTAAATCTGTTACAAAATTTTTAAAATTAACCGATTCATTACTAATAATATGTTTGTAATCATTAACTAACTTTTCTTTTATACACTTCTTTTCTGTTTTTTTATTTTTTAATTTTATTTTATCCTCATTAAAACTAACACTAATTTCATTTTTATAATTCATTAAATCATCATCCAACTCTACAATATTATTATTTTCAAATTGTGTTTTTTTCATATAAACCCCCATTTCTTACAACCATAAATTAGTTATTAAAGTATTTAGTTTAAAAAAATTATAGCATTATTTTAATTTAAAGTAAATATTTGTAATATTAATCAAAATACTTTTATTAATAAAAAATAGATAAAGCCTTAAAGGCTTTATCTATAACAGTTTGCATAAAAAAATTATTTACATGACTTGAATACTATCTAACTCTATAATTTGTTGTTCAATCAAATGTATTAATCTATCAACTTCTTTTGTATCTTTATTAGCTAATACAAATCTTCTTTTCTTTAGTTTCAACTCTACCAATTCGTCTCGTAGCTCTTCTAACCCCACCATAACAAATACACTTCCTATCACAATATCTCTTTATGCATTTTATACCATTAAATAATCTTTATAATATACTTTTATTATACGTTAATTTCAACATAATTTACACACATATTTTATAATTTATTGCATAAAAAAAAGAACTACTTAAATCAAAGTAGTTCTTTTTGGTGGAGGTAAAGAGATTCGAACTCTTGACCCCCTGCGTGCAAGGCAGGTGCTCTCCCAACTGAGCTATACCCCCAAATATGGTGGACCTTCAGGGACTCGAACCCCGGACCTACCGGTTATGAGCCGGTTGCTCTAACCAACTGAGCTAAAGATCCATAAACCTGGCAACCACTTACTCTCCCACACAGTCTCCCATGCAGTACCATCAGCCTCTAAAAGCTTAACCTTCGTGTTCGGAATGGAAACGGGTGTTACCTTAAAGAGCATTATCACCATATAATTTATAACATCAATTACATTCTTATTATATAACAAATTAATTACCTTGTCAATACTTTTTTTATTTTTTTAATTACACTAAGTATTAACATAAAGTTAATTAGGTCAAGCCCTCGACCTATTAGTATCAGTCAGCTAAATATGTTACCATACTTACACCTCTGACCTATCAACCTTGTGTTCTTCAAGGGGTCTTACTAGCTTATGCTATGGGAAATCTCATCTTGAGGTGGGCTTCACGCTTAGATGCTTTCAGCGTTTATCCCTTCCCGACTTAGCTACCCAGCTGTGCTCCTGGCGGAACAACTGGTACACCAGAGGTCAGTCCATCCCGGTCCTCTCGTACTAAGGACAGCTCCTCTCAAATTTCCTACGCCCGCGACGGATAGGGACCGAACTGTCTCACGACGTTCTGAACCCAGCTCGCGTGCCGCTTTAATGGGCGAACAGCCCAACCCTTGGGACCTACTTCAGCCCCAGGATGCGACGAGCCGACATCGAGGTGCCAAACCTCCCCGTCGATGTGGACTCTTGGGGGAGATCAGCCTGTTATCCCCGAGGTAGCTTTTATCCGTTGAGCGATGGCCCTCCCACGAGGTACCACCGGATCACTAAGCCCGACTTTCGTCCCTGCTCCACTTGTGGGTGTCGCAGTCAGGCTCCCTTCTGCCTTTGCACTCTTCGAACGATTTCCGACCGTTCTGAGGGAACCTTTGGGCGCCTCCGTTACTTTTTAGGAGGCGACCGCCCCAGTCAAACTGCCCACCTAACAATGTCCTGTGACCAGATTCATGGCCGCCAGTTAGAACTTCAGTACTATCAGGGTGGTATCCCAACGTCGACTCCACTAAGGCTGACGCCCTAGTCTCTCAGTCTCCCACCTATCCTGTACAGACAATACCGAAATTCAATGCTAAGCTACAGTAAAGCTCTACGGGGTCTTTCCGTCCAATCGCGGGTAACCAGCATCTTCACTGGTACTACAACTTCGCCGGATTTGCAGTTGAGACAGTGCTCAAGTCATTACGCCATTCGTGCGGGTCAGAACTTACCTGACAAGGAATTTCGCTACCTTAGGACCGTTATAGTTACGGCCGCCGTTTACTGGGGCTTAAGTTCACACCTTCGCTTACGCTAAGTGTTCCCCTTAACCTTCCAGCACCGGGCAGGCGTCAGCCCCTATACATCAGCTTACGCTTTAGCAGAGACCTGTGTTTTTGCTAAACAGTTGCTTGAGCCTATTCTCTGCGGCCTACTCTCATAGGCATCCCTTATTGCTAACTTACGGGATCAATTTGCCGAGTTCCTTAACTGCAATTCTTCCGCCGGCCTTAGGATTCTCTCCTCACCTACCTGTGTCGGTTTGCGGTACGGGCACTACTTCTCTCTCTAGACGCTTTTCTTGGCAGCGTGGAATCATGTACTTCGGTTCCGTAGAACCTTCCCCATAACATCTCATCATTATTACAACGGATTTGCCTATTGTAACTGACTAAATGCTTAGACTAGCATCCAATAGCTAGCACACACTATCCTCCTGCGTCACGCCATCGATAATAACGATGGTAGTGGTACTGGAATATCAACCAGTTGTCCATCACCTACGCCTTTCGGCCTCGGCTTAGGTCCCGACTAACCCTCAGCGGACGAGCCTTCCTGAGGAAACCTTAGGTATTCGGCCTGTAGGATTCTCACCTACATCTCGCTACTAATGCCAACATTCTCACTCGTAATCAGTCCACCACTCCTTACGGTATGACTTCAGCCCGATTACGACGCTCCTCTACCGCTTGAATAAATTCAAGCCCGTAGCTTCGGTGGTAAGTTTTAGCCCCGAACATCTTCGGCGCAGGATCTCTCGACTAGTGAGCTATTACGCACTCTTTTAATGAGTGGCTGCTTCTAAGCCAACATCCTAGTTGTCTTAGAAATCCCACATCCTTTTCCACTTAACTTACACTTTGGGACCTTAGCTGACGATCTGGGCTGTTTCCCTTTTGACCACGGATCTTATCATTCGTAGTCTGACTGCCGAACTTATAGTATATGGCATTCGGAGTTTGATAAGGTTCGGTAAGCGCTATGCCCCCTAGCCCATTCAGTGCTCTACCTCCATTACTCATATTCGACGCTAGCCCTAAAGCTATTTCGAGGAGAACCAGCTATCTCCGAGTTCGATTGGAATTTCTCCGCTATCCACAGCTCATCCCATGCTTTTTCAACAGCAACGTGGTTCGGTCCTCCACGAGGTTTTACCCTCGCTTCAACCTGGCCATGGATAGGTCACCCGGTTTCGGGTCTACGACATGCAACTAGTTGCCCTATTAAGACTTGGTTTCCCTTCGGCTCCGTACCTTAAGTACTTAACCTTGCTACATATCGTAACTCGTTGGCTCGTTCTACAAAAAGCACATCATCGCACACATAAGGTGCTTTGATCGGTTGTAGACATATGGTTTCAGGTTCTATTTCACTCCCCTCCCGGGGTTCTTTTCACCTTTCCCTCACGGTACTGCTTCACTATCGGTCATCAGGTAGTATTTAGCCTTGGGAGGTGGTCCTCCCTGCTTCCCACAAGGTTTCACGTGTCTCGTGGTACTCTGGATTAGAACTTGATTACTCTAACTTTCATTTACAGGACTATTACCTTCTACGGTAGAGCTTTCCAGCTCTCTTCAATTAGTTATAGTTTCTCGTTATGTTCTATCCACAACCCCGGAAACAAGTTTCCGGTTTGGGCTCTTTCCCTTTCGCTCGCCGCTACTTAGAAAATCGATTTTTCTTTCTCTTCCTCTAGGTACTTAGATGTTTCAGTTCCCTAGGTTTACCCTCGTTAACCTATTTATTCAGTTAACGATACATGAGGTTTCCCATGTGAGTTTCCTCATTCGGAAATCTTTGGATCTCAGACTATGTGCGTCTACCCAAAGCTTATCGCAGCTTATCACGTCCTTCGTCGGCTCCTGATGCCAAGGCATTCACCATACGCCCTTTGTAGCTTGACCTTTGTTTCTATCTTTTAGATAGTTGCAATCAATTTTACAAAGAATAGTAAATTTAATTGGCTTTACTTTATTTATTAATACTTATGTGTAATTTTCAAAGAACATAATTTTGAAAGAACTTAGTCTTTCAAAATTAAACAGATATTTAAGAAGCATTCTTTATTATCATCTTAGTTTTCCTAAGATGTTCTTCCTTAGAAAGGAGGTGATCCAGCCGCAGGTTCTCCTACGGCTACCTTGTTACGACTTCACCCCAATCGCTGACCCTACCTTCGGCCGCTGCCTCCTTACGGTTAGCTTACGGACTTCGGGTATTGCCAACTCTCATGGTGTGACGGGCGGTGTGTACAAGACCCGGGAACGTATTCACCGCGACATTCTGATTCGCGATTACTAGCAACTCCAGCTTCATGTAGGCGAGTTTCAGCCTACAATCCGAACTGAGACAAGTTTTTGAGTTTTGCTCCACTTCACAGTATTGCTTCTCTTTGTACTTGCCATTGTAGCACGTGTGTAGCCCTAGACATAAGGGGCATGATGATTTGACGTCATCCCCACCTTCCTCCCGGTTAACCCGGGCAGTCTCGCTAGAGTGGTCAACTTAATGGTACCAACTAACAATAAGGGTTGCGCTCGTTGCGGGACTTAACCCAACATCTCACGACACGAGCTGACGACAACCATGCACCACCTGTGTTCCTGTTCCCGAAGGAACTTCCCACATTACTGGTAATTCAGGACATGTCAAGTCTAGGTAAGGTTCTTCGCGTTGCTTCGAATTAAACCACATGCTCCGCTGCTTGTGCGGGTCCCCGTCAATTCCTTTGAGTTTTAATCTTGCGACCGTACTCCCCAGGCGGAATACTTAATGCGTTAGCGGCGGCACAGAGGCTTGGGGCCCCTACACCTAGTATTCATCGTTTACGGCGTGGACTACCAGGGTATCTAATCCTGTTTGCTCCCCACGCTTTCGAGCCTCAGCGTCAGTTACAGTCCAGAGAATCGCCTTCGCCACTGGTGTTCTTCCTAATCTCTACGCATTTCACCGCTACACTAGGAATTCCATTCTCCTCTCCTGCACTCTAGATATCCAGTTTGGAATGCAGCTCCCAAGTTAAGCTCGGGTATTTCACATCCCACTTAAATATCCGCCTACGCTCCCTTTACGCCCAGTAAATCCGGATAACGCTTGCCACCTACGTATTACCGCGGCTGCTGGCACGTAGTTAGCCGTGGCTTCCTCCTTAGGTACCGTCATTATCGTCCCTAAAGACAGAGCTTTACAATCCGAAGACCTTCATCACTCACGCGGCGTTGCTGCATCAGGGTTTCCCCCATTGTGCAATATTCCCCACTGCTGCCTCCCGTAGGAGTCTGGACCGTGTCTCAGTTCCAATGTGGCCGATCACCCTCTCAGGTCGGCTACGCATCGTCGCCTTGGTGAGCCGTTACCTCACCAACTAGCTAATGCGCCGCGGGCCCATCTCATAGCGGATTGCTCCTTTGATTGTTAAAAGATGCCTTTCAACAATGTTATGCGGTATTAATCTTCCTTTCGGAAGGCTATTCCCCTCTATGAGGCAGGTTGCCCACGTGTTACTCACCCGTCCGCCGCTAGAAAAGCTCCGAAGAACTTTTCTCGCTCGACTTGCATGTGTTAAGCACGCCGCCAGCGTTCATCCTGAGCCAGGATCAAACTCTCAAATTAAAATATACTAATTTCTTAGTTTTTATTTGAGTTTAATCTACTCATATTACTTATAAAAGAATTGCTGGTTTACTTAAATTATCTGTTTAATTTTCAAAGACCATTGTTTTTCTTTTTTCTTTGTCGCCCTCAAGCGACTTCTTTATCTTATCACTTTACTTAATCTTTGTCAACAACTTTTTAATAATAATTTTTTTATTTTTTTATTATTATTTCTTTAAGTTATTTTTTAATTTGTAATTTTCATTTAATTAATCAAAAACACATAAAAATAACCCCATCAAAAATATTTTCTTGATGAGGCTACTATATATTTTATGCTATACCAAATGGAAGATTAAACATAATCCAAATTATTAAAAGTACTGACCATCCTATTAACAATGCCATAGAATATGGTATCATAGTTGAAATCATTGTTCCAACTCCAGACTCCTTATCATATTTTTCTGCAAAAGATACGATAAGAGCAAAATATGTCATAAGTGGTGATATTATATTTGTTGTTGAATCTCCAATTCTATAAGCCATTTGAGTTATCTCAGGACTAATTGACATTTGCATAAGCATTGGTACAAATATTGGTGCCATTATTGCCCACTTAGCAGAAGCCGATCCCATGAATAAATTTATAAATGCAGTAACAAGCACAAAGCCTATTAATAATGGTATACCCTTAATTCCAGTAGCTTGCAAGAAATTAGCACCTTTAACTGCAATTACAGTTCCTAAATTAGTTTTGGCAAAATAAGCTACAAATTGAGATGCAAAAAATACTAATACTAAATATCCTCCCATTGTAGACATTGTCTTCGACATTTGTGCCACTATATCTTTATCATTTTTTATAGTTCCAGCACCAATACCATAACCTACACCTGCTAAGAAAAACAATAATGCTATGGTAACTACTATACTATCCATAAATGGAGATTTTAAAAGTGCCCCTGTCTCTGCATTTCTAAGAGGAGCATTTGCTGGTATTGTTAAAAAACCTATAAATATAATTCCTACTAAAAGAAATATCCCAGCAAATTTAAGACCTCTTTTTTCTCTTTTATTTAATGGGTTTAATGCATCCTCTTCAAATCCATCCATTGCACCTTTATATTTTCCAAGCCTAGGTTCAACAATCTTTTCTGTTATTACAGTTCCTATAATTGTTATTAGTATCGTAGATGCTATAAGAAAAAACCAGTTAGATGTTACAGATACAGTTGCTGTTGGATCAATCATTTTAGCACCCTCTGTAGTCATACCAGATAACAAGGCATCCGTAGACCCTGGAAATAAATTAGCACTAAATCCTCCTGAAACACCAGCAAAAGCTGCTGCTATACCAGCTAATGGATGTCTTCCAAAACTTAAAAATACTACTGCTCCTAAAGGAATTAATATAACGTATCCTGCATCTGATGCTATACTTGACATTACACCAGCAAATACAACTACAACTGTTATTAAACTTTTAGGAGTATTAAGAACTATTTTTCTTAAAGCAGTCCCTATAAGACCTGTGCCTTCAGCAACACCAACACCTAACATAGCAACTAAAACTGTTCCTAACGCAGCAAAACCGGTAAAATTGGTAATTAACGATGTGAAAATATACCTAATTCCATCAGCTGTTAATAGGCTCTGTACACTAACTGTCATATCTTTTATTGTATTACCATCTGATCTATCCATTCCAGTATAAGTTACTTGAACACCTATTTTAGCTAATACATGGGATAAAATTACTATTCCAACGCAAAGAATTATGAAAATCGTTGCCGGATGTGGCAATTTGTTTCCTACTTTTTCAATTGCATTCAAAAAACTAAATTTTTTTTTCTTTTTTTCTTTTACAATCGCCATTAACTTTCCCCCTTCACTCATATTTAACATTTTTCTCATTAAATTATAAATATAGGTTTATTATACCATTATTTATCAAAAAATCAATATATTATTATATTAGCAAATAGATTTATTTTTATTTCTATTATTATTAAATTTTTTTTATTTTTTTAACGATATAATTAATAATTCATTAATTACTATAAATTTTACATACTATAGCTATTATTAGTTTAACATCTAATTTTTCATATCTTCTTGTAAATAAAAAGGTCTAATTTTGAATTAGACCTTTTTAATAAATTCTAATATTATTAAACATACTTATATAATTCTAAACAATCTATCCGAATTACATACATAATTTTTATCTAAACTAGAATATTTTAATATTTCTAAATATCTATTTATAAAAGTGTAGATTTTTTTATAACCACAGGATACATTTTTAGTCCTATTACTTTCTCATCTTCCCTTATCACAGAAGCTTTATCAGCTATCACTCTGTCAATTTTAGCATCATTTCCTATCACTGTTTCTTGCATTATTACACAATTTTTAACCACAGCTCCAGGTGCCACATATACCCTTCTTCCTATTATACAATTCTCAACTGTCCCCTCTATATAGGATCCATTTGCAATTACCGAATTTTTAACTATACTTTTTTCAGCATAGTGAGTTGGAGACTCATCTTTAGATTTTGTATATATAGGTCTGTCTCCTAAAAATAATTCCGTATATACTTCAGGAATAAGAATATCCATATTAGTTTTATAATAAGATCTTAAAGAATTTACACAGCTTAAATATCCATCAAATTTATAAGAACCAACCTTTAAATTCTCTAAGTTTGAACTTATATAACTTTTAACCTTTTTATAAACTCCCTGCCTTATGCATTCATAAATCATTTCTATTAATAAGTCAGTTCTCAATACATACATTTCCATTGATATGTTAAGATTAGGCTCTCTACCTATATTTTTACCTATACCTTTGACTATACCATTTTCTAATATATTTAAAACATCACATTCTATAAAATTAGAATTTCCATCTGCAATATTTTTATATACTATTGTTATATCATTATCCTGTTCTCTATGATATTTTATTAATTCTTTATAATCTATATTACATATCATATATGATGGTGCTATTACAACATACTCTTTTCTGCTTTTTGTCAAAAACTCTATGTTATCTGCAAAATTATACATATCATCATATTGTGGATCCTTATCTCCAAAGTTAAAAACTCTTAACCCGTGCTTTTTTCTGTGAAGATCCCAAGGTCTTCCATTAGTTAAATGATCTACTAATGAACGTGATTTATTTTTTGTAAATATTCCTATAGAATCCATACCCGCATTAGTCATATTTGATAATACAAAATCTATTATTCTATATCTAGCAGCTAACGGAACAGATGCTAATGGTCTATTTTTAACCAACTCACTCATTCTGCTTTCATTTTCATCTAAATTTATTATTCCTATACAATTGTTCATCTCTCTAAATTCCCCCTACCATTAATGTTATTTGATTACTTCTTCTATATTCTCATTAGATGCTATAACTGAAATACTGTCTCCATTTCCAACATTACAATTACTTAAAATGTGAACTTCACTGCCAATTATAGCTTTATCTATAACTGAATTTTCTTCAATTATGGTATTAGGCATTATAACAGAATTTCTTATTACTGTATTTTCTCCTACATGAACACCTTGAAATAAAACTGAATTCTCAACTATTCCATTAACAATACATCCTTCAACTATTAAAGAATTTTTAATTTTAGCTTCTGGTCCTATATATTGTGCTGGTCTAACAGGATTAGCTGAATATATCTTCCACTCATCATCATGAAGACTTAATTCATTTTCATCTTTTAACAAATCCATATTAGCTTCCCAAAGACTCTCTATAGTTCCTACATCCTTCCAATATCCTTTGAACGGATAAGCTACCAATTTTCTTCCCTCTTCAAGCATTTTAGGAATTATATTTTTTCCAAAATCATTTGAAGATAATTCATCTAATTCATCCTCTTCTAAAGCTCGTTTCAAAACTTTCCAATTAAATATATATATTCCCATAGATGCATTTGTACTTTTAGGATTCTCTGGTTTTTCTTCAAACTCATATATTGATAAATCATCATTAGTATTCATTATTCCAAATCTACTAGCTTCTTTTAATGGCACATCTATTACAGCAATTGTCGCGTCAGCTTGTTTTTCTTTATGAAAATCTAGCATTTTATCATAATCCATTTTATATATATGGTCTCCTGATAATATAAGAACATATTCAGGATCATGCATCTCTATAAATGCAACATTTTGATAAATAGCATTTGCTGTACCTTTATACCAATCTCCACCTTTTTCTTTCTGATACGGTGGCAATATTCTAACTCCGCCATTTCTTCTATCTAAATCCCAAGTATCACCAATTCCTATATGAGAATTTAGTTCCAATGGTTTATACTGAGTTAACACCCCCACAGTGTATATCCCAGAATTTGAACAGTTACTTAATGGGAAATCTATTATCTTATATTTTCCACCAAAAGGAACTGCTGGTTTTGCTAAATCTTTAGTTAATACGCCTAATCTAGAGCCTTGTCCTCCAGCTAGAATCATTGCTACAATCTCTTTTTTTGTCATGTAATGTATCTCCCCTCAAAATTCTTCCTTTAACCATATAAATGTTAAACTTTTCATTTATAACTATATTATAACATATTTTACTTTATATTATTATTTTTTAGATAATTTTTTTTATACTAATAATCCTTAAAATTCTACACTTTACAATCATATTTCTATATTTTTTTTAATATTTATGGAAATTTAATTAACATTTAAAAAAATAAATACTATCTTAAATTGCAGATATAATTGCTTATATATCACACAGTTTAAGATAGTATCATTTAATTAGATAGAAATTTTGTCACATATGCTAATGATTGCTCCAAAATATCTTGTCCACTTTCCAATCCATTAATTTTTTCTTCTAAATTCTTTAAATTTTCATTAAGCCTATACAAATTATACTTCATATCATTTAATATTTTAACTTCGTAAGACACTTGCACTCCATCATCATCTATATAAACTTTTTCAGGAGGATTTCCACATTTAATGCATTTAAAAAATATATTTTCTCCTTCCGTGTCTTTAAATACTTTAAAAGTTTCATTGCTACATGAAGAACAATTGGATAGTATTGTGAAAATTTGCTTACTTCTTGATATCTCCCAAGTTTTATTACATTTAATGCACGTTAATTGCAACTTTTCTTCATTATCTCTTATATAAAAACAGTTGCTATCACATCCATCTTCTCTACATACTATTGTAGTTATCATTATTACACTACTGTAAAATTTTTAATTCTACAGCATCCTCCCCTCATTAAATTGATAATATTTTGAAAACTTTTATTAATTATTTAAAATTTCAAATGCCCATTTCATTTTTTAATTAATAAATTATCCCCAAATAATTTCTTCATATAAATTTTTATATTCATTTGCTGATTTGTGCCAACTATTATTGGAATTAATCGCTTGACTAATTATTGAGTTCCATGCATTTTTATCATTATAATAAAAATCCAATGCATAATTCATAATAAGTGATAAATCTTCTGCTTTATACTCTCTAAAACTAAATCCATTTCCAATTCCACTTATTTTATTATATGGTATAACTGTATCCTTTAGCCCACCAGTTTCCCTAACTATAGGAACTGTTCCATATCTTAAAGCTATAAGTTGTCCAAGACCACAAGGTTCAAACATTGATGGCATTAAAAACATATCAGATCCTGCATAAATTCTATGAGCTAAAGCATTATCAAATGTTATATTGGCTGAAACTTTATCTCTGTATTTATCTTGTAAATATCTAAAATAATTTTCATACCTTTCTTCTCCAGTTCCTAATATAACCAATTGAGCTCCTCTTTCTAAAATTTGCTCAATAGAATTTATTATAAGATCAATACCTTTTTGATTAGTTAATCTCGAAACAATTGATATAACAGGTACATTATGATTAATAGGTAGTCCTAAAGAATATTGAAGATCCCTTTTATTTTCAGATTTATCATGTAAATTATATATGCCATATTTCTTACAAATATGAATATCTTCTGCTGGATTATATTCATTATAATCAATCCCATTTACTATACCAACTAAATCATTAGCTCTATATACTAGTAATCCCTCTAAATTTTCTCCATATTCTTTCGTTTTTATTTCTTCTGCATATGTCCTACTTACAGTTGAAATTTTATCTGAAAAATTTATTCCTCCTTTCATATAACTAACAGCCCCATTCAATTCTAGACTCATATTTTCATAAAGGGTATAGTCATAACCGAACAGTTCTGGAAGCACGCTTGGACTAAAATTACCTTGAAATAGTAAATTGTGAATAGAATAGACCGTTTTTATATTTGAATAAAAGCTATTCCTTAAATACTCTACCCTTAACATAACTGGTAACATTCCAGTTTGCCAATCATTACAATGAATAATATCAGGACACCAATTATGCTCTCCAATAAAATTTAAAATTGCTCTACTAAAAAAAGCAAATTTTTCTCCATCATCCAAATGCCCATACATTTCATCCCTATTAAAATAATAATCATTACCTATAAAATAATAGATAACATTATCATAAGTATACTCAAAAACATCGCAATGTTGATTTCTCCATCCCACATGAACATTAAATGATCTTATATACACCATATCGTTAAAAAAATCTTGTCTTATATTTTTATATCTTGGTATTATGACCCTTGCATCAATATCTAAATTTCTTAATTCTTTAGGCAATGCACCCATAACATCTCCAAGTCCGCCACTTTTTATAAATGGATGTGCTTCTGATGCCGCAAATAAAACTCTCATAACAAAGCTCCTTTTATATATCTAATTTTCTTCTTTAAATTTATTATCTATAATTTTAACTTCATTTTCATCTAAACTAGTTAGTTCACTTTTACTGCTCAATGTTTCAGCTAAAATTTTTTCATCCTCAATTAACTCAGCACATTTTTTTATTACCAATACAGCCATAGGTGGTACTTTTAATAGCACTTTATATGGTTTCTCATTCCATGATTCATTTATAGATTTAAATTCTTCTTTCATTATTTGATCTGAACCTCCATAAGCAAGATTATCACTATTAAACACTTCCTTATAGATTCCTTTCTCATTAACTCCAACCCCAAAATCATAATATACAACTGGAGTAAAATTACAAATAAATATTAAAGTATCTTCTTTTTCTTTGCCTTTTCTCATAAATGTCAATATACTTTTTTCAGCATTATTAGCATCTATCCATTCGAATCCATCAACATCATAATCACATTCCCACAAAGCTTTATTTTCCAGATAAAACTTATTTAAATCCTTAAAATAATTATGAATTTTATGATGTATATCATATTTTTCTATCACTTGCCATTGCAATTGTTGATTTTCTTGCCATTCAACAAACTGACCAAATTCACTTCCCATAAACAACAATTTTTTACCAGGATGTCCCATCATAAACGCTGAATATAATCTTAAGCCAGCATACTTATTCCAATTATCTCCTGGCATTTTACCTATTAAAGAACCTTTTCCATGAACAACTTCATCATGAGAAATAGGTAATATAAATTTTTCTGAATAGTTATATACCATAGAAAAATTTAATTGATTATGATGATATTTTCTATATATAGGGTCTTTTTCTATATATCTTAAAGTATCATTCATCCATCCCATATTCCATTTAAAATCAAAAGCTAATCCCCCATCTTCAATTGATGCAGTAATTCCTTCCCAAGACGTTGATTCCTCAGCAATGGTTATCACACCCGGGAAATTGCTTTTTACCGTTTTATTAAAGTTCTTTAAAAAATCTATAGCTTCTAAATTTCCATTTTTTCCATATATATTAGGTTCCCACTCTCCATAATTTCTTCCATAATCTAAATAAAGCATATTAGATACAGCATCTACCCTTAATCCATCTACATGAAATTCATCTATCCAATAACATGCATTAGATATTAAAAAACTTTTTACCTCTGGCCTTCCTAAATCAAAATTATTGGTTCCCCAACCCTTATTTTCTGATTTCCAACTTGCTCCATATTCATAGGTTGCAGTACCATCAAAATAAGCTAATCCATGTTCATCTTTGCAAAAGTGACCAGGTACCCAATCAAAAATTACACCTATATCCTCTTTATGAAGATTATTAATTAAATTTTTTAATCCTTTAGCATCACCATACCTACTAGTAGGTGAATAATATCCTGTAATTTGATATCCCCACGACTTATCTAATGGGTGTTCATTTACTGGCATAATTTCAACATGAGTATAACCCATATCCTTAATATATTCAGGTAATATTTTGCTCAATTCATCGTAAGTTAAAAATTCCTTATCATTTCTTTTCCATGAACCTAAATGTAGCTCATAAATATTCATAGGAGTTTCAAAATGATTTATTTTCTCCCTCTTATTCAACCACTTTTTATCTCCCCATCTATATTTAGATTCTTTAACCAGTATAGATGCTGTATCTGGACGCAATTCAGATTTAAATGCATAGGGATCTGCTTTTAAAACAGTCCATGTTTCATCTTCATTAGTAACAGCAAATTTATACTTCATACCTTCTTTTAAATCAGGTACAAATATACTCCATAAACCACTTTCATTTTGTCTTATCAT
>NZ_UAUL01000013.1 GCF_900456775.1 Sarcina ventriculi | reverse complement strand
TTTTAAAATCTATTAAAAGTAACATATTGAGCCTATGTTAGTTTTATATTTTAAAACAGCTTCTAACATGCATTATTATATATGTTTGTGAGAGTTTAGAAAAGTAAACACAATTAGTATTATGTTATGTTTTTAATGTCTTTATGTGTATTAAAAAATATAAAATTTAATGTTATTAGGTTGTCTTATAATTTCAATTTAGTTATTTATATTTTAAATATTTAAAGGATTATAGTTAGAATTTGTAGAAACTTTTATAATAATATTATTTTTTATTATGGAGTGTGTATAGAATGACAACAAAATGTGTACAAGTTGCGATTGAATATAGTAGTAAACATATACTTAAAGAAGTAGACTTTTATAAAGAATTGAGGGATTTGCAATATTAGTTATTTAGCGTGTAATAGAGCTATAAGCTATATGTATGAGAATGATATGCAAAACTTTATAATTAAAGAAACTGATTTGCCAAGAAGTGATGATAAGAAATTATATGGTAAAAGTTTTGCGGCATGGATAGAGAATAGAATGAATGAATATATGCCTGGAGCTTTATCAAATAACGTTGCACAGACAAGGCAATTTGTAGTTAATAGATATAAAAATGATAAAAAAGCAGGACTTTTAAAGGGAAATGTATCTCTAACTACTTTTAAAAGAACTAATCCAATAATTATACATAATAATGCTTATAACATTATCGAAACACCCAAAAGGATTAGGTGCAGAAATAGGATTTTTTAATCTTCCTAAACAAAAAGAATTGGGAATTAAAAGAGTTAATTTTTTATTTCCTAAATTGGGTTCAAGTGAAAAAAGTATTATTAGAAGGTTGTTGGAAAAGTTATAAACAAGGAGCTATGCAAATTAGCTATAATCAAAAAAAGAAAAAGTGGATGGCAACTATTAGTTTTTCCTTTAACCTAGAAGAGATTAAAACAAATGAGAATTTAGTAATGGGAATTGATCTTGGAGTATCTAAAGTAGCTACTTTAAGTATATATGATGCTTCTAAATATGAATATATAAAAATGAGCTTTAAAGATACATGTATAGATGGAACAGAACTTATGCATTATAGACAAAATTAGAGTCTAGAAGAAAAGCTTTATCTATTGCTAGTAAGTGGGCAAGTGATAATAATAGAGGTCATGGCTATAAAACTAAAATGGAAAAAGCTAATTACATGGGAAGAAAATATAATAATTTTAGAGATACTTATAATCATAAGGTTTCTAGATACATTGTTGATGTAGCTATTAAATATAGAGTAGGATTAATTCAAATGGAGGATTTAAGTGGATTTAGTGAACAACAACAGGAAAGCTTACTTAAAAATTGGAGTTACTATGACCTTCAACAAAAAATTAAGTATAAAGCTGAGGAAAATGGAATAAGAGTATATTTTATTAATCCTAAATATACATCTCAAAGATGTAGTAAATGTGGGAATATAGATAAAGAAAATAGAAAGACTCAAGAAAGTTTTTCTTGTACAGTATGTAATTATAAGGACAATGCTGATGTTAACGCAAGTAAGAATATTGCTATTCCTGATATAGAAAAAATTATAGAAGAACAAGTAAAAAAACAATATTAAATATTGCAATTCCTATGGAAAAATGTTACATTATATTTATAATAAAGGTAGATTTAGCTGCCTAAAGGTGAGAAGTGCTGTTAAAACAAATTATTATAAATAAGGAGTCCCTTGCAGTAACTCTCTACCAAACGCTCCTGTATTAAATAGGTAAAAGCCTTGTGCAAAACATTTTAATGGGCGTGTACAAGAATACAATATTGTTATTTAATAATTTAATAATTTACCAAGTAATTTTAGAAAACATAGTAATAAGGCTATTTTTTAAAATGTAAAATTAGCTGGTAATTTAATTAATAAATGGCTATTTTAAAAGAATTCATAGAAATTTATTTAAATACAAATGGCTATTTTACTGTGGTTTAAGAATAACAATAGTTGTATTTAAATAAGGCTTATTGAGATGATTCAATATAAAGCTGAGGGTTTAAGAATAACAATAGTTGTATTTAAATAACGAAACGTATATTTTATTGATATAATGCATATACGTTTAAGAATAACAATAGTTGTATTTAAATATACTAAGTTTAGAAGCTTAGTATTTTATTTATTGTTTAAGAATAACAATAGTTGTATTTAAATGCTGTCTTACTAAAAGCTATACAGTTTATAAAATAAGGTTTAAGAATAACAATAGTTGTATTTAAATGCGTTGATAATTTGGTTATTCCCTAAATAAATGCCCGTTTAAGAATAACAATAGTTGTATTTAAATTAAGAGACACCATTATAACGCCCCTCGGTTGCTCTGGTTTAAGAATAAAGATAATTATATTTAAATGTAGAGAGTAATATTTTGTTACTCTTTATTTTTTTACGTAAATGCGTGTTTTGTAGCCTAAACAACAAAACAATAAAAAGATTGAAGTATAAAAAAAGAGCCTGTTTATTACAGGCTTTTTTGAATTTATAGCAAAAAATGAAATTGTTTATTTTAATAATAAACTTTTTTATGGAAAATACAAGGGGAAAAATGAAAAAGTTTTGTAAATTATGCAATAGAAATCTTATAGATATTAAAGAAAGATACTGTAATAGCTGTAAGGCTAAGATAGGAATTAGACATAGTATTTATAAGAAAGATAGAAAAGATACTAAGGAACAAAAGTTTTATAGTTCTAAGGAATGGTTAAGGGTAAGAGATATTATAAGAGGTTTAGATAATAATTTATGTCTTATGTGCTTAGAAAAGAATGAATTGAATAACTCAGGTACAATACATCACATAGAAGAATTAAAAGATAATTGGTTAAAAAGATTTGATAAAGATAATCTAATTTCTTTATGTGAAAGTTGTCATCAGAAAGTTCACAGAAAATATCTAAGTAATAAAGAGGAAATACAACATGAATTAAAGGTATTGATTAAAAGGTATAGAGAATAGAAAGAAAGAAGATGATTATATGCCATTAATAATGAGTGGAGTTGCTGTGTGGCTAATTGGTTGTATGGGTATAGCACATTATGCTGCCAAAGTTATGTGTAGTTAAAAATAGTTTAAAACATGGATTTTGAAAAGGTAGGGGGGTAGGTCTAAAAATTTAGGCTAATATTTAAAAAGTCGCTCCAGTAGGTTTCTTTTCGCAAATTTCCCAAAACTCATGAAAGGGGGGTAAAAATAGTAACAGATAAAGCAAAAACATTGATTATATCAAAGGCTTCATAAAGTTATGATTGGTTAAAATTACAAATAAAAACCTAGTAAAGTAATACTTATAGTGAAATTAATTATGGCAGCTATTAAGAGTAACTCAAAAATATTCCATAATCACAAAATGCTTATAACAAGCTATCTATTTAATATACTTTTTGGATATCTCGCTAAAATTAGCGAATGTTGATATCAATATATTTTGAATATATACATAGAGGGGACATGTTAAAAAACAAGCTTTTATATTAAAAGTCGCGCCAGTAGATTTCTTTCATAAAATCCTAAAAAATGCTAAAACGAGGATTAAATAATATCTAAATTCTGATAAATGCAGATATTTATTAGCATAAATCTATTAAAAACATTTATAAAAACAAATAATAGTGTTGCTTTTCTCGTCAATTTTATTGAAAAATACTGCAATCTTTATACATGTTTGTTATAATACCTTTGTTTATATTTATAGAAAATGTATAAATTAATACATAGTTAAAATTTTAGTGATACATATTTAAATTGATGTATACAAAGTGATAAGGTGTAGTAAAAAACTACATCTTTTTTGTTTATAACTTAAATAAGATTAAAATCAATTTTAATCTGTTTTAAACTTTATTCTAATATGAATAATTATCTAATTGAATTTAAAACCTCTCAAAAAGGCGTATACATGTTTATAATACTATTTAAATTTATGACATGCTGAAACTTTTATAAAAAATAGGAGGAATATTTTAGAAAAGATTTTGAAAAGGTCTTATTATTGGAGTTATTTATGGAGAATTTTCGGTTTTTAAAAAATTTTAGTTTATCTATATAAAAGCGATACTGTAAATTATACTGTAAGTGATACATCTAAAAAAGAAATATTAAAAATAATAATATATCTAAAGATATATATGTATCAACTGACGTTGATTTAGTAATAGAAAACAATAGTGTAGGTGTACAAAAAAGTACACCTGTTTTTAAATGGATTAAAATTAAATATAAGATAAAATAATAAAAACTATAAAATTAATTCTAACACTTTTAAAATCATTTCTAAGAGGTTTTTGTGTGAGAGAATAGATATTCTATATAAATATATTAAAAACCTTCCTACGAAGCGTATACATCGTTTAAAATAGATATTAACAATAAATGATATTTATTATTTTCAATTCAAGAACTGAAAAATAAAAATAATCTTTTTTCTTTTCCACAGGTATCAAAATAAAAGAGCTTGATGGATTATTCGCACTAATCATCAAACTCACAATAAAAATAACGATAATAAAGCTATTATAAGCAAACCATTAAGGGCAGTGTTACACTCCCTGTTAAATATAATATTATATTGTATTATAAAAGCAAGAACAATTTTTAATCATAGAACTTATAACTTCAGAAACGTAGATTTTCCGAAGTTGGGAGTTTAAATGGCTTGTTTACAGGTTTTCAAAGATGTATACAAATAAAATTTATTTAAAAAGGTCAAATTATTAAATGAATTTCTAATTTTGATTTAAATAAAAGCCATAATATTTTATTATAATAAAAAAACAATATATATCCTCTTTTTACTACAAGCTTTTTTATCGCTGATAGGTAATAAAATAATTTATAAAAGCCTAGATAAATCTTGCTATAATCTTGCTATGATTTTTGTATCTAAATCCATATCAAATCGACTGTATGGCAGATTTATAGTATCTTGCTATTATATTTCACATCTATTAGCTAATTTTCTAAAGTAGATAATATCAACATCTAAATTTTTTAAGGTAATAACTTGTTTGTCATTCATGCTACAGATGTGATCACTAACAGTACTTTGGAAAATTCCTAAGCATTCTCCAATATGTCTTGGATTAAATAATATCTTTCCTTCAAATTCAAATACTTCTACCTCTTTATTTTCAAAAGTTCATGAGATGAACATCTAAAGTTATAACTTAACCATTGTATAAACCTGTGAAGAGAAAAATCTCTATATAACTTATTTAAACATGTATACAACTATAAAAAGAAAAATTTCCTAAAAAACATGTACTTCACTAACTATTTTTTATAATCTATTTTTCTCAATAAAACCATATTCTTTCATTCTATAAAAAATCTGTTTTCTAATTTGAAAAATGGCTTTATTATTCACTTTATTGTACATTTGTATGGATTTGCCCACGACTTTTAGATTTTTTATCAAAGTATACACTTATCTGATAATCATTTAATTTCACAAAATAAAATACTATTGTCATTTTTTTAATACATTCCTTTTTCTTACTTTAACAAATAATTTTCCTAATGTAACAAATATATGTCCACTAGTAGCCTTATCACATTCTCTTCTTAATTAAGTTTATTTCATTAAATTATCTATTTCCATTTTTAATCTATTTATCATAAAACTAAGTTCTTCATTATTTGGTCTTTTAGAATCATCCCACATCTCTTCCTTTGGCAACCACCATACAGGTCCTTTTATTGGTGTATCTCCTGTGACTCTAGGAAATAAATGCCAATGTACATGAGTATCTCCATTTCCTAATAATTCATAGTTCATTTTTTCAGGCTTAAATGCAGTATAAACAGCTTCTGCTACAAGACTCATTTCCTCAAGATACTTAATTTTGAACTCATATGATAAATTATGTAGTTCTGTAACATGTTGTTTACATAAAAACAACGTATACCCATAAAAATGTTGATAATCCCCAATCACCACATAACCTGTTTCTAGTTCTTTAACAAAATAAGGATTATTTCCTTGTTTAATCATATTAATTCTTTCACAAATTAAACATCTCATAAAATATACCTTCTTTCTCTATATTTATACAATCATTATCGCCCTTATCTACTATAAATTCAAACATTTAACTTAAGTAATAAATAAAATTTTGCACCAAAATTTATGCAAAACTCTATATTATATAGTATTTAACTATTATTAGTTAATTCCATTAATGATGTTATTATATATAAAAACTTTTTTAACCAAGTAATCATTAATACCTGAATAGATTTAAACTTTTTCAAAATTAAGAAGGTTCATCAAATGCAATTTAAAATCATTGTGAATACGTGTATAAAACTTAATCAAAACTATATATATTTTACCATGATTCATTACTTGTGAAGAAAAAGATTTAACTGAATATAGGGGGCTACGTTTTAGGATTTAGCCTTTCTCTTGAAAGTCGCGCCAATAGATTTACTTTTACAAAATTCTAAAAAATACTAAAGGGGGGATTATATAAAGTAGCTATAAGCTTGATATATTCTAAAATTAATAGAAAAAGTTATTGAAAATAAACTAGTTTAGTAAAATTAAATAATAAAAATATGTAGTGATAAATATAATATCACTACAAAAATTATTTTAGATAAAAGAAAAAATATAATAAATATTTTAAGTTATTTTAATAGAACATATATATAAATATATATTTTTATCATTCATATATTCTTTCTAAAGGTTGTAACACCTTCTGTTGTCCTTTTGCTATTCTATTAGTATAATTACCCTCCAAAACTTTTATGAAGTTATTAGGGCGTATAAACCAATCAAAATTAATAATCCAGTTTTTATTGTTTTGGCCTTTTAAAAAATCTGATTTCTTAATATTTTCTATTGCTGCAAAAACAGAGCCTAAACCATATTCTTTTATTCTTGCATTTAATAGTTTTAATCTCTTTCCTTTTATGTTAACTATATTTGAAATATTTAAAGAGTTCCATCTTTCTTTAATAGTATCAATGTTATTTGATACATATATATCTTTAGATATATTATTATTTTTAATATTTCTTTTTAGTATTTCTTTTTTAGATGTGTTGTAAGCAGTGTCGTTAACAGTGTTATAAACAGTATTATTTATATTCTCTAAAGTATTAATATCACTAAGTTTTACATTGTTGTCAGCAGTGCTATTAACAGTGTTGTTTACAGTGTCGTTATTTATGAAAGAATTATATAGATATATTGATGGTGTTCTGTTCTTTCCCCCAGCTTTAACAAGTGTGATAATATCAAGCTTTTCAAAGGTGTTTATTAAATGCCTAGCCTTGCCATAAGTTACTTCTAAATCATTACAGACGGTTCTAATAGTCAGATAAAATTGTCCTTTAGGTAATTCATTTTTAATTCTTTGAATATTCTCTTTTTGCATTATGTAATGATTAAATAATATTTCTTCTTTGTTTTTAGAAATATTGAATTTCAATATTTTGTTGTTTAATTTATAAAATCCTTGATTAACAATAGTGTTATCCATTTAAATCTCACTTATTTTCTATATTTAAAAATAATATAATTTATCTTTATATAAATAAAGTATAAAGGGATAGAGAGTTTTTATATAACTTTGGTGACATAATTTACAATTATTTAATAATCTAATATTAATGAATGTAATGTTAATCTATGTACTAGCTTAAATTATATGCAAATAATAAAACTCTAAAAAGAAAATTATGCTGTAATTTGACTAATAAAAGGATGTGAGAGAGAAAATTGACATTAGCTTTAAACCAAGAAAATAAAGGAAGTCTATCTCCAAGTATTAAATATATAAATATAATTCATGAAAATAGCGATGTGTGGGTAACTAAAGCTAAAATATCTGATTAAGGATATTAAGCAATGGCATTATAAGTATAAAGACTTAATTGAATTAAAGTTTGATGAGGATAATATATATCACTCTAAATCGTTTTATAAGACTTATAGAAGGATAGAATGTATTAAAGAACTTAATGCATTATTTATAGATTTAGATACGTATAAAACAGATTTTACAAAAGAACAAATTTTAATAAATCTAAATGAAAATCATTTTAAACAATCTATACCAATTCCTAATTTTATTATTGATAGTGGAAGGGGTTTATATTTAATATGGCTTATAAAAAAGTACCTAGTATGGCTTTACCTCTTTGGAAAGCAGTTGAAGAATATTTTTATAAAACATTAAAAGAGTTTGGAGCAAATAGACAAGCATTAGACGCAACAAGAATATTAAGAGTGCCAGGAAGTTTTAATTCAAAGACACATACAGAGGTAAAAATAATCGATAATTATGATTATTTTTATGAGCTAAGAGAGATTCAAAGCGAATATATGCCTGAATTAAGCGAGAAGGCACTTGTAAGACGAGGTAGACCTAAAAAGGTAAAATACATCTTTAGAGAAAGAGGTCTTTATTATGCAAGGATTATGGACATAATAAAGCTATGTGAATTAAGAGAATATGATTTAAAAGGTCATAGGGAATTAATATTGTTCTTGTATAGATATTATTCATGTTATTTTACTGAAGATATAGAAAAGGCATTGTATGATACTTTGGAATTAAATAGTATGTTTAAGCAACCATTAGCTGAAAAAGAGGTTACGAGAGCTACTAAGTCAGCAGAAACAGTATTTAAAAAAGAGAATAAAGACTATAAATATAAAAATGAAACTTTAATAAATCTTTTAGAAATATCAGATATAGAACAAAAAGAAATGTTAACTATAATTTCTAAAGATGAATATAGGCGTAGGAAAAGAGAAAGAAACAATAAAGCATATAATAGTAAAGAAGCTAAAGAGAAATATAAAAAGTCTTAGAGAAGAAGGCTTTAAAAATAAAGAAATCTCTCAAAAATTAAATATTGTACAAAAAACACTTGAGAGACATATAACTTACATGAAAAAGAATGGACTTTTATAAGTTCATTCTTTTTGTTTAAGTATAAAATATATATAAGAAAAAATCTACCCTCATTTTTTTCAGCCCTTGTATTATAGGGTATTTTGTATCTTTTTCTAGGTGGAGGAGGAAGTAGTAAAGGCTTTGTTATTATGTAATATTAAATTAGAATTATACTTAAAATTTTATATTTTATTAATATTTAGATGTTATTAGTAAAATGTGGAGATATTTTTATTTGTGAAGTAAGAGTAAAATGTATAAAAAATTTTTTAAAAGTCGCATTGGTAATTTTTTCATTTGATTTACTAATTAATATAAGTATAATATATATTGAAAGCGTTATCAGAAAACGTTTTCTAATTAAATTTTATTAAAAATAAAAAAATATTAATGAAACATGAAAGGAGAAATTTAATTATGATGACTCAACACACTCGTTCATTAAACAGCAATATTATATTTATCATTGGAGCACTTGGTGGGCTATTATTTGGTTTTGATACCGGTGTTATTTCTGGTGCATCATCACTTATTGAATCATCATTACGATTAACAATTACTGAAACTAGTTTTGTAACTTCTGCGGTTCTTATTGGTTCTTGTATAGGAGCTTTAGGAGTTGGTGGATTAGCCGATAGATTTGGTCGTAAACCTCTTTTATTTATGGCATCAATATTTTTTATTATTGGAGCATTAATGTCAGCTTTTGCACCTGACTTTGGAATTATGATATTAGCTAGAATTATTTTAGGTTTAGCTGTTGGTTCTGCATCTGCATTAACTCCAGCTTATTTAGCAGAACTTGCACCTACAGAAAGACGTGGATCATTACAAACACTTTTTCAACTTATGATTACTTTGGGAATTTTGGTTGCATATTTCATTAATATAGCTTTCCTTGGTCATAATATTTTGGGGTGGTCAGACTGGAGATGGATGCTTGGAACAGCTGTAATACCTGCTTTAGCATTGTTTATGGGTAGCTTAATTCTTCCTGAATCACCTCGTTATCTTGTTCGTGCAGGAAAAAAAGAACTATCACATAAAGTACTAATTAGATTAAGACCGGAATACACTTCTGAACAAATAAATAGTGAACTTCAAGATATAGAAAATGCTGATGCAAAAGCACATAAAGGTGGAATTAAAGAGTTATTTACTATAGGTAAAGCACCTCTTATAGCTGCTATTGGCCTTATGTTTTTTCAACAATTAGTAGGAATTAATTCTGTTATATATTATCTACCACAAGTCTTCATTAAAGGTTTTCATCTTTCAGATAGTATATCTATTTGGATTTCTGTAGGCATAGGTACAGTGAATTTCTTATCAACAATTTTAGCTACTAAAATTATGGACAAGTTCCCACGTAAAAAGCTTTTAATATGGGGAGCATTAGTAATGGGATTCTCACTTGGGATAATAACTATTATTAACTATACAGTAAATATTGAAACAGCCGCTATATTCACAATTATACTTATTGCAATCTATATTTTTGGATTTGCTGTTTCATGGGGGCCAATATGTTGGATACTTATTGCAGAAATGTTCCCATTAAACATTCGTGGAGTAGGATCTTCTTTTGGATCTGCAGCAAACTGGATAGGAAATTTCTTAGTAACACAATTTTTCTTATCAATTCTTGTTTTCTTTCATGATAACATAGGTGGACCATTTGCAATCTTTACTGTATTTTCTTTCCTAGCTATTCCGTTCGTAATGAAATTTGTTCCAGAAACTCGTGGTAAATCACTTGAACAAATTGAAGATGAATTATTGAAAAAAAATAATATGTAATAAAAATATATTAATATTAAATTAACTGATTTCCCCAAAGATAAGGCTTAGGAATTATAACACTTAAATT
Source organism: Sarcina ventriculi (assembly GCF_900456775.1). Classification (GTDB taxonomy): domain Bacteria; phylum Bacillota; class Clostridia; order Clostridiales; family Clostridiaceae; genus Sarcina; species Sarcina ventriculi. Next base: position 51,942 of record NZ_UAUL01000013.1, on the reverse strand, counting down.
TTATATAAATTATGTATTTGTAAAAAGAGCTTAACTTATTGAATGTACTATATAAAATAGATTATACCTATTAATATTAATATCATATAGAATTAAGATCTCTTAAAATGGCGTATATCGAGTTGAAACATTTCGTAATTTTATTATTTTTATAAAACGTTGAAATAATTTGGAGCAGATAGACAAGCACTAGATGCAACAAGAATATTAAGAGTGCCAGGAAGTATTAATTCTAAAACGAATACTGAAGTAAAAATAATAGATGAATATAATTATTTATATGATTTGAGAGAAATACAAAACAAATATATGTCAGAATTAAGCGAGAAGGCACTTAAAAAGAGAGGAAGACCTAAAAAGGTGTATTTGTCTGCAGAGAAAGAAGTCTTTATTATGCAAGGCTACAGGACATAATAAAGCTATGTGAGTTAAGAGAGTATGATTTAAAAGGTCATAGGGAACTTATATTATTTCTATATAGATATTATTCATGTTATTTTACTGAAGACATAGAAAAGGCATTGCATGATACTTTAGAAGTAAATAGTATATTTAGACAGACATTAGGTGAAAAAGAAGTTATAAGGGCTACTAGGTCAGCAGAAACAGTATATAAAGACCAAAATAAAAATTATAAATACAAGAACGAAACTTTAATAAATCTTTTAGAAGTAACAGAAGAAGAACAAAAAGAGATGAAAACCATAATTTCTAAAGAAGAGTATAAGAGAAGAGAAAATATAAGAGAATAAAATCTTTATTATCAAAGTTTGTATCACCATATCCTCAACATATTATACTTTATGGACCTCCAGGGGTTGGAAAAACAACTGCAGCAAGAATTGCATTAGAAATGGCTAAAGAGTTTAAAGCAACACCTTTTGATGCAGATTCTAAATTTATAGAGGTTAATGGAACACCTCTAAGATGGGACCCAAGAGAAATAACTAATCCTCTTTTAGGTTCAGTTCATGATCCAATATATCAAGGAGGTAAGAAAGATTTAGCTGTAACTGGTGAAATATCATTAAGAGGTCATATAAAACCTGTTAGTGGAATATTTGAAAAAATTTATGGAGCAAGAAGAAAAGGAATAAAACTTGTAACTGTTCCAAAAGATAATGAGAAACAAATACCTACAGGACTTAAGGATATAGAAGTTAAAGCTATAAGCAATATTGAAGAATTAATACAAATAGCTTTAGAACAATAAATTTAAGACTATCTAAAAAAAATATTTTAGATAGTCTTTTTTAAATTAAGTATTATTAGGTATTGAAATAGTGAAAATATACATATAAATTTTATTATACTCTTTACAACAAACGTTTTTAAAAAGGCTTTTATAGTATAATAAGAAAAAAAAGTTAGGAAATTTAAGATAGAAGAATTTGTTTCTATTGAAAGATAGTAAATAAGACATATAGTATTTTTATTAGAAACAGGAAAGGTATATAATTAATTTATAATTTAATTTAAACGTTTAAATAATGATTATTATTAAATATATTTAGGGAAGTGTAATTTTTATGGAAATAAAAAAAAGCAATAGTAAATTAGCACCTATATTAATTTCATTACCTGCTATTGGTTTAGGACTTGCTTGGAATATGAATAGCACAGTAGTGCCTTTGTTGGTAGCACTTGTAACTAAATCATCTTTTTTATTAGGAATTTTGGTTGCTATGGCATCGGTTACAGGGATTTTTGCACCATACGTATCTGGAATTTTAAGTGATAGAGTAGGTAAGAGAAAACCATTTGTTTTGATAGGGTCTTTAGCAGGAGCTATTTTCTTGTTTTTATTGGGTTTTTCTTCTTTTTATTTTGAAATGTTTATTTTTGCATTTTTATTTTATTTATCAATGAATTTTTATCAAGGAGCTTATTATGCATGGGTGCCAGAAGCTGTTGAAAAAAATGAAATTGGACTTGCAACAGGATTTAGAAATGCTTTTAGTGGTATTGGTGGAATTATAGTATTTGGAATTGGCGTTATTTTATTTAATATGAATCCGGCGTTGCCTCTTATTGTGTCAGCTGTTGTAGTAATAGTAACTAATATAATAACAGTCGTTAATGTAAAAGAAGATAGTAGCCGTTTAGTAAAATCCACATCAAAATTGAGTTTTGATTTTATAAAGAATAAGTCTGCAATGAAAGTATTTATGACAGCATTCTTTTTATACTTATCTTGTGGATTTATAATGCCATATTGGATAAGATATTATGAAAAAATGAATGGATTTACAAGTAATGAAATTAGTACTGCATTGATTGGTATGACATTAATGAGTCTTATTTTTTCAATATTTATAGGAAAATTATGTGATAGATATAATAAACAATTAATTTTGTTTTTATCTTGTACAGTTTGGCTTATAGGATTTATTGTAGGGGCGTTTGTTATGAACATAAGTATGTTATGGGCATTTACATTAATTTATGGATTAGCTTCCGCTATGTTTAGTGTAGTGTTTTTTGCATTGATTCCAGCTGTTGCTCCTAAAGAGAGATTAGGTGAATATATGGGGATAAATAATGTATTTTTGTGCATACCACAAATTATAGGAAATCTTGTAGCTGGTGAATTGATAAGCAATAACGCATTTTTAATATTTCCTTGCTGTATTGTATTCATAATTATAGCAATGTTAATTTGTGTTATAGGTAAAATGAAACTCAATGATGATAGTAGTGTAATTGAATCTAAGCCAGACAAAAAAAATAACTAATATCTAACAGAGGGGGAGTTGTATATTATGAAATATTTAGTACTAGATGTTGGAGGAACAGCAATTAAACATGCTTTAATGATAGAGAAATTAGAAAAAAAATCATTTTAATTCCATCGGAAATATTTATGTTTGATTGTACAATTAAAGAAAATATAGTTTTAAATACAGATAATAAATGTGATATAAATAAATTATATTAATTATAACTCACTCTATAACAAAGATAGAAAATTAAAAGCAATAAATAAAGATATGTTAATAGTTTATGAGATAAGAAATTACATCAATAAAACTAAAGGTAAAGAAATATTAGTCTACTTAACAAATAAATTTAAATTAGAGTTATTAAAGTATTTACAAAAAGAAAAAAACTTATCTAAACTAACACCAACTAGCTTAGATAAGCACCTAAAAATGATTTATTCTATTAGTCGCAATAATAGAAAACAGAACATAATCTCATCAATTAAATTAGAAATTTAATATAAAATTTATAGCTTATGTATTACCCGTACATAGGCTATTTTTTTATGCAAAAAAGTGCATAAGAATTGAGTGTATTTCTTATGCATAGAAAAACTCACTCAAAGCATTGATATGACTGGGATAGATTAATGTTCGTGTTGTGTCATTTTTCCTTATATATATATATAAATAAATATATATTTATAAAATATATGTTTTTATTATAATAAAATAATATAAGTTTTTTTACCTGTGGAAAAGAAAATAGCTTTAGCTATCTTTCACAGGTTTTATTGTTATATTAAATTATTATATATCACTAAAATTTTAATTATGTAAATTATGTATTAGTTTAAACCTTTTCTACAAATATAAACAAAGGTATTATAACAAATATGCATAAAGATTGCAGTATTTTTCAACAAAATTGACGAGAAAATCAACACTATTATTTGCTTTTTATAAATGTTTTTAATAGATTTGTGCTAATAGATATCAATGTTTATCAGAAATTAAATATTATTATCCCCTCTTTATTATTTTTTAGAATTTTGTGAAAAGAAACCTACTGGAGCGACTTTTAAAAAGAATTCTTTTTCCTAGAGTTATACCCCCCTATATGTTTTTTATAATTCTGCATGATTCTAAATATATCCTCACGATTTTGTGACACTTTGGTATATGTTTTTATAATTTATTGGTTAAAGACAATATGAGTGATAAGGCTCGCTAATTTAAGCGAGTGTTTTTATTATCTGCTATTCTTTTTGATTAATAGCTATCGGTCATTTTTGGACAACAGCTTTATATAAAACACGCTCACTAATTTTGAGGAGCGTAAGAATAATAATAAATAAAATCTTTTTGTTTTCCACAGGTGTTATAAAAATAAAGTTAATAGGCAAGTAATAAATTTAGAACTTAGATATATTTACTTTAGAATGATAATATGTCAAAATAACAGTAGTTTATTTAACACTTTTAATTAATAGTCATTTAAACTATATATCATTTTATTTTGATATTTTTATATTAAATATTTTTAAAAATAGTTTAAATGATACTTTTATAAAATAGAAGACTAGCTCTAGAGTAGCTAGTTAGTTTATTTTTTTTGTATCTTAATTTTTGTTCTAATTTAATATTTATATTTATAATATAAAAAATTATAAAATTTTTTTTTGCTTTTTTTAACCAGTTGTTAAATTTTAACTATATAGCAATAAAGCCATTTGTAAGCATTTTTAGAAAAGTTGAGGTAATATAATAATAATTATATTACCTCAATTCGGCATGATATCTATATTCCAAAGAAATTTTATGTTGCATATCTTGAAAAAAAATGATAATATATAAGCAAGAAATTTAAACATTAGTTAGAATTAAATTCTAGTTTTTACAATATAAATTAATTAAGAATTTTAATTTAAGAAAATTTTATATAAATAAAAAAGTTCCATTAACCCGTTTATAAAATGCGTAGGAAACATTTTATAAATTAAGTTATAGATATGAAACGGATATCTATAAAGTTTGGATTAACGAAACTTTTAATTAACGCTATTAAATAAAACTAATCCTTAGTTTTAATATAGCTTAATTATACATTAATTATACTCTTATTTCAATAGATTTATTCTACTTTTTTAAAGTCTATTAAATATTTATAAAGTATAATTTGTAAAAAGGTTTCTAAGTTCTAATCTTTATAGTTATTTTATAGGGATTAGAACTTTTTTATTTATCCAAAAAGAGAAAGGTGGATAAGTAAATGAATAAAGAATTTTTAAGAATAGAAAAGGGATTTAGCGTAGATAAGGCAATAGAGTTAGGATTAGATATAAAAGATTTAGCTATTTTAAGAATGTTTGAGAATATTAGAAAATCAGGTAAAATGACTTACCATTTAGAAGGTGACATAAAATACTATTGGGCTAATTACTCAGCTTTTGAAAAAGAATTATCATTTTTTGGAATAGGTACAAAAACTATAGGTGCTAGATTTAAAAAGATGGAGAAGGTTGGATTAGTTATAAAGAAACTTATCAGAATAAAGAAAACCGATTTAAAAGAAAATGGTAGTGCTGGTACTTATAGTTGTATTGCTTTAGGTGAAAAATATTTTGAATTTGTTAATTATGTAAAGAATCATTTTGAATCTTTAAAACAACAATCTAATTCTTCTAATGACCTTTGCCAAAATGAAAGCATAGGGGTTGCTACCAAAAAGGAAAGGGGGCTATGCTCTCAAATGGGCAAACAAAAGAACAACAAACAAATAAATAAAACTATAACTAAAAAAGATACAAATACAACAACTACAAATAGCATACTAGATAAAATAAAGAAAACTGTTATAAAAGAGACTCCTGGAAATATAGCAGATGAGTTTGTTGTTGATAATAATACTTTAGAGTTATTAAAAGAAAATTTTAATGATGATCTTAATGCTTATAACAGAATTTTAGATTTGATAAAAATGCGTAAAATATCTTTTGAATACTTATTAGAAAAACTTAATATAGTTAAAAATATGTCTTGTAGAAACTTTGTTGGTGCTTTAATATCTGCTTTAAAAAATAATTGGGTAACAAAACAAACGTCTATATTAAACAATAATACAGTTATGTCTAAAAACAGCAATACTAAACAATCTACTTTTGCTAACTTTACTCAAAGACAATATGACTATGATAAGTTAGAAGCACAGCTTTTAGGTTGGGATACTTCTGATGATGATTATGAAATTGGTACTATTGAACCTGCTGTTGCTTGTACTACTGCTAACTTTACTCAAAAACAATATGATTGTGATAAGCTTGAAGAGCAACTTTTAGGCTGGAGTTAATAATGATTAGGAAATAAACTAAAAAGGAGGAAAAACTATGTCTAAGACAGATAAAATGAAAGATGAAGTTATAAGAGAACTTGATAAAGAAATTAATAATTTAAGAGAAAATGGAAATACAGAGGATAGTTTAATTTTAGAATTAGCAAAAACAGCTATTTGGCTGACTAAATGTGCTGAATATTATAAAAACAAAATAGCAATAACAAAAGATTTGGAGAAGAAAAATGAATATTTAGTTTTAGTAAGAACTTTTTATGATTTAAAACTAAAAATAGCCAAACTTTTATTAAAAACTGATAAAGTAACAATTGAATTTTTTAGACCTAAGATTAGGCATAAACTTAATAATTTAAAAATGTGTGAAATCCATCAGAACGAATTTGAAATGAGCAATGCTAAAGAATTAATTTCTTTTTTATATCATGAAAATAATTTTAGAGAAATTTACCACTGTGATAAGTGTGAATATGATTTAATTAGGAATTTTTATTGTTTATATTATTTAACTATTAAAGTTGGGGACATAAGTATAATACTTTATATTCCTCATGTACTTTTAAAAGATGAAAAAGAAGTAAATAAAAGTTTGAAAGTAATAAACTGGAAAAAGGGTACTGAAGGGGTAATTTTCAAGGATAAAAGTATATTTAAGGGTAGGGCAATCTTAAAAAATATATCTTTTTCTAAAAAACAGTTTGTTAATAGCTTTAAAGAGTTAAAGTTATTGTTAGATAATAAAACAAAAGAGAATCTATAAATAAATTAAAAAAAGAGAACATAAAAGTTCTCTAGTTTACTTATTTACTTATATTTTTGCATATACTCCAACATTGCTATGCTTACAAGATCTTTTTGGGTATAATTTTTATTGCTTTTACAAAATTCTTTAAATTTTATTATTTAAGATATAAAAGAATCTAGTAGTTTAGCTGTTTTACACTTATTTTTTATATAATAAATTTCATAAATTATTAAAACTCCAGAGCATAAAACCCAAGCATAAGTTCCATGAGAATTAATAATATAATGAATTATCATAGGTGGAATGATACTTGTACATTGAATTCTTATCATTAAGAGTATAGAACCTAGTAATAAAGCATATATAATTGCATTTATACCTAATAAAATATGAATTCCTGAAAATAATATTGAAGAAATTATAAATGCAAATATTTTATTTTTATACTTGGAATATAATAAATAAGGAATTATTCCTCTAAATAATAGTTCTTCTACCATAGGAGGTTGTAATAAATATAACCATGCTTTATGGTCTTTACTTAAAGCAATTGGGGACCTTAATGAAAAGCCAATTATCATTGATAATACTAGAAATATTGATAATATTAACACTTCATTATTAAGTTTAAGCCCTACTTTATTGAAATATAATTTTACATTAATATTAAATGTAATTGGAATAAATATAACATATATTATATAAGTTACTATTATTGCTGATATATAATATCCCATCATATAACTAGAATAGTCACTGGATATACAGCTCCATATGCTTCCTATACTATACATTATAATCCACCATGATATAAAAATAAGTAGAGAACATGTAAATTTATATTCTTTTATTTTTTTTAGAATCATTTGCAACTCCTTTAAATTTATTTTTAGTTAAGCATAAATGCATAATCACAAAGAGTTTTATTTCTATATTTTAAAGCTAGTAATATTAGTACAATTCCTATAGTTCCATCTTTTGTTTTTATATTATTAGGAATTATATCTTTTTTATAATTAGCTTCTATATCAAAAAAAACAAAAGGAGTATTAAGATTATACATATTAAGAATTTTGTTAATAAATTGAATATACTGCTCTTTAAAAAATTTATCTACTTTTTAGTTTATGTTCCTTTATATATTTTAAATTATCTTCATTAACAGTTATTTTTCAAATCTTTTCCTCCATATCAATATCATTTAAAGTTTTAATATTATTTAAGACTTTAATATCACTTTTTTTTATTAGCTTATTTTTAAAGCAAAATTCTTTTAATTTTTCACCTTCTAATGGTTGTTCTAAAATAAATTTATAAAATAATACTGAGTAAACTAATATATTGGATTTTAAAACTTCATCTAAATTGCTTAGTTTACTGTTTTCACCAAATGATAAAATTTTATTTTTCATGTTAATGAATAATTCTAAATCTAGTTCCTTAATTTCACCTATAATACATAAGTATAGTAATTTTTTATAACCAATAAGCTTATATCTATCATTTGTATTTATTTTTTTATTCTTTAATATGTTAATAGATTTAATTAGCTCTTTTTGTAAATATTCTTTTGCATCAGAATGATTATAAGAATTTGATATAATATCAGTATCTAATAGCATATTAATCAAGAAATCACGATTTGTCATATATTGATAAGTGGTATATATATCTCCAATTGTTGCACTTACAGTTAAGATAATGGAAATAATTATTGATATATATACCAAGATATTTTGATAATTATTAGAATAATTTAAATATAATAATATTAATGTAACTAGATAATTAGTTATTGGAGCTGAAAGTGATACAAGTAAAATTTTATTCCTAAAATTTATAAGATCATTTTCATTTTTTATCATATCGCATTTAATATAAGTGCACCCATCATATGAGGTTGAAGATGTTTTTTTTAAGGTTATGCTATATCTATTATTATATATATATTAATTTGTTTACAGCAAAAACCTTTAACTTCTATATTTAATATTCTTGCTGTAATAAAATGCATAAATTCATGAAAGAATATAAAAATATAGTATAGTATTACAGTGAAAATAGGTAAAAGTATTATTTGGGTTATTGGGGTATTATATTGTTTTGAAATACAATACCCAAGAATCCATATAAATAGTGTAGGTAATAGTATATTTAAGATGTATTTTATTCTACTATTCATATAATTCTCCTGTTATTTGGATAGTATATTTAAATCTCTTTTTATCTATTATTAAAGGAATTATAAATTTAATAATGTTTCTATTTTTCATTTAAGAAAAATTTCATCATATCATCAACTTCATTGAAAAGTTAAATTTTTCTATAGATAAACCCTCTATATTTAATTTTTCAGTTAAAATATCTTTGTTTACAAGGCTTTAATATTAAGCCATCTATCTATGTTAGTAGATTCATTTACAATATTAATTCAATGTTTACTTAATATGTTTAATCTTTCATTACTCGAAAATGAATAAATCAAATTTTTTTCATAGAACATTTCTTTTAAGGAATAATATAATTGTTCCATAATACATTCTTTTCTTAAATTAAATATTACAATAATATCAAATTTAAACTAATTATAACATAAAATTTAAAAAAAGTATATAAATAACAAAATATACATATATAAAGTATATTTTGTTAAAGATTTAATTTTTTGTTTATTGTTTAAATTTATTAACATACTTAGCTAATATAAATCCACCATGTTCACCATAATATATATTCCATCTAATGAGGATAAAAAATGATTAATGATTGGGTAGTAGCTATAGCTTTTCTAATACTAATATTGGTATTAGTAATTATAGCTATAATTATAGGATTTAAAACACCTCCATATCAGCCTACAAGACGTGAAAGGTATGAAAACTATATACATAGTTCAAAATGGCGTAGAAGGCGTGCTAGAGCGCTTATGCTTGGAAATTATCAATGTGCTAAATGTGGAGCTAAAAGAAATTTACATGTTCATCATCTTTCATATGATCATTTTACAAAAGAATTAGATTCAGAATTGCAAGTGCTATGTAGAAAATGCCACCAAGAAATTCATGGTAGGAAGTTTTAAATAGATTGAGTAGGTTTTCTAATAGTAATATAATTATAGTATATAAATATAGGAGGGAATTATTATGACATGGAATGAGGTAAGAAAATTATTTCCTAATCAATTTGTTAAATTAGAAATTTTAAAAAGTCATATGCAAGGAGATAAAAAAATTGTTGACGATATGGCTATTATAGAATCAGTCAATGATGATAATGCTACAAGAGAATTAGTGAATTGCAAAGATAATACAATAATATATCATACTAAAAATGATAGTATAGAACTTACAGTTAGAAGAAGAATAGAGCTTAGGAGAGTACTTTAAAATATGAATATTGAATTTAGAGACGGTTTATTATTTACTTCGATATAAATAACATACAATGGTGTAAGTAAGGTAATAGATAATATGGTGATAGATACAGGTTGTGCAAGGACTCTTATAGTTAGTGAAGTTGTTGAGGAAATAAATATAAGAGTAGAACCAGACGATGAATTAATTGTATGTCAAGGAATTGGAGGAACAGAGGTATCATTTGTTAAGCATATTGATCTTATAAAGCTAGAAAATATAGAATTTAAAAATAAAGATATAGACTTTTCTAATATAGATTATGAGGGAATTAATGGGTTAGTAGGTTTAGATTTATTGATTGAAGCAGGTATTATTATTGATTTAGATAAACTTAAAATGCATCCTAGAAATGAAAATAGATAATACGGTAAAATACCTAAGAAATATAAATTTAAAATGTATAATAAATGTAGATGCTGGAGTATTAGCCAGCATCTTTTTTTGGTAATCTAATGCAATACCAATAACAACACCTAAACATAAGCCTATTGGGATATTTTTAATGCAAATCCAAATACAGTTCCTACTATGGTAAATATGAGAAAATAATAACTATTATTCTTTTTTTCATAAAATTCCTCATTGTAAATTTTATATATTTTACTATCTACATTATAATCGTTAAATAAAGTGATTTTTTTCAAATAATATTAGAAAAGGAGTAAAAAGTATGGTAAAAAGATCAATAATAACTGTGAAATTTTCTCGAATAAAAGAGGAGGATATACAGCTATATTTAAAATTAAAAGAATTTGATAAACCTGGTTCAATAATCAAAGATATATTAAAAGGAAGATTAACATTATCAATATTACAAGAAGAACAAAAAAATAGGCATATTAAAAAAATATGCATTTAAACATAGACTTTTAGCATATACTTTAATGTATTCATATTTTACTCAAAATCCATAAGTTCCACCAAACTAATCTTTAAATAATTACAAAGTGTTTTTATTGTCTCTAATTTAACCTGTCTACTTATATTTTTATTATATTCTCCTTTTTTTAATATCTTTAACTAATTATATACATATAAAACAAATTACAAAAACAAACAAATATTCATATAATTTGGGGACGAGAAAATGAGAAATGGGAGTATAAAGAATATAGTGTTGAATAATTCTCAAATATTCAAATATAATAAGGAAATGTTATGCTTTTGTTGCAATACGTTACAAGATCACAAAGAAGATATACAAATTTTTAAAATAAACAATAGAGGTTATAGTTCTATCTTTGCTGGTGATGAAATGGAAATACAACTATGTTCTGAATGTGCAAAAAAGTAAAACAGGAATGGTTTGACGAAACACCAGAATATGATGAAGCTAATTTAGAAGTATACAAGCCGGAAAATAAGAGAATTTATAGACAACAATATCACAGTTATAGAAAACTTGAAATATATATAATTGTCCTAATCGTTCGCTGATACGTCCTAAAATAGACAGAAATGATTGGATTAAAACATAGATAGCTATTACTTTTATAAATAATATTAAAATATATTAATATTTAGTGTGAAAATTATAATAAAAACATAATATGTACATACATTAATAATTTAGGTATATAGTTCGATGAATTTAAGTACTTGTATAATACAAATACAGAAAGGAATAAATTATATGAGCGGTATAAAGATAATAACAGGCTTAGAAGATGTTTTAATAGCCTTTAAAAAAGGTTCTAACTACGGAGAAAATTACATTTTTGACATAGCTAAAACAGCTATATCAAGTACAAATAAAAAAACAGAATACATAAATACTGTAACAAGAAAAATTGTGGCTAATGATAAAATAGAAGATATAGATTTAGAACTAGAAATTTATAGTATTAATACTCAAGCTTTGGCAAGATTACAGTACAAGCTTATAAACTTAGTATAAAATGCCTTGGAGATAATGAAAATATGCAGTATTTTGTGATATAAGAATAATTACTATTAGGAGGTAATTTTGTGGAAAATTTTCATACTAGAGTTTATATGCCATAATAAAAGGATTTTTAATAAATATAGATAGATAATAAAACTTACATTTTAACAGGATTTATGTTATTATAGTTTAGCTAAAATCTTTTGTAATAGTACTAAACTTAGTAAAAACAGCAGTAGATTAATTTCTATTACTGCTTATTTTTTTCTTAAATTAAATAAATATATAGTATTAAAACTTTAAAATGTTAATACATTAATTATTAATGTTATTATACTTACTATTAACGCTGATAAACTGATTACTAAAACTTTCTTGTATTCTTTTTCCACTTAAATTTTCACCCCTCTTTTATAATTTTATATATTACATAAAATAAATATTTTTTTGTAAATTTTAGGAATTTATTATTTATATATAAGATTCTATTATAATATTTATGTGTTATTTTTTATAAGTATCAAATATGTTAAGTTTTGAAGATTAAAAAAAGCACAAGTAATAAATACTTGTACTTTTTCATGACTTAATATTATTGTATAGTTACATTTTTATTTAAACATTGCTATCTTCCACAGTTATACTTTGATTCAAGTATGTTGGGAAGAATAGCTCTTCATAGTTTGTTTTAGATGGAACATATATATATCCATCCAAGGCAGCATAGATTGTTATTTCTTTTGAGTTTAAGCTTACTGTTGCTTCATAACATTTTATATTATTTATTGTTTTATAAGTATTTAAATTTATTTTTATAGTTGGTACATTATTTAAATTTCCCTCATAATTATCATTTTTAGATAATTTATAATTGGGATTATTTGCAGTATAACCTTCAACATATTCTGCTACTATTTGATAAAGAGAATTATACTGTTCATTTTGGCTTAAATTTTCTAAATTATTATTAAATTCTGTACTTGTTGAACTTGAAGCGTCTTTAATAACACCTCCACTTTCTGAAACATAAATAGGCTCAGACATTAATTGTGAAAAATTATTATTTTCTCCTTCATATATTTTTGGTGTTGTATAGGCTGACCTTGTAGCATAGTTATAAACTTTATAATATGCTTCTCCATTTATAGTTACTGTATTATTTAGGTTTACTGTTATAGAGTTACTTGGCATACCTTCATCTCCAACAGCTTGTTCTAATTTATAATAAAGATTTGATTCTGCTGTTGAAAACAAAGGTTTATTTTCTTTTAAACTATTACCTGTATTCTCTGACACTGTATTTGCTTTTACTGTTGTATAACCGTAATAACCTACTCCACACACAACTATAACAGCTACAACTATTAGTACTATAAGTTTATTTTTACTCATTTCTTTAAATCCTTTCTAGGATATGTATACTTTAATTTTTATATTTTTAAATATATATTTAATTATTTTACATATAAGTATTAACCAAATAATAACATCTAGCTTTAGTTAAAATTGCTTCTTTACTTGCAGCAAGTGCAGCTGAACTACTACCTCCTGCATTTTTAATTTGGTTCACTGTTGACTCCATATTATCTAACCATTTATATTCATTTGATCTTAATTGTAATATTTGATTTTGTGTTAAAACTCCCTCTAGTGAATTTAAAATATTACCTAACATTGTATCCCAACATTTAATTTCTAGATTTGCTGTAGAAAGTAATTGCGCATCAGTTTCTGGCTTTGGTAATCCATTAATTTCTTGTTGTACTTCACCTAACTTAGATAAATACATCTGCTTTAATTGATTTATACTTTGTGAATTACTACTTGTAGATGTCGTTTTAGTTGATGGATTATCTATTGTTTTTGTTATATTACTTGTTTTACTATTAGGTGTTGAAGTTGATTGTGTATTCTTAACTGCTGGTTTATTAAAACTTATAAATTGTTTTCCTATATAACCAATTTCATTATTACCATATTCTATTTTATAACAATTATTAGTTTCTCCTAAAACAGTTACTTTAGCACCTGATTTTAAAGTTGTTTCAAGAGCTGTTTGATCACTTGCACCTTGATATACTCCTACAAGTCCATCTCCTATAGGTTCGTATACATATCCTGCTGTTGAATTTGATTGTGTGTTTTTAACTGTTTCCTTATTTTTATTTGCTTTACTATGAGATGAAGTAACTTTAATTGAACTATTTTTAGAATTAGAACTTGCTGTTCCTATTATTTTTGACTTATTATTAGAAGATGATGAAGTATTATTTATTGCGTTAGAATTTGTATTTGAGTTTGCTATTGCTATGTACTCTCCATAAATATATCCTGTTGTTCCATTATAACTAACTTTATACCAATCACCTTGTTTTCCAAGCAAAATTATTGATGTATTGTTTTTTAATTTCGCAAGAGTTGTTGAGTTCATTGTTGCTTCTTCCCTTAAATTAACCATAGTTGAAACATTTGTTGTATAGGCTGTTCCGCTTAATGAAGTTAAATTATCCTCAACCCCACTTACTATTTTTTGCATGTCTGATGATGAAATGTATCCTGTTGCTCCAGTTTCTTGAACTGTAACATTATAATAGCCATTACTGTAACTATTTATTGTTAACATTTCTCCAACAGATATATATGATTGTATATTTGAATTACTTGCTGATGTATAAAGAACTAAACTATCATTTCCATTTATAACACAAGCTTTATTACCACTATTATTTATTGTTCCCGCTAACACCGTTTTATTAATTCCGATAGTGTTATTTGAAATGCTAGCATTACTTGATAAGAACACCCCTCCAGCTCCTATTAAGGAAACTACTAAAATTCCAACTAACATTTTGTTTCTTGCTGAATACTCCAAGATTGACACGATTTTATTTCTTTTCATTTTGTTAACCCCCATTTAGTTAGTGAACATTGTTTTTCTATAATAAAAAATATATAAAACTGATAAATTTATAATTATAATATCTAAAAACTTAGAAAAATAATGCCCATCCATAAATTTATTTATATTATTTCTAATATCTGTTATGAATTATATTCCTAAAATTAGCCATAATCAAGATATATTTTACAAAATAACCATTTAATTATTTGAATTATAAACAATTTGGCCATAAAGATATTTAATGACCTTCTAATATAATATTAATTGATTGCAGGGGTTAAAAATAAGATTTTAAATAAGGTGATATTATTGATAGCAATACTAGTGCTCAAAGCTGTTAATTATAGTATTTACCTTTATAAGAGTATATATGATTCATTTATAACAAATTAATACTTTTTATAAAAATAAAGTATTTATTAGTGTTATAAAGAAAAATAAACTTTATATTAATAATTTGTAAATAAATTTACTAAACCAGCTGATATTGAAAATGTAGATAGCTATGGCATAGTTACAGCAAGTGTTTTAAATATGAGAGATAAGGCTTCATTAGATGAAAGCATTATAGGTAATTTAAAGAAAAATAATAAAGTAAAATTAGTTGTTAAAATAGGGACTTTATGGAATATATATTATAGAGAGCACGGTGGATTCGTATCATCTCAGTATATTCTATTCAAATAGTATATAAATATTGGTCTATATATCTATTTTAAAAATATCAAAATATGTAAATATTTTTATAATAAATATTTACATATTTTATATTTTTTAAATTTATTGTATAATTATATTGTAAAATAAATAATAAAGGATAAAGTTAAGTTTAATTAGTACACAAATTAGCATTAACAATTATTTTATTAATGCTAATTTTTATAAAAATAAGATGTTTAATGTATAAAAGGATAAAAATAGATATGGATAAAATAAAAAAATATATTAGTAGGGAAAAAAGCATATTTTATATTCTACTAATTGCATTCATTATAAGACTAGCTTGGATATTAATTGTTAGAACTGCACCAATATCAGACTTTCAGCTAATGTATGAAGCAGGTAAAAATGTCGCTAATGGAAACTATAGTTGTTTTTATGGTAATAATTATTTCTCCCGATTTCCACATGACACAATAACTGTTCTATATTATTCTTTATTTTTTAGAATAGTAAAAAATCCATTATTTCTAATAAAGTTTATGAATATTATATACCAAACATTCACTGTGTATATGATCTATAATATTTCTAAAATAACATACAATAAAAAAATTGCAAATATAAGTGCTATACTTATAACAATATTTTCACCTTTTATTATGTATTGTAGTGAAACCATGGCTGAAAATATGGCTATACCTTTATTTTTGGTTGGTGTGTATTTATTTATAAAATATATAGATAATGATAATATACTCACACTTATTTTTAGTACAGTATTTTTAGGGATAGGTAATTTTTTTAGACCTGTTGGAATAATATTCCTTATAGCCTTTATATTATATTACATTACAAAAAAAATTATATATTATAAGTCAAAAAATATATTGAAATATTTATATATATTTATAATAATCATAGGATTCTTAATGCCTAAAATTATTATAAGTAATTTATTGGTTACTAATAATATATTAGAAAAACAACTGTGGAATGGTGGAGAACCTGTTATCATGAATATATTAAAAGGTACTAATTTAGATAGTATTGATGCTTGGTCAGAAGAAGACTCTTTAATACCCGAAGAATCTAATCATAACAATGAATTAATGAAAGAAAAGGCTATCGAAAGAATTAAGAGTAGATTTACTAATAGTAATTTTATACAAATTATTCTATTTTACTTAAAAAAAATAGTTCTACAATGGGGTATAGGAGACTTTGGAGCATATGATTGGACAGTTGCCAAAGGAATATATTTAACTCCTAAAATAACTTTATTTCTTACTCCCATAGCATACACTATTAGTAGCATATACTATCTATATCTTATATCATTGTCAGTAATAGGATTAAAGAATATATCTAATAATAAAATAAATGATAAGGTATTATTTTATTATTTAATATTATTAGGATTTATAGGATTTTATTTGCTAACAGAAAGGCAACCTAGATACGCCTTTGTTTGCTCATGGATATTTGTGTTAACAGCTAGCAACGCTTTTTATAAATCTAACAAAAAGATATCTAAGAAAACATTAATTTCACCACAAAATATGTGAATTAAGTAATATATTTATAGAATATCAACATTATAATTAACAGTATCGAAAGCTGTTACTGACATTCTATAAAGGACAATATTTGGGCAAACCTAATTATTAAAATACATTGCCCATTTCCTCTATTATTTAACTATCCCAGCCTAAAAGTTGAGCTTCTAATTTATCATAATCATACTTTCTTTGTGTAAAGTTGACAGTAGTAGTAGAAGCAGTAGGTTCAATAATACCAATTTCATAATTATCATCATCAGAATCGTCCCAGCCTAAAAGTTGTGCTTCAAGTTTATCATAGTCATATTTTCTTTGAGTAAAGTTAGCAGTAGCAACCATAGACTTATTCTTTTTAAGATTGTAAGCACTATTATATTTAGCTTTTTTAGTCGCAATAAGCAGAGCCATTTTCTCTCTACCAGTTTCATAGAAAGCAATAGCGTCAGCAATAACAGCATTTAAATACTTATCTACATTCTTTCTTACAACATTAGTTCTATTTTCTAGTTTAGTTTTTAATCTTGCAATTATCTTTTTACTACGTCTACCTTGTTCTTTTAATTTAGAAATAGCAAGTTCAATTAATTCAGCTGGTTCAACTAAATCTTTATTATTTTCTTTTATCGCTTTTTCATAAGCTAAAGATTTTTTAACTTTATTATCAGCAACAGTTTCAGAAACTGTATTATCTATAATAGTAATAGTATTATTATTTATATTTAGTATTTCGGTATTTAAAGAATCATGTTCTACACTAGCTGTATCAATGTTTGTAGCGATTTTTTTATATGATACTTTTTGTGATACTTTTTGTGATACTTCATCTAAATTATTAGAATAATAAGTTACATTTCTATCAACAGAATAAACATTAATATTTCTATGTTTATGTACTATTACTAACTTATAATCAATTAATTTTTTTAATAATTTTCTAAAATAGATACAAGATATCTTATTATGGTATCTTATATACATTTTATATAAAGCTGTTAATTGTTTAGGGAATAATCCATTATTAAGAGTTGTATGTTTAATCATATAAGAATATATAGATTGTAATATTGATTGTGTTTTTTTATTATAAGATATATTTTCTATTACTTGTAATTCATTTTGTTTTAAGATTGTTTTATATATTGCCATGTTTAATACTCCTATCCGTCAATTAAAATGTTAAGAAAATTAAATACGGAGTAAATTAACATTTGACATTTTTAATTATTAACTTTATAATATAGATAAAAGTTAATGACTTTGTCATTTGTTAATAAATTGTTGTTGAAAAGAAGAACTTAAGATTGGTAGTCCGGGTTCTTTTTTTCTGTTCAATTTTCCGTAAAAACTAAATATATTATACCATTTTTTGCGAAAGAAAACAATTAATATCGTATTAATTTTTATATATTTCTATAAATATTAAATTTAGCTAAAAGAACTAGAGAAATTTAAATCTTTAGTTCTTTTTTTATTGGTTTCATTGTACTACATGTAGTACAATAATACATAAGGAGGTGGAAATAAGTGATTGATAAGATAATCAAAATAATAAAAGAACTTGATGAATTATTGGCACTAATCATCAAGCTCGTAATAAAAATAGCGATAATAGTCAGTATTATCATTGCGATAATAAAACTATTATAAGCAAACCATTAAGGGAGTGTTACACTCCCTGTTAAATATAATATTATATTAATCACTTAAAAAAGGCAATGAAAGAATTAGTTATTGTATCACTTAAATTAATTTTCAAAATAATATTATTAATAATAGTAATTTTTGTATCAATAAAAATTATAATGTTATTATTATCCTTATAGGAGGTTTTAAAAGATGAAAAAAATTACTACAAGAACAAAAATTAATAAACGCTGGCAAGAAAAGAATAAAGATTATTCTAATTATTTAAAGCATCGTTCTAGTGCTAGAGGGTTTATAAGAAATAAAGCTACTGAAGAAGATCTAAAAGAATTGGAACAATTAATAAAAGAAAGAAGAGCGGTATTAAATGTAGAAATTAAATAATTTAAATAAAAAGAGAATTAATAAATGATATTTCAAGATGGGAAAATAGTTTTTTAATTTAAGTGAAATTTTTTGAAATATTTTGATAGATCATAAGAAAAAACATATGAGATAATATGTATGTAAGAAAAATAAAATTCCTTTGGATTATGATGTGGATTACGAAGAATCTAGTTAAACTAGGTTCTTTTTTATTTATAAAAAAATAAAAAAGAGTGTGGTAACTATGAATTATGTAGAACCAATAAGGGATTCAGATAAGATAAGAGAGTTAGCAAATTACCTAAGAAATTATAGTGAAAGAAATTATATTATGTTTTTAATTGGAGTTAATAGTGGATTAAGAATAAGTGATATTTTAAGGCTTAGAGTTAGAGATGTTAAAGGAAAAGATTACATTTCACTAAGGGAAAAGAAAACCAAAAAACAAAGGATATTTCCTATTACCCCAATGTTAAAGAAAGAATTAAAAAAATATTATGAAGAAAAACATGAAGATGAATTTCTGATAAAATCTCAAAAAGGATATAACAATGCAATAAGTAGAGTTAGAGCATATAAGATTCTTAGCGAGGCTGGAAAAGTATTAGGACTTTATAACTTAGGAACTCATACTTTAAGAAAGATATTCGGTTATCAATTTTATACACAATATAAAGATGTTGTTACTTTACAAAAGATATTTAATCATTCAAGTCCTGCAATAACATTAAGATATATTGGAGTGGAACAAAATCATATTAATAATATGATAAAAGGTTTTAAAATCTATTAAAAGTAACATATTGAGCCTATGTTAAGTTTTATATTTTAAAACTGCTTCTAGCATGCATTATTATTATAGTTTGTGAGAGTTTTAGAAAAGTAACACAATTAGTATTATGTTATGTTTTTTTGAGTTAAAAATCAGGTGGAAAAATGAAAAAGTTTTGTAAATTATGTAATAGAAATCTTATAGATATTAAAGAAAGATACTGTAATAGCTGTAAGGCTAAGATAGGAATTAGGCATAGTATTTATAAGAAAGATAGAAAAGATACTAAGGAACAAAAGTTTTATAGTTCTAAGGAATGGTTAAGGGTAAGAGATATTATAAGAGGTTTAGATAATAATTTATGTCTTATGTGCTTAGATAAGAATGAATTAAATAACTCAGGTACAATACATCACATAGAAGAATTAAAAGAAAATTGGTCAAAAAGATTTGATAAAGATAATCTGATTTCTCTATGTGAAAGTTGTCATCAAAAAGTTCATAGAAAATATATAAGTAATAAAGAGGAAATACAACATGAATTAAAGGTATTGATTAAGAAGTATAGAGAATAGAGAGAAAGAAGATGATTAAAATGCCATTGATAATGGGTGGAGTTGCTGTGTGGTTAGTTGGCTGTATGGGAATAGCACATTATGGAGCAAAAATGGTTATGTATTTTTGTTAAGAATATTTATATATTTACTTGATTGGTATGACCAATTATGTTATATTAAATTTGTATTCAATATTTTTAAATTTTCCTTATATAACAATTAAATTTTTTCACTAAAATATAAATAAAGAACTAGATATTTAGTTCTTTATTTTTTTATTTTGGAATTGTTATAAAAAATAATGTAGGGGGTAGGTCTAAAAATTTAGGCTAATATTTGAAAAGTCGCGCCAGTAGGTTTCTTTTCGCAAATTTCCCAAAACTCATGAAACGGGGGGAAAAATAGTAACAGATAAAGCAAAATATTGATTATATCAAAGGCTTCATAAAGTTATGATTGGTTAAAATTACAAATAAAAACCTAGTAAAGTAATACTTATAGTAAAATTAATTATGGCAGCTATTAAGAGTAACCTCAAAATATTCTATTATCACAAAATGCTTATAACAAGCTATCTATTTAATATACTTTTGGATATCTCGCTAAAATTAGCTAATGTTGATATCAATATATTTTGAATATATACATAGGGGGATATGTTAAAAAACAAGTTTTTATATTAAAAGTAGCGCTAGTAAATTTCTTTCGTAAAATCTTAAAAAATACTGAAACGAGGATTAAATAATATCTAAATTCTAATAAATACCGATATTTATTAGCATAAATCTATTAAAAACATTTATAAAAACAATTAATAGTGTTGCTTTTCTCATCAATTTTATTAAAAAATACTGCAATCTTTATACATATTTATTATAATACATTTGTTTATATTTATAGAAAATGTATAAATTAATACATAGTTAAAATTTTAGTGATACATATTTAAATTGATGTATACAAAGTGATAATGTATAGTAAAAAAACTACATCTTTTTTGTTTATAACTTAAATAAATTAAAAATCAATTTTAATCTGTTTTAAACTTTATTCTAATATAAATAATTATTTAATTGAATTTAAAACCTCTCAAAAAGGTGTATACACGTTTATAATACTATTTAAATTTATGATATGCTGAAACTTTTATAAAAAATAGGGGAAATATTTTAGAAAAGATTTTAAAAAAATCTTATTATTGGAGTTATTTATGGATAATTTTGAGTTTATCTATTAAAAGCGATACTGTAAGTGATGCATCTAAAAAAGAAATATTAAAAATAATAATATATCTAAATATATATATCAACTGACGTTGATTTAGTAATAGAAAACAATAGTATACATGTACAAAAAGTACACCTGTTTTTAAATAGATTAAAATTAAACATAAGATAAAATAATAAAAACTATAAAATTAATCCTAATACTTTTAAAATCATTTCTAAGTGGTTTTTGTGTGAAGAGAATTAAATTTCATAAGTATATTAAAAACCTTCCTATGAAGCGTATACATCGTTTAAAATAAATATTAATAATAAAGATATTTATTATTTTCAATTCAAGAACTGAAAATAATAATACTTTTTCTTTTTCACAGGTATTAAAATAAAAGAGTTTGATGAATTATTCGCATCAATCATTAAACTCACAATAAAAATAGCGATAATAGTCAATATTATCATTTTTTAATCATAGAACTTATAATTTTAGAAATATAAATTTTCCCAATTTTATTATTGATAGTGAAAGGGGTTTATATTTAACATGGCTTGTAAAAAAGTACCTAATATGGTTTTGCCTCTTTAGAAAGCAGTTGAAGAATATTTATATAAAACCTTAAAAAGAGTTTAGAGTAAATAAAAAAGCTTTAGTTTGCACTAGGATTTTAAGGATTCCTGGCACTATTAATTCAAAAAGTGGCACAGAAGTTAAAATAATAGATTTTTACGAATATCTTTACGATTTAAGAGAGATACAGAAAAAATTTTGCCTAAATTAAATGAGAAGATAGTTAAAAAGTGCAGAAAAATTAAAAAGGTAGTCTTTACTACGCGAGCTACAGAATTTAATACAAAATTATGAGAGTTAAGAGAGGTAATATTATTTATGATAGTAAGTTTAATAATCCAAAACAGATAAAGTATTCATTAGTAGAAATAGAATGAGTATATTTTTATATGTTAAACATTCAATAGTTATTTTAATATTTTAAATAAATAATCTTTTAAATTAATCTTTATAAAGCATTAAAAGGTAAACAATTAATAGGGTTCAATGGACTTTTTAAGGAAGCAAGTACTGTATACAAAAAAGTAAACTTGATTCTTTTAATGTTTGTGATAAAATATAATTTATTAACATTATATACTATAAATAGGATTGAAATTTTTGTTCTAGGATAAATAATATGGATATTGAGTCTTTTTTAGATTCAGCAATTATTTTATATGATAAGAAAAAGTATTATGAAGCTCTTTGTCTTGCTTGCATTTCCGTAGATGCTTGTGCATCTAAATATTATTCACATATAAGTAAAAAAAATTCTGAACGATATAAATTATTTTTGAAAAATAATTTTTCTATTATATGCAAGTATGGATTTCCTGGTATTGAAGCAAGTAACATTCGTATAAAAGTTAATGTTCCGTCTATTGCTTGACACAGATACTTATTTTGTATATAGTTAAAATCTTCTATATCTAACTCATTTTCAACTACTGTTTCAATATTATTTCCTCCTGTATTATTTGCGGCATATACATTGGTTGTATTAAATACTAGCACTATGGTAGAAATTGATAAAGCTAATGCTATACAAATTTTTTTCATAATAATCCCCAATTATAATTTTATGATATAATATTCTAGAAATATGTTTTTATAACAATATTATACTATAATTCACTATAATGGAGGTATGTTTTTTTGAGCTTTTTAAACATTTTTTTACTTTTTATTCTTATATTAGATTGTATTAGTAATATATTCAATATTATTAAAAAAAATAAAATGTTTTGCTACTCACCATTTAATATTATAATAAAAAAATATATTAATAATAGTAAGGAAATTATAAAACAAACTATTATTATTTATTTTTATCCCCTTTTTGTGATCAAATGATATGAATATGTTCCCTTAGAGCCTTCTCTACTGTTTCCCTATTTAACGAGATATAATCTTGGGTAGTTTTAACGCTACCATGTTGTAGTAGCTCCTTAACTAAAACTATGTCATAGTTATTATTAACGTACATTTGCGTGGCAAAATACTTCCTAAAGCTATGTGTGCTTATTCTATCAAGTTAAATAATCAGCCACTATCTTTAACTGCTTTTGAATAGCTCTATCACTTATAGGAAATATCTTAACTGTTTCTTTTATGTTATTTTCATAACAGTATAGTCGAATATAATTATAAATTTCTATTGATACAGTAAAGGCTCTCTTTTTACCCGTTTTTTGCTCTGTAATATCGAGCCTGTATCCATCCCCATCTTTAATAATATTATTTAATCTTAAAATTTCCTACCATGTACTTTTTGATGGCAACTATGACATAAAACCATTAATTCATAATCCAACTCATCACCTAAATGCTGATAACTAAGATGGTGAACCTGAAGTTTGTTCCTAGCTCCACATTTAGCACACTTATAATTGCCTAACATAAGCGCCCTAGCACGTCTTCTACGCCATTTTGAACTATGTATATAGTTTTCATACTTTTCACATTTTGTCGGTTGATATGGAGGTGCTTTAAGTCCTATAATTACTAATACCAATATTACCATTAGAAAAGCTATAGCTACTACCCAATCATTAATCATTTTTTATCCTCATTTTTCTATGTTTTTTCGTTAGTTTATGCTCTTCTAATATTTTTATACAAACATATACAAAATATCAATATTCACTTACACTACTAAAAAAGGTTATAATAAAGTATCAAATTTAATAATAAACGAGGTGAATTTTATGCCAGTTATAAGTAGATTCTTTGGAATAGTAATAAAAATGTACCCTAATGACCATTTGCCACCTCATTTTCATGCGATATATGGTGAATATGTTGGTGTTATAGACATTAATACTTTGGACATGATTGAAGGTGATTTATCTAATAGAGCATTAAAATTAGTTAAGGAATGGGCTAGTAAGCATCAGCAAAGTTTAATGAATATGTGGAATACCAAAGAATTTATAAAATTGGAGGGATTAGAATAGTTATGAGCAACTTCATTAGTAATAAAATAAAAGAAATAAAAATTGATAGTGATGACTATTTACTTATTGTACTTTTTGCTAATGGAATAACTAAAATTGTTGATTTTAAAGAAAAGCTTAAAGATGACATGTATTCAGATTTAAAAAACAAAGTATTATTTGCACAAGCTAAAGTAGATGCAGGAGGGTATGGGGTTAGTTGGAACGACGATATTGATATAAGTGAATATGAACTTTGGAATATAGGAACTTTAAAAAACTAATAAAAAAAAGAAGATTTTCTTTTACCTTTAAGAAGATCTTCTCTACATACTTCCTCGTTGTATTCCAGTAGTAATTCCCTATCCTGTAGTTATACTTGTTTATAGTAAAAAAATTCCTGTGGCTTATAAAATTGTTTTTATATAGCTGGATATACTCCCAACTTACCCTTTTTTCTTAACCCAATTATATAATTCAAGCTCTTTTTTATTATCCCTAAATGTAACATTAAATCTTTTCTGTTCTTTTGCCATATATCCTCCTATTAACACATATTTTATAATAATTATATCCTATTATATGTTAATTATTTCCTGTAGCAAAATAAACTTTTATTACTTAACCCCATTATATCACCTAAAATATACACATAGCAATATTACTTGTTTACAACCTAAAAAATATATAATTTATAGTATGCAAAAAGTAGTATATAAAAATTTTATATTAGTTTATTTCATAGCCACTATCTTAAAATTCTAATCAAATCATAAAAATAATATTTCTTGTTTCTCATAGTATCATCAGCATATATAATATCAGCATCAACTAATTTGTTTAAATAATTTCTTAATGTAGTTTGTGCTATATCGACTCTACCTATAAGATGTTTAGTTGTGAATATAGGCATTTCAAATATACAATCTATTATATCTATGATTTTATTGTTTTTTACTAATGCTTTACTTTGTTCTATTGTTTTATCATATAATTCATCTATATTATTTATTTTCTCTATAGCTTTGTTACATTCTTCCTCACAAGCACTTAAAAAGAACTTTATCCATTCAGTATAATTTTTTTTAGCTACTTGAAGCTTTTTTGAATCAATCTCTTTTGTATCATAATCGAATCTATTTAATCCTTCTACGATAACTCTAGTATTATTCAATAATTTATAATATTTAAATTTATCTTTTTCTAAGCTTTCACTTACAAAAAGCATTGGTCTATTTATCTTCCCAACACTATATAAATATAATGGTATTAATATTCTTCCTATCCTTCCATTGCCATCTAAAAATGGATGTATTGTTTCAAACTGAGCATGAATAATAGCTATTTTTATTAGTTCATTTAGCCCATCATCATAATTTATATATTTCTCTAAATTAGATAAATACTTTTCAACTAATTGAGGTTCGGGAGGGACATAACTTGCACTTTCTATAGTACATCCAGGCTTACCTACAAAATTTTGAATACTTCTAAATTCCCCAGGAGATTTTGATGCTCCTCTTACACCATTACTCATCAATACTTCATGCAATTCTTTAATTAACCTAGTGCTTATTGGTAATCTACTAAGTTTATCTGCTCCGCTTAATAAAGCATTTAAATAATTTAATACTTCTTTAGTATCATTATTACCTTTATTTTCATCCAATTTACTTTCAAACATATCATCCATGGTTGCTTGAGTTCCTTCTATTCTAGAAGATTCTAACGCCTCTTTAGTTGAAAATAGACTTACCAATAAATCTGAATTCACTTTAGAATGATTAATTTTTTCTGAATATGAGGCTAATTTTTCATTAGCACTTATTGTACAATCAAATAATGCTTCCTTATCAATCAATCTTAAATCTAAAGGTAATTCAAATGGTTCATATGCTCTCATACAATCACCTCATTTATAACTAAAAATATACTTTTTATATCTTAACTCTTTATATTATATCATTTTAAAACAAAAATGATACATTTTTTGAAATAAAATATTTGCTAAAATTATAAGTAGATTGTATGAATTATGCAATAATCATTTTTTATAAACTCTTTAATAGTTTTTAACTTTATTTCTTTTCAAATCTTCTATTAAGTTTATCAATCTATCTATTATTTCATTTTATTCTACATCTTCATTTTCCCAATCATCAGAAGTATTCCAACCTAAAAGCTGTTTCTCTAGTTTATCATAATCATATTCTCTTTGTGTAAAATTAGCAAATGTAGAAGGTTTATTATTGCTGTTAGTAGTAGCTAATTTATTGCTTTTAGGTACAAAATTTTTATTATCTAAATATATTTTTTCTAGTAAAGCAAAATATTGACCTTGTTGCTCTTTAAATATTTCTATAGATTTTTTAAGTCTAATTACATCCCATAATAAAACTTTACTTCTTTGGTTTTTGGATAATATTAAATGTGTATTATTTTCTACTATTTCAACTTGATTAAAAGTTTTAGTATTTTTCTTAATGTCACTACACGCTAAAAATTGCGTAGTACTATCTTTGTATATAGTCTCTATATTTTTAATCTCTGTAGTAATCTTTGGTATTGCTTTTTCATTTTGAAATTGTGATTTTTCATTTTGCAACTCTGATTTTTCATTTTGAAATTGTAATTTTTCATTTTGAAAATTGCTTTTTTCATGATTAAAAGACGAATTTTTATTTTGAAAACTGTTGTTGCATGCCGTTCTTAGACTATATCCCTCTAAAGCATAACCTATTTTATTTAAATCAAATTGAATTTTAGCAATATTAACTCTATACTGCTTTGTTCTATCCCATTTATAAATAGGATTACTTCTTTCATCTATCCAACCATTAGCTATTAAGTTTTTTAGTATTCTACCCATTGTTGCATTAGATAATCCTATCATACAGTCTTCAGCTAGTTCACTTGCTTTTTTATATATCCAACCATGAGTTAAAGCATCTTTTATAATTTCTGCTTTTTCACTATCAAATTCATAGTTACCGTATTTTTCAATCCTTTCTCTTTCCTCATTTAAAAATTTATCTGTATCTTTAGTTCTTTCACTCCAATATATTAATTGATTTAAAACTATTGCACTTTTAAAATCTCCTGTTAAGTCTACTAATTCCTCTTTTATTACTACTCTTTTTAATTTTCTATTTTCCATTATTATTTCTCCACCTTTCATTTTGGTAAAGAAAAAAGCATCTGCTACCATGTTAACAACGATCTCGGTAACAAATGCCTATAAAAACTTAATTTCTCTATAAAAAAGATATTGAATTAAATTACTTATTTGTGTTATAATATGTATGAACAAATAAGTTCTTTAAAGTCAATAGACTTATTAGATAGAGAAAAAAGTCTTCATTGTAAAAATGTTACTTAGATAGATATGGTATCTTAGTAGCTACTTAATAAAAGGTTGGGGAACCAATTATTAAGCAAGAAAACTTTTTTCTTTTTTTATTTATATAAAATTTTTTTAAATTAAAATTCTTAATTTATATTGTAAAAAATAGAATTAAATTCTAATTAAATGTTTAAACTTCTTGTTTATATAATAACATCTTTTAACAAGATATGCAATATAAAATTTCTCTGAAATATAGATATCATGCCGAATTGAGGTAATATAATATTTATTATATTACCTCAACTTTTCTAAAGATCCTTACAAATGGCTTTATTGCTATATAGTTAAAATTTAACAATTAGTTAAAAAAGGTAAAATTTTTTTTTATTTAGATAATATTAATGTCTGGAAACCTAATACATAAATATTTAATGTCAACATATGAAAATTTGTAGAAAAAGTTAAAAATTAAAGAAAAAAGGACTTATATAATGGAAATTAAAGTTAAAGAAAAATTTAAGATTAGCGTTATAAATAATAATAGCGTATAATAATTTTCACTATATATAGTATTTGGAGGTTTTAATGACACAAAATATTGAAAAAACTAATTATATAAGATTCACATATTCAGATTATAAGCAAAGCTTATTTAAATTAGATAGAGCATATTCAAATATTACAAGAATAGAAAATAGTAATAGTAATTTAAATATAATTAAATTTAAAAAATTGATAGACGAGGATATAATATTAAAAAATATATTTTATGATATTACAAAGGATGCAAGGGACATGCCTGAATTCCTTGAATATAATAAAGATAGTAAAAGATATAAATTTAATATACCCGAAGATGAACCTACACATCTCAAGGAGACTTATTATTTTATAAGTAAATTAATTTCAAGTAATATACCTATTCGCAATATCTATTTAAATGTATATAGTGATTATGGTACATACAAAGCACCTAAAAAAATTGTAGACGAAGTTTTCGAACCAGCCTATAATTATTTAAAAGATGAATTAAAATTAAGAATGATACCATTAGAGGAGGAGTTGAGAATGGGACAGGTTAACAATATTAATATAAGAGAATTTAACGGAACTCAACAAATAGCTGGTAGAGATATTATAAATAGTGATTCAAATAGTGAATTGGAGCAATTAAACAAGCTAGCTGAGGAAATATTAAAGCAAATAAAATTAGATAAATATAATATTAGCAATGAAGAGCAAGAAGATTTTTCAGACGATATAAATGAAGTAGTAGAACAACTATCTTCTAATCAATGTAATGCAATCAAAATAAGAAAAGCGATAAAAAATTTATTTGGATTTGCTAATTCAGCGTTAATAGCGTCAACTCTACTGGGTAGTAATATTCATTCATTTATACAAATGGTTAACTCATTCTCTCATTAAAAATAAAGGTGAAAAGGAGACATAATGAAAAATATGCTTATTGATTTTTATAATGATAAACGTACAACATGGTTGGCTAATTTCTGTGAATATTTTAATTTAGATTTTAAAGACACTGAAAATTATTTTAATAGTGTCGATGTAGCGTCTATTGATACTGATAAAGTAGTTAAAGATTTAGGGATTGATCTAATTAAATCATGTAGTTCAAATATTAAAATTAGGTGTAGGCATATGACTACTTTATCAGAAAAAGGTTTAGAGAATATTAAAAAATATGGTTTGTTAGACTTAAAAAAAATGTTGCAGTTAGATACTACTCTTTCAGAGTTTCTGAATAAATATAAGATATCAGTTGATATTGATAACAAATTAATATTAATTTGTGATAATAAATATCTAATATTATCCAATTAAGATTCCTGTCCTTATTGTCTTAATAATAAAAATACTAATATATGTACTGGTTATAATAAATGTAAACTAAGAAGAAAATTAGAAATATTATCTTTAAAATTATACAAATATGGAGCTACTATAGAATTTTTTATATATTCTGAATTAAGTAATATGGAAGGATATTCTACTATAAATAGATATCCTGAAATTTTAGATACAATCGAAGGTATTTCTTCTCATATTCCTAATAATAAAATATCTAAATTAAGATTAGGATGTGATTGGGAAAAACAAAAAAAATGTTACATTATAGAATTTTCATCTACCCTTTCTAATATAGAGACATATGAGCCTATAGATTATGTAAAAGCATATTATAATTATGAGAATGCTTTTTATGTTAATGGATATAGCTATGATGATTATATTAATAAGGAAATACCTCAAAATGTGATTAATAATTTAATATTAGTAAAATGGTTTATTAATGTGTATTTATTAGATGTAAATGAAGAATTAGGTTCTCTTCTACCTAATAAATGTGTACCAGCAGATGATATTACTATAATAGAAATTCATAATAACAGACTTATTTACATATAAGTTTACTTCTATTATTATTTAATTATCTAAGAGTTTTTGAGAAAAATAAGAGATAATAGATTTTAATTAATCTATTATCTCTTTTGTATTACTTTAAATTTTAATAACTTATTTTACAAGAGTGTTATTTAAACTATATTATTAAATGTTTAATATAAAAATAATCAAAATAAAATGATATATAGTTTAAATGACTATTAATTAAAAGTGTTAAATAAACTATAGTTTAAATGATATTTTAAAGGAGTAAATAGTATTATGGGGAATTATTATAGTTATATGAGAATCTCAACCAAAGAGAGCAATGATAAACAATCATTCAATAGGCAGGAGAAAAGCTTAAAGGTATATGCAAAAGATAATAATATAGAATATTTAATTGATTTTAAAGATGATATTACTGGAAGTACATTTGATAGACCTTCATGGAATAAGTTAGAGAAGATATTACAAAAGGGGGACACGATGGTATTTAAAGAAATATCTAGGTTTACACGTCAAGCTGAAGAAGGATATAAAAAATATATGGAATTAATGGAGAAGGGAATTAACTTAGTATTTTTGGTTCTGTTGCAAAGATAAAAAGATAAAATGTGATATAATAAAAGATAAAAAATAAAGATGGGGTTGAATGAAATGAAAAAGAATATATTTAAATATAAACATTTTAAATCTGAAATAATAATTTTAAGTGTAAGATGGTATTTAAAATATCCTTTAAGTTATAGAAACATAGCAGAAATGCTACTTGAGAGAGGAATAAAAGTTAATCCAAGTACTATAATGAGATGGGTTCATGAATGTAGCCCTATTCTAGAAAAGAAAATAAGAAAATATTTAAGAAAAAGTAATGATTCATGGAGGGTTGATGAAACATATATAAAAGTTAAAGGGAAATGGACATATTTATATAGAGCAGTTGACTCAGATGGTGATACAATAGATTTTTGTTTAAGCAAAACACGTGATATAAAGGGAGCTAATGGCTTTTTTATGAAAGCATTAAAAGCTTCAAATTCAATATATCCAAGAGTAATAACAGTTGATAAAAATCCTGTTTACAAGGCTCTTATTCCAGAATTAAAGAATAAACAAAAATTAAAGTCAAAAGTAATTCTTAGACAAGTTAAATATCTTAATAATATTATTGAACAAGACCATAGGTTTATAAAGAAGAAAGTTAAGTACATGTTAGGTTTTAAATCTTTTAAGACAGCTAAAAAGACTTTAGCTGGTATCGAAGCTATGCATATGATTAAAAAAGGGCAGGTTAAAAATTCTATTAAATCTGTTCTTTTTGAAGTTCAATTTATTAACAATATTCTAAAACCTTTACCTTAATTTAACACAAATATCCATACTAACTCTATCCTTTTTTATTATTTGCAACAGAATCATATTTTTAATAAAATTAATGAAATTGTACTAAATGCAAAAAATAAGCAAAGTGATTCTAATTATGAGCTTACAGAAAAGGAAAAGATAGTATCTGTAAAATTAAAGGGATTACAAGAACTTTTTGATATGAAGGTTTTAAGTGAAGAGGAATTTGAAAAACAAAGAAAAGAGCTTTTAGCTAACCTTTAGTATTAAAATTTATAAAATAGATATAGTTATGGGGGAGAGAAATAAATGAATTTACAGGATTTATGCTCTAAAATAACTAAAGATAATGAGAATTTAATATATTATATAAAAAAAGAAAATAAAGATTTAAGAATAGTTTGTAAAGAGTACTCTGCTAATTTTGTCGAACGAAAAAAGTTTCCTAAAGAAGTTAAGGGAGATATCTTTGCAATCTGTTGGACTTTAAGTAAAAATAGCACCTTGTCAGGTGCTATTACACCTAAAATATCTAAAGAAAAACAAAGTATAACATTTAATAATGGAGATGTAACACAGCTTCACACTCACGATTATATTGAACTTGGTTATGTTATTAAAGGAAGTTTAAAGCAAAGAATACTTGGAAAAAATATAAAATTTCAGCAAGGTGAATTAGTTCTTTTAGATAAGAATTGCATACATCAGGATTATTTGCTTTCTCAAGATGCTAGTATAATATTTATAGGTATGTCAAATACCATGTTTGATGAAACCATAGTTGAAAAGCTAGAAGAAGAAAAGGTTATTAATTTTTTGAAAAAATCTTTATTAAAACAAAAAAATACGAAACAGTATTTACATTTTAAGCCTAAAGATATAAATAATAAAAAGATAGAAGAAAGTTTAATATCATTAATTTATGAACTTGAATGTAATGATGAAAGTTCTAGATATATTAGTAAGGGGTTAGTAATGAGAATCTTACATCTATTAAGCTCTGAGTATACGTTTTCTTTATCGTTAGAGCAGAAAAAAACAATGAACTCTTTTATAGTCGATGAAATAAAAGAATATATAAATTGCAATTACGCACAAATTAAAATAAGAGATTTAGTAGATAAATTTCATTTTAATGAGGATTATTTTAATAGAATTTTAAAAGAAAGGGAAGGTGTTACATATTCTGAATATGTTCAAAATGTAAGATTAACGGAAGCTGTTAAACTTCTTGCAAATACAGATATATCTATTCAAGAAATATCTCATATGGTAGGATACAATAATAAGGGATATTTTTATAAGCTGTTTTCACTAAAATATGGGGTAACCCCAGCAATGTATAAAAAAATAATTAAGAATTGAAAAATGATTTTGTTGAAAATAACAGAAAATAAGTCAGTTACTATAGGTATTAATTTTAGATTAAGAAGTAACCTTTAGAAATTAGTAATAAATTAAACTACAAAAAGGACAGAATAAATTTTAATCTGTCCTTTTTCAATCATAACCTATATCTAACTTGCTTTTTTTAAAGATTTTTCTTCAATTTCTTCAAGGCTACGTCCTTTTGTTTCTGGAACAAAGAAGGTAACAAAAATTACTCCTAGTATACAAATAACACCGAATATAGCAAATACAGCTGAATCACTCATAGATGTAGTCATAACTGGGAAAAGTAATCCAACTAAGAAAGAACCAATCCAGTTAAATGAAGATGCTAATCCTGCAGCTCTTCCACGAATAATTAATGGAAATATTTCTCCAACAAGTACCCAAGTTAATGGTGCCCAAGTAAATGAGTAGAATGCTACATAGATACATAAGAACACAACTATCATCATAGGGTTTGCATTAGGAATTAATACATTAATTACAGATGGTAATATAAATGATAATGCCATAACTATTCCACCAAAGCGTATTAAAGTACGACGATTAAACTTATCAGCAATTATCATAAAGAATATTGCACCGGATACAAGGATTATACCTTGAATAATTGGCCACATTAAAGCATTAGTTGCTGCATGTCCAGTTACTTTTTGAACTATTAAAGGTATGTAGTAGAAAATTGCATTTGCACCTTGGAATTGTTGAAATGCAGCTACTCCAAGTCCTGCAATTACTAAATAACGGTATTTACCAGTAAATAAAGTGCCCCAAGAAGTATTACATATTGCAGAAGCTTCTTGTTTAGCAGTTTGATTGATTCGGTTTAATTCACCATCAATTTCATTAGGTTTTCTGATGAAGCTAAGAACTTGTTTAGCTTTTTCAATTTGACCAGTTTTAATCAAGAAACGTGGAGATTCAGGAAGTGCTAAGACTCCAATGAAAAGAATAAGTGCTGGTATAGCAGCGCATCCAAGCATTGCTCTCCATGCTAAATCTGGGCTTAATCCTTTTAATACATAGTCCATAATATAAGAAATAAGCATTCCACAACAAATCATAAGCTGATTAACTCCTGAAAGACGCCCACGCATATGTGCCGGCGCCATTTCTGACATATAAGAAGGAACTAATGCAGAGGCTGCACCAACAGCAAGTCCAAGTCCTATACGAACGATTATTAAGTAATATTGTCCTCCATCAGGAGCAAAGGCAGATAATATTGAACCAATCATGAAAATGATTGCAGCAATTAGAATAACTTTTCTACGACCAATTCTATCTGAAAGTAATCCAGCTAATGCACCACCAAAAATAGCACCAAACATAACTGAAGAAGTAATCCATCCAATAGTAAATGCAGCACTAGACAAATGCCAATCTATTTCTAAAAAAGGTAGGGCACCTGTCATTACCCCTATATCATAGCCAAATAGAATACCTCCAAAGGCACCAAAAAAATAAATAAATGATGGGGAAATTTTTTTGTCAGATTTCATCATTAAAATTCTCCTTTCTTTTTTTTACTTTACAATACATCTATACACTAAAATGTGAATCTATGTAAACTTTTTCATTGATTAAAGTATAATATTTCTATAAACATATTGTCAAGGATAAATAATTAATGATTCTGTTGTAAATATGAAAAAGCTAGAGGTAGTAAAATTAATTTTCTACAATAATATGAGGTTGCAAATTAAACCGTATTTATACCATTTAATTTACTCTTTTTAATGTCGGATTAGGTAACTATACCATTTTATTGTAGGATTAAGAAATTGTTTACAAAGACATTGTCTTATATAATTAAGAAAAGATTACAATAAGGAAATAAAAGGAGTGGATTTTAAAATGGAAATGAAAAATTATAAATTTTGGTTTGCTACAGGTTCACAAAGTCTTTATGGAGAAGAATGTTTAAAAGAAGTTGAAAAACATTCAAAGTTAATAATAGATGGATTAAATAAATCAGGTATTTTACCCTTTGAGGTTCTTTGGAAACCTACTTTAATAGATAATGTTTCTATAAGAAAATTATTTAATGATGCAAATGCAGATGAAAATTGTGCAGGGGTTATTACATGGATGCATACATTTTCACCAGCTAAATCATGGATACTTGGTCTTCAAGAGTATAGAAAATCATTACTTCATCTTCATACACAATTTAATGAAGAGATACCATATGACACAATTGATATGGATTTTATGAATACTAATCAATCAGCTCACGGTGATAGAGAGTTTGGTCATATTGTAAGTCGTATGGGTATTGAAAGAAAAGTAATTGTAGGATATTGGAACAATAAAGAAGTTCAAGAAAGAATAGCAAGGTGGATGAGAACTGCTATAGGTGTTATGGAAAGTAGTCATATAAGAATACTTAGAGTAGGAGATAACATGAGAAATGTTGCTGTTACTGAGGGAGATAAGGTTGAGGCTCAAATTAAATTCGGTTGGGAAATAGATTCATATAATATTACTGATATTGCAGAGTATGTAAATAGTGTTCCTCAAGAAGAGATAGATAAATTAGTAGAAGAATATTATGAAAAATATAATATTATTTTAGATGGAAGAGATGAAGATGAATTTAGACGTCATGTTGCTGTACAAGCAGGAATAGAAATAGGCTTTGAAAAATTCATGAAAGAGAAAAATTATCATGCTATAGTAACTAACTTTGAAACTTTATCATGTCTTAAACAACTTCCAGGTCTTGCAATTCAAAGATTAATGGAAAAAGGTTATGGCTTTGGTGCTGAAGGAGATTGGAAAACAGCAGGTATGGTTAGACTTATGAAGATTATGGCAAATGGGACTGAAAATGCAAAGGGAACTTCATTTATGGAAGATTATACATATAATCTTACAAAAGGAAAAGAAGGAATTCTTCAATCACATATGTTAGAAGTTTGCCCTAGTATAAGCAATGTTAAACCATCCATAAGAGTTTGTCCGTTGTCAATGGGAAATAGAGAAGACCCTGCTCGTCTAGTTTTTACTTCAAAACCTGGAAAAGGAGTTGCAACATCATTAGTAGATTTAGGTAACCGTTTCCGTCTTATAATAAACGAGGTTGAATGTATGGAACAAGATATAAAAATGCCTAATTTACCTGTTGCTAGTGCATTCTGGAAACCAGAGCCAAGTCTTTTAACAGGAGCTGAAGCTTGGATATTAGCAGGAGGTGCACATCACACATCTTTTTCTTATGACTTAACAGCAGAACAAATGGGAGACTGGGCAGAGGCTATGGGAATTGAGGCCGTTTATATAGATAAAAATACAACAATTAAAGATTTAAAAAATGAACTTAGATGGAACGCTTTAGCATTTCGTTAAATTTAAGAGGGAAGTGATATTATGAAGAAATATTCAATTGGCGTAGACTATGGGACTCAGTCTGGAAGGGCTGTTTTAGTTGATGTTTCAAATGGCGAAGTAGTTGCACAAGCAGTTAAAGAATACTCTCATGGAGTTATAGATGAATTTCTTCCAGATGGAACAAAATTAAAACCAGATTGGGCTTTACAACATCCAAAAGATTATATAGAAGTTTTAGAATTAACAATCCCAGAAGTTTTAAAGAAATCAAACATTGATCCTAAGGATGTAATAGGACTAGCTATAGATTTTACAGCATGTACTGTTCTTTCAATTGATAAGGAAGGTGTACCTCTTTGTTTTCATGAAGATTTAAAATCTAATCCTCATGCATGGCCTAAGCTTTGGAAGCATCATGCTGCACAATACGAAGCAAATAAATTAAATACTATTGCTAAAGAACGTGGTGAAAAATTCTTAGCTAGATATGGTGGAAAAATTTCTTCTGAATGGTTATTCCCAAAGATAATGCAAGTTTTAGATGAAGCACCAGAAATTTATGAAATGGCAGATAAATTTATTGAAGCTACTGACTGGGTAACTATGCAAATGACAGGGGTTGAAGCTCGTAATAGTTGTACAGCAGGATATAAGGCTATTTGGAATAAAGAAGAAGGATATCCGTCAAAGGAATTCTTTAAAGCATTAGACCCTAAACTTGAAAATGTAGTTTCTGAAAAACTAAGCTTAGATATTAGGTCAATAGGTGAAAAAGCAGGGGAATTAACAGAAGAAATGGCTAAAAAAACTGGATTACTTCCTGGAACAGCAGTAGCTGTTGGAAATGTAGATGCTCATGTGTCACTTCCAGCAGTTGGAGTTACAGAACCTGGAAAAATGCTTATGATTATGGGGACATCAACTTGTGATATTTTATTGGGAACAGAAGAAAAAATAGTTCCGGGTATGTGTGGAGTTGTTGAAGATGGTGTACTTCCAGGATTCTTTGGGTATGAAGCTGGACAATCATGTGTTGGTGATCATTTTGAATGGTTTGTAAAAAATTGTGTACCTGAATCATACTTTATTGAAGCTAAGAAAAATGATATGAATATCCATGAATATTTAACATTTAAAGCTTCTAAACTAAAGGTAGGGGAGAGTGGACTTCTTGCTCTTGATTGGTGGAATGGTAATCGTTCTTGCTTAGTAGACGTAGATTTAACAGGAATGATGCTTGGAATGACACTTTTAACAAAGCCTGAGGAAATCTATAGGGCTTTAATTGAAGCTACAGCATATGGTAAAAACAAAATAATAAAAACATTTGAAGAATCTGGAGTACCAGTAGATGAATTATATGCTTGTGGAGGTATATCAAAGAAAAATCCTTTAATGATGCAAATATATGCTGATGTTACAAATAAAGAAATATTTATAGGTGCTTCAAATCAAACACCAGCCCTTGGGGCTGCTATGTTTGGGGCAGTAGCTGCAGGAAAAGAAAAAGGTGGTTATGATTCTATATTTGACGCAGCAAAAGTTATGGGAAAAGTAGAAGAACACACATATAAACCTATAAAGGAAAATGTACAAGTATATAAAATATTATATCGAGAATTTGAGAGACTTCATGATTATTTTGGTAAAGGCGAAAATGATGTTATGAAAATGCTAAAGATTATAAAAAAAGAAGTTAAAGAAAGTAAATAAAAGAAAAGGGTAGGTAGTATGTTAGAAGAATTAAAAAAACAAGTATATGAAGCTAATATGGAGCTTCCTAAAAGAGGTCTTGTAACTTATACTTGGGGAAATGTAAGTGGAATTGATAGAGAGTCTGGTTATTTTGTAATTAAGCCAAGTGGAGTTAGTTATGACTTACTATCTCCTTCAGATATGGTTGTTATGGACTTAGATGGTAACAAAATAGAAGGAAAATATAACCCTTCATCAGATACAAAAACTCACATTGAACTTTATAAAAAGTATAAGGATATAGGTGGAATAGTTCATACTCACTCTCCTTGGGCTACAGCTTGGGCACAGGCTGCGAGGGAGATTCCATGTTATGGTACAACCCATGCAGATTATTTTTATGGTTCTATTC
This sequence comes from Sarcina ventriculi, assembly GCF_900456775.1. Taxonomy (GTDB): domain Bacteria; phylum Bacillota; class Clostridia; order Clostridiales; family Clostridiaceae; genus Sarcina; species Sarcina ventriculi. The sequence goes on along the minus strand of NZ_UAUL01000013.1, from coordinate 13,243 downwards.
CTTGTGCAAGGCCATTATCTAAGGAAGAAATAGATGAAGATTATGAAAAAAATACAGGCCTTGTTATTATAGAAACTTTAAGAGATAAAAATCCTATGCATACACCAGGTATTTTATGTTCTTATCATGGGCCATTTACTTGGGGAAAAGATGCAGATAATGCAGTTTATAATTCTGTAGTATTAGAGGAAATTGCAAAAATGGCAAGCCGTACTGAAAGTTTATCAAAGGGTGAAGCTAAAGAAGCACCTAAATCTATGCAAGATAAACACTTTTTAAGAAAACATGGTCCAAATGCTTATTATGGACAAAAATCTATTAAGTAGACTATTTAAATTATGATTTTATAAATATAATAAGTAGTATTAATTTAAAAGAAAATTAAAGGTCAATTAATATAAATAATTTAGTATTAGGAGGAGTCATTTTATGAAATTCTTTATAGATACAGCTAAGGTAGAAGATATAAAAAAGGCAAATGAAATGGGAGTAATTTGTGGGGTAACAACAAATCCATCTCTTATAGCAAAAGAAGGAAGAGATTTTAAAGAAGTTATAACAGAGATAACTAAAATAGTTGATGGTCCAATAAGTGGAGAGGTAAAAGCTACAACTACTTTAGCTTGCGATATGATTAGAGAAGGAAGGGAAATTGCATACATTCATGAGAATATGGTTGTTAAAATCCCAATGACAGAAGAAGGATTAAAGGCTGTAAAAATTCTTTCAAAGGAAGGAATAAAAACAAACGTAACATTAGTATTTTCACCAAACCAAGCTCTACTAGCGGCAAGGGCTGGAGCAACCTATGTTTCACCATTTTTAGGACGTTTAGATGATATTTCACAAAATGGTATAGAGCTTGTAAGAACAATAGCAGAGATATTTAGTATATATGGTTTAGATACAGAAATAATTGCAGCAAGTGTTAGAAATCCAATTCATGTAACAGAGTGTGCATTAGCTGGTGCTGATATTGCAACAGTTCCTTATAATGTAATTGAGCAAATGGTAAAACATCCTTTAACAGACCAAGGGATAGAGAAATTTAAAGCAGATTATAAAGCTGTATTTGGAGAGTAAAATTTAAGGAGAGATTTCTCCTCTTAAATTTTTAAAATAGGAAAAACTTTTTATATTTAAAAGAAAGGTTGTAAATTTATGAATGTTTTAGAGCTGAAAAAAATAGCAAATGAAATTAGAAAAGGAATTATTATAGGAGTATATAATGCAAAATCAGGGCACCCAGGTGGATCACTTTCTTCAGCCGATATATTTACTTATTTGTTTTTTAAAGAGATGAATATAGATCCTAAAAATCCTCAAAAAGAAGATAGGGATCGTTTTGTTCTATCAAAAGGGCATGTTGCACCAGCTTATTATGCAACATTAGCCGAAAGAGGATTTTTCCCTAAAGAAGATTTAAAAACATTAAGACACTTAGGTTCTTATCTTCAAGGACATCCAGATAGAAAACATATTCCTGGAGTTGATATGTCTAGTGGTTCTTTAGGACAAGGAATCTCATCAGCAGTTGGTATTGCTTTATCTGCAAAGCTAAGTGGAGAAAATTATAGAACTTATACGCTTTTAGGCGATGGAGAGATTCAAGAGGGACAAGTATGGGAAGCATGTATGTTCGCAGGGGATAGAAAATTAGATAACTTAGTAGTTATTGTTGATAATAATGGACTACAAATTGATGGGAAAATAGAAGATGTTTGTTCCCCTTACCCAATAGATGAAAAGTTTAAAGCTTTTAATTTCCATGTAATTAATATTAATGCCCATGATTTTAATGATATAGAAAGAGCTTTTAAAGAAGCAAGGGAAGTTAAAAACAAACCAACGGCTATAATTGCAAAATCCATAAAGGGAAAAGGAATATCTTTTATGGAAAATAAGGCTTCATGGCATGGAACAGCACCTAATAAGGAGCAGTATAGTATTGCAATGTATGAATTAGAGAAAGAAGGTGAAAAATTATGTCAGAATTAAAAAAGGTAGCAACTAGAGAAAGCTATGGAAAAGCACTAGCAGAGTTTGGAAAGGAATATGAAAATCTTTTAGTTTTAGATGCAGACCTTGCAGAAGCTACAAAAACTAAAATTTTTAAAAATGAGTTTCCAGATAGACATATAGATTGTGGTATTGCAGAATGCAATATGGTAGGAATTGCAGCAGGTCTTGCAACAACAGGTAAAATTCCTTTTGTAAGTTCTTTTGCTATATTTGTAGCAGGACGTGCCTTTGAACAAGTAAGAAATTCTATAGGATATCCTCATTTAAATGTTAAAATTGGAGCAACTCATGCTGGAATATCAGTTGGGGAAGATGGAGCAACTCATCAGTGTAATGAAGATATTGCCCTAATGAGAACAATACCTGGCATGGTAGTTATTAATCCTTGTGATGATGTAGAAGCAAGGTTTGCTGTAAAAGCTGCTATAGACCATGATGGCCCTGTGTATTTAAGATTTGGAAGGCTTCCTGTTCCTATAATAAATGATGCCGAAAATTATAATTTTGAACTTGGAAAAGGGGTACTTTTAAGAGAGGGCAAAGATGTTACCATAGTAGCTACAGGTCTTTGTGTATCAGAAGCTTTAGATGCTGCAAAGCTTCTTTTAGAGGATGGAATAGATGCAGAAATTATTAATATTCATACAATAAAGCCTCTAGATGAAAAAATAATTATAAATTCTGCAAAGAAAACAAAAAGAGTTGTAACTGTTGAAGAACATTCTATAATAGGAGGACTTGGAAGTGCAGTTTGTGACTCCCTTTGTGCAAAATATCCAGTGCCAGTACTTAAAATTGGTATGAATGATGTTTTTGGAGAATCAGGTCCTGCCCTAGAACTTATTAAAAAGTACGGGTTAGATTCACACGGGATTTATAATAGCGTTAAAGAGTTATTTAAATAACTACTTCTTTTAAATAAATATTGATTTTACAAAGGAATATAAATAATATCCTCACCAAGTTTGTAAGGGTATTATTTTAAGTTTCATCTATTTTTATGGTTCTGTTGCAAATAATAAAAAAGGATAGAGTTAGTATGGATATTTGTGTTAAATTAAGGTAAAGGTTTTAGAATATTGTTAATAAATTGAACTTCAAAAAGAACAGATTTAATAGAATTTTTAACCTGCCCTTTTTTAATCATATGCATAGCTTCGATACCAGCTAAAGTCTTTTTAGCTGTCTTAAAAGATTTAAAACCTAACATGTACTTAACTTTCTTCTTTATAAACCTATGGTCTTGTTCAATAATATTATTAAGATATTTAACTTGTCTAAGAATTACTTTTGACTTTAATTTTTGTTTATTCTTTAATTCTGGAATAAGAGCCTTGTAAACAGGATTTTTATCAACTGTTATTACTCTTGGATATATTGAATTTGAAGCTTTTAATGCTTTCATAAAAAAGCCATTAGCTCCCTTTATATCACGTGTTTTGCTTAAACAAAAATCTATTGTATCACCATCTGAGTCAACTGCTCTATATAAATATGTCCATTTCCCTTTAACTTTTATATATGTTTCATCAACCCTCCATGAATCATTACTTTTTCTTAAATATTTTCTTATTTTCTTTTCTAGAATAGGGCTACATTCATGAACCCATCTCATTATAGTACTTGGATTAACTTTTATTCCTCTCTCAAGTAGCATTTCTGCTATGTTTCTATAACTTAAAGGATATTTTAAATACCATCTTACACTTAAAATTATTATTTCAGATTTAAAATGTTTATATTTAAATATATTCTTTTTCATTTCATTCAACCCCATCTTTATTTTTTATCTTTTATTATATCACATTTTATCTTTTTATCTTTGCAACAGAACCAAAAATACTAAGTTAATTCCCTTCTCCATTAATTCCATATATTTTTTATATCCTTCTTCAGCTTGACGTGTAAACCTAGATATTTCTTTAAATACCATCGTGTCCCCCTTTTGTAATATCTTCTCTAACTTATTCCATGAAGGTCTATCAAATGTACTTCCAGTAATATCATCTTTAAAATCAATTAAATATTCTATATTATTATCTTTTGCATATACCTTTAAGCTTTTCTCCTGCCTATTGAATGATTGTTTATCATTGCTCTCTTTGGTTGAGATTCTCATATAACTATAATAATTCCCCATAATACTATTTACTCCTTTAAAATATCATTTAAACTATAGTTTATTTAATACTTTTTGAATAAAACTGTAATAAAAAACATGAGGTTCTGTTGCAAATAATAAAAAAAGATAGAATAAAAAATCCCCAATTAATAAATATTAATTAAAAGTTTTAGAACATATTAATAAATTATAATAAAAATAAGCTAGGTAGATGAACACCCTATCTAGCTTTTTATTTATTATAATAAACTATAATAATTTCTTAATATTATTTATTTCATCTATTGTAAGACCACTTGTAGTTTTTATTATTTCTATATCTACATTACTTAAAAGAAGGCCCTTTATCATTTCAATTTTTCCTTTTTGTTCACCTTCTTTTAAACCAACTAATTTTCCTTTTTGTTCTGCATTATATAAAGCGTCACTCTCATCTAGCATAGCTTTTCTTCTCATATTATATAATTCTCTTTGTCTATCATCACTACTAATTTTCACAAGCTCTTGTCTGGCTTTTCTTATTTCTTCTATACTCATTTCTAATGTTCTAACTTTTTCACTTTCAGGGTCTTTTAAAAATTCAGTCCAAGCAACTAACATATCTTTTTCATCACTATTATCTTTAAGCTTTGGAACTTCTATAAAATGAATTTCTTGAATATCAGTTAGTTCGTCATTAGTTTCAATATCCTTAAGTCTAAAAGCGCTGTGGAATTTGTCATTATTTAAATAACTAAAATTTAATATGTTTATACATATGGTTCTACTTAATTTAGAGTAATTATCTCCTTCTTTTAATTGTCCTTCATAAAGTTTAGCCCAATAATAAAGTGTTCTTTGTATCATATTATATTCATTTTTCATTTGTATTTCTATATTTATATGCTCATTTTTATCTGTAATAGCCTTTATATCAAGTCTTGAAAATTTATCAGTTAAATGTTCTTTTTCTATATCTCCATTTTTTATAAAAACACTTTTTATCTTATCTTCAGACTTTAAAGTAGCATTTAAAAAAGATATTAAAATTTCTTTATTATTCTCTGAACCAAAGATATTTTTAAATATAAAATCCATTTTAGGGTCTAATAATTTGACCATATTTATCGCCCTCCTCATATAACTTTAAATATATTATAATCATATTATTTATAAAACTTTTTATTTTTTTCAATTAATTTTCTTTTAATTTTTTGTCTAATTAACATACTATACTCTTTTTCTGATTTTATCTTTAATTCTTTTCTTCTTTCCATATCCTCTATAGTTTTTTTCGCTAATTCTGCTGGTATATATTTATCTAGTAAATTCATAATGAAAACCCCTTTATCTTTTTATTAAGTTTCTCAATCTATCAATACCACTCAAATTTTCATCCATATCCTCTATTATTTCATTTTGTTCTATTTTTTCTTCATTTTCAAGATTATTGTCTAAATAAGCAAGTGGAGATATTTGTTTTTCTAATTCAATATAATCATATTCTCTTTGAGTAAAGTTAGCTATAGCAGGAGTAACAGTAGGTTCAATAGTACCAATTTCGCAATCATCATCAGAATTATCCCAACCTAAAAGTTGTTTTTCTAGTTTATCATAATCATATTTTCTTTGTGTAAAGTTAGCAGTAGTGTTCTTTTTAGCATTATAAGAGTTAGAAAACTTATTTCTTCTTTTAGCAATTAGTAAAGCCATATTCTTTCTTTCAACTTCATAGAAAGCTATACAATCAGCTACAACAGTATCTAAATACTTGTCCATATTCTTTCTTACAACATTAGTTCTATTTTCTAATTTAGCTTTTAATCTAGCTATTATTTTTTTACTATGTCTACCTTGTTCTTTTAATTTGTTTATAGCAACTTCAATAAGTTCACTTGGTTTAACTAAATCTTTATTATTTTCTTCTATCGCTTTTTCATAAGCTAAAGATTTTTTAACTTTATTATCAGCAACAGTTTCAGGAACTGTATTATCTATAATAGTAATAGTATTATTATTTATATTTAGTATTTCGGTATTTAAGGAATCATGTTCTACACTAGCTGTATCAACGTTTGTAGCGATTTTTTTATATGATACTTTTTGTGATACTTCATCTAAATTATTAGAATAGTAAGTTACATTTCTATTAACAGAATAAACATTAATATTTCTATGTTTATGTACTATTACTAATTTATAATCAATTAATTTTTTTAATAATTTTCTAAAATAGATACAAGATATCTTATTATGGTATCTTATATACATTTTATATAAAGCTGTTAATTGTTTAGGGAATAATCCATTATTAAGAGTTGTATGTTTAATCATATAAGAATATATAGATTGTAATATTGATTGTGTTTTTTTATTATAAGATATATTTTCTATTACTTGTAATTCATTTTGTTTTAAGATTGTTTTATATATTTCCATGTTTAATACTCCTATCCGTCAATTAAAATGTTAAGAAAATTAAATACGGAGTAAATTAACATTTGACATTTTTAATTATTAACTTTATAATATAGATAAAAGTTAATGACTTTGTCATTTGTTAATAAATTGTTGTTGAAAAGAAGAACTTGGATTTGGTCGTTTGGGTTCTTTTTTTCTGTTCAATTTTCCGTAAAAACTAAATATATTATACCATTTTTTGCGAAAGAAAACAATTAATATCGTGTTAATTTTTATATATTTCTATAAATATTAAATTTAGCTAAAAGAATTAGAGAAATTTAAATCTTTAGTTCTTTTTTTTATTGATTTTATATACTACATGTAGTACGATGATGTATAAGGATGTGAAAATAAGTGATTAATAAGATAATCAAAATAATAAAAGAGTTTGATGAATTATTCGCACTAATCATTAAATTCACAATAAGAATAGCGATAATAGTTAGTATTATTATAGTAATTAAACTATCATAAGCTATAATACATCAAAGGGAGTTTCCAGCTCCCCGTTAAATATAATATTATATTAATCACTTAAAAGCAGTGAAAGAATTAGTTATTGTATCACTTAAATTAATTTTCAAAATAATATTATTAATAATAGTAATTTTTGTATCAATAAAAATTATAATGTTATTATTATCCTTATAGGAGGTTTTAAAAGGTGAAAAAAATTACTACAAGAACAAAAATTAATAAACGCTGGCAAGAAAAGAATAAAGATTATTCTAATTATTTAAAGCATCGTTCTAGTGCTAGAGGGTTTATAAGAAATAAAGCTACTGAAGAAGATTTAAAAGAATTGGAACAATTAGTAAAAGAAAGAAGAGCAGTATTAAATGTAGAAATTAAATAATTTAAATAAAAAGAGAATTAATAAATGATATTTCAAGATGGGAAAATAGTTTTTTAATTTAAGTGAAATTTTGTGAAATTTTTTGAAATATTTTGATAGATCATAAGAAAAAACATGTGAGATAATATGTATGTAAGAAAAATAAAATTCCTTTGGATTATGATGTGGATTACGAAGAATCTAGTTAAGCTAGGTTCTTTTTTATTTATAAAAAAATAAAAAAGAGTGTGGTGACTATGAATTATGTAGAACCGATAAGAGATTCAGACAAGATAAGAGAGTTAGCAAATTACCTAAGAAATTATAGTGAAAGAAATTATATTATGTTTTTAATTGGAGTTAATAGTGGATTAAGAATAAGTGATATTTTAAGGCTTAGAGTTAGAGATGTTAAAGGAAAAGATTACATTTCACTAAGGGAAAAGAAAACCAAAAAACAAAGGATATTTCCTATTACCCCAATGTTAAAGAAAGAATTAAAAAAATATTATGAAGAAAAACATGAAGATGAATTTCTGATAAAATCTCAAAAAGGATATAACAATGCAATAAGTAGAGTTAGAGCATATAAGATTCTTAGCGAGGCTGGAAAAGTATTAGGACTTTATAACTTAGGAACTCATACTTTAAGAAAGACATTCGGTTATCAATTTTATACACAATATAAAGATGTTGTTACTTTACAAAAGATATTTAATCATTCAAATCCTGCAATAACATTAAGATATATTGGAGTGGAACAAAATCATATTAATAATATGATAAAAGGTTTTAAAATCTATTAAAAGTAACATATTGAGCCTATGTTAAGTTTTATATTTTAAAACAGCTTCTAACATGCATTATTATTATAGTTTGTGAGAGTTTTAGAAAAGTAACACAATTAGTATTATGTTATGTTTTTTAATGTCTTTATGTGTATTAAAAAATATAAAATTTATGTTATTAGGTTGTCTTATAATTTTCAATTTAGTTATTTATATTTTAAATATTTTAAAGGATATAGTTAGAATTTGTAGAAACTTTTATAATAATATTATTTTTTATTATGGAGTGTGTATAGAATGACAACAAAATGTGTACAAGTTGCGATTGAATATAGTAGTAACAATATACTTAAAGAAGTAGACTTTTATAAAGAATTGAGGGATTTGCAATATAATAGTTATTTAGCGTGTAATAGAGCTATAAGCTATATGTATGAGAATGATATGCAAAACTTTATAATTAAAGAAACTGATTTGCCAAGAAGTGATGATAAGAAATTATATGGTAAAAGTTTTGCGGCATGGATAGAGAATAGAATGAATGAATATATGCCTGGAGCTTTATCAAATAACGTTGCACAGACAAGGCAATTTGTAGTTAATAGATATAAAAATGATAAAAAAGCAGGACTTTTAAAGGGAAATGTATCTCTAACTACTTTTAAAAGAACTAATCCAATAATTATACATAATAATGCTTATAACATTATCGAAACACCAAAAGGATTAGGTGCAGAAATAGGATTTTTTAATCTTCCTAAACAAAAAGAATTGGGAATTAAAAGAGTTAATTTTTTATTTCCTAAATTGGGTTCAAGTGAAAAAAGTATTATTAGAAGGTTGTTGGATAAAAGTTATAAACAAGGAGCTATGCAAATTAGCTATAATCAAAAAAAGAAAAAGTGGATGGCAACTATTAGTTTTTCCTTTAACCTAGAAGAGATTAAAACAAATGAGAATTTAGTAATGGGAATTGATCTTGGAGTATCTAAAGTAGCTACTTTAAGTATATATGATGCTTCTAAATATGAATATATAAAAATGAGCTTTAAAGATACATGTATAGATGGAACAGAACTTATGCATTATAGACAAAAATTAGAGTCTAGAAGAAAAGCTTTATCTATTGCTAGTAAGTGGGCAAGTGATAATAATAGAGGTCATGGCTATAAAACTAAAATGGAAAAAGCTAATTACATGGGAAGAAAATATAATAATTTTAGAGATACTTATAATCATAAGGTTTCTAGATACATTGTTGATGTAGCTATTAAATATAGAGTAGGATTAATTCAAATGGAGGATTTAAGTGGATTTAGTGAACAACAACAGGAAAGCTTACTTAAAAATTGGAGTTACTATGACCTTCAACAAAAAATTAAGTATAAAGCTGAGGAAAATGGAATAAGAGTATATTTTATTAATCCTAAATATACATCTCAAAGATGTAGTAAATGTGGGAATATAGATAAAGAAAATAGAAAGACTCAAGAAAGTTTTTCTTGTACAGTATGTAATTATAAGGACAATGCTGATGTTAACGCAAGTAAGAATATTGCTATTCCTGATATAGAAAAAATTATAGAAGAACAAGTAAAAAAACAATATTAAATATTGCAATTCCTATGGAAAAATGTTACATTATATTTATAATAAAGGTAGATTTAGCTGCCTAAAGGTGAGAAGTGCTGTTAAAACAAATTATTATAAATAAGGAGTCCCTTGCAGTAACTCTCTACCAAACGCTCCTGTATTAAATAGGTAAAAGCCTTGTGCAAAACATTTTAATGGGCGTGTACAAGAATACAATATTGTTATTTAATAATTTAATAATTTACCAAGTAATTTTAGAAAACATAGTAATAAGGCTATTTTTTAAAATGTAAAATTAGCTGGTAATTTAATTAATAAATGGCTATTTTAAAAGAATTCATAGAAATTTATTTAAATACAAATGGCTATTTTACTGTGGTTTAAGAATAACAATAGTTGTATTTAAATAAGGCTTATTGAGATGATTCAATATAAAGCTGAGGGTTTAAGAATAACAATAGTTGTATTTAAATAACGAAACGTATATTTTATTGATATAATGCATATACGTTTAAGAATAACAATAGTTGTATTTAAATATACTAAGTTTAGAAGCTTAGTATTTTATTTATTGTTTAAGAATAACAATAGTTGTATTTAAATGCTGTCTTACTAAAAGCTATACAGTTTATAAAATAAGGTTTAAGAATAACAATAGTTGTATTTAAATGCGTTGATAATTTGGTTATTCCCTAAATAAATGCCCGTTTAAGAATAACAATAGTTGTATTTAAATTAAGAGACACCATTATAACGCCCCTCGGTTGCTCTGGTTTAAGAATAAAGATAATTATATTTAAATGTAGAGAGTAATATTTTGTTACTCTTTATTTTTTTACGTAAATGCGTGTTTTGTAGCCTAAACAACAAAACAATAAAAAGATTGAAGTATAAAAAAAGAGCCTGTTTATTACAGGCTTTTTTGAATTTATAGCAAAAAATGAAATTGTTTATTTTAATAATAAACTTTTTTATGGAAAATACAAGGGGAAAAATGAAAAAGTTTTGTAAATTATGCAATAGAAATCTTATAGATATTAAAGAAAGATACTGTAATAGCTGTAAGGCTAAGATAGGAATTAGACATAGTATTTATAAGAAAGATAGAAAAGATACTAAGGAACAAAAGTTTTATAGTTCTAAGGAATGGTTAAGGGTAAGAGATATTATAAGAGGTTTAGATAATAATTTATGTCTTATGTGCTTAGAAAAGAATGAATTGAATAACTCAGGTACAATACATCACATAGAAGAATTAAAAGATAATTGGTTAAAAAGATTTGATAAAGATAATCTAATTTCTTTATGTGAAAGTTGTCATCAGAAAGTTCACAGAAAATATCTAAGTAATAAAGAGGAAATACAACATGAATTAAAGGTATTGATTAAAAGGTATAGAGAATAGAAAGAAAGAAGATGATTATATGCCATTAATAATGAGTGGAGTTGCTGTGTGGCTAATTGGTTGTATGGGTATAGCACATTATGCTGCCAAAGTTATGTGTAGTTAAAAATAGTTTAAAACATGGATTTTGAAAAGGTAGGGGGGTAGGTCTAAAAATTTAGGCTAATATTTAAAAAGTCGCTCCAGTAGGTTTCTTTTCGCAAATTTCCCAAAACTCATGAAAGGGGGGTAAAAATAGTAACAGATAAAGCAAAAACATTGATTATATCAAAGGCTTCATAAAGTTATGATTGGTTAAAATTACAAATAAAAACCTAGTAAAGTAATACTTATAGTGAAATTAATTATGGCAGCTATTAAGAGTAACTCAAAAATATTCCATAATCACAAAATGCTTATAACAAGCTATCTATTTAATATACTTTTTGGATATCTCGCTAAAATTAGCGAATGTTGATATCAATATATTTTGAATATATACATAGAGGGGACATGTTAAAAAACAAGCTTTTATATTAAAAGTCGCGCCAGTAGATTTCTTTCATAAAATCCTAAAAAATGCTAAAACGAGGATTAAATAATATCTAAATTCTGATAAATGCAGATATTTATTAGCATAAATCTATTAAAAACATTTATAAAAACAAATAATAGTGTTGCTTTTCTCGTCAATTTTATTGAAAAATACTGCAATCTTTATACATGTTTGTTATAATACCTTTGTTTATATTTATAGAAAATGTATAAATTAATACATAGTTAAAATTTTAGTGATACATATTTAAATTGATGTATACAAAGTGATAAGGTGTAGTAAAAAACTACATCTTTTTTGTTTATAACTTAAATAAGATTAAAATCAATTTTAATCTGTTTTAAACTTTATTCTAATATGAATAATTATCTAATTGAATTTAAAACCTCTCAAAAAGGCGTATACATGTTTATAATACTATTTAAATTTATGACATGCTGAAACTTTTATAAAAAATAGGAGGAATATTTTAGAAAAGATTTTGAAAAGGTCTTATTATTGGAGTTATTTATGGAGAATTTTCGGTTTTTAAAAAATTTTAGTTTATCTATATAAAAGCGATACTGTAAATTATACTGTAAGTGATACATCTAAAAAAGAAATATTAAAAATAATAATATATCTAAAGATATATATGTATCAACTGACGTTGATTTAGTAATAGAAAACAATAGTGTAGGTGTACAAAAAGTACACCTGTTTTTAAATGGATTAAAATTAAATATAAGATAAATAATAAAAACTATAAAATTAATTCTAACACTTTTAAAATCATTTCTAAGAGGTTTTTGTGTGAGAGAATAGATATTCTATATAAATATATTAAAAACCTTCCTACGAAGCGTATACATCGTTTAAAATAGATATTAACAATAAATGATATTTATTATTTTCAATTCAAGAACTGAAAAATAAAAATAATCTTTTTTCTTTTCCACAGGTATCAAAATAAAAGAGCTTGATGGATTATTCGCACTAATCATCAAACTCACAATAAAAATAACGATAATAAAGCTATTATAAGCAAACCATTAAGGGCAGTGTTACACTCCCTGTTAAATATAATATTATATTGTATTATAAAAGCAAGAACAATTTTTAATCATAGAACTTATAACTTCAGAAACGTAGATTTTCCGAAGTTGGGAGTTTAAATGGCTTGTTTACAGGTTTTCAAAGATGTATACAAATAAAATTTATTTAAAAAGGTCAAATTATTAAATGAATTTCTAATTTTGATTTAAATAAAAGCCATAATATTTATTATAATAAAAAAACAATATATATCCTCTTTTTACTACAAGCTTTTTTATCGCTGATAGTAATAAAATAATTTATAAAAGCCTAGATAATCTTGCTATAATCTTGCTATGATTTTTTGTATCTAAATCCATATCAAATCGACTGTATGGCAGATTTATAGTATCTTGCTATTATATTTCACATCTATTAGCTAATTTTCTAAAGTAGATAATATCAACATCTAAATTTTTTAAGGTAA
>NZ_UAUL01000002.1 GCF_900456775.1 Sarcina ventriculi | reverse complement strand
AATATAGATATTGTAAGCTGCTAAAAATGAAAATACACCTATAAATAAATATATAAGTAAAAACTTAATTATATTTTTAAATGGAGATGAAGTTAAATCTTTTTGAAAGAGCATTGCAGATACATTTACTATTAAAAAACCAACAATAGCATTACTAACACCAAAAAAGTGCCAATAACTAAAAAACATCATAATTCCTAAGACATATATTAAAGTTTTAGGAATTACATTATTAGTATCAATATTTAATTTATTTTTAATTATATTCATAAAATCATTATCCTTTGTTATATTTAAATAATTATATATATGATTTCCTTTAATTAAAATAATTATTTCATCTTAATGTAAATAAATTATTTTATTAATTAATAAAATTTAAGACAGTAATTAAAAGAATAACTTAAAAAGCAGTAAAGAATAAACTTTGCTGCTTTTTAAGTTAATTATAAAATGTAAAAATTATTATTTTGATTCTTTCGCCTAAATCTTTTGAAATTTGGAGTCTTGAATAAATTCTATTTAAATTTATTAAAACTAGTTTTCCTTGATAACTATCAATACTATTAAAATTATTTTTATTTTTTATTCTTATTTGTTTTAAGAATGTTTCTTCATCATATTCTATATAATCTCTTGAGTTCACCTTATAGATATCAGTGAGTTCTTTTTTAAACTGGTTTAACACAGAATCATCTATAGGAGTTTTATATAATGAATAAAATAGAAAATATATGTTGTTCATTAATATTCTCTGGTTATATGTAAAATCTTTTATATATTTAACATTATTAGATCCGTTATTTAATAATATTTTATCTTCATAAAGTTTTCCCTTTATTAATCTATCATTTAATTCTTTAAACAATTCCTCATCTATTTTATTGTTAAAAGCATAAGTTATGGTATCTTTACTTAAATTAAAATATGATCTTGTAAAATTTTTTAAAGAATCTAAAGTATTATAAGGAAATAAATATTTAGTTCCTAAATATCCAATTAAGATTCCTATTGCCATATATATAAATCTATAAAGGGTAGTTTCATAAGCGTTATCACCAAGCAATGTAAATATTCCAAGAACTATAGGGGTTATGCATGCCATTTTATTATCATAATTTTTAAAGAATAAATACATATAGTATAATAATAAATATATAACAATTTTTATAGAAAGAATAGGTACAAATAAAGTTATTATCATAAAGATGATTATTCCAATAATTGTTCCTCTAAATCTTAGTAAAAATCTTTGCCTAGAATTTTCTGTATAAGGTTGAATAACTGCAAATAAGGTAATTGTTATCCAGTATCCAAATGGTATATTTAAAAATTTTACTACAAAATAAGAACCTGCAATTAAGAATGATAATCTAAAAGCATAAGTAAATTTTAAAGATTTAAAGTTAAAATTTAATGTTAAAATATTTTTAAACATTGACATATCAGGTATTGGAATGAAATAACTTATTTTGGACTTACATTTGCAATTTTCTTTTTCTTTTGCAAAATTAGATAAAGAAAATTTAAGCATGGACATATTTTGAATAAGTTCGTAAGCTGAATAATTGAAACTAAGAAAAGTTTCATATTTTTCAGTAAATTCATCTATTTCAAGTATTAATAGATAAATAGCGTCCTCAGTTTCTATAAATCTAATTATTTTATCCATAAGTGTTGATAAATCTTTTAAAAATTTTTTATATATTTCATCGTTAGCAGGATGATATAATTCATCTAAAGAATAATTAAGCCTTTCCACATAAAGAGCAAAATTAAGTCTTATGCTATCTATATTTTCCATACAAAAACGACTATCTTTTCTTTCATTAAGAATATTTACTATATTATCTATGTATTTTTCAACATTTACATAATCATATCTAATATCTTTATTATTTATTAACGCATCTATCTTTAAAGATATTTCTTTTACTAATCCTATTAAGTTAGCTCTTAAAGCTTTTTTGGACCTATTATGATTTATAATAAGTTGACTAACTACTATAAATAAAGATCCTATACCTAAACATAAAAGTCTTGTAGGTAGCTCATTCATTGTAACAGGATGCCTTAATAAAATTAAATAAGATAATAAAAATGGTGGCAAAATAGTGGTTTTGAAATCATAAAATAGAGTATAAACCATAAAAAATATACAAAAAAAGTTTACAAAAAAACCTAAATAAATATTGTAACTTGATATAAATGTACAAATTCCAATAAAGAAATATATAAACAAAAATTTTAATATATTTCTTAATGGCTTAGCTGTTAAATCCTTATGAAATAGCATTGTTGCAGCATTTACGATTAAAAAACCAATAATAGCATTACTAACGCCAAAAAATTCCCAATATCCAAAAAATATTATGATTCCTAAAATATAAATTAAAGTTTTAGCAAATAAGTTTTTATTATCAATATTAAATTTAGTCATTATTGCTTCCATAATATTTGTTCCTTTGCATATACATTATTAAATTTTCAAATAACAGTATTACTTAAATAATATATATAATAAATATTTAAGTAAAGTAGTTATTGTTATTAAATTGTAATAGTTTTTAATAAATAATGATTAAATCATTAATAAAAAAAATAGTTAATGTAAAAGTTTATATAAAATATATGATTTATTATCTGTTTTATAAATTAACTAAAAATATAAAAAAAGAGGCATGAATAATTCATACCTCTTTTACTATTTCTAGTTATATTGTTTTATATATAGATGTTGAATTAGAACTAGCAGTTCTAAGGGATTGTCCAAGTTTAATTGCATTTTCTTTGTATGATGAATCATTTAATAATAAATTCATATCTTCTTGTAATTTAGCAACTGTAGCATCTTTTGCAGGAAGTAAAATTCCAGCTCCTAATTCAACAACTCTATTTCCAACTATAAACTGATCTCCAAATTGAGGTACTATAACTAAAGGTATGTTATTATATAAAGCTTCACTAGAACTATTCATTCCACCATGAGTTACAAAAACATCTGTTTTCTTTAAAACTTCAAGTTGAGGTACATAATTATAAACCTTGAAATTTTGAGGTATATCTCCTAAATCAGATATATTTGTCTTTTTACCAACTGATAAAACTACTTGTACATCTTTCATTGAGCCATATGCTTCGAATGTTTTTTTATAAAAATCTAAATTTTGATTATCTATAGTTCCAAGAGAAATATAAATAAGTTTCTTATCTTTATCTTTTTCTAATTTAAAATCGATTTGCTCTGTTCTTTCAGTTAAAGAAGGTCCAACAAAAATAAATTTATCATCAAATTCTTGTGAAAATGGTTGATAATATTTAGATGTAAATACCAAATTTAAATCTGCTTCACTATTTATCATAGTTTCAATCATATTCTTAACTTTGATATCATATTTTTTATTTATGTCTTGTGTTGCTTCTTCGAAAGACGCTAACATTTTTCTAAAATCTATGTTATTGTTAGAAACATTAGTATTTTTTGCAAACATATTAATCATATCTTTAGAAAAGGCAAATGTAGTATAAAAACTTATAGTTTTTTCTATATTTAATTTTTCAGCAATATTTTTTCCAACTGATAATACAGAATTATATATTAGGCAATCAAATTTTTGTGTTTCCTTTAAAACTTCTGATAAAACTGCATCTGCTAAATTTACCATATTATTTATAAGAGTTTTTTCATCGCCTCTGCCACCATCTTTTCCTTTGATTTCTTTATATTCATAAGATTTAAAAGTGGCTCCAGCACCTTCAATTTTTTCTCTAAAATCTTCAGTTGAGTAATATGTAACTTTATTTCCAAAGCTTATAAGATCTTTTACTAGCTTTATTGTTGGATTTACATGTCCATGAGCTGATATGTTTACTATTAATATATTTTTCATTAGTATCCTCCTAGTATTATATTATTGCTATTTATTAATAGTTAATAATAACGAATAAAACGTATCGTTTATTTTTATACTAACCATTATAACATATTTTTTTAAACTTGTATGTTTAATTTCTATAATTTTAATTAGATAAATCCTTATGAGATAAAATACTACTTATAAATATACTTATACATATAACACTAGTTACTGCAATAAATATTGTAACTATTTTAGCTAATCCTGTAATAGGAATTATATCTCCATAACCTACAGTAGTAAATGTTATTAAGGTAAAATAAAATAAATCAAAATTAGTAGGTTTATTTGTAAAAGCATGTGGATTTCCACTATTTATAAGTACTACAGCCAAATATAAATTTAATATAATCATAATTATTAGTATGATAGATGCTATAATTATTCTTGTAAAACTAACATCATTTTGATTTTTGCTTTTAATATTTTTAGGGTTTTTCATAATTCTAATAAGAATTTTAATATTTAACGCATAACATATAAAACATCCTAAAAGACCAACTAAATAAATTTTAGAAATTTGTTTTGGAAATATTAAAATAGCTGTTGAATATGAACTGATTATAAAATAACTTAATAATAAATCAATTTTTAAGTTTTTATCTTCTACATTGTATAAAAATTTATTTATACTAGTTAATATATAGACTATATAACCGATGGAATAGTGCACTATAAGCATAAAAAATATTATTAAAAGCATTTTAATTGAAATATTAAAAAAAACATTACTTGATATAAAAAAATATCTCCAAATACTTGTACTCAAACTTATGAGTGCGCTAACTTCTGCAAATATTATAATAAATCCTTGAATAAGAGTAATTAGAAATGATTTATCTTTAAAAAAATCTAAATATGTTCTATTTACATTATTTATAGATAACTTTATAAGATTAAATAATAATAAATTTTTAGCTTTGTTTCTTAAAGAAATAATTAATACTACTATTGCCGTTGAAAATAGTATTATAAATAGCCCCATAATTATATAATCACCTCGAAATTTTAATAAATAATTAACATGTATGTTTTATCCAGAGATTATTATATCAAAATATGTAATATTTTCATATAATAATAAAAAATGATCTACTATATAGTAGATCATTTTTTATTATTTCTTTTTTGTTTTCTTTGATATAATACTGCAAGAATAAAACCTATAAAACCAAATATTAAAGGTCCAGCTGCAATCCATATACCTTCTTGAATATTACCTTGAAGGAAGGGTTGTACAATTGAAAAACCATTGGCACCTATTAAAGTTATAAGTGTTATTGTTCCGACTATGACACCCACTTTTTTACTGAAAAACGTATATTCTTTTTTTATATTATCGTTTAATTTAAACTTTATGTATGCAAAAACTATAAAGGCCCAAGGAACAGATGTACCTACTGTAACCATAAATGTTAAATTGTTATATACTGTATTTGCTGTGTTTCCACCAAATCCTATCGCAAGCATACCACCAACTATAATAGCTGCTTGTATATATAAAGCATTAGCATTAAAACCATGTTTATTCTTTTTAGTTACAACCTTAGGAAGCATTCCTTCAGGCATTCCTTCAAATATTTGCTTTATTGGATAATAAAGAGTTAAAGGAAGATTCATCATAGCAATAAGACTTATCCAGTTTGTAATTCTATTTACCCATTGTCCAAGAGCTATTGAAGCTGTATTAGACATTCCAAGGTGAGTTCCTAAAAGATAAAACTGTTGTTGTATCATATATATAGGATAGTTATATAAATTTACATTAGGGCTTCCAAAAGTATCTTTCCAATTTAAAACCATACCGCTTATAATTATAATAGCTATGTATAATATTCCCATAACTATTCCCATAAATATCATTGCTCTAGGAACAGTTTTTTTAGGATTTTTAACTTTATCAACAAGTCCACCTATACTTTCCATGCCACCTAAAATAAATATAGCAAAAACTAAAAATCCTAATGCTGAAAATACATTGTCGTAGCTTGGATTAGGTCCGTAAAATAAAGATTTAATTCCATTAAAGGCAAATGATTGTTGGAAATGAAAACCACTTAAACAAAATACTAAAATTCCTCCACCTAGAATTAAAACATGCATTACTATTGTAATTAACATAGACATATTTGCAAGAAATGAAACTGATTTAACACCTTTACGACAAAAGAATACTACAGCTAAAAACCACACAACACCAATTAAAGAAGTTGTTGCAGTATTACTTAAACCAAATAGATGCCATGTTTCAGAAATATCTTTACCAAATATTGCAGTTGATATAGTAATGGCAACAGAACTTAAACTAAACCACCAAATAATAGCTGCTATATACCAAATAAAAGCTCCTGTTGTACTAAACTTTAATCCAACTGATTTTGTCATCCATGAAAAAATACCACCTTTTTCTTCACTAAAAGCAGAGCTCATTTCAGATACCATAAACATATAAGGTATAAAAAATAAAATAATACCTATAACGATATACGTTATTCCCGCATAACCCATTTGATAATAAATCTGTTGACCATTACCTAAACTATATACAGTCATAAAAATCATAGCAACAAATGACCAAAAACCTATTTTATAAACCTTAGTCTTATTGTTAGCGCTATCTAATAACTCTAAATCCGTATTATTTTCCATTAATATTTTCCTCTCTTTATAAATTATTAATAAAATAATATCATGTCATAAAAAGAAATTCAATACTCAATAATGAATATTTATTTAATATAATAGTAATAAATATTCAATTTTATTGAAGATTATTTAGTGAGATTCTATTAGGAAAATTAATATATACTTATTAAATCTAATATATTATTATTAATTTTATTAAACAAATATTTTGACAAAACCAAAATATTTTATATTCATACAATATTTTAATGATTTATCACAATAAATTATTTTTTATTATATCATATTATGATTAGGTATATTTTATATTTAAAATACTATTTGTTCAGGAAAAATAATACATATAACTTGATATTAAATTGTATTTTTTATATAATGATAAAATGTTTTAATAAATATAAATTTAATTAAACAAATATAATTAAGTGTTATGTTTATAAAATATATTTTATGAATTATTAAAGAGAGTTGACAATTAGGAGGATACATATGACTTGGAAAGAAGTTGTTAAAACCGCTAAATATAAATGGGTTGTTATAGAAGTTATAAAAGCAAAATCAGAAAATGGAAAAAGGATTATAGAAGATATGAACCTTTTAGCAGAGTATGAAAGCGGTGGAGAAGCATTAAAAGATTATGCTAAAAGAAAAAAAGAAAATAAAGAAAAAGAATTTTATGTTCATGATTCAACAGTAGATTTTCTTGATATAGACGAAGTTAAATTAGATTAAAGACAAAAACACAGTATATTAAAATACTGTGTTTTTATTTAAAAAATAATAATATATTTATACAAATAAGTATGGTATAATCGTGTAAATATAACTTTAGGAGGATTTATTATGGGATTATATGATAAATTAGTTGGAAATGCTACTTTAACTACTAAAACGGACTATATAGATGATTATCTCTTAGACAACGAAGATGTTATAATGGCATATCAATTTATAAGAGATTCGATAATATTAACTAATCTAGGCATATATATAATAGATGTTCAAGGAATAACAGGTAAAAAGGTTGAAGTTAAATTTTTTCCTGCTAAAACTATAAAAACTATTTCTTTTGAAACAGCAGGAAATTTTGATTTAGATGTGGATATAAAAATAGGAGTGGATGGGAATACTGTGGTAAATCAACAAGGAATCTATCACTCAGCCCCTATAAGTTTTAAAGTCCCAAGGTCACAAGCGAAGGAAGCTAAAGAAATAGTTAATTTAATTAAGAAATATTACCTTTGTTAAATAAAAAAATAAGGCTAATTTAGCCTTGTTTTTTTATTTCCAAATAATATTTGCATCATTTCTAGGTACAGTTCTAAAGTATTTCACAGAAGGGTAGCCTAAAATCATGCATGTTACTATTTTGTTAGAGTCTGAAATACCAAGAAATTCTCTAATTTCTTGACTATTTTTTGCAGCAAAAACTAAAAAACCACTATATAATGCACCAAGACCTAAAGAATTTGCCATAAGTTCCATATTTGAAGAAGCTAAGGATGCGTTAACATCTGAATCAGAAAGTACAAATATTAAAGAGCTAGAGTTAAATAATAATTTATCACTATTTTCTTTATTAGCTTTGAAATCATTATACATTTTCATCCACATTTTTGCATAAGCTTTATATTTTTTATGCTCAAGGTTATCACTTTTTAAAATATTTTCTCCAAGTTTATTTAATGTTTCAAGAGCAAGTCCTCTTAATTTTTGTATATTCTCTTTAACTACTATGTAAGAAACATTTTGCATATTGCTAGAAGTTGGAGCATATCGACCAGCTTCAATTATTTTTTCAATTTTTTCAACTTCTACTTCTTTAGAAACATCGAATTGGCGAGTTGTCCTTCTAAATTTCATAAAGTTTAGAAGATTTTCAGAATTTATCTTAAAATTATCTTCAATATATTCCTTAACTTCCCCCATATCATATTCATCAGAATAAACAGCGTTTTTAGGACAAATAGCTATACAGTGTCCACACTTAAAACAAGTAAGATTGCGAATCTTAGCTTTATTTTCTTTAATTTTTATACAACCAAGCAAACAATCTTTAACACAAAGACCACAACCAACACATTTTTCTTCATTTACTAACATCATAATATTCAAAAATCTCCTAATCATTATTATATTTACTGTTCTTTTTAGAACATTTACAATTATATCATAATAATTTTTATTTTTATAAGTTTAACATTTTAAATTCCATTTGATAACTACATTTTTCTAAAAAAATTAGTATTTATAAAATAAATAACTAAAAAACACTATAATAATTACATTCTGCATATTTATATGAAAAAAATGGTTCGACAAAATATTACACATATGATAAAATAAATTTATAAAATATTCATTTATTAAATAATAAGATATTTTAATTAATAAAATTAATTTTATTGAAAAAAAGTTATTTTATACAAAGGAAAATAAATTCATAAATAGCAAATAAAGGCGGGATAATATGAACTATAAGAAAATGAAAATTTTAGAAAACGAAAGAAAACTTGAAAAATTATATCAAAAGATAACTGAAGAACTAAAAATTGACTTATTTATAAAACCAGAACAAGATAACGAAATGAAATTAAAAACTAGAAAGCTTCATATTTGCGCATCACTTGCCATGCAAAAATTAGAAAGAGATAATCATTTATATTTATTACTTTCTATATTAGATAAATACTTTAATTATGGAATTGGAGATTATTTAAAAACTTTAAAAAATGATGAAATAGAGTATACTGATGTTATGAGATATAATCCATATAAAGATTTAACTATAAATACTAAAACTTTTAAAGAAGTATTTGGATTAGAACACTTCATGGAATATAGAGATAAAAATTATGTTTATAATAAAAAACCTATAGTAAAAATAGAAGAACTTGAACAAGGCTATATGAAAATATCTAGCACAGAAGTATTTAATGACTTTGTAAAATTTATCTGTGATGAATTTGGTTATAAAACAATTTAGTATAAAATAGAAGATTACATAGAATAATAAACACTAGTTAACTAGTGTTTATTATTTTAAACTTTTGTTAACATGTTGAAAATATTATAATAAAAATGTTATTATATTAATGTAAAATTGTTATTTGTTAATAATTATTATTTATTTAATTTTTAATAATAGAAATATCAAGATTCTTAAAGAAAAGAGAGGTGAAGGGCTTTTTGCCTTTTAAAATGATGAAATATTTAAATGTAAAAAAAGATCTATACTGGGTTGGAGTGTTAGACCATAATTTAAGGGTTTTTGACATAATAATGAAAACTCCATACGGAACTAGCTATAATTCTTATGTTATAAAAGGAAGTGAAAAAATAGCTATATTTGAGACTGTTAAGGAAGAATTTTTTGATGAATACATAGAAAGATTAAAAAGTTTACATATTGATATAAAAAATGTTGATTATATAATAGTTAGCCATACTGAGCCAGATCATGCAGGTTCTATAGGGAAGATTTTAGAACTTGCACCAAAGGCTAAAGTAATTGCATCTCCTATGGCTTTAAAATTTATTAAAGGGATAGTAAATAAAGATTTTGAATCTATTCAAGTTTGTAATGGGGATTGTATATCTCTTGGAAATAAAACTTTGAAATTTTTCTCGGTTCCACAACTTCATTGGCCAGATACAATTTATACATATATTGAAGAAGATAAAACTCTTATAACATGCGATTCATTTGGTTCTCATTACTGTTTTGACAAAATGTTTGATGATTTAATAGTGGATAAAAGTAATTATATGGGGGCTCTTGAGCATTACTTCAATTGCATAATAGCACCATTTAAACCTTTTGTGTTAAAAGCTATTAATAAGATAGAAAATTTGGATATAGATGTGATTTGTCCAGGACACGGACCTATTTTAAGAGAAAATCCCAAAAAAATAATTGAAATATATAGAAAGTGGAGCACTCCAAAACCTAAAAATGATATAAAAAAGGCTACTGTTTTTTATGTTTCAGCTTATGGTTATACTAAAATGTTAGCAGAAGCTATAGTAGATGGTATAAAAGATGGTAATTTAGAAAAAATAGATGTTAAGCTTTATGAAATAACAAGTGTTGAGCAAAGCAAACTTTTAGATGAAATTGTTCAATCTGATGCTATTTTATTTGGATCTCCAACTATTTTAGCAGAACTTTTAGAACCTGTTAGAGAATTACTTGCAAGATTAAATCCTGTAATTCACGGTGGAAAAATAGCAGGTGCATTTGGTTCTTATGGTTGGAGTGGAGAAGCTGTTCCAAGAATAGAGTCTAGACTTAAAGAACTTAGAATGAAGATGCCTTTAGAATCCCTTAGTGTTAATTTTAAACCTTCAGAAGAAGAACTTAAAAAGGCATTTGAATATGGAAAAGGAATTGCAAGTTGTTTATTAAAATAAGGATAAGATAAGATTAAAGATGTTGCTTTTATATTAAAAGTAACATCTTTTTATTGTTTACTTATTTTTGTTTTGACTCATAACCCAAATATTCATTATAAAATCTTTAGGGAAAAATTTAGTTCCTACAAATTGACTTAAACTAAAAGCACCGTAAATAGATATTGATTTGTTTTTTTTCATATCACGAAGCGCCTTTTTTACAACATCTTTTGCATCTGACATAAAGGCATAATTATTAACGGCATTAGGGTTTTTAGTTTTTTTAGCAGTCTCAAAAAAATTTGTTCTAACCCATCCAGGGCATACAGCAGTAACTAAAATTCTTCTTTCTTTTAATTCGTAATTTAATGCTCTAGAATAACTAAGTACAAATGCTTTAGTGGAAGCATACACATTAGCAAAAGGAAGTGGCTGAAAAGATGATGATGAGCATATTTGCAATATTTTAGAAAATTCATTCATAAATGGAAGAGTCTTTTCAGTCATAGAAACTAATGCTTTACAATTTAAATCTATCATTTTTAATGAATCCTCAAGAGGAATTTCTGAATAATTACCAAATTTACCGAAACCAGCGCAATTTATAAGCAACTTTACATTAGGTTTTTCTTTTTTAAGCTCTTCTTCATAAATTTTGAAACTAGAATTTAATGATAAATCCAATGGAATGATTTTAAGGTTAGTATGTATAATATCTCTTAGAGCTTCTAATTTTTCTCTTTGCCTAGCAATAACCCATATTTCATCAAAGTTATAGGAGTCTATTTGTTTTAAAAATTCTTTTCCAAGTCCTGATGAGGCACCTGTTATAATAGCTATATTCATGTTAAATTACCTTCTCTTATATAAATTTTATTTTTTATGACATGTAATATATTTTTAATTTTTATAAATAACTTTTACTGTACTGTAATTATAAATAATAAAAAAAAACTTGGCAATAAGAAATATTATTACCAAATATATAAAATTAATAATACATTAATTAAAAGTATTATTTGTATTAGTGTCACTATTTTCATCTTTTGATAAATTATTAGTATCATCTGTTATTACTTCATCAGTGTTTTCTGATTCTTTTTTATCAATTGTATTTGTTGTTGAATTTTCATTAGATGATGACTCATCAGCTAAACCAAGAATATTTCCATTTACATCATATTTAACACCATCTTTTTCAACAACCACATTATCTGCACCAACTATTAATGCTTTTACCTTATTTGTTATAGAGCAAAAACTATCCCAAGAAACAGTAGCTAAACTTTTTATTTTATTCCAAGTTTTATTTATAAAACCACTTTCATTTAGTTCTTTGCCTGCCTTATTTAATGATTCTTGTATATTGGTTGTCATTTGTTTTAAATAACTCTTCATTTCACCATAATTAAAGTTTAAATCATTAATACTAGACATTAGTGTTACTATTTGACCCTTTTCTTGACTTGTTAAGTTTATGTTGTAATTATTAACTATATTTGTGACTATTCTATCTATAGCAATATCAGTTTTAGGAGAGTCTTTTATTACTTGTGTTTTTATTTCATTTATAATAAGAGCAACTTCATCTTTTCCTAAAGTTTGTCCAGTTTCTGTCGTTGCATTACTTAGAGTATTTGTTACATTAATCTCTTCTTTGGCAACTTCTTTATGATTAAGAGATAATTCTTCACCTGTTGCATCTTCAAAACCTTTCAAAATACCAGCAAGTGCTGCAGTTCCTGTTACTGGAAATGGAGATGAAGCTTTAACATTAGCATCTGTTATTCCAGATGTTAAAAGTGCATTTTGTAACATAGAACCAGTAACCTCTGTAAGATTATTAGTTGAAACTTTAATCCCATATCCAGATTTCTCTACTTTAACATAACAGCTAGAATAAGAATTATTTTTTGAACTTTTGGATGTAGCAGGTCCAAGTCCCAATTGTTCTCTTATATCATCTACAGTAATATTTATAATTGTTACGTTATTGTCGTTTTTTGAAACACCAAATTCATTTAACATATCTTCTTTTTGAGATGAAGTTAAATCATTTCCTAAACTTACCGCAATATCTGTTGAAGCAAAAACAGGAATATTTAATACCCCAGCTAGACAAACTCCAGAAAGTCCAGTTGCTATTGATTTTTTTATATTTTTATGCTTCATAACTTTCCCCCTAATAATACAAATATAATATTCTAATTTTATCATATTTTTCTATTAAATTTATTATTTATATAAATTTAACAATTTATTAATATTATATATTTAAAACATAACAAAAATTAATAATACCTCTAAAAAGCCATTGATTTATTTTATACAACATATTAGCATTGTATTTGATAAAATATTTGGGAGGATAATATATGTTAAATATAGGATGTCATTTATCTACATCTAAAGGCTTTAAATCAATGGGAGATACTGCTCTTAGTATTGGAGCGAATACATTTCAATTTTTCACGAGAAATCCAAGAGGGGGTAAAGCAAAAGATATAGATAAACAAGATATAGAAGAACTTTTAAAATTGATGAAGGAATATAATTTTGGGAAAATTTTAGCTCATGCCCCATATACCTTAAATCCTTGCTCTAAAGATGAAAGCATTAGGGAATTTGCTTATAAAATTATGGAAGATGATTTGAAGAGGATGGAATACTTACCTAATAACCTATACAATTTCCACCCTGGAAGTCACGTAAAACAAGGAGTAGATATCGGGATTAATTACATTATTGAATTATTAAACAAAGTTATTAAAAAAGACCAAACAACAAAAATTTTATTAGAAACAATGTCTGGAAAAGGTACTGAAATTGGACGAAATTTTAATGAAATAAAGGCTATAATCGATGGAGTTAACTTAAATGAGCATATAGGTGTATGCCTTGATACTTGTCATATTTTTGATGGCGGTTATGATATCGTAAATAATTTAGATAATGTCTTAGCTGAATTTGATGATGTGATAGGATTAGATAAATTATGTGCTATTCATTTAAATGATAGTAAAAATATCTTAGGAAGCCATAAAGATAGACATGAAAAAATTGGTCTAGGTAATATAGGTTTAGACGCTATAGGTAATATTATAAATCATGAAAAGCTTAAAAATTTACCTTTTTTCTTGGAAACTCCTAATGAATTAGATGGATATGCTAAAGAAATTTCTCTTTTAAAAAGTATTTATAGATGTTAATAATTTTAAATCATATAAAATCTAATAATAAAATACATATAAATATAAATATTTTTATGTTAAAGGATTGTATATGGGAAAGTATAAAATATGTGTATATGGTGTTTGTAAAAATGAAGAAAAATTCGCAAAAAGATGTATGGATAGCTTAAAAGATGCTGATTTAGTTGTTTTTGGTGATACAGGCTCCACTGATAATACTGTTGCCATTTTAAGAGATTGTGGAGCTAAAGTATATGAAATACCAGTAAAACCTTGGAGGTTTGATGTTGCCAGAAATGCGTGTTTAGAAAAAATACCTGAAGATATCGATATTTGCGTTTGTATTGACCTAGATGAGGTCTTAGAAGATGGGTGGAGAGAAGCATTAGAGAGTGTGTGGGAAAAGGATACGAATAGAGCTAATTACCTTTATATATGGAAGTTTAATCCTGATGGTTCGCCAGGGGTTTGGTATTATCATGAAAGAATTCATAGTAGACACAATTATAGATGGATTTATCCAACACATGAGGTTTTAGAATATCTAGGAGAGGGGAGAGAAAAGTGGTGTTTGGCAAAAGATTTAATTTTCAAACACTATCCAGATACCAATAAATCTAGAAGCTTTAACTTATCTCTTTTGGAACTTGCCGTAAATGAAAATCCTAATAATGCTCGAAATATTAATTATTTAGGCAGAGAGTATTACTTTATGGGTAAATGGGATAAAGCTATTGAAACATTAGAAAAATATTTATCTTTAAAAGATGCTACATGGAAAGAGGAGAGGAGCTTTGCGTTAAGATATATAGCTTGTTGCTATAAAGAAAAAGGTGAGTTAGATACCGCTAAATTATATCTTTTAAAAGCAATGTCAGAAGCGCCTAATATGCGAGAACCTTATGTTGAGATGGCTAGATTGGCTTATTTGGAAAAAGATTGGAATTTGATTTTAATAATGATTAAATTAGCTTTAGAAATAAAAGAAAATACAACAAATCATCACAATGAGCAATTTGCTTGGAATGAAACACCTTATGATTTAGCCTCTCTCGCATATTATTACACAGGAGATTATAATAAATCATTAAAATATGCACTAGAAGCACTTAAAATATCACCAAATGATGAACGAATAAAAAATAATTTTAACATAATAAAAAATTCAGTAAATAATGAATTTGTAATATAAATATAAAATTATATCATAGGACATAAAATTTGATTTTAATGAAATATGTCCTATGATTTGTATATATTATTTTATAAAAAGTATTTAAGTATGATTATTTTTGAAATGAAAAGGTTATACTATATGAAGATAGAAAATTATACTGGAATGTAGAAGGGGAAATATGATAATATTTTAATGTTAGTAAATTTATATAGTTCAGGAGGAAAATTATGTAATATGTTGTTTTTATTATTAAAGATTTTAATTGGAATAATAATAGGATTATCAATTGGAGCTTTTTTCTTCATGAAATATTTTCCAAGTTTCGGAGCCAAGGCTCCTAAAAAAGGAACTACGGCATTTAAAGAAAGTGATCATTATAAAGATAATCAATTTTTTTACTCAATTACAGATATTGAAAAAAAACCGAAAAAACCGTATAAAGCTTTATCTAATGCTTTATGGTTTATTAAAAATAAAATTTTCAGAAATCCTAGATTGAGACCAGAAGGGGATTTACCATTTAAAAAATATGAATTCAAGGATTTAGATTCAAATGTAACATCTGTAACCTGGTTTGGACATTCATCTCTATTATTAGAAATAAGTGGTAAAAGATTGCTTTTAGATCCAATGTTTGGGAAAATACCATCTCCAGTACCTTATTTTGGAACAAGACGTTTCAATCAAGCACCCATAGATGTAGAAAAAATTCCATCAATAGATGCTGTGATTTTCTCTCATGACCATTATGATCATTTAGATTATTGGACAATAAAAAGAATAAAAGATAAAGTAAATCATTTTTTTGTGCCATTGGGTGTTGCAGGGCATCTTGAAAGATGGAACATTCCCAAAAATAAAATTACAGAAATTGATTGGTGGAACGAAGTTAACTTTGAAGGAATTAATTTAGTATGTACACCAACAAAACATTTTTCAGGAAGAAGTTTTGCAAATCATACATCTTTAAGTTGTTCTTGGGTAATATATAATAAGAAGAAAAAAATATTTTTTAGTGGTGATGGAGATTATGAAAAACACTTTAAAGAAATAGGAGAAAAATATGGACCTTTTGATTTAACTCTTATGGAGTGTGGTCAATATGATATCAGATGGCCTAATATTCATATGTTCCCAGAACAAAGTGTACAAGCTCATATAGATTTAAAAGGTAAGGTTATGATACCTATCCATTGGGCGACATTTGCATTAGCTTTTCACGATTGGGATGATTCTATAAACAGAGTTATAAAAGAGGGAGAGAAGAAAAATATACAAATATCTACACCTTTCATAGGAGAAAGGGTTATCTTAAATGATAATGCTGAATATCCAACTAAAAAATGGTGGAGCGAATTAGTACATAATAATAGTGAAAAAGATATTTATATATCTGAAGAAATTGTGGATTCTCAAGAAAGTTATAAAGATGATTATATAAAAGATATAAAAAAGGCTAATTAAAAAAATTCCTAAGTATAATAATGTGCATATGTAGTTTATTTGTTAAAAAAGTGTTAATATATAAATATGGACATTTTATACAAAAGGAGTGGATATTGATGGAAATAATGATTAATAGTAAAGATGAATTTTTAAACAGATGCATGATATATGAGATGATAGCACATTTAGATGATAAGCATGCTCAAAGAATAGCAGCATATATTTCATATAATGCAAAACTAGAAGATATAGAATATATACTTAGAAACTGTATAAACATTGAATCTATTTATGGCAGTAGTATAAATGACAACTATGTTTCCATTATAATTAGAAAAAATCTAAATGGTAATAAAGAAAATTTAAATTTTTCTTTTAAAGATGGTTTTATGCTTGATAAGTATGCATCTTATTATAATAATCAAATGCTTAAAAACTATTTGAAAAAGGTTAGTTTAGTAAATTTTTATCCTAAGCCTATAGAGAAATTGATAAATGAATTAAATAATCATACTTGTATAAAATGTATGCTATTAGCTAAAGGGGATTTCAAAGTAGTTATTGATGATAATAACATTGCAAAGTTTATTCATAATGAAACAGTATTTAAGACATATTTATTAGATGATAAACACACCAATGAAGAAATAGCTAAAATATTGAAAGAGATACATGAGAAAGAAAAATCAGCAAAAAACATCAGTAATCAACAAAAAAAAGTTGGAAAATCTTATGACAATTCAGATATCATAAGATTGGCGAAACTTTTAAATAAATAAATAAAATGACCGTCTATAAATAATATTTATAGATGGTCATTTTATCTTTAGGCAAAATGCTTTGAATAAATTTTGTTTTCGTTTATGTTTATAGAACAAATATTATTATTATATTTTTGTATGTGATAATTATACATATAGTTAAATGAAGTATAATCACTATCATCATTGCAATCGTTTATTAAAAACATAATTATAGTTTCTATAATTTCATTTGTAACATTAAGAGGAAGATTAAGATATGCAAAGCCATTATCTCTTAATTGTTTAAAATATGATTTTTTAATAAAGGATGACAAAAATAAAGTTTCTTTTTCCATTAATT
Source organism: Sarcina ventriculi (assembly GCF_900456775.1). GTDB lineage: Bacteria > Bacillota > Clostridia > Clostridiales > Clostridiaceae > Sarcina > Sarcina ventriculi. The sequence goes on along the minus strand of NZ_UAUL01000002.1, from coordinate 28,632 downwards.
CCAACGTTAATGCCATTATTTGTTCATGTTTTATAAAGTTATAATCTTTTTTATATTTTAAAAATAAACTTTCAGAATCATAAACTTCACCAAGTAATAAAGTCATAAAATAATGAAAATATATTAAATTTCCCATACTTAAATTACATTTATTTATAAAATAAGAATTTGATTTTATTTCAGTTCCAAAGAATTTGCAAAATCCATTATAACAATTTTGTAATAACTTTTCTTTGTTTTTATTTAAAACCTTTTCTATTAAATTTGCATGATAATCCAACTTAGCATTTAAAGGTTTATCAATGATTTGTATACTATCTATTTCTATACAATGTTGTTTTTCTTTTAAGAAATTTTCAAACCTTTCTATTGAATTATTATTTTCCAATCTTTTTAAATCTACCCTATAGTTTAATCCCCTCATTTGAAAATTAATAGTTTTTTCTACTTGTGTATAACCTACCATAAATTCTCACCTCTGACTATATTATACCATACATACCTATAAAAATCCATAATATAACAAAATATTTAAAATTATTCTTTTTTACATTATCTTTCAACTTTCTTTTTAAATGTAATTAATTGTAATTTTTATACTATGCTTTTTAAATTTAATTTCGTAATATTTTTAATTAAATATGTGAGTGTAAATTTATTAAAAATATTAAAATCGTATTAAATAATAAAATAATTACTTAATACGATTTTAATATAGGTGCTTTTTTAAGAAATAATTATATTTTTTAATGCCAATTTAATAGAATCCACACAAATTTTATTATTATTTGCATCTTTTACGTTATATACATTTTCAAATATAATTATATTTAATGAATCTACCTTTTTTCCAATTTTTATTTCTTCAAATTCAAAATATATATCTGTTTTTTGTTTTAGCATTTGTTGAGTATATAATAAAACCTTTCTTTTAAAATCAGCGTATAATTTATATTCGTTATTTAAATGTAGAAGTTCTTTAAGCCTTTCAATTTTAATGTTATAAATTTTATTAGTTTTTGCTGGTTTTAAAATTTCATACATCTTTATTGAATTTTTACTATTTAGATTTAAAAGTTCTGTTGCATTTCCAAGTTCAAAAAGCTTTCTTAATTTTAGATAAAAAGGTTTTATATTTTCATAAAAAGCAACTTCTATATAATTATCATCTATATTAAAAAATACAGATGATAATATATTAAAACAAAGATAAGATTTATCGGAAATACTTTTCATCTCTATATATATTTGAAGCAAACTTTTAACTACTTTACAACACTTTTCTTTACTTAATCCTAAATAATTAGCTAGCTTATCTAATTTAAACTTATATGAAGTTTTGCTATCATCTTTATTTACAGATAAGATTAAAAGATTTAGAAATTCTTTTTGAATTTTATCTATTTTTATCGAATTACATATTGTAAAATCGCTTTTTAAAAATGAAAAAGATAAATCATATAAACTCAAAATTATCACTCCTTATAGACTGCAATTTCTATTTCATTTTCTGAATCTGCACTATTTCTATTTTTCATAATCAATTTAGGAAATGCTATAAATGCAATTATTGTAACTAAAATGGCAAGAGAAATTATAACGACGATTGCATACTTTGTATCTATTCCCCAAAGGAAACCAGTTATCGCACTTCCAAAAAAACCTCCGATATATGTAAAAGCATTAACAATACCATTTAAAGACCCTCTATATTCAGGTTTTACTATATGATTTGTCGCAGTAGGAATTAAATTAGTTAATATGAAATAAGCTGCAAAAGCTAATGCGCTACCTATTATTAAAAATACTAATGAATTTGATGCAAATATTAAAATAATTCCTGAAAAAACAAAAAATAAACTAGCAATTATAGCTACTTGCTTAGAATATGATCTTTTAACAAATACAACTGATATTTTCATTGAAGCTATACCAATTAACATAGCTGGTGTATAAACCATCCAAAGGTTTACTTCTCCAACTAAATGCGTAGCATATTCAGGGATTATTATAAATGTAGACATATATACAAAAAGAGCTATAAATCCAACAAAACAAAAACCAACAAATTTCCAATTCTTTAATAACGAGATTGTATATTTAGAAGTTTCTTTAGATTTTATTGCCTGTTCTTCTTTTGATAATTTTATTTCATTTTTATTTCTATCATCTTTAAGAAAAAATAAAATAAGAAAAAATACTACAATAACTAAAATAGTTGCAATAGCATAAAGTTCTTGAACATTCCATATTAAAATAAGAAGAGGGCCTCCTCCTAAAGCAGCTACTATAAAAAAGGATATTATAAGAGAACAAAGCCCCATAGCATCCGCTCTTTTTTCATCTTCAATTTCTTTAGCAATCCATGCAAAGACTCCAGCAGTTATAGCACCTGTACCTTGTAAAAATCTAGACAGAATGTATATGTAAGCATTTTGGGAAAATGTCGATAATCCTAAACCACATATAAGAAGAGCCAATCCGAATAATACAATGCGCTTGTTACCAAATCTATCACAAAATCTTCCAAAAGGTACTTGGAAAAATGATTGTGTTAAACTGAATCCTCCTAAAGCTATACCACTTAAAGCTAATGTACCATATTTAAGTTCTAAAGTGTAATTAGAAATAAATGGAGCAACTAAACTCATACCAAGATTTCTTATTCCTAGTGCTAATCCTAAAATTATAATAAATTTAAGCTGACTATTAGATAATTTTTTTTTCATCTTTTCCTCCTATGTATTATTTTTTATAAATTAATTTTTAATAAGACAAATAAGTACATAAGTCATAATAAACTTTTATTTTTATTATGTCAATAAAGCTACATAGTCATAATAAAAATAAAATTGTTTAAAAAATTAACAAAAATTTAATATTTTTTATTATTATAAATATTATTGTAAATATTATATAAAAAGAGGTATAATAAGCAATAATTAATAATCTCACACAAACATAACAGAAAGGAGAAATGTTTTGAGTGAAAAAAATAGTTCAAAGGGATTAATAATATTAGCATTTACTAATATTTGCTCAAAAATTTTATCCCTTGTATATATACCACTTTTAATCATGAGTATAGGGAAATTTGGATATGGTGTTTATTATGCATCTTATAACGTCTATACTTTTGTATATATGGTTACAATCTCAGGGGTATCAACTGCTATACCTAAACTTATTTCTCAATATAATGAAACAGGGCATGAAAAAGATGCCATGGCGAGTTTTAAGTTAGGGTTATTAGTTCTCTTATCAATGGGAACTATTATGATGCTTATATTATTTGCATTTACAAAACCAATAACAAATTTTATAGGTTATTCAGATGCATATTTTGCAATTTTAACACTTTGTCCAAGTATACTACTTACAGCTATTGGAAGCGCTTATAGAGGATATTTTCAAGGAAGACACAATTTAACTCCAATTGGAATATCTCAATTTATAGAACAAATTTTAAATATAGTTTTTAGTATATTGTTTTCTTTTATACTTAAAAGATATGGTGTGGCTCTAGGAGTTGCTGGAGGAGCTGTAGGTACTGCTGTTGGAGCAGGGGGGTCTCTTGTATATTTATTATATAAATACAAAAAAGATAAAACCATTAAGAGAATTTCTAAACAAAGAATGCATACAAATCGTTATATATTAAATTATATAATTAGATATTCTATTCCTCTTTTATTATCAGCTGTATTTATTTATGCAGGAAGCAATTTAATAGATGTAGCCAATATAAATAATGGACTAGCGAAGGCTGGTTTTGATGAATATGTAAGAGGAGTTAAATATGGAGATTATGGTAACTATACGCAAATAATTAATGTTCCTATGATACTCATAAGTTCTTTAGCAGTTTCAGTACTTCCTATTATATCTGGAGCGAATGTATTAAATGATAAAACAAAACTTAAAGTATCTATTGAAAAGCTTATAAAAACAGGATTTTTAATAGGCATTCCTTCAGCTATCGGATTATCTGTACTTAGTAAATCAGTATTTACAATGATATTTGGAGCTAGTAATTTAGGTGGAGCCTCAATTATGAAGTTTGGTGCATATGTATTTATTTTTTCATCTATTTATCAATTAAGTTACACAATGTTAAATAGTTTAGGAAAAGTTAAAGAAGGAGCTATTATATCATTTATTGGAGTAGTGATAAAAATTATTTGTAACTTTATACTAATACCAATCGCAAGTATAAATATATTTGGTGTTATAATAGGACTTCTAATATCTAATATAATAACTATGATCCTTAATATAAAGGTAATAGAAAAACATATAGGTGTTTTTGGAGTGCTTAAAGATAGTTGGCAAAAACCAGCTTTAAGTGGAATTGTTATGGGGGTTATAATATTTATTTTAAATAAAGCTTTATATGCATTATTTGTAGTAGTTGTTCCTAGTTATATAGCTAATGTATTTAGTCTTCTAATAACAATTTATACTGGGGTATTAGTTTATATAAATATGATGCTAAGCATAAAAGGGATAGATGAAACCATTATGGACATGGTTCCTAGAAAATTTAAAAAAGTTTTACTACTAAAAAATATTTAAATAAAAAAGGGGCTAAAACTTTTAGCTCCTTTTTAAATATATATACTAATAGGTATTACAAATAAAGTGTTCTCATCATAATTAATTTTAGGTGGATTAGGAATTGATATACCATTATTTCTCAATATATTTAAATATGGCTCGAGATTATTCAAAAAACCTTCATAATAATCATGATGTCCAGTTTTTCTAAGTAAACTTAAATTTTCATTTTTCGAACAATGCTTAAGAACTTTTCCAAATATAGTAAGACAACAATTAGACTTGTCAAATATGTGAGCCTTACTTTCTAAAAAATTATCATCAATAACAGTTAAAATGACAACTTTATCACCACAATTCACCACAATATCACCAGTATGTTGTTTTTCTAAAGTTGCCTTAAAATGAATTAAAACTTTTAAGAGTGCATTGAATGTCCAAATTCCTGGATTATTATTAGCTATTAAATTATCCAATAGATTTACATTTTCTGAAGTATTAAAAGAATCTATAATAGTTATTAAATAGTCTAAATAACAAACTAATGATACACATGTTATTTCACCTTTAATCTCAATATAATCACCAGAATTAAATGATACGTTCATTATGTTATCTTTAGTAATATTGTTTTTTATAATATTATAATAATTCATATATTCATACAATTCTCGGTGAAGAGAGAAATACGTATATATGGTTTCATTACTTTCTTGAAATCTTACATTTCTACGACCTTCTAAACTTTCATTTCGAAAATCTTCATCACAGCAATAATTTACATTATTTTTACTTTTTATATGTGAATCATTACTTCTTGGGGTTATCGATTGCTTATTTACTTGTTTACTTTTACTATACTCATTATGATCATGAGTTTTTAATCCATCATCTATTTTTCCTGAAATATAATTATCTATAGTTTTAGTTATTGTTCTTTTTTGAATATATCCATTTAAAAATACAGAAGACAAGCCATTTATGAGTATAGAATCTAAATATATAAAGATATTTGTATAAGATGTAGTAGAATCATTTGAAAAAAAATTATCCAAAGGAATCCTCCTTAACTTAAACATAGTTATATAATATGTTTAAGTTGTTCCTTTAGATAATATTCTTAAATTTAAACTAATTATTTTTTAAATATATTATTAATAACTTTTTTAAAAAAACTTTTTTTATTAAGCTCTTGTTTTTCAATTAATCTTTCTTTTAAATTAATAAGCTTAGTATCAACTTCTCTGCAATGTTTTTCTAAAAGTTTTTCCTCCTCTAATTTTAATTGTTGTTCTTTAGTTAATTTTTTTTCTTCTTTTTCCTCGGTTTCAAAAATAGTTTTACCCTTAAAATCAATAGGTGCCACATAAATGTTTGTTTTATCATCATTTTTTATATTTTTCTTTTTCGTATTTTTTACTTCCTTTTTTTCTTGATTATTAGATGATATTGTCGTAACTTTTTTAGTAGGATTCTGAATAAAATTTTCTAAATTAACATCTTCTAAACTTTTATTTTCATATGATTTAGTGCTACTAGATGTAACTGCAACTTCTTCTAAAGAAATCCCCATTTCATCCGTAGTTACACTTAAAGTAGTTATTGTTTTATTAAAAACTTCTTCAATATATTTAATTCCTTCATTAGAAATAAAGGTTTTTCCATCAATTTTTATCATAGGTTTTATGATGTTCCTATTTTTTTTTAAAACTTTATATACTTGTGATTTAGATATTTTTAAAGCAGTAGAAACATCTTCTACTGATAACATTTCATTTTTTACAGTATTCATTCTAAATTGAGCCCTCCTAAAGCGTATAAAATAAACCAACATATTATATATTCTTACAAAAAATGTATATTCCTTCTAAATAATAAATATTTTGTAAAAAAACATTGTTAAATATAATTTAAAACATATATAATTATGTTTTAAATTATTATACATATTTTATATTAAAAGTATTTTTTAAAAAAATAAAGTTAATAAGTAAACAATATAATTAAATTTTTTTTTAAAATTCATGTATTTTTTTTAAACATTAAGTGGAATTAAAATAATCTTAAAAAAAAACAAAAAAATGTCTAAAAAGGTAATGTGAAATTTGTTGACTAATGGCAAAAACTATAATAATATAAAGTCATCAGATGAATATACTAACGAAGTTAAATTATCAATTAATTAACATAAAAGGGGGAATAAAGCATTGACAAAAACTAAAAAATTGGGGCTAATATCATTAATACTTATGATATTTACATCAGTATTTGGATTTACTAATATACCTAGAGCCTTTTATCTTATGGGATACGGAGCTATACCATGGTATATATTCTCAGCAGTATTGTTTTTTATACCATATGCTTTTATGATGGCAGAGTATGGTGCTGCTTTTAAAGATGAAAAAGGTGGTATTTATTCTTGGATGTCAAAATCGGTTGGACCTAAGTTTGCATTTATAGGAACATTTATGTGGTATACTTCATATATCATTTGGATGGTTAGTGTCTCATCATCAATATGGGTACCATTTTCAAATTTATTATTTGGTAGCGACACCACATCTACTTGGTCATTATTTGGATTAAGCGGACCAAAATTACTTGGAGTTTTAGGAATATTGTTAATATTAGTAATAACTGCAGTATCATCTAAAGGATTAAAGAATATATCTAAAATTGCATCAATTGGTGGTATATTTGTAATGTGCGCTAATGTAGTTTTATTACTTGGTGGAATAATTGTACTTTTTGGAAACGGATTTCATCCAGCACAAGAATTAACTTTATCAGCACTTACAACATCTCCTAATGCTGCATATCAATCACCACTTGGAATGTTAGGATTTGTAGTATTTGCAATTTTCGCTTATGGAGGTTTAGAAGCTGTTGGTGGACTTGTTGACCAAACAGAAAATGCTTCAGTAGTATTTCCTAAAGCTATTAAAATAGCAGCAATTGTTATTGCGGTTGGATATTCTTTAGCTATATTATTCGTAGGATTTTTTACAAACTGGAATGCTGTATTAACAAATCCAGGTGTAAATATGGCAAATGTTTCTTATGTAATATTAAATAATCTAGGTGTACAAATTGGTTCAGTATTTGGAATGAGTGCTTCTGCTTCAGCACTTTTAGGTTCATTATTTGCAAGATTTATAGGACTTTCAATGCTTCTTGCTTTAACTGGTGGTTTCTTTACATTAATTTACTCACCTATAAAACAACTTATTGAAGGTACTCCAAAGGAAATATGGCCTAAAAAATTAACTAAACTTAACAAAGATGGAATGCCTGTTGTAGCTATGTGGGTACAATGTGCAATAGTTATAATAATAATAGCTTCTTCAGCATTTGCAGGTTCAGACGGAAGTAGTTTTTTAAATGATTTAATTCTTATGGGAAATGTATCAATGACAATTCCATATATGTTCTTAGCAATAGCATTTATATTCTTTAAAAAGAATACATCAATTGAAAAACCATTTGAAATGTATAAGTCTAAGAAAGTTGGTACTATATGGGCTATAATAGTTACATGTGTTGTAGGATTTGCTAATGTATTTACAATAATACAACCAGCAATTGAAAGTAATAATTATCGTTCAACTTTCATACAACTTGCAGGTCCTGTAATATTCTCAATAATCGCAATAATTCTTTATATGATATATGAAAAAAGATATTTAAAGAATAAAGATATTTTATAAAAATAAAAGCATTAGGGAGTTTTCCCTAATGCTTTTATTTTTTTATTTTACAAAGGCGTTATATATTGCATTTGTAGCTTTTTCAAAGTCACTATTATCTATACCTATAAGTATATTCATTTCACTTGAACCTTGGTCTATCATTTTTATGTTTATATTAGCCTCATAAACAGCATTAAATATTTTAGCTGCTATTCCAGGGGTTTTAGCCATACCTCGACCAACAGTTGCAATAACTGACATATTAGGATTTACTTCTATTGAGTCAGGATTACATTGCATTTTAATTTCATCTACTATTTCATTTAATTTATTATTAAGTTTACTACTATCTATAACAAGACATACAGTATCTATACCAGCTGGCATATTTTCGAATGAAACACCTTTATTTTCAAGGATAGATAGAACTTTTCTACAAAAACCAAGTTCTGAATTCATAAGAGCCTTGTAAATTGATATAACAGTAAAATCTTTTCTACCAGCTATTCCTGTTACACTTAATGCCTTGGAATCTTTAGATAATTCATCTACGATAAGAGTTCCAGGGTCATTAGGTCTATTTGTATTTTTTATTCTAATTGGTATGTTTTTTTCTCTTACAGGGAAAATTGCCTCTTCATGAAGAACAGATGCGCCCATATATGAAAGTTCTCTAAGCTCTTTATAAGAAATTGTTTCAATAGTTTTAGGAGCTTTAACAATTCTAGGGTCTGCCATTAAAAAACCTGAAACATCAGTCCAGTTTTCATAAAGATTAGCATTTATTCCTGAAGATATTATAGAACCTGTAATATCAGAACCTCCACGCGAAAATGTAATTATGTCACCTTCTTCATTTGCTCCATAAAATCCTGGAATAACTACATTTTCTCTGTTAGATAATAATTTATTTATCTTCTCACGAGTCTTAGCTCTATTATAACTTCTGTCTTCATCAAAAACTATAATGTCAGCGGCATCAACAAAATCAAATCCAATGTATTTAGAAAGAATTAGCCCATTTAAATATTCTCCTCTGCTTGCAATATAGTCTGCAGATGCGCCAGATTCTATTTTTTCTTTGATAGTTTTTAAATATGGTTTTAGATTAATATCTATTTGTAATTCATCTATTATATTTAAATATCTTTCCTCAATAAGTTTAAAGATATCATCAAAAGGAACACCACTTTTTATATGAGCATAACAAAGATATAAAACATCTGTTATTTTATAATCTTTGCTATTTCGTTTCCCTGGCGCTGAAGGAACAACAAATTTTCTATTTGGATTTGCAAGAATTATATCTTTAACCTTTTTGAATTGTTGGGCAGATGCTAAAGAGCTTCCACCAAATTTTGTTACAATAATTTCATTCATATTTTTAGCCCCCAATAATATTTTATATATTTAAAAATTATATATATAAATCATACCAATAACTTACTTTAAATTCAATTAATTAAGGTTAATTTATTAATAAATAATCTTAATAAATATAACTTAATTTAAATTATGCTAGTTTTTGAATTAAATTTATTATATATTATTAATGTAATATAATTATTTAAGACATAAAAAGAAGGCAGGTTTATAAAATGAGTAATTTTTGGTGTGAAATAGATTTAAATGCTATAGAACATAATATAAATATAATAAAAAAACTAATTGGAGATAAAAAATTAATAGGTGTAATTAAAGGTGATGCATATGGACTTGGAATAAACACCATTTCTAAATATCTTGAAGATAAAGTTGATATTTTAGCAGTAGGAAATATAGAAGAAAGTAGACAGATAGATGTAAAAACTGATATATTACTTCTTTCACCTCTTTGTACAATAGAAGATTTTAAAGATGATAGAGAGAATCTTATATTTAGTATAGATAATGAGGAAATTATAAAGGAACTACCTCAAAATACTAAGAAAAGAGTACACATTTATGTAGATACTGGTATGAATAGAATGGGAATAAAAATAAATAGATTGGATAGTGTTATACAAGAGTTAAAATCAAATCATCCTAATATAGAAATTGAAGGATTATACACTCATTTACATAAATGTAAAGATGTTAGATATACAGTATCACAAGTTGGAAGATTTAAAAAGGTAGCTGAAAAATACAAAGAAGAAATACCGTTTATTCATTGTTTAGCATCAAGTGGAATTCTAGATAATGATATTAGGAAGGCAGCAGATTTTACAACTGCAGCTAGAGGAGGTAATATAATATATGGATATGTGGGATATAATAGAGGAATAAAAAAGACATTTACTTATTACGCAGTTCCAGTTAATGTATGCAAGGTAGCAAAAGGAGAACAAGTAGGATATGGCGGATTATTTACTGCTAAATCTGATATGACAGTTGGGGTTTTAGCTTGTGGAAATGTACATGGAATGGGAATAACAAGAGAAACTAAGAACAACCCTATATATGATATGTTTAAAATATTATATAGAAGCATAAAGAAAAGATATGTAATATTTAATGGTGGAAGACCTGTTGAGATATTAGGAAAACCTAATATGAACGTAACTCTTATAAATATGACTGGTTTAGATAAATATGCTAAACTAAAAATAGATTTATCTCCTGTAATATCCGAAAGTAGTGTAGAGAAAGTTTATATAGAGTAAAATAAGACAAGCAGTTTTTATTTGCAATAGAGAATAAAGAAATATATAATAATGCATAGAGTCTAAAGTTGGATTGGAAAGGGAAGTAATAAAAAATGAATACTATAGCTGTAATAAAAGGAATACTTACATTAGGTCTTGTAATATTTATATGCTATATGATAATTAAAGCTAAAAAAGGTGTTAAAAGATATAAAAACACTAATAATAAAAAAATGACCAAAACTGTTTCAAAAAGTTCTAAAGGTAAATCTACATCTAAGAGAGCAAGTATATCTAGAAAATCTAAATCAAGCAATAGAAATTCAAGATATGTTAAAACAAATACTTCATCAAGTCATAGATAAAAATTAAATACTAATAATCCCCCCTACATTAGGGGGGATTATTAGTATTTAAGCATTTTTATTAGCATATCAATAACAGCTTTATTTTTTTCAAGCGCATCAATATAGTTTGCTACATGAAGTTTATAATATTGCATTCCTTCATCTGTAATTGAATATATCTTTTTTGTTCTTTTATTTACAACATCATCTCCAATCCATTTACTTTTTACATAACCTTTTTCTTCAAGATTGTAAAACGTGTCATATATTGTACTAGATGATACTGGAAATGGAAGAGGGGACGTAGAAAACTTATTTCTAAATTCCTCTAAAACTTTATTTCCGAATATTTCTTTACCTTTAGAAAGTTCTTTTAATATATAAAAAGTATATAATTGTTTGGTATTTACGGTATTCCTAGGTGCAACTAATCTTGTTCTACCTTTTTCATTATCAACCTTCATAAAATCACCTCTTATAATAAATTATATTATAATATAATTTATCAGTAAATAAATGGTTTTAATTTATTAACAAAAATCATCTATGTTACATATAATAAATTATGCCTAAGAAGTGAGGTGAGTTTTATGTGTAATTGTGGATGTAATTGCGGAAATAACTGTGGAAGAACAGGATGTAATAATTCAGGATGGAATAATAGTTGCGGATTTTATGGTTGCAACAACAGTTGTAGCAATAATTGTGGATTTGGATACAACGGAGGATATGGTTGTGGAAATAATTGCTGGATATTAATTTGGTTACTTTTCTTATGTGGAGGATTTTGGTGTTAAATATAAATACTAAATATTAGGATCAAAAAAAGAAGACTAATACGTAACGTGTTAGTCTTCTTTTTTTATTAATAAGAAAATATCATAAATTTTATGCTTATTCATACAACACCATCATAGAATGTGATTTCATAGCAGGAATATTTCCATTTTCAACACTTTTTATAATATCTACTCCAGAAGAAGAGCTATCTACAACCATATTCCACTTTCCGCTGTAAGATAGGGGAACAAATGAATTTATATCATAGTTATCAATAGTTGTGGAATTATAAATTATAAGTATATTACTCCATGAATCATTATTGGCATGGTTTCTTATATGGGATATTATAACTCCACTTTTATCATTATTTTGAGGGAAATACACATGTTGATTTCCACGTATATCTAAAGCATTTCTCATTCTAAATGCAGGATGTTCTTTTCTAAGCTTTATTAAACCTTTATAATAATTAAAGATATCCATAAATTTTATTTTATCAACCCATTTAATAGAATTTATTTCATCAGAGCTTTTATAACTATTGTGATCACCTTGTTTTGTGCGAAGCATTTCAAACCCTTCATGTAAAAATGGAATTCCTTGAGAAGTTAATATTATACTAATTGCTAGCATACATTGTCTTACGTTATAATTATCTATAGGTTTTTTAGAAATATTTTTTCTAAATTCGCCAATTTTCAAAGATGAATTTAATGATTTTTCTATTTGATCCCATAATGTATAATTATCGTGAGCTTCAACATAGTTTATACTTTCTTTAGGATTAGTTGTAAGACCATTTATTGAACCTTTAATTCCCTCAACTACATTCCAAGCTTTATTCATATTATGTTGATCTCCATTTACAAATCCCCAAGAAGGGCTGTTATTTCCACGTATAGCATCCCTAAATGTATCATTAAAAATAGAAAAATTATTTCCTCTTTGACATCCCTTATAAGTTCCTGTAACTAATGGTGACCATTCTGCTTTCCAAGGCTCTCCATATATAATGATACTGTTATCTATTTCATGAACTTTTTTAGTAATTTCTTTCATAGTAGTTAAATCAATAAGTTCCATAAGGTCAAAGCGTAAACCATCAATATGATAGTTTTTTATCCAATGTAAATTAGAATCTACTATTAGTTTTCTAACCATAGGTCTTTCAGTAGCTAACTCATTTCCACACCCTGAGCCATTTGTAAATTTTCCAATAGAATTTGTTCTAAAATAATAACCAGGTACTATTTTATTTAAATTTTCTTTAGCATAGACGTGATTATAAACCATATCCATAATAACTCTTATATTATTTTTATGAAATTTAGAAACCATACTTCTAAATTCTTTTATTCTTGCAGTAGGGTTAAAAGCATTAGTAGAATAACTGCCTTCAGGAATGTTAAAATTTTTAGGATCATATCCCCAATTTCTACATTTATCATTTTTAGATTCATCGACAGTTGCAAAATCAAAAACTGGCATTAAATGAACATGGGTTATTCCTAGTTCTTTTAAATGATCTATTCCAGTTTTAGCTCGCATCCCGTTATAGCTTACAGTAGTATTTTCCTCAACTGCCCCTAAAAATTTTCCTCGTATATTTTCACTAACACCCGATGAACTATCTATTGTAAAATCACGAATATGCAATTCATACAAAATAGAATCTTCTATATATGATATGTTGTTAGGTCTTTTATCTAAAACCCATTCTTTTGGTATAAGTCTTGAATCATTTATATCTATTAAAAATCCTTTATCCCCATTAATTCCAGAAGCTATGGCATAAGGGTCCATTGCATAATTAAATTTAGTAGTCATTAAATTATTATCATCTAAATCTTTAAAGTATAGTTTATATAAATAATATTTATATCTATTTTTAGTTTTTTCTACTCTTATACTATGAACACCCGTATACTCATCTAATAGCATATCATATACAAAATTAGGTTTATCTTGTTTTTGAAAACAATCTCTATATACTGCTACTTGAACCTTATATGCAGTAGGAGCCCAAATCTTTAAACTTATACTATCTTTTAAAAATTTTACTCCTAGGTCATTTCCGTCATAATTAAATTTATCAAGATATTCTCTCATAAAAACTTTAATTTTATTTATAGAATTTTTTTTACGAACCTCTAATAAATCGCTTGGTTTTATATTTTTAGGTAACTTTTTTATTAAAATTTCTCTATTATTATCTAGAGAAATTTTTAAAACATTTTTCTCTATTTTACCATTAACAAATAAATCATAATCATCAGCACAATGTATATTTTCATCTAAGTATAATTTAATGCAGTCATCACTATCCATTATTGCAGAATATATTTTATTATTACTGTTAACAAAATCATTTATTAAACTTCTATACATATATTATCTCCATAAAACAAATACTCTTTTAATTTATATTAAAGAATGTAGTTAACATAATATATTAAAAATATAAACAGTCATAAAATTTAATAATTATATCATATAAATTAATTAATAATTTATATGATAAAAATAAAATAATATTCCTTGAAATTATAACCACCTATAAAATAGGTGGTTTCTTAATATAAAAAAATATTTATTGTGGCTGTGACAAAGAAATAACTCCAATATATGCATTATCTAAATCGTGATCACTTACCTTACATTTTATTCCTGAAAATGTTTTACTAGCTTTTGAACCAAATTCTATATCATATTTTGGAGGAGTAAATGCTATCCCATCTTCTATTTTAAGTACTATTTTATATACATTAGAATCTAAATTATTAAAGTCAAAAAAACCATCAATGCTTAAAAATTTTTTAGTAGTGGTCTGTTTAATTAATTTATCCTCTTCATCTAAAAGTGAAATTTTTATTCCATTTATACCAATGCTTCCTTTATCATAAGTACTTGATTGAGATTTATCTAAAAATACTACACCTTTTACGCTAAATGTTTTCTTTAATTTTATAGGTATATCTATGTTATTTTGGTTATTTATTTTTTTAGATATTAAAAGTTGTTTATTTATAAAGTTTTTATCATTTTCTTCTAATAACTCATAATTATTGGGTAAATATAATTTTAAAATATAGTCATCTACATCTAAATTTTTAAATTCATAAAAACCTTGATTATCTGGTTTTACTTTATCTATTGGAGCATTAAGATTTTTATAGTTATACAATTCAATTTCTAAACCATCTACAGGTATATAATTGTCTTTTTCATAATCTTTATTGTTTATATTAACTAATACATTTCCAGATATAATTCCTAAAGTATCTTCTTCATTTTCTATTTTAGTGGTATTATCATTTTCATCTTCTAAAATAACGTCAATTATTTCTACCTGTTCATCTGAAGTACAACTTAATTCATTAAAAATCATATATCCTCCTAAAAATAAAGCTTTAATTACATATCTAAAACTCTATTTGTTATAAATAATATATATTATTATATAAGTTTATTAATATATTGTTACTCGATTAATTAAAAATTAATAATTTACATGTATTAAATGGAACACTATATTACTATTACTCCATCCCAAATCATATGGAACTAATAACCTATCTGCATTATGGCATGTAACTAAAGGATAACCCTTAGAATCTAATCCAGTAACAGTTGATATATGAGTTATTTTTCCCTTGTCTTCATAAGCTACAAAATCTCCAGGTCTAAGTTTAAATGCCTCTTTATAAATATTCTCATATTTTCCTTTGCAAATATAATTTCCTCTTCCGCTATTTACCATATAATTTTTAAAAGCTTGAGCGTTTACCCATGCTTTTGTTCCACTGCCTGCTGAATAATTCCAAATGCTATTTTTCTTAAATCCACCTTCATGTAATATTTGCGAAGCAAAATTTGCACAATCTCCCCCTTGTGAATTAAAGTCTTTATAATTAGAATTATATTTAAAATCACTTCCATTTAATGAAACCCCACAATAGGAATGAGCATAATCCATTGCTTTTTCTAATCTCTCATTTAATATAAAATTAGGATATTTTTGAGCTAAAATAAATTCTTGTATATTATCTGCTTTAATCTTTTTTAAATCTAATGAATCAACTAATGGATCAGCATACCATTCTTTTAATATTGTTAAATTATCATTTTCTATTTTTAAATCTAAATAGTGAACAGATGCTAAACCAAAAGTATTTTCTGTTGAATCATTTAGATAATTATATGTAACATCAGTAGATATAGAACATATTATACTATACACATTATTTGCCTTACTCTTAACATTATTTATTTTTATATTTGACTTAATATTATTAAAATTTATTCCTTGTTTACTAGACCAATTATCTAAATAATTTATCTTTTGTACCTCAGTTTCATAGGCCCATCTAGAAATTTTATTATCTAAATTATAAAAACATCCTAATCCTTCTAAATCTTTAGACAAAATACAATTATTTTTATTAGTAAAGAATTCCTCTAAAACAAATGAAATTTCTTCATCATTATTTATAGTAGCTAAAACATATCTGTTATAACTTATAAAAATAAACATAGTAATAATACAAAATACAATTAATAGGTTAATTTTATTGCTCTTTAGTTTTTTCATTAATCATTCCTCATTTAATCTTTTATTTATATACTTAAAATTTTTATATGGTTATTAAATCATTTTTAAATATATTTGCTGTAAATGTTATATTCATTAATAAATTGCATTCATCATATCCATAATCATTACCATTTTTTATTAATTTTTTCTTGATTTCTTGTTTAGAATTTGATATTTCTATGCTTAGTTTATTATAATCAGTTTTTTCATTTAATTCATGATGAACTTTATCTATATGTTTAATTGATGAAAATGGAGTATTTATTATATAACTATAGAATTTATTATTAGTCATTTCTACACAATCAATACATGTTTTTAAATATCCTTCTATAAAGATAGTTAATTTGTTATTTGAGCTCATTATAACTATTTTCTCTTTATTATTATTTTATTAGTTATATTGTCTATAAATTTTATTGGATTTGAGAAATATATTTGACCTTTAAAACTTTCTAATATATTTAAAGTTAATATAAGAACAGGGGCTTTTATTATTTTTTTATTGTTTTCATTTTTTTCTCTGTTAACAATATCATCAGTAGCTATTACATAATTGCTTTTTGTATTTTGTTTTAAAGTTGAAATCAATAGATTAGAAGCTTTTTTAACACTCTTTTTCTTAAACTGTTCTTTGTATAATGCCATTGCCTTTTCTAGAGAACTATTTATTCTTGATTTATGGTTATTTTTAATTTTTTGAATATATATTTTTTTATTATAAGTATCTTTTATCTTTTTTATATGTTCATCTTTATCTTTTTTATAAATTCTATTTATTTTATAAAATTTATTAGAATATAATTTTTGTTGATTTAATAATTTTAAAGATAACAAAGTCAACATTAATCTATCTTCATAACCGCTATCTTTGTACAAAATAAGTATTATTATAAATAATTTATTTAAATAATCCATATAGCTCCTAATTTAATAATTGCTATATTAATTAATATTAAAAAATAATATTCTTATATCCTATATAGCCTTTATTTGTTTATAAAATATTTTTACACTAGAATAATTTACTTTAAAGTATACAATATGATTATTAAATGTTATAATATTCATAAATTGTATTTATTTAGGAGAAAAAATATGAATTCGAGCAAAAATATTAATAAAAAAAGAATAAAAAATATTATAATATTTTTTATTACTTTATTATTTATTTTAGTTTTGAGAATAAGCTACATAACTATTATAAATGGAAAAGAATATGCAAGTATGGCTTTGGAACAATGGACAAGCGAAAAAAGCATTGATGAGAATCGAGGAAATATATTAGATAGAAACGGGGAAATTCTTGTTCTAAATACTAATTTGTATAAAATAGATTTAAATTTAGATTTAATAAAAGAATATGCAAAAAATAATAATACATCGCTAGAAAATATAGCAAAATCAATATCTGAAATATTAGACTTAACACAAGAGTCTGTACTAAATAAGTTAAATAATTCAAATAATAATTTAATTGTACTATCAAAAAATGCTGAAAAAGAGCAAGCAACTAAAATAAAAGATTTAGGTATAGATGGAATTACTGTAACGACAAATACAAAAAGATATTATCCTAACAATAATTTTGCTTCTCATTTATTAGGCAACATAAATTCTGATGGAAATGGTATTAACGGTATAGAATCATATTATGAAAAAGTATTAACAGGTGTTCCTGGGATATCAATACAGGAAACTAATGCTTATGGAGGGCAATTAGCTTATTCGGAATCACAACATACAGAGGCTGTAAATGGAAAAGATGTTACTTTAACTATTGATGAAAAAATTCAATTTTTTGCGGAAGAGGTAGCTAAAAAAGCTTATAAAGAACAAAATCCTGATTCTGTAACAATAGTTGTTATGAATCCCAATAACGGAGAAGTATTAGCTATGGTAAATAAACCTGATTTTAATCCTAACGATTCATTTAATAATTATTCTAATTTTGCAGGAGAAACAGATAATGATAAATTGCAAAATATGTGGAAAAATAGTGCTATTGCAAAGACTATCGAACCTGGATCTATATTTAAGGTTATAACTTCAGCTATTGCATTAGAAGAAAATATTGCGGGAAATAATGAAAAATATTATTGCTCAGGCTCATTAACAATTGACAATACTACCATAAAATGTTGGAAAGGTCCTGAACAAGGTGGACATGGATTAATAACGCTTGATGAGGCATTAGAAAGCTCTTGTAACGTTGTTTTTATGGAGATAGCATCTAAATTAGGAAAAAATACTTTTAATGAATATATCGAAAAATTTGGATTAAATGAATTATCGGGTATAGATTTACCTGGAGAAATAAAAGGAATAACAAAATCAACAGAGGATATGACTCAAGTTGATTTAGCCACAATATCTTTTGGACAAACTAACACTTTAAATATTATGCAATATATGAAAGCATTAAATTCAATAGCTAATGGTGGCAAATTAATACAACCTCATGTAATGAAAGATATATCTTATATAAATTCAAAGGGTGAGAAAATTACACTTGAATCTTTTGAAGCTACAAGTAGTGATGCGCCTGTGAGTGAAAATACTATCAATAAATTAAAAACTATGTTAGAAAATACGGTTAAAGTTGGCTCTAGTAATAGTGCATATATAAAGGGGTATTCTATATCTGGAAAAACCGGTACAGCAGAAAAAATTAATAAAAATACAGGAACATATGATGAAGAATCAGGATATGTTTCATCTTTTGCTGGTTTTGCACCTTCAAACAATCCAGATATATCTCTTATAATTGTAATAGATCACCCTAAAAGTGGTGAATATTTTGGTGGAATTGTTGCAGCACCTTATGCAAATATTCTGTTTGACAATATATTAAATTATATAAATAGTAATTAATAACAAAAAATCAATGTGGTATCTTGCTTACATTGATTTTTTGTTATTAATATAATGTTATGAAAATTTTGTTTCTAAATCATGCAAAAAGTATTGAAAAATAAAATCTTTTTAATTAAAATATATATGAATTTAAATGTGGAGTGATGTATTTTGGAGGAAAGGTTGCAAAAATATATGGCAAGATGTGGAATTGCCTCTAGAAGAAAGTGTGAAAGCATTATAACTGATGGAAAAGTATCTGTAAATGGAAAAATAGTTTATACTTTAGGGAGTAAAATAGACCCAAATAAAGATAAAGTAACGGTTAATGGCAAGGTTATAAAGCCAGAAGATACTAAAAAATATATAATGCTTAACAAACCTGAAGGATATGTAACAACTAATAGTGACGAAAAGGGAAGAAAAACTGTCTTGGATTTAATTGAGGTTAATGAAAGAATATATCCGATAGGAAGGCTTGATTACGATAGCTCTGGACTTTTACTTTTAACTAATGACGGTGATATCTATAATAAAATAATTCATCCTAGAGTAAAACTTAATAAAAAATATATAGTTAAGGTAAAAGGAATATTTACAACAGATGAAATTAAACACTTTGAATCTGGTGTAGATATTGGTGGATACATAACTGCAGATGCTAAAATAAATACTATAAGAAAGTTTAAGGATTCGTCTGAAGTTTGTGTTATAATTCATGAGGGGAAAAATAGACAGATAAGAAAAATGTGTTCAAAGCTTGGGCATGACGTAATAGCTTTAAAGAGAGTAGCAATTGGCAATTTAAAGCTTGGAAATCTAGAAAAAGGAAAATGGAGAGAATTAAGTTTAGAAGAACTTACCTATATAAATTCTCTTTAAGTGTATATATGTTTAAATATGTAGGAGATATTTCAACAATTTATCAGAATATAATAAATGACTTTATAGAAAAAAAGTTAATTGCAATAGATGCAACCTTAGGTAATGGTTATGATACTGATTTTTTATCAAAAATTTTTAACAAGGTTTATGCCTTTGATGTTCAAAAGGAAGCTATTTTAAATTATAAAGAGAAAAATATTGAGAATGTTTCTTTAATATTAGATTCTCATGAAAATTTTGATAAGTATATAAAAGAAAACGTTGATTGTATAGTATATAATTTAGGATATCTTCCTGGAAGCGATAAATCTATAACAACTAAGAAAGAATCTACATTAAAAAGTTTAGAAAGTGGACTAAATCTTTTAAAAGAAAATGGTCTTATGATTATAGCACTTTATAGTGGACATGAAGAGGGGAAAAAAGAAAAAAAAGCTGTTTTATCTTATTGCGAAAATTTATCAAAGAAAAAGTTTGGAGTAATTTATCAGCAATTTTTAAATAGAACAAATAATCCACCATCTTTGGTGATAATAGAGAAAAAATAAAGGTTTTAAAGTTAAGAAAGGTTTTTATTATGGAGATAGAACAAACTCAGGATCTTATGAAATTAATTCAAATAAAATTTCCAAGATTAAGTAAAGGACAAAAGCTTATAGCTAATTTTATATTAAAAAATTATGACAAGGCAGCATTTATGACTGCTGCAAAATTAGGAGATAGTGTTGGAGTTAGTGAATCTACTGTTGTTAGATTTGCAATAGAACTTGGATTTAGTGGGTATCCAAAGCTTCAAAAGGCTTTACAAGAACTTATAAAAAATAAATTAACATCAGTTCAGCGTCTAGAACTTTCTAATGACTATGCTTGTGAAGAAAATGTTCTAAGGGGCGTTTTAAAATCAGATATAGAGAATTTAAGAGCTACATTGGAAAAAATAAATCTAGAAAACTTTAATTCTGTTATAGATGAAATATTTAAAGCAAAGACAGTATATATTGTAGGACTTAGAAGTTCATCTGCTATTGCGGAATTTTTAGGATTTTACTTACGACTTATCATCAAAGATGTAAGAGTTGTTGCTCATAATATAAGTAACATATTTGAACAAATGATTAATTGTGATGAAGGGGATTTAGTTATTGGCATAGGATTTCCAAGATATGCGCTAAGAACTATAAATGGACTAGAATTTGCTAAAGAAAGAAAAGCAAAGGTTGTAGCTATAACAGATAGTAATGTATCGCCTCTAGCTACAGTTGCAGATTACGCATTAATAGCACAAAGTAATATGGCTTCATTTGTAGATTCATTAGTTGCTCCACTTAGTGTTATAAATGCTTTAATAGTGGCAGTAGGAGTTAGAGAAAAAGATAAGATAACATCAACTTTTTATGAATTAGAAGAACTTTGGAAAAATTATGATATATACTCCTATAATCAAAATAACATAGAAAGATAACTAATTTATAAAAAACTTTAGAAGGGTATGTATTATAACAGTACCCCTATAATGTTTTAAAGGAGTGATTGTATTTGAAAAAAATAGTAGTAATAGGCGGGGGACCTGCTGGAATGATGGCAGCTATTAGTTCTGCTAAAATGTCACATGATGTAGTGTTGTTAGAAGGAAACGAAAAGCTTGGAAAAAAATTATATATAACAGGTAAGGGAAGATGTAATGTTACAAACGGACGTGATATAAGCGAATTTTTTGATTATATACCTGGAAACCCTCACTTTTTATATAGTGCATTATATACTTATACTAACAATGATGTTATAAACTTTTTTGAAGATTTGGGAGTTAAACTAAAGGTTGAACGTGGAATGAGGGTTTTTCCTCAATCTGATAAGTCATCAGATATAATTTTTGCACTTTCTAAAGCACTTAGAGAAAAAGATGTAGATGTTAAATTAAATTCTAAGGTAATATCATGGCATACAGAAAATAATACTATAAAATATGTAAAACTTGAAGATGGAAGAAAAATCGAGGGAGATCATTTTATATTATGCACAGGCGGAAAGTCTTATCCACTTACTGGATCTACTGGAATTGGTCATGAATTATGCGAAAAGATAGGACATAGTATAATAGAACTTAAGCCATCTTTAGTTCCCATAGAACTTAAGGAGGAATGGGTAAAGGAATTACAAGGATTATCGCTTAAAAATGTTGAGTTAACTATTAAAGAAAAAAATGCAAAAAAGCCAGTTTATAAAGAATTTGGAGAAATGATTTTTACTCATTATGGAATTTCAGGGCCGTTAGTTTTAAGCGGTAGCAGATTTATAAAAGATGATAAAGAATTTAATGTTTATATAGATTTAAAACCTGCATTAGATGTAGTAGAATTAGATAAAAGAATTCAAAAAGATTTCCAAAAAAATCTAAATAAAGATTTTAAAAATTCTTTAGATGAATTACTTCCTAAGAAACTTATTCCTATTATAATTAAGCAATCTGGAATTGATGAAAATAAAAAAGTACATTCTATAACAAAAGAGGAAAGAAATCATTTGGTATCGCTTTTAAAAGGGTTGAAATTTAACATTAATGGATTAAGACCATTAAAGGAAGCAATAGTTACATCTGGAGGAATATCAACACGTGAAATAGATCCATCAACTATGAAATCAAGAGTAATAAATAATTTATCTTTTGCAGGAGAAATTATAGATGTTGATGCATTTACTGGAGGATTCAATGTACAGATAGCACTATCTACAGGATTTTTAGCAGGAAAAGAGATTTAAAAAAGGGAGAATTTTAATATGAAAATAGCAATTGCAATAGATGGGCCAGCAGGAGCAGGAAAAAGTACAATAGCAAAAATTATAGCAAATAAATTTAATTTAATGTATATAAATACTGGATTTATGTATAGAGCAGTAACATTAAAAGCTCTTAGAAATAATATAAGTGCTAGCAATATAGATGAGATTTGTACTCTTATTCAAAATACTGATATATATTTTGAAGGAGACGACCTTATTTTAGATGGAGAAAATGTTTCACATTATTTAACTATGCCCAATATAAGTAAGAATGTTTCATCTTTTGCATCGATTAGTGAAATCAGAAAAAAATTAGTGAAAGAAATGCAAAAAATGGCTGAAAAATATGATGTTATTATGGATGGGCGTGATATTGGAACAGTTGTTTTAAAAAATGCAAAATATAAATTTTTCTTGACAGCAACTCCAGAGGAAAGAGCTACAAGAAGATATGATGAATTATTAAAAAAAGGATTACAAGTTTCTTATGACGAAATATTAGAAGATATTAAAAAGAGAGATTATTTAGATACTAATCGAGATGTAGATCCTTTAAAAAAGGCGAAAGATGCTATTGAAATAGATACTACTGGTCTTGGAATAGAAGATGTAGCAAATAAAATCTCACAATATATTGAAAGAAGGTAATTGACATAGATAATATAGTTATAGCAAAGAATGCTGGATTTTGCTATGGGGTAAAAAGGGCTGTTGATGAAGCAATAAAAGCTCAAAAAGATGCCAATAAAAGAATCTACACTTTAGGTTCTCTGATTCATAACAACGATGCAGTAAAGTATTTAGAAAAAAATAATATATTTTCTATAGATGAAAAAAATATAGACTCATTAAATGAAGATGACATAATAATAATTAGGTCACATGGCGTTAAAGAAAGTGTTATAAAAAATCTAGAAAATAGGAATTTAAAGATAATCGATTTAACCTGTCCTTATGTAAAGAGCATTCATTCTAAAGTTAAGGATCATTATGAAAAAGGTTATAAAATTATGATAATAGGAGACAAGACGCATCCAGAAGTTATAGGAATTACAGGATGGTGTAATGATGAGGCAATTGTTGTAAACAGAGCAGAAGAATTAGATAAAATCCCATCTAAAATTTGCGTAGTTGCTCAAACTACTGAAAAGAAAAAAACTTGGAATTCAATAATGGAAAAAGTAGTGAAAAACAGCAAACAAATAGTTGCTTTCAATACTATATGTTCTGCTACTGATATAAGACAAAAAAGTGCTTTTGAAATTTCAATGAACTGTGATGTAGTTATTGTAGTTGGTGGAAAAAATAGTTCTAATACAACAAAGCTTTATGAGATATGTAAAGCTAACTGCGAAAATTCATTTCATATAGAAAATGCGCAAGAACTTACAGATAATATTTTAAAGTTTAAAGGTAAAAAAATAGGAATAACAGCAGGTGCGTCTACTCCTCAATGGATTTTAGATGAAGTTATAAAGAAATTAAAACTTTAAGATAGTATATGTAACACGTATATTATTTTGGAGGACTTAAAATGGAAATAAGTAAAATATCTTTTTTTGAGCATTTTTTATTAAAAAAATTCCCAAAAATCAAGGAACAGATATCTTTTGATTTTTTTAAATACAAGTATGTAAAAGTTAAGATAAATAATAAACTTTTAATGGTTTGGCAATTAGATAGATTTGATTTTGATATAAGTTATATAAATAAAATATATTTTATAGATAAATTAAATCAAAAAGAAGAAACTATTTTTAAAAAGAATAATATAAATACATTAAAGTTTATTTATGAGGTTAAGGATAATAATATGAATAATTTAACTTCTTATGGCTTTTATAAAAAAGATGCTAATATTATAATGACACTTAATCTAAAAGGCAAAAAATTTCCTCTTAAACATGATAATGTTTCTTTTAGACAATTTATTAAAGGAAAAGATGACAGATTAAGATGTGATATTCAAAATGAAGTATTTTATGAAACAGATAGAATTCCTCTTTCTCCAAGGGATATAGCATACGAATACAATAAAAATTTTTTTATTGAGGATATGGCAAAATTTATAACTTTAAATGGAGAAGATATAGGTTATGGTCAAGTGCTTATATTAGACGGAAACTATACAATAGCCAATCTTGGAATATTAAAAAAATATCAAGGAAAAGGATATGGAAAAGAACTTTTATCTTATATTTTAAATTTAGCTTGTGAAAATAATTTATCAGAAATATCAATAAGAGTTAAAGAAAGTAATGAAATAGCTTATAATATGTATAAAAAATTTGGATTTAAAGAAATTTCAAAAATAGATAGTTATGAAATTTTATAGGTTACATTATATTGGCTTTAGATAAATAAATCTAAAGCCAATAAAAAAATATTTTATAATAAATAATCTGTAGATACATAAGAAGTTTTTGTGTTTAAAACACTTGCTGTGATACTGTTTTTATAATAATTTCTCTCATCAAATCTACTTGTCTTATTATTTTTTTCCTTTTGACCTCTTCTTGTTGAATCGTCTAATAAATCATACATAAAAATCACACTCCTTATTTATAAATAGTTTTTCCTAAATAAAAAATAATAATCCCCACAATAAAACAAATTTATTTAAAAATATTAATTTTAAAAATAAATACTTTTAAAAAACATTTACATAAGATATATAGAGTAATTAATACAAAATAATCATAGAAAAAAATAAATAAATATGATAAATTAATTTTATACGTATGTATAGTTTTTAAAATTAGGAGGAAATAATGAAAGACATAAAAGAAAAATATTTCTTCATTCAAACTTATGGTTGCCAAATGAATGAAGAAGATTCTGAAAAATTATCTGGTATGCTAAAAAGAATAGGATATAAGAAAACTGAAATTAAAGAAGAGGCATCTATTATAATATTTAACACATGCTGTGTTAGAGAAAATGCCGAAAATAAGGTTTTCGGAAATCTTGGAATAATGAAAAATATGAAAGAAAAGAATCCAGATTTAATAATAGCTATCTGCGGATGCATGATGCAACAAGAGGGTATGGCAGATAAAGTCTTAAAAACTTTCCCATTCGTGGATATAATATTTGGTACCCATAATTCTTACAAATTCCCAGAATATTTGAATAGGGTAATTCAAGATGGAGTTCAAGTTAAGGAAATAATTAATAAAGAAGAAGGAATTGTTGAAGGACTTCCTATAGATAGAAAAAGTGCTATAAAAGCCTTTGTTACTATAATGTATGGCTGTAATAACTTCTGTACATATTGTATAGTTCCATATGTTAGAGGAAGAGAAAGAAGCAGAAAGCCTGAAGACATTGAAAAAGAAATAAAAGATTTGGTAAATGAGGGATATAAGGAAATAACTCTTTTAGGGCAAAACGTTAACTCTTATGGTAAAGGCTTAGAAGAGGATATAAATTTTGCTGGTCTTTTAAGAAGAATAAATAATATAGAAGGCTTAGAAAGATTAAGATTTATGACCTCTCATCCTAAAGATTTAACAGATGAAGTTATAATGGCTATAAAAGAATGTGATAAGCTTTGTGAACAAATACACCTTCCTGTACAAAGTGGGTCAGATAAGATATTAAAAGAAATGAATAGGCATTATAATAAACAATATTATTTAGATATGGTTAAAAAGATAAAATCAAATATTCCTAATGTATCTATAACAACAGATATAATTATAGGATTTCCAGGAGAAACAGAAGAAGATTTCTTAGATACTTTAGATTTAGTCAATGAAGTAGAATATGATTCAGCATTTACTTTTATTTACTCAAGAAGAAATCATACACCAGCTGATAAAATGGATAATCAAATTCCAGATGATGTTAAACATGATAGGTTTAATAGATTAGTTGAGGCTGTTAATAAATCAGTTGCAAAGAAAAATAAAGAATGCGAAGGAAAAATTTTAGAAGTTTTAGTAGAAGGACCTTCAAAAAATGATGAAGCTAAATTAACAGGAAGAACTAGAAATGGTAAACTTGTAAACTTTGCTGGTTCAGCAGATTTAATAGGGAAATTAGTTTCAGTTAAAATTGTAAAAGCACAATCATTCTCTTTAATTGGAGAATTAGCATAATTTATTTTCAGGTAGCTAGATTTTTAGCTACCTGAAGTTTTAATTAAGTTAAAATAGAAGGAGGACAAATATATGTCTAATAAAGATAAGTTAAATATAGATACTTTATGTAAAGAAGCCCATAAAAATGCAAAAACTAAAGGTTTTTATGAAGATATTGAACTTATACAGTCTACATATGAAATTAACTCTAATGAATATAAAATGTTCTTAAATAATGCTTTAGCTACAAGACTTATGCTTATAAACTGTGAGGTAGCAGAGGCAGTTGAAGGTCTTAGAAAAAATGATATGGAAAACTTTAAAGAGGAACTAGCTGATATATTTATAAGACTTGGGGATTTATGTGGAAGTTTAAATATAAATATAGAAGAAGAAATAATCAAAAAAATGAAGAAAAATAAAGAAAGACCATATAAACATGGTAAAAATTTTTAAATTAACTTAAATATATTAATTTTTTATAAATATTCCTCAATATTATATTAAATATTTTAAGATAATATTATAATTTATACTAAACATAATAAAAATTTTTATTATTTTAAATTTAAAGGGGAAAATTTTATGAAAAATATAGAAAAGAGGTTAGTGTTAGCTATACTTAAAATAGTTTTTAATTAAAAACTAAGAAGTGCTATATTTTTTATATAGCACTTTTTAGTAAATATTAATTAATTTAAAAGTTCATGAATACATTCAGCAGCTTTTTTATATCCACCACTCATTTTTAATGATTCACCTATTTTTTTAGCGTTTTCGCTATATGATGGATTTGACAATACTTCATTTACTGTTTTTTCTATTGATGATGGATTAACGTCATTAATCAATGGAAGTCCTGCACCAAGTTCTGTTACCCTTTCTGCAATTAAAAATTGATCAGCAAATTGAGGAACAACAATTAAAGGAAGTCCGTTATATAATCCTTCACTCGAACTATTCATACCACCATGAGTTATAAATAAATCTATTTGTTTTAAAACTTCAAGTTGTGGAACATAACTATAAATTCTAAAATTGCTAGGTATATCTCCTAATTCTTTTATATCAATTCTTTTTCCAATAGACATTACAACTATTAAATCATCCCTTGAACCTAGAGCTTTTAAACAATCTTTATAAAATTTTAAATTTTGATTGGCAACAGTTCCAAGAGATATAAATACAACCTTTTTATTATCTGGATTGTCTATTTCAAAGTTTTCTAATTCTTTTCTATCAAATATAGAAGGTCCAACAAAGGCAAATTTTTTATCATCAAATTTGTTAGTATATGGTTGATAATATTTAGATGTAAATACTAAGTTTAAATCAACATTATATCCTAAAATAATTTCTTCCATAGAGTTTGGAAGTTCTATACCATAATCTTCTTTTAATTTTGCCATTTCCGGTTTCATTTTT
>NZ_UAUL01000001.1 GCF_900456775.1 Sarcina ventriculi | reverse complement strand
AAAATGATTGATCCAACAGCAACTGTATCTGTAACATCTAACTGGTTTTTTCTTATAGCATCTACGATACTAATAACAATTATAGGAACTGTAATAACAGAAAAGATTGTTGAACCTAGGCTTGGAAAATATAAAGGTGCAATGGATGGATTTGAAGAGGATGCATTAAACCCATTAAATAAAGAGAAAAAAGGTCTTAAATTTGCTGGGATATTTCTTTTAGTAGGAATTATATTTATAGGTTTTTTAACAATACCAGCAAATGCTCCTCTTAGAAATGCAGAGACAGGGGCACTTTAAAATCTCCATTTATGGATAGTATAGTAGTTACCATAGCATTATTGTTTTTCTTAGCAGGTGTAGGTTATGGTATTGGTGCTGGAACTATAAAAAATGATAAAGATATAGTGGCACAAATGTCGAAGACAATGTCTACAATGGGAGGATATTTAGTATTAGTTTTTTTGCATCTCAATTTGTAGCTTATTTTGCCAAAACTAATTTAGGAACTGTAATTGCAGTTAAAGGTGCTAATTTCTTGCAAGCTACTGGAATTAAGGGGTATACCATTATTAATAGCTTTGTGCTTGTTACTGCATTTATAAATTTATTTCATGGATCGGCTTCTGCTAAGTGGGCAATAATGGCACCAATATTTGTACCAATGCTTATGCAAATGTCAATTATCCTGAGATAACTCAAATGGCTTATAGAATTGGAGATTCAACAACAAATATAATATCACCACTTATGACATATTTTGCTCTTATCGTATCTTTTGCAGAAAAATATGATAAGGAGTCTGGAGTTGGAACAATGATTTCAACTATGATACCATATTCTATGGCATTGTTAATAGGATGGTCAGTACTTTTAATAATTTGGATTATGTTTAATCTTCCATTTGGTATAGCATAAAATATATAGTAGCCTCATCAAGAAAATATTTTTGATGGGGTTATTTTTATGTGTTTTTGATTAATTAAATGAAAATTACAAATTAAAAAATAACTTAAAGAAATATAATAAAAAATAAAAAATTATTATTAAAAAGTTTGTTGACAAAGATTAAGTAAAGTGATAAGATAAAGAAGTCGCTTGAGGGCGACAAAGAAAAAAGAAAAACAATGGTCTTTGAAAATTAAACAGATAATTTAAGTAAACCAGCAATTCTTTTATAAGTAATATGAGTAGATTAAAACTCAAATAAAAACTAAGAAAATTAGTATATTTTAATTTGAGAGTTTGATCCTGGCTCAGGATGAACGCTGGCGGCGTGCTTAACACATGCAAGTCGAGCGAGAAAAGTTCTTCGGAGCTTTTCTAGCGGCGGACGGGTGAGTAACACGTGGGCAACCTGCCTCATAGAGGGGAATAGCCTTCCGAAAGGAAGATTAATACCGCATAACATTGTTGAAAGGCATCTTTTAACAATCAAAGGAGCAATCCGCTATGAGATGGGCCTGCGGCGCATTAGCTAGTTGGTGAGGTAACGGCTCACCAAGGCGACGATGCGTAGCCGACCTGAGAGGGTGATCGGCCACATTGGAACTGAGACACGGTCCAGACTCCTACGGGAGGCAGCAGTGGGGAATATTGCACAATGGGGGAAACCCTGATGCAGCAACGCCGCGTGAGTGATGAAGGTCTTCGGATTGTAAAGCTCTGTCTTTAGGGACGATAATGACGGTACCTAAGGAGGAAGCCACGGCTAACTACGTGCCAGCAGCCGCGGTAATACGTAGGTGGCAAGCGTTATCCGGATTTACTGGGCGTAAAGGGAGCGTAGGCGGATATTTAAGTGGGATGTGAAATACCCGAGCTTAACTTGGGAGCTGCATTCCAAACTGGATATCTAGAGTGCAGGAGAGGAGAATGGAATTCCTAGTGTAGCGGTGAAATGCGTAGAGATTAGGAAGAACACCAGTGGCGAAGGCGATTCTCTGGACTGTAACTGACGCTGAGGCTCGAAAGCGTGGGGAGCAAACAGGATTAGATACCCTGGTAGTCCACGCCATAAACGATGAATACTAGGTGTAGGGGCCCCAAGCCTCTGTGCCGCCGCTAACGCATTAAGTATTCCGCCTGGGGAGTACGGTCGCAAGATTAAAACTCAAAGGAATTGACGGGGACCCGCACAAGCAGCGGAGCATGTGGTTTAATTCGAAGCAACGCGAAGAACCTTACCTAGACTTGACATGTCCTGAATTACCAGTAATGTGGGAAGTTCCTTCGGGAACAGGAACACAGGTGGTGCATGGTTGTCGTCAGCTCGTGTCGTGAGATGTTGGGTTAAGTCCCGCAACGAGCGCAACCCTTATTGTTAGTTGGTACCATTAAGTTGACCACTCTAGCGAGACTGCCCGGGTTAACCGGGAGGAAGGTGGGGATGACGTCAAATCATCATGCCCCTTATGTCTAGGGCTACACACGTGCTACAATGGCAAGTACAAAGAGAAGCAATACTGTGAAGTGGAGCAAAACTCAAAAACTTGTCTCAGTTCGGATTGTAGGCTGAAACTCGCCTACATGAAGCTGGAGTTGCTAGTAATCGCGAATCAGAATGTCGCGGTGAATACGTTCCCGGGTCTTGTACACACCGCCCGTCACACCATGAGAGTTGGCAATACCCGAAGTCCGTAAGCTAACCGTAAGGAGGCAGCGGCCGAAGGTAGGGTCAGCGATTGGGGTGAAGTCGTAACAAGGTAGCCGTAGGAGAACCTGCGGCTGGATCACCTCCTTTCTAAGGAAGAACATCTTAGGAAAACTAAGATGATAATAAAGAATGCTTCTTAAATATCTGTTTAATTTTGAAAGACTAAGTTCTTTCAAAATTATGTTCTTTGAAAATTACACATAAGTATTAATAAATAGAGTAAAGCCAATTAAATTTACTATTCTTTGTAAAATTGATTGCAACTATCTAAAAGATAGAAACAAAGGTCAAGCTACAAAGGGCGTATGGTGAATGCCTTGGCATCAGGAGCCGACGAAGGACGTGATAAGCTGCGATAAGCTTTGGGTAGACGCACATAGTCTGAGATCCAAAGATTTCCGAATGAGGAAACTCACATGGGAAACCCATGTATCGTTAACTGAATAAATAGGTTAACGAGGGTAAACCTAGGGAACTGAAACATCTAAGTACCTAGAGGAAGAGAAAGAAAAATCGATTTTCTAAGTAGCGGCGAGCGAAAGGGAAAGAGCCCAAACCGGAAACTTGTTTCCGGGGTTGTGGATAGAACATAACGAGAAACTATAACTAATTGAAGAGAGCTGGAAAGCTCTACCGTAGAAGGTAATAGTCCTGTAAATGAAAGTTAGAGTAATCAAGTTCTAATCCAGAGTACCACGAGACACGTGAAACCTTGTGGGAAGCAGGGAGGACCACCTCCCAAGGCTAAATACTACCTGATGACCGATAGTGAAGCAGTACCGTGAGGGAAAGGTGAAAAGAACCCCGGGAGGGGAGTGAAATAGAACCTGAAACCATATGTCTACAACCGATCAAAGCACCTTATGTGTGCGATGATGTGCTTTTTGTAGAACGAGCCAACGAGTTACGATATGTAGCAAGGTTAAGTACTTAAGGTACGGAGCCGAAGGGAAACCAAGTCTTAATAGGGCAACTAGTTGCATGTCGTAGACCCGAAACCGGGTGACCTATCCATGGCCAGGTTGAAGCGAGGGTAAAACCTCGTGGAGGACCGAACCACGTTGCTGTTGAAAAAGCATGGGATGAGCTGTGGATAGCGGAGAAATTCCAATCGAACTCGGAGATAGCTGGTTCTCCTCGAAATAGCTTTAGGGCTAGCGTCGAATATGAGTAATGGAGGTAGAGCACTGAATGGGCTAGGGGCATAGCGCTTACCGAACCTTATCAAACTCCGAATGCCATATACTATAAGTTCGGCAGTCAGACTACGAATGATAAGATCCGTGGTCAAAAGGGAAACAGCCCAGATCGTCAGCTAAGGTCCCAAAGTGTAAGTTAAGTGGAAAAGGATGTGGGATTTCTAAGACAACTAGGATGTTGGCTTAGAAGCAGCCACTCATTAAAAGAGTGCGTAATAGCTCACTAGTCGAGAGATCCTGCGCCGAAGATGTTCGGGGCTAAAACTTACCACCGAAGCTACGGGCTTGAATTTATTCAAGCGGTAGAGGAGCGTCGTAATCGGGCTGAAGTCATACCGTAAGGAGTGGTGGACTGATTACGAGTGAGAATGTTGGCATTAGTAGCGAGATGTAGGTGAGAATCCTACAGGCCGAATACCTAAGGTTTCCTCAGGAAGGCTCGTCCGCTGAGGGTTAGTCGGGACCTAAGCCGAGGCCGAAAGGCGTAGGTGATGGACAACTGGTTGATATTCCAGTACCACTACCATCGTTATTATCGATGGCGTGACGCAGGAGGATAGTGTGTGCTAGCTATTGGATGCTAGTCTAAGCATTTAGTCAGTTACAATAGGCAAATCCGTTGTAATAATGATGAGATGTTATGGGGAAGGTTCTACGGAACCGAAGTACATGATTCCACGCTGCCAAGAAAAGCGTCTAGAGAGAGAAGTAGTGCCCGTACCGCAAACCGACACAGGTAGGTGAGGAGAGAATCCTAAGGCCGGCGGAAGAATTGCAGTTAAGGAACTCGGCAAATTGATCCCGTAAGTTAGCAATAAGGGATGCCTATGAGAGTAGGTCGCAGAGAATAGGCTCAAGCAACTGTTTAGCAAAAACACAGGTCTCTGCTAAAGCGTAAGCTGATGTATAGGGGCTGACGCCTGCCCGGTGCTGGAAGGTTAAGGGGAACACTTAGCGTAAGCGAAGGTGTGAACTTAAGCCCCAGTAAACGGCGGCCGTAACTATAACGGTCCTAAGGTAGCGAAATTCCTTGTCAGGTAAGTTCTGACCCGCACGAATGGCGTAATGACTTGAGCACTGTCTCAACTGCAAATCCGGCGAAGTTGTAGTACCAGTGAAGATGCTGGTTACCCGCGATTGGACGGAAAGACCCCGTAGAGCTTTACTGTAGCTTAGCATTGAATTTCGGTATTGTCTGTACAGGATAGGTGGGAGACTGAGAGACTAGGGCGTCAGCCTTAGTGGAGTCGACGTTGGGATACCACCCTGATAGTACTGAAGTTCTAACTGGCGGCCATGAATCTGGTCACAGGACATTGTTAGGTGGGCAGTTTGACTGGGGCGGTCGCCTCCTAAAAAGTAACGGAGGCGCCCAAAGGTTCCCTCAGAACGGTCGGAAATCGTTCGAAGAGTGCAAAGGCAGAAGGGAGCCTGACTGCGACACCCACAAGTGGAGCAGGGACGAAAGTCGGGCTTAGTGATCCGGTGGTACCTCGTGGGAGGGCCATCGCTCAACGGATAAAAGCTACCTCGGGGATAACAGGCTGATCTCCCCCAAGAGTCCACATCGACGGGGAGGTTTGGCACCTCGATGTCGGCTCGTCGCATCCTGGGGCTGAAGTAGGTCCCAAGGGTTGGGCTGTTCGCCCATTAAAGCGGCACGCGAGCTGGGTTCAGAACGTCGTGAGACAGTTCGGTCCCTATCCGTCGCGGGCGTAGGAAATTTGAGAGGAGCTGTCCTTAGTACGAGAGGACCGGGATGGACTGACCTCTGGTGTACCAGTTGTTCCGCCAGGAGCACAGCTGGGTAGCTAAGTCGGGAAGGGATAAACGCTGAAAGCATCTAAGCGTGAAGCCCACCTCAAGATGAGATTTCCCATAGCATAAGCTAGTAAGACCCCTTGAAGAACACAAGGTTGATAGGTCAGAGGTGTAAGTATGGTAACATATTTAGCTGACTGATACTAATAGGTCGAGGGCTTGACCTAATTAACTTTATGTTAATACTTAGTGTAATTAAAAAATAAAAAAAGTATTGACAAGGTAATTAATTTATTATATAATAAGAATGTAATTGATGTTATAAATTATCTGGTGATAATGCTCTTTAAGGTAACACCCGTTTCCATTCCGAACACGAAGGTTAAGCTTTTAGAGGCTGATGGTACTGCATGGGAGACTGTGTGGGAGAGTAAGTGGTTGCCAGGTTGATGTTCCTCTGTAGCTCAATGGTGGAGCACTCGGCTGTTAACCGATAGGTTGGAGGTTCGAGCCCTCTCGGAGGAGCCATTTTTTAAAAGAATGTTATCAAAGTAGATTATGTCTGTTTTGATAACATTCTTTTTATTTTTTTAAATAATTTATTTCAAGAAACTTATCATAAATTAATATTTTAATTAATCGTAGAATATATTTTACTAATAGAAAGTGAAAGGTGGTAAAATCGAAAATGTTTGAAAACATTTTCTGAAAATATAATTTATGAAAGAATATGGTATTAATGATTTGAGGAATGTTGCACTTGTTGGACATAGTGGAGTAGGGAAAACTTCTTTAGTTGAATCTTTATTATATTCATCTAACTCAATTGATAGATTAGGAAAAGTTGATGAAGGAAGTACAACTAGTGATTTTGATTTAGAAGAAAAAAAAAGAAAAATGTCAATTAATACTTCAATATTAAAAATGGAATTAGAAAGAAATAAAATAAACTTATTAGATACTCCAGGATATTTTGATTTTATTGGGGAGACAATAAAGGGAATGTCAGTTTCTGATATATCTTTAATTGTAGTATGTGGTGTAAATGGAATACAAGTTGGAACAGAAATGGCTTGGGACTATTGTGTAAAAAAGAATATTCCAAGGGCTTTTTTTATAAATAAATTAGATAGAGAAAATTCAAATTATGATAAAATTTTAAAACAATTAAGAAATCAATTTGGTAATAATATTGTTCCTATTAATTATCCACTTGGAGTAGAAGAAAATTTTACCGATGTTCTAAATATATTAGAAGATAATAACTCTGTGTATGGCGTTGATAGTGAAACTTTGAATAAAATAATTAAATACAAAGAAAATATTATGGAATTAGTTGCAGAAAGTGATGAAAATTTGCTAAATAAATATTTAGAGGTAGGAACTTTGTCGCATGAAGAAATATATTTAGGTTTAAGAAATGGAATAATCTCTGGAGATATAATTCCTGTCATGTGTGGGAGTTCAACTAAATGTTTAGGTATAAATTTATTAATTCAATGTATTAATAAGATTTTTCCGTCACCTAATCCTATTGTTGAGATGAGAGATAATCTTAAAAAGACTTGTAAAGAAGAAAAATTTTCAGCTAGAGTGTTTAAGACAATAATTGACCCATTTATGGGAAAGTTATCAATATTCAAAGTTATTACTGGGGAATTGAATACATCTATGGATATACTTAATTGTTCTAATGGTAGTATAGAGAAAATAAGCAATTTATACTATATAAATGGTAAGAATCAATTGCCAACTTATAATATTAAAAAAGGAGATATAGGCGCAATAGCAAAATTGCAAAGTATTTCGACTGGAGATATTATTTGTGATGTTAATAATAAGATTTTATCCTCAAGCATAAAATTCCCAGAGCCTGTAATAAAAATGGCTATAATTCCAAAAAGTAAAGGTGATGAAGATAAGATTTCATCAGGATTATATAAACTTTTAGAGGAGGATAATACTTTTAAAATAGTTAGTGATGTGGAAAATGCTGAAATATTAATAGAAGGAATGGGGGAGACCCATTTAGAAGTTTTGGCAAGTAAATTAAAGAGCAAATTTGGTGTAGACGTATTTTTAAGGTTACCTAAGGTAGCTTATAGAGAAACTATAAAAGGAAAAGCGGATGTACAAGGAAAGCATAAGAAGCAGTCTGGTGGTCATGGACAATATGGTGATGTAAAAATAAAATTTGAACCAAGATTAGATGGAGTTGAAGAGTTGGAATTTATTGATGCTGTTGTAGGGGGAACAGTTCCTAAGAATTTTATACCAGCTGTAGAAAAAGGATTGAAAGAGTGTGCAAAACATGGTGTTTTAGCTAGATATCCTGTAATAGGACTTAAGGCAACACTTTATGATGGCTCTTATCATTCTGTTGATTCATCAGAAATGGCTTTTAAAATAGCTACATCAATAGCTTATAAAAAGGGATTAGAGCAAGCTAATCCAGTTCTTTTAGAGCCTATAATGGAGTTCGTTGTAAGGATTCCTGATGAATATATGGGGGAAGTTATAGGTGATATTAATAAAAAAAGAGGGAGAATATTAAGAATCGAGCCTAAAGAAAATATGCAAGTTATAACTGCTGAAATTCCTCAGGTTGAATCTTTTAAATATGCTACTGATTTAAGGTCTATAACTCAAGCGAGAGGTAGTTTTAATATGAAATTTAAAAGATATGCTGAAGTTCCAAGTAGTGAGTTAAATAAAATAATTAGAAATAATAATTTATAGAATGTAAGAATGAGATATATTAAAATTAAATATAGTTTTAATATATCTTATTTTTATTTGTATAAATTTTAAATTAATCATAATATATTTTGTAATGAGTATAAAATATTAATTAAAGTAAATATTAATGTTATATTAAGTTAAGTTAGGGTGATATTTATGTGCAATTATAAAATGGATATAAATGGAGAAATAAGTGCATCTTATTATGAAACAATATGTGATTATATGGAGATTATAAATGATAAAGATTCATTTGCGATTTCAATAAACGGAATTAATAAAAATAATATTGATATGATCTATACTATTTTAAATGATAATAGATTTAAAATACATAATGAAGGGTATAATGGTAAAGGAATTTATAATATAAATGCATATAAAATTTCATAAGATAATGTAAACGTAAAATAATTATGGTATAATATATAAATATACATAATATAATTTTTTATTGTTGGGGAGGACTAAAAGTGAAAAATTACGTAATTGGAATAGACTTAGGAGGAACAAAAATAAGTTCTGCATTATCAGATTTAGAGGGAAATATAGTTGCAAAATATACTGTACCAACTGATGCATTTGAAGGTGAAGCGCCTGTATTAGGTAGGATAATAGAATCAGTTGAAGCTGTTGTAGTTGACGGAAAAATAACTATAAATGAAGTAAAAGCTATTGGAATTGGTTCTCCAGGACCATTAGATGCTAAGGAAGGTATAATAATAACAACACCAAATCTTCCATTTAAAAACTTTAACTTAGTTAGACCTTTAAAGGAAAAATTTAATGTACCTGTTTACTTAGATAATGATGCTAATGTTGCGACAATAGGTGAGTTTATGTTTGGTGCAGGAAAAGGTACTGAAAACATGATATTTTTTACTGTTAGCACCGGAGTTGGTGGAGGAGCTATTTTAAATGGTAAGATATACAGAGGAAGTACATCAAATGCATTAGAAATAGGTCATTCAACAGTTGCTTCAGAAACAGGAATGAGATGTAATTGTGGTAATGTGGGATGTTTAGAAGCGGTTTCTTCAGGTACTGCCATAGCAAGAAGAGCTAGAGAAGCTGTATTAACAAATGTTGAAACATCACTAAAAAAATATGACACAGTAACTTCTTATGAAGTATTTGTAGAATCAGCTGCTGGAGATAAAGTGGCTACTGAAATAAGAGATTTAGCTTTAAATTATTTAGGAATTGGAGTAGCTAATGCTATAGCAATTTTTGACCCAGATATGGTTGTTATAGGTGGTGGAGTATCAAAGGCAGGTCAAGTTGTATTTGATAAAGTGCAAGAAGTTGTAAATCAAAGATGCTTTAAGTCAATGGCTAAACATTGTAAAATAGTTGAAGCTGGATTAGGAACAGATGCCGGAGTTGTTGGAGCTGTTGCATTAGCTTTATTAGAAAGTAAATAATTATAGACAATGCAGAAGGGTTAGCAAAAAGCTAACTCTTTTTTTATCTGAATTTTATAAATGTTTAAAATAGAGATATAATAATATATATTATGAAATTTGGAGGGTTGTATGGAAAAAAAAATAGAGAATATAATTGGAGAAATATTGATTAGTAAGGGATTAACAATAGCAACAGCTGAATCTTGTACAGGAGGGTTATTGGCAGGAACTCTTATAAACTATAGTGGAATTTCTTCTGTTTTTATGGAAGGAGTTATAACTTATTCCAATGAAGCTAAAATGAAAAGAATAGGTGTCAGCAAAGATACTTTAGATGCTTTTGGTGCTGTAAGCAAGGAGACTGCAGAGGAAATGGCGAGAGGAATATGTAAAGTAGCAAATACTAAGATTGGAATTTCTACAACTGGTATAGCAGGACCTGGTGGTGGAACATATGAAAAGCCAGTTGGGCTTGTGTATATGGGGCTTTGTATAAATGGAGAAGTATTTTATAAAAAATTTAATTTTAAAGGTGATAGGCAACAAATAAGGTTACAAGCTGTAAATAGTGCATTAGAGTTTTTATTAGAATATATAAAGTAATATGTAATTGAGTATTTATCGGTAAAATATAGAACTTAATTAATTTAATATATAAGAAAATAATACAAGAATCAAAATTTAAGAAATGTAAGTTTATAAGGGGAGGTAGTTATTTAATTGAAACAACTACCTATATAAATAAAATGGGGGAGAGGCTATTATAAGATTGAAGCTTATTGCCTCATTAATAATTGTTACCAAAGTAGGATAATATTATACATGATATTATAAAAAATATTTAATTAAATTGGTTTTGTTAATTATTTATGATATTATAGTCATTGATATTTTTTTAAATATATAATAGCTTAGAGGACGGTGTTAGCATGCAAGTTAAAGCAACAGTTTTGAAAAATTTATTGGGGATATGTGTTTTAGCTATAATAATATATTTAGGTGGAGTATTATTTTTATTAAAATAGACTAGTTAAATTTTATAAAGGAGTAAAATATGAGTATATTAACTGTTAAAAATATGAGCCATGGATTTGGAGATAGAGCTATATTTGAGGATGTTTCCTTTAGATTATTAAAAGGTGAACATGTTGGTCTCATAGGGGCTAATGGTGAGGGAAAATCTACCTTTATGAATATAATAACGGGGAAGTTAATGCCTGATGAAGGTAAAATAGAGTGGAGTAATCGAGTTAGAGTTGGTTATATGGATCAACATACTCAACTTGAAAAGGGTAAATCAATAAAAGATATTTTAAGAGAAGCATTTAAATATTTATTTGATATGGAACTTGAAATGAATCAACTATATGAAAATATGGGAAATATGAATGAAGAAGAAATGAACAAAGCATTAGAAAGAACAGCTAATATACAGGATGCTTTAGATAATAGTGGATTTTATATAATTGATGTGAAAATAGAAGAGGTTGCAGCTGGTCTTGGTCTTAAAGATGTAGGGCTTGATAGGGATGTTTCAGATTTGAGTGGGGGGCAAAGAACAAAGGTATTATTAGCTAAACTTCTTTTGGAGGTTCCGGATATTTTACTTCTTGACGAGCCTACTAACTATTTAGATGAAGAACATATAGCTTGGTTAAAATCATATCTTCAAAGCTATGAAAATGCTTTTATACTTATATCTCATGATATTCCTTTCTTAAATAGTGTTGTTAATGTTATATATCATGTTGAAAATAGATTATTAACAAGATACACTGGAGATTATGAAAACTTCATGAGAATTTATGAGGCTAATAAAAGACAGTTAGAGGCAGCTTATGAAAGACAACAACAAGAAATTGCAAAACTTGAAGATTTTGTTGCAAGAAATAAAGCTAGAGTTGCTACAACAGGGATGGCAAGATCAAGACAAAAAAAATTAGATAAAATGGAAAGAATAGAACTTGCTGCAGAAAAACCAAAACCAGAGTTTAATTTTAAACAAGGAA
The DNA here is from genome assembly GCF_900456775.1 of Sarcina ventriculi. Lineage (GTDB taxonomy): Bacteria > Bacillota > Clostridia > Clostridiales > Clostridiaceae > Sarcina > Sarcina ventriculi. The sequence continues at coordinate 817,180 of NZ_UAUL01000001.1, read as the reverse complement.
GAACTTCAGGTAAGCTTATATTTGAAACTAGAGATTTAGTTATAGGATATGATGAACCTTTAAGTAAACCACTAAATTTACTTATGGAAAGAGGTCAAAAAATAGCCTTGGTTGGAGCAAATGGACTTGGAAAATCAACTCTTTTAAAGAGCTTGTTAGGGATAATAAAGCCATTAAGTGGAGAAGTTGAAACAGGAGAGTATCAACAATTGGGATACTTTGAACAAGAGATAAAAGAAGCAAATTATAATAGTGTTATAAATGATATTTGGGAAGAATTCCCTGGATACACTCAATATGAAGTAAGAAGTGCTTTAGCTAAATGTGGTTTAACAAATAAACACATAGAAAGTACAGTTTGCGTATTAAGTGGTGGGGAGCAAGCTAAGGTTAGATTATGTAAACTTATAAACAAAGAAACAAATATACTAATCCTAGACGAGCCTACAAACCATTTAGATGTTGAAGCTAAGGAAGAATTAAAGAGAGCATTAAAAGAATATAAAGGAAGTATTCTTTTAGTATGCCATGAACCAGAGTTTTATAAAGATGTAGTAACTGATATATGGAATTGTGAAAATTGGACAACGAAAATAATTTAAAGTAATCATTTAATATAAAAAGTTATAAAAATTTTATAAGCTTGTTAAAAAGAAGAGGTAGAAATTCTCTACCTCATTATTTCTGGTTAAACACTGACATATTGACTAGAAACATAACCAGTTAAGTTATTATATTTAATTTTGTACCATCCATTTAAAGTTTCTAAAATTTGAACAGAAGCTTTAGAAGGCAAAGAACCAATAATAGAATAGTTTGTACCAGCACCACTTCTAATGTTTAAAGAAGGACTTGCAGTAACTGTACCAACTTTATTTTGTGTACTTGCTGAGCTTGATGAAGTATCAGAACTTGTGTTTACAGAAACATATTGACTAGAAACATAACCAGTTAAGTTATTATATTTAATTTTGTACCATCCGTTTAAAGTTTCTAAAATTTGAACAGAAGCTTTAGAAGGCAAAGAACCAATAATAGAATAGTTTGTACCAGCACCACTTCTAATGTTTAAAGATGAGCTAGCAGTAACTGTACCAACTTTATTTTGTGTACTTGCTGAGTTTGATGAAGTATCAGAACTTGTGTTTACAGAAACATATTGACTAGAAACATAACCAGTTAAGTTATTATATTTAATTTTGTACCATCCATTTAAAGTCTCTAAAATTTGAACAGAAGCTTTAGAAGGTAAAGAACCAATAATAGAATAGTTTGTACCAGCACCACTTCTAATGTTTAAAGATGAGCTAGCAGTAACTGTACCAATTTTATTTTGTGTAGTAGAGTCAACTACATTGTTATTAGATGTTCCTAATTTAACATTAGTTTTTAAATATTTAACTATTCCATCTGCAATACCTTTAGCAAGTTTATTTTGATAATCATCTGTTTTTAGTTTAGCTGCTTCAGATGGATTTGTTAAGAAACCTCCCTCAACTAATGAAGCTGGCATTGTTGTATTTTTTGTTACAACGTAATCAGCAGTCTTAACTCCTCTATTGTATCCACCTGTTTCAGAAACCATAGAATTTTGAATAGGAGTGGCTAAATTTTTGCTTGTAGATTTACTTGCAGTATAATAGGTTTCTATGCCATAAGCAGAAGATGATGAAAATGCATTGTTATGAATAGATACAAAAATATCTCCATTATAATCGTTTGCAAGTTCAGCTCTTTGCATTAGAGTTAAGAAAACATCAGAGGTTCTACTCATTTCTACTTCAATTCCTTGATTTTTAAGTAAATTTTGAACTTTCTTTGCAATTGTTAAGTTGAGTTCATCCTCATAAATACCATTAGCAATAGCTCCAGGATCAGAACCACCATGACCAGGATCTAAAAAAACTTTATAATATGTCCTATCTAATGAAGAATCTTTTGAAGCTCTATAGGGCGAGATTAAGTCTAAATCGTTAGTAACGCTAATTTCGGCTATATAAACGGTATCACCTATTTTCTGGCTTATATAAGTTGTGCCATCGTTTTTAGCAGTTAATATACCATCATCGCTAATGTTTGCAATGGAATCATCTGATATATTCCAATTTGGATATTGAGAAAGGTTAAGTGTATCATTAACAGATAAAGACAAACCATTTTCTACAATTATATTTTCATTTTTGTATTCATTTAAAATATCATTAAATTCAGTCTCTAAATTTTGTCCGTAAGCTTTAAATCCAATAACCGAACTAAAAATTAAAGTATTAAATAGTAATGACATAAAAATTTTGTGGATCTTTTTTTTACACATAATTTTAAAATCCCCCTTAATATTTAACAATATAAGTAAATAATACAATAAAAATATAAAAAATACAAATAACGATAAGGCTTTCACTTGGAAAATAAGTAAACAATTTGTTAAAAATAATACGAAATACAAGTAAAATAAAGATGCTAATATTTTGTGTGAAATTAAATAAGTAGCTACAATTAAATTGTGTAGCTACTTATTGGGTAAGTTAATTTCTCTGTTTATAAATATAGAAAATCTAGATTTTTTTATCCATCCTTTATTATTCAATCCACTATTAAGACCTAATTCAACAAAATACCAAGTTTCTTTATTTATTTCGCATTCATCTAGTATTTTGACTTTAAAAGCATCTTTCAGTCTATTTACTATAAGTGAATTATTAATTGGTGCAAGATAGACATTTGTATAAGGTTGAGTTACTGCATACTCAAATTCAGAAGTTTTGTAGTATATAGATATTTCTCTTAAATTTGTATTTTGAATTTCAGATTGTTTATGAGGTGCTTTAATTTTATGTATTTGATTATTAAGTGTGAGAATATTTCTTTTATATTTCTTGATTTTTGAATCAAAATATATAAACATAAATCCAGTACTACCTAAGCAGAGTAATATTACGAATACGACTAAAAATTTCATGTTTGCTAATCCTTAAATAATTAATACTTATTAATAGTATATTTTTATTAATGTTTATAAATTACTTTAAAGTATAAAAGTTTACTATTTTTTTATTATAAAAATTAGAGGGTGGTTATAAGATTGTATACTAAAGTTAATACTAGAATTAAGAAATTCTTAGGTGATTATTTATGAAGCGAATAGAAGATTTTTGTTGTGCTATGTGTAGTGTTTCTATTTATAATATAATAATTGCATTAGGTATTATAGTTTTTGTAATTATATTGAATAAACTTTTAATATCTAAAATATATAAGATATTCACATATATTGTATCTAAGAGTAATACACATATAGATGATAGTTTAGTAAAGGCTAGTCAAAAACCATTAAAATTATTTATATTATTTTATGGAGTGTATCAAGCATTAAGAATTATAGAATTTGACAACTTAAATTTAAATATAATATCTACAAGTAGATTAATAAAGTTAGCTGGTGTTATAGCCATGTGTTATTTTTTTTACAATTTAACTTTAGAAAATTCTATTTTACATAAAAGTATACATAATAAAAATGATTCTAATGGAATAGTATTTCCTTTTGTATCTATAATAATAAGAATAGTAATAGTAATCTTTGCAGTAGTTATTATAGCAAATGAATTTGGGTTTACTGGTTTTATAACAGGTCTTGGAATAAGTGGAATAGCATTTGCATTAGCAGTTCAAGATACATTTTCTAATTTATTTGGAGGCATGGTAATAGTTTTGGATAAGCCATTTTCTATAGGGGATTGGGTTCAAACATCTGATATTGAAGGAGTTATAGAAGAAATAACATTTAGAAGTACTAAAATAAGAACATTTGCGGAGGCAATAGTTACAGTTCCTAATTCAAAATTGGCTAATAGTAATATTATAAATTGGAGTCAAAGAGATAAAAGACGTATACATTTTAAATTTACATTAGATTATAGTACATCAATAGATAAAATAAATATATGTGTACAAAGAATAGAAAAATTTTTAAGAAGTAATGATAAAATAAAAAAAGAAATGATAATAGTAAGTTTTAATGAATTGTCTAACTATGGTTTTGGGATTTTTGTATATTTTTATACTGAAATGATGGGATATGAAGAATATGAGAAATTAAAGCAAATTGTAAACATAAATATTTTGAGTATATTAAGAGAAGAAAAAGTAAAATTATTTTTTATAAATTTTAATAGATTGCAGGAAAATATATTAGGTGTTAATATGGTTGATAAGATTGAAGATATAGGAAATGTAACTGAAGAGGAAAGAGAAAAATAAAAAGTAGCAAAGCACTCTTGATAATAAATTCAAAGAGTGCTTTTACTTTATTAATAATTAATATTTGGTATTTGCCAATGTATTGGAGATTGGTTTATGGATTTTAGAAATTCATTTGTCTTAGAAAATGGTTTAGAGCCAAAAAATCCTCTATGAGCGGAAAGGGGGCTAGGGTGTACTGATTTTATTATAAAATGCTTAGGATTAGTTATAAAAGATTCTTTTTTTTGTGCATTGCTTCCCCACAAAATAAAAACAATGGGTTCATTTCTATCATTAAGAGATTGTATTATTTTATCAGTAAATATTTCCCAACCAATACCTTTATGAGAATTAGGGCAATTAGCTCTTACAGTTAAAACAGTATTTAATAGTAGCACTCCTTGAGTTGCCCAATTTTCTAAGAAGCCATTATTAGGTATAAAACAACCTAAATCATTGTTAAGCTCTTTAAATATATTTTGTAATGATGGTGGTGTTTTCACTTTTGGTTTAACTGAAAAACTAAGTCCATGAGCTTGATTAGGGCCATGGTATGGATCTTGCCCTAAAATAACTACTTTAACTTGATTATAAGGTGTATAGTGTAATGCATTAAAAATATCATACATATTTGGGTATATGGTTTTAGTTTTATATTCATTTATAAGAAATTGTCTTAATTTAAGATAATAATCTTTTTTGAATTCATCCTTTAGGATATCATTCCAATCATTTTTCAATATTGAGCCCATAAGTTATCTCCTTTTTATTATGTAAATAGATATATTTATTATAATAAAATATGAGAAATATATCTATTTACATAATAAAACATTTATAAACATATCCTAGCGTATCAATAATAGAAAAAAATATATAAATAAAGAAAATGGAAGTAATATAGAAATAATTATTAAAATAAATATATTATTTTTTTGTATATATTAAATTATATGATAAAATAAAATCCGTCGCTAAGGTAAATAGTAGCGAGAGAAAATAACTTAAAAAATAAAAAAAGTTATTGACAAAGATTAAGTAAAGTGATAAGATAAAGAAGTCGCTTGAGGGCGATAAAGAAAAAAGAAAAACAATGGTCTTTGAAAATTAAACAGATAATTTAAGTAAACCAGTAATTCTTTTATAAGTAATATGAGTAGATTAAACTCAAATAAAAACTAAGAAATTAGTATATTTTAATTTGAGAGTTTGATCCTGGCTCAGGATGAACGCTGGCGGCGTGCTTAACACATGCAAGTCGAGCGAGAAAAGTTCTTCGGAGCTTTTCTAGCGGCGGACGGGTGAGTAACACGTGGGCAACCTGCCTCATAGAGGGGAATAGCCTTCCGAAAGGAAGATTAATACCGCATAACATTGTTGAAAGGCATCTTTTAACAATCAAAGGAGCAATCCGCTATGAGATGGGCCCGCGGCGCATTAGCTAGTTGGTGAGGTAACGGCTCACCAAGGCGACGATGCGTAGCCGACCTGAGAGGGTGATCGGCCACATTGGAACTGAGACACGGTCCAGACTCCTACGGGAGGCAGCAGTGGGGAATATTGCACAATGGGGGAAACCCTGATGCAGCAACGCCGCGTGAGTGATGAAGGTCTTCGGATTGTAAAACTCTGTCTTTAGGGACGATAATGACGGTACCTAAGGAGGAAGCCACGGCTAACTACGTGCCAGCAGCCGCGGTAATACGTAGGTGGCAAGCGTTATCCGGATTTACTGGGCGTAAAGGGAGCGTAGGCGGATATTTAAGTGGGATGTGAAATACCCGAGCTTAACTTGGGAGCTGCATTCCAAACTGGATATCTAGAGTGCAGGAGAGGAGAATGGAATTCCTAGTGTAGCGGTGAAATGCGTAGAGATTAGGAAGAACACCAGTGGCGAAGGCGATTCTCTGGACTGTAACTGACGCTGAGGCTCGAAAGCGTGGGGAGCAAACAGGATTAGATACCCTGGTAGTCCACGCCGTAAACGATGAATACTAGGTGTAGGGGCCCCAAGCCTCTGTGCCGCCGCTAACGCATTAAGTATTCCGCCTGGGGAGTACGGTCGCAAGATTAAAACTCAAAGGAATTGACGGGGACCCGCACAAGCAGCGGAGCATGTGGTTTAATTCGAAGCAACGCGAAGAACCTTACCTAGACTTGACATGTCCTGAATTACCAGTAATGTGGGAAGTTCCTTCGGGAACAGGAACACAGGTGGTGCATGGTTGTCGTCAGCTCGTGTCGTGAGATGTTGGGTTAAGTCCCGCAACGAGCGCAACCCTTATTGTTAGTTGGTACCATTAAGTTGACCACTCTAGCGAGACTGCCCGGGTTAACCGGGAGGAAGGTGGGGATGACGTCAAATCATCATGCCCCTTATGTCTAGGGCTACACACGTGCTACAATGGCAAGTACAAAGAGAAGCAATACTGTGAAGTGGAGCAAAACTCAAAAACTTGTCTCAGTTCGGATTGTAGGCTGAAACTCGCCTACATGAAGCTGGAGTTGCTAGTAATCGCGAATCAGAATGTCGCGGTGAATACGTTCCCGGGTCTTGTACACACCGCCCGTCACACCATGAGAGTTGGCAATACCCGAAGTCCGTAAGCTAACCGTAAGGAGGCAGCGGCCGAAGGTAGGGTCAGCGATTGGGGTGAAGTCGTAACAAGGTAGCCGTAGGAGAACCTGCGGCTGGATCACCTCCTTTCTAAGGAAGAACATCTTAGGAAAACTAAGATGATAATAAAGAATGCTTCTTAAATATCTGTTTAATTTTGAAAGACTAAGTTCTTTCAAAATTATGTTCTTTGAAAATTACACATAAGTATTAATAAATAAAGTAAAGCCAATTAAATTTACTATTCTTTGTAAAATTGATTGCAACTATCTAAAAGATAGAAACAAAGGTCAAGCTACAAAGGGCGTATGGTGAATGCCTTGGCATCAGGAGCCGACGAAGGACGTGATAAGCTGCGATAAGCTTTGGGTAGACGCACATAGTCTGAGATCCAAAGATTTCCGAATGAGGAAACTCACATGGGAAACCTCATGTATCGTTAACTGAATAAATAGGTTAACGAGGGTAAACCTAGGGAACTGAAACATCTAAGTACCTAGAGGAAGAGAAAGAAAAATCGATTTTCTAAGTAGCGGCGAGCGAAAGGGAAAGAGCCCAAACCGGAAACTTGTTTCCGGGGTTGTGGATAGAACATAACGAGAAACTATAACTAATTGAAGAGAGCTGGAAAGCTCTACCGTAGAAGGTAATAGTCCTGTAAATGAAAGTTAGAGTAATCAAGTTCTAATCCAGAGTACCACGAGACACGTGAAACCTTGTGGGAAGCAGGGAGGACCACCTCCCAAGGCTAAATACTACCTGATGACCGATAGTGAAGCAGTACCGTGAGGGAAAGGTGAAAAGAACCCCGGGAGGGGAGTGAAATAGAACCTGAAACCATATGTCTACAACCGATCAAAGCACCTTATGTGTGCGATGATGTGCTTTTTGTAGAACGAGCCAACGAGTTACGATATGTAGCAAGGTTAAGTACTTAAGGTACGGAGCCGAAGGGAAACCAAGTCTTAATAGGGCAACTAGTTGCATGTCGTAGACCCGAAACCGGGTGACCTATCCATGGCCAGGTTGAAGCGAGGGTAAAACCTCGTGGAGGACCGAACCACGTTGCTGTTGAAAAAGCATGGGATGAGCTGTGGATAGCGGAGAAATTCCAATCGAACTCGGAGATAGCTGGTTCTCCTCGAAATAGCTTTAGGGCTAGCGTCGAATATGAGTAATGGAGGTAGAGCACTGAATGGGCTAGGGGGCATAGCGCTTACCGAACCTTATCAAACTCCGAATGCCATATACTATAAGTTCGGCAGTCAGACTACGAATGATAAGATCCGTGGTCAAAAGGGAAACAGCCCAGATCGTCAGCTAAGGTCCCAAAGTGTAAGTTAAGTGGAAAAGGATGTGGGATTTCTAAGACAACTAGGATGTTGGCTTAGAAGCAGCCACTCATTAAAAGAGTGCGTAATAGCTCACTAGTCGAGAGATCCTGCGCCGAAGATGTTCGGGGCTAAAACTTACCACCGAAGCTACGGGCTTGAATTTATTCAAGCGGTAGAGGAGCGTCGTAATCGGGCTGAAGTCATACCGTAAGGAGTGGTGGACTGATTACGAGTGAGAATGTTGGCATTAGTAGCGAGATGTAGGTGAGAATCCTACAGGCCGAATACCTAAGGTTTCCTCAGGAAGGCTCGTCCGCTGAGGGTTAGTCGGGACCTAAGCCGAGGCCGAAAGGCGTAGGTGATGGACAACTGGTTGATATTCCAGTACCACTACCATCGTTATTATCGATGGCGTGACGCAGGAGGATAGTGTGTGCTAGCTATTGGATGCTAGTCTAAGCATTTAGTCAGTTACAATAGGCAAATCCGTTGTAATAATGATGAGATGTTATGGGGAAGGTTCTACGGAACCGAAGTACATGATTCCACGCTGCCAAGAAAAGCGTCTAGAGAGAGAAGTAGTGCCCGTACCGCAAACCGACACAGGTAGGTGAGGAGAGAATCCTAAGGCCGGCGGAAGAATTGCAGTTAAGGAACTCGGCAAATTGATCCCGTAAGTTAGCAATAAGGGATGCCTATGAGAGTAGGTCGCAGAGAATAGGCTCAAGCAACTGTTTAGCAAAAACACAGGTCTCTGCTAAAGCGTAAGCTGATGTATAGGGGCTGACGCCTGCCCGGTGCTGGAAGGTTAAGGGGAACACTTAGCGTAAGCGAAGGTGTGAACTTAAGCCCCAGTAAACGGCGGCCGTAACTATAACGGTCCTAAGGTAGCGAAATTCCTTGTCAGGTAAGTTCTGACCCGCACGAATGGCGTAATGACTTGAGCACTGTCTCAACTGCAAATCCGGCGAAGTTGTAGTACCAGTGAAGATGCTGGTTACCCGCGATTGGACGGAAAGACCCCGTAGAGCTTTACTGTAGCTTAGCATTGAATTTCGGTATTGTCTGTACAGGATAGGTGGGAGACTGAGAGACTAGGGCGTCAGCCTTAGTGGAGTCGACGTTGGGATACCACCCTGATAGTACTGAAGTTCTAACTGGCGGCCATGAATCTGGTCACAGGACATTGTTAGGTGGGCAGTTTGACTGGGGCGGTCGCCTCCTAAAAAGTAACGGAGGCGCCCAAAGGTTCCCTCAGAACGGTCGGAAATCGTTCGAAGAGTGCAAAGGCAGAAGGGAGCCTGACTGCGACACCCACAAGTGGAGCAGGGACGAAAGTCGGGCTTAGTGATCCGGTGGTACCTCGTGGGAGGGCCATCGCTCAACGGATAAAAGCTACCTCGGGGATAACAGGCTGATCTCCCCCAAGAGTCCACATCGACGGGGAGGTTTGGCACCTCGATGTCGGCTCGTCGCATCCTGGGGCTGAAGTAGGTCCCAAGGGTTGGGCTGTTCGCCCATTAAAGCGGCACGCGAGCTGGGTTCAGAACGTCGTGAGACAGTTCGGTCCCTATCCGTCGCGGGCGTAGGAAATTTGAGAGGAGCTGTCCTTAGTACGAGAGGACCGGGATGGACTGACCTCTGGTGTACCAGTTGTTCCGCCAGGAGCACAGCTGGGTAGCTAAGTCGGGAAGGGATAAACGCTGAAAGCATCTAAGCGTGAAGCCCACCTCAAGATGAGATTTCCCATAGTATAAGCTAGTAAGACCCCTTGAAGAACACAAGGTTGATAGGTCAGAGGTGTAAGTATGGTAACATATTTAGCTGACTGATACTAATAGGTCGAGGGCTTGACCTAATTAACTTTATCTTAATGCTTAGTGTAATTTTGAGAGAATATATCTTTCATATAAATAACATGATTATCTGGTGATAATGCTCTTTAAGGTAACACCCGTTTCCATTCCGAACACGAAGGTTAAGCTTTTAGAGGCTGATGGTACTGCATGGGAGACTGTGTGGGAGAGTAAGTGGTTGCCAGGTTTATATGGCTCGATAGCTCAGTCGGTAGAGCAGAGGACTGAAAATCCTCGTGTCACTGGTTCGATTCCAGTTCGAGCCACCAAAAAGCTTAGCATTAGCTAGGCTTTTTCATTTTATATAAAATAATGGTATAATTTATTTATTAAAGATATTAGTTATTTAAATTACTACTATTTCTTTGATAAAATAGATAATAGATTCATATTTAAATAAATTATAGTTAAAGATAATAAGAAAGGATGAATTTTACCATGGATAATAAGGTTTTAGCAAGAGTAGCGGGAAGAGAAATAACTTCTCAATATATATCAGAAGTTATTTCAAGATATCCAGCTCAACAACAAGCAATGATTGACAATGAACAAGGAAGAAGAAATATATTAGAACAAGCAATTGCTTTTGAATTAATGTATGAGCTAGGAAAAGAAAAAGGCATGGATACTTCAGCTGAGTATGTAGAACAAGTTAATAAAATAGCTAAGGAATTATTAGCTCAAATTGTTATGAAGAAAACTTTAGATGAGGTTACTGTTTTAGATGAAGAAGTTTTAAAATACTATAATGAAAATCAAGAAGCTTTTAAAGAACCAGCTAATGTAACTGCAAAACATATTTTAATTGATTCAGAAGAACTTGCAAAAGAAATTAAGGAAAAAATAGCTTTAAATCAATTAACTTTTGAAGAAGCAGCTGCCAAATATTCTTCTTGCCCATCTAAAGAGCAAGGTGGAAATTTAGGATCATTTTCAAAAGGAATGATGGTACCTGAGTTTGAAGAAGTCGCATTTGTTTTACCAATCGGAGAAGTTAGTGAACCTGTTAAAACTCAATTTGGATATCATTTAATTAAAGTTGTTGATAAAAAAGAAGATTCAATAAAAGGTTTTGAAGAAGTTAAAGACGAAGCTTTAAAACAATTATTAGGTCAAAGACAAGAACAAAAGTATTTAGACTTGATAAAGGAATTAAAGAATAAATATACTGTAGAAATCTTATAATATAAAAAAGTAAATACACAAAATTGGGATATTAATATTTAATTAATATCCCAATTTTGTGTATTTAAAGAAATAAAAAATAAATTTTATTTAGATAGTATATTTAATTTATGTATATTTAAGTAAAAGATGAAAACAATATGTAGATGAGAGGGGACTAAGGAGATGAATTAATTGAAAAATTGGTTTTATATTGAAAAAAGCATTTTTTATAATTGGTTTACTATTTTAGATTTGTCAAAAAAAGAATTTGTTCAAGAGTTTGCAAATGCAAGATTAGGAATAATATGGGCAATAATAAAACCATTGGTTATGATAGCAGTGTTTTGTTTTGTATTTTCTTCAGGTATGAGGAATATAACAGGAGATATACAGGTTCCTTATTTAATATGGCTTGTTTCAGCTTATATTCCATGGATATTTATATCTGATGTAATAGTTTCTGGGGCTAGTTCTATAAGAAGTAAATCTTTTTTAGTAAAAAAAATTAAATTCCCTGTAGAAATATTGCCTAACGTGAGGATGTTTATAAGTTTTTATACTTTTTTAATTCTGCTTTGTATAACATTTATAATTTTTGGGGTTAATGGAATGTTAAATATTATAAATTACTTTAAGCTCATTTACGCAATTATAATTACTATGATATTTTTGTCGGCATTACTTAGATTATTAGCAACATGGGTTGTTATGTCAATTGATATATTACACGCTATAGGAGTAATAATGCAATTTTTATTATGGACATGTCCAATTATGTGGCAAAGTGGTGAATTACCTATTGCTCAAAGTATGCCTTGGTTAAATTTAATTTTAAAAATTAATCCATTATATTACTTGGTAGAATTATTTAGAGATGCTTTTTTAGGAACCAATGTTAGTACATTAAGTTATGCTATATATTTTTGGATAATTACGTTATCCTTGTTTATTTTTTCTTCTAAAGAATTTTCTAGATTTAGACCAGAATTTGATGATGTTCTATAATCAATGTGAGCAAAATTTATGTATTATGAGGTTGAAAGTTAATGGAAGTTATAAATGCACTAAATATTACAAAGGAATATAAAATATATAATACAAATAAGGAAAAATTGAAGTTATTAATAAATAAAAGATATAAAATAAAAAAATTTAATGCATTATCTAATGTTTCATTTAATATAAACAAAGGAGAAATTATTGGGATAATAGGAAAAAATGGTGCTGGGAAGTCAACACTTTTAAAGATATTAACTGGAGTAGCGTTTGTAACTTATGGAAAAGTATTCATAAATGGTAGAGTATCATCATTGTTAGAATTGGGTTCTGGTTTTGATATAAGACTTACAGGTTATGAGAATATTTATTTTAATGCTACCTTAAATGGTCTTAAGAGGGTAGAAATTGATAAAAAAATTAATGAAATAATAAAATTTGCTGATATAGGGGATTTTTTGTATCAACCAGTTAAAAATTACTCAAGTGGAATGTTTGCAAGACTTGCTTTTGCTGTTGCAATAAATATAAATCCTGATATTTTAATAGTAGATGAAATTTTGTCAGTAGGTGACATTAAATTTCAAGTTAAATGTATGGAGAAATTTGAGAAATTTAAAAAACAAGGTAAAACTATTTTATATGTTTCTCATTCATTGGCTACGGTAAAAAAATTTTGTAATAGGGTTATATGGATAGATGAAGGCAAAGTTGTGGAAGATGGAAATCCTGTTATGGTAGTTGAGAAATATTTTAATATGAATTTCGGAAATAAAAATCATCTGACATATAAAGAGTTTAGAAATGATATTATTGAAGATTTTAAAATGAATAAAATATCAAATGAAATTGATTATTTAAAAAATTTAGAATTTAAAATTACTTATCTAGTGAAAAATAGTATATATAAAAATGTATATATGGTCATAGAAATAAGAAAAATAGAAATTAATGCTGGGAAAGAATATAGCCAATTTGTTTGTGATTTTAACAGTATTGATTCGCATAAAAATATACCATTTTCTTTGGGGAAAAATACAATATATTTCAATTTAAAGAATCTAAATTTAGTATCTGGGATTTATTATATAGATGTAGTTTTCTTGTGTAATAATGAAGAAATATATAAAAAGATAAAAGCTTACAATTTTACTATAAATGATAAATATAGGGGGGAAGGTTTTATTGTTTTAGAGCATGAATGGGAGCAATAGTTATCATTTATATTTAATAAGATAGTATATTTAAATAAAAGGGAGAAATTAAGTGAGGTTTAAACTATTAATAAAAAAGAGTATACAATTATTGAAAAGCTATAAATTTAATTTTATATTAAAAAAAATAAATATATTCAAATATAAAAGAATATACAATAAATATTATGAAATGATAAATAGTATATTAAGTTATGAAAAATATCACTCTATAATTATTTTTGATTCGAGAGTTGGTTGGAATATACCGTTGTTTCAAAGACCTCAACATATGGCAATTGAATTGTCTAAAAAGGGATTTTTGTATTTTTATAGATCATCTGAGCAGTTTGATTTTAATATAAATGGCGTAAAAAAGATAAAAGAAAAATTGTATTTGGTAGATATGTCTAATTATATTTTTCAAAATGTTTTGATTGATGTGTTAAGCAAAACTAATACTGAAAAGTTTTTACTGTTATATTCAACAGATATATATTTAGATGAAGAATACATAAAGGAAAGATATTTAAATAATGGATTCAAGCTTGTTTATGAATATATTGATGAAATATCGCCGGAAATATCTGGGGATGTACAGAATTTTGTATACACAAGACATAAAAATATTATAAAAAATAAACAAAATTTCATTATAGTAACAGCTGATAAATTAATGAATTATGTTAAAAGTATAAGAGATATACATAAAGTAGCAATGATAAGTAATGGGGTAGATTATGAGCATTGGCAAACTCATATGGATATAGTACCTGAAAAAATTAAAGCTATTGTTAATGATAAAAAGCCTATAATAGGATATTTTGGAGCTTTGGCTAGATGGGTTGATTATAATCTTATAAGGGAGATAGCAAAAAGGAAACCTGATTATAATATAGTTTTAATAGGTTTTTTATATGATAACGAATTTAGGAAAAGTAAAGTGGAGGATATAAAAAATGTCCATTATTTAGGGGTTGTTGATTATAAAGAATTGCCTTTGTACGGACAATGTTTTAATGTAGCGATTATACCATTTTTATTGAATGATATTACAGAGTCTACAAATCCAATAAAACTTTTTGAATATATGGCATTAAATGTTCCCATAGTAACAACTAATCTTAGGGAATGTCAAAAATATAAATCAACATTAATTGCTAAAAATTATAATGAATTCATAGAAAAGTTAGATTATGCGTTGAAAATGAGTAAAGATGATGAATATTATACATATTTAAAAAACGAAGCATTAAAAAATATATGGGAGAAAAAAGCTGAAGCTTTCTATAATTTGGTGAAAATAAGTAAAATTTAATTTTAGGTGATTTTGTGAATATTAAGAGGAAAATTAAGAATGTTTTAAGACCAATTATAAGATTTTTTATTATAAAAATTAAGTATAGAAAAATTAATGGTCTTAAGTCAAAGTTTTTTAGTGATTTAAAAAAAATAATTTTCAGTAAACAGTATGATGCTGTAATTATTTTTGATAATTATTTTGGCTTTAATATGAAAATGTTTCAAAGACCACAACATATGGCTATAAATTTATCAAATGAAAATATACTATATTTTTATAAGGCATCTTCTTGTATAGATAATGATGTAAAGGTATATAAAGAGATAAAGCACAATTTATATCTTATAAATACTGATATTTATTGGGTTCAAGAAGGATTATTAGATATGATTAAAGAAAGTCGTATTGAAGCATTTGTTCAAATTTATTGTACAGCTTTTATGGAATATGATAAATATGTTAAAAAATTTTTAGATAGAGGATTTAAGATTATATATGAGTTTATTGATGAATTATCAGATGATATTGCTGGATTTAAATTAACAGATGATATAAAAGACAGTCATATGCGTATGTTAGAAGACAGTAAAAACATTTATGTCATAACTACTGCTGATAAATTATACAATGAGGCTAAACAGATAAGGGGGCAAAAAAGGTTAGCTCTTATAGAAAATGGTGTGGAATTAGGGCATTTTTCTAATGTAAACTTAAATTATATACCTGAGCAAATAAAAAATGTAGTGAATTCTAATAAAAAGATAATAGGGTATTTTGGGGCTTTAGCTAAATGGTTTGATTATGAGCTTATAACAAAGATTTCTAATAAGTTTAAAGATATTAATATTTTGCTTATAGGTGTAGATTATGATAAATCTATCATAAATAGTGGAATACTTAATTTGCCTAATGTTTATTATGTAGGAACTGTTGAATACAATAATCTTTCTCATTATTCTAAATTTTTTAATATTTCCATAATACCGTTTGTTATAAATAATATAACTAAATCCACATCACCTGTTAAATTATTTGAATATATGGATTTAGGGAAGCCGATAGTTACGACTAATTTACCAGAGTGTAGAAAATATAAGTCTCCCTTAATAAGTGAAAATCATGATGAATTTATAACAAATATAAAGAGAGCTATTTTGTTAGAAGACAATTATGAGTATATATCTTTAATAGAAAATGAAAAAAATAATAATACATGGAAGCAAAGAGCTATTAGTATGAAGAATTTCATATTAAATTCATAAGTGGAGGAATAAAATGAGTTATGCTATAAGAGTTAAAAATATTTCTAAAAAATATAAGATTTATAACTCTGAAAAAAATAGGTTGGGACAAATAATAAATCCATTTAATAAAAATACTCAAAAGGAATTTATAGCTTTAAATAATATTTCATTTGATGTTAATGAAGGAGAAATATTAGGTATAATAGGAAGTAATGGATCTGGTAAATCTACATTACTTAAAATATTAACTGGTGTATGTTTTAAAACTTCGGGAGAGTTATTTATAAAAGGAAAGGTAGCATCTATTTTAGAACTTGGCACGGGATTTAATAATGAACTTACTGGAATAGAAAATATATATTTAAATGCTAGTATAATGGGGATAGGGAAAGAAGAAATTAATAAAATAAAAGATGACATAATAAATTTTGCAGATATTGGAGAATTTATAAACTATCCTATAAAAACATATTCAAGTGGAATGTATGCAAGGTTAGCTTTTGCAGTAGCTATACATGTTAATCCAGATATATTAATAGTAGATGAGATATTATCCGTGGGAGATATAGAGTTTCAAAATAAGTGTATGGATAAATTTAAAGAGTTTAAATCATTGGGAAAAACAATTATTTACGTATCTCATGGGTTGGATGCAGTTCAAAATTACTGTGAAAAGGCTATCTGGCTTGAAAAAGGAGAAATTAAAGAAATAGGTTCTGCTATAGAAGTTGTTGAAAAATATTATAAAAATATTTTAGAATTAGATAATGGTGCTGAATCTAAAAATTGTTTTGTAAAACTTAGTGATGTATTGATATGCGAAAAAAAGAATGTTTATCAATATAATGATTCGATAACATTTAATATAAAATATGAAGTTTTAGATGAAGATATAAGCACCCCTGGGATTACAGTTGAGATGAAAAGAGCTTATACAAAGCCTTGTGAGTTTAGGCATATGGATCAGTTTATATGTTCTATAAATAGCAATGTAGATGATTTTTTGATACCTTGGAATTTAGGTGAGAATAATATTAAACTAACATTTAAGAACTTAATGTTAAAAGGTGGAGTTTATTATATTAATATAATATTTTCTGAAAGTCAAAATTTGATTTCTTTAGAGAGCATAGAAAATGCTATGAGTTTTACTATTAATAGTGAAAGAAAAAGTAGTGGTTTTGTATTTTTAAAAGAAGAATGGAGGGTATAAGGTGTTTGGATTAAAAAAATTAAAGCATAAAGTCCCTAGTGATATTGTAAGTAATGCTATTGAGTATGGATATGATAATTTGGAAGATGAAGAAAAAATAGAGTTAACTGAATCTATATTAAATGCGTATCCAGAAGTAAGTAATATTATGTATGAAGGTTTTGATATTGATGATGAAGAGGAATTTAATTATCAGGTATTAAATGGAGAAATATATGAAAGATATAAGAATGTTAATAAAATAATAGAGAGTGCATTTAATTCAATAGTATATAATACTCAATATGAAGCTTTTAGAAAAGCTTTTATAAGTATGTTTCAAGAAGAATATGATGCAATAGTTGTGTTTTATGCTTCTTTTGGTTGGAATATTGATTTAAAACAAAGACCTCAACATTTAGCGGAAGCTATGAGTAATGAAAGGATATTATATATATATAGAACAGATCCTAATCAAGATAGGGAAGTATTCTCTATAAAACAGATAAAAGAAAATCTTTATTTGGTAAATTTAGATATGGATAGTCTAAACCAAGCTTTTTTTGATGTGATAAATGAAGTTGATAAGCCTAAATTTGTAC
Organism: Sarcina ventriculi; assembly: GCF_900456775.1. GTDB lineage: Bacteria > Bacillota > Clostridia > Clostridiales > Clostridiaceae > Sarcina > Sarcina ventriculi. The sequence continues at coordinate 799,434 of NZ_UAUL01000001.1, read as the reverse complement.
ATGTCTATGCTACGTGTCTTTATGATGTATCTTATGAAAAAATAAAAAAATATTATATGGATAAAGGTTTTAAAGTTATATATGATTTTGTAGATGAAATTTCTTCAGAAATAAGTGGAGTAACTGTAAGTACTCAAATGATAGAAGATCATAAAAAACTTTTAAAGGATGTTGAAAATGTGTTAGTTGTATCTACTGCTAAAGATCTTAAAAAGACATCAGAAAGTATTAGAGGATCGTCAGAAAAAAGCATACTAGTTCCAAATGGAGTGAATTTGGAGGACTTTAGCAAAACAGGATTTAGTATAGCAAAAAGGATGAAACAAATAGTGGACAAGGGTAAGCCTATAATAGGTTACTACGGAGCTTTGGCTAAATGGTTTGATTATGAAAAGATTAAAAAATTAGCAATTAAAAGACCGGATTATGAAATTGTATTAATCGGGATAAATTATGATAGAAGTTATGACAGAAGTGGATTAGATAAATTAACTAATGTATCTTATTTAGGTATAATAAATTATATAGATTTGATAACATATTCAGCATTTTTTGATGTATGTATGGTGCCTTTTATAAAAAATGATATAACTGATGCAACATCACCTGTAAAAATTTTTGAATACATGGCATTAGAAAAGCCAATAGTCACTACAGATATAAACGAATGTAAATCGTATGAGTCTTGTCAAATTGCATATAATGATGATGATTTTATAGATAAAGTAGATTATGCTGTTAAAGTGTTAGTGCATGATGAACAGTATAAAAAAATATTAAAAAAAGAAGCAGCAGATAACACATGGAAACATAGGGCAAAACAAATAAAAATAGCATTAAAGAATTTTAATTAATAAATAAAAGCTATATCTTAGTAATATTATAACTTTATTAAGCTTAGATTTTTATGGCTTATCTAAATTATAATTTTTATGCTAAGTATATAGCTTTATTTTTATATGGTAACTTTTATTTCATTAAGTAATGTATTATAGTCATTAATGTAAATATCGGCTTCTTTTATGATTTTAGCTTTGTCACCTAAAGGGGTGTAGGGCTCATCATTAACTGCAATAACTTTCATACCAGCTGACTTAGCTCCATGAATTGCAGGGAGTATATCTTCAAAAACTATGCAGTCTTTAGGAGAAACATTTAGTTTTTCTGCTGCTAAAAGATATACGTCAGGAAAGCTTTTGTCTCTAGAAACTTCAGATGTAAGAGTAATTTTATCAAATAAATTAAATATGTTATTAGATTTTAAACAAGTTTCAACTAAAATCATAGGATTGCTAGTTGCAAGTCCGATTTTTACACCTTTATTAGAAAGATACTCTAAAAATTCTTTAGCACCTGGTTTTAATTTTATATTATTTGTGTATTCATTATAGGACATGTTATACCAAGTTTTTAGTATTGATTCAATGGAATTGGGGATATTGAATCTTTTTTTAAAATATTCGGCTGTTTTATCAAAACTAAGGTGGGTTATTTCTTTTTTCAAATCTGAAGGCTTGTCTATTCCTAGGCTATTTAAATATGTAGTATCAATTTTATCCCAAAGCCACATAGAATCAACTAGTGTACCATCTAAATCGAATATTGCTGCTTTAGCATTTTCTATCACAATAAATCACGCTCCTTTAGGTTAGTTTAACATAGAATTTATCAATTATATAGAATAAAGGTTAAAAGATAGGAATATAATTATTAAAAACATAAAATTAGAGGTTTATTATGAAAGATTTATTAGATTCAAATAGCAATGTGGAAAATGTGTTAGATGAAAAAAAAGTCAATTATAGTTTTAATATTAATGATAAGCTAAAAATTTTAATAAATGATAAAGATGTAAATTTCAATGAAGAGGAAATAAAGAAGTGGGCAAAAAGAAATAATGCAACAGAATTGTTTTTAAATCTTTGGAATATATATAATGATTTATATAAAACATGTGGGGGTATTAATCCTGTAATAGCATATGTTCAAGCAGCTATAGAAACTAATTTTGGGAATTTTGATGATGATTTGAAAGAATCTTTCAATAATCCTTATGGGGTAAAAGAATTTAAATATGATGATAACGGTGTTCTGAACGAAGAATATACTAAATTTGTTTCTTGGCAAGAGGGGATTGAAGCGCATTTAGATCACTTAGCACTTTATTTTGGAGCAGAAGGTTATCCTAAAGATAATAGTAAAGATACTAGACATTTTTATTATTTATATGGAATATGTTCTAATATACAAGATTTGCAAGATAAATGGACAACTAAAAAAGAGTATTCAAATAGAATTTTAGATGAATTAAAAAATATATATAGTAGCTCAAGTAAAAATGTTAAAAGGGTTGATAATTTAAGTGATGTTGACATACTTAGGTGTGAAAATAAACTTTTAAAGGATAAGTATAATAGGTTAATAGATAGTTTAAAAACTATTTTAGATAATGAAATAAAATAATAAAAAAAGGATTGTAATTTTTACAATCCTTTTTTGGTCGGGGTGACAGGGATCGAACCTGCGACCTCATGGTCCCAAACCACGCGCGCTCCCATCTGCGCCACACCCCGAGAACATATTTATTTTATATTAAATTTTAAGTTTTGTCAATATTGCTTATTAAATTGTTTGTAGTTTATTTAATTGGTTTTATTTGTAAAATATGTTATAATGAAACTTAATATAGTGAACAAGAAGGGAGAGATGCGTTCTCGTTATATGAATGATGAGGGCAAATTAAAATGAAAAAAAAAATAATTTCTTCAATGCTTGCATTTATATCTGCTTTTAGTGTAAGTATAAATGTTTATGCAACTCCTGTAACTGAAGAAAAAACAGAGGCGATAAAACAAAGTTTAAATGAGTATAATGAAATAGAAAATACTATAAGAGAATTAGAGGAAAAAATAGATACTTTAACTGATGAAATAGAGCCTATATTTTTTGAAATAGAAAAGAACAATGAAGAAATTAAAAAACTGGAAGATGAAATAATGCGTCTTGATGAAAATATTTCGCATATTACATCTTCAATAAAAGAGCAACAGGAAGTTTTAGGAGAGAGATTAAGGGCTACTTATAAGAGTAGTTTTTATAATAATTATATAGCAATATTATTATCATCTGATGATTTTGGAACTTTATTACAAAATATTAATGTGGTAAGTAAGATATTTTTGCTTGATAGAGAATTAATAGACAATTTAAATAATGCAAAGCAAGAATTAAATGATAATATATTAGAATTAGATGAAAAAAAGAAAAGTTTGAATGATATAAATAAAGAAAATACAGAAAAAATACAAGAACTTAATATGAAAAAAGAAGAACAGCAGTTGGTAATAGATGAAATGAATCAAAAGAAAAATAGTGTGAGGGGATATATTGAAGTTTTAGAAAGTGATTTAGTTAGTGATTTTTTAAATAATATAAATGATGATAAATCAATTGATGAATTAAATAATTTAATAACATCTTTAAATGGTTTAAAAAATCAAATCAAAACAAAGAGTGTTGTAGAGGATATTAATAATGGAATACAAAAAGCTAAGAGTATAATATTTAATAAAGAAAAAGAGTTAGAAGTTAAAGTTATTGAATTTAGTAATAATATAGATGTTGATAATAGTAATGAAAGTAGTAAGGATTCTGATGTAGAGATAAATAATGATGATGTACAAACTCGTAGTATTATTGATGAAAGCGTTTCTTTAAATAATGATGCATCATCTATTGTATCATATGCATATGAATTTATAGGAGCAGCATATGTGTATGGAGCAACGGGTCCAAATTCATTCGATTGTTCTGGATTTACTCAGTACGTTTTTAATAAATTTGGTTATTCTTTAAGTAGAACAACATATACTCAAGTTAATCAAGGAATACATGTTGATAGAGAAAATCTGCAACCTGGTGATTTGATTTTTACAAGGGGAAGTGTACAAACTCCTCAACATGTAGGAATATATGTTGGAAATGGGAAGATGATTCATGCATCAAGACCGGGAGTTGGTGTTATAGTTGGAGATATATATGATTATGTAACGGCAAGAAGAATAATTAATTGATTTAATTTACAAGTATGAAATATAGAGATTATATTTCATACTTTTTTAATGTGGTGGATTTATATTAATTACTATATAATAGATTTAGTATTAAAAAATTTTAAGAAAGAAATAGAAGTTAATAAATTTTAAATTCTGTTTAAATGGTGAAATTTTATTATGAGAGATTTAGATTTATCATTGGTTAAAGATGGAGAAACTTTAGATGACTTACAGTTGAAGGATATATGTATTATTCAGAAAAGAGAAGGTTTTAGGTTTGGAATAGATGCTGTACTTTTAGCTAACTTTGCAAATGTAAAAAAAAAGCATAAAGTAATGGATTTGTGCACAGGTACAGGAATAGTTCCATTTATAATAAAGGGTAAAAAAGAACCAGAGAAAATTGTAGGTTTAGAGATTCAAAATGAATTTGTTGAAATGGCAAATAGAAGTATTAAAATAAATGGATTTAATGATACTATGGAGTTTTTACATGGTGATTTAAAGGATAAAGAACTATTAAAATCCGTAGGCAGATTTGATGTAGTAACAGTAAATCCACCATATAAACTTGAAAAATCAGGTATAGTAAACCCTAATGATAAATATGCAATAGCAAGACATGAGGTTATGTGCAATTTAGATAATGTTATAGAGGCATGTAGAATTGTTTTAAAAGATAATGGAAGGCTTTATATGGTACATAGACCAGAGCGATTAGCAGATATATTTTGTATTATGAGAAAGTATAAAATTGAGCCCAAAAGAGTTCAAATGGTACATCCAAATACTAAAAAGCCAGCTAATATACTCTTAGTTGAGGGACAAAGAGATGGAGGAGCATACCTAAAATGGGAACCACCTATTTATGTGTATAATGATGATGGGAGTTTTAGTAAAGAAATAAATGAGATATATGGCAGAATATAAGGAGGAATTATGGGAAAAATATATTTAGTTCCAACTCCAATTGGAAATTTAGGAGATATAACTTTAAGAGCTTTAGAAGTTTTAAAATCAGTTGATTTAATTGCTGCTGAAGATACAAGGCAAAGTTTAAAATTATTAAATCATTTTAATATAAAAAAGTCACTTATAAGTTATCATAAACATAATGAGCAGGGAAAAAGTGAAGAACTTATAGATAGGGTCAGAAATGGAGAGAATATAGCAGTAATTAGCGATGCAGGAACACCAGGAATATCAGATCCTGGGAGTATTGTATTAAAAAAATGTATTGAAAATGGAATAGATGTAGAAGTTTTACCAGGAGCAACTGCATTTACAACTGCTATTATTTATTCGGGCTTAGATACAAGTGCATTTATATTTAGAGGCTTTTTACCAAGAGAAAATAAGGAAAAAAAAGAATTTGTAGAAAGTTTAAAGGATAGAAGGGAAACAATTATATTTTATGAATCTCCATATAGGGTAATAGACACTTTAACATTTTTAAAAGAAAACTTTGGAAATAGAAATATTGCTGTTTGCAGAGAATTGACCAAATTACATGAAGAAATATATAGAGGTAGCTTAGAAGAGGCTATATGTTATTTTAATGATAATATACCAAAAGGAGAGTTCGTTTTAGTTTTACAAGGAAAATCTTTAGAAGAAATAAGAAATGAAAATGTAGCTAAATGGGAAGATATGAGTATAAAAGATCATATAATTTATTTTATAAATCAAGGAATGTCTAAAAAAGATGCTATAAAGCAAGTGTCTAAAGATAGAGAATTGCCTAAGTCAGAAGTCTATAAACATTCGATAGAGATAAAATAATAAAAACATAAAAAAGACACTTCTTTCCCCTATGAAGTGTCTTTTTTATGGGTAAATAAACTGATTAAATATGTAAATGTTAATTTAGATTATTTTTTTAATTCATCTAAACAATGTTGGCAGATGTTTTTACCTTTGTAATTAACAACATCTCTAGCATCTCCACAGAATATACAAGCTGGTTCATATTTCTTTAAAATTATTTGTTCACCGTCAACATATATTTCTAAAGCATCTTTTTCAGCTATGTCTAAAGTTCTTCTTAATTCTATTGGAATAACTATTCTTCCTAATTCATCTACTCTTCTTACTACACCTGTTGATTTCATGTTTGTTCCTCCTCATGTCTACATCTTTCGACAAAATATAATATGATAATAACAAAGTTGTCATAATAAGTCAATACTTTTTTTGAAAATAAAATTATAAAAATTTTTTTAAATTAATTTATATATTCAATATACTACCATTATTTTGAAAAGTCAATACCCAAAACTTATATATAATAATAAAATTATAAAAAAAATACAATAAAAAATTTTTTTACTAACATTTTATACACTTAAAATTATAAAAAATTAGATATTTATTTAATTTAATGAAAATAAATCAAAAAATATATAAAAAATAATTTTAAAATATATGCAAAAATTATTTTTGAAAATATAAAGAATTATATAAAACTAATGGTAAAAAGAGTATTTAAAATGCAAAATTAGTCGGAAAAGATAGAAAAATAATTTTAACTTATAATATAAGTTTTGTTTATAAAATTATGATTTAAACTAATATATAAAGAAGCAAATAATAACTTGTAATGTAATTTAAAATACTATATAATATAAATAAGTAAAATACTAGGAATGAGGTGCGATTTTGAGTTGTAGTGATTTGAATAATGATTACATAATGAATATTATTGAAGATATTTCAAAATGTAATATGGTAGCTTATGATGATTTGCCTAAATATGATCTTTTTTTATCTCAAGTTATAGATTATTTAAATGATAAATTTCCAGATGATAAATACACTAACAATATAGTTCAAAATTATATAAAAAGTGAAGTTATTTCAAAACCTGAGGATGGAAAAAAAAGAGGCTATACTAAAATGCATTTAGCACAATTAGCTCTTTTAAGCTACATGAGACCTTTATTAACAACAGAAGAAATAAAAAAGGTTTTTAAACTGGCTTTTAATAATATAAATGATAGAACTGATGATATATTATCATGGGAGGATGCTTATCAAGGATTTTGTGAAATTCAAGAAAAAAGCGTAAAGGATTTTTTGTCAGTCCCTTTACTAGATGAAGGAAAGTTAGAAGAATTGATAAAGGGAACAAATAAAATACAAAATGAAAAAGATGCAGAAGCTATTAGAACTTTTTTAATTGTTATGACGTTAATTGCACGAGGTAGTGTTATAAAAAGTTTAGTGCAAAAAATAGTAGAAGATTATTATTCTGCACATGAATAAAAAACAATAAATATAAAAAATATATGTGAAGCAAGTTATATAATTAGTAGTATGACTTGCTATATTTTTGTAGAATAATTAATAAATTATATGGTATAGTAAGAATATCTGTATTTTCATACTACCATAATATCATTTATATTATTATGATTTTTAGGGAATAATAAAATATAGTAGGTGTGTTAAATGAGTAATGAAAAAGAAAAAAAAGTCTCTTTCATAATAGGACTTATTAAAAAAATATTTAAAGATGACATAATAGGTAATGGAGCACAACTTGCATATTTCTTGATGTTAGCATTTATACCTTTTTTAATATTTTTAATAACTTTGATAGGAAAAAGTAGAATTAGTAGTGATGATTTACTTATGTTTTTATCAACAATAATGCCAAAAACATCGTTTGAATTAATAAAAACTACAATAGGAACAATTATAGATACTCAAAGATCTGATGTGATGTGGGGAAGTATTATACTTGCTATATGGGTATCATCTTCGGGGTTTGGAGCAGTAATTAAAGGGCTTAATATGTCCTATGATGTTCAAGAAACTAGAAGTTACATATTAAGAAAATTTTTATCTATAGTATATACATTATTATTAGCGTGGACAATAGCTATGACTCTACTATTATTTGTTTTTGGAGGAGTAATAGAAAAATTTATAATTTTAAAATTGCATCATCAGTTTTTAATAAACATATTTTGGTATGCAGGGCGTTATAGTATAATTCTTATAGTAATGTTTATAATATTTTTGTTTTTGTATAATGTTACCCCTTGCAAAAGATTAGGATGGAAAGAAGTAATGCCAGGAGCAATTTTTACAACTATAGGGTGGATTGTAACATCATTGATATTTACTTTTTATGTAAATAATTTTAATAATTATGCTAGAATTTACGGTGGATTGTCAGCTGTGTTTGCTATTATGATTTGGTTGTTTATAAGTTCATTGACTTTATTAGTCGGTGGAGAGTTAAATGCTTATATAATAGAGTATAAAAAAAAGAAAAATAAATAATACACTTAGAAAACAGAATAAAGAATAAGCTTGATTTAATATAATTTTAAAGTATTATATAAGCTTATTCTTTATTATATAATAAATGTAAAGAAATTTATATTATAAATAAGTCACGATTATTTTGAATAACCGTCAATATGTGAACTATGCCATTTCCAAGCAGTTTCAATTACAGTTTCTAATGAGTTGAATTTAGGTTTCCAATTTAATTCAGATATAGCTTTATCTGATGAAGCTATAAGAATGGCAGGGTCTCCTGCTCTTCTTGGAGCTATTTTAGCTGGAATAGGATGATTAGTAACCTTTCGAGCTACTTCTATAACTTCTTTTACTGTAAATCCAGTACCATTACCAAGATTATAAATTCTACTTTCTCCACCATCAATTAATCTGTTTAAAGCTAAAAGATGAGCTGATGCTAAATCAGATACATGGATATAATCTCTTACACAGGTACCATCTTTAGTTTTGTAGTCATCTCCAAATATCATTATTTCATCCCTCTTATTTAAAGCTACTTGGAGTATTAGAGGGATAAGATGTGTTTCTGGTGAGTGATCCTCTCCTATTTTTCCATTTATATGTGCTCCAGCAGCATTAAAGTATCTTAAAACAGTAAATTTAATTCCATAGCATGTATCGCACCATTTAAGTATCTTTTCAACTAATAACTTAGATTCGCCATATGCATTAGTAGGAATAGTTTTATCATTTTCTAAAATAGGTGTGTTTTCAGGTTCACCATAAGTTGCAGCAGTAGAGGAAAATACTATATATTTTACTCCATATTTCTTCATTGCTTCTAGTAAACTTATTGTACCTGAAACATTATTATTAAAATATTTTAGAGGTTCTACCATACTTTCGCCAACTAATGAATAGGCAGCGAAATCGATAACAGCTTCTACATGATTTTCAGTAAAAATTTTATCAAGAATATTTTTATCTCTTAAATCACCTTTATAAATTTTACCTCCTAAAATAGCGTCTTCATGACCTTTTTCAAAATTATCAAGGATTATTACTTCTTTATTTTGTACAAGTAGTTCAGCCACCATATGGCTTCCTATATAACCAGCACCACCACATACTAATATAGCCATTTAATTACCTCCTAGAATAAAATATTTATACTTATATTATAACTAAAATTTTTACTAGAGTGAATAGAAAATAGAAAAAAATATCATTCTGATAATAATATATAGTTAAAAAAATTAGGAAAATATATATGCAAGAATTAAATTAATATTATAAAAGAAAGAATTATAAGTGAACCAATAGCATATAAATATAAGAAAAAAAATGTTATCATAATATATGTAGGGAATTGGTAGTAAGAAGATATAAAAAATTAAAAATAGAAAAGTATATATTAGATTTAGGTAAAGAATTAAATGTTAACAAATTGTAAATTTTTATATGGATTAATTTTACATTTTATTATTTTTTTAATAATTTAATAAGAAAATAAAAAATGCTATAAATTTAATTTACAAAAAAAGTAATCATTTTTTTGCTTACATAAAAATTAGTCGAAATAGTACAATTTAAAAGTTAATTAAATACAAAAAATAATAAAAATGTTAATTAAATGTCGTTAATTAACTTTTAGATAATAAATTTACATTGCATGATTTGACATACTTTTTCCCATATAAGTGCTAATATTATATTACTGAGTTAGTGTTTTTGTTTAAGGGGGATATTTATGAAAATTGTTCAGAATTTGAATATTGTTAGAAATTATGATAATTTAAGACATGACTATCAATATAGGATTATTGAAACTAAATATAATGAAGTAAATACTTATGGAATTGAAATTGAAAGAAAAGACTTTAATAATGATGTTTTAATAAATATTGAAAGAAATTCAATAGAAAAAATATCTTACTATTTAGAAAAAGTTAGGGAGCTTCTTTCTATTTTATATAAAAATGAAGTATCTCCAATTCATTTAGTTGATATAATTGGAGAGAAAGTGGATGAATATGTGAGTGAATTTAAATAGGATTTAAATATAATTTTTAGTAGTCTAAATATATACCTTATAAAGTACCATGGAGGAAAAATGATTTTAGGTATAGGAGTAGATATAATAGAAATAGATAGAATAGAGAAAGCTATTAAAAAGCAAAATAAGTTTTTGGAAAAAATTTTTACAAATAAAGAAATAGAATATTTTCAGAATAGAAAAATGAATATTGAAGTAATAGCTGGAAATTTTGCAGCAAAAGAAGCAATAAGTAAAGCTTTAGGGACAGGGTTTAGAGGTATTTCTTTTTTAGATATAGAAGTGCTAAGAGATGAGCTTGGTAAACCCTTAGTCAATATAGAAAATAAAATAAAGAAAAATATAGAATATATTTTAGGGGATAGACAAGCATATAAAATTCATCTTACTATTTCTCATAGTAAGAGCAATGCTGTTGCTTATGCTGTATTCGAAAATTTAGGTTAATCTTTTGACATGGTTGTAATAATATTGAGATAAAAAAATGTTATACATAAGAAGAAAAAGAAAAGTATAGTATCATAGAATAAAATTTAGTTAAGTTTAATAGTATGTAATATAATATTTGAATTTCGGAGGAAATAATGAAAAAGAAAAAAAATATTTTATTATGTATACTATTAACTATTGGCATGATGGGTGTTTGTGGGGTTCTAATTTATAAGCAGAATGTGGAATTAAATAGACCAGAGAATATTTTAGACAAGTTATCAAATATTGATTCTTATTCCACAAAGGTTACATATATTGTGAAAAATTCAAGGGCAGAATTTAAAGAAGAGGGATTAATTGAGTTTAATGGAGATAATGAAACTAAAATAACATTAGAAAACAGGATGGAAATATTTAAAGATGGTAAGATATATATGAAATATATAGATGAAAATAAAAATTATTCAGTATCAGAAGATTTTGATAATTTTTATCAATTCATGTTTATTAATTATTTATCTAGATTTTTAAATGAGGAAAATAATGTTACTTATTCTTATGAAACTATAGAAAATATAGAGTATCTTGTTATTGATTACCTACTTTTAAGTGGAAATCAAAATTTTTATAAGGAAAAATTATATATTGATATAAAAAATAAAAAGCCATTTAAAGCTATAATATATGATAAAAATAATGCTGAAAAGCTTAATATAGGTTATAGTGAATTTATAAAAGGAAATTAAGTTTGATTTAATAATGAAAAATGATTTGGCAAGATAAAATGCAAAAAAATAAAAACAAATGCAAAAAAATAAAAAAACTATAGAAGAACCCTTTGACAACATGATATATATTGCAATATAATGAATACATATTTAACTCTTTTTTGCATTTAAGGAGAACAGAAGTCATGTCAAAATCAAAGGAATTTAAAAAAAATTTAAAAAAAATACAACCAAATAGTGGATTTATTAACTATAAGTTAATATCATGTAGTAAATCAGAAAATAATGATTTATTTGAATGGATGAAAAGAGGCTATAAGGAAATGGCTTCTATCAATTTAGGTTATGCTGAAGAAGCAGTAACTGCAGAATTTTATGATGAATTAGAATATGAGAGATGGCTTTGCGGAGTGTGATAAAAAATGACTAAGTTGAATGTAAAAAGAGGGGACATATTTTATGCCGATTTAAGCCCAGTTGTAGGCTCGGAGCAAGGCGGAATAAGACCTGTAATAGTAATACAAAATGATATAGGAAATAAGTATAGCCCTACTGTTATAGTAGCTGCTATTACTTCACAAATAAATAAAGCTAAATTACCAACACATGTTGAGATTTCATCAGAAGAATATGGACTAAATAGAGATTCTGTTGTTTTGTTAGAACAAGTTAGAACTTTAGATAAAAGAAGATTAAAAGAAAAAATAGGACATATGACTGACGAAGACATGAAAAAGGTTAATAAAGCAATGATGATAAGCTTATCATTAAATCGGTAAAAAAAGTGGACAAGTGAGCTGTTTAATTTTATTAAACAGCTTTTTTTATATTTTTTAATGATTTAATGTGTCAAATATTTAATAAATATGCTATACTATTTAATGGATTTATGATATATATTATACCTTATTGGAGTAATAGTGTAGAAATATGAGTTTTACCGTAATAAATTAATTTAAATACAATATATAAATAAAAGTTAAGTTGAATAATTAGAATAAATATTTATAATATTAATCATATAATCAAAAACTAAAATTAAGAAGTAATTTGAAAGACGAAAATAAAAGTTTTTAATAAATTGTAGGAGGAGCACATGAATAGCATAGAAAATTTAAAAGAAATATCAAGAGTAATAAGAAAAGATATTGTAGAAATGTTGACAGAATCAGCATCAGGACATCCAGGAGGATCATTATCAATAGCAGATATAATAGCAACATTATATTTTAAGGAAATGAATATAGATGTTAAAAATCCAAAGGATGAAAATAGGGATAGATTTGTTTTATCAAAAGGGCATGCAGCACCAGCTCTATACAGTGCTTTAGCAAGAAAGGGATTTTTTGATGCTAAAGAATTAAAAACTTTAAGAAAAATAGGTTCAAAGCTTCAAGGACATCCAAACATGAATGATTTACCAGGGATAGATATGTCAACAGGTTCATTAGGTCAAGGAATATCAGCAGCAGTTGGAATGGCATTAGCAGGAAAGCTTGATAATAAATCTTATAGAACATTTGCAGTTTTAGGGGATGGAGAGCTTGAAGAAGGACAAGTGTGGGAAGCAGCAATGGCAGCAGCTCATTATAAATTAGATAATTTAACAATATTCGTAGATTCAAATGGATTACAAATAGATGGAGATGTTACAAATGTAATGAATCCAAGACCAATAGATAAAAAATTTGAGGCTTTTGGATGGAATGTTCTTATAATAGATGGACATAGTCATAAAGAAATAATAGAAGCTATAGAAAAAGGAAGAAATACTAAGAATATGCCAACTTGTATAATTGCAAATACTATAAAAGGAAAAGGTGTTTCATTTATGGAAAATGAAGCAGCATGGCATGGAACTGCTCCAAGTAAAGAACAATGTGCAAAGGCACTTAAAGAGTTAGGAGGACAAGAGTAATGGCAAATAAAATAGCAACAAGAGAAGCTTACGGAAAAACTTTAGCAAAATTAGCTGAAGAAGTTGAAAATATAGTAGTATTAGACGCAGATCTTTCAAAGTCTACAAAAACAGCGGATTTTAAAAAGGTAGCAGAGGATAGATTTTTCAATATGGGAATTGCAGAAGGAAATATGATGGGAGTTGCAGCAGGACTTTCAACTTGTGGAAAGATTCCTTTTGTTAGTACTTTTGCTATGTTTGCAGCAGGAAGAGCTTTTGAACAAATAAGAAACTCTATATGTTATCCTAATTTAAACGTAAAGGTATGTGCAACTCATGCAGGACTTACAGTAGGAGAAGATGGTGCATCTCATCAAGCTATTGAAGATTTATCTTTAATGAGAAGTATACCAAACATGACAGTTATATGTCCATCAGATGCAATTGAAACTGAAGCTGCAATAAGAGCTGTTGCAAAATATAATGGGCCTTGTTATGTAAGACTTGGAAGAGCGGCAGTAAATGTTATAAATGATAGAGCTGGATATAGTTTTGAAATTGGAAAAGGTGTTGAACTTGCAGGTGGTAATGATGTAACAATAGTTGCAATAGGAATAATGGTAGATGTTGCTTTAGAGGCTAAAGAAATGTTAGCTAAAGAAGGTATAAATGCTAGAGTTATAAACATACACACTTTAAAACCTATAGACAAAGAAATTATACTAAAAGCTGCTAGAGAAACTGGTGCAATAGTTACAGTTGAGGAGCACAGTATAATAGGAGGATTAGGTTCTGCAGTATCTGAGGTTGTGTGTGAAGAAAGACCTGTTCCAGTTATAAGAATTGGTGTTAATGATAAGTTTGGTGAAAGTGGTAAACCAGATGAACTTCTAAGAGCTTATGGTTTAACTTCTGAAAATGTTGTTTCTGCTTGTAAAAGAGCTGTTAGTTTAAAATAGAATATATTAAATAATGGAATAGTTAAAAGCTTTATTGGTAGTAAGACTGCTAATAAAGCTTTTTTATTTAAGTGGAATTTAGATACTTTCTATGGTATAATGTAATATATTTTTTAAAAATATATTAAAATTTCAACAATTACATAAATATTCAATTGTTGAGAAAAATAACTAAGGAGTGTCTATATGATTGAATTTAAGAATGTTAGTAAGGTGTATGATAACAATGTAAAAGCATTATCTAACGTTAATATTAAAATTGACGCTGGTGATTTTGTTTTTTTAGTTGGTCCAAGCGGTGCTGGAAAATCAACCTTTGTTAAGATGTTACTAAAAGAAATTGAACCATCAGAAGGACAGATAATAGTAGACGGAATAGAATTATCAAAGATAAAAAGAAAAAAAGTTCCTTTCCATAGACGAAAAATAGGTATGGTATTTCAGGATTTTAGACTTATACCATCACTTAATGTTTATGAAAATGTAGCTTTTGCAATGAGAGTACTAGAAGCATCACCGAGTGAAATAAAAAAACAAGTACCTATAGCATTATCTCTTGTGGGTTTATCTAATAAACAAAAGATGTTTCCAAATCAGTTATCAGGTGGAGAACAACAAAGGGTTTCTATTGCAAGAGCAATTGTAAATAAGCCACTTGTTTTAATAGCAGATGAACCAACTGGAAATTTAGATCCAGAAACAGCAAAGGAAATTATGGCTTTAATTGAAGATATAAATAGAAGTGGAACAACTGTTGTAATGGCAACTCATGCAAAAGAAATAGTTGATGATATGCAAAAGAGAGTAATAGCAATTGAGAAGGGACAAGTTGTTAGAGATGAGGAAAAAGGGGGATACGAGTATGAGAATTAGTACGTTTAAACATTTCATATCCGATGCCTTCAAGAGTTTAAATAGGAATAAGACAATAAGCATAGCTTCCGTGGCAACAGTTTTAACTACCTTACTTGTTTTTGGAGCTTTTATGCTTACAGCTTTAAATGTTAATATGGAACTTAATACTGTTCAGTCTAAAGTTGAAGTAAAAGTTTTTTTAAATGATAACATAGATGCAACACAACAGCAGAACATAGAAAATATGCTTAAAAATATTGAAGGCGTTACAGGAGTAATTTATGTAAGTAAAAATGAAGCTTTAGCACAGTTTAAGAAACAAATAGAGGGAAATGAAAAGATTTTAGCTGGTTATACTGATGAGAATAATCCTCTTCCAGCATCGTTTACTGTTAAATTAAGTGATCCTAATGTTGCTGATGCAGTAGTTAAAGCTATGAGCGTTACAGAGGATAATACGAATGCAGAAAGTTTAGCAACTGGTGAAACACAATATTTAGCTGGTGTTGAGAGTGTTGGAAATGATCAAAATTTAATAAATACTATAGACTCAGTATCTAGAACTGTAAGATGGGTTGGTATAGCATTATTCATAGTTCTTATTGGAATATCTTTATTTTTGATAATGAATACAATAAAAATAACTGTATTTTCAAGAAGAAGAGAAATTGGAATTATGAAATTTGTTGGTGCAACAGATTGGTTTATTAGATGGCCATTTATAATAGAAGGAATGGTTATAGGATTAGCTGGTGGAGTATTTGCTACAATAATTTTATATTTTGCATATAAAGCGGTATATGAATTATTAGTTCAAAATATTGTTTTAATGACATTCTTAAGCCCAAGTTATGTTTTGACTACAATGTCATGGGAATTTATAGTTTCTGGTATGTTAATAGGTATTTTTGGAAGTATAATTGCTTTGAGAAAATTTTTACATGTTTAAAATATAAAAATATTAGTTACTTATATAATTAGTATATTATTTACTAAAATGGTTATATTAATAAATGTAAAATAAACTGATTCATATGATTAAAATATTTGTATAAATGATTAATTTAGATAGCATTTATCTACTTATATTAAGCTTAAAATACATAATTTTTACAATGTATTTTAAGCTTTTTTTTTGAAAGGGTGAAATTGTGATTAGAAAAAATAAAAAGAATATAAAAAATATAGGTTTAGTTATGGGATTAACAGCTACTGTAAGTGGCTCTATATATATTGGAAATGTTTTAACTTCTAAAGGAATACTTCCAAGTTATGCAGGTTATGCCTCAATATCTGATGTGACTGAATTTGAAAAACTTTTTGAAATAAGAGAAACTCTTTATAAGTGGTATGATGGGGAAATAGATGATAGTATCTTAGCAGAAGGTGCAATAAAGGGAATGGTATCTTCATTGGAAGATCCATATACTTATTTTATGAATGAAAGTGAATATGCTACTTTTAAGGAGCAAAGTGAAGGGAATTATATGGGAATAGGGGTTCAAGTAGGTGTTAAAGATAATAAAATAACTGTAATAGCTCCAATTGATAATTCTCCAGCACAAAAATCTGGAATTATGTCTGGGGATATTATAACAAGTGTTAATGGAGTTGAGGTTAATGGAGAAAGTTTAGAAACAGCATTATCAATGATAAAAGGAACTGAAAAAAAAATGTTAACTATAGGTATTTATAGAGAAAATAAGGGTGATTTTGACGTTCAGGTTCAAAGGGATGTTATAGAGACAATAAGTGTTACAGATGATATTTTACAAGATAATATAGGGTATATAAGTATATCATCTTTTGATTCTGGGGTTTCAGAAAAATTTATTGAAAGTCTAACTAAACTTAAAGAATCCAATATTAAGGGATTAATTTTAGATTTAAGAGGAAATCCAGGTGGTCTTATGAAAGAATGTGTAACTGTTGCATCTCAATTTATTGAAAAGGGAAAGGTTATTGTTTCAACAGTTGATAAAAATGGAAAAGTAGAAGAAAATATTTCAACAGGTGGAATTGCGCAAGGTATGCCATTAGTTGTTTTAATTAATGGTGGAACTGCATCAGCTTCTGAAGTTGTGTCAGGTGCTATACGTGATTATAATCTTGGAACTTTAGTTGGAGAAACATCTTTTGGAAAAGGTGTTGTTCAAGTTGTTTTAGATGATAAATCAGATAATACAGCTCTTAAAGTTACAATTTCTAAATATTATACTCCAAATGGGGAAAATATACACTCAATAGGTATTAAGCCACATGTGGAAGTAGAGTATTTAAAAGATTCAACAGAGACACAATATAGTAAAGATAGTGATACACAACTTATAAAAGCCATAGACGTTATGAAAGAAAAACTTAATTAAAGTAAGCTTAAGGAGGTGCTATTTTGAATGTAGTGCTAGCAACTATAAAAGCTATATCTTATGTTTGGGTAAATCCAGTCTTGCTTTTGTTACTTTTAGTAATTTCTGTAGTATTTTATATAAAAAATAAGAAAATAAATTTTATACAAACAATGGTATTAGGGGAGAAAATAAATTCTCCTCTAGAATTAACAATTTCTCAAATAGTCATAGGAATAATTGCAGGAAGTATAGCTAGTTTAATTTTAACTACTTTTGGTGTAAGTTTCGAAGAAAATTCAGGTATTGCAATGCTGTTTTTAATATCAATAGTAGTAATAATTTATAAACCTAAAATTTTTAGTTTTCCATATGTAGCTACTGTTTTAAGTTTGATAAGTTTAATTTGTTCAAGGTTTAATGTTGGACGAGTTATTAAAATGCAGTTAAATATACCTAATATTATAATATTAATTAGTATTATTTCTATAGTTCAAGGAATACTTATAATGATTGATGGAAGAAAAGGTTATATTCCTGTTTTTACTAATAAAAATGATAAAATTTTGGGAGGATTTATTTTTAAAAGATGTTGGAGTTTACCTGTAGCATTTTTCATTATATTTAATTCTATAAATGATTTTACATTGCAAAATATTGATTTTTCTAATATATATTCTTCGATAATAGGAAGGGATTTAATTCCCATAACCACCATGACAGCATTAGCTATTTTACCATTTTATGCTGTTATAGGATATGAGGCTGTTACCTTTACTAAAAATAAGGTGCAAAAAACTTTAATTTCTGGAGGTATAATGGTTGTATATGGTGGAATATTATTTTTAATATCTTTCTTTAGTAGATATAATGTAATGTTTGAAGTATTGTCTGTAATACTAATGTCGATTATTTATATAATTATAAAATACATAGAAAAGCATATTGAAAAAAATTCTAAACCACTTTTTGTTTCAGATGAGGAAGGAATATGTATTTTAGATGTTGTCCCAAAATCTAGAGCTTTTAGAGAAGGCGTAAGAAGTGGAGATAAAATAATAGAGTTAAATGGGCTGAAACCTTTTAGTGAGAAAGAAATACTTAAATCTATAAGGGATAACTATATAAATACTACATTGAAGATTAAAAATATAAAGGGTGAGGTTAAAGAATACATTATAAGTAGTAAGAGTAAGTCTATGAGGTTTGGAGTGATTTTAGTTCCTGTAAACATAAGAAAAAAATATAATATAGATAAATTATTGCAATTATCAGAACTTAAAAAAAATGTTTAAATATACATTTAATTAATTGTATTGAAGAAAGATGATTATTTTAAATTATTTAATCTTTAATACGATTTTTTATTTTTCAGTTTCATAATTAGTGTTAGTATAAAATAAAGGGTTTTTTAGAATAAGTTTAATTTTAAAAATTATAGGAGTAATAATATAAGTTAAAATAAAAGCAAGGAAAGGATGTGGATTGTTTAGTAGAAAAAGGCTACTAAAGATTAAAATATGGGTGAATTTAAAATAAGTTCAAAATTTAAACCAAATGGTGATCAACCTCAAGCAATTGAAAGTTTAGTAAATTCAATAAATAGAATGGATTGGGGACAAACTCTTTTGGGTGTTACAGGGTCTGGAAAAACATTTACTATGGCTAATATAATAGAGAAAGAAAAAAGACCAACTCTTATACTAGCTCATAATAAAACTTTAGCAGCTCAGCTATGCTCAGAATTTAAAGAACTTTTTCCTAATAATATAGTTGAATATTTTGTATCATATTATGATTATTATCAACCAGAGGCGTATGTTCCTCATACTGATACTTTTATAGAAAAAGATGCGTCAATAAATGATGAAATAGATAAACTTCGTCACTCAGCAACATCGGCTCTTTTAGAGAGACGAGATGTTATAATTGTGGCATCTGTTTCTTGTATTTATGGTCTTGGTAATCCAGAAGAATATAAAAAACTTACTATTTCTTTAAGACCTGGAATGGTTAAAGATAGAGATGAAGTTGTTAAAAGACTTATAGAACTTCAATATGAAAGAAATGATATTGATTTTTCAAGAGGAACTTTTAGAGTTAGAGGAGATAATCTAGACATAATTCCATCATATTCATCATCTAAAGGAATAAGGGTAGAATTTTTTGGAGATGAGATAGACAGAATAAGAGAATTTGATGTTTTAACAGGAAAAATTATAGGGAATAGAAATCATGTTAGTATAACACCGACATCTCACTTTGCTACAACTCAAGAAACGCAAGAAAAAGCTATAAAAGTTATAGAAGAAGAGCTTGAAAAAAGGCTTCAAGAATTAAATGAACAGGATAGAATTTTAGAGGCTCAAAGACTTAAGCAAAGAACAAATTTCGATATAGAAATGATAAGAGAAATGGGGTATTGTCAGGGTATAGAAAATTATTCAAGAATTTTAGATAATAGAGCTCCAGGGACTCCACCACAAACTTTAATAGACTTTTTTCCAAAGGATTTTTTAATGTTTATTGATGAAAGTCATGTAACTATTCCACAGGTGAAAGCCATGTATGCAGGAGATAGGTCTAGAAAAGAAAGTTTGGTTGAATATGGATTTAGGCTTCCTTGTGCATTTGATAATAGACCTTTAAAATTTGAAGAATTTGAA
This sequence comes from Sarcina ventriculi, assembly GCF_900456775.1. GTDB lineage: Bacteria > Bacillota > Clostridia > Clostridiales > Clostridiaceae > Sarcina > Sarcina ventriculi. The sequence goes on along the minus strand of NZ_UAUL01000001.1, from coordinate 779,184 downwards.
AAGAAAATAAATCAAGTTGTTTTTGTAAGTGCAACTCCAGGAAAATATGAACTGGAACATTCTAAAAACATTGCAGAGCAAATAATAAGACCAACAGGGCTTTTAGATCCTGAAATAATAATAAAACCAACAAATGGACAAATTGATGATTTATATGGGGAAATTAATGAAACTATTAAAAAAGGTTTTAGAATTTTGATAACTACATTAACTAAGAAAATGGCTGAGGATTTAACAAAATATTTAAAGGAATTAAATATAAAGGCTGTCTATATGCACTCAGATGTAGATACCATAGAAAGAATGAAAATAATAAAGGATTTAAGGCTTGGCAAGTATGATGTTTTGGTTGGAATAAATCTTTTAAGAGAAGGATTAGATATTCCAGAAGTTGCATTAGTAGCGATTTTAGATGCTGATAAGGAAGGATTTTTAAGGTCTGAAATATCATTGATACAAACAATAGGTAGAGCTGCTAGGAATGCGGAGAGTAAAGTTATAATGTATGCGGATACAATAACTAATTCTATGGATAGAGCAATAAAGGAAACTGAAAGAAGACGTGAGATTCAGACAAATTATAATAAAGAGCATAATATAGTGCCTAAAACAATAAAAAAGGAAGTAAGAAAAGTTATAGAAGCTGTTGAATTAGAAGAGGTTAAGGCAAGCAAATTTAATAAAAAGGAAAAAGTTTTAGATAAGAATAAACTTATTAAAGAATATGAAAAAGAAATGAAGGAAGCGGCTAAAAATCTTCAATTTGAAAGAGCTGCAGAACTTAGGGACATTATAAAGGAACTTAAAAAAGATGTATAGCAATAAAGAATAGGCTAATTTAATATAGCTTATTCTTTTAATTTTTATGTTTTATCTAATACGCTATTAAAGCATTTGAAATAGATTTAGAATAGTTACAAACTAGTCCTTCATAAATTATCTCTTTATTATTAATATCTAATAAATCTTTAGGGCTTATTAATGCAGGAGGTTTATTACTTTTGTAAATAGAACTTTTTATAAGAAGTTCTGAAACAAATTGTGAGCAAAAATAATAATAGTCTTTTTCACGAGGTTTGTCCCAATAAGCAGTAAAAACTCCTAAAAAGTTATATCGATATTTTTTTTGTTCTTCCATGAATATATTCAATTCTTTTTTTAATGTTTTAAGTTGAGTTTCAGAAACTTTAACTTTATATATCATGCATTCGCTATAAGGAAATTTAGTGAAAATTCCACCATTTATATTTTCTTTAATTAATCCAGCTATAAAAGGATTGTCAGGATTAATTCTACCGAAGGAATACATAACATTTAAACTAGAATCAAAACTAAGAGATACATGGGCATATTTGTGGCTAAGTCCAAAATTTATAACTCTTGAAAATAACGTGCCTGTTCTTGAAAATACTAAGTAAATATATTTTTTTGAACTAATAACTACCACCCCTTTTGGTTATAACTTAATAATTATAATTTTATACAATTATTACAAAAATATCAATAAATATCTTATTAACATTAATTTTTATCTTAAAATAGATAAAGGTATTGGTAGTTATTGTTGGTTATAGATAATTTATTAATTGTTTTATAGTAAGTATCCTTTTTTTCTAAGTGAATTTAGGATATTATTATAAATTTCTTCGTTTTCGCATTTTATAGTGTGAAGATGTATCCCTTGTGTGAGTTTGGATAACATAGGAGAATCTTTAGATTTTAATTTTTCTATAAAATCTAAAATATGACGTCTAGAAGATAAATGTAAATCTCCTGTTAATTGTCCGTAAACTGGATGCTCTATTATTACGTTTATAACAGTTGCACCTTCGTCTATTATTATATTTAATTCATCTTGCATATCTTCTTTAGTATGTCTGCAGGCTATGGTTTTTAATAAAAATTTATCATTTTCTTTATTGTTATTTATAATGTAGCCTCTAGCTGTTGAAATTATATTAGAGCCAGAAGCTCTTAAAAGTGCAACATCTCCAACTATAAGTTGGCGACTTACATTTAATTCTTTTGCTATATAAGAACCACTAAGTGGTTTTTTTGATTCTTTTATCATTAATAAAATTTTTTTACGTCTTTCGTTAGCATTCATATTTTTCTCCTTAAAATTTTAATAATAATTATTTAAATTAATTATACTATATATAAAAATATTATTTTAATTCATTTTGAATTTGACATGATAAGTTAACAAGCATAAAATAATTAGTAATCGAACTTATGTTTGCATATTGAATTTAATATAATTTAAAAGAATTTTAATATAAATTAGTTAAAAACAAACTTTTTGATATAGATAAGGAGTAACAAATGAAAGATGTAATTGTTGTAAAAGGAGCTAAAGTTAATAATTTAAAAAATATAGATTTAAAAATACCTAGGGATAAATTAGTAGTATTTACTGGACTTTCGGGATCAGGTAAGTCTTCTTTAGCTTTTGATACTATTTATGCAGAAGGGCAAAGAAGATATGTAGAATCTTTATCATCTTATGCGAGACAGTTTTTAGGTCAAATGGATAAGCCAAATGTTGAGAGTATTGAAGGGCTATCACCGGCTATATCAATAGACCAAAAGACAACATCAAAAAATCCACGTTCTACTGTCGGAACTGTAACTGAAATTTATGATTATTTAAGACTTTTATATGCTAGGGTTGGAATTCCTCATTGTCCTAAGTGTGGAAAAGAAATATCAAAACAATCTGTAGACCAAATAGTAGATTCTGTTATGTCTTTATCACATAGAGAAAAAATTCAAATTTTAAGTCCAATAATAAGGGGCAGAAAAGGAACTCACGAAAAAGTATTAGAGAATATAAAAAGGCAAGGATATGTTAGGGCTAGAGTTGATGGGAGCATTTATGATTTAACAGAAGAAGATGTGAAACTTGAAAAAAATAAGAAACATAATATAGAAGCTGTTATAGATAGATTAATAGTTAAAGATGGGATAGAAACTAGATTAGCTGATTCAATTGAAATGGCTTTAAAGTTAGCTGATGGATTGGTTATTATAAATTTAATTGATAAAGAAGAGGATAAGTTGTTTAGTGAAAATTTCGCTTGTCCTGATTGTGGTATAAGTATAGATGAGTTAGAACCAAGGTTATTTTCATTTAATTCACCTTTTGGAAAATGTGATTATTGTGATGGACTTGGGACTTTATTAGAAATAGATGAAAACTTAGTTGTTCCAAATAAAGATTTATCAATAAGAGAAGGAGCTATATCCACTTGGGGAGATGCTAGGCTTAAAAAAGATTCTTGGACTTATGCAGTTTTAACCGCATTAATGAATAAATATAATTTTAGCTTAGATACAAAGTATAAAGATTTATCCAAGGAAGTTCAACATGTTCTTATGTATGGATTAAATGGAGATAAAATTGCTGTAACTTACATAAAAGATGGAGTAGAATCTGTTTATAATCATTCCTTTGAAGGTGAAATAAATAGTTTAAAGAGAAGATATATGGAAACAAATTCTGATCTTATAAAGACAGAAGTAGAAAGATATATGAGTGATAATCCATGTCCTAAATGTAAAGGAGCTAGACTAAAATCAGAGGCGTTAGCAGTAACTATTGGTGGCAAAAATATAACTGAATTTACTAAGATGTCTATTGGAGAAGAACTTGATTTTATAAATTCTTTAGAGTTTTCAGAGAAAGATACAATAATAAGTGGTCAGATAATAAAAGAAATAAAAGAGAGATTAGGTTTCTTAATAAATGTTGGATTAGATTATTTAGATTTAGCTAGAAATGCGGGAACATTATCAGGTGGTGAGGCACAAAGAATAAGGCTTGCAACTCAAATTGGTTCTCAACTTATGGGTGTTTTATATATTTTAGATGAACCATCAATAGGGCTTCATCAGAGAGATAATGATAGACTTATAGCAACCTTGAAAAAATTAAGAGATGTAGGAAACACTTTAATTGTTGTTGAGCATGATGAGGATACTATAAGAGAGGCTGATTATATAGTAGATATTGGTCCTGGTGCTGGAGAACATGGTGGGGAAGTTACTTTTGCAGGAACATATGATGAAATTTTAAAAGATAAAAATTCATTAACAGGAAGATATTTAACTGGACAAGAAAAAATAGAAGTTCCGAAGGAAAGAAGAAAAGGAAATGGAAACTTTATTACTATAAAAGGTGCAAGAGAAAATAATTTAAAAAATGTTAATGTCAAAGTGCCTTTGGGGACTTTAACAATGATAACAGGAGTATCTGGTTCTGGAAAAAGTACATTAACAAATGAAATTTTGTATAAAGGTCTTAATAAAATAATAAATAAATCTAAATATATCCCAGGAAATCACAAAGAGATTTTAGGATATGAGAATATAGACAAAATAATAGATATTGACCAAAGTCCAATAGGTAGAACTCCAAGAAGTAATCCGGCTACTTATACAGGAACATTTGATATAATAAGAGAATTATTTTCTCAAACTCAAGAAGCTAAAATGAGAGGATATAAGCCAGGAAGATTTTCTTTTAATGTTAAAGGAGGAAGATGTGAGGCGTGTAGTGGTGATGGAATAATAAAAATAGAAATGCAATTTTTATCTGATGTTTATGTGCCATGTGAGGTTTGTAAGGGAAAAAGATACAACAGAGAAACATTAGAAGTCAAATATAAAGGTAAAAATATTGATGATATTTTGAATATGACAGTAGAAGATGCTTTAGAATTTTTTGAAAATATACCAAGAATAAAAAATAAACTTCAAACTCTTTATGATGTGGGTCTTGGGTATATAAGGCTTGGACAACCATCTACTCAGCTTTCAGGAGGAGAAGCTCAAAGAATAAAACTTGCGTATGAACTTTCAAAGAGAAGTACAGGTAAGACTATGTATATTTTAGATGAGCCAACAACAGGTCTTCATATTCATGATGTAAGAAGACTTATAAAAATTCTTCAAAGATTAGTTGATGGAGGGAATACGGTTGTTGTAATTGAACATAATTTAGATATGATAAAATGTGCTGATTATTTAATTGATTTAGGACCTGAAGGTGGAGATAAAGGCGGAAAGATAGTTGGCTGTGGAACGCCTGAGGAAATATGTAAGATTAAAAATTCATATACAGGAAAATATTTAAGTAAATATTTAGAATAAATTATGCATTAAAATAAAGCAGTATATCATAAAAATTTATGATATACTGCTTTAATTAATAAGTGTATCTTAAGTTTAATGAGTTTTTGTAAACTTATTATAATAATTAAATTTTATATTTATCCAAGAGCTACATCTAAAATCATCATGACAATAAATCCTAAAATTAATCCAATAGTAGTTAAGGTTTTGTTTTCTATGCATGATTCAGGTAAAAGTTCTGAACCTACAACAGAAATCATAGCGCCTGCTGAAAATGCTAAAAGTATTGGTAAAACTGATCTTGCAGTTAAAGCGGCTAAAGCACCAAAAACTCCTGCAATTGGTTCAACTAATCCTGAGAGTTGTCCATAAAAGAAACTTCTTTTAACAGATAAACCTTCTTTTCTAAGAGGGAGTGAAACAGCAGCGCCTTCAGGGAAATTTTGAAGTCCTATTCCAAATGCTAGAGTTATGGCTGCTACTATGCTAGTTCCAGGGATTCCTGCTGCAACACCACCAAATGCAACCCCAACAGCTAAACCTTCAGGTATATTGTGAAGTGTAACTGCTATAACTAAAAGAATGCTTTTTTTATACTTACTTTCGCTAGATATTTTATTGCTATCATATCCTAGTATTTTTCCATAAGAAAACTTGTCCATAAATTTATCAGCAAAGATTATAAAAATTCCTCCAAGAAGAAATCCTATGGATGGAATAATAAATTTATTGACTGAAAGTTCTTGGCACAGTTCAATAGAGGGCATAAGCAAAGACCAAAAACTCGCAGCAATCATAACACCTGCGCTAAAACCTAACATGGAATTTAAAAATTTTTTATTTACCTTTTTAAAGAAAAACACTAATGATGCTCCTAATGCTGTAATTGCCCATGTAAAAATAGTTGCAAGAAGTCCTTGAAGTACTGGATTGAGTTCTAAAAAAGAATTCATTATATCCTCCAAAATGTAGAGTTGTTAATTTATATTATTACCAATATGTATAAGATGATAAAAAAATATATAGTTAGAAATTATTTCGTGATATAATATTCCAAAAAAATAAAAATGTGTTAAAATATAAGTATTAAAATTAACTAAAGAGATGCAATAGAGGGTTAGAATTATGGATAATATGGATAAAGTATATTTGGATATGATTAACAAAAGTCCTATCCCTTGTGTATTAGGGAGATTAGTACGTAAATGTGGTCAAATTCTAGATTTAGAAATAGAGTATTTAAATATAAAAATGATAGAATTGATTAGTTTAAAAGATAATAGCTTTTTAAAAACTTTTGGATTAAGTAGTTTTGAATCAGTAGAAAAGGCTATATTAAAGTTAGAACATGATATAGAATGTAGCTTAGATTTATATATACCCAGTATAGATAAATATTATAATATAAGTATTAATAAATTAGAAAATAATAAAATTTGTATTTGGTTTACTAGCGAATTAAGCCTTTTATGTAGATGTGAAAAAAAATGTCGTAAACAGGAAAAGCTTATAGAAATAATAAATAAAAAAATTCCAGATAAAATATCATATAAAGATGCTAAAGGTGTAATTACTTATTGCAATGAAGCATTTGCAAAAGCTTATAATTCCAAAATAGAAAATATAATAGGTAAAAAAGAAAATGAAATAGAAACAGATATGGATATGAATCCTTGTGAATGTATGAATCAAGATGAAGAAGTAATGTTATGTAAAAAAGAAAAAGCATACTATAATAAAATTGTAGATAAAAAAGGAAAGGTTAAATATCTAGAAACAATAAAGATACCTTTTACTGATAAAAATGATAATATTGATGGATTATTATGCTTAACTAGGGATATAACAACTAGAAAAAAATTGGATTTGGAATTTGAAAGATTGAGGACTGAATTTTTTGCTAATTTATCGTATGAATTTATGACACCTTTAAATGTTATATTTAGTGCACTTCAAATGATAAATCAAACTATTGGAAAGTGTTATAAATGTGAAAATAGAAAGTATCATGGTTATATTCAAGATATAGATAAAAATGCTTTAAGATTATTAAGATTAGTAAATAATTTGATAGATTGTACAAAGTTAGATACTGGAACTTTAGATTTTAATCCTCAGACTTATGATATAGTAAGATTTATTGAGGATATTTTCGATTCAACTGTTGAATTTGGTAAGAAAAATAATATAAATATGATTTTTGATACTGAAATGGAAGAAAAAATAATATCTTTTGATTTAAATAAGATTGAAAAGGTCATGTTAAATATTATATCAAATGCTATCAAATTTAATAATGAAAATGGTGAGATTAATGTTTTTATAAAAGAGTCTAATGATTTTATAAAGATTATAGTTAAAAATACAGGAATCGGTATAGAGGAGCATAAGTTAGAAAGAATATTTGAAAAATTTGGACAAGTAAATCATAGATTAACTAAAATAAGTGAAGGAAGTGGTATCGGTTTATCATTATCAAAATCATTGATTGAACTTCATGGTGGTAGCATAGAAGTTGAAAGTGAAGTAAATAAATGGACTGAGTTTACTATAAAATTACCTAATATAATTTATGAAGATGCTATGTTAATAAATGAATACACAGATTTACAAAATTATATTAAGGGCACAAGAGTAGAGTTTTCAGATATATATCTAAAACAAAATATATAAAGGCATTAAAAGAGATAATATCTCTTTTAATGCCTTTATTTTAATGTATGATTTTAGTCTCTATATTGATTTAAGCAATCACAAGCTGTTTTAATAGAATGTAAAGCATTTTCTATTTTTTCTTTATTTTGAGTTTTTTCTGCTTTATTACATGCTTGTTGTAAACATGATTCAGCTGATGTTAGAGTAGTTTTTACTTCGTTAATATAATCTTGAGCTTTTTTTTCTTGCATTTTAGTTTCTCCTTTTATTTTAAGATTATAGGTTAAGAATTTAAAAATCTTTAACTTACATTCTTATTATGGATATAAACATTTTAAAATATTACAAGAAATAAAAGTAAAACGATAAAATTATTTCATTAATTAACCTTAGATGTCTCACATTTTATTTTTGTTTTTTTCATAGAATTTTTTTTAAATGCGGTTTTAGTTTTTTGAAGAAGTAATATAATTGCACCACCTATTAAAAAGAAAATAATACTAAATGTATTAAAAGTCATTGCAGGTTTAGGAATTTCTAATGTTGTAGGTCCCATAAATACTGCATAAATAGAACCTAACATAAGCCCTAATATGAAATAAATTAATTGAGATCTTTTAGTAATTAATAATTTTTTTATTAATTTTATAATGGATAAAATTCCGATAATAACTCCTATTGCAAAAACAAAAACTATTGGAAAATAAGAAAAATTAAAGTGTAAAATTTCTTTTATAGAAGATATTATAGGAACATATAATCCAAAAATAAGTAACAATGTTGAACCTGAAATCCCAGGTAAAATCATAGCGGATATAGCGATGATTCCACATATTAGTACATAAATGTATAGTATTAAATTAGGATTAGCAAAGGATATAGAATTAGTTGCATCAGAAGATACTGGATTGAAGTAAGTTATTAAAACAACTAATGCTAATCCTAAAACAGTCCAAAGAATATTTTTATATTTACCTATTATTGATTTTCTTTCTTCAATAATTATTAATGGTAATGAAAATATTATAAAGCCAACAAATAATGAACTGATTTTGTATATTTGGCTTTCAAAGATTGCAGATATAAATATAACAGATAATATAAAACCAAATACCCAACCTAATCCTATTTTAATTAGAAAGGATAAAGCTCTCTTTCTTTCTTTTTTGCTTCTATTTTTTGAAGTAATAGTATCTAGTGATGAAATAAATTCATCATAAAAACCGAGTATAAATGCGATAGTACCACCAGATACACCAGGGACACTATCTGCCATTGCCATAAAAATACCTCTAATAAAATTAAGTATTATCATATATACACTCCTTTTTACTATATTAACATATATTATAATAAACTGTTTTTTATGAAATGTCATTAAAATATGGTTAATTTTTCTTTAGGATAATAAAATGTTTCAATGTAATAATGTGTATAAATTTAAATAAATAAGCTCAACATAATTAGGTACAAATGTGAGTAAAGTCTATGGTTTAATTTACAAAAACAATATATTACGAAAGAGAGGTGAAACGTCATAAAGATATATTTTTATGACGAAAATGCATGAAAAAGGGAAAAATACTGTCACTAACAGCTCTTATGACAATTGCATTAAATGCTCCCGTTTTTGCAACTAATTATACGGTAAATGCTACACCTAATATACAAACAAGAGAAACTTTAGAAATTGAAAATGGTGAGGAACAAAAGGGCGGAAATACACAAAATAATAAACCAGAAACAAAAATAGAAAATCCAAGTAAAAAGTCTACTGATGGTAAAGAATCAAATGAAAAAAATAAGCCAATAGAAAATAAATCTAATGAAAATAAAAAACCAATAGAAAATAAAGAACCTAATAAATCTAATGAAAATAATAAAGCGACAAATGATAAAGGATTAAAAGAGGATAAAAATCAAACAGAAAATAAAGATTTAGATAAGAATAAGAAAGACGAAAAACCAATAGAAAATAAGAGTTCAGATTCAACAAAAGAAGATAAAAAATCAATAGAAAATAAGAATTCTGATAAAATAAATGAAAATAAAAATTCAACAGAAAATAAGGAACAAAGTAAAAAGCCACTAGAAGAAAATAAAGATTCAAATAAAGTAAATCAAGATAAAAAGCCAAATGTAGAAAACAATAAAAAAGAAGATAAAAAAGAAAATAAAAAGGAAGATAAAAAAGAAGAAAAGAAAGAAGATAAAAAAGCTCAAGATGGAAATAAACAAAAGAAAAAAGGTTGGTCTTTATTTAAAAAGAATAAGGATAAAAAAGAAGAAAATATGAATAAATAATACAATTTTAAATTTCTTTAAGTATCATAAATATCATAACGTATTTATGATACTTTTATTTTAGTAATTTAAATTATTTTGAATTTTAATAAATTAGTTTAATAAGAAACTTTAAAAGATAAAATGAAATGATAATTGCAAAATATAAATGAAATCTTATGCATTATGACATTATTTCGTAAAGAATTAGAGGTATAATTTTCATGATTGACCTTTATAACATTAATTATAATTGTTTTTTATATTTATAATAGTTTTTATATGATGGATTAATATAAATTTAATCTACATTATATAAAATAAAATTAATGTTAAATGGTAATAGCTTTATTAATATTTTTAATTTAAGTTGGGAGGTAATGTATTTACAAACATTATACAATATAAATAATTTGGAATATTTTAATAATAATTCTTTTATTTTATAATAATAAATATATTTATTATTATAATAAATGGCATTTATACAAACTGCAAAAATATTTTAAGCAATTTATTAAATGAATATAAATTATTACTATAATTTAATTGTTTAAATATGAAAACAGGTAAATTTTAATATGAATTTGATATGAAAATAATTTATTTTATTGTATAATGATTACTATGTGCATGGTGTATACGTGCATAATGGAGCGACAGACTAAAATAAACTATAAAACTAATGTAGAGGTGAAATGATGGATTTTGATCAATTAGCTGGTTTATTTTTTGGAGTAATTTTCATAATAGTTTTATACTCTATAATTCTTTATGCATTAAGAATCATGTATAAAGATATCAAGGGGGGTAAAAGAAAAACTACGAATACTATTCAAAAAAATACTACTCAAAAGACCAATGATAGTACTAAAAAAGCAAGTGGTTCAAATATAAGGGGACTAGAAGTTTTAACTTCTATGGATGAGGCTAAATTAAAAGTTGGTTCAGTTATTCCTATGGCTACTGCAATTACTTTAGGTAGAAAAGAAAATAATACTGTAGTTCTTAATGACAGATTTGTCTCCTCATATCATGCAAAAATATACTTAAAGAATAGAGAATATTATTTAGAGGATTTACAAAGTACTAATGGAACTTATGTAAATGAAAATAAAATTGAAGGTAATATTAGATTAAATGTCAATGATATCATAAGATTTGGAAGTACAGCCTTTAAGGTTATAGGATAATAGAGGTGATAAAATGAATACTGTTAAATATGAAGTAAAGATAATGTTGCTCATATGCATTTTATGTGCTGGTATATTTATAAATTTGGCTTTAATAGCAGATCCGGTATCTACAACTGCACTAGCTATGGGTGGAATTCTTATAGTAGCAATAATAGTGCCTTATATTATCTTGAGAAAATTTAAACCTAATGGGGATAAATACATACTTATGTTTATAGATGTTTTTATTACAGTAAGTACTGGGATACTTTATGTAATTAATTCAAGTTTAGCTCAAAAGCAGTTAACATGGTTTTGTGTAGGACTAGTTATGTATCTTATTATAACTTTAGCTTTACCTGATTTAAAAACATTTGCTAAATATAAAAGAATATATTTAATAGGAACATTAATATTTATGGTTATGTCTCTTATTATAGGTAAAGAGATAAATGGTGCTAAAAACTGGGTATATATTGGAGGCTTCAGTTTTCAACCTGCCGAGTTTGGTAAATTGTTCTTAATTTTATACCTATCCTCTGTTCTTGTAACATATAAGAAAAAAGACAAATTTATAGATGATGTAAAAGGATTAATGAAGCCGATTTTAGTTGTAGGGTACTCTATAATTTTAATGTTTTTACAACATGACTTAGGTATGGCACTTATGTTCTTTATAGTTTCATTAACAATATTATATTTAGCAACTTCAAATGGGAAATATGTATTAATATGTTTAGTGGGACTTGTATTTGGTGGAACAATCGGTTATTTTAGTTTAGGATATGTTAGACAAAGATTTGAGGTAGTCGGACCTAATGTATGGAAATATGCAGCGAGTTCTGGTTATCAAATAGTTCAAGGATTTTATACAATGTCTACTGGAGGATTGTTTGGAACAGGTCTTGGAAATGGATATCCGTCTTTAGTACCAGAGGCATCTACAGATTTTATATATACTATAATAGCTGAACAATTTGGTATGATATTTGCTGTAGGATTAATGATTTTATATTTCTTATTATTTTATAGAGGAATAAGAAGTGCACTTTATGCTAAAGATAAGTTCTCTCAATTAGCAGCAATAGGATTTAGTACAATGATAGTTGCACAAGTTTTAATTATAGTAGGTGGTGTATTTGCTGTAATACCATTAACAGGAATAACTCTTCCAATGGTAAGCTATGGTGGAACATCTATGCTAACAATATTATTTGCTCTAGGAATACTTCAAAAAGTTTCAGAGGAGGGCAATAGATAGTGAATGATAAAGAAAATAAAAATCCAAATGATTTAAATAAAGCAGATACTAAACAAAAGAAAAAAGATAATGGAAAAAACGAAAAAAAGACACTTAATTCACAAGAAAAATCATCAAGTAATATTAAAAGAATAATGATAATTTTCTTTATTCTTTTAATAGGGCTTATATCATATATAGCTTATTTTGGTGTTATAAAAGACCCTACAATATATAATAAGACAAATAATACAGCTAAGCTTGCCACTGAACATAAAGTAGTAAGAGGTAATATTTATGATACTTTTGGGCAAGTTTTAGCACAAACTAATGTTAATGGAGCAGAACAAAGTATTTATTATCCTTTTGGTAGAGCTACATCAGCAGTAGTAGGGTATGTAAGCTCAGTATATGGTACATCAGGACTTGAATCTACATATAACAAAGAGCTTTCAACATATACTAGTGATACTAGCATATGGGATGATTTTAATATATTTAAATTATTTAAAGATAGAGCTAAAAAAGAATATGGAGATAATGTTTATACAACTATAGATGCCCAACTTCAAGAAGTTGCATATAAAGAGTTAAGTCAATATAAGGCAGGAGCGGTTGTAGCTATTGACCCTAAGACAGGAGCAGTGCTTGCAAGTGTATCTTATCCTGATTTTGACCCTAATAACTTAAATACATCTATGAAGAAAGATGAACAAACAGGCGATGGTTTATTCTTTGATAGAGCAACACAGGGATTACTTGCTCCAGGTTCAACTTTTAAAATGGTAACTATGACATCTGGACTTGAAAATATTCCGGGGCTTGGAAACCAAACATTTAATGATCCAGGGTATATACAACTAGGAGATTATAAATTAACTGATGAAGGTTCAACAAATTGGGGAACTCTTACATTAAATGGAGCATTATCAGTATCAAGTAATGTTGTATTTGGTGGAATAATAGCAGTAGAATTAGGAAATGCAAAACTTAAAGCGACTGCTGAAGCTTTTGGATTCAACCAAAATATTCCGACAGTTGGATTTAGTTTAGCACAAAGTCAATTCCCTACATATTCAGAAAACCAAGAAGCTGATATAGCAATGAGTGGTATGGGACAAGCTCAAGACCTTGCAACTCCAACAGAAATGGCATTGATAGCGGGAACAATAGCTAATAATGGTGTTATGATGAGACCTTATTTAGTTGATAAGGTTGTTGCAAGTGATGGTAAAACTGTGGAACAAACTTCTGTGGAAGCTTATAGAACAGTTATGTCTCAAGATATTGCAAAGAGAGATCAAGAAGCTATGGACTTTGTTGTTAAACAAAGGGTTGATCCAAGTGATGGTCCTCCATATATAGGGGATTGGAATGAATGGCCAGAGTTTGATCATATTCCAGATGCAGGAGCTAAAACTGGAGCAGCACAAACAGGTGCGAACGGTGATTCTGTTGACTCATGGTTTGCTGGATATTCTGGAGATACAATAGCTGTTGCAGTTGTTGTTCAAGATACTAGTCCAGAAGATGCGATAGCAGGTCATATAGCTGGAGCTGTAATGAATACATACCTAAAACAATTAGGTATTATACCAGATGATGTTGATAATACAACCAATGAAGGTTCAGGAGATATGGTAAGTGGTAAATTAACTGTTACATCAGACCCAACTAATGGTTCAAAGACAGCTAATACTATGAACACATCTTCAGCAAATGATAATGTTATACCAACATCATAAAATCTAAATGTAGTATGTTAGATAAACTATTGTAATAATCTTTTAAATAGGATTTAGTTTTTAATTAGAAGATAGAGTTATAGTATTTAATAATATGCTTAAAATAAAAGAAGTGATAGGAGTTAATTTATACTCTTATTACTTCTTTTATTTTCTTTAATTTAAAGTTAATAAAAATAAGATTAAATAAAACATATAAATGAGAAAATTAAGTTACTTAAATATAAAATAAAGGTTTATGAAAATATATATAAATTATTAATTGAAATTTAATTGATTTATTATAGAATATTTAATAAAAAGTTAAAATTTTTATAATGTAATTGAAGCATATATAATAAGAAGATATGATAACATAGTAATAGAATGTTTAATTATATTAAATATTCTATTAAGAGAGGAGTTTGTATTTGAAAAGAAACATAAGAAAAAGAAGAAGATCAGTTAATGTAATAACTAGGAGAAATAAGAGAGACGTAAGACTAATAATGACCATATACTTAACAATGCTTACAGCCCTTATAATATATATAATATATTTTGCATTGGTTTATGGGCCTGAAATAGCTAAGATGAAGAGTAATTATATAATACATTTAACAAAATAAACAATAAAAAAACATAAATATATTTACTATATTTATGCAAAAACATATCAAAATTTAAACAATTTAAGAAAAATTATCATAACATATTTACAAATATTTAAAATAGGTCTTTAATAATATCATTAGGCTCTATAATTTTTCTAAATGTGCTTAATAAAATTAAAACAAAAATTAGTTTCTATTTGGGGATAACTATAGGACTTAAAGGGGGAAATGACATTTGAAAAATGATACAGAAAAAAGTACACGAAAAATTATGATAGTTTATCTAGTTATATTGCTCGCTCTTATATCTTATATAGTTTATTTTACTGTGGTATGTGGACCTAAGATAGCTGCTATGGATAGTAATACAAGAGGTGCAGCTAGTCAGAATACGATTTTAAGAGGTACTATATATGATAGTCAAGGTAATGCATTAACTATAAGCAAAAAAACAAGTACATTAGGTCAAACTATCAGTTATCCTTATGGAGATATTTATTCTAACGTAGTTGGATATTGTAGTAGCGCTTATGGAAAAACTGGATTAGAAAAAACTTATAATAATCAATTGACTACTTATCAAAGTGGGAAAGGAATTCTTAGATATTTTAATATAGTTAAAAGTTTTAAAGAAAGAAGTACTCCAAAGGTAGGTAATAGTGTTTATACAACTTTAGATACTAATTTACAAAAGGTAGCTTATGAAGGCTTAAGTCATTATACTGCAGGAGCTGTAGTTGCTATAAATGCTAAAACAGGAGCAATACTTGCAAGTGTATCTTATCCATCTTTTGATCCTAATGATTTATCAGGTGCTATGGCAAAAGCTACACAATCTGGAGTTACTCCATTTTTAAGTGATAGAGCAACTCAATGGCTTTATGCTCCAGGCTCAACATTTAAAGTAATAACACTTGCATCTGGTCTTGAGAATATATCAGGTTTGGCATATAGAACATTTGATGACACTGGTAAAGTAACAATTGGAGATTATACTCTTCCAAACGAAAACGGAGTAGCATATGGTAAAATTGGTATAAATAAAGCTCTTTCTGTATCAAGTAATGTTGTTTTTGGTGGAATTATAGCAGAAGAACTTGGAAATGCAAAACTTAAGGCAACAGCAGAAAGTTTTGGATTTAATGAGGATATTCCAACAGTTGGATTTTCTTTAAAACAAAGTAGCTTCCCAACACTTTCATCATATGAACTTGGGAATATAGCACAAAGTGGTATAGGTCAAGGGTCAGTACAAGCAACTCCAACACAAATGGCATTAGTTGCAGCAACAGTTGCTAATGATGGTATTATGATGAGACCTTATTTGGTAAGCAAAATTGTTGATAGTGAAGGCAATGTTGTAGATGAAACTAAAGTACAACAGTATAGACAAGTTTTATCTGCAAGTGATGATTCTGTTATTAAAAATGCTATGGCGTATGTTGTTTCACAAAGAGTTCAAAGTGGAACTTGGTCATATTTTAATGGTATAAATAATGTAGGAGCTAAAACTGGAACAGCACAAACAGGCAGTGGAGAGCCAAACTCATGGTGGATGGGTTATGCTGGAGATTTAGCAGTAGCAGTAGTTGTAGAAGGAGCTGGAAATGTTGATGGAGCGTCAGCTAAAATAGCAGCATCTGTGATTAAAGCATATTCAGGACAATAATAGGAGGATGATAGCTATGTTTGATTTTGAACATCAGCTTAAAATATTACCAGATAAACCTGGAGTTTATATAATGAAAAATTCATTAGGTGAGGTAATATATGTTGGAAAGGCTAAAATTCTTAAAAATAGAGTAAGACAGTATTTTCAAAACTCTAAAAATCATTCAGTTAAGGTTAAAGCTATGGTTAAAAATATTTCTGAATTTGAATATATAGTTACAGATTCAGAAATGGAAGCTTTAATTTTAGAGGGTAATTTAATAAAGAAATATAATCCTAAGTATAATATTGCTTTAAAAGATGATAAATTTTATCCATTTATAAAAATAACTACTAATGAAGATTTCCCGAGAGTTTATATGACTAGAAATTTCGTTAAAGATGGAAATAAATATTTTGGCCCATATACAAGTAGTGCTTCGGTGCATGAAGTTATGGATCTTATAAAGAAAAACTTCCTCTTAAGAACTTGCAAAAAAGTTATAAAAGAGGGTGGAGAAACTACAAAACCTTGCTTAAATTATCACTTAAATTTATGCAAGGCACCTTGTAGTGCTTACATAACAAAAAATGATTATAAACAAATAATTGATGACATAATAGGAATATTAAGTGGAAAAAATTTATCGATTTTAAGTTCATTAAAAAAAGATATGGTTAAATTTTCAGATGATTTAGATTTTGAAAATGCGGCAAAGCTAAGAGATAAGATACTAGCAATAGAAAGTATTGTAAGTAAACAAAAAATGTTTATTTTAAATTATGGAGAAGAAGATTTTATAGATGTTTATTCAGATGAAAAAGATAGCTGTGTTCAAGTGTTTTTTGTAAGGAATGGAAAGGTTACAGGGCGTGAACACTTCATGATAGAAAATACTGATGATTCACCAAAGGAAGACGTAATATCGGAATTTATAACAAGATTCTATGGTGGAACAGCCAAAATACCAAAAGAAGTATATGTATCTAAAATTAATGATTTACAGCTTTTAGAAGCATATTTAACACAAAAAAAAGGTAAAAAGGTAAATATAAAAATACCTAAAAAAGGAATTAAAAAAGAGATGTTAGATATGGTATGGAATAATGCTAAGATAACTTTAACACAATTTAAGGATAAAATGATTAAAGATAAAAAGGAAAATATAGAAGCATTAGAAAGCATAGTAGAAAAATTAGAGTTAGATAGTATACCAGAGAGAATAGAAGCGTATGATATCTCTAATATACAAGGAGTGGATTCGGTAGGAAGTATGGTAGTCTTTGAAAATGGAAAGGCTAAAAATTCTGATTATAGAAGATTTAAAATAAAAACAATTGATGGTCCAAATGATTATAAAAGTATGGAAGAAATATTACAAAGAAGATTTGTCCATGGATTAGAAGAAATAAAAATGATTCAAAAGGGGCAAGTTGAATATTCAAATGGGAAGTTTAGTATTTTTCCAGATTTAATAATGATGGATGGAGGAAAAGGGCAAGTAAATATAGCCTTAGATATACTAAAAAAACTTAATATAAATATACCAGTTTGTGGTCTTGTAAAAGATAATAAGCACAATACTCGTGGAATTATATATAATAATAAAGAGATAATTATAAGTAAAAATTCTAGTATTATGAGGCTTATAACTAGAATTCAAGATGAGGTTCACAGGTTTGCTATAACTTATCATAGAAGTTTAAGAGATAATAAGTCTTTATATTCATTATTAAATGATATTCCTAGAATCGGAGAAAAAAGGAGAAGAAATTTACTTGTAAAGTTTGGAAATATAGAGAATATAAAAAAGGCTTCTATGAGTGAATTGTTGGATACTCCTAGCATAGATAAGGCTGCTGCACAAAGTATATTAGATTATTTTTCTAATTCTTCAAGTAAAAATATTGTTAATAAGGAAGAAAAAAATATACCATAGATGGATATTTTATAGTATATTAAATAATAGGAAACTTTTATCTATAAAAATTATTAGTATTTTTATCCTTTAGATGCAAGATTTAAGTGCTAGATATATAGGTAATTGTAGGCTTTATATAATAATGAATAATTTATCATTTTTATTATTTTATGATTAAATAGTAGGATATTTATTTTATAAAATATTTGGTAGGAATAATATTAATTTTGAGGAGTTTGGAGTTTATAATGAATAAATACATCAATTTTAGTAAGTTACTTTATGAGTTTTATAATGAGGAAGATGTACTTATAGATGCTCCTATGAGTGAACACATCTATTTTAAGGTTGGAGGCCCTGCTGATATTTTAGTTACACCTAATACTAAAGAGCAGGTAATAAAAACTATTAACTTATGTAGAGAACACAATGTACCATATTTCTTATTAGGCAACGGTTCTAATCTTTTAGTTAAAGATGGTGGAGTTGAAGGGGTAGTTATTAAATTTTGCAAATTAAATAAAATAACTGTGAATGGAAATGAATTAACAGCATATAGCGGAGCTTTGTTAAAAGATGTATGCAAAGCTGCACTTGCTGAAGATTTAGTTGGTATTGAGTTTTCGTGTGGAATACCTGGAAGTATTGGCGGAGCTGCTTGCATGAACGCTGGAGCTTATAATGGAGAAATTGCTGAAGTTATTAAGGAAGTAGAAGCCATAGATACATTAGGTAATCTTGTTACTTTAAATAGAGAAAAATTGGCTCTTGGTTATAGAAGTTCGTTAATAATGAAAGAACACTATGCTGTGATAAGTGTTACTCTAACTTTACAAAAGGGAGTACATGATAAGATAGAGTTTAGGATTAATGATTTAACAAGACGAAGAGAAGAAAGGCAACCTCTTGAATATCCTTCAGCAGGTAGTACATTTAAAAGACCTGAGGGACATTTCGCAGCTAAATTAATTGAAGACGCTGGTCTTAAAGGATTTTCAATTGGTGGTGCATCAGTATCCAATAAGCATTCAGGCTTTGTTATAAATCATGGACAAGCCACTGCTAAAGATATTTTGGATGTTATAGCGCATGTACAAAAAGTAGTTAAAGAAAAGTTTGATGTGGATCTTAAAACAGAAGTAAGAATAATCGGCAGAGATTAATCAAAAAATAAAAGACCTAAAGTATATTTCTTTAGGTCTTTTTAGTATTTAAATAATATTTTATTTAAATGAATATTGTATAAGGTGTTTACAAAAGGAAAGAGTGGGGGGACCACTCTTTAATATACAATAGTATTTTTGGGGGAACTTATTGTATAATGTATTTTAATTATTTGCAAAAATTCAATATTTTATACATATTAAAGCAAATATTTTTTATTTTTTTATAAAGAAATCCTTTGGTTTTAGTGTTATACTAAAATATCATAGTAGACATCTTTTTATCAATAATTACTCTAGTGCTTATGAGTAGTATTGGTCAGTTTATGATATAATTTTTAATATAAAAGTTTTGAGGAGGATTTCTATGAGGTTTGTAATAGTAACAGGACTTTCAGGAGCAGGAAAAACCGAAGCTACAAGAAGTTTGGAAGATTTGGGATATTTTTGCGTTGATAATTTGCCACCTAAATTAATATCAAAGTTTGCAGAGGCATGTACTCAAAGTCAAGGGAAGATAAATAAGGTAGCTTTAGTTATAGATATTAGAGGTGGGATATTTTTTGACGATTTATTTGAAAGCTTAGAGTATTTAAAAAAAGAAAATTTTAAATATGAAATATTATTTTTAGATGCTTCAGATGAAATGTTAGTTAAAAGATTTAAGGAAAGTAGAAGAAGCCACCCACTTTCACCAGATGGAAGAGTTTTAACTGGTATAAATGAGGAAAGGATGAGGCTTAGGGAAATAAAAGATAGAGCCGATAATATAATAGATACATCTAAATATGCAATTAGAGATTTAAGAGAAAAGATAAATTTATTATATGGAGATGGAAAAGGGCGTGATAGGAGTTTAACATTAACTATATTATCGTTTGGATTTAAGTACGGAATACCAACTGATTCAGATTTAGTTTTCGATGTAAGATTTATACCTAACCCTTTTTATATACCGGAGTTAAAGCCTTACTCAGGATTAGATGAACAGGTTAAAAATTATGTTTTTGAACAAAAAGAAGCTCAGGAGTTTGTAATTAAACTTAAGGACATGCTATATTTCTTAATACCTAATTATATAAAAGAAGGGAAAAGACAATTAATTGTATCAATTGGATGTACTGGTGGAAGACATAGGTCAGTTGCTATAGCAAATGAAATTTATGAAGAATTAAAAGCATCAGATTATATTGTTGGAATAGAGCATAGAGATATAAATGAGGATATAAATAGAGGAGCTAAAAAATTATGATTCCTCTAAAGTCTTTCAAATTAGGAAAAAGAGTAAAAGGATATATTATAGCATCAGTAATATCAATTTTAGTTTTAATAATATTAATAACAAAAACTGTTTTAAGTAGATTACATGAAAATAGTACTGATATAGTTTTGATTATAGTTTTTATTGTATTATCATCTATTTTTATATATAAATCTGTTGAAGAGGTTATAAAATGCATTGTTGTCCTAGCTAAAAGAGGATACATTGATATAAATATAGATGAGGATTTAGAGGAACTTATAGATGATGATGTTATTTTATTAAAGGGACCTAAGATAGTTGTAATTGGTGGGGGAACTGGATTATCAACTATGCTTAGAGGGCTTAAAAATTATACTTCAAATATAACTGCAATAGTTACGGTAGGTGATGATGGTGGTGGCTCTGGAGTTTTAAGAGAAGACCTTGGAATTCTACCACCTGGAGATATAAGGAATTGTATATTAGCTTTGGCAAGAACAGAACCTTTAATGGAAGAACTTTTACAGTACAGGTTTAAAGATGGAAGACTTAAAAATCAAAATTTTGGTAATTTGTTCTTAGCTGCTATGGATGGAATCTCAGATAATTTTGAGGATGCTGTTCAAAAGATGAGTTCAGTTCTTGCTGTGAAAGGAAAAGTTTTACCAGTTACATTAGAAGATATGGTTTTAGAAGCGGAACTTGAGAATGGAAATAAAGTCAGAGGGGAATCGATAATTGGTGAAGAGGTTATTGAACAGGATAGTAGAATAAAAAAACTTAAAATATTTCCAGAAGATGCGAAAGCTTTAGATGATGCTATTTTAGCTATTGAAGATGCAGATGCGATTGTGCTTGGACCAGGAAGTTTATATACGAGTATTTTGCCTAATCTATTGGTAAAAGATATTACTAGAAGCATAAAAAAGAGCAAGGCTCTTAAGTTATATATATGTAATATTATGACTCAGCCTGGAGAAACTCAAAAGTTTTCAGTTTCAGATCACATTAAAGTGATTTTTGACCATTGTGGTAGGGATATTATTGATTGTGTGATAGCTAATGAGGAGAGTATTCATCCTGATTTAAGGGATAAATATTATGCAGAAGGGTCTGATATAGTTAATCTGGATATAGAAGAACTAGAAAAGTTAGGTGTAGATGTAGTAAAAGATGATTTAACGGAAACACAAAAAACTTATGTTAGGCATAATGCGCAAAAGTTAGCTAAAATAATAATAGAAACGGTTATGGAAAGGAAAATGCTCTATGATAGAAATAAAATTTTAGAGTATATATATTTGTGCAAAAAAATAAAAACTCGAGATAACTAGAAAGGATAGTATTATGTCGTTTTCAGCAAAAGTCAAAGGAGAGATTTGTAGATATATAGATATGTCAAAAGAGGAGGCTCTTGCTCAAATATCAGCTATAATGAAGGTAAGTGGAACTTTAGCTTTTAGTGGTAGACAAATAAGCTTTAAAATAACAACAGAAAATCCGGCGGCGGCAAGACTTATGTTTACACTTTTAAAAGATTACTTTTCAATTCACTCAAAGCTTATGGTGAAAAAAAGTAATTCTTTAAAAAAGAATAATATATATATGGTTGTAATTACTGAAGATATGGGAGTAAAGGAACTATTAAAGACAACAGGAATTTTAAGAGAAGTAGATGGAATAATGTCTTTAGATTATACTATTGATGACAGTTTAGTAGATACTGAGACTAAGAAAAAATCCTATATTAGAGGAGCTTTTATAGGTGGAGGAAGTATAAGTAATCCAGAAAAAAATTATCATCTAGAGTTTGTAACTCACTCTCAAGAATATTCTGAGGATTTATGTAAGATTATAAATAGTTTTGGTCTTAATTCAAAGGTAATTCAAAGAAAAAATAGTTATATAATTTATATTAAAGAAGGAGAACAGATAGTTGATCTTTTAAATATAATAGGTGCACATACTGCTCTTTTAGAGATTGAAAATATAAGAATAATCAAAGAAATGAGAAATAATGTGAATAGATTAGTTAATTGTGAAACTGCTAACCTTAGTAAGACTGTAAATGCTGCTGTAAGGCAAGTTGAAAGTATAAAGCTTATAGAAAGAGAGATAGGTCTTGCAAGACTTCCTAAAAATCTTAGAGAAATTGCAGAACTTAGATTAAAGTTTCCTGATGAATCATTAAAGGAGCTAGGGGAAATGTTAGAACCTAAGGTGGGAAAGTCTGGTGTGAATCATAGGCTTAGAAAAATAGAGAAAATAGCTGAAGAGTTAAGAGAAAATAACTTTTAACATACTAAAAGATTCTAAATTTTGGTTTAGAATCTTATTTTTTTCTAAAGATTTATAAATAATAAAGACTATAAGATTAATGTATTTTAGTGTAGTATTTAAGATGTGTTGTTAAGACTCATAAAGTGTTAAAATATTAATGAAATTAAGATGTATTTTAGAAAGGAAGTGAAAAATATGTCTGATAAAAAATTTTGTCATTTGCACCTACATACAGGGTATAGTTTGCTTGATGGATCAGGTAAAATAAAGCAGATAATTTCAAGGGCAAAAGAACTTGGTATGGAAAGCATAGCAATAACTGATCATGGAGTTATGTATGGATGTGCAGACTTTTATAAGGAAGCAAAAGAACAAGGAATAAAGCCGATTTTAGGATGTGAAGTATATGTGGTTCCTAAATCTATGAAAATAAAATCTGTTGATAGTGATAATAAAACATATCATTTAGTCTTATTAGTAAAAAATCAAAAAGGTTATGAAAATTTAATGAAGATAGTTTCTGTAGCTTCTATAGATGGATTTTATTATAAGCCAAGGGTGGACAGAGAGTTTTTAAAGGCTCATTCTGAAGGTTTAATAGCATTAAGTGCATGTCTTGGAGGAGAAGTTCAAAAAGCTATTTTAGAAAATAATATAAATAAAGCCACAGAAGCAGCTTTGTTTTATAAAGAAATTTTTAAAGATGGATTTTATTTAGAACTTCAAAATCATGGGATGAGGCAACAAAGAAAAGTTAATGAAGAAAATATTAAGCTAGCGAAGGAATTAGACATTCCGCTTATAGCTACTAATGATGTTCACTATATTTATCAGGAAGACTCAAAGGCTCATGATATACTTATGTGCATTCAAACTGGAAAAACAGTTAATGATGAAAATAGACGAAGATATCCATCTGACCAGTTTTATTTAAAATCACCTGATGAAATGTGGGATATGTTTGATTATATTCCCGAAGCCTTAGAAAATACTATAAAGATAGCTAATGAATGCAATTATGATTATGAGTTTCATGTATCCAAATTACCTAAATATCAACTTCCAGAAGGAGAAGATGATCCTTATGAATATCTTTTAAAAAATTGTTTTAAAGGTTTAGTAGAAAGATATGATGTTTTTAAAGAAATTAAGGGTAATTTTAATTATAAGGATGTAGTAGAATTTTCAAAGACAAACGAAGATGCAAAAGTATTAGTTGATAGGCTTCTTTATGAAACAGAAATTATAAAACAAATGGGGTATGTTGATTATTTTTTAATTGTTTGGGACTTCATAAAATATGCAGTAGATAATGGAATACCAACAGGTGCAGGTCGTGGGAGTGCAGCTGGGTCAATAGTATCATATACATTAGATATAACTAAAATAGATCCTATGAAATATGGGTTGTTGTTTGAGCGTGAGCTAAGATGCGCTCGTTAAATTGGGTGAATTGCTGGAAGACTAAGTTTAAAAAAATATGTTAATCAGCAGCCAAGTCTAGGAATAGCGTAAAGTACTAGAAAGGTTCAGAGACTAGAAAGATGAGTAGCTAATCAATAAATCTTTCCAAGAGTGCCCAACTTATTGAATGATATATTAAATTCAGTAAGATGATATAGTCCAAACTGGAATGGAATAAACCATTTAATGAAAATGAGGGAAACCTCCAGAGCACAGAATAAAGAGTCTGTGGATAATACAAATGTTCTTAAACCCAGAGAGAGTAAGTATGCCTGATGTGGATTCAGATTTTTGTTATGAACGTAGGCAAGAAGTTATAGATTATGTAGTTAAGAAGTATGGAAAAGATAATGTATCCCAAATAATAACTTTTGGGACAATGGCAGCTAAGATGTGCATAAGAGATGTTGGAAGGGCTATGGATTATTCTTATGCAGAAGTAGATAGAGTTGCAAAAATGATTCCGACGGCTCTTGGTATGACAATAGATAAAGCTTTAGAGTCAAATCCAGAGTTTAAAGATATTTATAATTCAGATAATAGAGTTAAGGAACTTGTTGATATAAGCAGAAGATTAGAAGGACTTCCAAGACATTCTGCAACTCATGCAGCAGGCGTTGTTATAGCATCTAGACCTTTAGTTGAGTATGTACCACTTCAAAGGAATGATGAATCAATTGTAACTCAATTTGATATGACTACTTTAGAAGAACTTGGACTTTTAAAAATGGATTTTTTAGGTCTTAGGACATTAACAGTTATGAGTGATGCTGTTAAGATGATAAAAGAAAATAGGGGAGTAGATATAGATTTAAATAATTTGGATTTTAATGATAAGGAAATTTATGAGATGATAAGTAAAGGGCAAACAGCTGGAGTATTTCAATTAGAATCAGCTGGTATGATTTCTTTTATGAAAGAACTTCAGCCCGATTGTTTTGAAGATATAATTGCGGGAATCTCTCTTTATAGACCAGGACCGATGGCTGAAATTCCAAGATATATAAAGGGTAAAAGAAATATAGATAGTGTAAAATATGAAACTCCAGAAATGGAAGAAATATTAAATGTTACTTATGGAGTAATGGTATATCAGGAACAAGTTATGGAAATAGTTAGAAAATTAGCTGGATATTCCATGGGTAGAAGTGATTTAGTTAGAAGAGCTATGTCAAAGAAGAAACACAAGGTAATGGAAGAAGAAAGAAAGAATTTTATTTATGGAATTCAAAATGAAAAAGGTGAAATAGAGGTTCCAGGTTGTGTGAGAAATGGAATAAGTGAAAAAGTTGCGAATAAAATATTCGATAATATGATAGATTTTGCTAGTTATGCGTTTAATAAATCACACGCGGCAGCCTATGCAGTAATAGGATTTCAAACAGCATATTTAATGAGATATTATCCAACAGAGTATTTAGCAGCAATGCTTAACTCATTTATGAATAATAGTGAAAAAGTATCTGAATATATACGAAGTGCTGAGAATTTAGGAATTCAAATATTACCACCAGATATAAACGAAAGTTATTCAAAGTTTACAGTTAAAGGCGATACTATAAGGTTTGGATTAGCTGCAATAAAAAATGTTGGAGTAAATGTTGTAGATAGTATAGTTAAAGCAAGGAAAAATAAAGGAGAGTTTAAATCATTAACAGATTTTTGTAATAAGTTAGATGTAGGTGCAATAAATAAAAGGGGTATAGAAAGTTTAATAAAATCGGGAGCTTTTGATTGTTTTAAAATTTATAGATCTAGACTTTTAGCTGTTTATGAAAAGATAGCTGATAGTGCAGCAAATGAAAAAAAGAAAAATATTGATGGTCAAATATCATTATTTGGAGATGATGTAGAGAGTAATTTTTTACAACTTAAAGTTTCTTATCCAGATATAAATGAGTTTGATAAAAATCACTTATTAGCTATGGAAAAAGAAATGACAGGGCTTTACATAAGTGGTCATCCTTTAGATGAATATGAAAAAACTTTAAAAATGCAGACATCTATAACGATAAGAAAAATATTAGATGAAGAAAAAAAGTTAAAAGAAGAAAACTCCATTGATTCAAATTTGGATAGTGGGGAAAATATAAAGGATGGAGATAGAGTAATAATTGGTGGAATTGTGTCTTTTGCATCTAGAAAAGTCACAAGGAACAATACTTTAATGGCATTTATGAAAGTGGAAGATCTATCAGGTACGATAGAGGTAATAGTATTTCCAAAAACTTTAGAAAAATATACAGCTTTAGTTAATGAAGACGAAATGGTATTGGTTAAGGGAAGAGTTTCATTAAAACCAGATGAAGATGTTAAAATTATTTGTGAAAGTATAAATATTTTAGAAAAAATAGATAGCTCTAAGGTTTATATTAGAGTTCAAGATATTCAAAAGGCAAAAGAAATAAATAAATTATTAAAATTTATAGTAAAAGATTATACTGGGAAAACGCCAATATACTTATACGCAGATAGAGAAAAAAGAAAATTTTTAACCAATAGGGATGTTTGGGTAGATTTAAATAATGATGTTTTAAGTGTTTTGAGAGAAAAATTTGGAGAAGAAAATATAAAAGTTTTAGAAGAATAAAAAATTAATTTATTATATAAAAGTATGTTTAAATATTTGTAAAGTGTAAATAATAAACAATGAAATGCTTATTTATATTTAAAGTTTATTAATATAAAAAGATGCAATGAAATTTATAGCATATATTTTCCTGTAAAAAGGAAAATATATAGCTTTTTATATTAATAAAAAATTTTAAATATTTATGTAAGATTAAAATATGTTTTTAAGATGAAATTATTTTTTCACTAGTATATTAAAAAATTATAGATTGATGGTAAGGTATACATAAAAATACTCGATGTTTTTTTATGCTATTCTACATAAAAAGGTTGAAAATAACTTATATTTTAAGTAAAATTATTATTGTAGTGATTTAAATGTGAGAAAATTTAAAAAAATAGCAATTGTATTGTTATTTAAATAAATATGGGCAATTTTAATACCAGAGGGACTTTTAAAGACCCGGTCTAGTTTAGGAGGTATACTATGAAGAAAATAGCTGTATTGACAAGCGGTGGAGATGCACCAGGAATGAATGCTGCTGTAAGAGCAGTAGTTAGAACTGCTTTACACCATGGAATAGAAGTAATGGGTGTGCAAAGAGGTTATGCAGGACTTGTAAACGGTGAGTTATTTAAAATGGATAGAAAATCCGTTTCAGATATAATAAATAAAGGTGGTACAATTTTAAGAACTGCAAGATGTGTGGAATTCAAACAAGAAGAAGTAAGAGAAAAAGCTGCAGGAATATTAAAGGCTTATGGAGTTGATGCTTTAGTTGTTTGTGGAGGAGATGGTTCTTTTATGGGAGCTAAGCTTCTATCGAAATTAGGAGTTAAGACAGTTGGACTACCAGGAACTATTGACAATGATTTACCATACACAGATTATACAATAGGATTTGATACAGCATTAAATACCATTGTAGAAGATATAGGTAAATTAAGAGATACTTCTTCTTCTCATGAAAGGGTATCTGTTATAGAGGTTATGGGAAGAAATTGTGGAGATTTAGCTTTATTTGCTGGAATAGCAGGTGGAGCAGAAGCAATAATTGTTCCAGAATTACCTTTTGATAAGGAAGAATTAATAAAAACAATATTAGAAGGAAAAGTTAATGGTAAGCTTCACAATATAATAATCCTTGCAGAAGGAGTTGGAGGAGCTGAAGATTTAGCTAAAGAAATAGAAGCTACAACAGGAATAGAAACAAGAGCTACTATTTTAGGACATATTCAAAGAGGTGGTTCACCATCAGCTATGGATACTGTTTTAGCATCAAGAATGGGAGCTAAGGCTGTAGAAGTCTTATTAGAAGGAAAAACTTCTAGAGTTATAGGAATAAAAGCAAATGAAATATTTGATATGGATATAGATGAAGCTTTAGCAATTCCAAGAAGTTTTGATGAAAAGTTATATAATACAGCTAATTCTATAAATAAATAATTAAGTTATTAAGGTTATAAACTTTTTAAGTTTGTGATTTATAATATATAAAAAAATTTAGGGTTAATTTAAAACGAGGGAGTGTTGTTAGATGAGAAAAACAAAAATAGTTTGTACTCTTGGACCAGCAAGTGAAAATGAAGAAGTATTATCAAAATTAATAGAAGCAGGATTAAATGTTTCAAGACATAACTTCTCTCACGGTGATCATGAAGAACACGGTGGAAGAATAGCACTAGTTAAAAAATTAAGAGAAAAATATAATAAACAAATAGCTATAATGTTAGATACAAAAGGACCAGAAATAAGAACTGGAAAATTTGAACCAAACAAGGTTGAATTAACAGCAGGAAGCGATTTCACTATATTTGCTGGTGGAGACGTAGTTGGAGATACAACTAAATGTTCAGTAACTTATGCAGGATTATCTAATGATGTTAAACCTGGAAATACTATATTAATAGATGATGGTTTAGTTGGATTAGAAGTTAAATCAGTAGAAGGAAATGCTATTAAATGTGTTGTTAAAAATACTGGATTAGTTGGAACTCATAAAGGAGTTAACGTACCAGGTGTTTCTATACAATTACCAGCATTAACTGAAAAAGATGAAGCTGATTTAATATTTGGTTGTCAACAAGAAGTTGATTTAGTTGCAGCTTCATTTATAAGAAAAGCTTCTGATGTTGAGCATATCAGAAAAGTTTTAGTAGAAAATGGTGGAGAACATATTCAAATATTCTCTAAAATAGAAAACCAAGAAGGTTTAGATAATTTAGATGAAATATTAGAAGCATCTGATGGAATAATGGTAGCTAGAGGAGATTTAGGTGTTGAAATACCAATGCAAGAAGTTCCAGCTGCTCAAAAATTAATGATCAGAAAATGTAATGAAGCAGGTAAGCCAGTTATAACAGCTACTCAAATGTTAGATTCTATGATGAGAAACCCAAGACCAACAAGAGCAGAGGTTTCAGACGTAACTAATGCTATATTAGATGGAACAGATGCAATTATGTTAAGTGGTGAATCAGCAAACGGAAGCTGGCCAGTAGAAGCAGTTCAAGCTATGGCTACAATAGCTACAGAATCTGAAAAATTATTAAACTATGAATTAGCTGAATCAAAAGCTAAAAATCATATACCAGCTATTTCAGGAGTAATTTCAAGAGCTGCATGTAATGCTGCTAATGAATTAAATGCTTCTGCAATAATATCAGTAACTCAAACAGGAGCAACTGCTAGAAGAATATCTCAAAGCAGACCACAATGCCCAGTAGTTGCTGTAACTCCATGTGAAAAAGTTGCTAGAAAATTAGCATTAAGCTTTGGAGTATATCCAGTAGTAGTTAAGAGCATGAACTCTCATAAAGAAATAATGGAAGATTCAGTTAACTATGCTAAAGAAGCTGGATTTGTTAATGCAGGAGAAACTGTAGTTATAGCAGCAGGTATACCAGCTGATAAAGCAGGAAGCACAAATGTTTTAAAAGTTTCAGAAGTAAAATAATTGTTATTAAATTATTTTAAGTATAAAAGTACGTTGAAAATTTCAACGTACTTTTTTATATTTAGTATAGTTTAAATAAGATTTTTAATTTTATATAATAAAATATTTTAAAAGGCTTTTAATTTATTTTTGGTAAAAATTTAATATAAATAAATAAAATATTTTTTTATCTATAAAAAAAGGTAAAAAATATGATAAAAATTATATGTTCACAAAAAATTTACAAATTAATTTGTGTTTTTTAGTGAAATATAATGAATAATATATTATACTTATGTAACAATAATAAATAAGATATATTTGGCAACTGATTCTATATAAAGCATTTAATGTTTCTAACCATTAGGTGCTTTTTTTTTGTAAAAATTTCATAAGAAATTTATATGAATTATATTTAAAATATATATAAATTTAAGTATAATTTATATATAGTAATGTTTAAATGTTTTTTAAAAATAAAAATTTATATCATTGATTAAGATGTAAATCTAATATAAGATTAATTAGTATTCAAATTCAAGATGAGAATACATTGTTAAAATACATAGATTTAATCATATTAAATGAGTTATAGTATAGGGGAGAGTGGGTATAATGGTTGAAAATATAGATTCACATATAAAATCATTATTTGATTTTGTTAGAATTGTAGACCCTATAAGTAATAATATAGTAGATCAAGAATGCAGAAATAATAACGGTATTAAATGTTATAAAATGTGGAATAATAAAGGTTTGTGTAAAAATTGTATTGGTGCAAGAGCCTATAATTATGATGATAAGTCATTTGTAAAAATTGAGTGTAGTGATGAAAATATTTATTTGGTTATGGCTAAAGTTATTAAATATAAAAATCGAAAATATATTTTGGAAACTGTAAAGGATATTACAAAATCTGATGTTTTAGAAGAAATAACTAAAATGACAAATGAGCAAATGAAAGAAGAAGTGGATAGAATGAACATGTTAGTTGCCTTAGATGGTTTAACTGAATGTTTTAATAGAAGATATATAACTGAAAAATTGCCTATAGAAATGACTAAAGCAAAAAAAAATAAAAAAGATTTATCAATAATGATGATGGATATAGATTTTTTTAAAGATATAAATGATAAATATGGTCATTTGGCGGGTGATTATGTTTTAAAAAGAGTTGTTAACATAATTAAAAAAAATATAAGATCTTCTACTGATTGGATAGCTAGATATGGTGGAGAAGAATTTATTATAGTTTTGAATGATACAAATAATGCTAGTGCATTTTTATTGGCGGAAAGAATAAGGTTAGCTATAGAAAATACTCATTTTAGGTATAAAGATGTTACTATAAATGTTACTGTAAGCATAGGTGTTACATCCATGTCTGATAAAATAAATAATAAACAGCAATTATTAGAAAAAGTAGATAAGAATTTATATAAAGCTAAAAGCATGGGAAGAAATATGTGTATTTTAGATGAAAAATCTTTTTCTTATAAATAAAATATAAATTAACAAAGGTGATATAAAATATGGTGGAAAAAAATAAAGAATATGTTGTGCAAGTAATTTCACAAGGATATGAGGGTGAAGGTATTGCTAAAATAAATGAAAGTTATCCAATATTTATAGAAGGTGCATTAAGTGGTGAAGTAGTTAGAGTTAAAATAATTAAGGTTAATAAAAATTTTGCTTATGGAAAATTAATAGAGATTATAGAACCTTCAATAAATAGAGTTGAACCAATTTGTTCTATATATAAAAGATGTGGAGGATGTAAAATTCAACATATATCCTACAAAGGGCAATTAGATTTTAAATGGGGAAGAGTTAGAGAGTGTATAGAAAGAATCGCTAAATTGGATAAGGAAATAGTTAAATATCCATTAGGTATGACAAACCCTTTAATGTATAGAAATAAAGTTCAACTACCAATAGGAATGTTTAATGGTCAGTTAAGGATAGGTTTTTTTGTGTCGAGAAGTCATGAAATAATAGATATGGAAGAATGTTTCATTCAAGATGATATTGCAAATAAAATAGTTAAATTAACTAGGGAATGGATAAAGAAATTTAATATATCTCCATGTAATGTGGATGGTGAGTATAAAAGTTCTGGCGTGATAAGACATTTAATGATAAGGCGTGGCTTTAAAACTGGTGAGGTTATGGTAGTTTTAGTAACTAATAAGCAAGAATTACCTTATAAAAATGAGTTTATTAAAGTTATTACTAACAGTATACCTGAAGTAAAAAGTATAATACAAAATGTAAATTCTAAGAATACAAATGTTATATTGGGAGATAAGCTTATAACACTTTGGGGAAATGACACTATATCTGATTATATAGGGGAATTTAAATTTAATATTTCACCATTATCATTTTTTCAGGTAAATCCTGTGCAAACAGAGGTATTATATTCAAAGGCTTTAGAATATGCTAATCTTACAGGAAATGAAACTGTTTTTGATGCGTATTGTGGTACTGGAACAATAACTCTCTTTTTATCTAAAAAAGCTAAAAAGGTTTATGGTGTGGAAATAATTCCCCAAGCAATAGATAATGCTAATGTAAATGCTAAAGAGAATAATATTTCTAATGCTAAGTTCTTTGTTGGAAAATCAGAAGAAATAATTCCAGATCTTATAAATAAGGGGATTAAAGCTGATGTTATAGTTGTTGATCCACCAAGAAAAGGCTGCGATATAAGTCTTTTAAATGCTATAAGTAAAGTAGCACCGAAAAGAATAGTTTATGTAAGTTGTGATCCAAGTACATTAGCTAGAGATTTAAAAATATTAGATGAAAATGGATATAAGGCAATAGAAGTTCAACCAGTTGATATGTTTCCTCAAACAGCACATATTGAAAATGTTGCATTAATATCAAAGGTAAAATAATAAATATATAATATACGAGAAATGAAATTTTAATTAGCCGTTTTATTTCTCGAATTTTTTTATTTATTATAGAGTATATTTAAATTTTAGAATCATCTAGTATTAAATAACTAAGTGTGTAATTGTATATAGATAAGCCATGGAATGAATTGCATTAAAAATGGCGTGATAAGATGTTAAAATAAAAGTTTAAGAAATGTATAATAACGTTATAAAGAAATCTTGGGGGTGGCGTTATGAACAAAGTAGTTTTAGTAACAGGAGCATCTAGCGGTATTGGAACAAAGATAGCACAGGAACTTAAGAAAACAGGATTTACTGTATATGCAGCTGCTAGGCGTATAGATAAAATGAATGATTTGAGAGAAAGGGGAATTATACCAGTTTTTTTGGATTTAACTAATGAAAAATCCATGGTAGATTGTGTGCAGACAGTTTTACAAGAATCTGGACGTATAGATGTATTGATTAATAATGCAGGATATGGTTCTTATGGTCCTATAGAAAGTGTTTCTATGGAGGAGGCTAAGAGGCAATTTGATGTTAACTTATTTGGTATGGCTAGATTGATTCAGCTTGTGCTACCAGGAATGAGGGCAAATCATTGTGGAAGAATTATTAATATTTCTTCAATGGGAGGAAAAATATGGACAAGGTTTGGAGGATGGTACCATGCAACTAAATTTGCAGTTGAAGGTTTTTCAGACTGTCTTAGAATGGAAGTTGCTCCATTTGGGATTGATGTTGTAGTAGTGGAACCAGGTGGAATTAAGACTGATTGGGGAGTTATTGCAGCAAATAATTTGAAAGATACAGCTAAGGGTAGTGTATATGAAACAAATGCCAATAATGTGGCTAACAGTATGATTAAAAATTATTCTGGGAATATGTTAACAGAACCAGAAGTAGTTGCGAGAACTGTTAAAAAGGCTATTGTAAAAAGAAGACCACGTACACGTTATTTGATTGGTTTTATGGCTAAGCCTATGGTATTAATTCAAAAAATCTTTGGAGATAGAGTGTTTGATTGGGTAATTACAAATTTAAGTTAGGAGATATTGATTTTATGAGACGTTTTCCTTTAGATAAAAACTATGCTATTTTGCTAGATAAATATAGAATTTCTATGAATGAAGTATTAAAAAAGTCAAATCTTCCATTGGATTTATTTGCAAGAGTGAATCCTTCTGTAACGTGTGAAGAATATTATAGATTTATGAAAGCTATTGATGATGTTGTTGCTAATAGAAAATTGCCAATATACCTTGCAACAGCTGAAAATATAGAGAGTATAACACCATCTATTTTTGCTGCTTATTGTAGTGCTAATGCTAAGGAATGTGTTAAGAGAATTGCAAAATATAAAGCTTTAGTAGGAGCAATTGTTTTTGAGATTATAGAAGATGCTAATTACATAAAAGTAAATATTTATGGAGAAGAAAACATAGAATTACCTGAAATTATTGTTGGAATTGAAATGGTTCTATTAGTAAATTTAATTAGAAAAGCAACAAAAAGAAAAATTATACCACAAAAAGTTATGGCCAAACAGTTTTTTTCTAATCCAGAGTATGAAAAATTTTTAGGAATTAAAGCGGAGAAAAGTGAAGTAAATTCAATTGCTTTTTCTAAGCGTGATGCAGAAATTCCTTTTGTCACAAGGAATGAATCTATGTGGAATTTTTTCGAGCCAGAATTAAGAAAAAGATTAAATGAAATGGATATAGATGATAGCTTTTCTACAAGAGTAAGAAGTATTTTGGTGGAACTTCTTCCAGCTGGAAAATCTACAATTGATGACGTAGCTAATGCACTTGCTATAAGTAAACGCACATTACAGAGAAAACTTAAGCAAGAGGATACAACTTTTCAGAAACAGTTAAATCATACAAGAGAATTACTTGCTAAAAATTATATTAAAAATACACAATTTTCGTCTGAAGATATTGCATATTTGTTAGGATATCAGGATTTAAATTCTTTTTTTAGAGCATTTTCAGTTTGGACGGGAAAAAGTGTTACGCAATATAAAAATGAATTTTTATTACAAAGAAAATAACATAATTAATTAAAATTAAAAAAGTTTATTAACAAAGAGTATATTAACTAATAATATACTCTTTATTTTTAATAATATATATTTAAATTTTTGTGGTGTATTATATGAAATTTAGGATTTGTAAATATTTAAAAATTTATTGATTGTATATAAATAAAGAATTATATTATTTTTTTATTTTGGATAGTTCCTTATTTAACATAAAGACAAGTTTTTCATCAATACCTTCATCAAGCATTTTAAATAAATCATCAATACTTGATGTTTTTATCATTCCAATCATTGGACTAGCCAATAATTTAGAAAAATATTTATTTAAAATAATACTAGCTTTTTCATTTTCTAATATATCACAAATTCTAGTGGCACTAGAAAATACATCATCTGGTATGTCTAATGCAGTTATTTCTACGTCTGTAAATTGATTAGCTAAATCTTCATCAAACCAATTAGCAGCAAATCCACCATTTTTGTCTGGACATTCATACATTGCATTTGGCTCATTTACTTTATTAAAGAAAGCATAATCTGTAAATTCTTTATCGTTTTTAGTGCCTACGGCTCTTATATTTGTTTGTGTGTGTGCTAATTTTATATTTTCAAATATAAAATTATGTTTAGATTTAAGAGTAGCAAATTTTTCATTATCTACAAATAAAGTTACAGCATCACAGTTAGAATAAACCTTGATATTAATAGAATCAGTAGCTCTATCTATAAATCTCTTACTTGTTATATGCACAAAAGGCTCGTCAGACCAAGCTGCTTTGTAAGCAAAGAAAGCATCTTTTTTTATTTTTCTATCAAAAGTCACAAGACCTTTATTATTTCGTCCTTTAATGCCACCTTCATCTCTTATTGCAGAGCCAAAATCAAAGAAATTCCAAACATAAGAACCCCATAAAAACTCTCTTTCATTAAATATTTTTATTAGTGTTTCATGGGATAAAGAATGATATTCTTCAGTATAATCTCTAATTTTTGGATTATCACTATGATAAGTAATGATGCCCTCAAAACCATATTCAGAAAGTCCAACACATCTGTTTGGATTAAGTTCGTGATAGTTATCTAGCCATGTTGCAAAATCTTCAGTTTTTCCATTATACCATCCAAAATATTTATTGTATGCAACTATATCTGTATATCCGTTATATTCATCAGTATCAGGAACCATAGAAACAAGTGCTTGGGTTGTTAAACGTGTTGGATCTTCTTTGTGAGTAATCTCATTTAAATTTTTTACAATATCTCGTACATAAGGCAAATCTCCACCTATTTGTATTTCGTTTTCAACTCCCCACATAATAATTGATGGATGATTAAAGTTTTGTCGTATTAATTCAATCATTTGAGATTTTGCATTTTCACCGGTATGATCTGTACTAGATGCTACGGATATAAATGGTATTTCAGCCCAAACAATCATACCTTCTTTGTCACAAAGGTCATAAAAATATTGGTCATGTTGATAGTGAGCAAGTCTTATAGAATTGGCTCCAACTTCCTTTATTAAAGCCATATCAAGTGCATGATCTTCCTTAGATAAAGCCCAACCCAAATCTTTTTTGTCTTGATGTCTAGATACCCCTTTAAGCTTTATATGATTTCCATTTAAAAAGAAGCCTTTGTTAGGATTAAATTCAAAATATCTAAGTCCAATAGGAATATTAAGTTCATCTAAAATATCATTATGCTTTTCTATAGTTATTTTCATAGTATATAGATAAGGGTTTTGAGTACCGTTCCAAAGAATAGGATTCTCAATGCTCAATGGCATTTTAATTTCACTACTTTTTTCTATTAAAATATCTTTAGCAGTATATTTAACAACTTGTCCATTAGCGTCTAAAAGATTGGCAACAATTCTTATAGGTTGTTTTTCAGTTACTTCAGAAATTATGTTAGTTTTTATGGTTAGGTTTGCAATATCATTAGTAATTTTATCTTGATATACAAAGACACCTTTAGAGCCATTATCCATTAAATCAAAATGAATTGGGTCAACGATTAATAAATTTACATCTCTATAAATACCACCATAGAAAGTAAAATCAGCCATTAAAGGATACACTTCTTCTACATGAGAGTTATCAACTTTAACTGCAATAAAATTTGTTGAATTGAATTCTATTAAATCGGTTATATCATATCTAAAGGTTGAATAACCACCTTTATGCTCACCTAGATGTTTTTCATTAACATAAACATTACAAATACTATTAACTCCGTTAAATTCTAAAAATATCTTTTTATTTTGAAATTTTTTGTTTATATAAATATTTTTTGTATACCAACAAATACCTCTAAAGTATTCATTACCAGAAGCCCCATCAATATCATTCCATGTATGAGGTATGTTTACGTTTTCTCCAAAGATATTATTAAATTTTCTTAAAAATAATTCATTAGTATTATTTTTAAGAAAATTCCAATTATCATTTATGTTTAAAATTTTTCTCATAATATTCCCCCTTAGCTTGTATTCTAGTATTATAAATATAATATACCACTTTTTAGAAAATTACAACAAAATAATTAATTTAAATTATTTAATTTATTTTATATAATAAAAAATTAGTATTATAAAAAAATAAAATTACAAAAAATTTGAAAAAGTATTGAAATACTAATATTAATATGTTAGTATACAAGTATAAGGTAAAAGGTTTACAAAAAAAGCTCTAAATTAATTTAATTATTAAAAGGAGTAAAAGAATGATGAATAGCTTAGAAAAATTTAAAAAGAAAAAGGATTTTCTTATCTGTATAGATTCAGATGGATGTGCTATGGATACTATGGATATTAAGCATATCAAATGTTTTGGTCCGTGTATGATAAATCAGTGGAATTTAGAAAAATGGAAAAGTCCTATATTAAAGAGATGGAATGAGGTAAATCTTTATACGTTAACTAGGGGGATAAATAGATTCAAAGGTTTAGCTTTGGCTCTTGAGGAAATAAATGAGAGATATATACCCGTTGAAGGATTAAATGAATTTATTGATTGGACTCATAGCACTAAAGAACTTTCAAATGAGTCTTTAGAAAGGCAAATAAAGATACAAAAACAAAATATTACTTGTTTAAAAAAAGCCTTAGATTGGTCAAGAGCTGTTAATGCTTCAATTAATGAGTTGAAAGATGAGGAAAAACTTCCATTTAATGGTGTATATATTGGGATAAAAGAGGCTAAAAAATTTGCAGATGTAGCAATAGTGTCATCAGCAAATGAACAAGCTGTTTTAGAAGAATGGAAAAAGCATGGACTTTTAGATAATGTTGATATAGTTCTAACTCAAAATACAGGTTCAAAGGCATATTGCATAAGTAAACTTGTTGAAAAAGGTTATGATAGAAATAATGTGTTAATGGTGGGGGATGCAGTTGGTGATTTAGATTCTGCAAAGTTAAATAATATTTTATATTATCCAATATTGGTTAAAAAGGAAAATCAATCTTGGAGTAGATTTACTAATGAAACTTTAGAATTATTTATTAGTAATGCTTATAAGGGGAAATATGAAGAAAAGGTGATAAAAGAGTTTAAAGAAAACTTATCTGGAGATAAGTAAAATTTTGAGGGGGAAATAGAAAAATGATAGATTTAAAGGCAAAACCATTTAATTTAACTGATGAAGATATAAAATGGGTGAAAGATACGTTAGGCAATTTGTCATTAGATGAAAAAATAGGACAAGTATTTGTTGATATGCTTTGGAATAATACTAATGATGAAATAAAGGAACGTATAAACAAATATGGAATTGGTGGATTTAGATATAATAATATGTCGCCAGAGCAATTATATGAACAAAATAAAATTATACAAGAAACTAGTAAGATACCAGCATTAATAGCAGCTAATATAGAAGCTGGTGGAGATGGTGGAGTTAAAGGTGGAACGCATTTTGGATATCATGTAACAATAGGTGCTACTCAAAATAAAGAAAATGCTTATAAATTAGGATATTATGGATGCAAAGAGGCAGCTGCAATAGGTTGTAATTGGACTTTTGCACCAATAGTTGATATAAATAAAAATTGGAGAAACTGTGTTGTATCTAACCGCTGTTTCTCAAGTGAAGCAGATGTAGTTCTTGAAATGTCAAAGGAATATTTGCAAGGAGCAAAAGATGCTGGACTTGCAAGTTGTATGAAGCATTTCCCAGGTGATGGTTTAGATGAGAGAGACCAACATATAGTTACAACTAATAATACAATGAGTTGTAAAGAATGGGATGAAAATTTTGGGAAGGTATATAAAGGAATGATAGATGCAGGAGTTGAGGCTGTTATGATAGGTCATATAAGACTTCCTGAATATTCTAGAAAGTTAAGAACTGGAATAAAAGATAATGAAATAATGCCAGCTACTATAGCTCCAGAATTATTACAGGATTTACTTCGTCAAGAATTAGGATTTAATGGTCTTATAATAACTGATGCTACTCATATGGTTGGATTAACTTCAGCAATTAGAAGAGAAGAGATGATACCAACTGCATTAGCAGCTGGATGTGATATGATACTTTATTATAGAGATAAAGATGAGGATATAAATGCCCTTAAAAAAGGATTAGAAAATGGAACTTTAACTTATGAACGTTTAGATGAGGCTGTTACTCGTGTTTTAGCATTTAAAGCAATGTTAAAATTACACAAAAAGAAAGAAGAAGCAAATTTAGTTCCAAATAAAGATGGATTGTCGGTAATTGGCTGTAATGAACATTTAGAAGTTGCTAGGGATATAGCAGACAAGGCTATAACATTAGTTAAAAATACTAAAAATCAATTGCCAATAACACCAAAAACCCATAAAAGGATAATGCTTTATACAATAGACCAAACAGGTAGTGCAGCAGCAGTATCTATGGCAAATGAAGGCTCTTTAGAATCAAGAGTAAAAAGCAAATTAGAAAGTGTAGGATTTGAAGTAGATACATTTAATCCACAAGGTGGGCTAAATGGTAAACAATTATTAGCTATGACTCCTATAAAGGAATTTGTTGATAAATATGATGCAGTAATGTTGTTTGTAAATGTTGCAGGATTTTCTCAAAGTAATGTAAGGCGTATAACTTGGAGTATGCCAATGGGACCTGATATTCCTTGGTATGTAACAGAATTGCCAACCGTTTGTGTATCTGTGAACAATCCATTCCATTTAATAGATGTACCAATGGTACCAACTTATATAAATGCTTATAATGGCAATGATGTTAGTTTAGATTTAGTAATAGAAAAAATAATGGGAAAATCAGAGTTTAAAGGTGTAAGTCCTGTTGATGCATTTTGTGGTGCGTGGGATACAAGATTTTAATATAGGTTATAAAAGTATTAAACGTAGAGCATATTTAATTAAGTTTAGGAGAGATTTTCATGAAATTACCATTTAATATTGATTTAAAAGATAAAGTTTGTGTAGTAACAGGTGGAGCAGGGGTGCTTTGTGGCACTATGGTAGATGCATTAGCAGAGTGTGGTGCAAAAGTAGCAATACTTTCTTTAGGACAGGAATGTTGTGATAAAAAAGCTGAAGAGGTTCGAAAAAATGGAGGTATTGCCATTGGAATAGACACCAATGTTTTAGATAAAGAAAGTTTAAAACATGCTCATGAAATAATATTAAAGGAATTTGGTAGCTGTGATATATTAATAAATGGTGCTGGTGGAAATCATCCGAAAGGAACAACAAGTAATGAATATTTGAGGCTAGAGGATTTAGAAAATGATGAATTAACAACATTTTTTGATTTAGATGAAAAGGGAGTTGAGTTTGTATTTAATTTAAATTATTTAGGAACACTTCTTCCAA
Organism: Sarcina ventriculi; assembly: GCF_900456775.1. Lineage (GTDB taxonomy): Bacteria > Bacillota > Clostridia > Clostridiales > Clostridiaceae > Sarcina > Sarcina ventriculi. The sequence continues at coordinate 738,347 of NZ_UAUL01000001.1, read as the reverse complement.
GCCAAGAATTTGCAAAGGATATGATAAATAAAAAAGGTGCATCAATTATTAATATTTCATCCATGAATGCATTTACTCCTCTTACGAAAATACCTGCATATTCAGGGGCTAAAGCTGCGGTAAGTAATTTTACTAAATGGCTTGCAGTTCATATGTCTAAGGTAGGTATAAGAGTTAATGCAATAGCTCCAGGATTTTTTGTAACAGCTCAAAATGAAAAATTGTTATTTAATGAAGACGGAACGCCAACTGAAAGAACAGAAAAAATATTAAGAAGCACACCAATGGATAGGTTTGGTAAACCTGAAGAATTATTAGGTACATTATTATATTTAATAAGTGAGGAAGCTTCAGGTTTTGTAAATGGTGTAGTTATTCCTGTGGATGGAGCATTTTCTGCATATTCTGGTGTTTAAGTGATGTAATATAAATAAATTTAAAATAAGGGGTGAGATTATGTATATGACTTTTAGATGGTATGGCAAAGATGATCCAGTTAAAATAGATTATATTCGCCAAATACCAGGAATGAAGGGCATAGTGAGTGCCATATACGATATACCAGTAGGGGAAGTATGGCCACTTGATAGAATACTAGAACTTAAGAAGGAGGTTGAAGATGCTGGTTTAGAGCTTTCAGTTATAGAGAGTGTTCCAGTTCATGAAGATATAAAGCTTGGACTTCCTACAAGGGATAAATATATAGCAAATTATAATGAAACAATAAGAAATTTAAGTAAGGCGGGAATAAAAACAATTTGTTATAATTTTATGCCAGTATTTGATTGGACTCGTTCAGATTTGGAATATAGATTAGCAGATGGTTCAACATGTTTAATATATGATGAAAAAGATATTGCTAAAATGGATCCTAAACTAGGAGAATTAGAACTTCCAGGATGGGATACTTCATATGGTGAAGGTGGACTTGGTGCATTACTTGATAAATATAAAAATATAGATGAAGAAAAGCTTTGGGAAAATTTAGAGTACTTCATAAAGGGAATAATGCCTGTTGCAGAGGAAGAGGAAGTAAATATGGCAATACATCCAGATGATCCACCTTGGGGAATATTTGGTCTTCCAAGAATAATAACTAATTTTGAAAATTTAGAGAGATTTTTAAATTTATATGATAGTAAATATAATGGATTGACACTTTGTACAGGTTCATTGGGATGTACAAAAACTAATGATATAGTAAAAATGATAAAATATTTTGGTGGTGAAAGAAATAGAATACATTTTGCTCATCTTAGAAATGTGTTAATTACTGGGGATAGTAGTTTTAATGAAGTTGCTCATCTGTCAGATGCAGGTTCATTAGATTTTTATGAAATAATGAAGGCATATTGTGATTATGGCTTTGATGGACCATATAGACCAGACCATGGAAGAATGATTTGGGGTGAAACAGGAAGACCTGGATATGGTTTATATGATAGAGCATTAGGTGCTGTATATTTAAATGGCTTAAAAGAAGCCATAAATAAGGGGAAATAATAAATTTAGGAATATAATTGTATATAAATAATTATGTTTATATGCAATTATATCCATTATAAAAGATTGAATTGTGTGATTAACAAATAAATGAATTAATATATGCAGTTAAATATAAATTAAAATACACAACATATTTGATAAATGTGCCAATCTTGAAAACGTTTTTAAATATATAGGTTCAGAAGGTGTTTAATAAAGCACATAAATGGGATTTAAAGATTCGTTGCTTGATTTATTAATAAATATAACATGATTAAGAATTATTAATACTGACACAAAGAATTTGAAAATATGGGGTGAAAATATGAATTTAGATAAAAATATTAAGTATAATAACGCTAAAACATGGCAAATAGGTTTTTATGCACTTAATAATACTGCTACAAATGTGATAATGCTTTTAATGACTTATGTATCGTATTATGCGACAGGGGTTGTTGGGCTTGCAGTTGTTCTTGTATCATCATTATTAACATCAATGCGTATGTTTGATGCTATCACAGATCCAATTATAGGTTTTGTAATAGATAAGACTAATACTAAGTTTGGTAAGTTTAGACCTATGATTATTATTGGATATACAATAATGGCTGTAAGTATATTAGTTTTGTATAATTGTTTATATTTAATGCCTGAAAATATGAGGCTTATAGGATTTATAGGGTTATATGCTTTATATATAATTGGATATACATTTCAAACAGCATGTACAAAGGCTGGGCAATCATGTCTAACTAATGATCCTTCTCAAAGACCTTTGTTTGCAAGGTTTGATGGAATTTATAATTTATTCTTATTTTCTTTATCTGCTCAATACGCTTCAGCATATTTATCACCTAAATATGGTGGATTTACATTGGAAGCTATGCAAGAGTTTTCATTAACTTATATCATAATAGCTGGTTGTTTCACATTATTAGCTATAATTGGTATATGGAGCAAGGATAGAGAAGAATTTTTTGGTGATAAAAAAGCGCCTAATGTTAAATTTAAGGATTATTTGACAATTTTAAAAGGTAATAGAGGTTTGCAAATGCTTACAGTAGCTGCTGCTACAAATAAATTAGCAAGTCAAACATCAGGAAATACAACCGTTATGGTAATGCTATATGGAATAGTAATGGGTAACTATGCTTTATATGGAAAAATGTCAATGATAACTGCTCTTCCAACATTTATAATAATAATGTTGGGAACAAAATATGCGAGTAAATTTGGTTCTAAAAAAGCTTTAATAAAATTTACTAAGGCGGCTATGGCAATGTATACAGGGTTATTCTTAATATTATTTATTGGAGATCCTACAAAAATATCTTTAGATAGTATTGGATTAATGACTATACTTTGGATAGTTGTATATAGTTTAGGATATGGAGCTTCATCTTTAGCAAGTGGAATAGTAGTTCCTATGATAGCTGATTGTGCAGATTATGAAACTTATTTAACAGGAAAATATGTACCTGGTATGATGGCAACTTTATTCTCCTTTATAGATAAATTAGTATCATCTTTTGCTACAACTATAATAGGATTTGCAGTTGCATATTTAGGATATACATCTGCAATGCCACAAGCTACAGATCCTAATATAAAAGGGATGTTTGCAGTAACTGCAGCATTATTTATAGGAATGCCAATGCTTGGATGGATAATTGGCTTAATAGCAATGAGATTTTATCCATTAGATGATGTAAAAATGCAAGAAGTTCAAGAGGAGATAATAAAAACAAAATTAGAAACAGCTGTGGATATGAATTAGATTTTAGAGAGAGTTATATAAAAATTTATATAACTCTCTTTAAATATTTTTAAGAATAAAAGTTTTTAAAATTTTTGAGTAACAAAAACTTTAAATTTTAATATTATAACTAATGAAATGGAAATAAAAACTTGTTATAGGACAGGTACAATAAGGAGTGTTTTATATGTCAGCACCTAAAATTGAAAGGTCTAAAAATGCGATAGATAAGGAACAAGCTGTAGCAGATATAATTGAATCAATAGCTTTAGAAGAAACAGGACTTGCACATATAATAAATGCAGAGGGTGAAAAGATTCAAAGAGCATTAGAAATTGCAGATAGTACAGATGATTTAATTAATGTAAATAAATCTGTAAAAGATACTATCGTAAATATTATAAAAATGCAGATGTTATTACAATTTAAATTGGAAGAAGCAAGTAAAATAAATGGAAATAATTCAAAAAGACAAGTAGTTCAAAATGAAGTAGATAAAGAATAGTAGGAGGGATTCATATGTCAGCACCTAAAATTGAAAAACCACAAAATTCTATAGATAAGAATCAAGCTATATCAGATATAATTGAATCAATAGCTTTAGAAGAAACAGGACTTGCACATATAATAAATGCAGAAGGTGAAAAAATCCAAAAAGCATTAGAGATTGCAGATTGTGCAGATGATTTAATTAGTGTTAATGAATCTGTAAAGGATACATTGGTAAATATTATAAAAATGCAAATGCTATTACAATTTAAGCTAGAGGAAGTTAGTAAAATACAAGAGCAACAATGCTAATAACTCTCAAAAACAGATTTAAATTAGGTTTTATAATGATACATTAAACATTTAATAAAGTATGTGAAAAATTAAAGTAACGATAATTAAGAGAACTAGAAAGTTATATACTTCTAGTTCTTTTATAATTTCATGAAGAGAAAAAAGGTATAAAATAAAAAAATATAGATAAAAATATTAATTAAAAATAAAATTTAATAAATATTGTTCGTCATTTTAATTAATAAAATAGTTGCAAAAAATTAAAAAATAATATAATATTAATATTGTAAATGATTAATAATAGCTATTAATATGAATTTGCATAATTAAGAATAATTTATATATTGTTCGTATTATTGTCTATTTTCAATTAAATTTAGATGATGATTAAATAAAATAAAAGTTATATCGCTTATATAAGCTCATAATTTAGGTTGAGCGTTTCTACCCACTACCGTAAATAGTTGATTTATAAGTAACCATTAAGTTATATGGTCTATAAATCTAATATTTATGGTAGTTTTTTATTTATAAATTTATAAGAATTAATAAATAAATTGGTTAAAGATTTGGAGGGATAGGTATGAATAATTATGATGTTGTTATTATAGGTGCAGGACCAGCTGGAATATTTACAGCTTTAGAGATGATAAGAAATGGAAGTAAAAAAAAGATTGCTATTGTTGAGAAAGGAAGACCTGTTGAAAAAAGAAGTTGTCCTAAAACTAAAACAAAAGTCTGTATGAATTGTAAACCATATTGTCATATAACTACTGGTTTTTCAGGAGCTGGGGCTTTTTCAGATGGTAAATTATCTTTAAGTTATGAAGTTGGTGGAGATTTACCAGAGTTAATTGGTGAGGATTTTGCTCAAGAAATTATAGAGTATACTGATTCTATATACTTAGAATTTGGTGCAGATTCTAAAGTTGAGGGTATTGGTCAGGAGGAAAAGGTAAAAGATATTAGGAAAAGAGCAATACAGGCTGGATTAAAGTTAGTAGATTGTCCTATTCGTCATTTAGGGACTGAAAAAGCTCAGGAAATTTATTATAGTATAGAGAAATATCTTATTCAAAATGGTGTAGATATATATTTTGGATATGCTTGTAAAGATGTTGTTATAGAAAGTGGAAAATGTATAGGTGCAATTATTGAAAGCGCTGCAAAACATGATGATTTAAAAACTTTAGTCGGAAAACATATAGTTGTTGCGACTGGAAGAAAAGGTGCTGATTGGCTTGAAAAACTATGCGAGGAGCATAATATATTGCATGAACCTGGAACTGTTGATATAGGGGTTCGTGTAGAGGTTAGAAATGAGATAATGGAAGATGTAAATAATGTTTTATATGAATCAAAATTAATTGGATATCCACAACCTTTTAAAAATAAAGTAAGAACTTTTTGTCAAAATCCAGGTGGATTTGTTAGTCAAGAAAATTATGATAATGATTTAGCAGTTGTAAATGGACACTCATATAAAGAGTTAAAATCAAATAATACTAATCTTGCAATTTTATGTTCTCACAATTTTACAGAACCTTTTAATCAACCGATTGAATATGCTAAAAAAGTTGGGGAGCTTACAAATATGCTTGGAAATGGACATATTTTAGTGCAAAGATATGGAGATATTTTAAGTGGAAAGAGAACATGGCAAAAAGAGCTTACAAGGTCAAATGTAAAACCGTCATTACCAGATGCAATAGCTGGTGACATTACAGCAGCTATGCCATATAGGGCTATGATTAATATAATAAACTTTATTCAAGCTGTAGACCATGTAGTTCCTGGGTTTGCAGGAGATGAAACATTGCTTTATTCACCGGAACTTAAATTTTATAGTAATAGAGTAAAGATGACAAAAGATTTTATAACAAACATAGATGGTTTATATTGTTTGGGTGATTCTAGTGGATGGACTAGAGGACTTATGATGGCTTCTGTTATGGGGGTTTTGATGGGTAGAAAGTTAGTTTAAATATTAGTTTGTAGTTAAAAAATGGTTTATATTTTTAGTTGTAATTAATTTCACATAAAATTCATAAAAAAGACGTTGAGAAAATCAACGTCTTTTTTATGAATTTTTTCTATATATAGTGAGTTTTAAGTGATTAAAATAGAGCTATTGTTATTTTTATAGCGTATATAAATTGAATTTTAAGGGTATTAATTATAAATGTAATAAAAAGATATTTTATATAGTAATTATAGAGTAAAGATAAAAATAGGGGGTGATTTGTTGAATAGAGAATTATTATGTAAGGTTAGAGAAGCTATTTTTTCTGTACTTCCAATAACATTAATAGTTTTATTATTGAATTTTACTATAATACCAATGTCTTCAGGTACTATTAAGTTATTTTTGACGGGAACTTTTATGCTTATATTAGGAATGGGCTTATTTACTTTAGGCGCTGATATGTCTATGATGCTTATGGGAGAAAAGATAGGTGCATATTTAACTAAATCTAAAAATTTAATATTAGTTATTGTTTCGTGTTTTTTTATTGGAGTAATAATTACACTAGCAGAGCCTGACTTGCAAGTATTAGCGCAACAGGTACCTAATATACCTAATATGACAATAATATTAGCAGTAGCTTTGGGTGTAGGAATATTTCTTGTTATAGCAGTATTAAGAATACTTTTTAAAGTTAAATTAAATTATATATTAACTTTTTTTTATATTGCTATATTTATTTTGATGTTTTTTATAGAAAAAGATTTTTTACCTGTGGCTTTTGATTCAGGAGGGGTAACAACTGGGCCAATTACTGTGCCTTTTATTATAGCTTTAGGAATAGGAATAGCTTCTGTATGTGGTGATAAATCTGTTGAGGAAAATAGTTTTGGTTTAGTAGCTCTTTGTTCAATAGGGCCAATTATTGCAGTTTTATTTACAGGTAATTTTTATGATTTTTCTCAAGAAGCTTATTCTATAAATACAATTCAAAATGTGGATAATTTATTTGATATATATAATTTGTTAAAGGGTAGTTTGCCTAGTTACTCTTTAGAAGTTGCTGGTGCTTTATTACCTATTTTATTATTGTTTTTAATATTTCAAATTTTTGCTTTTAAAATTAGTAAGAAAGGTCTAATCAAAATTACTATAGGTATATTATACACTTATTTAGGATTAGTTCTTTTTATTACTGGGGTTAATGTAGGGTTTATGCCTGTTGGTATATATGTAGGAAAAAATATTGCATTGTTATCATATAATTGGATATTGGTACCTTTGGGAATGATTATTGGATATTTTATTGTTATGGCAGAACCTGCAGTATATTTATTAAATAAACAAGTTGAAGATATTTCAGAAGGTGCTATTTCAAGAAAAATGATGCAAAGAAGTTTGTCAATTGGGGTAGCCATTTCTTTAGGATTAGCTATGTTTAGAGTATTAACTGGAATTTCTATATGGTACTTAATAGTACCAGGATATAGTATTGCTATAATATTATCATTTTTTGTTCCCGAGATGTTTACTGCAATAGCTTTTGATTCAGGGGGAGTAGCATCTGGGCCTATGACTGCGACATTTTTATTACCAATTGCTATGGGAGCTTGTGATGCCATAGGGGGAAATATATTAACAGATGCGTTTGGCATAATAGCAATGGTAGCTATGACTCCTTTAATATCCATACAAATCTTAGGTCTAATTTATAATATCAAAATAAAGAAATCTAAGAAAATTGCTAATAGAAATGTGTCTAAAGAGGAGTATGAAATTATTAATTATGATGAGGAGAAATAATCTGTGGGTGATATAAGAAAGATTAAATTATTAGTTAGTATTGTAGAGCGTGGTATGGGTGAAAAAGTAGTTGGTATTTATAGAAAGCATAATGTGGTAATTAACCTTATTTGTTTAGGAAAGGGAACAGCAAGCTCAGAAATTTTAGATTATCTAGGATTAAATAAGAACGAGAAAGATATAATTTTAAGCATAATACCAAGTTGTAAGAGTAAATTAATATTAGAAAGTTTAAATAATAGTATTAATTTAATTAATCACGGAAATGGTATTGCGTTTAGTGTTCCTATATCAAGCGCAGGTGCAATAATATCAAAAGAGGTGTTTCTGCCAACTAATGATTGTTGGAATAAAGAAAATAAAAAGGATAGTGATAATATGTCTACAACTAAAGAATTTGGTGTAATAGTGGCAATAGTTAATTATGGTTTTTCAGAGCAAACAATGGAGTTTGCTAAAAAAGCAGGTGCTACGGGAGGGACAGTAATTCATTGTCGTAGTTTAGATACAAACGAAGTATCAAAATTTCTTGGAATAACTATAGAACCTGAAAAGGAATTTGTATTAATTTTAGCAGAAAATAAAAATAGATATGAAATAATGAAAATGATAAATGAAAAAGTTGGATTAAAAACAGAGGCTAGAGGAATTTGTTTATCATTACCAGTAGATGATGTGGTAGGAGTTATTTAAATTTTAGATAAAAAATCCATTCTAAATTATTGTGAATGGATTTTTTTATATTAATTTTAACAGATTTTTGTATAATAAAATTAATAATTTTTAAAATATATATGAATTGTAGTGAGGAGATGGATATGAGGTTAGATAAATATTTAGCTGAGGCTGGCATTGGAAGAAGAAAAAATGTTAGAGAATATATAAAACAGGGATTAGTTATGGTAAATGGAGAAGTTTCGATACAGCCAGCGTTAGAAATTAAAGAAGGCATTGATATAATACTTTATGATAATACGGAGGTTAAATATAAAGAAAAAGTTTATTACATGTTTAATAAACCAAGTGGATGTATAACTGCAACTAGGGACAAGAAAAATAAAACTGTTTTTGATTATTTTAATGATGAGGCAAGTGGGATTTTTCATGTAGGAAGGCTTGATAAGGATACGGAAGGATTGCTTTTATTTACTAATGATGGGGAGTTTGAGCATCTTTTAATGCATCCAAGTAAGCATATTAATAAAACTTATTTTTTTTGGGCTTTAGGTTCTTTAAATGAAAGTGATAAAAAATCTTTAGAAGAAGGAGTTTTTTTACAACAAAATGAAATATTAACTAAACCAGCTAAAATAGAGATATATAAAGAGGGAAGATATTTAGATTTTAAAGAAGAAATTTATATTAAAAGTTTAATTGATGTAGATTGTAAAAATTATAATCCCAAAATAGTTTCTGGATATCTTACAATTTCGGAGGGGAAAAAACATCAAGTAAAGAGAATGCTTAAAGCAGTAGGCTGTTATGTAGTTTATCTTAAAAGGGTAGCAATTGGTGATTTAAAATTAGACCAATCTTTAAAGAGTGGTGAGTATAGGAATTTGACTGTGGATGAAATAAATATGTTATTAGATAATCATAATTATTAGTAAGAGGGAGATTAAAATATGATATTAAGACCGCATCATTTGTTATGCACTCAATCGTATGAGGGTAGAGGGTATAGTGCAGAATTTATAAAAAATATGGATAAAAATATAGAAATTTTAAAAAATAAACAAGGTTTTAAGATTAAGATAGAATGTGGATTGGATGATTTGTGCGTAGCTTGTCCACATAACAAAGGACAAGCTTGTAGTAGCGAAGTTAAGGTTAAAACTATGGATGAAAAAGTATTAAAGTACTTTAACTTAAAGGAAGAATTTTATGTGTATAAAGATGTTATAAATCTTGTGCAAAGAAAAATAACAAGTGATATATTAGCAGATATTTGTAAGGAGTGTGAATGGTATGAGTATGGAATGTGTAAAAAAATAATATTAAAAAAGCATTAATATTATTTAGTGTTTTAAAGGTGAAAGAGAGTGTTTTAGTGATGGGGAAATTTTTTTATTATTTTGTAATAGCAATTTTTTCTATTAACTTATTTGGATGTGCTGAAGAGGAAAAGAAAGTTGCAGAAACTAGCACAGTTTATACTACCGAAAAAGAAATAAATAGTGTAGAAATTAAAGAATCGGCTACTATGGATATAATAGAAGCTGATTTTGATTTAGGGGAAAAAAGTTTTATTACAGAGTTGGGAAATACTGTTTACTATAATGTTAGGGGGCTTGCATCTATACCTAGTAAAGAGGGGAGATATCCAGTAGTTTTAATAATTCATGGAAGATACAATAATACCAGTAATGATACTAGATTTGATAAGGGTTTTAAGTATTTAGTGGATTATTTAGCGAGTTGTGGATATGCTACCTTTACTTTAGATATACAGGGAGCTTATAATTCAAATTTTGGAAATGAAGATGATAATAAAAAGGTTAGAAATATGTTTCCTAGTTTTATTAAAGCTTTTGAGGATGCTAATAACGGAATATTAGAAGGGTTTAGTGTTGATTTAACAAGAATGCTTGATTTAGATAATATATTTCTTATAGGACATTCAAGAGGGGGAGAAACTGCGATTGATATAGCTTTAGAAAATGATAATGTAAAGGGAGTAATAAGTGTAGCACCAACTCTTCCAGATGAATTAGATAGAGAATATCCAGATATACCAATATCAATAATAGTTCCAGAACTTGATGGTGATGTTGATACTTTAGATGGTTTTTCATTGTTTGATTCTATAACTTTAAATAAAAATAGGACAAGTGATGTTAATCTAGTTTTTCTTAAAAATTCTAATCATAATTGGTTTAATTCTATGCTTATAAAAAATGATTCTAATTATTTAAATAGTAAGGATAAGATAAAAAATCAGATAAGCAGGATAGATCAGGAAACCTTTTTAAAAAATTTTTCAAAAGATTTTTTAGATAGTGTTTTTTATAAGAATAATATTGTATCTTTTAATGATTATAGTAGTTTTGAGCCTGCATATATGTATGGTTTAGAGGTGAAAATTCAATTTTGGAGAAAAAAACAGCAAGTAATTTTAGATTATGAAAATATTCATGATATGGTTTATGAAAAAGTAGAAGTTAATGTTTTAAAGCAAGCTTTACAAAGTAGAGAAAATGAGATAGATGGATTTAATCTTCCTCTTCAAAATATTGAAGGCTTTGATTGCAAGAAATTAATAAATATAAAGTGGGAAGATAGATTAGGGGTATTTGAAATTCCTATAAATAATATTAATTTTAAAAAGTATGATAGTTTAATTTTAAATTTAGCAATAGATCCATCAGATAATTTAAATTTAAAAAATCAAAGTCAATCTTTTATAATTAGATTAGAAGATAAATTTGGTAATAAATCTCAAATTGTTTTGGGAGATGAAAGTCAAAGTTTAAATTATGTAGAGGGTGATAATGTATATGGTAAATTTGAAGATAAGATAGTGTATTCTTGGTCAAGTTATACAGTTTTAAGTGATATTAGAATTCCTTTAGAGGTATTTAGTGAGGTTAATTTAAAGAATATATCTAAGGTAACTTTAATATTTAATCAAAAGGATAGTGGTTCAGTTATGATAAATAATATAAGATTATCTTAAAATATAAATGAAAATGAGAATTTTTTAAAAATAGATAAATTTTAATAAAGTGGTATTAAAAGTTAATATTTTTTAATAAATAAATAAATTGTAATTAGAAAAAATAAACTTTTATCATCAAGTTAAGAAAATGTTATAATATATAAGTAGCGTGGTTTAAAGTAATTTTGTGGATGGTGATAAAAGATATGAGTAAACCCAAAAAGTTAAATGAAGATTTTTATAATGATTCAGCTGTAAATTTGGCTCCAAAACTTTTAGGAAAACTGCTTTGCAGAAGAGTTGATGGCGAAATAAAAAAAATACGTATAACAGAAACAGAGGCTTATTATGGCGAGCAAGATACTGCATGTCATGCCCATAAAGGAAAGACTGAGAGAACTAAGATAATGTATAGAAATGGTGGAGTAGCATATATATATTTGTGTTATGGAATACATTATATGTTAAATATAGTAACAGGAGTTGAAGGGTTTCCTGAAGCAGTTTTAATAAGAGGAGTAGAAGGTTTAATAGGACCAGGTAGACTCACAAAAGCTCTAAAAATAGACAAAACATTAAATGGTGAAGATTTAGTGTCGTCGGAATTATTATGGATTGAGGATGATGGATATATTCCAAATTATGATGCGACACCAAGAGTTGGAATAAACTATGCAACGGAAGAATATAAAAATATCCAATGGAGATTTATTGTGAATAATTCTCAAAATAAACATCAATATGTATAAAGTTTAGTACATATATAGTAAATAATTTTAAAGGGAGTCACCAATGTTATTTTAGTATGACTCCCAATACTTTTATTTAATTTTTTTATGTTTTTGTTTAAAAATTTGATAAAAAGATGCATAAAAAAAGAAGTTATAAAATATTATAACTTCTTTTTTATATATTATTTTAAGGTTTTTACTTTTGATGGAGATTGTCTTTTTCCGCATTGTGAAGTACAACCAGAGCAATGACATTCCCCTTTAGCTGATTTTCTTAAATTTTTAAATATTATAAAAGCAACAAATAAAATTATTATAGCTGTTATTATATATTCCATTTTAACCCCTCCATTTGTTGTAAGCATAGCAACATTATAAAATAATAATGAAACAATCCAAGCTAGACCTATTTGGAAGCATGCTGCCATAATAGTGAATTTGCCTCCAAATTCTTTCTTTAACATACCTAATGCGCTTATACAAGGTGTATATAATAAAACAAATATTAAGAAGGCATAAGCTGATATAGTAGTAAAGTATGCTGGAAGTACTAAATGAAGTTCTCCAGGATAAATTACTTGCATTGTTGATAGAACTGTTTCTTTTGCCATTAATCCTGTTAGTAATGATACAGAAGCTTGCCAGTTTCCAAAACCTAATGGTGCAAAGAATGGAATGAATATATCTCCAATAGATTTTAAAAAGCTAGTATCTATATTAGTGGTAAATCCATGAGCATTAAAGCTTTGTAAGAACCATATTAGAACACTCATAGCAAAAATTATAGTTCCGGCTTTTACTAAAAATCCTTTAGTTTTGCTCCAAATTTGTTTTACCATAGATGTAACTGTTGGAATTTTGTATTCTGGAAGTTCAACCACAAAAGGTTCAGTATCTTTTTTAAATACTGTTTTAGAGAATAAAGTTCCAACTATAAATGCAATAACTACACCAAGTATATATATTGATGATATAGCTAAGGCTTCGTGACCTCTAAAGAATACAGATACAAATAATGCGTAAATAGGTAACTTAGCGTTACAAGACATTAAAGGTGCTAAAAGACCAGCAAGTTTTCTATCTTTTTCACTTTCTAATGTTCTTGCAGAACCTATAGCAGGAACTGAACAACCAAATCCAAGCATCATTGTAATAAATGCTTTACCTGAAAGCCCCATTTTTTTCATTATTCCGTCCATTAAAAAGGCAACTCTTGCCATGTATCCACTTTCTTCTAATAAGAAGATACAGAAATATAAAGATACTATAAGTGGTAAGAATCCTATAATAGAACCAACACCACCAATTATTCCATCTACTACTAATGAACTAAACCATGGAGATGCATTAGCAAGTATGGTGCTAGTTAGATAGTCAGGAATAGAACCCGTTAGAAAATCTGTTAACTTGTCTGCCAATGGTTGTCCAACCCAAGCAAAGGTAAACAAGAATATTAGAACTATTATAGCAAAAAATATTGGATAAGATAGCCATGGGTTTAAAGCTATATTATCAATTTTATCTGTTAAAGAAAGGTTATTACCATTCTTTTTATAGCTAGACTTAAGGTTAGTATCTATGAATTTATATACTTCATTCTCATTTTTAAATTCATAAACCGAGTTGTCTAGATATTTAGAAAAATCATTTGTATTTTTGATAAAGTCTTGTACAACGTCCAAACCTTTGCGTTTAGAAGCTGATATTGGTATAACTTTTACTTTAAATTGTTTTTCAAGAGCATTGAAATTTAAAAATATATTTTTCTTTTCAGCAACATCTATCATGTTTACTAAAAGAACTATTGGTTTGTTAAATTGTTTAAGTTGCATTGTTAAATATAGGTTTCTTTCAATGTTAGAAGCATCAACTATATTTAAAATAAGGTCAACTTGTTCATTTTGTAAAAAATGTTTAGATACTTTTTCTTCGTTAGAGAATGTATCCATAGCATAAATCCCAGGTAAGTCCACTATTTTTGTATTTTCCAAAAAAGCCTCTTTCTTGTCAACAGTAACACCTGCCCAGTTACCAACCTTTTGTTTAGAACCGGTAAGAGCATTAAATAAAGTGGTTTTACCTACATTAGGATTACCAATCAAAGCGATTGTTTTCATTAATAAATCCTCCCTAGGTAATTTTCTTTTTAGTTTTATTTAAAATTATCATTGATTTAATATTTATTTTAATACTATTCCTTTAATATCACTTTTTCTTAAAGCTATATCAAAGCCTCTTATATTTATTATTAAAGTTTCACCGAATAATACTTTTCTTTTTAATTTTAAGGTAGATCCCTTGATGAAACCTAATGCAGTTAATCTTTTGCATAATTTTTCATCACCGTGTAATTCTACTATTTCAGCAGAGTCACCACATTTTAATTCGTCTAAAAACATTCTTTTTCCCCCTATATAAGTTCTTCTGTTTAAATAAATGAAAATCATTATCAATAAGTATATAATAAGTTTAGCACTATTGGTAGCGCATTACAATAATTAAATACCATAATATGTAATAAAAGTATTAATATTTAATTAACATTTGATTAATATTTTGTGAACAAAATTTATATTATAAGTTATTGTTTTTATTATTTAATACAATTCTAACGTTTGAAAATAAAAATGATATCAGATAAAGAGTTGATTTTGCATCATAAAAAATCTTCTTTATCTAATATCATAAAATTTTATTAACAATCTTTAAATTTTTTACTTTTGATAGACGTATTATTTATATTAACATATATGTGAATTAGTCTTTTTTAATTAATCTCCATACTTTTGAAGCAAAATCTCCCTCAAACATAGGAATATTAAGTCCTAAATTCATCAATATATCTCCTCCTAATGTTAAATTTTCTCCGACAACTTCATAGGAAGAATTTTCGTCTAATCCTTTTAATTTTAAATTAGTGAAGCCTCTATTTACCGTAGCGTATTGTCTAACTAAAGTTACAATAATCTCTTTTTTATCATCAGATACATACATCCAAGCTACGTCATTATCTTCAAAAGGGTTAGAAAGTCTATAAAGTTTACCAAATTGAATAGTATCTCTAACTTCTTTATAGAAATTTATTTGTTCTTTCATGATTTCTTTTTCCTCATTAGATAATTTAGTTATATCTAATTCGTATCCAAAATTTCCTGACATAGCTACAGCTCCTCTTGTTTTTAAAGGGGTTATTCTGTGAGCTTGATGATTTGGAACAGCAGAAACATGGCAACCCATTGTAACATTTGGATAGACAATAGATGTTCCATGTTGAATTTTAAGTCTTTCTATAGCATCAGTATCATCGCTTGTCCAAACTTGTGGCATATAATAAAGCATTCCAGCATCAAATCTTCCACCACCGCCTGAGCAACTTTCAAATAAAATGTTAGGGAATCTATTAGTTATTTCCTCTAGAATTTCATAAAGACCTAAAATATATCTGTGAGAAGTTTCCCTTTGTCTTGCAGGGTCTAAAACTGATGAAGCTACTTCACTCATGTTTCTATTCATATCCCATTTTACATATTCTATATTGGCGCTTTTTAAAACATTACTAACTGTTTCTATTATATATTCCTTAACATCATTTCTTCCAAGGTCTAAAATAAGTTGATTTCTAGCAGTAGATTTTGTTCTACCATCTATATGAATGCACCAGTTAGGATGTTTTTCATATAATTTACTTATAGGGGAGACCATTTCAGGTTCAAACCATAAACCAAATTTCATTCCCATATTATTTATTTTATTAGCTAAGTTATTAAGCCCACCGTTTAATTTTTCTTTATTAACAAACCAGTCGCCTAAGGAACTTTTATCATCATTTCTTTTTCCAAACCAACCGTCGTCTAAAACAAACAATTCAATTCCCAATGATGAAGCCTCTTTTGCTATTGCTTCAATTTTTTTATCATCAAAATCAAAATAAGTAGCTTCCCAGTTGTTTATAAGAATAGGTCTTGTTTTATCTCTATATTTTCCTCTGCAAAGTCTTTTGCCGTAAAGATTGTGGTAGATGTGGGACATTCCTGTAATTCCTTCGTGAGAATAAGCCATTACAACTTCAGGTGCTTGAAATTCTTCTCCACTTTCTAAAAGCCATTTAAAATCAAAAGGATTAATACCTATTTGAACTCTTGAATTTTCATACATATCAACTTCGATATTAGCTAAGAAGTTTCCACTATAAACAAGGCTAAAACCAAAAATATCTCCAGTATGTTCGTTAGTGTCTGGTCTTGCTAATGCTATAAAAGGATTTTGAGCGTGACTACTAGCACCACGTCTACTTTCGATACTTTGACTGCCTCGTCTTAAAGGTGTGCGTACAAAATCTCTTTCTCTTGCCCAAGCTCCTGATAGTTGAATGAAATCAAATTTAGCATCTTTAAAATCAAAATTTGCACTTAAAATTCTTTCAATATTAACAGGTTCTTTGCTTAAATTTTTAACTTTAACGCTTCTTGTTATTGCATTAAATTCTTCAAAAACACTATAAGATAGAATAACTTCCACATTTTTTAAAGAATCGATAAGTGTTATTTCAAGGGTTTCAGCTTCTGTATCATTTTCAATATACGTGGCAGGTAGGTTATCAAGCTTGTTTTTTCCTTTATATATATTATGGCATTTGTATCTTAGGTCAGTTGCACTTGTACCATCTTTGAATTGAAATTCAATAGCTGGCGATCTAAGGTCAGTTGCACCAAAGCTTGGATATTCTAAGCTTGTAGATTCTATCATAAATCCATTGATATTGTCTGTATTAGTTAAAAAACTTCCAAAATCTCTAGTTCTAAAAACGTATTCAACATTATCAGAATTTAGTTTTTTACCCCAATAAAGGCTAATTAAATGATTAGTATCTAAAATTTTTATGATATAACTTGTTTTGTTTGATGATATATGAAACATTTTTTTATTTTGATTAAAACTTATTCCCATAGTGATGTCTCCTTAAAAAAAAATTGTATTTGTTTACATAAACACGTAATTTAATATAAATTCTTTAATATTAGATTATATATTTGATAAATTTGTTTTTATAGTATTAATTATACATATATACTAGGTAGATTTAAATATACATATGTTAGATGTTATATGTAAAAATGTTATATATAGGTTTTAGAATATAGAGTATTGGGAATAGTAATTAAGTTTTACAAATAATTTTTTAATATTTAAATCTAATTAGGTAAAAATTACATTAAATATTAATTTATACTAGAATTGCAATGTAAATTGATATAAAATAATATAACATATAGTGTATTGCATGGAGGAATTTATTATGGCACCTGTTAAATATTCTGAAGATAATTATTTTAAGTATTTAGAATATAAAAATGAAGAACAATCAGATTTGTTTTTATGTCAATGTGGCATTGAGGAATGTTTACCAGAGCATAGTTTTGGACCTGCAGTTAGAAATCATTATTTAATACATTTTATATTAAAGGGAAAAGGATGTTATATTGTAGAAAATAAAAAATATAATTTGACACAAAATCAAGGATTTTTAATATGCCCAGATACATTAACATATTATGAAGCAGATAAAACTAATCCTTGGACGTATATATGGATTGGTTTTAATGGGCTTAAGGCTAAAAGTTATTTAGAAAATGCAGATTTAAATAGAGAAAATTTGATATTTAATTATGCAAAAAAACCTAATGCTTTAAAATTATATATTGATGAAATATTAAAATTAAAAAATATAAATTTTGAAGATGAACTTAAAAGAGAGGGATTATTGTATTTATTTTTGGCTGAATTGGTTGGAAATACAGAGTATCAAAAAGAGAAAGTAGAAAAGCAAACCGATATTTATATAAAAAAAGCCATAGAATATATAGAGCATAATTATATAGAGGACATTAAAATTACCGATATAGCTAATTTTATTGGAGTAAATAGAAGTTATCTTTTTACTGTTTTTAAGAAAAACTTAAATATATCGCCTCAGGAATTTTTATTAAACTATAGAATGGAAAAGGCATATGCTTTACTTAATAATGATAAATTATCTATAAGTGATATAGCAAGGTCAGTAGGATATAGGGATCCATTAAATTTTTCTAAAATGTTTAAAAAAATAAATGGTGTAAGTCCTAAAGCATACAGAGAAAAAATAAATATGGAATTATAGGCATTTTATAAAGCTAGGCAATAAATTACTAGTATTGACATAAATAATAAAATGTGTTATATAAAAATTATGGTTAGCACTCGAATTGATTAAGTGCTAATAAATAAAACATATGTAATATGTTATAAAGGAGAGATTATTTTGGAAAAGAAACAGTTTAAATCAGAATCTAAAAGAATGTTAGACCTTATGATTCATTCTATCTATACAAATAGAGATATATTTTTAAGAGAGCTTATTTCAAACTCGAGTGATGCTATAGATAAGATTTATTATAAAGCATTAACTGATAAGTCAATAAGTTTTAATAAAGATAACTACTTTATAAACATACACATAGATAAAGAAAATAGAATTTTAAAAATAGAAGACACAGGTATTGGAATGACTGAAGATGACCTTGAAAATAATTTAGGTGTTATTGCTCAAAGTGGTTCATTAAAGTTTAAAAAAGAAAATGAATTAGATGATGAGCATGGAATAATTGGTCAATTTGGTGTCGGTTTTTATTCAGCATTTTTAGTAGCTGATAAGGTTACTGTTATAAGTAGGGCATTAAATAGTGGTGAAGCTTATAAATGGGAATCAGAAGGTGCTGATGGATATACTATTGAAAAAACTAATAAGGAAACAGTTGGAACTGAAATAATACTAAAAGTAAAAGAAAATAATGATGATGAGAATTTTGATAAATATTTAGATGAATATAATATACAATCTCTTATTAAGAAGTATTCAGATTTTATAAGATATCCAATTAAAATGGAATTAACTAAGAGCAAGCCTAAAGAAGGTAGTGAAAATGAATATGAAGAATATAAGGAAATAGAAACTATAAATAGTATGGTTCCTCTATGGAAGAAAAATAAAACTCAACTTAAGGATGAGGATTATAATAATTTCTATTTAGAGAAACATTATGGTTTTGACACACCACTTAGTCATCTTCATATAAGTGTTGATGGGGCAGTAAGTTATAATTCAATTTTATTTATTCCAGAGAGAGCACCGTATGACTTTTATTCTAAAGAATATGAAAAAGGTTTAGAGTTATATTCAAATGGTGTTTTAATAATGAATAGATGTGCAGACCTTCTTCCAGACTATTTTGGATTTGTAAAAGGGGTTGTGGATTCAGAGGATTTATCTCTTAATATATCAAGAGAGATTCTTCAACATGATAGACAATTAAGACTTATTGCTAAAAATATTAAAACTAAGATAAAAAATGAATTAAAAAGTATGTTAAAGAATAATAGAGAAAAATATGAAAAATTCTATAATTCTTTTGGAAGACAATTAAAGTATGGCGTATATAGTGAATTTGGAGCTAATAGAGATGTTTTAGAAGATTTATTAATGTTCTATTCTTCAAAAGAAAAGAAATTAGTAACTTTAGATGAATATTTAGAAAGAATGCAAGAAAATCAAAAATATATCTATTATGCAGTTGGAAGTTCGATAGATAGAATAGAAAAACTTCCTCAAACAGAGCTTTTATTAGATAAAGGATATGAAATTTTATATTTTAAAGAAGATGTTGATGAATTTGCTATAAAAATGTTGAACTCTTATAAAGAGAAAGAATTTAAGTCAGTGTCTAGTGGAGATTTAGGAATTGAACCTGAGGATAAAAAAGAATTATCAGAAGAGGAAACTAAAGAAACAGGAAATATTTTAGACGCTATGAGAGAAACTTTATCCAATAGAGTTAAAGCAGTTAAAGCATCAAAGATATTAAAAAATCATCCAGTTTGCTTATCAGCAGAGGGAGAAGTAACAATTGAGATGGAAAAGATTTTGAGTGCTATGCCTAATAATGAAGGTGTAAAGGCTGAAAAAGTCTTGGAAATTAACACAAATCATGATGTGTTTAAGGCATTAAAGAATGCTTATGAAAATGATAAAGAAAAGTTTAATTTATATACAAATCTTTTATATAATGAGGCACTTCTTATAGAAGGATTAGCAATAGAAGATCCAGTTGAATTTACAAATAATATTAGTAAGCTTATGAAATAATTTTAATAAAAAACCTCTTCATAAATGTTTATTTTATGAGGAGGTTTTTAGTTATTTTATCATAGTAGGAATATGTTTTTAATAAAGATTAATATAATATTAGAGAAATACAATTTATAATTCTAAAAATTTAGGTTGGGTTTTAATTTAAGTTATTATAAAAAATACCTAGTAAAATGGTTTTAATTTTATAAATTATTTCTATATTTTTTTATATATTGTACTAAGGTTTTTATATTATTAAATTAAATAAGTGATATAAAAATTTATTTAATTAATTTTAGGTTTATTGTTTATTTAAATTGAATAATGTGATAAAATAAGGCCTAATTTATAAAGGCTTTAGCTTTTATATTGTAATCATATAATTTTACAATCGTATACATATTTAATTATTATTACAAAGGGGGAAGATATATGAATGCAGTACCTACTTATAATATTCATGATATAGTACTTAGAATTGTTCTAGCTGGAATTTTAGCGGGAGCTATTGGTCTTGAAAGAGAGCTTCGTTCAAAAGAGGCTGGGCTTAGAACTCATTTTTTAGTTGGAGTTGGTAGCGCTCTTATAATGATAGTATCTCAATATGGATTTGCAGATGTTTTAAGGTATAATAATATTTCTTTAGACCCGAGTAGAATTGCAGCACAAGTTGTAAGCGGAATAGGTTTTTTAGGAGCAGGAACTATAATAATTGAAAGAAAAATAGTAAGAGGTTTAACAACAGCAGCCGGTATATGGGTTGTAGCAGCAATAGGTCTTGCATCAGGTTCTGGTCTTTATATGATAGCTATTTTAGGAACAATTGCAGTTTTGGTAGGACTTGAGTTTTTTCAAAGAATATTTAAATTAAGTTCTCATAAAGTTGTTGAGATGAATATTAAGGTTCAATCTAAGCCTAGAAATGAAATAATGGATATACTTGGAAAAAATTCTAATTATATTTTAAGTTATAAAATTGAAAAAGAGGCTTTAGATGAGATAAATATATATCATATAAGTTCTAAGTTTAGATGTAAGAATAATGTAAAAATCATGGAGCTAGTAAATGAAATTAAAGATTTAAGTGGCGTTGTATGTGTAAATGTTGAAAATTATTAAAAAATATTTTAATTTATATTTGAAATAATAAAAAAGGTTTGTATTAAATAAAACTATGTGTAGTTTTAAAGAATACAAACCTTTTTGTATTTTCAACTTTAATTGAATAAAGGTACAAATTGAAATACTATTCCAAGGACTGCCGCTAAAATAATTATAAAGATTGGATGAACCTTTTTAGAGAATAGAAGAATACCTGAAATCACTGTAATTACAATTTCATGCCATTCTCCATTGAATGTTTTTCCTATGTAAGCTGTTTTACAAACCATAACCAAAGCGCTTAAAAGTAATGCGATTAACGCTGGTTTCATTCCTTTTAAACAAGCATTCCAAACAACAGAATCTTTAAATTTAGAGAAGGCTTTAAAGGCAATCGATACTAAAATAAATGGTGTAGTACATAGTCCAATCATGGCCAATATTCCACCTGGAACTCCTGTTAATTTAAATCCAACAAAATATGTAAGGTTAACTGAAACAGGGCCAGGAGCTATTTGGCATATACCTATATAGCTTGTAAATTGAGCTGCTGTTATCCAATGCATATTGTTTACCAAAAGACTTTTTATAAATGGAAGCATTGCGTATCCTCCACCAAAAGCTAATGTTCCAACCGCTAAAAATACTACATATAATTGAATCAATATCATTATTTAGCTCCTCCTTTATCTCTGAATAAGAATCTAAATACAAATAAACCGTAAATTGCTGCTGCTATTATTACAACTGCTGGATTCACATCAAATACTTCTAAAGCAATAAGTGCAATAATTGCAACTATAATGTTATGCACATTTTTTTTAAGTTTTGCAGCAAATTTAACAACTGCTAGTAAGATAAGCATAGGAACTACTCCATCTATACCAGTTATGGCAGCCTTAACATATGGGTTTTGGTCAAATGTTAGTAATATAGTAGAAATTATAAAAATTATAACAAAAGAGGGTAATAAAACTCCTAGAAGGCAAGAAATAGCTCCGCCAATTCCTGCTAATCTATAACCAATAAAACCTGAAGATGTTATAGCTAATGGTCCAGGGAATGTTTGGCAAATCCCTACAGTTTCCATATAATCTTCACCGGACATCATTTTTTGTGTTTCAACAAGTTCTCTTTCCATTATCCCAACCATGGCATATCCTCCACCGTGTGTTGTAGCAGAGATTTTTAAATATGTCCAAAAGAGGTGTAAATATTTTTTCATATGTAATCACTCTTTCTTTTAAATTTATAATAGTTTGTTTTAAATTATTTTAAGGAATAAGAATAATTTGTTAGTGAAATGAATTATAATTGCAGTTTGTTAAGTAGCATAGTAAAAGCCGCACCAGTTGAAATTATATTTTCTTTAAAATATCCTTCAGTGGTGTATATCGAATCTACTGAGCCATTATTGTGTATATTTTTTAAATGATAACAAAGCAAATTGTAAATTATATAATCTAATTGAATTAAGGGACCATTTATAACTATCCTATCTGCATTTATTAGATTAGAAAAATTATTTAGTCCTAAGGATAATATTCTAATTCCTTCATTTAATGCCTTAAAAGAAAAATTATTTGTTTTTTCTGAATAGTTAATCATGTGTTCAATAAATTTAGTATTACTTAAGTCAGCTTCTGTATACTTAAATTCATCTTTTATATTTTGAACTATTAAATCTAAAGAAATATCTTTGTTTGAATATTTTTTATATATTTTTTCTATACCGCCAATAGTTGCGTAAAGTTCAAGACAACCATTGTTTCCACAAGGACAAGAATCACCGTCATATTTAATTGTCATATGACCGAAGGCATCTTCTTTGCTATTAGGATTTTTTATTATTTTTCCATTAACTACTAAGCCATATCTAATTCCAAGCCCTAAGTTTACATAAGCAACTTTTTGAACTAATGGATTATAGTTAAAGTGAAATTCTCCTAATGCTGCCATGTTAGCTCCATTTCCTATAAATAGAGGAAATGAAAAGTGTTTAGATACTAATGATTTTATGTCAGCTCCACTCCAAGAATTGTTTTTAAAATTAGTCACATTTCCTAAAATACCAGTTTTAATATTTACAGGTCCAACAGTTCCAATACCCATTCCTAGTATTTTATCTTCATTGATATATAATTGATTTAAAGCCTCTTTAATCTTAGATGATAGATAATTAATTACAGATTCAGGAGTTGAAGTTTCTGTCATTGTAATTTTATGATTAAAAATTATTTTTAGAGAACTATTTAGTATAATTACTTCTGAATAACTTCTAGCTAAATCCATGCCTATTATATAAAAACTATCTTCTTTACTACCATAAATAATAGGTGGTCTGCCACCTGTTGATTTATCAGTACCAATTTCTTTTATAAGATTTTTATTTATTAAAGATTGCAATAATCTATTTGCTGTGGTTTTAGGCAAATTAAGTTCAGTCATTATATCTTTCTTTAATTTGTTATTAGATGTGATTATTGCTTTATAAATTTGCTTTTCTTTTTGGTTTAAGTTATCTAAGCTAAACAAAATATGCATCTCCTTAAAACATTAAAAACTTAAATCCAATTTGGACTCAAGAAAATTATATTATTAACAAATTGTTAAGTCAAGTTTTGTAAATGTTTATATTTTAAAATTAGCTATGTAAAATATTAAGGTTATTAAAGTAAATTATAAAAAACTTTAATAAGGTTTATTTTTCTTTATATAAAAATTTAAAAACAATTAAACCATAAACTGCATAGATAACAATTGATATAGCCGGATTTAGATTGAAAAATTCTAAAGCTATGATAGCTATAATAGCAAGTATTATATTATGAGCATTTTTTTTAAACTTTGCACCAAATTTTACAATAGCAAGTAGTATAAGCATTGGTACAACGGCATCTATACCACTTATGGCAGCTTCTACATAGGGGTTTGTATGATATTCGACAAGTAAAGATGATATTATAAAAATTACTATGGCAGATGGCAATAAAATACCCAAAAGAGCTGCAATGGCACCTGTTAGACCATATAATTTATATCCTACAAAGGCAGTAGATGTAATTGCAATAGGTCCAGGAAATGCTTGGCACATACTTATAATTTCCATGAATTCATCATCAGAAATTAATTTTTCATTTTCAACTAATTCCCTTTCTGTTATTCCAATCATGGCATAGCCACCTCCATGAGTTGTGGAAGATATCTTTAAATATACCCAAAATAGATGAAATAATTTTTTCAATATATAGTCACCCTTTCTAAATTATTTTTTATTTATTTAAACAAACTTAAATCCAAATTGGATTTAAGTTGATTATAAAATTAATAATTAAGTAGGTCAAGGTATGGAGTTGTTTACATTAAATAAATTTTATTATTTCAAAAAATGTACATAAATATGTTTAAATTTTTAAAAATTAATGAATATTAGTAATTATTTTTTGTTTTTTGGTAAAAACTATTTTAAGGAAGAATTTTGTAAAGGAGAACAGTAGTGAGTAAAAGTAATTTAGTGTCTAGTAGAAAAAATATTTTAAAAGAATTAAAAGATAGTTTAATTAAAATAAAAGATACTCATAGCTACATAAAAAAATTATCTAATGAAAAAGAAGAAATTATAGGGGGTGGGCAATGGCTTCTTGATAATATTTATCTTATTGAAAAAGAGTATAAAGTTGTTAAACTCAATATGCCTATTCAATATTTTAATAATTTGATTTTAGAAGATATTGATAAAAAAGTTTCTCCTAGAATATTTAATTTAGCTATGAAAATAGTTAAAAGTCATAGAGGAAAAATTACAGAAATAGATTGTATAAATTTTATAAAAAATGAGAATGAAATGTTAACAATGGGTGAACTATGGGCATTTCCTTTAATGCTTAGAGCAAGCTTAATAATAAATTTATCAAAGTTTACTGATAGTTTAAAAGATATGCAAAAAGATAAAAAAGAAGGGGAAGATTTAGCTCGTACTTTAGAATTATTAGATGAAAATTATAACAAATTAAATGATTTAAAAGAACAAATAAAAAATAAATCATTTATATTTTTGCAGTCATTAAATAATGCTATAAAATATAATTTAACTCAAAATAATGAAATAAATGAAATAATAAGAGAAGAATTTAAACATAAAGAAAACGGAGAAAATATTAATTTTTTAGAGGCATCATTAGAAGAGGAAATTGGAGCATCTATAATATCATTTCGACAAATAGACAGTATAAATTGGAGAAATTTTTTTCAAAATACTTCAATGGTTGAGAAAATACTTATGCAAGACCCAGCTTTGGCATATGAAAAAATGGATTTTAAATCTAAAGATTATTACCGTCATAAAATAGAGAAAATATCTAAGAAATGTGGGATAAATGAAATTGATATTGCAACAAAAGCAATTGATTTATCAAGGAGAAATAATGTTATTAATTGTGAATATAAAAAGCATGTTGGGTATTATTTAGTAGATAATGGTATTGAAGAATTGGGAGAGGAATTAAAACTTAATCTTAAAAATATTTATTCATATTCAAAATTTTTAAGTATAAATATTTTTGGAACACTTTTAATAGATTTTATAGTTTTATTTATAATTTATCTTTTAGGAGAACCTTTTGAGATATATAAATATTTAGTGGCAGCAATAATTCTTTTAGTGCCTTGCAGTGAAATAATAGTATCAATAATAAATAGATATGTGTGTAAACATGTGGATATAAGACATGTGCCTAAGATGTATATAAATGATTTAGAAAATAATAATAAAACTATAGTTATAATCCCTACTATTATATCTTCTAAAAATGATATTTTAAATTTAGTAGAAAAATTAGAGATTATATATTTAGCTAATAAACTTAGTAATGTTTATTTTGCTATACTTGCAGATTTTAAGGATTCTGTTACGGAAAATAGAGATGAGGATAGCATATTAAACATTTTTGCTCTAAAAAATATAGAGAATTTGAATAAGAAATATAATTTTGAAGAAGAATGTAAGTTTTTCTTTTTAAATAGAAAAAGAACTTACAACCCTAAAGAAAATATATTTATGGGAAGAGAAAGAAAGAGAGGAAAAATAGTAGAGTTTATTAATCTTTTAAAGAAAGATAAAAATCATACATTCAATCTTATAAGCACTTCAATTGAAAACTTAAGAGATGCAAGATATATAATAACCTTAGATACAGATACTTTTGTTCCTAGAAATAATATAAAAAAATTAATAGGTGCAATGGTTCATCCGTTAAATAAAGCTATTATTAAAAATGGTAGGGTTGAGAGAGGATATGGAATTATGCAGCCTAAAGTGTCAATATCTCTAGAAAGTGCTAATGCTAGTAAATTTGCAAAGATTTTTGGTGGAGAAGGAGGAGTTGATGGGTATTCCATAGCTTATTCTGATACCTACGAAGACCTTTTTGCGGAAGGAATATTTACAGGAAAAGGTATTATAGATATTGATGTTTTTTATGAGGTTGTAGAGAAAAATATACCTAATAATAAGGTTTTAAGTCATGATTTGTTAGAGGGATGTTATGCTAAATGTGCTCTTGTAACTAATAGTGAATTTATAGATGATTATCCTACAACGTATATAGGTAGTATAAAAAGATTAAAAAGATGGGTAAGAGGAGATTGGCAGCTTATACCTTGGCTTTTTAATATGGATATTTCTCATCTATCAAAATGGAAAATATTTGATAATTTAAGAAGAAGCATAATTGCACCGTGGATTTTGTTTGGATATGGGGTTATTTTATATTTTTTAGATTTTAAAATTGAATTAATTTTTATACTATTCTTAGCAGTTATGATTCCTTTACTATTTAATATAACTGACTTTGTTGTAACTCCTAAAAATAAGTTAATAGGAACAATTAAAAGTTTTAAGCAAGTGCTTTTAATTATAAGTTTTATTCCGTATCAAGCATATACTATGGTTTGTGCAATAATAAAAACTTTATATAGAGTCTTTATATCTAAAAAGCATATGTTAGAATGGGAAACATCTGATGAAGCAGATAAAGCTGTAAAAGGTACATTAAATTATTATTATTCAAAGATGTGGTTTTCAACTGTATGTGGAATAATTTTTATGATTATTGCTTTTAAAGGAGGATTAGCAATATTTTTAATAACTTATGCTCTATCAATTCTTTGGATTTTAGCTCCACTTATAGCATGGAATATTAGTAAAAAAATAGTTTGTGATAAAGTTGATTTAGAAGAGAATGACAAAAAATATTTAAGACAATTAAGTAGAAGAATTTGGGCATATTATGATGATTTTATAAATGAAGAAAACAATTATTTAGCTCCAGATAATTATCAAGAATTGCCTTTTAAAGGAATAGCTTATAGAACGTCACCAACTAATATTGGAATGGGGCTTATATCAAATGTAGTAGCATTAGATTTAGGATATATAGTTTTTGAAGATGCGTTATCTAGAATAGAAAAAATAATAAGTAGTATGTTGTTATTAGAAACATATAATAGGCATTTTTTAAATTGGTATGATACAAAAACAAGAAAACCACTATATCCTAGATATATCTCAACAGTTGATAGTGGAAATTTATTGGCTTGTCTTTTAATTGTAAAAGAGGTACTTAATGATTATAAAAAAAATACTATATTCACAAAAAAACAAATCTTTGCTATTAAAGATACTTATTCTATTTTGGGAGAAGAATTAAACATAAATAAAGTTCTTTTGAATGAAACTGACTTTATAAATGTGTTAAATGAAGAATTGCAAAATATTAAAAATAAAAGAGAGTATTTTAAAGGAGAAGAAAATGTTTATTGGAGAGAAAGATTAGAGAATGAGATTACCTCTAAATTGAACTGTTTAGAAAATCCAATAGATATAAAAGATATAGAAGTTCGGGTAAAGAAATTAATAAATAATATAGATGAAATATGCAATAAAATGAATTTTAAAATATTATATGATAAGGATAGAGAGCTTTTTTCAATAGGTTATAATTTGGAAAATAATTCATTAGGAGAATCTCATTATGATCTTTTAGCTTCAGAATCTAGAATAGCATCATTTTTGGCAATATCAAGAAATGAAGTTGATTATAGTCATTGGTTTAAGCTTGGAAGAGCTATGACAAATGCATTTAGGGGAAAGAGTTTAGTTT
This sequence comes from Sarcina ventriculi, assembly GCF_900456775.1. Lineage (GTDB taxonomy): Bacteria > Bacillota > Clostridia > Clostridiales > Clostridiaceae > Sarcina > Sarcina ventriculi. The sequence continues at coordinate 709,737 of NZ_UAUL01000001.1, read as the reverse complement.
CATGGAGTGGAACTATGTTTGAATATTTTATGCCAAATTTAATAATGAAAAATTATTCAGGAACTCTTTTAGATTTGACTTATAAATCTGTTATAAAGGCTCAAATTGCATTTGGTAAAAAGAAAAGGGTGCCTTGGGGAATATCAGAGTCAGCTTTTTATGAGTTTGATGCATCAGAGAATTATCAATATAGAGCTTTTGGTGTCCCAGGAATTGGATTAAAAAGAGGTTTAGAAAATGAACTTGTAGTATCACCTTATTCAAGTATAATGACACTTACAATGGCACCAATAGAATCAATTAAAAATTTAAGATTATTAGAAAAATATGGTGCACTAGGTAAGTATGGATTTATAGAAGCCATAGATTTTACACCAAACAGAATAAATAAAATATTAGATGATAATATAATTTCTAAAAGTAATAAAGATGGGATAACGAATATAAAGAGAAAAGGCAGGAATGTTAGATGTTATATGGTTCATCACTTGGGAATGTCTTTATTAGCTTTAGACAATGTTTTAAATGATAATCACATACAAAAAATATTTCATAGTATTCCTGCAATTAAAGCAACTGAAGTTATTTTAAAGGAGAAAATTCCTAGTTTTATAACTTTTGAAAGAAATTTAGAACAAATTGAAGATAAAAAAAATATCAATATTAAGGAACTAGTACCAAGAGTATATAAAAATATTTTAAGAAAAAATCCAGAGGTTTTATTGCTTTCAAATGGAACATTTTCAACTATGTTAACTTTGACTGGAAGTGGCTATTCTAAAAAAAATGAAGAACTTTTATATAGATGGAAAGGTGATAACACTTTAGATAATAGTGGATTTTTTATTTATATAAGGGATTTAAAAGATAATAGTTATTGGAGTGCAACTTATGAACCTTGTAGGAAAAATAAAGAAAACTATGATGTTAGTTTTTCTGTTGATAAGGCTTTATTTAACAGTAAATATAAAGATGTTGAAACTTCAATGGAGGTTGTAGTAGCTCCAGAAGATGATTTAGATATAAGAAAAGTAACGTTAAAAAATATTGGAGAGATTGATAAAACTTTAGAAATAACAAGTTATATGGAAGTTGTTTTAGCGACTTTTGATGCAGATACTGCTCACCCTGGATTTTCAAATCTTTTTATAGAAACAGAATATGATAAAGAACATAAAGTTTTAATTGGAAAAAGAAAACCAAGGACTAAAAATGGTAAAGTTTCTTATATATTTCATAAATTAATAGGAAGTGATTTATTCGATGTAAGTTATGAAACTGCTAGATTAAATTTTATAGGAAGAAATAAAGATTTGGATTGTCCTAGTGTTTTTGAAAGTAATAAATCATTGTCTAACACATTGGGAACAGTATTAGATCCTATATTAAGTATACGAACAAATATTAGCTTACTTAAAGATGTTAAAAAGCAGGTTTATTTTATAACTGGTGTAGCTTCGTCGAAGGAAGATGTAATAAAACTTGTTAAGGAATATAGTGAGGTTTCGAGGCTAGAGAGTTCGTTTAATATGTACAATAAATCTATGCAGATTGAATTAAAGTCTTTTAATATAAGTTCAGAACAGGCTAATATATATGAAGCACTAGCATCATATATGTTGTTTTTAAATTATAATATGAAAAGTTATGAGAAATATATAAAAAGTATAAATAAATTTCAAAAAGATTTATGGGCTTATGGAATATCTGGAGATTTAAAAATAGCTATGGTAGATATTCAAAATAATGATGAAATGAATCTTGCAATAGCTATGATTAAAATGCAAAAGTATTGGAGAAGCAAAGGATTAAAAACAGATTTAATAATTTATAATAATGAAAAAATAAGTTATGATCAACCTCTTCAAAAAGAAATACTAAATAGTATAAATAATCTATATTTAGAAGATGTAATAAATAAACAAGGTGGAGTATTTCTTTATAATAAATCAACTATGAGCGAAGATATTCACGACTTTTTATTAGCAATAGCGTCTTTTTATATAAATAAAGAAAGAGAAACTATATTAACACAAATAACATCAGATGATATTGTAGAGGATATGAAGTATGATTTCCCTGAAAACATAAATGATTTAAATGAAAATATGACAGAAGAAAAAATATATGATATAACATCAGAACTAGATTTTTTTAATGGATATGGCGGATTTGATAAGAAGGATTCAAGTTATGTTATATATTTAGATAATAACAAAAATACTCCTGCTCCATGGATAAATGTAATAGCAAACAATAATTTTGGATTTAATGTTTCAGAAAGTGGTTCTAGTCATACATGGTGTGAAAATAGCAGAGAAAATAAAATAACGCCTTGGAGTAATGATTATATAAAAGATACTTTAGGAGAGGCATTATATATTAGAGATGATGAATCCGGAAAATATTTTTCAATATCACCAGAGCCAGTTCGAGATAATGGTGAATATTTAATAAGACATGGATTTGGATATTCAATATTTAATCATAAAGCTTTGGAAATAAAATCTGAGATGACTTTGTTTTGTCCAAAAGATGAGAAAGTTAAAATTGAAAAGATAGTTTTAGAAAATACATCAAATAGGGATAGAGAAATATCGGTATTTTTCTATGCACAGCTTGTTTTAGGCGTGTTAAACTTTAATACTAAAAAATATATTACAACTTATAAAAAGGATAATTATATATTTGGAGAAAATAGATATTCTGAATATTTTGGAAAGTTAAAAGCTTATGCAACTATACTAGGTGGAGATAGTTTGAACTTTACTTGTGATAGGAGTGATTTCTTAGGATTTGACAAAGGATTAAAAGCCCCTAAAGCATTAAGACAAAAAAATTTAAAGGGAGTTTTCGGAAGTGTTTTAGATTCTTGTTTAGTGATTCAAAGTAAAATAAAACTTAATGCAGGAGAGAGAAAAGAGCTTGTAGTACTTTTAGGTGAAGAAGAGGTTTTAGAGGATATAGAAAATAAAATAAATAAATATTCTAACATGAACAATGTGGATGAAGCTTTAGAGGATATTAAAGCTTATTGGAAAAAATTTTTAGGTGCTATACAGGTTAAAACATCAAATAAATCTATGGATTATTTATTAAATGGTTGGCTTTTATATCAAAATTATAGTTGTAGATATATGGCGAGAACAGCTTTTTATCAATCAGGAGGAGCCTATGGATTTAGAGATCAACTTCAAGATTCTATGTCTATCGGTCTTATAAAGCCTAATATAACTAAAGAGCAAATTTTAAAAAGTGCGTCAAGACAGTATATAGAAGGGGATGTTCAGCATTGGTGGCATCCTATAATAAATAGTGGTATAAGAACTAGATTTTCAGATGACCTTTTGTGGCTTCCATATGTTACCGCAGAATATATAAACTTTACTGGAGATTATACGATTTTAAATGAAGTATCTCCTTATTTAGAAGATGAACCTTTAAAATCTGGTGAAGATGAAAGATATACAATAGTTAATCAATCATCAAAAATGGGAAGCATATATGAACATTGTATAAAAGCTATAGAAAAATCATTAAAATTTGGAATTCACAATATTCCTCTTATGGGGAGTGGAGATTGGAACGATGGTATGAGTACTGTTGGCAATGAAGGAAAAGGTGAAAGTGTTTGGCTTGGTTGGTTTATATATGATATACTTTCAAGATTTGATGATATTTGTACTTATATGAATGATGTTGAGCGTAAAGAAAAATATTTAAAAATGAAAGAGTTTATAAGGGAACATTTAGAGAAAAATGCTTGGGACGGTAGTTGGTATAGAAGGGCTTACTTTGATGATGGAACTCCACTTGGTTCAAAGGAAAATATTGATTGTAAAATAGATTCATTAGCACAAAGTTGGTCAGTAATATCTCATGCTGGAGATTTAGAAAGGGCTAAAAAGGCTATGAGTTTTGTTGAAAAATATTTAATTGATGATAATTTAAATATAATAAAATTGCTATCTCCACCATTTGAAAAGTCTAAAAAAGAGGAGCCGGGTTATATTAAAGGATATGTAGCTGGAGTTAGAGAAAATGGAGGGCAATATACACATGCTGCAACTTGGGTCATTTTAGCTTTTGCGAAACTTGGTATGGGTGAGAAAGCATTAAAATATTTTAATATGATAAATCCAATAAATCATACAAAGAACAAAGATGACTGTGAGAAATATAAACTAGAGCCATATGTTATGGCGGCGGACGTTTATATGAGAGAACCTCATGGAGGACGTGGGGGATGGAGTTGGTATACCGGAACAGCAGGTTGGATGTATAAAGTTGGACTTGAATGGCTTTTAGGATTTAAGACTTATAAAAATGAAGGATACAAAATAAATCCTCTAGCGTTAGATTCATTGGGAGATTTTGAATTAGAAATAAATAATGAAAAAGAAAATTATAAAATAAAAGTGGTAAAATTTGATGAGAATAAAATACTTATAAATGGAGAAGAAATAAAAGGTGATTTAATACCAAGAAATTTAGGTGTAGCAAATATAGAGGTTTATAGAAAAGTTTAAGAATAAAAAAATATGTTGATTTTAGTAAAGTAAAAAAATAGTTTAGCTTATCTAAAATCAACAATCATTAAAAAATATTAAAATGGCATTAAGTTCTTAGGTTAAATTTATGTGAACAAGATTTGCAAGTAACAATTATAGCACCTTTTCCACGAGGAAGTCTTAATTTTTGTTTGCATTTTGGGCATTTAACAATTTTGTATTTTTTGAAATTAGTTATTTTATATTGTACTTCATATTTTATTTGATTAAAAAATGAAGGAATATTATTAAAAGTTAATCTAGGAAGAGTATCTGGGAGTTTTTTATTAAACTTAGATAATATATTGTTAACAATAAAAGTGAATCTATTAAGTTCATTTATTCTTTTATATGTTTTTTTTGAAAAAGCTCTATATATGGCAAAAATAAAAATAGCTAAACCTATAATAGAGGTGATGTTAAAAAGACTTAATATACAACTTAATATCATCAAAAAGATAGATAGTATATCAAAACCATATGAACCGTAAAAAATTTTCATTAAAATTCCTCCTAATCTCATTTAATATATATTATATTAGGAAAATATTTCACAGGAGAATAAAAAAAGAATTTTTAAATAAATATTAAAGTTTATTAATATTTTTATGAACTCATACATATATAAATATTAGTAAATTAAAAATATTTATATTAAATTTTAATGAATGTTATTTATTTTTAAATGTGAATATGTTAAAATAAAAACATAAATTAATAAAAAGTCTTCAGGGCAGGGTGAAATTCCCTACCGGCGGTAAAGCCCGCGAGCCTAATTAAGGCAGATTTGGTGAGATTCCAAAGCCGACAGTAAAGTCTGGATGAAAGAAGAAAATGAAAAAAGCATTAGTTTAGATGATGCGTGTGTTTGATTTGTATTTATGCTCTGAAATAATATTATTTCAGAGCTTTTTAATTTTTAAATATAAATTATAGTGTATTAAAATTCATATTTATGCTTTAAAATCTTTTGAATAGAATGTTTATATAACATGAAATTTAGATTTTATTTATATATTTTTAAATGCAATCAAATTTATAGAAATGATAATTTTGAGCCCTAAAGATTTTTCTTTAGGGCTTTTATTTTTTTAGCTAGGAGGTGCTTAATGTGGACAACTTTTATATGAGTTTAGCATTAGAAAATGCTAAAAAAGGAATAGGAAAAGTTAATCCAAATCCAATGGTCGGATCTATTATTGTAAAAAATGAAAGAATAGTGGCGAGTGGTTTTCATAAATGTTATGGAGGAGATCATGCTGAAATAGATGCATTTAAAAATGCTATGGAAGATGTGGAGGGAGCTACTATGTATGTAACTTTAGAACCTTGCTCTCATTATGGTAAAACACCACCTTGTGTAGAAAAAATTATAGAAAAAAAAATAAAGAGGGTTGTAATAGGCACTTTAGATCCTAATCCCTTGGTTTCGGGAAATGGAGTAAGAAAGCTAATAGATGCAGGCATCGAGGTTAGTGTAGGAGTTTTGGAAGAGGAGTGTAAAAGAGTAAATGAAATTTTTATGAAGTATATAACAAGTAAAAAGCCTTTTGTCATTATGAAATGTGCAATGTCATTGGATGGAAAAATATGCACGAAATATGGTGAATCAAAATGGATAACTGGGAAGGAGTCAAGAAGTCATGTTCATAAAACTAGGAATATGGTTTCGGCAATAATGGTTGGGGTGGATACTGTGATAAAAGATAATCCAAAATTAACTTGTAGAATGGAAAATGGTAAAAATCCTATAAGAATTATTGTAGATAGTACACTTAGAATCCCTCTAAAATCTAATGTTTTAGTTGATGAGTATAGAGATAAAACAATAATAGCAACTACATGTTCTGCAAATAAGGAAAAGGTAGAATATATTGAGAGTTTGGGAGCTAAAGTTTTAATTGTTGATAAAAAAGAGAGAAGAGTGAATCTTAATGATTTAATGAATAAATTAGGTGCCATGAATATAGATAGTATTTTATTAGAGGGTGGAGGAACATTAAATTTTTCAGCACTTAATGAAAAAATTATTGATAAAGTTCAGGTATATATAGCACCTAAAATAATTGGGGGAAAATTAGCTAAAACTCCAGTTGAAGGCGTTGGAATTGATAAATTGAATGAAGCATTTAATCTTAAAAATTTAAGGGTTGATGTTTTAGATGAAGATATATTTATTGAAGGGTATTTCAAATAAAGAGAGATTTAATTGTTTAGCTGAAAGAAAAGTTGAGTAACTAAATTTAAAAATTAGCTTTATGGCAGATTTAATAAGGAGGTGTTTTATGTTTACTGGGATAGTTGAGGAAATAGGGAAAGTTCAAAGTATAGACAGTGGAAATATATCATCAAGTTTATATATAGAATGTTCTAAAGTGTTGGAAGAAACGAAAATAGGGGATAGTATAGCGGTAAATGGAGTGTGCTTAACAGTAGTGAAAATTTTGGAGAATGGCTTTAAAGCAGATGTGATGCCAGAAACTTTAAAAAGGAGTAATTTAGGAAATTTAAGTATAGATAGTGAGGTTAATTTAGAAAGAGCGTTAACTTTTAATAGCAGATTGGGAGGTCATATAGTAAGCGGGCATATTGATGGAGTTGGAAAAATAATTTCTTTTGAGAGGGAGGGCAATGCTGTATGGATTAGCATAAGTGCTGATTTTAATTTGTTAAAATATATAATTTTTAAAGGATCAATAACAGTAGATGGAGTTAGTCTTACAGTTGCATATATAGATAATGAAATTTTTAAGGTATCAGTAATTCCACATACAGAAGAAGAAACAATACTTCTAAAAAAAGGTATTGGATCTTTTGTGAACTTAGAGTGTGATTTAATAGCAAAATATGTAGAAAAATTACTTGATATTAATAAAAAAACTGAAATAAAGGATATTGATAAAAATTTTTTATTAGAAAATGGATTTTTATAAATATGCAAAGTTAAGTTATAAATTATTAAAATTAGTTAGATTATTTAGGAGGAAATATTATGAATAGATTTAGCAGTATTGATGAAGCAATTTTAGATATAAAAGAAGGCAAAATGATTATTGTAATAGATGATGAAGATAGGGAGAATGAGGGAGATTTGTTAATGGCTGCTGAAAAAGTAACTTCAGATTCTATAAATTTTATGGCTAAATTCGGAAGAGGACTTATATGTATGCCTATTGAAGAGGGTATAGCAAAAAAATTAGAATTTAATCCAATGGTTTTAAATAATACAGATAACCATGAAACTGCATTTACAGTATCTATTGATCATGTTGATACACAGACTGGAATATCTGCATTTGAAAGAGCTTATACAATAAAAAAAGTTTTAGATGAAAAGTCAAAGAATGATGATTTTAGAAGACCAGGACATGTATTTCCATTAATAGCTAGAGAGGGTGGTGTTTTAAATAGAAGTGGTCATACAGAGGCTGCAACTGATTTAGCTAAATTAGCTGGATTTAAGGGAGTTGGAGTTATATGTGAAATAATGAGTGATGATGGAACAATGGCAAGAACTGATGAGCTTTTAAAATTTGGAGAAAAGCATAACTTAAAAGTAATTACGATAGCAGATTTAGTTGAATATAGGAGAAAAAAGGAAGCTTTTATTGAGAGAGTTGTAGAAACTAAAATGCCAACAAAGTATGGAGATTTTAGGATATTTGGATTTGTAAATAAGTTAAATGGAGAACATCATGTAGCTTTAGTAAAAGGTGATATTAAGGGAGGTGAAGCAGTTTTAACAAGAGTGCATTCAGAGTGTTTAACTGGAGATGCTTTAGGTTCTAAAAGATGTGATTGTGGGGAACAATATGCTGCTGCTATGAAACAAATAGCAAAAGAAGGAAGAGGAGTTCTTCTATATATGAGGCAAGAAGGAAGAGGAATTGGATTAATAAATAAGTTAAGGGCTTATGAACTTCAAGATAAAGGAATGGACACAGTGGAAGCGAATATAGCATTAGGTTTTCCACCTGATATGAGAAATTATGATATAGCAGCAGAAATACTTAAGGATTTAGGAGTTAATAAGGTGAGGCTTATGACTAATAATCCTGAAAAGATTTCAGGATTATCAAAATATGACATAAAAATAGTTGAAAGAGTTCCCATTGAAATGAATTATAACGAAATTAATGAATTTTATTTGAAAACAAAAAAAGAAAAAATGGGACATATATTACACTATTAATTTATATAGAAATGAATTGTTTATAGCATTAAAAAAATATATAGCATAGTTTTAAGGAGGAATAAAAAATGAATTTAATAGAAGGAAATTTAATTGCAAATGGTTTTAAAATAGGTATTGTGGCGTCTAGGTTTAATGAGTTTATAGTATCTAAACTTGTAGATGGGGCTTTGGATGGATTAAAAAGACATGGGGTTTTGGATGAAAATATAGATTGTGCTTATGTACCGGGAGCTTTTGAAATACCTCTAATTGCAAAGAAGATGGTAATGAGTAATAAATATGATGCAGTTATTTGCTTAGGAGCTGTTATAAAAGGTTCAACACCACATTTTGATTATGTTTGTGCGGAAGTATCAAAAGGAATTGCCAATATTTCACTTGATACTCAAATGCCTGTAATATTTGGTGTGCTTACAACTAATAGTATAGAACAAGCAATAGAAAGAGCGGGAACAAAAAGTGGAAATAAGGGGTATGATGCAGCAGTATCAGCAATAGAAATGGCTAATTTAATAAAAAATTTTAAATAATAAAATATATAATGATTAAGGTTGTTTTAATAATATTAAAATAACCTTAACATATGTATATTTATAAAAAATCTAGATATTAAAAATTATAAAACAACATTTTTAGCTAATTAAGTAATTATTGAATATTTTTTTATATTATTATATAATTAGAAACTGTTATTGGAACAAAATTCAAGAAAATTTTTCATAAATAAATATTTTTTTGGTGTAATTTAGATAAACATTAATAAATAAATAGAAATTTTAAGCTTAATCTATTAAATAATAATAGATTTTTTTATAAATACTATTTGTTTAGTAGTATATAAGTTTATTGAAAAAAAAAAGAATTTTTAATAGAATATATATATCTTATTAAATGTTTTTTATAATTTAGATGAATAGAGGTGTTTGATTTAAACAATTGTTATAATAGACATGAGGATATAAGTGGTAAAAATAAATGATATATATGTAAAAAAGTTTATTAAATAAAAGTTTATATTAAAAAATTCAAAAAAATAAGTCGAATTATGTAAAAACAAGTTGATATGATAAAAAAAATAATATATAATTATAAACAAAGACAAATTTAAATGTATTATTTGCGTCTTGTGTTTATGATAATAAAGTATTATTATAAATAAGTTAGCGTAAATAATAAGTTTAAAAAATATTAAGTACATATGTTAACAGTTGCTTACAATTATTAAAAACAGATTTTGTTATTAAATTGGAATTAATAATAAATAATTAGGTTTTATATATGGATAATAAAAGAAAAAATGTTTTTATTTAAAAATATGAATAATAATTTAGGCATTATGAAAATATATAATTATATGGAATAATTATATATTAATAGTCATAACTATAATAACAATTATAAAGTACATAAAAAATAGAAATTATAAATAGTTATACCGCTCTTAATTCATAAATATGATTTATAATTATTTGATTGTGGTTTGTTGACGGATTTAAATTATGTTTATGTTTTAAATTTAATTGTAGCAAATAAAAATAAATTATATAAGTAAGGAAGGGAAAGCTATGAACATTAAAGAAAAAGCAGAAAAATTAGCTGCAACAGCTGTAATAAATACTGTTTTGCAAATAATTGATAAAGACCCTGAAAAGAATGTTGATAAAATATTCGCAGCAATAAAGAAATTTGTAAAAGATGAAGATCAAAAGAAACAAATTGACAACGTATGTCAATACTATAATGAAAACCCAGCAGTAAAAGAATTTATACAAGGAATTCTTAAAACTACAAACAAGAAAGCGTTAAAGAAATTCTTTACTAACTTCTTTGTTAATGGTGTTTGGCTTTCAGCAAGCAAAAGAGAAAAATATATGGAAGAAGAAAATGTTAAAATTCCATTTATAATGCTTATAAGTCCATCAATGAGATGTAACATACATTGTACTGGATGTTATGCTGCAAGTTTCAGCAAAAAAGACGATATGTCACCAGAAGAAGTTGATAGATTAATTGGTGAAGCTAGAGATTTAGGAATTCACTGGATAGTTGTTTTAGGTGGAGAACCATTCTTTAACAAATATATGTTAGATTTATATGAAAAATATAACGATGTAATGTTTACACCATTTACAAATGGAACATTAATAGATGAAGAAACTGCTGATAGATTAGCAAAAGCAGGTAACGTAATACCAATGCTTTCTGTTGAAGGTAGTGAAGAAGCTACAGACGGAAGAAGAGGTAAAGGAGTTTACCAAAAAGTAATGCATGCTATGGATTTACTTAACGAAAGAGGAGTATTATTCGGAGTTTCTACAGCTGCTACAAGTCAAAACATAGAATCAGTAACAAGTGATGAATTTACTGACTTAATGATAAGTAAAGGTTCAAAAATGTGCTGGTACTTTATATTCATGCCAGTTGGAGACGCAAAACCAGACTTTAGCTTAATGCTTAGCCCAGAACAAAGATTATACTTAGGTAAGAGAGTTAGAGAAATCAGAAAAACTAAACCTTACTTTACATTAGACTTCTTTAATGACGCACCATATGTTGGAGGTTGTATAGCAGGTAAATATTACTTCCATATAAACTCAAAAGGAAATGTTGAACCATGTATATTCTCACATTTCTCAACACAAAATGCTATTGGTAAGCCATTAATAGATGTTTTAAGAGACCCATTCTTCAGAATAATGAGAGAAAAACAACCATACAACAAGAACATGTTAAAACCTTGTTCAATGATAGATAACCCAGGATTCATTAGACAAATAGTAAAAGAAGCAGGAGCTAAACCTGATGATGAAGGTGCAGATGCAATGATAAATGATCCAGAATTTAAAGCTACTTTAAATCAAATAGCTAAAGAATTCACACCATATGCTGATAAAGAATGGAAAGAAGTATTCCATGAAAAAGGAAATATGCAATTCTCAACAGGTCATAGTAAGAAATTAAACGGAAAATTAGATAAATAATAAAAAAAGAGATGCAGTATGCATCTCTTTTTTATTAACCCCATAATCCTGCTAACATTAAAAATCCTGGTATCCAAGCCGTTACAATCCCTTCAAAGACTGATAAATAGCCAACTGATTTCCCTAAATTTATCTTTAAGACTGTTTCTATCCAACCAGTAAGCCATAAAAGACCCCACAACCACCAAATTATAGCCATGCTTATATTAAAAAATCCGCCAGAGAAAAAGCTAATAAGTCCAGCTGGAATTGAGTTAATTGCAACAAATAGAGAATACCAACCATATAATCTTTGATCTAACTTAAAGATACCGTTAAGTGCTATATAAAGATAGGTAAAACCAAACAATAGTCCAGTAGCAGCGGCGTAAAAATCACTTCTAGATGTTAAAAATTCTCCAAATACAATAGTTATTATATTTGCTATTACTGATAAACCTCCTGTAAATAAATTCATGATTGATTGAGAGCGGGGGTCAATTTTACTAAGTCTAGCGATACCATTACTTATAAGTACAATACCAACATATAAAAGAACTACTCCTAACATTTTAAAATCCTCCTTTTAAATAAAAAAATTATTTTAGTTATTTTGTGTTTAAAGAAGAATAATAATACTCAAAATTAAAAATTTTTAAGAATAAATACATATATAATCAATAAAATGGAAATATTAATAGGGGATAGTTTATAGAGTTAACTTTTATTTAGGAAAATAAAATTATGTCATATAATCTATAAAATAATAGTATAAGAAGGAGGAGTAAAAATGAGATTAACAATGAGAGAGCAAGAAAAACTTATGGTTTTTGTTGCTGCACAGGTTGCAAGAAAAAGGCTTGAAAAAGGATTAAAACTTAATTATCCAGAGTCTGTTGCTATCATTACAGATGAAATAATGGAAGGTGCTAGAGAGGGGAAAATGGTAGAACAATTAATGGATGAATGTAGAAATATATTAAAGAGAGATCAAGTTATGGAAGGGGTACCAGAGATGGTTCACACTGTTCAAGTTGAATGTACATTTCCAGATGGAACAAAACTTGTGACAGTTCATGATCCGATTCAATAAAAGGAGGTTAGAGTACAATGATACCAGGAGAATACATATTAGCGAAAGAGTCAATTAAATATAATGAAGGGAAAGAAGCAATAGAACTTAGAGTTGTTAATGATGGTGATAGACCAATTCAAGTTGGTTCACATTTTCATTTTTATGAAGTTAATGATCAATTAGATTTTGATAGGCAAAAAGCATATGGAAAAAGATTAGATATACCTGCAGGAACTGCTGTTAGATTTGAGCCAGGGGATGATAAAATAGTTAAGCTTATAGACATTGGTGGAACTAGAAGAGTTTATGGCTTAAATAATAAAGTTGATGGATTCTTAGATAAAGGAGGAAGAGATTAATGAGTTTTGAAATAGATAGAAAACGTTATTCACAATTATTCGGTCCTACTGTAGGCGATAAGATAAGACTTGGAGATACAGATCTTTTTATAGAAATAGAAAAAGATTTAACTAGCTATGGAGATGAATGCAAATTTGGAGGAGGTAAATCTTTAAGAGATGGAATGGGTCAAAACTCTATTGAGACTAGAAAGAATCCATTAGTTGTCGACCTTATAATAACAGGTGTTACCGTTGTTGATTATACAGGAATATATAAAGCAGATATTGGTATAAAAGATGGTAAAATAGCTGCTATTGGTAAAGGTGGAAATCCTCATGGAATGGATAATGTTGACTTTATAGTTGGTGTTAGTACAGAGGCATTAGCTGGTGAGGGGCTTATTTTAACAGCTGGTGGAATAGACACTCATGTTCATTATATAAGTCCAGATTTAGTTGAAACAGCCCTTCATGGTGGAATAACTACAATTATAGGTGGAGGAACTGGTCCTAATGATGGAACTAATGCTACAACTGCATCACCTGGTGCATGGAATATTGAGAAAATGATAGAATCAGCTGAAGGGCTTCCAATAAATATGGGCTTTTTAGGAAAAGGAAGTGGAGCTAATATAGAGGTTAATGCTGAGCAAATAGAAGCTGGTGCTTGTGGTCTTAAAATTCATGAAGACTGGGGTGCAACTAAATCTGCAATAGAGTATTCGCTTCAAGCAGCTGATAAATATGATGTTCAAGTTGCAATTCATACAGATACATTAAATGAAGGTGGCTTCGTTGAACATACAATAGAAGCAATTAGCGGAAGAACAATTCATACATATCATACAGAAGGTGCAGGTGGTGGTCATGCGCCTGATATATTAAAAATGTCTGGTCAAGTAAATGTATTGCCAGCATCAACAAACCCAACAAAACCATATACAGTAAATACTATAGCAGAACATTTAGATATGCTTATGGTTTGTCATCATTTAGATGCTAAGGTTCCAGAGGATGTAGCTTTTGCTGATTCAAGAATTAGAAAGCAAACAATAGCAGCAGAAGATATATTACATGATTTAGGAATATTTAGTATTATGAGTTCGGACACAATGGCTATGGGAAGAATTGGTGAGGTTATAACTAGAACATGGCAAACAGCTTCAAAAATGAAACTTCAAAGAGGACCATTGAAATGTTCTTGTGGATGTAATGATACGGAACAAAATGATAATAACAGAGTTAAAAGATATGTTGCTAAGTATACAATAAATCCAGCTATAGCACATGGAATAAATGAATATGTAGGTTCAGTTGAAAAAGGTAAAATGGCTGATTTAGTTCTTTGGGAACCAGCATTTTTTGGTGCTAAACCAAAGATGATAATTAAAGGAGGAATGGTTAGCTTAGCTGTTATGGGAGAAGCCAATGCATCAATTCCAACTTGTGAACCAGTGCTTTTAAGATATATGTTTGGAGCTTATGGAAAAGCCAAAACTACTACTTGTGCAACATTTGTTTCTCAAGCGTCTATTGAAAATGGCATAAAAGAGAAATTAAATTTAGATAATATGGTATTGCCTGTTAAAAATATAAGAAACTTAACTAAGAGAGATATGAAATTGAATGATGTAATACCAAAGTCATTAGAAGTAGATCCTCAAACTTATGATGTTAAAGTTGATGGAGAACTTATAACTTGTGAGCCAGCAAAATGTTTACCACTCACTCAAAGATATTTCTTATTCTAATATAAATATTTTATGCTTATCACATTATGTGTGATAAGCATAATTAAAATAATTAAGATTGGAGAATAAAATGGTTTTTGAAAGGGTATTAGGAAATATAAAAGATATAGAGAATATAAATAATTATCATGTAGAAAAAATTATTCTAAAAAGCGATGATTTATTAAAAAGAATAATAAGGGTTACGTCGGATCATGGTCACGAATATGGAATATCTTTAGATAAAGGGAAAACTTTAAATAATGGGGATATTTTATTAAATGATGGTCATAATTTGGTTATAGTTCAATATGAAAGCAATGATATTTTAGTAATAAAACCAAAATCTATAAATGAAATGGGAAAAATAGCTCACGCCCTTGGGAATAGACATCTACCAGCGCAGTTTGAAAATGATACTATGATTGTAGAGTATGATAATTTAGTTGAAGATAAATTAAAACACGATAACATAAATTACTCTAGAGAAAATAGAGTATTAGAAAAGGCGTTTAGACATGTTGAGTTTGAACATAGACACTAAAGATACACATATATTGGAAGTTTTAAGAATAATACAATTGTGCGATTCAAATTTTCCCATAGGTTCTTTTAATCATTCTTATGGAATGGAAACTTATTTAAGAGATGATAGAGTACATAATACAGATACTTTTGCAAAATGGCTAACTACTTATTTAACAAAACAATTTATATATTCAGATGGAATGTGTATAAAAATGCTATATGAGTTGTTAGATAAAAAAGATTTTAAAGGTATTTTAGATTTAGATAGAAAAATAACTGTTCAAACCATAGCAAAAGAGAGCAGAAATGGAAATAAACTTGTTGCAAGTAGAATGATAAAAATGTTTTTAGAACTTTATAATTGTGAAGAAATAAGAGTCTATGAACATGATATAAAAAATAAAAAAGCTTTTGGTCATCCATCAATAGTTTTTGGAATGCTTATGTATAGTTTAAATTTTACTGTCAAAGAGGCAATTATATATTATATATACAGTACAATATCAACTCTTATTCAAAATGCAGTCAGAACTATTCCACTTGGTCAAAAAGATGGGCAAATTCTTTTAAAGAAATTTATAGAAATTTTAGAGGAATTATATGAAATTATAAATAGGACAGAATATGATTATTTTGGAGTAAGTATACCTGGAATCGAATTATCACAAATAAATCATGAAACGTTAACCTTTAGACTTTTTATGTCTTAAAATTCATAAATATTTAAGGGAGGTTTAGGGATGAAACCAGTAATAATAGGGGTTGGTGGTCCAGTTGGGAGTGGAAAAACCCTTCTTATAGAAAGATTGACAAGAATGATAAATAATGATTATAGTTGTGCGGTTATAACAAATGATATTTATACTAAGGAAGATGCAAAGTTTATGGTTAAAAACTCCGTTTTGTCAGAAGATAGAATCATGGGAGTTGAAACAGGAGGATGTCCTCATACGGCAATTAGAGAAGATGCATCGATGAATTTTGCAGCAATAGACGAGATGAAATCTAGGTTTAAAGATTTAGATATATTGTTTTTAGAAAGCGGAGGAGATAATTTAGCTGCTACATTTAGTCCAGATTTAGTTGATTTTTCAATATATATAATAGATGTTGCTCAAGGTGAAAAAATTCCAAGAAAAGCAGGTCAAGGAATGATAAAAAGTGATTTATTTATTATAAATAAAATTGATTTAGCCCCTTATGTTGGAGCAAATTTAGATGTTATGAGAGAAGATACTTTAGCATTTAGAGGGCAGAAAGATTTTATATTTACGAATCTTAAAAATGATTCTGGAGTTTTGGAAGTATTAAATTGGATTAAGAAAAATTGCCTTTTAGAGGGGATTTCTTAGGTTATGAAAAACGCAATAAATACAAAAAGGAAAGCGGGAGTTATAGATTTAGTCTTAGAAAGATTAAATGATAAAACAATAGCCTCTAAAAAATATTTTACAGGAGTTTTTAAATTGTCTCCTAAGATTAATATAGGTTCAGAACAAATTCCTACATATTTTTTAATGCAGTTAGGCGGAGGAGTTGTTGAAGGTGAATACTATAACATATTAGTAGAGCTAAAAAAAGATACGAGAGCGGTGCTAACAACTCAAGCTGCTAATAAAGTTTATAAATGTGAAAATGATATTGAATCTTTACAGGAAACAATAATAAGGCTTCATGAAAACAGTATATTAGAGTATATAAACGACCCTGTAATTCTTTATAAAGATGCAAAATATAAACAAGAAAATAAAATATATATGACTAAAAGTTCGACTTTAATATATACAGATGGAATAACTTCTGGATGGTCGCCAGATAAAAAAAGATTTCAATATAGAAGGGCTAGGTTGAAAACTGATATATATGTAGATGATAATCTTGTTCTATCTGATAATATGATAATAAATCCTAAAGAAGATAATGTAGAGGCTTTAGGTTTTATGGAAGGGTATAAAAATTTTGCAACGTTAATTATTATAAATAACAATATAGATGAAAAAATTATTGAAAAATTAAGGAATAAAATTAATGAACTTAATTTAGATGTAAATGTAGGTATATCTTCAATAGAAGTTAATGGATTCATAGTTAGAATAATGGGTAATTTAACTCAAGAAATAGAAAAGATAATTCTGTTTTGTCATAATTACATAAGAAATAATGTATTAAAATCTGAGGATTTTATAATTAGAAAGCTTTAATCTTTATAAGAGTTAAAAAATAAGGACGTAAATTTTACGTCTTTATTTTTTAAATAATTTTAGTAAGGCATAGAGGATATTATTATTTTTGGGCGATATAAGTGCTTTCTATAAATAAATACATTTATTTTATATTTTAGGAAATACTATATATTGCATAGTATTTTAATGTTTAATTATGTGAACAATTTTTTTGACTCATACTAATGATAATTATAATAAAATAAAATTTTAATAATTAGTTGTAGAAAAGGAGAGATTAAAATGCCTACAATAAACAATGGAGACGTAGCTTTTATGGTAGTGACTACAGTTCTTGTATTTTTGATGACACCAGGTTTAGCCTTTTTTTATGGAGGTCTCGTAGAAAAAAGAAATTCATTAACAATGATGATGTACTCATTCATTGCTATAGGAGTAGTAACTGTTATGTGGACCTTAGGTGGATTTTCATTAGTTTTTGGAAGAGACATTGGAGGATTTATAGGTGATATATCGCAATATTTTATGTTAAAAGGAGTTGATTTTACAGTAAATCCCATTTATGGTTCTAGAATACCCTTTTTAATGTATTTTATGTATCAATTGATGTTTGCTATTATAACAGCGCCTCTTATGACAGGGGCTTTTGCTAATAGAATGAATATAGTTGGATGGATAAAATTTTTAGTTCTTTGGATGATAGTTATTTACTTCCCAGTAGCACATTGGGTATGGGGAGGCGGTTTTTTAGCAAAATGGGGATTTGTAGATTATGCTGGAGGAACCGTAATACATACGACAGCAGGTTTTGGAGCTTTAGCAGCAATATTATTCTTAGGAAAAAGAACTGTTAGACCTCACAAAGGTCCTGGAAATATAGCGCTTGTACTAATTGGTGGAGCCATTTTATTATTTGGATGGTTTGGATTTAATTCAGGAGGAGCTTTAGCAGGAGGGGAAACTGCTGCTTTAGCTTTCACAAATACTGGAATAGCTGCGGGATTTGCATCTATAGTTTGGGTTATAATAAGTTATATTAAAGAAAAGCATTTCTCGATAGTAGAATTTATAACAGGAGCTGTTGCTGGTCTTGCAACAATAACACCATGTTCAGGTTATGTAAC
Source organism: Sarcina ventriculi (assembly GCF_900456775.1). Classification (GTDB taxonomy): domain Bacteria; phylum Bacillota; class Clostridia; order Clostridiales; family Clostridiaceae; genus Sarcina; species Sarcina ventriculi. The sequence continues at coordinate 691,051 of NZ_UAUL01000001.1, read as the reverse complement.
ACCACAAGGATCAGTATTTATTGGTATTATAGCAGCTGTGGCCTGTTTTATATTTGTTCATTTAGCAAAATCATTAAAATTAGATGATGCTTTAGATGTTTGGGGAGTGCATGGCATGGGTGGATTTATAGGCACTCTTTTAATAGGATTATTTGCAGTTAGTGCGGTTAATGGAATTAGTGCAAGTTTTAATCAATTCATAGTTCAACTTTATGGAGTTATTATTGTAGCAGCATATTCATTTATACTGACATTTGTAATATTAAAAATATGCGATATGACTGGAACTATAAGGGTGAGTCCAGAAGTTCAAAAAGAAGGTTTAGATAAGAATCTTTTACATGAAAAATTTTCAGTAGAAGAATAAAGAGATTAGTATAGGCTATGGCCTATACTAATTTTTATTAAATGATTGGGACAGGTTATAAAGTAAATATATCGTTTGATAGTGAAAGTTGTTCATTAGCGAATAAATTGATATAATTAAGTGAAATATTTAATTATAGATAATGTTAAAATGAATTACATAATATTTTTGTACGATAGAGGTGAAATAAAATGTTAAATTTTGATTTTTATAATCCAACTAAGATAGTTTTTGGAAAAGATAGATTAAATGAATTAGATAATCTTATAAAAAAAGATGCTAAAGTGTTGATTCTTTACGGTGGTGGTAGTGTAAAGAAATTTGGAACATTAGAAAAGGTTATGAATGGTTTAGGGAATAGAAAAATTTTTGAATTTGGTGGAATAGAGCCAAATCCTAAGTATGAAACATTGATGAAAGCTGTAGAAATAGTTAAAAGAGAAAAGATAGACTTTCTTTTGGCAGTTGGTGGTGGCTCTGTAATGGATGGAACTAAATTTATAGCTCTTGCTGCATGTTATGAAGGAATTGAAGCTTCAGATATATTATTTGGAAAAGAAACTTCAGCAATAAAAAAAGCTATACCTATAGGAATGGTTGTAACTTTGCCAGCAACAGGTTCAGAAATGAATAGAGGTGGAGTTATTACATTTAATTATGGAAAATGGTCATTTTATAATGATTTAGTTTTTCCTAAATTTTCAATATTAGATCCAACACTTACTTTTTCTCTTCCAAAATCCCAAGTTGCAAATGGGATTGTTGATACATTTGTACATGTGTGCGAACAATATATGACATATCCTGTAGATGGAAGATTTCAAGACAGAACATCAGAAGGAATATTAAAAACATTAATAGAAATTGGAAAAATTACAGTTGAAAATCCTACAGATTATAATGCGAGAGCGAATCTTGTTTGGTGTGCAACTATGGGATTAAATGGTCTTATAGGAGCTGGAGTCCCTGTTGATTGGAGTACTCATAGAATTGGTCATGAGATAACAGCTATGTTTGAAGTAGATCATGCTAAAACACTTGCAATTGTATTGCCATCTCTTTGGAATGTAACAAGAAAAGATAAACATGATAAATTAGTTCAATATGCAGAGAGAATTTGGAATATATCAAGCGGTAGTGATGATGAAAAAATAGATTTAGCTATTGAAAAAACTAGAGAGTTTTTTGAGGGATTAGGAATAAAAACTCATCTATCTGATTATGGTATACAATTTGATGAAATTGAACATTTAGTTAAAGCCTTAAAGGATCACGGTAGAGTAGCATTATCAGAAACTGGTAAAATAACTTTAGATGTAAGCAGAAAAATATTAGAAGGCGCTATATAAATATCTAAATTTAATATAGAAATAATAATAATTTAAATAAACTGTATTAAAACATAATTTAGTTTTAATACAGTTTTTTATTTTGATTTTGTTGTAGTATAGTGGTAAAATATTAAAATTGCAATAAAAGTTTGATAAAATATAATCATAGATGTAGAAAAGTATTAATTATGTTTTAGGAAGAAAGGAGGAAAAATCTAAATTTTAGATTTATATGTATGGAAAACAAAACAAATAGGGCCTACGAGGTAGTAATAGAGGCTATAAAGAAAAAAATAAAAAATGGTGAAATTAAAAAGGGTGAAAAATTAAGACCAGAGAGAGAGATTGCAGAAGATTTGGGGGTTAGTAGAGCATCTGTTAGAGAAGCTATAAGAGCTTTAGATGTTATTGGGCTTATTGAAAGTAGGCAAGGTGCTGGAAATTATATAAAAGAAACATTTGAGGAATCTTTAATACAACCATTATCAGTAATGTTTTTATTAGAGCAAAATGATTTTACGGAGATAAATGAGTTTAGGTTTATATTAGAAAGTCAGGCAGCTGTTTTAGCAGCTGAGAGAATAGATGAAAAAGATATAAAAAAGTTAGAAGAATTAATAGATGAGATGAGCAAAACATCAGATGAAGAAAAAAATGTTGAAATAGATAGACAACTCCATTATATAATTGATAATGCATCTAAAAATAGAGTAATATCTAGTATATTAGCGGTAATATCAGAGCTTATTGATGAAAGTATAAAGGGAACTAGAAGTGAGTTAGCTAGAAAGGATGCACAAAATAGCAAAAAGCTTTTGGAGATACACAAAGAGTTAGTTGATGCAATGAAAAGTAAAAGTAAAAAAAGAGCATATGAGGCTATGCAAAGGCATAGAGAAATTATAGAAATATAAATATATCACTAAAAAAACTATAAAGTCTTAACTTAATAAAGACTTTATAGTTTTTTTATTATTAAAAATAATGAATTTTAAGTAAATTTATCATTTATATAAAAGAAGTTTAAATAAAACACTAGCCAAATACAAATAAATGTTGTACAATATGTTATGTTATTGGTCATACCAATTTGGAATAATTAAATATATCAATAGGAAGTGGGTTTATGAAATTACTTAGAGAATGTTTAATAATTTTAGTTATTTATTTTGTAGGGGAATTTATATCTAGTACATTTAAGTTATCAATACCAGGAAATATTATCGGAATGCTACTTCTTTTAGCGCTTCTTATGACAAATGTCGTTAAGGTAGAACAAATAGAAACAGTATCAAATTTCTTATTAGATCATTTAGCATTCTTTTTCTTACCAGCTGGGGTAGCACTTATAACTGCTCTTGGAATATTAAAATTAGATGGTATTCAATTAGTGATTATTGCTATAGTATCTACTTTAGTGGTAATGAGTGTAACAGCTATATTAGTTCAATTCTTCATAAAGAAAATGAGCAAAGATAAAAATGAAAATAATGTAAATGTAAGCAACAAATAATTAATCATTATGGAGTAATAGATTTTAGTATATGAAAAAAGTTATAAAAAAATAAGGAAATAAGGAGGTCAATACATATGCAAGCTTTAATTAATAACGGATTGTTTGGAATATTAATAAGTATATTAGGTTATGAAATAGGAATGTTTATATTTAAGAAAACTAAAATAGTTGTATTTAATCCTCTTCTTATAGGAATCATTTTTGTTATACTAGTTTTAGTTTTTGGTCATATAAGTTATAATACATATAATTCAAGTGCAAAATTCATAAATGATATGTTAGAACCAGCAACAGTAGTTCTTGCAGTACCACTTTATAAACAAATAAAACTTTTGAAAAAGTATTTATGGCCTGTTATACTTGGCTTATTGTGTGGATGTTTAGTATCTATGAGCTTTGTTTCAGTTTTATGTTATCTTTTCGGATTTAATGCAAAACTTATTGCATCATTGATTCCAAAATCAGTTACAACACCTATAAGTTATGCTATCTCAAGTAATTTAGGAGGAATAACTTCAATTACAGTAGTATGTGTAATAATAACAGGAATTACAGGAGCAATAGTTGGTCCTACTATATTTAAATTGTTTAAGATAAAACATCCAGTAGCTATGGGAATAGCTTTTGGAACAGCATCACATTCATTAGGAACAGCAACAGCTTTTGAAATGGGAGAAATTCAAGGTGCTATGAGTTCATTATCAATAGGACTTGCGGGAATCATAACAGTTATTTTATCAACTCCAATCTACATGTTGGTATTAAAAATATTTAAGTTAAATTAGCAATTTTAGTGACAATGGGTAAAATTTAATAAAATAGATGATGAAAAACTAAGAATAATATAAAATTCTTAGTTTTTTCTATTATTTTACTGAAATATTAAGATATTTGAATAGAATTCGTGATGATTGAGAAATATAGTTTATTTAAAGGTATCAAAATGTCGAATTTTGTAGTAATATATAATTATACAGATGTTCATATAATGTTCATATATTTTTATTTTGTTAAAGGAGAGTTGAGATGGGGCTTAACATTAAGGTTTATTTGGATTATATTTGCCCTTTTTGTTTTTTAACAACATTTTCTTTTAATGCTGCTATAAAAAATAAAGATGTAAGTGTTGAATATATACCATTTGAGATTCCTAAATTAAAATTAGAAAATGATTTATTTAGAAAAAATTTTTGGAGCAATATATTAGAAAATACAGCTAAAAATTTCGGGCATAAAGCAAAAATACCAGATATACATAGACCAAAGAGTAAGTTTGCTTCAGAAGCTTATTATTTTGCAGATGAAAACGGCAAGGGAAAGGAATTTAATAGTAAAGTTTACGAAGCATTTTTTGAAAAAGGTAAAGATATTAACCGTATTGATGTATTATCTGAGGTGGGAAGCGAGATAGGAATAGATTCAGATGATATAAAATCAGTATTAGAAGCTAGAAAATATAAGGAACAACATGAAGAAGCTATAAAAAGAGGCAAAGAAGAAGGAATAAATGCTGTACCAACAATAATAATAGGGCATACTAAAGTTGTAGGATATAAGAGAAGAGAATTTTTTGATAGTATAATAGAAGAAGAAATTGAACGACTTAAATAGCTATATAATTAAGATTAAAACCACAAAATATTTTATAATATTTTGTGGTTAATAATATGGCTTTTTACTTTATTTTAGAGTGTTTATATGAATATGTAAAATAAAGAATTGCAGCAAATACAATGAATATTGCGAAATATATCCAAATCTTATAAGGTAAATTAAAGATTAAAAATCCACAACTAAGAGCTGCAAGTATAGGGATTAAAGGAACTAATGGTGTTCTAAATCCTCTTTTTAAATCAGGTCTAACCTTTCTAAATACTATAACTGATATAGATACTATGAAATAAGCAATTAGTAAAGCCATGTTTGAAAAATTAGCTAAAGATCCTAAATTAATAAAACCAGCTAGGATAGCGGCTACAATTCCAATAGACCATATTGATACTAGAGGAATGTTTTTAGAATTTGTTTTAGCAAATTTAGAAGGAAGCAAACCATCTCTTCCAACTGACAGCAAGACACGTGATGAACCATAAGTTTGACCAAATATAACTGCCATAGTTCCGATGACAGCGCCTACTGATAAAATAGCTGCTATTTTAGTTCTTCCAACACTATTTAGGGCATAAGCTAAAGCATCGCCAGTATCAAGTTTTGAGTAAGAAGACATACCAGTTAAAATTAAGGCTACTATGATATATATTATAGTAGAAATAACTAAAGATAATATTAATGCTATTGGTATAGTTCTTTGAGGATTTTTAGTTTCTTCAGCAGCAGAGGCAGTAGTGTCAAAACCAGTATAAGCAAAGAATACTGATGAAGCACCAGAAAAAACACCAGTAAATCCAAAAGGAAGGAAAGTGTTCCAATTATCAGTATTAATATAAAAAACACCTACAACTATAAAAAGAAATATAACTCCAAGTTTTATTAATACCATTAAATTATTAAATTTTTTACTTTCTTTAGTTCCAATAGATAATATGAACATTATAAATAATATTACTAGTATTCCTGGTAAGTTTACAATACCACCGTTTGCAGGAATAGTAGTTAAATATGTAGGTAAATTTATACCAAGTGCCGATAATATGTTAGTGAAATAAGCAGACCAACCAGCCCCAACGGTTGCTACGGACAATGTATAACCTAAGACTATACATAAACCTACTATATAAGCTAAAAATTCACCCATAGAGGCGTAAACATAAGTATAAGATCCACCTGAACTTGGCAAAGTCGATGAAAACTCAGCATAACAAAGTACAATGAAAATACAAGCGATACCTGAAATTATAAAGGAAAGAGATACTCCAGGCCCAGCTTCTGTTGCAGCAACAACGCCAGTTAAAACCATAACTCCAGTTCCTATAACAGCACCTATGCTCATAAGAGTCAAATCAAAAACTCCAAGAGTACGTTCTTTATGAGCCTTGTTTTCATTTAAAATATCATTTGTATTTTGCTTTCTAAAAAGATTCAAAAGACAAAACCCCCTTTTTTATTATTCAAAACAATATTAGCACTAAAATATGTTTTATTCAATTAAATTAATAATTAAAATGAAATTATGCTAACGATTTACTAAATTTATTTCTAAAATTAAATAATTTATTACAATTTACGCCTAAATACGATTTAATTTTGCTTTTCTTATAAATAATTTTAATATAGTTAAATTTTTTTTAAATAAAAGTCTAATTTTCATTTTAAAATATGTAATTAAATGTATAAAATAAAAAATATGTCTTACGAAAATGATAGAAATTTTTCAAAAGTATTGTTATACTGTATTTATAGTTAGAAATAAACAAAAAATGCTTGAAGTGGGACGACCATTTGTATTGCCAACTAAAAGGGAGATGAGTCATGTGGGAAAGAAAATATGGTCAATAATAACAAATGCGATAGCGTTAACTGTAAGAACATGTACATTTACAACTCCAGTAATGACTGAAGCTGTTGGTACTTCAAATGGAAGAAATATCAAGTTGAGTTCTAATGAATTTAAAATTAAATCATTTAATAATGATACAGATAATTGTAAAATTACTAAGGAGAAAAGTAGAAGAAAATCAGATAATGGGGATTGTGCTGATTTTGTTACTAATGTAAATGTTCAAGGTATAGGGACTGAGGAGATTTTAGCAGAATTTAATTTAAATAAGGTATTGAATATCAGTTTGTCTGAAAGAAGTAACATAATAATAAAATGTTATGATAAAGATGACAGGGTACTTATTTCTAAATTTAAGTATTATGATGAGTATTTGATAGATGCTATGGGTAGACATGCTTATGGCTTGTCCAAACCAATATTACAGTCTGGAAAATATTTTATAAAGATTAATAATAAGGATACAACTATAAATGTTCTAGATGTTGTTAAAGTTGAATTGATTTTTGTCGATTCAAGCGGAGAATCAAAAAGCATAATATTTAAAGAATAGTAGAGTTTAAATTAATAATGAAATTTTGAGAAGTAAAGGGGAAGTTATTATGAAAGATAAAAAGTTAATGGCAGTGATAGCAGGAACAGCAGCTGCAGCAGGTGTTGTAGCAACTATAGCAGGGATAAAATCTGCAAAAAATTTAAAAAGCTGTTGTGAAGATGATTCTTTAAAAAATGATTCAGAAATATCAATAGAAGAATACAGTGAAGAAAGCAAAGAAAAAATAAATATAATTAATAATAAAATAGAAGAATTAAATCAAAAACAATTAGAACTTGAGGCTGAACTTGAAGCTAAAAGAGATGAAATATTAAAATTAAAAGAAGAAGTTATATTAGAAGAAGAAAAATTGAGACAATCAATAGAAGAAGCAAAAGGTGCACAACTTGAAGAGGCAGCTGATTTAAGCGAAGAGGTTGAATCTGATGAAGTTGTGGAAGAAAAAGAAGCAACTGTTGAATAAATCAATCCATATATAGTATAAGTTATCCACAATATCCACAAGATATTGTGGATAACTTTTTGTATTAATTGAAAAAATTAATATTTAAATATAAAAATAATCTACGAGTAAAATTTTCTCGTAGATTATTTTCATTAATTTAAATACTTTAATACATAATAAATATGTTTTGTGGTTATTAAATTTTAAAGATCTTTTTTGATTAGAACAATAGCTGGAAGAACTAAATAAGCTATAAATCCAGCAATGAATCCAATAATGCTTAGTGTACTCATCTAATTCACCCCCATTCATTATAGGAGAGCGCCAAATCTTTTTATATAAAGTTTCTTTAACGCTTGAACTAATAAACATAATACTATCATTAATCCAAAGATATATAATAAGTACCAAGGTGTTATATACACCATACCCATAGCTTGACCGATAGGGGTATATGGTAGTATCCAACCAACCGCCAAAGAGGCTAGTATTGACACACTAAATAATTTTGACGGATTGCTTTGTAAGAAAGGTATTTTTTCTGTTCTTAATGCAAATAGAACGAACACGGAGTTTGATACACCTTCAATAAACCAACCAGTTTGGAATAAAGCAGATTGAGCATCTGTTGTACAACCAAAGTAAAACCACATGGTAATAAAACAGATAATATCAAATATTGAGTTAGAAGGTCCAAATACTATAAGCATTTTTGACATTTCTTTAGCATTCCATTTTCTTGGTTTAGCAATAAGTTCTGGATCAACATTATCCCAAGCGATAAATACTTGAGTAATATCGTAAACTAAGTTTTGTACTAATAATTCAATAGGTAGCATTGGAACAAATGGTAAGAATATACCTGCCATAAGAACACTTATAGAGTTACCATAGTTGTTACTTGCGGTAATTTTTAAATATTTTGTAGTATTAGCAAAAACTTTTCTACCTTCAATAATACCTTCTTGAAGTACCATAAGATCTTTTTCTAAAAGAATAACATCAGCACTTTCTTTAGCAATTTCAACAGCAGTATCAACTGAAATACCAACATCAGATTCTTTTAATGCAATAGAATCGTTTATACCATCTCCCATAAAACCAACAACTTTGTTAGCGCTTTTTAATACTCTAACAATTCTTGCTTTTTGAAGAGGATTTAATTTAGCAAAAACATTAGCTTTTAATGCTTCAGCTCTTAATTCATTATCAGACATCTTAGAAACTTCAGAACCAAGTAAAATTCCAGTTATCTTAAATCCTACTTGTTCACAAACTTTTTTAGTAACTAGTTCATTGTCTCCAGTTAGAATTTTTACATCAACACCATAGTATTCAAGTGCATCTAATGCGGCTTTAGTTGTTTCTTTTGGTGGATCTAAAAATCCTAAAAATCCTATTAAAGTCATTTCTGATTCATCTTCTAAGGCTGCAGAAGTTTTAGAAAGTTGTTTTTTAGCAAGAGCTATAACTCTCATACCTTCAAGGTTTAATTTATTCACTTTTTTCTTTAAATTAGAAATAATTTTAGAATCTATTTCTAATAATTCACCGTTCATCTCTATGTATTTAGAAATATGTAACATTTCTTCAAAAGCACCTTTTGTTATTAATAAAGGTTCGTTATTTTCTTCAATTAAAACAGACATTCTACGTCTATTAAAATCAAAAGCTAAATCATCATGTTTCTTAAAATTGTTATCTAATTCTTTAGCAAGATTTAATTCTTTAGCACGTTCTATTATGGCAAAGTCAATTACGTTTTGTAATCCGTTTTGTTTTGCACTATTTAAGTAAGCATACTTAAGGACTTCATTAGAAGTGCTACCAGTTATATCAATACATTCTTCAACTCTTATATGATCATCTGTTAATGTTCCAGTTTTATCTGTACAAAGTATTTCGATAGATCCAAAGTTTTGAATTGCACCAATTTTTTTTACAACTGTTTTACGTTTAGCCATTTTTAAAGCACCTTTAGTAAGGTTTTCAGATACAATAGCAGGTAACATTTCAGGTGTTAAACCAACAGCAAGTGATGCAGCAAAAGTTAATGCATCAAAGAAACTACCTGTTTGATACCAGTCTATAACAAGAACTAGAGGCACCATTACAGCCATAAATATTAAAAGCATTTTAGAAACTTTTCTAACACTTTTATCAAATTCTGTTTCAGGGTCTGCCTCTTGTAATGAAGATTGCATAGCACCAAAATATGTATTTTGACCTGTGCCGATAACAACAGCAATAGCTGTTCCACTTACAACACTAGTTCCTAGAAGGCAAACGTTTGTATAATCTCCAATTTCTGAGCTATCAGAATTGTTTATAGTAAATTTTTGTACAGGTTCAGATTCTCCAGTCAAAGCTGATTGACTAATCATAAGATCCTTGCACTCTAAAATTTTTAAATCAGCAGGAACGATATCTCCAGTTCTTAGCTTAACTATATCTCCAACTGCTAATTTTCTTGTATCAATTTGTTCGAAATCTTTATCATTTCTTTTTACTAGACATGTATTTTTTATGTAACTTGCCAAAGCTTTTGCAGATTTTCCCGATCTATACTCTTGAGAAAATTGAATTACTCCACCTACTACTATTAATACAAGTATAATGTTGATTTGAGACCAACTTTGAGTTCCTGGAGCTACAAACACAACATTTGTAAGATAACTTATAATAGCAATTATAACTAATACAAATACAAATGGATTTATGAAAGCTTTGCAAAATTGAACTATTATTGGTTTTTCTTTATTTGGATCAGTGCTATTATTTCCGTAAGTGGATATGTTTTTCTTAATTTGTGCTTCACTCAAACCATCAAGAGATGTATTGAATTTTTTAAATAATTCTTCATTGGAAAGTGTACTATTTTCATGTATTTTTGAACTAATACGTTTGAAATTCTCTTGATCTAATTTTTGAGCTTTTTTTCTTTTTTTATCGCTCATTTTTAATCTCCTTAATAATTACGGTACAAATAATTTTAAAAATCAAATTAGATTTTACTTTATTTATTTCATTATCTTGATAGCGCTAACAAATAGCAATGTATTTTATTAAGTATAAAACCTCCTTTTATATAATAAATAAAAAGTAATAAATAACTTACATATAAATTGATAATTGATTATCTGTTGAAAATAAATTATCAATTAGGATTATACTATATAAATATTCTCAATTCAATAAAAATTTAAACCTTTTACATAGATTTCTTTATTATTTAATTAAATTATTAACAAAAAAAACTAGTAAAAAGAAGAAATATCATATAAAAAAGAGAAAAACATTACATTAGATATGTGTAATGTTAATATATTTTAACAATTACTATATAATCAATAATAAATAAGTATAAAAAAAACATAAAATCAATAATAAGTAATATTTAAAACGTAATGATAATAATAATTAAATAATATAAAAAAACTAAAAAAAAATAGAGAAAAAATTAAAAAAACATTTGAAAAAAAGTCGAATAGTAGTATAATTATAATAAAGTTAATAATTAACTGCTGAACAGTTTGACAAATGTTTGACAAATAAAGGAGGATTTTTTTAATATGGATACAAGAGAAGTAATAAACAAATTACATAATCAAGAAGCAAAAGAACTTAAAACTACTAGTACTCATGCTCATGAACATGGAGCAGATGACTATGATTATATGAAGGCAGTTGCTGAGTATAAAAAAACATTCGCATCAAAAAAAGATGTAATAGAAAAAGCAGCTGACCCAGCAGTAAGAGAAATGTTATTACATATGGAGAAATTAGGAATAGATACTCCTTTTGATAGATTTGATCAACAAAAACCACAATGTAGCTTTGGTATAGCAGGGGTATGTTGCCGTATATGTACAATGGGACCTTGTAAAATAACTGCTAAAAGCCCAAAAGGAGTTTGTGGTGCTGATGCTGACCTTATAGTTGCTAGAAATATATTAAGAAGTATGGCAGGTGGGGTAGGAGCTCATGGGGCTCATGGTAGAGAAGTTATACTTGCGTTAAGATTTGCAGCAGAAGGAAAGTTAGATTTACCTATATTAGGAGAAAATATATTAAGAGAAAGTGCTCCTAAATTAGGAATAAAAGATTATGAAAAAATGTCAGTTAAGGAATTAGCTATGGCTGTTTCTGATGTTTTACTTGCTGATATGTCAAGATCTCTTCCAGATGAATATCAAACAATAAAAGGTTTTGCTCCATTAGAAAGACAAGAAAAGTGGAAAGAAATGGATATACTACCTATTTCGGCTTATCATGAAGTTTTTGAAGCATTACATAGATCAAATGAGGCAACAGATGGAGATTGGAAGAACATTATGCAACAATTTGCAAGATGTGGTCTTACATTCTTATATTCAGGAGTTGTAGCACCAGCTATTGCAACAGATGCTTTATTTGGATTACCAAAGAGACAAACATCAAGAGTTAATGTTGGAGCATTGGAAGAAGGATATGTAAATATAGCTGTTCATGGACATTTACCAGTTCTTGTTAGCGAAATCATAAAACAAGGTAGAAGTGAAGAATTTATAAATTTAGCTAAATCAAAAGGAGCTAAAGGAATTAAATTCTATGGAATTTGTTGTACAGGCCTTTCATCAATGTATAGATATGGTGATGTAGTTCCATTATCTAACTCAGTTGGAGCTGAACTTATATTAGGAACTGGAGCATTAGACTGTTGGATTGCTGATGTACAAGATGTATTCCCAGGAATTATGGATGTTGCTAGATGTTTTAAAACTACAGTAATTACAACAAGTGATTCTGCAAGACTTCCAGGAGCAGAACATTATGCTTATGACCACTATCATTCAAATATAGGTGAAACAGAAAACTTAGCTAAGAAAATAATGACAAGAGCTATTGAAAGTTATGCTGATAGACGTAATATACCAGTTCATATACCACAATATGAAGTTGAAGCTGAGGTTGGATTTACTTCTGAATATGTAAAAGAGAGATATGGCGGAAGCATGAAACCACTTGCTGATGCAGTTAAAAGTGGTAAAGTGTTAGGTATAGTTAACCTAGTTGGATGCTGTAATCCAAGAGTTGTTTATGAAAGAGCTATTGTTGATGTTGCAACAAAATTACTTGAAAATAATATTCTTATATTAACAAACGGTTGTGCATCATTCCCATTATTAAAAACAGGAATGTGTGCTGTTAAAGCTCAAGAATTAGCAGGAGAAGGATTAAGAAGCATTTTAGGAGATGACCTTCCACCAATATGGCATGTTGGAGAATGTGTTGATAACACAAGATCAACTGAAATATTTGCAGGAGTTGCTGGTGAACTTGGATTAGAAATGAAAGATATGCCTTATGCAATGTCAAGTCCAGAATGGGCAAATGAAAAAGGTATAGGAGCTTCATATTGCTTTAGACTTATGGGAATTAACACATATCATTGTGTATATCCACCAGCTCATGGTTCACAAAATGTAATGAATTATATTTTAGATTCAAGCAAAACTTTAGGTTCAACTATGAATATAGAAGTAGATCCACTTAAATTAGCTGATAAAATAATAGAAAATATGAAAAATAAGAGAAAAGCATTAGGTTGGGATAAATAATATTAAATAATATAATTCCTTATAATTATTAAATAGATAGACAGGGAGAGGTTTTAACAATATCCCCCTGTTTTTTTGTTTTTAAATATACATTTTTTACTTACATCTAAAATTGATGTATAAATACAAAGTTACATTTAAAATATAGTTGTGTATCTTAATAATTATATAAAAGTGCTGTATAATAGTTTTTAGCATTATAAAGAGGAGGTATTTAAAGATAACGCTATCTTTTGACAATCATGAGGAGTAATAAAGTAGATTTTTATATAAAAAAATATATACAAAAGTATAAATATGAACTGTTTATAATAATAATTTCTATTTTAGCTATTTTTATTAGATGTATGTTTTTTAATGTTGTAAGTGGAGATTATAAATATTTTTTAGAAGGATGGTTTAATACATTAAAAGCGAATGGAGGTATATTTGCCATAAAATATCATATAGGAAATTATACAGCTCCATATATGCTGATATTAGGAATTTTAACCTATATTCCAATTAAGAGTTTATATACTATAAAAATTGTTTCAGTAATATTTGATTTTATTGGTGCATTTGTGGGTGCTCGTATAGTATATAAACTTTGCAAGAATAAAAAATATAAAAAATTTTTAAGTCTTTGTACATATGCAGCAATATTATTTAGTCCTACAGTTATATTAAATAGTGCAGCCTGGGGGCAATGTGATATGATTTATGCCACATTTGTATTGGCTTCATTGTTATTTTTATTTGATAAAAAGTATACTAGGGCATTTATATTTTTAGGTATTGCTTTTTCATTTAAGCTTCAAACAATATTTATTTTACCTTTATATATAATTTTATATTTAAAAGATGAAGATATGTCTATATTAAACTTTTTTATGATACCTATAACGGTGTTTGTTGTAAATATACCAGCGATTTTGCTAGGAAGACCTATTAAAACATTAATAACACAATATATGACTCAAGTTGGGCAATATAAAGAGTTAACTATGAATCTTACTAATATATATACTTTTATTCCTAATTATTATAAAGTGTTTTCAACAGCTGGAATAATATTTACTATATTTATTTTTGCAATGCTTACTATGTTTATTTTAAGTTATAAATTTGAGATGAATAATAAAATAATTTTACAAATATCAATACTTTCAATATTAATTTGTAATTACTTTTTGCCTTCTATGCATGAAAGATATATATATATAGCAGGAATTTTAGGAATAATTTATTTCTTTATAGACAGGAGAAAATGGTATATACCTCTTGGGATAATTTCAATATCATTTTTCTGTTACATAAATTATTTATTTGATTATTTGATGTTTCCTAAAGTAATAATGGCTATTGTATTTCTTTTGATTATAATTAAATTAGCGATAGATTTAGTGAAAAATATAATTACACAAGGAAGTAAAGAAGTTTGTTAAAAACAAAATGGTTAGAAAGATTTTTCTAACCATTTTTAGTATAGCTTGTCTTTACCAACTAGTAACTTTAAATATAATATTTAATCGTTAGTAAAGCGTAATTTATATATATATCAATTAATTTATTTGGAATTCAAGATTTAAAAAATTTATAATTTATGCAGAAAGAAATCTATTTAAATAACATTGCATTTTTGGCTTTAACACACCTACATTTTCTTTTGCTTTAAACCCAGAAGTTTGATTGTCTATAGCGTAACCAACTTTAATAATTACACAATCATTATCAGCATGGCTTAATAAGAATCCAATATCTGATGTGTAGCTTAATTTTAAATCACCAATATCAGCAGAGTTATTATTATTAAATATTTTATTTCCGTCTAATAAGTAAATATCGTCACCAAAACCAACTTTTTTATAAGCAAATGGGATAAATATATCTTTATTTTCATTAGTAAATAATTCTATATATGAGTTGATTATATCATTTCTATTAAAACCATAATCACTAAGACTTTCATTTTCATTTAAATATTTTTCCTTGAAATCATTTTCTACTGATTTTATAGAACTTTCTAATAAACCACTTAAATTTAATTGTGATAGCCTTACCATTTTTTCTTTCATGTAAATTACCCCCATCTTAAAAAGTATATTTTAGAAAAAAATATTTTTAAAACAAATTTATCTAAAAAATGTTTGTTAATACCATTATATAAAAAAAAAACTAATTGTCAAAGGTTAAATGTTAATATTTTTAAATGTTAAATAAAATTTAACATTTAAAAATATTAAATAAAAGTAAAAATTAAAAAGAGCTACAATCTTTTAAAAATTGTAACTCTTTTTATCAAAAAAAAATTTGATTCAAAAATATCAATTATTTTATATTTGTAAGCTTTAACATTATATTTATGTTTCATAAAATAATTATATTTATCACTTGTTAATTATATCACTAAGTTGTGTTTTATGCAATATTATGTAATAATCAAGTGAAAAACGCCTAAAGAAAAACCTTAGGCATTTTATCAAATTATATTAATATTTTTAAATTTATTTTGTGTTTTTACATTTGTTAATGTGCCATATTTCATTACAATATTGTTGGATTGTTCTATCACTTGAGAAATTTCCAGCATTACAAACATTTAAGAAACATTTTTTAGCCCATGCAAGCCTATCTTTATAAGCTTCAAATACTTTATCCTCCGTATCTTTAAGGCTTCTAAAATCAGCCAATACAAAATATTGATCTCCTTCATTCATAAGAGAATTAAATAAATCTCTATAATCATTATTTAAATTATCTTTAAATGTCCCATCAACTAATGTGTTAATTACTCGTCTTAAATCAGGATTATTATTAAAGTAATCCCATGGATTATAGCAATGTCTTAAATTTTCGATATCATTTACTTTTAAACCAAAAATAAAGTTATTTTCTTCGCCACTTTCATTAACTATTTCAATATTAGCACCATCTAAAGTTCCAAAGGTTGGAGCTCCGTTTAGCATAAATTTCATATTACCAGTTCCTGATGCTTCTTTTCCAGCAGTTGAAATTTGTTTTGAAATATCAGCTGCAGGACATAATTTTTCAGCATAAGATACGCTATAATTTTTAACAAATACAACTTTAATTTTTCCATTTATACTTTGGTCATTATTTATTAAATTAGCAATATCATTTGTAAACTTAACTATTGATTTAGCTCTTCTATATCCAGGGAATGCTTTAGCTCCAAATATAAACGTACATTTTGGAATATCAAGATTAGGGTTTTCCTTTAATCTAAAATAAAGGTCTAAAATGTAAAGTGAGTTTAAAAATTGTCGTTTATATTCATGAAGTCTTTTTACTTGAATATCGAATAAAGAATTAGGGTCTATCTCTATCCCTTCATTTTCTTTTATAAACTGTGCTAATTGTTTCTTTTTTGTAAGTTTGATTTGCAAGAATTTTTCTAAAACCTCAGTATTATCGGCAAATTTTTTTAATTCACTTAGTTTATTTAAATCCTTAACCCAGTCCTCGTTTCCTAAAAGTTCTGTTATAAAATTAGATAATTCTTTATTGCACAGTCTAAGCCAACGTCTTGGAGTAATACCATTTGTTTTATTTTGAAATTTTTCAGGATATAATTTGTACCAGTTATTTAATTCTGAATTTTTTAAGATGTCTGTGTGAAGCTTAGCAACACCATTTACTGCAAATCCAACACTAATAGCTAAATTTGCCATTCTAACTTGCCCATTAAAATTATTTACTATTGAAAATTCATTTATTTGGTGATCGTTATAGCCTTTAGATTTTAACTCACTTATAAATATGGAGTTAATTATATTTATTATTTCAAGTATTCTAGGGAAAAGACATCTAAATAGTTCAGCATCCCATTTCTCAAGAGCTTCTGCTAAAATAGTATGATTTGTATAAGCAAATGTTTTTTTGCAAATATTTAATGCTACATCAAATTCTAATTTCTCTTCATCTACTAGAATTCTTATAAGTTCTGGAATTCCAAGCACAGGATGAGTGTCGTTTAATTGTATTACATTAAAGTTTGAAAATTCTTCAGTAATAGCACCGTGCTGTTCTTTATATTTTCTAATTATATCTTTTAAAGAAGCACTAACTAATAAGTATTGTTGTCTAAGCCTTAATATTTTACCAGACCTTCCTGTATCATTTGGATATAGTACTCTTGAGATATTATCTGCTCGATTTTTTAAATCTAAAGCTTCTGAATATTGTTGTGAATTATAAAGGTCAAAATTAAATTCTTCTAATGGTTCACATTTCCATAATCTTAGTGTGTTTATATTTTTGCTTTTATATCCTATTATAGGAGTGTCATAAGGAACAGCTTTAACTGTCATATCAGCAAACTCTACTATGGTGGATTCATCATCTCGTCTTATACTCCAAGGATCACCGTATTTTAACCAACTATCTGCCTTTTCATTTTGGTAACCGTCTTTAAATTCTTGCTTGAAAAGACCATTACTATATCTTATTCCATATCCAGTTAATGGAACTTCAAGAGTTGCGCCAGAATCCATAAAGCATGCAGCAAGCCTTCCTAAACCACCATTTCCAAGCCCTGCATCTTCCTCGATTTCTTCTACTGCATTTAGATTTAATCCTAATTCATCAAAAATTTCTTTGATATCATCATAGATTCCAAGATTTATAAGATTATTTCCAAGAGCTCTGCCCATTAAAAATTCAGCTGAAAAATAATATGCGTTTTTAGTATTTTTGTATGTTTCATCTGTATTATCCCACTCATCAATAATGTGTTCTAATAAAGTTAATGATAAAGCATTAAAAAGTTCAAAATCTTTAGCTGTATCTAATGTTCTACGATACTTGATTTTTAAATATTTTATTATGCCAGATTTTATATTTTCTTTATTCAATGTGTTCATAATATTCACACCTTTCATGTAATTTTAAAGGGTTATATTTATTAATAGTTAAAGGTAAATCTCTCTTAATATATTTTATATTAATTTCCTTTAATTTACAATTATTATTTATTTGATTATATAAAAATTATTTAAATTAAATTAATTATTATATATTTTGAAAATAATTATTTTCATCTATTGAATCATATAGCAATGAACTAGTTTATAGAAAAAAAGATAAAAATGTGCTATGATTTAATTAAATAATTCTTAATAGGAGAGTTTAGATGAAGAGGGTAGACTTAATTTATAAAACTTTGTTGGATTTGCCTATAAATAAGGGGATAGATGCAAATACATTAGCATCTATGTTAAATATAAGTAGAGCTAATGTAAGCCATGTTTTAAATACTCTTTGTAAGGAAGGTAAAGTATCTAAATCAAATGGTAGACCAGTTTTATTTTATATTAACGAATCATTAAGTTCTTTAAAGAATAAAACTAACTTAGATAAGTTAGCTAATAATAATATAAGTTTAAAAGATGCAATAGAACATGCGAAGGCTTCAATTTTATATCCGCTAAATGGAATGAATTGTTTAATACTTGGAGAGACAGGTGTTGGAAAGTCAATGTTTGCTTATTTAATGCATGAATATGCAATTGAAATGCAAGTTAAAAATATAGATTCTCCTTTTATAACATTTAATTGCGCTGATTATAGCAATAATCCTCAATTGTTAACGTCACAACTATTTGGAGTTAAAAAAGGAGCGTATACAGGTGCTGAAATAGATAAGATAGGTCTTATAGAGAAAGCTAATAATGGCATATTATTTTTAGATGAAATACATAGGCTTCCACCAGAGGGACAAGAGGCGTTATTTACATTTTTAGATACAGGGCTTTTTAGGCGAGTTGGAGATCATGAAAATAGACAGTCTAATGCACTTATTATATCGGCTACCACAGAAAATCCAGATTCAACTCTATTGAAAACATTTACCAGAAGGATACCAATGACTATTACAATACCAGCTTTGAAACAAAGAACTTTAGAGGAAAGATTCTATCTAATAAAATCTTTTTTTAAAGCAGAAAGCATTAAAATAAAGAAGGATATATTTATATCGGTAAACGCTATGAGAGCTTTGTTATCTTATGATTGCCCTAACAATATAGGTCAACTTAAAAGTGATATACAGCTTATTTGTGCTAGGGCTTATTCAGAGTATTTAACACATTCACAAAAGGATATAAGAGTGGAAATAAAAAATACTCCAACTTACATAAAAGAGGGACTTTATAAGGAAAAAAATCATAGAGTTTTGTGGAATAGATTAATAGGGGAAGATATAGATTATATAAAAATTTCTAGTTTAGAAGAAGTGATAATAGAAAAATATAAAGATAATCATATATATGAAAATATAAAATATAAAGTTGATAGATTAAAGGCTGAAGATGTTGTAGATATAAATATGGATTATTTAGTAGACAAAGAAGTTATAACTCATTTTAGAAAAGATATAGAAGGTGTTTCAGAATATGATAATGGTAAAATGTTAGAGAACTTTATAGATGAGGATGTATTGGAGTTTATAAAGCATTTAATCCATTATATAAATTGTAAATTAGAAGAGAAGTTAAAACCTAATATGTGTATAGCTATGGCTTTGCATATAAACAATTTAATTCATAGAGTCAAAAATGATAAAATTATGGTGAATACTAATGTTTTAAATTTAGAAACAAAGTATAAAAAAGAATATGATATAGCTGTCGAAATTAAAGCTCGTATAGAGAAATATTTAAAAAAAGAAATTTCTTTAGGTGAGGTTGGATATTTATGTATATTTCTTATAGAAGATGGGCAATTAAAATATAAACAAAATGATAAAGTTAAGGTAATTGTTATAGCACATGGTGATAGTACAGCATCATCAATTGTTGATGTTACTAATAGACTTTTAGGACAAAATTATACCATAGCTTTAGATTCACCAATTGACATTAAGCCATCATATATTTTAAATGAGCTAAAAAATATTATAAAAGAAAACCCATCTAAACAAGGTTACTTAATATTAGTTGATATGGGTTCGTTAGTGACATTTGGAGAAATAATAGAGAATGAATTTCACACAAAGGTTAAAATTATATCTTTAGTATCAACATTACACGTTTTAGAGGCTACAAGGAAAGCTATGCTTGGTTATTCTTTAGAGGATGTTTACTCAAGTGTAAAAAGAGTTAATTATTACATAGGATAGGATATTATATGCTCTCTATATACTGTTATTTATTTGATTTAAAAATTGTTGTATAATAATTTAAATAAAAAGAATTAACAGTTTAAGAAAGGGGGGATATGAAATGTTATTAAGAGTAGTTTCATTTATCATACCGTTTGTTATGTTGTTTATAGGTTTTGAAATATGCAATTTAGATGATAATAATGTATTATTAGGAATAAAATTTCCTAAAATTCAAGAAGTTCCAATTGCATTAAAGGAATATAAAAAACTGTTTAGGGCTTACCTTGTTATTTTTTGGGCAATCATAAATTCAATTATTATGGTTGTAAATATATCAGTTAGAGAAGGATACATTCCTCTTATGATAATATTAACAATTATTATAGATGGGATTATTATAATATTTGTCCATTACATAATAAATACTAAATTAAAAGCTTTAAAACATAGAGAAGGTTGGGAAAAATTAATCTATAACAACCCTACTTTTGTAGACAGGAAAAGTGGAGAAAGTCTAACAGTAGATGATTCTGATTATATTTTTGGAATATTTTACTTTAAACCTAAAGATTCATCTTTCTTAGTTGCAAAGAGAAATGGAAAGGGAATCAATATAAACTGGGGAAATATAATTGGAAAATCCATAGGTATAGCTATAATCGTAGCTATTATTGCTTGTGTGAGCTCAGTAGCGTATATATCTATTTCTTTAAATAATACTACAACACTTAATCTTGTGCTAGAAAATGAAAATGTAGTTATAAATGGAACTTATGGTGAATTGTTGCCTTATAAAGAAATGACGACTGTTGAATATTTAGATAAGATACCTAAAGTAGAAATGAATTTAGATGGTGTAAAATCAGGAAATAGCTATTTTGGGATTTATTATATTGAAGGAGTTGGAAGAGCTAAGCTTTATGTTGAGGATATAAATGAACCAGTAGTTAAAATATTAACTAATGGTTATTTACCTGTTTATATAAATTATCAAAAGTTAAGTTCTACACAATGGTTATATAATAGCGTGGGCTCAAGGCGTAATAATATTTATAAGACCTAAAAATGAGCGTATGTTTAGAAAAAATATAAGAGTTATAACATTTAATGTTATAACTCTTATTTTATGTGATTAATATATCATTAGGCTATTTATTGATTTTAGTATACAGTTTTAGTTTGTTTGTTTAATAAGCATTAAAATAATTTTTTAGGGTTTAAAATATCTTTAGGGTCAAATGCTAGTTTTATACCTTTCATTAAATCTAAAGTTTCTTTAGATATAGATTTTTCAAGGTAACTCATTTTAGCATAACCTATACCATGTTCACCAGATACTTTTCCTGATAATTCATTGGATTTTTTATACATTTCATCCATAGCTGCGTTTAATTTTTGTTTCCATGCAGCATCATCTAATTCATCTTTTAGAATATATACATGTAAGTTACCATCACCTGCATGTCCAAAACTTCTTATTCTGATTCCAATTGTTTTTTCAAGTTCATTAGTGAATTCAACGAATTCAGCAATTTTATTTCTAGGAACAACTACATCAACTTCATCCATATCAGTAGTAGAACCTTTTATAGCTTCTAGGAATGAACCTCTAGCTTGCCATATAGATGTTTGTCTTTCTTCAGTATCAGATATTAAAACATCTAAAGCACCACATTCTAAACAAATTTTTGCAACATGGTCATATGTAAGTTCGATTTCTTTTTTACTTCTACCATCAAATGTTAATAAAAGGTAAGAACCAGAAGCGTGGTCTGGGAATTTCTTTCCTAAGTATTGTTCAGAAGCTAATATTACTTCCTTTTCCATAAATTCAACAGCAGTAGGTATAACTTTAGCCTTTATTATTTGAGGTACAGTTTCTATTGCCATATGAAGATTTGGAAATGGTACAAGTAAGCTTAAAGATTTATCTGGAAGAGGTAAAAGTTTTAATGTAGCTTTTGTTACTATTCCTAAAGTACCTTCAGAACCAACAATTAAGTCCTTTAAAGAGTATCCAGAACTATTTTTAACAACTTTACCACCGAAGTTTACAATTTCTCCATTAGGAAGAACAACTTCTAAACCACGAACATAATCTCTTGTAACTCCATATTTAACAGCTCTCATACCACCTGCGTTTGTGCTAATATTACCACCTATTGTAGCTGTTTTTTCACCTGGATCTGGTGGGTAGAATAATCCATTATCTTCAACATATTTAGCAATTTCCATAAGTAAAACACCAGGTTCTACTGTTAAAGTAAGGTTTTCTTCATCTAATTCTAAAATATTATTCATAAGAGTCATATCAATTACTATACCACCTAAAACAGGAACAGCAGCACCAACAAGACCAGTACCAGAACCTCTTGGAGTAACAGGAATTGAGTTTTCATAAGCATATTTCATTATTTGTGAAACTTCTTCTGCGCTTTTAACCTTTAAAACTACATCTGGCATCTTTTTAATTCCAGCAAGTTCATCATGGCTATATTCTTCACTTATATTTTCATTTATTAAAAATCTCTCTTCATCATTTGAAACAATACTTTTTAAACATTCAATATCTTTATTATCAATAGTTTTGTAGTTCATTTCTTATGCCTCCTTAGTTGCTTTTATATTTTCTATTAATTGAGGAATTATATCATATAAATCACCAACTATACCGTAGTTTGCAACTTTAAATATAGGTGCTTTTTCATCCATGTCTATTGAGAATATATAATCTGAATTATTCATTCCTGCTGTAAATTGAACTGCACCTGAAACACCACAAGTTATTATAAGTTTTGGTTTTACTGTTCTACCACTTAATCCAACTTGTCTTTTAGCATCAGCCCATCCATTTTCAACAAGTGGTCTAGTTACAGCAACTTCTCCACCTAAAAGATTTGCTAAAGATTCTATCATTGCCATATCTTTTTCATTTTTTACACCACGACCAGCAACAACTATTACATCAGCATCTTCTATATTTTTTTCTTTTATTTTCTTTTGGATTTTTAGAACATCAATTTTTGAAGATAATTTAGATTCATCTATTTGAGCAAAGTTTAACTTACCTGTTTCTTCTTCAGTTCTTTCAGGAGCGTTCATAACTTTATATCTTACAGTTGCAAGTTGAGGTCTTGAATTTGGAGTTACTATTTGAGCCATAATATTTCCACCAAAGGCAGGTCTTATTTGTACTAAATCAGTATTTTCTTTAATATCTAAAATTGTACAATCGGCAGTTAAACCAGTTCTAAATCTAGCAGCAATTCTAGGAGCTAAAGATCTACCAATTGTTGTAGCACCAACAAGTAAAACAGCTGGTTTATTTTTATTTATGAAATCTTCACAAGCTGCTGTATAAGGTTCTATTCTAAAACTTTCTAATTGTTTGTAATCATAGATAAATACTTCATCAACTCCGTAATGTAAAAGTTCTTTAGCTTTATCACTTATATTATATCCTACAAAAACAGCATAAACTTTTTGGTTAACTTTTTTAGCAAGTTCTCTAGCTTTACCTATAAGTTCAAAAGTTACGGGATGTATATTTCCATCAACATGGTCAACATATACTGATATACCGTTCCATAATGATTTATCTATTTTTACAACTTCTTCTTCAATAAATTCAACAGCACCGTTTCCTTTTCTAACGCACATTTTACACATTTTACATGCTGCATTTATTTCTAATTTTCCGTTATTATTTTCCATTGCTCCAAAAGGACATATTTTTATAACTTCATCTATGTTTGTGATTTTATCTTGATTTACTTTAAGCTTACCCATATCTTATTCACCCCTTAAATAAATTTTAATTCCTTTAATTTAGATGATATTTTATCAGCTAAATCATTAGTATTGCCTGTCCACATTTGTCTATCATTATTTACTTCAGGAGGGAAAATTCTTTCAACTTGAGTTGGAGAACCATTTAATCCATATTTTTTCTCATTTTTATCTTCAAGGTCGTTGAAAGAAATAATTCTTATTTCTTTATCTTTACTAGCGACTTTTTTCTTGTAAGATGGTAATCTTGGAACAAATATATCTTTTTCTACTGTTAAAAGACAAGGGAATTTAACTTCTGCAATTTCAACAGTATTTGGCATATCCATTTTTAATTGCATGCTATTTTCTTTAACATTTATTATATCAATAACATTTGCTATATGTGGTATACCTAAATATTCAGCCATTTCTGGACCAACTTGTGCAGTATCTCCATCTGTTGTTTGTTTACCACAAAGAATTAAATCAAAATCTCCCATCTTTCTAACACCTTGTGATATAGTATAGCTAGTTGCTAAAACATCAGCACCACCAAATTTTCTGTCTGAAACTAGAGCACCATCATCAGCTCCCATAGAAAATGCTTCTTTTATAACATCCATGGCTTGTGGAGGCCCCATGCTTATAACCTTTATTGTACCTCCAACTTCTTCTCTGATTCTAAGAGCAGTTTCAAGAGCAAATAAATCGTAAGGATTCATTTTAGTATCTGCACTATCTCTTTTTAAAACTCCTGTAACAGGATCAACTTCAACTTTTGATGTTCCTGGAACTTGTTTAATACAAACTAAAATATTCATATTTATCTTCCTTTCGTGATATATTTTTTAGCTAAACTTTATATACAGCTATAACAATTTTTTTGTTTTAAACAGATATTGCTATATAATAAAAGATATTAATTAAACAAAATGTACAAATATCTTATTTGTGTTTTTTTTAGATGTAGCGACAGTTTTTAAAGTCAATATACTTTTAAATATACATCAATAAGAGTATTAAAACGGGCACATTCGATATTGGTATGACCAATAACTGACTTAATTTTATGACTATTTTTTATTAATTTCAACAATAGTTAAAAAAATAACTAATAGGAAAAATGCCATTTGAATTGCTTATTAATTAAAAATTCAGAATAAAAAAATAACTTGTTGATGACAAAAAAATCTATATTTTTAGGGATAAAAAGCCATAAAATAGAATTTATTGCTAGCATAAAAATACATTAAAAATTTTTATTTATAAATAAAAATACATTAAAAAATTTTATGTAAAAAAATATTAATTTTTTTTATTAGGAGAAAATATTTAATAATTTTAATTTGATAGTTAAAAAAATAACAAAATATATTTAATTTTTATTACTATATGTTATTAATTTATATTGAATAAGTATAAAAATAATAGTATACTAATAAAGGTCTTACCAATTTTGGTCATACCAATAATAAGATATATTAATGGTTTTTAAAATAATCATTAAATTTATTAAGAGAGAGGGTAGCTAGATATGAGTAAAATAAAAGTTCCTTATCACAAAAGTATGATAGATATTGAAATTAATGATAAAAATTTAGTAGGTGTTTTAAGATCTAAAGCAGATACATATAAAGTAGACATGAGCCAAGAGGAAATAGTTGAAAGAGCTTTAGATAATCCTATAGGTAGTAAATCTTTAGAAGAATTAGTTAAAGATAAAAATAATATGGTAATAATAACAAGTGACCATACAAGACCTGTACCTAGTAAGATAACGCTTCCTATAATTTTAAGAAGAATAAGAAAAGCAAATCCTAATATAGATATAAAAATTCTTATAGCTACAGGATTTCATAGACCAACAACAAGAGAAGAAATGATAAATAAATTTGGTCGTGAAATAGTAGAGAATGAAACAATAATAAATCATGTATCAACAGATGATTCTAGTTTAGTTCATGTGGGAACACTTCCATCTGGTGGTGACCTTATATTAAATAAACTTGCAATAGAAGCTGAACTTTTAATAGCAGAAGGATTTATTGAATCTCATTTCTTTGCAGGATTTTCAGGTGGTAGAAAAAGTGTACTTCCTGGAATTGCATCAGCAAAAACTATAATGGCAAATCACTGTAGTGAATTTATTGCAAGTCCAAATGCAAGAACAGGAATTCTTAAAAATAATCCAGTACATAAAGATATGTTATATGCTGCACAAAAAGCAAAATTAGCTTTTATATTAAATGTTGTAATAGATGGTGAAAAAAATATTATAAATGCTTTTGCAGGTGATAGTGCTGAAGCTCATTTAACAGGTTGTGAATTTGTTTTAGACATTGCAAAGGTTGATAAAAAATTATCTGATATAGCAGTTGTAACAAATGGAGGTTATCCTTTAGACCAAAATATATATCAAGCAGTAAAGGGAATGACAGCAGCAGAAGCTACTTGTAAAGAAGGTGGAGTTATAATAATGATTGCAGCTTGTAATGATGGGCATGGTGGTCAATCTTTTTATGACAATGTAGTTGGAGCAAAAACTCCTAGAGAACTTTTAGAAAGAATAGCAAAAGTACCAAGAAATGAAACTGTTCCAGATCAATGGGAATTCCAAATACTATCAAGAATTTTAGATAAATATACAGTATTTATTGTAAGTGATATGTGTGATCCAGAAATGATAAAGAATATGCATATGAATCATGCTTACACATTTAATGAAGCTTTAGAAAAAGCTTATGAAATAAAAGGAAAAAATTCAAAAGTAGTTGTTATTCCAGATGGAGTATCAGTTATAGTTAGATAAATATAAATTGTGAATAAAATATTAAATATTAAAAAATTTTTAATTTGTTATAAAAATGTAACTATTAACATTTGTAATAAATATAAAATAGATATTATAATTAGACACTCTATGTTATTTTTATATATAGAGTGTTTTATTTTGCAAAGATTAAAGATTTAAGTGTGTAAAAATAATTAATATATTTAGGTATGTAAATGGGTATATATATTTAATTTTAAAAATATTTTATAAAAATCTATAATATGGGAGAAAAATATGGGGTTATTAAAAAGAATAAGAGAAAATAAATCAATTATAAAATTTGCTATAGTGGGGGTTGCGAATACTTTAGTTGATTTTTTTGTATTTATTATTTTTGTTAATGTTTTTTGTTTAAATGATTTGGTTGCTCAAACAATATCATATGGTTGCGGTGTGTTAAATAGCTTTTTTATGAATAAGTTTTGGACTTTTAAAGAGCATAAGACAACAGAAAGTTTTATAAATCAATTTGGAAAATTTATTTTAACTAATGGAATATCTTTAACTGTATCATTAATTGGATTAAATTTGTTAAACTCTATTATAGGCATAAATGTTTACATATCTAAAGTTATGGTAACATTATTTTTGCAAATATTTAATTATATAGTTTATAAATTTATTGTTTTTAAATATGATAAATCAGAATATGGTACTGTCAAATAGGAGATTAATATGGATTTAAAGAAAGAGATACACAAATATATAGAGTTTATAAAATTCAATATGGTTGGAATTGCTAACTTTATAGTTGATTTTATAATATTTATTATTTTAATTAATGTGTTTCATGTAAATACTATAATTGCTCAAGGGGCATCTATTACGGCAGGAGGTTTTAATAATTTTATTGTAAATAAAGTATGGACATTTAAAAAAACTAAATCATCAAGACAAGAATTAGTAATAGAATTTATACATTTTCTTATAAGTGATGCTATTTGTACATTAGTATCTATGGGAGGTGTATATCTTCTTAATAATATTATAGGAATAAATGTATACATAGTAAAATTTCTATTAGGCACTTCTGTTCAATTATTTAATTTTGCTTTTTATAAATTCATTGTGTTTAGAAATAAAAAGCCTCAAGCTAAATAACCTCTAAGAAAATAATGTAAATATAGGGTTTAATGTATTTAATTAGTAAATATTAATAATGTATTTAAATAATTAATAGCGTAGTTGATATAATTTTAAAATTAACTTATAATATCATTAATTATGACGTTTATATGATATGATTTAGTGGAGGGGACTAGAAATGAATGAATTTTTAAATGATGAGGTTAACAGATGTCTACAATGTAAAAATGCAAGATGTCAAAAAGGTTGTCCTATAAATACACCAATACCTGAAATTATAAAATTATTTAAAGAAGATAAAATAAAAGAGGCTGGAGAAATTTTATTCAATAACAATCCTTTAAGTGCTATATGCTCAATTGTTTGTCCAGTAGAAAATCAATGTCAAAAGGATTGTGTAAGAGGAATAAAGGGAAATTCAGTTGAATTTAATAAAATAGAAGAGTATATTTCAAATAAATTTTTAGAAGAAGTTAGCTTAAATCAACAGGCTAAATTAGATACTAGGATAGCAATTATAGGTTCTGGACCAGCTGGAATAACTATAGCTCTTATTTTAGCTAGAAAGGGATATAAGGTTACTATATTTGAGTCACATAGTAAAATAGGTGGAGTTTTAAGATATGGAATTCCGGAATTTAGGCTTTCTAAGGGCGTATTGGATAGGTTAGAAAAAGAACTTATAAGTTTAAATGTTAAAATAAGACCTAATACTTTAATAGGGCCAGTTTTAACTTTAGATAAACTTAGAGAAGATGGATATAAAGCAATATTTGTCGGTACAGGAGTTTGGAATCCAAAAGCTTTAGGGGTAAAGGGTGAAAGTTTAGGTCATGTTAATTATGCAATAAATTACTTAAAAGACCCTAGTGTTTATAGGCTTGGAGATAAAGTTTGTATAATAGGTGCTGGAAATGTTGCTATGGATGCTGCAAGAACAGCTAAGAGAAATGGTGCAAAAGAAGTAACTGTTCTTTATAGAAAAGGCTTTGAAGATATGCCAGCTACAAGGCTTGAAATAAATGAAGCTAAAGAGGACGGAGTAAGATTTGAACTATTTAAAGCACCGCTTGAAATATTAGATGAAGGTGTTAAATATATAGAAACTGAAAGAATAGTAACTGAAAGTGGAAGAGTAAGCACTAGAAATTTAGAAGGAACTGAGAATATATTTGAATGTGATTCAGTTATAATAGCTGTAAGTCAATCACCTAAGGATAATATAGTATCAAGTACTAAAGGGTTAAATATTGATAAGTATGGACTTATTGTTGTAGATGAATTAGGGCATACTACCAAAAAAGGAGTTTTTGCGTCAGGGGATGTTGTTACAGGTGCAAAAACAGTAGTTGCTGCTGTTGCACATGCAAAAGTAGTTGCTGAAACTATGGATAAATTTTGTGAAGATTTAATATAGTATTTATATTTTAAGAGAGGTCGTGAGGATAAATTTTATTTAACTCATGACTTTTTTATTAATTTTAATGAATGGGGTGAAATATTGGTGAGTTATTATAAATTATCTCACTTTTAATAATAATGAATGAAGTAGATGATAGAAAATTTAATGATAATTTGTATTATGATATAGATTGCCCGATACAAGTTTTAGGAACTGTATTGGGGAAAAAGTGGGTTGGAAAAATAATATGGAATATTAAAAATGATAAAAAAAGATTTGGAGAACTTCAAAGACTGTTAAAAGGATGTAGTAAAAAAGTTTTATCACAACAATTAGAAATGCTTATAAGTTATGAGATAGTTATAAATGAAAGATGTAAAAGTGGAAATTCTGTGGAATCTTTTTATTATTTAAGTGAAAAAGGTAAAGAACTTGTTCCTATAATTGCAATGATGATAGAATGGGGAAAAGATATTATGAAATGTAATAAATAGATTTTATTTTTAAGTAAAGTGTGAGAGGTTACTAAGAAGTTACTAATTGTTTAAAATCAATAAAAATAGTATAGTAATTACGTAAAAAGCAAATTAAATAAATTAATTATTTAGGATATAAATTAAATTTAATCATAAACTAATAAAGCGAAGTTTTATTTTAAATAATTTTATTAAATTTTAGGAGGATTTAAAATGGCAAAAATATTAAATAGTAACGATTTTGATAAAGAGGTAGCAGAAGGAGTAGTTGTTGTAGACTTTTTTGCAACATGGTGTGGCCCTTGCAAAATGTTAACTCCAGTATTTGAGGAGTTATCAGTTGAATTAAATGGAAAAGCTAAATTTGTAAAGGTTGATATAGATGAGAGTTCTGAAATAGCTTCAAGATTCCAAGTTGTAAATGTTCCAACTCTTAAGGTGTTCAAAGATGGAAAGGTTGTTAAAACTTTAGTAGGATTTAGACCAAAAGAAGCTTTATTAAGTGAACTTTCAGATTTAATATAACTGATAGTATACTAAAGAAAAAATGGTTGTTTAAAGTGAAAATTCCTTTAGGCAACCATTTTTTATGTGATATTTATTAAAATAAATATTGATTATGTTAATTGAAAGGATGTACATGGGTAAATGATAGAATTTTTAAAAACAAGAAGAAGTATAAGAATATATGAAAATAGAGAAGTTGAAGAAGAGAAGGTAAAAGAAATATTAAAAGCAGGATTATTAGCTCCAACTTCTAAAGGAAAAAGGTCTTGGGAGTTTGTTGTAGTTAATAATAAAGAAATTCTTGAAGTATTATCAAAGTGTAAACCAAAAGCTTCAAAGTTTATTGGGAATGCAGGTGTGGCTATAGTTATTATTGCTGATACAGAAAAAAGTACTGCATGGGAAGAAGATTGTGCCATTTCTTCTGCTTTTATGACTTTAGAAACTCATAAATTAGGACTTGGAAGTTGTATTGTGCAAATTAGGGGAAGGGAACATGATGAAAAGAAAAGTGCATCAGAATATATAAAAAAAGAATTAAATATACCAGAAAAGTATGAAGTTGCAAGTATTCTTTCAATTGGATATAAAGGACAAGAAAGACCAGCTTATGAGGATAAGGATATAGATTTTACAAAGATTCACTATAATAAGTTTTAAAATTGTAAAATATAAAAAAGCTATGTTTTAAATAAGTGTTGATTTTAGAGAAATTTAATAGTAGATTAAGCTTAAAAAATTTATACTAGCTAAAATTAATACTTTACTAAAACATGGCTATATATTAGAATAATTTTATTAATTTTTGAGACTTTGTTGCCATTTACCTACGTAACTAGCAATTATTTTTGCAGGAAGTAATTTAGCTAAAAATACTTCAATTTTATATTTGATACTTGGAATTATTATTAATTTTCCTTGCATCATTCCCTTATAGCCTTCAAGGGCAACAGTTCTAGCATCCATAGCAAATTTAGCATCTTTTTTTCCAGCTCTAGTGGCGAATTCTGTTTTTGTTGGGCCAGGACAAAGAGCAGATATAGTAACTCCACTATTTATTAATTCTCCTGAAAGAGATTCAGCCAATAAGAGTTCATACGCTTTTGTAGCTCCATAAACTGAGCCAAAAGGATTGGGTTGAAAAGCTCCAATAGATGATACAATTAATATTTTACCAGAGTGCCTTTTAACCATATCGGTTAAAAAATATTTAGTTAGTAATGTTACACTTGTGATATTTAAATTAATCATGTCTATTGAGGATGCATCTTGGCTATCTGCAAAAAATCCATATTTGCCACTCCCAGCATTATTTACAAGAACATCTATTTTAATACCTTTTTCTGATATCTCATCATAGATTCTTTTTGGGGAATTTACATTAGATAAATCTGCAACTATTATAGTAACTTCTATACCATACTTTTTTCTTAACTTTAAAGCAACGTCCTCTAGCTTTTCTTTATTTCTTGCAACAATGACTAAATTATACTTTTCTTTTGCAAAAATATCAGCAAATTCAAAACCTAAACCAAAAGAGGCTCCAGTTATTAATGCAGTTTTCATAAAATCACTCCTAACAATTTAACATGTTTATTATCTAAGATTTTTATTATAATATCTTTCTTTACCAATAGTTTTTTTACCATATTCAATAGCAGAATTTGGACAACAATTTATACATGAAGTACAATGAATGCAATTATTTCCCCATTGGGGTTTGTCATTTAATATTTTTATATTATTCATTGAGCAAAGGTCGACACACATTCCACATTTCGTACATTTATCTGTAGTATAAAAATTTTTAGTTTTTACAATCATTGAATAGAATATTGGGTTTACAATACTACTCATGATTTTTCCTTGAAATGAAGGTTTATTCATACTCAATTTAGAATTATTTTTTATTTCTTTTGCTATTTTATAAATTTGAGGAGTTACACTTTCTATTACTTTATCTGCACTTTGTTTATCTAAAATAGGATACATCATAATATAATTTTGAGGCATTAATATCTCTTTAGCACCTTGAAATTGAAGATTAGTTTGCATACAAAGTTTTTTAATGTATTTTTCTGAATTCCAAGCATTTTGAAAACAAGTCGTAATAAAATAGCTATTTGTATTTCCTTCAAATTTATTTTGTTTTATAAAGTTTTCTACAATAGGTGGAATCCTTCCTGAATATATAGGGCATACAAATATTAATGTTTCTTTAGAAAAAATTGTTTCTTTCTTATTGTTTTTCATCCAATCGTTTATGGATAATAGGTCATCATTATTTTCTTTTGCGATTATTTTTGCTACATATTCACTATTTCCTGTTCCACTAAAATACAATATCATTTTTACATTCCTCCTAATAACTTTCTATGTGATTACAGTCATTTGTTTTATTATGGTTATTTGATGAAACTTCCTGTACAATACTATAAATGTGATTTATAAAATAAGTTAATTGTTTCCATTGGCTTTCGTTAGAATTAACATAATAATAATTTTTAGTTCCTTCTCTATGCATATTTATAATCCCGCTATTTTTTAATATTTTTAAGTGATGTGATACAGCAGGTCTTGAAAGATGTGTTTTTTTTGTAATCTCTCCAACTCTTATTCCATGACCATCACTTTCTAGTAATGCTATTACAATTTGTTGTCTAGTTTCATCTCCTAAGGCAATAAATGCATCTTTACATTGCTTAAATTCTTGAGCTAGTTCAGCTCTTCTTATTTTACAGTTACTCATATAAATAAAATCCTTTCTTTTGTGAAATTATGTTTATATTTAGGTTTTATTTTTGGATTATGATTTGCTTGAATTATTTGTTTATTAGTTTAAATTTTCAAACTATTATATCACGTAAATATTTTATTTTGTTCAATGGGAAAGAAAATCGAGACCATTAATTTAATATCCATTGATTTTATTAATTTTTAATAATGATGAGTTTAGAGATAAATTTAAAAGGAGAGAAATCTTTAGAAGAATGTGGAGGATAAAAAGAAGTTATACGGGATATGTATAATATTTTATAGTGGTTAAAAGATAAAAATAGATTGTATTAATACAATCTATTTTTACTTATAAATTAATGATTATGTTCTTGTACTTGCACGATAAATGGTTTTTTATTAAATATAATCCAAAAAGTTAGAGCTATTAGCGCAATTAATGTGTATAGGAAACCAATAGCTACGATTTTATTTCCTACATTAAAGGTTATAATTATCATACCAATACATCCCATAATAGTGTTACCAAAACTTATTAATGATGAAGCAGAACCTATATTAGTATCTTGTTGAGCTAATATAAGATGAGTACTAGGTGGTCTTAGCATATTTCCGCAAGCCATTGCAGGTATAAGGCATAAAGCAAATGCAATAGGAGAACTTGGGCCTATTAGAATTAGCGCAATACCACTTAAAATCATGACAACAAAATCAAATAGTATAATTTTTTTGCTAGTGAAATGTTTAGCAAGACGAACGTAAGCCATTGGACCTATAATTAAAAATATTGCTGTACAAGCATAGAAATAGCTATATACTTGGTCAGATAACTTAAATCCATCAATATATATGTAAGATGAAGTTGTTATGTATGCCATTAAAGGTAGTGTAGTTATTGCAAAAGTAAATAATAAAACTGCAAAGCCAGGATTTTTAGCTACAACTCTAATATTATCTAAAACTTTTAATAGACTTCCTGTATTATAATTTTTTAATGTTTCTTGTAAAAGTAAGGAGCCTATTATGGATATAAAACTTACTATTGTAAGTATCCAAAATATACCTTTCCATGATGTAAAGGTAAGTATGAAAGCACCTATTACTGGAGAAACAACAGGAGATGTCATAGCTATTGATTGAACAATTGCAAGCATTGAAACTAGTTTTTTACCAGTATAAACATCTTTCATCATAGCTGTTGCAACAGATACAGCAGAACCACTACCTATTGCCTGTATTACTCTAAAGCAAATAAGAAGAGGTATGTTGTTAGCGTTAGCGCATAAAAGGCTACCAACACAATAAATAATCATTCCTATTGTTAATATTTTTTTTCTTCCAAATTTATCACTTAAAGGCCCCCAAAAAAGCATACCAAGTGCATAAAATATAAAGAAAAATGTTATTGTTAAATTTAAGATTCCTTCACTAGTATGAAATGTATTTACCATTTTGGGCAAAGCTGGCAAATATAAATCAGTAGATAGTGGAACAAAAGCGCTTAAAAAGCCTATAAAAATTATAAATCCTAAGCTTCCCAAATATTTTTGATTTGGTTTGTTGTTTTCATTTAATTCCATAAATTTATCCTTTCATTTATTTTATTTTAAAATTACAATATATGATTATAAATGTAAAATTAATATTAATTACATGATTAAAAAATAAGATAGTGTTCATAAGTGAACATATATATTATTGATTAAATATTTAAATTTTGCAATAGAATATCATAACAATATTTAATGATTAATTATTTATAAAAAATAAGTTAAATTATTAAAAATTTTTATAGTATTATCTTTTACTATACAAATTTATAATATTATAATATAGAAAAAAGATTAAAATATAAAATTTATAAAGAAATTTTATGATAAAATAATTTAGGTTTTATGTTGAAATGGATGAGTTTTTATTAAATCTTAGAATATAAATGAAAATAATATTAAAGGGGGAAACAACAATGGAATTAAGACAGTTAGAATATTTTATTGCTGTGACTAACTTAAAAAGTTTTACCAAGGCAGCTGATAAGCTTCATGTAGCTCAGCCATCGATAACTATAGCGATAAAAAAATTAGAGGATAGTTTAGGTGTTATTCTTCTAGAAAGAAAACAAAAAAATATAAACTTAACAAAAGAGGGTGAAGTATTTTATAAAAGAGCCAATGAAATAATAAATAGAGTTACTAATGTTGAAAAAGAAATGTACGATTTTAAAAAATCAAAAAAGGAGATTATAAAAGTTTCTATACCTCCTCTTATAGGTTTTCATATGCTTCCTAAAATATTTTCTCAATATTACAATAAAAATTCTAATGTAGAACTCGAAATAGTTGAAGTTGGCTCGTTGCAAACTGTTGAACTTTTAGAAGCTGGAGAAATAGATTTAGCACTTATAATACAATCTCATAAAAATGATTGCATTGAAACAACTCCAATTAATGCACGGGAAATTCTTTTATGCCTACCTAAAGAACATTCGTTAGCTAAACAAAAAACAATACCTTTTGAAATGCTTAAAGACGAGAGATTTCTTCTGTTAAAAGAGGGAAATTATATAAGAAAAAGAATCTTAAATGAATGTAAACATCATAATTTTGAGCCTAATATAATATATCAATCCACTCAGATAGAAAGTATCTGTACTCTTATCTCAAATGGAATAGGAGTAAGCTTTTTGTTAGATACTATAGCTACAAGAAATAAAGATATAACTTGTCGTTCTCTGAAAAATCCTATCAAAGTAAGTATTGCAATAGCATGGAATAAAAATAAATATGTAACTAAAAGTCAAAGACAGTTTATAGATTTTGTAAAAAATTTATAAATAAATATTTTTAAAGGAATTAATAAGAGCTAAAGTTTAAAGATATTTATTGTTTTTATGGAAAGTTTATTTATTGATATATAAAATCTATTAGTATATAATTTTTTTATATTTTACATACTATTCCAAAGAGTGATAAGATGGTTTCAAGGAAGAGTAATTAGATAAAAAACATAGATTAAAATTTTTAAAATATAGGAGGCTTTAAAAATGAGTGAAAATTTATCAGTAAAAGAAAAAGCATTAAAATTACATAAGGATAATCAAGGTAAATTAGAAGTAATATCTAAAGTACCAGTAAATACTAAAGAAGATTTATCTTTAGCTTATACACCAGGAGTTGCGGAACCTTGTTTAAAGATAAAAGAAAATTATGATGATATATATGAATATACATCAAAAGGAAATATAGTAGCAGTTGTAACAAATGGAACTGCAGTGCTTGGACTTGGAGATATAGGAGCAGGTGCTGGACTTCCTGTTATGGAGGGTAAAGCAGTTTTATTCAAAACTTTTGCAGGAGTTGATGCTTTCCCAATATGCTTAAATAGTAAAAATGTTGATGAAATAATAAACACAGTAAAATTAATGGAACCAAGTTTTGGTGGAATAAATTTAGAAGATATAAAAGCACCTGAATGCTTTGAAATAGAAAGAAGATTAAAAGAAGAAATGAATATACCAGTATTCCATGATGACCAACATGGTACTGCTATAGTTGTTTTAGCAGCAATAATAAACTCTTTAAAAGTAACTAAAAGAAATATAGCAGATGCTAAATTTGTTATAAATGGAGCAGGATCTGCTGGAATATCAATAGCTAAGTTACTTATGAGAGCAGGAGCTAAACATGTAACAATGGTAGATCGTATAGGAATAATAGAAGAAAGCCAAGAATGGATGAATGATGCTCAAAAAGAAATTGCTAAAGTAACAAATAGAGAACATTTAACAGGTACATTAGCAGATGCAGTAAAAGGAGCAGATGCATTTATAGGAGTATCAGCACCTGGAGTATTAACAAAAGAAATGGTATCAACTATGGCTAAAGATTCTATAGTATTTGCTATGGCAAACCCAGTACCAGAAATATTCCCAGATGAAGCTAAAGCTGGTGGTGCATTAGTTGCAGGAACAGGTCGTTCAGATTATCCAAACCAAGTTAACAATCTTTTAGCTTTCCCAGGAATATTTAGAGGAGCTTTAGATGTTAGAGCAACTGATATCAATGAAGAAATGAAAATAGCTGCAGCTTATGGAATAGCTGAATTAATTCCAGAATCAGAATTAACTCCAGACTATGTAATTCCAGCTGCAACAGATCGTAGAATATCACCAGTAGTTGCATCATTTGTAGCAAAAGCTGCAATAGATACAGGAGTTGCAAGAAGAAGCGACATGACTCCAGAAATGGTTGCAGAACACACAAGAGAACTTTTAGGTATAAAATAATATAATAGAATATTTCATTATAAATTATTAAAAAATTAATATTCAACTACCAAAGCTATATCTTAGGTTATAAAGTAAAAAATAAGTTAAAATTATTACTTTATAGCCGTATGATATGGCTTTTTTTTATATAAAATAACTATAAAGACATAGTATATTTATATTTTACAAAGTGGTTAGACCAATGTAATATAGACTTGTAAATTTAAATATGAGCTTATAAAAATACTATACATAATAACAAGGAGGAAAAAAATGAATGTTCCTATATTAAGAACAATGAAAAAGGTACCAGGAGGAATGATGGTTGTTCCTTTGATTTTAGGTGCTATAGTAAATACTTTTATTCCTCAATCATTAAATATTGGAGGATTTACAACTTCTTTATTTAAAGATAGTGCAATGCCTTTAATTGCTTTATTCTTATTTATAATGGGTTCTCAAATACGTTATAATCAAGCTAGACGTCCGTTAGCTAAAGGAGCTGTATCTTTATTAAGTAAATTTTTTGTAGGTCTTATAATAACTTTAGTAGTTGGATATTTCTTTGGAAACAAAGGTATTTTTGGAATATCAACAATGGCTTTAATGGCAGCTTTTGCTTGTAATAATACAGGACTTTATGTAGCTTTAGCAGAGGAATATGGTGATGCAGATGATCAAGGTGCATCAACAATAATATCTTTAAGTGCAGGAGCATTTTTTACAATGCTTGCTTTGGGAGCTAGTGGACTTGCAGATTTTCCTATAATGTCAATAGTTGCTGTAATAATTCCTATAATTATAGGGTTTGTTATTGGTAATTTAGATGAAGAATTTAGAAAATTTTTAGGTTCTGGTAAACATATATTAACACCATTCTTTTCATTTGCATTAGGTACAGGAATGAATTTTGCTGATATTATACATTCAGGGCTTCCAGGAGTATGTCTTGGAGTAGCAGTAGTTTTCATAACTGGATTTGTGAATTACTACATACATGCGATATTTTGGGAGAAGAAAGCTGTTAATTTTGCAATAGGAACAACAGCTGGGAATCAATTAGCAACCCCTATTGCGGTAGTTGCTGCGGATAGTGCTTTAGCTCCATATTTAACTTCAGCAACAACACAAATAGCAGCTTCTATAATAGTATCAGCTATACTTTGTCCATTTATGGTTGGATATTTAGATAAAAGGCTTAAGAAAAAGCAATTAAAAAAGCAAAATTAAAATAAAGTAACTATTAAAAAAATATAAATAAAATTGTAAAAAAATGTCCATAATATATTATAATGATTTGGTAAAAAACCATTATAATATATTATGGTTTTTTTATAATTTAATTCCTTTAAATGTAAAAATGTAATTAAAAGTAAAAAATATTTGTTAAAAATTAAATTATAAATAAAATGTTAATAAAATAACTAAAATAAATTACTTTAAATTCAAAAATCATTATAGATTTCATTTATTTATATATAGTTTTTTTATATTTTACTTAAAAATTTGTAAATGATATTCTTGATGTATAGAAAAAATAATTTGTGCAAAACTTAATAGGAAAACATAAATTTGTAAAATAATATATGAAATATGTAATTTATTTTAAATATTTTTTAAAGGACATACCTTGCTAAACTAAATAAATGATATATTTGTATATTATTAAATTTCAGATAATTCAAATTTAATAATTAAATTAGAAAATTAATAAGGATTATTATATTTTCTAAATTTAGATATTTTACTATATAAAAATAACATAATAAGGAGGGAGTCAATAATGTTTTTTACATCGATTGAAAGTGTTTTAACCATTGTTATATTAATAGCAGTAGGATATTTTCTGCAAAAATATAAATGGTTTGGGCCAGATTTTAGCAAAGGTATATCAAAATTAGTTGTTAATGTTGGTTTACCATGTAGTATTTTTACTGGTATATTAGCAAATTTAACAGTAGGTAGTTTAGGAAATTTAGGAATTGGATTAATATTCCCATTTGGTACTGTTATCGTTTCGTACATAATAGCATTTATATTAATGAAAGTATTTAAAATTAGACCTGAACGTAGAGGTATATTCTTAAATGGTGTGGCAAATGCTAACACAATATTTGTTGGAATGCCTTTAAATGTTGCATTATTTGGTGAAGCAAGTATACCATATTATTTAGTTTGTTACATAAGTAATACAATATCAACTTGGGTAATTGGTATAATTATAATGTCTGCTACAGATCCTCATAAGGAACCAGGCAAAAAGTCATTTAATTGGAAAAAGGTTTTAACACCTCCTTTAGTAGGATTTATAATAGGGTTAATATTCTTAATATTCAGTATACCAGTTCCAGATTTTATAAATTCAGCATTAAAATATTTAGGAGCTTTTGTTACTCCACTTGCTTTAATTTACATAGGTATAATGTTATATAACGCAGGACTAAAAAATATGAGATTAGATCGTGATAGTGTTCTTGCTTTAGTAGGACGTTTTGTAATTTGTCCAATTATAATTATAGTTTTAATAATGATTGGAACAGGAGCGTTTGGAATAGTTATGCCTAGCATAGAAAAGAATTCATTTATAGTTCAATCAGCAACTCCAATGCTTGCAGTTTTACCTATTTTGGCAGACCAGTATCATGGTGATGTTAAATATGCAACTAATATTACAACAATAAGTACGGTATTATTTATAGTAGTTGTTCCGGTATTAATGTTAATAACTCAGTATATTAAATAAGTATAAAAAGCATCTTTAAAATTTTAAAGATGCTTTTTGTGTTTTTTACAAGTAATGGTTTCGAGAAAGAATGATATTTTGTATAATAAAATTGTAAATTATTTTTTAAAAATAATACTTATATGGTTAGATGGAATTGAAGGGGGAGCTAAAAATGAAAGAAATAAATGTTTCCAAGATAACTGAAGTTGTAAAAAATATGTGTATTGATGCTAATTATTACTTAACACATGATGTTAAAGAAAAAATTGAAAGTGCATATAAGCAAGAAAATTGGCCTATGGCTAAAGAAATATTAGAAAAAATTTTAACTAATATAGATATTGCAAAGAAAGAAGAAATGCCTATATGTCAAGATACAGGAATGGCTTGTGTATTTGTTGAAATTGGTCAAGACGTACATATAATTGGTGGTAATTTAAAAGATGCTATAAACGAAGGAATAAGACAAGGGTATAATGAAGGGTTTTTGAGAAAATCTGTGGTTATGGATCCATTAGATAGAATAAACACTATGGATAATACTCCAGCTATAATTTATTATGATATAGTTGAAGGCGATAAACTTAAAATAAAAGTAGCACCTAAGGGATTTGGCTCTGAAAATATGAGTCAACTTAAAATGCTAAAACCAGCAGATGGATTGGAAGGTGTTAAAGATTTTGTGTTAAAAGTAGTTAAAGAGGCAGGTCCTAATCCATGTCCACCAATAGTTGTTGGAGTTGGTATTGGTGGAACTTTTGATAAGGCTGCAAATCTTGCGAAAAAAGCTTTAGTCAGACCTTTAAATGAAAAAAATAATAATGAGTTTTATGCTAATTTAGAAAAAGAACTTTTGAAAGAAGTAAATGAGCTTGGAATAGGGCCACAAGGTTTTGGTGGTAAAACCACAGCACTTGCTGTTAATATAGAGACTTATCCAACGCATATAGCAGGTCTACCTGTAGCTGTTAATATAAATTGTCATGTTACAAGACATGCAGAGATAGAACTTTAATTTTGGGTGGTGGAAAGTATGGAAAAAAAAATAACTATGCCTTTAACAAAAGAAAAGGTTCAAGATTTGAAAGCTGGGGATATGGTTTTAATATCTGGGGTAATTTATACCGCAAGAGATGCAGCACATAAAAGATTGATTGAACTTTTAAAAGCAAAAAAAGAACTTCCTTTAGATGTTAAGGATTCTATAATTTATTATGTAGGACCAAGCCCTGCAAAGCCAGGAAATGCTATAGGTTCGGCTGGCCCAACTACGAGTTATAGGATGGATCCTTATGCTCCTAGTCTTTTAGATTTAGGTTTGAAAGGAATGATAGGAAAGGGTCTGCGTTCTAAAGAGGTTATAGAATCAATGAAAAAAAATAAAGCAGTATATTTCGCTGCAATAGGTGGTGTAGCTGCTTATATGTCAAAATGCATTAAAAAAAGCGAAATAATTGCTTATGAGGATTTAGGTTCTGAAGCTATAAGAAGATTAGAAGTTAAGGATTTACCAGTTATTGTTTGTATAGATTGTTACGGAAATAATCTTTATGAAATAGGAAGAAAAAATTATTTAGAAGATAATAATAAATAGGTTAAGCTATTAGTCATTGGAATGACTAATAGCTTTTTTTTATTGCTGATTGTTGAATAAATGTTTCTATTTATTAATTCAAGATATTTTAGGATAATTTAATATAAAAGTATATGATAAAAATAAAAAATATGTTGATTTATGAAAAAATATTAAATATTCTAGAAATATTTGTTCTATAATGTATTTGTACTATTTATTTTACAATGATAGAATAATTTTTATATAATATTTGTACTAAAGAGTTTAGACATGGAGGTGACTAAT
The DNA here is from genome assembly GCF_900456775.1 of Sarcina ventriculi. Taxonomy (GTDB): domain Bacteria; phylum Bacillota; class Clostridia; order Clostridiales; family Clostridiaceae; genus Sarcina; species Sarcina ventriculi. The sequence continues at coordinate 649,010 of NZ_UAUL01000001.1, read as the reverse complement.
GAAAAATTGTTTTAAAGTATTAAAAAGAGATTTAGGTGCATTAATAAAAAATCCTGTAGCGATATTAATTGTAGCAGGACTTTGTATATTGCCCTCTTTTTACGCTTGGGTTAATATTGCGGCTGTTTGGAATCCTTATGGAAACACAAGTGATGTTTGTGTAGCAGTTGTAAATAATGATACCGGAGCTACTTTGGATGGTAAAGAGATTAATTTAGGGAATGATGTGGTTGATAAGCTAAAAGGTAATGATAAAATTGGTTGGAGGTTTGTTGATGAGCAAGAAGCTCAAAATGGACTTTTAAGCGGTAAATATTACGCAGAAATAGAAATACCTAAAGATTTTTCAGAGGATTTAGCTAGTGTAACGTCTGATAATCCTGTAAAGCCAGACATTATTTATAAAGTAAATACTAAAGAAAGTCCTGTGGCAGGTAAAATAACAGAAGTTGCTCAAAGCAATTTAGTTAATGAGATTTCATCTAGTTTTATAGAAAGTGTAAGTGAAACTATGTTCTCAAAAGTTAATGGGTATGGTGATAATCTTAATTCTCAAAGAGATAATATATTAAAGATAAAATCTGCAATTATATATTTGAATAATAATATGAATAGTATAGAGGATGCTTTAAAAAATATTAATAGCAATTCAAATAGCTTAAATACGACTTTAGGATTATTAAAGGGAGAAATTCCAACAATATCACAAGGAATTAATTCTTTAAGTAATATTAATATAAATACTCAGGATTTTGTTTCTAGCGCTAAAAGTAGTGTAGATACATCATATAACACATTGAAAACAAATTATACAACAATTCAAAGTGAGATTGGTAGTGTAAGTGGCTTATTAGATAATTTAAAAAATTTAGTTTCTAATAATGGAAATTCAGAAGATAAGTTAAATACTATAAATGAAGCTATAAATAAAATTACAACTATAAATACGTTGATTAATGCTAATATAAGCTTTTTAGAAGGATTTAATAATTCTAAGTTAGATAGTGCGATAAATGATTTAAAAACATTACAAAACTTTTTAGATACACAAAAAGCAGCATTAGAAAATGCTAAAAATATTATAGGTTCAGGGCAAGAGTTAAGTAATACTGTGATAAACACATTAATTGATAATGGAAATAGTGCAAAAACACAAATAAATAATATAGTAAATACAGTTAATAATGTAACTATGCCAGAGCTTAATAATATAGGAAATGAAATTTTAAGTGCAACAAATGATGCAACTAAAATTATTGGAACTTCTAAAGGGTTAATAGGTCAAATAAATACTATTTTAAATACTGCAACAACTGGAACAAATATGGCAAGTAATATGTCAAGCGAACTTATTTCTAAATTAAATGAATATAAGGAGCCAATAGCTAATTTAGCTACTCAATTAGAAAAAGTTAATGATAATGATTTATCTCAAATAGTAAGTATATTACAAAGCAATCCCAAAGTTGTTGGAAGTTTTGCTTCTAGTCCATTTAATATAGATGAACAGGTGCTTTATGCTGTACCTAATTATGGTAGCGCAATGGCTCCTATATATACTGTTTTGGCTTTATGGGTTGGTGCATTGTTATTAACATCATTGTTGTCAACTAAATCTAAAGATTTTGAAGGAAGCGAAAAAATATCTGTTAGACAAAAACATTTTGGTAAAATGATGTTCTTTGTAATATTAGGAGCTTTACAGGGGCTTATAGTTTGCCTTGGAGATAAATACATTCTAGGCGTATATACAGTTAATTTCCCGCTTATGATATTATTTAGTGTATTGTCGGCAGTTACATTTACTATAATAGTATTTACTTTTGTTTCTGTTTTTGGAAACATAGGAAAAGCTATTTGTATAGTGTTGATGGTATTGCAACTTGCAGGTTCTGGAGGAACTTATCCAATACAAGTTGTACCGAAAATTTTTCAAATACTACAACCATTCTTTCCATTTACTTATGCAGTTGGTGGATTCAGAGAAGCAATTGCAGGTCCATTATTAAGTAGTGTAATTAAAGATATTGAAATTCTTGTAATAATGGCGATAATATTTATTCTTGCAGGATTTTTCCTTAAAAATCTTTTGAACAAGAAGGTTGAAAAGTTTGAAGAGGAATTTAAAAAATCTGGAGTTGGAGAATAAAAGTTTAGTTTAGGAAAGGAGGGCATTATGAAAAATATTTTTAAAATATTTTTTAGAGATTTAAAAAATATATCTAAAAATAAAGCAGCACTTATAATAATTATTGGTATTTGTGTAATACCATCTCTTTATGCATGGATAAATTTAAAGGCTACTTGGGATCCTTATTCTAATACAGGGAATTTACCTGTTGCAGTTGTAAATGAAGATAAAGGAGCAGTTATAAATGGTAAGGAGATAAATATAGGTGATGAGATAATAGATAAACTTAAAGACAATAAAGATATAGCTTGGAAATTTGTCACAGATGAACAAGGTCAAGAGGGAGTAAAGACTGGTGAATATTATGCTATGATAGAAATACCAGATAATTTTTCATCTCTTATAACTAATACACAAAATATTGGGGCTGAAAAACCAGATATAATATATCTAGTAAATCAAAAAGCCAATGCTATTGCTACAAAAATTACTGATGTGGCTACAACAAAGCTTACAGAAGAAATTAAAAGTAGTATGAGATCTGCTATAACAGATGCCGCAGGAAGTACATTAAATGAGGTTGGAGATAAGCTTAAAGAAAATGAAGTTGGGCTTATTCAATTTAAAGATGATATGTTAACAGCTAGTTCCTCAATAAATAATATAAAAGATTATATGAATAATGTGGGTTCTGATGCACAAAATTTTTCTGATTATTTAGGTCTTGTTAAAAAAGATACTTCATCAATTACAAATGGCTTAAATAGTTTGCAAAATGTAGCAAACTCTAGCAAGATACTAGTTGCATCTACAACTAATACTTTAAATAGTTTAGGTCAAAATGTTGAAAATAATATAAACGGTATTCAAAATGCTATATCACAAACAATATCTTTTGTAAATGAATTAAAAGCCATTGATTATGATGTTAATGGAAATAAAGCTACTGCATTAGTTCTTATAAATAAAATGAATAATTCTTTAGAGAATGCAAATAACTATGTAGGAAAAGCTATTAAAACATTAAAGGTAATAAATAATATAGTTCCAAGTAATAAAATAACTGCACAAATAGAATCATTAAATAAATTAAGTTCAACTATAAATAATGCAATATCATCATTAAATTCTTTAAAAGATAAAGTAAATGCTATACCAGATGTTATAACTAGTAAAAAGATAGGAAATGAGGAAAGTGTGCAAGGTGAGCAAGTTTTAGTTGATGAAACGCTTAGTAGCACTCAAGTTCCAAGTGATTCAATAATAAATGATGGTAATAGTTCCAATGAAACTGGAACAGTTATTGATTTAAGTGGTGTAGATACAGCTTTAAACAATGTAGTAACTATATTAAATGGTGCATCAAGCACATTAGGAAATATATCAAATAATTTTTCAAGTACGTTGCTTCCAGAAATAAATAATTTGGCAACTAATTTAAATAGCAAAATAAATAATGCGGATTCTATTATTGCTAATTCATATCAAATTGTACCTGTTATTAAAGAATTATCTAATACAGGAATAGAAATTAGTGGTCAAGCATTAGATACAGCTAATCAGGTTAATTCTAAACTTGCAAGTTTTTCAGGAAGTTTAAGTACTTTAAATGATAAGTTAAGCATTTTAAATAATGATACATTAAATAGTGCTGTAAATCTTCTTCAAAGAAATACAGATGATGTTTCAAACTTTTTATCTTCTCCAATAAATGTGGAGCAAAAGGAAATATATAACTCAGATACTTTTGGAAAAGGACTTACACCTTTTTATACAGTTCTTGCTATTTGGGTTGGAGCTCTCCTTTTAACATCTCTTTTAACTGTTGAGTGTGAAGAAGAGTTAGAAAAAGGTAAGAAGGTAGGATTAATTGAACAACATTTTGGGAAAATGCTTTTATTTATATTTCTATCACTTATACAAACCACAATAGTTACATTAGGAGATAAATTAGTGTTAGGAATTGAACCGTCAAACATGTTAGTTATGTTAGGTTTTGCATTTTTAAGTTCAATAACATTTACGATTATAATATTTACTTTAGTATCGCTTTTTGGAAATATAGGAAAGGCAATGTGTGTTCTTATAATGGTATTCCAGATTGCAGGTTCAGGAGGAATATATCCAATACAAACAAATCCAAAACTCTTTCAAATTTTACAACCAATTTGGCCGTTTACTTATGCCATAGATGGATTTAGACAAGGAATTGCTGGAGTTTCTTGGAGTAATGTTAGGCATGATGCTTTAATATTAATATGCTTTTTAATAGTATTTTTAGTTTTATCATTATTAAAGAAACCATTTCATCATGTAACAGAATCCATGAGTAAGAAATTTAAGGAATCAGGGTTATAAAAATGTTTATAAAAAGCACCAGGAAATAGTTCTTGGTGCTTTGTTTGCATTATTATTTAAAGAATCGTAAAAAAGAGACTATAATTATAAGAATGATTAAAATAATGGGAGAAAATAAAGTTGCATATCCTAGGAATTCCATAGATATATTTCCTCCTCTATAATAAAAAACATCTTTTTTATATTATAACTATAATCCAATTATGTCAATTTATTTATTAATTTCAGATATAAAAGTTTTAATATATATAATCTTTATTCATTATTTTTAGGTGTTAAAAAGTAGTTCAGCTAAATGAATGCCTTGTTTTTTACCTAATTTAAGACCACTAACACAGTAGTGACAGTAGGCTATTACTTTTTCAGTAGTTATTTTACTGCAATATTTTTTCATTAATTCTTCTCTTTCTTCAATAGAATGTGGAATAAATTTACCATTTGCATTTTTAACAAAACGGTTTGGAGCTAATTTTAAATTCCTTGGTGGAGCAGGTTTATATAGTGAGTCACCACAAAAGTTAGTTTTTTCATAGTTATTTTCTAGTTCTACGATATTAATATTCATTTTTTTTAATAATGTTCTAACAGATTTTTGTTCTGTATAGTTATCGTGAGAGCGCCAACAATCTTGTAATGATATTTTTTCATTATTATGATTTGAAAATTTAAAATTTTTATCATTTAGAATAAACTCCCATAGAGATATTCTTTTTATATTTGGTCTATATTCTTCAAAAATAGCCGAACAATTATGGCAAACATAGATTATTGTTTGATTAGGGGTTATATCTAAGAAATCCGGTGTGTTATCCCAATGATTTTGTAACCAATCAGGCATAGAATTTGTAAATTCTTTTAATTTGTATTTTGGAACACAACATCTCATAACAGGAATATTAAAATTTTTTGTAAGATAATCTTGAATCTTCATGCTAATCTCTGGATATTCTCTAGTGAATACACAGCTTGCAATATAAACATAATTAGAATTTTTCATATTAATTCATCTCCAATTTAATAAATTTTATTTTTCCTCTTTTATTATTAAGAATATTTAATTATGTTTATTATAATATAAAAATAGATTCAGAAATAAAATTTATTCTGAATCTGTTTTGTTTATATTTAAATATATTTATTCTTTTATTATAGAATTTTTCTTTTCCTCAAAGTTAAATATTTTCCAACAAAGCATGGAAACAACCCAAACTAATATAAATAATCCAACTAAAATAAATCCCATTATACCAAAATCTAAGTTTTGTAGCCAGCCCCAGAAACCAGAATCTAAGCCACTTTCCATAGCAAAGAATTGTCCAATTTCTATAACACCTATAATTCCAGCAGCTAATATAGAAAGGGATGTTATAGTTATATTATAATATATTTTTTTAAATGGTGATGTAAGTACCCATTGATATGCTGTGGACATGAAGAAGCCGTCTAATGTATCCATAAGGCACATACCAGCAGTAAATAAAATAGGAAAAGAGATTACAGCAATCCAAGGTATTCCTTGTGCAGTTGCAGTTGCAGATGTAGCAAGTACTGCTATTTGAGTTGCTGTGTCAAAGCCAAGTCCAAATAAAAATCCTATAAGATAAATGTGCCAATTTTTATCAGCAATGTTAAGTAGACGATTAATAGAACGATTTACACGTCCTTTATTTGGTCTTTCAAGGCTTTCTTCAGTATATGTACCGTTTCTCATCATTTTGAATGTTTTTAGCATATCTTTTAAAATAAAAAAGTTAGCGATAGCAAGAAGAATTAAAAAGGTTGCTGAAATAAGAGTACCTAAAACTCCTCCGATTGCTTGAAATTTAGGAAGTGCATCTTTTGCCCAATTAACTGCAAAAATTGTTGCAAATCCCATAAGAATAACTACTGTTGAATGACCAAGTGAAAAGAAAAAACCAGCGCCCCTAGTTTTACCTCCTCTTTGAACTAATTTTCTAGTCATATTATCAATACATGCTATGTGATCGCAATCAAATGCATGAGCAAGTCCAAAGGTTAAAGAAATAACAGCCATTCCAAGAAGAGTTGGAAATTTAAAAACACCAGATGATAAAAATGAAAATCCACAAATAAACATAATAATTATAAAGATTCCATACTTCATTGCGTCTACTTTCCAGTTTGCGCTACTATTACGCATAAAAATCAGTCCTTTCACAAATTTAATATATGTATTTATTAATGTTCTTAGATATACAATATATTGAAGTAGTTATATGGTGATTTAAAATATGTAATTTCTTATAGGTGATTTGTATGTTTTTTTAAATAAATTTATCACCTATGAAGAATTATACACATTTTATAGTGTTTTTTTTGCAAATAAGATATTGTTAACAATAAGTTAATAACATTTGTGAAAATGTAACTAATTATTAACAAAAAATTAAATTAAAATTAATTTTATTGGATAAATATAGAAAATTTATTAGATGATTTTTCATTTGATAATATATTTATAATTGATAAAGAATTGCTTATTAGAGATTAATTAATTAAAAAAATTATTTTAAATTAAGAAAATTTAATTGATAGTAATGTATTAATTGATAATAAAATATATAAAAATAAAAAATGAATCAACAATGTTGATTCATTTTTTATTAAGCAAGTAATAAACAATAATTACATAAATACTGTAATAAATCATAATCTAAGAACAATTATATGATACAATATTTTTATAAAAAAGAAAAGTATATTTTTAATTAAAAATGATTTTCAAAAAAATTATCTATTTATAAATACAATTAATTATATAAAAGAAAATAAAGTTATTAGTTTAATAATTTATATCAATTAATATCAGTATTTTAATTGATATAGTATTTTCAAAAGAAAATAAATTTATATTTATTATATTTTAAATTTATTATTTTTTATTTTTGTTTATAAATTAATTAAATATAATAGTAAATTAATGATTGCTAGCGCTATCTTATAAATGGTATATTAATTATTAAGAAATGATTATAAAGTTAAGTTATTAATCTATCTTACTGTAAAAATTATAATAAAATATTTAAAAATGTAGGTGATGATATAGATGCTAACAGTAGCTATAGGGATTATAGTAGTCGCAATAGTAATTTATTTGATAATTGATTTTTTTAAAAATGGAAAATTAGCTGCAGGGCGTAGAAGAAAATTTATGTGGTTAGCTGTTATACTATTATTTTTAGTTAATGAATATGCTGGTGCTGTTGCTGTCTTGGCGGTAGTAGTAATTACCTTAATAACTTCACTAAATAATTCTAAAAGAAACTAGATATATTAAGAGAAGATTATATATTATTTTGTAATTTATATAATCTCTTTTTATTTATACTATATTTCGGTTTATAGAATGGTTTAAGATTTTAATAAATGGAGGAATTTAAATGAATAATTCAAATATGTTTATAATAGTATGCATAGTAGCTGTCATAATAATTATAGTTCAGGTAATTAAAATGAGATTAAGCGGAAAGTAATATATAAAAATAATACAAGAAATTTTATATTAACATAGTATATATCCTTTTTACATAATCATATCTATAAATAAAAAAGCCATGCAAAGATGCATAGCTTTTTGTTTAAGAATCTTTTTTATATGCTGATATATCTGGATTTGTTTCAGAAAATGCCAAGTCTACTTCATGTAATTTTAATATTTTAGTTTTATATTTTATTTTATATCCAATATAAAATGCTAAAAATAAAGGTATACCTATATAAGCTGCTACAAGAGTTTGCCATGTTGAATCTCCAAATCCTTGGAAGATAACGATAAGTCCACACATTGTAAGAGCTATTATTGGGCCTATTGGGAATAGTTTAGCTCTGTATTTTAATTTTTTAACATCATATCCTTGTGCAACATAAGCTTTTCTAAATCTATAATGACATAGAGATATTCCAAGCCATGCTATAAATCCAGCTAGACCAGATGCATCTACAAGCCAAATATATACTGTATTTTGAGCAAATACTCCTGTTAAGAAGCAAAGTGATGCAACAATTGTAGTTAATATTATAGCGTTTAATGGAACTCCTCTTTTGGTAACTTTACCAAATACCTTTGGAGCCATACCTTCTTTAGCCATAGAGTAAAGCATTCTGCTTGATGCATACATTCCTGAGTTACCTGCAGATAAAACAGCTGTTAAAATAACGGCATTCATAACCGCAGCTGCAGCTGCAAGACCAGCCTTTTCAAATACTAATGTAAATACACTTGTACTTACTCCAGCTTGAGCAGCTGGGATTATAGCACCTATTACAAGAATTGTTCCTAAATAGAATATTAATATTCTCCAGAAAACTTGATTTATAGCTTTAGGTATTGTTTTTCCTGGATTATCACTTTCACCTGCTGCAACACCAACAAGCTCTGTTCCTTGGAATGCAAATCCTGCAACTAGGAATACTGAGAAGAATGAAAAACCATTACCTATGAAAGGGCCACCATCTGCTGTGAAGTTTTTAAGTCCTATAAAATTCCCATCAAATATACCTAATATTGTAAGTACACCTACTGCTAAGAATATTATAACAGTTACAACTTTAACTAAAGAAAACCAAAATTCTGCTTCTCCATAAGCTCTAGCAGATAAGATATTAAGTAGTACGATAATTCCTAAAAATAACATACTCCAGTAAACAGGTTTTACGTTTGGAAACCAAAAATGCATAACAAGTGAACCAGCTACCATTTCAGTTGCAATAGTGACTGCCCAGTTGTACCAATAGTTCCATCCAAGCGCAAAGCCAAGAGCTGGGTCAATAAATTTAGTTGCGTATGTACCAAAGGAACCTGATATAGGAATAAATGTAGCAAGTTCTCCAAGACTTGTCATTATGAAATACACCATAACTCCAATTAATGCATAAGCTAAGAAAGCGCCACCAGGACCGACTTGTTGAATTGTATCTCCCATTGCAAGGAAAATACCAGTTCCAATTGCTCCACCTAGAGCAATCATATTAAGATGTCTTGCTTTTAGAGATCTTTTTAAATCTCCATTTTTTTCACTCATAATTTTCTCCTTAGTTTTTATGTATTCTTTAACTAAGATAATTTTTCAAAATAAAAAATGCCATGAGCAAATACTCATGGCATACAAAGGCATTGTTAAAATACCATTATAATTCATTGAATAATAGCTCTCCACAAAAAAATGTGACAGTCGTGTATATATTTTATACAAAACCAGCTAATAGCTTTAAAGCTTCCACTATTAACTTCGGCAAAATTTCCTTTTCTATTACTTCATTGAGCTTACCTCCATAACAGTACTCTTAAATTTTGCACCTCTATCTTAGTTATTAACTTTTGCAAAAATAATTATTACATATAATATTAAAATTATCAAGTTTTTTATTAAGGGTACAAATAAAATACTGTATTTTAATTATTTCCAATAAGATAAGGAACTGAAATAACAACAATATTATTCTTTTTAAGAAGCATTGTTCTTAATATAAATGATGTTTGGTTATGTAAAATTTTGCTCCACCATTTTGTTGTAACAAATTCAGGAAGAACGATGGTTATTATTGTATTTGGTTCAGATTCCTGCTCTATTGATTGTATAAATTTTAAGAATGGTTTATAAAATTCTCTATAAGGAGATTTTATAACAGAAATATTAGTCTTTCCGCTGTATTTCTTCCATTTGTTAATAAGACATTCTGTTTGTTCATCATTAGATGATATATGAAAAAGTATTATATCATCAGTTATTGTATTTGCATAATCATAAGCCTTTAAAAAACTCTTATTTAGGGTGTTTATAGGAACTATAACTTTTTGTTTAGCGAAATTAAATTCTTCTTTAGTGTTATCGTTAATATTAAATTTTAATTCTTTAGCAACAGTATTATAATGTTTTTTGATTTTTAGCATTATATAAGTAAAAAGTGGTATAAGTAAAAATACAATCCAAGCCCCATGAATGAATTTAGTCGCACTTATTATAATAGTTGTTGATAAAGATAAAATAGCACCTATACCATTTATTAAAGCTTTGAATTTCCAATTTTTAGGTCTTTCTCTATTCCATTTAAATAGCATTCCAGTTTGAGCTAAAGTAAAGGAAATAAAAACTCCTACTGCATAAAGAGGAAGCAATCTATCTGTATCTCCATCAAATACGATAATTAAAATAGATGCAGTTATAAATAATAATACTATACCGTTTGAAAAGCTAAGTCGTTTTCCTCTTTTAGATAATTGTCTTGGAACATAACCGTCTTGAGCCATGATTGAAAATAATACAGGAAGCCCTGTAAATGCAGTATTTGCAGCTAAAATAAGTATTAAAGCTGTTGTAATTTGAATGAAATAATACATTATTCCTCTTCCAAATATTTGTGTTGCAATTTGTGATATCATGGTTTGTGAGTTCCCAGGGACAGCATGATAAAGTGTTGATAAATAAGAAAGTCCTCCAAAAATTATAAGTATTAAAATACCAAGAGCAAACAATACTTTAATAGCATTTTTTTGAGCGGGTGCTCTAAAGCTTGGAACCCCGTTACTTACCGCTTCAATTCCTGTTAGTGCAGTACATCCTGAAGCAAATGCTTGTAAGAATAATATTAATGATATATTACCAACTTGTTTAGGGATTGAATATATTGGTGTTGGAACATAACCAAAAACATAAACTTTAATAATTCCTACTACAATCATGATTATTATACCTAAACAGAAAAGATAAGTAGGAACCCCAAATGATTTAGAAGATTCTCTGATACCTCTAAGGTTTCCAATGGTTATTAGTGCTATTAAAGCCAAAGTTAAAGGAACCTTAAATTCAGATAGTTGTGGAAAAGCTGATATTATGGCAGCAGTTCCAGAGGAAGTACTAACGGCTACTGTTAAAATATAATCTATAGTAAGTGCAGATGTTGCTATAAGTCCATATTTAGCACCTAAGTTTTCACGAGCAACAATATAAGCGCCACCACCATTTGGGTAAGAATCTATAACTTGCTTGTATGAAAAAATTAGTGTTGCCATTAAAATTACTATACATATGGCTGATAAAAACATATATTTGTAAGAATCGGCACCGAGAACAGGTATTAAAATTAATAAAATAGCTGAGCCTGCATAAGCAACTGATGAGATAGCATCACTTGCCATGATAGGAAGACCCCAAAAAGCATTTAATTTTTCACCTTTAAGTTCTTCTGTTTTTAAGGCTTTTCCAATAAATAATTTTGAAAAATTCATAAGTAGCGTTATCAAAATCTATAAAAATCTATAAATTTTTATTTTAGAAGATTTAAGAATATTTAAAATTAAATTTTTTATAGATTAATAGTTTTTGCAACGGTCACCTCTCTTTCTTATAATTTATTATTTTCATAACAGTTTAAAATTATTATTTAAATTAAAAAGGTAAACGTGACATTGTTTAATTTAAGCTGTGAAAATAAAATTACTTTATTTGTAAAATATAGATAAAGCTATATTTCGACAATATTCTACCAATATACTACTATAAAAATTATTTATAGTCTATATTTGATTCATTAAAAATATAAATGATACTAATAATAAAAAAGTGAAATTAATAATATTATTAGTAGTAGTTAAGCAGTATTATTTTAATTAATTGACATAATAATATATTTTTGCTAATATAATCGTACAAGAACGAATAATATTGGAGGGTTAAAAATGAATCAAACATTAAGTGTTATAAGACAAAGAAGAACGACAAGAAAATTTAAATCAGAACAAATAAAGGATGAAGAATTAAAGGAAATAATAGATGCGGGTTTATATGCTCCAAGTGCTCATAATCAACAATCATGGAATTTTACAGTTGTTCAAAATGGAGAACTTATTAAAGAGTTAAGTGATGCTAGTAAAGAAAGTGCTAAAGATGTTCCAAATGAAATGATTAGGAAAATAGCTGCGAATAAGGATTTTAATATTTTTTATGGCGCACCAACAATTATTATAGTTTCAGGAAAAGAAGAAAATGTAATGCCAGAAGTTGATTGTGCAGCTGCTACTCAAAATATGTTAATAGCTGCTGAAAGTTTAGATATAGGAGTTTGTTGGAATGGCCTAGTAGGATTATTATTTAATAATGAAGTTATCTTTGAAAAATATATAAAGAAATTACAAATACCACAAGGATTTAAACCATATTATGCAATAGCTTTAGGTTATAAGGAAGTTAGAATGAGTAATGCACCTGCTAGAAGAGAGAATACTGTTCAATATATAAGATAATATGTTTGTCTGTTATAAATTTTAAATATAGAGAAATAAGTTATATCATTAAATTTTTAAATTGATGATATAACTTATTTTTTTAAAATAAATTATATTTACAAAAATTTAAAATAAATATAATATTAAGGTGTATTTACTTAAAATATAAATTTGAGGAGGGGAAATTTTATGATTAAAGTAGAAAGTTTTGAGTTAGACCATACAAAAGTTAAGGCTCCATATGTTAGAAAAGCGGGGGAAGATGAAAGAAATGGAGTAAAAATTACTAAATTTGATTTAAGGTTTTTACAACCTAACGAAAAAGAAATGCCCACAGGTGCAATTCACACAATAGAACATTTTTTAGCTACCTTTATGAGAGAAAAAATGGACGGTATTATTGATATATCTCCTATGGGATGTAGAACTGGATTTTATATGATAGCATGGGGTGATGTTTATGTCGATACTGTAATTGATACATTAAACTATGCTCTTAATAAAATTTTAGAACAAGATATTATTCCAGCAACAACAGCAAAAGAATGTGGAAATTATAGAGACCATTCTTTATTTGCAGCTAAAGAATATATAAAAGAAGTTTTGCAACATGGTATAAGTGATAATATATATAGATAAATAATAGTGTAAAATCATATGGAAAAACTCCATATGATTTTATACTATTATGAACTTATATATTTATAAGCTTAATATTAATATTTTAGGTTTAATTAACTTTGCCTATTTTATTAATTAATGATTTTATATATTGAGATACTTCATCTTTTTCAGTTTTAAAGCTTTTTCTGTTCCAATTTGATTCATCATCCATAGCATTTATTGCACCTAAAGCTCTCATAAAGAATGTAAACATTCTATATGAAGGCATTAGGAATGCTATAAAGAAGTTTCTATTGTAATAAGATTTATACTCCTTTAAATTTTTTAAATATTTTTTTATAACTATAAAGTTACAAACAGATATAAGTGAATACATAAAATATAGTAATAAATTTGATATTAATATTATGTAAAGTGGATAAGAACTTGCAATTAAATATATATTTGCAAAAAACCAAATCATTCTAGAGAATAAAAATGTATGGTCTTTAATCAAGGTAACAGTAATCATTCTTCTTAATTTTTTACTTAAGTTTTGTTTTTTAAATAAAGCGGCAACTTCAAGTTCTCCACATTGCCATCTTTGTCTTTGAAGATAAAGTTTATCTATGCTTTCTATTGAATCTGTAAAGAAATAAGCAGTAGAACATAGTTTTACTTTACCATTTAAAGATGTTTTTATTTCAAATGTCATAGCTGTATCTTCGCCAAGTGTTTCTGCATTATAAAGATGTGTTTTAACTATTGCAGATCTTCTAAATCCTGAAAAAGCTCCAGCTAAAGTAAACATATTATTTCTTTTAGACTCATAAGCTCTTCCAACTAGAAAAGCTTCTAAATACTCATATAGCTCACATTTTTGAATAAGTTTAAGGAACTTTTTATCATTGTCCTTTGTCATAGTATCTTTATTTATAAGAATAGCTCCTGTCATAGCATATATACTATGGTCTTGTTCAAAGTCGTAAATCATATTAAAAATAGCATCTTCATGCAATATTCCATCAGAATCTATATTAATTAAATAATCTCCTTTAGATAAATATAAACCTTTATTAAGAGCATTTACTTTACCGCTACCAGAAGTTAACCACCACATTTGACTACTTGAATAAATATTATGTATTTTACGAAATACTTCAAATGAGTTATCAGATGAACCATTATCTATTAAAAATATTTCTATTTTATCTTTAGGATATTTTTGTTTTACAACAGATTCAATACATGCTTCTAAAGTGCTTGCTGAATTATAAACTGGTATTATTATAGAGATTGTAGGATAAGATTTTAATATTTTTTCCTTCTTAATCTTAAATTGTGTGATAAATAGATTAAAGGCAATAAAAAAACCAGGAATTCCATCTACTACAAGGGGGATTAAAAGCCATATGCACCAAAAAATTAAATAAAAATAAACTGTATTTAACATAATAATTCACCTACTTTTTGATTTTTTATTTGTGCCTTAGTGAATATAAAATAGTACAACATTATAACTAAAACGAAAAATATAAGTTTTCCTATAACATCAAAATCAATTACTAAGGAATAGGTGGAAAATAATTTTATTAATGAAATTACAGTAAAAGATTTCAAAATATTTATTAAGAATATTAATATATTTCCTAGGAAAAATAAATAGATTCTTTTTTTTAGGGCTAATAAAGGGAAGAAACATATTAGTGATGTAAATACTGTCATACTAATAAATGTTGATGCTTGAAGAGAAAAGTTTATACTATATGTTAAATTATTAACATTAACAATCACATCAGATAAATTATTCAAATAAAAAATATGAGTTAAATTACTTAAAAATAATAACGAATAGAATAACAATATTTTAAAACCTTGCTCTAAGTAAGTTCTAAAAAAGAATAACAGTATAAAAAATAGACCAATAGATCCAAAATAAAATTTAAAAGCTGTCATTTTTAAATCATGGAACATTTTAACAAAGAATATCCAAATTATCATCGAAACTACAAATAAAGTACAAAAAATCATAATTACCTCTTTACAATAAAAGTTCTAGTTGGGTTTTCGCTAAGTTCTAAGCAATCTAAAACAATATCATCTTTTAAAACTACATTTGATAAATCTTCAAAAAAAGTGTAAGCGATATCTTCGGTTGTACAACTTTTATTAATGAAAACTTCTAATGTATTAAGGGATTTTTGTTCTAAATTTTTCAAGTATTGACTTATTTTACTTTCTAAATAGCTGAATTTAATAAGTTCATTGTTAGAAGAGGTTAACAATAAAGTTAATTCCCAAGTATGAGGGTGTAGGATAGTTGGCGTGCCAGCTATATTAGAATAATGTCTTGCGCTAACATAAAATTTGAATCTGTATTGATAATTCAAAATCAATCACTCCTTTTTCTTTAGTAATAAAAACCTAACAATAAATGCGTTAAAGTTGTAAATTGTTAAGTTTACATTAAATATTTTATCTATTTTTAAAGTTAATTTTAATATGTATAAACTTACCTATTAATCTAAAAATTAAGCAAATTAATACCAAAAAATAGATTTAATTTAATTAAAAATAAATTTTAATTAAGTAAAAGATTAATTAAATAAAATATAAAAATTAAATATATTAAATATAATCAATAATATCAAATGAATGTAAAAAAATTAAATATATTGGGAAAATTTTAATGGAAAAATTTAATAAAGTAATATGTTAAAAATATGTTAAAAATATAGAACCATTAAATATTTTAATATTAAGATTATTAAAATTATAGATTTTAATAAATATTACTTATAAAATAGAATAAAATATTTGTTAAAAATTTTAATAGATATAATAAAAAATTTTAAACAAGCATTTGTTATACTATTAATAATAATAGTAATTAAAATTAAGTTATATTTTATAAAATAAGTAGTTATTTATGAAATAAATAAAGAGGTAGGTGTATACAATGAGTAATGAAAGAATTAAAGAAGTTTTTAATTCTTGGGCTGAAACTTGGGATGAAAGAGCTATTCCAAGAGAGGAAAAGATAAAAAGAATTCTTGAAGTTGGTGAAATGAAGGAAGGATTAGATATTTTAGATGTTGCTTGTGGAACTGGAGTTATGGAGCAATTTTTACTAAAATATAATCCAAAATCAATAGTAGCAGTTGATATAGCTGAAAATATGATAAAAAAAGCAAAAGAAAAATATAATGATAACAGAATAGAATTTATTTGTGATGATATTCATAATATAAAGGATAGAAAGTTTGATTATGTAATAATATACAATGCTTTTCCACATTTTTTAAATCCAGATAAGTTTATAGCACATGTACATAGTTTGTTAAGAGAAAATGGTAAATTTTTAATTTGTCATGATATGGGAAGAGATCAATTAAATAACCATCACAATAATAAGAAAAAGGTAAGTGATATATCATTAGGACTTAAAGAAACAGCAGAAGTTGGATGGATGTTAGTAAATTCTTTTTTTGTTGATAAAATGGTAGATGAAAATGATATTTATATAATTTATTCTATAAAGAAGGAAAAATAAAAAAAGAGGATTCAAAATGAATCCTCTTTTTTATTTCTTTGTATAATTTATACGATGTAATGTGTTTAAATTAATATTTTCTACTATTAAGTATTATTTTGCACTATATTATATGAGATATCTACTAATTTGTTTAACATGTTGAAAAAGCATTCTTTTTCTTTAGTTGTAAAGTCTTTTAAAACCTCTTCTTCCCAGTTATTTTTTGCAGTTATTATTTTGGGAATTAGTTTTTTACCGTCATTAGATAAAGATAAGATATTTTTATTATTAGATTCTTTTTTTTGTTCTATATTTATAAATCCTTTAGCAGAAAGTGTTTGCATATGTCTAGATACTAAAGATTTATTCATTCTAACAACTCTACTTAATTCATTTTGTCCTAGTCCTTCTCGTTTTGAAAGCGCAAGTAAAATTGGAAATTCACCAGCACAAACATTTAAATCTTTTAAAACTTTATTCATATATTTGTGATAGGACCTATAAATAAAACTTAAATTTCTTCCCATACTAAATTCCATTATATTCTCTCCTTTATAAATGCTAATTTTAAATTGTTCACTTATAAACGCTAATAATTATAATATACCATTAGTAAAGTTATGTAAATATATTGATTTTATATAAATTATATTTTTAATAAATATAAAATTAAAAAGTATTTAAAAAAATTTTATAAAATTTTTATAATTGCTTTATTTAATTTTTAACTTATTAGTCTAAAATTAAAGCATAGCAAAGGCAAAGCAAACAAATATGTACATGAAATTTATACTTAATTAAAAATTAAGTTTTATACATATTAAATAAAGTTATATGTAAATAATATATTTTGGGAGGAATTTATTATGAATAAATTAGAAGTATTATATAAAGTAGTATCAACTATGAAAGAAAAAGAAGAGTTTAAAGGTGAAGGTAAACTTAACGTATCAGAGCAAAATGGACAAGGTATGTCTATTAGCAATAAATTTAATAAAAATGTAGCAAAAGGAATAGCAAATATAGATTTAAAAGCAGATATAAATTATGAAGACTTTAAAGTAAATGCTGAAGTTAAAAAAGAATTAGATTTAAATAGAATAAAAGAAATGAAAAGAATGGCTCATGGACATCACGGAATGCATGGACATGGATTCCATGGTGGAATGAAAGGTAAATTATCACATATAGCATTTATGTTAAAGAGATTAAATGATATTCAAGTAGAAGCAAATGGAGAAGGTCATTTAATAAAGGTTGATCTTAAAGAAGCTATAAAAGATATGAAAGCATTTAAAGAAGAAAGAATGCAAGAATTTAAAGCAGCTTGTGAAAGTGGACAAATTCAATTAACACAAGAACAAAAGGCTCATTATGATATTATGATGATGCACAAAAAATGCATGAAAAAGATATTCTGTGGAAATTATGATGAAGCTAAATTAAACATATATGTAAACAAAAACTTTGAGGTTGAAAAACTTGAAGCTAAAGGAACTGGTGATAAAAACTTTGATATAAGCTTAGTTTTAAACTGGTAATAAAAATAAATTCAAGGTAAAAACTCAAATATTTTGACTCTAGGAATTTAAGTTTATCTTATTTATTAACAAACTTAAGTTCCTTTTTTATTTAGAGGTATAATATTAAAGGAGTTGTTAAATATAAAAAAATAGTTTTTGCTAGAGGTTAAGATGAAAAAATTTAAAAAAAACATAACTAAAATAATTAAAGAACATTATGAACATCATAAGATAATTAAGGATTATCACAAGGGTTATAAGTATCATAGAAAGTTTCATGAAAATAGTAAATGGACGTCAGATATGGATGATAGAATGAAGAGAATTATTGAAGCGCATCATCACCATAATAATCAATATTATTCAGGACTATCACACAAGGCAAGGGAAGAATTTTATGTATTTCATAAATATATGATATATTTTAAGTTTGTAGCACTTATAGTTAGTATAATCATAACTGGATTAATGTTTGTAAGCATAGGAATTCAGGCAATAACAATATTTTTTGCAATATTTTTTGCTATAAATGAAATTGCTAATATTTATATTTATTACAGATTAGAAAGAAAAATAGTTAAACCGATAGAAAAATTAATAGATGGTGTTAAAAAAATTTCAACAGGGGATTATTCGGTAAGAGTTGAGAATAATTCTTTTAATGAAATTGGGATTTTAACTAGGGCTTTTAATGATATGGCAAACAAGCTTGAAGAGGGGGAAAAGTTAAAGGAAGAATATGAGGAAAATAGAAAGAGTCTTATAGCAAATATTTCTCATGATTTAAAAACACCAATAACGTCAATAAATGGTTATATAGAATTTATTGTAGATGGAAAAATTGAATCACAAGAGAAGGTGGATGGTTATTTAAAAACGATTCAAAGTAATATAGCTTATATGAATAGATTAATAGATGATTTATTTTTGTTTTCTCAATTGGATGTTCAAAAGTTAGATTTTGTGTTTAATAAAACTAATATAGGTATGTATATGATAGATGTTATAGAAGAATTTACTTTTATATTAGGGGAAGAAAATATAGGATTTAAATATATAGATAATTTAAAAGAAGATTTATTTGTAAATATAGATGGAAAGAGAATTTATAGAACTATAAGAAATATTATAGGCAATGCCATAAAGTATGGAACTGCTGATGGTTTATCTATACAAGTTAAGTTATATAATGATGATAATTTTGTATTCATTGATATAATGGATAATGGCCCTGGTATTGAAGAGGAGCATTTAAAGCATGTATTTGAGAGGTTTTATAGAATAGATAAAGAAAGAACTAAGGATTTATTAAGTACAGGGTTAGGTCTTGCCATTGCTAAAGAGATAGTTGAGGCTCATGGTGGAGATATTGGAGTTAAAAGCAAATTAAATGAAGGAACTGTATTTACTATAAGCTTACCCTTATATAGTGAAGAAGAAATTAATGGGTGTAAGGAGAAATAAAAATGGATGAGAAAAAAATATTAATAATAGAAGATGATTTAAATATTGCAGAGCTTGAAAGAGATTATCTTCAACTAAATGGATATAATGTGGAACTTATTTATGATGGTGCAGAGGGATTAAAAAAAGCATTAAGTAATAAATATGAACTTATAATAGTTGATATAATGCTTCCAGGAAAAAGTGGTTATGATATTGTGAAAGAAGTGAGAGAAAAATCAGAAGTTCCAATAATAATAGTTTCAGCTAAAACTGAAGATATAGATAAAATAAGGGGATTAGGGTTTGGAGCAGATGATTATTTAACTAAACCTTTTAGTCCGGCAGAACTTGTTGCTAGGATAAAATCTCATATAATAAGATATGAGAGGCTTATAGGAAAAAAGCCATCAAGTAACATAATAACTAATAAGGCTTTAGAAATAAGAACAGATTCTCATAAAGTTTTTATAAGAGGAAAGGAAATTATATTAACAACTAAAGAATATGAACTTTTATTGTTCTTGGCTACAAATCCTAATATAGTTTTTACAAAAGACAAAATATTTAATAGAATTTGGGGTGAAGAATATATAGGAGATACTGCAACTGTTGCAGTTCATATTCAAAAGCTTAGAAAAAAATTAGAACAAGACACATCAAATCCTGAATATATAGAAACTATTTGGGGAACAGGTTATAGATTTAATGAGTAAATTTTTATTTATTAAAATAGAATAGAAGAAATACAAAGGAGAAATTTATATGAATAATTATAAAATTGAAGTTTTAAATGAAGATACTTTAGGAATTAAAGAAGCAAGGGTTGTAAATCCAGTTTTAATATATAATGAAGAAGAGGCTGTTTTGGTTGATACTGATTATCCAGGAAGATTTGAAGGGTTAAAAAAATCTATTGAAAAATATATAGATATAAATAAATTAAAGACAATAATAATAACTCATCACGATATAGATCATGTTGGTTCAGCTAGAGAGTTTAAAGAATTATTAGGAGATAAAGTTAAAATTTTAGCAACAGAGATAGAAGCTAAATATATTTCAGGAAAAACAACTCCTATAAAATTAGATAATTTAGAAAAAGTTAAAGATAGTTTAAATGAAATGCAAAAAAGTTTTTATGAAATGTTAAAGGTAGGATTTCCAAGGTCTTATGTAGATGTTGATAAAATTATAAATTCAGGTGATGTTCTAAACTTAGCGGGAGCTAAAATTGAAGTTGTAGGAACCCCAGGGCATACCCCAGGTCATATTTGTTTATACATAGCTAAGGATAAAGCGTTAATAACAGGGGACACATTAATGAATAATGCTCAAAAATTAGATATTGTTTCAGATATGTATAATAATGACCCTAAAGAAGCTAGAGAATCATTGAAAAAATTAAAAGAGTTAGATATTGAAAAAGTTTATTGTTATCATGGCGGTCTTTATATTGGCAAACCGCATATAGATGAAATAGTAGCTAAATAATATTTAATAGAAAAAGGAGAGATAATTAATTATCTCTCCTTTTTGTGATTTAGAATAATTATTTTAATGTAGAATTTAAATTACTATTCTTCATTTATAACTTCAACAATATCTAGTTTAGCTGCTTTTGAAGCTGGGATAATTCCAGCAATTATTGAAACTATAATAGTTATAACTATTGAAGAAATTATAATAGTTGGAGTTATTAATATGGTGAAGTCTTTTCCTGACATAATTAAATATTGATTTACTAGAATAAGACCAATTGTTCCTATTATAGAGCCTAAGATAGCTCCAAGTGTTCCTAAAATTATAGATTGGGATAAAAATATAAATCTTATGTTTGACTTAGAAGCTCCAAGAGAACCCATGATACCAATCCATTTTTTCTTTTCTTGAACAGTCATATTCATAGTGTTTACAAGACCAATTCCAGCGACTACAACAACAATTAGTGCTGCTAAATCTAATAGTCCATTAACAAAACTTATAAATATACTAGCAAGACCAACTATTTGACCTAAATTAAATGTTTCATAACCTAAATTATTATTTATTGTATTTGTTATAGAATTTACATCAGATTGACTATTTGCATATAAACTAATCATTGAGTAAGTTGATTCTGGGTTAGTGTTTGGGTTAAGTCCATAAGTATAATCTATAATTTTATTTGTTATCGTATTATATGTTATTATATTTCCTAAATCAAAAGTTCCTTGTTTAAACACACCTTGTATTGAACCTGTAATTATTAAAGGTGTAGAGGAAATTTTAGAGTTTACTGTTAAAGTTATTGTTTTCCCTACAACACTAGAATAATCAGTTACACCTAATTCTTTTAAGAATGATTCATCAACTAAAAATTCATTAGCTTTTCCAGTTAGCTTGTTACCATATAAGATTTTAGAATCATTATAATTATAATTTGGACTATATCCTTGTATTGTTACATCTGATTGCGATGTATTTATTCCGTTTATCTCAACTTTATTTGCAGTAGCTGTGTTATATGCACTTACACTATTAACATTTTTTATTTCAGAAATACTTTTAGCTGTTGAATCAGTTATTACTTTTGTTAGATTAACAGCTTTAGAGCTTTCTTGCTTGTTAGCAACATAAGGAAGCATAGTGCTAGAGGAATCTATATTAAAACTAGATGCAAAGTTATAATCAGATTCATATTTTTGAGGTAAAACTATAACATTTTCTAAACTACCAAAGCTACTAATAAATTTGGTAGCATTTGAGCTTATAGATGTTCCCATTCCTTGCATAGCAACTAAAAGCATACTTCCAACTGAGATTGCAATAATAGTTAAGATACTTCTTAATTTTCTTCTTTTTATATCTCTCAAAGATATAATTATACCATCTAAAATTTTCATATAAATATACCTCCTTAATGCCTTAATGCTTCAATTGGATCAAGTTTTGATGCTCTTACAGCGGGATAAATTCCTGCAAGTAAGGATATTATAACTGAAAAAGCAATAGTAGCTACAATAAGCCACCAAGGAATATTACTTAAGAGACTTAACGAAAATCCTTGTTTTAATAATATTTGTTCAACTGAATAGCTTATAAGTTTAAAAAGACCAAAACTTATTAATGAGCCAATAATACTTCCAATAAATCCAATAATAGCGGATTGAAATAAAAACATAGATAAAATATCAAAGCTACTAGCTCCAAGAGATTTCATAACTCCAATGCTTTTTGTTCTTTCGTGAACAGCCATTATCATAGTGTTTATAATTCCAATAGCGGCAACTATTAAAACTATAACTCCTAAAATAGAAAGCATAAGGGTTATATTATTGAAATTTTTATTTATATCTTTTGTTGTAGATTCATTAGAACTAGTTTTGTAATTTAAATTATTTAAATCATTTTGAACAGCAGAAACATCACCAATAGAGTTTGTTTCTATTTTAACTGCGTTATAACCGTATGTATCCATAAAGTTATTGGTGTATTGTAAAACTCCAATCAAACTAGCTGCATTTTCAGAATCCATAATAATTTTATTTCCATCTGATAAGTCCTTACTTATAACTCCAGCAACTGTAAATGTCTTATAAACAGGAGTTATAGGTGTTCCGTTTATATTATCAACAACAAAAGTTAATTGTTTACCTACAATGTCATTAGGATTTGTTATATCTAAATTCTTTAAAAGTGATTCACCAACTAAAACATCATTTTTATTAGCTTCAGTTAGAGTATTACCTGCAATTATAGGTTTAAAATTTAATTTTTTAGCAGCTGTTTTTGCAGATTCTATTTGGCTATTAAGAAAAATGCTGTAATTTAAATCATAACCTACGATAGGAAACGTTGAGTTATATGTATTACCATTTAGCTCTATTTTAGCTAAGTCACCGCTTATGTATGCTTGAATTTGACTCACTCCAGAAATCTTACTTATTTTAGATAGAGTAGAATTATCTATCTTATTAAAATTTGTTTTAATCCAAGTAGTATAATTTTTTATATCTTTTAAATTAGAGTCTGCTTTAAACGGCTCAACAGTAATTACTTTAGAACTTGAACCACTATCAATTGTTTGAATTAAGAAGCCTTTTAACATAATACCTAATGAAACCATTAAAAGAATTAAAATAGTTCCAACAATTATACCAATTGATGTTAGGAGTGTTCTTTTTTTTCGTCTATTTAGGTCTCTAACTGCAAAAGATAAATTATCACTAAATTTCATTAGTATTCCTCCTTTACTTTTATATTAAATTTTAAACATTAAGAGAATCAGAAATTATATTGCCATCTTTGATTCTTACAACCCTTTTAGCTTTTTCAGCCTCTTCCATGTTGTGCGTTACCATTATAATAGTATAACCTTGATTGTTTAAATCTTTAAAAAGACTCATTATATTTTCACCAGTTTTAGAATCTAAATTTCCAGTAGGTTCATCTGCAAAAATTATTTTAGGATCATTTACAAGGGCTCTAGCGATTGAAACTCTTTGTCTTTGTCCACCTGACATTTCGTTGGGCTTATGGTTTTTTAAATGACCAAGCTCTACAAGTTCTAGAGCCTTTCCAGCTTTAGATTTTCTATTTTTCTTAGATGAACCCGAAAATATTAAGGGCATCATAACATTTTCTAATGCAGTTTGTGTGTTTTCCAAATTAAATGCTTGAAATACAAAACCAATTTCAGAATTTCTAAATTTAGCCTTTTCTTTATCCTTATACTTTGATATATCTTTATTATCAAAATATACATGACCTTCAGTTGGTGAATCCAATCCACCTATTATATGCATTATTGTAGATTTACCAGAGCCAGAAGGGCCAACAATAGCAACGAATTCTCCCTTATCTATGTTTAAGGATACATTATTTAAAGCTACTACTGTTTCTTTTCCCATTTTATATATTTTGGTTACATTTTTAACTTCAATCATTTTTTATCCTCCTAGTTTAAAAAATATTATATATATAAAATATCACTATTTTTAAAATAATAAAATAAAGTTTAATTATTAAAAATTTTATTTTAAGTTTAATTATAAAGCATATTGATATAAGTATATTATTACTTAAATCACAAATTTAATAAATTTAATATAATTACTAAAGTTTTTTAAATACTATCGGTATATTTGCAATAAAGTTATTAAGGATATATATTAGAAAAGTATGTGTTTTACGAGGGATTTTGTAATTATGATATATATTTTAAAATTATAAAATATAAAATTAAAACATGTCTATAATTAATGTATATATAATGGAAGGAAAATTTTTATGGAACAAAGAGCTAGGAATAATAAAGTTTTAATAATGATTTTAACAGCACTTATGATAGCACTTACCTTCGTTGCAGGAAGTGTGATTAAAATACCAACATTAAATGGATTTATGCAACCAGGTGATTGTATGATTTTACTTGGAGCAGTTCTTTTAGGAAAAAAACGAGGAGCTTTGTCTGCTGCGATAGGTATGGGACTAATAGATGTTACAAGTGGATATTTAATTTGGGCACCATTTTCTTTTGTAATACAAGGGGCTATGGGATTTGTTGCTGGATATTTATTTGAGAGATTTAAAGTAAAAAATTATAAGGCTTATTTGATTTCTTTTATTGTCGCAGGTTTTGTATCTTTAGGAGGATATTTTATAGCAAATGCAATAATGGGGGGAATAATAATGGGAGCAGTTCATGGATTTTTACCAAGTGTTCTTTATGCAGTTGCTCATGTGCCTGGGGATTCATCAGAAATAATATTTGGAATAATAATTGCCCTTATTTTAGCACCAATAGTTAATAAGGCTAGAGTAAAATTTAACTTAAAGTAAATTGTATTTTTAAAATTTAATAATATATAAATTTTTTATAGATTATATGGCAATGATTCGGATTAAATATTGACATATTAAGAGTTAGAGTGTTATCATCTGTTAAGAAGAAAATCTGATTGGAGAATTGTTTATATGAGAGATTTATGTATAATAGGTAAAATAGAAGAAATAGGATTAATTTCACATAGATATATGGAAAAAAGAATAAAAGAAGAAAATTTACCTATACTTAAAAATCATATACCACTTTTTTATATATTACCTGAAAATGGAGATAAGATGTTGTTCAATGCTCTAGCTAAATCTTGGGGAATATCTAAATCTTCTTTATCTGAGATGATTGTAAAATATGAAAATATAGGGCTTATAAAAAAATGTGTTTGTGAAGCTGATAGAAGAAGTGTTTATATAAGTCTGTTGCCCGATGCTGTTAAAATAAAAAGAATTTTACAACAAATACAAAAAGAATTTTTAGATAAAATAATGATAGATTTTACTGAATGTGAAAAAAGAACTTTTGAAAGTGCATTAGATAAAGCTTTGGAAAGTGGAAATCAAATATAAATGTAAAAGTTATGTGAGCTTAAATAGTAAACTATATTTAAATTGTTTTAGTTAAGATAAATTTAAATATAGTTTTATTTTATATAACTTTATTTTGAGTATAAATTAGATTAAAATATAAATAAATAGACATTAAGGAGATGAGAGAATGTTAACTGTAGTTGCTAAAGCAATAGTGAAAGAAGAAAAAATAGAAGAATTTAAAAAGTATGCAGATGAAATTATAAAGGAAACTAGAAAAGAAGAAGGTAATATTTCTTATAATTTATATGAGGATTCAAAGAATTCTAATATATTAACGTTTATAGAATTTTGGAGAAGCGAAGAAGATTTGCAAATACATTTTAATTCTAAACATTTTAAAGAAATACTTCCTAAGATGGGAGAACTTCAAAAATCAGAAACTGAAATAAATATTTATAAAGAAATCAGATAAATATTAAAAAATAAAAGAAATTTTTAATATTTGTTAGTTTAGATACTTTAAATTTTTAACATACATTAATAGGATAAGACCAAGAATATTTTATAAATATTTTTGGTCTTATTAGTTTTTATTACAAAATTAGGATTGTTTTTGTAGAAAAAACTATATGTATAAGATAAAATAATATAATAAGTACAATATTTTTTTATTTTTTATGAAATTGACATATTTATATACTATAATAAATAAGATAGTTGCAGAAAGTGTGGATAAAATGATATCAGTAAAGGAAGAGTGTCTACGTATAAATAGTGCAAATTTGGTTTATTATGAAACTGGTAATAGCGATATTCCTATATTATTTTTACATGGTAATAGTTCTAATAGTTTTATTTTTGATAAAATGTATAAATATTTTGAAAGAAAATATAGGGTTATAGCTGTTGATAGTAGAGGACATGGAAAAAGTGATAGGGGATATGTTCCATATTCTATAAGATTATTAGCATCAGATATGATAAATTTTTGTGATGCAAAAGGCTTAAAAAAAGTAATTATTATAGGATACAGTGACGGCGGTAACATAGCTTTAGTTATGGCTGATAAAAAACCAGAAATTATAGATAAATTAATAATTATATCTCCCAATAATAAAGTAAATGGAATGAAGAGGTGGTTTAGGTATAGTATACAGTTTTATACTATGGCATTAAAGATAATCCAAATTTTCAAATTTAATTCTAAAAGCAAAACAAGATTTCAAGTTTGGAGGATGAATCTTATGTTAAGAGATATAGGAGTATCCATGAAAGATTTAAATAAAATGAATGTAAAAACTCTTATTTTAGGTGCTGAAAATGATGTTATTTATAGAAAGCATCTTATTAAAATTAATAAGAATATAAAAAATTCTATATTAAAGATAATAAAATACACCAATCATTTTAATATAGTATCATCTGAAAAAACTATAAAATATATAGAAAATTTTATAGAGAGCAAATAAAAGATTTGTAATCTTTAATCAAATATTAATACGATTTATGAAAATTAATGTTATAATAAGTTGAAGTTAAGTTAATAATTTTTAAATTTAATAATAAATACTGGGGGTTAGAGAAAAAATGGCGCTTATACATGAGTTTATAAATGTAATACTGCACCTTAACCTTTATTTAGGAACAATTATAAATACATATGGAATATTGGTTTATGGTATATTATTTTTAATAATATTTATGGAAACTGGTTTTGTAGTTACACCTATTTTACCAGGAGATTCGGTGCTTTTTGCAGCGGGAGCGTTAGCAGCATCAGGAATGTTGAATATATATGGTTTATTAGGGCTTCTAATCTTTGCAGCTATTGCGGGAGATAATGTGAATTATAATATAGGAAAATTTTTATCGAAAAAAATACTAAAAAATAAAAATTCTAAAATTATAAAGAAAGAATATATTGATAGAACAAATGCTTATTATGATAAATATGGTGGTAAAACAATTATAATAGCTAGGTTTATTCCTATAGTTCGTACGTTTGCGCCTTTTGTTGCTGGTGTTGGAGCTATGGAATATAAGAAATTTGTAAAGTTTGATATATGTGGTGGAATATTATGGGTAGGACTAGTAACTCTTGTAGGATATTTTTTTGGTAATATACCTGTAGTTGAAAATAACTTTTCAATAGTTGTATTCGTAATAATAGGATTTTCATTAATAGCTCCTGCATATGGGTTTATAAAAAGTAGATTATCAACAGCGAAATAAAGTTAATATAAAAACATACCGTGCAATAAATATAATTATTAATTTTAAATTGCATGGTTTTTTTTATTATAAAATATAAAAAAATAATTTTATAATAAAACAGAATATCATTTTGTGTTTAAAATAATAAAGAAAAGGTTTTAAAATTAAAAAAATAAAACACTATTATTAAATATTAAAACACTATTGATGTAAAAGTTATTTAATTATATCTAAAAAGAATAAAAAATAAACAGTATAATGTAAAAATGAAACAGTTCTTATGAAAATGTTTTAAAAAATTTAAACACACCAATAATAAAAAAATGTCTAAAGGTGTAGAATACAGTAGATAAGCTATTTTATAATGTTGGCATAGTAATTGCTATATAATAAAGTGCTATCAAATTTATAATGCGTAAAAACTTTTAATTAATAAAGGAGGGAATAATTAAACATATTAAAACTAATAAGGTTTTCATAGCGTTGACAACGCTATCTGTAAAAATAGTAAAGATTTAAGTAAATTTAAAATTATTTCTTCCTTAATGAAATAATATTATTAATATTTTATATGATTTGGTAAAAGATATTAATAATATAGGAGAAAAATCAAAATTTATATTTAAAGTATTATTTTATGTAAAAAAATAGAAAGAGGTAACTATACATATGGAAATGAAAAGAAATAATAGTAAATTAGTTCCTATTTTAATGGCATTACCTAGTATTGGATTAGGTCTTGCATGGAATATGAACAGTACAGTAGTTCCGTTATTAGTTGAAACAGCAACTAAATCAGCTGTTCAATTAGCTATACTAATTGCTATGGCTTCTGTAACAGGAATATTTGCTCCGTACATATCAGGTATGTTAAGTGATAAATTAGGAAAAAGAAAACCATTTGTATTATTTGGGGCACTAGCAGGTGCTATATTCTTATTCTGCTTAGGATTTTCTTCAGCTTATTTAGAAATGTTTATATTTGCATTTTTATTCTATTTCTCAATGAACTTCTATCAAGGTTCATACTATGCTTGGATGCCAGAGGCTGTTCACAAAGACCAAATTGGTTTAGTTAATGGTTGGGGAAAATTATTCTACTCAGTTGGAGGAATTATAGTATTTGGTGTTGGAGTTTCTTTATTTGCTATAAGTCCTGCTTTACCACTTATAGTTGCAGGTGTAGTTGTTATAATATCTAACCTTATCACTGTATTTGGTGTAAAAGAAGATAGAAGTCATATGACTAAAGCTTCATCTAAAATTAGCTTTGACTTTTTAAAGAATGTTTCAGCAATGAAAGTATTTATGACAGCATTCTTCTTATACTTAGCTTATGGTTTAATAATGCCATACTGGTTACCATACTTTGAAAAAGCAAATGGTTTCACAAGTAATGATATCAGCTTAGCATTAGTTGGATTTACAGTAGTTGGACTTATACTTTCAGTATTTATCGGAATGTTATGTGATAGATATAATAAACAAGTAATATTATTTATTGTATGTGTAATTTATTTTATAGGTTTCTTAGTAGGTATGTTCGTTATGAACTTAGGAATGTTATGGGGATTCACAATCATCTTTGGTTTAGGCTTTGCCGTATTCCAAGTTGTATTCTATGCGTTAATTCCTGCGGTTGCACCTAAGGAAAGATTAGGAGAATATATGGGAATCAACAACGTATTCTTATGTATACCTCAAATCATAGGTAACCTTGTTGCTGGTTCTTTAATGTCTAGCGACATGCATTTAATATTCCCATTAGCTCTTATATCAATAGTGGTAGCGGCATTAATTTGTGGAATAGGTAAAATGAAATTTATAAATGAATAATTTATAACTAAAAAAATAAGGTATAAACATTATTGTTTATACCTTATTTTTTATTTTATATAATGTTTAGAATTATGTATCAATTAATATATTAAGTAAAAAAATAATATATTATAAAACATATTATTAATGTAGAAAAAATTTTTTATAGAAAAAAAGAATTATTTAAATATGTATTTTAAAAATTTAAATAATTGCTTATTAATATGTATATAATAAGTAGGAAAATAAATATAAAATTTAGTTTTAGTTAAAATAAACTATTAATATTTTTAATAGATTAAGAAGTTATCAATATAACATTTAATGATAAAAAAATAATTAAATTATTATAGGAAAATTAAATTCAAATTAATAAAAATATATTTGTAAAAAAGAGTAAAAATATTGCCTTTTTTTAAAAAAAATTTTTATAAAAAGTGAAATTTTTATAGTTTTTTTAAAATAATATTATAAAAATTAAAGGTTTAGACAGCAAAATATAGTTTTTTGATTTATTATAGAGTTATTTTCTTAAAATTAGATTATTTGATTTTATTTAACTTTAGATAGTGTTTTTTTAGTTTTGCCAAAGAAAAGACAATATGTATAATATATAAGTTGTAGTTTAAAATATTCTTTTTCTATACCCAAGGGTAAAACTTACATATATTCAAAAAAATTATATTAGCTAATTTTATAGCTTGATTTAAAATACTTAAAAGGGAAATTTAAACTGCAAAATTAAAAAAATACTAATTGACAAAAAAACTTAATAGAATTAAAATTTTTATTTAAGCTAATCTAAAAAATATTAAAGCAGAATTTGGAGGAACAAGCGATGATATTTGTCTTAGGAATTGTAGTTTTATGTTTGTTTGTGTATCTATTTTATGCATTATTAAATCCAGACAAATTT
This sequence comes from Sarcina ventriculi, assembly GCF_900456775.1. GTDB lineage: Bacteria > Bacillota > Clostridia > Clostridiales > Clostridiaceae > Sarcina > Sarcina ventriculi. The sequence goes on along the minus strand of NZ_UAUL01000001.1, from coordinate 617,873 downwards.
TAATCTATTGGAGGTAACAAAACATGAATATGCTAAATCTAATTTTATTTTTAGTCATATTTGTAGTGCTTATAGCTATCATAGGTAAATATTTATCTAATATTATTAATTTTAAGCAGTATAAAGGTGACAAATTTTTTAGTAAAATAGATAACTGCATTTATAAAATATGTGGTATATCGAAAGAAGATATGACGTTTAAGCAGTATGCTATTGCATTGCTTATGAGTAACTTTATTATGTTTTTAATAGGATTTATAATCTTAAAAATTCAAGGTTTAATTCCTTTATTAAATTCAGAACACGTAAAAGGTATGAGTACAAGCTTATCATTTAATACAGCTGTATCTTTTATAACAAATACAGACCTTCAACATTATTCTGGAGTAAGTGCCATTTCTAATTTGAGTCAAATGTTAGTTATAATATTTCTTATGTTTGCGGCAGCAGCTACAGGTTGTGCGATAGGAGCTGCATTTATAAGAACTGTTGCAGGAAAATCTAAAAGCCTTGGTAATTTCTATATGGATTTTACAAGAGCTTTAACTAGGGTATTAATACCAGGTGCATTTATATTAGCAATAATATTAATAGCTACAGGAGTTCCTCAAACACTTCAAGGTATGATAACAATAAAAACTATCGAAGGAACATTCCAAAACATAGCAATGGGTCCTATAGCTGCTTTAGAAGCAATTAAGTTTTTAGGTACAAATGGTGGTGGTTTCTTCGCAGCAAACTCAGCAACTCCATTTGCAGATCCAAACCTTATTTCAAATTTTATAGAAATGTTAGCGATGACTGTAATACCTGGTGCTTTTATAGTTAGTTTTGGTATGACAATCAAAAACAAAAAGCAATCAGTTGTAATAATAATTGCTTTATTAGTATTAGTTTTAATTTCATTCTTTGTTATGTATTATGGAAATTCTTTAGGAAATACATTACTTCAAAATTTAGGTTTATCTAAACAACTTAGTGGTTCTACAGGACAAGATTTAAGATTTGGTAACTTTGGAACATCATTATTTACGACAATAAGTACAGCATTTACAACAGGTGCTACAAATTCAGCATTAAATGCTGCAAATCCTATAGTAATTTTCATGGCTCTTTGGAACATGTCGCTTAATACTGTATTTGGCGGTATCGGTACAGGATTCATGAATGTAATAATGTATGTTTTATTAACTGTATTTATCTGTGGACTTATGGTTGGAAGAACGCCAGAGTTTTTAGGTAAAAAGGTTGAAGCAAGAGAAATAAAATTAATAGCGATAGCTATTTTAATACACCCTATACTAATTTTATTCTCAACAGCATTTACATTGATAAGTGGTATAGGCTTACATAGTGGAATTAGTCTTAGCTTCCATGGCATGAGTCAAGTTTTATATGAGTTTACAAGTGCAAGTGCTAACAATGGTTCACTTTTAGGTGGATTTGCAAACAGCACAGGATACTGGAATATACTTACTGCAGTAATTATGCTTATAGCAAGATATGCTCCTATTTTACTTTTATTAGCTGCTGGTTTATCATTAGCTAATAAGCGAAAAGTTCCAAATACTGTAGGAACATTCAAAACTGACAATGCTATATTTGGAGTTATGTTATTCTGCATTATTTTAGTTATAGGTGCTTTAACATTCCTTCCTGCATTAGGTCTTGGACCAATAACTGAGTTTCTTAAATTTTAGGATAAGGAGTGAATAAAGATTTATGAGCGAAAAAAGCGAAAAAGGTAAATTTGTAAGTAAAGACATCCTAAATAATGCGCTTAAGGATTCATTTAAAAAATTGAATCCTAAGCATATGTGTAAAAATCCTATTATGTTTTTAGTTGAATTAGGATGTATACTTGTTTTTATATTATCGGCTTTCCCAAATTTATTTGGGGGAACAGGAAATAATAGAATATATGATTTTATAATTGGGATAATATTATTTATCACCATACTTTTTGCTAACTTTGCAGAATCAATTGCAGAGGGAAGAGGTAAAGCTCAAGCTAGTACTCTTAAGCAAACTAGACAAAATACAGAGGCTAAATTGTTAGATGACAACGGAAATGTAACAATAATTAGTGCTAATGATTTAAAAAAAGGTGACATAATTTTAATAGAAGCTGGAGATTTAATTCCAAATGATGGAGAAGTTATAGAGGGAATCGCATCAGTTGATGAATCAGCTATAACTGGTGAATCAGCTCCAGTTGTTAAAGAGTGTGGTGGAGATTTTGCATCAGTAACTGGAGGAACAAAAGTTGTATCAGACTGGATAAAGGTTGAGATAACAGTTACTCCTGGTGAATCATTCTTAGATAAAATGATTAAGCTAGTTGAGGGTGCTGAAAGAAAGAAAACACCAAATGAAATAGCTTTAGGAACATTACTTTTATCATTAACAATAATATTCTTAGTTGTTGTAGTTACTTTATATCCTATGAGTAATTATTTAAGAGTTAATATATCCATAGCGACTTTGGTAGCGCTTCTTGTGTGTCTTATACCAACAACAATTGGTGGTCTTTTATCAGCAATTGGTATAGCTGGTATGGATAGAGTTACAAAGTTTAATATTATAGCAATGTCAGGTAAAGCAGTTGAAGCTTGTGGTGATGTTGATACTATGATATTAGATAAAACAGGAACAATAACTTTTGGTAATAGATTAGCAGCTGATTTCATACCAGTTGAAGGGGTTAACAAAGATGATTTAATAAAAGCAGCTCTTTTAACTTCACTTTTAGATACAACTCCAGAAGGTAAATCAGTTGTTGAATTAGCGGCTAAGATGAACATAACAGATAGTTTAGATAATTATCCAGGTGCTGAATTTATAGAATTCCAAGCTCAAACTAAAATGAGTGGTATGGATTTAAAAGATGGTACTAGGGTAAGAAAAGGTGCAAGTAGTGCTGTTAAAGAATTTGCTAAATCTTTAGGTGGAGACATTCCAAAAGATATAGATGAAAAAGTAGAACATGTATCAAAACTTGGAGGAACTCCATTAACTGTATGTGTTGAAAATAAAATATATGGTGTAATTTATTTAAAAGATACTGTAAAACCAGGTCTTGTAGAAAGATTTGAAAGACTTAGAGAAATGGGAATAAAAACAGTAATGTGTACTGGAGATAACCCATTAACTGCTGAAACTATAGCTAGAGAAGCTGGTGTTGATGACTTTGTAGCTGAATGTAAGCCAGAAGATAAAATAGCTGTTATTAAAAGAGAACAAGCTCTTGGTAAAATAGTTGCTATGACAGGTGATGGTACTAATGATGCTCCAGCATTAGCGCAAGCAGATGTTGGTATAGCTATGAACTCAGGTACAACTTCAGCAAAAGAAGCTGCGAATATGGTTGATTTAGATTCTGACCCAACTAAGATATTAGAAGTTGTTGAAATAGGTAAACAGCTTTTAATAACTAGAGGTGCTTTAACTACATTTAGTATAGCAAATGATATAGCTAAGTATTTTGCGGTAATTCCTGCAATATTTATTATTGCAATACCACAAATGAAAGTATTAAATGTTATGGGCTTATCTTCACCAACAACTGCAATTTTATCAGCTTTAATATTCAATGCTATTATAATACCAATATTAATACCAATAGCAATGAAAGGTGTTAAATATAGACCAATGAAATCAGAAATGTTACTTCTTAGAAATGTTCTTATATTTGGAGTAGGTGGAGTAATAACACCATTTATAGGAATTAAGATAATTAACATTATAATAACACCACTTTGTAGAATGCTAGGTATAATGTAAGGAGAGAGTTATATGAAACATTTAAAGACAAGTATAAAGCTATCCATTGTATTTATAATAGTATGTGGCCTTATATATCCTTTAGTGTTAACAGGAGTAGGTCAGGTGTTTATGAATAGTCAAGCTAACGGTAGCTTAATATATGTAAATGATAAAGTGGTTGGTTCAAAGCTTATAGGTCAAGAGTTTACAAGCGATATGTTCTTCCATGGCAGACCATCTACTATAAACTATAATACGACAACAACAGAAAGTACTACATTTGAAACAGGAAGTACAGCAGATGCTGCAAATTCATCTAAGTTAACATCAAGTGTAGAATCTAGAATAAATAAATTCTTAGCAGAAAATCCAACAGTTGCAAGACACAACTTACCAGCAAGTTTATTTACTGAATCAGCATCAGGATTAGATCCAGATATTACACTTCAAGGTGCAGAAGTTCAAATAGCTAGAGTGTCAAAAGCAACAGGAATCTCAAGAGTAGATTTAATTAAGTACATAAATGAAAGTAAAGAATCAGTATCTCCAAGTGGGGAAACATTAATAAATGTACTACAACTTAATATAAAAATTGCTGAAGCTCTTAAAATGATTTAATTTTAATTTAAAAGAGAATTATAATGTATTATTGCATTTTAATTCTCTTTTTTTATATTTAGTAATGTATAAATACTATGCTAAAATTAACGTATTAAGAGAAGTACATACAGTAATTTAAAGATTAATTAGAAATTGATTTTAAACTTAATTGCAGATATTTAGAAAGGGATGAACAAGGTGAAAGATAAAGATTTAGATATGGAAGAAGATAAATTAAAAGAAATAAACAAAAGTAGATATGATAGAGAAAATAGTGCGTTTTTAAAAATATTTTTAGGTTACGCACCAGGGGTTGGTAAGACTTATAGTATGCTAAATGAAGGTAATAGAAGGCTTCAGCGTGGAGAAGATATAGTAATTGGCTATATAGAAGACCATGGCAGAGCAGAAACTAAAGAGCAAATAAAAGATTTACCTGTTATTTCAAGAAAAAAAACCATGTACAAAGGTATAGAGCTTGAGGAAATGGATTTAGAAGCTATTATAGAGAGAAATCCTCAATTTGTAATAGTTGATGAGCTTGCTCATACTAATATACCAGGTTCTAAAAATAAAAAGAGATATGAAGATGTTCTAGAGCTTTTAGAACATGGAATAAGTGTTTTAACAACTGTTAATATTCAGCATATAGAAAGTTTGAATGATATAGTCGAAAAAATAACAGATGTGGTTGTAAGAGAAACTATACCTGATAAAATTATTCAAAGAGCAAATGATTTAATGATAATAGATTTGCCTCCAGAAAGTCTTATAAATAGATTAAAAGAGGGAAGAGTATATAAAAGTGAGAATATATCAAGATCATTAGATAATTTTTTCAAAAGAGGAAATTTAACAGCTTTGAGAGAAATGGCTTTAAGAGAAGCTGCAAACGAGGTTGACTATGATTTAAAGAATCATAAAAAACATTTTGAAATAAGAGATGAAATAAAGATAAATGAAAAAGTTTTAGTTTGCATAAGTTCTAATCCTAAGAGCTCTAAACTTATAAGGCATGCAGTAAGGACAGCTAGAAGATATAAATGTAAGTGTTATGTTTTGATAGTTGATTGTACTCACCCTTTAGCTAGAAAGGATACTCCAGAGGATTTGAAAACATTAGAGAGAAATAAAGCATTAGCTATTCATCTAGGAGCTCAAGTAGTTGAGAGAAGTGGAGATTCTATTTCTAAAGTAGTTGTAGATTTTGCTCAAGAAAAAGGCATAACTCAGCTTGTGCTAGGTCACAGCAAAAGAACCAAGCTGCAAACATTTTTTAGAGGTTCAACAATAAATAAAATTTTGAAAGAAGCAGAAAATATAGAAATACGTATAATACCATATACTTAAAATTAAAAAGTGTCATTTATAAAACAGAAATTAAAAAAGGAAGTATGAGGTTAGAGCATACTTCCTTTTGTCTAAATATCTATATTTTATGTGCTAAGCACATTTTGGAGAGGCATTACTATCTTTATTAAAAATTTTACTTTCTTTTTGTTTCTTATACATGTTCTTCCACATAATATATCCGTAAATTGTACCAATTAAGTATTGAACGTAGGATAATGTATCTGATAAGTATGCAACAAGCATTGAAGGATTAGATGCACCAGCTCCAATAGCTTGAATTAAAAACATTACAATTGCAACACCATTACAAGCAATCCAAATATTCCATTGTTGTACAAATCTCTTTCCTGTTAAATAAACAGCAGCGATTGTTGTTACAGCTGTAAATGAGTCAAGAACTATTTGTGGGTCAGCTGATATAGTTATACCAAATAATGTTTTGAACAAGAATGGTAGCTCTAACAAGAAGTATCCATATGCAACCCAGAATACAGCTAGAAGAACTAGCGCTAATATCCATTGTTTAAATGTAAATTGTTTAACTTCAATTTTGTCAGCATTATTTTTTTTCATATTCATTTTCCATGCTATAAAACCATAGATTTGAAGAGGTAATAGAATAAATAGATTTTCTATAAATTGCCCGTAAAGCCCACCAGCTATACCAATTGTAGCGAAAGTAATTGTATTTATCCACCACCATAAGTATCCGGAGATGCTAGCTTTAGCAGTATAAATAGAAACAAGTACACCGGAAATTGTACAAACAATACCTATTACTCCTAATGGAGTTAAAACCCCCGAAATACTTCCATTAGGTAAAAATGCAGGTATGAAAAAAACTATTAAACTAGCTATAATAAAAAACAGGAAAAATCCTTTTTGGAAATTAGTAAAATTTTTATAAAATTTCATTCGATAGTCCTTCCTTTAAATTAGTTTATATTCACGAGGTTAATTCATAAAAATATTTTACGATAATTACAGGATAATTTCAATAGTAATTTTCGTATTTATTTAAAAATATTTATAAAAAACTAAAAAAAACGAATAAAATTTAATAATTTAACCAATAAATTTGTAAAAAAAACAAGAAAATGTAAGAATGTAATACTGAATTACAAATAACGTATGATTAATTAAAAAAAATAATAAAGGTGCGTAAAAAATAAAATCAGAATAAATATTATAAAAATATGAATAAATATTCAAAAATATATTTAAAATGGCTATAAATATTAAAAAAAGTGAATAAAATTATCAAAAATATGTTAAATTGTTTGTACTTGATATGTTACTATATTTATTATTGTATAAAATAACTCAACAAGATAAAATTATAAATATAAGTTGGAAAGGGAATGATTATATGAGTAAAAAAATGGAAACTTGTAACTGTAACGTTATACATAAAGATGCAGTAGAAAAAGTTAGAAATATAATGCCACAAGATGAGAAATTAAATATATTAGCAGACTTTTTTAAGGTATTTGGAGACCCGACTAGATTAAAAATATTATCTGCGCTTTTTGAAGAAGAGCTTTGTGTGTGTGATATATCAGCACTTTTAAACATGACGCAATCAGCAGTTTCTCATCAATTAAGATTATTGAAAAAAAGTCATATAGTTAAATTTAGAAGAGAGGGAAAGGTAGTTTACTATTCTTTAGATGATGGTCATATAAAGTCTATAGTTGATCAAGGAATAATGCATATAAGTGAATAAGATTAAAGGATTATGTGGATATTTCATGTAGTCCTTTTTATTTTAATCAAAGCATCTTTTTATCTTACTAAAGTACATTACAAAAATGTAAGCTAAATGAAAGATAATAAAATATGAGATTAGTATTACAGATATTATAATAAGGGTGTAAAAAGAATTTGGAGGGAATTATAGTGGAAAATATATTAACAGTTAATAATATAGAAAAATATTATGGTGGAAAATCAAATATAACAAAGGCCATAGATAATATAAGTTTTACAATAGATAAAGGAGAATTTGTTGGCATTATGGGACCTTCAGGTAGTGGAAAAACAACTCTTTTAAATTGTATTTCGACAATAGATACGGTAACAACAGGAAATATAATTATAAATGGTCATGATATAACGAAATTAAAATCAAAAAAATTAGAGAATTTTAGGAAAAATGAATTAGGCTTTATATTTCAAGATTTCAATCTTTTAGATACGTTAACAGCTTATGAAAATATAGCCTTAGCATTAACTATTCAAGGAAAAAAACCAAAAGAAATAGATTCTTTAATAAAAGGTATTGTAGAAAATTTAGGAATATCATCTATTTTAAATAAATATCCTTACGAAATGTCAGGAGGACAAAAACAAAGAGTAGCATCTGCAAGAGCCATAGTTACAAATCCATCTTTAATATTAGCTGATGAACCAACTGGAGCATTAGATTCAAAATCATCAAGACTTTTATTAGATTCTTTTGAAAATTTAAATGAAAGATTAAAGGCAACAATACTTATGGTAACTCATGATGCTTTTACTGCAAGTTATGCTCATAGAATTTTATTTATAAAGGACGGTAAGATATTTAATGAGCTTATTCGTGGAAATGATTCAAGAAAAGAGTTTTTTGATAGAATAATAGAAGTTATAACGATTCTTGGAGGTGACTCAAACAGTGTATTCTAAAATTGCCTTAAATAGTGTAAAAAAAAGTTTTAAAGATTATACTATATATTTTTTAACTTTAACTTTTGCAGTTTGTATATTTTACAGTTTTAATTCTATAGAATCTCAAAAAGCTATGTTAGACCTCACTGTAAGTCAAAAAGCATATATGAAACTTTTTAGTAGTGTCATTTCCATTGCATCTGTTTTTGTATCGTTTATACTTGGTGCTTTAATAATATATGCAAATAATTTTTTAATAAAAAAGCGTAAAAAAGAGATGGGCATTTACATAATTCTTGGTATGCCAAAGAGAAAAGTATCTAATATACTTTTGCTTGAAACAGTTTTAATTGGAATAATTTCTTTAGGAATAGGGCTGATTTTAGGGGTAGTTTTATCACAAGGGTTATCTATTTTAACAGCTAAGCTATTTATGGGATCAATGACAAGTTATCAGTTTGCTTTTTCAATAGATGCAGTTTTAAAGACAATTTTGTATTTTGGAATAATATTTTTACTTGTCATGATATTTAATACAGTTATTATATCTAAATATAAACTTATAGATTTGTTAAATGCATCTAAGAAAAATGAAAAAATAAAAATGAGAAATCCTGTGATTTCAAGTATTATATTTTGTTTAGCAGTAATTTTTATAGTAGTAGCATATATTTTTATAAATAAATCTGGTTTAAATATAGAATCCATATATTTTCAATCATCTATGGTTTTGGGCGTAATTGGAACATTTTTATTTTTCTTTGGATTATCAGGGATTGTACTATATGTTATTCAAAGAAGCAAAAATATTTATTTGAAAAATTTAAATATTTTTATAGTTAGACAAATAAGCAGTAAATTTAATACAAACTTTTTATCAATGTCTTTAATATGTCTTATGCTATTTATAACAACAGTTATGTTATCTAGTGGGCTTGGATTTAAAAACACAATGGAACAAGGTGTAAAGAAAAATACTCCTTTTGATGCTTCGATAGAAATTTATTATTCTAGCGATAGTGTATCTTAAGCAAATGAGCTAACTCAAGTTGTAAACAATCAGTTATCTAAATATACTAATAAATCTTATATAGCTCAGTATCAACTTAATGATGTAAGTATGAGAAAAATGTTGCTTCCATATGTACCAAATACCATGAAAAAAGCAATAGATAATAGTTATAATGATTATTGTATGGCTGTAAGCATTTCTCAATATAATAAAATGAGGGAATTAGAAGGACAAAAACCGATAAATTTAGCTAATAATGATGTATTGGTTTTATCTAATGTGCAAAAGTTTGAAGGCCCTATAAATGATTTTATAAAAAATAACGGTAAAATAGATATAAATGGAACAGAATATAAAGTTCAAAATGATAAAGCTATTGAGGATTCTTTATATTCATCAGGAATGGCTATTAATACTATAACCCTAGTTGTTCCGGATAAAATTGTTCAAAATTTAATTCCATATACAGGGTATATAAATATAAATTATACAGGAAGTAATGCAGAAAAGAAAACGCAAGAAAGTAATATTGAAGCTATATTTAATAAATTAAATAGAGAAAAACCAGATGGATATATAGGAAATGGATATACTAGAACTCAACTTTATGAGCAAAGTTTAGGATTATCAGCTATAGTAATATATTTATCAATATATTTAGGAATTGTATTCTTAATAGCAAGTGCAGCAGTTTTAGCTCTTCAACAATTGTCAGAAGCAAGTGATAGTATAAATAGATATAAAGCTCTTAGAAAAATAGGGGTTACGGATAAAATGATAAATAAATCAATATTTATACAAACTTTAATATATTTTGGTGCTCCGTTAGCATTAGCTATAGTTCATTCAATAGTTGCAATATATGTAGTAAATGATTTTATATCTGCACTTGGAAGTACCAATATAATGATTTCAGCTTTAATTACTTTGGTGTTTATTCTATTAATATATAGTGGATATTTTTATGCAACATACACAAGTTATAAAAGAATAATTAAAAATAATAAATAATAAAAGAGGATTGTATTAAAATAAATTTAGTATTCTAATACAATCCTTTATTTAGTTACTTACTTATTATTTAAAGTTTTATTAAGCAATAGTTTTTATACTAAATATAATATATATTATTAAATAGGGGAAATTTAGAAGGAGGAAAAAATTATGAAAAAGATTTTAATAATTGAAGATGATGAAGCAATAAGAAATGAGCTTAAAACCTTTTTATGTAGATATAATTACGATGCTTTAGTTATAGAAAAATTTGAAAATGTTATAGAAGAGATAGAAAAAGAAAATGCGGATTTAATTCTTTTAGATATAAATTTACCTATTTTTGATGGTTTTTATATATGTAGAGAAATAAGAAAAAATTCTAATGTTCCAATAATTATTGTAACAAGTAGAGATAGTGATATAGATGAACTTATGAGTATGAATTTAGGGGCTGATGATTTCATTACAAAGCCATATAATACACAAATTCTTTTAGCTAGAATAAATTCTGTTTTAAAGAGAGTCTATTCAAAAGAAGTTCAAGAATCTATGGTATATAAAGATTTAGTATTAAATTTATCAAATGGAACTATATCTTATAAAGATAATACTTTAAACTTAACTAAAAATGAAATAAAAATTTTATCTTATCTTATAAAAAATAAAGGAAAGATAATTTCTAGAGAAAATCTTATGGAATATCTTTGGAATGATGATTTTTTTGTTGATGATAATACGCTATCTGTAAATATAACAAGGCTTAGGAAAAAGATAGAAAGTATTGGGCTTAAAAATCCAATAGAAACTAGAAGAGGATTAGGGTACATAATGCTATGAGTTTAATAGAATATTTTAAAGAAAAATTCAATTTTTTATTAATTAATATATTAATAGTACTAACAATTTCTATGTTTATGTTCTTATCAAGTTTTAGCATACAATCAATAATATTATTTGTCTTTATATGGTTTGCTCCTCTTTTGTCTTATATGATAATTGATGGAATAAATAAAAAAATATATTATGCTAAAGTAAAAGTTGTTTTAGATAATTTAAAAGATAAATATTTAATACCAGAAATAATGGAAAAACCTAATTTTATCGAAGGTTGTGTTCTTTATGAGATTTTGCAAGAAACCAATAAATCTATGAATGAGAACGTGAAAAAGTATAAAATTATGCAAAGAGAATATAGAGAGTACATAGAAACGTGGGTTCATGAAATAAAAACACCAATAGCTTCAGCAAAACTTATGTTAGAAAATAATGAAGGAGATATAAAAGAAAAAATAAATCCTCAACTAGATAAAATAGAAAATTTTATAGAACAGGTTTTATATTATGCTAAAATTGCTGATGCTAATAAAGATTATATAGTTAAAAATATAAACTTAAAGGAGATAACTAGAAAAGTTATAAGAAGAAATTCAAAGGATTTTATAAACAAAAAAGTAAAATTAGATATAGAGCAATTAGATGAAGAGGTTTTTAGTGATAGTAAGTGGGTTGAATTTATATTAAATCAAATAATAAGTAATTCGTTAAAATATTCAAAAGAAAAAGATTCTATTATAAAGATATATTCTGCTAAAAATAAATCAAATATAGTTTTAACCATAGAAGATAATGGAATTGGAATTAATGAAAAAGATATAGTTAAAGTGTTTGATAAGGGTTTTACTGGTGAAAATGGGCGAGAGTTTGGGAAATCTACTGGTATAGGCTTGTATCTTTGTAAAAAGCTTTGTGAAAAACTTGGGCTTGGGATAAATATAGAATCTAAAAAAGGTAATGGAACAAAAATAAACATAATATTTCCGCTTAGTGAATTTAATTTGAATTATTAATAAAAAGGCTTGTGCTATTTTGTATAGCCTTTTTATTTTTGTTAATCATCAGTAAATGATATATAAATTATTAAAAAATAAAAAAAATTTTTTACTATGTGGACAAAAACGTTGTATCTGTATATAATAATATATGAACATATGAATATTTGTTCATATGTTGATAGGAAATTAGAATTATAAAAATTTATATTATAAAGAAAAAAGGAGGAATTGTTGTGGAAGAGATAAGTTTGGATAACCAAGAAAAAAAACTTATAAAAAAATATTTAGGAAATAAAATAAAATTGTCCTCTACAAATAAACTTACAGTTACTCATAAAGAAATACTTCCTTTAAATAAAAGAGGTAATGATAAAGTTATAATTTACATGTCAAATTTAAATTGTGCAAACTGTGCAGCAAAGATAGAAAGACAATCAAAAAATATAGATGGCGTCGTTGGATCTAGTTTGAATTTTATGTCTAAAAAACTTGTACTAGATATAAAAGATAAAAATGTAAGAGAGAATGTTATAAAGAATGCTTTAAATCTTATAGAAAAGACAGAACCGGGAACAAAATGTGAGATTTTAGATAGCACAGAAAAAATTACAATTTATATGTCAAATTTAAATTGTGCAAATTGTGCAGCAAAAATAGAAAGGCAATCAAAAAATATAAATGGTGTTGTTGATTCTACATTAGATTTTATGTCTAAAAAGCTTATATTAAATATAGAAAGTAAGAGCTTAAAAAATGATGTTATAGATAATGCATTAAATCTTATAGAAAAGATTGAACCAGGTACCAAATGTGAAGTTTTAGATGATACTAAAAAATCTTTAAATAAAGAAGAAAAAAGTGTATGGATAGAAAATAAAACTAATCTTATAAGACTTGGGGTTGGTGGAGCATTATTTTTCATAGGTTTAGCTTTTGGCTTTCCAGATATAGTTGAAGGAATTTTGTTTTTAATAAGTTATCTTATAGTAGGTGGAGATGTTTTATTAAAGGCTGGTAAAAATATAGTTAGAGGTAAAGTTTTTGACGAAAATTTCTTAATGGCTTTAGCTACAATAGGAGCATTTGCTATAAAACAGTATCCAGAGGGTGTTGCGGTAATGCTTTTTTACCAAGTAGGAGAATTGTTCCAAGATATGGCTGTTGATAGTTCAAGAAGATCTATTAAATCTCTAATGAATATAAGACCGGATTATGCTAATGTAAAAAATGGACAAGATATAAAAAAAGTATCTCCAGAAGATGTTAATATAGGAGATATTATAGTTATAAAACCTGGAGAAAAAGTTCCTTTAGATGGTGTAATTATAGAGGGAAAATCAATGTTAGATACATCAGCTTTAACAGGTGAGAGTGTTCCAAGAAATGCGTCAATAGGTGATGAAATTTTAGGTGGGGCAATAAATAAAAATGGATTATTAATGGTTAAGGTAACAAAAGCATTTAGTGAATCAACAGTAGCTAAAATACTTAACTTAATGGAAAATGCAAGTAGTAAAAAAGCTCATACAGAAAACTTTATAACAAAGTTTGCTAAGTATTATACTCCAATAGTTGTAATATTGGCTGCATGTTTAGCTTTTATACCTCCTTTTGTAACAGGAATGGAGTTTTCTTCAAGCATATATAGAGCGTTAGTATTTTTAGTTGTTTCTTGTCCTTGTGCATTAGTTGTATCAATTCCTTTAGGATTTTTTGGAGGGATTGGAGGAGCTTCTAAAAATGGAATTCTAGTTAAGGGAGGAAATTATCTTGAAGCTTTAAACAATGTTGAAACTGTAGTTTTTGATAAGACAGGTACATTAACAAAGGGAACTTTTAATGTAACAAAAATAAATGTAGAAAATGGTTTTGACAAAGATATTTTAATGGAATATGCAGTAGCAGCTGAGAGTTTTTCAAGTCACCCAATAGCTACATCTATTATAAAAGCTTATGGAAAAGAAATAGAAAAAAAGAATGTAAAAAATTATGAAGAGATTTCAGGGCATGGTATTAAAGTTAACTATAAAGATAAAGTAGTTTTAGCAGGAAATAAAAAATTAATGAATAAAGAAAATATAGTTTGTAAAGAAGAGGAAACTGTTGGAACTGTGGTTTATATAGCAATAGATAATGAGTATGTAGGAAACATTATAATATCTGATGAAATAAAAGAGGATACAAAAGTTGCTATTAAAGAACTTAAAAAAATAGGTATTAAAAAAACTGTAATGCTTACAGGTGATAATAAAAAAGTTGGTGAAGGTATTGGAAAACTAGTTAATATAGATGAAGTTTACTCAGAACTTTTACCATATGAAAAAGTAGAAAAATTAGAAAAGATAGAAAATGAAAAATCTAAGAATAAAAAAGTAATATATGTTGGTGATGGTATAAATGATGCACCTGTTCTTGCAAGAGCTGATATAGGAATTGCAATGGGAGGAGTTGGTTCAGACGCAGCAATAGAGGCTGCTGATGTTATAATAATGACAGATGAACCATCAAAAATAGTATCATCAATAAAAATAGCAAAAAGAACAAGAAATATAGTAATTCAAAATATAGCTTTTGCAATTGGAGTTAAAGTAATAATTTTAATATTTGGAGCTTTAGGAATGGCAAATATGTGGGAAGCTGTTTTTGGAGATGTTGGAGTTGCATTAATTGCAGTATTAAATGCTATGAGAGCATTAAGGGTAAATAAGCTTTAAAAATTAAGCGTAAAGTATTAGGCTTTACGCTTAATTTTTTTATTACTAAAGAAGTTTTCTGTGTTCTACTAAATTATAAAGGTTATACCATTCTTCTCTGCTGATTTTGATTTGAGAACTTTGGCAAATATGTTTTATTCTTTGTATAGAACGGGTACCTATTATAGGTTGTATTTTAGCAGGATGTCTTAATAACCAATTAACAACTATAGCCCCTTTCTTAACTCCATATTTTTTGGCATATTCATCTAATGTAATATTTAATTTTCTATACTTTTCAATTTTAGGATCAACAATTCTTCCACCAGCAAGTGGAGACCAAGCTTGTAGAGTAATATCATGTAGACGGCAATATTCTAATGTTCCAAAGTTACGCATTGGTCCAGGGTTTGTATTAGAATTAACGTTTAACCCTTCATCTATAATGCTACTGTTTGCAAGTGAAATTTCAAGTTGATTAACAATTAATGGTTCATTTAAATATTTGTTTAATAATCTAATTTGCATAGCGTTATGATTACTAACCCCAAAATGTCTTACTTTCCCAGAAGTTTTTAGTATATCAAAAGCTTCAGCAACCTCTTCAGGTTCAACTAATGAATCAGGTCTATGTAAAAGCAGAACATCTAAATATTCAGTTTTTAATCTTTTTAATATCCCATCTACGGAACTTAATATGTAATCTTTACTGAAATCATAGTAAGGTGTTTTACCAAGATTGTTTATGCCACATTTAGATTGGAGAATTAAGTTTTCTCTTAATTTAGGTCTTTTGTCTAGAATCTTTGAAAATACTTCTTCAGATTTTCCTAAACAATATATGTCTGCATGATCAAAAAAGTTAATTCCATTCTCTAGAGCACAATCTACAGCAGCAAATGCTTTATATTCATCTTGCAAAGAGATAGGGTTTTTGTTCCAACCTCCTCCAAGACTCATACAACCAAAAGCAATTCTAGATGCTTCTAAATTGCTATTTCCAATTTTAATTTTTTCCATAAGTAGTCCTCCCAGTACTTGTTATTATTTAAATCTTACCATAATAAATTTATGAAAAATTTACAAAATTATTTCATATAAATTTATTATAGTAAATGATAAAAAGTATTGTATTCTTGTATATATTTTTGGTGATTAAAATATTATTTTTTCTTATTTAAAATTAAAGTGGTTTTTATCTTTAAAATGTTATAATTAAGTATATATGTTCAATATAAATGTAATTTAGGTGATTGATAATGATAGATTTATTAAAAAGTTGTAAGTTATGCCCTAGAAATTGTAAAGTTGATAGATTAAATAATAAGATTGGGTTTTGTAAAGCTACAGATAAGTTAAAAGTTGCTAGAGCGGCACTTCATTTTTGGGAAGAGCCTTGTATATCAGGAGAAAAAGGTTCAGGAACAGTATTTTTCTCAAATTGCACATTAAAATGTGTTTTTTGTCAGAATAATGATATAAGTGAATGTAGTGCAGGTAAAGAAATATCAATTGAAAGATTAAGTGATATATTTTTAGAACTTCAACACAAAGGAGCATTAAATATAAATTTAGTTACGCCAACTCATTATGTGCCACAAATAATAGAAGGGTTAAAAATTGCAAAAAATAAGGGATTAAATTTACCGATTATATACAATAGTAGTGGATACGAAAATATAGAAACCCTAAGATATTTAAAAGGATATATTGATGTTTATCTTCCAGATTTAAAGTATTTTAGCAATAAATATTCTTTAAAGTATTCAAATGCAAAAGATTATTTTAATTTTGCTATTAAAGCAATAGATGAAATGGTGAAACAAGTTGGAGATATTCAATTTGACAAAAACGGAATAATTAAAAAAGGTGTTATAGTAAGACATTTACTTTTACCTGGATTGTTATTTGATTCAAAAAAGATATTAGATTATTTACATAAGACATATGATGATAAAATTTATATAAGTATAATGAATCAATATACTCCTTTGGCACATGTTGAAAATTATCCAGAAATAAATAAAAAAATTAGTGAAAAATATTATAATACTATAATAGATTATGCTATATCTATAGGCATACAAAATGCATTTATTCAAGAAGAAGGGACTGCAAAAGAAAGTTTTATTCCTGCTTTTGATTATGAAGGTGTGTAAAGAAATTAAAGGTAAAAGCTACATTAAAATAATTTAATGTAGCTTTTATTTAAAAATTAATATTTAATTGAATGTAAACAATTAATAGAATTATTTAATTCCTTTTTCGTATTGTTCTACCATTCTTTTAACCATTTCTCCACCAACGCTTCCGCATTGTTTTGAACTTAATTCTCCATTGTAGTCTTTAAATGGAACTCCCATTTCATTAGCTACTTCGTTTTTAAATTTGTTTAAACCATCCTTTGCTTCTGGAACTAATTTTCTATTCATTTTTAATTCCTCCTTAAAAAATAATATATTTTATCAACAAGTGACTTTCTATCCCTTGTTGATATTAGTATGTGGAGAAAGAAAATTAATACACTATGAAAAACACTGAAATTAAGGAAAATAAAATATACAATTCTATATAATGTTAAAAATCATAAACTAGAATAATATATTATATAGTAATCAAGTAAAAAGAAAGGAAAAATAATGAGTAAGAATAAAAGAGTGTTATATAATTTGATAATAAAAAACTTTTTTAGACTTATTACTGTTATACTATGTTTTTTTTATTTGTTAGAACATGATGTTACACATATAGTTGGAGCTATTGTCTTTTTATTAACATCTTTAGGTGTTGATATTGTTTTTAAACTCATAAATGTAAAGTTAACTAGTATTATTGATTTGACAGTTCAAGTTTTTATATTTCTTTGTTTGTTTCTTGGGAAAATGTGTGATATGTATATTATTTTTTCTTGGTGGGATTCTTTTCTTCATTTTATTTCAGGAATAATAATAGGTATAGGAGGAATTTTGGCACTTAGAATTTTACTTCCTGAAGAAGTATTTTTTAAATTATCTGCATTAGTAAAAACATTAAATGCTTTTTTATTTTCAGTAGCTTCATCAGCTCTTTGGGAAATTTGGGAATTTGCAGGAGATCAACTATTTGGTTTTAATTCACAATTAAATAGTTTAACAGATACTATGACAGATATATGTGCCTGTACATTAGGAGGAATAATAATAAGTATATTGATTTATAGATTTTATAAAAAAGGTACATTTAGATTTATAGGAGAGATAGTGGAGCAATTTTCTAAAATAAATGCTAAAAATAAAAAGTATGATAATAAATTTTAATATAAAACAAAGCTACAAAATTTAAAAGTTTTGTAGCTTTTATTGATTTTAAAATTTTCCTTTAATGTCTTAAATGAAACTTAACTTAAAAGAATTAATTTTGTTTTATATTTATATAAAAGTAAAAAATATAATAAAATTTGCATATATACTATACCTGGTGTATCGAGTAATAAATAAAGGATAAAAAAAGAGAATTTATTAGTATAATTAATATAATTAAATTTTAAGGCACTATAAATATTCAATACATAGATATATTTATGATAAGATAAAACACGTCGCAAGGATAACTTAATAAAAACAAAAAATTAAGTTAAAGATAAAAATTAAAAAACTTGTTGACAAATGTTTAATCAAATGTTAAACTAAGAAAGTCGCTTGAGGGCGACAAAGAAAAAAGAAAAACAATGGTCTTTGAAAATTAAACAGATAATTTAAGTAAACCAGCAATTCTTTTATAAGTAATATGAGTAGATTAAACTCAAATAAAAACTAAGAAATTAGTATATTTTAATTTGAGAGTTTGATCCTGGCTCAGGATGAACGCTGGCGGCGTGCTTAACACATGCAAGTCGAGCGAGAAAAGTTCTTCGGAGCTTTTCTAGCGGCGGACGGGTGAGTAACACGTGGGCAACCTGCCTCATAGAGGGGAATAGCCTTCCGAAAGGAAGATTAATACCGCATAACATTGTTGAAAGGCATCTTTTAACAATCAAAGGAGCAATCCGCTATGAGATGGGCCCGCGGCGCATTAGCTAGTTGGTGAGGTAACGGCTCACCAAGGCGACGATGCGTAGCCGACCTGAGAGGGTGATCGGCCACATTGGAACTGAGACACGGTCCAGACTCCTACGGGAGGCAGCAGTGGGGAATATTGCACAATGGGGGAAACCCTGATGCAGCAACGCCGCGTGAGTGATGAAGGTCTTCGGATTGTAAAGCTCTGTCTTTAGGGACGATAATGACGGTACCTAAGGAGGAAGCCACGGCTAACTACGTGCCAGCAGCCGCGGTAATACGTAGGTGGCAAGCGTTATCCGGATTTACTGGGCGTAAAGGGAGCGTAGGCGGATATTTAAGTGGGATGTGAAATACCCGAGCTTAACTTGGGAGCTGCATTCCAAACTGGATATCTAGAGTGCAGGAGAGGAGAATGGAATTCCTAGTGTAGCGGTGAAATGCGTAGAGATTAGGAAGAACACCAGTGGCGAAGGCGATTCTCTGGACTGTAACTGACGCTGAGGCTCGAAAGCGTGGGGAGCAAACAGGATTAGATACCCTGGTAGTCCACGCCGTAAACGATGAATACTAGGTGTAGGGGCCCCAAGTCTCTGTGCCGCCGCTAACGCATTAAGTATTCCGCCTGGGGAGTACGGTCGCAAGATTAAAACTCAAAGGAATTGACGGGGACCCGCACAAGCAGCGGAGCATGTGGTTTAATTCGAAGCAACGCGAAGAACCTTACCTAGACTTGACATGTCCTGAATTACCAGTAATGTGGGAAATTCCTTCGGGAACAGGAACACAGGTGGTGCATGGTTGTCGTCAGCTCGTGTCGTGAGATGTTGGGTTAAGTCCCGCAACGAGCGCAACCCTTATTGTTAGTTGGTACCATTAAGTTGACCACTCTAGCGAGACTGCCCGGGTTAACCGGGAGGAAGGTGGGGATGACGTCAAATCATCATGCCCCTTATGTCTAGGGCTACACACGTGCTACAATGGCAAGTACAAAGAGAAGCAATACTGTGAAGTGGAGCAAAACTCAAAAACTTGTCTCAGTTCGGATTGTAGGCTGAAACTCGCCTACATGAAGCTGGAGTTGCTAGTAATCGCGAATCAGAATGTCGCGGTGAATACGTTCCCGGGTCTTGTACACACCGCCCGTCACACCATGAGAGTTGGCAATACCCGAAGTCCGTAAGCTAACCGTAAGGAGGCAGCGGCCGAAGGTAGGGTCAGCGATTGGGGTGAAGTCGTAACAAGGTAGCCGTAGGAGAACCTGCGGCTGGATCACCTCCTTTCTAAGGAAGAACATCTTAGGAAAACTAAGATGATAATAAAGAATGCTTCTTAAATATCTGTTTAATTTTGAAAGACTAAGTTCTTTCAAAATTATGTTCTTTGAAAATTACACATAAGTATTAATAAATAGAGTAAAGCCAATTAAATTTACTATTCTTTGTAAAATTGATTGCAACTATCTAAAAGATAGAAACAAAGGTCAAGCTACAAAGGGCGTATGGTGAATGCCTTGGCATCAGGAGCCGACGAAGGACGTGATAAGCTGCGATAAGCTTTGGGTAGACGCACATAGTCTGAGATCCAAAGATTTCCGAATGAGGAAACTCACATGGGAAACCTCATGTATCGTTAACTGAATAAATAGGTTAACGAGGGTAAACCTAGGGAACTGAAACATCTAAGTACCTAGAGGAAGAGAAAGAAAAATCGATTTTCTAAGTAGCGGCGAGCGAAAGGGAAAGAGCCCAAACCGGAAACTTGTTTCCGGGGTTGTGGATAGAACATAACGAGAAACTATAACTAATTGAAGAGAGCTGGAAAGCTCTACCGTAGAAGGTAATAGTCCTGTAAATGAAAGTTAGAGTAATCAAGTTCTAATCCAGAGTACCACGAGACACGTGAAACCTTGTGGGAAGCAGGGAGGACCACCTCCCAAGGCTAAATACTACCTGATGACCGATAGTGAAGCAGTACCGTGAGGGAAAGGTGAAAAGAACCCCGGGAGGGGAGTGAAATAGAACCTGAAACCATATGTCTACAACCGATCAAAGCACCTTATGTGTGCGATGATGTGCTTTTTGTAGAACGAGCCAACGAGTTACGATATGTAGCAAGGTTAAGTACTTAAGGTACGGAGCCGAAGGGAAACCAAGTCTTAACAGGGCAACTAGTTGCATGTCGTAGACCCGAAACCGGGTGACCTATCCATGGCCAGGTTGAAGCGAGGGTAAAACCTCGTGGAGGACCGAACCACGTTGCTGTTGAAAAAGCATGGGATGAGCTGTGGATAGCGGAGAAATTCCAATCGAACTCGGAGATAGCTGGTTCTCCTCGAAATAGCTTTAGGGCTAGCGTCGAATATGAGTAATGGAGGTAGAGCACTGAATGGGCTAGGGGGCATAGCGCTTACCGAACCTTATCAAACTCCGAATGCCATATACTATAAGTTCGGCAGTCAGACTACGAATGATAAGATCCGTGGTCAAAAGGGAAACAGCCCAGATCGTCAGCTAAGGTCCCAAAGTGTAAGTTAAGTGGAAAAGGATGTGGGATTTCTAAGACAACTAGAATGTTGGCTTAGAAGCAGCCACTCATTAAAAGAGTGCGTAATAGCTCACTAGTCGAGAGATCCTGCGCCGAAGATGTTCGGGGCTAAAACTTACCACCGAAGCTACGGGCTTGAATTTATTCAAGCGGTAGAGGAGCGTCGTAATCGGGCTGAAGTCATACCGTAAGGAGTGGTGGACTGATTACGAGTGAGAATGTTGGCATTAGTAGCGAGATGTAGGTGAGAATCCTACAGGTCGAATACCTAAGGTTTCCTCAGGAAGGCTCGTCCGCTGAGGGTTAGTCGGGACCTAAGCCGAGGCCGAAAGGCGTAGGTGATGGACAACTGGTTGATATTCCAGTACCACTACCATCGTTATTATCGATGGCGTGACGCAGGAGGATAGTGTGTGCTAGCTATTGGATGCTAGTCTAAGCATTTAGTCAGTTACAATAGGCAAATCCGTTGTAATAATGATGAGATGTTATGGGGAAGGTTCTACGGAACTGAAGTACATGATTCCACGCTGCCAAGAAAAGCGTCTAGAGAGAGAAGTAGTGCCCGTACCGCAAACCGACACAGGTAGGTGAGGAGAGAATCCTAAGGCCGGCGGAAGAATTGCAGTTAAGGAACTCGGCAAATTGATCCCGTAAGTTAGCAATAAGGGATGCCTATGAGAGTAGGTCGCAGAGAATAGGCTCAAGCAACTGTTTAGCAAAAACACAGGTCTCTGCTAAAGCGTAAGCTGATGTATAGGGGCTGACGCCTGCCCGGTGCTGGAAGGTTAAGGGGAACACTTAGCGTAAGCGAAGGTGTGAACTTAAGCCCCAGTAAACGGCGGCCGTAACTATAACGGTCCTAAGGTAGCGAAATTCCTTGTCAGGTAAGTTCTGACCCGCACGAATGGCGTAATGACTTGAGCACTGTCTCAACTGCAAATCCGGCGAAGTTGTAGTACCAGTGAAGATGCTGGTTACCCGCGATTGGACGGAAAGACCCCGTAGAGCTTTACTGTAGCTTAGCATTGAATTTCGGTATTGTCTGTACAGGATAGGTGGGAGACTGAGAGACTAGGGCGTCAGCTTTAGTGGAGTCGACGTTGGGATACCACCCTGATAGTACTGAAGTTCTAACTGGCGGCCATGAATCTGGTCACAGGACATTGTTAGGTGGGCAGTTTGACTGGGGCGGTCGCCTCCTAAAAAGTAACGGAGGCGCCCAAAGGTTCCCTCAGAACGGTCGGAAATCGTTCGAAGAGTGCAAAGGCAGAAGGGAGCCTGACTGCGACACCCACAAGTGGAGCAGGGACGAAAGTCGGGCTTAGTGATCCGGTGGTACCTCGTGGGAGGGCCATCGCTCAACGGATAAAAGCTACCTCGGGGATAACAGGCTGATCTCCCCCAAGAGTCCACATCGACGGGGAGGTTTGGCACCTCGATGTCGGCTCGTCGCATCCTGGGGCTGAAGTAGGTCCCAAGGGTTGGGCTGTTCGCCCATTAAAGCGGCACGCGAGCTGGGTTCAGAACGTCGTGAGACAGTTCGGTCCCTATCCGTCGTGGGCGTAGGAAATTTGAGAGGAGCTGTCCTTAGTACGAGAGGACCGGGATGGACTGACCTCTGGTGTACCAGTTGTTCCGCCAGGAGCACAGCTGGGTAGCTAAGTCGGGAAGGGATAAACGTTGAAAGCATCTAAGCGTGAAGCCCACCTCAAGATGAGATTTCCCATAGCATAAGCTAGTAAGACCCCTTGAAGAACACAAGGTTGATAGGTCAGAGGTGTAAGTATGGTAACATATTTAGCTGACTGATACTAATAGGTCGAGGGCTTGACCTAATTAACTTTATCTTAATGCTTAGTGTAATTTTGAGAGAATATATCTTTCATATAAATAACATGATTATCTGGTGATAATGCTCTTTAAGGTAACACCCGTTTCCATTCCGAACACGAAGGTTAAGCTTTTAGAGGCTGATGGTACTGCATGGGAGACTGTGTGGGAGAGTAAGTGGTTGCCAGGTTAGTAAGTAAGGAAAAATGTAATTTACGATTAGTAAATTACATTTTTATTTTTTTGCTTTTAATTAGATATAAAACTCACAACAAAGAATTTTAACATTATATTTAATTTTTATAAAAAAGTAATAAAGCCACTTTAAAAAACTTTTATACTAAAATATATAGATAACTATAGAGGTGGTTTGTTTAATGAGATTTGGAATAATTGGGACTAATTTTATATCCAATAATTTTATGGATGCAGCAAAGCATATAAAGGACTTTGAATTAATTGCTGTTTGTTCAGGAAAAGAAGAAAATGCAAAAAAATTTGCTCAAAAATATGGAGCAAAAAAGGTATTTACTTCTTGGGAGGAAATGGCTCGCTCAGGTATGATAGATGCAGTTTATATAGCTACACCTAACTATCTTCATTGTAAGCAAACATTGGAATTTTTAGATAATGATATTCATGTATTATGTGAAAAACCTATGGCAAGTAATATTCATGAGGTTAAGCTTATGATAAATAAAGCTATTGAAAAAGGTGTTGTTCTTATGGAAGCTATGAAACCAACATTGATGCCTAATTTTATTGCTGTAAAAGAAAATCTAAATAATATTGGAAAAATAAGACGTGCAATTTTTAACTATGGTAAGTATTCTTCTAGATATGATGCTTATAGAGAAGGAATAATATTAAATGCTTTTAAGCCAGAGATGTCTAATGGTTCAATTATGGATATTGGGGTGTATAGTATATTTAATGCTGTAACTTTATTTGGTATGCCTAAAAAGGTCTATGGTAATGCAATTATGTTAGAAAGTGGAGTAGACGGAATTGGAAGCGTTATTTTATCTTATGATGATAAAGAAGTAATACTTATGCATTCAAAAATTACTGATACAACATTGCCTTCAGAAATACAAGGTGAAGATGGAACTATAGTAATAGATGATATAAATTCACCATCTAAAATAACTTTATATGATAAAAGCAGACATATTATAAATTTAACAAGAAGTCAAATTGGTGATAATATGTTTTATGAAATTGATGAATTTATGAAGGTAGTTAAATTAGGACAACAGCAGTCAAATACAAACACTCATGAGATATCATTAATGGTTCATGAAATAATAACTGAAATTAGAAAACAAATAGGATTAAAATTTGTTGCAGATGAAATAAATATGTAGTAGAGTATCAAATTTTTGATGCTCTTTTTTATTAAATTTATTACAAGATATTTTTAAGATTTTATGTGGTATTAAAAGAGTAATTTATATGGTATAAATTACTCTTTTATCAATTTAAACCTATATTTTTAATTAGTATAACGTTTAAATAAAGAAAATTTTATTATTTTAATAAAAATATGGAATAAAACAATAATTATTTGTGTATACATAAAAACATTTAATAAAAAATTTAAGGAGGTGAAAAAGTGGCTAAGTACATTTTAAAGAGAATAGCTACAAGCATTATAACTTTATGGGCTGTTATAACAATTACTTTTTTTATGCTTAGGTTATTACCTGGGGGGCCTTTTACTGGTGAAAGGAATATACCAGAAGCTATTATGCAAAATTTAGAAGTAAAATATGGATTAGATAAACCACTTTTTGAACAATATGGGCTATATTTGAAAAATTTACTTCAAGGAGATTTAGGGGAAAGTATGAAATATGCAGGAAAAGAGGTAAGTGAAATAATATCATACTCATTTCCATCATCTGCGAAGCTTGGAGTTGTGGTAATAAGTATAGCTTTGATTTTTGGAATTACTTTAGGAATTATAGCTGCTTTAAAATATAATAGTTGGCCAGATTCTTTATGTATGGTTTTAGCGACTTTAGGGGTGACTATACCTAGCTTTGTTTTAGCAACTGTATTAATGTATATATTTGGTGTTAAATATAAACTATTACCTGTAACTGGACTTAATAGCCCTGTAAGTTATATATTGCCTGCACTAGCTTTAGGGGGTTATTCTATAGCTTTTATATCTAGGTTAACTAGGTCGAAACTTTTGGAAACATTAAATTCTGATTATATAAGGACAGCTAGGGCAAAAGGCGTTAGTGGATTTAAAGTTATAGTTAAACATGCTTTGAGAAACACACTTATTCCTATAATAACATATCTTGGACCATTAATTGCAGGAATACTTACTGGTAGTTTTGTAGTTGAAAAAATATTTGCAATACCAGGGCTTGGACGTGAGTTTGTCAATACTATAAGTAATAGAGATTATACAGTTATAATGGGGGTTACAGTTTTTTATAGTTCAATATTAATTATTTGCAATCTTTTAGTTGATTTGTTGTATGGAATTATAGATCCAAGGATAAAGTTAGATGATATTAAACAATAAGGGGGAAAATTATGGAGTTAGATGGTAGTAATAATTTAAAAGAGCAATCAGATTTTTCATTTGTAGAAAATAATCTAAAACATACAGAAGATATAACAAGACCTAGTATTCCTTCTTGGAAAGAAGCTTTAAGTAAATTAATTAGTAATAAATTAGCTGTTATGGGATTTTTGTTTATAGTTTTGATGGGCCTTTTGGCTATATTTGTTCCCATATTTTCACAATATGGATATGCAGAAAATAATTTGTCAATAACTAATGAAGCTCCGTCGTTAACCCATTGGTTTGGTACAGATCAATTAGGAAGAGATATTTTTGTAAGGGTTATGTATGGAGCGAGGTATTCTTTAATTATAGGTTTTGTAGCTTCTTTTTTAAATCTTTTCATTGGTATTATCTATGGAGGAATTGCAGGATTTGTTGGTGGAAAATTAGATAATATAATGATGAGGATTGTAGATATTATAAATTCAATTCCAATGACTATTTATGTAATACTTTTAATGGTTATGTTTGAGAAAGGTGGACTTTTTAATATAATAATAGCTTTATCAGTTTCATATTGGATAAGTATGGCTAGAATCGTTAGGGGTGAAATATTACAACTTAAACAACAGGAATTTGTTTTAGCAGCAAAAACTTTAGGAGCATCAGGAAAAAGAATATTATTTAAGCATTTAATACCCAACTGTTTAGGTTCAATAATAGTAACACTAACTCTTCAAATACCAACTGCTATATTTACAGAAGCTTTTTTAAGTTTTATAGGTCTTGGAATAGCACCACCTGCAGCATCATGGGGGACACTTGCAAATGATGCACTTCAAAGTTTAAGACTTTATCCATATCAATTATTGTTCCCAACTTTAGCAATATGCTTAACAATATTATCATTTAACTTACTTGGAGATGGTTTAAGAGATGCATTAGATCCTAAGGTTAAGAAATAAAGGGGGGAGCTTATGGAGAATTTATTAGATGTTAGGGGGCTAAAAACTTCATTTGATACTAAATTTGGAGAAGTACAAGCAGTTAGAGGAGTGTCTTTTCAGTTAACTAAAGGTGAAGTTGTTGGCGTAGTTGGAGAGTCAGGTTGTGGAAAGAGCATAACAATGATGTCTATCATGAGGTTGTTAGATAAAAATGGAACTATAAAAGATGGAAGAATATTTTTTGAAGGAAAAGATATAAGTAAAATTACAGAAAAAGAGATGTCAAAAATTCGAGGAAATGATATAGCAATGATATTCCAAGATCCTATGACCTCTTTAAATCCGCTTATTACAATAGGTAATCAAATAATAGAGCCTTTAATAATACATGAAAAATTATCAAAAAAAGAAGCGTTTAAAAAAGGGGTAGAACTTTTAAGGCTTGTTAATATTCCAAATCCAGAGAAGAGAATGAAGCAATATCCTCATGAATTTTCTGGAGGAATGAGGCAAAGAGCTATGATTGCTATGGCGCTTAGTTGTAATCCTAAACTAATAATTGCGGATGAACCAACAACGGCACTAGATGTGACTATACAGGCACAAATACTTGAAATAATGAAAAATATAAAAAATAAGCTAGGAACATCAATAATTTTTATTACGCATGATTTAGGTGTTGTAGCTGATATTTGTGACAGAGTAAATGTTATGTATGGTGGGCTTATTATAGAAAAAGGGGGAATAAATGATATATTTGATAATCCAAAGCATCCATATACTTGGGGATTGTTAGATAGTGTTCCTAGTGTACAAAAGGAAAGAAAAAGACTTAAACCAATAGAGGGACAGCCACCTGACCTTTTAAAACCGCCTAAAGGATGTCCTTTTTATGCAAGATGTAAGTTTGCTATGAATATATGCAGAGAAAAAATGCCTGAATTTTATGAGGTTTCTAAAAAACATAAGGTTTCTTGTTGGCTAAGTGATGAGAAAGCGCCAAAAGTTATAAGAGCAAGGTCTAGGGAGGTGGGTTTATAAAATGGAAAAATTAATTGAAATAAAAAATTTATCAAAGTATTTTAATACTAGTAAATCCATATTTTCAAAAAATAAAGGAATATTAAAAGCGGTTGATAATGTTTCTTTTGATATTAAAAAAGGTGAAACTTTAGGTCTTGTTGGAGAATCTGGGTGTGGAAAGAGTACTTTAGGGAGAACAATATTAAAACTTTACGAACCAACTAGTGGACAAATTGTTTATAAGGGGCAAGATATAAGTTCTATGAAGGGAAAAAATATTGTGAAATATAGAAAGCATATGCAAATGATATTTCAAGATCCGTATGCTTCTTTAAATCCTAGATTTACGGTAAGGGATATTATAGGTGAAGCAATAGATATTCATAGATTAGCAACAGGAAAAGATAAAACTGAGCTTATTAAGCATTATTTAAATAAAGTTGGATTAAACTCAAGTCATATCAGTAGATATCCTCATGAGTTTTCTGGTGGACAGAGGCAAAGAATAGGAATTGCAAGAGCTTTAGCTGTTAATCCAGAATTTATAGTTTGTGATGAACCAATATCGGCACTAGATGTTTCAATTCAAGCTCAGGTTATAAATATGTTGGAGGATTTACAGGAGGAGCTAGGATTAACATACTTATTTATAGCCCATGATTTATCCATGGTAAAACATATATCTACTAGGATTGGAATAATGTATTTAGGGAAGTTAGTAGAAATATCAACTAGTAATGAAGTGTATTATAATCCTGTACATCCGTATACAAAAGCTCTTTTATCAGCCATACCTGTGCCAGATCCTAAAATTGCAAAGACAAAGCAAAGAATTATTTTAGAGGGGGATATTCAATCACCAATAGATCCACCAAAGGGATGTAGATTTTGTTCAAGGTGTAAATATTCAAAACCTATATGTAAGGAAGAGGAGCCAAAACTTAAAGAGGTTTTTAAAGATCATTTTGTAGCATGTCATATTTCATAAAAAATTATACTATTTAAGGGGGAATTTATTTGAGTAAAATTAGATTAAAAAAGATTTTAGCTATGACACTTTTAACAGCACTTGTAGGAAGTACATTTTTAGGATGTGGAAGTACTGAAAACACTGTATCATCAGGAAATGTTGAACAAAAGATAGTATATAATATAGATGCAAATCCTAAAACAATAGATCCTCAACTAAACTCAGCAGTTGATGGCTCAAAGGTTATACGCAATACGTTTGAAGGATTAATGAGAGAAATAGAAAATGGGGAAGTAGAAAATGGTATAACAGAAGGGTATGAGGTGTCAGAAGATGGCTTAGTTTATACATTTCATATAAGGGATAATGCTAAATGGTCAGATGGGGAAGACGTTACAGCTAAAGATTTTGAATATGCTTGGAAGAGAGCATTGAATCCAAATACAGCAGCAGAATATGCTTATCAATTATTTTATATAAAAAATGGTGAGGCGTACAATAAAGGAGAAGCTTCAGCAGATGATGTAGGAATTAAGGTTGTAGACAATAAGACTATAGAAGTAACTTTAGAGAGTGCGGTGCCATATTTCGTATCACTATTGGCAATGCCAGTATATTATCCAGTAAGGCAAGACATAATAGAAGAAAATGGAGATAAATGGGCACTTAGTCCAGAAACTTATGTATCAAATGGACCTTTTAAAATGACTGAGTGGAGTGAAAAGGAAAGTATGACTTTCATAAAGAATGAAAATTATTGGGATGCAGATAATGTGAAATTAGAAACTTTAGTTTTTAGACTTATAGATGATCAAACTACTACTCTTTCAGCTTTTAAGAATGGTGAATTAGATATTATGGAACAACCACCAACTACTGAAATACAATCATTAATAGATGAAGGGGTAGCTAAAGTATATCCTTATCTTGGAACTTATTTTTATATGGTAAATGTATCTGGTAAAGGTTTGTCTTCAGAAGCAGTGGATGCTCTTCAAGATGTAAGGGTTAGAAAGGCTTTATCGCTTGCAATAGATAGAAATTTAATTACTGAAAAAGTTTCTATGGGAGGAGAAATTCCTGCAACTAGTTATGTTCCGGAAGGCGTTAAAGATACACAAGGAAATACATTTCATAAAGATTATTCTAGTGTAACAACTAATATAGAAGAGGCTAAGAAGCTTTTAGAGGAAGCTGGATATCCAAATGGTCAAGGTTTCCCAACTATTACATTCACTTATAATACAGCTTCAAACAATCAAATGATAGCACAAGCTATTCAAGATATGTGGAAAACTAATTTAGGAATAAATGTAGAACTTAAAAATGAAGAATGGGCAGTATTCCAAACAACTAGAAATAATTTTCAATATGAAGTTTGTAGACATGGTTGGATTGGAGATTATAATGATCCTATGACATTTTTAGATATGTGGGTAACAGCAAGTGGTCAAAATAATGCGGGATATTCAAATGAGGAATATGACTCTTTAATAGCTCAAGCTAAGTCAGAACAAGATGGAAAAAAGAGAACAGAGCTTTTAAGAAAAGCAGAAGATATACTTATGGATGATATGGCAATAATTCCAATATATTATTATACAAATATAGTTTGTGCTAATGATAATGTAAAGGGATATGTAAAATCACCTTTAGGTAGTATGTTGTTTAGACAGGCTTATGTTGAATAGAGATTATAAAATTAATAATAATTAAATATTGAAATAGATTATAGTAGGGTACTAAGATTTAATGATTAAATCTTAGTACTTTATATTTTTATAGAGATATAAATTTTGATATGAGTATTTATAAAAATAGAGGAAATTTATTGTAGTTAGTGGTATTTAGTAAATATTTGAGTTATAAATTATTCAGAGAGGATAAAGAGAATTTTTATATTCTTACAGAGGTTTATGAAAAATAAGTTTAAAGCAATAAAATTAAATAAAAAATTTATAATGAAAATAATAATATTTTTAATACTAAGTTTAATAGTTTTTTTAGGATATATTCTTATAAAAAATTTATGTAATAACAATAGTTATAAAAAGATATATGATGTTAGTATTAATAAAAAAGAGCTTAATATAATAAAGGAAAACTTAAATATACAGGAAATAGATTATAAATGGAATGGAGTATTAATTAGTGGAAATAATCCTAAAAAGATAGTAATTCATCATGCTGCGGCGGAAAATTTGTCACCACAAGAAGTTCATGAAATGCATGTAAGCAAGGGGTGGACAGGTATAGGATATCATTTTTATATAAGGAGTGATGGTACTATTTTTAAAGGAAGGAATGAGAATAAAATAGGTTCTCATGTATATGGAAATAATACGGATACATTAGGTATATGTCTTGAAGGAAATTTTGAGGAAAAGGGAGTACCGAGGGAGCAGTTAGAGGCTTTAGTGAATTTGGCAACATATCTAACTTTAAAATATGATATATCAGATATTGTACGACATAATGATTTAGGGGTAACAGAGTGTCCGGGAAAACTATTTCCTTTTGAAAGTATAAAAAATTCTATTATAGAGAAAATAAAAAATATAAATTAAAAACCATGAGCATATGCTTGCACATATTCATAAATATAACCATAATTATAGTTTATGTAAAAAACAACGAGAAAATTAACTTGTTGTTTTTTTATTTTATATATAGAAATTTATTGTGTTTTTTTATATTATATGAAATAAAAAATTTAAAATAATTATATAAATATTTAAAATATTAGTATAATACTTATAATTTATATACACTAACAATGAATTATGTAGTATAGTTTTATTGTAGAGAGTATCAATTTTAGTAGTAGATTTATATGATAAGGAGGTGAACTGTTGCTAATAAACTTTGAATTTAGATATTTGTTAGTGTTTAATTAAAATTTATAGTTTACTAGCAATAGATAAAATGAGGATACTATATTATGATTGTTTTTCAGGAATAAGTGGAGATATGAATTTAGGAGCTTTAGTTGATTTAGGGGTTCCTGGAGATTATTTATTAAAAGAGTTAAAAAAATTAAATGTTAGTAATGAATATAATATTCATATAGAGAAAGGGACAAAACAAGGTATTACAGGAACAAGTGTAAAAGTTTATGATATGAATGAATTACATGGACATGAGCATAATCATAATCATGAACATGAACATAACCATGAACATAGTCATGAGCATGAACACGAACATAATCATGAGCATGAGCATAACCATGACGAACATAATCATGAACATAGTCATGGAAGTAGGAATTATAATGATATAAAAGAATTAATAAATAATTCAGAAATAAATTCAAATGTGAAAAAAATATCATTAAAAATTTTTGATGAAGTTGCAAAGGCAGAAGCTAAAGTACATAATAAAACTATAGAAGAAGTTCATTTTCATGAAGTTGGAGCTATTGATTCGATAGTAGATATAGTAGGGGCTGCTATTTGTATAGATTATTTGAATATAGATAAAATAATATCTTCACCGGTTGAGGTTGGATATGGAACACTTAAATGTGCTCATGGAATATTACCAGTTCCAGCACCAGCAACAGCAGAAATATTAAAGGATATACCTGTTATTTCAAAGAATGTTCCTTTTGAAGCGACAACACCGACAGGAGCTGCCATAATAAAGGCGATGGCAAGAGAAATAACTTATGAAAAAAACTTTATGGTTAAAAAAATAGGTTATGGATTAGGTGAAAAGGAAGGCAAAAAAGCTCCTAATGTGTTAAGAGCATTTTTAGGTGAATCTGATGATAATACAAGTAAAGAATATATGGTAGAATGCAATATAGATGACATGAGAGGCGAAGAATTTCAACTTTTAATGGAAAGACTTTTAGAGGAAGGTGCATTAGATGTTTTCTATACATCAATACATATGAAAAAAGATAGACCAGCAACTAAAATATCTGTTTTGTGTGGTTTTGATGTTCTAGAAAATATTAAGAAAACTATATTTTTAAATTCATCAACAATTGGTGTTAGATGTTATGAGATAAGTAGAGAAAAATTAGAGAGAAGAGAAGAAATAGTTATTTGTAAATATGGAGATGTTCCAGTTAAAATATCATATTTAAATGGCGAGGAAATAAGAGTTAAACCAGAATATGATATATGTAAATACATAGCTAAAGAAAGAGGAATTGAGATAAATAAAGTATATAATGAAATAATGTATGAATATACAAAATCTAAAAAAAATAATTCTAAGTAGGTGATTCTTATGGATAAATTAGAAAGTTTAAAAGATTATATAAAAGAATTAGGTAAAGTTGCAATAGCATTTTCAGGTGGTGTAGATAGTACTTTTTTACTTAAAGTATGTGGTGACGTTTTAGGAGAAAATGCTGTTCCTATAACTATAGTTTCTCCATATATACCAAGATGGGAGATAGAAGAAGCAAAAGAACTTACTAGAAAGCTTAATTTAAATCATCAATTTATAGAAGTTTCTATTCCAGAAAACATTAAATATAATCCAGAAGATAGATGTTATTTATGTAAAAAACAAATTTTTACTTTGTTAAAAGATAAGGCTAAAAGTTTAGGGATAGATTATATTATAGATGGAACAAATTTAGATGATACAAAGGATTATAGACCAGGAATGAAGGCTTTGAAGGAGCTTGAGGTAAAAAGTCCTTTGCTAGATCTTGGATTTACCAAAAAGGATATAAGAGGATATTCTAAAGAGTTGAATCTTGAAACATGGTCAAAACCAGCCTATGCATGTCTTTTAACTAGACTTCAAGTTGGAGAAGAAATAACAGAAGAAAAGTTAAGAAAGATAGAAAAGTCAGAGCGTTATTTATTTTCTTTAGGCTTAACTGGTATAAGAGTTAGAAATCATGGAGATTTAGCAAGGATAGAAGTTCAACCACAGGATAGAGAAAAATTATTTAATGTTGATATAATGAATAAGATATCAGAAAAATTAAAAGAGTTTGGATTTAAATATGTAACATTAGATATGAGTGGATATAAAATGGGAAGTTTAAATAAAGAAAAATAATGATTTGAAAGGAAGATTTTTATGGATAAAGCTCATTTAAAGAAACTTTTAGAACTTGTAAAAAGTGATACTATATCTATAGATGAGGGAATTGAACAATTAGCAGAGTTACCATTTACAGATTTGGGATATGCAAAAATAGATAATCATAGAACATTGAGAGTTGGATATCCTGAAGTTATTTATTGTGCAGGAAAAACAATAGAACAAGTAGTTGGTATAGTTAAAAACATGTCTTTAGGAAATAATAATATATTAGGTACTAGAGCTTCTAAAGAAATGTATGATGAAGTTTTAAAAATATGCCCTGATGCTAAATATAATGAGTTAGCAAAAACTATAACAGTTGAAAGACAAAAAATAGAAAAAACAGAGAGTTATATAGCGATAGTTACAGCAGGAACATCAGATATTCCAATAGCTGAAGAGGCTGCAATAACTGCTGAAATATTTGGAAATAATGTAAAGAGAATATATGATGTAGGTGTTGCTGGAATACATAGATTATTTAATCGGGTCGATGTTATAAGAGGTGCAAAAGTAGTAATTGTAATAGCTGGAATGGAGGGTGCATTAGCTAGTGTAGTTGGTGGATTAGTTGATAAACCTGTAATAGCTGTTCCAACTAGTATAGGATATGGTGCAAACTTTAATGGACTTTCAGCGCTTTTAACAATGTTAAACAGTTGTGCAAGTGGTGTTAGCGTTGTAAATATAGATAATGGTTTCGGTGCTGGATATAATGCAAGTATGATAAATAAATTGTAGTACTAATGAAAAATTATAAAAAATAGAATAAGAAACTCATAAAATTAAAACAGTTGTTTAAACGAGTCAATAAAGTTTTAACAATTGTTTTAATTTATGATGGTTTAATATAAGGTTAATATTTTCAGCAAAGATTAATTTTCTTCTGAAAACATTACTTGAACTCCTTTTTCTTCAAGTTTTTTAACTTCATTTTCATCTGCGTTTTTATCTGTAATAACATAATTAACATTATCAATACTACCGCTAGAAAAATTATGATGGATTCCAATTTTTGAACTATCGGCTAATACGAATGTTGGTCCATTACAATTTTCAAGCATTTTCATGTTAATGGTCGTTTCTTGAAATACTGAAGTGCTTATTCCACAATGAGAAGCTATACCGTTAACCCCAATAAAACATTTAGTTGCAGTAATTGTTGAAATTATCTGTGTAGCTATATCTCCTATCATTGATTGTTTTCTTCCGTATACTTGACCTCCTGTAAGTATTACTTCTATTTTAGGAGAAAGATTCATACCTAAAACTTTTCCATTATTAGTGATGACAACAATTCTTTTATCACCAATATATTGTAAAATTTTTATAGCTGTTGAACTTGAATTTATAAAAATGATATCATTATTTTCTATAAATTCAACTGCTTTTTTAGCAATTGATGACTTTAAAATTTCATTTTTATTTGTAGCATTGTCACAAAATTTCTTATTTAAAATATTTTGCGAAACTTGTGCTCCGCCATGATTTCTAATAATAAGACCTTTTTCTTCAAGAATTTGAAAATCTCTTCTTATAGTTACATTAGAAGTATTTAGAAATTTAGCTAATTCTTCTGTTTTAGCGAAATTATTTTCTTCTAAATATTTTAATATAGCTTCTTGTCTTTTTAAAATAAAGGTTTTTGTATTTTTCATTATAATCTCCTTGAGTTTAAAATACTCTATTTATTCGCATTAATTATTATAAACAATAATTATATATAGTATAAGTATAACATAAAAATCAATAAAATATTAATAAAATAATTTAAAACAAACATAAAAAAATAAAAAAACGAACATAAAAAAGATTTTATTTATAAAAATATAATTTTTTTGATTGAATTACTTGAAAAGAAAACGATTTTAATTTATAATTAAATCAATAAATAACTTAAATAAAACAAAAAAGTTCTAAAAGAACATAAAATAAAAATATGGAGGGGAATTATGAATAAAGTGAGTGAAATAACAAGAGAATCTTGGATTTTAAATACGTTTCCAGAGTGGGGAACATGGTTAAATGAAGAAATAGAAAACGAAATAGTTAAACCGGGAACATTTTCTATGTGGTGGCTTGGCTGTACAGGAATTTGGTTAAAATCAGAGGGGAATACAAATATATGCATAGACTTTTGGTGTGGAAGTGGTAAAAAAACTAAAAAAAATCCATACATAAATCCACAACATCAAATGGCAAGAATGTGTGGAGGAAAAAAATTACAACCTAATTTAAGAGTTGCTCCATTTGTATTGGATCCTTTTGCAATAAAAGAAGTTGATGCTATAATATCTACACATGATCATAATGATCATATAGATGTAAATGTAGCAGCAGCAGTTCTTAAAAATTGTTCTAATAATGTTCCATTTATTGGACCACAAGCTTGTGTAGATAAATGGGTTGAATGGGGAGTGCCAAAGGGAAGATGTGTAGTGGTTAAACCAGGTGATGTGATAAAGATTAAAGATATTGAAATACATGTATTAGAATCTTTTGACAGAACTGCATTAATTACGGCTCCGCCAGATGGTGATTTGAGAGGTAAAATGCCAGTTGATATGGATTATAAGGCAGTTAATTATTTGATTAAAACTCCTGCTGGTAATTTATATCATAGTGGAGATTCACATTATTCAAATTATTATGCTAAACATGGAAATGATTACAAAATTGATGTAGCATTAGGCTCATATGGAGAAAATCCAAGGGGTATCACAGATAAAATGACTTCTGTTGATATTTTAAGAATGGCTGAAGCATTAAAAGCACAAGTGATTATACCGTTCCATCATGATATATGGTCAAACTTTCAAGCAGATACTAATGAAATACTAGCATTGTACGATATGAAAAAGTATAGATTGCAATATAAATTTAAACCATTTATATGGCAAGTTGGTGGAAAGTTTACATTCCCAAGTGACAAAGATAACAGAGAATATCATTATCCAAGAGGATTTGATGATTGTTTTGAAGTAGATATTAATTTACCATATAAATCATTCTTATAAAATTTATAAAGAGCTAGGAGGAAAAGTTTATGTTAAAAGAGATAATTGAAAAAAAAAGATATTCTTTTCATCAAGGCTTTGATAATTGGGAGGATGCAGTGAAAGCTGCATGCACTCCCTTAGTATTACAAAAAGCCATTGAAGAAGAATATTCTGATTTAATAATACAAAGTATAAAAAAGCATGGTCCATATATAGTAATTGCACCTAAAATTGCTATACCTCATGCACAAGAAGGAAAAGCGGTTAATGAAACATCTATATGCTTTATGAAAACGAATACTCCTGTTAGTTTTGGAGATAGTGAAGAATATGATGCTCAGTTATTTTTTGTATTAGCGTCAGTAGATAATGAAGTTCATCTTAAAAATCTTACGAAGATGGTAGAGTTGATATCTGATGAAGAGGTAGTAGATAAGCTTTTAAATGCAAAGTCTGTGGAGGATTTAAAGAAACTAATTTAAAGAATAGTATTTTATTATTTTTTATATTTATAAGAAGTGGTAAAATATACGAAAAGGATGATAAGTTTTATGGGTTACATTAATTACACTTGGCAATTTTTTCAAAATAATATATTAGATAGTGCGCCATTTCTTGTTGGACTTATAGTATTTATAGGCTACTTAATACTTAAAAAGCCTATTTATGATGCTATATCAGGGTTAATAAAGGCAATTGTAGGGTATCTAATTTTTAGTGTTGCAGTAAACGGTTTTTTTAACAATTTTACTCCAATTCTTTTAGGTCTTAAAGATACGTTTCATTTGCAAATGGCTGTTATGGATCCATATTTTGGTCAAATTGCAGCCCAGGAAGCTATAACTAAAGCTGGAAGATCCTTTTCTATGATGATAATTGTTTTGGTTATAGGATTTGCATTTAATTTACTTCTTGTATTATTAAAAAAATATACAAAAGTAAGGACTGTATTTATTACAGGACAAGTAATGGTACAACAATCATCAATAGCTTTATGGTTAATATTTTTCTGTTTTCCTAGTTTAAATAATATAGTGGTAGCGCTTGTTTTAGGTTTACTTTTGGGAACTTATTGGGCAGTATTTTCTAATCTTACAGTAGAACCTTGTCAAGAGCTTACTCAAGGTGGAGGTTTTGCGTTTGGTCATCAACAAATGTTAGGAGTTTGGATTACAGATAAAATTTCAGGTTTGTTTGGCAAATGTGAAAATGATGCAAAGGATATTGGAGATATAAAGTTTCCTAAATTTTTATCTTTGTTTAATGATAACGTTGTCGCAACTAGCATAATAGTTACAATTTTCTTTGGAATTATAATGTTATTAATTGGACCTAATATGATGCATAAACTCGATCCGAATTTTAGCAATAATACAAATTTTATATTTTACATAATAAAAAAATCATTAACTTTTACAGTATATTTAAGTATATTACAACTTGGACTTAGGATGTTTATTTCAGAGTTTGTGGAAATATTCCAAGCTATATCAGATAAACTTTTCTCAGGTTCAGCAGTTACAGCAGTTGACTGTGCAACAATATTTGGGTTTGGTCATCCAAATTTATTGACAATAGGTTTTTTATTCGGGGTGATTGGACAAGTTATTGCAATAATAGGTCTTGTGATTTTCAAAAGTCCAGTAATTGCAATTTCAGGATTTATACCTTTGTTCTTTGATAACGCTACATTTGCGGTGTTTGCATATAAGAAAGGTGGTTTAAAAGCCTCAATGATAATACCTTTATTGTCAGGATTTATTCAAATAGCTTGTGGTGCTTTTGCAGCATATTATTTTGGATTGGCTCATTTTGGAGGGTATAGTGGAAACTTTGATTGGGTTACATTATGGCCAGTTATAGGATTTTTGATGAATAAATTGCAATATGTTGGAGTAGTTATAGCTCTTATAGTTATGCTTTTGATTCCTCAAATTCAATATTTTAAAAATAGAAAAGGTTATTTTAAAATTGTTGAAGATTATGAGGGGTATTTAGAAGATAAAGAAAACAATAAACAAAATAGCATATAATTATAAATTTTATATAGAAAAATAATATTAAATAAAGTTGATTTTAGGAGGAGATAGTTATGTTAAAAGTAATAGCAGCATGTGGAAATGGAATGGGATCAAGTCAAATTATAAAGATGAAAATAGAGAAGATTTTTAAAAAATTAAATGTTCCAGTATCAATCACTCATACAAGTATAGGAGTGGCAAAGACACAAGCATCAACTTATGATGTGGTATTTTGTTCAGAAGCATTAAAAGATAATTTTGCTAATGCACAAAAATCAGGAACTATAATTATAGGGCTTAAAAATATATTATCAGAAAAAGAAATTGAAGAAAAAATACTTGAAAACGTAGTGAATAAATAATTTATCTTAGGTATAGATAGTAAATGTTAATTTAAAGTGAGGAGTGTTTTAATGAAGTTTGAAAGAAAATTTTTGACTGATTTACATAGATGTTATGCAACTAGTAGTGTAACTATAAATGGAGAAGAAAAGATACTTGTAGCAACTGAAGGTGAAGGTTCATGTTTTATGTACGATTCTAAAACATTTGAACAATCAACTGTATGGGATGGGCCTGGAGGAACTATGTCAATAGTTCCAATTCCAAAAAGAGAGGGAGAATTTTTAGCTGTGCAGAATTTTTTCCCAACATTTCAAGCAGAAGAATCTCAAATAGTATGGGGAAAATATATTGATGGTAAATGGGAAATTAAAGTTTTATTTAAATTACCATATTTACATCGTTTTGATATATTAGATGCAGATGGAAAATTATATTTTATAGGAGCTATTTTGTGCAATAGTAAGAAATTTAAAGATGATTGGAGTGACCCAGGAAAAATTTGTGTAAGTGAAATTCCAAATGATTTAACTAAACCTTTCGAATTTAGGGTTATTAAAGAAGGGTTAACTAAAAATCATGGATATTGTAGAGCAAGATATAATGGCAAGGTGGTCTCTTATGTGACATCACAAGAGGGTGTATTTAGAGTGATTCCTCCTTATGAAAATAATGATTGGAGAGTTGAAAAAGTAATAGATAGACCAACAAGTGATGTTGCTGTTATAGATATTGACGAAGATGGAGAAGATGAGTTAGTAACTATAGAAGAGTTTCATGGAAAACATTTTAGAATTAATAAAAAGTGTGGAAATGAATATAAAATTATTTATGAATATGAGAAGAAGATGGATTTTGGTCATGTAGTGTGGGGAGGAAAACTTAGAGGAATTCCTACAATAATTGGTGGATATAGGAGAGAAGATAAAGATTTATTTTATATACAATGTGTAGATAAAGAAAAATTGATATTTGATACAAAAGTTATAGAGTCAGGAGTAGGTCCAAGCAATGTGCATGTTATAAATGAAAAAGATAGAGATATTATAATATCAGCAAATAGAGAAGTTGGACAAGCAGTTTTATATATTGTTACAGAGTAAATTTTAAATAATATGCTACTAATAATTATGTATATTTAGTTTATACTAAATATACAAGCATATTATTAATTATTATTTTAAGGAGGCATTAGTTATGGTAAATTTCATGCATTCTTTTTTTACTAATATAACGGCTCCAGCATTTTTACCTGTTATTATATTTATAATATGTAAAGTGCTAAAAATGAAAACTAAAAAAGCATTTTTATCAGGTTTATACGCTGGTATTGGTTTAGAGGGCTTTATGTTGTTAATAAATGCCTTTACTCCGATAGTAAGTCCAATAGTAAAACAAATGGTAGATAGCACAGGAATACATTTACCAATAATAGACTTAGGTTGGCAAACAGCGTCAGTATTTGCTTACTCAAGTGAAATTGGCTTAGCATTCTTTGCTTTTGCAATAGTATTTCAAGTGTTTTTATTTTTTATAAAATGGACTGATATATTTCTACCATCAGATTTATGGTTGAACTATACATATATGATTTGGGGTGCAATGTTGTATGTTGCAACTGGAAATTGGATATTATCATTTGGTCTTATGGTTATGTTAAACCTTTTCAGCATACTTATATTTGAAGTTATATCAAATAGGTGGTCAAAGTATTATAAATATCCTAATTGTACTATTGTATCAATGCATAACACCGAGGCTAGTTTATTTTTAATATTAATTGATCCACTACTTAACTTTTTTAAACTTAATAAAGTTAAAATAAATCCTAAGAGATTAAGAGAGAAATTAGGAGTATTTGGTGAACCAGCTACATTAGGATTGCTTGTAGGTTTGTTTATAGGTTTCTTAGGAAATATGGATAGGCTTAATAGTTTAGTGGCATGGGGACAAATAACTAAATTAGGAATAGTTTTAGCAGCACTTATGCTTATATTTCCTAAAATTGCA
Source organism: Sarcina ventriculi (assembly GCF_900456775.1). Taxonomy (GTDB): domain Bacteria; phylum Bacillota; class Clostridia; order Clostridiales; family Clostridiaceae; genus Sarcina; species Sarcina ventriculi. The sequence continues at coordinate 576,656 of NZ_UAUL01000001.1, read as the reverse complement.
GGTATATTTGGACAAGCATTTAAGCCTATGGCTGAGGCTGCAAATAAAAGTATACTTGGTGGAAATACAGAAGAGGGAAACAACAATGATAAAACTACTGTTAAAAAGGTTAAAAAGTGGTTTATTGGTGTAGATGATTCTACAGGATATGGTGAACCAGCTACATTATTAACAGGAACTATCCTAATACCTATTATGTTGTGTATGGCTTTGATTTTACCAGGTAATGAAACGCTACCTATGGTTGATTTGATATCGTTACCATTTATGATTGAATCAATAATAGCTCTTACAAATGGAAACATGATAAAAGTAATAATAACAGCTACAATGTGGTATTCAGCTGGTTTATATATGTGTACATGGACTGCACCGTATTATACACATGCAGCAGAAGTAGCAGGAATAGCTTTAACATCAGGTGCACTTATGATAACAAGTTTTAATATGATGGCACAGCCAATAGCAGGAGCAATATTCTTTGCATTTTTAACACAAAATCCTATATGGATAGGCGTTGTAATAGTAGTTTACTTTATATGTTTTATTATAGTAAAAACAAAGAAAGCTAAAATACATGAATATATAGAAAGACAGGCGGCTAAAAATGATAGAGCTAGCGCTGATGAAGAGTGGGCAAGTTGATGTATTTTTATATTAAAAAGGAGAGTTAAATTATGTTAGAGGAATTAAAAAAGCAAGTATTTGAAGCAAATCTTTTATTACCTAAAAATAATTTAGTTGTATTAACTTGGGGAAATGTATCAGGTATAGATGAAAGTAGAAAATATATGGTTATAAAGCCATCAGGTGTGAATTACGATGAAATGAAAATTGATGATATGGTAGTGCTTAGTTTAGAAACAGGAAAAGTAGTAGAGGGAAACCTTAATCCATCTTCAGATACAGCTACGCATATTGAATTATACAATAAATTTAAGGATATAAAGGGTGTTGTCCATACTCATTCGAGATATGCAACAATTTGGGCACAAGTAGGAAAAGATATTCCCCCTCTTGGTACAACACATGCAGATTATTTTTATGGAAATATACCATGCACTAGAGAAATGACTGAGAAAGAGATAAAAGGGGATTATGAGCTTGAAACAGGTAAAGTTATAGTTGAAACATTTAAAGATAAAAATCCGTTATATGTTCCAGGGGTATTAGTTCATTCTCATGGCCCTTTTACTTGGGGTAAAAGTCCATATGATGCAGTATATAATGCAATAGTATTAGAGGAGGTTGCTAATATGGCAATGCATACTAAACTTCTTAGTGAAAAGGATTTTAAAACTATGAGTAGTGTGTTAGAAGAAAAACACTTTTTAAGAAAGCATGGAAAGAATGCATATTATGGACAAAAAAATAGGAGATAAATTATGAAAAAGTATAGTTTAGGATTATATGAAAAAGCAATGAAATCAGATATTACATGGGAAGAAAAATTAAGTTGTGCTAAGGAAAATGGGTTTGATTTTGTTGAAATTAGTATAGATGAAACAAATGAAAAATTAAGAAGGCTTGATTGGACACAAGATGAACGTATGAAATTTTTAGAAACTCAATTTAAGGTGGGCATTAGAGTAAGTTCTATGTGTTTAAGTGCTCATAGAAAATACCCTATGGGTAGCTTAGATGAAGAAGTGAGAAAAAGGTCAATGGAGATAATGGAAAAAGCAATAATGCTTGCAAGAGATATAGGAGTGAGGGTAATTCAATTAGCTGGTTATGACGTTTATTATGAAGAACATAATGAAGAAACAGAAAAATTATTTTTAGAGAATTTAAGAAAAAGTGTAGAAATAGCGTCAAAAAATGGTGTGATTTTAGGGTTTGAAACAATGGAAACTCCTTTTATGGATACTGTAGAAAAAGCTATGAAGTATGTAAACATTATAAATTCTCCATATTTAAAGGTTTATCCTGATATAGGGAATTTAACTAATGCATCTAAAATATATAAAAAGAGTATTGTGTATGACTTAAAAAGTGGAGAGGGTTCACTATTTGCTTGTCATTTGAAAGATACGGTTGAAGGAAAATATAGAGATATAAGATTTGGAGATGGAAGTGTAGAGTTTGAAAAAGTTATACGAGAAGTATGGAAGTTAGGTGTTAGAAGATTTACTGGAGAGTTTTGGTATCATGGTGAGGAGAATTGGCAAGATAATATTAAAGAAGCTAATAAATTTTTAAGAGAGATAATAGATAATGTAGGAGGAGCACATGAATAGCATAGAAAATTTAAAAGAGATATCAAGAGTAATAAGAAAAGATATTGTAGAAATGTTGACAGAATCAGCATCAGGACATCCAGGAGGATCATTATCAATAGCAGATATAATGGCAACATTATATTTTAAGGAAATGAATATAGATGTTAAAAATCCAAAGGATGAAAATAGGGATAGATTTGTTTTATCAAAAGGGCATGCAGCACCAGCTCTATACAGTGCTTTAGCAAGAAAGGGATTTTTTGATGCTAAAGAATTAAAAACTTTAAGAAAAATAGGTTCAAAGCTTCAAGGACATCCAAACATGAATGATTTACCAGGGATAGATATGTCAACAGGTTCATTAGGTCAAGGAATATCAGCAGCAGTTGGAATGGCATTAGCAGGAAAGCTTGATAATAAATCTTATAGAACATTTGCAGTTTTAGGGGATGGAGAGCTTGAAGAAGGACAAGTGTGGGAAGCAGCAATGGCAGCAGCTCATTATAAATTAGATAATTTAACAATATTCGTAGATTCAAATGGATTACAAATAGATGGAGATGTTACAAATGTAATGAATCCAAGACCAATAGATAAAAAATTTGAGGCTTTTGGATGGAATGTTCTTATAATAGATGGACATAGTCATAAAGAAATAATAGAAGCTATAGAAAAAGGAAGAAATACTAAGAATATGCCAACTTGTATAATTGCAAATACTATAAAAGGAAAAGGTGTTTCATTTATGGAAAATGAAGCAGCATGGCATGGAACTGCTCCAAGTAAAGAACAATGTGCAAAGGCACTTAAAGAGTTAGGAGGACAAGAGTAATGGCAAATAAAATAGCAACAAGAGAAGCTTACGGAAAAACTTTAGCAAAATTAGCTGAAGAAGTTGAAAATATAGTAGTATTAGACGCAGATCTTTCAAAGTCTACAAAAACAGCGGATTTTAAAAAGGTAGCAGAGGATAGATTTTTCAATATGGGAATTGCAGAAGGAAATATGATGGGAGTTGCAGCAGGACTTTCAACTTGTGGAAAGATTCCTTTTGTTAGTACTTTTGCTATGTTTGCAGCAGGAAGAGCTTTTGAACAAATAAGAAACTCTATATGTTATCCTAATTTAAACGTAAAGGTATGTGCAACTCATGCAGGACTTACAGTAGGAGAAGATGGTGCATCTCATCAAGCTATTGAAGATTTATCTTTAATGAGAAGTATACCAAACATGACAGTTATATGTCCATCAGATGCAATTGAAACTGAAGCTGCAATAAGAGCTGTTGCAAAATATAATGGGCCTTGTTATGTAAGACTTGGAAGAGCGGCAGTAAATGTTATAAATGATAGAGCTGGATATAGTTTTGAAATTGGAAAAGGTGTTGAACTTGCAGGTGGTAATGATGTAACAATAGTTGCAACAGGAATAATGGTAGATGTTGCTTTAGAGGCTAAAGAAATGTTAGCTAAAGAAGGTATAAATGCTAGAGTTATAAACATACACACTTTAAAACCTATAGACAAAGAAATTATACTAAAAGCTGCTAGAGAAACTGGTGCAATAGTTACAGTTGAAGAGCACAGTATAATAGGAGGACTAGGTTCTGCAGTATCTGAGGTTGTGTGTGAAGAAAGACCTGTTCCAGTTGTAAGAATTGGTGTTAATGATAAGTTTGGTGAAAGTGGTAAACCAGATGAACTTTTAAGGGCTTATGGTTTAACTTCTGAAAATGTTGTTTCTGCTTGTAAAAAGGTTATTGGTTAAAGGGATAAGGAGTTGATATAAAATGCCTAATTTTTTTGTAGTTAACATTGTAAATTTAATATTATTAGTGGGAGTAATTTTTTACTCAGTTAAAAAAATTGGGGGCTCAAGGTATATTAGGAAAATTGAAGTTAAATCAATTGTAGCTATAATTATTTTTGATTTCATAGCTCTAATATTAGGATTTACTACAATTATACCGAATATTATATCAGCTGTTGTAATATTATACACCATATTTATTTTATATAAAACAAATAAAGCAATGAAACTTAGAGAAAAAATGAAACAAAAAAATTAAAATTTAGAAGATATTTAGATATAAAGATAAGGAGAAATATATTATGAAAATTTTTGTAGATACAGCTAAAGTAGAGGATATAAAAAAGGCAAATGATATGGGAGTAATTTGTGGGGTAACTACTAACCCATCGCTTATAGCAAAAGAAGGAAGAGATTTTAAAGAAGTTATTACCGAAATTACGCAGATAGTTGATGGGCCTATAAGTGGAGAAGTAAAAGCGACAACTACTTCAGCAGAAGGAATGATTAAAGAGGGAAGAGAAATTGCATCTATTCACAAAAATATGGTTGTAAAAATACCTATGACAATAGAAGGATTAAAAGCTGTTAAGGTTCTTTCGAAAGAGGGGATTAAAACAAATGTTACTTTGGTATTTACATCAAATCAAGCGCTTTTAGCAGCAAGGGCTGGCGCATCTTATGTTTCACCATTTTTAGGTCGCTTAGATGACATATCTCAATCAGGTATAGAATTGATAAAAGAAATATCTAGCATATTTAAGATATATAATTTTGATACAGAAATAATTGCAGCTAGCGTAAGAAATCCTATACATGTAAAAGAATGTGCATTAGCTGGAGCAGATATAGCAACCATTCCTTATGGTGTAATAGAACAAATGACAAAACATCCTTTAACTGATGCGGGAATATTAAAATTTCAACAAGATTATGAAAAGGTTTTTGGGAAATAAAAATATTATATATTCAAATAGTTTTAAATGTTAACGGAAAGGTTTTGGTGATAATGCAAGTAAGAAAAAGAAATGGATTTATACGTAATTTTAAAACTATTAAAATAGAGTATAGTATTATAAATTCTGCTAATGATGTTGGAATTTTTCTTACAGAATCTGATATTAAGTTATTAGTTCATGAAATATTGTACATGATAACAAAAGTCCATAAGGATAGTTTGTCACGTGTAATTTCAACATATGAACTTAAAGGGATGGTTTATTGTGCTTTGATTAATGAAGGGTTTTCAGAAGTAGCAGAATCTTATATGGATATTGCTTTTAGAAAATATTCGTAAATATATTTAAATTAATGAATTTGCAGAATAAAAATGATATGTATACTTAATTAAATTTTAAATATAGACAAATAGGTTTTTAATGATACTAAGGCATACCTATTTGTCTATCTCATATAACACTTTATAATAAAAATTTTATGAAATTACGTGTAAAATTTTAAATTCCATTGACTTTAAAAGTGTATTAGAATTTAATATTTCTATTTTATTAGTTATAAGATTTGTGCAAGTATAATTAGCATTTAAATCAATATATTCACTATGGTCATTATTATTAATAATAATTATATATTTTTCATTATTATATTCTCTAGAGTAAGACAGGATATTATTTTCTCCAGATATTTCTTTAAAATCTCCATGTACAAAAGTTGGATGTTTTTTTCTGATAGTAATCATTTTTTTATAAAAATTTAATAGGTCATGATTTTGAAGTTTTTCATTCCAAATCATACATTTTCTATTTTGAGGATCTTCTCCACCACACAGACCAATTTCATCACCGTAATAGATATATGGAACACCAACATAGGTAAATTGAAAACAAATGGCAAGCTTCATTTTTTCTATGTTATCATGACATTCAGTTAAAAATCTTGCGGTATCGTGACTTCCTATAAGATTTAATAATTGTTTATTTATACTATTCATATAAAGCATTCTATTTTGACCTAAAATATTTAAAAATTCTCTAGCAGTAATATTTTTTTTAGCAAAAAAATCAACACAAGCAAATTTTATTGGATAATTCATTATAGAATCTAATTGGTCGCCTTTCAAAAAATTATTAGCTTCATGCATTATTTCGCCGATTATTACAGCATCCTTATTAACGCTTTTAATAGTATCCCTAAATTTTTTCCAAAATGTGTGGCTAACCTCATCGCAAACATCTAATCGCCAACCATCTATTTTATATTCTTTAATCCAAAATTTTGCTACATCTAAAAGATATTTTGTAACCTCAGGATTACTTGTATTTAGTTTAGGCATATTTTTATGAGCATTTCCAAAAGCGTAGTAATTTATTTTTTCAGTTGAAACTGGAAAGTTGTTTATGATATACCAATCACTATATTGGGAGTTTTTTTGATTTCTCAAGACATCTTTAAAGGCAAAAAAATCATCTCCAGAATGATTAAACACAGCGTCAAAAATTATTTTTATGTTTTTTTTATGACATTTATCAATTAATTCTTTCACAAGCTCATTGCTTCCAAATTCAGGGTCTATTGTATAATAGTCTTGAGTATTATATTTATGATTTGAGGATGATTTAAATATTGGAGTTAAATAAATAACGTTTACACCTAAATCTTCTAAATAATCTAATTTATCTATAATTCCTTGAATATCACCACCAAATTTTGAGTGATAATCTACATGTGGATATCCCCAAGGTTTTGTATTTTTTGGATTTATCACAGAATTACCATTACAAAATCTATCAGGGAATATTTGATAAATTATAGATTCTTGAAGCCATTTTGACTCATTATAAACATCTTCTCTAGCAATGTAAGGAAATTGAAAAGCATTTATTAGAAGCGTATTAGATGTTTTGCTTTGTTGGTTTGTATTATCATATTTTTCGTCAATAAATCCTCGTTCATTAAAAAGAGTTGTAAAATTATTAAAATCAGTTAGCTCGAAAAAATATCTGTATCGATTCCATTTGACAGATATGGAGGTTTCATAATAAGTAAAAAGGTCTGTTTCCGAAACTATATACATATCTTTTGATTTATAAGGTAAATGATAGTCATATCTATCTTTATAATATATTTTGCAATTTTTAATATCATTTTTACAGGTTCTAATTCTGATTGTAAGTGTATTAGAATCTTCAGCATAAGCGTATGGGATATCTAATAAATGAAGTATTCCAAATTTGTTCATGGGTTTTATCTCCTTAAATTTATTTATATAACAATAAGATAACGTAATTATATCAAAATATATTGAAAAAATTTGTATATTTACAATATAATTGGTATATATATTATCTAAAATTTAAGGAGATTTTATGGGAACTTTTAAATCAGATTATTATATATTTAACAATGATATAGATGCCTTAATAAAGAATAAAGAAAAAAACGTTATTTTAAAAGTTATAAATGATAAACACATAGAAGAAATAATTAATAATATAGATATTTTAGATAAGAAAAATGATTTAATCATATGGAATGCTATTTATGTAAAAGAGATAATAAAAGAAGGTATTTCGAAAAAATATTTGCATCCTATATATAATGATTTTTATAATATTATTCAAAATACAGATAAATTAAAAGATTTACAAAAATTAGAAATAAATATGGCTATATGTTATCTGGATTTTCTAATAAAGGATGTACAAGTTACTGAAAATTTTATTTTAAATAAAATTTTACAAGTGATTCACGTAAGTATTGAGGATCATATACAGGCAAAAGACATTGCTAAAGCTGTAAATATTTCAGAGGGATATGCATTTAATTTATTTAAAAAATATATGGGAATATCTCTTATGGAGTATGTAAGAAAATTAAAAATTGAAAGAGGAAAGGTGTTGTTATTAAGGACTACTAAAAGTATTTTAGATATATCAATTATTTTAGGTTTTTATGATCAAAGTCATTTTACGAAAGTTTTTAAAAAAATAGTTGGTATAACTCCAACAGAATATAGAAATACACATTATTTTTAAAGGATTATATGTAGAAATAAAATACTTTTTAAATAAAAAAAGTTCTTGGAGAATTATCCAAGGACTTTTCTATTTAAAAAGCATATAAGGAACCAAATACATTCCTAAAATGAAACTTAAACAGATAATAAAATTTAAAATAAAAATGATTAATAAATTACCTTGATTTAATTTGTTATTATTTAGCATAAATATCACCTCTTTGCTTTAATTATTTCCACAAATATAAAATTTAAATCACTTTTTTACGATATTTCGTCTATAATTATATGTAGAATATATTAAAAGGGAGGTTTAGAGGATGAAAGTAAAGGTAGTTCAAAAACAGGCAAATGGAAAAAAATGCATTGTATGTGGTTTGAAAAATGAATTTGGTTTAAAAAGTGAGTTTTATGAATTAGAAAATGGTGAACTTTTATCTCTTTGTAAAACAGGAGAACTTCATCAAAGTTATCCAGGAAGAGTGCATGGAGGTGTATCATCTGCCATTTTAGATGAGGTTATAGCAAGAGCTATTGCAATTAAAGAGCCAGGAATTTGGGGGGTTACTGTTGAGCTTAATATCAAATATAAAAAACCAGTTCCTTTAGAACAAGAGATAAAAGCGATAGGACGAATAACAAGAAATACTAGAAAGATATTTGAAGGTTCGGGAGAAATTATATTAGAGAATGGCGATATAGTAGTTACTGCGACAGGGAAATATATAAAGATGCCAATAGAGAAGATATCGGGTGAAAGTTTAGATGATGATGAATGGACTTTAAATATAACAGATAATGATTTAAAGGAAATAGACATTCCACAAAATATATAGTAATTTAAGGAGAAGATATGGAATTATTAATTAATAAAGAATATGTATTAAATACAGCAAAAAAGATATTGGAATTTAATAGTCCAACAGGTTTTTGTTTTGAAATAATGGATTATATAAAGGATATAGTAGAGTCGTTTGGATATGAATTTGAAACCACTAACAAAGGATGCGGAGTAATTACTGTAAAAGGAAAAAAGGACGATAAAGTTGTAGGGCTTTCTGCACATGTTGATACTTTAGGTGCTATGGTTAGGTCTATAACAAACGAAGGAAATATAAGATTTACAAGTCTTGGAGGCCCTATTTTACCGACATTAGATGGTGAGTATTGTAAGATAAGAACTAGGTCTGGGAAAACATATACTGGAACATTTTTGAGTGAAAGTTCCGCAGCTCATGTTTTTGATGATAGTTCAACAAGAAAGCGTGATGAAAAAAATATGGTAGTTAGAATTGATGAATTGGTATATTCAAAAGAGGATGTTGAAAAATTAGATATATGTTCAGGTGATTTTATATTTATTGATACTAAAACTACTATAACAGAAAGTGGATTTATAAAATCTAGATTTATTGATGATAAGGGAAGTGTGTCAGCTTTAATAGGCTTATTAGAGGCTATGAGTAGACAAAAAATAGTTCCAAGTTATACAACAAAAATTATTATATCAACTTATGAAGAAGTAGGACATGGTGCGTCATATATTCCACAAGATATAACAGAAATGATAGCTGTTGATATGGGGTGTATTGGAGACGACTTAGGTTGTACAGAGGAAATGGTTAGTATATGTGCTAAAGATTCTGGAGGACCTTATGATTTTAATATGACGACTGATCTTATAAATTTGGCAAAGGATAATAATATAGGTTATGCAGTTGATATATATCCAAGATATGGTTCTGATGTAGGTGCAGCTTTAAGAGGGGGAAATAACATAAGAGGCGCTTTGATTGGACCTGGAGTAAATGCATCTCATGGTATGGAAAGAACACATTATAGTGCTATTGAAAATACTATGAAACTTTTATATTTATATTTAACAAAATAATGATAATTTAGAGTTCGTAGATTTATAAAATAATTATTCATTTAGATAAGTTTACGTATTTTTTGTACAGTTTATTGTTTGAGGTAAGCATTGTACTAAGATAAAAAACACATTACATAGTATAAAAGTAATGTGTTTTTTTTATACTAAGATTGTATTAATTAAAATATGTTAAAAAAGGGATGGAGGAATTGTTTTGGAAAATGCAATGTTTTGTTACCAATGTGAACAAACAGTAGGTGGAAAAGGATGTACAAGAGTAGGTGTTTGTGGTAAGGTACCAGAAATAGCTAATATGCAAGATTTATTAATATATCAATTAAAGGGTATAGCTTGTTATGCAAAGAATATGCTAGACAATGGAAAAGAAGTTCCAGAGTGTATTCCAAAGTTTATTGAAGATTGTCTTTTTACAACATTGACCAATGTAAATTTTGATAGTGATGTTCATATAAATCTTCTTAAAAAATCTCAAGAAATAAAAGAGGATTTAAGAAAACAAGTAACAGATAAAATTGATAGAGAACAAGCTACATATAATTTAAGTTCCACTAAATCAGAAATATTAAAAGATGCAGAAAAAGCGGGAATAATGTATGATGATACGATAGATCAAGATATTCGTTCTCTAAGAAGTACAATATTATATGGATTAAAGGGAATTAGTGCATATGGACATCAAGCAAGATATATTCACTATAAAAGTGATTTTGTTGATAAGTTTTATATAACTGCATTAGAGGCTTTAACTGATGATAAATTAACAGTTGAACATTTAATAACTTTAACAATGAAAGCAGGAGAGGCTAGTATTGAAGTTATGAAGGTTTTAGATAAAGCCAATAATGAAAAATTTAATAGTCCTACTCCACATAAAGTTAATGTAAATATTAAAAAAGGTCCATTTATAATAATATCAGGTCATGATTTAAGAGATTTAGAACAATTATTAGAACAAACAAAAGATAAAGGAATCAATATTTATACTCATGGAGAAATGTTGCCAGCTCATGGTTACCCAGCACTTAAGAAATATAAACATTTAGTTGGTAACTTTGGAGGGGCTTGGCAAAATCAACAAAAAGAATTTGATGGCATTCCAGGGTGTATCCTTATGACCACAAACTGTATCATGAGACCTAGGGATAGTTATAAAGATAGAATATTTACAACCAATGTAGTTGGTTGGGAAGGTGTAAAACATGTACCATTTAAAGAAGATGGAACAAAAGATTTTACAGAAATAATAAATAAAGCTTTGGAACTTGGTGGATTTAAAGAAGATGAAGAAACAAAAGAAATATTAGTAGGTTTTGGTCACAAAGCAACACTAGCTCATGCTGAGGAAATAGTTAAGTTAGTTAAAGAGGGAAAAATAAAACATTTCTTTGTAATTGGAGGATGTGATGGAGCTAGACCTGGAAGAAATTATTATACAGATTTTGCAAAAATGGTACCAAAAGATTGTATAATACTTACTTTAGCTTGTGGAAAATATAGATTTAATAAATTAGATTTTGGAACAATAGATGGTATTCCAAGATTATTAGACGTTGGTCAATGTAATGATGTTTATTCAGCTGTAAGAATTGCATTGGCTTTGGCAGATGCTTTTGATACAGATGTAAATTCACTTCCATTATCAATTATATTGTCTTGGTATGAACAAAAAGCAGTAGCAGACCTTTTAGCACTGCTTTCATTAGGAATTAAGGGCATGTACTTAGGACCAACACTTCCAGCATTTCTATCTCCTAATGTATTGCAATACTTAATAGATACATTTGATTTACGACCAATAAGTACACCAGATAAAGACTTACAAACTACATTAAATTAATGATAAGGTGCAATAATCAAATTGATTATTGCACTTTACTTTTAAAATAAAGAATTTACTCACAAAATTGTAACAAAACTAAGGTATGATTTTTATAGTAGAAATAATGAATTTTAGACATTTAGGAATATTTAAAGTTTATACAAAGGAGAGGAGGAAGCTAAATGATGATGTACTATGGAAATGGAATAATTGGAAATGGGATGACTATTTTTATAATAGTATTAGTTATTTTAGTTGGTGTGTATTTCATAGTGAAATTGTCCATGAATTCTAATAATAAAAAAGATATGACTAATGAAAGTAATAATACAAATAATGTAAATAGAAATGCTATGAATATTTTAGATGAAAGATATGTAAGAGGTGAGATTTCAGAAGAGGAATATGCTCACAAGAAAGAACAATTACGAAAATAAAAATTCAAATGCTTTTAAATTAATAAAAAAATATATTGTAAAAAAAAGATTAACTAAGAATAAAAAGATACTAACAAACCACAATTATATAATATATACACTTTAAGTAGCAGATACTGGGTAAAATGATTACTTGTATCTGCTTTTAACTTATTTAACAAAAGAAAATCAAAACGGAGGAACTTAACTTGAAAAATATAAATTTTGAATCATCTTTTATTCAAGCGTGGTATGCTAAAGATTTTTCTAAAAAGAGATGGATAGATGAATTTAGTATGTTAAAGGAAAAAAATATAAATGAGATAATTCTTCAAAGTGTATTTGATACCTTGAATAAGGTATGTTTTTATGAAACGAATAATATAGAATTTAAAAAAAATAGTGTAGATATGATAAAAAATTGTTTAGATGCGGCAAAAGAAACTAATTCAAAAGTAAGAATAGGTCTTGGGGAAAGTAAACTGTGGTGGATATTAGGCCCTTTAAGCCGCAGATGGATTTTAAAAGAAGCATACATAAATAATATTCTTTTTAATGAAATTTTTGAGAAATACGGAGATAATAAAGTTATATCTGGATGGTATATCCCATATGAATTATCAGATTATTTTATAGCTACTAAAACACAAAGAAAAAATATAAATAAATTTTTAAAAGAAATAAGCGAAAATATAAAGAGAAAAAGCGATTTAAGTGTAATGATAAGTCCATATTTTAATATACGAGGACCTAGAATTTTAACTATAAGAGCATGGGAAAAAGCATTAAAGGAAGCGTTAAGAGAATGTAAAATAGATATTTTAGCATTGCAAGATAGTATAGGAGCAGGTTTTAATACATTAAAAAATATAGAAAAGTTATTTTTACATACAAAAAAAGCTACAGATGATTTAGATGTAATATTATATGCTGATACTGAAACATTTAAAAAGAAAGGAGGAAAACTTGTTTCGGCGAGTGAAGAAGAATTTTTAGAGCGAGCTAATATAATTAAAAATTATGTTAAAGGACATATAGCTTTTAGTATAAATCATTATCAGAATGATAAAAATTAAATTATAGAATATATATGACAATTTATAGGGAATAATAATATTAAGAACAATGGTTATACGAATAGGAGGAATTATGAAATCAATGAAATTATTCTTTATAAATCAAGGAACAAGTTATACATTTAATTCACTTGGAAAAGTAATAATTATATTAGCAACGTTACTTATATGTTACATAACAATTAGAAATAGTGGAACCTTAAGAAAAAATTTGGAACTTAATAAAAAAATAAATATTTTATTTATAAGTTTATTGATAGTGCAACAAGTATTTTTAACTATACAAAATATTTTTTTACCAACAAATAATGTTTTAAATTTGTTTCCATTATGTATATCAAGGATATCAATTGTGCTTTTAGTAGTAGCCATATTAAAAAATAACTCAGTTATGAAAAATATGTCATGTTGTTTAGGGCTTTTTATAGGTATATATTCTCTAATGGTTACCAATATATTTGAAAAAAATTATATATATGAGAGTTTAAATTATTTTGGATATATGATTTTAGTGTGTGCAATAACATATATTATTTCTATAGAAGGATTTAAGTTAGAAAAAAAAATATTAAAAAATATTTTGATTTTTACTAATATTTATTCTGTATTTTTAATATCTTTAGGAACTATTTTAGATAATAATTATAACTTTATAAATGGTAATATATCTGCTATTTATAATACATTATCTAAAAGTAATTATATTGTTTTATCATTAATTTTTATAAATTTATCAATAGGACTTAGTTACTTTTTAATAAAATTTATATTGTGGGAAATAGATGCTAATTTTAAGCTTGAGTATAAGACAATTATAGAAAAAGATAAGTTGAATAAGGCAGAATTAGAATAGAATTTATTATATATAAAAATTTTAATCCAAACTTTAATTATTTTTGTTTATATATTTGATATAATTAGATAGATAATATAAAAAGGTTGTGATTAATATGTATTTATCTAAGTTTTCTGATTATTCATTTAGAATACTAATACACCTAGCTAAAAATCAAAACAAACTATGCACTGTAGAGGAGTTAGCAAATAGCTTTCAAATATCAGAACATCATGTAAAAAAAATAGTACATAAATTAGCTAAAACTGATTATATTACATCAATAAAGGGGCGTAATGGAGGATTATCATTAGGTATGGACCCTAAAAATATTAACCTTGGAGAAGTTTTAGAAATAACTGAAGATAATTTAGATATAGTTGAATGTTTTTGTGAAGAAAGCAATACTTGTAATTTAAATAAAAATTGTAAGTTTAAAAGGGTAATATATGATGCTTTAGGCTCTTTTATAGATGAATTTAAAAACTATAGTTTGCAAGATATAATTTAGTTGAAAAATAAAGCAAGACAATTTTTGTCATGCTTTATTTTTTTTAAACAGCCCATTTTCTATCTCCGGTAAATGAAATATTAAGCCATTTATTATATTTTATATGTTTCATTTCTTTAGATAATTTTTCACGAACAAAATCCATATCATCTAAATTATTTAATTTACTATCTTTGTTATATATGAAGTCTATTTCTATTCTAAGAGCACGTCCTATTTTCGAAACTCTTGTTATAGATTCTTGAAATTTATATTCTTTTTCTATTTCTTTGACCATGACTGAAATATCTTCATTTATTTCTTCATTAGCGCTACAACATAGAATTTCTTTAAAACTACTTATAAAAGTTGTAACAGGAACTTTTATAAATATTAATGAACTTATTATAACCATTGCAGGGTCAATGTAATTATTTATAAAACTAAATTTTGTAAAGCTTAGGATAATTGCTATTGTAAAACCAATTAATACTGAAATACTTAAGATTGTGTCCATAAGCCATTGTGAACTTTCTGCATTTATTAAATCAGAAGATAATTTTTTACCTTTTTTATCAAGATATTTATAAATTAAAGAACAACCTACAACAGAAATAAAGGAATAGATAAGTCCAAAATCAAAATCCATTCTATCTCCACCAAAGATTATAGTTCTAATTGCATCTACAAGAGAATAAATGCACATAGCTGCAATAACAAAAGATTTTAATGAGATTACCATTGGTTCTAATATGTTTTTTCCAAATGGAAATTTTTCTTGGTCTTTTTTAGCAATATAGCTACTTATAAATAAAGACATCATTGATAGAATTAAACTAACTAATGAATACATTCCATCAAACAAAACCATTTGAGAATCTATCGCTCATCCCCATGTAATTCCAAGTAGTGCAAAGAATAAAGCACCACATACAGAAAAACTTAATATTTTATTCTCAACTTTCATAATCTTAACACCTCTAAAATTTCAATAATTGTTATTAATTTTATTATAGATAAAAATATATATTAATGTAATGATTAAAATGCTTAAAAAAAATTACTAATAGAGGGGAATATTAAAATGGTATAATTATACAAATAGCATAAAAGTACTTAAAATAACTCTGAATAGTACCTAATATATATAAAAATTAACATGAATATTAAGTTTTTATAATAAAAATTCACAAATAAAACATAGTTTGTTGCAAAAAAAGCACTTACAAAATTATTTGTAAGTGCTCTTTATATTTAAATTTTATATTTTAGGCATTTTGATTTACTGGTTTTTTTACAATTGATAGAAGGATAGCAGCAACTGCTGAACCTATTCCAATTGCAAGTAGGTATAATAAAGGATTTCCGCCAGCTAATGGAACTACGAATATTCCACCAAATGGAGCAGGCATTGTTATACCAAATAACATTGATAATGCACCAGCAACTGCTGAACCAGCTATACAACAAGGAATAACTCTTCCAGGATCTGCTGCGGCAAAAGGAATTGTTCCTTCTGTAATAAATGATAATCCAAGTACATATGCAGTTTTACCAGCAGTTCTCTCACCTTCACTATATTTGTGTTTAGCAAATGTTGAAGATAAAGCAACAGCTAAAGGAGGAACCATACCACCTGCCATTATAGCAGCCATTGGAGCATTATCTCCAGCAGCTAACATTGCAAGACCAAATGTGTAAGCTGTTTTGTTAACAGGACCACCCATGTCAACTGCCATCATACCAGCAACTACTGCACCAAGTAATACTAAATATCCAGTACCCATGCTAGTTAATAAAGCTTCTGCACCGTGCATTATAGCAGCAACAGGAGGATCAACTACAATTATCATTAAGGCACCTGTTATAAGTACACCCAAAACTGGGAAAATTAACATAGGTTTAAGTCCATCTAATGAATGAGGCCATTTAGCAAATGCTTTCTTTAACATTAATACAACATATCCACCTAGGAAACCAGCTATAATACCACCTAGGAAACCAGCATCTGTTGAAGAGGCAATAAATCCACCAACCATGGCAGGTGCGAATCCAGGTCTATCTGCAATACTTGAACCAATGAAACCAGCTAATACAGGTATCATAAGACTAAATGTATATTTAGATCCTACGGTATTTAAAATATAAGCAAAGAAGTTATATTGTGGGCTTGAAGGATCGGCTGAATGAATACCAAAAGCATATGATAATGCGATTAAAATACCTCCACCAATAACAAATGGTAACATGTTTGAGATACCACTCATAAGGTGTTTATATACTCCACCTCTCTTATCAGCTCCAAGCATTCCAGCTATTGAAGTTTCTCCGCCTTTAGCATCTTTAGAGTAAATAGGTGCTGTTGTTAGTGATTCTTCAATAAGTTCTTTAGGTCTTTTCATAGCTTGTACAACTGGAACTATTACAACCTTTTTGCCAAGAAATCTATCCATTTCAACTTTTTTATCAGCTGCAACAATTATACCATCTGCTTTAGCTATATCCTCAGCAGTTAAACCGTTTTTAACTCCAGTAGAACCGTTTGTTTCTATTTTAACTTTATATCCCATTTCTTGAGCTGTTTTAGTTAAAGATTCAGCTGCCATATAGGTATGTGCTATACCGGTTGGACAAGCTGTTACTCCAATTATATATTTTTGATCTGAACTATCAGATTCTGTTGATATTTCATCGTTAGGTTTAGCTTCATCTTCATCTTCTTTTTCAAATTTATCCAAAAGACTGAATACGTCTTCAGGGACTTTAGAAGAAAGTAATCCTTCTTTAAATTCAGGATTCATAAGAAGTACTGATAGCCTAGATAATGTTTCTAAATGTTCATTATTTGCACCTTCTGGAGCTGCTATCATAAAAACTATATTAACAGGTGCACCATCTAATGAATCAAAATCAACACCATCTCTAAATATTCCAAGAGCAAGAGAAGCTTTTTTTACTGCTGATGTTTTACCATGAGGAATTCCAATTCCTTCACCAATACCAGTTGATGATAAGCTTTCTCTTTTAAGTATTTCCTCTTTATATAATTCTTTATCATTTAAGCGACCTGCATCATATAAAACATCTACTAATTGGTCTAAAACTTCCATTTTGCTATTTGCTTTTAAATTTAGCTTAATGGTGTCTTTACCTAATAATTCAGCTATTTTCATATTAATTATCCTCCTAATTAATTTTTATATGGAACTATATTTATAATTGGCAATAATTTTTTTACAAATTCTTCTTCACATAAGTCTAATGAAAAGGCACTAGCACTACCAGAGGCTATTCCATTCTTAAATGCTTTTAGTAAATCAGAGGATTTAGAGTATTCTGCTAGAAAGCCTCCAACTAATGAATCACCAGCGCCAACTGAATTTTTAACCTCTCCTTTAGGAGCATTTCCAAAGAAGACTCCTTGAGAACATATAAGAAGAGCTCCGTCACCTGCAAGAGAAATAATTACATTTTCAGCACCCATTTCATTAAGTTTTTTTCCATAGGTTATAAGTTCATCAGTATTATTAATCTTTACATTAAATATTTCTTCAATTTCGTGGTTATTTGGTTTTATTAAAAAAGGTTTATTTTTTACTGCTTCTAATAAAGCATTTCCAGAAGTATCAACTACAACTTTAACACCATTTTTAGAAACTAAATTTTGAATTTTAGAATATAATGTGCTTGGAAGAGTATTTTGTATATTTCCAGCAAGCACTAATATATCATTAGTTTTCAATTCTGAAAGTTTATTAAATAAACTTTGAAGTTCTGAGTCGGTTATTTTAGGACCAGCACCATTTATTTCAGTTTCTGTGTTAGATTTAACCTTTACATTAATTCTTGTATCTTCAGAAACTTTAATAAAATCAGTATGGATATTTAAATCTTTTAATGATTTCTCAACAAATTCTCCAGTAAATCCACCTATAAAACCAAGGGCTACATTACTAACATGTTGATTACTTAATATTCTAGAAACATTTATACCTTTTCCACCAGGGAATTTTATATCTTCTAAAGTTCTATTGATTTTTCCTAACGTTAAATTATTTACATTAACCACATAGTCAATAGAAGGATTTAAAGTTAAAGTGTATATCATTATTTAACTACCACCTTTATATCTGTAATTTCTTTATACTCATTTATACCATTTTCTTTATTAGTGATTATTATACATTTTTCTAACTCAGAAAATTTTACAAAACTAATTTCATTAAATTTTGAGTTATCAGCTAAAATAAAAGATATTTTTGAATTATCTATAGCACAACTTTTTATACTAGCTTCTTCACAATCTGGCGTTGTGAATCCTGCTTTTAAATCGATTCCATTAGTACCAATAAAACATTTATCAAATCTAAACTTATTTAAGCATTTTATAGCATGGGAACCAACTATGGCTTTAGTGTTTAACTTTACATTTCCTCCAATCATATAACATCTAATATCATTATCAACTAATGCATCTATATGATTTAATCCAGTTGTAACAACTAAAATATCTTTATTACGTAAATATTTAATAATTTCATAAGTTGATGTACCAGCATCTAAAAATATACATTCACCATCTTCGATAAGTGAAGCTGCATATTTTGCTAAAATGTTTTTTTCATGAATGTTTTTGGTTGATTTTTCTTTAAAGCTTAATTCCTTTGACGTGTAATTAATGCTTTTTGCACCACCATGTATTCTTTGGAGTAATCCTTTAGATTCAAGAGTACATAAATCACGTCTAATAGTTGATTCTGACGTATTTGTAGAATCCATAAGTTCAGTTACTTTAATCAATCCTTTTTCTTTTAGTAATGATAATATAATTTCATATCGTTTTTCTGTTAGCATTAAGCTCACCTCTTTGTAACTGTTTACGATATTATTATAAAACAATAAAAAGTAAAAATCAAGCAAAAACTTTCAAAAACATTTAAAAAAATAAAAAAACTTTTAAAAACATTAAAAATTAGTCAAAAAAGTTAAAAACAAATAAATAACATATATATTGATAAATAGCATATAATTTAAGTTATAAAATATTTTGAGAAAACGTATATATAATACATAGATTATATTTTAAATTGATATAGTATTAATTTGCACTATCACTAGGGATAAAAAAGTTAATATTATATAAATGTAAAATAGGTAGAGAGGTGTTTTATGTGGAAGCTTTTTATGGTAGAAATACTATATCGTATAATTATAGTAAAGAAAATAATATATTAAATAAAAATGAAATAGTGTTAAAGAATAAATTATTATTATCTCCAGTATCTGGGGTAGTAAAAAAGATAGATAGCTATAATGCTGAAATTATAATTAAAACATATGATGGATATATGCTTTTTCTATATTTAAACAATAAAGAGATTATTAAAGGTAATATAGAATGTTTTGTTACTGAAGGTTCTTTATTATTTAAAGGAGATGTAATATTTAAAATTGATTGTGGTTATGAAAAAGCAGATATAGTAATTTTGAAAATAAAAAATTAATGGACAAGTAAAATTATTTATGTAATAAAGAAATATGGAGAGTGCATTTGATAAATATTTATAAATTAAAAGATTAAAAAAATGAAGCAAGAGGGAACTTACTTCATTTTTTTATTAATTAAACTTCGTCTTCATATTTGTATTTGAATTTATTGAGAAATCTTATAGTATAAATTTTTATAACAGCCATGATAGGGCTTCCAAGAAGCATTCCTATAGGCCCATATAAGCTACCTCCAACTATAACACCTAATATAACAAGAAACGGTCTAAGACCAAGTCTATTTCCTATAAGTTTAGGCTCTAAAAACCAGCCATCAAATTGTTGAAGTGCTAAAATATATAAAAATATTATAATAGCTTGAATAGGGTCAAAGAAAAGATTTATTAAAGCACCACTTACCATTCCTATAAATGGACCAAAATAAGGAATCATATTTGCTACTCCAACTATAGCTGTTATTAAAAGTACATAATGAGAGCCTAATAAGCTAAGACCTACAAAAGCCATACCAGCTATTATAGCTGAATCTATAGCTTTTATTCCAATATAGCTACCAATCATATAATGAACAGTTTTTACAAAATATATTGCTTCACGTCCAAACCTTTTTCCTAAAATAATAAAAGTTAATTTTTTAGAAAAAGTTAAAAATCTATCTTTATCAATTAATACATATATTGATATTAAAAATCCAAAAAGCAGATGAATTAGTGAACTTGTAAATGAAATAGCTCCACTAATTAATATTCCTGAAATTGAGTTTAATTTACTGCTTAATGTAGGTAGATTATTTTTAACAGAAACTAATATATTAGAATAGCCATTATGTTGAGAATTACTGTAACCAAACATATTTCTAAAATAATTTTCTATATTAGGAATGTTATGTATAACTTCTATTGAACTAGTGTATATTTTAGGAATTAAAATCATTAAAATAATAGCTATTACAGATAAAAATAATACATATGTTATAGCTATACTAAGATATCTGTTGATTTTTAGTTTTTTATTAAAAAGATTTACTATAGGATTTAAAATATAAGCAATAATGAAGGCAAACAGAAAAGGAGCTATTATCTTATAAATAGTTTGAAAAATTGATTCATTAGAAAATATATTTTGTATAATAGATATACATACATATGAAGCAATTATTACAAAAAATAACTTTATATAAGTTTTATTACTTGTAAAAATGTTTTTCATTTGTTTTCCTCCCTAAAAAATTGTAATTAAATAATGGTTCTAATAAATCATAATAATTTAAATTAAAATTCCATTGATAAATATTATTTATATAATTGTGCTTATTAATAGTATTTATATATTATATGAATATATACATTAAAATAATATAGGAAAGAATGAGAAAAAGCAATGTTGAAGATAGTTAAAATATTGAATTTATAAAACATAATAATATATAATTTTCATAGTATGTTTTTATAAATGATACTATAAAAGTTTAATTTTACAAAATCACATTATTATGGAAAGTAAAGGAGGATTTTATGAGTGATTTAAATTTTATTAAATTAAATAATGTTGAAGAATTTTGTATAGATAATAAATCAGTGTTATTTATTATTGATATGAATAACGGGTTTGCTAAAAGTGGGCCTTTAAGTAGTAAGAGAGTAGAAAAACTAATACCAAGTATAGTTGAGGATGTAGAAATTTTTAATAGTTTTAATAATCCTATAATAGCATTTACTGATTCGCATAAAAAGGAATGTTTAGAATTTAAATCATATCCAGTACACTGTTTAGAAAATAGTTATGAGAGTGAGATAGTAGATGAAATAAAACAATTTAATGATATTATGATAATAAAAAAATCATCTACTAATGCTTTTTTAGAAGAAGAAACAAAAAAATATATAGATAGTTTTGTTAGAGATGGTTATAAAAATTTTGTATTATGTGGATGTATAACGGAGGTTTGTGTTAAGCAATTTGCACAAACATTAAAAGCCTATTTAAATGTTATAAATAAAGATATAAATGTAATAGTGCCTATAAATTCGGTAGATACTTATGATTCACCAGAGCATAACGCTGATATAATAAACCTATTTTCATTTTATGAGATGAATTCATGTGGAATAAAAATAGTTAAAAATATAATCAAAAAATAATTTTGAAAAATTTGTTGACAAATGTATTAAAAAAATGATAAGATAACACCTGTCGCAAGAAAACATTTAATTTAAAAGTCAAGAGTAAGATTTGAAAATTAAAAAAACTTGTTGACAAGTGTTTGATTAGATGTTAAACTAAAAAAGTCGCTTGAGGGCGATAAAGAAAAAAGAAAAACAATGGTCTTTGAAAATTAAACAGATAATTTAAGTAAACCAGCAATTCTTTTATAAGTAATATGAGTAGATTAAACTCAAATAAAAACTAAGAAATTAGTATATTTTAATTTGAGAGTTTGATCCTGGCTCAGGATGAACGCTGGCGGCGTGCTTAACACATGCAAGTCGAGCGGGAAAAGTTCTTCGGAGCTTTTCTAGCGGCGGACGGGTGAGTAACACGTGGGCAACCTGCCTCATAGAGGGGAATAGCCTTCCGAAAGGAAGATTAATACCGCATAATGTTGTTGAAAGGCATCTTTTAACAATTAAAGGAGCAATTCGCTATGAGATGGGCCTGCGGCGCATTAGCTAGTTGGTGAGGTAACGGCTCACCAAGGCGACGATGCGTAGCCGACCTGAGAGGGTGATCGGCCACATTGGAACTGAGATACGGTCCAGACTCCTACGGGAGGCAGCAGTGGGGAATATTGCACAATGGGGGAAACCCTGATGCAGCAACGCCGCGTGAGTGATGAAGGTCTTCGGATTGTAAAGCTCTGTCTTTAGGGACGATAATGACGGTACCTAAGGAGGAAGCCACGGCTAACTACGTGCCAGCAGCCGCGGTAATACGTAGGTGGCAAGCGTTATCCGGATTTACTGGGCGTAAAGGGAGCGTAGGCGGATATTTAAGTGGGATGTGAAATACCCGAGCTTAACTTGGGAGCTGCATTCCAAACTGGATATCTAGAGTGCAGGAGAGGAGAATGGAATTCCTAGTGTAGCGGTGAAATGCGTAGAGATTAGGAAGAACACCAGTGGCGAAGGCGATTCTCTGGACTGTAACTGACGCTGAGGCTCGAAAGCGTGGGGAGCAAACAGGATTAGATACCCTGGTAGTCCACGCCGTAAACGATGAATACTAGGTGTAGGGGCCCCAAGCCTCTGTGCCGCCGCTAACGCATTAAGTATTCCGCCTGGGGAGTACGGTCGCAAGATTAAAACTCAAAGGAATTGACGGGGACCCGCACAAGCAGCGGAGCATGTGGTTTAATTCGAAGCAACGCGAAGAACCTTACCTAGACTTGACATGTCCTGAATTACCAGTAATGTGGGAAATTCCTTCGGGAACAGGAACACAGGTGGTGCATGGTTGTCGTCAGCTCGTGTCGTGAGATGTTGGGTTAAGTCCCGCAACGAGCGCAACCCTTATTGTTAGTTGGTACCATTAAGTTGACCACTCTAGCGAGACTGCCCGGGTTAACCGGGAGGAAGGTGGGGATGACGTCAAATCATCATGCCCCTTATGTCTAGGGCTACACACGTGCTACAATGGCAAGTACAAAGAGAAGCAATACTGTGAAGTGGAGCAAAACTCAAAAACTTGTCTCAGTTCGGATTGTAGGCTGAAACTCGCCTACATGAAGCTGGAGTTGCTAGTAATCGCGAATCAGAATGTCGCGGTGAATACGTTCCCGGGTCTTGTACACACCGCCCGTCACACCATGAGAGTTGGCAATACCCGAAGTCCGTAAGCTAACCGTAAGGAGGCAGCGGCCGAAGGTAGGGTCAGCGATTGGGGTGAAGTCGTAACAAGGTAGCCGTAGGAGAACCTGCGGCTGGATCACCTCCTTTCTAAGGAAGAACATCTTAAGAAAACTAAGATGATAATAAAGAATGCTTCTTAAATATCTGTTTAATTTTGAAAGATTAAGTTCTTTCAAAATTATGTTCTTTGAAAATTACACATAAGTATTAATAAATAGAGTAAAGCCAATTAAATTTACTATTCTTTGTAAAATTGATTGCAACTATCTAAAAGATAGAAACAAAGGTCAAGCTACAAAGGGCGTATGGTGAATGCCTTGGCATCAGGAGCCGATGAAGGACGTGATAAGCTGCGATAAGCTTTGGGTAGACGCACATAGTCTGAGATCCAAAGATTTCCGAATGAGGAAACTCACATGGGAAACCCCATGTATCGTTAACTGAATAAATAGGTTAACGAGGGTAAACCTAGGGAACTGAAACATCTAAGTACCTAGAGGAAGAGAAAGAAAAATCGATTTTCTAAGTAGCGGCGAGCGAAAGGGAAAGAGCCCAAACCGGAAACTTGTTTCCGGGGTTGTGGATAGAACATAACGAGAAACTATAACTAATTGAAGAGAGCTGGAAAGCTCTACCGTAGAAGGTAATAGTCCTGTAAATGAAAGTTAGAGTAATCAAGTTCTAATCCAGAGTACTACGAGACACGTGAAACCTTGTGGGAAGCAGGGAGGACCACCTCCCAAGGCTAAATACTACCTGATGACCGATAGTGAAGCAGTACCGTGAGGGAAAGGTGAAAAGAACCCCGGGAGGGGAGTGAAATAGAACCTGAAACCATATGTCTACAACCGATCAAAGCACCTTATGTGTGCGATGATGTGCTTTTTGTAGAACGAGCCAACGAGTTACGATATGTAGCAAGGTTAAGTACTTAAGGTACGGAGCCGAAGGGAAACCAAGTCTTAATAGGGCAACTAGTTGCATGTCGTAGACCCGAAACCGGGTGACCTATCCATGGCCAGGTTGAAGCGAGGGTAAAACCTCGTGGAGGACCGAACCACGTTGCTGTTGAAAAAGCATGGGATGAGCTGTGGATAGCGGAGAAATTCCAATCGAACTCGGAGATAGCTGGTTCTCCTCGAAATAGCTTTAGGGCTAGCGTCGAATATGAGTAATGGAGGTAGAGCACTGAATGGGCTAGGGGGCATAGCGCTTACCGAACCTTATCAAACTCCGAATGCCATATACTATAAGTTCGGCAGTCAGACTACGAATGATAAGATCCGTGGTCAAAAGGGAAACAGCCCAGATCGTCAGCTAAGGTCCCAAAGTGTAAGTTAAGTGGAAAAGGATGTGGGATTTCTAAGACAACTAGGATGTTGGCTTAGAAGCAGCCACTCATTAAAAGAGTGCGTAATAGCTCACTAGTCGAGAGATCCTGCGCCGAAGATGTTCGGGGCTAAAACTTACCACCGAAGCTACGGGCTTGAATTTATTCAAGCGGTAGAGGAGCGTCGTAATCGGGCTGAAGTCATACCGTAAGGAGTGGTGGACTGATTACGAGTGAGAATGTTGGCATTAGTAGCGAGATGTAGGTGAGAATCCTACAGGCCGAATACCTAAGGTTTCCTCAGGAAGGCTCGTCCGCTGAGGGTTAGTCGGGACCTAAGCCGAGGCCGAAAGGCGTAGGTGATGGACAACTGGTTGATATTCCAGTACCACTACCATCGTTATTATCGATGGCGTGACGCAGGAGGATAGTGTGTGCTAGCTATTGGATGCTAGTCTAAGCATTTAGTCAGTTACAATAGGCAAATCCGTTGTAATAATGATGAGATGTTATGGGGAAGGTTCTACGGAACCGAAGTACATGATTCCACGCTGCCAAGAAAAGCGTCTAGAGAGAGAAGTAGTGCCCGTACCGCAAACCGACACAGGTAGGTGAGGAGAGAATCCTAAGGCCGGCGGAAGAATTGCAGTTAAGGAACTCGGCAAATTGATCCCGTAAGTTAGCAATAAGGGATGCCTATGAGAGTAGGCCGCAGAGAATAGGCTCAAGCAACTGTTTAGCAAAAACACAGGTCTCTGCTAAAGCGTAAGCTGATGTATAGGGGCTGACGCCTGCCCGGTGCTGGAAGGTTAAGGGGAACACTTAGCGTAAGCGAAGGTGTGAACTTAAGCCCCAGTAAACGGCGGCCGTAACTATAACGGTCCTAAGGTAGCGAAATTCCTTGTCAGGTAAGTTCTGACCCGCACGAATGGCGTAATGACTTGAGCACTGTCTCAACTGCAAATCCGGCGAAGTTGTAGTACCAGTGAAGATGCTGGTTACCCGCGATTGGACGGAAAGACCCCGTAGAGCTTTACTGTAGCTTAGCATTGAATTTCGGTATTGTCTGTACAGGATAGGTGGGAGACTGAGAGACTAGGGCGTCAGCCTTAGTGGAGTCGACGTTGGGATACCACCCTGATAGTACTGAAGTTCTAACTGGCGGCCATGAATCTGGTCACAGGACATTGTTAGGTGGGCAGTTTGACTGGGGCGGTCGCCTCCTAAAAAGTAACGGAGGCGCCCAAAGGTTCCCTCAGAACGGTCGGAAATCGTTCGAAGAGTGCAAAGGCAGAAGGGAGCCTGACTGCGACACCCACAAGTGGAGCAGGGACGAAAGTCGGGCTTAGTGATCCGGTGGTACCTCGTGGGAGGGCCATCGCTCAACGGATAAAAGCTACCTCGGGGATAACAGGCTGATCTCCCCCAAGAGTCCACATCGACGGGGAGGTTTGGCACCTCGATGTCGGCTCGTCGCATCCTGGGGCTGAAGTAGGTCCCAAGGGTTGGGCTGTTCGCCCATTAAAGCGGCACGCGAGCTGGGTTCAGAACGTCGTGAGACAGTTCGGTCCCTATCCGTCGCGGGCGTAGGAAATTTGAGAGGAGCTGTCCTTAGTACGAGAGGACCGGGATGGACTGACCTCTGGTGTACCAGTTGTTCCGCCAGGAGCACAGCTGGGTAGCTAAGTCGGGAAGGGATAAACGCTGAAAGCATCTAAGCGTGAAGCCCACCTCAAGATGAGATTTCCCATAGCATAAGCTAGTAAGACCCCTTGAAGAACACAAGGTTGATAGGTCAGAGGTGCAAGTATGGTAACATATTTAGCTGACTGATACTAATAGGTCGAGGGCTTGACCTAATTAACTTTATGTTAATACTTAGTGTAATTTTGAGAGAATATATAATTAAATATTTTTTATAAGGCCCATTGGTCAAGCGGTTAAGACACCACCCTTTCACGGTGGTAACAGGAGTTCGATTCTCCTATGGGTCACCAATTATATATGCTCCATAAGCAAATGCTTATGGAGCTTTTTGTCAAATATTTATAAATTAGTGCTTTATAAATATAATATTTTGCTTTATTATAATGATAAAACATAATAAAATAAGTTTTTATAAGATAATTATAAGCATTTAAATATATTCTATATTTTAAGATGTACTGAATTTGTTAAAGAATTTAGAATAAGCATATTTGCATATAATTATATAGTGTAGAAATTAGAAATTTAATTTTCTAACTTCTGTAAAAATAAAGTTACAAAAGTGAGGAGAGTTTATGCAATATAAATATTGTCCTTTATGTGGGGAAAAACTGGTGATAAAATACTGTTGGGATGAAGGTGGTGTTCCTTTTTGTGAAACTCATAAGGAGTTATTTTTTAATTTACCAAAACCATGCATTATGATTGGAGTTGTGAAAGAAAATTATATATTATTATTGAAACAAAGTTATATATTTAAAAATTCTAAAGTGTTATTAACTGGATACGTGGGAATTGATGAAACAGCAGAAGAAGCTGCAATCAGAGAAGTTAAAGAGGAATCAGGTTTAAATGTAAATGGTATAAAATATTTAGGAAGTGATTATGTAGAAGGCAAGGAGATTTTAATGTTAACATATATGGCTTTCTATGAAAGTGGTGAGATTGTAAAATCAGATGAAGTTGAAGATATGGGATGGGTGAAATTAGATGAAGCTTTGTCAGTAATGCAAGAAGATATAGTAGGTAAAAAAGTTGTTGAAAAAATTCTAAAATATTTGAAAAATAATTAGATTTTATATATTATTTAAAGTGAAAAATACTGTATTAATTTGGAGGAATATATAATGAAATTATTTGGGGCTATGAATATTAAAGATAATGAATTAATTATAGGAGGGGTTAAAATTTCTGAATTAGTTAATGAATATAATACTCCTCTATATGTTATGAATGAGGAACTTATAAGAAGCAATTGCAAAAGGTATTATAAAGCTTTTTATTGTGAATCTGAGAAAAATAGAGTGACTTATGCAGGAAAAGCTTTTTTAAATATGTATATGTGTAATATTTTAAAAGAAGAAGGTTTTTATTTAGATGTTGTTTCAGGTGGAGAATTATATACGTCATATAAAGCAAATTTCCCTTTGGAACATGTATATTTTCATGGAAATAATAAAACAAGAGATGAAATAGAGCTTGGTGTTAAACTTGGGGTTGGTAGATTTGTTGTTGATAATTTTTGTGAACTTAACGTTTTAAATAGTATCTCAAAATCTTATAATAAAGTGCAAAAAATATATTTAAGAATAACACCTGGAATAGAAGCACATACTCATGAGTACATAAAGACTGGTCAATTAGATTCTAAATTTGGATTTCCATTAATTGAAGAATCAATAATACATGTGGTAAATGAAGTTTTAAAATTGGAGAACATAGAATTAACAGGAATTCATTGTCATATAGGATCTCAAATATTTGACTTACAACCTTTTAAAGATGATGCTAAAATAATGGTTACTTTAGCTAATAATATTTATAAAAAAACAGGTCATCTTATAAAGGAGATAGATTTTGGAGGTGGCTTCGGAATTTATTACACTAAAGAAGATAAGCCAAAGGAAATTGAAGAGTATTGTAGTGCTATCTTAGATACTGCTGAAAAAGTTTGTGAAGAGTTGAATTTCCCAAGACCAGTGTTTTCAATAGAGCCTGGAAGAAGTTTAATTGGAAATGCAGGAACAACTTTATATACAATAGGTGCTATTAAGGAAATAGAAAATATCCGAAAATATGTGTGTGTAGATGGTGGAATGGCAGATAATATAAGACCAGCCCTTTATAATGCTAAATATGAATGTTTAATCGCAAATAGAGTTTCAGGGGATAAGTTTGAAGATGTGACTATTGCGGGGAAATGTTGCGAATCTGGAGATATATTAATAGACAATATAAGATTAAATGAACCAAAAACAGGAGATATATTAGCTGTTTTAAGTACGGGAGCATATGGGTATTCTATGGCAAGCAATTATAACAGAATACCAAGGGCAGCAGTAGTTATGGTATCAAATGGAAAAAGTAAATTAGCTTGTAAAAGAGAATCTTATGATGACATTATAAGAAATGATTGTGTGTAAAAAATTTAAAATAGTAATGTAAACTGATGAAAAAAATACTATAACAAATGATAAAAAAATGTTGTAATGTGGTATACTTATAAGTGATACTTTATTTTAAAGGAGTCTCAGAGTATATGAATTTTTGGGTAATAGATAGGATTGAGGATAATTTAGTTATATGTCAAGATGAAAATTTCAATACTATAAAAATAAATAAAGAATTAATAGTAGGAATTTTAAAAGAAGGATATATAATTAGAAAAGAAAAAGAAAAATATATACTAGATGAGAAAAAAACTATAGAAAGGAACAAAAAAATAAAAGAATTGATGAAAGGTATGTGGCAAAAGGATGAGTGATAATAAGACTAAGGTTACTAAAAAAAAGTCTTTTATAATCGGATGGATAATACCAATTATTGCGGCCATAGGATTAGCATTTCTTATAAATAAATTTGTAGTATTTAAGATAGTGGTACCTACATCATCTATGGCTCCAACTATAGAAGCTGGAGATCAAATACTAGTTAGTAGATTATTTAACGCTAATGATTTAAAAACTGGTGAGATAGTGGTATTTAAATCAAATTACTCAAATGAACTTCTTATAAAACGTGTGATAGGAACGCCTGGAGATAAAGTGGTTGTAGATGAAAATGGAGATGTTTATATAAATGGTAAACTTTTAAATCAGCCTTATGTAAAATATCCAGGAGGAAAATATGGTGAATGGAAGGTTCCTGCTGGCTGTTACTTTATGTTAGGGGATAATAGAGCTAACAGTTATGATTCAAGATATTGGTCAGATCCTTTTATTAAAGCATCTAGCATAGTAGCGGTTGCTGGATTTAGGATATATCCTTTTAATAAAATAGGATTTCTTACCTAGTTAAATAATTATAAGAAAAGGAGTAAAAGATAAGGAATATGTTTAAAGATAAGAAAAAACTTAGATATATACTTATATATGTTGCTATAGTTTTTGGTATAATCTTTATGTTTAATGTGGTTAAACAGGAAATGATGTATCAAAGCATAGATTATACTCAATTTAAACAAATGATTTCAGATAAAGAAATACAATCTGTTGATTTTGTGGGTAATCAAATTCAAATTGAACCTAAGGCAAATACTCAAGAAAGCGGAAAAATTCTTTATACAACAAATCCTGCTGTTGCAGGACTTAAGGATGATGGGCTAGTAAATGAATTACTTTCAGCTAATGTGCAAATAACAGTAAGTCAACCTCAAAATTATCCTATTTTAGAATTTATATTGTCTTGGGTAGCACCACTTTTAATATTTTTCCTACTAGGAAGATTTATGTTTGGAAAGATAGATAAAAAGATGGGTGGAGGCGTTATGTCTTTTGGAAAGAATAATGCTAAGCTTTATGCAGAAGATGAAACAGGAATTACTTTTGATGATGTTGCAGGTCAAGATGAGGCAAAAGAATCTTTAAAAGAAATTGTAGATTTTATGCATAATACTCAAAAGTATACTGCAATTGGAGCTAAACTACCTAAGGGTGCTCTTTTAGTTGGGCCTCCAGGAACTGGTAAGACACTTCTTGCAAAAGCTGTTGCAGGAGAGTGTAAAGTACCATTTTTCTCAATGTCAGGTTCTGATTTTGTTGAAATGTTTGTTGGTATGGGAGCTTCAAGAGTAAGAGATTTGTTTAAACAAGCAGAGGAAAAAGCACCTTGTATAGTATTTATAGATGAAATTGATGCTATAGGTAAAAGTAGAGATGGTGCTATTCAAGGAAATGATGAAAGAGAACAAACTCTAAATCAACTTTTAACTGAAATGGATGGATTTGATTCTTCAAAAGGAGTTGTAATACTTGCAGCTACAAATAGACCTGAAGTCTTAGATAAAGCGCTTTTAAGACCTGGTAGATTTGATAGAAGGGTTATAGTTGATAGTCCAGACCTTATTGGTAGAGAAGCTATTTTAAAGGTACATGCAAAAGATGTAAAACTTGCAGATGATGTATCTTTAAAGGCTATAGCTAAATCTACTCCAGGTGCTGTTGGAGCTGACCTTGCTAATATGGTAAATGAAGCAGCTTTAAGGGCAGTCAAGCATGGTAGACGTGAAGTTATACAAGAAGATTTAGAAGAAGCTGTAGAGGTTATTATAGCTGGTAAGGAAAAGAAAGATAGGATAATGTCTCCTAGAGAAAAGAGTATAGTTGCATATCATGAAGTAGGTCATGCTCTTGTGGCAGCTCTTTTAAATAATACTGATCCAGTTCATAAAATAACTATAATACCAAGAACAATGGGAGCATTAGGTTATACTATGCAACTTCCAGAAGAAGAAAAATATTTAGTATCTAAGGATGAAATGATAGATCAAATAGCTGTTATGCTTGGAGGTAGAGCTGCTGAAGAGGTTAAATTTGGTAGCATAACTACAGGTGCATCTAACGATATAGAAAGAGCAACTCAATCTGCTAGAAATATGGTTACACTTTATGGTATGAGTGATAGGTTTGATATGATGGCTTTAGAGTCTATAAATAACAGATATTTAGATGCGAGAGCTTCTAGAAATTGTTCAGAACAAACATCTACTATAGTTGATGAAGAAATTTTAGCTATAATTAGAACAGCTCATAAAGAAGCAAGAACTATATTAAGTGAAAACAAAGATCTTTTAGATGAAATTTCAAATGTTTTATTAGAAAAAGAAACTATAATGGGCGATGAGTTCATGGAAATAGTTTATGGAAAATATCCAGAAAAAAGAGAAGCTTATGAAAAAGCTAAGTATGAAAAAGAAATGTTGAGAGAATTAGCTATGGCTAAGAGAAGAGAAAAGGAAGAAGCTATTCAAAAAGCTAGAGAAGAGGCTTTGAAGGAAGAAGCTTTAGAAGAATCGACATTAAAATTAGAAAAAGAAAATGAAGAACAATTAGATTTTAAAAAGTCAGATATGACTATTCAAAGTTCTAATGATAATGAAAATTTGTCAGATGAAAATTTTGAATTAAAAAATAAAGATGATGAAGACAATTCTTCAAATAATAATTTATTCTAATTCTAATTTTAAAAACAAAGTAAGTTACAATATAGTGAGTTATGCTAATACATAGCTCACTTTTATTATTAATTCTAGGTTTTGTTAATTTTATAGAAAAGTTTTACAGTTAAATATTTTTTCTTTAAAATTAATAAATTTATGAGGAGGAAAAAATGGAAAAGAATAATGATTTTTTAATAGAGAACAAGCATTTAGAAGATACTTTAAATATATTAAACAAAGAGGTTCTAAATCATATAAATAAAAGAAAAGAAATAACAGAATATATATTAGATTATAGAAAAAATGCTATAGAAGAGTATAGAGATGACGAAGATAAGTTAATAGAATATTTTGATCATGAGAGATATATGAAGGAGCAGGCTTTTGCTTCTATAGATAAAAAATTAAAAGAACTTACTACATTAAAAAGTTCTCCTTATTTTGGTAAGATAAATTTTATTGATTCTAATTTTGATGATGAAGAAGAAATGTATATCGGAAGATTTGGAGTTATTCCAGAAGGAGATTTTGAACCGTTAATTGTTGACTGGAGAGCACCTATTGCATCATTATTTTATCATGGAAGTTTAGGAGAAGCATATTATACAGCACCTGATGGAAAAGTTAAAACTGATATCTTAAAAAGACGACAAATAATAGTTAAAAAGAGTGAATTAAAGGGAATATTTGATTCTGAAGTTGATATTAAAGATGAAATTTTACAAGAGGTCTTAAGTAATAATTCTTCTGAAAAATTAAAAGATATAGTTATGACTATACAAAAGGAACAAGATGAGATAATAAGAAAGGAAAGAACTAAGAATATAGTTGTAAATGGTGTAGCAGGTAGTGGTAAAACTACTATAGCTCTTCATAGAGTGGCATATCTTTTATATAATTATAGAAAAGAACTTGAGGATAAAGTTTTAATTTTAGGCCCAAACCACATATTTATGGAATATATATCACAGGTGTTACCAAGCCTTGGAGAATCAAAAGTTAAACAACAGACATTTTTAGATTTTGCAGCAGAGCAATTGGAAGAGCCAATAGAAATAGCAGGATTTGAGGAATATTTAGATGCTTTAGTTTCTGGTAATAAGCAAATTGTAGAAGATACTAAGTACAAAAATTCAACAAAAATAATAGATGATTTAGATATTTTAATAAGAAATATGGATTTAAATTATTTTAAGATTGAACCTGCTAAATATTTTGGTGAAGAGGTAGTTGGGGTAGATGAAATAAAAGAAATGTTTGAAAAACATTATGCATATATGCCTTTGTTTAGGAGAAGTGAAAAGATAAAAAGAATATTAATCTCTAAAATTAAAGATAAGAGAGATGAAAAGTTTAGGGAATTAAATAAAAAAGTAAATGAATTAAAATCTTCATTAAAGCCAGAAGAACTTTTAATTGAAGAAAATAATATAGAGTTTAAAAGAAGTATAGAAGTTAGGGAAATTGTTAAAGAAGTTATGAATTCAAGACAAGAAATAGAAACTTGGCTTGGAAAGAAAAGCATAGTTAAAATATATAAGGAATTTAATAACAATAAAATATTAACAACTAATGATTTAGCACCTATTTTATATTTGATGATAAATCTTGAAGGTAAAAAGGCAAAACAAAGTTATCGTCATGTAATAATAGATGAGGCACAAGACTATTCTCCAATTCAATTTAAAGTAATAAAAGAATTGACAGGAAGCAAGTATTTCACAATAGTTGGAGATGTAAATCAAAGAATAAATAAAGTGTCAGAAATTCCTGCTATGCTTAATTTAGATAATATTTTAAATTTAGATAATATTGAAGTCTTTAACTTAAATAGAAGTTATAGAAGTACTTTTGAAATAATAGATTATGCAAATAAATTTTTAAAAGAAACTTCAATAACACCTTTAGTTAGAAATGGAAAGGCTGTTGAAGCTATAAATGTAAAAAATAAAGGTGATTTTAGAGATAAGATAATAAATTGCATTAATGAATATAATGGTGATAAGTTAGATAGTATAGCTATTATAACAAAAGACCAGAATCAATTAGAACAAATATATGATATTATAAAAGATAAAATTCATGTAGTTAAATTTAATAGAGAAGATATAATTTATAAGGGTGGTGTTGTAATAATTCCGTCTTACTTAGCAAAAGGATTAGAATTTGATGGAGTTATAATAGCTGAAATAAAAGAATCTTCTAAAGAAAATAAAGAAGAGAATTTAATAAAATATATAATGTCCACTAGAGCCCTTCATAGATTAAAAGATATTACATTGGAATAAAAATCTTAAATTTAAAAAACTTGTTAATTAGAGATAGTTAGCAAGTTTTTTTATTTATCAAAAGGAATTTAATGATAAATAAATTTTAATTATTGCATAATAATTCACAAAAATGAATAATAATTCATATATTAAGATGATAGTTAATAAACTTATTAATAGTTAATATTAAAAAAGTGGGGGATTTTAAATGAAAATAAAAAAGAGATTTTTTAGAGGTGTTTTAGCTTTATCTGTAATGGGTGTTGCATTAAATTTATTGATAGGTTGTTCATCTAATAGTGGTACTGCAAGTACATCATCTAGCAAGTCAAGTTCTTTAGATAATATAAGGGATAATAGAAAATTAGTTGTTGGGATGAGTGCTGATTATGCACCTTATGAATTTCATACAATTATAGATGGAAAAGATCAAATTATAGGCTTTGATGTTGATGTTTCAAATGAAATAGCAAGCAGTTTAGGGGTAGAACTTGAGATTAGAGAAATGGATTTTGGAATGCTTTTAGCTGCACTTCAATCTGGAAAAATTGACATGGTTATATCAGGAATGAGTCCTAATGCAGAGCGTGAGAAAAGTGTTGATTTTTCTGATGTATATTATAAAGCAGTTCAATCTATTTTAGTATTAGATAGAAATAAGAATATTTATACGAGCTTAGAGGATTTAGCTAATAAAAAAATAGGAGTTCAAATGGGAGCTATTCAAGCAAGGATAGCAGAAGAACAAATAGAAAATGCTAATATAACAGAGCTTACAAAGGTTGATCAATTAATTACGGAATTAAAATCAGGAAAGATTGATGCGGTAGTAGTTGAAAAACCAGTAGCTGAAACAATTTTAACTACTAATGAAGATTTATTTTTAACTGAAATACCTGTTAAGTATGATGACGGAGGGGCAGCTATTGCTGTTAAAAAAGGCTCAAGTGATTTATTAGATGAGGTTAATAATATAATAGATGGGTTAATAAGCAACGGGAAAATAGATGAATTTGTTGTAAATGCAAATGCAATGGTTTCTAATTAATATTTGGAAATCATATATGGAGGGGTTTTATGGATTTTAGCTTTTTGTCAGATTACTATATGTATTTTATAGATGGAATAAAATTAACGTTATTTATATCTTTAATTTCTGTGTTTTTGGGGACTTTGTTTGGAATAGTTTTATATGCAATGAAAAAAAGCAAATTTACTATACTTAAAATAAATATTTTTAAAGTTTTATCAAGCACTTATATTGAAGTGGTACGTGGAACACCTCTTTATTTACAGATAATGATTGTATATTATGGAGCCGATCAAATTTTCAATTTAGATATGCCAGCCATAGCGTCAGGTATACTTGCAATATCATTAAATTCAGCAGCTTATGTATCAGAACTTATAAGAGCTGGGATAGAGGCAGTTGATAAAGGACAATTAGAAGCTGCAAGAAGTTTAGGAATGAATTATTCTAAGGCAATGTTTTTGGTAATTATTCCACAGGCAATAAAAAATATATTACCTGCCATTGGAAATGAGTTTATAGCAGTTATAAAAGAATCATCAATGGCATCAACTATTGGAGTTGCAGAACTTATGTATGCTGCAAATAAGGTTACTGGAAGAATATTTAGGTCTTTTGAACCACTTATAATTTCAGCAATTTGTTATTTTGTATTAACTTATACTTTAGGACGAGTTATAAAGTATATAGAAAGGAGAATGAATACAGATGCTTTATGTAAATAACCTTTATAAATGTTTTGGGGAGACTCAGGTTTTAAAAGGAATAGATGAGCATATTAAAAAAGGTGAAGTTTTAGTGCTTATAGGACCATCAGGTTCTGGAAAAAGTACATTTTTAAGATGTTTAAACCTTTTAGAAAAACCAACTTCTGGAGAAATAACTTTTGAAGGAAAATCTATAACAAATAAAGAGTGTGACATAAATAAAATAAGAGAAAAAATGGGTATGGTTTTTCAACAGTTTAATTTATTTCCACATAAAACAGTTTTAGAAAATATAACTATGGCACCTATTAAGGTCAAAAAGATATCAAAAGAAAAAGCTATTGAAAAAGCTATGGAACTTCTAGCAAAGGTTGGACTTTCTGACAAGGCAAATAGTTATCCAAGTTCATTATCAGGAGGGCAAAAGCAAAGAATAGCAATTGCAAGGGCATTGGCTATGGAGCCAGATGTTATGCTTTTTGATGAGCCAACATCTGCATTAGATCCAGAAATGGTTGGAGAGGTTTTAAATGTTATGAAACAATTAGCAAAAGATGGGATGACTATGGTGGTTGTAACTCATGAAATGGGCTTCGCTAAGGAGGTTGGAAGTAGAATAATTTTTATGGATAATGGAAAAATTATTGAAAAAGGTGAACCAAATGAGATATTTTTTAATCCAAAAAATTCAAGAACTAGAGAATTTTTATCTAAAATATTATAAATATACGATACAATTAATAATTTATCAAAAAAAATTCATTTCTGTTAGTAATTCAAGGTCTAAAGATGATATAATAATCTAGTTAGTATCATTTTTAGACTTTTTTTTGTTGCAAATCTTAAATAAGTGTTATAATTAAATAGGTTTGTTAGTAATATGTAAATTAAAACTTTTAATTTATAAAATTGTTAATTTAAAATTGAAAACAAGAAATACTTAGAGTGTGAAAAAAATAGGAGAGAAAAGTAGTATGGAAAAAAAGAATAATATGACACTGGGTATAACTCTAATAATACTGTCAGCAGTTTGTACATCTTTTGGACAATTATTTTGGAAAATAAGCAGTATAAATATTTTATATTTATTGATAGGATTTTTCTTGTATGGAATAGGAGCTCTTCTCATGATAGTGGCTCTTAAGTTTGGACAGCTTTCAGTTATACAGCCTCTTATGTGTGTAAGCTATGTATTTGCTCTTATAATTGGGTACATATTTTTGGGTGAAGTTGTATCTCCTATGGAATTAATAGGAATTGTGATTATAATAGCAGGAGTTATTTCCATAGCTAGGGGAGGTAAAAATGAATAAAATATATTTATTATTTCCAATTATGACGCTGATGGGAAGTTTAGGTGGATTCTTTTTTAAAAAAGGAGCAGCTCATTTAGATTTTAAGAATGTGTTTAGAAGTGTGTTTTTAAATTTAAATTTATACATTGGTGGAATATTATATGTTATAGCAGCAGTATTAAACATAGTAGCTTTAAAATATTTACCATACAGTATAGTGTTGCCGTTAACAGCCATAACTTATATATGGACTATTATAATATCTAGATTGATGCTAAAAGAAAAGGTTAATAAAGAGAAGGTTATAGGTATTATATTAATAATAATTGGTGCCATCTTTATAGCTATGAAATAGCATTAAATATTATAAGTTTAATTTAATATTAAGTTATATTAGGAGGAAAAAAATGAAAAAGGTCAGTATTTTGATACCTGCATATAACGAAGAAGAGGTTTTATATACTCTCTATGACAGGTTGGAAAATGTTATAAATAAATTAAACAATTATGAATTTGAGGTGTTGTTAATAAATGACGGTAGCAAAGATAACACATTAAATATTTTAAGAGAACTAAGAAAAAGAGATAAAAGAATGTGTTACATAAATTTATCAAGAAATTATGGAAAAGAGACTGCTATGATAGCGGGATTAGATTATGTAACTGGCGATTGTTGCATAATATTAGATGCTGATTTGCAAGATCCTCCAGAACTTATAGAAGAGATGTTAAAATATTGGGAACAAGGATATGACGATGTATATGCTAAAAGAAAAAGTAGAGCTGGGGAAAGCTTTATGAAAAAATTCACATCATCTCTTTTTTATAAGATGTTACAAAAAAGTACTAGAATACCTATTCAAAAAAATACAGGTGATTTTAGATTATTAGATAGAAGATGTGTAGATGCTCTTAGAAAATTTAGAGAATCAGAGAGATATACTAAGGGTATGTTTAGTTGGATAGGTTTTAATAAAAAGGAAATACTATTTGATAGAGACCCAAGAGTAGCGGGAAGTACTAAATGGAATTATTGGAAACTTATAGATTTAGCAATAGAGGGAATAACGTCTTTTACCACTAAACCTCTTAGAATTTCTAGCTTTTTAGGTGTTATAATTTCTTTTTGTGCCTTTGTTTATATAGTAATAATAATAGCAAGAACTTTAATAATGGGTGAAGCTGTTAAAGGATATCCATCACTTATGGCAGTTATACTATTTTTAGGTGGAGTTCAATTATTATCTCTAGGTATTATAGGAGAATATATAGGAAGAGTCTTTAATGAAACGAAGAGAAGACCTTTATATTTTGTTGAAGAATATAATGGAGAAAAGGTTAGAGATTTTGATTAGGAGAAAAATATGAATAAATCAACAGAGAAAAAAACTTTTGTAAAATATTTAATCATTGGCATGATAGCGCCAGCTTTAATACTTTACATAGCTTTTACGATTATTGGGGCAGGAGCTTTTGGTTTTAGAAGTATCTTAATTGGAGATATGTATAATCAATATGCAAATTTTTATTCATTATACAAAAGTATATTATCTAGTGGTGATTTTTCTCAATTATTATATTCATGGAAATTAAGTTTGGGTGGAGGATTTATAGGAATTTTTGCTTATTATTTAGCAAGTCCATTATCATTTTTAGTTTTACTTTTCCCAAAATCCGATATGCAAAATTTTATGATGACTTTGTTACTTATAAAAGTAGCATTATCATCATTAACATTTATTATATTTATAAAATACATGTACAAAAAAATAAATATATACACAGTATTTTTTTCAACAATGTATGCTTTAATGGGATATGTTGTAATGTATTATTTAAATATAATGTGGCTAGATGGAGTGATTCTTCTGCCACTTGTTTTAATAGGCGTTGAAAAATTAATAAAAGAAAAGAAAAAAACATTTTTTATTGTATTTTTAGCTATTATGATATTAGATAACTTTTATATATCATATATGGTTGGTGGATTTGCTTTGCTTTATTTTTTATCTAGATATTTTACAGAAAATAAAGTAACAGATTGGAAAAAATTCATTAAAGCATTAGCTAGGTTTTTATTTTCAGCTGTTGTTGCAGCTCTTATTTCTGGTATATTAGTTGTTCCTACATATTTTGCTATTAAAAATACAGGAACACAGATATATCTTAGCAATCCTATAAATACATTTAATTTTAATTTATTTTTATCAAAATTTTTTGCAGGTACATATGAAGCAATTTCCTATGGTCAACCCAATATATATATAGGGCTTATTCCACTTATATTATTAATTCCATATTTTTTTAATAAAAAGATATCTCAAAAGGAAAAGATTATAAGTCTTTTAATGTACGTTGGGATGTTTATAAGTTTTACAGTACCCATAGTAGATTTAGCATGGCAAGGGTTTGAAACTCCTATATGGTATATGTTTAGATTTTCTTTTGTGTATTCTTTTATGATGTTAAGTTATGCATATAAAGAATTTGTAAACATTAAATACAGTTCAAATAAAAGTATAATAATATCAGGAGTTATTTTAATTTGCATACTTGTATATTTACTTTTTACTTATGTAGGTGCAGGCGGAATGCTTGTAATTGCAGGTAATATAGTAATGGTGATAATATATGTAGTGCTTTTATATCTGTATAAAAATAGACCTGACTTAAAGAAAAATGTTTCAATTTTTATGATAATAATGATATTTGGAGAATTAACACTAAGTTCAGCTTTATATATAAGTGATATAAATGCTGATGTGGGCTCTATAGGAAGCAAAGTATATTCTAATATTATAAGTTCTCAACCTTTAGTAAATGAAATAAAAGAAAAAGATACTAGTTTTTATAGAATGGCTGAAGTTGATGGAAGATATAATAGAGGGATGGCTTTAGATTATAATAATATAGCATCGTTTACTTCATTTACATATCAACCTTTAGGAGAGTTTTTGCATTATGATTTGGGACTTGGTAATGCAGGAGTTAATTTAGCAACTACGTATTCAGGTACTACTGCTATTTTAAATTCGTTACTTGGAGTAAAATATGTAATGGCTAATAATTATTTAGGTGATTTATATACTGAAGTTGCTGAGGGATATGGAAAAGTAATTAATGAATATAAATATTCTCTTCCAATAGGTTATGTTGTAAACAGCGGTTTTATGGATAAAAATATAGATTTTACATCAAATATGTTTGTAAATAATAATTTATTTTTAAATAGTATGCTTGGAAATGAAATCAACACTGCAAATTATAAGGAGTATTTAGAACCAGCTGATTCAGATTATACAATAAGCCTACGTAATGCTCAGATAGTTGCAGATGGAGAGAGTAAGCTGGCTGTGGAGAAAATAAATGATAAGGAGACTGGAGTTCTAACGTTTAATATTATGAATGCGAAGAATCAAGAGCTTTATATGGATTTAAATGATGGAATTCAAAGAGCGGTTTATCTTTATGTAAATGGTAAAAAAATAAGCACCTATGGTGGTTCATGGAACAATGGAATAATAAGCTTAGGTTATTTTAAGGCTGGAGAAAATGTAACAGTTCAATTAGAATTAGTTGATAATGATTTTGTAATAAGTCATATTCAATTTTATGGATTAAATGTTAGTACATTTGCAAAAAGCATTGATACATTGAAGAATAATTCGATAAAAGATTTAGAGGTTACAAATACACAAATAACAGGTACTGTAACAGCACAAGGAAATAACAATATATTGTTCTTATCAATACCATATGATAGTGGGTGGAGCGCTTATATAAATGGTAAAAAAGTTAAGATTCTTTCTAAATATAACTTCATGGAGATAAAATTAAATCAAGGAACTCAAAACATAAAACTTGTATTTATTCCAGATGGTATTTATAAAGGCGCAGGCTTAACAATAATAGGTGTTTGTATACTTATGTTGATTATAATTAATGAAAGAAAAAAATATAAAAATAATTAATTAAGATAAAATAAAATTCTAAGATGTTTATTCTTAGAATTTTATTTTACACAAATTTTATTACAAATATTGATTTTTAAATTTTTATAGAATCACAATTTAATAAAAAGAGGACTGTTAAATAAACTCTCTATCAACTGTAATAATACATTTATAATTTTTATGTATTTTTTTTGTTTCTTCAGATATAAATTGAATAATTTCATCATCTGAAATCTTTTTATGAGCATCATCTGGTCTAATAACAACGTCAAAAATTAAACTTTTCTTTTCACCTTTTCCAATAATCCTAAAATCATGAATAGATGTTATTATAGGTTTTTTGCTGATTATTTTTTCTATAAGTTCTTTAGCTGATTTAACTTCATTTTCCTCAATAGATATAGGATCCATATGAACCACTAAAACTATTTTAAGTTTTTCTGATATTTCACGTTCTGCTAAATCTATGACATTATGAATTGTCATTATATCTATATTAGCAGGTATTTCAGCATGAATTGATGCCATGAATTTTCCAACTCCATAATTGTGAATTATTAAATCATGAACACCAGTTATATAATCATAAGATAGCAATTCCTCTTTTATACTATCTACAAGTTTTGGATCTGGTGATTCCCCCAAAAGTGGGCTTATTGTTTCTCTTAAAAGTTTGTATCCAGCATAAAGTATGAACAATGATACAAAAAGTCCAACATACCCATCTAAAGGAATTGATGTGAATCTTGCAACAACGAATGAAATTAAAACTATACTTGAAGCAAAAACATCTCCTAGAGAATCAAAAGCTGATATCTCAAGAGCTTTTGAATTAATCTTTTTACCAACGAATCTATTAAAAAGACTAAGCCAAATTTTAACTATTATTGTTATAAGTAATAAAATAAATGCAAGTATATCAAAATGAACAGGTGTAGGGTTTAGTATTCTTGTAATTGATGATTTTGCGAAATCTAAACCAACCATAAGTATTATGAAAGACATAATAAGGGATGCTATGTATTCTGATCTACCGTGTCCAAATGGATGTTCTTTATCAGGTGGAAGATTAGATAATCTAAATCCAAGTATTGTTATTATGGATGATATAGTGTCTGATAAATTGTTAAATGCATCAGCTGTAACAGCAATACTTCCAGTGATGATTCCTACAAATAATTTTATAAAAAAAAGTAGAAGATTAAATACAATACCGACTATTCCAGCAAAATATCCATACTTATCTCTTACAGAATTATCTTGTATGTTTTCAGAATTTTTAATAAAAATTTTAATTAATAGCTTTGAAAGCATATCATTTCCTCCTTTTCCTAAACTACATGAGCATTATTATAACATTAATATATGAAATAAAACACTAAAATTTAAAAAAAAAATAAAAAAATTAGAAAAAATTTACTTAAATAAGAATGATTTTAATAATCATGTTTATTTACATATAAATCTAGAAAATAAATTGTTTAAATAATCAAATAATACATAAATATTACAAAATTAATTTAATTAATACAAATTGTGGTACAATATATTATAAGGATATTAATAAAATTTTATGCTATTATTTAAATTTACCAATATAAATATTAAAAATTGAATATTAGGGGGAAATTCAATGAAAAGAAAAAAATTGTGTAGTTTTATGATGATATTAGGTTTAGGAACAGGCATTTTTATAAATAATACATGTGTTTTAGCAGAGGATAATTTAGAAGAAAAAATTATTGATATAAAAGATAATAATGATGCTATGTATATAGATGGACCTGCAATTGATGATTCATTAGAAAAATCAACTCAAATATATTATCAAACTCACAGCATAATGGGGAATGCAGAGGTTAGCAAGGAGGGATTTAAAAAATATTTTAATGAAATAGCAGAAAAAAAGGCTATGTATATAAATTAAATTGTAGCATAGATGAATTTGTGGATTTAGCTTATGAAGAGGCTAATATCGAAAAGGTTAGACCAGATATAGTTATAGCTCAAGCAATTTGGGAAACAGGGTATTTTCAATATGGTGGAATAGTTGATGCTAATGATAATAATTATGCTGGACTTGGAGCAACAGGAGCAGCTGGAGTTAAGGAAAAATTTAAAACTCCAAGACTTGGGTTAAGAGCACAAGTGCAACATTTAAAAGCTTATGCTTCAAAAGATTCTTTGGTTTTAGATTTAGTTGATTCAAGATTTAAATATGTAACAAGAGGAAGTGCACAGTCTGTTGAAGAACTTTCAGGGAAATGGGCTGTTCCAGGATATAGTACAAGCAAATATAGTTCATTAGTTGATGCTGCTAAAAACAATGATACTTATGGACAACGAATTTATAATTTGATTACAGAAGCGAAGGCTTATAATGGATATGAAGATAATAATGTAAATAATGGTAATAATACAGAAGCGACTACTAAAGTAGGAGTTGTAAAGGTTGATACATCATTAAATGTAAGAAAAGGTCCAGGAACTAATTATTCGGTAGTAGATAGACTTTATAATGGAAAGCAAGTAACTATAATGGGTGAAGAGAATAGTTTTTATAAAGTTAAATATGATGGAAGAGAAGGATATGTATCGAAGTCTTATGTAACTATTTTGGGAAATTCTTCAAACAATAATACAAATAATAATTCGGGTTCTACGATAACTTATAAAACAGGTGTTACGACAAATACAAATGCAAATTTAAATGTAAGAAAAGGGGCGGGAACTAATTATGCTGTAATTGGAACATTGAAACCTAAATCACAAGTTATTATATTAAATGAAGATGGAAAATGGTTAAAGATAGCTTATTATATTAATGGAAAGAGAATAGAAG
Source organism: Sarcina ventriculi (assembly GCF_900456775.1). Classification (GTDB taxonomy): domain Bacteria; phylum Bacillota; class Clostridia; order Clostridiales; family Clostridiaceae; genus Sarcina; species Sarcina ventriculi. The sequence continues at coordinate 532,192 of NZ_UAUL01000001.1, read as the reverse complement.
GGTATGTAAGTTCATCTTATGTAAAGATTGGTTAATATTACAGAGAGATAGGATAGTTAGTTCACTAAAAATGATATATGTGTTAAAGTATAGATAGATTAATTAAACTTGAAAGGAGATTTTTATGAATAACTCAAGAGAAATTGCCCTTGATTTAATAGATTTTGCTTATAATAGTCCAACAGCTTTTCATGCTGTAGAAAATGTAAAAGATAGATTAAATAAAGAAGGATTTATAGAATTAAAAGAAGAGAACAAATGGAGTTTAGTTCCTAAAGGAAAATATTATGTAACTAAAAATAATTCTGCTATTGTAGCTTTTAAAGTAGGAAATGGTGATGTGGCAGAGCATGGTTTTAAACTTGTAGGTGCTCATACTGATTCACCAGGATTTAGGATTAAACCAAATCCAGATATTGTAGTTGAAAATGCTTATGTTAAGTTAAATACAGAAGTTTATGGAGGACCAATATTAAATACATGGTTTGACAGACCATTAGCTTTAGCTGGTAGAGTTACTTTAGAAGGAGATAATCCTCTATATCCAGTTAGTAAACTTGTGAACATAAAAAGACCAATTCTTGTAATTCCAAATCTTGCAATTCATATGAATAGAGAAGTTAATGATGGATTTAAGATAAATAGACAAAAAGATACTCTTCCACTTCTATCTTTAATAAATGAAAAATTAGAAAAAGGAAATTATCTTTTAGAACTTTTAGCGAAAGAATTAAATGTTTCAAAGGAAGCTATTATAGATTTTGAACTTTATCCTTATGAATATGAAAAAGGATGTTTAATGGGATTAAATGAAGAATTTATATCTTCTGGAAGATTAGATGATTTAGCTATGGTTCATGCTGGAATTGAGGCTTTAATTAGCGCTGATGTAAATTTAGCTACTAATATAATGATTGCTACTGATAATGAAGAGGTTGGAAGCTCTACAAAACAAGGTGGAGATTCTGAAATGCTATCAATGATTTTAGAGAGAATAGTTTTAGGTCTTGGAAAGGGAAGAGAAGATTTTTTAAGAGCTGTTTCTAAATCATTCTTAATATCAGCAGATTTAGCTCATGCAGTTCATCCAAATGTACCTGAAAAACATGATCCAACTGTAAGACCAGTTTTAAATGGTGGACCTGTCATAAAGATTGCGGCATCTCAAAGTTATGCAACTGATAGTGACACATCAACTGCTTATGAATTGATATGTAGAAAGGCTGGAGTTAATGTTCAAAGATTTGTTAATAGGTCAGATTTAAGAGGAGGTTCAACAATAGGACCAATATCTTCAACACATCTTCCAATAAGAATAGTTGATATGGGAACTCCAATACTTTCAATGCATTCAATAAGAGAACTTGCGGCAGTTAAGGATCATAGTGATTGTATAAAATCTTTTGAAGAATTTTATAAAATTTAATAAAAGGAAGCTGTATTATTTATAATACAGCCTCTTTTAGTACAAATGTGGTTTAATTTACTTTACAGTAAAGTTAGTTTGTGTAATATTATAGCTTTCCACTATCGATTAAATTGTCAGTATAATCAAATTCTTGAGAAGCAATATTGTTACATACTATTGGGTCTTTAGTGTGATCTGGTAAAGTTGTTTTAGTTTTACCTTCCCCAGAAATTAAATCCTCAGGAGCTGGTTCCAAAAAATTTCTCATATCTGGAGCATAGGTATTATGCTTTACTTTGGTATTTTCTGTAACTTTATTTTTTTGCATTAAAAAGACCTCCCTTCAATTATTTTAATAATATTATTCCACAGAAAAAATATGATTATGTATTTAATAAATAATTGGATAATATAAGGTTAGTACATATGTAATATTAATTTTTAATTATTCAAATTATATAAAAGTAAAAAATAAATATTGTAATAAAGGAGGACATTGCTAAAATATAGCAATAAATTTAATTATGGAATATAAAATGATTTGTATAGATATGGATGGAACTCTTTTAAATAGCAAGCATGAAGTAAGTGAGAGAAATAAAAAAGCAATAAAAGAAGCAATAGAAAAGGGAATAGTGGTTGCTATAACTACAGGAAGAATATTTAAATCGGCTAAAATTTATGCAGATTTACTTGGAATAGAAACCCCAATAGTTGCATCAAATGGAGGGTTTATAAAAGAGCAAGATAAAGAAGAGATTATATATAAATCTGCATTAACTTATGACCAGCTTAAAGTAATAGATTCTATTATTAAAAAACATAATTTAAATGTTTATTATAATTTATATAATGGAATAATCTTAGAAAAAACATTAAATGAAAATCATGCCTATAAGCAAACAAACAGAAAAGCTAAAAGAAATGAAGATAAAATAACAATACTTGAAAATGTAGATGTAGATAAAGCTTTTAAAGAAAATGAAGGAGATATTTTGAAAGCTATATGTATAGAAAATGAAAATATTGATGCTTTGAATAGAGCAAAAAAAGAATTGAGAGAAATAGAAGGTTTAGAGGTTGTAAGTTCTTGGTCAAATAATTTTGAAGTTATGCCAAAGGGTACATGCAAATGGAGTGGAATAAAGCAACTTGCAAAAATATTAGGAATAAAAGAAAATGAAATAATTTGTATTGGAGATAGTGAAAATGATTTATCAATGATACAAAATGCAGGTTTTGGAATTGCTATGGGTAATGCAAGGAAAGATGTTAAAGAAGCCGCAAAGTATATAACAGATAATAATGAATGCGACGGAGTTGGAAAAGCAATAGAGAAAATTGTTTTAGGAATATAATGCAGACTTAAAATAAAAAACAAGTTACATAAATCTGCATAATTAAAATTTTGCAGATTTAGTAATTTGTTTTTTTTGTTTAAATTTATATAAAGTTTAGATTAATCAGTAACTTTTCCTACATCAGATAAGATAAGTCCAGAATTATGTTCAAGTGCCCAACTAATACCCCAATCATTTTGGAATATTAAAAGATTTCTATCTCTAAGGTCCTTAACTTTTTTAGTATCTGATGTAAGGTTTAATTTATCAACATCAACATTATCATTTTCTATCCAACGAACATATCTAAATGGTAATCTATCCATTTTTATATCAACGTTATATTCACTTTTAAGCCTAAATTCTAAAACTTCAAATTGAAGAACGCCGACAACTCCAACTATAATTTCTTCCATTCCTATATGAAGTTCTTTAAAGACTTGAATTGCACCTTCTTGTGCTATTTGAGTTACACCTTTTATAAATTGCTTTCTTTTCATTGTATCCACAGGTTTAACTCTTGCGAAATGTTCAGGTGCAAATGTTGGGATACCGTCAAATTTGAATTTTTTAGGGTTTACACATAAAGTATCTCCAATTGAAAATATTCCTGGGTCAAATACACCAATTATGTCTCCCGCATAAGCCTCCTCAACGATTTCTCTATCTTGAGCTAAAAATTGTTGAGGTTGAGTAAGTTTAACTTTTTTTCCACCTTGAACATGGTTAACTTCTAAACCTTTTTCAAATTTACCTGAACAAATTCTCATAAATGCAAGTCTATCTCTATGAGCTTTATTCATATTAGCTTGTATTTTAAATACAAAAGCAGAGAAAGGTTCTTCAAAGGTATCAATTTCTCCTATGCTAGAATTTCTAGGAAGAGGAGATGATGTAAGGTTTAAAAATTCCTTTAAAAATGGTTCAACACCAAAGTTTGTTAAAGCAGAACCGAAAAATACTGGGGTAAGTTCTCCAACTCTAACCTTTTCTTCAGAAAAATCATCACCAGCTATATCTAAAAGTTCAATATCTTCCATAAGTTTTTCATAAAGGTTTTCCCCTAATACATTTTGAATGTTTTCATCATTTATATCAATGATAGTTTCTTTAACTTCATTTTGACCATGATTTCCACCTTCAAAAATAATAACTTTTTCTTCTTTACGGTCGTAAACGCCTTTAAAATCTTTACCAACACCAATTGGCCAATTCATAGGGTAAGATTTTATACCAAGTTCTGATTCAATATCTTCAAGAAGTTCAAAAGGATCTCTAGTTTCTCTATCCATTTTGTTTATGAATGTAAATATAGGAATTTCTCTTAAAGAACAAACATGGAATAATTTTCTTGTTTGATCTTCGACACCCTTAGCACCATCAATAACCATTACAGCAGAATCAGCTGCTATAAGTGTTCTATAAGTATCTTCTGAGAAGTCTTGGTGTCCTGGTGTATCTAATATATTTATACAATATCCATCATAGTTAAATTGCATAACAGAAGATGTAACAGAAATACCTCTTTGTTTTTCAATTTCCATCCAGTCAGATACTGCATGAGTAGCAGCTTTTCTAGCTTTAACAGAACCAGCCATTCTTATAGCTCCTCCATATAACAGGAACTTTTCAGTAAGTGTGGTTTTACCAGCATCAGGGTGAGAGATTATAGCAAAGGTTCTTCTTTTTTTTATTTCATCTATTAAACTCAAAACTTTTCCTCCTAATTATAAAATTTTAGTAATTTATATAAAAATTAATTATTTACAGTAAAATATCTGCTTTAAGATATATATTATTATAGATTATTTCTAATAGCAAAGATTATTATAACACAAAAAATAAAAATATCACAAAGCTTATAGCTATAAGCTTTGTGATATTTTTATATAAATTAAAGTGTTTTAAATCTTTTTCTATAACCAAAGTAAATTAATATAGCACTTATGACAAATACAACAGTAAATATCATAAATAAGCTTTGATATCCAGATGCACTATAGAAAAAAACTTTTTTTCCATAAAAGCCTACAAAAGATGATATAATTCCATCAAGTGCTACTGTTGATGCTACTAAAAAGGCTCTTAAATTTTTCTTAACAAGAAGTAGTTCTAAACTGTTTTGTATTGGATGTGTAGCCATAGTAAACCCATATCTAAAAAACAGTGCAATACCTATTACAAGTATTGTAGATGTACCAAATGAAGTACCAAATGTTAAAAGTAGCATTAACGGTGCTGAGAAAAGTAAAAGTAGTGAGAAAGCTTTTATAGCACCTAATTTTTTAACTAGGAAAGGTGTTATAAGTAAAAGTAAAACTTCACCAAAACTTTTAGCTGATATTAATGTTGAAACAACACCTCTTTCAATATGTAAGTAATTACTCAAATATACTGCTAAATTAGGAGCAATTAGAGTAGAATCTAAGCTCATAAGAGTAGAGTATATTATCCATATAATAATATATTTATCTTTAAAAATTCCAAAATCTATGTATGCACCTATTTTTTCTTTCCAATTATTAAATTGTATTGGATCTCTGAAGTCACTCTCTTTTTCCTTTATGAATAATAAGAAAGATAGACTAAAAATAGTAAGAAGTATACCTAAGATTATTACTATTTTATAAGAGATCAAGTAACTATGTAATTGTAAGCTAGATAATTTATCAACATTTTTTGATAAAAGATCTGCTTTTGCATATGTAATATTTAAGAAGTTTTTAAATATGTAGATAACTAATTTACCATCAAACATTGATACAATAGCTTCAATAAAAACATACAATAATAAAGCTCTTGCAAATCTAAATATTCGATTTCCTATTGAGCTATAAGATACCATAACTAGTATTATTATAAAATTAAATGCTTTATATCCAAGTTGTAGTGCTATTATGTCAAGAGGTAATATGTATGAGTTTGGAATAGTTATAGCTGTAAAAAATGCTACCATAATTAACAGTTCTAAGAAAATTAATATTTTTTTAAAACCGAATTTATTTATGGAGATTATAACTAAAGTAAGTATAATCATTGCTATTCCTATATAAATAGTAAAATTTTTAGATACATCAGAATTAACAATTCTTATATATGATCTAAAAGCATCATTTATTAATCCAAAAATACCCCCCATAACACCAAATGATAAGGTGAATAAAAGAGCATTTTTATCTATTCGTTTAGTTTCATTTAAGTCCAAAGTTTCACCGCTTTCAAATAATATCTTCTATGATTGATTGATTTTTAATAGAATTACATATTTATCTTACCATTAATGAAAATCACTTTCAATAGCTTATCATTGTTATGATATAATAATTATTAAATAAAATAAATTATTATTTAATTTATATAATAATTATATTAAAAATTAGTGTAAATTAAAAAATGTTAGAAACAGTTAAAACTATTTCTAACATTTTATTTGAATTAGTCTATATTCATAATTTTTTTAATTTCATTTTTATAACCATCAGCTTTAGCACCGAAAATAGCTTGAACTCCTTTGCCGACTTCTATAACACCAGCAGCACCTAAAGATTTAAGTTTATCCTTATCAACTTTAGATTTGTCTTTAACTTCAACTCTTAATCTAGTTATACAAGCATCAACACTTACTATATTAGATTCTCCACCTAATGCTTCTAAAACAGCAGGAGCTTTTTCAACTATTTCATTATTTCCAGATGCAATATTAGATTTACTTGCAGCAGCTTGTCCTTTAGCAGCTTGGAAATCAGCTTTAGTGTAAAGTTTAGTTTCTTCATTTTCATCTCTACCAGGAGTTTTTAAGTTAAACTTAACTATTAAGAATTTAAATAAGAAGTAGTAAACTACTGCGTAAACTGCCCCAACTGCAAGTATCATGTACCAATTAGTAGCAACTCCTGCGCCAGCTGGAAGTAATCCAAATAAAGTAAAATCAATAAATCCACCAGAGAAAGTCATACCTACAAATACATGAAGTATATCCATTAGGAAGAATGATAATCCTGCAAGTACACAGTGAACTGCATATAAAACTGGAGCAACAAATAAGAATGTAAATTCTAAAGGTTCAGTTATACCAGTTAAAAATGAAGTTATAGCAGCAGATGCTAAAAGTGAACCAACAACTTTTTTCTTAGTAGGAGAAGCTGTTTTGTACATTGCGAAAGCAGCTGCAGGAAGACCAAACATCATAAATGGGAACTTACCAGCCATAAATCTTGTAGTACCATTAACGATAGTTGCCATAGTAGCAGATGATGCACCAACTAAATCTTGCATACTTCCAAGTTGAGCAAAGTATGCGTAGTTTGCTCCAGCAACAACTGTTTGAGAACCGTTAATAATAACATTTCCTTCAACAAAAGAACTATACCAAAATGGAGTATAGAATATGTGGTGAAGACCAAATGGAATTAATGCTCTTTCAATTAATCCATATAGGAATGTTCCAATACTTCCAGCATTATTAACACCAAGTGCAATTAAAGCTATACCATCTTGAACAAAAGGCCAAGCGAATGCTAAAATAGCACCAACAACAGCCATAGCAAGTGAAACAACTATAGGAACAAATCTAGTTCCAGAGAAAAATCCTATAACAGGAGGTAATTGAATGTCATAAAATTTATTATGAAGTAGTGCAGTTACAACACCAGTTATAATACCACCAAACACTGACATATTAAGAGTAAATATACCTAAAGATGTAGTAACGTAATTTTCATATCCAGCAGCAATATTATCTGGAGTTAAAACTCCAAGACTAGTTACACCAAGACCAAGCAATGTGCTTATAACTTGGTTCATTATTAAAAAGCCAAATATAGCAGCTAAAGCTGAAGTTCCTTTTTCTCTATTTGCAAGACCAACAGCAACACCTACTGCAAATAAAATAGGTAAATTACCAAAAACTATGTTACCAACATCATTCATAACTTGTAGAATTATGGTTACAACAGGAATATTAACAAAAGCTATTAATGGTTGATAAACAGCTGGAGCATCAGTTAAAGATGCAATACTTAAAAAGGCACCACCAACACCTAAAAGTATACCTGCAATTGGAAGTGCAGCAATTGGAAGCATAATTGCTTTACCAATTCGTTGTAAATATTGTAGCATAAAAATTTCCCCCTTAAATTTTGATGAGTATTATTGTGACTAAATACAGGGTTTTTAATTTATTACTAAAATAATTCCAAAAAATAAAAAATGGGTCAAAACGTTCACTTTAACTATAAGTAAAGTGAATATTTTGACCCATGCCTGCATTATCAGTAACACGTCATATCATCTTAACAAGATAATAACATATAAAAAATAACTTGTAAATGCCAATATTTATAATTTATTTTTCAAAACTAATTGAATTTTTTACTAGTCTATCGATATGGAGTGCTATAAATCCAATTTCTTCATCAGTTAAGTTTATTTCATAATTTTCAAAAAGATAAGATCCTAAGAGTTTAGCTAAATTATAAGAGTGTAGTAGTTTTTCTTTTATATTATCAAGAAGAGGATTACTTTCATGAGAATTTTTAATTGCTCTGTTTAAAGCAAGTTTGATATGAATAGCTAATCTATTATAATAAATAGAACTTTTATCTATTTCAATTTTAAGTTTATCTTCTAAAAAATTAATAGAATTTTTTATTATAATAGCATTTTTGCCACCATCAATAGGTGATGTTTTATTTAATATTCCGTTTATATGCATAGTTACAAAGGCAATTTCATCATCATTTAGCTGGATTGATAAAGAAGAATTTATAAAATTTATAGCTTTTTCAGCCAAAAGCCATTCATTATCAAATAAAGTTTTAAGCTCATGCTTAAATTGATTTTCAAGGAAAATATCCTCATAATATCTTTCTATAGCAAAAACTAAATGGTCTAAAAGAGCAATATACGCTTTAGAATTTAAACTCCAATCTATATGCTCAGTTAGTATAGATAAAGCTTCTGTTGCAACTCCTATAAAGTTAGGATTTAAAGAATTGTAAAGCTCCTTAAGATTATCTTTTTTATCATTATGAACTATAAAAGTCTTCTCTATTTTGTTTGTAGCTTCAAATGATGTACCAGGTTTTGCATTAAAACCAATACCTTTGCCTAAAAGTATATACTCATTTTTATTGTAGATATCAGTACAGAGAATAACATTATTATTGAAACTTTTAATTATTTTGAACATAATGACTCCTTTTCTAATAATCTAATAAACATATAAATTATAACAATTTATTCTTAAATTTTCAATTATATAACACTATATTTTACATAATTCTTGTCCTAGTAAATACAGATTTTGTTCCTTATACTTAATTTAAATTTGTTATAAGTATTTAAATTAAAATATTAATAATTAAATGTAAGTGATATAATATTTAGAGATTATTAGAATAATAGTGGAGGATAATATGTATAAGTTAATAGCATTAGATATGGATGGAACTTTATTAAATAGTGAGAAAAAGGTTTCAGCTAAAACAAAAGAAGCCTTAAAATATGCAACAGATAAAGGGGTTAGAGTTGTTATTGCAACTGGTAGACCAATTGATGGAGTAGAAAGATATTTAGAGGAATTAAATTTAATATCAGAAGATGATTATGTATTAAGTTTTAATGGTGCACTTGTTAGAAATGCCAAAACGAAAGAGGCTATAAGCAAAGATGCGATAAAGGGTGCTGATTATAAATATCTTTATGAAATAAGCAAAGATTTAGGAGTGAATATTCATGCATTTTCTTTGTATGGGTGTCATACTCCAAAGATGAGTAAATATAGTGAGGTTGAAGCTAGATTAAATCAAATAAATATTGCTATAAAAGCGGTTGAAGAAGTTGACTCAGAAGAACCTATAATAAAGGTTATGATGGTTGATGAACCAGAAGTTTTAGAAAGAGCGGTAAAGGGATTACCAAAAGAGGTTTATGATAGGTATACAGTTGTTAGAAGCACACCATACTTTTTAGAATTTTTAAGTAAATCATGTAATAAAGGTGAAGGTTTAAGAAAATTAGCAGAATATTTGAATATAAAACAAGAAGAAATAATAGCATGTGGAGATGCTGAAAATGATCACCATATGATAGAATATGCAGGTCTTGGTGTTGCTATGGGAAATGGAACAGAGGAGACAAAGAAAATAGCAAATTATATAACAAAGACTAATAATGAAGATGGAATAGCTAATGTAATTTATAAATTTATAAAGTAATAAAAGTATATTTAAAAGATAAAAATAAGTGAAAGTTTAATATAATAAGCAAAGGAACAAGTTAGAAATTGAATTAATAATATATAAATGATTTTATGTTTATATATTATTAACAATAGCTTGTTCCTTTTATTTATGGTAATAGTTGTGAATATATACTATTTTATGATATTATATACATAAAATAGAATTATTTAATTTTAAATCAATTCAAAGCAAATGTTAATATATTATTAATTAGCTACTGTACAAGAATTAATCATCTATTAATTTAATTATATTACGCAATGATATTTTATGTATTGATAAAAAAAGAAAAAAATTACATATATGTAGAATAATGAGGAAACATTTAAGTTAAGTTTTTTAATAAAAAATGTTAGAATTATATCATAAAAATTAACATATATAATTTAATTTTGTTAATAATACTCTATATGTAATTTAAATAAATTAAAGGGAAAAGTTAAATTAGGAGGATTTATGCAGAATATAAAGGAGATTAAATTAAATTCTAAAATAAGCAATAAGAGCTTTTTAGTTTATAATTTTTTCAAGAGAAGTTTTGATATTATTAGTGCGAGCATAGGTATTTTGTTTTTATTGCCACTATTTATAGTATTAGCAATTCTGGTAAAACTAGATTCTAAAGGACCTATATTTTTCTCGCATAAAAGGATTGGGAAAAACGGAAAAATAATTGGAATTTATAAATTTAGATCAATGGTATCAAATTCTGAGGAAATTTTTAAGAATTTTACAGAAGAACAGAAAAAGGAGTTTGAAAAAAATTTCAAATTAGATGATGATCCAAGAATAACAAAAATAGGGGGATTTTTAAGAAAAACAAGTTTAGATGAGTTACCACAACTTCTAAATATAATAAAAGGCGATATGAGTGTTGTAGGGCCAAGACCAATAGTAAGAGCTGAGGTAGAAAAGTATGGAGTTTGTGCAGACAAGCTATTTAGTGTAAAGCCAGGACTTACAGGATTTTGGCAAGCAAATGGAAGAAGTGATACGACTTATGAGGAACGAGTACAAATGGACATGTATTATATTGACAATAGATCTTTTTTATTAGATATAAGGATAATATTAAAAACCGTTATATCTGTAATAAGAAAAGAGGGAGCAGTTTAGGGGGGAAAATATATGTTATGTGCTTTAATAATGGCTGGAGGAAAAGGGACAAGATTTTGGCCCCTTTCTACAGCTGATAAACCAAAACAATTTTTAAAACTATTAGGTTCGGAAACAATGATTCAAATGACAGTAAATAGAATAAATAAGGAAATACCATTAAGTAGAATTTTTGTGTGCACTACAAAAAATTATGTAGAGCTAGTAAAAGATCAACTTCCAAATCTTAATGTTAACAATATAATAGTTGAGCCAGAAGGCAGAAATACTGCCCCATGTATTACACTATCTGCTTTAATGATAAAAAGAAGGTTTAAAAATGCTAACATGATAGTACTTCCTTCAGATCATTTAATAAGAGATGAAGAAAAATTTTTGCAAAGCATCAAAGAAGCTAATGAATTTTTAGAAAATAACAAGAATGCAATTATAACTTTAGGAATGAAGGCAAATAGAGTTGAAACAGGTTATGGATATATAAAAATAGACAAGGAGTTTTTTGATGGTAATGTAAAGAAGGTTCAATCTTTTATTGAAAAACCTACTTTTAATAAAGCAAGAGAATATTTTGAAAGCAATGAGTATTTGTGGAATAGTGGAATGTTTTTGTGGAATGTGAATAACATAATATCTTTAATTAGAGAGCATTTACCCAAAACATATAATGCATTGTCTTTTTTATTAGATATTGAAGATAATAAGATTTACAGTGAGATTAATAAAAATTATAAAAACACAAATGCAATTTCCATTGATTATGGTATTTTAGAAAAAGCTAAAAACATATATATGATTCCTTGCGAGTGTGGATGGGATGATGTTGGAAACTGGACTAGTGTTGAGAGATATAGTGATAAAGATGATGTTGGAAATGTTTTTAAAGCACAGGGGACTTTATACAATTGTAAGAACAATATAGTGTTAACGCATAAAAATATACTCTTAAATGATGTTGAAAATTTGATAATTGTGGAAACTGATGATTATATTATGATTTCGTCTAAAAAACAAGAGCAAGATATTAAAAAAGCAAAAGAATTGTTAAGGGGGTAAGATTATATGTCAATAACTATAATATGTCCTTTATATGAAGGTAGTAATTATATAGATAATCTGCATAAATCGATAATTGCTCAAAAGGATGTAGAAATAAAAGAGGTAAAATATATTCTTACAGATACTAAAGATGATACTGAGGCAAAGTTAAAAAAGCTTAAAAAATGTAAGTATACGGTAGTTACAGCAAAGGATTTTTCTCATAGTTTAACTAGAGAAAAAGCGGCTATGGAATCAGATGCTGATATATGTGTATTTATAACTCAGGATATATTAATAAATGATGATAAATGGTTATATAAGCTCACAAAACCTATATATGAAAGTAAATGTGATGCTGCGTTTTCAAGGCAAATTTGTGATAATAAATCAATTGAAAAATATACTAGAATGAAAAATTATCCTAAAGAATCTAGAATAACAAGCAAAAAGGATACAGAAAGTCTTGGGATAAGAGCATTTTTCTTTTCAGATGCAGCGTCAGCTGTAAATTTGAATATTTATAAAAAGGTAGATGGTTATGATGGGTTAGACCTTTTAACCAATGAAGATATGTATCTAGCATATAAACTTATAAATAATGGATACAAGATAATGTATAATGCTGAGGCTTGTGTAATTCATTCTCACGATTATAAGTTTAAAACATTGTTTAAAAGATATTTTGACCAGGGAGTATTTTTAAAGGATAATTCGTATCTTTTAGACTATAAGGCAAATGATAGTGCGATAGAATTGCTAAAATTTGTTGTTAAGGAGTCTATAAAAGAAAATAATTATAAAGCATTTTTTAACATTATTCCTAATTTTGGAGCTAGATTTTTAGGGAATAAATTTGGTCAAAATTATGAAAAACTTTCAGTAGAAAAAGTAAAAAAATATTCTTCTAATTCAAATTATTGGGATAGAAAATATAATTAACTATAAGGGGGATAAAGTTATGAAGGGAATTATATTAGCAGGTGGGTCAGGGACAAGACTATACCCAGTTACAAAAGCAATGTCAAAACAGATGGTGCCAATATATGATAAGCCAATGATATATTATCCAATGTCTGTACTTATGCTTGCTGGAATAAAGGAAATATTAATAATATCAACAGAAAGAGATTTACCAATCTTTAAGGAGCTTTTTAAAGATGGAAGTGATTTGGGGCTTAGTATAGAGTATAAAATTCAAGAAAAACCAAATGGTCTTGCAGAAGCATTTATCATAGGAGAAGAGTTTATAGGAGATGATAATGTAGCAATGATTCTTGGAGATAACATATTTTATGGACAAAGTTTCACAAGTCATTTAAAAGAAGCTGCAAGTTTAAAGAGTGGAGCAATGGTCTTTGGATATTATGTTCAAAATCCAAAAGCTTTTGGAGTTGTAGAGTTTGATGATTGTGGAAATGTTATTTCTTTAGAGGAAAAACCAGAGAAACCAAAATCAAAATATGCAGTTCCAGGGCTTTATTTTTATGATAATTCTGTAATTGAAAAGGCAAAAACATTAAAGCCATCAGAAAGAGGAGAACTTGAGATAACTGATTTAAATAGAATTTATATGGAAGAGAAAAGTTTAAGGGTAAATCTTTTAGGGCGTGGTATGGCGTGGCTTGATACTGGAACTCATACAGCAATGCTTCAAGCATCAAATTTTGTGGAGGCAGTTCAAAATACGCAAGGAACTTATATAGCATGTTTAGAGGAAATAGCTTATAGAAATGGATGGATAACAAAGAATCAAGTTGAAGAAAGAGCGAAATCTTTAATGAAAACAGGCTATGGAAAATATTTAATGGATATTATAGAAGAAGTTAAGCATAAAGATATAGTAGAAAATTTAAATACAGTTAAATTTTAATGTAAGGGGAGCTATGAATGGGGAATTTTAAATTTATAGAAACTAAGATAAAAGATTTATATATAATAGAACCTAAAGTTTTTGGAGATAGTAGGGGCTATTTTATGGAGAGTTATAATAAAAAAGATTTTGAAGAGGCAGGACTTTCAATGACGTTTGTACAAGATAATGAGTCAAAATCTAAAAAGGGTGTTTTAAGGGGGCTTCACTTTCAAACTAAAAACATTCAAGGAAAGTTAGTTAGGGTAACTAAAGGAGAAGTTTTTGATGTAGCAGTAGATTTAAGAAAAGGATCACCTACTTTTGGACAATGGGAAGGTGTTTGTTTAAGTGAAGAAAATAAAAGACAATTTTATGTTCCAGAAGGTTTTGCTCATGGTTTTTTAGTTCTATCGGAAGAGGCTGTGTTTAATTATAAATGTACAAATATTTATTCACCAAAATATGATAGTGGGCTTTTATGGAATGATAAAGATGTAAATATACAGTGGCCATTAGAAAACATTGAAGAAATATTATTATCAGAGAAGGATAAAAATCAAAAAACATTAAAAGAATTAGAAATACCTTTTGTATATTAAATTTCATTAGTTTTATATAAAAGATGATTCAAATGAGGAGTGAAATTATGAAAATTTTAATAACTGGCTCTAAAGGTCAATTAGGTAATGAGTTACAAGACATAATAAAAAGTGGTAAATGCGATATTTGTAATATGCCTGAAAGAGTGAAAGAGTATGAAGTTATAGCTTTAGATGTTGAGGATTTGGATATAACAAGCTTTGAAAGTGTAAAAAAGGTTTTAGAAAAAGAAAAACCAGATGTTGTTATAAATTGTGCTGCAGCTACAAATGTTGATGGATGTGAATCGAATGTGGATTTAGCATTTAAGATAAATGCATTAGGTCCTAGAAATTTAGCTATAATTTGTGAAAAAATAGATGCTAAACTTGTTCAAGTTTCCACAGATTATGTATTTAGTGGACAAGGTATTAAGGCATTAACTGAATTTGATTTAACAGCTCCTTATAGTGTTTATGGAAAAACTAAGCTTTTAGGTGAAAGTTATGTAAGGGATTTTTCAAGTAAGTATTTTATAGTTAGGACGGCTTGGCTTTATGGAAGAGTTGGTAAAAATTTTGTTTATACTATGATGAAACTTGGTGAAGAAAAGGAAGTCTTAAATGTAGTAAATGATCAAAGGGGAAATCCAACTAATGCTAATGATTTAGCTTATCATATATTAAAACTTATAGAAACAGAAGAATATGGAGTTTATCATTGTACAGGAAAAGGTGAATGTAGTTGGTATGAATTTGCTAAAGAGATAATGGCTCTTTCAAATAGAAAATGCAAAGTTAATCCGTGCACTTCACAAGAATATAAAACTCCAGCCAAAAGACCAGAGTACTCATCACTTGATAATATGATGTTAAGAGCAACAGTTGGGGACGATATGAGAGAGTGGAAGGAAGCTCTTGAAAATTTTATAAAATCAATACCGTAAATACGTATTAAATATAAATGAAGTTATTAAAATTATATAGACTTTAATGATAAAAGCTAAGGGGGAATTTTAAATGAAGACATATTTAGTTACAGGTGGAGCAGGTTTTATAGGATCAAATTTTGTTTTATATATGTTACAAAAATATGATGATATAAGAATAATAAATTTAGATAAATTAACTTATGCAGGAAATTTGGAAAATTTAAAATCAGTGGAAAATGATAAAAGACATATATTTGTCCAAGGTGATATATGTGATAGGGGATTAGTTTCAAGTCTTTTTGAAAAATATGAAATAGATTATGTAGCTCATTTTGCGGCAGAGTCTCATGTAGATAGAAGTATAAGAGAACCAGAAGTTTTTGCTAAAACTAATGTTATGGGAACAGTTAATCTTTTAAGCTGTGCAAAGGATGCTTGGGAAAATCGAGAAGGGGTATGGAAAGAGGGTGTTAAGTTTTTACATGTATCAACTGATGAGGTTTATGGTTCATTAGGCGATACAGGATACTTTATGGAAACTACACCTTTAGATCCTCATAGTCCATATTCATCAAGTAAAGCAAGTTCAGACCTTATGGTTAAAGCATATCATGATACTTATAAAATGCCAATAAATATAACTAGATGTTCAAATAATTACGGTCCATTCCAATTTCCAGAAAAACTTATACCACTGCTTATAAATAATTGTTTAAATCTTAAGGATTTGCCGGTGTATGGTGATGGACTAAATATAAGGGATTGGCTTTTTGTTGAAGATCATGCAAAGGCAATTGATATGGTTATAAATAATGGACGAGTTGGTGAAGTTTATAATGTCGGTGGACATAATGAAAGGACAAATATTCAAATAGTTAAAACTGTTATAGGTTATATAAATGAAAATGTAGATAACAAAGTAACAGAAAATTTAATTAAATATGTTGAGGATAGAAAAGGTCATGATAAGAGATATGGAATTGACCCGACTAAGATAAAGGAAGAACTCGGTTGGTTTCCTGAAACGACATTTGAAGTTGGAATAAAGAAAACAATAAAATGGTATTTAGAAAATAAAGAGTGGATGGAAAATGTAACTAGTGGTGCATACCAAAAATATTATGAGAAGATGTATAACTAATACTATACTGAAGAATACAAAAGTGGGATGTGGTCAAAATAAAAAAATTGAAATTTTCTTTAATAATGGCAACCTATGGGCGAGAAAAAGAAGTAGGGGAGTTTTTATCTAAATTGAAAATTAACGATTATCCTAAAGAAAAAATACAGGTTATAATTGTTGATCAAAATGACAAAATAAATTTAAAACCTATAATAAAAAAATATGAAAATGATTTTAAAATAATATATATTAAGTCAAATGTTAAGGGGTTAGCTAGAAATAGAAATATAGGTTTAAGCAAAGCAACTGGGGATATAATAGCTTTTCCAGATGATGATTGTGAATACATTAGTGACACTTTAATAAAGGTAAATAATTATTTAAACACATCAGATTCTAATATAGTAATGGGAAGGATTATTGAAAGAGATGGAAGTAATTCTTTAAGAACATGGAAAAAAGAAAATTTTGAGGTTAATAAAAGTAATTTTTATACATCGTGTTCTTCAGTAACAATGTTTTTAAAAAAGGAAAATACAAGTCTATTATTTAATGAAAATTTAGGGGCAGGTGCTAAATTTGGTTCGTGCGAAGATTCAGATATTTTATATAGAAATTTAAAGGCTAATAATAAAGTTTTATATAAAAGTGATATAAAGATATATCATCCACATTATGATAGCAATGAAAATATGAGTAGAGAAAAGATATATAGTTATGGCTTGGGTTTTGGTGCATTTGTAAAAAGTAATTTGGATATAAATACTATAATGTTATTTGTTAAAGCTCAAGGATATCATATGATAAAAACTTTATACTATTTATTAACTTTTAAATTTGATAAATGTAAAAATAGTTATATATCATTTATAAGTAGAGTTAATGGGTTAATTAGCTATTAATAGGGGTAAGATAGGGGGATAAAATGAAAAAAGTTACAGTTATAACTCCTTATTATAGAGGTGAAAAAACTATATTTAACACTATAAATTCTGTTTTTAATTCATATGAAAATGTAAAAGATGAGATTAATTTAGAATATATAGTGATAATAGATAGCATGGAGGATAGAGATAAAATATTTAAGAAACTCAAAAATGAGTATAAAGATAAAATAATATTATTAGAAAACCAAGAAAATTTGGGGGTTGCAAAGTCTAGGAATAAAGCAATTAAGTTAGCAACAGGGGATTATGTTATATTTTTAGACCAAGATGATAATTTAGATGAAAATTATTTTACGTATATAAAGAATAATATAGAGGCGGATTCTAAAGTAATTTTGGTTAATGGATATATATGTAATAAAGTTAATGGAAAGAAAGCACCTCTTTATTATGTTAGACCAAAACTTAGAAGGAAAACTTTTTTAAGAGCAAATAAGATAAGTACACCAGGACAAGTTGTCTTTTCTAAATCTATTATAAATAATAATTTTTTTACGGGATGCTCAGAAGAATTTAAGGGAGCTGATGATTGGGCGGCATATATAAATATGTTTTTAAATAATCCTAATTTAAAAATTGATTATATATCTAAAAAATTATTTTATTATAATCTTCATGGTAACAATTATAGTAATAATTGGAAAGAACTTAATAGTAGCGCTATAGAAACATCAAAATATTTTATAAATAAAGTTCAAAGTGATGAAAAGAAAATATTACAAAAAAGAATAAATATATTAGCTTTTGAAAATATGTATTTAGGAAATAAATCCCTAAATTTTAAACTTAAGAATTTATGTAAAATAATTGATTATTATATTTTTCATATCGTATATGTTAATAGAATTTTGGGAGCATTTCATAAAAAATTAATAGGCTTTTATAGATAAAGGGGATAGTATGAAAAGTTTAATTAATAAAAATTTCTCTGTTAATAAGAATGCTCCATTAATAGAAAATAAAAAAATTATTAAGATAATTGAAATGTTATTTATAACAGCAATAATATTAATTCCTTTTGATAATATTCCATACTTTGATAAAGTGTTAGGGGAATTAAGTGTAAAAGCAAGTGTATATCCATTTTTAATAATAATATCTATAATATTTTTCTATACTTTAAAAAATAGAAAATTTTATTTAAAGAATACTATGGAAGTGAAAATACTTGCTGTATATTGTCTTTGGGTATGTATAAGTATAGGTATAAATTTTAGTAGTATTTTAGGAAATTCTTTTAAAGGAAGGTCTGGCATACAAAAGTTAATACTACAACTTATGGTTTTAGCATTTTTACTTTTAATAAGTTATTCGAGTAGTGTAGTTATAAAAATTAAAAATATAGACTTACTAAAATTAAGAAAATATATATGTTTTTCACTAATACCTGTTGGAATTTATGGTTTTATAGAACTATTAAATATTTTAAATGTAGTAGATTTTTCTTTTATTATAAGTAAAACATCATACTTTATACAAACCTATTTTAGAGGGGAAGTTTATCCAAAGGGTATAAGGACAGTAACTGGTGAGGTATCTTATTTTGGTGTATATTGTGCTTTTATATTACCTTGGATAATGAGTTATATATATACTGAAAAAACTAATAAACGAAAAATATTATTTGCTTTGATTAATGTGTATCTTTTAATTTTAATTGTATTTTCTAAATCAAGAACAGCATATGCAATAACTTTTTTACAAGTGTTTATGTATTCAATATGCATTTTAATATTTAAAACATCTAAGCAGAATAAAAAAATAGTAATATATATGGCCATAGGAATTATAAGCATGTTTTTTGTTATCAACAATACAGTGATATCTAAAGTAAAGACAGATGTAAATAGTGTTTCACAAATAAGTATAAGTAGCTTAATTAATTCATTATCAGACAAAAATAATATGTCTAATGTAGCTAGAAATGGTATGCAAAGAAGTGCAGTTCAAATCGGATTAGATAATCCTTTTGTAGGAGTTGGACTTGGACAATATGGTTTTTATGCAGAAAAATATTTAGATGAAAAAGCTATGACTTCTGATGAAGTTAGAAGATGGATTAGTGAAGATAATAATGCATGGCCACCTGTATTTAGTTTGTTTTCTAGAATAATTGCTGAACAGGGAATAATTGGAGTAATTATATGGACAAGTATGCTTATTTATATGATATTTTCAATGATACAGCAATTGAAAGTAAGACAAAATGATATTCTTGGAATTTCATTATTAGTAAGTTTTATAGGTGTAATAATATCATGGTTTAATGCAGATATGTTTTCTATGATAAGTTTTTGGATATTATTTCCTTTCTTAATTAAATATAATAATCAAAAGGATAACAGTAAAAAATTAAATGTAAAAACTAATATACTTTCTATTTGCATAGCTTCTGTGGTAATAGCATTTGCATGCATAGTTCATTATAGTGCGCAAAAGCAAATTCTAATTGATTCAGAAATTAACAATCTTCATAAGATAGCATATGAATCGACAGTTAATGCTTTAAGTAGTGAAAATTTAAATAATGAAGCAATACAAGTAAAAATAAATGAGGCACGACAAGCCATTAAACAATATAAAGAATTTTATTTAGATGTTAATGATGACAATAATGTAGATAATGATGTTATACCTTGGGGTGTTTTATTAGATGGAAAACAACAAGAAATATTAGATAGGATACAAGAAAAGATAAATATATATAGTGAAACGAAAAAATTAGATGATAAAGAGAAAGCTATAAATTATATGCCAGAGGCGTTACCACAACAATGGAAAAATTATTTTATAGAAATAATAAATAGTATTTAAAGGTAGCTAAAGAAGTAAAAGGAGAGGTATGGGATTTCAATTAGAAAAAAGTGGTGAAATAGATAATAAGAGAATAGAATATATAGACATATTAAGAGGAATAGCAATGATTTTAGTATTAATAGGTCACAATGATACTATTTTAACTAATTATATATATTCGTTTCATATACCATTGTTCTTTTTTATATCTGGACTTACTTATAAAGGTAATTCTGATTCTTTAAAGGAAGTTATTAAAAAAAGACTTAGAAATATTGTAATTCCATATTTTGAGTTATCTTTATTTTTATATTTTCTTTGGATATTATTAATGAATTTTCAAGGAATAGTTTTATATAAGAATGATATACTTAGAAATTTTGTTGGAATATTCTATTGTCAAGGTGTAGATAATATGGCATGGGGGTTGCAACTTTGGTTTTTACCATGTTTATTTATTACATCAATAATATTTTATTTTATAAGTAAAATAAAGAAAAAAGTCTTTGTATTAATATCAATAATAGTAGTATCTAGTGTTGGTTTTTTGTTAAATGATATTTTGAAAATTAATTTTTTATGGAGTTTTGATGTAGCATTAGTAGGAGTATTATTTTATGGAACTGGTTTTTTATTAAAAAATAAGTTAAATATATATAAACCTCAAATAGTAGATTATATATGTATGCTTATAAGTTTAGTGTTACTTATAATTTTTAATCAATTAAATGGAAGAGTTGATATGTATTCTAGTCAATATAATAATATTCTTTTGTTCATAAGCAATTCTTTTTTAGGTATATATATAATAATAGTAGTATCTAAGTTAATAAAACAAAAAAGGATTATAAGATTTGTAGGTAGTAACACTATTATAATACTTGCTTTTCATATTAGAGTATTAGATTTTATAAAGAAAGTATTTTTAATATTTTTTAGTTCGGCTTTGAATGTGAATAGTATTTTTAATGGTGTAATTTTAGTACCTATCCTACAAATTATCATTATAGCTCCCATAATATTTTTATTAAAGCAATTAAAAAAATATATTAAATACGCAAGGGTAATAAACATTAAAGAAAAGTTAGTTGTATTAATAAATAAGAATTGATTATTCTAGTGATGCTGTAACATTAGGAGGAAATTAAATGAGAAATAAGGTTATTATAAATTGTAGTATATTGCATGAAAAACCCACAGGGCTTGGTGTGTATGCAAAGAATGTAGTGCAGGAGATAAATAATATTGAAAACAATGTGGAGGTATTATCTCCAGTAGAGATAGATGGGGTTAATACAAAAATTATAAATAAGTATGTAAAGCCAAGTTATAAAAAAGTAGGGGGATTAGCTAGGTTTTTATGGACACAATTTGCATTGCCTTTTAAAGGGGGGAAAGATGATATAATATACCATCCTTTTCAATATATAAGCATTTTATCACCAGCCAAACAAATAATGACCATTCATGATTTGATTCCAATACGTTATCCTAAAGTGGCTAAGCATCAGTATATTTATTATAAATATCTTATGCCTATTTTAATAAAAAAATCAGATAAGATAATATGTATTTCTGAAAGCACAAAAAATGATTTAATAGATATTTATCAGATACAAGAGAATAAAATATCAGTAATTTATAATGGATATGATAAAAATTTATTTAACAAAAAAAATATAAATAGAAAAATATTAAATAAGTATCATATAGATTATGATTATATGGTTATGGTTGGTGCATCATATCCACATAAAAATATAGAAGTTGCTATAAAAGCTTTTGAAGAGATAGATAATTGTAAATTAATAATTGTAGGTAAAGATTCATATTATATATTAAAATTAAAAGCTTTAGTAAAGGAACTTAATATAGAAGAAAAAGTTAAGTTTGTAGGATATGTTCCAGATGAAGATTTACCAACACTTTATGGATGTTCTAAAGGTTTCTTATATACAACTTTATATGAAGGATTTGGACTTCCAATTTTAGAAGCTATGGCTTGTGGTGCTTTAGTTTTGTGTGGAAATAATTCATCACTTCCTGAGGTTTATGGAGATAGTGCATTAGTTTTAGATTTGAATGATGTAAATGATGTAAGGAAAAAAATAGAATTAGCTATAAAGGATAATAAGTTACGTAATGAACTTTTAAGAAGGTCTGAAAAAAATATAAACAAATTTTCATGGAATAAAACAGCAAGAGAAATATACAATGTGATAAATAAGGGGGAAAATTAGTGTTTTATTTTATAGGGGTTTTACAGCTTTTAATCTTTGGAAGTGTACTTTTTGTTGGGTATAAAAAACAAGGGTTAGCAATAGTTACTGATGCAGTAAAAATAATGGCTATGCTTTGGTTATTTAATATTGGTATGTACAACATGCAACTTAGTGGACTTTATAATCCAACTTGGCAAATAAATTTAGTTGTTATGATAATATGCAGTATATTTTTAATAGTTGGTTTTAAAAGTTATATAACAGAAAAAGATGTTATAAATATTGTTAGAGATTTAAAAGATGATAAGAGAAGTATTAAGATTTATTCAAATTTTACGAATGTAATAATAGTAATTGCATTATTATTGTTTTTAGTTAGTGTATATAAAAATGGATTAGCAATATTAAGTGAAAATAAAATAAATAAACAACAACTTGGGCATTATTCAGCTTATATTATATATATGTTAGCCTTTTGTGCTCAGTTAAAATATATTTTATTTAGAATTAATAAAAAGAAAATTGATTTATTACTTTTTTTAATAAGTATTGGCACACTAGTTTTAACATTAAATAGAGGACCAATAGCATTTATAGTAGCAGCTATATATATATACGAAATATATAATCTTATAAATGGAAGAAAGAATATATCTAATAAAAAGTTTATTGCAATGATAGCAACTTTGGTTATATTACTTATAGTATTCTTAGAATTTTTTGGGTATATAGGTGATCTTAGAATGAAATATGTGTTAGAAAACATTTTTCATAAAACTATAAATGAACATTATCAAGCACCCGATTGGATGAGTTCTGGTTCTTTGTGGAGTTATATTTATTTAACGAGTCCACTTGAAAATGCATCATATTCTATAATAAATCAAAGTGTTGATTTTACATTTTTTAATAATTTATTATATCCATTTATAAAACTTGGTGCTAATATTTTAGGTCTTGGTGCATCTTATAAGGCATGGATTATGGGGAGAGTTGGATATACTCCATATTTACAAGATAGTGTAGGATTAAATGTATTATCTTTTATTCCACAAGCTATGCAAGATTTAGGCTATATTGGTCTTATAGTATATGTATTTATATATGTTGGAATTGCATATTTTTCAATAAGGCTTATAAAGAGAAAAATAAAAATATCAGCTTTAGGTTCAATTATGATTTCTATAAACGTTATAAATATTTTACTTTGGAGTGTTTTTGATAATTCTTTAAAAATCCCAATACTTATATTAAATATATTATTATGTTTAGCTATTGAAATTTATAGGGCTAAAGTTTTAAAAATAAGTATAAACAAAGATGGCAAAATTGTTGATATTAGAAAGAATTTAAAAACTAAGGATGTGATAAGTTGAAGAAAGTAGCTATAATTATTTTAAATTATAAAAATTCTAAAGATACAATAGAATGTGTAGAGAGTTTAGAAAAAATAAAGTATAAAAATTTTGAAATAATTATTGTGGATAATGATTCGAGAGATGAATCTATTAAAACTTTAAGAAGCTATTTTAAAGACAAGTATATAGTTTTAGAGTCTAATAAAAATGGTGGTTTTGCATATGGAAATAATGTTGGCATAAAGTATGCACTAGACAATGGGGCAGATTATATTTTATTAATAAATAATGATACAACAGTTGAGGAAAATTTTTTAGATGTATTAATTGAAACTGCTGAAAAAGACAAAAATATTGGTATAACAACTGGGCTTATAATGAATTATTATGATAGAAATAAGATTTGGTACAATGGTGGAGAAATAGATTGGAATAAATTTTATGGATATCATTTGAATGAAAGAGGAAATTTTAGCACGGTAGAAGAAATCAAAGAAATAACTTTTGCTACTGGATGTTTAATGTTAATTAAAAAAGAAGTTTTTGAAACGGTGGGATTACTTCCAGAAGAATATTTTATGTATTATGAAGATGTAGATTTTTGCGTTATGGTAAAAAATAATGGATATAAAATTATATATAATTCAAAAAGTAAAATATATCATAAGGTGAGTGCATCATCAGGAGAAGAGGAATCTCCTTTTGCAATAGAGTGGAATACAAGAAATAGAATGAAGTTTTATAAAAAGTATAAAGATTTAGGAAGCAATAAAATAAAAGGAGTTTTCCCAATATTTTTTTATACAACTAGATTATTAAAATGTACTAAATATTTAAAAGAAAAAAGAATAGATAAGATAAAATCACTAAGAAGAGGAGTAATAGGATAAGTTGTTTTATCCTATTATTTTTTATTTAATATAATTTATGTATTCACAGAAAATTAACAATAAAAAGTTTTATATTACATATTAAGGTAGAAAAAGAATTTAATATATGATAAAATAATTATTGTAAAATAAAACAAATTAAAGAAAGAGATAAATTAGGGGGAAAAATTAATGAGTAAAAATTTACAAAAAACATTAGCAGGGGCTTTGGCTACAATGTCTGTAATGAGTATTGCAACACCAGTAATGGCAACAACAGTGGATATAGATGCTTTATATAAAAATGCATATGATGCTATGAGAAAAGCTCAAGAAACAGAAAAGCAAACTGATATAAATGCAGCTATGGAACTTATATGGGAATTAAGACATATAGGGGATGAAAGAAAAGATGAAAATTTAATAAATGCAGCTTGTACTTGGTCAAGTTTAGTTGATGAGGTTCAACATCCTAAATTAGTTAAAATAGTTACAGCTATAACTAAGGCGCAAGAAAGTGGTAGACAAGCTGATATAAATGAGGCATTTGCCACAATAGAACCTGAATTACCAGCGGTTTGGAGAAGTTCTTATACATCTGCAATAGATTTAGTTCAACAAAAATTAATTGATAAGGCTACTAATGCTACAGAAGACGCTGAAAAGGCTTATAAAGCATTTGAAAAAGATAAAAATGAGGATAATTTAAAGAAGGCAAAAGATGCTTTAAATGAGGCAAAAGAATTAGTAGCAAGTCTTTCAACTTCAGTAAATGAAGATGCTAAGAATTGTGCAAATAATGTTTTAAAAGTGAAACTTGATCTTATAAATTTAGAGGATGTAAAGTTATACAATTTGAAAATAACAGGTGCTACTTTTGATAAAGCTGGAATAAGAGTAACTTTTGATGCTTTAGAAAAAAGTTTAGACAATGTTACTTTAACTGTTTTAGATGACAATGGAAAGGAAGTTAAAGTAAAATCAATAGATACAATAAAAAAAGGTGCTACAGAGGCAAAATTTGCATTTAATAACTATTTATCAAATAGACCAACAGGAGTTTGGACTATAAATGGGGAAAAATTTAACTTGACAGAAGTAAATTTTGTTGAAGATGTTAAAGAGGCTGGAACTACTGAAGCCCTAAAAGTTGTTTTAGCTAAAAAAGAATATAAAGGTTTAGTCGCTTATAATGAAGAGAGAGCAGATAAATATTTAAAGGAATTGCAAAAAGCTAAATTAGAAAAAGTTAAGGATGTTCAAGATATAATAGATAAAGTTAATGCTGAACTTGATAAAGGAGAAGGCAAAACTGAATATATAAATTTAATAAAAGAAGTTTCAGTAAATGGAACACAAGAGCAATTTAATAATGTACTAAATCAAGGTGTTGAAGCAAAGTATATCGAGAAAGTAAATCAAGATTATATGAAACAATATAAGGACAAAATAAAATATAAAGTTGAAAATAATTGGATAGAAACATTAGAGAATATACAAAAATGTATTAATGAAATAAATACACAAAATTTAACTACAGCTAAAGATGCGTTAAAAGAAGCTTTACAAGGTGATAATAAGGAGGCTATCTTAAAAGCGCTACAAAATACAGATTTAGGTTTAGATAATGTAAAAGCTGAAAATATAGATGCATACTATATGGATAAGAACAATATTAAAGATAAATTTGGAAATAATGAAGAATTAAAAGAAATAAATAACTATATAAAAATATTAAATGATAAAGTACAAGTAGTTAATGCAACAAATCTTAAAGATATGTTAGTTGCTTTAAGATCTTTTGCTGAGAGTAATAAAATAGCTGAATTTAATAATTTATCGTCACAAAATAAGCAGGATACTGCTGAACAATTATTAAGAGTAACATGTGTGAATGGGAAATTAACTTTTACAGATGTTAATGAAAGTTTAGTAAAACTTGAAGTTATAGCACAAGCAAATAAAGTTAAAGAAAATTTAAATGATTTGCAAAATGCTTTAGAAGATTTAAAACGTATTAGAACTAAGAGTGTTGATGACGTAACACTTCCATTACGTAATGCTTTAAAGGCAATAACAACTAATGAGATTTCAGTAGAATTAGCTGATAAATTCTATGAAGCTTCCGTTAATAGTAAAGGAGAATTGACACCTTATAAAGATTATACACAAGTAAGAACAGTACTTAACGGTTTAAAATAAAAATTTTAATATATTAATAGATTGATTTTAAGAGTTATCTCAAGAATAAGTTTAAATTACTTCTTTAAGAGGTAACTCTTGTTGTTTTACAAAAATTAAATTTTGCAAGAGGAATTTATGGATAAAAAATATGTTATAGATATAAGGGAAAATAACGATAGTAATGATTTTGTTATAAACATTGGTGATATTTGTAATCTTAATACGTTAGATTTAGATATTAATAGTTGTTTAGCTAATTATAAAAAAGCTTTAAATAAATGTGATTTAGAAGAAGCTAGTGAGATTTTGCTTATTTTAAAAGAGTTAACAGAGTATGGTGATAAAAGATTTAGTGATGCAACTATTTTATTTAAAATTAAAGAAATAATTCTTTTTTATAAAAATATGGATTGTAAGAATATTATAGATTCTATGAATATTTTGCTCAAAATAAGAGGTTTTTTTAATTTTTTAAGTAGTCAAATTACTTTTGAATATGATGATGAAAATACACCACTTATAGAAGAAATAAAGGCAATAAGAGATAATGTGAAAATTGAAGAGTTACTAGATAAAAATTTATATCAAAATTATAATCCTTCAATAGAAGATTTGGAAGTAATAGAAAGGTTTTTAAAGAATTTTAATTATAAAAACTATGAATTTTTAGATGATATTTATGTTTTTTTTGAAGAAAAAATTAATGGAAAAATAAAAAACTTAAATAAATGTAAATTTAAAGATATTAAAAATATTTTTAAAGATAAATATGATAATGATTTTTATGAAAGTAGCGAATTTAAATCTTTATTAAATAAGAATATTATAAATAATTATAAAGAGTTTAGTTTATTGGTGAATAAGTATTATTTAATATATAGGTATAACAGTTTAGAGAGTTATAAAGAAAAAAGAGATATTTTGTTAAATTTAT
Source organism: Sarcina ventriculi (assembly GCF_900456775.1). Taxonomy (GTDB): domain Bacteria; phylum Bacillota; class Clostridia; order Clostridiales; family Clostridiaceae; genus Sarcina; species Sarcina ventriculi. The sequence goes on along the minus strand of NZ_UAUL01000001.1, from coordinate 504,251 downwards.
TAATAGGAAATTTAATTAATGTTCCTAAAATATATAGAGGTATTATAATAGAAAATATTTTGGAAAATGAAAAAAAATATTATGAAATGAATGATTTTTATGATGATGTAAATAAAATTTTGGAATTTATAAAAAAACAAAATAGATTAAATGCTATTATAATTAACACTTAAAGGTGGATAAAATTATGGAAATTAGAAAACTAGATTTTAATAATGTGGAAATGAAAAGCAAAATTCATGAGAGTGAATTTTTAAAAGAATTTTTAAAAGAAGAACTTTTTAATGTGTTAAAAAATGAAGAATTAAGAAGTAATAATTTATATATTTATAAATCATATATATATGAGAAAGAGGACTATATAGAAATTGGAATTTATATAATTAATACTTCTAAAAAAGATATTTTAGTAAAATCTTTGCCTTTCGTGATTACCTGTGGTAAAAATAAAATAAATAAGGTTTTATATGTAGAAGAAGAGATAAAAATGGCACAGGCAGTTTTTAAAGAATTGAGAATCAAGAAAATCTTATTAGAAGAATTTTATGATTTAAATTCATTTGAAATAAATATAGGTAATTTAAATAATTTAGAAAAGTATGAACCAATAGAATTGGAATTTAATATAGAGCCTAAATTTAAAGGGTATATTATTAAGCGAGAGTTTAATAAATTTATTGCGAATTTACCAAAGATAAATGAAAATAGTTTAGCTATTAATATATTTAAAAAGATGTATATTGAAGATGGGTATTTTATAAGTTTGATTATTAGAAATTCTTTTGTAAAAGATTTAAGTATAGCAACATTACCTATTGTTATTACAACTTCAAATAATCTTATAATATATGAAAGTGTGATTAAATTTGAAAATAATAGTTGTCTTATACCCGCTAATAAAGTAGTAATGAAAAATATACTAATACCATTTAAAGAAATTTTGTTGCTACCTAAACATGATGGGATGGATTTTAAGATATTGTTTAAAAATCTATAATACTATATGAAAGCCTTGAAGTAATATTTTCAAGGCTTTATAATTAATTTTACATTGTTAATATTTAATTATTTTTAGTATAAAGATCAATAGAGTTAATATTTAAGTCAACATTAGGTTTATTATTAAATGCTAATCTTATTTTATCTATGTTTGTATTATTATTGACAACAGGAATTTGATATTTACATTTTCCAGGTTTCAACAGTATATCAATAGAACTTTCATCTGTAAAATCTTCATTTTCTTTTGCCCAATATAGAGTAATTATTTTATATTCATCTAGATTATTTAAATCTAAGTATATATAATCCAAAGTTTTAATGTTTGTATTCCATGTTATATATGAGTCCTCAGATAGTGAAGAAAATCTAAACGGTGATATATCTGTAAATTTTGCTACGTTCTTAAAAACTCCTGAATTTAAGTCTAATGTATTTTTTGATAAATTGGACTCAAAATCATCCATACAGTCATCAAATACACTAAAATCATAGTTTAATAGTTCTGGTATATATCTTTCAACAATTTCAAAAATGACTATTTTTGAATTTGGTGAATACATAGAAAAATTACTATGAACCGGTGAATTTAAATTATGCATATCAATTCGTTGAATAAAAAAGTTATTTACACATGGTAAAACATCATTATAGAAAGAATCCATATAAACAAGAGTTTTTGGAAGTTTATTATCAGTTTCTATTGTATTAATATCACATGTAGTTTCAAGTATATCTGTTTTAATACCTAGTAGATCGTCTAAATCTCCTTGTCTATGGTCTTTTCTGATATTTATAGGAGAAACTGAGCCAAAATCAGAATTATATTTAGTTGAAAAATAATTTAAAAGTTCATTAGAGGCTAAAGTAGACGCAACCGTATTCCAATGAGTATCTCTTTTATAATAAAGTTCATAATTTTTTTTATTATTTATCATAAGATTTTTATAGTTTATATAATTTATAGAATAATTATTTATAGAGTTATTTATTTTATCAAGATTATTTTGACCATTTTCATTTAAACTTTCATAGGGCATAAATTCAGGGTAAATGGTGCTTTTATTAGGAGCAACAGTAAATACAAAATCGATACCTCTTTCAGCTAGCTTTTTTTGAAAATAAGATAACTTATTTAAAATAGTATTTATTTGTTCATCGGTTAAAGTATTTATCTTATTATAATCATTAGTTTCTTCATAAGAATATAAGTAATTATTTTTACCTAAAATAACATTAGAGTTTGATGAAATATTAAATACCTTAACATCTATTGTATTGGCAAGTTTTATAAAATTTTCTCTAAATCCAAAATTATCATTAAAATAAGTTTCATAATTTTGTAGATAAATTGAAATGTCTTCGTTTTTATTAAATACAGGTTTTTGTGCTTTTTCCCTCTTTTCATTTATTGTAGAAGTATTAAAAATATTTAAATTCATTTGAATTAAGGGAAGAAATATTATAATTAAAAATCCACATAAATACCATTTTCTTTTTATAAAATTTATAATCTTTATATTTTTCTTATGTTTAATAATATCTTTTTTCATAGAGTTTTTCCCCTTTCTACAATTAATATATTTAAAACTTAAAATATATAAATGGCTTAAAGCTTCCTGTGGTTACTATAGCGATAGAGTAAACAAGAATGATAAGAGAAAAACACTTGTTAGCAAATGTGCTAATATTGCTTTTAATAATTTTTATTTTAGGAATTAAAGTTATTAAAAGTGCAATTAATAATATTAAAAAGAATTTTTTATCTAATCCTAAAAAAGATGTATCTAAAACTCTATTTATAGCAAAAGGGTTAAATAAAGTTTTAATATATTTTACTGCATATTTAACATTGTCAGATCTAAAAAATACCCAGCCAATTGATACTATGGTAAAGGTAATACTTTGAGATAAAGCATTAGGTAATTTGTTTAAAAATTTTTTAAAGCCAAGTTTTTCAATAATAACCCAAAATCCATGATAAAATCCCCAAATTATAAATGTAAAATTGGCTCCATGCCAAATACCGCTTAAAGAGAAAACTATCATTGTATTTATAAGCATTCTACTTCTAGAAACTTTATTACCACCAAGAGGAATATATATATAATCTCTTAAAAAATTAGAAAGGGTGATATGCCATCTTCTCCAAAATTCTCCTATACTTTTTGAGAGATATGGCTTATTAAAGTTTTCAGGAAGATTAAAACAGAACATTTTAGCAATACCTATCGCCATATCTGTATAGCCTGAAAAATCAAAATATATTTGCATAGTGTATGCTATTATTCCAAGCCAAGCTAATGACATAGGAAGTGTGTTTGGGTCTAAAGCAAATATTTTATCTACAACATTTTGAAGTGTACTAGCTATTATTATTTTTTTTCCAAGACCTGTGGCAAATCTATAAATTCCATCATTCATAGAATCATCAGTATATTCTCTGAATTTAAAGTTAGATTTAACATCTTTAAACTGAATTATAGGACCAGAAATTATTTTTGGAAAAAATAATATATATAAACAATAATCTAAAAAGTTAATGTTAGTTTCACTATCTCTATAAATATCTACTATATAGCTAATTTGTTGAAATGTTATATAAGATAAACCAAGAGGTATTAATAAGCTAAGTGGAGAAAATTTAATATTTATATATTGTCCTAAAAAATTACTGAAAGACGAAACAAAAAAGTTTACATATTTGTAGTAAATTAAAATTAAAATATTAAATAAAATACCAATAAATAATACATGTTTTTTATATTTGCTTTTATTTATAGTGATGCCTATAAAATAATTTACTAGAATACTTATAAAAATTATTAATAAAGTTTTTGTTGAAGAAAAGGAATAAAACACTATACTGCCCAATAAAAGTACTAAGTTTTTGTATTTATCTTTAATAATATAATACAAAAAAAGTATTAATGGTAAAAAAAACAATATGAATATTAATGAATTAAACGACAATAATCATCATCTCCTTAAAAAATCATAAATATATTATACCATTAAAATACTTTTTGTAAAATTATTGATAAAAATGATATAAAAAGTTATAATTTCAAATATAGATATTAAATTGGAATATATTATATTTGTATAATTAAAATAATATAGATAAAAGAGGGGTAATTTTGAAAAAGATAATTAGTGGATTTATTGGAGATTATAGTTCAAGAGAGATAAAGAGGATAATGCCAATTGTAGAAAAAATAAAAGCTTTAGATAATGAAATGGGAAAAATTAAGGATGAAAGGCTAAGGGAAATAACAGAAGAATTAAAAGAAAGAATAAAAAATGGTGAATCTTTAGATGATGTGCTAGTTGAGGCTTTTGCTTTAGTTAGGGAAGCTTCTTTTAGAGTTTTAGGCATGAAGCATTATGATGTTCAAATACTTGGTGGAATTATTCTTCATCAAGGAAGAGTTGCGGAGATGAAAACTGGTGAAGGAAAAACGTTAGTTTCAGCATTACCAGCGTTTTTAAATGCCTTAACAGGTAAAGGTGTTCATGTTATTACATCAAATGAGTATCTAGCTAAAAGGGACTGTGAAGAAATAGGGAAAATACATGAATTTTTAGGATTAACAACAGGTGTAATTCTTCATGATATGAAAGGTGATGAAAGAAGAGAAATTTACAATAAAGATATAGTTTATGGAATAAATAGTGAAATAGGTTTTGATTATTTAAAGGATAATATGGTTAAGTGCAAAGAAAATAGAGTCCAAAGAGAACTTAACTATGTAATTATAGATGAAATAGATTCAATTTTGATAGATGAGGCGAGAACTCCGCTTATAATATCGGGAGATGGGGCAGAGCCTACTGAATATTATATAGATATTGATGAGTTTGTTAAGACTTTAAAAAAGGATAGAGATTTTGAAGTAGATGATAAGAAAAAAGCAGTTACTTTGACTGAAATGGGAATAGAAAAAGTAGAAGAATATTTTAAAATAGATAACTATGGAGATTTAAAAAATATAAATCTTCAGCACCATATAGTGCAAGCTATGAGGGCTAACTATACTATGGTTAAAGATATAGATTATATAGTTAATAAGAATGATGAAATTTTGATAGTTGATACAGGAACAGGCAGGATAATGGAAGGAAGGCGTTTTTCAGATGGTCTTCATCAAGCAATAGAAGCTAAAGAAGGTGTAGATATCCAAGAAGAATCTGAAACTATGGCAACTATAACACTTCAAAACTTTTTTAAACTTTATAAAAAATTATCTGGAATGAGTGGAACTGTAAATACTGAAGAAAAAGAATTTAGGGACATCTATTCTTTAGATGTTATAGTAGTTCCAACAAATAAACCAGTGCAAAGAATAGATAATAAAGATAAGGTTTATATTGATATAAAGAGTAAATATTATGCTGTTGTTGAAGATATAATAAAGACTAATAAAACAGGACAACCGATATTAGTTGGTACTTCTAGCATACAGAAATCTGAAGATATATCAGCGATATTGAAGAGAAAAAATATACCACATAATGTTTTGAACGCTAAAAATCATGAAATGGAAGCTAAAATAGTTGCAAAGGCTGGAGAAAAAGGGGCAATTACAATAGCAACTAATATGGCTGGAAGAGGAACAGATATAAAACTTACTGAAGAAGTTTATGGTTTAGGTGGTTTAAAGGTAATTGGGACAGAAAAGCATGATTCAAGGCGTGTAGATAATCAATTAAGGGGAAGGTCAGGAAGACAAGGTGATGTAGGAGAGAGTGTATTTTATGTTTCTTTAGAAGATGACATAATTAAAAATTATATGTCTAGCAAGTATAAGAAGATAATAGAAAGTTTAAATAAGAGTGAAGATGGAGAAATTAAGCATAAATCAGCAATAATTTCGGTAGAAAATGCACAAAGAGCTGTTGAAGGGGATAGTTTTGCAGCAAGAAAAGATATAATTGGATTTGATGATGTTATAAACAAGCAAAGAAAAGTGATATATGAACAAAGGAATAAAGTTTTAGATTCAGATGATATAGAAGATGATATAATAAATATGATAAGTTATTTAGTTAATGATTTATTAAGTAATTTTAATGAAGATGAAGAAATAACTAAAGAAGATATAAAAGAAATAAATAAAAATTTAGCTGAAAATTTTTATTTTAGCGCTGAGGATATAGATAGTTTAATAATTGGAAGCAAGTTTAAGTATTTATCAGTAGAAATAGAAAAAGTTATGATAAAGAAATATTTACTGTTTAAGAATAATAACGAAGAAAATTTTGAAAAAGAAATTCTTTTAGATACTGTTGATAGTTTTTGGATAGAATATATAAAAGATTTGGAATATTTAAGGCAAGGGATAAATTTAAGATCATATAAGCAAGTAGATCCAGTTCAAGAATTTCAAATAGAATCAAGTAAAATGTTTAATAATATGAGTAGAAATATAAAATTAGCAACAGTAAAAAATTTATTGGAGTATATTCATAAGAATAATGAAGTTTTTGAATTGGTTTAAAAATTAAAAGGATAGCTTATGACTATCCTTTTAATTTTTTAATATTATTAGAAATTAATGTTATTTAGAAGAAGATTTAGAGTTTGTGTCACTAATTCCATATATAAATTCATGAATTTCTTTAACAGTGGTATTTTCATTAAAGGTTAAATAATAAGTTCCATTAATCATAGAGTCCTTACTATTTTCCACAAGAGGAAAAGTTTTATTTTCTACTGGATAATTACTAAGTTTTAAAACATCTCCAGCAACGCCTAACATTTCGTTAGAAGTTAAGCTTGTCTTAATTACAGGTAAAAATTTATTTAAAAGAGCATTATATTTACTTACTGGGGTTTCTTTTATTTTTTCAATTAAAGCATTAAGAACAATTTGTTGTCTTTGAGTTCTTGCAGCATCTCCGCCATCTGTATATCTTATTCTAGCATAAGCTAAAGCTTGTGTTCCATCAACATGTTGAAGTCCTGGAGTAGTTATATATGGAGAGTTAGTTCCATTTAATGAATTTAAGTGTTGTATATGGCTATTTATATTTATAGAAGCGTTTATTTCTTCTTGTGTAATTTCTAAATCAATTCCACCTAAAGCATCTATTATTTCAGGAAATGATTCAAAATTTACCGTTAAAAATTCTTGTATATCTAAATCGAAGTTTTCATTTAATGTTTTTACAGCAAGTTGAGGACCACCATAGGCATAAGCATGAGTTATTTTATCCTTGTTATGACCAGGGATATTAACGTAAGCATCTCTCATTATTGAACTTACCTTTAATTTATTATTAATTTTATCAATAGTTAAAATTAAAATAGAATCAGAGCGACCGCCTTCTCCATTCATACTATCAACTCCAAATAAAGCGATGTTTACAATATTGTCATTAGATACGTATGTGTTTAATGATAAATCATTTTTATCCAATTCTACTTGTTCCATTTTATTAAATAAACCGTAAGAATAAGCAAAGATTCCACCTAAAACACTTACACCAAAAAGACAAATAAGACCAAAAACTATTAAAATTTTTTTACCTAGGGACAATTTTTTTTTCTTGGTGACGTTTTTTTCTTTTGAATTATTGACCATTTAACTGCACTTCCTTTCGTAATAACACATAAATTGTAACATTTTGACATACTTATGTAAAGTTTAACATAATATTATTAATAAAACTTTTTTAAATATATTTGTTGAATAATATAAAAAAATGATTTAAAGTAATTATATGTATAAAAATATTAAATATGTTTAAAATAAAAAGTTTACAAATTTAAAAATGGTATTAAAAGGAGAAGTTATGAGTCTGAAAAATAGTATTCTTAGGATATTTTCTGCAAATTTTTTAAGTATGATTTCAGGGATAATAATAGGGTTTGTTGTACCAGCCATATTATCTGTGGAATCTTATTCTTTTGTAAAAACTTATGCTTTTTATATATCATATATAGGTTTTTTACATTTTGGTTTTGTAGATGGAATGTATATAAAATATGGTGGAAAAAGTTCAAATGAAATTGATAAAGCAGAACTTAAAGGAGAGCATAAAGTATTTTTGGTTATGCAAGCAATAGTAACTGCTATATTTTTAATTTTTGCTTTTGTTAATAATGATGTAATAATGTTTTTAATAGCCCTTAGTATAATTCCTGTTAACACATATTCCTTTCATCAATTATATTATCAAGCTACAGGGCAATTTAAAGATTATGTAAAGGTTTCTTATGTTTATACTTTGATGTACCTTTTATTAAATATATTCTTAGCTATAATTTTTAGAAGTGAAAATAAGATTTTTTATTGTTTAACAACTTTAGTGGCTAATGGAATGGCTTTTTTATTTTTAGAATATAGATTTTATAAATCAACAAGGGGAATAAAAGCTAAATATGATTTGAAGGCATTAAAAAATGTTAAGGTGGGATTCTTCATTCTTTTAGGAAATCTATCGGTTATGATGTTTTATGCTATTGATAGATGGTTTATAAAATTATTTTTTGATGTAGATTCTTTTGCTTATTATTCTTTTGCAATATCTATGTTAAACATAATAAATCTTTTAGTTAGCGCGGTGTCTGTAACATTTTATAATTATCTATCTAAGGGAGAAAAAGAGGAAGAAGTTAAAAAACTTAAAAATGCTTTTTTAATTTTAGGTGGATTTGCAAGTCTTGGATATTTTGCTTTTGCAGCTATTGTGTCTATTATGATAAAAAAATATATACCAGCTCTTAATATAATAGCAATATCTTTTGCAGCATATCCTTATATGATTGTTATAAATGCACTTTATGTAAATTTATATAAGGCTAGAAAAAATGAAAAAAGATATGTTAAAGTAGTGTTTTTTATGGTTCTAATTTCAGCAATATATAATACAGTTGCTATGTTTATATCAAAAACACCAGAAGCTATTGCAGTTGCAACAACTCTTGCGTTTATAACATGGTATATTTATTCTATTAAAGATTTTGGATATTTAACCATAACTAAAAAAGAATTTATTTATCTTTTGGTTTTAATTGTAAGCTTTTTAACTCTATCTAATAATTTTAATTGGTTAGTTGGGGGACTTGCTTATTTAACTATTCTTATAGTTTTGAATTTTATTACTTTTAATAAGGAAATAAAGGAACTTTTAAAGGCATTAAAAATAAAAAAGAAATTAAAGCAAAATATTGTTTGATTGGCTTTAGGGATAATATTTCCCTAAAGTCTTTTATTTTACATATTATTAACTATTAAATATTTTGTAAACGTAATATTAAAAAATAACTTAGTAGAATTATTTATATTTGAATTAAAGAAAAGAGTAGTACATATAAATTAATAAAATAATGTATAGGGAAAAGGAGCAAGTATGACAAAAAAGAATATCAAGTTAAGTATAATATTGACTGCTATGTTAGTTAGTATTGTAGGGATTGTTGTTGGAACTAATGCGTATTTTTCGTCTAAGGATGAGGTTACAAATGCCTTTGTATCTGGGGATGTTGATATAGAGGTAGATGAAGAATTTGACCCTCCAGAAAATTGGAAGGGTGAAAGTTATGATAAAAAGGTGAAGGTTAAAAATAACGGTAATGTAAATACACTTATAAGAGTTGCAATAGTTCCAAGATGGGTAGATGAAAATGGAAAGGCATGGGCAGGAGATACCAATATTATAAAGTTGAACTGGGCTAGTGCAAATATAGCAGATGCAAGTACATCTGAATCAAACAAATGGATAGATGGTGGAGACGGATATTATTATTATAATACTTTAGTTCCTAAAGATGGAAGTACTGAAATTTTATTAGAGAGTGTAAGTGCCGATATACCAAATGAATTACAAAGTAGATATAATGGAAAAAAATTAATAGTAGATGTAAAAGCAGAAGCTGTACAAGCAACAAAGGAAGCTTATGAAAAAACATGGTCTAATATTAGTAATGATAGTATAAAAACAATGTTAAATAATTTATGTAATAAATAATAAAATATTTAAAGTAATTTTAAATTATGTTGAGGTAGAAAAATGACTAAAAATAAAGTTTGGAAGTTATTAGGTAATATCATATTTTATGCAGTCCTAATAACGTTAATTGCTATTTCTGGATTTTCGTTAAATTCTGTAAGAAAGGGTGTACAGCCTAGCTTTTTTGGATATAAATTTTTTACAGTATTAACGGGAAGTATGAGTCCTACTATAAATATTAATGATTTGGTAATAGTCAAAGAAGTAAAGCCAGAGGAGATAGAGGTTAATGATATTATAACATTTGGTAGTACAAATTCTGATAATATAACGACACACAGGGTAAAGGAGATAATTAATGAAAACAATGCTATAAAATATGTTACCCAAGGGGATGCGAATAACGTAGAAGATCCATCACCAGTACAATCAGATGTTTTAATAGGGAAAGTTGTAAAATTTGTGCCTAAAGTTGGGGCTGTCATGGCTTGGATGAAAAATAATTTAACAAAAATAATAGTGTTTGTAGTGGCTTTAATGGCGTTATTTGTTATAGGGGCAGGACTTAGAAAAAGATTAAAATTTATAGATGAGGAAGAAAAAAATAAAAATTTCAATAAAGTATAGTTATATAAAAATGTGTTTTGACATAGTCTTAAGATATAAATTAAAAATTAATTAGGGGGACCAAAATGAATAAGAAAAAATTAAGTGCTTTGTTGTTGGCAGGAATATTAACAGCAGGAGTAGTTGGAGGAACATTTGCGTGGTTTACATCTAAAGATACTGTAACAAACCAATTTGCTACTACAGGAACAGATGAACCTGGTAATCCAGATGCAGGAATAAAGATAGAGGAAGAATTCCAAAAACCTGAAAATGTGTTACCAGGAACTGAAACAAATAAGGATGTTCGAGTTAAAAGTACAGCAAATTATGATCAATTTATAAAAGTTAAATTTGAGAAAAAATTTGTTAAGGTAGATAAAGATGAAAATGGAAATGAAAAGAGAACTGAGATTAAAAAAATTCAAGTTGCTGGAAAGGAGTATGAACTAGATACTAGTCTTATAGAATTAAATTTCACTGATTATCTTAAGGATACTAAGGCAGAAGGAACTTGGTTTGAAGGGGAAGATGGATATTATTACTATATAGGAAAAGTGGCAGGTGGTAGTTACACTAATATGTTATTAGACTCTGTTACTTTAAGCAGTAAGGCTGGTAATGAATATAAAAATTTAGAATTTGATGTAACAGTTGTAGCAGATTCTATACAATCATCTAATGAGGCATATAAAGATTGGGCTCCTGATAGTTTATATCCTATATATGGAACCCTTGGACAAGATGCAGTAGCAGCTACTAGGCCAAGTAATTAGAATTTAATATTAAACATAAATAAGATAATATCATAATAAAACAGAAATCAAATAAGGAGTGAGAACATGAAGGGTTTTATAAAAACAGTTTTAATAACCCTTTCACTTCTTTTAATAATTAGCATAAAGGGGGAGGCAAGTACGTTGACTCCCCCTAATGTTCAATTATTAGGAAATGCAGATGGATTGGTTCATATATCAAATACTGAGGATATGTTTCTTTATAGATACAACATGTTACCTGGGGATAGTGTTGAAAGAACTTTAGAAATAAAGAATCAGTATGAGGATAGTTATGAGCTTTTTTTAAGGGCAGAAAGAGTAAGTGAAAAGGAAGAATATGATTTATTAGATAAGCTGGATTTAAAGATAACTTTTGATGACAAGGTTATATATGTAGGTCCAACTAGTGGCGAATATAAGCTAACAGATAATATAAGCTTGGGAACGTTTAAACCGGGGGAAGAAGCAACATTATTTGCTAAGGTGGAATTGGATGGACCAAGCACTGGAAATGAGTATAAAAATAAATTTGCTCAAGTCAATTGGATTTTTACAGCGGTAAGAAAAGATTCTAAAGGTAATACATCAACAGATAAGCCAAGTAATAAGCCTAGTAATGGAAATAAACCAAGTACCAATAAGCCTACAACGAATAGGGGAAATTCAACAGGAAATGGAACTATAACTAATACTGGAAATTCAACAAGTAGCAATACCTCAGCTAATAGTACAAGTTCAAATGTGCAAAAGCCATCTACTAGTTTACCATATACAGGTCAAATAAATTTGTTAAAATATATGGCTTTAATTGGTGGAATTTTGATTATAATTGGTGTGGCTATAAATAAAAAATCAAAATCATATAAGGAGTGAGTTTAAATTGAAATGAAAAATAAAAATAAAAAGACAGTATCATTAACGGTGATAATGACTCTAATTATAACAATGATAGTAGGATTAATAAATCCAGTATCTATTGTAAAAGCTGAGGATACTAAATCTGTAAGGATAAAAGATGTATTAAATAATGATGAAATTGTATCAGATGATGGAAAACTTATTTTAAGTAAGACTGGAGAAAAGATTTCAGATGATGAATTAAAAGTAACCTTAAAAATAAAAGGAAATAATGAGGAAAACATAAATATTTATAATGCTAGCGCAACATATACATTAAATAGCGGTTTTGAATTAGTTGAAAATAGCATTAATGTAGTAGGAATTGACGATAAAGAAAGTGTAAAGATAACTACTGATGGAGAAAAAACAAATATTGAATTTGGTGATATTAATGTAAAGGAAGTTGAGGTTTCTTTTTCAGCAAAGGTAAAAGAGGGGATAAAAGTTGAAGAGAATGTAGAGGTTACATCAGAAACAAAGCTTGTTTATAATCTTCAAGAAAATACAGAAGATAATCAAGAAAACACAGAAATTGATTTTCCAAAACTATATGTAAGTTTAGAAAGTATTGTAGCAGAAAAAGAAACAACAGAGGAGAATGTAGAAAATGAAATTATAGAAGATATAACAAAGAAAGATGAAAAGACAGAAGAAAATGCAAAAGAAGACAAAGAAGATATAGAAAATGAAGTTGCAGATGATACAGTACAAGAAGATGCTATTGATGATACGAATAGTGAAGGCACTATTGATGATGCTGAAGAAAATGTTGATAATGATGTAGTTGAAGATGAGGTTGATGATGTTGTAGCTAATGGAAGTGTAATAAAAAATGAAAATAACGAAAATAATTCTCCAACAACTTCAAGTGGATTAACTATAAATAAAACAGCTGAATTAGTGGATGGTGAAACAGTTAAAATAACTCTAACAGCTGAAGGAGAGGTAACTAGAACAGATGCTAAAAATGCTGATATTGTTATGGTTATAGATAAATCAGGTAGCATGAATGATAAACTTGATAAGATTAAGGAAGCAGCTACAAATTTTACTAATAATATATTATCAAATACTCAAGGTTCAGATGTAAGGATAGCGATAGTTACTTATGATTATTATGGTAAATATAATGGTTATAATGGACAAGGCTCATATTTAAATTTGGGGTTTTCCAGTAGTAAAGACGATATAAATAAAGCGATAAATGCTATAACGGCAGGAGGAGGAACCAATACACAGGCTGGAATTAGAAGGGCAGCTGAAACCTTGAGAGGGGCTAGAACAGATGCTAAAAAATATGTGGTATTTTTTACAGATGGACTTCCAACACAATCGTATTCTGGTGGTAATGGAACTACAGTTTCTCAACAATATATGAATGCTGCTAAAGATGAATATAATAAACATTTTACAAGTTGGAATAAAACATCTAGTAATAATAATCAAATAGATGCTAAATTTTATAGCGTAGGTGTTTTTACAAATGCTAGTAATAATGAAAAAAAACAAGCTGTTAATTTCTTAAAAACAATACAAAATGTTATAGACACTAATGAATTTGGAAAAAAATATTATACTGAAAATTTAGATGTTGTAAATAGTATATTTACTGATATCAGTAATGAGATTGCGGCTGATATAAATAATACAGTAGCCACTAATGTAACTATTAATGATATAGTAACTGATTATTTTAATATTGTAGATAAGAGTTGGAAGGTCACTGATTTGAAAGGGAATGTTATAAATATACAACCAAAAGTTACTGGAAATAATATAACATTTAAGATAGGTGATATAAAGGTAAATGCAGGAGAAAGCAAAGGTGGAGTAATAGTTACATTTAATGCGAAATTAAAAGATGCTTATTTTGGTGGAGACAATATAGACACAAATGTTTCAGCCGACATCACTTATAATGATGGACAGAAGCAAGAATTTAATATTCCAAACGTTAATATTCCTTCTAAAAAGGGAACAATAAAAATAAAAAAAGAAATAGTTGAAAAAGAGCTTTTGCGTGGATGGAATAAAGTTTCTGATGATGAAGTCAACAAAGATGATAAATTTTCAATATCAGTAGTTGGAAATGAAAAATATACTGTTAATTTAGTGGGAAATAGTGAGGAAACATTAAACTTTTATTTGAAAGGTGAAAATACAGATATATCTATAAATACTGATACCAGCCTTAATTATCTTACAGTAGGACAGTACAAAATAGAGGAATTACTTCCTATGAATTATCAACAAGTAGATGTTTATGTAGAAACTGAAGGTAAGACAGTTAAATTAGAAAATTGGGAAAATTACAATAAACAAACAAAAACATTTACCATTGATAAAGACAATAATAATATAACAATTATAGTTAGAAATACTTTAGTGAATAAAGGTTATTGGTTTGATAAGACTGATGTGGAAAATAAATTTAGATACTATAATGCAATAACTCCACAGCAATTAGAGACATCTATTTATTAATTAGATATATTTTAGTTTTTTAAATCCTCTGTATAAAAGCAGAGGATTTTTTATAAATATACAAGTAAATATTTAGTAAAATTTATTGACTTTTAATTATAAGAATTAAAAAAATAATACTATAAAATAACAATAAATTGTTGAATATAGAAAATAAATATTATAAAGTTATATTAAGGGAATTAATAAATTGATGGGGGTAGATTTATGAATGTTTTAGTTACAGGAGGTATGGGATATATAGGAAGCCATACTGTAGTTGAGCTTTTAAATGCAGGATATAATGTTATAGTGGTGGATAACTTAGTTAATAGTAAAATAGAAGTTAAGGAAAAAATCGAAACTATAACAGGCAAAACTTTTAAATTTTATGAAGAAGATTTAATAAATTTAAATGAGGTTTATAGAATTTTTAGAGAAAATAAGATAGATTCAGTTATTCATTTTGCTGCTCTTAAAGCTGTTGGTGAATCAGTTTCTAAACCTTTAGAATATTATGAAAATAATTTAATAAGTACATTAAATGTTTTAAGAGCTATGAAGCAGTATAATGTTAAGAATTTTGTGTTTAGTTCGTCTGCAACTGTTTATGGTGAGGCTAAAACTATGCCTATATTAGAAGATTTTGAACTTTCAGCTACAAATCCTTATGGAAGGAGTAAGCTTATTATAGAAGATATTTTAAGAGATTTATATAATGCTGATAAGAATTTTAATATAGCAATTTTGAGGTATTTTAACCCAGTAGGGGCTCATGAAAGTGGTTTGATTGGAGAAAATCCAAATGGTATTCCTAATAATTTGATGCCATATATTACACAAGTTGCAATAGGTAAGCTTTCAAAACTTAATGTTTTTGGAAATGATTATAATACAAAAGACGGTACAGGTGTTAGAGATTATATTCATGTAGTTGATTTAGCTAAAGGTCATTTAAAAGCATTAGAAAAATTAAAAAAGGATTCAGGAATTTTTACTTATAATTTGGGTACGGGAAAGGGGTATAGCGTTTTAGAAGTTATAGAAGCTTTTGAAAAGGAAAGTGGAAGAAAAGTGCCTTATGAAATAGTTAAAAGGAGAGCAGGAGATATTGGAGTTTGTTATGCAGATCCAACTAAAGCAAATAGAGAACTTAATTGGATGGCAACAAAAAATATTAATGATATGTGTAGGGATTCTTGGAGATGGCAAGAATCTAATTTAAAAGAAACAGTTTTAGTTTAAGTAATATGATAATGTTATATAAGTATGGTTTTATTATGTAAAAATAGATTGTATAATAAATAATAGAATATATTAAAACATAATATTAGATTTTAGGAGAGTAGTAGTATGGATAAAAAGATAAGAAAAGCAATTATACCAGCAGCAGGTCTTGGAACTAGATTTTTACCTGCAACAAAGGCTCAACCAAAGGAGATGCTTCCAATAGTTGATAAGCCAACTCTTCAATATATTATAGAAGAGGCAATAGAATCTGGAATTGAGGAAATACTTATAATAACAGGAAGAAATAAAAAAAGTATAGAAGACCATTTCGATAGATCAGTTGAACTTGAGCTTGAACTTGAGCATAAGGGAAAAGTAGAAATGTTAGAAATGGTTAAAAGCATTTCAAATATGGTAGATATTCATTTTATAAGACAAAAGGAACCAAAAGGATTAGGTCATGCAATTTATTGTGCAAAAAGCTTTGTTGGAAATGAACCTTTTGCAGTTATGCTTGGAGATGATATAGTTTATAATGAGGGAAAACCTTGTTTAAGACAACTTATGGACTGTTATGATGAATATAAAACAAGTGTTTTAGGAGTTCAAACTGTTCCAGATGGAGATGTTGATAAATATGGAATAGTTGATGGATTAAAGATAGAAGGAAATGTTACGAAGGTTAAAGGATTGGTTGAAAAACCATCAGTTGATGAAGCGCCAAGCAATATGGCTATATTAGGAAGATACATAATAACACCTAGTATATTTGAAATATTAGAAAGAACAAAGCCAGGAAAAGGTGGAGAAATTCAACTTACAGATGCTCTTTTAGAACTTATGAGTGAGGAAGCTATTTATGCTTATAATTTTGAAGGTAGAAGATATGACGTTGGAGATAAATTAGGTTTCTTAGAAGCAACAGTTGAATATGCACTTAGAAAACCAGAACTTAAAGATGCGTTTATAGAATATTTAAAAAGCATATTATAATAGTGTAAATTACAATTAAAGCTATATTTTAGTTAATTAAGCTAGGATATAGCTTTTTTGTATTGTAATAAAAGTAATGTTAATAAAATTTATTATAATATTAAAAATAATCGTTTTCATATTAGAATTTAAAATCTAAACTAATATTATTAGATGTATTTATAGAATAAATTATTGTTAAAATTATTTTATTGTAAAAAATTCTTATTTTTTAAAACATATTTACATAATAGTAAAAATTGTGTAAAATTATTATTGGAAATAAGATGTAGATTCTATGAAATATATTCTGTATTTGGGCACTTGGAATATATGGAGAAAATAGTGCAACCGGCTATATTTATAATGTTTTATAGACATTATATATACAGCTTTTTTTATTGTCTAAATTATCAAATGTAGAAACGTTAAAATAATAATGCCCAAAAAATAATTTATAACAATTTTATTTTTTGAAATATAATTAAGGGGGATAAAATGAAAAGGCTACGGATGTTCATAATAATTTCATTATTAATAACAAATATTATATATATTATATCAACTTTAGGAGTTCAAATTGTACAAGCTACCCAAGAAGATGATTTAAGTGTCTGGAGCATATCAGATGAATCGGATGTAATAGAATTTCCAGTAACTATAAGAGATTTTAGAATGGATTATGTTTTATTTGATGCAGATTTAACAAAATTTCCGTACTTAGGGGCAGGCATGGTAGCAGAGAATTTGGATAATAATAAAAAACCTATATTCACTCAAAGTTCGATAAAGCAAGTAGCTGAAAGTTTAAATGAAAATTTAAATAAAGTATATGAAAGAAATAAAAGAAATCAATATTATACAAATGTATTTGAGAGGATATTAAAAAACAAAGAAGGAAATGAAAGAGAAAAAAATGAAAGATTGGGTACATATGAAGGAGCAAAAGCATTATACGATAGCAATCAATTAGGTATATCTAGCATTAATACTTGTTATGAATATGTTTATTATATAATGAACAATTGGTTTAAAGATGTTAATGGCTCTGAAAACCTAAATGTGCAAGATAATGATACAAGATTTTTAAAATTAGAAAAACAAGATAGAGGGAAATATGTTTTTGATAGTGGTAAAGACGGTTTTTTTCCTTTAGATAATAAAGGATTTGGAAACGAAGAATTTGTGAAAGAAGATAATTCAACCTTTACTTTATGGCATAATTTTCACTTTACTTTAGAATCGCATAGCAGTTTTTCTTTTAATGGGGAAGATGAACTAACTTTCAATTTTAGTGGTGATGATGATGTATGGGTTTATTTAGATGGCAAGCTAGTTATTGATTTAGGAGGAATACATGCTAAACAAGATGCGAGTTTTACAATAAAGAAAGATGAAAGTGATAAAAGGTACGGGATAGTTTCTTATACGTTAGGAGGTAAAAGTAGAAATTTTAAAATTGAGATAAATAAATTATATAATTTTGACTTTTTTTATATGGAGAGGCATACAGCTGAGTCTAATTTAAAAATAGAAACAAATATAAAATTTATCCCTAAAATGTCAGTAAGTAAAAATGCTTATTTGATAAATGATAATAACGAAAAGATAGAATTGACAAATGATAGTTACGTATATCCAGGGGAAACTATTTATTACGAATTTTCATTAAAAAATAATGGAAATGTGCCTCTTACAAATGTTGAATTTGTTGATAAAATGCTTGGAGTAACAATAAATAAAGATGGTGTTCATAAAGATAATAACAAGATTCAAGATTCGGATTTAGAAATTATTAAGAAAAATAAAGATAATGTAATTGGAAGTGGACTAAGCGCTTTAGAGTCTTTAGATGTAGATGAAATTATAGTTGTACAGAGCAAAGAATTGTTGAAATATTTAGTAAGCGATGGTGATGCTACAAATGGTGTAGTAGAGAATACAGTTATTTCAAGTGCAACTCATAAAGAAAGTGAAACAAATCTTAGAAATGATGGACAGGCAAGTGTTAAAGTGCAGATTAAAGATATACCAATTACACCAGATGAAAGTGATAATAAAATCAATATAAATATAACTAAAGATATTGAAAAAGTAACTAGGGAAGAAGAAATTATATTTGAAAAACAAAGTGGAGAAAGATTTATAGGAGAGTTGTATCCAGGGGATAAAGTGGAGTTTTTATTTGAGATAACAAATAATACTATTACTCCTAATGGAACCGCGGTAGCAGTTGAAAATCTTAGTTTAAAAGATGAACTTACAAATTACAAGATAAATAATGATGATTGGGAGTTTTATTTAATAAATGATGATGGACAAGAGGAAAAAATAAATGCGAATAATTTTTGTATAGATAAAGGAAAAACTATGAAGATTAGAGCAAAAGGGTGGACGGTTCCTAGTAAATTGAAGTGTGACAGTAATGGTGAGTTGATTAAAGATGAAACTAACACAGTTACTTTATTTAAAAATGCTGGAGATAATTTTAAAAAAATTAGTGATGCTTCTGTGGAAATGAAGTTAGCTCCATTATCATTAAAAGTTAAAAAAGTTGTAGAGAATGCTGTTTTAAACGATACTTCGTTTACTTTGAAGTTGATAGGAAAAAATGAAAATGGTGAGATAAAAGAACAAATTAATGTAGAGGCTATACCTGATAAAGAATATGAATTTGCTAATTTAACTTATGGTCTAACTTATGAATTATTTGAAGTAGTTCCAATGAATTATGAATTGGTTAGTAATTGTTTTAAAGATGAATTGTCTAGTACAAAAAGCTTAAAAACTATAAAGATGACCACATTAACCAATAATTATATCGGAGTTATTACAAATAGATTTAAAAATAGTAATTTGTTTTATGATAGTAGCAATAAGAAAAATACAATAAAGTATGATGCAACAGTAAGTATAACTAATTAGGAGGAAAGTTATGAAAAAGAGAATATTTATATCATTAGTTGCAATAGCTTTCCTTCTAGTTGGAATAAGAGTGGGGACAACATCAGCTTATTTTATATCAGAGGATAAGGTTACAAATAATTTTCAAAATGGGGATATAGATATTGAGGTTGAAGAACCAGACTTCAAACCTCCTAGCGAGGGATGGTCTGGGCAGAAAATAAATAAAAAAGTTCAAGTGAAAAATGAATCTATCATACCCGTTCTTGTAAGAGTTAATATAACACCTAGTTGGTCAATTGATAAAGAAGGAAATTCACCTTTTTCAATGGGAAATGCTAGTGAAGATGTTGTAAAGCTCAATTTAAAAGAAGGAAATTTAATTACAAGTATTAATGGAAATATTTCAGAAAAGTGGATTAAAGGAAATGATGGGTATTATTATTATACATCAATTTTAAATGCTGAAGAGACTACAAATGAACTTTTAGAATCTGTACAAGCTGTAGTTGATAAAAATACAGTAGGAGAAAATTTTGTAGGCTTATATAAAGATAAATATTTGCAGGTAGACGTTAAATCAGAGGCTATTCAAGTATCAGAAGAGGCTTGTAAAAAACTTTGGAATATAGATATTAATGATAAAGATACTGTTGCTGATAAAACTATATGTGAGTTATTAGATAAAATTATAAAGGGATACAAAGAAAGTTAGAGGTGAAAGTGCTTAGATTATGAAAAAACTTATAAACATGTTGGGTAACATAATGTTTTATACTGTGCTTATTTTTCTTTTATTGACTACTTTGATTATGGGAAGAGCGAGTAAAACAGGACAAGCGCCTTCTTTTTTAGGGTATAAAGTTTACAATGTTTTAACAGGTAGCATGAGTCCTACTATAAAAGTAGGTGGTTTGATAATTGTAAAAGAGGTGTCACCTCAAAATATTCAAGAAGGTGATGTAATAACTTTTAGAAGTTCAAGTACAGATAATGTAACAACTCACAGAGTGATAGATATAGAAAATGCTAATGGGATAAAGTTTGTAACAAAAGGAGATGCAAATAATGTGCAGGATCCAAATCCTATAGATTCGAGTTTTTTAGTAGGTAAGGTAGTTAAATTTATACCCTATCTGGGAGCAGTAGCTATGTTTATACAAAAAAATATGCTTTTGATGATAGGTGGATTAATTATAATATTTATTATTTTTATGCTAATAACAAAAATAACAAAGGTGCAAACTAGAAATAAAAAATTAAAGATAGCCGATTAGTGTATTTGATATATAAAAAATAAATAATATTTATAAATTTAGGGGGAAATTAAAGTGAATAAAAAGAAAGTGTCAGCATTATTAATAGCAGGAATATTATCGATAGGGGCAATAGGTGGAACTCTTGCATGGTTTACATCACAAGACAGTGTAACTAATGCATTTCAAACAGGAAGTACTAATAATCCAGGAAATACAGATGGTGGTATAAATATTGAAGAAAATTTTGATAAAAATAATGCTGGAAATATAACTCCAGGAGATGAAGTAAAGAAGGAAGTAAGTGTTACTAATACTGCAAGTTATGATCAACTTATAAGGGCTAAAATAGAGAAGGTATGGAAAGATTCTGAAGGTAATGTAGTTACTCACTATATAATAAGTGAAGGAAAGGCTAAAGATAAACAAGGGAGTGATGTTACAGTTCCAACTATACAATATTTAAATTTAACTGAAGAAGAAGCATCTAGTACTGATGGAGCTCAATCATTAGATAAAAATTTAATAATATTAAATCTTGATAAGGATAAATGGATAAATAATAGTGATACTGAATTAGGGGCTGATGTAGGATATTACTATTATAATAGTGTAGTTAAACCAAACAAATCTACATCTCAATTATTAAAATCAGTTACATTATCAGGTGAAGCAGATAATATATATAAAAATTTAAAATTTGATGTAATAATTACGGCAGAAAGTGTACAAGCATCTAATGGAGCTGTAGGTCAAACATGGACAACTGCACCAGAAGCAATAAAAAATTTAGGTAAATAGTAAATGTAATTAAAAAGCTATGTTTTGATTTTAAAACATAGCTTAAGGTTATAAGAAAAATAAATAGATTTTTTAATATTTAAAAGAGTAAGGGGATTTAGAATGAGTAAAAAGAAAATAGTATCTCTTTTTATAGGTGGAATTTTAGCTATTGGGTTAATTGGTGGTAGCTTTGCGTGGTTTACATCAAAAGATAGTATAACTAATGCTTTTGAAACTGTGAATTCTGGTGAAGCAAATAATATAGAAAGTGGAGTAAAAATCGAAGAAAATTTTGATAGAGAAGGTGCTAAGAACATGATTCCTGGTGCTACAAAGAAAAAAGAAGTTAAAATAAAAAATACAGCAAATTACAATCAATTTATAAGGGTAAAAATAGATAAAGTATGGAAACATAAAGGTGAGATAGTTACGCATTATATTGAAAAAATAGAAAAACAAAAAGATGAACAGGGAAATGATAAAGAAGTTAAAAAATATGAGTATCTAACAAAGGAACAAGCTTCAAGTAATAAAAAAGCAATTCCTTTAGATGAATCTTTGATAGTTTTAAATTTTAATAAAGATCATCTTAATAATATAAATAATATGAGAGATAAATGGACAAATGTTAAAGATTTGGGTGAAGATAATGGATGGTTTTACTATATTGCTAGAGTTGTGCCTAATGGTGAAACAAATCTTCTTTTAGATTCGGTTACTTTATCACTAGATGCAAGCATTGTATATAAAAGTTTAGCTTTTGATGTAGTAGTGACAGCGGAAAGTGTACAAGATACAAATAGTGCTTTGGATGATGTTTGGCGTGATATACCATCTCTTGTGAAAAATGCTATGATAAAGTATCAAATATAAAATAATAACAGTAAATTTAATTTTGGAATATAAAATTTTATATGTATTTTGATGTATAAATTTAAAGGGGAATTTTATGAAGGGATATTTAAAAGTTTTAATAATATCATGTTGTTTTCTATGCTTTAGAGGTATAGATGTTTTAGGTGTTAATAATAGTATTATAAAAATACATATGAATAATAATATGAATATAAATGAAGAAAAAATATTTTTAGAAAATTTAGATATGAATCCTGGAGATGAGATAGAAAATACTCTTATTATAGAGAATAATTATGATTTTGCTTATAGTCTTTATATGAGTGCAAAAAGAATAACTAATGAAGAAGAATATGATTTGCTTAAAGTTATTGATTTGGAAGTCAGTTTTGGGGATGAAGTTATTTATAAAGGCCCAATTATAAATGAGAAGAGTGAAGAAAAAATTCTTTTAGGTGTATTTGATCCTAATAGTAGTAAAACGTTTAAAGCAGTGGCAACATTAAGGGATGGTATAGGAGATGAATATAAAGATAAATATGCAAGGGTTGATTGGTTATTTATAGCAGAGGGGGATGATGGCAATAGTATAACTAGTAGCAATCAAATAAATTTAGGTAATAATATAAAAAATAATAATAAAACAAATTTACCACGTACAGGGGAAATAATTAGGAGGATTTATTTTGCAGTAGGTTTTATTGCAATTGGAATTCTTTTACTAAGTTCTAAAAATGATAAAAAGAAATTTAAGAATTAGTTCAATTATAATTTAATACATAATTTACATTTAAAAACTATTAAGGTATAATTTTTATAAAAATAAACTAAATTAAAAGGTAAAAAATATGAAAAAGATAATTGTGTTTTTATGTGTGATTTGGATTGGATTTATATTTTATAATTCAAGTCAAGTAGGTATTGAGTCAAGCAATACTACTGACTCTTTTATAAGCAATGTAAAGAGCGTAATGAAGGGGGAGGAAATTGATAGTATAAGTTATGGTGTTGATAAAGACAGTGTAAAGTTGAGTTTAAAAAGCATATTACAAACGCTTAAGGATAATATAAATGATTGGAAAAATAAGACAAGAAGTGATAAAATTTATTATATTTTTAGAAAGTGTGCACATGGATTTGAGTTTTTTATATTAGCTTTTATTCTGTCTTTAATCTTTGTTAAGACTAATGTTACAAGAAGGGAAGCAATAATTTATACTCTATTTACAGTTCTTCTTTGTGCAGTTTTTGATGAATACTTTCAGATGTATATACAAGGAAGAAGTTCTAGTGTAGGAGATGTTTTAATTGATTTTACAGGAGGCATAATTTCAGTTATTGTTTTTAATATTATTAGAAATTTTGTTGAAAGTTTAAGTTTGTTAATTAAAAGAAGCAGAAATAAGAAAAAAACTATTAAAAAAGCTAAGCTTAATAAAGTGTAAAATCAGAAATTAATAGATAAGGTATTAGAGTTTTAATATAAATTAAGTAAAACAAATTCTAAGCATAAAAAGGCTATATTTTAGAGTGAATTTACTCTAAAATATAGCCTTAAAATTTTATATTAATGAGGGTTGTTTTGGGAATTTTATTTAATCTAATTAATTTTACATCCTTTTATGTTTAGTTGATTTTAATGAATAGATTATGCTTCTAAGAACATCTTCATATCATCATCAACATTAGTTATTCCACCTATTCCAAAGTTGTCTACTAATACTTTAACAACATTTGGTGAAAGGAAAGCTGGAAGTGTTGGTCCTAAGTGAATATTTTTAACTCCTAAGTGTAATAATGATAATAATACTATTACGGCTTTTTGTTCATACCATGCTATATTGTAGTGTATTGGTAAATCATTTAAGCTTTCAAGACCAAATACTTCAGCAAGTTTTTGAGCTATTAAAACTAATGAATATGAGTCATTACATTGTCCAGCATCTAAAACTCTTGGAATTCCGTTTATATCACCTAAGTTTAATTTGTTATATTTATATTTAGCACATCCTGCTGTTAATATAACTGCATCTTTTGGTAATTTTTCAGCAAATTCAGTATAGTAGTTTCTTGATTTAGCTCTACCATCACATCCTCCCATAACGAAGAAGTGTTTTATTGCTCCAGTTTTTACAGCGTTAACTATTTTGTTTGATAATTGCATTACTTGGTTATGAGCAAATCCACCTATGATTTCTCCTTTTTCGATTTCTGTTGGAGAAGCACATTTTTTAGCATGTTCTATTATTTCTGAAAAATCTTTTGTTCCATCTAATTTATTGTTTATATGTTTTAATCCCTTAAATCCTACAGTACCAGTTGTATAAACTCTGTCTTTGTAGCTATCTTTAGGTGGTACTAAGCAGTTTGTAGTCATAAGTATTGGACCATTAAAGCTTTCAAATTCAGTAGTTTGTTTCCACCAAGCATTTCCATAGTTTCCTACAAAGTGATCATATTTCTTAAATGCTGGATAGTAGTTAGCTGGAAGCATTTCACCGTGAGTATAAACATCTACTCCAGTTCCTTCTGTTTGTTTTAATAATTCTTCCATATCTTTTAAGTCATGTCCACTTATTAAGATAGCAGGATTGTTTCTAACACCTATATTTACTTTAGTTATTTCAGGGTGACCATATGTTTCAGTATTAGCCTTATCAAGTAAAGCCATTCCGTCAACTCCATATTTACCCATTTCAACAGTTAAAGCAACTAAAGCATAAATATCTAATGAATCATCTAATGTTTTAGCTAAAGCGCTTTGCATGAATGCATCTACATCATCATTGTAGTATCCTAAAACTCTAGCATGTTTAAGGTAAGCTGAAAGACCTTTAGCTCCATATATTATAAGTTCTCTTAAACTTCTTATATCTTCATTTTCAGTAGCTAATACTCCAACAGTTCTAGCTTTTTCTTGCATTTCTTCAACGCTATCACCAGACCATAATGCAGCTTCTGGAAGATTTTCTAAGTTTCCTTTTAAAGCTTCAATTTCTTTCTTTAAGTATTCTCTTAATGCAAGACCAGTTCTTACTCTTGCTACAAATACTTCATCATTAAAGTTAGCATTTGTTATAGTTGTGAATAATGATTCAGCAACGAACTTATTAACTTCTCTATTGTTTATTCCAACTTCTCTACCTCTTACAGCAACAGCAGATAATCCTTTAACAACGTATATTAAAAGGTCTTGAAGTCTAGCAACATCAGCAGGTTTTCCACAAACACCTTTTACAGTACAACCAGAACATCCAGCTGTTTCTTGACATTGATAACAGAACATTTCAGGGGCTTTCTTTTCAGGAACTTCTACAACTATTTCTTTTTCTTTTTCTTTTCTTGCTTTTTCTTCATTACGTTTTTTAAAAAATAACTCCATTTTAATTACTCCTTTATATGTATATTTATTGGTATATAATTAATTTTTCAAATTTCAATTTAAATAATATGTTTTTTATGTTTTAATGTGTAGCTCCTTGCTACAGTTAGTAGTATACATAAATTTAAATTCAAAGTATGTAACTCATGTTACGTGTATTATTTTATATTTATAATTTTTTTATTATTAAGTTTTTTAATAATTAATGAGAAATATAATTTTAAATATTAGAATTAATAATTGAGGTTAAACATAAGATTTATTAAATAACTAATATTTATTAGGTGGAGTTGATTTTATGAATCCTATTAGAATTTTAAATATTTTACCTAAAAATAATTGCAAAAAAGCTCAGGTTTTTATTATGAATATGTATAGAAATATAGATAGAAAAAATGTTCAATTTGATTTTTTGTTTCAAGGAGAATGCGAAGGAATTTTTAATGAAGAGATAGAGTCTTTAGGGGGACATATATTTAAGATACAATGTTTAAAAGAAATAGGAGCATATAAATACAGAAAACTTGCTAGAGATTTTTTTAAAACTCATAAATATGATATAGTTCATTGTTATTTAGATGATTTTTCAGGAGTAATATTGTCAGAGGCTAAAAAGGCTGGTGTGGCAATTAGAATCGCACATATGTATAACAAAATTCCTAAGTTTAATAGAAATGGATATTTTAGATTTTCTGTCAATAGAAATTCAAATTACAAGTTTGCTTATTCAAAAGAAGAGGGAAATTTATTTTTTGGAGAATTTGAGAAATTCACTCTTTTAAAAAATGTTATTGATTTAGATGAGTTTTCTTATAATGGAGAAATTCAAAAAAACATTAAAAAGCTTTTAAAATTAAATAATGAGAAAGTTATTGGATTTATAAATAAATCTAACAAGGAAGAAAAGAATAAAAAAATGCTGTCACTTTTTAAAGAAATAAGAAAGTATCATAAAAACTCAAAGCTTATTTTGATTTCTAATGATATTTGTAAAGAAAAGATAAATAATGAGATAAAAAAATTAAATTTAGATGCTAATAATATAGTTTTATTAGAAGAGAGCAAGTTTTTGAAGCAAGATATTATACAAGTTTTTGATGTAATGGTATTTCTAGACCAAGATGAAATAGAAAATTTTATAATAAAGGCTCAAGAAAATGATTTACCTTGCATAGTTTTAGGAAATATGGATGATGGTTTGGATTTAAATTTAGACTTGGTATATAGATTTAATTATAATGAAAATGAACAAATTATAGCTAAAAATATATTAGAAAAATCTTTATTAAGAAATAGTGTAAATCAAGATTATATAAAATATAAAATGAATAAACAAGGTTATGACTTAAAAAGGGAGGCTAAAATTTTAGAAAATTTTTACTTAAGAGAGCATAAAAATATTGATTAATATAAATTATAAATTGTGTAAATTAAAAAATTTAAACATTAAATTATTGCTTAAATACTCTTTTATAAAAGGGTATATTTTTGACTATTTTTATGGAAAAAATAACCAATATATATTATAATTTATTGTATTATATAGGCTAAATTTCTATTTGGTTTATAAAGAAAATTTAATATTTAAGGAGAATTTTTATGATGAAAAGGGGGAAATTAGGGAGCGAGAGAGGTAACAAAAGAAAAAGTGTAAAAAAGAATTTATTAAATAGTTTTAATAATATGGTTAAGAAGAACAGTAGAAAAAGAGTTATAGTAAGTGGCGTTATAGTATCGGTTTTGAGTTTTTCGTGTGTATGGTATTTTCAAAGTAAAAGTGCTTTAGCATCAAATAGAGAAATATATAAATCTTTAGAAATTACTAATAAAGCAGAAGAGGTAAAGACTGTTACTGCCTATGATAAACTTATTGACGGAGAAGATATTAATATACTTATTTTAGGTGATGAAAATTATTTGGGTGATGTTATTTTAAAAGAAGATATAACATCATTTATAGAAAACACTTATAATTCAAAGGTTAAATTAACAAATTTGTCAGAGGATAATGCCACTATTTATGAGCAATTAAATAAATATATAAATATAAAAAATAGAGAGTTTGATTTAGTTTTTTTATGTTTTGAAAATAATGATGAGAAAGAAATTAGTGAAATTAATTTTAGTGGAATATATGAAAGTATTTTAAGAGATTTAAAATATAACAACACTTCGGTGGATATTATACCAATTGTAAAACATGAAAGTTTGATTAGTGATGCTTATTATCAAAGTATAAATGGGTTAGCAACGTATTATGGTTTGGATTTAGCTAAGGTAAATGAAGATGTAGTAAAAAATAATATAGAAGGAGAGGGGATAGAGGATTTTAGGGAAAGTTATTGCAAAAATTTAACCAATATTATAGAGAACAATGTGAATAATAAAAAAGAAATAAGTACCCAATATAAAGATGCTTATTATGGGGTAACCACTCTTTTTGAACCTTATAAGGTAACTCTTAAAGGAGAAAAAAAGAAGGGATTTTCAGTTTCTCAAAATAAGGTTAAAAGTAGTAGTAAAAATGATTATATAAGGTATAAAGTCGATGGAAACATTATAGGTTTAGGGTACGAAACTAGCAAAAATGGTGGAATAATTGAGATTTATGTAAATAGGATTTTATATAGAAGAATAGATACTAAATCAGATAATGAAGACTTAAAATATATATTAATATCTAGTAATTTAAGTGGAGCAAATGAGATAAAGGTTGTAAATAATGATGGAGGAGATGTAACGTTACTTGGAGTTATAACAAGTGGAAATAACACAGATTCTAAGGAGGTAGAGGGGTTAAACAATATTTTAGCTAGAAATACAGGCAGTTATAATGGGCAAATAAAAGATGATTCATTATATGAAAATGCTAAAAAAGAAACAAATGAAGAAAACAAGGAAAAACAAAAAGTAGAAACTCCAATTAAAAAGAGTGAAAATAAGAATTCATCATCTCAAAATGCTTCTAGCAAAGTGAAAAAAAATGAATCAAAAAACAACGATATACCTGAAGTTAATAATGAGTCAACTATTGAAAATAAGCAAGGTAATACTGAAAATAGTAATGATGTTCTTAATAATAAAGAAAATAAAAATCAGCAAAATGGAGGTAATATTTTAGAAAATAATATTTATAATAACAATAATAATTTAGGAGATGGTATCACAGAAAATAATAATCAAAATATATGGGGAAGTGGTAATAACGAAATAAATAGTAATGAAAATAATGAAATAAATATGGGAGGGAATAATTCAAATAATAATCTAAATAATTCTGTAAACAATATAGATAATGGAGGAAATGCTTTAAATAATAACAATAATAATTCACAAAATAGTAGCAATGCTATAAATAATATAGGTGGAGAAAGTAGTAATGAAAATAGTAATGGAGGGGGAGATATAGGGGAACAGACATCACAAAATAAAATTAATAACGCTCAGAATACTGAAAGTGTAAATTCGGTAGAAAGTTCAACAGATAATATTTTAAGTGAGTAAATATTTATTAATTGTAAATAAAAACACTCTCAATTTTTTTTGAGAGTGTTTTTAACTTTAAAAATTTTATATTATAGAGCTTTTAAAGCTACTGCGTTTAATAAACTCCATGGTTTGTTATAGTGAGGTTGGAAGAAGAAGTCTGTAACAGCTAAATCTTCTAAAGTCATTTTGTTTTGTATTACTACAGATAGAGTATTCATGAATTGAGTTAAATCTATCTTAGATACTATTTGACCACCTATTATTACTCTAGTATCTTTATCATATACTAATTTTATAGTAGCAGGTTCAAAAGTTGGCATAAATTCTGGTCTATAATTGTCTGTTAATATTACAGAACCTACGTTGAATTTAGTTGTTTTCTTAGCAACTTCTTCAGTTAAACCAGTTGATGCAATGTTTTGTTCGTATATTTTTATTCCTGAAGTACCTTGAGTTCCTAAATATTTAAGAGTTGGTTCAACTATATTTTTAGCAACTAAAGTACCCATTCTTACAGCGTTTGTAGCTAGAGGAATATATCTTTCATCTCCAGCTGGATTGTATTTAACAACACAACAGTCTCCAGCAGCGAAAACATCTTTTTTGCTTGTTCTCATATATTCATCAATTATTATAGCTCCATTTGGAAGAGTTTCTAATTTATCTTTAATAAGTTTTGTATTTGGAGCAAATCCTATACAAAGAACAACTAAATCTCCGTCATAGCTTCCATTTTCAGTAACAACTTTAGTAACTTTTCCGTTAGCACCTTCAAATTTTTGAACTTTTTCTCCTAAAACAAGGTTAACTCCACGACTTGAGAATTCTTTTTCTGCAATATCAGTAAAATCTTTATCTAAATATTTGCTCATTATTCTGTCTTCAGCATCTATTAAAGTAACTTTCTTTCCTAAGTCTTCAAATGCTTCAACAAGTTCAACTCCGATATAACCAGCTCCAATTATAACAACATTTTTAGCATTTGAGCTTTTAGCTATTATAGTTTTAGCGTGATCATAGTTTTTACATAACTCTATGTTTTCTAAATTTCCACCTTCGAATCTTGGAACGATTGGCCATGAACCTAAAGTAAGAACTAATTTATCATAGTTATCTTCAAATTCTTTTCCAGAAGTTAAATCTTTAACTTTAACTTTTTTATTGTCAAAGTCTATATCAGTAACTTCATGTTTCATTTTAGTGTTAACTCCTATTTTAGCTAATCCCTCTGGTGAGTTATAGAATAATTTTTCAGGTTCAGTAACAACTTTATTTACGCTTAAAGCTATACCACATGATAAGAATGATATATTATCATTTTTTTCATAAACTGTTACATCACTATTTGGGTGAAGTTCCTTTAAATTTACTATGGCAGCTGTACCTGCATGTGTACATCCAACAACTATTACTTTCATTTTAAAATCCTCCTAAAAATACGTTTATATATGTAAATTGTCTTTTTAAATTTATTATTTAATAATTATTATCTTGTAATAAATACTATCATATTTTTTTTGCTTTGTAAATATAATTTTCATTTTTTTTAGAAATGTCTGAAAATTGAAAATTAGACAAAACAAATAAAATAAACTTTATAACATCTTTGATTAAATAATAATATTTATTAATTAATCATTACTATAGCACTCTTATATATATATGTAAAGTGGAAATATAATCTAGTTTATGCTTAAATCTTAAAATTAATCTTTATTAAAAAAATATTTTCAATTATTTATATATTAAGATAAGATGAAAAATTTTTATAAAATTTTATAATCTTAAAAACAAAACTGTTAATTAAAAAAAATTTTTTATAAATATTTATATTTTAATAATATAAATTATGAATAAAATTATATAGATAAAAAATTTCCTATTGTAATTTTTATAATAAGTAGTATAATTGTTTGATATAAGGTAAGATAAAAAGTTGTTCATATAATTTAATTTGCAAAAAAAAGAGAGGTAATAATAAATGGAAAAAAGAATAAGAAAAGCGATAATACCAGCAGCAGGTCTTGGAACTAGATTTTTGCCTGCTACGAAAGCGCAACCAAAAGAAATGCTTCCAATTGTTGATAAACCAACATTACAATATATAATAGAAGAAGCTATAGCTTCAGGAATAGAAGAAATACTTATAATAACAGGAAGAAATAAAAAAAGTATAGAAGACCATTTTGATAGATCAGTTGAATTAGAACTTGAACTTGAAAAGAAGGGAAAAAATGCTATGTTAGAAATGGTAAGAGACATATCTAATATGGCTGATATATATTTTATAAGACAAAAAGAACCTAAAGGATTAGGACATGCTATAAGCTGTGCAAAAAGTTTTGTTGGGGATGAACCATTCGCAATATTACTTGGAGATGATATAGTTTATAATGATGAAAAACCATGTTTAAAACAACTTATCGATTGTTATTCAGAATATAGAACAAGCGTACTTGGTGTTCAAACAGTAGCAAAAGAA
Source organism: Sarcina ventriculi (assembly GCF_900456775.1). Lineage (GTDB taxonomy): Bacteria > Bacillota > Clostridia > Clostridiales > Clostridiaceae > Sarcina > Sarcina ventriculi. The sequence continues at coordinate 472,193 of NZ_UAUL01000001.1, read as the reverse complement.
GATGTAGATAAATATGGAATAGTTGATGGCGTTCACATAGAAGACAGAGTATATAAAGTTAGAGACTTAGTTGAAAAACCATCAGTAGAAGATGCACCTACTAATATAGCTATATTAGGTAGATACATAGTAACACCAAAAATATTTGAAATATTAGAAAATACAAAACCTGGTAAAGGTGGAGAAATACAATTAACTGATGCACTTTTAGAACTTATAAATAATGAAGCTATGTATGCTTATAACTTCGAAGGTAGAAGATATGATGTTGGAGATAAATTAGGTTTCTTAGAAGCAACAGTTGAATATGCACTTAGAAAACCAGAACTTAAAGATGGATTTACAAAATACTTAAATACTGTATTACAAAAATAGTAATATTTTATTTGTCATTTAAATACTTTAAATCACGTGTAAATTTAAATATGAGCTATATAAGAGAAATTTATAATTCTTTTATATAGCTTTTTAAATATAAATCAACCCTTCTCAATTTACAAAAATTTCTATATATAGTATCATAAAATAGTAATCGTTTCCTAAAATTTATTTGTAAGTTAGGAGGGAACTGTGCAAAGGTTGTGCAGTAATTTTTATGAGAATTGAAAAACAAACTTTAAGTGATTTTAATGTAGCTAAAAATAAAGAATTTTTAATAACAAATGGTTTAGGTGGATATGCGTCAAGAACAGTAAATAATTTAAGCTCTAGAATATATAGTGGCTTATTGATTGCTTCTTTGAATCCACCAGTTGAAAGAAGGCTTTTACTTTCAGATTTAAGAGAAAGAATTTCAATAAAAGATGAAACTAGACAAAGAAATGATAATATCATTCATTTAAGTGATAGAAATAAAAAAAATTTTAAAAATCTTTATGTTACATCATCGAATGAAATTTCTATGCAAGAGAGTTTTGAATTTAATATTTATCCGAAATATAGTTATTATGTGAATGAAACTTTTATAGATAAAGAGATTGTAATGGATTATGGACATAATACAACAGTCATAAAATATACAATTCAAACAACAGCTAATGATATAGAATTAGAGATAATGCCTTTGATAAATAATAGAAACCATCATGATGTAACAATGAAAGATGATTTTTTATGCATACAAAAAAATAATAAAAATGGAGTAAGTTTAACTTTTGATATAAATGATATAAAGTTAAATTTATTGTCAGATAAATGTAAGTTTTTTAAGGATGAAAATTGGATTTGTGACACACCTTATTTTATTGAAATTGAGAGAGGAAATTTAGGTATAGATTATCATTTTACTCCTGGATATTTTAATATAAATGTACAGAAATTTTCAAGGGTTGAATTTAGTATAATAGCTACTACCGAGGAAGATGTAAGTCTAGATGGGGATTATTATATAAACAAGGAAATTGAGAGAAAAAATAATCTTTTGAAAAAAATAAAAAATAGAGATGAATTTATAGATAAATTAGTTTTATTTAGTGATAATTTTATAGTTTCTAGAAAATCTACTGGTTTAAAAACTATTATAGCGGGATATCCATGGTTTAGCGATTGGGGACGAGATACCATGATTGCAATGATTGGATTAACATTGTGCACCAATAGATTTGATGATGCTAGAGAAATTCTAATAAGTTTTAAGAAATATATAAAAAATGGACTTATTCCTAATATGTTTCCAGATAGCGGAATGAACCCTCTATATAACACAATAGATGGTACTCTTTGGTATTTTAATGCTGTTTATAAATATTTAGAATATACTAATGATTATGATTTTATTTATGAAAATTTAATTGATAACTTAAATGATATAATAAATAATCATATTAAAGGAACTTATTATTCTATAAAAATGGATGGTGATGGGCTTTTAATGGGAGGAGATGAAAATACTCAACTTACATGGATGGATGTGAAAGTTGCAGGACATGCTGTAACTCCAAGGTATGGAAAAGCAATTGAAATAAATGCTCTTTGGTATAATGCAATCTGTTTTATGATAGATTTAAATAAAAAGTTTAACATAGAATATTATGAGTATGAAAAAATAAAAGAAAAAATAGAAAAAACATTTATAAAAACATTTTGGTGTAAAGAAACGAATTATTTTTATGATTACATTTATGGTGAAGAAAGAAATAAGCAAATAAGACCAAATGGTGTAATAGCTTTAAGTCTACCATATTCTTTAGTTAACAAAGAAATAGGGAAAAAAGCTTTAGAAACAGTTTTTAAGCAGTTATATACACCTTATGGACTTAGAAGTTTAAGTAATTTAGATGTTGAATTTAGGGGAGAGTATAAAGGAAACTTATATGAAAGAGATATGAGTTATCATCAAGGGAGTGTATGGTCGTGGCTTATTGGTCCAATAATAACGGCAACTAAAAGATATTTAAACGATACTAGGTTATGTGAAAAAATGATAGAACCATTTAAAAATCATTTGAATGATAGTTGTGTTTTGGGAATATCAGAAATTTTTGATGGAAAGAACCCATATAATCCAAGAGGGGCATATGCACAAGCATGGGGAGCTGGAGAAGTTTTACGAGCTTATATTGAAGATGTAAAATAAGAGTTTAAACGTATATAATTAAAATATGTTTTGTATTTGATAAATTAAGTAGAAAAATATGTTTATAACTTATTGACATTGTGTTATTAAAAGTTTAATATTATACTAAGTTTGAAAATAATAATTAAAAATTCGATGATAAGGAAAAGTAGCTAAGCTTAGGTTCAATAAAGAGAGCTGATAGAGGGTGTAATATTGGCAAGAAAGGGTTTTAGTGAATGGGCCTTTGAGAAATAAAATGAAATTTTAAGTTGTTTTAAGAGATTAGTGGATATCGTTTTATACACGTTATAGTATAAGATATTTAAAATATCTAATGAGTGGCAATAAAATTTTTGAATTTTTTATTGCAATTTAGGTGGTATCACGGATTAAAATATTCCGTCCTATTTTTATAGGGCGGATTTGTTATTTTACAAAAAATATTTATATCATTATATTAGTAAAAAATGAAATTTAGCTTATCAAATATTATTGTAAGTGTAAATTTTTTTGTTTTAAATTTAATAAAAATACTAACTATAAACATAAAGGAAGGTGAAAGGTATGGAAGAGAACAAAAAAATAATATTTAGTGGAATTCAGCCATCTGGTGAACTTACTTTAGGAAATTATTTAGGAGCTTTAAAAAACTGGGTTAAGCTTCAAGACGAGTATGATTGTTATTTTTGTGTAGTTGATTTACATGCCATAACAGTTAAGCAAAAATCAGCAGATTTAAGAAGAAGAACTTTAGAGGTTTTGGCAATTTATATTGCAGCTGGAATTAATCCAGAAAAAAATACCCTATTTATACAATCACATGTTCCAGCACATTCAGAGGCTGCTTGGCTTTTAACTTGTAACTCATATATGGGTGAGCTTAGTCGTATGACTCAATTTAAAGATAAGTCTAAAAAGCATGGAGAATCTGTTCCAACAGGATTATTTACATATCCTGTACTAATGGCTGCCGACATACTTTTATATCAAACAGATTTAGTACCAGTTGGAGTAGACCAAAAGCAACATTTAGAACTTGCAAGAGATTTAGGTGGAAGATTTAATAGTGCTTATAGTCAAACGTTTAAAATTCCAGAACCATATATTCCACCAGTTGGAGCTAAAATAATGAGTCTTCAAGAACCAACTAAAAAGATGTCAAAATCAGATGAAAATGTCAATGGATTTATTTTAATTATGGATCCACCAGATGTTATAAGAAGAAAAATATCAAGAGCTGTAACAGACAGCATAGGGGTTGTAAATTATACTGATGAGCAACCTGGAATTAAAAATTTGATAAATATATTATCTGCTATTAAAGGATATACTTCAGATGAAATAGTTGCTATGTATAAGGATAAGGGATATTCAGAATTTAAAAATGATGTAGCTGAGGCTATAATTGAAGAACTTAAGCCACTTCAAGATAAAGTTAATGAGTTTTTAAAAGATAAAAAATCTTTGGAAACTATATATAAAGCTGGTGCTGATAAGGCAAATTATATGGCTAATAAAACATTAAGAAAAGTTCAAAAGAAAATAGGTTTAATCCCAAGATAATTATAAAAATAAGAAGAATTGGTGCGAAGTTTAGTGCATTAGTTCTTCTTTTTATAGAATTTATTCAAAATATATGTAATAATATTATATGGATAATATAATATACATAAATGTTTTTTTAATAATCGAAAGTTAGGGGGATAAAAATGGCTGAAAAAAAAATTCTAATTGTAGATGATGAAGATCATATAAGAGAGCTTTTGAAATTCAACCTAGAAAAAAATGGATACGTTGTATATATGGCAAATGATGGGTTAAATGGATTGAAGCTTGCAAGAGAAAAGCAAGTTGATTTAATTTTATTAGATTTAATGCTACCTGGTATGGATGGATTTGAAGTATGTAAAGAAATACGTAGGGATAACATAATATCTAATGTGCCTATCATAATGCTTACAGCAAAAAGTGAAGAAATAGATAAAATTTTAGGTTTAGAATTAGGAGCTGATGATTATATAACAAAGCCATTTTCCATAAGAGAACTATCTGCTAGAATTAAGGCACTTTTAAGAAGAAGCAATGTAAAATACGATAATGAAATTTTAAGATTTGGTAACATAACTTTAAATTTGCAGACAAGAGAAGTTTTAAAACATGGAAAAAAATTAGATTTTACTTTGAAAGAGTTTGAAGTATTAAAGCTATTAATTCAAAATAAGGGAAAAATATTAACTAGAGAAATATTATTAGATAAGATATGGGGATATGAATATGTTGGAGAAACTAGAACTGTCGATGTTCATATAAGACATATTAGAAAAAAAATAGAGGAAGATGATAAAAAACCAATATATATCCAAACCATAAGAGGTGTAGGGTATAAGTTTATAGGTGATGTGCTATAATTTTATATCTATTATGAGCAAATATTTGTATATTTGCTTAAAAATAAACATAAATAAAACGTTTACCAAGGCGTTTTACATATACTAAATATGATTTTAGATAAATCTCTAAATCTATCTAAAATCATATTATTAAAGATGAGTAAAAAAACTATTTAATTTTGAATGAACTCTTAAGAGATACAATTCTATTAAATACTAATTTATTATCATCACTATAAACAGGATCAATGTTAAAATATCCATTTCTAACAAGTTGGAACTTGTCATTTCCTTTAGAATTTTTAATGTTTGTTTCAATAAATCCTTGAGTTACAGTTAGTGAATTTGGATTTATTTGTTCTAAGAAATGTTTGTTTTCTTCACTCTCTGAGTCTAGAATTAATGGTTCGTATAATCTAAATTCACAAGGTAATGAATTATTTGCATCTACCCAATGAATTGTTGATTTAACTTTTCTTCCTGTAAATCCAGAGCCACTTTTTGTTTCAACATCATAAGTTCCATGAATTTCAACAACATTTCCGTCTTTATCTTTTATAACGTCTGTACATTTAACAAAATAAGCCCCCATAAGTCTAACTTCATTTCCTGGGAAAAATCTATAATATTTTTTTGGAGGGTTTTCCATGAAATCTTCTCTTTCTATATAAAGTTCTCTAGAGAATGTTATAGTTCTTTTTCCAGCAGTTTCATCATTAGGATTATTTTCAACTTCTAATACTTCTGATTGTCCTTCAGGATAATTAGTTATTACAAGTTTTAGAGGATTTATAACAGCCATAGCTCTTGGTGCTTTAGTGTTTAAATCTTCTCTTATAAAATGTTCTAGCATTTGTGAATCAACTGTTGAGCTAGCTTTTGCAACACCAATTTCTCTGCAGAAATTTCTGATTGATTCAGGTGTATATCCACGTCTTCTAAGACCTGCGATAGTTGGCATTCTAGGGTCATCCCATCCATCAACTACACCTTCATCAACTAACATTTTAAGTTTTCTCTTACTCATAACAGTATTTGTAATGTTAAGTCTTGCAAATTCTATTTGTCTAGGGGTTGAACTCATTTCACAATTTTCAACAACCCAATCATATAAAGGTCTATGGTCTTCAAATTCAAGAGTACAGATTGAATGAGTTATGCCCTCTATTGCATCTTCTAAAGGATGCGCAAAGTCATACATTGGGTATACACACCATTTGCTTCCTGTATTATGGTGTTTTGTGTGAGAAATTCTATAAATTATAGGATCTCTCATATTTATATTTGGAGATGACATATCTATTTTAGCTCTTAAAACTTTTGAACCATCTTCAAATTCTCCATTTTTCATTTTTTCAAAAAGGCTTAAGTTTTCCTCAACGCTTCTGTTTCTATAAGGACTTTCCTTACCAGGTTCTGTTAGAGTTCCTCTATAAGCTTTTATATCTTCAGGAGTTAAATCACAAACATAAGCTAATCCTTTTTTTATTAAAAGAATTGCTTTTTCATACATAGTATCAAAATAGTTAGAAGCAAAGAATAAGTTATCCCAATTAAATCCTAACCAGTTAACATCTTCTTTAATAGATTCTACGTATTCTGTATCTTCTTTTACAGGGTTTGTATCATCAAATCTTAAATTAGTTTTTCCTTTAAATTCATCAGCAAGTTCAAAATTTAAAACTATGGATTTAGCATGGCCTATATGAAGATATCCATTTGGTTCTGGTGGGAAACGAGTGATTATTTCTTCGTGTTTACCACTATTTAAATCATCTATAACTATATTTCTTATAAAGTTAGATGAACTTTGAGTATTTGACATATTATCATTCCTTTTCTTTAATTTTATCTCATGTCTACCATTTCTAATAATTTATTTATCTTTGTTTAAAGTTTAATATTCTTTGTTAGAACATTATGTAGTAAATAATTAGAGGTGATAGCATTTAAAAATAAGCTTAAAGCTTATTATTTTCCTATAATACATAAAATTATATTACCATAAAACAAAAAACCTATCTACTGCTTATTTATGTACTTTAGCTTTTTTTCTTACAGCATAAATCCCATAAATTATTATAGGAAGAACAAAAAATACTACAAAGTTTATATATTGATAATAAGGTAATATAGAAAAAAGAGTATATACATTGTTGCCTAAATATAAAGATGATATATAAACAATTAAGGAAACTACGGACAAAAATACTAATTTGTTTTTGAATTTATCCTTCCAAATTGTATATAGTGAAAAAATAGATATTACATACTTTATTGTCCAAAGAAAAATAGAAATAACCATAGTTAATATGTCTCCATTTTCTATAAAGCCCCCAAAGGAAATAAGTTGTGTTTGTATAAACTCTGGATAAAAAATATTACCACTTCTTTCAGCACCAATAGATGAAATTAAATTGACTATGAAAAATATTAAGCAAGATAAAACTATAGGAATTATTATAAGTGATGTTTTTTTTAGATTTTTTTTATCATTAATTCTATTCAAAAAAGGAAGCAATATAAAAAATGATGAAAATGAACCAAGTTGACTTATTATAGATGTAGTCCATGTGTTTATAGAAACATTTTTTAATATTGGTAGAAGGTGGCGTAAGTTAGTATATTTTATTGATAATAATATTATTACTATTGATAGTATTGATAGTATACTAACGCTAATTATAGTAGTTATTAAAACACTTCTAAATCCGTTTTTAGATATAAATAAAGCTGTACCTATAAAAAATAATAGCGAGTACCAAATAGGAGTTTTTATGAATATGTTTGTATGTATTGAGCTAGAGCTTACGGTTGCACATTCTATACATGCTAGTACAAGGCATAGAGAAAATATGAATAAAAATAAATTTCCCAAATGTTTACCAAGTGATTTATAACAAACTTGCTTAAAGTCGTAAGCATTTTTTTTTGAGATTATAGAGAGAATTATCCAAGCAAACAATAAAAAAATTAAACTAGATATTATTGAAAATATCCAAGTATTCCTACCCCCCAATCTTATAAATGTAGAGGGGTAATTAAAAAGCGTTGCAGCAAGTGGTGCAACAATAAAAAACATAAAGTGTTTAGATGTTATCTTTTCCAATATATTCACCTCATTTAATTTTGTTTTAACTTTTTTGAGTTTATTTATAATTTTTAGCGTTTAAGGCATATTTCAAACCTAATAAGTTATGAACATAGCTAAGTAATAATCAGTGCTTTAATTATTATTTGCAATTAAATGAATATTAAACATTGTTTATACAAACAATATTTTGGGTGATAAAATTATGAAAAAACAGTTAGACTTCTTATCAGATAAATTTAAAAATAGTTTTGATGTAAAAAAGAGAGAAATAGAAACGGCTTTAGGGCCTGCAACTTTAATGTTTACTGATACCTTATGTTCTACACAATTTATAAGTGAGTATATTATAAAGCCTTTAACTATTGTTATGGATGGAATAAAAACAGAAGACGATATAATAAAACGGGTTTTAAATATAAACTCAGCAGATTATGTTAAAGATGATAATGATGCTATTTTACATGTTTTATCAGGAGATGTTGTTATCATTTTTCATGATAAAGAAAAATCAATATTTTGTGAGGTAAAGGGATATACAAGAAGAAGTGTTAGTATACCTGTTACAGAAGCTGGCTTAAAGGGACCTAGAGAAGGGTTTACTGAGGCTTTTGTAGATAATGTAACTTTAATTAGAAGAAGGGTAAAAAATGCAGCGTTAAAGTTTGAAGCGATTTATGTGGGAAAAGAAACGCAAACAGTTGTGACTTTAACTTATATAGAAGGTGTTGCTCCAAAAGAAATAGTAGATAGTGTTAGGAAAACATTAAAAACATTAGATTATAACTTTGTATTAGATTCAAATTATATCGAGGCAAAACTTAGAGCAAAGAGAACGCTTTTTGATACCGTTGGATACACGGAAAAGGCTGATGATGCAACAGCTAAAATTTTAGAAGGGAGAGTTGCGATTATAGTAGATGGAACACCATTTGTTATAACAGTACCGTCATATTTTATAGAAAATTTTCAGGTGCCTGATGATTTTTATTTAAACAGATATTTTGCAACATTTACAAGAACTTTAAGGTGGATAGCCTTCTTTATAGCCTTATTTTTACCAGGGCTTTATGTTGCGGTAACCACTCATCATTTTTCAGTATTACCTACAACATTTATATTTAGGCTTGCTGTATCTAGGGTTGGAGTTCCTTTTCCTACGATTGCAGAGGTTTTAATAATTATGTTTCTATTTCAGCTTATTAAGGAAGCTGGACTTAGATTACCACAACCCATAGGAACGTCTATGAGTTTGGTTGCTTCATTTGTACTTGGAAGTTCTGCAGTAGCGGCTGGAGTAGCATCAACAATAACTATAATAGTTGTCTGTATAGCAGCGGTTTGTTACTTCTTAATTCCAAGACTATATGCAGCAGTGTCTCTTTGGAGCTTTGTGGTGGCTATATTTGGAGCATTATATGGTTTCCCAGGAATAATATTTATAGGGCTTATTATATTAGCACATTTATCTAATTTATACACATGTGAACATCCTTATTTATTTCCAGTAGGAACTTTAGGAGAACATAAATTTCAAGATTTATTGTCAAGAGGAAGTTTGGAGAAAATTTCTGGGCATATAGTAAAGGAGGTACATGAGAAAAATGGAAAATCTAAAAAATAGATTATTAAAACTATTTTCTTTAATCCTTCTCTTTATTTTTTTAGGTAGTATGCAAGGATGTTATTCTTATGAAGATATTAATAATGGAATATTTGTTACAACTATAATATTTGATGAAAATGAAATAGGAGATGTAGAACTTTATTTAGATACTGTAAAACCTTATAGAAGCGCTAATGAGTCATCTGATAAGGGACAGAGAGAGGTTTATCAAGGAACAGGGAGGACTGTTGGAGAAGCTATAAAGGCTATAAATTTACAAGCTAGTGGACAAATAAGTTTTAGTCAATGCAAAGCATATATTTTTACTGAACAGGTTTCAAAAGAAGGTATAAAAAAATTTATGGATGCAATAAATAGAAATCAAGAGTTTATGATAAGACCATATATGTTTGTTTTATTCGGAAGTCCTAGTGAACTTTTAAATCAAGTCACAGGGGATGAGGAATATTTAGGAATTTATTTAAATCAACTTGTAAAAAAAATGAACGAAAATCCTAAAGTTATAGCGATAAATGCTAATAATTATTTAGCAGCTAGAACAAGTTATAATAATATAGCAGTATTAGGTGCTTTAACTATTGAAAATAATAATGGAAAAAAGAGTTTAGATTTAAGTGGAGGGGCTCTTTTTAAAGATGAGGTTATGGTAAGGAAGATAAGCACTAGTGAGGGAATGAGTTATAATTTTTTAACTGGTAGGGTTAGAAGTGGAACATTGGAGGCCATAAATCCTCAAGATACAAATAGTTTTGTAACTTTAGAAATACAAAATTCTAAAACAACAACATCAATAAATTATGATGGCGAAAGAATTAAACTTTATAAAAAAATAGTCATAGATTGTTATTTAGCAGATTCGCAAAGTAGACTCATGGTAGATAAAGACGTTTTAAATATAATAAAGTATGAAGAGGAAAGTATGTTAAGTCAGTACATACAAATATTATTTACAAAGTTTAAAAATGATAATTTAGATATAGCAAATGTGGCAACACTATTTGAGCAGGAGTATCCAAATATAACTTTAAGTGTAGATCCATTAACTATAACGGATTTAGGTTTGGATATTGATATAAAAATAAATGGAACTAGTAAAGTAGCAGATACCTTTTAAGGAATAAATATCACTTCTCTATCATATTTAAGTGGAAGTCAGAATAGTATATATAAAGATAGATAAAGGCATTAAAAATTAAAATAAATGATTTTCACTTAAATTTTATGTAGAGGAGTGGGAAAATATGATTCAAGTTTTTTTTGATCATAGAGGTGCTGGAAAAAGCAAAAATTTAATTGGTTTAGCTAATAATGAAGTTAAAAATTGTAAAGGAACTGTTGTTTATATTGATGATGATAAAAAGCATATGTTACAACTTCAAAGTCAAATAAGGTTAATAACATTAGATGAATTAAATGTTGAAGGGGCAGATCAATTTTATGGGCTTCTTTGCGGGATAAAAGCAAAGGATTATGATGTGGAAAGTATATTTATTGATGGGCTTAGCAATTTATTAAATATTAGCAATATAGAACAGGTAAAACAGCACTTTTGTATGATTGAAAAATTCAGCAAAAATTTCAATGTAAACGTATATATAAATATGCATTGTTCAGATTTTGAGGTACCTGATTTTATAAAAAAATATGTATCTTAGGCAATTTAAGTGAAAAATATTTTTATTAAGGATTAATTTAATTTTCGGAAATTTTAAAACACGTTTTTATAAAAATAAATCTGGTTGACAACTATAAAAAACAATAATATAATTTTAAGCAAGAAAATTAGAAAAAGCGTTGACGAGAAGGAGTAAATTTAATTTTAGTTTTAAAGAGAGCCCTTGTTTGGTGTAAAAGGGAAAACGAATTAAATAGAATACATCTCAGAGCAGCACTCCCAAAAGATAACAACCAGTAGGAAGATGTCGTAAGTGCACACGTTACAGTGCTAGAGTATAACTAAGTTTTTAGAGTACTTGATGAGTTTATTATGGTGACGTAATAAAGAATTAAGGTGGTATCGCGTGATTATATCCCGTCCTTTATATTTTGTATAAAGGGCGGTTTTTTATTTTTATAAAAATTTGGAGGAAAGTTAAATGTCAAATGTATTGGATACTTTATTAGAGCGTGGGTATATTAAGCAATTTACTCACGAAGAAGAAACAAGAGAATTATTAGAAAAGGAAAAAATAACTTTTTATATAGGTTTTGATCCAACAGCAGATAGCTTACATGTAGGTCATTTTATAACAATGATGTTTATGGCTCATATGCAAAGGGCAGGTCATAGACCAATAGCTTTAATTGGTGGTGGAACTGCTATGGTTGGAGATCCAAGTGGTAAAACTGATATGAGAAAGATGCTTACAAAAGAAGAAATAGAGAATAATGTTGCATCAATAAAGAAACAAATGGAAAAGTTTATAGATTTTTCAGATGATAAAGCTATACTAGCTAATAATGCAGATTGGCTTTTAAAACTTAATTATGTTGATTTTTTAAGAGAAGTTGGAGTTCATTTTTCAGTAAACAGAATGTTGACTGCTGAGTGTTTTAAGCAAAGATTAGAAAAGGGATTATCTTTCTTAGAATTTAATTATATGTTAATGCAAGGATATGATTTTTATGTTTTAAATCAAAAATATAATTGTAAAATGGAACTTGGTGGAGATGACCAATGGTCTAATATGATAGCTGGGGTTGAACTTGTTAGAAGAAAAGCACAAGGTCAAGCAATGGCTATGACATGCACATTATTAACAAATAGCCAAGGTCAAAAGATGGGTAAAACAGTTGGAGGAGCGTTATGGCTTGATCCAAAGAAAACATCACCATATGACTTTTATCAATATTGGAGAAATGTTGATGATGCAGATGTTGAAAAATGCTTGAGATTATTAACATTTGTTCCTATGGATGAAATTAAAAAACTTGCTGCTTTAGAGGGAGCTGCTATAAATGAGGCTAAAAAGGTTTTAGCTTTTGAAGTTACTAAACTTATACATGGAGAAGAAGAAGCTAAAAAGGCTCAAAGTGCTGCCGAAAGTTTATTTGGAGCTGGTGGAAACATGGATAATGTTCCTACGGTTAAAATAGAGAATGAACAAGTTGGATCACTTTTATTAGATATATTAGTAGCAGGTAAGATAATACCATCTAAAGCAGAAGGAAAAAGACTTGTACAACAAGGTGGCTTAAGTTTAAATGGTGAAAAGGTTACAGATATTAAAAGAACTTTAAATAAAGAGGATTTTGAAGATGGGGTAGCTCTTATTAAAAGAGGAAAGAAAAATTTCAATAAAATAATCATAGAATAATATAAAAACTATATCAAAATTTCTATTTTGATATAGTTTTTTATTGCAGTAATTTTGTTATTTATCCTGTATAAGGAAGTTTAAAATATGATTAATACATAAAATGTTAATTTTTTATTAAATTTAGCTAAAAAGAATGAAAAAGCTAACATTTATCTATATAATTGAAATAACAAGTATATTTAGTGTTTTTAAATAAAGTTTACAAATAAAGAAAAATTTATTAAAAACTAAGGGGGAAAAGTTTTTGGTTAGAATGAAAGATGTTGCTGAAATGGCTGGAGTATCATTAATAACGGTTTCAAGAGTGTTAAATGCACCAGAACTTGTAAAAGATGAAACAAAGGCTAGAGTAGAAGAGGCAATAAAAGAACTTAAATTTGTTCCAAATTATACAGCTAAAGCTTTAGCTGAAAATAAAACAAGGGTTATTTATTTATATATTCCTAAGGAATCAAGTTTAGATGAACTTGTAAATATGAATTTAATATCTGGAATAATGGCACACTTAAGTGAAAAGCAATATTCACTTCAAATTACAAGAAACTTTGAACTTCCACAAAAATGTGATGGAATGATAATTATAGGTAGAAATGGTTTAGAAGAAGACATGGACAGTAAAATTAGAGTTCCGTATGTTGTGTTTGGAAGAAGCAATTTAAATGTTGATCACGTAGATGTTAATAATTATAAGGGTTCTTATGATATGACTAAGTATTTAATATCAAAAGGACATAAGGACATATTATTTTTAAAAATAAACAATGAAAATATAAGATTCAATGAACGTTTTAGAGGGTACAAGGATGCTCTTTTAGATAGCGATATAAAATTTAAAGAGTCTTTAGTAATAGATATAGATGAAAATCAAGAACAATTAGCATATTTAGCTATAAGATATAGCGAAAAAATTGAAAAAGCTACTGCTCTTTTTTGCTCAACTGATTTATCAGCAATAGGTGCTTATAGAGCTTTAAAAGAAAAAAATATTGTTATTCCTAAAGATATATCTGTAGTTGGCTTTGATGGGCTTGCAAATGAAGTTGTACCACTTACAACTGTTAAACAACCGATATATAATGTTGGAGAACGTTTGGCTGAAATATTAATAAATAGAATAAATAATAGATCAAAAGAAATTGAAAGAGTATTGTTAGAACCACAAATCATAGAGAGTAAAACAAGCGGATGTACATCATTATTGGGTAAAGATTTAAATTTAGCGTTATAAAAACTTAAATAATTAATTTCTTTAAGTTGTGATAGTGTTTATGATATAATGTAATAAAAAAGTAATTAGGGTGGAGAATTCTCCACCTTAATTTTATTGAAAGCAACACAAAAATATATCTTTCATTCTAATATGAGGTAGGGTGATAAGATGTGTTTAGAAAGGTAGGAATTATGGCATTATATGCTATTTCAGATTTACATCTTGCTTTGAGTACAGATAAACCTATGGATATATTTGGAGAAAAATGGATTGGTCATGATGAAAAAATTAGAAATAATTGGATAGAAAAAATAAAGGATACAGATACAGTTTTAATTGCGGGAGATATATCTTGGTCAATGAAGCATGATGATAGTAAAAAAGATTTAGATTGGGTGGATGATTTGCCTGGAAAAAAAATAATATCTAAAGGAAATCATGATTATTGGTGGTGTAGTATATCAAAATTAAATGCTATGTATAAAAATACTAAGTTTATTCAAAATAATTTTTTTACATATAAAGATTATGCTATTTGTGGAACAAGAGGATGGATTTGCAAAGGTTCGGAGAGATTTTCAGGAAAAGATGAAAAAATTTATTTAAGAGAAGAAATAAGGCTTAGATTGTCATTAGAAGAGGCAAAAAAGGCAGGATATGAAAAGATTATTTGTATGTTACATTATCCTCCAACTAATGAGAAGTTAGAGAATTCAGTTTTTACATCCATACTTGAGGAGTTTAAGGTTGAAAAAGTTGTATATGGTCATCTTCATGGGAATATTTTAAAAGATAGAATGTTAGAAGGAAATCACAATGGGGTTGAGTATATTTTAACAAGTTGTGATTATATAGATTTTAATCCGATTAAAATTTTGGATTAATTGCTTATAATGATATTTAAGCTGTTATTGTTTTAACGCTATTATATAGAAAACTCTATCTTAGAAAATTTAAGATAGAGTAAAAAAACAAATTCTTTATTAATTATTAATCCTCGTCTCTAAATTTAGATTTTCCAGAACCATGATGATGACCATTAGAACCATTATTGTCATTTCCATCATTAGGGCCATTGTTTCCGTTTCCGATATTTCCACCATTATTTCCATTTCCACAATTTCCAGAGTCTGAATCAAAATCAGAATCAGAGTCAACTATTTGGAATAACATACAGATACAGAATATAGAATATGCAGGAATATCTAAATCATAATTGCTTCTTCTTCCAGAAAGTTTTCTCAATCTTAAAATTATAGGTTCTCTAGTACCTTTAAATATACAAGATTCACGACTGCCATGATGATGTCCATTATTATCAGGATTATTAGGACGTCTGTTGTCATCATCTTCGTCATGATAATCGTGTTTTGAACAAGGTTTTAAAGGAACAGCTCTTCCACCTCTACTCATACGAACTAATTCGTATCCTTCAGGTACACAAAGGTCAACTAATTTTAAAGTTAAGCCTCTGCTAATTTTTAATTCGTCTTCTAAAGTTACTGAACCAGAACTAGCATTATAATCTTTGCTACCAAGATTTCCAAGTACTAATGTAAAGCCTATAGCGTCTCCTTCAGTTGGATAAAATGGTAAGCCGTGTTTGCAACCAAAGCAATCAGCTTCAGAGTGCATAAATTTTTTAGCGAATATTTTTATATCTGGTCTAACTCTTATTTTTTGGCACAAATCATCAGAATCTATACAAAAGATTGGACTATCGTCAAATAATACTTTATCACTATAAGTTAAAAGTGCATCATCAGGATCGTCAGGATCATTATCGCAATGATGTCCAGCTAAATCAGAAGCTAATAATTCTTCAGAATCTTCTAATGTTCCATCGAAAATATTTTTATCTTTATCCACAAATATCACCTTATAAATTATTTCTTTTAATATAAGTGTATTCACTTTAGTTAAAAAGTGCGACAAAATATCTAGTATCAATTTTATGTTTTTATGAATATTTTATATTATTAATGATAGAGAGGTAATTTTTATGGCTTTTATAAGTTTTACTGGGAATATAGGTAATGATTCAGATATTTCTTACAATGAAAAAAAGCAAGAAGAAACTCACTCAGAAAAATATAGTCAAGAAGATTACTCTAAGGCTGAGGCTAAATTAGATAAACTTAACAAAGTTATTGCAGAAAAAGAAAAAAAATTAGAAGATTTAAAAGATGATATTTTAGAACAAGAAGGAATTCTTAAAGATTTAAAAATAGATATTTTACAAAGAAAAAATGTTATTAAGGATTTAGAGTTACAACTTATACAAAAAGAAGTAGGACTAAAAAATTTAGAAGAACAAATATTAGATAAGTATAAGCAAAAAGATGTATACGAACAAGAAGATAGTATAAAAGATAACAATGTTAATAATATAAAGGTTGTGGATTTTGATATATGGATAGATAGAGAGTTAGAAAAAGTTTATTCTGTTGTATTTACTGATGTGTATAAATTTAAAATAAAAAAAGAAGAAAAAGTAATGTTTAAATATATTTATTCTGTTATAGGAATAGATATAAAAGGAAAAAGAGATATATTAGGTATTTGGGTTTTTAATGAGGAATCGGTTAAATGTTGGGTTGATATTTTTGATGAATTAAAAGATAGAGGTGTAAGAGATATTTTAATAATATCCATTCCTTTAATTAGTGAATTAAAAAAAGGTATTTTAAGTGTATATCCTAAAGCTAAAATTGAATTTAGTATAACTGATGAGATAAGGATGTGCAATAAATATGTATATTATAAAGATTTGAAACCATTTAATACTGATTTGAAGAAAATATATTTAGCCTCTACAGAAGAAATAGCGTTAAAAGAATATGATGAGTTAGATAGAAAGTGGAGGGACAAATATCCGATAGCATTAAAAGCTTGGGATAGCAATTTAAATAGTTTATCTTTAATATACAAGTATCCTGAAGAAATAAGAAGAATTTTATATGCTACAAATACTTTAGAGAAATATAATAATAAATTAAAAAAAATAATTAAAGATACTTATGAAACGTCTAGTAATGGGGAAATTAGCGAAAAGATATATTGTGAAGTAATTGGATTAACGTATAAATGGAAACAACCTATTAGAGGATGGGTTGAGGTATTATCTAAATTGTCAATGATTTTTAAATCTAGGGTGGATAGGCAAGTATTATAGACACTTAAAAAGGAGCTACAAAAATATATAACTCCTTTTTAACTTTATAATATAATTTTAAAATTGGGCAAAATACTATACAAGAAAATTCTGTAAATATTTACAAAAAGATTTTACAATTAAATGTTCTTTTTGTCAATAATTAAAACATATCGTATTTATTTTGATATAATTGTATTTTTAATAAAATAATAAAAAATAACTATATGTAATTTCAAATCATTATTATATAATAAAATTAATTAATAAACAATATTAAATTAAATTAATAAAAGTTTGATATAAAGTATATAAATTTATATACATATATTTGTAAAATATAATAGTTTTCTACTGTATATGTATTTAGTTTTTTTGAAAATTTTGTTATAATGATTAAGGCACTAAACTAACACGAAAAGATAGGTGACACTATGACGATAAAGAGTTGGAAAGAGTTTTTAGCTCCTTATGATCAAGCAGTAGAGGAGTTAAAGGTTAAACTTAAAAGTATTAGAAAAGAATATAGAAAAAGAAATGAGTATTCCCCTATAGAATTTGTGACTGGAAGAGTAAAAGAAGTTTCTAGTATATTAGAAAAGGCTAACAAATATGCTATACCAGTTGATAGGGTAAAATATGAAATGGAAGACATAGCTGGTATAAGAATTATGTGTCAGTTTGTTGATGATATAGATAGAGTTGTTGAAATAATTAGAGAACGTGAAGATATGCAAATTCTTTACGAGAAGGATTATGTTAAAAATGTTAAACCAAGTGGATATAGAAGCTATCACATGGTTATAAGATATCCTGTTTATATGGCTAAGGGAAAGGTGGAAATTTTAGCAGAGTTCCAAATAAGAACGTTAGCTATGAATTTTTGGGCAACTATTGAACATTCTTTAAATTATAAATATAAAAAAAATTTGCCAAATGAAATTAAATTAAAATTAAAAAGTGCGGCAGATGCAGCTTTTACTTTAGACGAGGAAATGTTAGAGATAAAGGATGAAATTATGGATGCACAAAAATTATTTGAAGTTAAATCAGATATAATTACAACAATAATGAATGGAATTTTAAACCTAATAGCAATAGGGAAAATCCCAGAAGCGTCAAGATATCAGATGTCTTTAAATAAACTGATTGAAGAAGGAGAAGTATGGGAATTTAATAATCTTCTTCAAATTTTAAATAAAGATTTAGAAAAATTCAAAGAATAAAAGCCTAGAGTATCTAGGCTTTTATTTTTATGTATAAAAATTAATGAGAAATAGTTTAATACTATATGTTAATAAATAATAAATATTTAATAATAATATTTATTATTTATTAAAGTGTGGTATAATTAAATTGAGCAAAATATAGTTTTGATTCTTAGTGTATTTTTATTAAATATAATCAAATAATTTAATATAGTAATGTAAATTTAGATGGGATGTGAAATGATGATAGAAAATAATGAATTAGAAAATAAGGTAATGAATAATCCGTTATATATAAGAGAAATAGAAAATCCAAGTGAAGAATTGATTTTAAAAGCAATTAGAAAAAATCCATCAGTTATAAAATATATAAGGAATAAATCTAAGAAGATACAGGAGGAAGCCGTAAAGTTAAACCCTTTAGTTATAGAATATATTGAAAATCCATCTGAGGATATCTGCATTTTAGCTGTTAGACTTTTATGGAACGCATTAAAAAATATAAAAAATCCAACTTATAATGTTTTAAAGGAAGCTGTTAAATCTAAGGGATGGGCTTTGCAATTTATAGATAAAAAAACTGAAGAACTGTGTGTTATTGCTGTTTCAAGGGATTATGATGCTATACAATATATAGAAAATCCATCAGAAGATGTGCAAATGAGAGCTGTTAAACAGTATTGGGGAGCAATAAAATATATAAAAAATCCTAGTATTTTGGTGATGAGAGAAGCGGTGAAAAGAGAAGCAGAGGCAATAAATTTTATTAATGGTTATGATTATGATGATATGAAATATTTTATTTATGATAATATAAATTCTTTAAAATATATTTATGAGAGTATTGATATAGATGTGGTATTAGATGTTTTAAAAGAAAAATTTTCTAGTGAAAATATAGATAGAGAATATATTGTAGATTTTTATAACTTAGAAATTTTAGATATGGATAAAATTGAGTTTATCAAGGAATGGGGAAGTAAAAATACTAAAAAGCTTTTGGTTGATTATATTTTAAATTAGGAAGGTTGGGATTTAATTTGAATTTTAGAGAAGCATTAGATACAGCAAAATTGGTTATTATGACAGGAGAGGTTCCTCTTTTGATTGGTGAAAGTGGTATAGGTAAAACTTCATTGGTTATGGAAATAGCTAAAGAATTAGATTATGAAATAGTTACTATAGATGCTAACCTTTTAAAAGAAGGTGAAATTGGAGGGTTGCCTATAGTAGCAGATATGGAAGTTAAAAATGGAAATAACATAAGTAAGAGAAAAATAACAACATATGCAATTCATAACAAACTTATAGAAGTAGATTTAGCAATTGAGAAGGAGAGAAATGTTTTACTTTTTGTAGATGAGCTTAATAGGTGTGACCATGCTGTACAGCAAGAACTTATGAATTTAGTTTTAAATAGAGAAATAAATGGGTATAAACTGTCTGATAAAGTATATATAATAGCAGCAATGAATCCATCAAATAGATATGAAGGGTATGAGGAAAGTAATTATCAAGTAGTAGATATGGACCCTGCACAAGAAAATAGATTTGTTTGGATTAAAATGGAGTCAGATTTAAAGCAGTGGCTTAATTGGGCTATGGGAAATGGGAATATTCATAGTAGTGTAATTGAATTTTTATCGGCTTTTCCAGAATATTTAAATGTTACTGAAGGTGAAGATAGTGTTCGTGCAACACCAAGAAGTTGGGAAAGAGTTTCAAAAGCTTATAAAGTATATGAAAAATCTAAGGAGTTTAATTCTGATATTTTAAGCAATGTAGTTAAAGGCAATGTTGGAATTTCTATTACACAAGATTTTATGTCATACATAAAAAATATGAATAACCCTTTAATTAATTTTAAAGATATATTAGAAGATGGAATATTAACTTTTGATAAAAAAGAAATTATAAGAAGTGAGAATCATTCAAGATTATATATATTAGCCAAAAATGCATTAAGAATTTTAGATAATGATAGTAGCAAAAAAGCAATAGATCTTTTTTCTGATATTTTAGATTTATATCCTAAAGATTTAAGGCTTGGGATAATGAAAGAGATTAAAAGCGATGTAAATAAAGAATTGTATAATAGAATTTTAGACAATGATAAATTTATAGATGCTTTCTTTAACATATATAGTTAGAGGTGATTTGATGGCTTTTGAAGAGGAGAGAAGACGACTTTATAATAAGTTTTTAGAGGAAGAAAGGTTAGGAAAAATAGATGTGCAAACAAAGAAAGATTTTTGGAGTCTTTTAGAAAATGTAATAATATCTTTGTATGATAGGGAAAATTCTTTCTTTGGACATTTTTTAATTCAAATTAAAAGGGATATAAGGTTAGATATATTTTGGCCAATTGCAACAAAGCCAATTTCTGATGGATTTATAATGTATTTTAATCCTATTATGATTTTAGAGTGCAATAAAAAAGAGATACAAGGTCTTTTAAAGCATGAGGTTTATCATATAATGATGAAACATTATGAAAGAAGTTTGCTTTTAAAGGAGAAATATTCAAAGGAAGCTATAAGCATAGCTATGGATATAGCAATAAATCAGTATATAAAGAATTTACCGAGCTATTCAAAAAAAATGAATGATGTGAGTTTAGAGTATAATGTAAATTTGACTGAAGATATGACTATGGAGATGTATGCAAAAAAAATACAACAAGCGATAGATTATAAAAATGCTAGAAATACATCTAAATATAAAGATAATAAAGACAGCTTTAATAACAATATAACTCAAGAAAAATCTCATGATATATGGGAAGAAATAGATGTTTCTTATGATAGTATAAATGAAAGTGTGAAAAAAATAGCTATAAATTCAAGTAAAAAGGAAGCCCCAAAGCATATAAAAAAAATAGTAGAACTTATGACTGAAAAACCGAGGCTTAAATGGAATGATATTTTAAAGAATATGATTCCAAAGGCTAAGAGTGGCTATAAAAAAACTACAACAAGATTAGATAGAAGATTTCCAGATAGGTTAGATTTGAAGGGGAAACTTCCAAATAGGCAATCAAATATTTTAATAGCTATTGATATTTCAGCTTCAATGAGTGATAAAGATATAGAAAATATTCTAGTTGAGGTATTGGAGATTGCAAAAAATAATAAGTGCAAGATTAAAGTGATTGAGTGTGATGATGTTATTAGAAGGGTTTATCAACTACATGGTATAAAAGATATAAAGCCAAGGAGTAAGAAAAATGGTTCAACTAAATTTTCACCTGTGTTTGAATATATAAAGATTAATAATTTAAGAGATTATATTTTAATATATTTTACAGATGGTATTGGAGAAAAAGTATTAAGTACAAAACCAATAAATGATAAAAATTTATGGGTTTTAACAGGAAATTCTGTTCTTAGCTTGGAAAAGCCTTATGGAAAAGTTGTTAAATTGGAAAGAGAGAAAAAAGAAATATATGGAACAACTTATGGTCTTGAAGAACTAAGGGATAGTATTCATGATTGGCCAAGATAACTATTGTTAGTTTTATTTAATTATTTAAATTAAGAAAATATAGGAATTACATTTGATTGTGAAATTTAGTAAAGGAGAGTGTGATAATGAAAAAAAGAGATGTAATTTTATTTTTTATATCGTCATTAAAAAATAGAATATTCATAGCTATTTTAATACTTTTTTTGATTAGCATGGGAGGGATAATTTTATCAACTCACAACAATTTTTCAAGCAATAATTTAAATAATAAAACCATATTGGCACAAAAGGAAATAAAGCAAAATGCTAATGATAATAAAATAGATAAAAGTTCGATTTCTAATACTAATTTAGAAACTCAAGTAAGTGCTATGAAGAGAAATTACTTGAATGAATTAAATAAAATAAATGAACAAGCTAATGTGCTTATAAATGGAAATATAGATGACACACAATATGAAATTAATCAATCATCTGTGCAAGCTTATAATCTTTGGAATAATGAATTAGATAAAATTTATTCTAATTTAAAAACTACTCTTACAAGTGAAGAAATGCTTAAGTTGCAAAAAGAAGAGATAAATTGGATTATTTATAAAGAAAAAATTATAAAGAAAGATTCGGTAAACTATGAGGGAGGAAGCGTTTATGATTCTGCTTTAAATATTAAGTTAGCAAATTTAACTAAAGAAAGATGTTATTATTTGGTCAATAATTATATGTAATTACATAAAAGTATAGTGAAATAAAAACAACCTATATTATTATTTTTAGGTTGTTTTTATTTTAATGTTTTTTAATAATAAATAAAAATTTTATTAGAAAAAGAAAAATTAAATTTCGTTATAAACGCTTAAATTATTTATTGCGAGTTGATCTTTATAATTTAAAAAGGAAATTTTTAATTTAGAAGCTTTTACAGTTGGAAATTTTGCTAGGTGTTTAAATCCTATGGTTGTACCAGAATACAACTTAGACCATTCATTGTTTTTATATGCGTATATATCAAATTCATTTACGTTTTCTCCAAGAGGAGTGTATTCTTGAATTTCTACAGTATTAAATTCTTCTTCATTATTAAATTTAAGTTCTATATAGGAAGTTAAAGCATTACATTTAGGAGAAGTCCAATATGTTAAAAAATTTCCATCTATTAAGTTTTTACTATTGCTATGAGAGTCATTAGTAGCAATAATGTTAGCTTCCTTAGCTAAATCTCTTATATTTTTTTTATTTATTGTGAAATTTCCCATAGATATATTACTCCTTTATCCTTATTTTTATATAAAAATTAATATTTGCCTTATAAATTTTAAATATAAAGCAATGTTTTTAGAGTTTTTTTAATTTTATATAAAGATTTATATTAATAGGAAGGCAAATTTATGACATATAATAAGCTATATTTTTATAATTTGAATAATAATTGTTGTTGTGCAAATACTAATTTAAGAAAAAATTTAAAAAATACATTTTAATGTTAAATTTTCTTAACATTTCTGTAATAATAGTTAACATTTATTTAATACAGTCTTAACTTCATAACATTATTATAAAATTGTTATTATTAAACCTACTTTGTAAATTTATAACTTGAAAATTTTGGAGGATGAGTAATGTTATCTAAAAAGTTTAAAATTATTGGTGGAATTGTGGTAGCGCTTTTCATTGCATTAGTTATCGCTGGATTTATGCCTGTTGAAGAAAATGCAAATTCAGATGGCTTAGTAGGTGCTATTACAATTGCAGGGTCGACAGCCATGCAACCTTTAATAACAAAAAGTTCTAATTCCTTTATGGATAAATATCAAGATGTTAGCATAACTGTTCAAGGTGGTGGCTCAGGTACTGGTTTAACACAAGTTTATCAAGGTGCAATAACAATTGGAGATTCAGATGTTTATGCAGAAGATATGCTAACAGATGCTCAATCAAATAAACTAGTAAATCATAACGTTGTTGTAGAACCTTTCGCAGTTGTTGTTAGCGATGACGTAAAGCTTACTAATTTGTCAACTAAGCAATTACAAGAAATATTCTCAGGAAAAGTAACTAATTGGGATGAAGTCGGAGGCCCTAATTTACCAATCGTTGTAGTACATAGACCTTCATCATCAGGTACAAGAACAACATTTGCAAATACAATTATGGGAGGAAATAAAAATTTAGAAGATAATAGTATCGGAATAACTGCTGATTCAAATGGTAACGTAGAAACAACAGTTAAGTCTACTCCAGGTGCGATAGGATATTTAGCTTTATCATATGCTAAATCAGCAGAAGAGAGAGGCTCACTTAAAGTAATTTCAATAAATGGATATTCATCTTCAGATGAAAATATAGAGACAGGAAAATACGTATTCTGGTCTTATGGTCATATGTATACTTATGGAGAACCAAATAAGGTTACTCAAGCATTTATAGATTATGTAAAGAGTCCAGATAACAATTCAAATATACAATCTTTAGGATATATACCTATATCTTTAATGAAAGTAACAGATGGAAAGTAAGTAGGGTTTATTTAAATCTTACTTACAAAGAAAACTAAATTTTGAGGGAGAAATATGAGTAATAAAAATACTTTACGTAAATTTAAAAGTGAATACATAGGAAGAGGATTTGCATATTGTTGCGGAATATTTTTAGTAGTAGTAACATTTGCTATAATATTTTTCCTAGTTTCAAAGGGTATTCAAACATTTACAACCGATCATTATAATGTATTTGATTTTATTTTTGGAACTACATGGGATCCACAAGGGTCAACTCCATCTTATGGTGCTCTTATATTTATAGTAGGGTCTACGGTTGCAGCAGCAGGAGCTGTAATTATTAGTGCACCCATAGCTATTGCTCTTGCAGTATTTATAAATATGATTTCACCTAAATTTGGTAAAAAAGTTTTGCAACCAGCATTAGAAATATTTGTTGGGATACCATCAGTTGTTTATGGATGGATTGGTATAACTGTTTTAGTTCCACATATTAGATTGATTTTTGGTGGGACAGGATTTAGTGTTTTAGCAGCAATACTTGTTTTAAGTATAATGATACTTCCAACGATAGCAACAATAGCAACAGATGCTATTAAAGCATTGCCTAGAGATTACATGGAAGCTTCTTATGGGCTTGGAGCAACAAGATGGCAAACAATTTATAAAGTAATTGTTCCAGCTGCAAAAAATGGAATTTTAACTGGAGTTGTTTTAGGACTTGGAAGAGCTTTTGGAGAAGCACTAGCTGTTCAAATGGTTATAGGTAATACTTTAAAGATGGCATCATCATTATTAAGTCCAACAACAACTTTAACTAGTATTTTAACATCAGATATAGCTAATACATCATTTGGGTCAATGTGGAATAATGCTCTTTGGTCTTTAGCGCTTATATTACTAGTAATTTCGTTTATATTTATAATAATCATAAGAATAATAGGGAGAAGAGGTAATTAATAATGAAAGCTAAAACAGCAGATAAAATAGCAACTGCCGTCTTGTATATTATAGCAGGGGCAATAGTAGTTCTTCTTGCAGCATTTATAATATACCTTTTATATGAGGGAAGAGAGTCATTAAATTTTAGTTTTATATTTGGAAACAATGTTTTAGGTGGAGATGGTGGAGGAATTGGACCACAATTATTTAATACTATATATTTATTAATAATTTCTTTAATTATAACAGTTCCAATAGGAGTTGGAGCAGGAATATATTTAGCAGAGTATGCTGGGAATGGTAAAATTGTTGAGATAATAAGATTATGTATAGAAACAATGTCATCATTACCATCAATAGTTGTAGGTCTATTTGGACTTTTAGTGTTTGTAACTTATGCTGGATGGAGATATTCAATTATAGCTGGAGCGCTTTCAGTTGGAATATTAAATCTCCCATATATCACAAGAATAAGTGAAAATGCCATAAGGGCAGCATCTAAAAATATAAAAGAAGCGAGTTTAGGTCTTGGGGCAACAAGATGGCAAACTGTCATTTACATAATATTACCGGCAGCTTTTCCAGACCTTTTAACAGGGCTTATATTAGCATCAGGTAGAATTTTTGGGGAAGCGGCATCACTTTTGTATACAGCTGGTATGACAGCACCAAGAGTACATTATTATTTGTTTAATTTATTTTCTCAAAGTCCATCAGCCCAAATGTCGGCGTTTAATCTTTTTAGACCTGCGGAAACATTGGCGGTATATATATATTCATTAAATGCAGAAAGTATAGTATCGGATACGACAAAAATAATAAATGGTACTGCTGCGGTTTTGATAATACTTGTATTAATATTTAATTTTGGTGCAAGATTTTTAGGAAATTATATACACAAGCGTTATACAGGTGAGAAGTAATTAGGAGGAACTTTCATGGCAATAATAGAATCTAAAAATTTAAATCTTTATTATGCGGCAAATCATGCTCTTAAAAATATAAATATGGAGATAGAAAAAAATAAAGTTACTGCTTTAATAGGTCCATCAGGGTGTGGTAAGTCAACTTTTTTAAGAACCTTAAATAGAATGAATGATTTAATAGATATAGTTAGAATTGAAGGTCAAATATTTTTTGAAGGAAAAGATATTTATAAGGATTATGATGAAATACAATTAAGAAAAAGGGTGGGAATGGTTTTCCAAAGACCTAATCCATTTGCTATGCCAATATATGATAATATAGCTTTTGGTCCTAGAATTCATGGAATAACTAATAAAAAGAAATTAGATGAAATTGTAGAAAGGTCATTAAGAGGAGCTGCACTTTGGGATGAGGTTAAGGATAGATTAAATAAAAGTGCATTAGGTATGTCAGGTGGACAACAACAAAGGCTTTGTATTGCAAGAACATTAGCTATTGAGCCAGAGGTTATACTTATGGATGAGCCAACATCAGCTCTTGATCCGATATCAACAAACAAAGTTGAAGAACTTATAGCCGAGATTAAGGAGAAATATACGGTTGTAATAGTTACACATAATATGCAACAAGCAGGAAGAATAGCTGATAAAACTGCATTTTTCTTAAGCGGAGAACTTGTTGAATATGGCAAGACAGAAGATATATTCTACAAACCAAAGGATAAGAGAACAGAAGATTATATAACAGGAAGATTTGGTTAAAATTATTATATAAAATATTAAGAAATTAATAACATATAAATAAGCACAAGAGGTGGGAAACTATGTCAAGAGTATTATTTGATTTAGCTTTAAAAAATTTAAATAATGATTTGCTGAGAATGTGTGAAGAGGTAAAAAAACAAATAAGACTTTCAATAAAATCCTTAGTAAATAAAGATATAGAACTTGCGAAACAAGTTATTAAAGATGATGATATTATAGATAACTTTAATAAAGAAATAGAAGATAGATGTGTACGAGTTATAGCAACAGAACAACCCCTTGCAAAAGATTTAAGAGAAATATTTACAGCTATTAAGGTTGTTACAGACCTAGAGAGAATGGCAGATTATGCTGTTGATATAGCTAAAATAACAATACATCTTAAAGGTGATGAATATATAAAAGAGTTGATACAAATTCCAGAACTTGCTGAAAAAGTATTAAATATAATTAGTTTAGCAATAGACGCTTATGTTAAAGGTGATTCAAAAAAAGCTTATGAAATATGCAAAATGGATGATGAAATAGATAGTCTATATAAAGAAATATTGGAAGAACTTTTTAATATAATGGTTGAAGATAATTCACTTGCAACACAAGCGGGAAGATTTATGTTTGTAGCTAAAAATTTAGAAAGAATAGGGGACCATGTAACTAATATATGTGAATGGACAATATATTTAGTAGATGGAACATATGTTGATTTAAATGAATAATTTTATTTATTTAAAATTAAATAACTTGCATAATAAAAAACTATTCTAACATTACGTTAGAATAGTTTTTTAGATATTTAGTGGCATCCACCACCACAAGAGCTACAACAAGAACCATCACAGCCATCTTCTTCAATAATTGGAGTTAAAAGAGGTTTTAATGCTAAACCTTGTCCTTCATTCTCTTCGCTTGATAGGAATATAAATCCGCCAAAGTTATCAATAAGGCTTGGTTCCATAACAAAAGTTAAATCATTAACTGTAGCTAAAATATCATCTTCTTTAGCCTCACCAACACTTATATTAAAAGCAGCGCCGTGACAAGACATTCCAACAAAATGAACTCTCATAGTGCGTTCGCTAACATTATTTTCGTTTAAAAAATTTATAAATTCATTATAAGCATCATCGCTCATTGTCATCTTATTCATAATTACACCTCGTAAGAATTAATTAACAATAATTATTAATTAAATTATACTACTTTAGTATGAATAAAGCAATAAAGTTTTTATAGGAAGTAAATTAAAATATAATAATATAAAATAAATTTAATGAAAAAATTACATAAAATTTAATAAAAGAAATAAAATAGTCTAATATTAATAATTTGTTGGAATATAGTTAAGCTTTACAATATACTATTTTAGTAAAGAAGTATTAATAATTTGAATTTATTTGTAATACTTATTTATGATATAATTACTTAGTTTATAAAATAATAGAATGAAGTATAATTAAATATAAAATAGATAGTTTTAAACTAGGAAGGGATAAAGTATGGTATATAAAGCAGAAGAAGTTAATAAAAAGATAGAAGAATATAAAAAATACATAAAACCAATAAAAATAAATAATATAGAGGTTAAATACGGAGAAAATAAAAATTTAAGTGGATATTTATACAATAAAAAAGAAAAATATAATACCACAGATATAGAGCTTTTTATAGATGATAAATTGTCCATGGAAATATCTCCAAGAGAACTTCAAGGGGCTTTTCAAATTATTAAAAATGCTAAAGGTAAAGTAGGGATTATAGGTCTTGGACTTGGTTATTTAACTAATGAAATATTAAAAAAAGAGTCAGTTTCTAAAGTTGTAGTGTATGAAGAAAATAAAGATATAATTGATTTATATTATAAAAACTTTGGTGAAAATAGTAAACTTGAAGTTTTAAATCAAGATGGATTTAAAGGTAAAAGTGATAGTTTTGATAGTTTTATTGTTGATATTTATAGTTATAATCTTGAAGATAGAGTGGTGTTAGATTATAAAAAGTTAAATGAATTACATAAAATAGATGAGTATTATTTTTTTGGATTTGAACATTTTTTATTAAGTTGCCCAACATCTGAGATAGCATTTGTATATGTTCCAGAGTATTGGACAGAAGCGTTAGAAAGAGTGTATAGACAGCTTATGGATAATGGATATATAAACGATTTTGTGCCGATAGCTGAAGAAAAAGTTATGAAAATATTATTAGAATTTAAAAAGATTTTATAAAAAATAAGGTTATGTTTTAATAAAATTTTGTTAAGACATAACCTTGTTTTTATATTATAAAAGTTTAACACCTCTTTTTTTTAGATAAAGCTTTAAATCATTTTTGCATGAACAAGGTTTTGTGCATGTACAAGTGTATTCTCTTAAAGAATCTCTCAAATCATCTTTCATTGAAATAAAATCGTTTTGTGGTGATTTTATTACAGGTAACACAAAATATAAAATAGTAAAAAGAATTAAAAGATTAAATAAGTCATTTATAGAAAAATCGTTAAAAAATGCTGGGAGGGTAATAGCTAATAGAATTAAAGATAAAGTATAAACTATATACTCTATAAACTTGAACATGTATATAATTTTTCTAAATTTTAAAATGGCTTGAACCTCTCGTATGGTTTTAGATGTCAATTTATCGTAAAAAGGTTCTTTAGATAGTTTACTCATTTATTACACCCCTTTATAAATATTATTAACATAATATATGTAAAATAAAGTAATAATATTAAATAAAATGAATATAAAAATATATTTCAATAACAAGAAATACAAAGAATAATTAACATATAATTAACAAATGTATAACACTTTTTTAACATAAGTGTATTAATATATCTTTAATAGGAAAAGAAATAAAAAATAGAAGATAAATAATGTATTGTTATTTAGGGGGATTAATAGATGCTAAGAAAAAGGTTAATAGCTGCAGTATCAGTAGTGATTGTTGCAAGTTCATTAATAATAGGATGTGGATCAAGTGATACAACTATGTCTAAAAAAGGAAATGATACGACAATTGCAATATCAGGATCAACTTCTGTAGGACCTTTAGTTGAACTTGAGGAAGAAGAATTTGAAGCTAATAATCAAGGTGTAACTATTGAAATTAATCAAACAGGCTCATCTTCTGGTATAAAGGACACAATAAGTGGAACAACAGAAATTGGAATGTCTTCTAGAGAATTAACTAATGAAGAATCAAAAAATTTAAAAGAAGTAACAATAGCAGTAGATGGAATTGGCGTTGTTGTAAATAAAAATAATCCAGTAAAAAATTTAACTTTAGAGCAGATTAAAGATATTTTTACAGGAAAAATAACTAACTGGAGTGAAGTTGGTGGAGAAGATAAGGAGATAGTTGTTGTATCTAGAGAAGAAGGTTCTGGAACTAGGACAGCTTTTCAGGAAATATTAAATTATTCAACAGAAGATACAGTTAAGAATGCTATAGTAAATAATTCAACTGGGGCTACTAAAGTAATGGTAGAAGAAAATGATAATGCTATAGGATATATGTCAATTGGGTATATTGATGACTCCATAGCATCAGTTAATGTAGATGGAGTAGAGGCTACAGCTGACAATGTAAAATCAGGAGAATATAAGATACAAAGACCATTTTTACTTGTGTATAAAGAAGGTGCTTTATCAGAAGAAGGACAAGAGTTTATAGATTTTATATTAAGCGATAAGGGACAAGCAATCGTAGCGGAAGAGAATTTAGTTACTGTTGATTAAGATATTGTTAAAATTTAAAACCTAAAATTAAAAAATTATTTTAATATAGAAACATTATAAGTATTTTGAAATGTTTATATAAAATATTCGGAGGTAATATGTTAATTAATGAGAAACTTGTTCAAAAACAAAAGCAAAGTATAGATAAAAAAAATAAATTTAAAAAATCTAATGCTGGTAAATATTTAGCTGAGGCTATATCAGAAAAGGTATTTATGATAAGTGCATGGGTTGCGGTTGTAAGTTTAATTCTTATAATAGGATTTGTTTTTTATAAGGGATTAACTCCTTTTATAGCAAAAGGGTATTCGTTTATTAGTTTTATTACAGGAACAAATTGGTATCCAACTTCTGATGTTTTTCAGATTTTACCAATGATAATTGCATCTTTGGGAATAACATTAGGAGCAGTTGTTATAGGAGTTCCAATAGGAATATTAGCAGCAGTATTTATAGCTGAAATAGCACCAAAAAAAGTTGCTAAAGTTATTTCAACTGCAGTTGAACTTTTAGCAGGAATACCATCAGTTTTATATGGATTATTTGGTTTAGCTATAATAGTTCCAGGAATAAAAGTTATTTTTAATCAACCAAAGGGACAAAGCTTATTAGCAGCTATTTTGGTTTTAGCAATTATGATGCTTCCAACTATAATATCAGTATCAGTAACAGCTTTAAAGGCAGTCCCAAATACGTATAAAGAAGGTTCATTAGCACTTGGAGCTTCAAAAACAGAAACAATATTTAAAGTTGTAATACCAGCTGCAAAATCAGGAATACTTACAGGTGTTATTTTAGGAATAGGAAGAGCACTTGGAGAAACTATGGCAGTAATAATGGTAGTTGGAAATTCAGCAATTATACCAGATTCTATATTTAGTAGTGTTAGACCGCTTACAACTAATATAGCATTAGAGATGGGATATGCATCAGGTGTTCATCAAGAAATGCTATTTGCAACAGGAGTTGTATTATTTAGTTTCATATTAATACTTAATTTGGTTATAAATAAAATTGCAAATAAGGCAGGGAAATAATATGAGAAGAGCTAAAGAACTTTTATTCAATATATTAGTATGGGCATCAGCTATATTTACAGTAGGAATATTAATAGCCATAATTGGTTTCATATTTATAAAGGGAATAGGAAAAATAAATTTAAACTTTTTAATTAGCAATTATTCTGCTAAGGGAGATGGAGGA
The DNA here is from genome assembly GCF_900456775.1 of Sarcina ventriculi. GTDB lineage: Bacteria > Bacillota > Clostridia > Clostridiales > Clostridiaceae > Sarcina > Sarcina ventriculi. The sequence goes on along the minus strand of NZ_UAUL01000001.1, from coordinate 440,100 downwards.
ATTCTTCCAATGGTAGTTGCAACACTTTATACAGTGGGATTATCACTTTTATTTGCAACACCAATTGGTGTTTTAGCAGCTGTATATCTTCAAGAATATGAAAAACAAGGTAAAATAGTTAAATTTATAAGATTTGCAACAGAAAGCTTAGCTGGTATTCCATCAATAGTTTATGGGCTTTTTGGAGGAATATTCTTTGTTGTAAGTTTAAAAATGGGATATTCAATTTTAGCAGGTTCTTTAACAGTTGCGATAATAATTCTTCCAACAATAATAAGAACAACAGAAGAAGCTTTAAAAACAGTTCCTCAATCTTATAGAGAAGCGTCACTTGGACTTGGAGCAACAAAGTTTCAAACACTTTATAAAGTAATACTTCCAAGCTGCCTTTCTGGAATAATATCTGGAATAATATTATCAGTTGGGCGTATAGTTGGAGAATCTGCTGCAATACTTTTGACAGCAGGAACAGTTGCTAAAATGCCAAAGGGGATATTTTCAAGTGCAAGAACTTTAACTGTTCACTCCTATTTAACAGCAAGTGAAAGTGGAGATATTCAAACAGCGGCAGCAGTTGGAATTGTATTAATAATAATAGTATTGGTTTTAAATATTTCAACAAAATTAATAACTAAAAAGCTAAATAAAGCAAAAGGTTAAGTTTAGAAAGGATGAATTAGTATGGTAGAGAAAAAAACTAAAATAAGAGTTAGAAATTTAGATTTGTTTTATGCTCAAAATCAAGCACTTAAAAATATAAATATAGATATAAAAGAAAATGAAGTAACTGCTCTTATAGGACCTTCTGGCTGTGGTAAATCAACCTTTTTAAGGACTTTAAATAGAATGAATGATTTAATTGATATAGTTAAGATTAAGGGGAATATTGAAGTTGATAATCAAGATATATATGAAACAGATGATGTTATATCTTTGAGAACAAAAGTTGGAATGGTATTTCAAAAGCCGAATTTATTTCCTATGAGCATTTATGAAAATGTAGTTTATGGACCTAAGATTCAGGGGATAAGGGATAAGAAAACACTAGATAAGATAGTTGAGGAAAGTTTAAAAGGGGCTGCTATATGGGATGATGTTAAGGATAGGTTAAAATCGTCAGCATTAGGTTTGTCTGGTGGACAACAACAACGTATTTGTATAGCAAGGGCGATAGCTATGAATCCAGAAGTTATTCTTATGGACGAACCTACATCAGCGCTAGATCCAATATCTACTTTAAAAGTAGAAGAACTTATAGAGCAACTTAAAGAGAAGTATACTATAGTAATAGTAACTCACAATATGCAACAAGCAGCTCGTATATCAGATAAAACAGCTTTTTTCTTAAGTGGAGAACTTATAGAAGTTGGCGATACAAATACTATTTTTACAAATCCAAAGGATAAGAGAACAGAAGATTATATAACAGGACGTTTTGGTTAAAAACTATTAAAATTTAGGGGGAGGATTAATGGTTAATAAAAATCTAGTGGTTAGTATCGAAAACTTAAAAAATGATATAATTGATATGATGGAGCAGTGTGCAAAACTTATAGATATGTCTTTGGTTTCTATAATAAATAGAGATGTAGAACTTGCTAAAAAGGTTATAGACTTAGATGATGAAGTAGATAATCTTAGAGTTTATATAATAGATAAAAGTGTAAGACTTATAGCACTTAAGCAACCAGTTGCTAGAGATTTAAGGCTTATATATTCTTTAGGATATATGGCTTTAGATTTAGAGAGAATTGGTGATTATTCAGTAAATATAGCTGAAAAATCATTAAAACTTGTTGAAGAAGATGATATTGAACCATTAGGAGATATAGTAAGGATGAGAGATATGTGCATATCTATGCTTTATGAAGTTGAGAAAGCTTTAAAAGGAAATGATGCTAAAGCGGCTTACAGTTCAGCAAATCATGATGATGTTTTGGATGATCTTTATAAAAGAGCGTATAAAGAAATAGTTAAAAATATGCATAAAGATGATCAAAATATAGACAAGGGAGTAAGAACCCTTTTTATAGCTAGATACTTAGAGAGAATTGGTGACCATATAACTAATATTTGTGAAAATGTTATATATGCTGTAAATGGAGATGTTGTTGAAATAGGATAATGGATTAATATTATTTAGCGCAATGTACTTTTAGTTAAAAGTATATTGCGTTTTTAATTTACTAGTAATATGTATTGACAAAAATAGGAGAAAATATTATACTAAAATTAATATATTTATTCATTATATGTTTATATATATTCATGAAAACGATACAATAATTGGGTAGAGGTGATGTAATTGATTAATAATGAATTATTAAATACAATTTCTGATAGTACAGTAACTAACAATATCTCTACAGCAATGACAAGAAAAAAAGAATCTAGGAAATTTAAAATATTAGAATCTTATAATAGCAAATATGATTTTGGTAAAAATAATTTTATAAAAGGGCTAAAATATAGAGAAGATAAGGTAATTTCTATAGATAATTATAAAGCTTTGCTGAGAGAAAGAGTTATAAATGATGAAAAAGAGTTATTATGGCTATTAAGAAACACAGAAGTAAAAAATATAAAATTAGCTAAAGATTTGGATTTGTCTAGATTTAACATAAAAGATAGAATAATAGATATAGATGGTTTAACCATAAATGGGAACGGTAATTGTATAATTTTATCCGAACGAAATGATATCCTATCACAGAGCTTATTAACATTAAAGGGCAAAGGAATATTGTTAAAAAATATAACAATAAAAGTGAATTGTGATAACAAAAATAAAAAAAGAGCAATAGATGTTATAAGTATTTTAGGCGATAATACAAAACTTATAAATATAAAGATTCAGACTAATGGAAATAATGGGATTAAAATTTCGCAGTGCTTTGGCGTGGAACTTAATAAAATATATATAAAAGGTAGTGAAAGTAAAAGTTCAGCGATTAAAGTCGAAAGTGCTGGTGTTGTATGTAAAAATATAAAAATTAAAAGCTTTAAAACTGGTTTGGAATCTGTCGGAAGGGCAGCATCATTAACGATATTTGGTAAACAATCAATAGATACACAATTTCATATAAAGAATAATTTTAAAAGTGGCTCAATAATAAAGGCTGTTGAAAACAAATTAAATCTTTTGGAAACGGTTTTTTGTTATGAGTATTTTAAATTACCTTTAAATTAAAGATAAAAGTAGTTCAACGTATAAAATATAAGCATTGAACTACTTTTAATATTATTATATAAAAAAGAAGCAATGGTGTTACAAAATACATATATAATATCATAATTTAATATAATCTAAGTTATAAAGTATGATAAATAAAAGTGGGGATTTGAGAATGATAATAACAATAGTTGGGCTTGGAGTTGTAGGTGCATCTTACGGGTTAGCTCTTAAAGATAAGAATATAGAGGTATATGGCATTGATATAGATTATAAAGTTTTAAAAAAGGCTAAAAATATGAATATAATAAAGGATGGCTTTATTTACAATAGTATAGAATCAAAAGATATAATTTCTAGAAGCGATATTTTAATTATTAGTATATATCCTAAAAAAATAAAGGAGTTTATAGAGGTTTATAAGAGTTACTTTAGTGAAGAACTTATAATAACAGATGTTACAGGTGTAAAAGAGAGGTTAGTTTCTGAATTAGAGTTAATACTTCCAAATCATGTAGATTTTATTTTTGCCCATCCGATGGCAGGAAGAGAAAAAAAGGGAATTGATTATGCAAGTGCTGATGTTTTTAAAGAAGCTAATTTTATAATAACGCCGACAAAGAAAAATAAAGAAAGAAATATTGAGGTTGTTGAAGATTTAGCAAAACAAATGGGATTTTTAAATATTAATAAAGTATCACCAAGGGAGCATGATTGTATAATATCATTTACAAGTCAGCTTCCTCATGTTCTTGCTGTATCTTTAATAAATAGTGATGATTTAACATTTGATACAGGAAGTTTTATTGGCGATAGTTATAGAGAGTTAACTAGAATTGCTAATATAAATGAGGAGTTGTGGACGGAATTATTTTTAGAGAATAAAGAAAATTTACTTGCTAGAATAGAAAATTTTGAAAAAGAACTTTTAAAGATAAGACAATGTTTACTAGAAGGTGATGATGAAACACTTAAAGAAATATTTAGGGAGGCAACAAGAAGAAGAGAAAAATTATAATTTATAGATAAGTATAAAAAATAAGATGATATAGGCGATAGGGTATGTAATCTAGAGTCTATATCGTTTTTATGTTAAATAATACTTGTGAATTAAAATATTACTATAAGAAAAAAATAATGATAAAATAATACATAAAAAAGGAGTGGTCTATAACTTGACAATAAATTTAAAAGTTTTATAATTAAATAGACTAGTCTATATAATTAAGGAGATAATGTATGAGACAGGATAAAGGCATAAAGGAACAATTTATAATTACAGCTTCTAAATTATTTGAAGAAAAGGGATATTATGCAGTTGGAATTAATGAAATTTTAAGAGAAAGTAAGGCACCAAAAGGTTCTCTTTATTATTATTTCCCAAACGGTAAGGAAGAATTAGCTATTGAATCTATTAGATATGCTAAAATGAAAATTATAAACCATATTAAAGATACTTTTATGCAATGTGGTAGTTTTATTGAAGGTTTAGAAAAAAATTTGTTGTGTATGGCTGATTTGGTAGATACAGAAAAGAAACTTAGGGATATTTCAATTGGTTTAATAGCTTTAGAAACTTATAGTTCAAGCCCTAATTTAAGGCAAGAATGTTACTTAGTGTTTGAAACTATTATTAATTTTTACATAGAAGAGTTAGTTAAATCAGGCTTAAATAAGCAAAAAGCTTTAGAAATTGCAACACTTATAGAGTCTTTAACTGAGGGAGCTATAACTTTAAGTCTTACATCTGGAGAAGGAACTCCCCTTAGAATAGCTGCTAAAAATATTAAATATTTAATAATGCAATAAATAAAATTAATCTCATATACAGAAAAGTGATATGAGATTTTAATATGTTTAATATAACAACTGGTCTATATAAAATATATTATTAATAAAACAAAGGAGAAAAACATGACTAATATTAAACAAAATAATAAGAAAATTAATACTAAGCTTATTATAGCTGTTTTGGTCTTTAGTGCATTTATAGGAACGTTTAATGAAACTATATTAAATGTAGCATTAAATCCAATAATGAATGATTTTCATATTAATTCAGGAACAGCTCAATGGATAATTACAGCATATATGTTAGTAACATCTGTAATGGTACCGATAACTGCGTTTCTTTATGAAAGTTTTAAAACAAAAAAATTATATATAATAGCAATGCTATTTTTACTTATAGGAACTGTTATTTGTGCTGGTTCTACATCACTATTAATACTTATATTAGGTAGAATGGTACAGGCTATAGGAGCAGGAATGTTGATTCCTATTATGATGAGTACAGTTTTATTGGTGTCACCTAAAGAAAAAATAGGTATATCTATGGCAATATGTGTATCAGCTGTAACTCTTGGACCTGCATTTGGACCAACAATATCAGGAATAATATTACAATTTTTAAGTTGGAATATGCTTTTTATTATTTTAATACCAATTGTTATCATAGCAATAATTTTAGGAGCTATCTTTATAGAAAATGCATCAGATTTAAGGAAACCAAAATTAGATTATTTATCTGTTGTTTTATCTATGGCTGGTCTTGTAGCAATCATTTATGGAATTAGTAGTATATTTAATACATTTAATGTAGCAATAATATGTTTTGTAATAGGAATAATTTTAATTGCTATTTTTGCTAAACGTCAAACAAAATTAAAGGAGCCTATGCTTAATTTAAATCCATTTAGGTTTGTTCCTTTTGATTTTGGGGTTCTTATGGTTATGGTAATTATGATGATATGTTTTACAATGAATGTAATTATACCATTATATTTAGAAGGAGCATTGCATACATCAAGTTTTGTTGCTGGTATTGTATTACTTCCTGCAATATTATGTAATGCTGTGGCGGCAACTTGTGGAGGAAAAATACTCGATAAATATGGAATTAAAATTTTAATTCCAGGAGGATTTTTATTGATAGCAGTATCAGTATTTATTATGTCAATGGTAAATGCATCAACACAAGTTATGACAATTGCTATTATTTATATATTTATTCAAATAGGGGTTGGACTTACAATGTCACCATCTCAAACAAGTGGATTAAGATATTTACCAAGAGATATTTATACTCATGGTGTAGCAATTATGAATACATTTCAACAAATTGCAGCTTGTATAGGCTCATCATTATTTGTTGGTGTTATGTCATTTGTTGAGCAAAAAAAATTATTACTTGGAGTAGTTTCAGAAAATGCAGTAGCTCAAGGTTTTTCAGCTGCGATTCTAGTTGCTTTTGTTATAGTAATTGTTGGACTTATAGCGTCAATAGTTTTTATTGGTGTATTTAATAAAAATTCTAAAGATAAAAAATAGTAATTTTATTGTTTTGAATTAAAGATTAGAGGTTTGTTATGCTCTAATCTTTATTTTTTTATTTTTATAAATATTAAATTAACTAATGAAGTTAAGTTAGATGTTATAATATCAAATAAGGGATAAAGAAAAAGTATAATATTTATATAGGTGATAAAATTTACAATTATATTTAAATGACTTGGAGGGAGAATTTTTGAGAATATTACACACAGCAGATTGGCATTTGGGAAAGAGTTTAGAAAAGAGAAGTAGAATAGATGAACAAAAAAAATTTTTAGATGATTTTATAGAAATTGCTAAAGAAAATGATATAGATTTAGTTATTATTGCGGGGGATATTTATGATTCTAGTAATCCGCCTGCTATTGCTGAAAAAATGTTTTATGATACCTTAAAGAAAATATCTGATAATGGAAAAAGATTAATTTTAATTATAGCAGGAAATCATGATAATCCTGAAAGACTTGTAGCATCAGCACCTTTAGCTAGGGAACATGGAATTATAATGATTGGAACATTAAAAACTATAATTGATACTGGAAATTATGGTAGGCATAAAATTATAAATTCTGGTGAAGGCTTTATTGAAGTAGAGATAAATGGAGAGAAAGCTGTTATTTTGACAGTTCCTTATTTAAGCGAGAAAAGGTTGAATGAAGTTTTATATAAGGATATGGATAGTGATGAGGAGAGGATAAAATCATATAGTGATAGAGTGTTTTCACTTTTTGATTCTCTTAAGGATAATTATAGGGAAGATACGATAAATTTATTAGTTTCGCATCTTTTTGCTATGGGAAGTGAAGAGGGGGGATCTGAGAGAAGTATTCAGCTTGGTGGAAGTTATATAGTAAATTGCGAATGTTTTCCTAAAGAAGCTCAGTATATCGCTTTAGGTCATGTTCATAAACCACAACTAGTTCCAGGAACGAATAAAAAAGCTAGATATTCTGGTTCTCCAATTCATTATAATAAAAAAGAAGTTTCTTATAATAAAAAATGTTTTGTTGTAGATGTTAAAGCAAATGAGGAGGCTAATGTTAAAGAGGTTTATTTTAAAGTTTATAAGCCTATAGAAATATGGAAATGTGAAAATTTTGATGATGCACTATTAAAATGTGAAGAAAATAAGGATAGAGAGTGTTGGGTTTACTTAGAGATAAAGGTAGATAGATATATGAGAGAGGATGAGATAAAAAAATTAAAAGAGTTGAAAAAGGATATTTTAGAGATTACTCCAATAATAGAGAATATTCATAGAGATGATGAAAGTGCTATTAGTTTGTCAGAAAAAAGTTTTGAGGAATTATTTATTGATTTTTATAAAAAAGAAAGAATGGGAGAGCCAGATAAGGAAATTATAGATTTGTTTTTGAATTTAGTTTATGAAGAGGAGAATGGGGAAAATGAGACCAATTAGGCTTAAAATAAAAGGATTAAATAGTTTTATAGATGAACAAGAAATAGATTTTAATAAGCTTACTGAAAGAGGACTATTCGGAATTTTTGGTCCAACTGGAAGTGGCAAATCCACTATATTAGATGGTATAACTTTGGCTCTTTATGGTGATTTGCCAAGAAAGAGCACGAATTATATAAATATGAATTGCAATAGTTTAAATGTAAGTTTTGAGTTTTCTATATCAGATGGAAAGACTAAAACTTATAGAGTTGAAAGGGAATTTAAAACCGATAAAAAAACAGGTAGACCTAAAAGTGGGAAATGCAAAGTTTTAGATATAACACAGGTTAATCCTATAATTTTAGCAGAATCTGTAAAGGAAGTTACAAGGACATGCGAGAATATTATTGGTCTTGGTATGAATGATTTTACAAAAACTGTGGTTCTTCCTCAAGGAAGTTTTAGTGAATTTTTAAAGATAAGTGGCAAAGACAGAAGAGAAATGTTAGAAAGGCTTTTTAATCTTCAAGAATATGGTGAAAATTTAGAAAAAAAATTATCAGCAAAAAGTAAAGTGATAGAAAAGAAATTAGATATTATAAAAGGAAAATTAAGCAGTTATGAAGATATTAATTTAGACGATTTAGAAATAAAAGAAAATGAATTTAAAAATAATGAAAAAATATAAAACAAAAGAGTTCAGAGCTTTTAGAAATAAATGAAACTTATGAGGAAGCAAAAGAAATTTTTCAATTAAAGAGTGAACTAAATTCTTATGAGAATGAAAGAAATATAATAAGTATAGAGGCAAAAGATATTGAAAATAAAAGGGGGAAAATAGATAACATAGAAAAGTCATTAAGAATATTAAATTTTATAGAAAATTATGATATGGTATTAAACGAGTTAAATGAGAAAAATAAAAATTTAGAAGATTATAATCTTGAATTTGAGAACATAAAAAATAAAAAGAATAATATTCTAAAAGTTTATAATGAATTTTTAGAAAAAAAGCAAGAGAGTGTGCCAAAGTTAAAGATAAAAGCTGAAAGATTAGATAGTGAGTTAAAAAATAGAAAAGCTTTAAGAGTATTAGAAGAAGAAATAAATAGGTTAAATGAGATTATTAAGTTCCTTAAGATAGATAAGGAAAAAAGTATAACTCAAGTAAATAAAACGATAAATGAGATAGATGATATAAATTTAAATATAAAAAGTTTGGAAAAAAAATATGACTCTTTAAAGGTTGATAGAAATTTAAAAAAAGAAATTGAAGAAGCTTTAAGACTTGAAGAGGATTATTTGAGCTTAGGTAAAGATATTGATGAATCTCTAAAAGACATAGAATCTTTGGAAAAGAGTATAAAATTATGTGAGGACAAGAAAATAAGTTTACAAGATGGTAGAGATAGGAACTTAAAAGAGTTAAAAGAGTATGAATTTTTATTAGAAAATTTAAATAAAAATTGTCCAGCAGAAGATAAAGACTTATTAAATAAAAAAGTTTTATTAGAAAATATTAAAATAAAACAAGAGAAATTTAGTGATTGTAAAAAAAAAATAGATTTAAATAATAATAAAATTTTAAAGATAAATGATACGCTAAGTAAATTAAATGAGGAAAAAGATAATTTAAAAAAATTTATAGATTTATTAGAAAAAGAAGTAGATGATTTTAAAATTCAATCCTTGGGATTAAAGATTAGAGAAAAACTAATAGAAGGTGATATATGCCCTGTTTGTGGTTCTACTCATCACAATATAGAAATTTTTCAAGAGTTAGATTTAAGTTTATTAGAAAGTAAAAATTCTAAGCTTTTAAGAAATAAAGATGAATTGCTTGAAAAAGAAAGAGAAATAGCAAAGCTAGAGGAAAGAATAATAGCTATAAATAACGAAAGTAAAAATTTTAAAGATGAAATAAAATCTTTAGGGGAAGATTTTAGTGAAAATATAATTTGCGAATTGCAAAAAGAGATTTATATTTTAGAAAATGATATAAAAAGGTATAAAGAAGAAAAATTGAACCTCGAAAATAAACTAAATGATATTAAGGATATAGATAGAGATTTAAATAATGATATAAAAATATTAAATGTAAATCTAGAAAATAGTAGAAATAATTTAGATGATAAGATACAGAAAAGAAAAATAAGCTTAGAAAAATTTAATTCTTTAAATAATTTAATTGAAGAGAAGAGAAGCACTTTAAAAATAGATGATTTTAAAGAATATTATAAGGATTTAATAGAAAAAGAAAATAAAAGAGAAGAATTAGAGAGTTGTATAAAAGATAAACGGGCTTTTAAAGAAAAAAAGAAAGTGAAAGAGAGATAAAAAATAAAGAAAAGGAGGAGATAATTAATAGTTTAGCTAGTAATGAAGCTGCTTTAAAAGAAAAAGAAAATCAAAAGAATAATATAAAAAATAACTTAAATCAAGAATTTACTCAATTAGAAAATATAAATAATATAGAGAAAATTTTAATACAGACTAATCAGGAGATAAAGAATATAAATGAGTATTTTGAAAAATATATTGATGAAAAAAATTGTATAGAAGAAAAGTTTGAAGAAATCAATAATAAATTAAATAAAGAAAGTTTAAAAGTTAAAGCTTTAGAAGATAAAGAAAAATCAATAAAAGAAGAGTTAGAGTTTAATTTACAGAAAGAAAATTTCACCAATGTAGATGAGGTTGAGGAACTTTTAAAGGAAAAGCATACTTTAAAGGAATTAAAGGATTATGTAAAAAATTATGATGATAAGATGAAAGTTTTAGAGGTTAATATAGATAATGTATTAAAAAAGTTAAAGAATAGGGATATTTGCAATGAAGAATTAGAAAGTATAAGAACAAATAAAGAGAAGGTACAATGTGAATTAGATTCTCTAAAGGATGTCAATTTAATATTAAAGCAAGAAATTAAAAATTTAAAAGAAAAAATAGAAAAGTTTAAAACAATAATGAGTGAAAAGAAAAAAATAAAACATGATGAAATAATAATAAATGATTTGAGAAAGTTGTTTAGTGGAAGAAAATTTGTTGACTATATTGCAACAGAAAGGCTTAAATATGTGGCTTTAGAGGCTTCAAAAAGACTTAAGGAAATAACTAACAATAATTATTCTTTGGAAATAAATAAAGACGGAATGTTTATAATGAGAGATTTTAAAAATGGAGGTTGTATAAGAGATGTTTCAACTTTATCTGGAGGAGAAACTTTTTTAACATCTTTAGCTTTGTCATTGGCGTTATCTAGTGGACTTCAGCTAAAAAAAGCAGTGCCTTTAGAACTTTTTTTCCTAGATGAAGGTTTTGGAACGTTAGATGATGATTTGTTAGAGACTGTAGTAAGTTCTTTAGAGAAAATACAACATGAAAAATTAAAAATAGGAATAATAAGTCATGTTGAATCTATTAAAAATAGAGTACCAGTAAAACTTATTGTAACACCAGCAGAATCAGGTATGGGTGGAAGTAAGGTTAAAATAGAAAGAAATTAATAATATAGGAGAGATGGAAATTATGAATAAAAATGAAATAATGAAATTATGTGTTGAAAGTTGTATTGATGGAATGAAAAATCATGAGGGGGGTCCTTTTGGTTGTGCTATAGTAAAGGATGGAGAAGTTATAGCTGTTGCTCATAATACTGTAATTAAAACAAACGATCCAACAGCTCATGGAGAGGTAAATGCTATAAGAGAAGCCTGTAAAAAGTTAAATACTTTTGATTTATCGGGGTGTGAGCTATATACAACTTCTGAACCATGTCCTATGTGTATGTCAGCTATAATATGGGCTAATATATCAAAAGTATATTATGGGTGTACTGTACAAGATGCGAGGGATATAGGATTTAGGGATGAGCATATATTAAATTTCCTTAAAAATGATTGTAATGATAAAAAAATATTAGATTTAGAAGCTATTGATAAAACAGAGGCTTTAAAAGCCTTTGAGTTTTGGAAAAATGATGTTTCAAAGACAAGTTATTAGAATTTATTAAGTTTTTTTATAGAATTATTTTTAGTGATTTTATAGCAAAATAAGCGAAGAATTTTTTAATCTTCGCTTATTTTAAGTTTATTAGAAATATTATTAGCTCTATTTTACAACTATATTAACAAGTCTTCCCTTGATAACAATGACTTTAACTACAGTTTTGTCACCAATACTTGCTTTTATTTTTTCATCAGCAAGAGAGGCAGACTTTATACCTTCTTCATCTAAAGAGGATGCAACCATTATTTTATTTTTAATTTTTCCGTTAACTTGTATAGCTATTTCAACTTCATCTTTAACTAAAGCTTTTTCATCAAATACAGGGTAGCTCTCATTAAATACTGAATCTACATTTCCAAGAAGATTCCATTGTTCCTCAGAGAAATGTGGTGCAAATGGGGCTAAAAGTTTTATATAGTCTTCACAAGTTTCTTTTAAGAAATTTAAGTTTTTAGTGTCTTCTTGAATATATTTATGAAGAGCATTTAATAGTTCCATCATTCTAGCTATAGCAGTATTAAATTGAAGTCTATCTGTGTCAGAAGTAACAGATTTTATGGTATTATGTCTCCAAAAATTAAGTTCTTTTTCTGCAGAATCTAATGAATTTTTGTTGTTTTTATTAGAGTTTATAGCTTCTCTAGCAGAATCTAAAGTTCTTTCAATTCTTTCAACAAATCTATTTACAGATTTTATTCCATCATCACTCCAAGCACCGCCTTCAACATATCCAAATCCAAACATTAGATACATTCTAAATACGTCAGCACCATATTCTTTTATATAATCATCAGGAGATATTGTATTTCCTTTAGATTTACTCATTTTAAGTCCATCTGGCCCTAAGATTAAACCTTGGTGAGTTAATGATTTAAATGGTTCATCAAAGTTTAAATATCCCATATCTCTTAATGCTTTAGTTATAAATCTAGCATATAAAAGATGCATACAAGCATGTTCAGGACCACCAACATATTTATCAACAGGAAGCATTTTGTTTATAATATCAGGATTAAATGGTGCATCTGCATTTTTGTTATCTGGGTATCTTAAATAGTACCAAGAAGAACAAACAAATGTATCTAAAGTGTCAGTTTCTCTTTTTGCTGGTTTTCCACAGTGAGGACAAGTTGTATTTACAAAGCTTTCAGATTTTGAAAGTGGTGATTTTCCATCAGGAGTAAATTCAACATCATAAGGAAGTTCAACTGGCAACTGATTTTCAGGAACAGGAACTATTCCACAATCTTCACAGTAAACAACAGGAATTGGAGCTCCCCAATATCTTTGTCTTGAAACTAACCAATCTCTTAATCTATAATTAACCTTTTGTTCACCTAAGTTATTTTCAGCTAATTTTTCAACTATTTTAACTTTAGCTTCAGATGTAGTTAATCCATCAAATTCTCCAGAGTTAACTAAAATTCCATGTTCACAATATGGAAGATCTTCTTCACCTTTTTTAGAGTTTATTACTCTATTAATTGGAAGATTAAATTTTGTAGCAAAAGCAAAATCACGTTCATCATGAGCAGGAACTGCCATAACTGCACCAGTACCATAAGTTGCTAAAACATAATCTCCAACCCATATTGGAACTTCTTTTCCGTTTAGAGGATGAATAGCATAAGCACCACTAAACACTCCTGTTTTTTCTCTAGAAATTGATTGTCTCTCTATATCAGATTGCTTTTTAGCTTCTTCTTTATAGTTTTCAACAGCTTCTCTTTGAGCATCTGTAACTATTTTATCAACTAATGGATTTTCAGGTGCTAAAACAACATAGCTAACTCCAAGAAGTGTATCCACTCTTGTAGTAAATACATTAAAATCAAGGTCTGAATCTTTTATTTTAAAGTTAACTTCTGCACCAGTTGATTTTCCAATCCAATGCTTTTGCATAGCAACAGTTTTTTCTGGCCAATCTAATCCATCTAGTTTTTCTAAAAGTTCATCAGCGTAATCTGTTATTTTAAAGAACCATTGAGTTAAATCTTTTTTAGTAACTTCAGTTGAACATCTTTCACAAGTACCATCTGCCAAAACTTGTTCATTAGCTAAAACTGTATTACAAGAAGGGCACCAATTTACTGGAGCTTTTTTTCTATATGCTAATCCTTTTTCATAAAGTTTTAAGAATAACCATTGAGTCCATTTATAGTAGTCTGGCATACAAGTTACAACTTCATTATCCCAGTTAAACATTGCACCCATAGATTTTAGTTGCGTTTCCATAGTTTTTATATTTTTAACTGTTGAATCTTGTGGATGTATTCCAGTTTTTATAGCAAAGTTTTCAGCTGGAAGACCAAAGGCATCAAACCCCATTGGTTGGAAAACATTATATCCCTTCATTCTTTTAAATCTAGCCCAAGAATCTACTGGTCCATAATTAAACCAATGACCTGCATGAAGTTGGCTACCTGATGGATAAGAGAACATTTCTAAAACATAAAGTTTTTCCTTATCGCTATCTGGATTAAATTTATATAAATCTTTTTCTTCCCATATTTTTTGCCACTTTTTATCTATGGCAGTACTGTAATTTCCCATTAAAGTTCCTCCTTTTTATTTAAATATAAAAAAACCTTCCATCTCTAAACTTGAAGAGACGAAAGGATAATTTCGCGGTACCACTCTACTTAGAAAGATAAAATGTCTTTCTCACTTAATTATCTGATAACGAAGATAAAACGTATATGCTTTTAACATATATTGCTCCTAGGCAAGTTCATAAAAAGACAAATACTATGTTGCACCAAATTCATAGCTCTCTAAAATTTAATCTTTGAATTACTACTCCTACTCAAAGCTAATATTGTATAAAATATTATATAGTATTTATAAATCCCAAGTCAACAATAAAATATAAAATTTATAATTGTAGAAAAACATAGAAAGTGAAATTATAATAGAGAATTAGGGTGGTGGTAATTGTGGCAAATAGAAAATATTCTGAAGAGTTTAAAAAAAATATAGTTAATTTATATAAAAATGGAAATAGTGTAAAAAAAATAAGTGAGAATTATAATATTCCAAAATCAAATATAATTGCGTGGAGCAAGAAATTCCAAGAAATACAAATAAACAATAAAGAAAATATAACGGTAAAAGAAATAATTGACTTAAAGAAAGAATTACAAAAGCTTATAGAAGAGAATAGCATTTTAATAGATTTAGATGATATTTATGAAAAAAAAGATATAGAAAGGAAGGTAAAGTTTATAAGTGACAATAAAGAAGATTATAATATAAAAAGTCTTTGTGATATGTTAAATATAAGTGTTAGCACTTATTATAATTATTTAGCAAATAAAATGTTAGATAAGAGTAATAAAGAAAAATGGATAAATCAAATAGTAAAAGAGGTTTATATGGAAAACAAAGGAATATATGGTGTTAATAAAATGTATTTCGCATTAAGAAAAAAAGGTGTACATATAGGTAAGAAAAGAGTTCAAAAGATAATGAGAGAGTTAAGATTGTACCCAATTACACTAAAAAAACATAGCAATGTAAATATGTAACTTTGTTATATTTAAGTCAAAAATATTTGATATAAAAAATATTTGATATAAAAAATAATATTTTTTATTGATATACATACACTAGGAAAATTCAATAGATAAATAACGATGAAAAGGGTATTTGAAAGGATTTAAATAACTTTTATGATAAGATGAATTTGTAGACACGATAATATAAACTAATTTAAAATAAAATTAATAATAAAAATAATGGAGTGTCTAAGTAATGTGGGGCAGAAGGTATACAAAATGTGAGAAAGAACAAATAATAGCATTATATAATGCAGGGGTATCCTTAATTAAACTTAGCAAACGTTATAAGATTGAAGTACAAACATTAAGACTTTGGGTAAAAAGGTTTAGGAGAATTAAACTAAATAAAAGTGAAGTAATTACAATAGCTGAAATTAATAGATTGAAGGAAAATATAATTCTAGAAAAAAGAAAGAATAAAATATTAAAAAAAGCTCATGAGCACATTTTAAATAATAAACATATTAATAAAAAAAAAATCAAATTTATAAATAAAAATAAAACGGTATACTCTATAAAAACCATGTGTAGAATACTTAATATAAATAGAAGTACGTTTTATAAAAATATTAATAGAAAACAAACAAAGAGAGAAAAACAAAATAAAATATTAGAGAAAACAATATATAATATTTGTGGAAAAAATAAAAAGAAGTATGCAGTAATAGAGATAAAAAATATATTATCTAAAAAAGGATATAATATAAGCTTAAAAAAAGTTAAAAAATTTATGGAGAAAATGAAACTTTATTTGTACAAGAGAAAAACATATAAATATTCTAGAAAAAAGTATTATAATAAAGAATTTCCTAATATATTAAATAGAAATTTTAAAACTAATAATGTAAATGAGAAGTGGTTAGGGGATATAACATATATTTATATAAAAAATAGAGGATGGTGTTATTTGGCTTCAGTCTTGGAATTACATACAAGAAAAATAATAGGATATAGTATAGGAAAAAATATGACTACAGATTTAGCGATAAAATCTTTAGAAAGAGCTTGTAGAGGTAAAAAGTCTTTAAAAGGATTAATATTTCATAGTGATTTAGGAAGTCAATATACAAGTCATAAATTTAAAGAATATTGCGATAAGATGGGAATAATACAGTCATATAGTAAAAAAGGTTGCCCTTATGATAACGCTCCCATGGAAGCTTTTCATTCAATTTTAAAAAAAGAAGAGGTTTATTTAAAAAATTATAGTACTTTTAGAGAAGTGTGTATGAACTTATATAAATTTATAGAAAATTGGTACAATAAAAAAAGAATACATTCATCAATAAATTATATGACACCACATGAACTTGAGAATTTGATAAAAAGTAATAACTGTTAATTTATGGAGGAATTGAAGATGGCAAAAAATATGTGTAATGTAAAAGCGTGTGAAATGGTTTTAAAGTATTATGGAGAAGAGTATTTTTTAGTACAAGCAGAAAAAAAACTTCAAGAGTTGAGTAAATGCATATATGAAAGAGAAATAGATGAATTCATAGAAAAAATGGTTGAAGTAGAAATATGTTTATACATATTGAAGCAAATGAGATTTTTTGATGAAAAAAAATATAAAAAATTAAAAAATTATAAGATTAAGAGAAATTTAGAAATAATAAATTTTGAAATGAAAAAGAAGAGAAATAAGATAATACAAAAGAGGGATTTGGGTAAACTAAAGGTAGGGGAAAAAATAATATTACAACCTTTAATAGAGGATTATGAAAATGAAAAGGGTAAGATGGTAACGATATTAAATAAAAAAATTTATAATAAATATACATGTATTACAGTTGAAGGGGAAAAGAATGTATGGACTTTACCAGATGATATGGAAATATGTAATTTTTATAGAATATAATTAAAATAATATATAAAAGTTGAGATTGATATAAATAAAGAAGTGTAACTAAATTTTAGATATACTTCTTTTATAATTTAATTATAAAAAAATATAAAAATATGCTTGACTATTGTCAATAAATAGTATATTATAAAGACATGGAAAGCAAATCAGTACAGAACGTTCAAATACTAAAATTTTAAAACATTTCGATTATTAAATGATAAATTCTTAAAAAATTTCACGGAATCAATTAAAGATATTTCTAATACTATTTTAAATTATTAATATAATTAAAATTTCTTTTTGTTAATTTGATTGGTCTAAAATTAGATTCAATGAGATTAATGTCTAAACCTATAAAATTTCTTAAGAGAATTCCCGATTAATTTAAATAGATATTGTAGTTTTAAAACATAATTAATAATGGTGTGTTTTAAAAATCAAATCATAAATAAGCTTTTCTAAAAAATAGTAGGATCTTACTAATTCAATTAATTCATTGATGCATCAAATCTAAATAAAATAAATCCAAAATAAAAATTACAAATAACAAGGAGTGTATAAAAATGATAATATCAACAAAATTAAATAATGGTGAAAGCATTGAATTAGAAGTAGGAGTATTAGATGATTCTATTTTAACTAATATAGAGAATTCTATGAAATCACAAGGTTATGAAGGTCCCGTGTATGGATTTGAAATTGAAGGATTAGAGAGTTTAACAGATAATACAATAGAAGTTTCAGCAACACTAGAAGGAAATAGCAAATTTTTAAATCAAAATGTAAAAGTATATAGCTTTGATAAAGTAGCAAACACATTTAAATGCATAGGTGTAGCAAATGTAAACCAAGATTATAATATAACTTTTAATATAAAGGCATGTGGGGTATTCTTTATAGCACTTTTAAATGCACCAATTTATGATTCAAATGCGATGACATTAAGTTTTAGTGATAGCTTTGATTATGAAGGAGCACCAAATAGTGAAGTTTGGGGTTATGATATTGGAAATAATGATGGATGGGGAAATGGAGAACTTGAATATTATACTAATAGTTTAGATAATGTATCAGTAAAAGATGGAGAATTATCAATAACAGTTAAAAATCAAGCTATGGATGGATTTAATTATACATCAGGAAGACTTAAGAGTTTGAAATCATGGACTTATGGTAAGTTTGAAGTAAGTGCAAAACTTCCAAAGGGCGAAGGACTTTGGCCAGCTATATGGCTTTTACCAACAGATGATTGTTATGGTGCATGGCCAAATAGTGGTGAGATAGATGTTATGGAATGTACAGGAAAAACTCAAAACTATATACATGGTTCACTTCAAACAGAAGCTAGAAACTTTAAAGCTGCAGCTGGAGACCAAACAGCTCAAATAGAAATATTAGATGATTACAGTGAATTTCATACTTATGGATTAGTGTGGACTCCAGAATATATTACAATTCTTGTAGATGGAATAGAGTATTTTAAATCACAAAGAGATTTAGCACAACCTTTAAATACTAAAGAATTTCCTTTTGTTCAAGCATTCCATCTTATGTTAAATGTAGCTGTTGGTGGCTCAATGGGAGGAAGCACAATAGACACATCAGCACTTCCACAATCAATGGTTATAAATTCTATAAAGGTTTATGATTTAGGATTAGAAAACTTTTCTTTAAATGCAAATCCAGTAAGCACATATGTTACACCAGTATCAGATAGTCAAGTAGTTCTACAATCAGATTTTCAAAATTTAGATGTTATAGGATGTCAAAGTTATATAGATACACCAACAGCTAGTGCAAATGTTATATTTAATACAGAAACAAAAACAATGGATACTATAATAGATAATGCAGGAGATGCAAATTGGAATATTCAACTATATTATTCTGATTTAACTTTAGAAGGTGGACAAGAATATACTTACAATGTAACTTTAACATCAACAATAGATAGAATAGTATATGTTGGAATACAAGATACGAGTATAGGAAGCCCTTATTTCTTAAATGAGCAAAAGCTTACAGCCAATGAAAAAACAGTTATAAGCGGTGTGTATACACAAAAACAAACAGTTAATGATGATATAAGTATAATAGTTTATATGGGTTCAGCTCAAGGAACTTTAGAACCTCATACAATATCAGTAAGCAGTATATCAATTGAGAAAAAAGATTAGGCACAGGTATTAACTATGGATGAGCTAACAGAATATGTATATAGACAAGAAAATAAATTGCAAGAATATGAAGAAAAATTAAGTAATTTGTATGTTGAGAACTTAAAAATAAATGAAAAGGTAAATAGGCTTACTGAAAAAATCCAAAGCATATTTGCAGTTTTAAGGTGGATGTCTGTGACAGGACTAGGAGCTGCTTTAAGTTTAATTATCTTCATAATAGAAATTCATATAAAGTAAATTTAAGTTTTGTTGATTTTAGATAAATTTTATCTAAAATCAACAATAAATATATAAACGTAAAAGGAAAAGTGAACAGTAATAGAATTTATAGTTTATTAAAGGAGAGATTTTTATGAATTTACAACTTATTAATTTAATAATTACATCATCTATAATGGCAATTTTAATTATTTTGAATAGTTTGCATATCGGTATTACAAGGAAAGGATTGAAAAAAATAAATGGAGTTTTAAAAGATATAATATTAGATTGTAGTAAAGCAGCAAAAGAGATTCCAGCTAATAATACTATTGTTTCTTTAATAGAAAATGGTATAGATGATTTAGAAAATATCATTAAATAAAAAAATAAATTTAAAGGTAAATTAATAAAAAATTAATTTGCCTTTAAAATATTTTTATTATTACTATAATGTAGATTTATTAAATTTATTAACAATTTTTAACTTGAAAATATATAATATAAGTAAATGAATTTTTAGGAAAGAATAGTTATGGGAAGTAAAAATAAGTCAAAGAAGAATTTAAGTAGGAACAAAGAAAATAAAGATATAGAAGAATATGATGTTGTAAATAAAGAAAATGAAGATATAAATAATGATTGCTGTACATCATATTTAACAACTAATACAGGTTCTTTAGTTTCTAATGATACCAATTCAGAAACTGTTGGCTCAAATGGACCTGTACTTATTCAAGACGTTCATTTAATAGATAAGATGGCTCATTTTGATAGAGAAAGAATTCCAGAAAGAGTAGTTCATGCAAAAGGTGCAGGAGCACATGGATATTTTGAAGTTTATAGATGCATGGAAGAATATACTTGTGCTGATTTTTTACAAGTACCTAAAGCAAAAATACCTGTTTTTGTTAGATTTTCAACAGTTATAGGCTCTAAGGGGTCGGCAGATACTGTAAGAGATCCTAGAGGGTTTGCAGTAAAATTTTATACAAGTGAAGGTAATTATGATATAGTTGGAAATGATATTCCAGTATTTTTTATAAGAGATTCAATAAAATTTCCAGACGTGATACATTCGCTTAAACCTTCTCCAGATACTAATTTAAAAGATGTAAGTAGATTTTGGGATTTTATTTCAAATAGTCCAGAAGCAATGCATATGATAACATGGCTTTACTCAGATAGGGGAACTATAAAAAGTTATAGGCATATAGATGGATTTGGTGTAAACACTTATGTTTGGGTAAATTCTAGGGGAAAAAGAAGGTATGTGAAATACCATTGGAAGACAATGCAAGGTGTAGAGACTATAGATAGACATGAAGCTGAGATACTTGCAGGTTTAGACCCAGATATTGCAGTTAGAGATTTACACGAAGCGATAGAGTGTGGTAAATATCCTAAGTATGAACTTTATGTTCAACTTATGGATGTAGAAGAAGCTGAAAATTTACCATTTAATCCTTTAGATGATACTAAAACTTGGCCAGAAGATAGGTTTCCTTTAAAAAGAGTTGGTATGATGACTTTAAATAAAAATCCAGAAAATTTTTTCGCTGAAGTTGAACAGTCTGCATTTTGTCCAGCGAATATAGTAAGAGGTATAGAATTTTCAGACGATAAAATGCTTCAAGGAAGAATATTTTCATATTCAGATACTCAAAGATATAGATTAGGTATAAATTTCACTCAACTTCCAATAAATAAAGCAAAATGTCCAGTAGATAATAATAACCAAGATGGCTTAATGAGATATGATTACAAAAAAGGAAGTGTAAATTATAAACCCAATTCACTAAATGGAAATAAGCCAATAGAAGCACCAGAAGAAAGAGTTGAATGTGTTTATGTAGAGGGAAATATAACTAAAGAATCTATAAAGAAGACTGATGATTTTACTCAAGCTGGTGAAAGATACAGAGGGCTTAATGAAAATGAAAAAACTGCTTTAGTAGACAATATATTATCAGAGCTTTGGCAAGTGCCAGAAAAAATTCAAAGAAAGCTGATAGAACATTTTACAAGATGTGATGAGGAATTTGGAGATAGAATAGCTGAAGGTTTAAATTTAAAAAGTAAAAAATCTATAAATAAGTATAAATTTAAATAATAATACAATGAGATAATTTATTAATAAAAAATAGTTAGTATATAAAACATTATTTATATTACTAACTATTTTTTTATTTATATTCTTAATTATCAACTATTTATAAAACATTTTTCATTAAAAATAATAGAAAAATAGTTAAAAAATAGAAAAATAGTTAATAATGAAAATCATTATCATAATATTATTTATAATATAAAAAATTGCTGTTTATGGTAAAGGTGGAATTGGAAAATCTACAACAGTATCAAATTTATCAGCTGCTATATCAAAACTTGGATATAAAGTTATGCAAATAGGATGTGATCCTAAAGCGGACTCTACTAAAAATTTAATGGGTGGAGTGTTTATACCGTCTGTTTTAGATGTTATGAAAGAAAAGGGCGATAGTTTAGAGTTAACGGATATAGTATTTCAAGGATTTAATGGCGTGCTATGTGTAGAAGCTGGTGGACCAAGTCCTGGAGTTGGATGTGCTGGAAGAGGAATAATAGCTGCTTTTGAGAAGTTAGAGCAATTAAAGGCTTTTGAAGTATATAAGCCAGATGTAGTTATTTATGATGTTTTAGGTGATGTAGTTTGTGGTGGATTTTCTATGCCAATAAGAAATGGATATGCACAAGATATTTATATAGTAACATCAGGAGAAATGATGTCTATGTATGCGGCTAATAATATATCAAGAGCTATTAATCAGTTCAAGAGTAAAGGATACGCATCATTAAAAGGATTGATATTAAATGCTAAAAATGTTGAGAATGAAGTCTATTTAGTGGAAAAATTATGTGAGGAAATAAAAAGCGAGATATTCAAATATATACCAAGAGATAAAACAGTTCAAGAATCTGAAAATAGAGGAAAAACTGTTATTGAATATGACTGTGAATCAAGTATGGCAAATGTTTATTTTGATTTGGCAAAAAAAATATTAAATGATAATGAGAAAGTTGAGGAAAATGTTATATGATAAAGAAATTTTTTATAGCTATATTGGCAAGTATGTCAGTATTAGCAATAGGATGTGGAAGTGATAATAATGGTACTAAAGAAGTAAATAATACTGTAGGAGAAGTTCAGGAATTAAAGATAGCATCTGGAACAGTAGCTGCAACACAAGTTATGGATAAATTAGAAATGGAGTTAGTTGGAGTACCTCAAACAAGTACTGAATTGCCAAAAAGATATGAGGGGCTAACGCAAATAGGACAAGCATTTTCACCTAATTTAGAAGTTGTAGTTTCATTAGAAAGTGATTTATTAGTTCTTGATAGTAATTTTAAAGAAAAATTAGATGAGCAAGTTAAACAATATGGAATAAATACTTTTTATTTTAACACAACTACCTTTGAAAATTTTAAAAATAGTATATTAGAACTTGGTAAGTTAGGCAATAAGGAAAGTAAAGCAAAGGAATTAGTTGAAGATTTACAATCTTCTGTGGATGAGGTTTTACAAAAAGCAAATAAAGATAATATTAAAGTTGCAATAGTTTTTGGAACAGGTGAGAGTTATATGTTAGCTACTGATAAATCTTATGTTGGAGATTTATTAAATTCTATTGGAATTTCTAATATAACAGATGAATTGGAGGCAGATTCAGCTTATGTAAACTTTAGTATGGAACAAGTTTTAGATATTAATCCGGATTATGTATTAAGACTTGCTCACGGAAATATAGAAGAGAGTAAGGCTGGCTTTGAAAAGGAATTTAGTGAAAATCCTGCATGGAGTTCAATAAAAGCAAGTGAAAATGGAAATATTTACGATTTAGACCCAAGTATTTTTGGAGTTTCAGCAAATCTTAATGTTAAAGAGGCTATAACTGAGCTTGGAAATATATTCTATGGTGAATAATAATGGAGAGTAACAAAAATATGCTACTTAAGAAAAAAGATGGACAAAGTTTTAAGGAAAAAATTAGTAATAATAAAAAGGTAGCAATTATTTGCGCAATGAGCGTAATCTTAATACTGCTTATATTTATTTTTTCAACTGTTGGAAGTGTAAATTTAAGTTTTAATGAAATAATTTTAGCTTTGATAAAAAATGATAATAAGGTGGTTGTAACAATTGTTTATCATATGAGATTGCCAAGGAATATATTAGCTGTTTTAGTTGGAGCAAGTTTAGCTGTATCAGGATGTCTTTTACAAGCAGTAATGAAAAATCCATTAGCAGATCCAGGAATAACGGGGGTATCTTCAGGGGCTAGCGTTTTTGCAATATTTATACTTTTGTTGTTTCCTAAATATACTACAATATTGCCTATGATAGCTTTTTTAGGTGGAGCATTTGCGTGTATATTAGTGTATTTGATGGCGTGGAAGAATGGATTAAATCCAATGAGAGTTGTTTTAGCAGGTGTTGCTATAAATTCAATACTTGGAGGAGTTATCTCATTGTTAACTACAATGTATAGCGATAGAATACAAAGTGCTTTGCTTTGGTTAAATGGAAGTCTTGCATCAAAAACGTGGAATGATACTAAAATAATTGCAATTTATTCATTAATAGGACTTATATTGTCTTTATTTTGTATAAGAGGAGCAAATGTATTAAGTCTAGGTGATGATACTGCGATTAACTTGGGATTTAATGTTGCAAAAACAAGAATTATATTATCCGCTATATCTGTATTTTTAGCTGGAACTTGTACGGCAATTGTTGGAGTGATAAGTTTTGTAGGATTAATAGTTCCTCATATAGGAAGAATGATAATTGGTTCAGATCACAAATATTTAATACCATTTTCTATGGTATTGGGGGGTAGTGTTTTGCTTATAGCAGATACAATATCAAGAACGATACTAGGGGCTGTAGAACTTCCTGTTGGAGTTGTTATGTCTATACTTGGTGGACCATTTTTCTTGTATCTTTTAAAAAGGGGAGAAAAATAGTGATAAGTGTAAATAATTTAAATTCAGGTTATGAAAATAAAGAAATAATAAAGAATTTATCAGTAAATATAAAAGAAGGAGAAATAGTTTCTATAATAGGTCCTAATGGGTCTGGGAAATCTACTCTATTAAAATCTTTAGGAAAATTTTTAAGGAAAAATAGTGGAGAGGTATTTATAGATAAAAAAAACGTAGATATCATGAAGATTAGTGATATAGCAAAAATAATGTCCACACTCTCACAACACAACTCTTCTCCAGATGATATAAAGGTTAGGGATTTAGTTTATTATGGGAGAATACCTCATAAAAGATGGTATGAGATGAAGAATGAAGAGGATGAAGAAATAGTTAATTGGGCATTAAAAAATACATGTACTGATATTTATTCTGAAAGAAGGATATTAGAATTATCAGGTGGAGAAAGACAAAGAGTATATCTTGCTATGGCACTTGCTCAAAAACCTAAAGTATTACTTTTAGATGAACCAACAACTTATTTAGATATGTGTCATCAATTAGAACTTATGGATCTTGTTGTAGATATAAATAATAGGTTTAATATGACAATTTTGATGGTTTTGCATGATTTAAATCAGGCTGTTAGATATAGTCATAGGGTGATAATAATGAAAAAAGGAGATATAGTTGCAGATGGTAAACCAGAAGATATCATAAATGAAGAAATTATAAATAATGTATATAATGTAAGATGTGTTATCAATAAGGAACCTGTAAGCAATAAACTTCATATATATCCTTTAGAAGTTTCTTATTAATAATGATGAAAGGTGTAATAATTTTGAATTATAGTTTAAGTGTTTTAAATAAATTAAAAGATATTAAAGAGGACAAGGATATTAAAGCGTTAAGTTCTGCTATTTTCCCAGGCACACATTGTCCACTATTTGGAGTTGCATTAACTGCGTCTTATGTTAAAGATATGGCTATGTTAGTTGTTGGAACAAGTGAATGTACTTATTATACCAAGGTTTTTAGTAATAATAGGCAAAAGGGAATGGATAAGGTTTATTCTCTTGTAATGAAAGAAAAAGAAGTGGTTTTTGGGGCTTATGAGCAAGTAAAAATGGCAATAGAACATATTATAGAATATGAAAAACCTTCGGGAATAATGGTTGTAACAACTTGTGTACCAGAATTAATAGGAGAAGATTATAAAGATTTAGAGAGTAGTGAAAATAATTTTGGAATACCTATATTTGTTGTACAAACGGAGCATTATAAATGTAATAGTCATATACCTGGAATGATGAGAGCTTTAAATTCTTTTTGTAATATTATGCAAAAGCAAGATGATTTGGATGGGGTTAATATATTAGGGCATAGACAAAGTGGTATTGAGAATACAGAACTTTTTAAAGTGTTAACTTCTAAAGGTATTAAAGTGAATGTTATAATACCATCAAAGTGTACGATAGAAACAATAAAAACAGCACCTAAAGCTAAGTTAAATATAGTTACTGATATGATAGCTTTAGAATTAGCTGAAAATATGAAGAAAAATTTTGATATTCCTTATGTATTTTTTGATAAAAATATGGACAAAAAAATAATAAATAATAATTATAAAATGATAAGTGAATTGTTGAGTATAGATTTAACTAAATATTTAGAGAGTATGGAAAAAGAATATGATGAGTGTTTAGAAAAAATTAAAAAAATTACTTTTGGAAAGTCTTTTATATATGGGAATACTCCTATGATGCCTTGTGAAACTTCATCTTTTTTAATTGATTTAGGGATGATACCAAAACTTATTCAATTAAGGGAATTATATAATGTAGATTTAAAGTGGAAAAAGTATATAGTAGATAAAGGATATAATCCGTATGTAACAAGGATTGCTAATATTGCACCACTAAGAGAGTTATATAGTGAAATAGGCGCAGATATTTATATAGGTCATGAGAATCCAATGTTATTAAAATCTAAAGGTTTAAAGCAAATAACTCTAGATAATAATGCTCAAAAAATCGGATATGAGTTACCTATAGCAATTATGAATGATTTAATAAATAAGTTTAAAGATTAAGGGGTAAATATGAAACTTTATAAAAATTTAGTAGTACCATCAGATAGAATGGGATTAATATGGACGCTATGTACAATAGAAAATGCATGTATAGTAGAGTTTGGCCCAACTGGGACAACCCATTACGCAGTTGAGGCTATAGGTCAATTAAATGGAGAAGCTTTAGCTAAAATATATTCAACGCATATGTCAGAGACAGATATAACTTTTGGTTCTTATGATAGATTAATAGATTCAATAAGAGAAATAGATATAAATATTAAACCTAAATATATATTTGTTTTAACATCTTCTATAACATCAATTATAGGTAGTGATATACATGGTATATGTAGTGAAATTAGTCACGAAGTAAATGCTAAGATTATACCTATTGATATAGGGGGATTAAAAGATGATTATAATAGAGGAGTTGAAAAGGGATTTGAATTAATAGCTAAAAATATAGTAAAAGATAATTTGGAGAAAACAGATACATTTAATATCATTGGTTCTAATATAGATTGTTTTAATTTTTTATCTGATTGTGAAGAAATTAAAAGAATGATGAAATCTATATTTAATAAAGAAGTTAATACTATATTTACAGCTTATACAGATATAGAAAGTTTAGAAAATGCATCTAAGGCTAATTTAAATATAGTGCTTAGAGGAGAAGGGCTAAAAGCAGCGGTGTATATGGAAAATAAATTTAAAATACCATATATATATTATAAGCCTATAGGCTTTACTCAAACTATGAAATGGATAGATATGATAAAAGAAAAAACTAATTATGTTATAAACTTGGATAACATAAAAGAGGAAGAAAAGCTTATAAAAAAACATATGTTTAGAGTAAATATGAAAATAAAATTACTTAAAAATAAAAATATTGCTATATTTGCTGATAAAGATACTTTATTATCAGTTAAGGAATTTATGAAAGAATTAAATTTTAATGTTCATAGAGCTGAAATTATTCATAATTGCAAAGTAGATGATGAAGGCGTAATTGTAGATAGCGGAGAATTAAACATATTAAAATATTTAGAAAATGAATCACTAGCTATGTTATTAGCAGATGGTGGAACTTTAAAGATGAAACATAAAAGTAATCTTGATATACAAATAAGTAATCCTAATTTTGAAGAGGTAAAGGTAAATCCATATAATCCATTTGTTGGTTTTAGAGGAACTATATATTTTATGGAAAAAATATTATCGATTAAAGAATTTTAATTGAATATAAAAAATAATAGAGTAGGTTATACTTTTACCTACTCTATAAATATTTTAATGTTTATGCTTATAACATTTTTTAATCTGTTTTTTTAGTTTTTTTATTAGTAAACAGATTTTTTAATATAAGCAGTTAATTGTTCTACAGACATTCCATTTTCAGCTAATAATTCATCGGCTTTAAAATCTGTATGGAAAGCTTTTGAGATTCCATAATTTTTTACTTTGATATTCATGTCGCCATAGAATGAAGCTATTGTTTGACCGTAACCACCAATTAGTTCTCCATCTTCTAGTGTGATAACTAGTTCATGGTTTTCTTTTAATTTAGTTAGTAATTCTTCGTCTAATCCAGTTAAGAATCTAGGATTAATTACAGTAATTTCAAGTCCAGTTTCCTCTTTTACTTTCTTTGCAGTTTCTAATGCCATTGGTAACATAGCACCTACAGCAAAAATTGCAACTTTAGAACCTTTAATTTCTACTTTATTTTTATTATATACAGAATAATCTGTGGTATCTTCTACGCCTGATTGCGTAAATACAACAGGAACTCTAATTGCTACTGGATGCTCTTTTTGTGTTGTTGCAAATTTAAACATTTGTCTATATTCTTCTTTGCTTGCTGGAGCAAGATAAATAAGATTTGGGATATGAGCAAACATTTGAATATCACATAATGCAATATGAGTATTTGTATTCATACCATATATACCAGGTGATACTACAAGCATAGTTGCAGGGTTATCATTTAAGCAAAGGTCATGAGATATTTGGTCATAAGTTCTTTGGAAAAATGGAGCAAATGTACCAAATACAGCTGTACCACCGTTTTTAGCAATACCGCTACTCATAGCAACTGCATTTTCCTCTGCAATTCCGACGTCTATAAATTGCCCTCTTTTAACATATTCTTCTCTAACATCTTTCATAAATCCAAGTACCATAGGTGTTCCAGCATTTAGTACTACGGCTTTATCATTATTATCAAGTAATTCTTTTAAAGATTCAAATACTGTTGGATCAAGATTGAAGCCACCACCTTTTGATGAACCGTCTTCTATGTTAAATGGGCCTCCAGCATGCCATAACTCACGGTTTGCTTCTGCATATGAAAGTCCCTTACCTTTTATAGTATGAATATGAAGAACAATAGGATGATCAATTCCTTTTACGCTTTCAAAAAGTTCTATTAATTTTTCTATATTGTGTCCATCATCTAAATATTTATATTCTAAACCAAAGGCTTTAAACATATTGTGGTTACTTTCACCATTATTTTCTCTTAATTCTTTTAATGTTTTATAGATACCACCATGGTTTTCAGCTATGCTTTGGTCGTTATCGTTAACTATAATAATTAAATTATTTTTATATTCTCCAGCATAATCAAGTGCTTCTAAAGCCTCACCACCTGAAAGTGAACCATCACCAATGATTGCAATAACATTTTCATTGTTTTTTTTCAAATCTCTACCTTTTGCAAGACCTAAAGCAAGAGATACAGACGTTGAAGTGTGTCCTATTGTAAATAAATCATGTTCACTTTCTAATGGATTTGTATAACCAGTTACATCACCAAAATGATTTGAATCCATAAATGCTTGTTTTCTTCCAGTAAGAATTTTGTGAGGGTAAGATTGGTGAGATACATCAAATACTATCTTATCTTTTGGTGAATCAAATACATAGTGCATAGCAATAGTTAATTCTACTACTCCAAGATTAGGTCCACTGTGTCCACCAACATTACTTATTTTATTAATTAGAGCGTTTCTAGTTTCGTCTGCTAATGTTTGAAGTTGTTCTTTTTTTAATTTTTTAATATCTTCTGGACCATTAATTTTTTCTAAATACATATCTTTTCCTCCAATTTATAAATATTTTGAAAAACTTATTTTTATCATAAATTTTTAATCTAAATACATTTGGTATAACTTTGTTTACCTAGTATTTTAGTATGAAGTTTTATTGCCTTATTTATTCTTTTATGTTAAAGTTACTTCAACATCGTAACTTAAATTCATTTTAATACTTAAAGTTAACTCTAAGTCAAGAGTTTTTTATTAGATTTTAAAATTTTAATGAATTTTACATATAATATAATTAGGAGAGGGTGTTGCGATGATTAAAAAATAATTATTTAAAATAAAAATAGAATTTTGTACATATAAAACCATAATAATAAAGATACAAATACAATTTAAGGAGAGCAAAAATGATAGTAAAATTAAATCCCAAAACAAAAAGTGAAGATATTGAAAGATTAATAAAAGAGGTAGAAGACTTAGGTGTAAGTGCTTCCTTAATTGAAGGATTTGAAAAATCAGTAATAGGTTTAGTTGGGGATACTACTCTAATAGATGAGAAAAAATTAGAGGGTAATAAAATAGTTGAGAAAATAACTAAAGTTCAAGAGCCGTTTAAAAAGGCAAATAGAATGTTTCATCCTTTAAATTCAGTATACGATGTATTAGGACAAAAAATTGGTGGGGAAAAGATTGCGTTAATTGCAGGTCCATGTTCAGTAGAAAGTGCAGAACAAATAACTAATATTGCTTCTAGTGTTAAAATGTGTGGAGCAGGATTTCTAAGAGGTGGGGCGTTTAAGCCAAGAACTTCACCATATAGTTTTCAAGGATTAGAACTTCAAGGACTAGAACTTTTAAAATTAGCTAAAAAGAAAACTGGACTACCCATAGTTACTGAAATAATGTCAACAAGTATGATTGAAAAATTTAATGAAGAGGTAGATATAATACAAGTTGGAGCAAGAAATATGCAAAATTTTGACCTTTTAAAAGAACTTGGAAAAATAAAAAAGCCAATACTTTTAAAAAGAGGATTATCAGCAACTATAGAGGAATTATTAATGTCAGCTGAATATATAATGGCTGGGGGTAATGAGCAAGTTATTCTTTGTGAAAGAGGTGTAAGAACTTTTGAAAATTATACAAGAAATACTTTAGATTTAAGTGCGATTCCTGTAATTAAAAAATTAAGTCATCTTCCAATTATAATAGACCCAAGTCATGCAACGGGTAAATCATGGATGGTAGAGCCTTTATCTAAAGCTGCCATAGCAGCAGGAGCGGATGGACTTATAATAGAGGTTCATAATGACCCTAAAAATGCTCTTTGTGATGGGCAACAATCAATAACTCCTGAAGAATATAAAATATTGGTTGAAAAACTAAAGAAAATAGCAAATGCAGTAGATAGAGAAATTTAAAGAAAAGAGTTGACTTATATTGAAAAAATTAAAAGTTAATCTTAAAGATAGAAGTTATAATATTTTAATAGATAAAAATTTGAAAAAAGATTTTGGAAAACTTATAAAAGAAGTTTTTAATGGAAAAAAGATATGTGTAATAACTGATGATAATTTAAATAGTTTATATGGAGATTTTTTAAGTGATGTACTAAAAAATGAAGGCTTTTTAGTTAATGTAGTTTCAATAACTCCAGGTGAAAAGAGCAAAAATTTTAACACTGTTATTCCAATATATGATAAACTTTTAGATTTTAATTTAACAAGGAGTGACTTAATAGTTGCTTTTGGTGGAGGAGTTGTGGGAGATTTAGCAGGATTTATAGCTGCTACTTTTTTAAGAGGAGTAAAATTTATTCAAATACCAACATCACTTTTAGCTCAAGTAGATTCAAGTGTTGGAGGGAAAGTTGGAATTGATATTGATAGGGGAAAAAATTTAGTAGGTGCTTTTTATCAACCAAGTCTTGTTTTAATTGATACTAAAATGTTAGAAACTCTTCCAGAAAAATTTTTAAATGATGGTATGGGAGAGGTAATAAAATATGGATGTATAAAAGATAAAAGCCTTTTTGAGAAATTAAGTATTTTTAGAGATAAGATAGAGTTTTTAGAAAATATAGATGAGATAATATATACTTGTTGTGATATAAAAAGGCAAGTGGTTGAAAATGATGAAAAAGATACTGGAGAAAGAATGATATTAAACTTTGGTCATACATTAGGTCATAGTATAGAGGTTAACTATGGTTTTGAACGCTATACTCATGGTGAGGGTGTTGGCATTGGAATGTATTTAATAACTAAAATAAGTGAAAGTTTAGCTTTAACAAAACCTAAAACAGCAGAGAAAATAAAAAATTTATTGATAAAATATAATCTTCCTTTTGAAACTTGTAAGAGAGTAAACAACGAGGAAATTAAAAGGTCTATATTGAGTGATAAAAAAAATTTAGAAGGTAATTTAAATGTTATATTACTAAAAGATATAGGAGAGAGTTTTATTTATAAAACAGATATTAGTTTTTTTAATGGTTTAGAATGTTAAGTAAAATGGAGGAAAAATGAAAGAAGTAACTATAATTCCTAAAAGGTTAGGTGGTTCTTTGAAGATACCGCCTTCAAAAAGCATGGCTCACAGGGCTATTATATGTGCAGGTCTTAGCAAGGGAAATAGCATCATAGAAAATATTGAGTATTCTGATGATATTATAGCAACCATAAATGCTATGAGGGCTTTAGGAGTAAATATAATTGAGGATAAAGATAGACTTATAATAAATGGAGAAAATATATTTAGTAATGATTCAAGGGTTATAGATTGTAATGAGTCTGGGTCAACTTTAAGATTTTTAATGCCTATAGCTTTGATAAAAAATGGAGAATCAAGGTTTTTAGGTAAAGGTAATTTAGGAAAAAGACCTTTAAAAACATATTATGATATTTTTAGAAAGCAAGGGATTGCCTATACCTATGATGAGGGTATTTTAAATACTTTTGTTAAGGGAAATTTAAAAGCTGATGAATTTAGAGTAGAGGGTAATATAAGTTCTCAATTTATAAGCGGACTTTTATTTGCGCTTCCTCTTTTAGATGGTGATTCAAAAATAGTCATAACAACTAATCTTGAGTCTAAGGGATATATTGATTTAACTTTATTTATGTTAGATAAGTTTGGAATTAAAATAGAAAATTTAAATTATAAAGAATTTAGGATTAAAGGGAATCAAAGTTATAAGCCTTTTAATTACAGGGTTGAAGGAGATTATTCTCAAGGAGCTTTCTTTTTTGCAGCTGGAGCATTAGGAAATAACATTGTATGTTATGATTTGGAAGAAAAATCAAAACAAGGTGATAAAGAGGTTTTGGATATTTTAGAGAATATGGGCAATACTTTAATAAAAGAGTTTAAGGAAGATAAAAAAATAGGATTAAGTATAGTTAGTAAAGAGTTAAAGGCAAGTGTAATTGATGCATCACAATGTCCTGATATAATTCCTATTATAGCTGTTGTTGCTTCGGTAGCGAAGGGCGAAACAAGAATAATTAATGGAGAAAGGCTTAGAATAAAGGAATGTGATAGATTAAGTGCAATAGCTACAGAACTTAAAACTTTAGGTGCAGATATTAAAGAAACTGATGATGGTCTTATAATAAATGGTGTAAAAAATCTTAAGGGTGGAAAAGTTTCAAGTCATAATGATCATAGAATAGCTATGAGTTTAGCTATTGCATCTACTGTATGTATAGGGAATGTGGTTATAGATAATGGAGAATGTGTTAAAAAATCTTATCCGAATTTTTGGAGTGATTTCGAAAGTTTAGGAGGAAAAATAGAATGAGTGGGAATTTTGGAAAAAAGATAAATTTATCTATTTTTGGTGAATCTCATGGCAAGGCTATTGGTATTGTTATAAATGGTATCGAACCTGGCATAGAGATAGATTTAGAGAAAATAAAAAAAGATATGGCAAGGCGTGCTCCTGGAAGAAATACTTTGTCTACTCAAAGAAAAGAAGGAGATAATTTTGAAATTTTAAGTGGTTTTTTTGAGGGATATACAACTGGAACCCCACTTTCTGTAATAATTAAAAATAATGATACAAAATCTAAAGATTATTCAAAGATAAAGAATTTAGTGAGACCAAGTCATGGAGATTTTTCTGGTTTTGTTAAATATAATGGGTTTAATGATTATAGGGGTGGAGGTCATTTTTCAGGAAGGATAACAGCTCCTTTAGTGTTTGCTGGGGCTTTAGCAAAACAAATATTAGAATCAAAAGGAATTTATGTAGGTGCTCATATACAAAGGGTTGGAAAAGTTGAGGATGATAGCTTTGATAGAGTTAATTTAAATAAAGAAGTTTTAGATTCTATATCAGTCAAAGAGTTGCCTTTGTTAAATAATGAGAAAATAGATGAAATAAAGAGAGAGATACTAAATGCAAGACAAAATGGAGATTCTGTGGGGGGAGCCATAGAGTGTAGTTTGATAGGAATAAACCCTGGTATTGGTAATCCATTTTTTGATTCTTTAGAAAGTGTAATAGCTCATTTAGCTTTTTCAGTTCCAGCAGTAAAAGGAATAGAGTTTGGATTAGGATTTGACTTTGCAAAAGAAAATGCATCAAAAGTAAATGATGAATATTACATTGAAAATCGTAAGATTAGGACATATACAAATAATAATGGTGGAATAGTTGGAGGGATAACAAATGGAATGCCAGTTGTTTTTAGAGTTGCAATAAAACCGACGCCATCTATAAGTAAAGAACAAAGAACTGTAAATATAAAAACAATGGAAGAGGGAATATTAAAGATAGAAGGGCGACACGATCCTTGTATTGTTCAAAGGGCTGTTGTTGTAATAGAGGCAATAGCGGCGTTAGCTGTATTAGAACTTTTATAATTTATATGAAAGAGGTGATTTTTTGAAAGATTTAAATGAGTGCAGAAAAAGAATAGACGAAATAGATGATACACTTATAGCGCTTTTTGAAGAAAGAATGGAAATAGCTACAAGCGTGGCGGACTATAAGATAAAAAATAATTTACCTATATTTAATAAGGAAAGAGAAGACCAAGTTATAGAAAAAAATTTATCTAAAATAAAAAATAAAGATATAAAGAAATATGGAGAAAAAATGCTTCATTGTCTTATGGATTTAAGTAAAGACTATCAAAGAGCTTTAAGTGATAAGGATAAGAGGTAACAAATGATGAATTTTGGATTATTAGGGGAGAAGTTAGGTCATAGTTTATCTCCTAAAATACATAGGATAATTTTTAAAAAGTTAAATATAGAAGGAACATATGCTTTATTTGAAATAAAAAAAGAGAATTTTTGTAAGGCTTTAGATAGTGTTAAAACTTTAAATATACAAGGAGTTAATGTAACAATTCCTTATAAAGAAGATATTATAAAGCAAATTGAATTTATATCTTCTGAGGCTAAAAGAATTGGTGCTATAAATACTGTTAAAATTATAGATAATAAAGTTTTCGGATATAATACGGATTATTATGGTTTTGGATATATGTTATCTAAAGGAAGTATTTCTATAAAAGGAAAAGATTTTTATGTTTTAGGTTCTGGGGGAGCAGCAAAAGCTGTTGTTGCTTATCTTGAGGATAATGGGGCAGAATCAATAAATTTAGTTTCAAGAAATAAAAAAAATGCAAAAGAAAGTTTTAGTGGCTTTGATGTAAATGTCATTGATTATGATGATTTAAAAAGGAAAAAAGGATATTGCATAATAAATACAACTCCTGTTGGAATGTATCCTAAAATAGATTTTTCACCAGTTGACAAGAAAGTAATAATTAATTTTAATGTTGCCGTAGATATAGTTTATAATCCATTAGAAACTAAATTTTTAAAGATGGCTAAAGATTTAGGGTTAAAATGTATTGATGGATTGTATATGCTAGTTGGACAAGGCGTGAAAGCAGAGGAGATTTGGAATGATATAAAAATAGATAATGAGATACTAGATATAATATATGAAAGATTAAAGAATATTCTAAATAATAAAGAGGTGTAAACTGCTTGGGGAAAAGTGTTTTATTAATTGGTATGCCAGGTTGTGGCAAGACAACTTTAGGTGAAAAATTAGCAAAAAGCATAGGATATGATTTTGTTGATATGGATAGATTTATAGAAGAAAAAACGGGAAAGAGTATAGTAGAAATTTTTAAAAGTGGAGAAAAAACTTTTAGAGATATAGAAACCACTACATCTGAAAAACTGGGAAAATTAAAAGGAGTTGTAATATCATCAGGCGGTGGAATTGTAACGAGAAAACAAAATATTGATTATTTTAAAAATTTTACAATTATATTTATAAATAGATCGTTAGATTTAATAGTAAGTGATATAGACATAGAAAATAGACCACTTTTAAAGGATAAAAAAGACCGATTGTATGACTTATATAATGAAAGAATAAATTTATATAAGACATTTGGAGAAAAACACATATTAAATGATTCTACAATAGATGTTGCAATAGAGCGATTAAAGGAAGCTATTATTTACTAAGTTAGCAATATAATTTAAATATTAATCGTAAATTAAAAATATAATTTAAGTTTGAAGAATATAGAATCTCACAGTATGAAATAATTAAGTACTGTGGGATTATTTTAATTTATAGGATTAAACATTAAATTTTAAAAACATAAAATATATGGAGAGATAATTATTTTAAATATTATGTTTAATTCTATTAAGACGCAAGGTATTTTAAGAATTGAAGAATGGAGATGAGTTTATATGTGGTATGAAAATGCAATTATTTATCATATTTATCCTTTAGGCTTTTGTAATGCACAACAGTTTAACGATTTTAAAATGAAACCTATAAACAGGATAAAAAAAGTCGGAGAGTGGGCACAATATTTAAAAGATTTAGGGGTTAATACAGTGTTTTTAGGCCCTGTATTTGAATCAAGTAGTCACGGTTATGATACAGCCAATTATTTAAAAATAGATAGAAGACTTGGAACTAACGAGGATTTTAAAGAGGTTTGTAAAATTTTGCATAGTTTTGGAATTAGAATTGTCTTAGATGGTGTTTTTAATCATGTGGGAAGAAATTTTTGGGCGTTTTCTGAATTTTTAAAAAATCGTTCTCATAAAGAATGGTTTAATATCAATTTAGCAGGAAATAGTCCTTATAATGATGGATTTTGGTATGAAGGTTGGGAAGGTCATTATGAACTTGTAAAACTTAACTTATTTAATAAAGAAGTTAGAGATTATTTATTAAGTGTTATTAAATTTTGGATAGATGAATTTTTAATAGATGGCATAAGATTTGATGTGGCTTATTCTTTAAATCATGACTTTATAAAAGAAGTTCATAATATGACAAAGAAAAGTGGTAGAGATTTTTGGCTTATGGGTGAAATGATTCATGGTGATTATAATTCAATTATGAATGATACCATGATGGATTCAGTTACAAATTATGAGTGTTATAAGGGAATTTACTCAAGTTTCAATTCAAGAAATATGTTTGAAATTGGATATTCTTTAAACAGACAATTTGGAGAAGAAGGGTGGTCTTTATATAAAAATAAACTTTTATATACTTTTGTAGATAATCATGATGTAACGAGATTTGCTACTATAATAAAAGAAAAAGCCCATATTCCTTTAGGATATGCATTAATGTTTGCAATGCCAGGAATACCTTCTATATATTACGGTTCAGAATGGGGAATAGAGGGCGAAAAATCTAAAGGAGATAGTGTTTTAAGACCAAGTTTAGAAAAACCTATTAAAAATTTTTTATCAGATTATATTCAAAAATTATGTCAAATAAGAAAAAAGAGTAAAGCATTACAAATTGGAAGTTATAAAACTATTTTTCAAACTAATAATCAATTTGCTTTTTTAAGGGAATATAATGGGGAAAAAGTAGTTTTTGCTGTTAATATAGATGATAAACCATATACTATAAATTTAAAGTGGATAAATGGAGAAAATTTTTTAGATGGAGCAAGGGTTCAAGGACAAATTAACTTAAAGAGCTTTGACAGTGCTTTTATAAAGATAATTTGAGATTTATAAAATTTTTATTGTAAAATGTGTTTAGATAGGTATTTAAATTTTTTTAATAAA
The DNA here is from genome assembly GCF_900456775.1 of Sarcina ventriculi. Lineage (GTDB taxonomy): Bacteria > Bacillota > Clostridia > Clostridiales > Clostridiaceae > Sarcina > Sarcina ventriculi. The sequence goes on along the minus strand of NZ_UAUL01000001.1, from coordinate 402,215 downwards.
ATAAAATACTTGCAATAATAGCAAGTGTTTGTTAATATAATTTAGTAAATTAAATAACCTAAGGTTTAAAGCCGTAGGGGAGTAGTTAGCTCAATTTTAGATAAGAGTTATTAAGTCAACATCTTGATTTTTAAAATCTGGCTTAATATTAAATAACGAGACCTATGGGTAGTATTAACATACTACCCATAGGTCTTTTATTTTGAATTATTATATAGGAGGAATTATTTTAATGAGTTTTTTAACAATTTTTTTAACTGGAGTAGGTCTTGCTATGGATGCCTTTGTTGTATCTTTAACTCAAGGTATGGCATTGAAAGGAGGAAGTGGTGATAAAAAGCATATAAAGCTTGCAGTAAAATTAGCAGCATATTTTGGAGCTTTTCAGGCTATAATGCCAATTATAGGATGGGTATTAGGTCGATATTTTGAGAAATACATATTATCTTTTGATGATTATATAGCTTTTGCTCTTTTGTTACTTGTTGGAGGAAAAATGCTTTACGATTCACTTAAGGGTGGTGATGAAGAAGAGGTAAAATCTGATTTAAAGCATAAACAAATAATAGCATTAGCTATTGCAACTAGTATAGACGCATTAGCTGTTGGTGTAAGTTTTGCATTCTTAAACGTATCTATAAGTTCAGCAGCTATAATAATAGGTTTAACAACTTTTGTTATTTGTTTTATAGCAGTTATTTTAGGAAAGAAAATAGGAAGTTTTTTTCAAAAATATGCAGAAATTGCTGGTGGGGTTATATTAATTCTTATGGCTCTTAATATACTTATTCAAAATATAATTCTGTAAATTAGTTCTGTAAATAATGTTTAAAAAGATATTAATTTGCAGACAACGGTTAAAATTTGAGCTTTGAAATAAAAGCTGCATAAAAATAGATTTAATTTAAAAGTTGTGAATTTTTTGTAAATAATTCAAAGGATTCACAACTTTTTTTAGAAATAAGTTTAATTTTTATGGGATATAAAACAATAAAATCATAATAATTATAAGTTTACGTTATTTACCATTATAAAAGGGTTTAAAGTAGTTTTATAAAATAAAAATATCTAAAAAAATTTATACAAGGATAACGGTAACAAATTTAAGTTAATTATATAAAAAACCTATAAAACTGAAAATTTGTATTAAAAAATATATTATGCTATAATATGTTATAAAATAAAGCGCAAAAATTATATAGTTTTATCAAAGCAATTAAATAATCTTAAATATGTTATTAAGATTGAGTATTTTATGAAATGAGGATTCATGGTTATCTATTTTTAGGATAAAAAGTTAATCCTATATTGAATGCGAATATTTCATAAGTATTGAAAGTAATTGTGTAGATAAAATGTACTGTGTAATGTATGTAGATAGCCATGGAAAAATAAAATGGTGGGTGATTTAATAATGAAAAGGACAAGAATAACAGCATTGGTATTAAGCTTAGTAGTAGGTAATACAGTTTTATTACCAACTGGTATTCAAGTACAAGCACAGACGGCAGAGGAAGTTAGACAAGAAATTAAAGAAAATGAGAATAAAATAAATAGTTTAGATGAAGAGAAACAAGAGATTGTAGGGCAAAAAAGTGAGGTTGAAGAAAAGTTAAACGAAATAAAATCTCAATTAGATGAAAAAAATGTACTACTTAATGAATCTCAAAACAAGGTAAATGAATTAAATAGTAGAATAAGTGACTTAGAAAATCAGATAAATAATTTTAATAGTGAAATAGAAAATATAGAAAACGACATAACAATAAAAGAAAATGAGATTGCTGAGAGAGAAGAAATATTAGGACAAAGATTAAGAGGAGTTTATAAAAGTAGTATCGGAAGCGAAATTCTAAATCTTGTTTTAAGTGCCGATAATTTAGGTGATATTATAAGTGTTCTTTCAAATGTTAAGGTTTTAGTTCAAACAGATAATGACCTTATAAATCAAATAGCTGAAATGAAAGAAGATTTACAAAATCAAAAGGTTAATCTTGAAGATAGAAAATCTCAAGTAGAAAAAGATAAAACTGATTTAGAAAGTGCAAAAGCAGAACTTAGTGAAGTTACTAAGCAATATGAAAATCAGGTAAATGAACTTAAAGGTTTAGAAGAAGAACAAAGTGCAGAAATGGCAAAATTGACTGATGAAGAAAGAGCCATACAAGATGAGATAAATAAGTATAAAGAGGATAATGCAAATTTAGAGCAATATTTTAGCAATACAACTAGCGCTACATCAGTTGCAAGATATAGTGGTGATAATACAGCAGCTATAAGCAATGTTGGAGGTAGTAGTAGTGGATTTATTAAACCTTCTGGTGGAGGAGTTACTTGCCCATATGGACCAAGAATACATCCTGTAACAGGAGTTAATAGTATTCATACGGGAGTTGATTTTGGTGCTTCTTATGGTTCGCCTATTGTGGCAGCTAAGGCAGGTGTAGTTACGACAGCTACATATAATACTGCTTATGGCAATATGATTATTATAGATCATGGAGATGGTACAAGCACTCTTTATGCTCATGCATCAAGTTTTGCAGTATCTGTTGGACAAAGTGTGAGTCAAGGACAAACAATAGCTTATGTAGGTTCGACAGGATATAGTACAGGACCACATTTACATTTTGAAATTAGGATAAATGGGCAACATGTAAATCCTTTACCGTATCTTCAATAATAATAATGTAGGAGTGGTATAACCCCACTCCTACATTTATGTTATACAAAACAGATGGAGGAAATAAGCTAAATAAACACAACATAGGTGTTGACATTTACATTAAATAGTATATAATAAAAATCAATGTTTAATATAAATGGATATTAAGTTTAGTAATACTATACTTTAGATTTATAAAAAATACTAATATCATATTCGGAGGTTATTTGCAAATGAAGGTGGAGCAATTAGGCAGACATATACTAATAGAATATTATAATTGTGATAGAGAGATACTAAAGGATCATGAATTGATTGAAAAATTTATGTGTGAAGCTGCTGAAAGAGCTAATGCTACAATAGTTACAAGCTGTTTTCATAGATTTAATCCTTGGGGGGTAAGCGGTGCTGTTATAATACAAGAATCTCACTTAACAATTCATACATGGCCAGAATATGGATATGCTTCAGTAGATTTATATACTTGTGGAGATACAGTTAATCCATGGGATGGATTTGACTATTTAGAAGATGTTTTAAGAGCAGAAAGAAGTGAATCAACTGAAATAGCTAGAGGTATGGTTGAAAAAATAAGAAGATTTTCAAATGTGGAAGATGAGATTATAGTTCATAAGCCAATGGCTTAAAAGTTATATTTCTAAGGAGGAAGAGCTATGGAACTTTGGTATACAGAAAATCAAACTGAAAATATAAAATTTTCAGCAAGAGTAAAAGAAACAGTCTATTCAAAGAAAAGTGACTTTCAACAAATTGACATAATTGATACATATGAACTTGGAAGAGTTCTAGTTATCGATGGATGGACAATGATAACAGAGAAAGACGAATTTATATATCATGAAATGATAGTACATGTTCCTATGTCAGTAAATAAAGATATAAAAAATGTTTTGGTAATAGGAGCAGGTGATGGTGGTACTGTTAGAGAATTAACTAGATATTCTACAATAGAGAAAATAGATATGGTAGAAATTGATGAAGTTGTTGTTAGGGCTTCTCAAGAATTTTTACCATTTACAGCATGTAAATTAGATGATCCAAGAGTTAATTTATATTTCCAAGATGGTTTAGAGTTTGTTAAAGGAAAAGTTAACGAATATGATTTAATAATAGTTGATTCAACAGATCCAATAGGACCTGGAGAAGGGTTATTTACTAAGGAGTTCTATACTGATTGCTACAATGCTTTAACTGAAAAAGGTATTCTTGTGAATCAAGGAGAAAGTCCTTATTATAGCAATAATGCAAGAGAAATGCAAAGAAGTTTCTCTAAGATAAGAGAGATATTCCCAATATCAGAGGCTTATCAATATAATATGCCAACTTATGCATCAGGACATTGGATGTTTGGATTTGCGTCAAAAGTATTACATCCAACAAAGGATTTTAATGCAACTTATTGGAACTCATTAAATTTAGAGACTAAGTATTATAATACAGATTTACATTTAGGTGCGTTTGCTTTACCTAATTATGTTAAAAAATTACTTAATAAATAAATTACTAAATAGATTATAAGTTTTGTTTAGCTTATAATCTATTTTTGTTTTTAAATAAATAGTTTAACTTTGTATATAATAAAAATAGGTACATTAATGTTGTACCTATTTTTATTTTATATATTTAAATAGAAAGGTTATTAGAATTTTAGAGTTCTAATTTAAAAATTATGAAAATCACAGTTAAGGAATTAGTTACTTTATCAATGTTAGGTTCGCTTATGTTTTTAGGTCAATATATATTTCAGTTTATTCCAAACATTGAGGTTATAAGTTTATTTATTATAATTTTTTCTCTTATTTACAGATACAAAACTTTGTATAGTATAACGCTATTTATTATGTTAATGGGAATTTTTTATGGATTTGGTCTATGGATTTTAGGATATTTGATAATATGGCCGCTTTTATGTGTGATAACTATTATTTTAAGTAAATATTTAAAAGAAAATTATTTCATACTTTCATTGTTTTCTGCTACATTTGGTTTCTTATTTGGAGCATTTTATGCTATATCATATATTTTTGTTGGTGGTGCTGGTTTAGCCTTTGTATACTGGATTAGTGGAATTGTTTTTGATATTATCCATATGATAGGTAATTTTTTTATAATGTTATTTGTGGGAAAGACATTATATAATATTATAGTAAAAATAAATATGCTTTATTTAAAATTATAAAATATAGAAATGGTGTGATGAAAATGGGAAATGTTAAGACTAATGCTATGCGTATATTAGATTCAAAGAAAATCGAGTATATTGTTAGTACATATGATAATAAAGATGGAAAAATAGATGGAGTGTCAGTAGCACAAAAAATAAATAAAAATCCTAAAGAGGTTTTTAAAACATTAGTAACACAAGGAAGCGATAGAGAGCTTTTTGTTTTTGTTATTCCAGTTGAGAGTGAGCTTGATTTAAAAAAAGCTGCTAAAGTTGCGAAAGAAAAAAATGTTGAAATGATACCTGTTAAAGATATAAATAAGCATACAGGGTATATTAGAGGGGGATGTTCTCCAATAGGAATGAAAAAAATGTATAAGACATTTATAGATATTTCAGCAAAGGATTTAGATATTATCGTAGTTAGTGCTGGAAAAATAGGAGTTCAAGTCCAATTAAAACCTGACGATTTAATTAAAGTTACCTCTGGAGAATTTGCGGATATATCAAGATAGAATTTAGGCTGTATTTAAATACAGCCTAAATTTTTAATATCTTTTTTTTAACATGTATACGCCTAAAAGACCTAAAGAAATTCCAGCTCCTGCAATTGCAAGGGTTTTACATTTATTACTTTCCATCATTTCTTTTAAGCAACATTTATTATTTCCTAGAAAATCATGATTAAAAAGCTTATGCTTTGTTGTTTTATCATGTTCATAATTATTGTAAGAAGGTTCAATATTGTGTTTATAAGAATAATAATTGTTGTAAGATTTTTTAGGGATTTTAGTCATTTTTCTAAGATTTTTTAGTGTTTTTTTATTATTTATACCAATGTTTAAGCTCATATTTTTACCTATAAATTATAGGGTAGTCACCATCCTTTCTTTTTGACATTTCTATATAAATAAAATGTTCTTATATATTATTAGCAATTTTTTATGATATAAACATAAATATTATTAAATTAACTTTTTAACTCAAAATTAAGAACAAAACATAATAAAAACTAATAAAATATATTATAGCTTTTACTTTTATTTATGGTAACTATGGTTGCTTTAGATGAATAAAATATATAGCCTAAATAGTTGAAAAGGAGTGAGATGCCTTGAGTGATAATTCATATGATTATAGCAAACAAGATGGTTATTACGGAAGTAAAGAAGATTATTATGATGCAGATGGGAATTGCTATAATTTTATTTGTAATAGTTTCTTTAAAAATAAAGGGTTGGAAAATAAGAATATAAAGTTAAATTTAACAGCTGAAAAAAGGGCTAAGTTAGAAAAGGATATAAAAGAGTATTTTAATGAAAGAAGTAATAAAGAATTAAAAGATGAGGATTTTGGTATATTTTTAGATTTTTTTGTAGAAAAGGTTATGCCAGAGATATATAATGAAGGCATAGTAGATGCTTATATTTACGTAATTGAAAAGATAGAATCGCTTTTAGAAGTTAGGGAATAATTATAGTGTATACCTCTCTGATATTTTTAGAGGGGTTTTTTTATTTGCGGATATATGCTAGATAATTAATATAAAATTAGTTTTAAATTGTGAAATTATTAAAAAATATGGTGTATACTAATATTAATATTATAAGATTTTGGAAGCAGGGAGAAAGGAAGAAGTATGAAAGGAAATGCAGAACAAAGAGAATTTAAAAAATTAAAAAATCAAATAAAGCAGATAGAAGAAATTGTACATAATTCGAAAGGAAATGCTTTGTTTGAGCATGAAGCAACCATAAGAAAAAAGCTTATTCAATTAAAATCAATGAAGAAGGAAACTTTTAAGGATTTTAATGATATTTATGAAAGGTACGAATCTCTTTTAGAAGAAACAGGGAAAAAAATATTAGAAGCTTATAATAAAAGAAATGGAACAGATTTTGATTTTTATGAGGTTTTAAGAGGAAATTATAATGTATTTTTAAATTCTGGAATAATTACTGTTTTAACTAAAAATCATATACCTAAAATGATTGCAAAGGAATTTGATGAAAATTTTCCTGATAATCCAAAAGATGAGTATCCATTAGCTAGAAGAATTAAGAGAAAATTTTATATTCATTTAGGAGATACAAATACGGGAAAAACTTATAATGCTATTGAGAAATTAAAAAGTGCTAAAAAAGGATTGTACTTATCTCCTCTTAGAATTTTAGCTTTAGAAATATTTGAGAGATTAAATAACGATAATGTTATTTGTGATTTATCAACAGGTGAAGAGGAGGTTATAAAGCTTGGTGCAACTCATATGTCGTGTACTATAGAAAAAGCGAATTTGAAGCAAGATTATGATATTGTAGTTATAGATGAAATTCAAATGATAAATGACTCACAAAGAGGTAATGCTTGGACTAGAGCTCTATTAGGATTAAAATGTAGAGAAATTCATATATGTGGAGCTTTGAACTCAAAAGATATATTAAAAACTATAATTGAGGATTGTGGTGATGAATATGAAATAAAAGAATATAAAAGAAATACGCCACTAGAGGTTCAATATAAAAGTTTTAATTATAAAGATGTAAATGATGGAGATGCTTTAATTGTATTTTCTAAAAAGAGGGTTTTAGAAATAGCAAAGCAATATGCTGATAATGGAATTAAAACTAGCATAATTTATGGAGCTCTTCCGCCAGAAGTTAGAAAGATGCAGTATAATCAATTTATAAATAAAGAAGCCAATGTCTTAGTTTCAACAGATGCAATAGGTATGGGGGTAAATCTTCCAATAAAAAGAATTGTATTTATGTCAATTAAGAAATTTGATGGAGATGATGTTCGTGAATTAACATCTCAAGAAGTTAAGCAGGTTGCGGGAAGAGCAGGGAGAAAAGGAATTTATGATATAGGTTATGTAGCATCAGTAGGAGATACACAAGATTTTATAAAAGAAAAAATAGAAGCTACTGATGATTTTATTGAAAAGGCTGTGGTTGGTCCATCTGATGCAATATTAAATATAAAAACATTGCCTCTTAATGAAAAATTAGCTCTTTGGAGTAGTAGAGAAGAAAAAGTTAGTTATTATAGGAAAATGGATATAAGTGAATATTTAATAATTTTAGATAAAATAAAAAGATATAGATTACGTGAAGATATACAATGGAATCTTTTAAAAGTACCTTTTGATGTTTCAAATGAAGATCTTATGGATAAATTTTTGGAATATGTAGATGAACTTTTTGTCGCTAAATTAAAAAGTTTGACAAAGCCAGAATGTTTTAGTGGCAACTTAGAGGAGTTAGAGAATTATTATCAAAAAATAAGTATGTACTATTCTTTTTCTAAAATATTTAATTTAAAATTTGATGTAGAATGGGTTTATAAGGAGAGAAGAAGAGTTAGTGATGAAATAAATGAAATATTAGTTGGAATTTAGAATATTTTAGTGTGTTTAAAATTGTTGATTTTAGACTAAAAATCTAAAATTAGCAATTTTAAATATAAATAAAATATAAATTTCTATAAATAAAATATTTCTATTGATTTTGTAGGATTTTAGTAAGATAATTAAAAGAGTAGGTTATTTTTGGTTAATATTTTTACAGTTATAAATTATATTTAGTATAAAGTTAATATACTAAATGGTGTATAAAGCTATTTTATACTGAACATAGTTCACAAGGAGGAAGAGATATGCCTAAAATTATAAATAATTTGAGAGAAAAATTGATGGTTAAAGGCAGGGAAATATTGATATTTAAAGGATATAATTCTTTAAATATTAGAGATTTAGTTAAAGAATGTGATATTGCAATAGGTACATTTTATAATTATTATAAAAATAAAGATGAAATTGTTAACGCAATTATAAAGGCTGATTGGGAAAAAATAATTGCATCAACTGCTACTAAAATGAAGAATCAAGACTTAAATTTTAAAGAAAAAATGTATATTATGTATGATGGAGTTAATGAATTTTTAAAGAATTACTTAGATACATTTATGGTGATGATTTCAAACGGAGCTAGAGAGCATAGATATAGAAATGATAGAATACTTATTCCTTATGAAAATATTTTAAAAGAAATTTTAGTATTTCATAAAAATAAGGGTGATATAAGTTATACAATTGAAGATGAAAAATTGTCAAAGCTTATTTTAAATAACATAATTTTTATATGTAAGGATAATAGCATAAGTTTTGATGAATTTTATTTATCTTTAAATTTTAGCATAAAAATGAATGATTAAAAAAGTGTTGTTTATTAGTTGTACATATAAATAGCTTTGTAAAAATAAAAAGAGATTACTAATTGTAATCTCTTTTTCCTGATTAAAGTGTAACTTAATATTTAAGGGAAATTTTATATATCTAAATTAATAAAGAAAAGTATTCTTTATTAATATTAGGCGGTTAAATTATTATTATCTAAATTTTCATTAACTAATCTTTTCTTTTTAATTTCATATCTTTTATATAAAATCCAACCTACAGCTGCAAAAATTATAGGGCCTGCTGCAAGCCATAAAGTATTTGAAAGTGCATTTGTTTCACCTTCTAAAATAGGTTGTATGATTGAGAATATATTAGCAAATAATAGTGTAGCTGCTGTAATTATTCCCCAAACAACACCAGATTTTACGCTAAAGAATTCATAAGATTTTTTAATATTTTTATTTTTCTTAAATTTTATGTAAGCAATAACAATAAAGAAATATGGTACAGTCATGGCAACTGTCATTATAAGTACAACTTTATTGTAAAGAGCAGTTGATGTACTACCACCGCTAAATCCTATAGCTATTAAAAAAGCACTTACTATAATAGTTTGAAGCCAAACAGCATTCATAGGAATACCATTTTTATTTTCTCTGGTTAGTTTTTCTGGTAAAAGTCCTTTAGGAACTCCTTTAAATAATTGTTTGATAGGAGCATAAACTTTAAGTGGTAAAACTGCAAGTGCAATAGCTGTAGACCATGAAAGTATTCTATTAAGCCATAGTCCAAGATTTATGGAAGCAGCTTGATTAAGCCCAAAAACATGACCAAGTTTAATACCCATAGCTTGTACTTCGTAAACTGAGAAATTACCAAGGCTAACGTCTTGTCCACTTAAAACTTGTTTCCAATTTATATACATACCAATTAATAATACTATACCTACCATAAGACCAGTTATTATAATTGTTGAAAAAATAATTCCTTTTGGAACGTTTTTTGTAGGATTTTTAACTTGGTCAGCAAGCCCTGCTATTATCTCCATACCACCATACATAAATACTACAAAAACAAAGAATCCTGTAGCGGCAAGAGGGGTAGAATAGTTTGGATTAGGTCCAATGAATACTCCTTTAAAAGATGAAATCATAGGTTGAGAAAAGTGAAACCCTGAAGATGCAAATATTATTAAAGAGCCGCCAATTATAAGTATATGTATAACTATCATACTAACTAATGCTACTGTTGATAAGAATGTTAGATTTTTTACTCCAAAGCCAGAAGCAAGAGCTATAACTACTATTAAGATAACTCCTAAAATTGCTAGAGTTTGTGAATTGTTAAGTCCTAAAAATGTCCAAGTAGATGTCATATCTTTACCGAAAATAGCAGTTGATACTACAACCCAAGTTATTGTTGCTGTTGTAACGAACCATAAAACTTGAGAGCCATACCATATCATAGTGACTATAAGAGAATATTTTTCTCCCATAGATTCTTTCATCCAGATAAAAATACCGCCTTGTTTATCTTTAAAGGCAGAACCCATTTCAGACACCATAAAAGAATATGGAATGAAGAAAAGTATTGCGCCCACTATCATATATATTATTGCTGCGTACCCCATTTGATAAAAAGCTTGCTGTGGGTTAGCGATACCATAAAGGTTAGGGAAAATCATTGCTATGAATCCTAAAAGGGAAATTTTATATACATTATTTTTTAAATTTGGTTTTTCCAATTTAATCATCCTTTCATAGAAATATAGAGTAACACAGTTTAAAATATCTTAAAAGCTAAAATGAATTTTTAAAAAGATAATATGCATATGATAATTTTTATATAAGAATTATAAACTTGTATTATATTTAATAATTTATCATAAAAAATATAAAAAATAAATGCAATTATTAATTTTTAACATAAAAAATTAATAATTATTTAATAAAATGTTAACAAAAATAGAAAAAAATTATGATAATATGAAGTAGGGAGATGGGACTGTTACAAATAAAAATGAAATATGAACACAATTAATATTCATAAATAAAAAAGAAATCTAAAATTTAAAATTTTAGATTTCTTTACTTAATATTTTTATTTAAATATTTTTTATTTTATTTTGAATTAGACATTTTACGTTTATATCTAGAATATAAAATCCAGCCTATAAATCCAAATATTACAGGACCTGATGCAAGCCAAATTGAGCTTGAGATATTTCCGCTAAGAGCAGGTTGTATTATAGCAAATAAATTTGCAAAACCTAATACAGCAGCAGCTATAAATCCCCAGAAAAGACCAGATTTAACGCTATAAAATTCATAAGATTTTTTAATATTTTTATTCTTTTTAAATTTAATATAAGTTACAACTATAAAGAAGTATGGTACAGTCATAGCAACTGTCATTATAAGTACAACAGTATTGTAAAGGCTTGATGAACTTCCTGAAGTTGTGAATCCTAATAAGAATACAATAAAGCATACAATAGCAGTTTGAAGCCAAACAGCGTTCATTGCAACACCATGCTTATTTTCTTTAGCTAATTTTTCAGGGAAAACTCCTTTTGGTACACCTCTAAATAATTGTTGAATAGGAGAGAATACTCTAAGTGGTAAAATTGCTAAACCAACAGCAGCTGACCAAGAAAGTATTCTATTAAGCCAAAGTCCTAAAGCAGCAGAAGCTGTAGCATTCATCCCTAAAGCATTACCTATTTTAACACCTAAATTATCAGTTAAATAAACTGAATAGTTAGCAAGGTTTACTCCAGAACCACCTAAAACTTTATCCCAATTAGCATACATTCCAAGGAATATAACTATTCCAATCATAAGACCAGTTATTATTATAGTGGATATGATAATACCTTTTGGAACATTTTTATGAGGATTTTTAACTTTATCAGCAAGTCCAGCTATAACTTCCATTCCGCCGTAATCAAATACTATGAAAACAAAGAAAGCTACAACTTCAAGTGGAGTTGAATAATTAGGATTTGGACCTACAAAAACTCCTTTTACACTATGTATCATAGGTTGTGCAAAGTGACCTCCAGCCATTACAAATACTAAAATAGCTCCGCCAATTACAACAATATGTATAACTATCATACTAATAAGAGCCACTGTTGATAAAAATGTTAAATTTTTAAGACCACGACCGCATATAATTGCTAGTCCAATTATTAGTAAGACACCTAATATAGCAAGGGTTTTACTACTGTTTAACCCAAATAAATGCCAAGTTGATGTGGTGTCGGTACCAAATATTGCAGTTGAAATTGTTACCCAAGTAGTAGTAGCGACAGAAACGAACCATAAAAGTTGGGCAGCATACCATATCATAGAAACTATCATAGAATATTTTTCACCAACAGAATGTTTCATCCATGTAAAAATACCACCTTCGTTATCTTTAAAAGCCGAACCCATTTCAGATACCATAAACGAATATGGAATAAAGAAGAAAATAGCACCTATTATCATATAAATTATTGAAGCATATCCCATTTGATAGTAAGCTTGTTGAGGATTACCTATACCGTATAGTGTAGGAAATATCATTGCAATTAAACCTAAAAGGGATATCTTATAAACCGCACCTTTTGTGCCTGAATCTTTCATTTAAAGAATCATCCTTTCGTTATTAAGTTAAATATTATTTTTAATCAGGAAAATAAATAAAATGTGAATAAAACTGAATAAATATAATAAATTTTATTCATGAAAAGTTATAACGCTAACATAATATATTAATATATTATCATTAAAATGAATATTTTTCAATAAATTTATCATAATATAAATAAAAAAGCAATAAAATATTTAAAAAATATTAATAGAAAATTCAATTAATTAATTAGTTTTGCAATTTATCAATGGAAAGATAGCAAAATTGTGAACTTGTAAATACCAATAAAAAAAGCATCAATAATTACTTGAATTACTGATGCCTTTTTATTATTGTTTTAATTATTCTTCATATAAATATTCTCTTGTAAGAGGAATATCATTATTAACGCCTTTAGTAAATAATATTTGATGAAGATCTGTTATACCATTTTTAAATACGGCAGCACAAGAAGATAAGTATAAATCCCACATTCTTCTAAATTCTTCATCAAACATAGGTTCTATTTTATCCATGTTTGCATGGTAATTTTTATGCCATTCTAAAAGAGTCATCATATAATGACGTCTTAAACTTTCAACATCAATTGTATAGAATTTCATATCTGATGCAATATTTATAATTTCTCTTAAGCTTGGAATAACTCCACCTGGGAATATGTATTTTCTTATAAATGCATCTCCTTGAGATTCTTTTAAGCCACTTATGTAATGTAGAAGGAATAATCCTTTTTTCTTTAAAACTGCTGATACGTTTTGCATAAATAATTCATAGTTTTCTCTACCAACGTGTTCAAGCATACCAACGCTTACAACTCTATCAAATTCTAAACCAGATTTTTCAAGATCTCTGTAATCCATAAGTTTAACATCTAAATAATCTTCTAAATGTTCTTCAGCTATTCTCTCTTTAAACTTTTTGTATTGTTCTTCACTTAAAGTTATTCCTAAACCTTTAACTTTATAAAGTTTAGCAGCTTCTATAAGAAGGAAGCCCCAACCACAACCTATATCTAAAAGACTTTGACCTTCTTTTAAGTTAAGTTTTTTTAATATGTGATGAATTTTATTCATTTGTGCATCATAAAGAGTATCAGTAGGTTTTTTAAAATATGCGCAAGAATAACTCATAGTCTTATCAAGCCATAAGCTATAAAAATCATTTCCAATATCGTAGTGAGAAGATACTTCTTCTTTTTGTTTTGATTTAGAGCTAGCTTTATGGAATATTTTTGGTAGACCTTTAAAATCTGTTTTAAAACTATCTCTATGACTTAAAAATAAATCAAGAGCTTCATAAATGCTTCCTTCGATTTCTATATCTTTTCTCATGTAAGCTTCACAGAAAGTTAGAGATGTACTTGTTAATAGTTCTTTTTTTCTAAGTGGGGCATTTAATATAAGTTTAAATTTTGAAGGTTCTGTTCCAAGAACCATTTCTTCACCATCTGCAAATCTTATAGTAAATGGTATGTCATTAAAATTCTTTAAAAAGGTTTTTAAAAACATTTTATCTAAATCCATATTAGTTCTCCTTTAATTAATATTATAAAATGAAAGTTATTTTTGATTATAACCATTTTATTTGAATATATATCACTAAAATATTATATCAAATTAAATTAATTTTTTCACCAATAATTTATTAATATTTATAAATATTATTCTTTATCACAAAATTAAAGGAAAAAAATTACTTTTAACATAATGAGATGTAATAAATATGAATATAATACCAAAAATATTTAATGTATATAAAGTAAAGTTAATAAATTTATGTTTTTTAGATTTAAATTTATATATATTTTGATTTTTTTCAAAATTTAAACTAATATTGACAATATATGATAAAATATTATTTATAATGAGGTTATTTGAGAATGAAGAAACTGGAGATGATTTTTTTGAAAAACAATTGGATTAAAATTTTAATGCTAATAGTCATAATTTTATTTTCTAGTAAATATGAGGTTTATGGCAGTGAAAAGAAGGATATTTTATTTATAAGTTCTTATAATCCTAATTTTGTGACCTTTAATGATCAGGTTCTTGGAATTGAAGATGGTATGAATAATAATGTGCAATTGCAAATTGAATATATGGATTTTAGAAGCTTTTCAGATGAGGAGAATGAAAATAATTTTTATAATTTGTTAAAATATAAAATCAATAATTATAAGAATTTTGATGCGATAATTTTAGGAGATGATAAAGCATTAAGGTTTGGTATGAAATATAGAGATGAATTATTTAGTAATATTCCTATAGTTTTTTTAGGTGTGGGTAATATGAATGATTTAAATAAAGCTATAGATGAATATGGCATGTATGGGGTAGGCGAAATATATGATATAGAAGAGATATTGCAGTTAGCTTTAAAAATAAACAAGGAGTGTAAAAATATTATATTTTTAGATGGCTCAAGAGTCGATAATATAGAGGAAGATATATTTAAAAATATTGATGAAAATATGGTTAATAAATATGCTAAAGAATACCCAGATAAGAATTTTTCTATATTGTACAGTGAAGATATTGATGAGGAAAATTTAAAAAGTAAACTTCAGAGTTTTACCAAAGATGATATTGTTATATGTGTTTATCCCTATATATTTAAAAATAAAATAAAAATCACTTATAAAGATTTGATAGCTTTAGTTTCAGAAAATGTAAGTGATGATGTTCCTTTTTATGGAACTTTAAGTTATGGTATAGGCAATGGATTTTTAGGTGGAAAAGTAGTAAATCATTATACTCAAGGAAAAGAAGCAGGAATGATAGTAAATAAATTGTTAAATGGGGAAACCTCTAAGAACATATCTGTAGTTTCTAACGATATAAATCAATATATGTTTGATTATAATAAGCTAAAAGCTATTGGTATTAAAGAGAGTAGTTTGCCAGAGGGTTCTATAATAGTAAATAAACCAATATCGTTTTTCAAAAAATATAAAGATGTAATTTTTCCGACTACTTTAACTATAATAGGGTTGATAGGAATTATAGTTTTGCTGGTATTATATTCACTACATCAAAAAAAATATGAAAAAAAGATTCTAGAGGCTAAAATTATTGCAGAAGATACAAGTAGGTCGAAGAATCATTTTATATCAAATATAAGCCATGAACTTAGAACTCCTGTTGCTATTATAATATCTGCTAATCAACTTTTAAAATTAAAATATAAGGGAAATAATTTTGATAAAAACGATGATATTTTAGATAAGTTAAGCATAATAGATAAAAATTGTTATAGGCTGATAAGATTAGTAAATAATATAATAGATGTTGCAAAAATAGATGCTAATTTTATGAAATTAAATCTTGAAAATTTAAATGCTATTGAGTTTTTAGAAGATTTAGTTATGTCAGTTATACCTTATGCTGAAAATAAAAATATAGATATTATATTTGATACACAAGAAGAAGAAGTTATAATGACCCTAGATAAGGAAAAGATGGAGAGAGTAGTTTTAAATCTTTTATCAAATGCAATAAAATTTTCAAATGATGGTGGGGATATTTTCTTTAATGTATATATAGAAAATAATGAATTAGTGTTTTATGTAGCTGATAATGGGATTGGTATTAATGAAGAGGATTTGGAAAAAATATTTGAAAAATTTATTCAAGTAGATAAAACTATGACAAGAAAAAATGAAGGAAGTGGTATAGGGTTATCTTTAGTAAAGTCATTTGTAGAGTTTCATAATGGCAAAATATGTGTTGAATCTAAGCCTAGACAAGGTAGTAAGTTTACTGTAAAATTGCCTATACAAACTATTGAACAACACAATATAAATATAGAGAAGAATTTAGATAAAGATAGAACTAATGATACAATAAGCACTAAAGTTGAATTTTCAGATATTTATTTTTAAATTTATTTATTAAAGGAAACTACTTGATTTAACTAGTAGTTTCTTTTATTTAATATTGTGCACATTTATAAAAAAAGATGATTAAATGCATATCCAGCATAGATAAAGGCAAAATTCCAAATTGTTATGCCAAATACTGAAAATAAAATAAATTTCAAAATATTAGTTTTGGCTATTCCATTGACGAGAGAAATTAATGTACGAGCTACAGGAATAAGCCTAGATATAAAGCTTGCTTTAGCTCCATATTTATTTACATAAGAGAATGTTTTATCTATAGATTTTTGAAATCTAGGAAATTTAATATAAATTTTTTCAACAAAAGGTTTGCCAAGCAAATAACCTAAGAAGTATAAAACTAAGCTTCCTAAAAGCCCAGCTAAGACTGAGATGATAAGGGCTAAAATGAAATTTAAATTATTTGTGGCTATTAATATACCAGTAGCAGGCATGATTATCCCAGATGGAAAACCTGGTAAATTTAGATATTCTAGAAAAACTATTATAAATAGAAACCACATACCATATTCTGATAGATAGTTCATAACAAATTGTAAATTCATGATTATCACCTAAATGAAGCTTTTATTTTTAGCAAAGGCTTATTTTTAATGAAGATATAATTTTAAAATCATATATACTTTTATTATGTCTAATTTATTAAAAAATATATAAAATATTATATTAAATATATTTTACATTTTGTCCATAAAATAGTCAATTTTATGAACAAAATTATATAGCAAAATAAATAAAAAATAGATGATTAACAAATGTAACCATCCATTTTTGTTTTCTTATATTAATTTAATTGATTTTCTTCTCTAATTTTTATCATTTTTTCAGGATTTTTATGTTTCATATATAGATAAAAAGGTACTCCAGCAAGGATTAGCATAAATCCCCAAAGGACATCAGTTGCACCAGAACCATATATTGTCCAAGCAGCATAAACAAATCCTAAAAGAGGTATTATTGATGATTTTATAAATCTACCAATATTAAAGTTTTTATCACGCTTAGTTAAAAGCATTATTTCAGCGGCAGCAGTTGATGCATATACAGGCAAATATGATAATGTCGCAAGAACTACTACAAAATTAAATGCTGAATTAAATGATTTTGTATAATTCATTAAAAGAAGTATATTAACTAAAACTCCGCTTATTATAAGAGACATATATGGTGTTTTATATTTTGGATGTACTTTTGCAAATACTTCAGGGAATACTTTATCTTGTGCAGCAGCAAAAGATATTCTAGCAGTTGATAAAATCCAACCAACAGCTGTTCCAATTACACTAACTATAGCTATAATTGTAATAATTGTTGTAACATTACTACCTAAGTATTTAGAAAGTATATCAGAAATTGGTGATGAACTTTGTGCTAATGCGCTTTGGCTCATTGCACCCATTGCAAAAAAGTTTACTAAAAGATATAAAATAAGAGCTATTATTATACCTAAGATAGTACTTCTTTTAACATTTTTTTCAGGATTTTTGATTTCACCAGCATTAACAGAAGCTGATTCAAGACCTATAAATGCCCAAAGAGTTAAAGTTGCAGCTGATGATAATGTGCTAATGCCTTTATTTTTTGGAAATATTGGAGTAATATTTGCTGAATTAAAGTGCATAGAAGCAATTATTATAAAAAATATAAAAAGTAAAATTTCAACTACTGTTATAATACTTTGAGTTTGTCCTGCTTTTTTAACTCCTAATATATTAAGAAGAGTTGCGCCCCAAAGTATTGCTGAGCTAAATAAGAATGAGTAAAAGTGATTAACACCTAAAATTGGGAATATTACAGTTGAATAACTTGTAACTGTTATTATAACGGCAGCGTTTGCTATCCAACAACCATTCCAATAAAGCCACGCATTCATAAATCCCATGAAATCTCCAAAAGCAAGTTTTGAATATTCATAAGGTCCACCTGTTTTTGGAATTTTAGAACCTAATTTAGCAAAAGATAAAGCTAAAAAAATCGAACCTATACCGGTTATTATCCAAGCTAAAAGAGTGGAACCAGGACCAGATGTTCCAGCTAAAGTTGCCGGTAACATAAATATTCCAGAACCCATCATATTTCCAGCGACTAAAGCCGTTGCTATAAAAAGTCCGATATCCTTTTTTAAATTTTTATTTTCCATATGTATTTCCGTCCTTTATATAAAAATAAATATTTCAAAATTAATTACTATATCAGTTTAACACGCTAAAGTAATATTGTAAACAGATTTAAGATAATTTATTATTAATATAAAAATTTTAATTATATATTATAAGTTAGTATTATGTAATATATTAAATTTTATGAGTTATGTAAAAATATTTTTCTTTTAAAAAATAATTAAAGAAGGAAAAAGGGAAATTTTTGTAGAAATAGATTTAATCAAAATTAAGGAATTTGTTGGTTTTGAAATAAAATAGATGGTAAAAGGGAGGAATTTTAGGCTATGCAAGTTACTTTAGGAAGTGAAAGCTTTAAAAATCTTTATCATTATGATGGGCAGTTAGGTAGTATATGTAGTAAAGATTCGACTAAATTTGTTTTATGGAGCCCAACAGCTAAAAGTGTAAAGCTTGCTCTGTTTGATACAGGAGATTACAATTTAGAAAAATCTCCTAAGGAAGTTATAAGTATGATTAAAGGTGAGAAGGGGACTTGGTATTATGAGACAAATGTTAATCTAAATGGAACTTATTATACTTATTTGGTGAATAATATTGGCAATGAAAAAGAAGTTACAGACCCTTATGCTAAAGCTGTTGGAGTAAATGGAAGAAGAGCTATGGTAATAGATTTAAATGAAACTAATCCAAAAGGATGGGAAAAAGATATTAAGCCGGAGCTTATTGATGTGATAGATTCGATAATATATGAAATGCATATTAGAGATTTTACAATTGATGAATCATCTGGAATTTCATTAGATATTAAGGGTAAATATAATGGAGTTTGGCAAAGGGGCACTACTTTATTTGGAAATGGAGATATAAAAACAGGGGTAGATCACCTTGTTGAACTTGGGATAACACATCTTCATTTACTTCCAACATTTGATTATATGTCAATAGATGAAACAAAATTAGACAATCCACAGTATAATTGGGGATATGACCCACAAAATTATAATGTTCCAGAAGGATCTTACTCAACTAATCCTTATGAAGCAAAAATAAGAATAGAAGAATTTAAGAAAATGATTATGGAACTTCATAAGGTTGGAATAAGGGTAGTTATGGACGTAGTATATAATCATACTGCAGCAACAGATAATTCAAATTTGAATTTAGCAGTTCCTAATTATTATTATAGACAAAATTCACAGGGGTGTTTTTCAAATGGGTCAGGTTGCGGAAATGAACTAGCTTCAGAGCGTTCTATGGTTAGAAAAATGATTGTTGATTCTGTGATATTTTTGGCTAGTGAATATCATATAGATGGTTTTAGATTTGATCTTATGGGGCTTCATGATATAACAACTATGACAAAAATAAGGGAAGAGTTAAATAAAATAGATGAATCTATAATAGTTTATGGCGAGGGATGGACAGGTGGAGATTCACCACTTTTGGATTCTGAAAAATCTACTAAGCTAAACATAATAAAATATGGAGATTTACAAATAGCAGCTTTTAGTGATGAAATGCGAGATGGTATAAGAGGACATGTTTTTGAAAATGGTGTTCCAGGGTTTGTGAATGGATATAAAGGTGTTGAAGAAATGATAAAATTTGGAATAGTAGCTTCAGTAAAACATGATCAAATTAAATATGGAATAAATCCATCACCTTATGAAGGATATTCAGTAACATTTTGGGCAAATAAACCGTATCAAACTATAAATTATGCTTCAGCCCATGATAATTTAACTTTATGGGACAAGCTTCAAACTACTAATAAACATCAAGAAGAAGATGATTTGAAAGCCATGAATAAAATGTCAGCAGCTATAGTTTTAACCTCTCAAGGAATTCCATTTTTTCAAGGTGGAGAAGAAATTTTAAGAACAAAGCAATATAGTGATGGAAGCTTTGAGGAAAATAGTTATAATAAACATGATAGTATAAACGCAATAGATTGGAAGAGAAAAGAAACTTATAGTGATGTATTTAATTATTATAAAGGATTAATAAAACTTAGGAAGTCACATAAAGCATTTAGAATGAATTCTGATACAAATATTCAAAAAGGAATTAATTTTTTAGAAAAGGGTATAAATTTTACAAGTGATAATGTAGTTGCTTACACAATAGATGGGAATGTTGTAAATGATGCTTGGAAAAGTATTGTGGTAATATTTAATGCAAATAATGAAGAAGTTCAAGTAACAATTCCTAAAAAAGATTGGGTGATTGTAGTTAATAGAGAAAGTGCTGGAATTAAGAATTTAGGTGAAATAAATGGAGATAAAGTTATAGTGCCTAAAAATACATCCTATGTTCTTGTTGATAAGAAAAGTTTTGAAAATAAATAAAATTATTTTAGTTATATAAAAAATAAAAGGATATATCAATATTATTTGATATATCCCAAATTTATTTTAATATTATTTTACTAATAAATCACGTATCACAGCTGTAGCATCCATAAGTGGAGATATTGATTTTCCTTTATTTAATCTGTTAATTATTTTAGATAAGAAATCTGATAAATCAACTGACATAAACCATTCAGAGTCAAGTAACTCTTGTGGAGCATAAGTTAAATTAGTTGAATATACTCTTGATATTATTCCATCATTGTAGTATTTGTTGAATTTTTCAAGACCTTCTGTGAAGAATGCAAATGTAGTTGCTACATAAACATTTTTAGCGTTTCTCTTTTTAAGTTCTAGTGCGATATCTAAAACAGATTCACCAGAAGCTATCATATCATCAACTATTAAAACATCTTTTCCTTCTACATCTCTACCCATGTATTCGTGATTAACTATAGGATTTTTACCATTAACAACTAAAGAATGGTCTCTTCTTTTATAGAATAATCCAACATCAACACCAAGTACACTAGAGTAATAAATAGCTCTATCCATAGCTCCAGTATCAGGACTTATAACTAATAATTTATCTTTATCTCTTTCTAATGTTTTTTCATTTGTTATAAGAGATTTAACTATATCATAAGTTGGATATATATTTTCAAAAGATAATAATGGAATTGCATTTTGAACATTAGGGTCATGAACATCAAATGTTAATATTTCATCAACACCTAATCTTTCTAATTCTTGAAGAGCTAAAGCACAATCAAGAGATTCTCTACCCTTACGTCTATGTTGTCTAGATTCATAAAGAAGTGGCATAATAACAGTTATTCTACTAGCTTTTCCTCTTATAGCAGATACAGCTCTTTTTATATCTTGGAAATGTTCATCAGGTCCCATATTGTGTATAAAACCAAACATTTTATAAGTACAACTATAATTTCCTATATCGCATAATAAGTATATATCTTTACCTCTTACTGAATCTGAAAGTTTAGCTTTTCCTTCACCATTAGAAAATCTAACTTCATCGATTGGTATTAAAAAAGAATCAGTAGTATTTCTTCTAGCTTTTATTGAATTGTCTATTTTTTCTCCTAAATCTTTAGCACTTTGTAAAGCTATTATTCCTAACTCGTGAGTTAATTCATTCATAGTTTATGTATCTCCTCTATTTAATTCCTGTGTTTTTTGTCTGATTTTTTCAAATTCAAACAATAATATTATATACTAATAATACATATTAATAAAGTTACTTGTAGAAAAAATTAAATTTAATTTACAAAATGTATACAACAATGTATTATAATATGAAAATAAAGTTATTTAAAGGAGAAAATAGTATGTGTATAAAAATCCATGAAAATACAATAAAAAAAGCAATGGAAATTATTAAAAATAGCGAAAAACAAGGGCTTAGAGTAAAGGCAAACGGTTCTTCTTGCAGTGGAGTTAATTTTGAAATTTTTCCAGATAATATAAATGAAAATGATGATTATGTTATAACAGATAAGAGTGGAATAAAAATAATATTAGATAGAAATATTAAAAATATGTTTTCAGATGCAATCATAGAATATAAACAAACAATGGTAGGATGGGAATTTAAGATATATTAAAATGCAATTTTAAATTATATTTTAGTAGTAACAAATTAAAAATAATATTTATAATTTGTTAATATGTATTGACACAGCAATATTTAAAATCTATAATCAATGTGTGATTTAAAAAAATAAATATTTAAGGGGAGGCTCCTATATTAGATAAATGCTACTGCTCAGAAACATCGAAAGATGCCAATGGGTCAACAGGTATTGCCGAGTTAAGGCTTTACTTAACGTAGCTGAGTTAAGCTCAAAGCTATATAGTGCTAAAACCATGGTACAAGGTTTTATTGCGTATATTTTGAGTTTTTAGAGTTTCTCTAAAGGCTCTTTATTTTTTTATAGACATTATAATATATAATTATTTGATAAAAATAAGAACGGAGGAGTGGTTTTATGGACACGGAAGAGGGGTGTAGTTATCGATAAAGGAAATATAAAGGAGAAGATTTAATTATGAATATGGAAAAAACAATAGTAAATAGAAAGTTTGGAATAATTGATATAGTCATTTTCTTAGCTATTGCAGTATTATTATATTTAGCGTTAACACCAGCTATAAATGGATATGTAAAACCAACAGATGTTGGAAGTACGATATCAACTAATATAAGTAACATACCTTTCTATATGTTAAAATCTGTAGGTAGAATGACAGCGGCATATATACTTTCAATAATTTTCACACTAATCTACGGATACATAGCAGCTCATAATAAGAGAGCAGAAAGAATAATGATTCCAATACTTGATATACTTCAATCAATACCAGTATTATCATTTTTGCCAGCGGTATTATTGTGTCTTATGGCTCTTTTTCCAATGGATAACATAGGTGTTGAACTTGCAAGTATAATTCTTATATTTACAAGTCAAGCTTGGAATATGACTTTTAGCTTTTATAACTCTATAAAACAAATACCAAATGATTTAATAGAAGCATCTGATGTGTTCAGATTGAATAAATGGCAAAAATTTAAAAAATTAGAAGTTCCATTTTCAATGATGGGTCTTGTATGGAACAGTATGATGTCTTGGGCAGGCGGATGGTTTTTCCTAATGACTTGTGAAATGTTTACTTTAAATGGGAAGACATATGTTCTTCAAGGAATTGGATCTTATTTACAAGTTGCAGCAAACCAAGATAATATAAATGCCTTAATTTGGGGAATTGTATCATTAATTATAGTTATAGTATTACTAGATCAACTTGTTTGGAAGCCATTAAATGTATGGGCAGATAAATTTAAAATGGAACTTACTCAAACAGATGTACCACACTCATATGTACTTACTATGCTTAGAAGATCAGTTGTAGTTGGTTTTTTAGTGGATAAAGTTTTTGCACCAGTAATTACAGTTGTTGGTGGTAGAATAGACAAACTAGTTGATAGAAGAACTGTTAATAAGGCGAAAGTTGTAAGCAAAAAAAATAACGGATCAGTAATTAAATGGGCAATAAGAATAATAGCAATTATAGTTTTTGTTTATCTAGCTTTTGATGCAAGTAAACTTATAATGCAACTTTCAGTAAATGAATTATTAGGAATTTTCCCAGCAGCGGGTGCAACTCTTCTAAGAGTAACAGTTGCACAGCTTATTGCAGTAGTATGGACAGTTCCAGTAGGGGTTGCGATAGGTTTAAATAAGAAATTAGCTAGAATACTACAACCAATAGTTCAAATTGCGGCATCAGTACCAGCAACAGCATTATTTCCAGTACTTATTTTATTCCTTATAAACTATATAGGTGGATTAAATATAGCAGCAGTAATACTTATGCTTTTAGGAACTCAATGGTATATTTTATTTAACGTTATAGCAGGTGCTATGGCAATACCAGAAGATTTAAAAGCAGCAGCAAAAACATTTGGAATAACAGGAATAAAGAAATGGAAAGTATTAATAATACCAGCAATATTCCCATATCTAGTTACAGGACTTATAACAGCAGCAGGTGGTTGTTGGAATGCAAGTATAATTGCTGAATATGTAACATTTGGAGGTAAAACAGTAACTACAATTGGACTTGGAGCTTTAATTACAGAATCAACAGCAAATGGAAATTATGCTATGCTTTTAGCTTCAACATTAGCTATGATAATCATGGTTGTTGTTTTAAATAAATTAGTTTGGAATAGATTATACAGGCTTGCAGAAGAAAAATTTAGAATAGAGTTATAAAAAGGGGTGGTAAACATGAAAAACGTAAAAGAATTTATAAAAGTTAATAATATAGTAAAATATTTTGGGGGAGCAGAAAAACCTACATTAGATCATATTAATTTAACAGTACATGAAGGTGAATTTGTAGCAATACTTGGGCCATCTGGTTCAGGTAAATCTACACTTCTTAGAACAATGACAGGTCTTATAAGTCCTGATGAAGGTGAAGTAATCTTAGATGGAAAAAAAGTTACTGATGTGAGTTCAGAAGCCGCAATAGTTTTTCAAACCTTTGCTTTATATCCATGGATGACGGTGCGTGAAAATGTTGAAATTGGTTTAAAGGTGAAAGGATTTCCAAAAGATTATACAAGAAGGAAGGCTGAAGAACTTATAAGTTTAATAGGGCTTGATGGATTTGAAGAAGCATATCCAAAAGAACTATCAGGTGGTATGAGACAAAGGGTAGGATTTGCAAGAGCTTTAGCTGTTGAACCAAAACTTTTATGCTTAGATGAGCCATTTTCAGCTTTAGATTTTTTAACTGCTGAAAATCTAAGAACAGAGCTTGTAGACCTTTGGCAAGAAAAAAGAATGCCTATTAAAGGAATTATAATGATAACACATGGTATAGAAGAAGCTGTGCTTATGGCAGATAAAATAATAATGCTTAGTAAAAAGCCAACTCATGTAGCAGGAGAAATAAAAATAGATTTACCACATCCAAGAAATAGAAAATCACCTGAATTTGAAAAATTAGTAGATAGTGTTTATAAACTCTTAATTGAAGGAAAACTTGAAAATACAGAGGATAAAGTTGATAAAAGTAAAGCCGTATCAAAATCGCAAGTTCCACAAAAACCAGTTCCTATTCCTTTTTCTCACGTTGGAGTAATGGAAGGGCTTTTAGAATTAATTGATGATAATGGCGGAAAGATGGATATATATCAATTAGGTGGAAACTTAATGATGGAGATAGATGATTTATTCCCTAATATAGAAGGGATTTCAATGTTAGGATTTGCTACGGTTAAGGAAGGAGATATTTTTATAACTCCTCTTGGAAAAGAACTTGTTGAGCTTGATAAAGACGAGAGTAAAGAGCTGTTTAAAAAACAAATTGAACAAATATCAACATTTAAAGTTATAATGAATGTTTTAAACAATAAAAGCAATCATACAATGAAAGAGGAATTTT
This sequence comes from Sarcina ventriculi, assembly GCF_900456775.1. Taxonomy (GTDB): domain Bacteria; phylum Bacillota; class Clostridia; order Clostridiales; family Clostridiaceae; genus Sarcina; species Sarcina ventriculi. The sequence continues at coordinate 376,200 of NZ_UAUL01000001.1, read as the reverse complement.
TTAAGGAGTTATTTAAAAAATATTTCCAAGCAGATGAAATTGAAAAAATGATGGATATAATAATAGACTGGGGAAGATATGCAGAACTTTTCTATTATGATCATGACTCAGAAGAATTATATTTAGAGCGTGAAGATGAATAAAAAGGAGATGTCAGATTGATTAATCTGACATCTCTTTTTTAGTTATTTTATTGTAGAAATTTTAAAACAATTTTTAAATTTATATTCCTAAAAATTACAATTTATGATAATATATAATTAATAAAATGGTATTAATTGGGATTTAAACATATATTTTATTTTTTATGGAGGTATTTATGAGTATTAGCGAAATGTTTTATAAATTTTGTAAAAACATAGACATGAGAGATGAAGGCATGATGGCTGATATATATATAGATGTAACTCTTTGTCTAAATAGGCATTTTTGGAATTCTATATCGCCAGTAAAACATAGAATTTATGCTGGTATAAAACAACCAATTTCTTACACTGGAAATTATATGGGCGATGTTTTGTATTTTAGATTGCCTTATTTTTATTATGAAAAATATAATAGATTTATAGGTAATGGACAATTAGGATTGATAGATGAAATAAAAGATGTGCTTCAAAAGGAATATCCAGATATTCCTTTAATTTACGATATAGATGGTATTACCATGGATATAAATCAAAGAAAAAATATAAAATTAAAAGTTATACCTACCTTTGTTAACGAGAATGGGAGTTATACTTATCCTGTTATAAGCGGTAGTGGACGATGGGAGGTAACTAAATTTATTTTAGAAATTGAGGAGTTTAATAAGTTAGATGAGTTATGTAATGGAAATCTAATGAATTTGTCTAAAATGATAAAAGTTTGGAGTAAAGTTATGAATTTGAATATGGATGAACTCCTTATAGACGTTCTATGTTATAATTTTATGCTTCATTATGAGCATAAAAATAAGGATTATATGTGTTATGATTGGATAAGTAGAGATTTCTTTAAATATTTGTCTGAGCAAAATCCAGAACAAGAATACTGGATAGTTCCTGGAAGTTTAAATAAGGTGTACAAAAAGGATGATTTTATAGAAAGAGCTAAAATAACATATTTGATTGCTAGAAAAGCTTGTTTAGATGGGTATGATTTAGATAAGAATATTTGGCAAAATATCTATGGAAGAAAATTTGTTCAAAATTAGTATAAATAAAAACAATGAAAACTAAGATTATTAGTTTTCATTGTTTAAAGAATTTATTTTTGATTCTTTATCTATATGTTTAGAATCTTTTAAAGTTTGCGAATCTACTTTTGCGTCACTAGAGAGTTTGTTTTCTAATGTATGTTCCATATTTTGAATTTTTTCTTGTCTTTTTAAATCAAGCTTTTCTGCATCTAAATCATCATCTAGTATAGTGTTTTCTATATATTTTGGCACCCTTGATGTCATAACAGATGAATCTATTAGTATATCTGGAAGGGATAAAAAACTAGAATATGCTAAATATTTAGCTTCCCATGTAGGACCAAATTTTTGTTTGAATCGTCGAAGTCCTGAAAAACTATAAAATACTTGACCATAATTATAAACTAATCTAGCAAATTTCTCTAAAAGATGAGATCCTGGAGTTAAACCAACGTTAGAAAGTGGAGCTTCTCCTAGGTTGAACTTTTTAAATCCTTTTTCTTGACAATAAAGAATTATACTTAAAAGTAAAAATTCCATAGTAGAGTTTGGAACTTTTTTTCTAAATCTCATTAAATCAATAGCCATTGATTTGTTATCATAACAATACATAAGTGAAACGAACGCGATTATTTCATTCTTATTGTTATCCCTTAAAATAGCAATAGGTCCTTTTTGAAGGTATGCTTCGTTAAACCATCCCATGGAAAAACTCTTTTCTTTTCTTCCTCCAAGCCATTCATCAGAAATGCTTTTGATTTTTTCTATAAATTCTTCAGTATGAGGAGCTTCCATTACTGAAAAAGAATAACCATCTTTTTCAAATCTCCTTAATAAGTTTCTAAATGAACTTTTCTTAGAACCTATAAGATTAAAAGTTTCTAAATTTACTACTGCCTCTTCTCCGAGTTTAAAGAAGTAATATCCATTATCATGATAAATACTTAAATTTTCTTCTGCAACTTGCAAGAAAGATGCCTTATATCCATACGTATCTAAATATTTTTGAAATTCTTGTATACAATCAGATAAATTTTCTCTAGGCACAACAGGGTCACTTAAAACTATTATTTTATCATTGAACTTAGTGTAGGGAATCATGGCAGTGCCATTTAAAGCCCAAAAAATTTTTTTATCTCCTAAGTAGACAAGATGGGTTAGCGAGTTTCCGTTAGTGCTTTTAGATAAAAAATCTTTAACTCTATTCATATCTACTTTTTCAGCATATAAAGGATCATCTTCAATTTTTTCTCTTGTAATATAAAGAAAAATTAAAAATAGTATAAAAATCCCATATGTTAGAATATCAACAAATATGTCGTATTTTTTTAGTTGGAATATTCTCCAATAATAATCATGAACATAACGATGATTTATTAAATTATTATGTATAAAGGTTTTAGCGTGTTCTATTAAAAATATTGTTACAGCAATTACTATTACGGAACTTACTGTATAATTTGAAAGTTTTATAGGAATGCTTTTTCTATGAAAGCTTTTTCTAGATAATCTTAATATTATAGACACTATTAATAAAGCTATAGCTTCTTCATAGCTTAAACCTTTTATAAAAGTAAATATTCCACCTAATATTAAGAGGGCTATTGTTATATAATAAGCTCTTTTTACTTTACAAAAAATTTCTTTAGATATCATAATAAGCATTAAACCTATTAAAAGAGAAATTTTATGAGATAACTGCAATAAAGGTCTTGGTAATATTTGAGATACTATCAAGAACCTATCTAAAAGTGGAGGATATAGAGCAGACACAATTAAAAATAAACCACTAAGTAAGATTAAAATAAATAGTATAAAATTAGTTACATTACTAAATATGCCATACTCATATGCAGACTTAAAAAAGTAAATTATTGAATTTTTTTTAGGTTTACCCTTAGAATTTTTAGAATCTTTTTCTACTTTAGGAGAGTTTCCAACGTTAGATTCTTTAGAATTTTTAAAGGGATTTTTCATTAATTGTCAACTCCTTAACTTTAGGGATTTATTTTATTCCTTTTTCTTTAAGTATATCATAAATGGTTTTAGATGTAGTATCTTTCATAGAGTATCCAAGAAGATTTAGTACTTCGTTAAGTTCTTCTTCTGATGATGTTTCAATTTCTACATATGGGAATGGACAAAAACTTGGGTCATTTATATCAATCTCTATTAAAGTGTTTTTGTACTTATAGCTTTCCCTATATTTTTTTATAGATTTTGTAAGCTCTAAACCTAAAGATTTAAATATATTTTCTCCAACAACACCGTTTTCTATGACAGTTTCATTTTCCTCCATAACTTTAAAAGTATCTTGACTTAACATTTTTTTTGTTGTGATAAAATATACAGTTTTGTTATTTATTAAATCATGAACAGTTCTGATTCTAGCATAACCTTTGTCTTTTAAAAGTCTTCCATCTTTAAAGTCAAATATATTGTTTATTTGGTTTTCTTTTTTTACATTTTCAAAATTTAATTCTTTTAGTTTTTTTCTTAAACTATCTAAATCAATATCGATAATTTTTGTTTCTAATTCTTTCATTATTTTTCTCCTTAATATTTATTCATTACTATATTATAATAGATTAAGGGAATTTTATATATAAGATTAGGTATTTTAATATGAGTTTTAGTTATTATTTTTACAATATTAAAATGATAATATATTTATATAAGTGTCTAATTAATTGTAACAATGGGAGTGAGTTATGTGAAAAACTTTAATATTTTAATTGTTGATGATCAAAAAGATATATGTAGATTTTTGCAGTTGGAGTTAGAGCATGAAGGGTATCATGTATTTATAGCTAATAATGGATATGATGCAATAGAACTAGTAAAAAGCAATTCTATTGATTTAATATTGTTAGATGTTATGATGAATGGTATAGATGGAATAGAAACTTGTAAAAGAATAAGAACTTTTAGTAGTATTCCTATTATAATGTTAACTGCAAAATCACAGCTTAGTGATAAGATAGCAGGTCTTGATGAAGGTGCAGATGATTATATTACAAAGCCTTTCGAAATTGAGGAACTTTTAGCTAGAATAAGGGTTTATGAAAGAAAAGCTAATGATAAATTTGAAACTTTATTTATAGGTGAATTAAAAATGAATGTTGATAAAAGAAGAGTTGAATGCTTAGGGAAAGAGATAAAGTTTACTAAAACTGAGTTTGATTTATTGAAATTTTTACTTAAAAATAAAGAAATTGTCATGGATAGACAAAATATATTAAATAAAGTTTGGGGCTATGATTATTTTGGGGATGAAAATATAGTTGATGTTTACATAAGACATTTGAGAGAAAAGCTTGAGCAATATGGATTAGATAAAAAAATACAAACAGTAAGGGGAGTTGGGTATGTTATAAAAAATGAAGATTAAGGTAAATAGAAAATTAAAATCGTTATTAAAATGGATAAATAATAAAAGAAAGAGTCATCGAGAATTATCGTCTTCTCTTGCTATAAATAATGGAATACTTATAGCCTTGATTTTAATATTTTTAAATTTAGGGGTTTACTGGTTTGTAACTATAGCGTTGAATATGGATAATATCGATGTTTTGAACAATGCAAAAATAACATTGCAAAATGAACTAGAAGAGGGAAGAGGATTAATAAATTCAGTTGAAAATATAGGTTTTGGAGATGATTTATATGGTCTTGTTTTTGATTCGAAGGGAAATTCTGTATATAAGACAAATGAAAATATAAGCATACCAAGTTATTTAGCTAAAGCAGCTGGAAGAATAAGAAAAACAGCAATGAATGGAAAACATGTTTTGTATATGGTTGTACCTGTACAACAAAGTGGGCAAAAATATTATGTATTTTTAATAAAAGATAAAACGTCAGATTCATATTATATAGAACTTCTAGCTGTTGTTATGATGCTGACTACATTTTTAGGAGTAATAATAGCTTTAATTGCTGGAAAAATAATTACTAAAAGAAGCTTAAGGCCAATGACTATAATGAGAGAAACTGCTGAAAAAATAAACGGTAACAATTTAAAAGATAGAATAATTATCAAAAAGCCAGATGATGAAATAGGAAAATTAGCAGGAACGATAAATAATATGATGGACAGAATTGAGGAAACTTTTGAGATGCAAAACAGATTTGTAGGAGATGCATCTCATGAGCTTAAAACACCAATAGCTGTAATAAAAGGTTATGCTGATATGCTAGATAGATGGGGAAAAGACGATAGAGAGGTTTTAGAAGAGTCGATAACTGCTATAAAAAAAGAAAGCGATCATATGAAAGTTCTAATTGACAGATTATTATTTCTAGCCAAGAAGGACAGTGGACTTATGGAAACTAATGATGAAGAATTAGAATTGAATATATTAATTAATGAAGTTATACACAGTTATGATATTATAAATCCCAATAACATATTAAGAAAAATTGAAGGAAATTGTAGAAATATAATAATTAAAGCTGATAGGGATATGATAAAGCAACTTTTAAGAATATTTATAGATAATTCTGTAAAATATACTGATAATGAGCATGGAATTGTAAAAATATCTGCTAATGTAAAAAATGATTATGCTGAGATATTGATAGAAGATAATGGCATAGGAATCCCTAAAAAGGATATAGAAAAAGTATTTGAAAGATTTTATAGAGTGGATAAGGGGAGAAGTAGAGAGCTTGGAGGAAGTGGTTTAGGATTATCTATTGCAGCGATAATAATAAATCATTATAACGGTAAAGTTAATTTAGAAAGTGATGTGGGAATGGGTACTAAGGCTTATATAAAAATACCTTTGTATAATAAAATATAACATCAATATAAGACTTTAAACATAGTATTATTTAATATAGCACTTTTTGGCTTATCATTTAAGGATAAGGTGATATTATGTTTATCAGGTATGAGGATATTAAAGATGAGAAAGTAGTTGATGTTAGAACTACCCTCGAACATGAACTGACTCCTTTTACAAAGTATAGTATTCCAATAATAGAAATAGAGGAATATTTAAAAATAAAAAAATTTTATCCTATGGCTTTTTATATAATTTTGAAGGGAATATTAAAAAGAAGAAGATTCATAAAAACAAGACTTCTTATGATATCTAGAAATAGAAAGAAAGCTTTAGTACTTGTATGTTCAAGGGGGCGTCTTAGAAGTCCCATGTTATATTTTTATGCAAGGCTTTTAGGGATTAAATGTGAGATTTTATATAGGGGAATAAAGCCGTTATTAAAATCTAGTGAAAGAAAGAAGCTTAATGAATTATTGTAGAAGCTAAATATATTAATGAAAATCAAGTTGCTAACTATTACTGCAACTTGATTTTTTTATTTTGAAAAATATTAAAATTAACATTATATAGAAAAAATAAGCATTAATAAATAAAATTTGTTAATATGCGTTGTTTTTTTAAATGTTGAGTCGTATAATAAATAAAGTATATTATTAGTTTGGAATCATGTAAAAAGGGGTGATAAAAATGAAAAAAGTAATGATAGGTGTTATTGTAGTAATAGTTGCAGCTGTTGTTGGCTGTACGATTTACGAGGTTGCATCTGCAAAGAGTACAACAACATCATCTGTATCATCAGTTAATAATTCTATTTCAAATAGCACATCAAGTGTGTCAGCAGCATCTAAAACTAATGCTCAAGAGTCTAATGATACGGCAAGTAGTACAACGAAAGCTAGCAATACAATTAGTAGTAGCAAAACAATAAACACAAAAGATTCATCAGCAAGTGTAAAAGCGAAAGTCATATCAAAGGATACAACAAGTAGTAGTGAAGGAAAAAGTGTAGCAGAAAATTCAAGCACTAAAGTTAGCCAAAGCGCTAAGAAAGATGAAACTGCAAGTAGTATAAGCAGTTCAACACAAATGCAACCAAGTAATACATCTGACACAACTCAAAGTTCAGGAACAAAAGTAATAAATAGTAAGGATAAAAATACAATAGAGAATAATAGCAATAAAGTTGAGAGCGATAACAACGCTAATTCTAGTAATAGTAATATTATAGATGGACAACCTGTGCTATTTAATAATAACTCTCAAGTTTCAGCATATTATGGAACATGGACAGTTGGAAGTAAAATAGGTTCTCCTATGGTTACTGATGGAACATTTGGTTCAAACCCTTCAGGTAAAACTTTAATATTAACTAAATCATTATATTCTTTTGATGGAACTGTTATAGAAAATCCTAATTATTACATAATATCAACTAATGCATTATCATATTTTGGAAGTGAAGGTTGGACAGGAAATGTAGGTGCATCAAATGGAATTATTAGATTTATAATTGCAGTGCCAAGTAATGTGAGAGTAACAACAAGTACAATTTATAAATATGAAACACAATCAAAAATAATAATAAATAGTGGTAGTATAGCGGTAATGAACGATGAGGGAAGTGTTTATTCAGCTAGTTTATAATAATAAAAAAAGATTGCAATTTTGCAATCTTTTTTTTATTAATTAAGCTCTGTTTATTGATCCGAATAATTCCATTTTTTCTTTAACAGTTGCTTTTATAGCTTCAAATCCTGGAGCTAATAATTTTCTTGGGTCAAATCCTTTGCCTTGAAGGTCTTTTCCTTCTTCAACGTACTTTCTAGTAGCAGCAGCAAAAGCTAATTGACATTCAGTATTAACATTTATTTTAGATACTCCTAAAGAGATAGCTTTTTTTATCATATCAGCAGGAATTCCAGTACCACCGTGTAAAACTAATGGCATAGTTCCAACAGAATTATCTATTTTTTCTAAAGTTTCAAAGCTTAATCCAGCCCAGTTTTCAGGGTATACACCATGAATGTTACCTATTCCAGCAGCTAACATAGTAACTCCTAAATCAGCTATTTGTTTACATTCAGCAGGATCAGCAACTTCACCAGCACCTATAACTCCATCTTCTTCTCCACCTATTGAACCAACTTCAGCTTCAACAGATATTCCTTTAGAAGAAGCAATTTCTATTATTTCTTTAGTTTTTTGGATGTTTTCTTCTATTGCATAGTGAGATCCATCAAACATTACTGAAGAGAAACCAGCTTCTATGCAAGCTTTAGCTCCTTCAAAGCTACCATGGTCTAAATGTAGAGCAACAGGAACTGTTATTTTTAATTCTTCTAACATTCCATTAACCATTCCAACTATTGTTTTATATCCGCACATATATTTTCCAGCACCTTCAGATACTCCTAAGATAACTGGTGAATTATTTTCTTGAGCAGTAAGTAATATAGCTTTTGTCCATTCTAAGTTGTTTATGTTGAATTGACCAACAGCGTATTTACCTTCTTTAGCTTTATTTAACATTTCTTTTGCACTAACTAATGCCATGATAATACCGCCTTTCATTATCGAAAAAATTATTTTAAGGGACTAAATTTGTCCCTCTGGGACTAACCCTTATATTATAATTATAAACTAAAATTTTAGAAAATTCTATACTTAAAACAAATTTTATATTATGTTGGCATTAAGATAGAAAATGCTAAATATTAAGGAAAAATATACTATAATATATTGGTTAGATTTATTTGTTGTAGTTCTTTTATGTATTCAGCAAGACATTTTATACTATCTAAAGAAGATAAGCTATTAGATAAATCACGAACTTTAATAAAGTCAATTAGTTTAACAGTTTCAGTATTTAGAGTATCGATATCTTGATGATTTACATATACAGATACTTTTTTAAAGCCATTAGACATAATTTTTTTAAGTTCTACGGATTTTTCTAAAGCATCATCCCAATTATTATTATCTAATGCTATTTGTATTTCTTGACTTACCTTTAAAGAGTTATCACATAAAGAGTTTAAATTAGTATCACCTATAAATACAAAGAATAATAAAATAAAAAGTGTTGCAAATGATATCAGGGTATTTTTCATAAAATCACCCCTTTATAGTGAAAGTTCATCAGAAATATCATCACTATATAGTTCTTGATAAAATATTTCTTCATTAGAATCAATCATGATTAGAAATAAGTCTTCTTTTTTGGGGGCTTTGATTTCTTTTAGTTTTTTATCTAGCCAAGATACATCTTTTTTTAATATATGTAAAGCTCGTTTATTAATCTTGCCATCAACATATAATAGTATTGGCATTTTAGGGTCTTTTACATTTATGTTTAAATCGTGTTTTGTAACAGTATCGCAAGATGATTTTGGAATTATTGATACTTTTCCATTATTTTCGAGAATGGCGTATTGAATTTCTTCTATATCTAAATAGCCACCACTTCGTATTTCTTCTAGTATATCATCAACAGTAAGGCGTTGTTTTTTTATCATACTTAGATTTAATTTTCCATTGCTTACTAAAACACAGGGAGTACCATCTATGAGTTTTCTAAAGGTTACGCTGTGTTGTTGAATTTCTGTGATAATTATATTTATTATTAAAAGAGTTACAATAGGTATTATACCAAGTATTAAGGGAAGTCTTGAGTCTTGCATAGGAAGGGAGGCAAGGTCTGAAATCATAATAGTTATTACAAGTTCATATGGTTGAAGTTCACCTATTTGCCTTTTTCCCATGAGCCTTACAACAAAGATTACTAAAAAATATAAAAGAGCAGTTCTAATAAATACTATGTACATATATTATCACTCCTTACAATTATATAATGTGAAAATACAGTTAATTTATTCTTACTTTCAATGTTTTTTCATAAATATAACTATAGGACATTAAGTTTGCTTAAGATGTTGATTTGCGTTTTGGTTAACAAATTGAAATCTTAAATAATACAATTACTATTGTTAGGGTGTGAGTGCTATTGGAAAAATTAAAAATTAAAATTGATGATAAGTATATTAGTGTGGATAAAGGAACAAAATTTTATCAACTTTTAGATAAAAATTATAAAGAAGACATTTATCCAATCATATTAGCTAAATTTAATAATATATATTTAGAACTTACAGATGAAATAAAGGAAAATGGTGATTTGGTATGGATTAGGTTAGATAATGCAATTGCTATAAAGGCATATAGACGAGCTTTGCAATTTGTATTTATAAAGGCAACACTAGATTTATTTAATGAGTGCAGTATAACAATTCAACATTCAATAAGGAATGGGCTTTATGGAGAAGTGCATAAGGATGTAGCACTAAATGAAGAGGATATAAAACTTATTAAAAATAGAATGATGGAGATAATAAATAAGGATATAGTAATAGAAAAATGTGAAGTAAAAACAAAAGATGCAATAAATATATTTAAAACCTATAAAATGAATGATAAAGTAAGACTTTTATCATCTTTAAAAAATGATAATGTTAAACTTTATAAAATAGATGATAGATACGACTATTTTTATGGAAACATGGTTTATTCAACAGGGATTTTAAAATATTTTGATTTAGAATATTATGACCCAGGATTTGTTTTAAATTTTCCTAAAGTAAAAGAACCAACAAAGGTATGCAAATTTGTTGATATTCCACAACTTTCTAAGGTGTTTAAAGAAACTAAAAGATGGATAAGCATTTTAGATGTAGCAGATGTTTCATCTTTAAACGAAAAGATAAGGAGTCATGAAAAGGAAGATATAATAAGAGTATCTGAAGCTCTTCATGAAAAAAAAATTGCACAGATAGCCGATATGATATTGAATAAAGAAAATACAAAAATAGTTTTAATAGCTGGTCCTTCATCTTCAGGGAAAACGACTTTTTCAAAAAGACTAGCAATTCAGCTTAGGGTAAATGGATATAAACCTCTTTTAATATCATTAGATGATTATTATATAGATAGGGATAAAACACCTTTAGATGAAAATGGAAAACCGGATTTTGAATCAATTAATGCTTTAGATTTAGAATTTTTTAATAATCAGTTAAAAGATTTATTAGCAAATAAAGCTGTAAAATTACCTAAATATAATTTTAAAACTGGAAAAAGAGAGGAAACTAAAGAGAATATTGAACTTTCACAAAATGGGATAATAGTAATAGAGGGAATACATGGTCTTAATCCTAAACTTATTTATAAAATAGCAGATGAGAATAAATTTAAAATATATATATCAGCATTAACTCAGTTAAATTTAGATAATCACAATAGAATATCAACAACAGATATAAGAAAGATTAGAAGAATAGTTAGAGATTTTTTGTCAAGAGGATACGGGGGAGCTGAAACTTTAGAAATGTGGCCATCTATAAAAAGGGGAGAAGAGAAAAATATTTTTAAGTATCAAGAAGAGGCAGATGTTTTATTTAATTCAACTTTGGTGTATGAGATGGCTGTTTTAAAAAAATATGCATTAGAAGAGCTTAAAAAAATAAATAATAAAAAAGATAGTTATGTATACTATGAGGCTAAAAGGCTTATGAATATAATTAATTTTTTTGAGGATATAGAAAAAGAAAAAGTTCCTGAAAACTCTATTTTAAGAGAATTTATAGGTGGAAGTTGTTTTTATGAATACTAGATAATATACAAAAAGGCTGTATCAAATATAAGTGTGCAGAATATATTTTTTATCTTTGATACAGTCTATTTATATAAATATGATAAAAGTATTAAAAGTTTAGAATAAAATTTAAAGTATATAAATTACTAATGACAGTTATGACTTGTGCAAGAGTTGTTTGCATCAAATTGAGGTAATTTATTTTCTTTAAATAGTTTTATGTTTTCTTCAATAGTACCTTGGCAAGCTTTATATACTTTAATTCCCATAGAATTAAGTTTTAATATAGCACCTGCGCCTATTCCTCCAACTATTACAGCATCAACAACCTCACCAGATAAAGCTTTAATTGGTTGACATTTTCCGTGTTCATGATTTAAATCACCATTATTTACAGATTTGATTTCATTGTTTTCTAAGTCACAAATTATAAAATGAGGGGCATTTCCAAAATGATTATAAGTTACACTTTGTAATCCTTCATTTGATTTTACAGGGAAACAAACTTTCATTGATAATTCCTCCTTAAATTTATTTTCATTGAAACATTTTTTATGTGCACATTTTTTTAAACATTCTGTATTGTATTGGCTATCTGAGAATATATAATCATATGTATCTTTGTTGATTAAATTTTCTATAAAAAGCGTAGGTTTTTTTAAAGTATCATAATTAAGGTCATAAATGATATGATATCCTATTTTGTAGCCTATTATAAGATTAACTTTTTTTAAAATTTTGATTTGCTGAGATACAGCAGCTTCACTTATATTTAAATGTTTTGCAATGCCTTTTGCACATATGCTTTTTTTAGACATTAATAATAAAATTTTTAGTCTAGTTTCATCGCTAAGAGCTTTAAAAATATTTATGTAAGCTTCCATAAATGACCTCCACGATTTAGTTAAGTAATTACTTAACTAAATTATAGTACACTTATTTTAGAAATTCAAGGGAAAAATAAAAATAGCTTGTATAAATAATATATACAAACTATTTTAAATAAATTTTTTAATCGTCATTTAAAAATTTTCTTATAGATTCATCATCATCATCTAGAGAATATCGATAGGAATTTTTTATTTTGTTATCCGTATTATTAGAAGAATTAAGTCTAGAGTTTACTGCTTCTCTAAAATCATCTATATTAACCATTCGTGTTTTATCAGATTCATTTTCCTTTAAAGACTCTAAATCAACTAGTTGAGTTTTATCCATAGAGTTTTCTTGTTTTTTTGAAAAATTATCATTAGATATACTTTTATTAGTTATGCTCTTATTTTTGTTTTTAGAATAATTTTCATTAGCCAATTTTATAGAAGAATTAAATTCATAATTTTCTCCGTGGAATGTTTCATCAAGAGAAGAATTTTGTTCTTTTTTCTTTAAAAAATCAAACATATGCTTTTTCTGTGTATTTTCTTCAAAGACATCTTCGTTTTCCTCAATTGTGTCTATAATTGTGTCTATATCATCTTCTGAGTTATAGATTTCTTCATCTTCCTCAGTTGTGTTTGTATGGTTTTCTAAGTCACAGATTTCTTCATTTTTGCTATACTTGTTTTCATTAATATTGGTAGCTGAATTAATATCTTTTAAAGTTTTAGAAAAAACTTCTGATTTTATAGAATTAAACATATCATCATCATTTTCAAATAAAGTTTTATCTAAATCAGAATCATCATTTTTATTTAAATTATTAAAGGAATCTAAATCTTCATATAATGTTTTATCCAAATCAGTAGCAGAGTTTTTCTCATATTTTTCAATATTATTGTTATTTGAATTATGATATGTATTTGGAAATTCAAATAAAGTTTTATCTAAATCTTTATATGAATCATCAACATTTTTAGATATAGCGGCTTCAGCATAATTTTCTATATCATTGCATTTAGCAATTAAATTATCAAATTCAATAAATTTTTCTTTGTTTTTTTCATCTTGAGATATATTATATGTTGTAAATTTATCCTTTGATTTTTCAGAAGCTTTGTATAAATTTCTTGATACAGTATTAAATAATTTTAAAATATTGAATGTAAAAAGCCTTAAAAATTTACCTAAAAATATCATGCCCTTATCAGTTTCGACTTGAGCTTTAATTGCAAACTTGTCCATATTATTTTTAAGTCTTCTTCCAACTATTTTACCATTTTTAGAGCTTTCTTCTCTTACATTGTAACCTTTTTTTGAAATTTTAAATTTAATAAAGCCAAGTAAATCAAATAATAATTCAACTATTTTTTTTAATAAAGAGCCTAATGAAGTAAAAAGCTTATTTACTCCTTTCCCTAATAAACTCATAATGTTGTCCTCCAATTTTTAAAAAATATAAATATTATTTTTAAATATTATATTAAAGTATTTTATAAATAAATACGGTATTAATAAAATAAATTATTTATTCAATATTATTATAATAAAGATTATATATAAGAAAATATAATATTAAAAATTTATTTGAATTGTAATAATTTGTTTACAAACAAAAATAAAGCTGTTTATATATTATAACAGCTTTATTTTACATTTATATATCATTTATATGGTTATGATTAAATTTATATACTATTTATAGAATTTATAAATTTTTTAAATCCGTCTATACCTTGAGGAGTGAGTTTAAATACACCACAATCTTCTAAGACTTTTACGAATTTATTTCCAACTTCTTTATTAATAAACTCATCAATAGATAAGTTTTCTTCTTTAATTTTATCTTTAAGGTAAGATGCCCAAGGTTTATGGTATTCCTTTATCTCTTCTATGCTTAAAGAATTATTTAAGAAGCTTTTTATATCATTTAATTCATTTAAAAGTCTTCCAGGAAGTACGGCAAGTCCCATAACTTCTATTAAACCTATATTTTCTTTTTTTATATGGTGAACATCACTATGAGGATGGAAGATTCCTAATGGATGTTCATTAGATGTTCGATTATTTCTAAGGACTAAATCAATAACAAATTTATTGTTTTCAAATCTTGCAATTGGAGTTATGGTGTTGTGGGGTTCACCATTTTGTGAATAGCTTAAAATATCAAGGCTTTCATCATCATAATTTCTCCAAGCCTCTAATATAAGGTTAGAGCAATTAACAAGAGATTTTATGTTTTCGCTTTTTAATCTTATTGTAGATAAAGGCCAATGTACAACAGATGCTTCAACATCTTTAAATTTATCTAATTTAAAATCAAATAAATTTTTGGCGTTGTTCATAGGAAATGTATGCCTTCCTCCTTGATAATGTTCATGAGCTAAAATAGAGCCTCCAACTATAGGCAAGTCAGCATTAGAACCTATAAAATAATGAGGGAATATATCAACAAATTCAAGAAGGTTAGTAAACGTATCTTTGTTAATACTCATAGGAATATGCTCAGTACATAGAACTATGCAATGCTCATTGTAATAAAGGTATGGGGAATATTGCATCATCCAGTTTTTGTTATTAAAGTTAAGTCGAATAGTTCTATGATTTGCTCTATCTGGATGAGTTACAGTTCCTTCGTAGCCTTCATTTTCAATGCATAAAAGGCACTTTGGATAATTATTTTTCTTTGAATTTCTCTCTAATGCTATTTGCTTAGGATCTTTTTCAGGTTTAGATAGATTTATAGTAATTTCCATGTCTCCATAAGGAGATTTTGATGTAAAGTTTATATTTTTAGCAATTCTATCTGTTTTTATATAATTAGAAGCTTTGCTAAGATTATAAAAATAATCAGTAGCTTCTTTAGGTTCATTATGATACCTTATGAAAAATTCTTTGTTTATTAAAGAGGGTGCAGGAACAAAAGTGTTCATGATGTCGCTAGAAAATATATCTTTTTCATAAAGGGTATTGCCTATTAATTTTTTATTTACAGCAATATCTAATAAACCATTTAAAGTTTCATGAAAATTTAAATTTATATCTTCATTTTTCATATAGCTATCTTCTTTAAAAAGAGATAACAGTCTATTTCTTGTGTAGATTGTATCCATCTCATCTATTAAATTGTTTTTTATAGATATATAAATAAGTCTGTCTATTAATGCGTAAATGTTCATCTTTACCCCCAAAATATTTTGTATTAAATTTATATTTCAATAACAGTTGGACCATCACCAATTGATGCTATATAAAATGATGCTTCATAACCTATGGCATCTTTATAGGCTTGACCTACATTTGCAATAAAGTTTTCTACACTATCATTATTAACAATAGCAATAGCACATCCTCCAAAGCCAGCACCAGTCATACGAGCACCTAAAACACCAGGTTGCTTCCATGAAACTTCAGCTAGTGTATCTAATTCTTTACCTGTAACTTCATAGTCATCTCTTAAAGATATATGAGAGTCATTCATAAGTTTACCAAATGTTATAATATCATTTTCTTTTAATGCTTCAACGGCTTTCTTAACTCTAGCATTTTCATATATAGCATGTCTACATCTTTTAATTTTTGTTTCATCATTTATAAGATGAGCGTGTTTTTCAAATTCTTCAGGTGTTAATTCACAAAGAGCCTCTATGTTACAAGCTTCTTTTAGCTTTTCTAAAGAACTATCACATTCAGCTCTTCTTTCATTATATTTTGAGTCAGCAAGTTCACGTCTTTTATTAGTATTCATTATAACTATGGTTTTATCTCCTAATTTAACAGGTACATATTCGTAGTTTAAAGTATTGCAATCTAGTTGGATAGCAGTATCTTTTTTGCCAAGAGATATAGCAAATTGATCCATTATTCCACTATTTACACCAATATATTTATTTTCTACAGTTTTACCAAGTAAAGCAGCTTGTACATCGTCCATATCAAGGTTAAACTCTTCTCTAAATATTTTAGCACATAACATCTCTAAAGAGGCTGATGATGAAAGACCAGCTCCGTTTGGTAGATTTCCGTATATAGCCATATTGAATCCATGGTTTATTTTAAATCCTTGTTCTAATAAGAATTTAACTACACCTTTTATATAATTAGCCCAATCATCTTCTTTTCTATATTCTAAGTTGTCTAGAGAAAATTCTATAACTCCTTTGTTTTCAAAATTTAATGAATAAACTTTGAAAATGTTATCAGGACGCTTATTAATTGCAGCATAAGTTCCTAAAGTTATTGGACATGGGAAAACAAAACCACCGTTATAGTCTGTATGTTCGCCTATAAGATTTATTCTTCCAGGAGAGAAAAACATTTTATCGTAAGAGTCATTAAATATTTTATTAAAAACCTCATTAAATTTAATTTTTATATCGTTTACTAACACAAAATAACCTCCTAATTTGTACCATGTAATTGTTTTAATAAATTAATTATAATATTTAAGTAAAATAAAATCAATATTTTTACTAAAAAATTTTACTATTGTATAAAAAATATTGTAAATTTTATTTATATTTTTTATAATATCAGTATAAATGTATTGCTTTACAAATTAAAATTAATTCTATTAAATGAAATATTAATCTATTTAATACATAAATGATTATTATGAAGTTTAGATTATTTTAAAATGTGAAGTTTGAAAACAACATTTGTAGAATTAGTATTAAGTAAAAATAAGTAAAATAATAAGGTGGAGGAATTATTATGCAAATAAAAGAATTTAATGAAAATGGATTTAAAAGATATCAATTAATAAATGATAATAATATGTTAGTTGAGGTACTAAGTTTAGGTGGAGTTATTACAAAAATTATAACTGAAGATAGAAATGGATTTTTAGAAAATGTAGTATTATCTTATAAAAATTTGGAAGATTATTATGAAAATCCATCATGTTTTGGTGCCATGATTGGAAGAACAGCAGGAAGGATTGGAGGAGCTAAGTTTTCGTTAAATGGAGTAGAATACAATCTTGATAAAAATAATAATGGGAATTGTCTTCATGGAGGAAATAATTCTTTTTCAAAGAAAATATGGAATGTTGAAACTATAAGAAATAATGATTATGTAGGATTAAAATTATCATACATGAGCAAAGATTTAGAAAATGGATATCCTGGAAATTTAGATTTATCTGTGTATTATACTTTAAATAATGAAAACGAATTAAAAATACATTATACTGGAAAATCAGACAAAGATACAATAGTAAATATGACCAATCATTCTTATTTTAATTTATCAGGAAATGCAAAAAGTAGTGTATTAGGACAAAAACTTGTTATAAATAGTGATTATATAGGGGAGGTAGATGAATATCTAATTCCAACTGGTAAGAATATAGAAGTTAAAAATACTCCTTTTGATTTTAATAATGTTAAAGAAGTAGGCAAGGATATAAATGAAGAAAATATTCAGTTAAAATATGGCTCTGGATATGATCATCCTTGGATTTTAAATAAGAAAAAAGAAAATGATGTAATGTTTTATCACAAGGAATCTGGAAGGTGTTTAGAAATAAAAACTAATCAAAAAGCAATAGTTTGTTATTCAATGAATTTTACAGATGATTTAATTATGGAATGTGGACGAGTTGGAAAAAAACACGATGCAATATGTTTTGAAGCTCAAAGTCTTCCAGTAGGCTATGATGATTGTTTTATAAATGATATAATATTAAGAAATGGGGAAGTTTACGATAACGAGACCATATATAAATTTTATATAAAATAATAAATAGGAGACAATGATGGCAACAATTAAAGACATAGCAAGTATTGTTGGGGTTTCTATTGCTACTGTATCTAGAGTTTTAAATTTAGATGAAACCTTAAATGTTTCTGATGAAACTAGAAAAAGAGTATTAGAGGTAGCTGAAGAGCTTAATTATATAACTATAAAAGAAAGAAAAAACAAAGGAAAAACTTATAATGTGGGAATAGTATATTGGTATACTGATATTCAAGAGATAAATGATCCATATTTTTTATCTATAAGAATGGCTGTAGAGAGAAAATGTAGTGAAGAAGAAGTGAATTTTAGAAATATTGATTTCCAAAGGGTTTTAAATGGGAATTTTAATGATTACAATAATTTAGATGGAATAATCGCCATAGGAATTTTTGATAATACAGATATAGAAAAGATGAAAAAAATATCAAAAAATTTAGTTTTTGTTGATTCTTCACCTAATGAAAAAATTTATGATAGCATAGTTGTAGATTTTAAAAATGCTGTCAAAGAATCTATGGAATATTTATATAGTTTAGGACATAGGGATATAGGATATATTGGTGGATTATGCTATTCAAGAAATGAAAAATCTATTTTTACAAACTATCGTGAAAAAACTTATAAAGAGTTTATGGAATCGATTGGTTGTTATAAAAAGGAATGGATATTAACAGGTAGGTTTTTACCAGAAGATGGTTATAATCTTATGAAAAAAGCTTTAAATAATAAAGAAAGACCAACAGCTTTTTTTGTTGCCAGTGATCCTATGGCAATAGGAGCTTATAAAGCTGTATTTGAAGCAGGTTTAAAAATTCCAGATGATATTAGTATAATAGGTTTTGATGATATATATACAGCGCAATTTTTAGCACCTTCTTTAACAACTGTTAGAGTTTATAAAGATACTATGGGCGAAGTGGCTGTTGAAACTTTATTAGATAGAATAAAGCAAAAGAGAGATTTAGGGAGAAAAATAGTCCTTCCTACCAAACTTATAAAAAGAGAAAGTTGTAAAAAACTTTAATTATATAGTATTTTATTAAAATAAGTTCTTATATATTTTTTGAAAATTTTAATAAAATTATAGTAAAATATGTGATTAAATTATCAATGAAATATTTAGAACTTTAATATAAAGAATAAGTTTAATATAAGCAAAATACTTTAAATTAATAAGTATGACGTTAAAAATAGCAGTTATTTAAATAACTGCTATTTTTGTTTAGAAATATTTATATAAAATAAACGGATTATATATTTTTTTATATGTAAACAATATAAATTGAGTAAAATATCTAACTTTAAACTAGAAATAATTGATTTAATAAAAGATAACGTTAGCAAATGGTAAAATAGAAAAAATAAATATAAATTAAAAATATAGTAAAAAATAAATAAAAATTACAGTAAATTTATTGAAATTTATTTACCTCTATGTTAACATTTAATTGTAAAATAAATGAATACGTTTTATTTGTAGAATTGAAAAGGGGGAGCAAAATGAAACTAACTTTTAAGGAAAAATATTCTTATGGTTTAGGTGCTTTGGGTAAAGACTTAGCTTACGGTATTGTTGGAACATATTTAATGTTTTATTTTACTGATGTAATAGGTTTAGCACCTGCTTTTGTAGGGACGTTATTTTTAGTTGCAAGAATTTGGGATGCTTTTAATGATCCGGCTATGGGAATGATAGTTGATAATACGAGAACAAAATGGGGTAAATTTAGACCTTGGATTTTTATTGGAACAATAATAAATGCAATAGTAATAGTATTTTTATTTTTTAAACCAAATTTATCTCCAACAGGATTAATGGCGTATTATGCAGCTATGTATATACTTTGGGGTATGACTTATACAATAATGGATATCCCTTATTGGTCAATGATACCATCTCTTGCTCAAGATAAGGAAGAAAGAGAAAAAATATCAGTTATTCCTAGAATATTTGCAAGTTTAGGTGGACTTACAGTATCAACTTTTGGTCTTATTATAGTATCTAAATTAGGTGGGGGAGATCAAGTAAAGGGTTTCTTTGGTTTTGGAATAGTAGTAGCAATAGTGTTTGTAGCAACTATAACTATAACTTGCATAAATGTTAAAGATTCATCAGCAACAGTGGTAAATAATAAAAAAGCTAAAAAGGTAACATTGAAAGAATCTTTTAAAATAATAGCAAGTAATGATCAACTTGTAGTTTTTATAGGAATAGTATTAGCTTATAATTTGGTTATGCAATTATCAGGTGGAATGGCTATTTATTATTTTAAATATGTTGTAGGCAATGAAAACCTATTCCCAGTATATACAGCTTTTTCTGGTATTGCAGAAATGAGTGCTTTAGTATTATTCCCAATGTTAACTAAAAAGCTTGGTAGACCAAGGGTATTTAAAATAGCAGCATTTCTTCCAGTTATAGGATTATTCATGTTGTTGGGTGCAGGATTTATACTTCCTCAAAATGCAGTATTTGTAGCTATATCAGGAATAATATTAAAATTTGGTTCAGGATTAACTTTAGCTTCTTCTACAGTAATGCTTGCAGATATTGTTGATTATGGTGAAGTTAAATTAGGCTCAAGAAATGAAAGTATAGTATTTTCATGCCAAACACTATTGGTTAAATCTGCATCTGCTGTTAGTGGATGGTTGGTTGGAGTTGGTTTAACAATAGTTGGATATGTAGCAAATGCTCAACAAACAGCTCAAACTATTTTAGGTATGAGAGTAATAATGGTAATTATACCGGCTATAGTTAGTGTTTTAAGCTATGTAATATATAAAAAATTCTATAAAATTAACGGAAAATATCATGATGATATGTTAGAAGAATTAGAAGCTAAAAGATCAAATGATTTAGAGCCAGTTATATAACATAAATATATAAAATATGAAACAAAAAGCTACGTGAAAGGCAATTATCATGTAGCTTTTTTGTTTGAAAATTTTAATTTCTATAATCATTTACATATCTTTGAAAAGACCATGAGTTTATAAAATTTTCAGTAGCCTTGTATCCAGACTTATAAAGACTTAAAACTTTACTTTTATTTAAATTAAAATCAGTAGTTTTAATACTTAGAGTTGGAAGTTCTATTGTTCTAACAGCATCTTTGTTTTCCAAATGAATATTTTCATTATGTGTAAGAGCTGTCTGAATTATGTCTGATATATAGGAAAAAAGTGAGTGGCTTCTTTCTAAATGTAATATATCATCTTCTTTTAATTTTAATCCAAATGTTGGCCAACGAGGGACTTTTTTAGAATCAAATATCCAAATTGGAAAATTACTAATAAGTCCACCATCAACTATAAGATTTTTTTCAGAGGGAGTTTTGAAAATAAAAGGAAAAAAATAAAAAGGAATACTCATACTCATAACAACAGCTTTAGATATTTCAAATTCCATAGGATCTATTTCATAATTTGGTAAATCATCAGGAAGAATTATAAGCTTTTTATTCGTAATATCAGATGCTAACACTTTAAGGGGACTTTCGTTATTTATTGAAATATATTTAAATTTAGTTTTTCCTTTTGCAAGATAAAGATTGTAAAGATAATTTTCAATATTTTTAGTAGAATATATTCCTTTTTTTAAAAAAAGATTTATACCACCTTTTAATGTATAAAATATCTGATTTAATCTAGTATTAAAAATTAATTTATTATAATTTAAATTTAAAACTAAATTTTTTAATTCATCTCCATTGTAACCAACAGCAAGCAAAGAAGTAATAATTGCACCAGCAGATACTCCAGCCATTTTTTTAAATTCATATCCATGGTCTTCTAAACAATTTATAGACCCAACTAAAGAAATGCCTTTAACTCCACCACCTTCACATACTATATCTGCGTACATAAAATCACCTAATATATTTTTTTACATTATATGAATAATATAATGGATAAGTTATTAAATTAAAGCCATAAAAATAATAAAATAGATAGTTAATATAAATAAATACATAAAATACAGAAATAAAGTTAATAATAAATGATTTATTACTTACAATATTAATAGTAAGTAAATTAAATATAGATATTCTTTCTTGATAACTTAAACAATTATAACAAATAACTTTAGATAAAATTATTAGGTAGTTAAAATATATAATTTATAAAATTATATATTTTTGATTATAAGGATGGTGATAGATATGAAAAAAAATATTTTTATCAATGCCTTAGTATGTGTATTTATAACAAGTGTGCTTATTGATTTTAGTAATTTAGCTTATATAAAAAATCCACAGAAGAAGCCTCTTAGAGTATCACCTTATGTAACAGAAGTAAATTTAAAATGTGAATGATAAAAAATTAATTTATTATATGAAAGATGTATTTGTTTTTATTTATTATTTATATAGTGTTGATTTAAAATTAAGATAATTTTTATTTAAAATCAACACTATTTATACATATATTTTATTCTAGTTTTAACAAAATATTATTAAGTTCTGCTGATGAATTTATTAAAGTAATTAAATCATCTTTTGATAAAATAAACATTTTATTTGCAAATATTTGTTCAAGTTTTTTCATTTGCTCATTTAAAAAATCATCAGCTTTTTTTGTATGTTGTATTCTTAAAATTCGTCTATCTTTTGGATCTTCACTTCTTATAATAAATCCCTCTTGAATTAATTTGTCTAAAATAGGTGTCATATTAGGTTTATACATACCAAGTCTTTTAGCAATTTCACTTATGGACATAGAACCATTTTTTTGGAGGCAAAACAAAACTCTCACATGAGATATTGGAATAGATAATCCTTTAGTAAGTTCTGTATTATTGAATATTATTTTATTAAGTGAAAAAGATAAATGAAGTAAGGTACTAGATACCTTATTTAAATCGATATTATCCATAAAAAGCTCCTCTATGAAAAATTTTTTAAAATAAATTAGCAATTATATATTAAATTATAAACTAATAAAAAAGTTTATACAAATATAAAAATTATTGACTTATAATAGTTATAAATTTATAATCTTTATATACTAATATTAGATAAATTTAAAAAAATAAACATCGGAGAGGGGAAAATAGTATAAATGGTTAAACTAATGAGATACCTAAAGGGCTCAGTTTTTGCAGTTATTGTAATAGTGATATTTCTAGCAATACAAGCTATGGCAAACTTAGCTTTACCAAACTACACATCTAATATTGTAGATATTGGTATTCAACAAAACGGTATAGAAAACTCAGTACCAAGTGTTATACAAGAATCAGAATTAGACAAAATACTATTGTTTATGTCAAGTAATGATAAACAGACGGTAGAACAAGATTATAAGCTTATAGATAAAGGGAATTTATCTAAAGAACAATATGATTCTTATGTAAAAAAATATCCAGCTTTAGCAAATGAAGCTCTTTATGTATTGGACAATACAAATAGTAGTCAATTAACTACACTAAATAATATTTTAGGAAAACCAATACTTTTGGTTCAAATGTTAGAGAAGGGATCAAAGGGAAATGAACTTAAAGCAGCTTTATTAAGTAATCTTCCAGCAAGTGAGGCTGCTAAGTATGAAAATGCAGGAATATTTACTGTGCTTCAAACGCTTCCTAAAGATCAATTAGACCAAATTGTAAGTGAAATAGATGCTAAGATAAACAATATGCCAGAGAGTTTAGTAACTCAAACAGCTGTTACATATATTAAAACTCAATATGAGGCAATTGGTGTTAACGTAAATAAACTTCAAAGTAATTATATCTGGAAAGTGGGTATAATTATGGTTGTAATTGCTCTTATAAGTATGATAGCGTCTATCGTTGTAACTTTTATAGCTTCAAAGGTAGCAGCTAAAATTGGTATGAATCTTAGAGGAAAAATATTTAAAAAAGTTATGAGTTTTTCAAATTCAGAACTTGATAAATTTTCTACGGCTTCGTTAATTACAAGAAGTGCTAACGATGTTCAGCAGGTTCAAAATCTTATGGTTATGTTTTTAAGATTAGTGTTTTATGCACCAATTTTAGGAATTGGAGGTTTTATAGAAGTTTTATATACTAATGCTTCTATGTCTTGGCTTATAGGAGTTATAATTTTAGTTATCATAGGGTGTGTGGTTGTAATATTTGCTATTGCAGTACCTAAGTATAAAAAGGTACAAAAACTTGTAGATAAAGTTAATTTAGTAATACGTGAAAATTTAACAGGTATGCTTGTAATAAGAGCTTTTACAACTCAAAAACATGAGGAAGAAAGATTTGATGATGTAAATAAAGATTTAACTAAAACAACTCTTTTTGTAACACGTGTAACATCAGTTATGATGCCACTTGTTATACTTATTATGAATGTGTCAACAATTGCGATAGTATGGGTTGGAGCATATAAAATTAACAATGGTACAATGCAAGTTGGGGACATGATGGCGTTTATACAATATGTTATGCTTATAATAATGGCGTTTGTAATGGTAACAATGTTATCTATAATGTTACCTCGTGCTGCAGTTTCAGCTCAACGTATAGATGAAATTTTAGAAACTGAACCAAGCATAAAAGATCCTAAAGAAATTAAGTCTTTTGATGAAAATAAAAAAGGATTAGTTGAATTTAGAAATGTATCATTTAAATATCCATCAGCAGAACAAAATGTTTTAACTAACATAACATTTACAGCAAAGCCAGGGGAAACTACGGCTATTATAGGTAGTACAGGTAGTGGAAAGTCAACAATCATTAACTTAATACCAAGATTTTATGATGCAACAGAAGGTGAAGTTTTAGTAGATGGGGTTAATGTAAAAGATGTATCACAACATGATTTAAGAGAAAAAATAGGATACGTTCCTCAAAAAGGAGTACTATTCTCAGGTACTATTGATAGTAATATAAAATATAACAATGATAAGATAAATGATGATGATGTAAAATTTGCGGTAGATATTTCTCAATCTAAGGAATTTATAGAACAAAAACCAGATGGATTGGAGTCTAGAATATCTCAAGGAGGAGCAAATGTATCTGGTGGGCAAAAACAAAGACTATCTATTGCAAGAGCTATTGCTAAAAGACCAGATATATATATATTTGATGATAGTTTTTCAGCTTTAGATTTTAAAACTGATTCTAAACTTCGTAAAGCATTAAAGGAAAATACAGGAGATAGTACTGTTATTTTAGTAGCACAAAGAGTTAGTACAATATTAAAAGCTAATAAAATATTAGTTATAGATGAAGGTAAAATAGTTGGTATGGGAACACATAGAGAACTTTTAGATACCTGTGATGTTTACAAACAAATAGCCTTATCACAACTTTCAAAGGAGGAGTTATATAATGAGTAATAAAAGTAAGAGTAACCCTCAAAGCAGTGGTATGGGGATGGGACGTGGACAAAAACAACAAGGTTCGCCTCAAAAAGCTAAAGATTTTAAGAAAGCTATGGGAAAACTTTTAAGTTATTTAAAACCATATAGATTATCATTGGTTGTAGTAGTGATTTTTGCTATATTAAGTTCAATATTTTCAATTGTTGGGCCTAAAATTTTAGGAAATGCAACAACTGAAATATATAGTGGTATAATGGGAAAAATACTTGGAACCAATTCGGCTGGAATTAATTTTATAGCCATAGGAAAAATACTTTTGGTGCTTTTAGTATTATATTTGCTAAGTGCAGGTTTTTCATATATACAGTCTTATATAGTTGCTGGGATAGTGCAAAAAATGTCCTATAGTTTTAGAAAACAAATATCAGAAAAAATGAACCGTATGCCTCTTAAATATTTTGATAAAAGAAGTAAGGGTGATGTTTTATCTATATTAACTAATGATGTAGGAATGATAAGTGAAAACTTAAATCAAAGTTTAACACAAGTTATAACATCAATAGTTACACTAATTGGTGTGCTTATAATGATGTTCTCTATAAGTTGGATTATGACGTTAATTGCAATAATAATTCTACCAGTTTCAGGATTACTTATGGGTTCTATAGTTAAAAAATCTCAAAAGTATTTTACAGAACAACAAAAGTATTTAGGAAAAGTAAATGGTGAAGTAGAAGAAATATACGGAGGACATAATGTAGTAAAGGCATTTAATGGAGAAGATAGTGCTTATGAATCCTTTGAAAAGTTAAATAAAACTTTATATTCTTCAGCATGGAAGTCTCAATTTTTATCAGGTCTTATGATGCCTATAATGAATTTTATAGGAAATTTTGGATATGTTTTAATGTCAATAGTTGGAGGATACCTTACTATTTTAGGTGCAATACAAGTAGGTGATATATTAGCATTTATCCAATATATAAGATCATTTACACAACCTATAGCACAATTAACTCAAGTGGCTAATCTTATGCAAACAACAGCAGCAGCTTGTGAAAGAGTATTTGAATTCCTAGATGAAGAAGAGGAAGTTCAAGTTATTGAAAATCCAGTTAGAGATGTTAATATTAAAGGAGATGTTGCATTTAAAGATGTTAGCTTTGGATATAATGAAGATAAAATAATAATAAATGATTTTACAGCTAATATTAAGGCTGGACAAAGAGTTGCAATAGTTGGTCCAACAGGAGCTGGTAAAACTACAATTGTAAAACTTCTTATGCGTTTTTATGATATAAATAAAGGCTCAATTATGATTGATGGTCATGATATTAGAGATTTCAATCGTAATGATTTAAGAGATTTATTTGGTATGGTACTTCAAGAAACATGGTTATATAATGGAAGTATAATGGAAAATATAAGATATGGAAAATTAACAGCTAGTGATGAAGATGTTATAGAAGCTATAAAAGCTGCTCATGCAAATCACTTTATAGAAGCACTTCCTGATGGATATAATATGGAACTAAATGAAGAAGCATCTAATATATCACAAGGTCAAAAGCAACTTTTAACAATAGCACGTGCTATTTTAGCAGACCCTAAAATTCTTATATTGGATGAAGCTACAAGTTCAGTTGATACTCGTACTGAAGTTTTAATACAAAAGGCTATGGATAACTTAATGAAGGGAAGAACAAGTTTTATAATAGCTCACAGGTTATCAACAATACAAGATGCAGATCTTATATTAGTTATGAAAGATGGAGATATTATAGAACAAGGAAATCATGATGAGTTAATGGCTAAGGGAGGATTCTATTCATCTTTATATAACAGTCAATTTGACAGTGTAAGTTAAAAAATTATATAAGAATAATAAACATAAAGATTAAACTTTTTCAGGAGAATTTTATGAAAAATAGAAAACTAATTATAGCAGGTCTTATTGCACTTTTAGTAATTGTATTTGGCTTAAATATATATATAAGCCTTCCAAAAGCAATAAAAGAAATTGATCAAAAAACAATAACTATAACAGTTGTTGATAATACTAAAAATGTAGATAAAACATACACTATAAAGACAAGTAAAGATACTTTATTAGATGCTTTAAAACCATTAGGTATAATATCTGGAGTTGAGAGTGGAAACAATTATACAGTAACTAGTGTAAATGGGCTTGAAGCTGATAATAACGGACAAACATGGGAACTTTCGATAAATGGCAATGTGACTAAAACTCCAATAAATAATATTGAAATTAAAAATAATGATCGTGTAGAATTTGACTTAGTAAGCAATTAATAAAAACACATTATCTCAAACAATGGGATAATGTGTTTTTATATAATGATATAAGATTTAGATGATGGTTAAAATTATTAATAATATATTTTAAAGCAGTAATGTGCTAAAATATACTCTAATAAAGATGAATAATATTAAAATTTAGGAGAGAATAGAATAATGGAGAGACCAATAAAAGTTTTAAATAGACTTTTTGGATATAAAGAATTTAGAAATGGACAATTTGAGATAATAAATAATATTTTAAAAAAAAGAGATAGTTTTTGTATAATGCCAACAGGTGGAGGAAAGTCTATTTGTTATCAAATTCCAGCATTTATTTTTGATGGAATAACTATTGTAATTTCTCCACTTATAGCTCTTATGAAAGATCAAGTTGATAATATAAATAATATAGGGATAAAAGCTAAATATATAAATAGTACAAATACTTTAGATGAAGTAAAAGAAATTATAGATATGTGTTATTTAGGGCAGGTTAAACTTTTATACATATCTCCTGAAAGGCTTAAAAATAATTATTTTATAAATGCAATAAAGACACTTAATATATCTCAAATAGCAATAGATGAGGCTCATTGCATATCTATGTGGGGACATGATTTTAGAAAAAGTTATAGAGATATAGAGGGATTTGTTAGGATTTTTAGAAATAGACCTGTTGTGAGTGCTTTTACAGCAACTGCAACTAAAGAGGTTTTAGAAGATTCTATAAAGCTTTTAAATTTAAATAATCCTTATATATATAAAGGTAGTTTTGATAGAGAAAATTTAGAGATTAATGTTCATAAGGAAATTGATAAATTAGAATTTATTAGGGATTTTTTAAAGGAGAATGAAGAAAAGTCAGGTATAATATACTGTTTAACTAGAAAAGAAGTTGAAGCTTTATATGATTACTTAAATGATTTGAATTTTTCAGTTCTAAAATATCATGCAGGGTTATCAGATTCAGAAAAGGAATATTATCAAAAGAGTTTTTTTAATGATGATAAGGATATTATGATAGCAACAAATGCTTTTGGTATGGGAATTGATAAAGAAAATATAAGGTTTATTATACATTTTACTTTTCCAAAAAATATAGAAAGTTATTATCAAGAAATTGGAAGAGGCGGAAGGGATGGAGAAAAAGCAGTATGTCATCTTTTATATTCTAGAGATGATATTAAAAGGCTAGATTATATAGTTAATTTAAATTATGAATTTAATCGTAAGGAAATAAATATAAAAAAATTAAATGATATGATAAAATTTTGCGAGTATGATAAATGTTATAGAGAATATATTTTAAATTACTTTAATGAAAAAGATATAACTCCGTATTGTAATAATTGTAGCAACTGTTTAAACAATGAAGAAGTTTTAGATATAACAATAGAGGCGCAAAAAATATTATCTTGTGTTTATAGAACTAAAGAATTAGTTGGAGAAAGCGTTTTAATAGATATTTTAAAAGGAATTAGAGGTCCTAAAATTGAAGAAAAGGGATTTTATAATCTTACAACTTTTGGAATAATGAAGGGATCTTCAAATAAGATAATAAAAGAAATTATAAAATCATTAATAGATGCTGGATACATAGATAGAAAAAAAGGAACTTATTCGATGGTGAAATTAAATAAGAAATCTATAAATATTTTAAAGGGAAAAGAAAAAGCTTTAGTTAAATTAAATCCGTTAGATTATACTCCTTTAGATGAGGAATTGTTTAGAAGGTTTAAAATTTTAAGAAAAAATTTATCTAATAAGGAAAGCATAAGACCATATATGGTATTTTCAGACACAACTATTATGGATATTATAAAAATTTCACCTAGAACAATTGATGAATTATTTAGTGTTAAAGGGCTTGGAGAAAAGAAAATTTTTAAATATGGAGAAGCTATAATAAATCTTATTAATTCTTATTACAATAATTTAAAAGAAAAAAATTAATAGTTATTATGGAGAGGAGAAAATGATGCTTTTACTAATTTGATAAACTTAGTAAAAGCATTATTTTTTGTCATATATTTATAATATATGTGAATATATTAAGGGTAAAGGGAGGGATAATAATGAATTTTAAAGAGTTTATAGAGAATGATAGAGAAAATCATAATAGTGAGAAATTTGAGGGAACTTTTTTAGATTATTTAGAGCTTGTAAGAAAAAATCCTGATATAGTTAAACTTGCCCATAAAAGAATATATGACATGATAATTGAACAGGGAGTTGAAGTATTAAAGCCTGAAGATAATCCTAAAATAAAAAAAATATATGGGAATGAAAAAATAAAAAGATATAATTTCTTTAAAGATGATTTTTTTGGAATAGATAAAGTTATAATGAAACTTATGAATTATATGTATTCAGCATCTATGAAAGGTGAAGAGGCAAGACAGGTTCTATATTTAGTTGGGCCAGTTGGTGCTGGTAAGTCATCTTTAGTTGAATCTATTAAAAAATTACTAGAGGTAGCACCATCTATATATGCAATAAAAGGTTGTCCTATGCATGAAGAGCCACTTCATTTAATACCTAAACACTTAAGAAAGAAATTTGAAGACAATTTAGGAGTTCAAATAGAAGGGGATTTATGTCCTGTATGTAAGTATAGATTACTTCATGAGTATGATGGAAGATATGAAGAAATGCCAGTTGTGTCTACAGATTTTTCTATTCGTTCAAGAAAAGGTGTAGGTGTTGTTCCACCAGTTGATCCAAACAATCAAGATACTTCAATTTTAACTGGATCTATTGATATATCAAAAATGGATATGTATCCAGAGGATGACCCTAGAATATTCTCTTTAAATGGAGCATTTAATGTTGGTAATAGAGGGCTTGTTGAGTTTATAGAGGTATTTAAAAATGATGTTGAATACTTGCATACAATAATTACTGCAACCCAAGAAAAATCAATCCCATCTCCTGGAAAGGGTTCAATGATTTATTTTGATGGTCTTATAATAGCTCATTCAAATGAAGCTGAGTGGAATAAATTTAAATCAGACCATACAAATGAAGCCATCTTAGATAGAATCGTAAAGATAGAAGTTCCTTATTGTTTAGAGTCAAGTGCAGAGCAAAAGATTTATGAAAAAATACTTAAAAAATCAAATTTTAATGCTCATATAGCACCTCATACTATAGAAATTGCAGCTATGTTTGCAACGCTTTCAAGACTTGCACCATCAATGAAGGTAGATCCAGTTACAAAACTTAGAATATATAATGGTGAAGATATAGTTGAAAAGGGTTCAACTAAAAAAATAGACATAGGAGAGCTTAGAGAAGAAGCAGGACCTATGGAGGGTATGAAGGGTATATCTACAAGATTTATAGTTAAGGCAATAGATAATGCATTATCTAATTCTGAGCATAACTGCATAAACCCTTTAAGCATGATGGAAAGTATAATAAAGTCAGTTAAAGATTTAGATATATCTCAAGATGATAAGAAGAAATATCTAGTTTATATTCAAGATACGATAAGAAAAGAGTATAACAAGATTCTTGAAAAAGAGATAACTAAGGCATTTATTCATTCGTTTAGAGAACAAGCTGAAAGCTTATTTAATAATTATTTAGACAATGCGGAAGCTTATACAAATAAAAATAAAATAAAAGATGATTCAACAGGGGAAGAGTTAAATCCTGATGAAGATTTTATGAGAAGTATAGAAGAACAAATAGGAATTTCAGAATCTTCAGCTAAAGGCTTTAGAGCAGATGTTACATCTTATATGTTCTATGTAATTAGAAATGGTGGAAAATTAGATTACACTTCCTATGAGCCATTAAAAGAAGCGATAGAAAAGAAATTAACAGCGTCTGTTAAAGACCTTTCTAGAATAATAACTAAATCAAGAGTTAGAGATAAAGAACAAGATGAAAAATATAATGCTATGGTAGAACAATTAACTGAAAATGGATACTGTCCACATTGCTGTGATGTAATTTTAAAATACGCTGCTAATAACTTGTGGAAGGATTAGTTCTATGGCTATATTCAGAGATAAGGGTGAAAACCAAATTGAATATGATAGAGCAATGGAAGATAGGAGACGACATAGGCAGTTAGTTGAAAAATCCATAAAAGAAAATCTAGGTGATATTTTATCAGAAGAAAGTATAATAGGTGAAGCTAAAAATAAAAAATTTAAAATTCCTATAAGGGGTTTAAAGGAGTATCAGTTTATATACGGAGAGAGTAACAAAGGGGTAACAACAGGTGATGGTAGTGAAAAGAGAGGGGATAAAATAGGTTCATCTAATGGTAAATCTCAAAAGGGGCAAGGAAAAGGTCAGGCAGGAAATCAAGAAGGGTCTGACATATATGAAACTGAAATAACTTTAGAAGAACTTTTAGATTATATTGTAGAAGATTTAAATCTTCCTAATTTAGATAAAAAGAAATATTCAGAAATAATAGTGGAATCTGCAGGACGCAAAAGAGGGTATCAAAAGTATGGTATAAGACCTAGACTTGCTAAAAAGAAAACAGTAATGGCTAAAATAGCTAGAAAGCAAGGAAAAAAGCGAGCTCTTTTAGAAAGTGGATTAAATGAAAGTGAAATTCAAAGATTTCCATTTAGAGATGAAGATTTGAGATATCATAGAGTTAAGAAAAAACCAAGAAAAGAAAGTAATGCAGTTATGATATTTATAATGGACGTTTCAGGTTCTATGGATACTACTAAAAAATATTTAGCTAGATCATTTTTCTTTGTTTTATCTAAATTTTTAAGAAAAAAATATAACAATATTGCTTTTGAATTTATATCTCATACAACCTCCGCAAAAGTTGTAAATGAATATGAATTTTTCCATAAGGGAGAATCTGGAGGAACTTATATTTCTTCAGGGCTTAATGTAGCTTTAGAATTAATAAAGAAAAAGTATAATCCAGATATGTGGAATATATATCCTTTTTATGCTTCTGATGGTGATAACTGGAGTGAAGATAATGAAAAAGCAATTAAAGCAGTTAATGAATTATCTGAAATTAGCAATTTATTTGGTTATATAGAACTTTTACCATCTACTTATTCAACTACTATGTATTATAGATTTTCTAAAGAAATAAAACAAAAGAAATTTGCATCAGTAGTGGTTAAAGAGAAAAAAGATCTTTGGAATGCCATAAAATTTATGTTATCTAAAGAACTCGAAGATGAAGGGTAGGTGAGACTTAAGTGAGTATAGATTATAATTTAAAAGATTTAATGCAGTGGCATGAAAAGATTGAAAAAATAGTAAATAAAGTGGGGCTTGATTATTATCCACAAGAATATGAAATTGTAGGGTATAATGATATGCTAGCTTATGAATCTTATGTGGGTATGCCATCTAGATATCCACATTGGAGTTATGGTAAGTCATATGAAAAAAACAAAACTTTATATCAATTAAATATGACAGGTCTTCCTTACGAAATGGTGATAAATTCAAACCCATGTTTAGCTTATTTAATGAAAGATAATACACTTCTTCTTCAAATATTAACAATGGCACATGTTTATGGGCATAATGATTTCTTTAAAAATAACAGATTATTTAAAGAGGGAACGGATGCAGATAGTACAGTAGAGATGTTTAAACGTGGAGCAGATACAATAAGAAGTTATATAAATGATCCAAGTATTGGGTATTGCGAGGTTGAAAGAGTTTTAGACGCAGCTCATGCGATAAGGTTTCAAACACCTAGAATAGTTAATGATATAAGAGTTTCTCAAGGAGAACAAAGAAAAAAGGCTATAGAAGAATATAATAGGCTAAGAGATGCTAGAACTATTTTAGATGAAAATAAAGAAATTCCTATGCCTAATATATCTAAAGTTCCATTAAGTCCAGATGATGATGTTATGCAATTTATAATTGAGTTTGGCAATTTACAAGATTGGGAAAGAACAATACTTCAAATAGTTAGAAGGGAGAGCTTATATTTTCTTCCTCAAATTGAAACAAAAATAATGAATGAAGGTTGGGCAAGCTTTTGGCACTATAATATTTTAAAGGAATTAAATCTTCCAACTGGACTTCATTTAGAATTTTTGAAAAGACATAATGATGTAGTCGCTCCAATTCCGTATGGACTAAATCCATATTATGTAGGATTTAGAATTTTTCAAGATATTGAAAAAAGATATGGTAGAGATAAAATCTTTGAGGTTAGAGCATTAGAAAGAGATAATTCTTTTATAAGGAAATATTTAACGGAAGAACTTTGTGCGGAACTTAATCTTTTTAAGTATGGAAAACGTGGATTTGATTATGTTGTTGAAGAAGTTGCAGATGAACAAGGTTGGAGAGAAATCAGAAATAATATAGCAGATGATTGTGGAGTAGGTTCTATACCATATATAAGAGTTGTAGAACTTGATCCACGTGATTATTCTCTTCACTTAGAACATGTTTTTGATGGTAGAGAACTTGAAAGTGTTTATGCTAAAAAGACTTTGAAATATATAAATAATTTATGGAAAAGAAAAGTCACTTTAACAACTAAGAGTAAAGATGGTACAGATATTGTCTTAACTTGTGATGAGAAGTAAATTTAATTTTGATATTAATTTATTGTATTTTTAATTGATAATAATATATTAATTGATATTGTAATTTTAAATAAGAATAAAAGAGCATTGGATTAACTACAATGCTCTTTTATGAGTTAAGAGGAATATGATTTATTACAGCTAAACCACATACCAGAATACATACATTTAATATAAATGTATACTAATACAAGCAGTTTGTCAAATGAAAATAACACTTAAATGAAATTATATATATTAATATTAAATGAGAATGACAATATATTAATTAAATATTATATATATTTATATAAGGTATTAAGTAGCCAAAATGAATTTAATGAATATTATAATAGCAAAAGTAATTTTTACAGGAGTAACAAATGAAAACTTTAAAAGGTAGCGAAACAGAGAAAAATTTGTATAAAACTTTTGCAGGAGAATGTAGAGCTAGGACTAAATATAATTTGTTTTCAGAAAAAGCAAAAGAAGAAGGATACATGTGGGTCTCAGAGATATTTAATATTACAGCTGAAAATGAGTATGCCCATGCTAGAGAGGCTTATAAAAGGTACTTAGAATGTATTAAAGATACTGAGGAAAATCTTATGGCAGCTGCCATAGGTGAAACTGAAGAGTTTAAAGACATATATAAAGGTTATGAGGAAACTGCAAGAAAAGAAGGTTTTAAAGAGATTGCACATTTTTTTAAAGAATTAAGAGAAGTTGAAGAAGAACATCAAAAAAGATTTTTAAAGCTTTATGAAAAAGTAAAGAATGGAAAGATGTTTGAAAGTAAAAAATCTACAAAATGGATTTGCTTAAATTGTGGTTATATACATGAAGGTGAGGAAGCGCCAGAAAAATGTCCATTATGTAAATATCCACAATCTTTTTTTAAAGAAGATAGTTGTACAAAAGAGTCAGTAAAAGAAAAATAATATTAATAAGATGTAATAAAAAGGTCTGTGTTCAATTAATGGATACAGACTTTCTTTGTTAAAGTCGACAATATTTTTTTAAAATGCTATAATTTTTGAGCAGATTAATTTATAAAATTGTATATAAATATATGTCTTATTATTCTATATTTAATACATAATATAAAAATATGAGTATTAAATTAAAATTTCAAATATAAGTTAAATAGTATTATGCTTATAATTTACTTTTATTATATATGTAAAGGGGGATAAAAATGAATAAAGTTAAATTTATTTATAATCCGTACTCAGGAGAAGGAGCTATTTTAAAGGAAATAGATAAAATAATAGATATGCATCAAAAAAAAGGATATACCATTATACCTTATAGAATTGAAAGAGGTGTAGATATCAAAGAGGCATTTAAAGATATTGATGAATATTATAAATACATTTTAATAGCTGGTGGAGATGGAACAATAGATAGTGTGGTAAATGCTATGAAACAAGAAGGCATAGAATTACCTATAGGAATTTTGCCAGTAGGAACAGCTAATGATTTTGCTAGATTTTTAGGAATGACAAATAATATAGATAATGATATAGAGAAAATATTAAACTCAGAACCTATGAAGATAGATATTGGTCATGTTAATGATAAATATTTTGTAAATGTGTTATCAACTGGGCTTTTCACTGATGTGTCACAAAAGACAGATACAAATTTAAAAAATACTTTAGGTAAACTTGCTTATTATATAAAAGGAATTGAACAATTACCTAAATTTAGAAGTTTAGATGTGAAAATAACTGCCAATGGGAAGATTTATGATACTCCTATGTATTTAATACTTGTTTTTAATGGGCAAACAGCTGGTGGATTTAAAATAGCATTAGACGCTAAGGTGGATGATGGTCTTTTAGATGTTTTTATATTAAAATCTTGTCATATTGCAGAATTTATACATGTATTTTTAAAATTTATGATGGGTGAGCATATGGATGATCCTCGAGTTGAGTATGTGAAGACAAAAGAGTTATTAATTGAATCAACAGAAGGCATAGTAACTGATATAGATGGTGAGAAGGGACCAGATTTTCCGTTAAGAGTTAGTTGTATAAAAGATGGCATAGAAGTTCTTGGTGTAAATAAATTATAGTGCTTTTTAAATATAACTTCACTAAAGCTTGAAGTTATATTTTTCATTTTATATAAATTAGCAATAAAAATATTTGAAAACTAGATTAAATATTTCAAAATTACTAGAAAAATAAATATAAAAATAATAAAATTACATTATGATAATTTTTTAAAAATTATACAAAAATTTTACAATATAGCATAAAATATAAGTAAGAAAATTGTTTTAAGGTGGTGAATTTACATGGAGGGTGTCCCTGTGGACATTAAGTATAAATTTAATATAACATTTAGAGAAGGGAAACATCTAAAATGTAATTATTAGATAGTATAACTTTTCCTTCTCTTTTAAAATGAGTTAAGGAGGAAACATATGGAAAAGTTAACTGTTTTTCTTTACAGAAATATATTAAATAAAAAGATATATGATGAATTTAATGAAGTTTTAGGGATTTTAAAGGATATATATGTAACGACTGATGATGGATATCCTAAATTTATAGGATATAAGGTAAAAACTGAAAGTGGAATTTGTAATTATGAATTTAGGAATATAGAATTTTTATCTAGGGATAATGGAAAGATAATTATAAAAATTAAGGGCAGTAAAGAGATATTAGCTAGAAGCTACTCCTATCTTTTATCTGAAAACTTGTTAAATAAAAAAATTGTAGATATAAATGGAAAAAAAGTTATACGAGTAGATGATTTAAGAATAGTAGAATTGGCTGGAGAGTATAGAATTGTAGCTGTTGAAAGTGGTAAAATAGTAAGATTTAGAAGATATGGTTTAGAATCTTTAGCAAAATTTTTAAGCAATATATTTAAGGGCAAATTTGAAGAAAAAGTAGTCGTTTGGGATGATGTAGCATCTCTTGAAATGTGCAATGATAATAATTTAAAGTTATCTATTTCATATAAAAAATTAGAAAAGCTTCATCCAGCTGATTTAGCTGATATTTTAGAGGAGTTAGATTCAAAGAGTAGAACCAAAGTTTTAGAAAATTTAAATGAAGATTTAGCAGCAGATACATTGGAAGAAATTGATCCAGAGTTTCAAGGCAGTATAATAAGAGAACTTTCTCAATCTAAGACAGCAGAACTTTTTGAAAATATACCAAATGATGAAATTGCAGATATTTTAGACGACCTTAATGAAGAAGAGCGAGAAAAGGTGTTAATGTCACTTGAAACTGATGATGCTGAAGAGATTAAGGAGCTTTTATCTTATGAGGATGAATCTGTAGGTAGCATTATGAATAAAGATTTTATATCTTTTAATATAGAGTTAAGCGTAGGTGAAACCTTAGAGCTTTTGAGGGAACTTAATGCAGACGAGGAAGTTATGAACTATGTTTATATAACAGATAACAATGATAGATTAAAAGGTGTTGTAACACTTAGGGATTTGATTTTAAATCAAGAAAAAGAAAAAATAACCAATATAATGCATACGTTAGGTATAAACGTAAAAATAGATAATAATATAGGAGAAGCAGCTGAAATAGCTATAAAATACGATCTTATATCTATACCTGTTGTGGATTATGAGGAGAAGCTTGTGGGGATTGTGTTAATACATGATATTTTAGATGAATTGCTACCACATAGTTGGAAAAAGAAATTTAAAAAAGCAAATTAATAATAGTTGACTTTTGAAAATTTTTGAATATAATTTAACTATAAGGAAATCATATCAAAATACTCGGAATAAATGCGATGATAAAGTAGAGTATTATAAAACTAGATTACAGAGAGAAAGATTAAGCTGAGAACTTTCATTAATGTTTTATAAGAAGTGCGCTTTGGAGCAGTAATCTGAAACTTAAGGTAGTAGGAGAATTCGGTGCTTACCCGTTATAGTAAGAGGCTTTGCCATAAAGAGGGGTTTTTATAACCTAAACTAGAGTGGAACCACGAATTTATACTTCGTCTCTATATTTATAGAGTCGAAGTTTTTTATGATTTGTAAGAAATTTCTTGATTTAAAAGAAAAATATTAATTTTATGTATATAAAATATGATTAAAAATGTTTTATAAATGGAATTAGTGATTAGGTAAATATATAAGATATATCATTAGAAAATAAATTTTTTTTAGAAAGGAAGTTATAATTATGTTAGTAAATAGCGCATTAGAATTAATAGGAAATACTCCTGTGTTGAGAGTTAATAATATGACAGATGAAAATGATGGTGAGGTTTTTATAAAGCTTGAAAAGTTTAACCCAGGTTTAAGCATTAAAGATAGAGCTGCTTTAGGAATGATAGAGAAGGCTGAAAAAGACGGTATATTAAAAAGTGGTAGCGTTATTGTAGAGCCAACAAGTGGAAATACAGGGATTGGAATTGCTTTGGTTGGTAAATTAAAAGGTTATAAAGTAGTTATAGTAATGCCTGAAACTATGAGTAAAGAGAGACGTGATATGATAAAAGCTTATGGTGCAGAATTGGTTTTAACTGAAGGAAAAAAAGGAATGAAAGGTGCCATAGAAATGGCAGAAAAATTAGTTAAGGAAAAAGGATATTTCATGCCACAGCAATTTGAGAATAAGGCAAATCCTCAAAAGCATTATGAAACAACAGCAGAAGAAATTTTAAGAGACATTCCAGATATTGATGTTTTTGTTGCTGGAGTTGGTAGTGGTGGAACAATAGTAGGTGTTGGAAGAAAATTAAAAGAATTAAAACCAGATGTAAAGGTAGTTGCAGTAGAGCCAGAAAAATCTCCAGTGCTTTCAGGTGGAAATCCTGGAGCTCATAAGATACAAGGTATAGGTGCAGGATTTGTTCCAGGAGTGTATTCAAAAGATATTGTTGATGAAATTTTTGAGGTTTCAGATGAAGATTCTTATAAAGTGGCTAAAGAATTTGCAACTAAGGAAGGTGTTTTAATAGGTATTTCTTCAGGAGCAGCTCTTTACGCTGGTATAGAGATAGCTAAGAAATTAGGTAGAGATAAAAAAATAGTTGTTATATCTCCAGATGGAGGAGAAAAATATTTCTCATCAGGGTTATATGACTAAACTTAGGATGTGATTAAAAGTGTTTAAAAATCTGAAATATGATATCCAAATTGTTTTAAAAAATGACCCTGCTGCAAGAAGTGCTTTTGAGGTTCTTTTACTTTATCCATCAATACACGCTTTGATAAATCATAGAATAGCTCATAAATTATATAAGAAAAAACATTTTTTTTTAGCAAGATTGTTATCTCAAATATCTAGATTTTTTACTGGTATAGAAATACATCCAGGAGCTACAATTGGAAAAGGACTTTTTATAGACCATGGAATGGGTGTTGTTATAGGTGAAACAGCTGAGATTGGAGATGATGTTTTAATATATCATGGAGTAACTTTAGGTGGAACAGGAAAAGATACAGGTAAAAGGCATCCAACGGTAGGAAATAATGTTGTAATTGGATGTGGTGCTAAAGTTTTAGGACCAATAAATATTGGAAATAATGTTAAAATAGGAGCTAATTCAGTAGTTTTAAAAGATGTACCAGATGATAGTACAACAGTTGGGATTCCAGCTGTTAATAAAATTAAAGGGAAAGAAGAGATTATAGAGATAATAGATATTAATGGTAATATAAGAAAAATATATAATAATATGACTATATAATAAAGGGGTTAAGAAGTGGATATTAAAGGACAGATAGTTAAATATTGTGCAGACTTAGGTTTAGATTTGATAGGATTTACTCCATGTAGAGAATTTAGTGAGCTTAGAAAATTTTATAATTATAGAAAAGATGAGGGATTAGAAAATGAATTTGAGGAAGTGGATATAGAAAAAAGAATAAATCCCAATCATTATATGCAAGAAGGGAAAACTATAATATCTATAGCTTTCCCTTATCTGCATGATGGTGTTTATAATAGCAACGGTTTTTCGCTTTATACAAGAGGATTAGATTATCATAGAGTAGTTAAAAGTTATTTAGATAAAATATGTGAATTTATAGAAAAGATTGGAGGAAAAGCAATGTCATTTGTAGACAGCAATACTCTTCCAGAAAGATATATTGCTTACCTAAGTGGCATTGGATTTATTGGAAAAAATAATATGCTTATAACTAAAAAATATGGGTCTTTTGTATTTTTAGGAGAAATAATAACTGATTTAGATATTGATACAAAGGATATTAAGCAATTAGATAATACACCATGTACAGAATGTAATAGATGTTATACTGCATGTCCAACCAATTCTATAAATGATAAAAAGAAAAATTGTAATATATGTATGTCGTATATTACCCAAAAAAAAGAAATTAATGATAAATATTTATATCTTATGAAGGGAAGAATATTTGGGTGTGATACATGTCAAAATAGCTGTCCATGTAATAAAGATATAGCTTATTCTGGTATAAATGAATTTAAACCATTAGATTTTATGAACAATAATATATGTACTGAAAGCATACTATCTTTAACTAACTCAAAGTTTAAAGAAACATTTAAAACAACATCTTGCGGATGGAGAGGAAAAAATATACTTATAAGAAATTCACTTATAAAAATGTACTTAATAGAAAATAAAAATATAGAAGATTATAGCTTTGAATCACCATATCTAGAGGAGTATAAAAATAGACTTTTACTGCTAAATAAGGTATAATATTTAGAGCTAAAGTTAAGAATTTTTGTAAGAATGGAAAGGATAATTTAGATGTTAAAGCGTTTTGGTATGGGCATAATAGTAAAAATGCCAGATTTTCTATTTGTACCACTTGCAAGTAAAGTTGTAAATAGTATATTAGATAAGTATGCAGACCTTCATGTACACGGTTTAGAAGAAATAAAAAATGAAGAAGGGCCATTTATTTTTATAGGAAACCATTTAAGCAATGCAGATGGTCTTATAGTTGATAGAATTATAAGAAATATATATGATCCATATTATATAGCTGGGGTTAAATTAGATGATAAAGCTCTAACTTATTTAGGGGCTAGATTGTTAAAGACAATTAATATTGTGCCAAACACAGCAGATAAAGAATCACTAAATAAGATAGTTAAAGAGGTTAAAAGTGGTCAAAATATAGTCATGTTTCCAGAGGGAACAAGAAGTAGAACGGCATCTATGATTGAAGCTAAAAAAGGAGTTTTATTAATAGCAAGATTGACTAAAGCTAAGATAGTTCCTTTTGGGCTTATAGGGACAGAAAAACTTATGCCTATAAATGATACAGATATGGGGGCTGAACATTTTGAAAATGCTAAAGTAGATGTTGTTTTTGGAAAGCCAATCACTTTGCCAACAAAAGAAAAGGGCGAAGATAAGCATGAGTATGATGATAGAGCTTTGACATATATTATGAAAAGCGTAGCTAATTTATTACCAGATAGTTATAAGGGAGTATATAAGGATTAAATTAGTTTTAAGAGGTATAATGATATGAAACAAAGAACAAAAGAAATTTTAGAACTATTAAAAGAAGAGTATCCAGATGCTAAATGTGAATTAAATTACAAAACACCATTT
This sequence comes from Sarcina ventriculi, assembly GCF_900456775.1. Lineage (GTDB taxonomy): Bacteria > Bacillota > Clostridia > Clostridiales > Clostridiaceae > Sarcina > Sarcina ventriculi. Next base: position 334,263 of record NZ_UAUL01000001.1, on the reverse strand, counting down.
CAACTTTTAGTAGCTACTATTTTATCAGCACAAACAACTGATAAAAAGGTAAATGAAGTAACTAAAACTTTGTTTAATGATTATCCAGACGTTGAATCATTTAGTAAAATTACTCAAGAAGAATTAGAAAATAGAATCAGAGTAATAGGTCTATATAGAAATAAAACTAAAAATTTACTTATGATGTGCAAGCAGTTAAAGGAAAATTTTAATGGAGAGGTTCCAAAAACTATAGAAGAAATAAGTTCTTTAGCTGGTGCTGGAAGAAAGACTGCTAATGTTGTTATATCAAATGCTTTTAATATTCCAGCAATTGCAGTTGATACTCATGTGTTTAGAGTTTCAAATAGAATAGGTCTTGCAGATGGAAAAAATGTTTTAGATGTTGAAAAACAACTTCAAAAAGAAATATCAAAGGATATGTGGTCATTAGCACATCACTTAATAATATTCCATGGAAGGAGATGCTGTAGTGCAAAATCTCCTAAATGCAATAATTGTATAATTAACCAATACTGTAAATATTATAAAGAAATGACTGAAAAATAAAAAATTTATTTATTAAAAAATGTTTTATATTAACATCGAAGATAATAATGTAACGTCTGAATGTTCTTTATAGAGGTGACTATGATAATAGATATAAATTATACAAATAATCATAAAATTAAAATAAATAGAGCTATAAAGTTAGTAATAATAATTGCAGCTATTTTTACAGCTGTTGCACTTTTAAATACTATTCATATATATCAAGTAAAAAATACTATTTTAGATTATATAATATCTAGAGAAGCTAGTTTTGGAATACCGGCGTTAGCAATTATAAGTTGTTGGTTATACTATTATACATATAAAAAAGATGATTTATATCTTATGTCTTTAGTATTTGTAAGTTTAGCTTGTGAATATGTTTGTGCCAGTTTGTATTCTAAAAACTTAGGAGGATTAAGTGTCGTAGCTACTTCCCTTATTATTTTTACATATTTGTTTAGAGCATTGTTTGTAACACTAGTTGTTGTTCCAGAAAATAAGCTTGCTAAACTAATAATTAAAAGAAAAATATTATTTACATTAATTACAGTTATAGTAACAGCACTTTTATCTATAGGCAGTTTAAAAATGTTAGAATCTTTTGGGCATAATGAACCTTTGTGGATATCATTATTTGTTTCAAATATCATACTGTCAATATATCATTTTATAATTATAATTATGATTATAAGGAAGAGTTTGAAAACTAATGAATTTATATACACTATAATATCTATAAGTTTAGATCTCTTTATAATTAAAAGTGTATACGCAAATCTTTATGCTTGGGGTTATAGGCCCATAATTAACGAGTACTCTAATATATTTAGTATGGGTGGATACATAATATTAATAGTTGGAATATTTATAGAATTTGTTCTCAAAGTAAAGGAAAGTAGAGAATTGCATCAAAAATTATTGGTGTTTTATGCAATATCTGAAGAAGATAGATATAATGATATAGTAGTTAGGGATAGAGATGATAAAATAGTATATGCTAATAAAAAAGTTAGAAAACAATGGGGCGTTGACAGAACCGAAAAAGGATATGAGCAACTTAACCATAATCTTTTAAATGTTATAAGTGTAGATCAAAGATTGTCGGCTTATGAATATGTAAAAAATAATAAGTCAGGATGGAACGGAAACTTTTTCACAAATGACGGTAGGGTTATAAGAGGTAGCCTACAAAGATTAAGTGATGAGTATGGATGTATATATAATGTCTTAACAACTAGAGATATAACGGATGATTACAATGTAAGTCATGAACTTAAAGTTAATGAAGAGCGATTACGTCTTATAACCAAAAATATAAAAGACTTAATATTTACTGTTGATATGAATGGAGTTATAAACTATGTGAATACTACAGTAAGTGCTATGTTGGGATATGATGAGAAAGAATTAATAGGAAAAAATTATTTAGATATCGTAAATAATACAGATAGTGAATCATTAAGTATAATGATTGAAGAAGGAGATGTTAGCACCTTTATTGAGCATAAACTTGTAGGTAAAAATGATAAGTTGGTAGCTGTGGAATCAGTCATAAGTACTATCAGAGATTATTATGAAGAACCAATAGGAAAAGTTATTGTATCTAGAGGATTACAACATAGAAATGCTATAAGATCTCTTCAAAAAAAATATAGAGAAGTAAAACAGTATGAACAAATAAGAAATGAGTTTTTTGCAAATTTATCTCATGAACTTAGAACACCTATAAATATAATATACTCATGTATTCAACTTTTAGATTATAAAAAGAAAAATAGTGATCAAGATGGATTTATAGAGTATTATGATAAATATTATAAGAGCATGCAACAAAATTGCTTTAGAATGTTAAGACTTGTAAATAATTTGATAGATATAACAAAAATTGATTCAGGATTTTTAAAAATGGATTTTACAAATTATGATATAGTGAATTTAGTAGAAGATATTACTATGTCCATAGTTCCTTATGTAGAGGAGAAGCAAATAAATATAATTTTTGATACAGAGGTAGAAGAATTAGAAATAAGATGTGATCCTGATAAAATAGAGAGAGTTGTTTTAAATCTTTTATCAAATGCTGTTAAATTTACTGAAACCGGAGGAAATATAGATGTAAATATAGCTTTGGTAGATGATAATAAATGGGTTGAAATAAGCGTCAAAGATGATGGTATAGGAATTCCTAAGCATATGAGAAAATTTATTTTTGAAAGATTTATTCAAGTTGATAAATCTTATAATAGAAATAAAGAAGGAAGTGGAATTGGACTAGCTTTAGTTAAGTCATTAGTAGAACTCCATGGAGGTCGTGTGTATCTTAAAGATGATACTGAAAAAGGATGTAATTTTATAGTTTTATTGCCTAACGTGATTGAGGAGAATGTTGTTATAAAAGAAAAAGAAAGTAGATATAAATCATCGGTAGATAGAATTTCTATAGAATTTGCAGATATATATGAATTAAATTAAAATTTCTAGTTTTCATCTTTATAAAAATAAATTTTTATACCACTAAGAACCACTAACAGGTTAAATAAAAGGATTAGTGGTTCTTTTTTTTTATGAAAAAATTTATATAATATTACTTAGGTGAAGGCACTTGTGTATGTGTCTAAATTAAACAAAGTGTTTGGAGGATTTTGAAATGAAAGTTGGAGTTTTAATGGGTGGTATTTCTACAGAAAAAGAAATATCTATAATGAGCGGAAATGTAATGGTTGAAAACTTAGATAAAAATAAATATGAAGTAGTTCCAATAGTTTTAAAAGAAAAAGAAGATGTAATAACAAAGGTTAAAGATCAAGGATTAGATTTTGCACTTTTAGCATTACATGGTCAATTTGGTGAAGATGGAACAGTTCAATCTGTTTTAGAAGTTTTGGACATACCTTATTCAGGATGTGGTCCTTTAAGTGGAGCTATTGGAATAGATAAAGATATGACAAAAAGAATTTTAGACTGGGGTGGAGTTAGAACTGCTAAATGGACAATGGTTGATTCAGTAGAAAATATAGATTATGATGCTATAGAAAAGGTTACTTACCCAGTATTTGTTAAACCAAATAACGGAGGTTCATCAGTAGCTACAACTTTCGTTGAAAGAAAAGAAGATATAGCTAAGGCTGTAGAAGAAGCTTTACAATACGATACTGAAGTTATGATAGAAGAATATATAAAGGGTGATGAAATAACTTGTCCAGTATTAAATGGTGAAATGTTACCAGTAGTTGCTATAAAACCAAACAATGGTTTCTTCTATAATAAAGAATCAAAACACTGTGATGGTGGAGCGGATCAATATGTTGTTGAATTACCAGCAGAAGTACATGCTGAGGTTAAAAAAATGGCAGAAAAGACATATAAACTTTTAAAATCAAGTGTATATACAAGAATAGATATGTTAATAAAAGATGGAGTTCCTTATGTATTAGAAGTTAATACATTACCTGGAATGACTAAAAACAGTCTTTTCCCATTAGGAGCAGCTGCAGCTGGTATAGATATACCAAAACTTTTAGATTTAATAATTGAAGGATCTTTAAGAGTTAAAAGAAATCAAATAGCAAAATAATTTTTAAGTAAATTATAAATATTAAAATTATATATTTAAAAATAAAAGGTTAAGATAAGTTTATCTTAACCTTTTATTTTTAAATAGAAACAGAAATTAAGGTTAACTATAAACAAAAAATATATAACAAAAGAAGAAATGCTTTTGTACTATATATAGAGTATGTTTTTGGAGGAAAGAGCAATGAGGATAGGAGTATTAATGGGTGGTATTTCAACAGAGAGGGACGTATCACTTGAGACAGGTAAAGCAATAGTTAACAATATAAATAAAAAAAAATATGAAGTTGTACCTATAATAATAGATAAAAAAGAGGATGTTTTAGCTAAGTGTAATAATATAGATTTTGCATTCTTAGCCCTTCATGGAAAATTTGGTGAAGATGGTAGTGTACAAAAAATTTTGGAAGTATTAAATATACCTTATTCAGGATGCAATGCATTAAGCAGTTCTATATGCATGGATAAAGATATTGCAAAAAAAATAATGGTATCACAAAATATAAAAACGCCTAAATGGATTTCTATAAAATCTGTAAATGATATAGATTACGATTATATAAAAAAAATGAAATATCCTATATTTATAAAGCCTAATAGTGGTGGTTCTTCAGTTGCTACATTTTTAATTGAAAAGGAGGAAAATGTAAAAAAAGCAGTAGAAACTGTACTTTTATATGACAAAATAGCAATAATAGAGGAATATATAAAGGGTGATGAAATAACCTGTCCTATATTAAATGGCAAAGTTTTACCTATATTGGCTATAAAACCAAAGGGAAAATTCTTTGACTTAAAATCTAAATATACTGACAGTGAAGCTTATGAGTATGTTGTTAATTTTAATGAAAATATGCAAAAAAAAATAGAAACTATAGCTTTAAATGCTTATGATTCTCTAAGATGTAGTGTTTACGCTAGAGTAGATATGATAATTAAAGATGGGGAAAGTTATGTATTAGAAGTTAATACGTTGCCTGGAATGACTAAAAACAGTTTATTTCCTAAAAGTTGTAATAGTATAAATATAGATTTTTCAACTCTTTTGGATTTAATTATAGAATATTCTTTGAAAGAAAAAAGATAAAATAATAGTAACATGTTGAAATGAAAAATTATAAATTATATAGTATATAGTAATTTTATAAGAGAGTAATTTCATGCAAGATAAAAGTTCTAATAATACTTTTGGACCAGATATAAATCAATATACTCAAAATGTAAATTTTGATTTATTAGCTAATAATTCTGATTTCGTATATCTTAGAGCATCTAGTTCAAGCACAGGAACATTTAATGTTGATAGACAGTTTGTAAATTTTGCAAAACAATGTTTAAGAAGAGGTATTCCATGCGGTGCATATCATTATGGAATTCCATCTTATGATTTAACAACAGCAGATAGTCAATGTGATAATTTCATAAATACATTACAATTAGGGTTTGGACAGGGAAACTATGGTGATTTATTTCCTGTTTTAGATGTGGAGGAACCTATTGATGGATCTATATCAACTACAGGACTAATAAATTGGATACAAAGGTTTAAAATTAGGTTTGAACAAAAGACTAGAAGAAAAATTATGTATTATACAGGGCTTTTTTTTATAGAATTATATGATAATTTTAATATTCAAGGAAAAGGATATCCATTGAGTAATATGCCTCTTTGGATAGCTATGTATCCTAGAATTTTATCAAATCCTAAATATCCACCTAATATTGGAGGGTGGAGTAAATGGACTCTTTGGCAATATACTGATGAAGGGAAGCTATCAGGAATAGATAATCCAGTAGATTTAAATTGGGGTCCGATAGATATAGCATACTTAATGCCACCAGCACCTGTTGTAGGGCTTTATGCAGTGCAAAACGGAAGCATTATTACAGTTTATTGGAAAGCTAATACTGAAGCAGATATATCAGGGTATAATATATTTATAAATTCTCTTTATGCAGGAACAGTATCCTCTAAAACGACTAAGTTTAATATAAATAAGAGTAAGTTTAATTTGCCTAAAAATCAAGACATAGAAATAAGTATAGAGGCTTTTGATTATGCAGGAGATTTTTCATTAGAAAGAAGCAAATATATATTAAGTTAATATATTAAAATTAAAAGTGTTGTGTCAAATAATTTAAATATAAAGATACAACATTTTTATAATTTTATTATATATTTTGACTATAATTCATAAATAATGTATTATTAAAATAATTATTAAACGAGTTTCAAAAAGGGGATAAAATAAATGGGGAAAATAAAGAAAATCCTAATAAGTACATCAGTTGCAATGGCTATTGGCGCAACTGCAAGTGGAATTTATTATGATAATGCAAAAAGAGTTGTGGATGAATGGTCAAATAAAATATATCCAGGAATTACTGTTGAAGGAATTGATTTAGGTGGAATGACAAAAAATCAAGCTGAAGAAACATTAAAAAGTAAATACGGAAAAGTTGCTGAAAACAAGGAGATAATTATAAAGGCTGATGATGAAGAGATAGATATAAATTTTTCTGATTTATCACCTCAGTATGATATAGATGATGTTGTTGCAAAAGCTATGGAGATAGGAAAAAATAAAAATATATTTGAAAAACAAAAATATATACATGAAGGAATTAGCGAAAATTTAGATTTAACTGTTGATTATAATGAAGATGAGCTAAAAAAATACGAGGAAGAATTAGAAAAAAAGGTAGATATAGCAGCAAAGAATGCAACAATATCTATGGTGAATGGAAAATTAGTAGTAAGTTCTAGTTCTAATGGAAGAGATATAGATGTTAATGATGTAGATACTCTTGTAAAAAATGCAATAAACAATGATATTAGTGAGGATTTAAATGATAAAACGATTGTAGTTGATATTCCAGTTACAGAAACTACACCAAGTGTTACAACAGCAGAATTAGAGAGTATAAATGGGGTTATAGGAAGTTTTACATCTGATTATTCATCATCAACTGATGCAAGGGCTACTAATATAGCATTAGCTTTAAAATCTATTAATGGGACATTGATAATGCCAGGAGAAACTTTTAGTTTTAATAATATAGTAGGTGAAAGAACTGAGGCAAGAGGATATAAAAATGCTGCTACTTTTGTATCAAATCAGGTCGTTGATGGATTAGGAGGAGGAATATGTCAGGTATCTACTGCATTAAACAGAGCGGTAATAAGGGCAGGATTAGTTCCAACAGAGAGACATAACCATTCACTTAAAACATCTTACTCAGATTATGGTCTAGATAGTGCTGTTGCTTGGGGATATTTAGACTACAAGTTTACTAATACCTACAATGTGCCTATATATATAGAGGCTACAACTAATGGTTCTAAGGTTATGACAATTAATATTTATGGAAATACACAAGCTAAAGGAGATAAAAGTTACGAGTTATTAGCAACAAATGCTGAAGTTACATCAAAAGCCACAGTTACAAGGGTAAATGATGCAAGTTTATCTAAAGGTCAAGAAGTTTGGCAAACTAAGCCTGTTGATGGATATAAATCAAGTGCTTATGTGGTTACTTATGAAAATGGAAAAGAAGTTTCTAGAAAGCTACTTGGAACATATAATTATTCTAAAGTAGATGGAGTGTTAAAGGTAGGAACTGGTGGAATAGGAACAGGACAAACTGAAATAAGTGAATAATAAAGTGAAAGACTGAATCGGTTAAATGATGCAGTCTTTTAGTTTACATTATTTTATAAAAACTTTGTGTGAAAAATAAAAGAAGTGATATAAGTATATTTTAACCAAATAATTTCTTGCATTTTATATAATTAGGTAATATGATATAACTTGAATATATTAAACCAAGTATAATAGGTTATTCGGAGGAAAATCAAGTGAATTTAAATATAGTATTGTATCAACCAGAGATACCACAAAATACAGGGAATATTGCACGAACATGTGTTTTAACTAATTCTAAACTACACATAATAAAGCCTATGGGATTTAGTTTAGATGAAAAACATGTAAGGCGTGCAGGATTAGATTATTGGAAACAATTAAATTTAGAAATATATGAAAGTTATGAAGATTTTATGAAAAAGCATGGTGATAAAACAATTTATTTATCATCAACTCATACTGATAGATTATATAGTGATGTAAGTTATAAAGAAGGGGATTTCATAATGTTTGGAAGAGAATCATCAGGTGTTCCTGAAGAGGTTCATAAAAATCATATAGAGATAAGAGTTCCTATGATTAATACCACAACTAGAAGCTTAAATTTATCAAATACTGTAGCCATTGTTACTTATGAAGCATTAAAGGGTATTGGTTTTCCAAATATGAAATAGGGGGGATTTAATTTGGAAAAAATAAAAATAATTACAGATAGTTCGTGCGATCTTTCAAAAAATTTAATAGAAAAATATAAAATAGAGGTCTTACCTCTTTTGATTAATTTTGGAGAAGAGAGTTATTTAGATGGAATAGATATAGACTTTAACGCAATGCAAGAAAGAATTGAGAGAGAAAATGTGCTTCCAACTACATCTCAAGTTACACCTAGTAGATTTGTTGAATCTTATAAAAAGTGGCTTGACGAAGGATATAAAATAATAGTTTTACCGTTGTCATCAAAGATGAGTGGAACATATCAATCAGCTACAATAGCTAAAATGGAAATTGGTAGCGAAGATATAAAGGTTATAGATACGTTAAATGTAACATCAGGTCTTGGTCTTATAGTTTTAAAAGCAGCTACAATGATAGAAGATGGTTTTACTTTAAATGAAATTGAAGAGGAAATATTAAAGTATAGAGAAGCTATAGATGCAGGGCTTGTATTTGAAAGTTTAGATAACCTTGTAAGGGGTGGAAGACTTTCAAAGGGGAAGGCTATGTTAGTGGGAGCATTAGGTATAAAACTATTATTAGATGTAGAAAATGGTGAAATGAATGTTTACAGTAAGGTTCGTGGTACTAAAAAAGCTATAAAAGAAGTTGTAGAAAAATTTAATAGTACAGATAGAAAACAAGGTGAACCTGTAATATTATTAGAAGTTGAAAGTCCTGAAGTTTGTACTACTATTAGGGAATATTTAGAAAGTAATAATATAGAATATATACATCAAAGAGTTGGATGTGCTGTTGGAATACATTCAGGAATTAAAGCTTGCGGTTTATTTTTTGTTAAAAATTACTAGTGTGCATTTTATTTAGGCAAAAGTTATGTTAAAAATGATTGAACAATTAAATTAATTAAAAAATGGCTTTATTAAAGTGGTATCTTTAATAAAGCCATTTTAATTTGAATGAAATGGGTATAGTATTGAATATTTTAGCAATCTAAATGTGTGATAATATTTGAATAAAATAAATTTATTGATTAAATACATAAGATACATATGACTTTGAGAAAGATATAAATAAAGATAATAGATAGTTTATATTAAAAGTTTAGGAGTTGTGTATTTATGAGGAAGATATTTAAATTAGGAATAATAATAGTATTTCTTTTTATGTTAATTGGTTGTGAAAATGGAAGTTTAGATGTGGGAGAAATCTCTATATCCAAAACTTCGAATATAGGATTAAATGCAGATACTGCTGGAATTGATGATTTTGGATTTAATAATTTTGCTTATGAGGGTCTAGTTAAGGCGGGAGATGAATTTAATGTGAAATATGCCACTTTAGAAAGCAAAGAAATATCTGAATATGAAAGGAATATAAGAAATTTAGCTAAAAAAAGTTCTTTGATTTTTGGAGTTGGTTTTAGAATGAAAGATAGTATGGAAAATGTAGCTAAAAATAATAGTAATAAAAATTTTGTTTTAATAGATAGTACCTCAAATTTAGCTAATATAAAATCTATAATGTTTAAAAATGAAGAGGGGGCTTTTTTAATGGGAATTATAGCTGGTAATATGACTAAGACAAATAAAATAGGTTTCATAGGAGGGGTAGAAGCTCCAATAATTGAGGAAATAGGAACAGGATTTGCCTATGGTATTCAGGTTGTTAATAAAGATGCTGCAAAAGATTTGATAAATCAAAAAAATATTAGATACACTATGGATTTTAATGATGAAGAAAAAGGATATATGGTCGCAAAGGAACTATATAATAATGGTGTAGATATAATATTTCATGCTGCTGGAAAAAGTGGTCTTGGTGTTTTTAAAGCTGCAAAGGAAGAGGGTAAATATGCTATAGGAATAGATGAGGATCAGGGTGAAAAGCTTAAAGAATATTTAGGGTGTATATTATCTTCTATGATTAAGAAAACAGATTTAGCAGTTTATAATTCAATTGAAGAATTTACAAAGGGAACATTTAAGGCGGGAAAAGATAATATCTTAAGACTTGGTTTAAAGGAAGGTGCAATAGATATAGCAAGTAGTACAAAAAATATTGTTCCTTCAGAAGTTTTAGATATAGTAAAATATTATAAAGGTTTAATAATAAATGGAGAGTTAACTATACCTAAAACTAGCAATGAGATAATGGGGAGTTAATGATTTTATTAAAGTTGTTTGATATTGAAAAAAAATGTTATTTATAAGATAATTAAAAATGAAACTTAATATTTGTATGTTTTATGATAGATATTTAAACGAAGATATATGTTTAAATAAGGATAGGTGTTTTAAAAATGGAAATGAATTTTAATTTAAATTTAACACAAGAACAAAAACTTATAATGACACAACAAATGCAACTATCAATTAAATTATTACAAATGTCGACTAATGATTTAAGGGAATATATAGAAAAAGAGTTTTTAGAAAATCCAGTTTTAGAAGTTCAATATGAAAGTTTAGAAAATAAAACAAAAGAACAAGATAGATTAGAATATAAAGAACTTATAAAATATTTTGAATCAGATAATTATGGTTCTCAAAGCTATAGTGATTACAGTGAAGATAGTGTTTCTCCATTTACGTTTATAAGTAATCCAAAATCATTAAAGGAACATTTGTTAGAACAAATTATAGATATACCAATTGATGATTATCTAAGAAGTATTTGCAGTTATATGATTGAATCTTTAGATAATAGAGGATATTTAGATGTAAGTACTGAAGAAATAGAAGAGGAATTAGGATGTGGAAAAGAAAATGTAAAAAGAGCCTTAATACTTCTTCATAATTTAGAGCCAGCAGGCATTGGGGCAAGAGATATAAAGGAATGTCTAATACTTCAATTAAAAAGGCTTGGAAAAGATAACGAAATGTTAGAAAAAATTATAAATAATCATTTAGAAGACTTAGCAGATAATAAATATCAACTTATCGGTAAAGCGTTAAAAATAACAGCAAAAGAAGCACAAAGCTTTGGTGATTTAATAAAAACATTGGAACCAAAACCATCAAGAGGTTTTTATACTGGAGAAAATATGAAATTTATAATTCCTGATGCTGAAATAAAAAAAATAGGAAATGAATTTTTTATTGTGATGAATGATAAAGTTTTGCCTAAGTTATCGATAAATTCTATGTATAATGAAATACTTAGAGATAATGATGATAAGGATGCGGTAAAATATATAGAAGAAAAAATAGATAAAGCATTATTTTTAGTTAAAAGTATAAATCATAGAAAAACAACATTGCATAAAGTTTTAGAGAAAATTGTTAAAAAGCAACGAGGTTATTTTGAAAAAGGTGAAAGTGCATTAATTCCTATGACATTAAAAGAGATTGCAGAAGAGATAGATATGCATGAATCAACTATATCAAGGGCAATTAGGGAAAAATATATACTAACATCTTTTAGTACAATAAAAATTAAAGATTTATTTACAAATGGAATACAAACAAATGGTAAAAATAGTAATAAAATAGAGGATATTTCAGTTGTGAATATTAAAAAAATCATAGAGAAGATGGTAAATGAAGAAGATAAGGTAAAACCATTATCAGATCAGATAATTTGTGAAAAATTAAATAAAAATGGTATGAATATATCTAGAAGGACAGTGGCAAAATACAGAGAAGAGATAGGTATAAAATCTTCTAGTAAAAGAAAAAGATTTTAAATGGATGATAGGTATAATTACGCCAATTAAATAAAAATTTTCTGAAAAATTTAAAAAAATACTTTTAAAATGTACACTTTTGTTTTATAATAATTGTTGTGGGACATTTAAGTTTTAAGTGGGACGCTAAATGACCAAAGGAGTTGTTTGGTTTGCAAGATACATTAAAGTTGCAAAAAGTAATAGTTCCAGAAATGGTGGAACTCTTAGAAAAAAGATATAATATTCTAAGAACAATCCATTACAACGAACCAATAGGTAGACGAGTATTAGCAAGTAATTTGGGCTTAGGAGAAAGAATAGTTAGAACAGAAATTAACTTTCTTAAAACTCAAAATTTAATTCAAATTACTACGCCTGGTATGTATGTAACCAAAGAAGGAGAAAACATATTAGAAATGCTTAAGGAGTTTATTCATGAGATAAAAGGATTATCTTATGTAGAATCAAGTTTAAAAGAACTTTTAAACTTAAAGGATGTAATAATTGTTCCTGGAAGTTTAGATGAAGAAATTGATGTTTATAAAGAACTTGGAAAAGCAGCAGCAAATTATATAAAGTCTATATTGAAAGATGATTATGTTCTTGCTCTTACAGGTGGTAGTACAATAAGAGAAGTGGTAGATCATTTTCCTAAAATTCAGAATTTACATGATATTTTGATTGTTCCAGCTAGAGGTGGAATGGGGAAAAATGTAGAAACACAAGCTAATACTTTAGCAGGAGAGTTGGCTAAAAAAGTGAATGGAAGTTATAAAATGCTTCATATTCCGGCTAATGCTGTAGCAGAAGTAGTTGAAACTTTGAGTAAACAAAAAGATGTCAAAGAAATTATAAATTATATAAACAATGCAGATATACTTTTATATGGTATAGGAGATGCAGAAAAAATGGCATTTAAAAGAGGAGTTTCAGATGAGTTAATAAATGATTTATTAGACTTAGGAGCTATTGGGGAGGCATTAGGATTTTATTTTGACAAAAATGCAAAAGTGGTATCAGTTATGCCTAATTTAGGTATTGATATAAATAAAATAAAAAATGTAAAAAATCAAGTTGCTGTAGCTGGAGGCAGATATAAAGCAGAAGCAATAATGTCTGCTGTATCAAATAATGAAAATGTTGTTTTAGTATTAGATGAAGGTGCAGCTAAAGAAATTATTAAAAAGTTTCAACAAAATAATTAAATCGTTTAAAATATTTAAAAATATTTTATATATATCTATTTATATTTAGGAGGAATTCACAATGGTAAAAGTTGCTATTAACGGATTTGGACGTATTGGACGTCTTGCATTTAGACAAATGTTTGGAGCAGAAGGGTATGAAATAGTTGCTATAAACGACTTAACTAGCCCAAAAATGTTAGCTCATTTATTAAAATATGATTCAGCTCAAGGAAGATACGCTTTATGTGATAAAGTTGTAGCTGGAGAAGATTCTATTACAGTTGATGGAAAAGAAATCAGAATCTATGCTGAAGCTGATGCTTCTAAATTACCATGGGGAGAAATCGGAGTAGACGTAGTTTTAGAATGTACAGGATTCTATGTATCAAAAGCTAAATCACAAGCTCATATAGATGCTGGTGCTAAAAAAGTTGTTATATCAGCTCCTGCTGGAAACGACCTTCCAACAGTTGTATTCAACGTAAACCAAAATGTATTAACAGCTGAAGATAAAATAATATCTGCTGCATCTTGTACTACAAACTGCTTAGCTCCAATGGCTAAAGCTTTAAATGATTTTGCAACAATTCAATCAGGTATAATGTCAACAATTCATGCTTATACTGGAGATCAAATGGTTTTAGATGGACCACATAGAAAAGGTGACTTCAGAAGAGCTAGAGCTGCTGCTGTTAACATAGTACCAAACTCAACTGGTGCTGCTAAAGCTATAGGATTAGTTATTCCAGAATTAAACGGAAAATTAATAGGATCTGCACAAAGAGTTCCAGTTCCAACTGGATCAACTACAATCTTAACAGCTGTAGTTAAAGGTGAAAACATAACTAAAGAAGCTATAAACGCTGCTATGAAAGCTGCTTCAAATGAATCATTTGGTTACACTGAAGAACAATTAGTTTCTTCTGATATCGTAGGAATCACTTATGGTTCATTATTCGATGCAACTCAAACAATGGTATCTGAAATCGGAGAAGGATTATACCAAGTTCAAGTTGTTGCATGGTATGATAACGAAAATTCATACACTAGCCAAATGGTTAGAACAATTAAATACTTTGCTGAATTAGCTTAATTTTAGTATTTTAATAAATAAGGATATAAGATTTTTATAGGTCTTATATGATCCTATGATGGGTCCGGTCTTTAAGGCGTACACTTTAGGACCGGACCATTTTAAATATAAATAAAATTTAGAGGTGAATTTCATGAGTTACAATAAAAAAACTATTGAAGATATCCAAGTAAACGGAAAAAAAGTTTTAGTAAGATGCGACTTTAACGTACCATTAAAAGACGGAGTTATAACAGATGAAAATAGATTAAAAGGGGCTCTTCCTACTATAAAATATTTAATAGAAAACGGAGCAAAAGTTATCCTTTGTTCACACTTAGGAAAAGATGCTTCAAAATCTTTAGCACCAGTTGCTGTAAGATTAAGCGAAATGTTAGGAAAAACTGTAGTTTTTGCTGCTGACCAAGAAGTTGTTGGAGAAAATGCTAGAAAAGCAGTTGCTGACATGAAAGACGGAGATGTTGTTTTATTAGAAAACACAAGATGCAGAAAAGAAGAAACTAAAAATGGTGAAGAATTATCAAAAGAATTAGCTAGCCTTTGTGATATTTATGTAAATGATGCATTTGGTACAGCTCATAGAGCTCACTCTTCAACTGAAGGTGTAACTAAATTCGTTGATACTGCAGTATGTGGATATTTAATTCAAAAAGAATTAAAATTCTTAGGAGAAGCAGTTAACAATCCAGTAAGACCATTTGTTGCTATATTAGGTGGAGCTAAGGTTTCAGATAAAATAGCAGTTATAGAAAACTTATTAGATAAGGTTAACACTTTAATAATAGGTGGAGGAATGGCTTACACATTCTTAAAAGCTCAAGGATATAGCGTTGGAAATTCTTTAGTTGAAGAAGATAGATTAGACTACGCTAAAAAAATGATAGCTGATGCTGAAGCTAAAGGAGTTAGATTCTTATTACCAGTAGATCACAGAGTTGCTGCTGAATTTAAAGATGTTGCTCCTGTTATTACTGAAGATCAAAATATCCAAGATGGATTTATGGGATTAGATATAGGACCTAAAACAGAAGCTATTTATGCAGAAGCTATAAAAGATGCTAAAACAGTTATATGGAATGGACCTATGGGAGTATTCGAATTTGAAAACTTCAACAAAGGAACAATAGCTGTTGCCAAGGCTATGGCAGATGCAGATGCTACAACAGTAATTGGTGGAGGAGATTCAGCTGCTGCTGTTAATACATTGGGATTTGGTGATAAAATGACACACATTTCAACTGGTGGTGGAGCTTCACTTGAATTCTTAGAAGGAAAAACTTTACCAGGAATAGCTGCTTTAAACGATAAATAATTTAAATATAGATAATATAAGATTGATAGATTGAAGAAATTATAAAGTAGATATTATCTTAAAAGATAATATCTACGCCTTTTTAAAATATTAAAAAATTATGAGGTGAAAGATATGAGAACTCCAATAATAGCTGGAAACTGGAAAATGAATAAAACTCCTGCAGAAGCAG
This sequence comes from Sarcina ventriculi, assembly GCF_900456775.1. Lineage (GTDB taxonomy): Bacteria > Bacillota > Clostridia > Clostridiales > Clostridiaceae > Sarcina > Sarcina ventriculi. The sequence goes on along the minus strand of NZ_UAUL01000001.1, from coordinate 318,400 downwards.
TAGAAATGATAAATGAATTAAAACCATTAGTTAAAGATGCTAAGTGTGATGTTGTTATATGTCCAACATTTGTGTGTTTAAGTGCTGCTTTAGAAGCTGCCAAAGGTTCAAATGTTAAAATAGCTGCACAAAATATGCATTTTGAAAATAGTGGAGCCTTCACTGGGGAAGTTTCACCAGTAATGCTTGAAGCTATGGGAATAGAATATGTTATTTTAGGACATAGTGAAAGAAGAGAATATTTCAATGAAACAGATGAAGCTTTAAATAAAAAAGTTAAGGCTGCATTTGCACACAACATAACTCCAATACTTTGCTGTGGAGAAACTTTAGAACAAAGAGAAAACGGAACAACTAATCAAGTTGTTGGAGCTCAAATAAAAGCTGACTTAGAAGAATTATCAAAGGAATTAGTTGAAAAAGTTGTTATAGCTTACGAACCAATTTGGGCTATAGGAACTGGTAAAACTGCTACAGATGAACAAGCTAATGAAACAATAATGGCTATAAGAGGCGTTGTTGCTGAAATGTTTGGAAAAGAAGTTGCTGATAAAGTAAGAATACAATACGGTGGATCAGTTAAACCAAACACTATAAAGAATCAAATGGCTATGTCTGATATTGATGGTGCTTTAGTTGGTGGAGCTAGCTTAAAAGCTTCAGACTTCTCACAAATAGTTAATTTCTAATAAAATATAACTAAGGGCTATATCAAAAAGATAAATTTATGACTTATAAAAATAAGTTAAAAAGTCTATTTTGATATAGCTTTTTTAATTTTTATATAGCAATTGTTTTAATAACTAAGTATGGATAGTTTTTGTAAAATGTTTAATAATATTTATCAGTTGTTTGAATTTTTAAAATATAGTATAATAAATTTGTTAAACAAGCATATAAAAAGAATAAAAAATGTTTTTATATTTTAATATTTATAGATAGAAAATTTATTTTAATTTCGATAATTAAATAGAAAAGTTTGGAGGATTAAGATGACTAAAAAACCAGTATTATTAATGATATTAGATGGATTTGGAATAGCTCCAAAAGAAGATGGAAATGCTGTAGAAATGGCTAAAAAACCAAATTATGATAAATATTTTGCTAAATACCCACATACTAAATTAGAAGCTTCAGGTTTAGAAGTTGGACTACCAGAAGGTCAAATGGGAAATTCAGAAGTTGGGCATTTAAATATAGGTTCAGGAAGAATAGTATATCAAGAATTAACTAGAATAACTAAAGAAATAAAAGAAGGTAATTTCTTTAAAAATGAATCATTATGTAAGGCAGTTAAAAATGTAGAGGAAAATGATACTGCATTACATTTAATGGGACTTTTATCAAATGGAGGAGTTCATTCACATATAGATCACTTAAAAGGACTTTTAGATTTAGCTAAACAAAAAGGGTTAACTAAAGTTTATGTTCATTGTTTTATGGATGGAAGAGATGTTGCTCCAGGTTCAGGTGTAGATTTCGTTAAGGAATTAGAGAGCTACATGAAGGAAATTGGAGTAGGTGAAATAGCTACTATAAGTGGTAGATATTATGCAATGGATAGAGATAACAGATGGGAAAGAGTTCAATTAGCATATAATGCTATGGTTTTAGGAGAAGGACAAAAAGCATCTTCAGCCGTAGAATGTATGGAAAATTCATATCATGATAATAAATCAGACGAATTTGTTTTACCATGTGTTATAGAAAAAAATGGAGAGCCAGTAGCTAGAATTAAGAGTGGAGATTCTGTTATATTCTTCAACTTTAGACCAGATAGAGCTAGAGAAATGACAAGAGCTATAACTGAAAAAGAGTTTGATGGATTTGAAAGACAAAATCTTAATTTAGTATTTGTAACAATGACTCAATATGATAAAACATTACAAAATGTTGATGTTGCATATAGAGCTGAAAAGTTAACTAATACTTTAGGGGAATATGTGTCTAAAAATGGATTAAATCAATTAAGAATAGCAGAAACTGAAAAGTATGCACATGTAACTTTCTTCTTTAATGGAGGAGTTGAAACTCCAAATGCTAATGAGGATAGAGCATTAATCGCATCTCCAAAGGTTGCAACTTATGATTTAAAACCAGAAATGAGTGCAAATGAAGTTACTGAAGAATTAATAAGTAGATTAGATCAAGATAAATATGATATGATTATATTAAACTTTGCAAACCCTGATATGGTGGGACATACAGGAGTTATGGAAGCTGCTGTTAAAGCAATAGAGACAGTAGATACTTGTCTTGGAAAAGTAGTTGAAAAAGTTCTTGAGAAAGATGGAACAGTATTTGTAACTGCAGACCATGGTAATGCTGAAGTTATGATAGATTATTCAACAGGAAATCCTATGACAGCTCATACAACTGATGAAGTTCCTTTCCTTTGGATTTCAAAAGATTCAGAAGGAAAAGAGTTAAAATCTAAAGGAAAATTAGCTGACATAGCACCAACAATGCTTACAGTTATGGGACTTGAAGTACCTTCTGAAATGACAGGTGAAAATTTAATAAAATAGTTTTAAATAAAAAAACACTTAGGAAAAAATCCTATGTGTTTTTTTTATGAAATTTTATTGTATTTTATATAGATGTTCTTTTTTATAAAAATGATAAGCAAGAAATAAAAATATAATTCCTAAAATAGTAATTATTAAAATATTTGGGAAAATAGCAAAAACTATAGGTAAGATAACACTTCCTAAGATATTAAATATTATATGACAAAGCATATTTCCTAGAATGCTTCCTGTATAAAGGTAAATTAAGCATAAAACAATGCCTAAAAAGAACGCATAAATTCCTTGAAGTGGATTTCCGTGTAGAAGACCAAATAATATTGCTTGAATTATAATTGCAGGTACAAGAGGAATGTTTTTTCTTAAAATAGAGAATATAGCACCTCTAAATATAATTTCTTCAAAAATAGGTCCAATTAAAAGCACAACTAGCATTTTAATATACGAATTTTTAGCTGCATTCATAGTGTTTTCTACAGTTTGATAGCTTGGAAAAAAGTTTTGACCTAAAATTACAAAGAGCATTGAAAATAAACTAAGACCTATTGTTAAACAAATTATCACAGGTAGTTTTTTACTATTTATTTCTTTGAAATTGCATCTTTTAATTAAATTTTTAGGAATAAATATAAAAATTATAAATAATATAAAAACTGTGAGTCCTTCACCAATCAATGTTCCTATATAAGCAGTATTAATTAAAACTTCGTTTAGATATGAAACGTTAGAAATTTTCTCAACTGTAATAAAAAAATATAAAATAATAAAATTAGCTATGTATAATAAGGAATAAAGAAGTAGTGGAATTCCTATAACAGCACCTAAAACATTTAAAGTTTTTTTGAAAATGGTCATAAAAACCTCCTTTGAATATAGTAAATTAAAGGTTATGATTTAATAATAGTATTAAACAATTAAAAGATAAATATTAAAAAAATTAAAAATAATAAAATTATTTAATGCTAAAAGGTTTAATAATTAATAATTAAAAAAGTCATGTAAATTATAGGATTTAGTTGTATAATTAGATAGTAAAATAAATCCGTAAAAATATAGCAAAAAATCAAATTTATTAATGGGGGAATTTTATATGAATCTTATAGATATGCACTGTGATACAATAAGTCTTATACACACAAATAGTAAAGGTCATTCATTTCAAAAAGATGGAACAACTAATAGTAGTTATGAAAATGTCATAGAAGAAAAAATGAATTTAAAAAAGAATGATTTACATGTGGATTTAGAAAAATTAAGATTAGCCAATGCTAAGGCTCAATTTTTTGCTTTATTTGTTGAATATGATTATTTGAAAAAGATAAAACAAACACCGTATAATTACTTTAATTTAATGTATGAAACTTTGATGAAAAACTTAGATGAAAATAAAGATAGTATTGCAATTGCAAGAAATTATGATGAAATGGAGAAAAATTTTAACGAAAATAAAATATCTGCATTTTTAACAATTGAAGAGGGTGGTGCAATAGAAGGAAAGTTAGAAAGAATAGAAGATGTTTACAATAAAGGGGTTAGGCTTATAACAATAACTTGGAATCATGAAAATGAATTGGGATATCCTAATGCAGTTGCTAAGTTTATGAATAAAGGGCTTAAGAAAAAAGGAATTGAAACAATTGAAAGAATGAATGAACTTGGAATGTTAGTTGATGTATCTCATTTATCAGATGGTGGATTTTGGGATGTGGTGAAACATTCTAAGAAACCATTTGTAGCATCTCATTCAAACGCAAGAGCATTAGCTAGTCATCCAAGAAATTTAACAGATGATATGATAAAAGCAATTGCAAATGCTGGTGGAACAATAGGTATAAATTACTTTGGAAGATTTTTAAGCAACAGAGATGATAATATAAGTTATGTATCAGATATAGTAAATCATATAAAGTATATAAGAAACATAGGTGGAGATGATGTTTTATCTCTAGGTGGAGATTTTGATGGAGTAGATAGTACTTTAGAGATGGCGAATGTAGGAGAAATGAATAAACTTTTACATGCATTAAAAAAAGATAAATTTAGTGATGATTTTATAGAAAAGCTTTGGGAAAAAAATGTTACAAGAGTTATTAAAGATGTTCTAAGATAGTTTTATTATTTAAAATATTTTAATACTATATAAAGATAGTATAGAATGATATCTTTTTTAATTCGTTATATTTAGCAAGGATATATTAAAGGAGAAAATATCCTTGCTATTTTTAGTATTAATTATTGATAAGTTTTAAATATTCCTCAAAAGTTAAGTTGTTTTTCATTATATATTTTGCAACATCAACTCCAACATATCTAAAATGCCAAGGTTCATAAGTATAACCTGTAATGTCTTCTTTATCCTTTAAGAATCTTAATATAAACCCGTAGTTTGCACAATTTTCTTTAAGCCACTTTCCTTCTTCTGTATCACCAAAAGATTGATAAAGTCCTCCTCCTTGAGATACAGATGATATATCAATAGCTAAGCCTGTTTGATGTTCACTTTGTCCAGGTTTAGCAGAAAATTGACTTGTCCAAGCTTCTCCTTTGTTTTTTATATTATTATTATATATAGAAGATTGTAAATCGTAAGAGCGATACCCACTTACAAGCATTAAATCAAAGCCTTTTTCTTTTGCATCTTTAAACAAGTTTTCAACTGAATCAACAATATCATATCTAACAGAAGAGTTTGTTTTATAAGGAATATTAGGAGTTTTTGTATCGGGTATATAATCTTTGTCTAAATTATTGTTTTTATTAACAAGAATTGAGAATTTAGAATTTATAATTGGAATATCTGATTCATTTGAGTTATTGTAAGTAATATTGTTATCTGATAAAGAAAATGAATTAGTATCAGATTGATTAGTATTGCTTTGAAGTAAGTTAGCTTTAGTGGATATATAAGCAGTACCACACCCTAAAAGAGAAGGTGTACAAATACATAAAAATACTATACTTAATGATTTTTTTAAATTAATCACTGAAATCACATCCATAAAATTATTTATATATATTTTAACACAAAAAGTAAAAAAAACAAATATATTGAAATTTTAAAATAATTTTTAAATAATAATGAAAATTATAATAATATTTAGGAAATAAGGAACAATATAAAAGTATATAAATAATTATATTGAGGAGGATTTTACATGAAACAATATGTTGAAATAGTAGATATAGTAGCAAGGCAAATATTAGATTCTAGAGCTTTTCCAACAGTGGAAGTTGAGGTTGTTTTAGAAGACGGAACAGTAGGGCGTGCAGCAGTTCCATCAGGTGCATCTACTGGAATATATGAGGCTGTGGAACTTAGAGATAATGATAAAAATAAATTTATGGGAAAGGGTGTTGAAATAGCAGTTAATAATGTCAATGAAACTATTGCAGAAGCTGTGATAGGAATGAATGTTTTTGATCAAGTGGCGATAGATAAAGAATTAATTAAATTAGATGGAACACAAAATAAAGAAAAATTAGGTGCTAATGCAATTTTAGGTGTTTCATTAGCTGTTGCTAAAGCTGCAACAAATTATTTAGGAATTCCACTATATCAATATATAGGTGGAGTAAATGCTAAGGTTTTACCAGTGCCTATGATGAACATAATAAATGGAGGAAGCCATGCAGATAATTCTGTAGATCTTCAAGAATTTATGATTATGCCAGCTGGATTTGACTGTTTTAACAAGGCTATTCAAGCTTGTGCTGAAGTTTATCATGCGTTAAAGAAAACATTAAATGAAAAAGGATATTCAACAGGCGTTGGTGATGAAGGTGGCTTTGCACCTAATTTAAAATCAAATGCGGAGGCGATAGAAGTTATTTTAGAAGCGATACAAAAAGCTGGATACACAGCAGGTAAAGATATATTTATAGCAATAGATGCAGCCTCTTCTGAATACTATAAAGATGGTAAATATGTTTTAGAGCATGAAGGCAAGACATTAACAGCAGAAGAAATGGTTGATTTTTTAGAGGACTGGGTTAATAAGTATCCTATAATATCAATAGAAGACGGTATGGCAGAAGAGGATTGGGAAGGATGGAAGCTATTAACTGAGAGGTTAGGTGAAAAAGTTCAGTTAGTAGGAGATGATCTTTTTGTAACTAATACAGAAAGACTAAGTTATGGTATTAAAAGAGGAGTTGCAAACTCTATTTTAATAAAACTAAATCAAATAGGAACATTAACAGAAACTTTAAATGCCATAGAGATGGCAAATAGAGCAGGATATACTGCAGTTGTATCTCATAGATCAGGAGAAACTGAAGATACAACAATAGCTGATTTAGTAGTTGCAACAAATTCAGGTCAAATAAAAACCGGAGCACCAGCAAGATCAGAGAGAGTTTCAAAATATAATCAACTTATAAGAATAGATGAAGAACTTGAGGATGTATCAGAATATAGAGGAATTAAAGCATTTTTTAATATAAAACAATGTTGCAACAATCAAAATTGTGAATGTAAGGAAAATAAATAATTTAATAAATTTACCAATTAAATTTAAGTATTATTGTAAATAACTTCTCACTATGCTATTATATAATTTGTTAAATATGTGTATAGGAGGAGTTTCTATGAGAGATATTTTAATAGTTATTGAAGCTATATTAGCTGTTATTATAATGATATCTATACTTGTTCAACCAAGTAAATCTGATGCATTAAGTGGATTTGTTCCTGGAAATGGTGATACATTTTTTGCTAAAAATAAAGGTAGAACAAAAGAAGCTAGACTAGTAAAACTTACAATAGTTACATCAATATTATTTGCAATATGCACAATATTATTAAATTTAAATATATTTTCATAATATGAAAACACCACTTAGGGTTTAAATGATTTTTAACCTTAGGTGGTTTTTTATTTGAATATACAATAGAGTTTTAAATAATAAAAACCCAGGTTAAAAATTTAAACTACTACATATTATAATAATATATAATATAATGAAGTAATTATTTGAACATTATTTGTTATTGTGTTAGGATAAGGTAAGAATTTTAGAAATTAATAATTAAAATATATGTTGGAGGCAATATGGGACTTAAGGAAGTTATACTAAATTTTATGAAAGAAGAAGCTTATAAACCAATGGAAATTCCCGAAATAGCTAAAATATTTAATATAAATAAGAATGAATATAAGTCTTTTAAAAAAGCCATAAAAACTATGGAAAAAGAAGGCTTACTTGCAAGAGATGAAAGCGATAAGTTAGGTTTAGCACAAAGGATGGGAGTCATTACAGGGAAAATAGAAATTCATGACAGAGGATTTGGATTTTTAATTCCTGATATTGAAGGAATTAAAGATTTATTTATAGCAAAAACTAATTTAATGGGTGCCATGAATGGTGATAGAGTAGTTGCTAAGATAATAAAAGAAGGCAGAAATGGAAAAAGAACTGAAGGTATCATAATTAATATAGTTGAAAGAGTAAATAAAAATATTGTAGGGATTTATGAAGATAATAAAAGTTTTGGATTTGTGCTTCCGGAAGATAAAAGAATTCAAAATGATATATTTATATCTAAAAAAGATAGAAATGGGGCTAAAAAAGGTCAAATAGTTATGGTAGAAATAACAAGGTGGCCAGATGGAAAGAGAAAAAATCCTGAGGGAAAGGTTGTTGAAATTTTAGGAAGGCCAGGAGATAAAGGGATTGATATAGATATTATAATAAGGAAGTATAATCTGCCTGAGGATTTTCCACCAAGTGTTTTAAATAGTGCTTTAGATATAGAAGATTTTATAACTGAAGATGAAATAAAAGGAAGGTTAGATCTTAGAAATATAAAAATGGTAACAATAGATGGAGAAGATGCTAAGGATTTAGATGATGCTGTATCTATTGAAAGATTGGAAAATGGAAATTTTAAGCTTGGAGTTCATATAGCAGATGTAACTCATTACGTTAAAGAGAGAAGTGTTATAGATAAGGAAGCTTTTAAAAGAGCAACGTCTGTATATCTTATAGATAGGGTTATTCCTATGCTTCCTAAAAAGTTATCAAATGGAATATGTTCATTAAATCCTAAAGTTGATAGATTAACTTTAAGTTGTATTATGGAGGTAAATAGACAAGGTAAGGTTGTTAATCATACAATAGCTCAATCTGTTATAAAAACTAATGAAAGAATGACTTATACTGATGTAACCAAGATTTTGAGAGATAATGATGTAGAATTAATTGAAAGATATAAAGATTTAGTTGATGATTTTAAGGCTATGGAAGAACTTTGTAAAATCCTAAGAAAGAAGAGGTTAGATAGGGGAGCTATTGATTTTGATTTTGAAGAATGTAAAATAATTTTAGATGAAAAGGGAAAGCCAATAGATATAAAACCTTATGAAAGAGCTATTGCAAATAGAATGATAGAGGAATTTATGCTTTTAGCAAATGAAACAGTTGCAGAGCATATGGAAAAACTTAAAGTTCCATTTGTGTATAGGATTCATGAAAATCCTGATGCAGAAAAGCTTGAAAAGTTTAAAGCTTTTATTTACAATCTAGGATATAATGATATAACATGGGGAGAAGAAGTAAATCCTAAAGCACTTCAAAGGGTGTTGGATAAATTTAAGGGTGAAAATGAAGAAACAATAATTAGTACACTTTTACTTAGAAGTATGATGCAAGCTAGATATTCACCAGAATGTGCAGGGCACTTTGGATTAGCAGCAGATTATTATTGCCATTTTACATCCCCAATTAGGAGATATCCAGATCTTCAAATTCATAGAATAATAAAAGAGTATTTAAATAAAGAGTTAACTGAGAATAGAAGCAAAAAGTTGGTTTCAATAGTAGATAGTGCAGCTAAACAATCATCAGAAATGGAGAGAGTTGCACAAGAGGCAGAACGTGAAGTTGATGACCTAAAAAAGGCTGAGTATATGAAAGATAGAATAGGTGAAATATTTGAAGGAATGATATCATCTGTGACAGGTTTTGGTGCATTTGTAGAACTTCCAAACACTATAGAAGGTTTAGTTCATATAACAAGCTTTAGAGATGATTATTATATTTATGATGAAGATAGATTAATTTTAATTGGAGAAAGAAATAAGAAAATATATAGATTAGGCGATAAACTTAAGGTTTTGTGTTCAAAAGTAGATATTTTAAGTAGAGAGGTCTATTTTGAAATAGTTGAAGATAAATATATTTTAGAAGAAAAAGAAAGAGCTAAAAAAATACAAGAAGAAAAGCTTGAGAATATAAAAAGAGAATTAAATAGTGAAAGCTTAAAAGAAGATGATATATAAAATTATTTGATAAAAAATTTGTCTTAAAATAAAACAATAAATTAATTTTAGATTTTGGCTTTGTTTAAAATATTTTTAATTTTATTAATATAATAAGGTTAAACATTATATTTAAAACATAGCCAAATTTTAAATAATAGATAAATTAATATTTAATTTAATTTTAATAAAATATTTTAATTTTTTATGTATAATATGCTAGAATGTAATTGATAATAGTTCTTAATATTTTACATTTACATAAGAAATATGATAAAATTAAATAATATAGCTTAAATTATTATATTGTAATTTGTTTAAGAGGTGTAAGATAATGGCTAGAGCTAATAATAATAAAACATTAGTTGAAAATAGAAAAGCAAGACATGATTATTTTGTAGAAGAAGCAATGGAAGCAGGAATTGCTTTAGTAGGAACGGAAGTAAAATCAATAAGAAAAGGAAGAGCAAATATTAAGGAGGCATATGCACAAGTTGTTAACGGTGAAATTATAATATATGGTATGCATATAAGTCCTTATGAGGAAGGTAATATATTTAATGTCGATCCATTAAGACCTAAGAAATTATTACTTCATAAAGCAGAAATAAGAAGAATTGAAGGCATGTTAAATCAGCAAGGGGTAACATTAATTCCATTATCAATGTATTTAAAAAATGGTAGAGTAAAGATAAATCTTGGTATTTGCAAGGGTAAGAAAAATTATGATAAGAGAGATGCAATGCTTGAAAAAGCCCATAAAAGAGATATAGAAAGACAGATGAAGGAAAAAAATAGGTATTAATCACAAAATAAAATTTATAAAGGGGGCTAAATAAATGAATCATATATCTAAAAGAGAAAAGTTTGATATATTTATATTAAAGCAAATAAGATCTAAATTAAGTAATCCTATATTAGATAAGATTATGGTCATGTTCACCATGTTAGGTGAATTTGGTGCTGTTTGGTCTCTTTTAGGGATAGCTTTAGTAATTGAAAGTAAATATAGAATAATTGGACTTATGGTTATAGCAGCTCTTATATTTACTACAATAATGGGAGAAGGAGTAATTAAAAATTTGGTTAAGCGTTCAAGACCTTGCAAAGATATGACTCAACAAGATCTTGTAGTTAGAAAACCAAATACTTATTCTTTCCCATCAGGACATACAGCATCATCTTTTGCAGTAGCTAATGTATTGCTTACTTGTTTTGCTGGAGTTGGTGTAGCATTTTTAATAATAGCTAGTTTAATTGCATTTTCTAGAATGTATTTATATGTTCATTACCCAACAGATATTATTGCTGGAATAGCACTTGGATTATTATGTAGTCAAGCTACTATATATATGTTTCAAACATTTATGGTAAGAATATAATAAATTCTTCTACTCTAGAAAGGAGAAAAATGGAAATATTAAAAGAAACAATAAGAAATAAAGGAACTATAACAGAAGATAATATACTTCATGTAGATTCATTTATAAATTATCAAATGGATGTAAAACTTTTTAATGAAATAGGAAAAGAATTTAAAGAAAGATTTAAAAATGAAAAGATAGACAAAATTCTTACAGTAGAATCAGCAGGTATTGGAATAAGTGCGATAACATCACAATATTTTGATTGTGTTCCTGTGGTCTTTGGAAAAAAGATGGATAGAGTGTCAAGAGATGCTTTAGGCATTTATAAATCAGAAGTATATTCTTTTACTAAAAATACATTATATAATGTAGTTGTTAAAGATAATCTTATAAAAAAAGGTGAAAAAATACTAATAATAGATGATTTTTTAGCAAATGCATCGGGTGCATTTGCTCTTATGGATATAGTAAAGCAAGCAGGAGCTGAAGTTGTTGGCGTTGGAATAGTTATAGAAAAAGCATTTCAAAAAGGAAGAGAAAACTTAGAAAATAAAGGAATAAGAGTCGAATCTTTAGTATCTATAGAAAAAATAGAAAATGGAAAAGTTTATTTTGCTAAATAAAATTTATTTAGCAATTTTTTCTTTGGATTTAGAATAAATAATTAATCAAAAAAACTAATTTTATTGCATTATATTTAAAATGGAAAATTTGAAATTAAAATCAAAATTTACAATATTAATTATAATTTTAATTTATAATGAAATGTTGACTAAAATCTTAATACAGTATATAATTATAGTGTCAAATCAATATTGTTATCGCACTACATGGGGACGTTTTGGCTTCGACGGGGGTAATGATGGGTTTGGTAAGCGAGTGGAGGTAAGCATGTTCCCTCCTAAATCAAATATGCATTAAATATAAACGCAGATAATAATAATTTTGCATTAGCAGCTTAATATAAGCTACTCATCCGCCCAGGTTGCCTACGGCTTGGATTACGGGTGTCAAATGAGTGGGACACGAATCTTAGTAAAGCTTTGAGCTAAGGGGGTATTTATGAAGCTAGCAAATTATGTGCCCGTCTATAGGCGGCATAATGAGCGAATGTAATATGTAGACTACACTCGTAGAAAGTCAGGCTGGTCTACTTTCGGACAGGGGTTCGATTTTTGAAAGATGGTCGCCTTATGAAGTGATTCATAAGTGAAAACTTGGCTTTATCGGTGAAACCGTAGTGGATTATGCCACCGGCAATACCGAGAGGTATGTAGAGAAATCTAACAGCCTTGTATCGACTTATAGGTTCCTAAAGTTTTTAAGCTATGGAATACTAGGATAGAAGATAAAAACTATACTAAGCTTCTATAATACGCCAAGGACATTTATTTTATATAAATGTCAAGATATAGTCATAGCCAGAATATTGATAAAATATTTAATTAATTTTATAATAAAATATCAATGTGGAAACACTGGACGCCATAGACCCCTCGTCTCCACCATATAGTAAAGACCTTACAACATTAATATTGTAAGGTCTTTTTATAATTAATAATATAAAATATAAAAAGAAGGTGTAGCGGGTATGGATAAAAAAGATGTAATGATTTTAGTAGGTGCTGGACAAATAGGTATGGCAATTGCAAGAAGAGTAGGATATGGAAAGAAAATTGTTATTGGAGATAAAAAGATAGAAAATGCAAATGATATTGCAAAGATTATGAATGATGCTGGATATGATGTATATGCAATGGAAATGGATTTATCCTCAAGAGAATCAATTTTAAATATTATTGCAAAAGCGAAAGAATATGGGGATATTACTATGTTAGTTAATGCAGCTGGTGTATCGCCAAGTCAAGCCTCCATAGAAACAATTCTTAAAGTAGATCTTTATGGTACTGCAGTTTTATTAGAGGAAGTAGGAAAAGTAATTGCAAAAGGTGGGGTAGGAGTTACTATTTCTAGCCAGTCAGGTTGGAGAATGCCGCAACTTACACAAGAGGAAGATTTTTTGCTTGCTACAACTCCAACAGAAGATTTATTAAATCTTGAAATATTAAATGAAAAAAATATAAAAGATACATTGCATGCTTATCAAATGGCAAAATGTTGTAATGAAAAACGTGTAATGGCTGAAGCTGTAAAATGGGGTGAAAGGGGTGCAAGGATTAATGATATTGCACCAGGAATCATAGTAACACCTCTTGCTATAGATGAGTTTAATGGACCACGAGGAGATTTTTATAAAAATAATGTTTGCTAAGTGTCCAGCAGGTCGTCCAGGTACTGCAGATGAGGTGGCTAATGTAGCAGAACTTTTAATGAGTGATAAAGGTGCATTTATTACAGGATCTACGTTTTTAATTGATGGTGGTGCTACATCATCTTACTATTATGGACCATTAAAGCCAGAAATATAAATTAAAAAATAAAAGAGGTTGTTTTTAGCTATAAACGCTATTATTCTACCTCTTTTTAAATTTAATTATCTTATGAAAAGTGCATTATTAAATGAAAGTAATTATATCACCAAACGACTTTACCATTTTTAAATTTAGGACTAGGAAAACTACTACCGGCTATTTCATTTTGGGGTATAGCATTTTCTATTCTTTCTATATCTTGAGAATTTAAAACTATGTCCATAGATTTTAGTGAATTTGATAGGGTGCTTCTTCTAGATGCTCCAACTAAAGGTAAAATATCATCACCTTTAGATAATAACCAAGCAAGTGATAGCTGAGGTATAGTAATATTTTTTTCAGCAGCTATTATTTTCAGTCTTTCAACTAATTCTAAATTCTTATTTATATTTTCTTCATAGAATAGCGGTATCCTTGAGTTATATTTATTTGCACTATCTTTTGAAAAGTTTCCGCTTAAAAGACTGTGAGCGAGTGCACCGAAAGCTATAACGCCTATTCCTAATTCTCTTGCTGTAGGTATTATATCTTTTTCTATATTTCTATTAAATAAAGAATATTCAGATTCTATAAAAGTAATAGGATGTGTTTTATGAGCTTTTTTTAAAGTTTCTGCATCTACTTGTGTAATGCCGATATGTTTTACATAACCTTCTTTGACTAAATCAGATATAGCCCCAATAGTTTCTTCAACAGGTATTGCTAAATCTATTCTAGCAGGTTGATAAAGATCAATATAATCTACGTTTAATCTTTTTAGAGTTTGAGCTAAGTGGCTTTTTATGTTAAATGGATTAACATCAAGTCCATACATTTGACCATTTGGACTAACTAGTGCACCAGTTTTTACAGAAATAAAGACATCGTCTCTTTTTCTGCCTTTAAGAGCTTCACCGATTATCATTTCACTTTGACCAGATCCATAAAAATCTGCTGTATTTAACATATTTACTCCATTATCTAGTGCTTTATGTATAGTTTTAATATTTTCTTCTTTATTATTAAGATTAGTCATACCTCCGCAGCCTAATCCAATCTTATAAAGTTCTAAATTAGCATTTTTATAGTTCATAATATCATCTCCTAAATATTAAATTATTTAAAAACTTTTTTACTTATCTATTTTTTAGAATTTAAGAATCAATAGATATGTTGATACTTACTAATGCTGAAAATAGAAAGAGATTAATTAAGAAATAATAATTTTAATAATTTAGTACAGTTGTACTATATTTGACATTATAGTACGAGTGTACTAAACTGTCAAATATAGTTTCATAAATTTTATAGGAGGCTTTAAAATGGCAGGGCAAACTAAGGAAGATATATTGATTACAGCTCGTGAGTTATTTAATGAATATGGATATAAGAACATTTCAATGAGAGATATAGCTAAAAAATTAAATATTAGTGTAGGAAATTTAACTTATTATTTTAAGAAAAAAGAGGATTTAATTGAAGAAGTTGTAATGTATAAACACAGAAAATATAAGGGGGTTTTATTACCAAAATCCCTTGATGATTTAAATAATTTATTTTTAGATATGCTAAATACTCAAAATGAAAATATATACTATTTTAAACATTTTGATGAATTAGCTGAAATAAGTTCTAAGATATATGAAATTCAATTAGCTACACTTAATAAAATTGAAAAAATCTTAAAAGAATGTTTTGAAGAATTACAAAGAAAGAACTTAGTTCAAAAGGTTGAGCCAAAAAGTCATATAGATAATCTTATTAAATGCATATTAACTGTGATAATATATAAACCTATAAAAACAAAAGATCTTAATAAGCAAGATAATATTGATTCTATTATAAGTTGCCTATGGAGTATGATTTTCATGTATCTTACTGATGAAGGAAAAGATATGTATTTATCCATATTCAAATAAAGGACAACAATAACAGTTATTAATCATTAAAAAAGATTGTAAAATATTATTAGTTATTTACTGAAATAATTTATAATTTAAGGTAGTTTAATGGTATCATTCTAGCTTTACGTTTAAAAAGTAAATAAGCATATGCAATGAAGTAAGATTTTTTAGAATAAGGAGGAGTAATAATATGGCAAATAAAATATTAAATGAAATGATTTTTAAACCAGCACTTGATTATATAGATGATGGACATATTCATGGTGTGCTAAGTCCTTTTGAACCAGGAGAACGTATCTTAAAAGCAGGAACACAGATTGCACCAGAATTTAAACCTCTTTCAAAAGATATTCGTATGCTTAAGGATGTGGCAGTAAAGATGAGAGATGGAGTAACAATCTATACAGATATCTATATGCCAGCTAATAGTAAAGAAACTAAATTCCCTACATTAATTTTATGGAGTCCATATGGAAAGAGTGCTGGTAGCGCTCCACGTTATACTAATTTGTTTAACATGATTGGGATGGGGAATTCATGGAATTCTGGTTTAACAAAGTTTGAAGGAGCAGATCCTGATTATTGGTGTCAAAGAGGATATGCAGTGTGTAATCCAGATCCACGTGGAATCGCTCATAGTGAAGGTAATATTACATTAATGGGTTCTCAAGAAGCAGAGGACTGCTATGACTTAATTGAATGGATTGCAAAGCAGGAATGGAGCAATGAGAAGACAGCATTAACAGGAACTAGTTATCTGGCTTTTTCTCAATGGTTTATTGCTGCAACACAGCCACCACATCTTACTTGTATCAATCCATACGAAGGACTTTCAGATGCTTATCGTGATCTTGCATGTAAAGGTGGTATTCCAGATAAAAACTTTATAGAGCGTTTGCAAGTAAACCATGTGAGTGCAGTATCAAGTACAATGCGTGAAGATATGATAGACGAGATGAAAGAATATCCATTAGCAGATGCACCTCTATGGCTTGATAAAAAAGCAGATATCAGCAATATTAGTATTCCAGTGTACTGCGTTGCAAGTTACAGCAATACTTTACATACAATGGGAACATTCCGCCAGTGGAGAAAGATTAGAACACAAGATAAGTGGCTTAGAATTCATAATACACAAGAGTGGCCAGATTACTATAGTGATGCAGGACAAGAAGATCGTCAGAAGTTTTTTGATTATTATCTTAAAGGAATTGATAATGGATGGAAAGAAACACCACATGTGCGTTACAGCCTTTTAGATATGGAAGGTGGAGATTTACTTAATATTCCAGAAGAAGAATTTGGGTATGGAGAAAATGTAGAGTACATTAAGTTTTATCTTGATGGAAAGTTACGTGAGTTAAGTAAAGTGGCGTCAACAGAAGAAGTTATTGCAAAATATGATACACAAGGACTTCCAGGACGTATTAGTTTTATGACAACTTTTGACGAAGAAACAAATCTTGTAGGATATCCAAAGCTTCATCTTTACGCAGAAGTAGAGGGAGCAGATGATGCAGATGTTTTTGTATGGATGCAAAAATTAGATAAGAATGGTAATATGCTTGCGGAAATTACAGTTCCTAACCATAGTGCATCTATTTATGATTTTGTTGATGACGGTGCATCAATCATTCGTTATAAGGGTTCATGGGGGAGGTTACGTCTTTCTATGAGACATCTTGATGAGAAGGAATCTACAGATGAAGTTCCAGCATATAGTTTTGATCGTGTGGAAAAATTAGAAAAGGGTCAAGTTGTTGAGGCTGATATCGTGATGAGTCCAATTGGATTAAAATTCTATAAAGGTGAATCTATCAGAGTGATTATATCTCCAAAAGAAGAATATGGCAATGGAATGATGCCAGGTACATCTGGATGTACTCCTAACAATAAAGGATGGCAAATAATCCATACTGGTGGGGATAAAGCATCATACCTTCAACTTCCAGTATTAAAGAAATAAATTTATATCCAGCTACAAGTGCTACATATGGGATTATTTTGTTTCAAGAACTTAAAAATTAAAGAGATGTAGATAAATTAAAGAGATGTAGATTAGGTTAGTTCAGTATAAAGCTTTTAAGCTTTATACTGAATTTTTTATTTTAAATATCTCATATGAAACTCAAAATGTTCTTCTAAAAAAGTAGCAATAAAGAAATAGCTATGGTCATAGCCTTCAACTTGGTTATAATTTACTATTTGATTATTTTCTTTAGCATTTTTTAAGAAGAGAGTTTCATTTAGTTGTTCTTTATAAAAGTTATCTTTAGTTCCTTGAGTAATTAGAATAGGTGGAACATTAGTTATTTTAATTAATTCAGTAGCATCCCATTCTTGCCAAGAATTCTTATTTTCCCCTAAATAAGTTGAAAAAGCTTTTATACCCCAAGGTACATTGCTAGGATTTAAAATAGGAGCAAATGCAGAGATTGCTTTGAATCTTGTAGAATTCTTCATACCAAGAACTAAAGCACCATGACCTCCCATTGAGTGTCCCATTATGCTTTCTTTCCCAGAGAAATTAGGAATTAAACTTTTTACAATATCAGTTAATTCTTCTGTGATATAACTATACATTTTATAATTTTTTGCCCAAGGATCTCTTGTAGCATTTAAATAAAACCCTGCACCTTGACCTAAATCCCAATCTTTATCATCAGGAATATGTTCTCCACGAGGTGAAGTGTCTGGTATAATTACGGCTACTTGATATTTATTAGCTAACCTTTGAAAACCACTTTTTTGAGTAAAGATATCATCTGTGCAAGTTAAACCTGATAACCACCAAATAAGAGGAATTTTTTCATTTTGTTTATTAGATGGTAGATAAAGACTAAATGTCATAGTACAATCAAGAATTTTTGAATAGTGACTATATTTATATTGTTCACCATTAAATGAAGAATGTCTTTCAATTTCTTTAAGCTTCATCATTAGAATCTCCATATGTTAAAATTGTACGGATTGATTCGCCCTTATGAAGTAGGTCAAATGCTTCATTAATATCCTTAAAATCTAAATGATGTGTAATAAATGAATCTAAATCTATTTTACCTTCCATATAATCTTCAATCATTCCTGGAAGCTGAGTTTTTCCTTTAACTCCGCCAAAGGCAGAACCACGCCAAACTCTACCTGTTACTAGCTGGAATGGACGAGTATGGATTTCTTCACCAGCACCTGCAACGCCAATTATGATACTTTCACCCCAGCCCTTGTGACAACATTCAAGAGCAGACTTCATAACTTCAACATTTCCTATACATTCAAAACTATAATCTACACCGCCGTTAGTCATTTCAATTATTACATCTTGTATTGGTTTGTTAAATTTAGTTGGGTTTATAAAATCTGTAGCACCCATTTTTTTAGCTAATTCAAATTTATCTTCATTTATATCTATAGCGATAATTCTACTAGCCTTTGCTTGTGCTAGTCCTTGAATAGCAGCTAATCCAATAGCTCCTAAACCAAATACTGCAGTTACGGCTCCTTCTTCAACTTTAGCTGTGTTATGTACTGCACCAATTCCAGTAGTAACTCCACATCCAAATAGGCAAACTTTATCCAATGGTGCTTCTGGTTGTATTTTTACAAGTGATACTTCTGCAACTACTGTATATTCACTAAATGTACTTGTTCCCATGTAATGATAAACGGGTTTTCCATTATAAGAGAAACGAGTTGTTCCATCAGGCATTAAACCTTTTCCTTGAGTTTCTCTTACTGCACTACAAAGGTTTGTTTTACCAGAACGGCAAAACTCACATTCTCCACATTCGGCATTATATAATGGAATAACATGATCTCCAGGTTTTACTGAGGTAACACCTTCACCTACAGCAACAACAATTCCTGCTCCTTCATGCCCTAAAACTACTGGAAAAACTCCTTCAGAATCCTTTCCTGATAAAGTGAATGCATCTGTGTGGCAAACTGATGTATATAGAATTTTTACTAATACTTCTTTTGCTTTTGGTTCAGCTACATCAATTTCTACAATTTTTAATGGTTCTCCTGGTTTAAAAGCAACAGCTGCTCTACTTTTCAAATTAATTCCCTTCTTTCTTTTTATAATGTTGTTGCATGATTAAAATAACAATATATGTAGTTTCATTTTTCAATAAGATTATATATTGTTTTTGCAACTTATATTTTAATAATAATAAAGAATAATTTATTATGCAATATGAGATTAAAGTTTTTAAAGTGCAATAAGTAAATATAAATAGGTTATAATTAATAATAGAGAGTTAAAGGTTAGTAAGTTTTTGGGTGCTAAAAAATAATGGGATAGAAAGGTGGAAAAGTATAATGAAAATAGGAAATTCGCAGTTGATAAAAAATATAGATAATTATTGTATAAATGATTTAGGTATTCCTTCAACAGTTCTTATGGAAAATGCCGCATTAAAAGTTGTTAGGAATATAGATTTTGAGAAATTCAATTCCTTTACTATAATTTGTGGGACAGGAAATAATGGTGGTGATGCTCTAGCTGTTGCTCGTCAACTTTTTAGTATGAACATGAAAGTTGATATATTTATTATAGGGGAACATTCTATGAGCAAGGATTGTTTGATAAATTATAATATTTTAAAAAATATGGGTGTTCCTATAAAGCAGATTGTAAAAACGCAAGATATTCAATTGTTAAATGATATATTAAATAAAAATGACATGATTATTGATGGGATTTTTGGAAGTGGTTTAGCAAGAAATATAGATGGAATTTATAAAGAGGTAATTGAGTGTATAAATAAGAGTAGTGTGTACATACTTTCCATAGATATGCCATCTGGAATGTTATGTGATAGTTTTGGAATTTTAGGTAGTTGTGTTAAAGCAAATAAAACTGTTTCATTTGAGGTTTATAAGAAAGGTTTTTTAGGTTATGAAAGTGACAAATATACTGGAGAAATAGTTGTTGAAAGTATTGGAATTCCAGAATATGTAGTTAATAAATTTTATTTAAAGGAATACTTAGTACAGAAAAAAGAGATAAAAAGTATCATAAAAAAGAGAGAGAAATATTCATATAAAGGTGATTTTGGAAGAGTAAGTGTTATAGCTGGATCTAAAAAATATACTGGTGCTGCCTATCTTACATCTCAAGGTGCTGTAAGAAGTGGTGCTGGACTTGTTACTTTATGTACTGAAAAGTCAGTAGTTGAAATTTTACAAAGTAAAACGATAGAAGCTATGATTATGTCTTATGAAAATAATGATTTCAAAGAACTTATATTAAATAGTGATAGCATTGCAATAGGGCCTGGGATGGGCAATAATGAAAATACTTTTAATATTATAAAAGATATTTTATCTAAGGAAGGTTGTCCACTAGTACTTGATGCTGATGCATTAAATGTACTTCAGCATAATTTAGATTTGTTAAAAAATAGTAAAAGAAAAATAGTAATAACTCCACATATAGGAGAAATGGGTAGGCTTACAGGCATTGATAGTAAAAATATAATTAAAAATAGAATAGATATTGCAAGAGATTTTGCTAAGAAATATGGAATAATTGTATTATTAAAGGGATATAATACAATAATAACTAATGGAGAAGAAGTTTATATAAATTCAACAGGGAATAGTAAGATGGCATCAGGTGGAATGGGAGATGTTCTTACAGGAATTATTGCATCTTTTATTGGGCAGGGTTATGAGCCATTAAAGGCTACAATATTAAGTGCATTTATTCATGGTTATGTTGGAGATATATTGTCAAAAGATATGTTTTGTGTCAATGCATCTCATATTGTTGAAAGGTTGCCTTATATAATTGAAAATTTGACATATTAATTTTAGATTTATTGTATTAAGTTTTTTAATTGTAAATAGATTTAATTATGCTTAGATAAGAGTAGAAAATAATAGTAGTTTAGTTATTTTCTACTCTTTTATTAATGCTTTATAATTTTTGTATTATTCATTGAAATTTTCGTTTTCGCATAATTTGATATAAAATTTGCTTATAGCATCTAAAGAAAGATGTTTTTCTACATAAAATTTATTCCAATTTCCTAGTTTTTTTGATTTTTCCTTAGAGTTAATTAGTAGATTAATTGATGTACTAAGTTTCTCAATAATTAATTTATTATCAAACTTTGGAGAAGAAGATGAATGATCTCCAAAATTTGAATTAATCATTTTTTCAATGGTATTTTTATTTATAATATTTACCTCTCCGTTTGAGCCAAATGAAATAACAGGTTTGCCTATGCTCATAGCTTCAAGTGCTACTCTTCCAGTACCTATAATTAAATCGCTGTCATTATAATAATCAAAAATATTAAATCTATTTGCTAAAGTAAATATTTTGTTTTCTTTTAATTCTAAATTTATATTATAACTTAATTCATTAATTTGTTTATAGTAATTTCCATGTCCTATAATAACAGCAAAAATTTTTTTGTTTTTTTTTGCTATGTTTTTGAAGCTTTCTAAAAAAAGCATGGCTAAATTTGATTTATTATATGATAGCCTACTACAGTATAGTATAATTATTGAGTTTTTTTGGATTTTAAGTGTATTTCTTAGTATATTTTTACAATTAATATTTTTAATGGAGTTTTCTATACCATTGGGAATAGTTACATTTTCTTTAAAAGATAATTGTGTCATTAGTTGGTTATAATATTTTTTTGAATAATCACTTACAAAAACAACTTTATCTATATAAGATAGATAATTACTAAGTAATTTTTGAGAATAATATATACCATGTATTGTTAGTACTAAAGGAACATCTATTATAGATTTAATTACTTTACATAAGTTAATATCTTCATTCATGTGAATTTGAATGACTTTTATATTATTAATGCTTGAAATAGTAGTTGTTAATTCCTTCTTATTATATAAATTTAACACGTGAAATTCTATATTATAAAAAGCAAATACTTCTTTATTAAAGCACTTGTTTGTTAGTATACATAAATTAATATTTTCTTTTTTTAATTTTTTTGCCAAATTTATAATATAGCTTTCAGTACCACCAATGTTAAAGTAGTTTAAGATAGAAACAATAGTATATTTATATTTTTTATTGTCTTTCGTAGTTTTTTTCCTTGAGTTTATTATTTCATTAAAATAATATTGGTTATCTAGTGTTTTATTTTCATTAAATATTGCTAGTTTGTTGGTTGTATTTGGGCCTAAATAATAGTTTAAGCATTCATCATAAGGTATTTTAGGGTTATCTACATAATAAAGTACTTCAGGTATTTTACTTATGTTTTCGAAACGCAGGAAATATAGTATTAAGTCAATTTCAGATGTGAAAAAATAATAACTTGAGTAATATAATATTTTAATGAAAAAGCTTTTTCTAAACACAAATGTATACAAATCTAATGGTAGATAGGAAGCTGAAATAACAGAATTAATATCATCACTGGTTATAAAGTTATTAGATTCAATTAAAGCTTGTTTTTGTTGTATATTGTTATGAAGTGGCATTTCTAAACAAGAGCAAATATTTAAATTATTTAAATTCATAAATAGTATTTGTTTTTCAAATCTTTCAAAGGCATTTATATCAGAGCTGTTCATAAAAGTAATAAAATCCCCAGGAAGTGATGCAGATAGTGAAATTAATTCATTAAATATAGAGAAGTTATTATAAGGCTCTATTATATGAATTTTGTTTTCAGTTAATTTAGGTAATTTTAAATTTTTTGTATATGTTATTATAAAAACTTCAAAGTTAATAAAAGTTTGATTAAATATATTATTTAAAGAATTATCGATATTGTTACAATTATGAATTAAAATTATACTTAGCTTATTCATGTTATTAATTAATAAATAGTTCTTTATATGATAATTGAATAAAATGATTTGGAGTAGTATATGATATCCTGTATATTTTAATATTTAAGCAATCATCATAATTTTGAGATACTAATGGAAAAGTTAATGCTTTAATTGATTTCGCATTTAGGTACAAAGTGGTATTGTAGGCAATTTGGGGAGTGCAATTTGTATAATCATATATAACTAGTGCAATTGTATTGGGATTAGGGCATGGATTTATAAGCCTAATATATAAAGCATTACTGTTTTTAGAGCGGTTTATAATCTTTGTATTATAAGTTCTTTGCATTTGGAAGTCTCCTTTATAGATTAAATTTGGGTTATTTTTTTACATATTTAATATATGATTTTCTGAAAAAAATGTTAAAACAACCAAACAAAAAACATATATTTAGCATATTATGTATATTGATAACGAATGTTTGGAGGCTGAGTTGATGGGAAATAACAGAATAAAGGGTCTAGTAAGTATTGTTGTTTCTAATTATAATAATGGAAAATATGTTGAACAATGTTTGAATTCATTAATAAATCAGTCATATAAAAATATAGAAATAATCATAGTAGATGATTGTTCGACAGATAATAGTGTGAAACTTATAAAAGCATGGATAAATAGACGTAGTAGTCGTGAGAAGAACAGAATAAAATTTTTGAAAATGCCTAAAAATATAGGATTTTCTGGTGCTGTTACTGTTGGAATGTATCTGGCACAAGGAGAATATATAGCTATGCAAGATAGTGATGATGTTTCACATAAGAATAGAATAAAACTTCAAGTTAAATATTTAGAAGAAAATCAAGATATAATGATGGTTGGCTCAAATTATTATGTCTTTGAAGATGATATAAATAGGGCTAGAGTTGAACCTAATTTTGTTGTATATGGAAAAAATGAAATTTTAGAAGATTTTGCACAGGGGAGAAGCCCTGTTTGTTTTGGAACTATACTTTTTAAGGGAAGTATATTTGATGAGATTGGCGGATTAACAAGAAAATTGGCAGGAGCAGAAGATTATGAGTTTATACAAAAATCTGTTATTAATGGAATAGATAATATAGAAAAAGCATTGTATTTTTATAGGTCTCATGAAGGACAAAGATCAAGGATATATTATCCTAATTGTAGCGCAGAAAAAGACAAGATAAATAAAAAGGAATTAAGTGTATTATTAGTGTTAGATAAATTTAATATCGGAGGAACAGAAACTCATGTACTAACACTTACAAAGCAATTAATAAAAGATGGTATAAAGGTAACGGTGGTAGCTAGTGATGGACCATTAGCGCAAGAGTTTGAAAAATTAAATTGTAAAATTTATAATATAGATTTTCCATTATCAATAGAAATGGATAGTACAAAAAGAAACAATTTTTTAAATGAGATATATAATATATTTGAATTAGAGAAAATTAGCGTAGTTCATGCACACCAGTCATCATCTGGAAATCTTGTAGTGGAAGCTGCAAAAAAAATGAATATAAAGAGTGTATTTACAATTCATGGCATGTATTATTATGATATATTGGGTAATACATTGAAGATAGCAGATAGTGTTATTAGTGTTAGTATTCCAGTATATAAGTGGTTATTAAAATTTGGAATAAACTCTATAGTTATTCCAAATGGAATAGCTTATAAAAATTATGCTAATAATACAAGTCAACTTTTAAGAAGAAAATATAATATATCAAGGGATACTATGTGTATAACTTACTGTAGTAGGATGGCTTGGGAGAAGATAAATGTTTGTAAAAATTTAATTACAGTAGTTAGAGATTTAAGAATAAATGAAAATATAAAATATGAAGCGGTAATAGTTGGGGATGGACCTGGGTATAAAGAATTAAAAGATTTAGGGGATGAAATTAATAAAGAATTAAAAGAAGAAGTAATTCATTTTACTGGAAATCAAATAGATGTAAATAAATATTATGTAGGTAGTGATTGTGTGCTTGGAACAGGCAGGGTTGCAATTGAAGCAATGGCTGCATCTAAAAAAGTTATTGCTGGAGGAAATTCTGGGTATTTTGGATTAATAACTAGTGAAAATTTTAATGAGGCATGGCAGACTTATTTTGGAGATCATGATTTTAAAGTAAAAAATGATGCGATATATCTGTATAATGACATGAAAAAATATTATTTAGATAAAAGAAATTATGATAAAGATATATATGAAATATATAAAAAAAGCAAAGAATTATTTGAAATAGGAAAAGTTACAAAAAAATTAATAGATATTTATACAGAGTAAAAAGAAACACAGTTTTATCTATTATTAATAACAAAAGTTTAGATTTAAAGTTTGCTTAATAAAAAGTGTAAAATTAGAATTTTAAGTATAAAGATAAAATATAAACTGTATCAGAATTTATTAGTAATTAAAAATCCGATACAGTTTTTTTATATGTAATTAATGTTTTTGATATCTACATTATTTTAACATATTTAATATTTCATTTTCTGGAGTTGAAGAATCGCAGCGAACGTCTATTTGTCCGTTTTTACTAACGATAAATCCTGGAACTGTTACAACATTGTATTTTGATCTAAATGAATTTATCTCGTCATCTGAAAAATCTGCACTATCTACGTAATAAATAGTTGTATTAAGTTTGTCAGTTAAGCCTCCTAATGTTTTAGCAAATTTACGGCAAAATGGACATGTTTCTCTACCAATATATACGGTAGCTAAGTTTTCATTAGATAATAATTTATCTGCTTCTGAAGAAAGAACCTTTTTAAATGATTTTATATTTTCTTTATATGTATCGTTTTCAAACATTTATATTCCTCCTAAGTTTTTAGAAATATTATATCAAAACTAGATTTTTATATCAAATACATAATAGAAAATAAATAATCTATTGCACGATTAATATTTTTAATTGCAATAGATTATTTTTCTTTAAAGTAGTTTATTTACACCATTTACATTAGTTTGTTCGTCATCTTCAACTGGTATAATGATATATTTTTTTCCATCAATTATTTGACTTTTAATTTCTGCTACTTTTTCAGGTTTTACTTGTAGAAGGATATCATAATTTGAAAAATCATTATTATCTTCTAGATTTAAAGAACTATCTTGTCTGACTTTCTCTAGTTCATCTTGTAGTGTTTGAACTTGTTTTTCAAGTTTTTCCTCTTTTTTTCTTTGAGCATTAATTTGTAGTGCTTTTGTGTCAATTAGATGTTCTGCTAAAGGAGGAGCATCATCAAAGCTTTCAGTGTAAGATTCTTCAATTTTAGCAGCGATGTCTTCAGCTATCTCATTTTCAGATAAGATATCTTGTACCATTTCTTTAGTTAAAATTATAGATTCTGCATTATTATCGTTTATAATATTATGTTCATCTATTAAATTATTAAGAGTTTCTTGTATTTCCATAAATATATGCTCTGATTCTTTTTCATTAGCTCCAACAGCATTATGAATAATATTAGTAAAGGTTTCTTTTTGTTCTGTGGCAGTTTGTTTAGAATTGCATCCAAGAACATAATTCATTATTTCAGTTTGAGGATTCTTTACATTTTTTGTATAGTACATAACAGAATTAACATCTGAACTACGATCTATAAATGCAGGATATATAAATCCAAGGCTTGGAGCTTCAATAACCCAATCTCTATCAATTGCTGCAATTTTATTGTCTTTTTCAAAGTAGCCAAGACCTGGTTTTGAAAGTGATACAGGACATACAGCACACAATATATATTCATATACTTCCTCTGATTCATCAAGCTTTAAATTGTCAGAAGTTTTAGTAATAACATCATAAGCATCATGAAAAAGTAATATTAAAAAATTGCCTTCATAGTTATAGTTATCTATAATTGATTTATAAAAATCATTCAGAATAAGTTCATCTTTTAATTTGCTATTTCTTAGTTTTAACAAAAACTGTTGTTTATTATTTGTATTTTCTTCGTTAGAAAAATCTAATTCTAAAATATTATTTCCTATTGTTCCAGATAAAGTTTTTTTGGCGATTTCTAGATATTTAAAGAATTCATCTTCCTCTAAATTTAAAAATGTTTCATTAAAATTTAAGATAATATTTTTTTCACCATTTACATAACAACCACATACTTTAGTAAATGTACACTTATCTTTTTTAAGTCTTTTTTTTAATTCTAATATATCTTTTTTTTTCATATATAGTCCCCTCATTCATAAATTTTACTAATATCTATAATAAAAAAATATATGTCAATATTAAGTATAATTATTGTAGCATGATTTCTTAAGTTATCTTCATAAAATACTCCTTTTTTAAAATAATAAGTTATAAATTTATTCTTATAATATATTATTAGTTAAAAAGAGTAAAACTACAAGTGTAGAAAAAATACATAATTTATAAAAATGTAATTTATCTATACATTACAAGTTTTTTGATTCTTGAATAATATACATAAACAATATAAACTACAAATATAGAAAAGTATATAAGTTAAAGTAAATAATTTTAATAAAGATTTTACATTAGGAGGATAATAAAATGGCAAAAATACTTATAATAAATGTTCCAGCACATGGTCACGTGAATCCAACAATAGGTCTTACTAAAGCATTAGTTCGTGC
This sequence comes from Sarcina ventriculi, assembly GCF_900456775.1. Taxonomy (GTDB): domain Bacteria; phylum Bacillota; class Clostridia; order Clostridiales; family Clostridiaceae; genus Sarcina; species Sarcina ventriculi. Next base: position 290,509 of record NZ_UAUL01000001.1, on the reverse strand, counting down.
AGGACATGATGTTACTTATTTAGTTTCAGAAGAGTTTAGAAGTAAAATTGAGCCAACAGGAGCGGTTTTTGAAACTTATGATTTTGATAATAAAAGACCTTTTACAGAGAAAAATGTTAGAAGAGTATATGATAGGGCTTTAGAACTTGGAAAGAATGCTGATTGTATAGTTTATGAAATGATGTTTTTCTTAGGTAAGGCATTAGGAGACAAGCTTAATAAACCTACCGTTCGTTTATATTCATGTTTTGCGTGGAACAAGGAAATATCACAACAAGTATTTAATAATTGTGGATTTAAGCTTAAGCTTTTAGGAAATAGAGCTTTTAGAAAAGTTGCATTTTCAAGGCGATTAAAGAGTTTTGAAACTAAGACGCAAGATATAATAGATGAGATTACAGATATTCCTGCTGATTTAAATATTGTATATACTACAAGAGAATTTCAAGTTGATAATGATAGATTTGATGATAAGATATGGAAGTTTGTAGGAACTTCAATTGTAGATAGAAATGATAAAAATGATATTCCTTTTAATGAAATAAAAAATAAAATTATTTATGTATCTTTAGGAACTATATTTAATAATTCTCTAAAATTTTTTAAAAATTGCATAGAGGCATTTAAAAATACTGATGTTATTGTGATAATGTCTATAGGAAAAATATTGAAAAAGGAACAATTAGGGAAAATATCTAATAACTTTTATGTATACAACTTTGTACCGCAAATAGAAGTTTTAAAAAGGACAGATTTATTTATAACCCACGGAGGTATGAATAGCACAAGTGAAGCTATGTATTTTGGAGTACCCTTAATAGTTGTACCTCAAGCTGCTGATCAACCAATTGTGGGAAAGAGAATTGAAGATTTAGAACTTGGAAGGGTTATAAATAAAAATAATATTTCATCTAATATAATAAGAAATTATGCTAATGAAATTTTAAATGATGATAGGTATAAAGATAATATGATGAAAATGAGAACAAAGGTAAGACAAGTTGGTGGAGAGGAGAGAGCAGTTGAATTAATAAATGATTTATTAAAAGAGAAATTGGGTAGTGATTAATATATTTTCGCAATAAAATATGACAGAGTTAACTTGTTAAATACACAATAGCATTTATCTTCATAATATATTAATAGAAAAATTTTAATAGGAAAAGTTTATGAGTATTATAAGTAAAGAGTTATTAAAATTAAATTTAAAAGCAGGGCTATTAATTAAGATAAAGTTTAATAAGGATACTGAAAAATCTTATAAAGTAAATGGCAGAGTTCTCCTTAAAATTTTAAAGTTGAATTGTAAAAGTGAAATAGGAATTAAATATAATTTTAAAGATATTAAATGCATTAAAGATTTTAAGGAAAATTTTCCTATAACTAACTATGATTTTTATGAAGATTATATTGAGAAGATAGTAAATGGAAAAGAGAATATATTATTTAGTGGAAAAATTGAATATTTTGGACACACATCAGGAACAACTGGAAAACAAAAATTAATTCCAACAACTAAAAAAAGCAGACTTATTGCTTCAAAATATATGGGTATACTGTTAAATAGATTTGCATATGATAACTTCAAAAATAACTGGAATTATGAAAGAGGACTTGCAGTATCTGATATAGTTACTACCACTTATACCAATGGGGGGATTCCTATATGTTCTGCAACATCTGGCGGTATGAAAGGAATAAAAAATATAATAAGATATTTTTATACATCACCTATTGAGGTTATGGAAATAAAAGATAAAGATAGCGCTAATTATCTTCATTTATTATTTGCACTTAAAGAAAAGAATTTAGCGTACATAAGTGCAGCATTTATTTCTAATATTTTAGATTTATTTAGGATACTTGAAGATAATTATAATGATTTAGTAAATGATATTAAAAAAGGAAGAATAAATAAAAAAATTAATTTAGATGAAGAGGTTAGAAAAATTTTAAACGGTTATTTAGAACCTAATGCAACAAGAGCTGACGAACTTAGTATAGAGTTTAAAAAAGGTTTCAAGGGAGTAATAAGAAATATATGGCCTAATACTATGTATATTGCAACAGTTACAGGAGGAAATTTTTCAATTTATGATGATAAAGTAAATTATTACACAGATAATCTTCCTATTTATTCACCAGTTTATGCTGCGACAGAAGGAACAATTGGTATTAATCCATATATCAAGAAGATAAGATATATTATAATTCCAGATACGGTGTTTTATGAATTTATTCCTTTTGAAGAAATAGATAATGACAATCCAAAAACTTTGTTGATAAATGAATTAAAAGTTGGAGAGAAATATGAGATAGTTATTACTAATTATGCAGGGTTATATAGATATAGATTAGGAGATATAGTTAATGTTGTTAGTTATTATAACGATTCTCCGGAAATTGAATTTGTATGTAGAAAAAATCAAGTATTAAATATGGTGTCTGAAAAAACTAATGAGGAACAATTAACAACTGCCATAAAGAATTCTATGAAAAAATTTAATTTAATGGATTATACAACAATTCCTGATAATTCAATTACACCTGGTAGATATGTTTTTTACTGCGAGTTTAAAGAAAAATTGTCTAAAGAAGAGGTTAATTTATTAGAGAAAAAGTTAGATAAAGAACTTAGAAAGTCAAATTTAGCTTATGATAGAGCTAGGAACAATAAAAAACTAGGAGAAATTAAAATAATAGTTTTAAAAAATGATACTTTTAAGCTTGTAAGTGAAGCTTTATTTAAAAAGGGTGTATCAAAAAATCAAATTAAAATTCCAAGAGTGGTAATTAACAATAAAGATATATTAAATATTTTAAATGAATGCGCTATAAAGTTTTAAAAGTATGCTTTGTTGTATTTATATAAAAAACAATTAAATTAAATGTAATAAATTTTGATTCAAACATAAAAACAAAACATCTATAATAAGATGTTTTGTTTTTATAAATATTATTTTAATTCTAAAGCATTTAATTTGTTAATAAGATACTGTGAGCAAAGTCCTGTAAATGTACCAGAAATTATTGCAGACACCGTAAGGATAGGGAAATAATATATTAAAGATATTGTATTTGTAATTAAAATAGCAACAGTTATTTGTCCGATGTTATGAAATATTGCCGAAATAACGCTGCAAATCCAAATTTGTTTTAATGTTAGAAAATTTCTAATAATCAACATGGATGTATAACAAAATAGTCCTCCAGAAAAACTGTATAAAAGAGTAGACATATTACCAGAGAATATACTTCCAAGAATAATCCTACAAAGAAGTATAAGAAAAGTATCCAATGGCCCAAGAGTAAATATAGCATAAACAGTTATGATGTTTGAAAGACCAAGTTTTATGCCAGGTATGGGGGTTAGTGATGGAAGATTCGCTTCTACAATAAATATTATAAGAGCCATACTAGTTAAAAGAGACATTGTTGTTAGACGTTTAGTATTCAAAAAAATCCCCCCCTTTTTATTGTGACAATGCATCAAACATTTGTGAGTCTTTGGCTGTACTTTCAAGCTTTATTGTAATTTTATGTGGTAAACATACTATAGGAGTTACAGAGTTTGAAATCCAACCTTGATTTACACAAATTTGGTCAGAGCAATCAGCAAAACTGATAGATATTCTACCATTTTCCACAGAAATTACGTTTGTTCCATGCTCAGTTTTTATAGTAAATTCATAAGGTTCTATGACATTTGATAAATTAATTGATTTTATACAGTTCCCATCTTCATAAATATTTGCAATCGTACCTTTAGCAGGTGCTTTGAATATTAAGATACTTGATATTAATGAAATTAAAAAAACAATCCCTATTATAAATATCCAAATTTTTGATTTTTTCATCTATTTATTATATTAGGACAGATATCACTATAACCCTCTAAAAGAGTAATATCATCCTTTATCCCTTCTGTAATATATAATTGATTATCCTTAGTTATAAAGACAGCTTCAAAATTATTATGAGTTTTATAAAAATCAATAGCTTTATCTAAACCTAGAACAAAAAGAGATGTAGATAAGGCATCGCATAAAACACTATCATCACCAATTATTGTAACAGATAAAAGGTCACTTTCAGTTGGTTTTCCGGTTTTAGGATCGATTATATGACCATATACGTTACCTAAGTCATCTGTGAAATATCTCTCATAAGCACCAGATGTTATAACTCCTTTATCTATAACATTAATAGATAGTATATTTGAGTTATTTGTTGGGCTTTTAACAGCTACTTTCCAAGGAGTGTTGTCTAGTTTAGAGCCTAAAGTATGAACATTTCCTCCTAAATTAATTAAGGCAGATTTTACATTGTTTTCTTTTAAAATTTTAATGATTTCACTGCTTGTATAACCTTTAGCAACACTACCTAAATCTATTTCCATATTGTTAGGTATTGTTATTTTATTTTCATCAAAATTAATTTTTGTATAATCTACTGTATTTAGTAAATCATTAATTTCATTGCTATTTAAAACATTATAGTTTCCTGTGGTAAACCCCCAAGCCTTTAAAACAGGGTAAATAGAAATATCTAAAGCACCATTAGTTTCGTTAGATATTTCTATAGCTTTTTTTATAAGCAATGAAGTATCCTTAGATGGAGTTAATTCTTTGTTTGTATTTAGAGTTGAAATCTCACTATTCATATCTGTTACTGAAAAAAGATTTTCAAGTTCTAAAATTCGTTCTTTACATAAATTAAGAATTTCTTCATTAGAATTATAAATAGTAATACTCATAACTGTATCCATTGCAAATACTTGAGTGGATAGTTTTTTTATATCTTTTGAAGCAGATGTAGTTGTTAAAAATGGTGTAATACTTTTATAAACAGTTATAAGCAATAAAATTAGTAAGATAAAAAATACAGTTATTTTTTTAAAGTTAGCCTTTAGCATTTATAAGAGCTGCCTTTACTGCGTTTATTATTCCTTTAGAACTAAATGTTGCGCCAGAAACTGTATCTACATCTGTGTTTTGAGAATTTATAATATTTTCTGTAACACCTGAAATTGCTTCATCTATAAAAGGTTCATCATCTACGTATTTTGTAATTTTTATGTCTGAAATAGTGTTATTAGAAACAGTAACTTCAACGCTAATATTTCCATTATATCCAGAGGCTGTTCCTGTATAAGTTCCATCAACATAAGTAACAGATTGAGAAGAAGGAATTTCTGTTGCAACTTCAGCATCAACATTTTCACTATCTTCATTTAAGATTTTATCCTCAGTAGAGGAGTCTTTCTGTGATAGTGAAGTAGAGCTTTGTATATCTTTATCTATTTTTGGTGTATAAAAAATAGATACGCAAACTAAAGCAAAAACTATAATAGATGCAAAAATTGGTGAAGATGCTTTCTTTTTTGAAACTTTATTTTTTAAAAGTGCTTTTCTAATACGCATTGAAGCATATATTAAAAATACTATACTATAAGCTAAAACGTTGATAATATATTGAGTAATCCCTTTTTTAGCTAAAGGAATTGCTATAATCATTACATGTAAATAAATAAGTCCATAAAAAGGATAAGCTAATTGCTGAAGTTTTTTCCATGATTTAGCTTTCATCTTTTTTCTAACTTTAGGTAAAGAAGTAATCATAAGAGGAAGCATAATTAAAATAAGTAAAATACTTGCAATTGAAGCCATAATCATATTAGTTGACATAGATTTTGGATTTGTAAAAAGTGTAACAAAATGTGTTCTTCCATAAATAATATTATGAGTTAGTGCCAAAATACATCCAATAATGGATAGTTGGGCTCTAATTGGCATTAAAAATTTAATAGCTTTACTACCATTTTTAAGGGCTCCAGTATACATTACCACAACAAAAAATGATGTTGCTAGACTACTTTTTGAAAATAAGGGCAATATATAATTTTTAAGCCATGAAGGTGCATTAGATATGATTCCAGAGTATGTAAGAACAATCAATGATATAGATATTAAAAATGTTATTATATAGCAAAAATTCGAATGTTTTTTAATAAAATTGCGTCCGATAGAAATTAAAAATAAGACGATACATAAAGAAATTAAAAATGACATATTTTCCTCCTTATTAATTAAAGTATAATATCACAAATAAAATAGATATTTGTGATATTAATACTTATTAAGTTTTATTCAGCCATTGTTGTAAATGTTAGTGGTTGATAATCGTTAAGAGTTATTGAAATATTATATTCTGTTCCTTTTTCAAGAGCATTAGAACTTGTATATGTTAATCCAGTTAAATCATCACCATCAACAACAGTTACTGTATTTCGACCAGAGCCAGAAGTTATAGTGATTTTAGAATCCTTAAGTTCATCTTGCCCTATTCCATTAATAGTTATTGTATTATCTTTTATAGTTGCTGTTGTTTCATTTGGGTATGAATCTTTAAAACAAACTAATGCTTCAATATCTTCATAACCATTTGCAATTAAAGTAATTTTATAGTATCCACTGCCAGAACCTTCAAAACGATCAAAATCATAATTTATACCACAATCTATACGATGCCCGTGGTTTGTACTCCACCAAGAATCAGATGAATGTTTGCTTCCATAAGTAGCAACTAAATTAGTATAAGTTTCATCATTGCCATAATATTCATATTTTGCAGTGATAAAATTAGCGCAGTATTCTAAAAACTCAGAATCTGATAATTCTTCACCATTTTTATTTTTTAGATAAACATAAGCTTCAGCATCAGAACCATATTTGGTATTATAAGCGTAATCTGTTTTATCAGTATCAGCGACAACTGTAATTTTAGAAGTTACACTACCAGATGTTTTTCTAGCTCCATAAGTACCGTTAGAATTCATAGTTTTTAATCCATAAGTATCAGATGAAACATTGCTATCTTCAACAAAGCCATTTTCTTTAGCTGAGTCTACCATATCAGATGGTATTGCAACAGGAATATTATTAAATCCTAAAACTTTATACTCTGCGACCTTATATTGAGTAGCTGAATCACCTTCGCCAATAGTAAATATTGAAGATACATCTTCAAATACAACATTATCGTCTACAGGTGCAGTTGTTATTGTACCCTCTGAATCAACTCCATCAAAGGAAGCTTGTACAGTTACAGTTTGTGTATCATTAGAGTCAGTAGTATACTTTGTAGTTTCTTTTCCATTTTCTTCAACAACTTCACTGCTTATAACCTTTTCTCCAGTCACTTCAACTATATATTGAAACTGTTGTCTATATATACCATGTTTTGCTGTCGCACGAGTAACAGCATCAAACATGCCTGCATCATTTACTCCTTCGCTATCTGTTTTATCTGATGATTTACTTAATTCTTCAACAGATTTATCTAGTTCTCCAGCCCAATATTGTGCATAGCTTAAAGGTGCATATCCGTATACATATGTTACATTTTCATCAATTGAAGAATTAGTTGATACATTTGAACTATTATCATCTTTAGCATTATCTGTAGTCCCACATGCAACAAATGATGACATTAAAGCTACTGTCATTATTGTAGATAAAAATAATTTACTTCTTTTTTTCATAATTTTAAAAAACCCCTTAAATATATATTTTTAACCTATTTAGGTTTATATACAATAAAAATAAATAATTGGAAATTAATACTTATAAAAGTATACTATATAAACATCAAATAATCAAGAATCATTTTCAATTGAAATGAAAAATTAATTTAAAGAAGTAATCAATAAATATATATTAAATATCAAACGCCAATATTTATATAAATTATAAATATTACGAATAAAAATTGTGATAAGAAAAATCCATAAGCTTATAGAGCATGTAATATAAATCTTAAATAAAATGATATATACTATTAATTGAAATGAAAGTTTTATAGATACAGTATTTGATAAGTGAATGAATTTAAATAAAAATAATAAAATTTAAGATAAATAAGGAGAATTAGAATGAAAAAGGATTTAGTTATTGTACTTGCACCAGATTCTTTTAAGGAGAGTATGACAGCAAAGGAAGTTTGTGTAGCTATGGAAAGAGGAATAAAAAAGGTAAATTCTAATATTCGATGTATTCATGTTCCTATGGCAGATGGCGGAGAAGGAACTATGCAATCTTTAGTAGATGCAACAGGTGGAGAAGTGTATTCTTTAGAAGTTGTTGGACCACTTGGAAATAAAGTTAAAGCAGAGTATGGGATTTTGGGTAATGGAGAAATTGGAGTATTAGAGATGGCTAGTGCAAGTGGCATACATTTGGTATCGCTTGAAGAAAGAAACCCTCTAATAACTACTACTTATGGAACAGGTGAACTTATAAAAGCTTGTTTAGATAGAGGAGTTAAAAAATTATTAATAGGTATAGGTGGGAGTGCTACAAATGATGGGGGAGTCGGAGTTATACAGGCTCTTGGCGGAAGGTTGTTAGATAAGGATGGTAATGAACTAGGTTTTGGTGGTGGAGAATTAGAAAAGTTAGATAGGATAGATTTAACTAATTTTGATAGACGGTTAAAAGATGTTGTAATAGAGGTAGCTTGTGATGTTAGTAACCCTCTTTGCGGAGAAAATGGAGCTTCTTATATATTTGGCCCCCAAAAAGGAGCAAGCGTTGAAATGATTAAAATTTTAGATAATAATTTAAAGCATTATGCAAAAGTTATCAAAGAACAGTTTGGTAAAGATGTTTTAGAAATTGCAGGAGCTGGAGCAGCAGGAGGACTTGGTGCAGGACTTATGGTATTTTTGAATGGTAATTTAAAAAAAGGTATTGAAATAGTAATTGAATATTCTGGACTTGAAAAAAAGATTAAAAATTGTGATATGGTTTGGACTGGTGAGGGGAGCATAGATTTCCAAACTCAGTATGGCAAAACACCTTTAGGAGTTGCTACGGTTGCTAAAAAATACAATAAACCAGTTGTGGCTTTGGCGGGAAGAGTTGGAGATGATATAGACATTTTGTATGAAAAAGGCATAGATTCAATATTTGGAATTATGAGAGGGGTAACAACTATTGATGAAGCTTTGAAAAATGGAAAAGAAAATATTGAAAGAACTTCTGAAAATATAGTAAGGCTTATGGAAATGTTATAAATTGATAAGTTTGTTTAGAAGTAAATTAAAAACTAGAAATAAGGGATATTTTATTTCTAGTTTTTTTATTAATAAGTTATTTCAGATTGTATTATTTTATAGAAGTAGATTGTGAGTAAAACTGAGTATGTTTATAATGATAGATTATTTTTGAAAAGTTAAACATTATACCTGAGGATAAGTAAATTTGTTCTAAAACACTCATGGCTGGGTCATTAGGGTTTAATTCAAGTAAATTTGCTATATGCTTATCAAGTTTAATTACATTAAAATATCTATCAGAAAATCCCATATTTAAGTTTAAAGCGCTGTTTAAATATTCAAAAATAGATTCTTTTGCGATTTCTTTAGTTAAGTATGGAACAACACTTTTTTTATAATAGGATTCTTCATAGCACATAATTTCATTATTTATATATCTAATTCTTTTAATTTTGTATATTTCATCATTAAGATTACATTCAAGTAATTGAGCTATTTTATTATCTGCTTTTATAATATCAAAATCTAATACTTTTGATGTTATTTTAAATTCTTTTAAGCTACTAGTAAATCCTGCTAGTATATTAAAATCTATATATCCAGTACGGTTTCTTCTTCTAACAAAGATTCCACTTCCTTGAACTTGATAAATAATTCCTTTTAGAACTAAGGATTCTAATGCTTTAACTATAGTACTTTTACTGACCTTATAGTCAAAAGCAAAGTTTTCTACTGTTGGTAATTTTGTTCCTTGAGGCAAGGAATTGCTGTATATATAATTTTCTATTTCTTTTGCTATTTGCTGATATTTAAGCATTTTTACTCCCTTTTAGTTTAAGATATTTGTTTTTTAGTATAGCATAAATAATAACTAAATCCAACTTTAGAAATTGTTTTCAAAAATATATTGACAAATTATACTGGTATAATTATTATATAAATATACAATATAATTATACTAATATATTTAAGGGGGACAGTTATGTCAAAAGCAATTCGTGATTATGATAAGTTAGCGGTGGATATAATAGAGGCGGTTGGAGGAGAAAAAAATATTGTTAAGGCATCAAGATGTGCAACTAGGCTTAGATTAGTATTAAAAGACACACCAAATGATGCTAATAAAAGGGTTTCAGCTCTTACTGGGGTAATAACAGTAGTTGAAAATGGAGGTCAATTTCAGGTTGTTATAGGAACTCATGTGGGTAAGGTTTTTGATAAGGTAGCAAGTGAGTTAAACTTGGAAGATATAGAAGATAATGATGCTCCAAAGTCTAGTATTTTAAATAGAGTAATTGCAACAATGTCGGCAGTATTTGCTCCATTTATTTATATTCTAGCCGCTGCTGGGATATTGCAAGGTGGTTTGATATTAATTAATATGATAAATCCTACATTTCAAACTACTGGGACATATGAAGTTTTAAGTTTTATATCGTGGGCTCCATTTACTTTTTTACCAATATTCATAGCTATTACTGCATCTAAGCATTTTAAGTGTAATACTTTTATTGCAGTAGCTTGTTGTTGTGCACTTGTAAGTCCAACTTGGGGAGAAATTGCAACAAGAATAGCTGGGGGAGAAGCAGTTAAATTTTTAGGTATTAAATTATCAGAAACAACTTACACATCATCAGTGTTACCTCCATTATTTTTAGTATGGATATTATCATATGTTGAAAGATTTGTTGAGAAAAAATTACCAGACGTAGTTAAATCGTTATTTACACCTCTAATATGTATGTTAGTTATGGTTCCTTTTACAATAGTTTTAATAGGACCAGTATCAGACGGGTTAGCTACAGCGATAGCAAATGGATATAATGCTTTATATAGTTTTGCACCTGCAGTTGCAGCGGCAGTTATAGGTGGGCTATGGCAAATTGTAGTTATATTTGGGGTGCATTGGGGTGTTACACCAATGTGTTTAGCTAATTATGATATGTATGGTATGGATACGTTTCAAGCTTTCCAAACAATGGCTGTTATAGCGCAAACAGGTGCAGTAATTGGTGTATTTATAAAGGCTAGAAACAGAGAAACTAAAAGCGTAGCTCTTTCTTCTGGAATTACTGGATTTTTTGGTATAACAGAACCAGCAATATATGGAGTAAACTTAAAACTAAAAAAACCATTTATATGCGGATGTATAGCAGGTGGTATTGGAGCGATAGTAGCATCATTTTTTAATGTAGCTTATTATGCATATGCTGGTCTTCCAGGAGCTTTAACAGTAGTAAATGCTATTAATCCAGAAAACCCAAGTTCAATTATAGGAATGTTGTTAGGTGGTGCAATATCATTATTTGGTGCGATTATACTAGTTCAAGTAATAGGAATTGGAGAAAATGTAAAGGAAATCAAAGAAAATAAAAAAGAAACTATTGAAGTGTCACAAAGCAGTATAATTGGTGGAAAAAAAGAAATAAAAAGCCCTATTGCTGGAAAAGTAATAGAATTATCAAAAGTTGATGATCCAGTATTTTCGTCAGGGGCAATGGGAAATGGAGTAGCAATAAAACCAAGTGATAACAAAGTATATTCACCATTTAATGGAACAGTTCAGTTTATTGCAGATACTAAACATGCAATAGGATTAATTTCAGATGATGGGATAGAAATATTAATTCATGTAGGAATGGATACTGTTAAAATGAATGGAAAAGGATTTGATGTGAAAACAGCAGTAAATTCAAGGGTGAAAGAAGGAGAGCTTTTATTAGAATTTGATATAAAAGCTATAGAGAAAGAAGGTTACCAAATAGTTACTCCAGTTATAATTACAAATAGTGATGCGTATAATCAAAATCTATTAGCTGTGGATATGGATGTGGACAATGGTAAACCAATAATTGATTTAAAAGAATTAAGTGTAAGTATGTAAAAAGATAAGGGGGAAAATTATGAGTAAATTACCGAATGATTTTTTATGGGGTGGAGCATTTGCCGCTCATCAATTTGAAGGGGGCTGGAATGCTGGAGGTAAAGGGCCAAGTGTCGTAGATGTAATGACAGCAGGAGCTCATGGAGTGCCAAGAGAAATTACTGAAAGTGTTATGGAAGATAAGTTTTATCCAAATCATGAAGCTATAGATTTTTATCATAGATACAAAGAAGATATAAAATTGCTTGCTGGAATGGGAATTAAATGTTTAAGAACTTCAATAGCATGGTCTAGAATATTTCCAAAGGGTGATGAACTAGTTCCTAATGAAGAAGGACTTAAATTCTATGATGATTTATTTGATGAATTATTAAAGTATAACATAGAGCCAGTTATTACATTATCTCATTTTGAATTGCCATTGCATTTAGCTAGAGAATATGGTGGCTTTAGGAATCGTAAAGTAGTAGATTTTTTTGAAAGATTTGCAGAAGTATGTTTTAAAAGATATAAAAATAAAGTTAAGTATTGGATGACTTTTAATGAAATAAATAACCAAATGGATACTGAAAATCCACTATTTTTCTGGACAAATTCAGGTGTAACTGTAAAAGAAGGAGAAGATAAAAAAGCTGTTTTATATAAGGTTGCACACAATGAATTATTAGCTAGTGCAAAGGCAGTTATAAAGGGTCATGAAATAAACCCAGAATTTAAAATAGGATGTATGATTTCACATGTACCTATATATCCATATTCATGTAATCCAGATGATATAATGGCGGCAGAAGAAGCAATGCGTCAAAGATTCTTTTTCCCAGATGTCCATGTGCGTGGACATTATCCAAAATATGCGTTAAAAGAATTTGAACGCCAAGGCTATGATATTGGTATAGAAGAAGGCGATTTAGAAATATTAAAGGCTGGAACTGTAGATTATATAGGATTTAGTTATTATATGTCTACTGTTGTAAAAGCAGATGTTAAAAATGATAATGCTGGTGATGTTGTAAATGGAGCATTACAAAATTCAGTAGAAAATCCTTATATAAAAGCTAGTGATTGGGGATGGCCAATAGATCCAGTTGGTTTAAGATATACTTTAAACCGTTTATATGAAAGATATGAGCTTCCTATGTTTATAGTGGAAAATGGATTTGGAGCAATTGATAAAATCGAAGAAGATGGGAAAATTCATGATTCATATCGTATAGATTATTTAGCAAAGCATATAGAAGAAATAAAAAAGGCTGTAAATTATGACGGTGTAGAATTAATGGGATATACTCCATGGGGAATTATAGACTTAGTATCTTTCACAACTGGAGAAATGAAAAAAAGATATGGTATGATTTACGTAGATCGTGATAATGAAGGTAACGGTAGTATGGAGAGACTATGTAAAGATTCATATCTATGGTATAAAGAAGTTATTGATTCAGATGGAGAAAATATATAAGGTGATATTTAAAATATAAAGAAGTAATTAAAGAAACACTTATGTTAATCATAAGTGTTTTTTGCCAAGTTTAAATTATATTGTTTCTAAATTTAAGTTTATATCCAAGTTATATCCGCATCTTTTCTTGGAGTAGTTCTTTTATATGTTACATCAGGGTATCCAAGTACTAAACATGCAATTATTTTTTTATCTTTAATTTTAAGAAGTTCTAATATTTCTTTATTGTCTTTAGCTGCAAGTTGGATAAATCCACTAAAGAAAGTTCCAAGGTTTAAGGCATTAGTCATAAGTTCCATGTTAGATGAAGCTAAAGCGCCATTTATTTCAGTATTAGCTGTAATTATTATAACGGCAGGAGCATTAAACAAGATTCTATCATTTTTTATAGGATCTTCTTTATATAGCTTATAGGAGTTAATCCATAGTTTAGCATATTTTTCTAAATATTTAGTTTCAGGTGTTAAATTAGCTAGTATATATTCACCTTTTTTATTTAAAGCTTCGTAAGTTAAATCTCTAAGTTCGTTAAGTTTGTTAGTTACTATAGTAAAAGAAACATCTTGACTATTAGTTGCAGTTTCTGTAACTCTACCAGCTTCGATAATTTTATGTAGTTTTTCTTTTTCTATTTCTTTATTTTTAAACCTTCTAACACTTCTTCTAAATTTTATAAAGTTTAATAAGTTATCAGCATCTACTGAAAAATTTTCTTTATTGTATTCAATTACATCGTCCATGTTGTAATCATTTGTTGAAACTGCCTTTGTTGGGCATATAGCAATGCAGTGACCGCATTTTATACAAGATTCATTTTTTATATAAGCTTTACTATCTTTTAATAATATGTCACTAACTGGACAATCTTTTATACATTGAGTACATGCAACACATTTTTCTCTATTTACGTTAAACATGATTAAATATCTCCAATCTTAATTTTTTTATAAATTTATTTAAGTTATTATATATATTTATAATTTAATTATACTTATAATAGAAATGAAAAGTCTAATTTATATTATTCATAGAATTATAACCAAAAGTTATAGAAAGAAAATGTTATTAAAAGAGGGAGATTATATTTGTGAATTTACAGCAGTTAGAATATTTAAAAGGGATAGCTGAAACGAAAAGTTTTACTTTAGCAGCTGAATATGCTCATGTAACCCAGCCAGCTTTAAGTAAAGCAATATCTAAATTAGAAGAGGAATTGGGAGTTACTTTAATTAAAAGAGATGGACGAGATATAAATCTTACAGAGTTTGGAGAAATATTTTTAAAACATGGGAAATCTGCTTTAAGTAGTATTAAGGATGGAATAAAGGAGATAGAAGATTTAAAAAAGAAGAATGAAAATAATATTTATATTTCATCGACTCCTTGTATAAGTGCAAGTTTTATACATTTTGTAATAAGTGATTTTTTAAATCTTTATAATGGTACGAAGTTTCAGTTTAGCAATGAGTCTACAAAAAATATATTACATAATTTAAATAATAATAAAATAGATATAGGTTTTTTTGAGTCTATTGAAAATATAGAAGATTTTAGAGAAGTAGAATTTGAAAAAATAAAAAAAGAAAAGTATGTATTGGTTGTGCCTAAGAATCATCATCTTGCAAGCAAGCATGAAGTTTCATTAAAGGATTTGAAAGATGAGTTTTTTATTATGGTTGATGAGTATAAAAATAAGATTGTAAAATATCATGAAAAGATAGGATATATTCCTAAAATATTAGTACAGCCAAAAGAAGCAGGGGTTATAGGAGTATTAGTACTAGTTGCAGCAGGAGCAGGTGTTACAATACTTCCTAATACACAGATGATTAATGTAGATAAAATATCTATATTAAATATAAAAGAAGATATAGGATATAAAACTATTTATATGGGATGGAATAAACATAAAAGTGAAGTAGCCATTGTGAAGAATTTTAAAGAATTTGTAATTAAAAAATATAAATAATACATTTAATAATAGAAAAATAAAATGGTTTAGATAAAATTTTATTGCTATATACATAGAATATTAATAAGTAATATTTGTGGAGCGTTATTAAGTGAATTTAAGTAGAAAAAATATAGTAGCTGATGAAAGTACAAAAGAGAATATAATATTATATCCAGCAATGAAAAATACTATAAATGGAAAAGTTTATGGGTATATTAATAATAAAGGATTGTTTGTTATTAAACCTAGATTTCAAATAGCTTATGATTTTAAATATGATGTAGCAGTAGTTTTAGAAAATAATAAGTTTGGAGTTATTAATACTAATGGAGAATATCTTGTAAAACCAGTTTATGATAGTATAGGAGAGTTTAAGGAAGGAAGGGCTGTATTTAGCTTAAATGGTAATGTAGGAGTTATAGATGATAAAGGTAATGTTATAAGTGAAAAAAAATATGATTTTATAGGTGAATTTAACGATGGATTAGCTCTTATTGCAAAAAGCTATAAAAATGGGGATTATAGATATGGTTATATTAATTTAAAAGGAGAAGAAGTAATTTCGCCCAAATTTATAATGGCTTATCCATTTAAAGATAGAATAGGTTTAGTAAAATTAGATTATACAAATTATGCACTTATTAATGAAAATGGAGAGATTTTAAAAACATA
The DNA here is from genome assembly GCF_900456775.1 of Sarcina ventriculi. Lineage (GTDB taxonomy): Bacteria > Bacillota > Clostridia > Clostridiales > Clostridiaceae > Sarcina > Sarcina ventriculi. The sequence continues at coordinate 274,482 of NZ_UAUL01000001.1, read as the reverse complement.
TAAACATATATTTCTTTATGGATATAATGATGGGGTTATGGTTTATGCAGATAATTTTCAAGGACCTTATGGATATATAGATAACAAAGGGAAAGAAATAATTAAAGCAAAATATAGTGAAGCATCAGCTTTTAATGATGGTGTTGCAATTGTAAGTTATGATAAAAATTATGAAAAACGTTATGGGGTAATTGATTTAGAAGGAAAATATGTTTTTGAGCCTATATTTAGTAGTATATTAAGTTTGGGTGAGGGAAGAGTGGCTTTAGGCTTACCTATGGGAGAAGATACTTTTATCAATAGAAATATTTATGCCATAGCGAGTACAGATGGAAAAATTCTTACTAATTTTTTATATTTATATGTTGGAATTTATAAGGATGGATTAGCTTGTGCAAGTGATGAAGAGTATAGCTTTTTTATAAATTTAAATGGAGAGAGAAATAAAAATTATCCAAAGGTTAAAGGTAGTGGTCAACTTTTAAAAAAGGAAAATTTAATCTATGCAGATATTGATTATATGCCTTATTATATAGGGAAGTATAATGAAGTAGTATACAAACCAAATGATATTATAAAGTTAGATAATAATTATTCTGTTTTTATGAAAAAATATAAGCCCAATATTAATTATTTAATTTATGTACCCAATATTTTGGAACATGAGAGTAGAAAGTTAGGAAAGATAAATAAAAGATTAGAAGAGGATTCTTATTTTAGCCCTTACAGTGAAAATAAAAATCAAGAAATAACCAAAGATACTATTTTAGAATATAATTATTATGGGACTTTTGATATAAAATTTTTTAAGAAAAATTTTATAAGTATAGAGCTTAATGGTAGTTACTATGTTTTGGGTTCAGCACATCCAATGCCTGTTAGAAAAGCAGAAAATATAAATTTAATAACGGGAAAATTTTATATTTTAGAAGATTTATTTATAAAAAATTCTCCATGGAAAGAATATTTAAATACATTAATTAAATCTATGATAAATTTTGATAAAGAATATAATTATGTATTTAAAGACTCTTTTACAGGAATAGATAACAATCAAAATTTTTATATTGATGAAGATAATCTATATATTTATTTTAAGCCGTATGATATAGCCCCATATTCAGCTGGATTTGTTACTTTTAAAATACCTTTTACACAATTAAATAAAATTATAAATAAAAATAGTGAATTTTATATGTCATTTAATTAAAATTTTTATTGTTAAAATTAAAAAGTCATGAATTGCTCATGACTTTTTGTTTATGAGTTATAAATATCTTCATTTAAGCAGTTTTCAGATTTTGCAACTACCAAAGCTGTTGCGGCATCTCCTATAACGTTTAAAGAAGTTATTAGCATATCTATTGGTCTATTAATAGCTAAAATAAGTGAGTATGCTATTAATGTAGATGGATTATTATATCCCATTCCTGTTAATATTGAAAATAATATAATTGATGAAGAGCCAGGAGCAGATGGCGTACCAATTGATGCAATAAGTGCAAGAGCTGATATTACAATCATATTTTGAAGTGTAATATTATAGCCTGAACTAGATGCTATAAATACAGTAGCTATAACTTGCATTATGGCTGTTCCATTCATGTTTATTGTCATGCCAAGTGGAAGAGTAAATGATGATATATCTTCACTAATACCAAGTTCTTCAACAGAAGTTTTTTGATTTAGAGATAGTGCAGCAGCAGATGATGCAGCTGAAAATCCAAGTAGTGCAACTTTAGACATTTTTCTCATAAATATAAAAGGGTTTAAGCCTGTTTTTACATATATGAATAATGGATATCCAATAAGTAAAAATAAAATGGATGCGATCGCTACAACTAGCATATATGATAATGCAGAGCTTAAGTGGTCTAAACCATATACTGCAAAAGTTCTTGATATAAGAACAAAAACTGCAATAGGGCTAAATTTAGTTATTATAAAGTTCAAAAAAACAGTTATTATGCTATTAATATCTTCAAGCAGTTTTTTTAAAACTAATATTTTATCTCCTAAACAATTTATACAAAGTCCTGTACAAATAGCTAAAACGACTACAGCCAAAACTCTTGAATTGGTTGAAAATATAGCTGTAATATTACTTGGAACAGCATCTATTAGCACAAGAAGTGGATTAGATGAACTAGCAGTTTGAGCTGATGCTACATTCCCACCGATATTTACAGTAAATAATCCTAAAGTATTTGCTATGTAACCAAATATTATGGCTACAATTAATGCAAGAATTGAAGTGGTAAGAAAGTTTAATAGAGTTTTTTTAGATATTCTACCTAACTTTTTAGTATCACTTATATGGCACATGGAAAGTGCTATTGATGAGAAAATCATAGGAACTATTATTAGTTGTAATGAATTTAAAAACAATTGTCCTATTATGTAAAATAGTCCAATAGCATTTTTACCTTCATCTACGCTTATATCTTGAAAAAATATACTATTTATTATATTCCAAACATTAGTGTTACCGCTAGATATTAAATTGCTTTTTAAAATAAGAATTAATATGCCAACAACTACTCCAAGTAGAAGAGAAATAGTCATTTTAAAGCTTAAACTTGTAGTTTTTTCTCTTGAAGTTTTGGATTTAAAAGCTATATTCATAATTACCTCCTTAAATCAGAAATACACTTTAATTATAAAAATATGGTTTAATATATTATTTTACAATATATATTAAAATTTTACAGCAAATTTATAATATATTACAAAATATTCAATGTCAAGATAAGCTATTTTAAATAGATAGTTCCAAATTCTTCACATGTTTAATAAATGTGTTAATAGCGTGAGGAAAATATCTATCTTTTAGATAAGCTAAATAAATATATCTATTTTGTTTTATATTATTTATAGAAATTTGTTTCACATTAAAGTTATTAAGTTGAGGAATTTTTGCAACTACGGCTATTCCAAAGCTTTCAGCTACTAATCCGGCAATGGCATTTTCATCTTCACACTCAAAAATGATTTTAGGGTTTACATTACAATCTTTAAATAGCTTTGATGTAAATTTCCCAAGCCCACTATTTTTGTTGTAGGTAACCAAAGGATAATTTTGAACCTCTTCAATATTAATAGATTTTAATTTAGATAATTTATGATTATTTGGGACAATTAAAACAAGTTCTTGCTTTAATATTGGTTCAAAAATAATCGAAGGTTCTTCTTTCACAAAAGAACAAAAACCTATATCGTATTTTGATGATTTTAAACCTTCCACAACTTCAGTTGTTAATTCTTGTTTGAAAGTAAATGTAACATCTTTATTTTCATCTTTTTCTAAAAAATTTCTAACTGCTTTTGGAATATAATATGAAGATAGTGGCGCAACATAAGCTATATCAATATTTCCTTTTGTATTACTTGTAAACTTTTTAAGCTTTTCTTCACCTAATTCTAGAGTATCTAAAGATTTTTCTACATAATTTAAAAATATTTTTCCATATTTAGTTAATTTAATACATCTACCTTGTTTTTCAAATAATTTTGTACCTAATTCATCTTCAAGAGCAGATATTGAATAACTAAGGCTAGGTTGAGAAATGTGAAGTTCTTTGGCTGCATTTCTAAAGTGTTCAAGTTTAGCTACGGTTTTAAAATAATAAAGTTGATTTAAATTCATTTACGTCATTACCTCCTAAGAACATATTTTTAATATTTATGATATTTTTACTTATTATACTATAAATGATAAGATATATCTATCAAAATTAATAGAAATAAGTATTATATTTATTTGAAAAATAGTTATATAATCTAGCTATAGAAAAGATTAGTAATATTATATTGTAAAAAATGTTAAAAAATTAACATCAAGAATATTATCTAAATGGATAAGGAGATAAAATGATGAAAAAAACTGTTGTAGTTAGAGATTTAATATTAGGTGAAGGAATCCCTAAAGTATGTGTACCACTTGTAGGAAAGACTAGAGAAGATATTATAAATGGTGCAAGAGATTTACAAAGTGTTAATTTAGATTTAGTAGAGTGGCGTGTTGATCATTATGTAGATGTTTTAGATATAGAAAAAGTTAAAGAAACTTTAGTAGAACTTAGAGAAATTTTAGATAATACACCGATCTTATTTACATTTAGAAGTTTAAAAGAAGGTGGAGAAAAGGAAATATCTACTGATTTTTATGCTAAATTAAACAAAGAAATTTCATTAACTAAAAATGTTGATTTAATAGATGTAGAGTTATTTACAGGAGATGAAGTAGTAAAGGAAATAGTTGAATTTGCGCATAGTAATGGGATAAAAGTTGTAATGTCAAATCATGATTTCTTTAAGACTCCAGAAAAAGAAGAGATAGTTAATAGATTATGCAAAATGCAAGACTTAGGAGCAGATTTACCTAAAATAGCTGTTATGCCTCAAAGTACAACAGATGTACTTACTCTTTTATGTGCAACAGATGAAATGGCAACTAAATATGCGAAAACTCCGATAATAACAATGTCTATGGCAGGTCTTGGAGTTATAAGTCGTCTAGCTGGAGAAACTTTTGGTTCAGCTTTAACTTTTGGAGCAGCAAAACAAGCATCAGCACCAGGACAAGTTGCTGTTGATGAATTATATAAAGTATTAAATCTTCTTCATGAAAATAAATAATTAAAAAAGGTTAATTTAAGGGGGAAATAAAAAATGGCAGAAAGAATAACAGGACATACAGAACTTATAGGATTAATAGCAAGACCAATAAGGCATTCAAGTTCACCAGCAATGCATAATGAGGCTTTTGCAAAGTTAGGTTTAGATTATGCTTATTTAGCATTTGAGGTTGGTAATGAAGAGTTAGAGGATACTATTAAAGGATTTAGAGCAATGAAAGTTAGAGGGTGCAATGTGTCTATGCCTAATAAGACAGTTGTTCATAAATATTTAGATGGATTATCAAAGGCTGCGGAACTTTGTGGTGCTGTAAATACAGTAGTAAATGATAATGGGGTTTTAACTGGACATATAACAGATGGAATTGGATACATGAGGGCATTAAAAGATGCTGGTGTTGATGTAATTGGAAAGAAAATGACTATAGTAGGAGCAGGCGGAGCTGCAACTGCAATAGAAATTCAAGCAGCATTAGATGGTGTTAAGGAGATTTCTATCTTTAATATAAAAGATGATTTTTATAAGAGAGCAGAGCAAACAGTAAGAGATATAAATGAAAAAACATCTTGTAAAGCAACTCTTTATGACTTAGCAGATTTAGATAAGCTAAAAGAAGAAATAGCTACAAGTTGTATATTCACAAATGCTACAGGTGTAGGAATGAAGCCATTAGAAGGACAAACATATATACCAGATTCAAGTTTTTTAAGACCTGATTTAATAGTGTCAGATGTTGTATATTCTCCAAGAGAAACTGCACTTTTAAAAATGGCTAAAGAAGTTGGTTGTAAAACTTTAAATGGGTTAGGCATGATGTTATTCCAAGGCGCAGCAGCTTTTGAACTTTGGACAGGAAAAGAAATGCCAATAGAATATATGAAAGAAAAATTAGATATTAAATATTAAAAAATATCTAAAAATTAGGGGTAAATTATGAATACAACAGTAAATACAAAAAAAAGCGCAAGTAAGTACTTTTATTTAACTGCCTTTTGTGTGTATGTAAATTATTTTGTTCATGGTATGGGTGCTTCTATACTTGCACAAAATTCAAGTTCATTACAATCTTTATGGCATACAGATGCAGCTGCTGTACTTTATGTAATATCAGCTATTGGAATTGGGAGGTTTATAGCCCTTCCTTTTTCAGGAGTAATGTCAGATAAATTAGGTAGAAAAAAAACTATTTTAATAGGTATAGCATTTTATATTGCTTTCTTTGGTGGAATATTAGTTACACCTAATGTGCAAATAGCTTTTGCAGTAGCATTGCTTGCAGGAATAGCAAATTCATTTTTAGATTCTGGATGTATTCCAGCTGTGATGGAAATATTAACTGAATCAACAGGGTTAGCTAGTATTTTAACAAAATTATTTATATCAGTTGGACAATATACTCTTCCATTAATAATCGGATTTTTAGTGGGAAACAATATGTATTTTGGATATTCATTTATTTTATGTATAGCAATATTAATTGTAAATTCATTATTTTTATTAAAAATGCCATTTCCACAAATAGAAAATGTAAAGAAATCTTCGGATAAAAAAGATGTCCAAGTTGAGGAAACTGTAAAATCAAATTTCTTTATAGAAGGTATAGCGTTAATTGCGATAGGATTTACATCAACTGCAACATTTCAAATTTTCTTAAATGTTAACAAAACATTTGGTATAGATGTGGTTGGAATGAGTGAAGTTGCAGCAGGTAAAATTCAATCTAACTATGCATTAGGATCAATATGTGCGGTGCTTTTAACAGCAGTACTTGTTAAAAAGTTAATAAAACCAGCTAGATTTTTATTTATATACCCACTTATATCATTAGTAATTTTAATTGCAATGTTTATGTTAAGAACAGAAACAATTTGTATTATAGGAGGATTTATAATAGGATTTTCAGCAGCTGGAGGGGTACTTCAACTTGCAGTATCAACAATGTCAGATTTATTTCCTGTATCTAAAGGAAAAATAACAAGTATGGTAATGATGGCATCTAGTATAGCAACATTTAGTGTTACAGCTATTGCTGGATTTGTTACTCAAACTATGGGAACTGAGTATACTCTTTTATTAGCAGCTATAGTAACAGCAGTTGGAGTTTTACTTTCTATAGTGGTTAATATAAGATACAACCAATTATCAAGATTAAAGAAAAAATAATGAAATTGAAATTTTATTTTAAATCAGTATTGAATCAATAAATTAAACTAAAGGATAATTTTATGGGGGAATTTTTGTAATGAAAAAGTATCAAAATATTTTTAATCCATTAACAGTAAAAAATATGACTATTAAAAATAGAATAGTGATGACACCTATGGGAACTAATTATGGTGAGCAAAATGGTGAAATGAGTTTTCTTCATATGGATTATTATGAGCAACGTGCAAAAGGTGGCGTTGGTTTAATAATAGTTGAAAATGCAAGTGTTGATTCACCACAAGGTTCAAATGGAACAACTCAACTTAGAATTGACCATGATAATTACATTCCAAGATTGTTTAAATTATGTGAAACAGTTCATAGTCATGGAGCATGTATTGCAGTTCAAATAAACCATGCTGGGGCATCAGCTCTTTCATCAAGGATAAATATGCAACCTGTTTCAGCATCTAACTTGCCTTCAAAAAAAGGTGGAGAAATTCCAAGACCTTTACAAAAAGAGGAGATAACAGCTATTGTAAAAAAATATGGTGAAGCGGCTAAAAGAGCCCAAGTAGCTGGTTTTGATGCAGTTGAAATCCATGCAGGACATTCATATTTAATAAGCCAATTTTTATCCCCAACTACTAATAATAGAACTGATGAGTTTGGTGGAAGTAAAGAGAATAGAGCACGTTTTGCAAAAATGGTTATGGATGAAGTTAGAAGTCAAGTTGGACCAATGTTTCCAATAATGATTCGTATAAGTGCTGATGAGCTTGTTGAAGGTGGAAATACTTTAGAAGATACTTTAGAACTTTTAGAATATTTTGCAGAGGAAGCTGATATAATAGACGTTTCAGCTGGTCTTACTGGTTCAATACAGTATCAGATAGATGCCAACTATCTAAAAGATGGATGGAGATCATTTATGGCTAAGGCTGTTAAAGAAAAGTTTAATAAACCAGTTATAACAACAGGAAATATAAGAAATCCTAAAATTGCAGAGAAAATATTAGAAGATGGTGATGCCGATTTAATTGGAATGGGACGTGGACTTATAGCTGAACCAGAATGGGTAAATAAGGTGGAATCAGGAAGAGAAGATGAACTTCGTAAATGTATATCTTGTAATATAGGATGTGCAGGACATCGTATAGGAATAAATAGACCGATACGTTGTACAATAAACCCAGCTATAAATATTGGAGAAGGATATAAAAAGGAAAAAATTAAGAATTCTTGTAATGTAGTAGTAATAGGTGGGGGAACAGCTGGTCTTGAAGCAGCTTGTACTGCTGCAGAAGTTGGATGTACAACATTCTTGATTGAGAAGAAAGATGTTTTAGGAGGATTAGCTCATGAAATATCAAAAATACCAGATAAAAATCGTTTAGCGGATTTTCCAAACTACTTAATAAATAGAGCGAGTAAATTAAATAATCTTTTTGTATTTAAAAATAGAGAAGCTGATATTAAATTTATAGATAGTTTAAATCCTAATATAATAGTAAATGCAACAGGTTCAAATCCTTTACTACCTCCGATAAAAGGGTTAAAGGAAGCTATGGAGAAAGAAAATTCAAAGGTTGCATCTATAAAAGAGATGATTGAAAATATTCCTAATTATCCAGAAGATATGACTGGTAAAAAAGTTGTGGTAATAGGTGGAGGAGCAGTTGGATTAGATGTAGTTGAGTTCTTTGCACCTAGAAATGCTAAAATTAGTATAGTTGAAATGCAACCAGTTATAGGTAAGGATTTAGATCCTGTAACTAAGGTTCAAACTTCTACATTAATAGAAAAGTATGATGTTTTAGAGTTAACTAATACAGCACTTTTAGAAGTTAAAGATAATTTGTTTATTGTAAGACGTGATGGTAAGGAAGAAGAATTAGAATTTGATTATGGTTTTGTATGCCTTGGAATGAGAGCAAATGCACCAGTTTTAGAGAGTTTAAGAGAGAATTTTGATTCTTCTAAAGTTGAAATAGTAAATATCGGAGATAGTGTTCGTGCAAGAAGAATAATAGAAGGTGTACAAGAAGGTAGAAATATATTAAATACATTAAGAAAAAGAAATTATTTATAAATAAAAAGAATCCTAAACTTAGTTTAGGATTCTTTTTTATATAAAGATTTATTGTATAATTCTATAGCAAATTTGAAACAAAAAAATTATTTTATATGTTATATTAAATTAACATAATAATCTTTAAGTAAATTTTTTATAGATTTATTAGGTAAAGTTTCTGTAATAATACCATTAAAATCAACTATATTTGAAAAAATAAAACTAGAACTTGTTTCAAATTTATCATTTAGCATTACTAAAAATAATTCTTTAGAAATACTTATAATTGTTCTTTTTGTTGATGCATCTTCTGATAAATTAGTACTTATACTCCCATCTCTAAGGTCAAATCCTGTGCAACCAATAAAAGCTTTATCACAGCGATATTTTTTGATTTGAGAAATTGCATACGAACCAATGCTCCCACCTACAAAAGGGTTGTAATCTCCACCTATAAATATAAATTTAGCTTTTGAATCTACGGGGATTAATGATGATATTTCGTACATATTCGTTATTAAAGTTATTTTTTTATTATTTTTTACTATTAATTTTGCAATCATGTAAGATATAGTAGAAGAATCTAAAAATATAGTTTCATTATCTTTTATTTCTTTAAATGCTTTTTTCGCAACTATCTCTTTTAAATCAATATTTTTTTCGACACGTTTATTAAAACTTTCACAGCTACTTATAGTATTTTTTATGTTTATTGCTCCGCCATATGTACGTTGTAATAAATTTTCTTTTTCTAAAAATTGTAAATCCTTTCTAATCATACTTTCACTTATATTAAATTCTTTACTTAAATCCTTTACTAGAACTTTTCCGTTTTTTTCAAGAAGATCTAAAATATATTTGTAACGTTCCTCTATAAACATCCATATTCTCCTTAATAATTATTGTTTATTCTCATTATAATATATAATTTGAAATAAATTAAAATACAATTGACAAATGATAATAAAAATAATAAAATGATAATAAAAATAATATAATAATAATAAATAGTAATTAGGGGGATTGTTATGAGGAGAGCTGTATTTTTTGATATAGATGGAACCCTTTTAGATTGTATTAATGGTTTAATAGATATATCGCCAAAGGTTAAGAAGGCTATTAGAGATCTTCAAGAAAATGGGGATTATGTTTTTATTGCCTCAGGGAGACCTTATGCTTTTTTAAACAAAACTATATTAGATTTTGGATTTGATGGCTTTGTTTTATGCAATGGAGCTTATGTAAAAGTAAAGGATGAAGTTATTTATAGTGAAGAAATTGATAAAGAGTTTTTAAGAAAAATGACAACAAAATTTAAAGAGAATAATATTCAATATATTTTAGAGGGACAACCTTATTCATATATAAGTGAAAATAATGATGATTTTATTAATTTTTACAAGAGTATTGGAATTGAGAGCAATTTGATTTTGAATGGTTGTTGTGATATAGAAAATACTAATGTTTATAAAATAGAAGCTTTTTGTTGTGATAAAAATGATAGAAGCGTATGTATGGATTTGGTTAATGCTAATTTGGACTATGGATATTTTAATAGTATAGATGAAAGATTTTTTGAAATTTATTTAAAGAAAAATCACAAAGCAAATGGAATATTAAAAGCATTAGAATATTTAGAAATTCCTCTTGAAAATAGTTATGCATTTGGAGATGGCGATAATGATGTAGAAATGTTTGAAACAGTGGGTTGTGGAATAGCTATGGGAAATGCATCAGATAGAGTTAAAAGTTATGCTAAAGAAATAACAGATACAGTAGCAAATGATGGAGTAGCTTTGGGTATAGAAAAATATATAGGGATTCCTGTATTAAAATAGAGGGTTTTATCTATTATAATGTAATATTTTTATTAAATAAAATTGTCTAAATAGCAGTTTCTATTGAGTTGGAAACTGCTATTATTTTGTTGTTTTATATTATTTTAAAATAGGTGTTAATAAAATCTTTCTATAATATCTTCTTCTTTAATATAATCTATTATTTTTTCAAGTTTTAAAATAGTATGATAAGATTATTTATTATAATTTACAATTGAAACTTTTATACCTGCATTTTGAAATTTATGAACATTTTCAACGGTAATATCCTCATCAGTTATTAGATTAGAAACTTTGTCAATATCACCACTTGAGAAATTAAAATGTCTTCCTATTTTAGAGCTATCAGTAACTACATATACGGAACCAACAGTATGATTAATCATTTCTTTATTAACTAATGTTTCTTGAAGAATTGATGTGCTTATTCCAGAATCGACTTCTATGCCACTAACACCTAGAAAGCATTTTGAAGCAGAAATTTTAGAAATAATATGTGTTGCGAAATCTCCAACCATTGATTGCTTACGTCCATAAACTTGACCACCTGTTAAAACTAAGTCAACATTGGGGGGGAGAGTGACTTTCAATGCTTTACTATTGTTTGTTACAACAACTACATATTTGTTTTCTAAATATTGTAGAATAAGTAATGCTGTAGAACTAGTATTTATAAAAATGGTATCCCCATTATTTATTAAGCTAGCAGCATATTTTGCAATAGCATGTTTTTGCTTTAGTTTATTTTCATTATTTTTTAAATTAGTACTATAGTGCATATTATCTATAGGTGTAGCACCACCATGATATCTTTTAACTAATCCTTCATTTTCTAGTGCTTGTAAATCTCTTCTAATTGTAAGAGGTGATATATTTAGCAAATTTGCTAGTTCTTCATTTTTTATATCTTTATTTGTTTTTAAATATTGCAGTATTTCTTTACGGCGATTATATACTATACTTTTAGATTTTTTCATATTTATTCCTTTCTTAGTAATATTTTCACAAAGATAAGTATATTATACAATAAAGAATCAAAATAAACAATTATATGAATGAATTGAATGTTAATAATAAAAAATTAAATTTTTTAATAAAAGATATTGATTTTTTTGAACATTTAATTTACAATAAAAGTATAAAAAGTAATAAAAAAACAATGAGTTATGCGGGGGAATTATAATGTCACAGATAGAAGATATTACAAGAGAATCATGGATATTAAATACTTTTCCAGGGTGGGGTACGTGGTTAAATGAGGAAATAGAACAAGAAGAAGTAAAGACAGGAACCTTTTCTATGTGGTGGTTAGGTTGTACAGGAATATGGGTTAAATCAGAAGGCTCAACAAACTTGTGTATTGATTTTTGGTGTGGAAGTGGTAAAAAAACTAAAAAAAATCCGTATATAAATCCAGAACATCAAATGGCAAGAATGTGTGGTGGAAAAAAACTTCAACCTAATTTAAGAGTTGCTCCATTTGTGCTAGATCCATTTGGAATTAGAAAAATAGATGCTATATTATCAACTCACGATCATAATGATCATATAGATGTAAACGTTGCTGCAGCAGTTATGCAAAATTGTAGTAATAATGTACCTTTTATAGGACCACAGGCATGTGTTGATAAATGGAGAGAATGGGGAGTACCAAAAGAAAGGTGTATAGTTGTTAAACCAGGTGATGTGATTAAAATTGGAGATATTGAGATAGTAGCTTTGGAAGCATTTGATAGAACTGCACTTATAACAGCACCACCAAATGGCAGTTTAATTGGAACTATGCCGATTGATATGGATACTAAAGCTGTAAATTATTTAATAAAAACTCCTGGTGGTAACTTATATCATAGTGGGGATTCACATTATTCAAATTATTATGCTAAACATGGAAATGATCATAAAGTTGATGTAGCGTTAGGATCATATGGAGAAAATCCAAGGGGAATTACAGATAAAATGACTTCAGTTGATATATTAAGAATGGCAGAGGCTTTAAATACTGAAGTTGTTATTCCGTTTCATCATGATATATGGTCTAATTTTCAAGCTGATACAAATGAAATATTAGCATTATATAATATGAAGAAAAATAGATTACAATATAAATTTAAACCATTTATATGGCAAGTAGGAGGTAAATTTACTTTCCCAACGGATAAAGATAATATGGAATATCATTATCCAAGAGGATTTGATGATTGCTTTGCGACTGATATAAATTTACCATATAAATCATTTTTATAATATAACTACTTATGAGAGCTATAGCTTAGCTCTCATAAAAAAATAATAAAAGGGGAAAAGAAAATGTTAAATGAAATAATAGAAAAAGGAAGATATTCATTTCATAAAGGGTTTAAGAAATGGGAGGATGCAGTAGAGGCTTCTTGTAAACCTTTAATTGATGAAGGGGTTATAGAAAAACAGTATGTTAATTCAATAATAGATAGTGTGAATAAGTATGGACCTTATATTGTAATAGCTCCTAACATATGTATACCTCATGCGCAAGAAGGAGAGGGAGTTAATGAAACAGCTATTTGTTTTATGAGAACTGAGGAAAGTGTTCATTTTAGTGATGATCCAGAGCAAGACGCCAGATTATTTTTTGTATTAGCATCAACTAACAATGAACAGCATATGAGCAATCTAGTAAATATGGTTGCTTTAATAGAAGATTCAAAAGTTGTAGAAAAGTTACTTAGTGCTAATTGCGTAGAAGATTTAAAGTCTATATTATAAATTTTTAATTGATTGTAAATAAAAATATGGGGGAAAAGTAAATGAATTTTTTAATATCAATATGGACATTTTTTGAAGTAAATATATTAACTAACCCTGCTTTTTTTATAGGATTAATAGTTTTTATAGGATATTTATTGCTTAAAAGACCATTATATGATGCATTTGCTGGATTTATAAAGGCAATGGTTGGTTATTTAATATTAAATGTTGCATCTTCTGGATTAGTATCAAATTTTAGACCAATATTGGCTGGATTGAAAGATAGATTTAACTTAACAGCAGCAGTAATAGATCCGTATTTTGGACAAACAGCTGCACAGTCTGCTATAGAAAATGCAGGAAAATCTTTTTCTATGATGATGATAGTTTTACTTGTAGCTTTTATGATAAATATAGTATTAGTTTTGTTTAGAAAGTTTACTAAAATTAGAACTGTATTTATAACAGGTCATATAATGGTTCAGCAATCAGCTACTGCACTATGGATAGTATTTTTTTGCTTCCCCGATTTAGTTAATTCAGCTGTTGTAGCTATGTTAGGCGTATTACTAGGTGTTTATTGGGCTGTATCTGCAAATCTTACAGTAGAAGCTTGTCAAGAGATGACTGAAGGTGGTGGTTTTGCCATAGGACATCAACAAATGTTTGGAGTTTGGTTAACTAATAAAATTGCAGGAAAAGTAGGTAATAAGAAAAAATCAATAGAGGATTTAAATCTTCCAGGCTTTTTATCAATATTTAGCGATAATGTTGTTGCCACAGGAACGTTAATGATGATTTTCTTTGGAACTATAATGTTTATATTGGGAAAAGATTTATTACTTACAATAGATACTAGCTTTAAAGTAGAAACTAATTTTCTATTTTATATAATTGAAAAATCCTTATATTTTGCAGTTTATTTAAGTATTTTACAACTTGGAGTAAGAATGTTTGTGTCTGAACTTACTGAATCTTTTCAAGGAATATCCAATAAAATATTGCCAGGTTCTGTTCCAGCTGTAGATTGTGCAGCAGTGTATGGATTTGGTCATCCAAATGCAGTTACAATTGGATTTTTATTTGGTGCTTTAGGACAATTTATTACTATTATAGGGTTGGTAGTGTTTAAAAGCCCAGTATTGATAATTTCAGGATTCGTACCACTATTTTTTGATAATGCTACATTTGCAGTTTTTGCTAATAAAAAAGGTGGGTTAAAAGCAGCTATAATAATTCCTTTTGTATCAGGAATAATTCAAGTTTTAGGCGGAGCACTTGCGGCTAGTTATTTTGGATTAGCTCAATATGGTGGATGGCATGGAAACTTTGATTTTGCTACATTATGGCCAGTTATAGGTGTTTTAATGAATAATTTCAAATATGTAGGTTTGGCAATAGCAATAGTTGGATTGCTTGCAATACCACAAATACAGTATTTAAAAGATAAAAAGGGATATTTTAAGATAGTTGAAGATTATGATGGATACTTAGGAGATAAGCAAGCTGAACTTGGGAATGTAGTTGAAGCTTTTGATAATTAAAATATAGAATGTGGGGGGATAATTATGAAATTTGAAAAAAAATTCTTAACTAATTTGTTTAGATGCTATGCGACAAGCAGCACTATTGTAGATGGAAAAAGAAATATATTATTAGCAACAGAGGGCGAAGGGGCATGTTATAGCTATACGGGTGATGATTTTAAACAAAATATAGTTTGGGATGGTCCAGGAGGCACTATGTCTATGGTAGCTATTCCGGGTAAAAATGGTGATTTTTTGGCAGTACAAAATTTTTTCCCAACGTTTCAATCGGAAAATGCAACTATAGTTTGGTCAAAGCCTAATGGAGATGGAAGTTGGGAAACAAAAACTTTATTTAAATTACCATATGTTCATAGATTTGATATATTACAAGCAAATGGTAAAAATTATTTTTTGGGGGCAACACTTTGTACTAGTAAGCAGTTTAAAGATGATTGGTCAGATCCAGGGAAAATTTATGTTGGAGAAATACCAGAAGATTTAAGTAATCCTATTGAATTAACTGTTATAAAAGAAGGATTAACAAAAAATCATGGTTATTGTAGAACTGTTTGGAATGGGGTAATGGCAGGGTTAACTACTTCAGAAGAAGGAGTATTTGTAGTAATACCACCTCAAAATGAAAATGAAGAGTGGTCAGTTGAGCAAATAATGAATAAACCAGTAAGTGATATTGCAGTTGTTGATATTGATGAAGATGGAGAGGATGAATTAGTAACAATAGAAGCATTTCATGGTAAGAACTTTATAATAAATAAAAAAATAGATGGAGAATATAAGGAAATTTATAAATATCCTAAGGAAATGGACTTTGGACATGTTGTATGGGGTGGAAAATTAAGGGGGATTCCGACTATAATTGGAGGTTATAGGAGAGTTGAAAAGGAATTATTTATAATTCAATGTGAAGATAAAGAAAACCTTACATTCAAAACTCAGGTTATAGAAGCTGGAATAGGCCCTAGTAATGTAGCGGTAATAAATGAACATGATAGAGATATTATAGTTTCAGCCAATAGAGAGTTAGGAGAAGCAGCTTTATATTTTGTTACAGATTAAAATGAGTATAAATTAAGATTAATAATAGTTTGATGGAGGGGTATGAGTGTTAGAAGAGTTAAAGAAAAAGGTTTATGAAGCAAATATGTTACTTCCAAAGTATAATTTGGTTACATTTACATGGGGAAATGTTTCAGAAATAGATAGAGAGAAGGGACTTATAGTAATTAAACCATCTGGAGTTGAGTACGAAAAAATGAGTGCTGATGATATGGTTGTTGTTGATCTTAATGGAAAGGTAGTAGAGGGAAAGTATAAACCATCATCAGATACGCAAACTCATGTTAAATTATATAATGATTTTTATGATATAGGAGGAATTGTTCATACCCATTCAAGATGGGCAACGATATTTGCTCAATCAGGCAGGGCTATTAAAGCATATGGCACAACGCAAGCTGATTATTTTTATAATGAGATTCCTTGTACAAGGGATATGACAAAATCAGAAATACAATCTAATTATGAATATAATACAGGATCTGTTATAGTCGAATCATTTAAACAATTAAATCCATTACAAGTTCCAGCTGTATTAGTTAAAAATCATGGTCCTTTTGCATGGGGCAAGGATGCTTTAGAAGCTGTTCATAATGCTGTTGTATTAGAAGAAGTAGCTATGATGGCGTGGAATACAGAAATATTGTCAAGATATGAAATAAATTCTATGCCTCAAGAATTAATGGATAAGCATTTTATGAGAAAACATGGTCCTAATGCTTATTATGGACAATAATTTCAAAGGTAGGGATGTTGATATTATGAGAAAATATGCTTTAGGATTATACGAGAAATCAATGCCAAATACTTTAAGTATTGCTGAAAAATTATTGTGTGCTAAAGAATATGGATTTGATTATTTAGAGATAAGTATAGATGAAACTGAAGAAAAACTTTCAAGACTTGATATGAGCAAGGAAGAAAAAAAGTATCTTTTAAATATTATGAATAATTGTGGAATATCAATAAGAACTATGTGTTTAAGTGGTCATAGAAAATATCCTTTAGGAAGTTTAAACGAAGAAATAAGGACAAAAGGAATGGAAATTATGAAAAAAGCGATAGAATTTGCGGATGATTTAGGAATTCGTATAATTCAAATTGCAGGGTATGATGTTTATTATGAGGAGGGAAATGAACAAACAGAAAAATATTTTAAAGAAAATTTAGAAAAATCAGTAGAATTAGCTGCGAAAAAAGGTGTAATACTAGCATTTGAAACTATGGAAACTAAATTTATGAATACAGTAGAAAAAGCTATGAAATATGTAAAAATGATAAATTCTCCGTATTTACAGGTTTATCCTGATTGTGGAAATGTAACTAATGCAGTTATAGAAAAAAATATTAAAGCTAGTGATGATTTTAGGCTAGGTAAAGGTCATTTAGTTGCAGTTCATTTAAAAGAAACAATACCTGGGAAATTTAGAGAAATACCGTTTGGAAAAGGACATGTAGATTTTGAAGATATAATAAAGACTGCTTGGCAGTTAGGGGTAAGAAGGTATACATTAGAATTTTGGTATGTTGGTAATGATGATTGGAGAGAAGTAATACAATTTAATAAAAAATTTATTGAAGAAAAATTTGTGGTTTAAAAGGATTGGTGAATTGATGAACAAGGATAAGTTGGTTTTAATTTCGAAAGAGGTTAGAAAAAATATTATAGAAATGCTTTATGAATCAAAATCAGGACATCCAGGTGGATCATTATCATGTGCTGATATATTAACATATTTGTATTTTGAGAAAATGAAGGTAAATATAGATAATCCAAAAGAAGAAGACAGAGATAGATTTGTTTTAAGTAAAGGACATGCAGCACCCGCATTATATTCCGTTCTTGCTGAGAAAGGATTTTTTGATAAAAAGGAATTAAAAAGTTTAAGGAAAATAGGAGCAAAACTTCAAGGGCATCCAGATGCTAAAAATATACCAGGAGTTGATGTTTCAACAGGATCATTAGGTCAAGGCATATCAAATGCGGTGGGAATGGCATTAGGACTTAAATGTAGAGATAGTCAATCTAAAGTATATGTGATTTTAGGAGATGGTGAAATTCAAGAAGGTCTTGTTTGGGAAGCCTTTATGGCAGCGTCACATTATAAACTAGATAATTTGGTAGCAATATTAGACTATAATGGATTACAAATAGATGGGAAAAACGAAGAGGTAATGAACATAAATCCTATTGATGATAAATTAAAGAGCTTTGGATGGAATGTAGTATCTTGTGATGGACATAATTTTAATGATATTAATGAAGCTTTTAACAAATTTGAGAAGGATAAGCCAACAATAATTATTGCTAAAACTATAAAAGGCAAGGGTGTAAGTTTTATGGAGAATCAAGTTAGCTGGCATGGGCAAGCACCTAGTTTAGAGCAAAAAGAACAGGCATTAAATGATATTTATTGTAAAAGGAGTTAGAGTTATATGGGCAAGGCGACAAGAGAATCTTATGGAATAGCTTTAGTTGAATTAGGGAGAGAAAATAAAAATGTAGTTGTATTAGATGCAGATTTATCTAAATCTACAAAAACAGCAGATTTTAAAAAGGAATTCAATAATAGATTTTTTAATGTAGGAATAGCAGAGCAAAATTTAATGGGGATGTCGGCAGGGTTTGCGAATATAGGATATATACCATTTGCTAGTACATTTGCGGTATTTGCAACAGGAAGAGCTTTTGAAGTGATAAGAAATTCAATATGCTATCCAAAAATGAATGTAAAAATAGCGGCAACACATGCTGGGATAACAGTTGGTGAGGATGGAGGCTCACATCAATCAATAGAAGATATTGCATTAATGACATCTCTTCCGAATATGACGGTAATAGTACCAGCAGATCATAGAGAAGCTATGCAAGCTACAAAAGCAGCAGCTAAAATGGAGGGCCCAGTATATTTAAGATTTGGAAGATGCAATACAGAAGATGTATTTGATGATAGTTATGAATTTGAAATTGGAAAGGGGGTTGAATTAAGGAGTGGAAATGATGTAGCGATAATAGCAACTGGAATAATGGTTCCAAAGGCTATTGAAGCATCTAAAAAGTTAAAATTAAGGGGGATAGAGGCAAGAGTTATAAATATTTCAACTATAAAGCCAATTGATAGAGAAATAATAATTAAAGCGGCTAGAGAAACAAAAGGGATAGTTACAGCAGAGGAACATTCTGTTATAGGAGGTTTAGGAGCTATGGTGTCTAGAGTTGTTTGTGATGAGAGCCCAACAATGGTTAAATTAGTTGGCATTAATGATATGTTTGGTCAATCAGGAACTCCAGATGAATTAATGGAAAAGTATAATTTAACTGTTGATGAAATTATTAATAAAGTTAATGAAATTTTAGATTAATATTTAAATAAAATTTAAGGGGAGTATAATATATGAAAATATTTATAGATACGGCTAATATAGAAGAAATAAGAAGAGCTAATGAATTAGGGGTAATTTGTGGTGTTACAACCAATCCATCCTTAATAGCTAGAGAAGGAAGAGATTTAAAAGAAGTAATAAATGAAATTTGTTCAATAGTAGATGGACCAATAAGTGCAGAAGTTATGGGATTAAAATCGCATGAAATGGTTGAAGAGGGTATAAAACTTTCTCAAATAAATAAAAATATAGTTATAAAAATTCCAATGTGTGAAGAAGGATTAAAAGCAACTAAAGAATTAGCAGCAAAGGGAATTAAAACTAATGTTACGTTAATATTTTCTCCAACACAAGCGTTATTAGCTGCAAAAGCTGGTGCAACATATGTAAGTCCATTTTTAG
Organism: Sarcina ventriculi; assembly: GCF_900456775.1. GTDB lineage: Bacteria > Bacillota > Clostridia > Clostridiales > Clostridiaceae > Sarcina > Sarcina ventriculi. Next base: position 254,668 of record NZ_UAUL01000001.1, on the reverse strand, counting down.
GAAGACTAGATGATATAGGTAACTCAGGAGTAAATATAATTAAACAAATAGTTGAGATATTTAAAATTCATAAAATAAAAACAGAAATAATATCAGCAAGTGTAAGAATTTCAATGCATGTTTTAGATGTAGCATTAAGTGGATCACATATAGCAACTATTCCTTATAATGTTATTTGCCAAATGATAAAACATCCTTTAACAGATGTTGGTATAGATAAGTTTATTAATGATTATAATAAAGTTTTTAATTGATTTTTAGTACATTAAAATGTTCAAAATTATAATATTAAATAAAAATTATTAAATTATTAAACAATTTCTTGAAATTGTATTATATATAAGGGGGAATTTAAAAATGTTAAAAGTAATTGCTGCATGTGGAAATGGAATGGGGTCAAGCCAAATAATAAAAATGAAAATAGAGAAAGTATTTAAAAAGTTAAACGTACCGGTATCTATTCATCATACTAGTATTGGGGCTGCTAAGAGTGAAGCTTCAAGTTATGATGTAGTATTTTGTTCAGAAGCTTTAAAGAGTAATTTTGCTAGAGCAGAGGCAAATGGCACTATTGTTATAGGGTTAAAAAATCTTTTGTCTGAACAAGAGATAGAAAGTAAAATAAAAGAAAAAGTTATAAAATAGTTTATAAAGTTAATTTAATTATTATAAAAGGAAATTAATTATCTAGTTAAAAGTTATAATTAATTTCCTTTTTAATTTAATAAATTTTATTTAAGCTCAATTACTTTATTTTCTTTTAAAGATTTAGAGGCATCTATTACTCTTTGATTAGAAGAACCTCTATATTTTAACATGATATTTCTATTAGCAATTTGAAATTTACCGTCTATTAAAACATCTACTTCATTTAATAATTCCAATCTTTTAGGGTTATTTATTATTTCTTCAAAAGTATATCCAGACCAAAGCCATATAGGTTTATTAGTTTCTTTTTTTATTCTTCTTAATAGATTTAATAAAGTACCATCTTTAATTTGTTGCATAGGTTCTCCGCCTAAAATATTAACACCTTTAACATGTGGATTTAATGTATATGAAATAAATTCATCTTCTTTTTCTTTAGTAAATTCATTGCCATAACTAAAATTTTGTTGGTCTTTATTAAAACAACCTTCACAATTATGGGTACAACCACTTACAAAAAGAGTAGTCCTAATATCAGGTCCATTAGTAACATCTAATTTTCTAATTTGTGCGTAATTCATTTTATCACCCTTTATATTTTTCTAAAACTAAACCATGTAAAACTTTAGTCTTTTCTCTTGTTGAAATATATGGAGTTTCAGAATTAATAATTTTTTGTATAAACTTATGGCTAACTCCATAGTGTAGTTCAAAATATTCCTTACATAAAAGTACAGAATCAAAAGAGAGTTCCTTACCATTTAGAAAGCCTTTAACTTTTCTAGATACTTGAGAAGAAATTTTTTCTTTGGTTTCTTTTAGGTGCGTTTTTCCTAGCATAGCTTCGCTTTTCTTTTTATTCCATTGTAATATTTGTTCTTCTGTCATATAATCTTTAACGTTTTTACCATACATGGGATTATTTTTACCTTTATACATTCCTTTTTTAGATTCACTCATTTTTTTCTTCGATTCTTCTGAATGAAAGTGACCTTTATTTTTACCTAAACAACTTAATCTCATTTTAGAAGAGTATAAAATCTTTTGTTCTGGAGACATCATAGATACGATATCTCCACCATCACCACCCCAAGTTTGGTTGGTTAATTTATAACCATATTGAAATATATATAAATCAATATACCAGCATTCTATTTGTAAAGCTTCTTTATCTGTAAGATTACTATTTAATATATTAATAGCAATTCCTATTGAATTTTCCTCGCAATATTTTAATATATCGCAAAAATGTTTATTTCTTTTTCTAATGGTAAAACATCTATCATTTTTTCCTTTTCCTATATAGAACGGTTCATTGGTATCTAATCTTATCCATTCATAAACATAGTAGTTTTTCAACTTAGTTCTCCTTAAAGGGCTAAAGGTGTAATACTCTATCACCTATTTCAGCTGTTCTTCCTTTATTCCAGAAATTTGTTCCTATATCCTTCCATACCCTCGGTTTCCCGATATTTAAATAGGGAGTGGACTATACCTTCACATTGAATGTGTTGCTATTATAGTCTCTGAACCTTCTCCATTTTAAAGGAGCTTGGATGCTGATTGCCCAATCTGTATAATTTTTAAACATTCACACTTATTGTTTCCAATTATGTTGTAGTTTATACAGCTCTAAGGGTGTTCCAGCAGTTTAAGCAATTTAACGTGAGCCTATATTGTTAACCCACAAGTTCTTCTCATAACTTGCATTTCATCTTGGTCGCTATTACCACAAGATGGGCAATGCCAAGTTAAATCTTCTTTATCTAATTGAATTTCACCAGTATAACCACATTTATAACATATATCTGGTTTTGTATTAATTTCAGCATATTGTACATTATGATATATAAAGTTTATTATGCTTTCAACAGCTTCAACATTTTTACTCATGTCGGGTACTTCTATATATGAAATGCATCCCCCTAGTGATATATCATGGAATTGAGATTCGAATTTTAATTTTGTAAATGCATCAATTTCTTCACATACATGTACATGATAAGAATTTGTATAGTATAGTCTATCAGTTACATTTTTTATTTTACCAAATCTTGCTGTATCTATTTTGCAAAATCTATATATTAGACTTTCAGCAGGAGTTCCATAAAGACTAAATCCAAGTCCTGTTTTATCTTTCCATTCATTGCATTTATCTGTCATGTATTTCATTACCTTTATGGCAAACTTTTCCCCTTCTCTTGTTGTATGACTAACCCCAAGCATTGCATAAGTTAACTCGCATATTCCAACATATCCAAGAGATAAAGTAGAGTAACCATTTTTAAGCAATTCATCTATTCTTTGTCCTTTTTCAAGTCTAGCTATGGCTCCATATTGCCAATGTATAGGACTCGCATCAGAAGTTATTCCAAGAAGCATTTTATGTCTAGTTAAAAGTGCCTCTTTACATAACTGTAATCTTTCGTCAAATATTTTCCAAAATAAATCCATATCGCCTTTAGCAAGTATTCCGATTTGAGGTAAATTTAGACTAATAACTCCTTGGTTAAATCTACCATACCATTTATAATCCCCATTATTATCTTTCCAAGGTGAAAGATGGCTTCTACATCCCATTGGTGGGAAAGTATTCCCTTCATAATTTTTTCTCATCATTTTAGCACTTTGATAATCAGGAACTAATCTTTTAACAGTACATTTTGCAGCAAGTTTAGTTATATAATCATATTTTCCACCTTCAAGACAATTGTGGCTATCTAAAAGATATACAAGTTTTGGGAATGCTTCTCCTATTTCTTGACCTTTATAATTTTTCATTCCCTCTAATCTTTGTTTTATCATTTCTTCACAAATTAATGCCATTTCCTCTTCGTATGGATGTCCTTGTTCAATTTCTAAATAAATTGTAGAAAATGGAGCTTGACCATTTGTTGTTTGTAATGTTGATAATTGATATCTTATAGTTTGTATGCCATCTTTAAGTTCTTTCATTTTAGCATCTAAAGATAGTTTTTTAGCTAAATTTTCATCACCTAATAATTCTAAATAGTGATTAAAAGCTTTTTCTTCTGTAACTTTAAGATATTTAGCTAAATGTTTAATAGTAATACTTTGTCCACCATATTGATTAGATGAAACTTGTGCTATGATTTGAGTTGCCACGGTACATGCAGTTCCAAAAGATTTAGGTTCTTCTACTAATTTTTCATTAATAACAGTTCCGTTTAAAAACATATCTTCTAAATTAACTAGGCAACAGTTAAACATAGGAGATAAACTATAATCCATATCATGCCAGTGAATAGCTCCTTCATCATGAGCTTGCACTATATATGCAGGAATTAATTTTCTTCTTGAAATATCTTTAGATACCTCACCTGCAATTAAATCTCTTTGAGTTGCTGAAACTACTGGGTTTTTATTAGAATTTTCATTCATTACATCTTCATTTTGTTTATTTAATAAATTTAATATACTTTCATCAGTAGTATTAGTATTTCTCTTAAATTCTTGAACAGCTCTATAACCTTCATAAGCCCTAGCGGTTTCTACTTGACCATAATGAACAAGTCTATCATATACATAACTTTCAATATTATAAATTGTACATGTTTCTTTTTGTTCATTAAAATATTTTTCTGCATCATTTGCTATAAGTTCTGCTATGTTTAATACGTAAATTCCACTACCATTTTTCATAGCTTTTGATATAGCCTCTTTAATTTTCTCCTTATTAAATTCTACTGTACTTCCGTCCCTTTTAATAACTTCCACAAAACCACTCCTAGACTTTATATTTATTTGAATTTTACATATTTAAAATAATATTTAAATATTAAACTAATATTTTTTAAAGACACAGGATATTGTACTATTATTTTTGAGTGCACACAAGATATAGAAGTTTTAAAATTTTAAGATTCTAAGCAATATTCTCACAAAGGCGTTATTTTTCTACCTAAGTTCTTATATTTTTAAAGTTTTTTTTGTTAATATTTATGTGTTATTTTTTGATAATAAGTGCTTATATATATCAATTAATGATTAAAAAAAGTGAATAATTTTAAATTATTTATTATAGTGGCAGGCAGATAAAAGAGGGTTTATAGTTATAAAATGTGGAGAATAATATATGTTGACATCTAAATAAAAGAATGCTATTATTTTGTTCATATAATGAACAGTTTGAATAAAAATAAATAAGGTGAGTTAAATATGATACTTGTAGATAGATGGATAGATATTTCGGAATACTTAAAAGAAAAAAAGTATGCTTCTATGGAAGAACTAATGCAAAAATTTCAGTTATCAAGGTCAACAGTAAGAAGAACTTTGATAGCTATGGAAGAGAGAAATTTATTAAAAAGAGTACGTGGTGGAGCCGAAGTAATAGAAGATGAAGTTCCACTTACAATAGTGGATTGCGAAAATATTTTTAATACTAATAAAGAGGCAAAAATTAAAATTGCCAAAAAAGCAGCGCAGTTGATAGAAAATAATGATGTAATATTTATAGATTCTGGTTCAACATGCTTTTATATGATAGACTATATAGAATCTAAGGGCATTACTGTGGTAACAAATGGAATAGTGCATATACAAAAGTTAATGTCAAAAGGTATAAATACTTATATTTTAGGTGGTTATGCAAAGCCAGAGAAAAATTTAATTATGGGTGAGGATATAATAAATAAGATAAGGGTTATGAATTTTGATAAAGTTTTTTTAGGTACCATGGGAATAGATGCAAGAAGTGGCTTTACAACAATGATGCTTGAAGATGGAGAAGTTAAAAAAGCGATTATAAAGTCTTCAGAGAAGTGTTATATTCTTGCGGATAAATCAAAATTTAATGTGAGAAGGTTTTATACTTATGGTGAATTTAATGAAGCAACAATCATAACTGATTCTAAAATAGAGTTTGAAGACGGGAGAGCGAAAATTATATATTAATAGTTGCTAAAAGCATATAAATAAGAAAAGCTGTGTAGAAAGAAATTTCTATGCAGTTTTTTTATATGATTAAGATATAAAAATTCTTTATTTGAATTTTAAATGGATTATTTATTGACAAAAGTTCAAAAAATAAATAAAATAAAGATGAAGAAAATGGATAAATTAATTAGTGAATAAATGGGAGGGTTTATTTATGAATAATGTTAAGTTTCCAAAAAATTTTTTATGGGGAGGAGCTACTGCTGCAAACCAATTTGAAGGAGCGTATAATGAGGATGGTAAAGGATTATCAATACAAGATATAATGCCAAAAGGAATAACTGGTCCTATAACTGAAATGCCTACAGAAGATAATATGAAATTAATAGGAATTGATTTTTATCATAGATATAAAGAAGACATAAAGCTATTTGCTGAAATGGGATTTAAAACATTTAGGATGTCAATTGCGTGGTCAAGGATATTTCCTAATGGAGATGATATTGAACCAAATGAAAAAGGGTTGGAATTTTATGATAATGTTTTCGATGAATTAGCTAAATATGGAATAGAGCCATTAGTCACATTATCACATTATGAAACTCCGTTAGCGTTGGCAAGGAATTACAATGGATGGACTGATAGAAGACTTATAGGTTTTTTTGAAAGATATGCTAGAACTGTATTTACAAGATATAAAGATAAGGTTAAATATTGGTTAACTTTCAATGAGATTAATTCAGCTCTACATTTTCCACTAATGAGTGCAGGAATATTAACTCCAAAAGAACAATTATCAAAACAAGATTTATATCAAGCAATGCATCATGAATTAGTTGCAAGTGCATTAGCTGTTAAAATTGGGCATGAAATTAATCCAGAATTTAAAATTGGTTGCATGATTTTAGGTGTTCCTAATTATCCTTTAACTGCAAATCCAAGTGATGTAATTAAAGCAATGGAACAAGATAGGGGAACATTGTTTTTTGGGGATGTACATGCTAGAGGAAAATACCCTAAATATATGAATAGGTATTTTAAGGAAAATAACATAGAAATTAAAATGGAGGAAGAAGATACTCAAATACTTAAAAATACAGTAGACTTTGTTTCATTTAGTTATTATATGAGTTCATGTGCAACAGCTGATCCAGAAAAAAATAGAGTTGGAAAAGGAAATCTTATTTCAGGGGTACCAAATCCGTATTTAAAATCTTCAGAATGGGGTTGGCAAATAGATCCTCAAGGATTAAGATATATTCTTAATTTTTATTATGATAGATATCAAAAACCATTATTTATAGTTGAAAATGGGCTTGGGGCAGTAGATAAGCTAATTACTGATGAAAATGGAAATAAGACTGTAAATGATGATTATAGAATTAACTACTTAAATGACCATTTAGTTCAAGTTGCTGAAGCGATTGAAGATGGAGTTGAACTTATGGGATATACTACATGGGGATGTATAGACTTAGTATCTGCATCAACAGCTGAGCTTAAAAAAAGATATGGATTTATTTATGTTGATAGAAATGATGATGGAACTGGAACTTTGGAAAGATATAAGAAAAAGAGTTTTAATTGGTATAAAGAAGTAATTGCTACTAATGGAGGCAGTTTAAATAAGTCTTGATTAGTGGTTTAGTAAGTTTTTGTTATGGTAAAAGGTAATTGTGCTAAATAATTTGGTATAATTACCTTTTTATTTTATAATTTTTAGAAAAATTTGAAAAGTTATTGAAAATTATTATTAATTGGGGTATATTTGTATAGTGAAAATAATAATGATAATTATTATCAACAAGATAGGGGGGATTACTTATGATGATAAATAAAAGGTTAATAAATCTTTGCAATAATTCAAAAAAGTATATAGGATTTACTGTTTTAGCAAATTGGATTTCTGTATTGTGTAATATAGGCATAGTATTTTTAATAGGTGGTTTTATTAATAATGTGTATCTAGGTAACACTTTAAATTTTTCTAATAGCAGTATTATAGAAAGTTTTAAATCTTTTAATATAATTGGTAATATTTCGTTGCTTAGTGGGAGTATTATTATAAGTGTACTTATAATAATTAGATGCATTTGCAATAGCTTATATACTAAATTTTCAAATTTAGCGTCATCTAACGCAAGAATAATTTTAAGAGATAGTTTATACAAGAAACTTTTAAACCTTGGACATTCTTATACATCTTATGAAAGCACATCTGGGATAGTTCAATTAGCAGTTGAGGGGATTGAACAATTAGAAATTTATTTTGGGAAATATTTACCTCAGTTTTTTTATTCTCTTTTAGTTCCTGTAACTTTGTTTATTTTTATGAGTTTTATATCAATAAAAGCTGCTTTAGTTTTCATTTTGTGTGTTCCTTTAATTCCAATATCAATTATAGCAATCATGAAAATAGCAAAAAGAATTTTAAAGGATTATTGGAAATCTTATTCGGATCTTGGTGGAACATTTTTAGAAAATCTTCAAGGGTTAACAACTTTAAAAGTATTTGATGTTGATGAAGATAGACATAAAAAAATGAATGAAGAAGCTGAAAATTTTAGAAAAATTACTATGAAAGTTTTAAGCATGCAACTTAATTCTATTACTATAATGGATTTAGTAGCTTTTGGGGGAGCAGCGCTAGGTACAATAGTTGCCTTAATACAGTTTAAAAATGGGCAGATAATGCCAGGAAGTTTATTTATAATAATTATTTTATCATCAGAATTTTTTATACCACTTAGACTTTTAGGTTCGTATTTTCATATAGCAATGAATGGCATGGCTGCTAGTGATAGAATTTTTAAAATTTTAGATGCTAAAGAGAGAGAAAAAAATATCAATAATGATATAGTTTGGAACAATGAAAATATGAGTGTTAGTTTGAAGAATGTTTCATTTAGTTATGATGGAGAGAGAGAGGTAATAAGCAATATAAATTTAAATATAGAAGATAAAGGTTTAACTGCAATTGTTGGTGAAAGTGGTTCAGGAAAAAGTACTATTGCATCTTTAATATTAAATGAGTACAGGGTAACACAAGGTAATATTTTGCTAAACAATGTGGATTTAGAGGAAATATCAATGGATAAGATATATGATAATATAGCAATAGTTTCGACTAATAGTTATATATTTAATGGAACCATTTTAGACAATTTAATGGTAGCTAATAAAAGCGCTTCAGAAAAAGAGATAGTAAAAGCATTAAAAACAGCTAGGCTGTATGACTTTGTAAATTCTTTAAAGGATGGCTTATTAACTTATGTAGGACAAAGTGGAAGCAATTTATCAGGAGGACAAAAGCAAAGGCTTGCTTTAGCTAGAGCTATCTTGTCTAATAGGGAAATGATTATATTTGACGAAGCTACATCAAATATAGATGTGGAAAGTGAGGAAAATATATGGAAGGCTATTTATGATCTTTCAAAGAAAAAAACAATTCTTGTAATATCTCATAGATTAGCAAACGTAAAAGATGCTAAAAAAATATATGTACTTAATAAAGGAAAACTAGTTGAAGAAGGAAGTCATGATAGTCTTATGCAAAACAAATCATATTATTTTGATATGGTAAATAAACAGGAAGAGTTAGAGAGTATAAGGGAGGTGTGCTAAAAATGAAAAGAAAGTCTGGTCTTCAAATTATGAAAAGACTTATACTAGAACTTAAACCATTAGTTTCAATCATGTTAATAACTATAACTATGGGGATTTTAGGATATTTAGCTGCAATATCTATAGCAAGTTTTGGTGTAATAGCTCTTGGTACAGTTTTAGGAGATGTAACATTTATAACATTTAAAGGTGCGATAGCTATTATGGTGATTTGTGCTGTTTTAAGAGGGTTATTAAGATATGCTGAACAACTTTCAGGGCATTACATAGCATTTAAAATCCTTTATATATTAAGAGATAAAATATTTTTAAAACTTAGAAAATTGGCTCCAGCAAAGCTTGAAGGAAAAGAAAAGGGAAAACTTATATCACTTATAACATCTGATATTGAACTTTTAGAGGTATTTTATGCTCATACAATAGCTCCAATTGCTATAGCTTTAATTACAAACAGTATAATTTCGATAGTTTTATATAGTATAAATCCGTTGTTTGGGATTTTAGCTTTGATATTCTTTTTAATAGTAGGATTTGTTATTCCTTATTTTTCATCTAATTTAGGCAAGGATGCAGGGGTTAAATATAGACAAGTTGTTGGGGATTGTAATAACTACGTTTTAGATTCTTTAAGAGGATTAAAAGAAGTTTTGCAATTTAAAAATGGTGAAGAGAGATTAAAAGAAATTAATAATTCTTCTAGAACAATGAACGAAAGTTTAGATAAAATAAAAAAACATGAAGGTTTAGTTAGGTCTATTACAGATTTAACTATAATGAGTGCAATATTAACTTTTATAGGGGTTTCTTTTTATCAATATTCATTAAATAATATAAGTTTTACATCAATGATTTTAGTAACAGTAATCATTGCGTCATCATTTGGTCCTGTTGTGGCTCTTAGCAATTTATCAAATACACTGCTTCAAACATTTGCATCAGCTCAAAGACTTTTTGATTTAATGGATGAAGAACCACAAGTTGTAGAAGTATTTAAAGGAGAAGAAATTGCTTGTGATTCAATTAGTTATAAAAATGTTGACTTTTCTTATGAAAATAGAGATAAGAGAGTATTTAATAAGGCTTCCATAGAGATAAAAAAAGGTGACAAAATTGCTTTAATTGGAGAAAGTGGGATAGGTAAGAGTACATTTGTTAAGCTTCTTATGAGATTTTGGGACGTAAATAATGGTGATATAAAAATTAATAATAAGAGTATTAAAAATATTAACACAAGTTCTTTAAGAAATTCTCAAACTTTAGTTAGTCAAGAAACTTATCTTTTTAATGAATCTATACTAGATAATATAAAACTTGGAAATAAAAATGCTACTAAGGAAGAGGTTATTGAAGCGGCTAAAAAAGCTTCTATTCATAGCTTTATAGAAACTTTGCCTAATGGTTATGAAACTAGGGTATCAGAACTTGGTGGGAATTTATCAGCAGGAGAAAGACAAAGAATAGGACTTGCTAGGGCATTTTTAAGAAATAGTGAAGTTTTAATTTTAGATGAGCCAACTAGCAATTTAGATACGTTAAACGAAGGTGAAATATTAAAATCTATAAAGGAAAATTGCAAAGATAAAACAATAGTTTTAATATCTCATAGAAAATCAACTACAGCAATATGTGATAAAACTTATAGATTAGAGGATGGAAATTTAGTAATTATTTAAAGAAGATACTTTATTAAAAAGTATAGATATATGGATAATTATATTTTTCAAATGATAATAATAATCATAATTAATTATATAAATTAGAGAGGAGTTTGTATGGGAAGGATTCAAAGAGAAAAAAAGATTATCAAACTTATGATAAATATTTATTGTAGAAAAAAGCATAAGAGTAAAAAGAATGAATTTTGTGATGAATGTAATGAACTTTTAGAGTATGCTCATAAAAGATTAGATTTTTGCAAGTTTGGAGATAATAAATCAACTTGTGGAAAATGTACAATACATTGCTATAAAAAAGATATGCGAGCAAAGATTAAAGAGGTTATGAGATTTTCAGGAATTAGACTTATTATATATAATCCAATAGAGCTTGTTAGGCATATGTTAGATATATAAATTTTTAGTTTATTTGATAAAAGATAATTAAAGATAAAGTTTAAATTAGTGTAAGGAGTTTTTTATATGAATAAAATTAAAAAATATATTTATATAGCAGTAGGATTAATTACATTTTTATTAGGGGCAATAGGAGTAATACTACCTGTTTTACCTACTACACCTTTTTTACTTTTGGCTTCTTTTTGTTTTGCTAAAGGCTCTGAAAGGTTTCATAAATGGTTTACTGAAAGTAAGATTTATAAAAAGCATCTAGAAAGTTTTGTTAAAGAAAAAGCTATGACATTAAAACAGAAGATTACAATTCTTGCTTTTGCAGATTTTATGATGGCTTTTCCGCTTATTTTATTAGATAACTTGCATGTAAAAATACTTTTAGTAGCATTAATATTTTTTAAATTTTATTATTTTATATTTAAAATAAAAACTATAAAACCAGTTAAAGAGGGGGATTTTTAAAATGAAAAAAAATACAATAGCATTAATGATAGCAGCATCTCTTATGGCAGGGTATATGCCGGTAGAAGTTTTTGCCACGGAAAATAATGAGATAGAGAGTTTTAGTAGCGAAAATAAAAAATATGCGCATGGGGTTTATAATGTATCTAATAGTACTTTAAGAGTTGATTCAGATGCTCAGTCATCAGCTAGAAAATACGTAACAGAAGAAAGTAAAATTACTATATCAGAAGATGGTATTAAAGCTAGTTTAGAGTTTACTGAGAAAAACATAATGACTAATATTAGAATTAAAGTAAATGGAGAAGAGGTTTCTTATTCACAAAAAGAAACTGGGGATAAATCAATTGAGGTAGAGTTTAACTTAAATTCTTTAGAAGATAATATTGAAGTTGCAACTGTCATAAATTTAGGTTTTCATGTAATGGATGTTTCGTTTAGAGTGTTATTAGATACTGCAAATATAGATATAGCACCAGATGATAATAATGGAAATATAGGAGATAATGAACAAGATTCTGAAAATACACCAGATGATAGCACTGAAACTCCAGATAATAATCCTAATAACACTCCAAATGATGAAAATAAAAATGAAAATATAGAAAATAACAAGGATAATGATCAAAATAATAATCAAAATAATACTACCCCACCTAATAATGATAATAGTAGCAATAATAAGCCTAATAATAACAATAATAAACCTAGTAGTGGAAATGATATAGGACAAAACAGTAATACATTGGGAAATGGAGTAGGTAATACAGGGGCAAATAATAATTCAAGTAGTATACAAGCTCCAACAGCAACACAAAATACAAATACTGTTATTTATAAAGTCCAAAATGAAATATTGTCAAATAGTCCGATTGGATATAGTGCAGCTAGGGCTGCTGTAAGTAGCACTTCTTATATAGAGGTTATAGATGGTGTAACGTATGTGACTTTAGGATTGTCACAGCTTGATGTTATGACTAATGTAAAAGTTTCTGTTGATGGTACTAATGTAAATTATGAAACTGTTAGAAGTAATAGCTCAAATAATACTAAAGATATAAGATTTAAAGTAGGTAGTGTAAATTCAAAGATAACTCTTTCAGCTTATATAACTATGTCAGATATGAATATATCATTTGGTGTGGATATTTTAGAAAATACTATGCAACAAATAAGCAAGACAGAGGCTAATAAATCTTTGGGAACAGCTAGTACTTTAGCAGTAACATCAACTAATTCTTCAAAAAATAATAATACTAGTAGTACTAGTGGCAATTCATCAAACAACGATTCAAATTCTAAATCATCTACAACAGGCGATAAAACTAGCAAAAGCAAAACGGAGAGTAATAGTGAATTAGAAGAAATAGAAGCAACAGAATATTTTAAAAAGTATACAATAGAAAATGAAGTTGTAAGTGATAGTGCTGTTGGAAAAATGATGGTTAAAAAATATTTAAATAGTACAAGTACTTTAGAGGAGATTGATGGAAAATATTACTTAACTCTAACTTTTGTAGGTACTAGTGCTATGGACAATATAAAAATAATGGTTAATGGTAGAGAAGTAGAATATTCTATGAAAAATATTAGTGATGAGGATAAAGGTACAAGCACTTTTAAGTTCGAAATAGGTAGTGTAAATGATGAAATAAAAATGTCTATGCTTATAGTGCCAATAAACAAAACAATAGAATTTGGAGTATCGCTTTTAGAAGATACTATGACATTAGTAGAAGAGGGTGAGGTAGCTAAAAATGAAGCAGAAGAAGATGAATCAGCAATTCAAACTTTAGCTTCACTAAATACACCTAGCAATGACAATGGAACAAGTGCCTTTAAAACTATTATAATATCAACATTAACAACAATGATAACAACTGGAATATTAGGAGGGTTAGCAGTAATATTCTTGAGAAATAAAAAGAAAAATATAAAAAAATAGTATGAATATTATTTTAACAAAAACTATATTAAAATAGTTGTTCTATTTTAATATAGTTTTTATACTATAATTTTACATATATTAAATTATTATTAAAATAATATATTAAAAACTTTTTTTCCTTAAAAATAAATGTTTTTGACTTTTTTTGAATGAAAACATTGACAATGTAAAAAATGTATTATAAAATAAATACAAGCAGTAGGAAATGCAAACGATTCGCAGATTAAATGTAAAATTAATCATAGTAGGGGTGAGGCTTAATGAATAAGACAATGAATTTTATAAAAAGAGTAATTTTATTTTTTATAGGTATGAGTGTTATACAGTTTGGGGTAGCTATGTTTTTAGAAACTAATATAGGTTCAGATCCATTTACAGTTTTTACACAAGGGTTAGCAAATACACTTGGTAAAACACCTGGACAAGCTAATAGAATAATATTAATTGTATTAATTGTTGCAATACTTTTTATAGAAAGAAAACGTATAAAAATAGGAACTTTAATCTGTGTTGTTGGGGTTGGTCCAATAATAGATTTATCTTCAAAAATTGTATCAATATTTCCAATAGCATCTGCAAACTTCTTTGTTAAAATGTTAATCGTTGTGCTTGGAGTATTTATAATAGCAGCAGGATTTTCATTAGTTTCTGAAAGTGATGTTGGAGTTGCTCCAAATGATATAGTTCCATTTATAATTCAAGATAAAACTAAAGTACAATATAAATATATAAGAATTGCTTTAGATGCAACATTTTTAATAGTTGGATTCTTAATTGGAGGAACAGTTGGAGTTGGAACAATAATTGCAATGCTTGCTATGGGACCATTTATACAATTTTGTTTACCTCATGGCAAAAAAGTTGTTGATTTAATAGTTGGTTCAAATAAAGAAGATAAAGTTGTAGCAGCTTAAAATAAATTAAAAGCTAAGGAGTATCCTTAGCTTTTTTTATATTTTATTATTATTGAAACTTAAAGTTATAAATTATTATAATAAAAGGTAAGATTTTAATTATAATAAAAAGGAAGTTTATAAGATGAAAGTAAGAGTACCAAGTTATTTTGATGATTTTAAGTGTATAGCACAAAAGTGTGAAGATACATGCTGTGCAGGATGGGGAATAGTTATTGATGAGATAACAAATGAGCGTTATAAAAATGTAAATAATGAATTTGGAGAAGTTTTAAAAAGTAAAATAATTAAAGATGAGGACGGAGATGTAGTTTTTCTTTTAGATAATGGAAATTGTTCATTTTTAAATAAACATAATCTATGTGATATTTACTCTAACCTTGGAGAGGATTATCTATGTCATACATGCAAGGAATATCCAAGATATACTGAAGAATTTTTTGACTTAAAGGAAGTTGGAATTTCTTTATCTTGCCCTGAATCTGCAAGAATAATATTAAAATCAGAAGAAAATTTTAATTTTAAATTAAGTGAGAGTACAACAGAAAATATTTTAGAGAGTGATATTGATAAGGATGTTTTTTTGAATTTTTTAAATTGCAGAAGTGTTATTTTTGGTATTTTACAAAAAAAACATTTAGGCTTAGATATTAGAATTTGTATAATACTTAAATTTGTTAAGGAGATTCAAGATAAAATAGATTTAGGAGATATGGCGGAAATAGTAGATGTCATAGAAGAATATAACAATGAGAAGTTTTTAGATAAAATAAAAAAAAGTTTATCTACTTATAAGCAAAAATGTGGTGATAAATATAAAAATATATATGAATATTTCAAAGTTTATAAGGATATTAGACATATAAATGAAAATGATCCACTATGTTTAAACAATGCATTAAAATATTTTAAAGAAAATGAGAATTTACTTACATATAAACATAAAGAATTTGATGATTATTATAAAAAAAGTTTATTTAAATTTGAAAATATTTTAGTTTATTTTATATTTAGATATTTTATGAAAGCAATATTTGATTATGATGTGTCTGCAAAAATAAAATTAGCTATAATAAGTATGTTGATGATTAAAGAATTATCTATTGTAAGATGGATAGAGAAAGGTAACTTTATAGAAGAAGATTTAGTTGATATAGCGCATATGTATTCTAAAGATGTAGAGCATTCTGATGAAAATATAGAAGCATTGCAAGAGGTGTTTGAAACTAGAGACATATTTGATAGTGATGAAATTATAGCTACAATACTTAACTAATTTATAAAACTTAATCAAATAATTTGTAGGGTAAATTAAAGTAGAAAGGAAATTTTATGTATATACAAACAGAGTTAGATTTAACAAGGTTAGATAATATAGAAGAAGAGGTACGGGAGCATAGTGAGGATTTTTTAGAACATAAGCTTATAACAAATGGTGAAGGTGAAAACTTTTTATTAGAATTAAAAGAAGCTTTTAAAACTTGCAAGGGCTTTTATTTTAGTGTAGCTTTTATTAATTTTTCAGGATTACAATTAATTTTAGATGACTTAAAAAATTTAGCAGAAAACAACATTAAGGGTACAATAATAACTTCAACTTATTTAAATTTTACGCAAGTTGGTGCTTTAAAAAAGTTAAAGGAGTTTAATAATATAGATTTAAGAATATTTGTTACTGATGAGAAATTAAGAGGTTTTCATACCAAGGCTTACATATTTGAATATGAAAAAGATTATAAAATATATATTGGTTCATCTAACCTAACTCAAAGTGCTTTAAAGAGTAATGAAGAATGGAATGTAAAAATAATAAGCAAAAAAGATTATGGATTTTCAAAGGATGTAATGGATGCTTATTATAAACTTTATAATGAATGCTATGAAGTCAATGATAATTTTATAAATGATTATGATACTTTTTTAAAGGATATAAAAAAGACTAATATAGAGGAGAGTACAAAAAAACTTTTATTAAAATATGAAAAGATAACACCTAATGTTATGCAGAAGGAAGCTTTAGAGAATTTAAGAAGATTAAGAGAGCATGGAGGGAATAAAAGTCTTGTTATAGCAGCGACGGGTACGGGAAAAACGTATATGTCAGCATTTGATGTGCAGGAATTTAATCCTAGAAAAATGCTTTTTATTGTACATAGAGAGGATATTTTAAGAAAAGCTATTTTAGATTATAAAAAAATAATGCCACATAAAGAATTTGGGTTATTTACAGGAAATATAAAAGAAAATGGAAAAGAATATCTTTTTGCCACTATTCAAAGTATGTCAACTTATTACAATGATTTTAAAGAAGATGAATTTGATTATATAGTTATAGATGAAGCCCATCATAGTGCTTCAGAAACTTATAAGAAAGTTATAGATTACTTTAAGCCTAAATTTTTATTAGGAATTACAGCAACCCCTGAGAGGACAGAAGGAAAAGATATATTTTCCATTTTTGATAATAATATTTCTTTAGAAGTTAGATTGAATGAAGCTTTAGAAAAGAAATTAGTAGTTCCATTCCACTATTTTGGGATAACTGATATAGATTTGATAGATTACACAGGGATAGATATTAATGATATACAAAGGCTTTCAAAACTTCTTGAAATTAATGAAAGAGTAGATTTTATAATAGAAAAAATGAATTTTTATGGCTTTGATGGATATAAGAGAAAGGCTGTTGGATTTTGCGCAAGTGTTGAACATGCAAAGTTTATGGCCAATCAATTTAATAAAAGAGGTATAAAAAGTATAGCATTAACAGGGGGTGATTCAGTTAATAAAAGGCAAGATGAAATTAAAAAATTAGAAGATGATAATAATGGATTAGAAGTTATTTTTACTGTAGATTTATTTAATGAGGGTATTGATATTCCATCTATAAATTTAATTTTAATGTTAAGACCAACTCAATCATCTATAATTTTTATACAACAATTAGGTAGAGGTCTTAGAAAGTACAAAGAAAAAGAATTCTTAACTGTGTTAGATTTCATAGGTAATTATAATAAAGCATTTCAAATTGCTATAGCTTTAAATGGTGCAAAGTATTATGACAAGGAAAGTTTAAAGGCTTCTATAAAAAGCAACTTTTCTAATATAGCAGGGTGCACAAATATTGAAATGGATGAAATAGCTAAGGAAAGAATACTTTCTCAGATAAATAGTGAAAACTTTAATAATATGAAGTATTTAAAAGAAGAGTATAATGAATTTAAAAAGATTAATGGTGGAAAAGTTGTGAATTTTTTAGCTGATTATTTTTTGTTTGAAGGAGCACCTAATCCTTTGAAATTTATAGGCGCTGTTCCTAGTAAGAGTTATCTTGGATTTTTAGAAAAGGTAGAAAAAAATTTTGAAGATACAAAGTTACTAAAAAATGAAAAATTTAAATTTGTTTTAAAAGATATAACAGGGAAGTTACCATTGAAAAGACCTTTTGAATTTTTAATTTTAAGATATCTTATAAAAAATGGTGTATCTACAAGAAATCAACTTAAAAATGATATAGAAAAGTATATAGATTTTATAGATGATAAAACTTTTAATTATACAATAGAGTGTTTAAGAGGAGATTATCATAGTAAAAAGGAAAGTAATTTTAATTTCATAGAAGATTATGGGGATAAAATAATTTTGGCATCTGAAATTAAAGAAGTTGTACAGGATGAGAAGTTTAAGGTGTATATAAATGATTGTATAAATTATGGGTTATTAGCTTATGAAAGAGAGTTTGGAAGGAAAAACTATGGTATGCCATTTTTGAAACTTTATAGTAGATATACAAGAGATGATGTTGTTAGAATGTCTAATGCTACTAAAAAATTTGGTGGATATGGCATGGGTGGTTTAAAGACTAATGGCAATGATTGGTACATGTTTGTAGGGATGGAAAAAGAAGAAGGAATAAAAGAGAGTATAAATCATGAAAATGAATTTATAGGAAGAGATATTTTTGTTTGGCAAAGTTCAAGTTCAACAACTTTAGAATCGGAAATTGGTCAAAAGCTTATAAATAATGTTGAAAAAAACATAAATATGCACTTATTTGTTAGAAAACACAGGCAAATTGATGGAATAATTGAGCCATATATTTATATGGGAATGGTAGATACTGTTTATCATGAAGGAGAAAAACCAATAACTGTACATTTAAAATTAAGAAATAAAGTAGCCACTAGAATATATAATGAATTAAAATAAAAAATAATTATAGAATTTATTAATCTTAAATAATGTTTGTAATTTGTAGATAGTAATTTTTTTAGAGATAAATAACTGTCATAAAATAAAACTGATTTTAAATATATATAATCTGTAGCTTAAATTTTAAAGTCGCCAATTTTGGCGGCTTTATTTTAAATTAAAAAGATATAGGAGGATTAACACTTTTGCTAAAAATATTTAAATATTTAAAATCTAAGGAATGGTTATTTGTATTTTTTAGTGTAATATTTATATTAGTTCAAGTATGGCTTGATTTAAAGCTTCCAGACTATATGTCTGAAATTACAACGCTTGTACAACTAGAAGGTAGTACTATGGAGGATATTTTGACATCAGGAGGGCACATGATGCTATGTGCGTTTGGAAGTTTAATTTCTTGTGCTATTGTAGCCTTTTTTGCATCAAAAGTTGCAGCAGCTTTTTCTATGAGGATTCGTAGTAAAGTTTTTAATAAAGTAGAATCCTTTTCTATGGATGAAATTAATAATTTTTCTACAGCAAGTTTAATTACTCGTTCAACAAACGATATAACTCAAATTCAAATGTTTATAGCTATGGGACTTCAAGTCATTATTAAAGCTCCAATTCTGGCAATTTGGGCAATTATAAAAATATCAGATAAAAATTGGCAGTGGACAACAACAACAGCGGGAGCAGTTATATTTCTTTTAGTTATAAATATTATTATCATAACTTTTGCAATTCCAAAATTCAAAAAAATTCAAGGTTTAACAGATAATTTAAATAATATCACACGTGAAAATTTAACAGGACTTAGAGTAATAAGGGCATATAATGCAGAAAGTTATCAAGAGAAAAAATTTGAAAATGCTAACAATGATTTAACATCTAATAATCTTTTTGCAAATAGGATAATGGCAATTATGAATCCTAGCATGGGACTTGTTATGAATGGCTTAAATCTTGCTGTCTATTGGATTGGAGCTTATTTAATACAAAGAGCAAGCATGCAAGATAAATTATCTTTATTTAGTGATATGGTAGTTTTTTCAGCTTATGCAGTACAAGTTGTTATGGCATTTATGATGTTAACAATTATTTTTATAATACTTCCAAGAGCTACAGTTTGTGCAAAACGAATTAATGAGGTATTAGATACAAAACTTAGTATATTAGATGGACAAAAAGATGTTTCAGATATTTCATTAAGAGGTGAAATCGAATTTAAAAATGTTAGCTTTAAATATAAAGATGCTAAAGAGTATGCTTTAAAAAACATAAGCTTTACAGCGCACAAAGGTGAAATTGTTGCTTTTATTGGTTCGACAGGGAGTGGGAAAAGTACTCTTATAAACCTTATCCCAAGACTTTATGATGCAACGAGTGGGGAAGTTTTAGTTGATGGAATAAATGTTAAAGAATATAGTAAAAAAGATCTTAATAATAAATTAGGTTATGTGCCACAAAGAGCTATTTTGTTTAGTGGGACAGTCTTATCTAATGTAGCTTATGGAATAGATGAAACTGGTGATGAAATTTTAGAAAAAGTGAAAAAATCTATAAGTGTTGCTCAGGGGACAGATTTCATTGAAAATATGAAAAATACTTACAATGGGAATATTGCAGAAGGTGGAACTAATGTATCTGGCGGGCAGAAGCAAAGGCTTAATATTGCAAGAGCTATTTATAAAAAT
Source organism: Sarcina ventriculi (assembly GCF_900456775.1). Lineage (GTDB taxonomy): Bacteria > Bacillota > Clostridia > Clostridiales > Clostridiaceae > Sarcina > Sarcina ventriculi. The sequence continues at coordinate 234,216 of NZ_UAUL01000001.1, read as the reverse complement.
CCTGAGATTTATATATTTGATGATTCGTTTTCAGCTCTTGATTATAAGACAGATAGAAATCTTCGTTTAGAGCTTAAAAAACAAACAGTAGATGCAACTAATATAATTGTTGCACAAAGAATTGGAACCATTAAAAATGCTGATAAAATAATTGTTTTAGATGATGGAGAAATAGTTGGAATGGGTACCCATAAAGAACTTTTAAAGACATGTAAAGTGTATAGAGAAATAGCGTATTCGCAATTGTCTAAGGAGGAGCTTGAGGATGAGTAATGAGATTTTTAAGGGAAGAAATCACAAAATGGTAGGTGGTCCTTCGAAAAGAGGCATTAATAATTTTGAAAAACCAGAAAACTTCTTAAAGAGCTGGAAAAAATTAATTTTGTATTGTAAATTCTGTATACCTCAAATAATAGTTGCCTTTATTTTTGCAATTATAGGTACTATTTTTACTATAGTAGGGCCTAATAAGTTAAGTCAGATAACAGATTTAATAACAGATGGATTAATAAGTGGAATTGATTTAGAAAAAGTTCAGAAAATAGCAGTTTTTCTTTCTGTACTTTATGGCTTAGGTTTTGTGTTTAATTATATTCAAGGATTTATAATGGCAACAGTAACACAGAGGCTTTCAAAAAGTTTAAGGACTGATATTTCAGAAAAGATAAACAGATTGCCTCTTAAGTACTTTGATTCAACGAGTTACGGAGATGTTTTAAGTAGGGTGACAAATGATGTTGACACTATAGGACAAACCATGAATCAAAGTATTGGTGTATTAGTTAGTGAGGTCACATTATTTTTAGGATCTTTATTTATGATGTTAAAAACTAATTTAATTATGACTTTTTCTGCTGTTATTGCAACAATAATAGGTTTTTTATTTATGATACTAATTATTTCAAAATCGCAAAAATATTTTTTGAGACAACAAAAATATTTAGGAAAGATAAATGGACATATAGAGGAAATTTATAGTGGGCATGTTATTGTAAAAGTTTATAATGGTGAGGAAAAAGCAAAAAAAACTTTTGATAAAATAAATGAGAAGTTATATGGAAGTGCTTGGAAATCTCAATTTTTGTCTGGACTTATGATGCCTTTAATGGGGTTTATAGGGAATTTTGCTTACGTAACTGTGTGTGTTGTAGGTGGAACGATGGCTCTTGATAATAAAATTACCTTTGGTGTTATTGTAGCATTTATGATATATGTAAGATTGTTTACAAGACCATTATCTCAAATAGCACAGGCGTTTACTAATATGCAGTCAACAGCAGCGGCAAGTGAGAGAGTATTTGAATTTTTAGATGAGACAGAACTTGAAGATGAGAGTTATAAAACTGAGATTTTGACAAGTTCAAAAGGTGATGTAGAGTTTAAAAATGTGAAATTTGGATATACTCCTGAAAAAATTATAATAAATGATTTTTCAGTTCATGTATCACCAGGTCAAAAAATAGCAATAGTTGGACCAACTGGTGCTGGAAAAACAACTATAGTAAATCTTCTTATGAGGTTTTATGAGGTTAATAGTGGGGAAATAAAGATAGATGGAATTAGCACAAAAAAATTGACAAGAGAAAATGTGCATGATTTTTTTTGTATGGTTTTACAAGATACTTGGCTATTTGAGGGCAGTGTAAAAGAGAATATAGTATATAGCAAAGAGGGGATAAGTGATGATGAAGTAATAAATGCTTGCAAAGCAGTTGGAATTCACCACTTTATAGAATCACTTCCGATGGGGTATGATACTGTTTTAAATGATAAAGTCAATCTTTCAACAGGACAAAAACAACTTATAACAATTGCAAGGGCAATGGTAGAAAAAGCACCTCTTCTTATACTAGATGAAGCTACAAGCTCTGTCGATACTCGTACTGAGGAACTCATTCAAAGAGCTATGGATAAATTAACAGTAGGAAGAACATCTTTTGTTATAGCGCACAGGTTATCTACTATAAGAAATGCGGATTTAATTCTTGTAATGAAAGATGGGGACATTATAGAAAGTGGAAATCATGAAGATCTTTTATCTAAAGGTGGTTTTTATTCAGAACTTTATAATAGTCAGTTTGAAAAAATTTCATAAATTATTAAAAGAAATAAATAAGTTAAAGTAGGATAGCCACCAATTTTAAGGTGGCTATTAAATTATTAATAAATTTTATTAATTAAGAATCATGGATGATGGACCTAGAAGTGTATTTATATCAATATGCTTTAAAGAAATAATAATTTTTTTATTATCATAAGTATTTCCTGGTATATTGCTAAATTTAAAAACAATATTATTCTTTATAGTTTTAAAGAAAATATTACATAAAGCTCCATTAAGATTGTATTTAATAGATTTAGTATCAATTATATAACCTTCAGGAATCTCATAGTTATAAACTATGTTTTTTAATTCTTTAGATCCTATATTTTCAATTTCAATTTTATCTTCTTTAGGTCTTGTAACTACTCTTAGCACTGCTTGATCTATTGTAAGTTTCATATTTTTTAATTCTGCATCTAATTCATTTAAAAATTTTAAGGAATTGTTAGATGAAGAATTTAAAGAATCTAGATTAAATAACATATTAAATTTAAGATTTAATACTTCATTAGGTTGTAAAGTACCTAAATAAAATATATTACAAGTTATATTTTGAGATGTATAGACCTCTCTTGTATAGGTGTTCCTTAGTGATGAAGGAATAAATTTAAAAAAGTCAGTATTACAGATTTTAAATTTAACATTTGTTAATTTAGTGTTTAAGGTATTTTTTATAATTAAATCAGTTAGAATGATATCTTTGTTTTTTATTTTTATATATTCTGTATCGGTGTATACATCACATTTTTTATTATTAACAGAACAATCCAAAATACAAAATTCTATTTCCTTATCTTTGTTTAAGGAGTTTGGCTTTAAAAATATTTCTTTCTTTATATTAATCATAACTCTTCCCTTAAAAATTATTATCATTTATATTATGTTTAAAAAAAATAAATGTGTACTTTTTGAATATGAAATACAAATTGCATCATATGATTAATTATACAACTAGCAAATTAGGAGGAATTTATGAGTATAAAAAATGGTGATGTAATAAATTTAAGCACGTGTGTGTGTGATGATTTATATAACAAAACTATAATAATCAATGAAAATATTAATGAAATTACATTAACTAGTAATGGTGAAATATGTAATTTTAAGATATTTATTAAGAAAAGAAATTCAGATTTAGTAGTAAACATAAATGATTTAGTATTAGATTCTAAAGAGGATATAGCAATAAATTTTGCATCTGGAGAAAAGCATGATTATAAAAATTATTTAGTATTTTCTGGAACAAACAGTATAAGCAGTGGAGGAAATATTTCAATATGTGTAACTAATAATCAAACCTTAGAAATTAAAGGGAAGGAAGATGGCTTTTTAAAATTAAGTGGAGGATGTGGAATACCTACTGTTGGAAGTAGTTTTTATACAGAGGGAGCTGGAAATCTTATATTTTCTGGACAAGGTTTTGTTGAGATTATAAGTGGTAAAAGTGATTATAGATATAAAAATGAAAACATATTAGGTAGTGGATGCGGCATAGGATTTTATAATAAAGATGTGCAAGATGTATCATCTATTATAATATTAGATGATATTAATGTAAAGATAAGCGGAGAAAGTGGAAAGGACGTTGAAAGCATATCTGAGGATAGAACAGCAGATGAAGGTGGTAATGGTATATATATTAAAAATAGTGGGATAATTGAGAAAAAAGGAAATGGACTGTTAGAAATAAATGCTGGTGATGGTGGTTGTTGTATAGGGAATTATAGTAGTGGAGTTTGTGGAAATGGTGGATGTGCTATATGTATGGGAGATGGAACAATTAATATAGATAATAATACTATTTTAAAAGCCGGAAATGGTGGTAATACTCAAGATAAATATGAATTTAGTATGGTAAAAGGGGGGAATGCAGGAAATGTAATTTCGTTAACAGAAAAAGAAATAACTGTAGTATCAAGTATTACAATGGGTGATAATATAAATGTTATTTTAGGAAGTGGAGGAGATTCTGGAAGTTTTATAGACGGAAAAGTTATAAGAGGATTTAATGGTGGGAATAGCGGTAGTATAGTAAATTCTAATGGAAAGGTTAAAGTAAAAGTAGGTAATATAAATATTGTTGAAGGAATAGGTGGAAGAGGCGGAAATATAAATGATATAAATTATAATGGAAAAAATGGTGAATTAATAAAAAAATATTTGGGTGACGATATAGAATTGATAGAGAAAGAAAACGAAACTGAAAAATTACTAAAAGATATAGAAAAGTTACAAAATAAAGAACAAGAAGAAAAAAATGAAATAGAAGAAATGGTAAATAAAGAAGGTAATAGTTTAGATATAGAATATAGAGAAAGTGAAACAATAAAAGATACAGAAAACTTAGAAGAAGTTATGCAGAATGAAGAAAATTCTGCTATAGAGGAAAATATAATAGAGATAAATAAAGAAAGTGGCTATAGCGAAAGTTTAGAAAATATAGATGATGGTAACGAAACTGAAGAAAAAGAAGAAATTAAAGAACAAGATAGTGAAAAAACAAAGAAAAAATCTATTTGGCAAGCTATAAAAAGATTTTTTACAATGAAAGATTAACTGTTATAAAAATAAACTCTATAAATAAAAATTTATATATTATATATTATGGTAGACTATGTTTTAGTAATTTTTTATTAAAAAGTATAAAGCATCATAAATTTATAAATGAAGAATATATTTAATAAAATTAGCAAAGAATTGTTTTGCCTATACCAATAACATTTCCATGATCAATATTAATATATAATGCAAAATTTTTAAGTTTAACTAAAGTAATTGGAATATTAGGATTTGTTGTATCCTGAAATTCTATAGAACCAGTAATAATAAGATAATCTTTTGTACATGTAGTCGTAGAATTTTCGAATTTACAAGGAACATATATGGATATATTATTGAAGGAATCATTAATATCATTTTTTTGAGATTTTCTAATTTCCGTATCTTTAATAGTTATAATAGCTATTTTTGTATTATCAACTAAAGGAACAGGTTGTGTAGTATTTATTATAATAGGATTAGATGTGCAACAACATCCTGTGTAAGCTTTAATTTTATTTTGGTCAGTTTGATAAAATGTAATTCCGTCTGGGGCTGTAATAGTTAAAACATATTGACTATTCTTATATTCTCCACATATAGTATTTAGACATAATTTAGCTTCAAATTTACCATCATTTTCTGATGGGCAAGTTGTTATAGAGCATCCAGAAACTTCTGGAGAATATTGTTTTATTGGTATCGAGGATAAAGTAACATTAATTGAATTAATAAGAGGACTATCAGGAGGATTTGCTTGAGCATAAAATGTTGCAGTATTATTCAATATAGGATATTGAGTAGTAGCACTAGTGCTTAGAAGTTTATCAATATCATACACAGTAGTTGAAAAAGATATTTTTATAAATATAGGATAAAATTTTATCTCATTAATAGGAGTAGTAACACCTAAATAATATCCTAAGTTAGATCCAATTTCAGGATATGGAATAATAACTTTATTGAAATTTGTAATTTTTTCATAATTAATATTATCTCTAGAAAAATATACTTCTACAGCATTACTATTATCTATTTTTAACCCAGCGGATAAATAATCATTAAATTCAAATGTGGAATTTGCTGTTATATCTGATGGGGGGATAGGTGATTCACAAAGTCTAGTTATGGCTTCAAAGGTTAAAACTGAACCGTCAACTACTTGAAGTGTATCACAATCCATAAATAAACCTCCTTTTTAAACAAAAATTTATATGTTATATATTATGCTAGATTATAGCTTTGTGATTTTCATTAAAAACCATAAAGCACTATAAATTACATTTATAGTGCTTTATAAAGAATATTTAATAGAATTAGCAAAGAATAGTTTTACTTACGCCTACAAGATTTCCACAATCAATGTTAACATATAAACCAAAGTTTTTAAGTTCAGCTAAAGTGTTGTCATTATTATCTGTAAATTTCATAGAGCCATTAATAATAAGAGGTTCGTTTGTGCAAGCAGAAGCAGCATTATCAAATTTACAAGGAATATATACTGATATATTGTTATTGCATGAATCATCATTATCATTTTCTAATGCTAAATCAACTTCATTACTTGCAATAGTTATAGTAACTGTTTTATTGTCAGCGCTAATTACAGGAGGGGTAGCCATTTCAATTTTAGTGGATTTGCAACAACATCCTGTGTAAGATTCAACAGCTGCTGGAGGTGTAGATGTAGCATCTTCATAGAAACTAATTCCATCTGGAGCTGTAACATTTAAAACATATTTACCATCTGTATAATCTCCGCATAGAGTATTTAGACATAATTTAGCTTCAAATTTAGCATCATTTTCTGATGGGCAAACTGTTATAGAATACCCAGATACTTCTGGAGAATATTCTTCTACATTTGTATCAGCTAATGTAACAGTAGCAGGTTTGCCTATAGATGCATCAGCATTATCAAGTGCAGTAAAAGTACCTGTATTAGTTAATTTACCAGCATTAGTAGGATCGTCAGCATTTTCTAGAAGTGCATCTAAATCATTTACTGTAGCTTGAAATTTAACTTTTACGGTTATTGGATAATCATTGCCAAGATTAGCTGCAGGTATCTCAACTGTTATAGTATCCTCAGGATTATTAGTGTCACTAATAGTAGCTTGTTCAGTGCTAGAGGTATTATTTATTGTTAAATTTACTTGATCGCTAGTTACTTTTAATCATCCTTGTAAGATATCTCGAAATTGTAAACGATCTAAGTTGGTTATTGAATTACAAATTTGAACTTCAGATTCAAATGTTAGCACTGAGCCGTTAAGAACTTGAATTGTATTATCACATGCCATAAGAAAAGTCTCCTTTTTTAATTAATTTTTGTTAATCAAGATAAGTTTTTATAAATATTGTAAAATAAGTTATATTATTATAGTATGAAAAGTAATAAATTTTGGTACTTTTAAAATGGAATTTTAAGTTAAATTAGTTGCTAAAGGTTTTTAAAAAAATATATATGTAATTTGGATTTAAAATTTAAATGATAAAATCCTTCTAAGATAAATTTTAGAAGGATTAATTTAAAATTTACTTTTCATCCTTTTTATAAGGAAATATAAATCTATTTACTAATGTAGCTACAATAATTCCTATAAATGTTTCAATAATTCTATTTATGGTATATATATAGTTTGGTTCTTGTTTGATTAAAAGAGTATTTGCAAGTAAAACTATACAAGCTATTGTAACAGAGCCGGGTTTTTTTAAAACTTTACATATGTAAATTACAACTATGCATAAAAGAGAAGTAACTATGCATTCAAAATAGTAGTTATTAAATTTAAGAAATAAAAACGTTGATAAAATACCAGCACATCCACCAATTAAGGTTCCTATCATCCTATTTACTCCCATTTTTACAGTGTTTTCATGAGAATCTTTTAAACAAATAACAGCAGCTATACAAGCATAAAAAGGATATTCCATATTTAATAGATGAGGTATTATCATGCATATAAATACTGAAAGAGCTGTTTTTTGAATTCTTGCTCCTACTTTTGGTAATTCAAGTTTCTTGTTCATAATATAAGTTTAACCTTTCTTTGATAAGATTATTTTTATAAATAAACTCTTTTTATTTTAGGCTTAAAAAAATATAATTTCTACACAATAAATGTTAAAATTTTTTTAATATTTTTATAGATATTGACTGAATGAGTAAATATTTATTATAATATTTTTTTGTATATAAATAATAAAAATGTAAACGATTGTTCAAAGATTGTAATTATGTTATTATTAGATATACAGATAATTAATAAATTATAGTATAAAGTTAGGAGAATTGAAATGATTTATACACAAGGTTCTGATAGACAATACCATATAGCAGTAGCACCAGGGGAAGTTGGTAAATATGTGATTATGCCAGGAGATCCAAAAAGATGTGAGAAGATAGCTAAACATTTAGAAAATGCAAAGTTAGTTGCAGATAATAGGGAATTTGTAACTTATACAGGATATTTAGATGGAGAAATGGTGAGTGTAACATCAACAGGAATAGGTGGCCCATCAGCTTCTATTGCGTTAGAAGAATTGGTTAATTGTGGAGCTAATACATTTATAAGAGTTGGTACTTGTGGAGGTATGGATATAAATGTAAAGGGAGGAGATGTTGTTGTTGCCACAGGTTCTATAAGAATGGAGGGAACTACTAGAGAATATGTTCCAATAGAATTTCCAGCAGTGGCAAATTTAGACGTTGTAAATGCTCTTGTAAAGGCAAGCAAAACTTTAAAGAAAAGTTATCATGCAGGAGTGGTTCAAAGTAAAGATTCTTTTTATGGACAACATTCACCAGAAAAAATGCCAATTGGTTATGATTTGATAAATAAATGGGATGCTTGGATTAAGTGTGGATGTTTAGCATCAGAGATGGAAAGTGCATCTTTATTTATAGTTGGAAGTTATTTAAGAGTTAGAGTAGGTTCAGTTTTTTTAGTTGTTGCAAATCAAGAAAGAGAAAAAGCAGGGTTAGAAAACAAACAAGTCCATGATACTGAAGGTGCTATAGAGGTTGCAATTGAAGCAATTAGGAATTTAATTAAAGAAGATAGAGAGAATAGTTAAACTTATTTTAAATTTAGAATAAAAGATTAAGAGGTACTACATTTTTAGTACCTCTTAAAATAAGCATTAAAAGTTAGGTGATTTTTAGTTGTACATGTTATGTGACTGCATATAATTATAGATTTTTTCTCCATGTTCTTGTTCTTCTTTTTGAATATGATTTAAAACTTGCCTTGCATTAGTATCACGCATTTCAAAAATAGTGCTATTATAAGTTGAAGATACGTATTTTTCACCAGCTAAGGAATCTTGGCAGATTATTTTATCTTGTTTAAAGTTAATTTGATTTTTATTATCAACGTTTGCAGAACTTACATTAGTATTTGAATTTTGTTGGTTTTGCTGTTTTTGTTGAGTGTTTAAAGTTGGAACAGTTCCAGTTAGCATTTGGTTGAGAGTTTTTAGATGATCTTCTTCTTTTGACATAAGTTCTTTAAAAAGTTTTTTAAGTTCTGGATCTGAAGCTTCTTCTGAATATTTTTTATATTTTTCTATGCAAAGTTCTTCTCCCGCCTTTTCATCTTGTAACAACATTCTTTCTTTATCATTTAAATTAAGCATAAAAATACCTCCTTAAATATAGTTTTTTCTATAATTTATAAATTATTCAGTATTTAAGTTAAACTTTGTTTTGAATTAATATTATTAATATGAAAACATGAATCTTGTAGCATAGTAATTGGCATAGTAAAATAGAGTGTAATAAAAATAAAGAGGTGATTGGATATGAATAAATACAAAAGAGTTTTTGTTATTGTAATTGATTCATTAGGAATTGGTGAAATGCCAGATTCAAAAGAATATGGGGATATAGATGTAGATACTTTGGGTCATATTGCAAGATCAGTTGAAACTTTTAACATACCTAATATGAGAAAAATGGGGATTTCTAATCTTCATAAAATAGCTCATGTAGAAAAAATAGAAAATCCTTTAGGATATCAAATGAAAATGAGAGAAGCAAGTGTTGGAAAAGATACTATGACTGGCCATTGGGAGATGATGGGACTTCATATTACTAAACCTTTCAAAACATTCACAGAAACTGGATTTCCTCAAGATTTACTAGATGAATTGAGTGCAAAAACTGGTCATAAAATAGTTGGAAATAAAAGTGCAAGTGGAACTGAAATATTAGATGAACTTGGTGAGCATCAAATGAAAACGGGAGATATGATAGTTTATACATCAGCCGATTCAGTTCTTCAAATATGTGGTCATGAGGAAACATTTGGTTTAGATGAATTATATAGATGTTGTGAGATTGCAAGAGAGATAACACTTAAAGATGAATGGAAAGTTGGAAGGGTAATTGCAAGACCATATATAGGAGACAAAAAAGGGAATTTTAAAAGAACAAGTAACAGACATGATTATGCTTTAAAACCTTACGGAGAAACTGCTTTAAATGCATTGAAAGATAAAAATTTTGATGTTATATCTGTTGGAAAGATAAATGATATATTTGATGGAGAAGGTATTACTCAAAGTTATAAATCAAAAAGTTCAGTTCATGGAATGGAGCAAACTTTAGAAATTATGGATAAAGATTTTAATGGGTTATGTTTTGTAAACCTAGTTGACTTTGATGCTCTTTGGGGACATAGAAGAAATCCAAAAGGTTATGCAAAAGAACTTGAAATGTTTGATGTTAATTTAGGTAAAGTTTTAGATAAATTAAATGAGGATGATTTATTAATAGTAACAGCAGATCACGGAAATGATCCAACTTATACAGGAACTGATCATACAAGAGAATATGTACCGTTTTTAGCATATTCACCATCTATGAAAAATCATGGTTTATTAGAAACAAGTAATTCATTTGCAACAATTGGTGCTACTGTAACTGATAATTTTGGGGTTGAAATGCCTAAAAATACAATTGGTGAATCGGTATTAGATAAATTAAAATAATTGTTTTTATAGATTAAAAGTTAAAAAATGGATTGCTATAAATTACAGTAATCCATTTTTTATTTATATTAATTTGTATCTATTTTTATAAGTAATTTTAAATGTTTATTTTATACAATATAGAGCAAACATTTTAGTGGGATTACAAAACTTATCTTTAGAGCCATGGAGTTTATCATTAATATTTGTATAATCACAAGAACATTCAAAGCCTAAAGATGTTAAAAATTCTATATCCCAAAATGGACGATTTTTAAAACTTATTAATAAATCATTTTTTATATTATCACATTCTTTTAAAAGTTTAGAATCTACATTTTTGTGTACATTATCCTTATTTATTTTTTTTGTTTCTTCGTAAAAGGAAGTATTTCCATAATTAGCATCAAAATTCATAAGTATTCCATTAGGTCTAAGCACTCTATACCATTGCGTATAAGCATTTTCTACGTTTGGAAGAGTCCAAGTTAAGTTCCTAGATAATATTACATCAAAAGATTCATTTGGGAAATCTAAATTTTCAGCATCCATTGTTTTAAAGTTTATATTATATCCTAAATTTTTTGATAAATTTTTAGCACTATCTATCATATGTGGACTTAAGTCAATTCCGGTTACATTATGGCCTAAAGATGCCATTAAAATAGCTAAAAAGCCACTCCCCGTTCCTATATCTAAGATATCTAATTTTTTTGTATTATCGAGCTTAGAAGAAATAATATTAAGCCATAAATCTCTTTGTTCGCTATTTAATTCAGATATTCTTAAATTGGTAAAATCTTCACATCTTTTATTCCAATAGTTTTTTATACGTTCTTTTATTTCCATATTTTGACCTCTTAAATATTATTTTTACGATAATCGTAAACAGTGTAGTTGATTTATAGTTTTACATCATGGCTACTTTTCATACTTCTACTATTTAAGTTTATAAATTTAAAGTGTATTTTATGTAAAATTTTTTATATTATAACATATATTTTATAATTATTAAGAGTAATTTAATACAAATATAATGAATTGTGGTAGAATATAGCTTTTAAATATAATATAATAGTTTAAAAGAAACTTTATTAGCTTTTAATTTACATTAAAATTAGATAGCGGTAAATAATAAAGTAGAGCTTAAAGTAAAACTTTAGGGAATATTAAGAATTTTAAGTAATTAAGAAGTATTTATGTATGTTAAGGAGGAGAAAAAATGATTTTTAATTTAAATGATGATTTAAAGAAAATATTATTAATGGGAATAGGTGCAGTTGCAACAACAGCTGAAAAATCAAAAGAAATGGTAGATTCTCTAGTAGAAAAGGGAGAATTAACAGTAGAACAAGGAAAAGTTTTAAATGAAGAATTAAAAAGAAATTTAAACAATGCAAAAGAAGATTTTAATAGAGATAAACAAAATAATGATATAAATAACGATAGTAACATGAAAGATTATATATTTAATAACATAGATAAATTACAAAAAGATGAATTAGCTATTTTAAAGGCTAAGATAATGAAAATGCAGGAAGAGAAAAGTGAGTAACTTAGGAAATAATAAGGATAGATTAAGAGAAATTTTAGGAGTCCTTTCTAGACATAAAATTGTCAAAGGAATGACTCCTGAAAAATTAAGGTTAATAATTGAGGATTTAGGTCCTACATTTGTAAAACTTGGTCAAGTAATGTCTATGAGGTCTGATATGCTACCAGAGGCTTATTGCAAGGAACTTACAAAGTTAAGAGCAGAGGTTAAGCCTATGACTATGGATGAGGTTAGACATGTAATACGCGAAGAATATGATTGTGAAATTGAGAGTTTATGTTTAGAGTTTAGAGAAAAACCTTTAGGGTCAGCGTCTATAGCACAAGCTCATTATGCTGTTTTAAAGGATGGCTCTCCTGTAGTTTTTAAAATTCAAAGACCTAATATACGCGATATAATGTCTAGAGATATTATACTTTTAAGAAAAGCAAGTGCAATGCTTAAAATTGCTATAAAAAATGGAAGCGTATTAGATTTTAATGAAATTTTAGATGAAATGTGGAATGTATCTCAAGAGGAGATGGATTTTTTAATTGAAGCTAAAAATGCTAAGGAATTTTACAAGTTAAATAAAGATATTGTTTATGCTACATGTCCTAAAATTTACACTAAATACACAACATCAAAAGTTCTTGTTATGGAATACATAGATGGTGTACAAATAGACAAGACTAATGAACTTATAAATTTAGGATATGATTTAACAGATATTGCTAATAAACTTTGCGAAAATTACATAAAGCAAATAGTAGATGATGCATTTTTTCATGCAGATCCGCATCCTGGAAATATAAAAATAAAGGGTGGAGAAATTGTATGGATTGATCTTGGTATGGTTGGCAAACTTTCTAATCGTGATAGAGGGCTTATAAAAAATGCTATTATGGCTGTTGCAACAAATGATATAGGAAAGCTTAAAGATGTTGTACTTACATTAGGTGAGGTTAATGGAAGAATAAATCATTCAAAACTTTATGAAGATATAGATATCTTTATGAATAAATATAGCGAAGTTGAGATGTCTGATATTGATTTAGGAATTATATTAGAAGAATTTTTAAGTATTGCAAATAGACATAATATTGGTATTCCAAAGGGTATTACGATGCTTGGGCGTGGACTTATAACTATACAGGGGGTTGTATCTATTTTAGCACCTCAAATAAATATTATAGACATAGTTTCAAATCATGTTGCAAGTGAAGTATTTAAAGAGTTTGATTTAGAAAAAGAAGTTAGAAATGGTGGAAGAACAGCTTATGCTTCAGCTACAAAACTTATAAAATTACCTCAACAATTATCAGAAGTTTTAAAAATAACATCAAAAGGGCATTTAAAGTTAAATTTAGATTTCACAGATGCTGAAGAACCTTTAGGATTGATAGATAAGATGGTAAATAAGCTTGTTATGGGAATTATAATAACAGGGCTTTTGATATCATCTAGTTTAATTTGTACAACAGGGATGACACCTAAACTTTTTGATATACCAGCTTTAGGAGTTTTAGGCTTTATGATAGCTCTAGTTTTAGGGCTTATACTTTTATATAGCCTTTTTAAATCTATTAAACCATATAAATAAAAAGTTGTATCTAAAATAAAATGCAAGTTTCAATAAAAGTATTTATTTTATACTGAAATTTTGTTTTTTTATTTTTTGATGCAACTTTTTTGTTTATCGAGGTCATATTTGACAATAATATACAAAGTTGATATTATCAAGATAATTATAAATATGGAGGAAAGTAGATGCAATTAAAGCAACTTAGATATTTTATAACGGTAGCTGATTGTGGCAGTATTAATAAAGCAGCAGAAAAGCTTTTTACATCTCAATCTAATGTTAGTAAAGTTATAAAGGCTTTTGAAAAGAAAGCTAATGTAGAACTTTTTAATAGGAATAGTAAAGGGGTAAGATTAACTGATAAGGGGTATGAAATATATGATTATGCCAAAAGAGTTTTGGAAAATGTTGATATTATAGAATCTATATCTTGCGAAAAATCAAGTAAGAAGTTAAATATTTCATGTCATCAAAATTATGTGATTTCAAAAGTTTTATGTGATTATTATGAACAATATAAGGAAGAAAATATTAAAATACATTTTTTAGAGGAGAATGTAGAGCAAATAATAGATAATGTTAAAAATTATGTTTCTGAATTTGGAATAGTTTATATTTTGAGCAATCAAAAATGTTGTTTTACTCATAATTTAAATCATAAAAATTTAGAATTTCACATTTTAGATACCCAAAAACTTTGTATATATGTAGGAAAAAATAACCCTCTTTATAATAAAGAGAGTATTACTATTAAAGAGATTTTAAATTTGAAGTTTGTTCAATCAACTAGAGATTTTTTTTCTTTAGAACAATATTTAGAAAATTTTGATATATATAAAAATATTAATAAAAAATCGTTTAGCAATATAATAACAACTAATAGCAATTATATAATGAATTCTCTTATTGCAAATACTGATATTTGTAAATTTGGTTTTAATTTTAAAAATAAAGATTATGAAACATTAAATATTAAAGCTATTGATATTATAGATTGTAGTGATGAAGTGTGTATAGGATATGTTACTAGAAAAAACGAACCATTATCCAATAAAGCTATAAATTTCATAAAAATTTTAAAAAGTGAGATATGTAAATAGTTTAGTTATATCAAAATGGAATAACAATATAGTCAATTTTAATATTACTAATAAAATAAAATAAATGATATAATATGAAATAATTATAAATAAAGTAAACTATTTTTATATTAATTTTAATAGTTTAGGGGGGATAGGGTGCTTTTAAAAAATAAAAAATTAATAGGGATTATTTCAGCATTTATTACAGCTAATATGCTTTTAGTTGGATGTGGAAGTGCTGAAAGCTCAAGCATGGTAGATGACCGTGATGAAAAGATAGTTTATGCAAATTATAGAGATATAAGAGACTTAAACCCACACTTATATAATGGAGAAATGTTTGCACAAAATCTTTTATATGAATCTTTAGTAAAAATTAAAGATGATGGAAGCATTTCACCATGGTTAGCAGAAAGTTATGAAGTATCTGAAGACGGAAAAACTTATGTATTTAAATTAAGAGAAGATGTATATTTTACAGATGGTGCTAAGTTTAATGCTGAGGCTGCTAAATTAAATTTTGATGCGATTTTAGATAATTATGAAAGACATTCTTGGATAGAATCTGTTAGTTTGATGAAAGAAGTTGAAAATTCTGGAAAAGAAAGTGTAGAGGTAACTGGAGAATATGAATTAACAATTCATTTATCAAAATCATATTATCCATTTTTAGTAGAACTTGGAGTAATAAGACCTTTAAGGTTTATTTCACCAAATTGTTTTATAGATGGAACTACTAAAAATGGTGTTACAGATTATATAGGTACTGGCTCATATTATTTATCTGAACACGTTACTGATGAATATGCTATTTTTAAAGTGAATGAAAAATATTGGGGAGATGTTCCAGATATCGAAGAGATAATTGTAAAAGTTATTCCAGATAGTCAAAGTCGTGTTATGGCTCTTGAAAGTGGGGAAATTGATTTGATTTATGGAGCTAATATGATAGATTCAGAAACTTATACTAAATTTCTAAACTTATCAGAATTTAAAACAAAAGTATCAGAGCCAATTTCATCTAGAGTTATGATGATAAATACACAAGATGAAAAATTAGGAGATGTTAGACTTAGGAAAGCATTACAATATGCAACTGACAGAGAAACAATATCAAAATCTATATTTTTAGGAATAGAAGATCCAGCTTATACTCTATTTTCAAGCGAAGTTCCTTATGCAGATATTGGATTAACACCTTATGAATATAATTTAGAAAAGGCTAAAGAGCTTTTAAATGAAGCAGGTTGGGTAGAAGTTAATGGACAAAGTTATAGGCAGAAAGATGGACAAGAATTAGCATTTACTCTTCATTATTCTAGTGATAATGTAACTGATAAAACGATAGCAGAATTTTATAAAGGTGAACTTGCTAAAATAGGAATAAACTTAGAGATAATTGGAGAGGAAGCTCAAGCTTATACTGATAGGGCGAAAAGTGGAAATTTTGATATTATATTTAATGAATCATGGGGAAAACCTTATGATCCACAATCATTTTTAGCTAGTATGAGAGAATCGTCAGTTCATGGAGATTATGAGGCTCAAAAGGGATTAAAAGAAAAAGAACAGATAGATGAGGCGATTTTAAATGCATTAGAGGCTACAACTGAAGAAGAAAGACAAGAATATTATACTTATGTTTTAGAAACTCTTCACGAAGAAGCAGTATATATTCCATTAACTTACGAAACGAATCGTGCAATATATAGTAATAAAATAAAAAATGTTACATTTGGTCAATCTCAATATGAAGTAACTTTTGCGGATATGACAATGGGTGAATAATTTTAATAATAATAAACCGGCTTAGAATTTTTAAACTGGTTTATTAATTATGTAATAAGGAGGTTTAAATGAAAAAATATATAATTAAAAGGTTGTTATTAGTTATTCCGATGCTTTTTGTAATATCCTTTATAGCATTTTTATTAATAAATTTTATGCCATCTGACCCAGCTGAGGTTGCCCTTAGAATAAATGAAATAGTACCAACAGATGAAGCTATTGCATCTATGAGAGTGGAGTTAGGACTTGATAAGCCTTTTTTTATTAGATATTTTAATTGGCTTAATAATTGTTTACATTTAGATTTTGGGGTATCTTATGCAAACACAACTAGAACTGTTCTAAGTGAAATAACAAGGTGCATTCCTTATACAATAAAACTTTCTGTGTTAGCTTTAATTATAGTAGTATGCGTAAGTATACCAATTGGAATTTTTAGTGCTATTTACAAAAATAGTATTTTTGATAAGATTGTTCGCGTATTAATTTTTATGGGAAATTCAATGCCAAGTTATTTGGTAGGCATAATGCTTATTTATTTTTTAGGAGTAAAATTTAAAATGTTTCCGACAAGTGGAGCTAGAAGTTTTAGGCACTTTATATTACCAGCAATTGCATTAAGTTTATCGGAGATTTCAACTTATGCTAGGTTAATAAGGAGCAGTGTTTTAGATAATTTAAATGAAAATTATGTTTTTTATGGAAAGGTTCGAGGATTGAAAAATAAATCCATATTATTTAAGCATGTATTTAAAAATTCATTAAAGTCATGTATGAATGCATTTGGAATGAGTATAGCGTATCTTGTGGCAGGAGCTTTTATAATAGAAAATTTATTTGCAATTCCTGGAATTGGAAGACTTGGTGTATCAGCTATTTTTAATAGGGATTATCCTATAATTCAAGCTTATATTCTTCTTATGGGAGTAATGTTTGTTTTTTGCAATCTTATAGTTGATATAATTCAAGCGTTTATTGACCCAAGAATGAAAAGGGGGCTTATAAAGTAAATGGTAAAAAAGTTTTTAAGAGATAAAGTGGCAATTATGTGCGTTTTAATTATAACTTTTATTATTATTTTAGGGATTTTTGCAAAACAAATAGCTCCAAATGATCCATATATCCAAAATATTGCCCATAGATATGCAGGGAGTTCCATACAATATCCTTTAGGGACAGATGCACTTGGCAGATGCATTTTATCTAGATTAATCTATGGGATACGAACAACACTTTTTATAGCTTTTTTAACAATGATTGGAACTATTTTTGTTGGAAGTTTAGTTGGAATTATTTCAGGTTTCTTTGGAGGCATTATAGATGAAATTTTAATGAGATTTTGTGATATAATGATGTCTTTTCCAAGTCAAGTTATGATTTTAGCTATAGTTGGAATTTTAGGTGTTGGAATTAATAATGTAGTTTTTGCTTATATTATTGTAAAGTGGACATGGTATGCACGCATGATAAGAGGTTTTGTATTAGAACATAGGCATAAAAATTATATGTATTATTCACAAGTAATAAAGAGTAAAAGAAGTTATATTATATTTAAACATATAATTCCTAATATATTATCAGAAATTGCTGTTTTAGCAACATTAGATATGGGATGGGTGATATTAAATATTTCAACACTATCATTTTTAGGGCTTGGAGTACAAGCACCAACACCTGAGTGGGGCTTAATGTTAAGTGATGCTAAAAATGTTATTTCAACTAGACCTGAGCAAATGATTGCACCGGCTGTATTGATTTTTGTGGTTGTGGCTACATTTAATCTTTTGGGAGATTGCTTTAGGGATTTGTTAGATATTAAAGGGGAAAGTTTAGATGTTAAAAGTTAATAATTTGGAAGTTTTTATTAAAAATGGACAAGAATCAAATAAAATTATAAATAATATATCTTTTAATGTTAAGGAAAAGAGATGCTTAGGGATATTGGGTGAATCAGGTAGCGGTAAAAGTATTACTTGTAAAGCTATTTTAGGGCTTTTAAATAAAAATTTTGAAATTAAAGGTGAAGCTATATTTAAAGGGCAGGATATATTAACGTTAAGTGAAAATGAAAAAAGAAAATTAAGAGGAAATGAGATAGCTATGATAGTTCAAAATCCTATGACAGCATTTAATCCTTTATATACGGTTGGAAATCAAGTTATTGAAACATTTATAGAGAATATGAGAATAAGTAAAAAAGAAGCTAGAGATTTAGCTATAAAATCTTTTGAAAAAATGAATTTAAAAAATTCAAAGGAAATATTAAAAAAATATCCTCATGAACTAAGTGGAGGAATGCTTCAAAGAATAATAATAGGTATAACTATTTTCTTAAAACCATATTTAATAATTGCAGATGAACCAACAACGGCTGTTGATAGTTTGAATCAACGGGAAATTATAGAGGAATTTTTAAAAATGAAAAGAGAATTAAATACTTCAATGATTTTTATAACTCATGATTTAGGTGTTTTAAGTAAGGTTGCAGATGATATTATAGTTATGAATAAGGGCGAAATAATAGAATATGGCAGTAAAGAAGAGATAATTTTAAACCCACAAAATGAACATACCAAATTTTTAGTTGATACTAGGCTTAAACTTCTTAGAAAATTTAAACAAATAGTTAATTAAAGGAGAGAGTTCATGTTATTAGAGGTTAAGAATATAGAATTTAGCTATGGTAGAAGAAAATTAAAGAGAAATAATGCTAACATACTTAAGAATGTTTCCTTTAGTTTAAATGAAGGAGAATGCTTAGGATTAATAGGGGAATCTGGGAGTGGAAAGAGTACTTTAGGACGTATAATATTGGGATTAGAAAAGCAACAAAAAGGAACTATAACTTTTAATGGTGTTTTAAATAGGGATGTCTGGCAAAAAGAATTAAATGTAGTGTTTCAAGATTATACCACTTCAGTAAATCCAAGATTTAAAGTTATAGATATAATAAAAGAAACTTTGTTAGAAAAAAAATTAAATAGAGAAGAATTAGAAAAAAAGGTTATAGAAGTTTTAGAACAAGTGGGCCTAAATAAAGATTATTTATATAGATATCCGCACGAACTAAGTGGGGGACAACTTCAAAGAGTATGTATTGCGAGAGCTATTTCACAAAAACCTAAATTTATTTTATTAGATGAGGCTATAAGTTCTTTAGATGTTTCAGTACAAGTACAGGTTTTGGATTTATTAATAGAATTAAAGGAGAAATATAATTTATCTTATCTTTTTATAACTCATGATTTATCAGCAGTAACTTATATATGTGATAAGGTTATGTTTTTAAAAAACGGAGAAATTATAGAAAAAATAGATGATATAAAAGATTTAAAGTATGTAAAAAGCGAGTATTCCAGAGCATTGTTAGATTCAGTAGATGATATAGATTTTTTTGATTATAAAAAAGCTATTAATATTTAAAATTTATGTTGTAATAAATATATGTTACATAAAGATATATAAAAAAATTAATTAGTTATTTGGGAGGAATTTTATGTTAAAATTAGGGGATTTAGTAGCAGATAGAGGAATGAAAAAAGAAGGGTTTGTACAAATTTATGATACAGATTACCGTATGCCTGTAACACTTATTAATGGAGAATTTTCAGGAAAAACTATACTGATAACAAGTGGAGTTCATGGCTGTGAGTATACAGCTATTGAAACAGCTATTGAACTTGCAAAGGAAATAAATCCTAAAAATATAAGCGGTAAAATAATAATAATACATCCTGTAAATGTTAGAGCATTTAAAAAGAAGATAAGTGCAGTTGTTCCTGATGATAATAAAAATTTAAATAGAGAGTTCCCTGGGAATATAGAAGGAACAATAACTGAAAAATTAGCACATTTTATTGAGAATGAATGTCATATTCAATGTGATTTTTACATAGATTTACACGGTGGAGATCTTTATGAAATGGCAACAAACTTTGTTTATTATCCCGGAATTGGGAATAATAATGTTATTGAAGAGTCAAAGAGAGTTGCAGCTCTTTTAAATGTAAATTATATGGTAAAATCAAATGCAAAAACAGGATCTTATAATTATGCGGCAATTAATGGAACACCAAGTATTCTTATTGAAAAAGGTGGAAGAGGACTGTGGAATAATCAAGAAATATATGATTATAAAAATGATATATTTACAATTTTAAAGCATTTTAATGTATTAGATGGACAGATTAAACAAATTAACAAGCCTATAGATATAACGGAGGCTGTTTATTTAGAATCTACTTGTGATGGGTGTTGGTATCCTAAGGTAGAGGCAGGGCAAAAGATAAAAGAAGGTGAACTTTTAGGGGAAGTTAAAGATTTTTTTGGAAATATAATAGCAAAATATTATGCAAAGATGAATGGGGTTATTCTTTACATGACAGTTTCTTTATCAATAGAAAAAGATGAACCATTAATAGCTTATGGTAAATGTTAATTTAAATTAAATATTATAAAAGATTGTATAAAAAATTTTTACACAATCTTTTATTTTTAATTGTTTATATTGATTTTAATATTAGTCTACCTCGACTAATATCCACATTTGGTTCCAGCCACCATTATCTTCCCATTGTATGCTAGATGCACACTCGTCCTTAGAAGAAGCTTTAATGTCTAAAACTTTAGAACTGTTTCTATTTTGTATCTTGTAGTAGTTATCTTCTGTTTTAATAAGTTTCCATTGTTGATTAAGTCCATTATTATTATTAGATTGAATATTAGAAGCACCATTTTGTAAAGAAGATTTAGAAATGTCAAGAACTTTTCCGCTGCCCACATTCATTATTTTATAATATCCATTTCCAGATGATATCAATTTCCATTTTTGACTATTCCAACCGTAATAAGTGTATTGTTCAATAGTTGCTCCACTCTCATGAGAGCCTCCAGACACATTTAAGGCTTTACCACTAATTCTATTGACTATTTTATAAGTACTATTTGTATTTAAATCATTAAATGCAGAGTCTTTAAAAGCATCTAGAGCAGTAGTAAATTTAAGAGTGTTTTTAGAAATTTCTGTACAAGCCCCTAAAGGATATTCATCAGGAAGAACAGAAGAACTTACAGCAGGTTCCCAATAGAATACACCTAATCCACGTCCATTTGGAACATCTGAAACAGCTTTTATAGCTGCTTTTATTAAATTATAAGTTTCAGTAGCTTCGTCTTCAAGACCTCCAATTTCACAAATCATAACATCTTTATTATAACGACTAGACATATCATTTAGGTTGTATATTATATCATTAATGCTATCAGTATATTCAGAACCTTCCCAATAAGGGTAATAAGACATACCAATTACATCATAATTAGTACCAGCATCTTTTAAAGCATCAAAAATATTTCTAAATAGAGAATTGTCATAACCATGAGCTAAATGTAGAATAACTTTTGAAGATGGACTAATATTCTTCACTGCACTATAACCTTCGTTTATAAGTTGTGACCATGAAGTGACATTAGGGGTACTAGATCCATCCCAAATGTATCCATCATCCCATAACATTCCAGAGTTAGTTTCATTTCCTACTTGAACCCATTCAGGATAAATTCCTTCATTAGCTAATGCTGTCATAACTTCAGTTGTATGATTGTATACGTCTTCTTTAAGCTTATTAAAGGTATGGTTTTCCCAAGCTTTTGGCTTGTCTTGATAAGCTGGATCAGCGAAATGGTCGCTGTAATGAAAATCAATCATAATTTTCATATCAAGTTCTTTTGCTCGTTTAGCCATAGCTACAACACTATCTTTGTCAGAATATCCTAAGTAGCATACAGTTCCATCTCTTTTAGTCCAAGTATAATTAGATGGTGGATCAACAAAGACTCTTAATCTAACAGAATCAATTCCTTTATCTTTAAGAATTTTTAATGGATCTTCTGTATTGCCATTATCATTAACCCATTTTATTCCTATGTCTTCTAATTGGCTAACCCATCCAATATCTGCGCCCTTAGCAATATTAGAAGAAGAATAAGTATTAGATGTATTCGCAGCATTTGCTACGACAGAGGTTTTATCGATGCCTATATTAGACACCAAAAGACAGGATAATAAAGATAAAATAAATGGCTTAGAAATTCTTTTAATCATAAATTTCCCCCTAAAATAAAATTTAAATATAAAAAAATCAATATATTTTAGCTTTTTTTAAAGCTAAGTTATCATATGTAAAACAAAATGCGTCTAAAATATATTACAGAAAGATTATAACAATAAAATTAATAAATGTAAATAAAATACATGTTAATTTTTGTTAATTTTAAACATATAAAAAGTAATGATAAAAATACAATTATTAGTAAAAAATAGAAAAATAAAGATAATTAATGAAAAATCAATATAGTTTCAAAATATGGAGATAAAAAGTTTAAAATTGATAAAAATGGAAATTGAAAACAATATATTTGAATATGTATAATATAAATATAAACAAAAGCGAAAAAAAAAGATAAAAAATAAACATAAAATTTACTAAACAAAAATATATTAAAGTATAGAGGTGATAAGACATGCTAAGGGAGCAACGACATGAAATTATATTACAGGCTTTAGACAAATTTGGAATAATAAAAGTGACAGATTTAACAGAAAAGCTTAAAACAACTGAAATGACAATAAGAAGAGATTTAAGATTTTTAGAAGAAAAAGGTCTGTTAATTAGAATTCATGGAGGAGCTAGAAGTTTAGAGGGAGCTAAATTTGAGGAACTTTCACCAAATGAAAAAAGGAATATAAATATTGATAATAAAATTGA
The DNA here is from genome assembly GCF_900456775.1 of Sarcina ventriculi. Taxonomy (GTDB): domain Bacteria; phylum Bacillota; class Clostridia; order Clostridiales; family Clostridiaceae; genus Sarcina; species Sarcina ventriculi. The sequence continues at coordinate 210,842 of NZ_UAUL01000001.1, read as the reverse complement.
AGTTGCTAAAATTGCAGCAAGTTTAGTAAAAAATAATGATAATATTTATATAGGACCAGGAACAACCACAGAGCATATACCTGATTATATTAAATCAAATAATGTAAAAATAATTACTAATTGTCTAAGTATATTTGAAAAATGTAAAGATAATGAGCAATTTGAGGTTATATTAGTTGGAGGTAGGTTAAGGTACAAAACTAATACTTTTGTAGGAAGCTTTGCTAATGAAATTTTAAATAAGATAAGAGTGCAAAGTACGTTTATAGGAGCTAATGGAATATTAAATAATAATATTATGACATCTAATGAGGAAGAAGGAGAAAGTCAAAGGATAATGTTAAACAACTCAATAGAGAGATATTTAGTTTGTGATTATACCAAATTTGAGAAAGAAGATTTTTATACATTATATAAATTAGATGATATAACAGCAATTGTTACAGAATTTGATTTAGATAGTGATTTAAAATATAAGTATTCAAAATATTGCAAAATAATTAATAGTGTAAGAGGGGAGTAATTTATGAAAATATTAATAGGTTCTGATAAATATGGAGTTGATTTAAAAGAACATTTAAAATCATATCTTTTGAGTAAAGGTTATCAAGTTGTAGATAAAACAGAAGACTCTGTTGATTTTGTAGACTCAGCAGACAGAGTATGTAAAGGAATACTTGAAGATGAGGGGGATAGAGCAATACTTATAGATGCTTATGGCGTAGGGTCATTTATAGCTGCAAATAAACATAAAGGTATTATTTGTGCTCAAGTTTCAGATGAGCATTCAGCGTTTATGACAAGAAACCATAATAATACATCTGTGATAACTTTAGGTTCTAAGATATTAGGACAAACTCTTGCAGAAAATATAGTAGATTCATATTTAGAATCTGAATATGCAGGGGGCAGACACCAAATAAGAGTTGATATGTTAAACAAAATGTTATAGGGGGAAGGTTATGAAGATAGCAGTTGCTTGTGACCATATTGTTACAGATAGAAAAAATTATCTAGTGAACTATTTAAGAGAAAAGGGATATGAAGTTATAGATTGTGGAACTTATGATAAGGAAAGAACGCACTATGCTATTTATGGAAAAAAAGCAGCAGAAAAGGTTGTTTCAAAAGAAGCTGATTTAGGTATTGTTCTTTGTGGAACAGGTGTTGGAATAACAGCATCCGCTACAAAAGTTGCTGGAACAAGAACAGTTTTAGCTAGAGATATTTCAACTGTGGCTTATGCTAGAAAACATTTAAATGCTAATATATTAGGATTTGGTGGAAGAATTACTGGGGTTGGTTTAATGGAAAATATGGTAGATGTATTTCTAGATACTAAATTTGAGCCTACAAATGAGGATTTAGAAGTTATTAAGAAATTAGATTCGATTGCAGTTACAAAAGAAGATCAATTTAAAAATGAACACTTTTTTGATGAGTTTTTAGAAAAATGGGATAAGGGAGAATACCATGATTAATATTTATGGGATATTATGATTGTGGTTTTAAATATATAAAGTAAGTTTAAAATAGGGGGAATTAAAAATGACAATGACAATTGAAGAATTAGAATTTACAACATTAGAAATAGTAGCTTATGCAGGTGATGCAAGATCAAAATATATACAAGCTTTAAATTTTGCAAATGAAGGGAAATTTGATGAAGCTGAAAATTTAATTAAGGAAGCTTCTGAGTTTATAGATGAGGCTCATAAAACTCAAACAAAGATGATTCAAATGGAGGCAGCAGGAGAAAAAATACCAATGAGTTTTTTAACAGTACATGCTCAAGATCATTTAATGACTGTTATGCTTTTAAGAGATATGGTTCAAAATTTTATAAATCTATATAAAAAAGTGAATTAATAATAAAAATAAATTAGCTTTGAAAATGAGGATGGATTATTTATTCATCCTCAAATAAAAAAGGGGGATTATTAGGTGGAAAAGTTAATTCAGATAGTTGAGAAGATGAAACCATTTTTTGAAAAGGTTTCAAAAAATCCATATTTAAGAGGAATCAGAGATGGATTTGTAAGTTGTATTCCTGTTGTGTTATTCTCAAGTATTTTTATATTGGTTGCTTGCGTTCCTAATATATTTGGATATTATTGGCCAGCAAATGTTGATGCAGCTTTGTGGAAAGCTTATAACTACTCTATGGGAATATTAGCAATTTTAATGGTTGCAACGATTGCAAAAAGTTTAGCTGAAAATTTTAATGCAAAATTGCCAAAGATAAGACAGATAAATATTGTATCTGTAATGATTGTATCAATAATTTCTTTCTTATTAATAAGTGTTGAATCTATAGATGGCGGATTTTCAAGTACTTATATGGGTACAAAAGGACTTTTAGCTGGGTTTATAGTAGCATTTATAGTTCCTAATATATATAAATTTTGTGTAAAAAATGATATAACTATAAAAATGCCAGATGAAGTTCCTAAAAATATTTCTCAAACATTTGCAGACTTAATTCCACTTGCAATGTCAGTTCTATTTTTCTGGTTATTTGATCTTATATTTGTTAAATTCTCAGGAATGTGTTTTAGTGCATGGATACTTGAAGTATTAAAACCTTTATTTACAGCAGCTGATGGTTATATAGGACTTGCTATAATTTATGGTTCTATGGCAATGTTTTGGTTTGTTGGAATTCATGGACCATCAATTGTTGAGCCAGCAGTAACTGCTATATATATAGCAAATGTTGAAGCTAATTTATTATTATTTCAAAACGGTCAACATGCTACAAATGTATTGACACATGGAACATCTTATTTCGTTGCAACAATTGGAGGAACTGGTGCAACACTAATGTTAACTGTCATGTTTGCTTTTATGGCTAAGTCTAAGCAATTAAAAGCTTTAGGAAAAACATCTATTATTCCTGTTGCTTGTGCTGTAAATGAACCAATATTATTTGGAGCACCTATAGTATTAAATCCGATATTTTTTGTTCCATTTATATTAACTCCAATAGCAAATGTATGGATATTTAAATTTTTTATTGAGAACTTAGGGATGAATGGATTTGTATATACTCTTCCATGGACAACACCAGCACCTATTGGTTTAATATTAGGAACAGGATTTGCAACACTTTCTTTTGTGTTAGCTCCATTGCTACTTGCAGTAGATTTTGTGATGTATTATCCATTTTTTAAAGTTTACGATGCTCAATTAGTTGAAGAAGAGAGAAAAAATAATAATTCAGTTGTAGAAGAAAAGGTAGAGGAAGTAGCAGCTGTTAAGGAAATTAAATTAAGTCCAGAAAATAATGATAAAAATTTAAATGTTTTAGTTCTTTGTGCAAGTGGAGCTACAAGCAGTATGCTTGCAAATGCAATATCTAAAGGCGCTAAAGAAAATAATATTAAATTAGAATCTACAGCAATGGCTTATGGACAACATAAAGAAATAATTTCTGACTTTGATTTAATAATTCTAGCTCCTCAAATGGCATCTATGTATGGTGAACTTCAAAAAGATTGTGAATCAAAGGGTACTAAATCAGCTACAACATCTGGGGTTCAATATGTAAAATTAACAAGAGATTCAATAGGAGCTTTAAATTTTGCACTAGATATTATAAATAGTTAAAAATAGTATTTTGGTAATATTTTTAAATTAATATGGGGTTAAAAGTTAAACTAAAAAATATTTAAAATTTGAGGTAAAAAAGAGAGGGAGTCAGTATGTATAAATTTGACAATGATTTTATTTTTGGAGGAGCAACAGCAGCATATCAAGCAGAGGGAGCAGCAATGGAAGAAGGACGAGGACCTTGTATATGGGATGAGTATTTAAATAGACCTGAAAGTAAATTTAATGGAGATATAGCAAGTGATTTTTACCATAAATATGGAAAAGATTTAAGTTTATCAAAAGAATTTGGATTAAATGGAATTAGAATATCTATTTCATGGAGTAGAGTTATTCCAGATGGTGTGGGTAAAGTAAATGAAAAGGGAATCGAGTTTTATAATAATCTTATAGATGAATGTTTAAAAAATGGGGTAGAGCCTTTTGTAACTCTTCATCATTTTGATACACCTCTTAATCTTTTTAAAAATGGCGATTGGCTAGATAGAGATAACATAAATCATTTTGTAAAATTTGCAAAGATTTGTTTCGATAATTTTGGAGATAGAGTTACAAAGTGGATAACTTTCAATGAGGCTTGGGCTGTTGCTCAAAATGGATATATAGCTGGAAATTTTCCACCTAGTATAAAATATGATGTAGAAAAAGCAATACAATCTATGCATAATATGATGGTGGCTCATTCAAAGGTAGTTGAACTTTATAAATCTATGAATTTAAAGGGTGAAATAGGAATAGTTCATACACTTGAAGGAAAATATCCAATAACAGAATCTGAGGAGGATAAGTTAGCTGCAAAAATAGATTATACAATTTCAAATAAATTTATGTTAGATGCTTGTTTTAAAGGAAAATATGATGATGATACTTTAAACATTATAAAGGATATCCTTGATAAAAATAATGGGGAATTAATAATTTATGAAGGCGATATGGATGTTATAGAAAAAGCTTCTAAAAACATAGATTTTTTAGGTATGAATTATTATTCTAGTCATTTCTTAAAAGCTTATGATGGAGAAAGTAATATCTATCATAATGGTACAGGTGAAAAGGGTACAAGTATTTTTGCTTTAAAGGGAATAGGTGAGAGAGTAAACAATCCAGAAGTTGAAACAACTGATTGGGATTGGCCAATCTATCCTAAAGGACTTTATGATATGTTAGTTAGAATCAAAAATGATTATCCAAATTATAAAAAGGTTTATATTACTGAAAATGGTATGGGATATAAAGATGATTTTGTTGATGGAAAAATAGATGATGCTCCTCGTATTGATTATATAAAAAGACATTTAGAAGCTGTTTTAAAGGCTAAAGATGCAGGGGTTAATGTTAAGGGATATTTTGTATGGTCTCTTATGGATGTTTTATCTTGGAGTAATGGTTTTAATAAAAGATATGGTTTATTTTATGTAGATTTTGATAGTCAAGAAAGATATGCAAAGAAAAGTGCGTATTGGTTTAAAAAGATGTCTGATACTAAGATATTATGTGATGGAGAAGAGATAGAATATTAGGAGGAATTAAAAATGATATTATCTACGAGAGAGATGCTTTTGAAAGCTCAAAAGGAGAAGTATGCAGTACCTGCTTTTAATATTCACAACTTAGAAACTTTACAAGTTGTTGCAGAAACAGCTATGGAGTTAAAATCACCTGTGATAATTGCAGGAACTCCATCGACTATTGAAAATTATGCAGGAGCAGATTATATTAAGGCTATTGCAGAGGTTGCATCAAATAAATATAATATTCCAATAGCAATTCATTTAGATCACTTTGAAGATGTTGAAGCTATAAAAAGGGATATTGATTTAGGTTTTAGGTCATGTATGATAGATGCTTCAAAGTATGATTTTGAAAAAAATATTGAAATTGTAAAAAGTGTTGTAGACTATGCTCATAGGTTTGATACTGTGGTTGAGGCTGAACTTGGAAAATTAGGTGGAAGAGAAGATGATTTAATTGTTGATGAGAAAGATACAATGTACACAAACCCTGATGATGCAGAAGAATTTGTAAGAAGAACAAATGTAGATTCTTTAGCAGTAGCAATAGGAACAGCTCATGGATTGTATAAGGGTGAGCCTAAATTAGATTTTGAAAGACTAAAAGAAATTAGGGAGAGGGTAAATGTTCCATTGGTTTTGCATGGTGCATCAGATGTGCCTGATGATTTAGTAAAAGAGGCTATAAGTCTTGGAATATGTAAAGTAAATGTAGCAACAGATTTAAAAATCCCTTTTGCTGATGCGGTAAAGGAATTTTTCAAAAAAAATCCGACTGAAAATGATCCAAGAAAATATATGACACCAGGTAAAATTGCTATGAAAAAAATAGTACAAAATAAAATAATGGTTTGTGGAAGTAATAATAGGTATTAATAGAATAAGCCACTTTGCTAACATTGAGTAAAGTGGCTTTTGGTATATGAAAAGGTGGGAAAAAATGATATTAGTAATAAATCTTAATGCATCAGTTGACAAAAGGTATGAACTTCAAGATATAAAAAAAGGTACTGTAATGAGGGCTAAAACTGTAGAAAACACACCATGGGGTAAAGGTATACATGTAGCTAATGTTGCTACTATATTAAAAGAGGATTGCTTAGTTACAGGATTTTTAGGGGGAAAAACTGGAGAATTTATAAAAGATAAGCTTAAATGTTACAACATAAAGAATGACTTTGTGGATATAAAAGAGGATACTAGAGAATGTTTGGCTTTTACAACAGATGATTTAATTCAAACTGAAATTTTAGAGCCAGGGCCTAATGTAACTGAAGATGAGAGGCAAAGCTTTTTAAACAAGTATAATTCTCTTATAGATAAAAGTACAATAGTTGTTGCATCAGGTAGTGTACCTAGAAATATAGAAGATAGTTTTTATAAAGAGTTAATAAAAATAGCAAACGCTAAGGGAAAAAAATTTTTATTAGATACAAGTGGAGAATTATTGAAAAAAGGAATAGAAGAGAAACCATATTTTATAAAGCCAAATAAAGATGAGATAGAGTCTTTTACTGGGAGAAGTATAAAGTCAGATGAGGATGTAATTTCAGAAATTAGAAGATTTCAGGAGATTGGAATAAAGTTGGTTGTAATATCATTAGGTGCTGAAGGTTCAATAGCAGGATATGATGGGAAATTTTATAAAACAACTTTCCAAAAGGTTAATGCAGTAAATACTGTGGGCTCAGGTGACTCTTATGTTGCAGGAGTAGCTATTGCTTTAAATAGAGGTTATGATATCAAAAAACTATTAAAATTAGCTTCAGCTTGTGGAACTGCTAACTCTCTTGAGAAGGAAACTGGTTTTGTGAGGGAAGAGATAGTTCTTGATTTAATGAATAAAGTAAATGTAGAAGAGATTGGTTAATAATAGATTTATGAGCATTGAAAGCAATTTGGTGCTCATAAATTTATTTTTTTTTGAATTAGATAAGTAGAGAGATTAGATTTATTTAATGAAAAAGGTTATAATTGTAAAAAAATAATAAAATAAATTATTTTTAAAATCTAGAAAGTAGGTAAAAGTTATGAATAATGATATGTATAAAATATTAGCAAATGGAGTTAAAATGCCGTCTATTGGTTTTGGAACTTATAAATTAATAGATAAAGTAGAAACTATAAATTGTATAAAAGAAGCGATAAAAATAGGGTATAGACAAATTGATGCGGCTTATTTTTATAAAAACGAAGATATAGTGGGAAGAGGAATAAAGGAAAGTGGAATTCAAAGGGAAGAGATATTTTTAGTAAGTAAGCTTTGGAATGATGAGCATGGTTATGAAAATGTTATGAAGGCTTTTAATAGATCACTAAAGAATTTGGGAGTTGATTATCTAGATCTTTATTTAATACATTGGCCTAATAAATTAAATAGTGATACATGGAGAGCATTTGAGGAACTTTATATGCAGGGAAAAGTAAAAGCGATTGGTGTTTGTAATTTTAAACAAGGACATTTAGAAGAACTTAAAAAAACTGCAAAAATAATGCCTATGGTAAATCAAATAGAGATACATCCAGGAAGGTCACAAAAAGATATGGTTAAATATTGTAAAGAAAATAATATTCAGCTTGTAGCATGGGGACCGATAATGAGGGGAAAAATATTTGAAATTCCTCTACTTAATGAGTTAGCAAAAAAATATAATAAAAATGAGGCTCAAATAACTTTAAAATGGCATATTCAAAATGGTATAATACCTATTCCTAAATCATCTAATATAGAAAGAATTAAAGCTAATTTTAATATATTTGATTTTCAAATATCTAATGAAGATATTGAAAAGATAGACCTTTTAAATAGAGATGAAAATATATCAGGAGTTCCTGAAAATACAACTTATTTAGATTTTTAATGGTGTTTTTATTACAATCATATGACGAATAATTTACAAAAATACTATTAAATGGTTTGTAAATTGTTATAAAAAATAATGATTTTCTTTTATATTTTATCTTATTTTTTATAAAAAAATACTAAAAAGCAAATATTTTTATAAAATATAACAAATTATTATTGACAAACAATATGTGTAAATATATCATAGCATATATGGGTAAAATTACATTAAAAGGTCAATAGTATTTATATTGACAAAACATACAAAAAATAAGATAAAGTGAGGGAAAAACATGCAAATAATCATAAGTCTGCTAGGAATAGTTGTATTATTAGGAATAATGTATTTATTGTCCTCTGATAGGAAAAATATTCCTTATAAGACTATAATAAAAGCACTTGTAATTCAGTTTATTATTGCTTTTTTACTTATTAGATTTCCAATTGGACAAGTAATAGTTGAAAAAATTTCAGATGTAGTAACACAAATTTTAAGCTATGGTAGTGAAGGATTAAATTTTGTATTTGGTAGTCTTTCAGATTCATCAATGCCTACTGGAGCTATATTTGGAATTCAAACACTTGGAAACATAATATTTGTATCAGCTTTAGTTTCGGCGTTATATTATTTAGGTGTAATAGGATTTATAGTTAAAATTATAGGAAAAGTTGTAGGTAAAATATTAGGTACAACTGAAGTTGAAAGTTTTGTTGCTGTTGCTAATATGTTTTTAGGACAAACAGAAAGTCCAGTATTGGTTAGTAAGTATTTAGGTAGAATGACTAACAGTGAAATTGTAGTTGTGTTAGTATCTGGAATGGGAAGTATGTCAGCTACAATAATTGGAGGGTATACTGCACTTGGAATACCAATGAAATATTTATTAATAGCAAGTGCACTAGTGCCAATTGGAAGTATTGCAATTGCTAAGATATTACTACCTGAATCAGAAAAGGATATGGTAAAATCTCTTGAAGAGGTTAGTGTTAGTATTGAGAAAGATTCTAATACAAATCTTTTAGGTGCTATAGCAGATGGTGCTATGAGTGGTTTGCAAACAGTTTTAGCCATTGGAGCATCACTAATTGCAATAATTGGATTGGTTGCTTTAGTTAATGGATTTTTAGGTATATTCAATTTGAGCTTAGAACAAATATTCTCTTATATATTTGCACCTCTTGGATTTTTAATGGGTGTAGATAGCAATGAGATTCTTACAGTTGGACAGCTTTTAGGAAGCAAATTGGTATTGAATGAATTTGTTGCATTCCAACAATTAGGCTCAATATTTGCAACTTTAGGAGAGAGAACTCAAATGGTGCTTTCAATTGCTCTTGCAGGTTTTGCTAATATATCAAGTATCGGAATATGTATATCAGGTATTTCGGCACTTTGTCCTGAAAAGAAAAATACTCTTGCAAAATTAGCTTTTAAATCAATGATTGGCGGGTTTGCAGTTAGTATATTAAGTGCTATGATAGTTGGAATAGTATTTTAAAATTAAAATTGTGTTATAAATATTAGGTATGGGACTTATTAAATAAATTTATTTAATAAGTCCCTTTTCCTAATAAATTATATTCTATATAATTGCTAGATTGTATAGTATAATAAAATGTATTAGTATATTAGTATTTTAATTTGTAAATTACTAGGAGGAAATAGAATTGATACTTTATGAAAAATTAAATAAGGAAACTAGCAAAGAGTATGCTTATAGAGTATTAAAAGATAATATAATGTCTTTAGAATTAAAGCCAGGAGATTTATTAAGTGAAACAGAATTGTCTAAAGTTCTTAATTTATCTAGAACTCCTATAAGAGAGGTTATAATGAAATTAAAGTCAGAATATCTGATTGAAGTAAAACCTCAATCAGGAACTTATGTGGCTAAAATAGATTGGAATTTAATAGATGAAGCTATTTTTATGAGATATTTTTTAGAAAAAGAAGTTCTTAAAGAAGCTTGTATTAATTTTAATGAAAATAATTTAATTGATATGGAAAAATGTCTTTTTGCACAACAACTTATAGCAGATAAAGAAAATAATGAATTAGAATTTCATCATTTAGACAATGAATTTCATAGATTATTATTTGAGGGAGTAAATAAAAAAAATATTTGGGAAGCAATAGGGAAAATAAGCACTCATTATAATAGAATGAGATTGTTAAATGAAATAAAGCAAGATAAAAATAAAATAATTAGCGAGCATACGAAATATCTAACAACAATAAAAAATAAAGATATAAATAGTGTAGACAATATTGTATTAGAGCATATAAAAAAATCAGCTGATTCTTGTAAGAAAAAAATACAGTATGAAGAAGGAGGATTATTTTTTAAATAATATTAAATTTGTGTATATTTACGCTATATTTTTAAGCGTTTTAGTGAATAAATAAAGAACAACATGTTCATAATATTTAAAGACATGAAATTAAATTATTTTATGTGTGTTAATTTACTTGAGAAAGGAGAGCTACCTTATAAAGACTTTATAAAGTAGCAAAAAATTATTATGAAAGCACATGTTGATCAAGATACTTGTATAGGTTGTGGATTATGCCCACAAATTTGTTCTGAAGTATTTGAACTAAATGATGATGGGAAAGCTTATGCAAAGGTAGAAAAAGTACCAAGTGATATGGAAAATGCAGCAACAGAAGCTCAAGAAAGTTGTCCTGTTGCAGCTATAACAGTAGATTAAACTTAAAATAGAAATCTGTCTTGTAAATAAAAATAATTAGGATTATATCCTAATTATTTTTATTTTATATTGAATTTAAGACCATTTGTTTATCTTGCAACCCATTTATTAAATATAAAGAGCAGTATATCTTAGGCAATTATGTTTAAAAATTGCAAAGTTATAGATAGTGGTTAATCTAAAATTCGTATTAACAAATTGCTTAAAAAATTCATATATAAATTAAGAGGTGATTATATGTGTGGAATAGTAGGATGGGTAGATTTAAATAATAATATAAAGACTAAACAATATATGGTTGAGAAAATGAGAGATACACTAACTCCAAGAGGACCTGATTCTTATGGAATAAAAGCGACTAATAATGCAGTTTTAGGACATAGAAGACTTGCTATAGTTGATCCCAAAGGGGGACTTCAGCCTATGGTTAAAAATGTAAATAATAAAGAATATACAATTGTTTACAACGGAGAACTTTATAATACTGAAGAGGTAAGAAGTGATTTGGTGTCAAAAGGATATACATTTTCAAGTTATTCAGATACAGAAGTTTTGCTAACTGCTTTTATAGAATATAGAGAGAAATGTGTTGATTATATAAATGGAATTTTTGCTTTTGGTATTTGGGATGAACAAAATAAGGAATTGTTCTTAGCACGGGACCCTCTTGGGGTAAAACCTTTATTTTATTCTATAAAAAATGATTCAATTTTATTTGCATCAGAGATAAAGGCACTTTTAGCGCATCCTATGATAGATTCAGTTGTTGATAAACAGGGAATTTTAGAGCTTATGGCTCTTAGTCCACAAAGAAACTTAGGAAGTGGTATATTTAAAGATATAAAAGAAGTTCCACCAGCTTTTTATATGACTTATAATAACAAAGGAGCACACCTTAAAGAATATTGGGTTTTAGAAGCTAAAGAGCATAAAGATGATGAAAAAACTACAATAAAAAAGCTTAGAGATTTATTAGTAGATGCTATAGAAAGGCAATTAGTAAGTGATGTTCCTGTATGTACATTTTTATCAGGTGGATTAGATTCAAGTTTCATATCTTATGTTGCTGCCAATGCTTTTAAAAGGCAAGGAAAAGCTCCGCTAGATACATTTTCAATAGATTATGTGGATAATGAGAAATATTTTAAAGCGAATTTGTTTCAACCAAATTCAGATCCATATTGGGTTATAAAGATGAAGGATTATATAAAAAGTAATCATCATGGAATAATCTTGGACAATGTAGAGCTTGCAAAGGCTTTAAAAGAAGCTACGATAGCTAGTGATTTGCCCTTAATGGCAGATGTGGATTCGTCTCTTTATCTTTTTGCAAAGGAAATTAAAAAGACAGCAACGGTTGGTCTTTCAGGAGAATGTGCAGATGAGGTATTTTGTGGTTATCCCTGGTATACAAGAGATTACGAAAATATAGATATTTTTCCTTGGGCTGATTCAGTTGCTCATAGAAAAAATATTTTGGCAAAATCAATAAAGGATTTGCCAATAGAGGATTATGTAAAACAAGTTTGTAGTGATAGTTTAGCTAAGGTTCCTAAGTTAAAAGGGGAATCTAAAAAGGATGAAAAAATGAGAGAACTATTTTATTTAAATATAAAATGGTTTATGATAACACTTTTGAATAGGAAAGATAGAATGACTATGTCAAATAGTTTAGAAGTTAGAGTTCCTTTTGCAGATAAAAGACTTGTTCAATATTCTTATAATATACCAGCTGCTATGAAGCTTTTAAATGGACGAGAAAAGGGGCTTTTAAGAGAAGCTACTAGAACTCTTTTGCCAGATGAAATAGTAGATAGAAAGAAGAGTCCATATCCAAAGACTCATCATCCTCTTTATACAGAAACAGTAAAAAATATGTTAAATAATATAATAAAAAATAAAAATGCTAGAATATTAGAGCTTATAGATAAAGATGCTATAGAAAAAATAATAAACACAAATGGAAGTAGTTTCACAAAACCTTGGTTTGGACAACTTATGACAGGACCACAGGTTATGGCATATTTGATACAATTAGATACATGGCTTAATGAATATAATGTTAAATTAGATATATAAAAATAATAGATAGTATTAAATAATAGTTATATATGTTATTTGAATACTATCTTTTAATTTATTTAAAATATTTAATTATTATTAATTTTTAGTTTTGTTTGTACAGAAATATCATATATATTAAACTAATGGATTTCCATCATGATCTGTTGTAATAATGGAATCACAAAGAATAAGTATGCCTTCTATAAACCCCCAGATAGATGTAAGACCTAGAGAACAAATGCTAAGTAAAAGTTGCAAAAGACCAATTCCAAAATATCCTAAGTAAAATCTATGAATACCAAATCCACCTAAAAATATACCAAGAAGCCCTGCTAATACTTTAGATTTCCCTTGAACAGAGGGGTATAATTTTGGGAGCTTAATACCACAATTTGTACAAAAATCAGCTAATTCTTCAGTTTCACACCCGCAGTTTGGACAATATTTATTTCCATGATTTTTTTTGACACCACAATATATACATACAGAAGATTTATCTTGCATTTCTTTACCACAATTTCTGCAAAACATAAAAAACTCTCCTTATAAAATATACTATAAGTATATTAGAGAGTTTTTTACTATGTTACAAATTTAAAGAGATTTAATTTTAAATTTAAGAATACAGTTTAAATAGAAGGCACGCTTACTATTTTAGTTGCTGCTAACTGATTTAAGTTTAGCATTGTTGAAAAATTAATTTTTAATGAAGAACCATCAATTTCAAAAGTGTTTACTTTTATGTTAGTTAAGTTACCAAACTTTAAAATGATATTAGCTTTAGAACTATCAACTGACATAAATGATTTATCACTTAAGTATTTAAATACTAAATCTTTAGGTATTTGTATAAAGCCTATGTTTCCTTTAACATAATGAACAACAGCTTGACCATTTTCTATTTGTGGAGTAAACACAAAATGAACTTCAAATGGAATGTCTAGATAATCAAATGTAGCGTAAACATTAATTTCATTATCAACAATTTTAACTTGTACACCAGTTATTTCTTTTAAAGTCGAGTTTGAAACATTTTGTAAAATTAAGATTATCATATCTGTTAAATTAGTATCTGAAATTTCCCCATCTGAGTTTAAAATTACTTGAGATAATGAAAAACTAGATTTGCTAGGAACAAAGTTTAAAACTGAACTATTTAAATTTACTGATGTATTAACACTAGTTACAGGAACTTTAGGAGCAAAATAGCTTTCGTAAGTAAAAAATAATCCTCCTAGTATGATGACAATTATTATTATAGGGATAATCAATATTTTCCGTTTAAATTTCTTTTTAGACATATAATATGTTCTCCTTATAAATTTTAAGTTTTTTTTTATTATAACATATAAAAAAGACAATTCTATATTCTAGAATTGTCTTTTACATTACTTTTACATTATCTCCACCATCGACTAAAAATTATATTGTTTTTTAGATCTATCAATTGATTAAGATTATTTTTAGGTAATAAAAATATAATAATAATTATTAATAAGACTATTCCTAGCAAGAGGTAAAATGTTTTTTTCATAAGTAGCCTCTAAAAAATATTTTAATTTATTATATTAGAGGGTTATGTAAAATATAACTTTTTTATTTAGTAGTAGGTGTTGAATCTGTTTTAGTAGCATTTGTAGCAGTAGTTGTTGTATTAGCTGATTTATCACTAGTATTGCTAGTTGATGCAGTATTAGAACTAGCTTGCTTATTTGTAGCTACTGTAGTTGAGGCATCAGATTTTGAAGTATCTGAACTTGCGCTATCATTACTTGTAGTGGATTTAGTTGTTGCAGTATTGTTATTTGTGTTAGCGCTTTTAGTACTATTAGTGTTTTGTGCAGATGAATCGTTATTAGATGTATTTGCAGAATTGCTAACATTTTTAGACGTATTATCAGCATTACTTGTTGTATTTTCTGTATTTCCAGTTGGGCTAGAAATGTTTGCACTTTTGTTTGTATTGGTAGTATTTGCAGTTTCTGAGCCAGTAGCTCCTGAGTTAGTAGCTGTTGAATTATTAACAGTTGAAGAATCTATCGAACTACTTACAGTTGTTGTATTATTAGCACTTGTCGCTTTAGTTGAAAATACATCAAATCCAAAATGTAATATAGCAACAATGACTGCTACTAATACTCCTATCATAACTTCTATTAATATTTTTTTCATAATCTATCTCCTATTCAAGCAACTTTAGTCAAATGTATGTCCACTAAGTAAGAATATAATAACTTTATACAAGTATGTCAATACGTAAATAAGAATTATTCACGCAATTTTAAGATATTTAAATTATTAGTATATATTTAATAGATAATACCTTAATTACTTTACAAAACCAAAAAAAATAATGTATTATAATTAAATATAATGTGTAATATTTTATGATTTTTAATTATTTTATACTATTTTATTTAAATCTCAGACATACTTGAGTTTTATATACTTAGGATTAAATATAGGAGTGAAAAATATGTTTTGTGATAATTGTGGAAATGAAGTAGAAAATGGTTCAAATTTTTGTCCAAAATGTGGTGCTAAATTTGAAACTAAAGATCAAAAAACATCTCCAAATGAAATTACAGGAGAATTAGATAGTGAAGAGGTTTTAAGACAAATCCTATTAAGTAAAAGTAATGAGGAAAATAATAAAGAAGATTTACCTCTTAATAAAGGAAAAAAATCTAAAAAGAAGAAAAGGGCAATAATAATTATAATAATTATAGCTATTATAGCAGGGGGAAGTTATGGTGTTATAAATTATACAAAAAAAATAGACACTCAAATATCAAAAGTAAATAGCGATATTAATAGTGGTAACTTAACAAAGGCTAATACAGATTTACAAGCTCTTGAGAATTTAGGAGGGCCGTTTGTTAAAGGAGAGGTTCAAACTTTAACTAAAAATATACAAGATGCTCAAAATTATGCACAAGATATTGAAGAAATTAATAATGCTATAGCAAATAAAGATACAGATAAAGCAACAAGTTTAATAAAGGAACTAGAGGGCAAAGATTTGCCTACAAATATACAGCAAGAATTAGCAAAGTGTACAAGTAATCTTACAACACTTATGACTCAAATAGAAAATGAAAATCTTACAAATGAAAAAGCTAAGATTGAGCAACAATTACAAGATGTAATAGGTTCAATAAGTTCAACAAGTTCAGGATATACTATATCTACAATGACACCAGAAGACTTAACTAATACTTTAAATCACTATTTTACAAATAGTGCAAAAAATACAAAAATCGTAATACTTACAGATGCACAATTAGCAGCTATTAACAACGCAAAAGGAAATACAGATCTTCAAGATCAAATAAAGAGTAACTTACAAACTGATTATAGCGGAGCAACTGATTACATTGTTGGATACAATGCAGGAAATGAAAATAGTGTTCAAAAAACTACAATAACAGTTGATGGGGAACCTACGTATATTGTTAAATATCAAAATATAAATGATATAGGAACAGATAAGTATGAAGTAACTTTTGTGAGTGCATCAGGAACAGTTTATACTGCTGAAGATATATATAATGCAATGAATAGTAATAAGTTATCTTCAGAAGGATATATATTTGGTTACAATGGATTCTTAAAAACTAAGCAAAGTATAGCAAATGATTTTAAAAATAGTGGATATAAGAGCAAGGATGGAATGTTAACATATTCTCCATCATAGTTTTAAAGTTAGATTTTATTTAAATAAAAATAGTATATTAATAAAGAGATTTATTAATATACTATTTTTTTAACACTTTTCAACAAAATATTTAAATAAGTTTAGCATTTTTTCATAGTTTTTAGTCAAAAGCTCAGGATGCCATTGAACTCCTATTATAAGTTCATCTGTTGTACTTTCAATAGCCTCTATAATTCCGTCTTTAGATAGTGCTGATACTTTAAAGTTTGGGGCTAAATCTTTAATTGCTAAATGGTGATAAGAATTTACTAAAGCCTTGTCTCCTAAAATTTCATAAAGAATGCTGTTTTTAAAAATAGATATAGAATGAGATGGAAAGGTTGGTTCACAGTCTTGCTCATGTTTTACATATGAATTGTTTATATAGGATAAGTCTTGATAAAGGGTTCCACCATTAAAGACATTAATAACTTGTATACCTCTACATATTCCTAAAATAGGGATTTGCTTTTTCATGGCTTTTTTAAGAAGGTAAAACTCATATAAATCTCTTTCGTTGCATACATATCCAAGCTTTTCTTTAGGCTCTTCATTAAAATTTAAAGGATTTATATCATACCCCCCAGTTAGAATTAATCCATCTATAATATCTATTTGAGAATCAATAATTGATAAATTATCTGTGTTTGGAAGGACTATAGGAGAAGCGCCAGCATCAATCACTGATTGAATATATTCATGAAACAGTCTTAATTGTTTAAAGCCTTTAAGGGCACCTAGGTCATTTATTACAACATGAGATGATATTCCAATAATTTTTTTCTTCATTTGCTAACACCATTGCTTAAAATTAAAAAATTATAAATTTTAAGTCCTTTCTATAAATTTATATTATAATAATTTTTTAGTATATTTAAAATATAATATAAAAATATTGTTATACTTTAGTATATAATGCTTATTATGAAATTATCACCATTAAAATTTTGAAAGGCAAGATATTTAATAAAAGCTTAAAAGAGTAAATATCAAAGTTTTCATATTTACCCTTTATTAGAATTATTTTTTTCTATTTTCAAACCAATCTATTGTTTTTTCTTTTTGCTCTTTTGTTAAAATAGTATCAACATGACTGTGTAGCCATGCCAAAGTTTTAGTATTAAGATAATTTTTCATTTTTTCTTCTGCTTCGAGCATAACTATTTTTATTGTGCAAGGGCAATCAGTATAGATTTTAGGTAAGTTGTTTTTATCTAAAAGTAAAGTATTTTGTCTTATTTCTGCACATTTAAATATGGGTTCTTTTCCCTCAATAGCTTCAACTACATCTAAAAAAGTTATATTTTCAGGAGTTTTACATAAAGTGTAGCCACCTTTAACGCCAGGAACTGACTTTACTATTTGAGCTTTGCTAAGTTTTGCAAAAACTTTTGCAAGATATGATTCTGATACGCCTTGAAATGTAGCTAAATCTTTAATTCCTACCGTTTCATTTTCTTTAATATCAATCATATATAATAAGCAATGAAGAGCATATTCTATTCCTATTGAAAGTTTCATATGTTCATCTCTCTTTCTTTTAATTTTTGTTATATTAAATATAACATTACAAGAATGTGGGGTAAAGTTAATTTGTTATATTAAATTAAAATTTGACAATATTAAAAATATGTAATAAACTAATTAAAGACAAATGTTATCTACGATAAATAATATCTTTAATTAGTTCATTAATAAAAATTTTAATACATAAGGAGAGATTAAAAATATGTTAACAGAAAAATTTTTTGAAGTTATAAGCCATGAAGGTGTTGTATCTATTATTTCTTGGGGCAAGGGAGAACCACATGTAGCAAATACTTGGAATTCATATCTTACAATAACAAAAGATAATAAAATATTAATTCCAGCAGCTGGAATGGTAAAAACAGAAGCTAATATTAAAGAAAACAATAAAGTTAAAATGACTTTAGGAAGTAAAGAAGTTCAAGGACATTTCACTCAAGGTGCGGGTTTTAGACTTGAAGGGACTGCAAAATTCATATCCTCAGGTGAAGAATATGATATGATGAAAGAAAAATTTCCATTCTTAACTAGGGTTTTAGAAATAACTTTAACTGAAGTTAAACAAACTTTGTAATATTATAATAAATAAAAAACAGGTTTTCATATTAAAATGGAAATCTGTTTTTTATTATTGTTATGTAAATTATGAAGATAATTTTTCCAAATCTAGTATGGCATTATAAATCATATCTTTTGTTAATTCATAAGGAACATGTTTTATATCTTCTGTTTTAATAGCCTTGTCCAAAATTTTAGGAATATCACAATCTTTAACTTCAATATCTTTTAGACATGTTGGAAGACCTATGCTTTTGTTAAATTTGTATATCTTATCACGGTTTTTATAATCTTTAATACATGTAAGCATAACTAAGACGCCATAAGACACCACTTCGCCATGAAGATGATTTTTTTCTATCTCATGTATGGTTGTATATCCATAATATATAGAGTGAGCAAGACAGCTATTATAATTAGGATCAACGAGAACTGAGACTAATCCAGTAGTTATTATTATATTTAATATAACCTCTTCTAATTCTTTTGAAACCCTATTTTCCTTAGCATCATTAAAAGCTTTTTGACCATATTTTAAAAGTGGTTCACAGCAGTTTTTAGCAATACTTACTCCTAGAAGATTAGAATGGGTAAGAACATCACCCTTAGAAGAAAAAGTGCATTCGAATTCTTTAGATAAAGCGTCTCCAATACCAGCCCAAATAAATTTAGTTGGAGCTTCACTTATTATTTTTGTGTTTATAAAGCAGTGAAGAGGAGACCTTTTTGGAAAATAATAATCTTTAAAGGTATGATTTTCGTTATACATTACAGAAATTTTTGTTATAGGAGCACAGTTTGATGCTATTGTGGGAAAAGTAAAAAGTGGTTTATTTAGTTTATCACTTAAAACTTTATTTGTATCAATGCTTCTTCCACCACCAACTGCAAATATCATATCAGCTTCATTTACTTTTTTATTATTTTTAAGTCTTTCAACATTTTCATATGTGGCATCACTACCAAACCATAAAAAATCTAATATTTCTATATTTGAATTTTTAAGTCCATCTAATAAAAGATTTTTAGATTTTTCTATAGCAGTTTCTCCACCGATTACTATTGCTTTTTTACCATAAGATTTACAAATAGCATCTATTTCACTATACACATTATCTCCTATGCTATAACTTGGTAAAAATACATTGTTACTCATAATATTTCCTCCTTAACTCTTCTTTTGTTTTATTTAAAACCTATATTAAGTTTACACCTTTATCCAAAACTTTTCCAATGGAGTCATTAATAATTAAAGTTGCTTTAGAGTCAGCAGAAGTTGAGCTTTTATTAATTAAAACAAGATTCTTACCTCTAAAATAATCAATAAGTCCAGCAGCAGGGTAGACAACAAGAGAAGTACCTCCAATTATTAAAGTATCAGCTTTTTTTATAGCATCTATGGCTCCTCTTATTATATTATCATCTAGTCCTTCTTCATATAAAACTACGTCAGGTTTAACGCTTCCACCACACTTAGTACAAGTAGGAATATCCTTTGATTCTAGAATGAATTTTTCATCATAAAAAGCATGGCACTTTACACAATAATTTCTAAGAACTGAGCCATGAAGTTCAAAAACATTTTTAGAACCAGCTTTTTGATGAAGTCCATCAATATTTTGAGTAACTATGGCTTTAAGTTTTCCTAAACTTTCAAGCTTAGCAAGGGCAATATGTCCTTTATTTGGTTTAGCTTCAGGGTAAATTAATTTTTCTTTATAAAAATTAAAAAATTCTTTTGGATATCTAATATAAAATGAGTGAGATACTAGTTGCTCAGGGGTAAAGGTCATATTAAGTTTTTCATTAAATAAACCGTTTGAGCTTCTAAAGTCAGGTATTCCAGATTCTGTACTCATTCCAGCCCCACCAAAGAAAACTATATTGTTGCTTTCTTTTAAAATTTTAGCTAATTGTTCTATTTTATTATCCATAAAATCATCTCCAAATTATATTTTAATAGTTTTATTATTGCATAATTATATATAAAAATGAAAATTAAATTTTAATACTGTATATTAGAATCAATAATTTCTTTAACTGTTATATGTTCATTTTTAAATCTAGCTTTTGGATTTTTTTCTTTGTCAATTGATGTATTTTGTCTTGGAAACACCTTCACACATGTTTTGTAAAAAATATAATCTGTATTAAAAATGAGAAAAATAATTATAATATTAAGTGTTGACATAGAGTTAACTCTAGGGTGTATTCTGTTATTAACAGTGTTTATTTCTTTTAAATAAACACAATTAACTATCAATTTGAATATATGAAAATAATTTATTTTAATTTGTAGGAGGGAATATATGTTATTAGATTTTAGTTATTACAATCCAACCAAAATACATTTTGGAAAAAATTCTTTAGATATGTTAAAAGATGAGCTTAAAAACTATGGAGAAACTGTTCTTTTAACTTATGGAAGAAATTCTATTAAAAAAATTGGTTTATATGATAATCTTATAAATATTTTAAATGAAAGCGGAAAAAAAGTTGTAGAGTTACCTGGAGTTATGTCAAATCCGACTTATAACAAGGTATTAGAAGGAGCAAAACTTGTTCGTGATAATAATGTTGATCTTATTTTAGCAGTTGGTGGTGGCTCTGTAATAGACTGTGCTAAAGCAATTTCAGTTTCAGCTTACTGTAAAGAAGATGCATTTAAAAAGTATTGGATAAATTTTGAAGAAGTTAGCAATAAAATTGTACCAGTAGGATCAGTTTTAACAATGGTTGGTACAGGTTCAGAAATGAACGGAGGATCTGTTATAACACATGAAGAGTTAAAACTTAAAAATGGTAGAGTTTTCCCAGCGGAAGTATATCCTAAATTCTCTATATTAAACCCAGAATATACATTCTCAGTTCCAGAATATCAAATGATTAGTGGTGTTTTTGATATTATGTCTCATTTAATGGAACAATATTTTTCAGGAACTGATAATAATACAACAGATTATGTAATTGAAGGACTTCTTCGTTCTGTAATTGATAATGCAAGAGTTGCACTTAAAAATCCAAAGGATTATGAAGCAAGAAGTAACATTATGTGGAGTGCAACACTAGCTCTTAATACAATGGCTGGATTATCAAAAACAGAAGACTGGGAAGTTCATATGATAGAACATCAAGTAGGAGCTTATACAGATTGTGCTCATGGTATGGGACTTGCAACAATATCAATTCCTTACTATCGTCATATCTATTCTTATGGTTTAGATAAATTTGTTAGATTTGCAAAAGAAGTATGGAATGTACAAACTGAAGGAAAAACTAAAGATGAAATTGCACAAGAGGGATTTTCATGCTTAGAAGCATTTATTAAGGAATGTGGTATGGTTACTTCTCTTAGAGAACTTGGAGCGACAAAAGAAATGTTGCCACTTATCGCAAATTCTACAATATTATTAGATAGTGGATATAAAAAACTTACTGCAGAAGAAGTTTTAGAAATTTTAGAAAAATGTTATTAAAACAAAAAATAACTTTTAAAGCTTAATAAATCCTCGAAAATTCAAGGTTTTCAAGGATTTATTATATTATATTTTGAACATTTACAGCCATAGGACCTTTTGCACCATCTTCTATATCAAATGTTACATTTTCTCCTTCATGTAAATTTTTATCATGAGTTTTTTCTTTAACTTGTGAGTGATGAACAAAAACATCAGTTCCACCATCACATGATATGAAGCCATATCCTTTTTCGTTGTTGAACCATTTAACTGTTCCAGTTTCTTTAGGCATTATTACACTTCCTTAAAAAATATTTTGCTAACTTATTATTAACAAAAACATGTAATTTTAAACATAAAATCTTTAGTTATACTTATAAAATTATTGTGCTATAATATAAAATTGTTAACAAATAATTAAATATGAGAAGAGGTCTTATAAAAAATGAAAAAGGTTTTACAGTCAGTTCAATGGATGGCATTTATAGTATTAGCTAATGTTGTGTATCCTTTAGCGGTTGGACAAGGTTTTAATTTAACCTCACATGATACTATGATGTTTATTCAAAGAACTATATTTATGTTAGGGGTAGCAGCTATAATTCAGCTATTTTTGGGACATAAATTGTACATAAGTGAAGTTCCATCAGGACTTTGGTTTGGAATATTTTTAATTTATGCTGGAATAGGTCAATCTATTTTTGGCAGTAATGTCGACACTTTAAGAGTTATAACATTTTCTATAATAGCCGCTGGAGTTATTATTATGCTTATAAGCGTATTTGGACTTATGGATAAGCTTTTGGTTTTATTTAGTCCAAGAGTGCTTGCGACGTTTATGATACTTTTAGTAGCAGAACTTTCTATGGACTTTGTAAAAGGGTTATGTGGAATTGGATATTTAGGAAATACTATATCAATTCCTGTTTTAACATGTTCAGTATCGTTAGTAATTTTATCTCTTATACTTAGAAAAGTTAAAAAAATTGCTCCATATTCATTTATGGTAGTTATAATAGTTGGTTGGGCATTATTTTATGTGTTAGGCTTAACTAAGCCTATGGCAAAAGTAGATACATTTTTTCAATTACCAACGCCTTTCCCATTTGGAATGCCAATAGCAAATCTTAGTATGATACCTTCTATAATAGTTGCAGTATTTATTTTAATAAGTACTATGCTTGCTTCAATAAAGGTAATAAAGGCAATTTTAGAAAAACATAATAAAACAACTTATGATGTTAGTATAAAACGTTCAGGTGTTATTATGGGGCTTAATCAAGTTTTAAGTGGTATATTTTTATCAACAGCAGGAATAACTGCAATATCAATATCATCATTTATAGACCAAACAAAATCTACTAAAAAAAATACATTTTTAATAGGTAATATTTTAGTTATAATAGTAAGCTTAATAACACCTATAATGGCATTTTTTACAACACTTCCAACACCAGTAGCATATGCAGCTATTTTTACTATATTTAGCGCTATGTTTGGAACAGCTATAAAAGAACTTGAAAATGTTAAAAATAAAAAAGATATGTATTTTTCTGTCGGCATACCTATATTCGCTGGTATAGGAATAATGGGACTTCCTAAAACAGCTTTTGCAAATATGCCAAGCTCTGTTACAATTCTTTTAAGTAATGGTTTAGTTGTTGGAATTATTTTAGCTTTTATCATAGAAATAATGATACTTATAAAAAATAAAAGAAATAAAGTGCAAAATAGTTAATTAAATGATTAAATTTGTTGTATAATGATTGTATATTTGATTTCTTATTAAGATAAAAACTAATTAGGAGTGTGAGATAAAATGGTAAAACATCTTGTAATGTGGACTTTAAAAGAGAAGAACAATGATACAGCATTAGAGATAAAAAATTCTTTAGAAGGATTAAAGGAAAAATTACCTTACATAAAATTTATAGAGGTTGGAATAAATTTTAATACAACTGATAGCGCTTATGATATTGTTTTAAATTCTGATTTTGAAACTAAGGAAGATTTAAATAAATACCAAGTCAGTGAAGAACATTTAAAGGTTGCAGCTAAGGTTAGAGATGCTGTTTCAAAGCGTGCGGTTGTAGATTATGAATATTAAAAATTAAAGAATAGGCAATTTGCCTATTCTTTTTTTATTTCTACAAAACTATCGTTATATGTTATTTGTCCACCAATATCTGATATATTTGATGATGTTAAAATATTTGGATTACCATGTTTTTCCCACCAACCTACATATATTTTTATAACGTTATTAGGAATTCCATTATCTATTAGTGCTTTGGCTTTAATTTTTCCATTTTTAGTTTTTAGTATTACAATTTCTTTATTTGTTATATTAAATTCTTTGCAAGTATTTTCATTAATAAAAAACTCGCATATGCCTCCCTTGTCAATAAAGTGTTGACTAGATAAACTATCTTTTCCATGGACTGTGATAAGTCTTAATAAGTTTTTAGGGTGATTTTTGCTTTTTAAATAAGTTGGAAGAGGGTGACCACACTCATCTTTAGCTAAAGATGAAAATAACTCATATTTTTTAGAGGGAGTTTTAAAGCTCAAATCTTCCCAAGCCACATCTTTATGAAGAGTAAAACAGTTATCTTTCAAATAATCTAACGTTATATCTTTATTAGAATGTGTTAATGGTTCTATTATCTTTTTTAAATATTCTTTTTTTGAAACTTTAGGATAAGTTTTAATGTTCATAATTTTTGCAAGTTCCATAAAAAAGTTATATTCATCCATAAGACGATGTTTAGGTTCAGTTACCTTTTCATTATATATAATGTAAGGATTGCTCATTGAGCTAAATAAAATATCTTCACTTTCTAAGGTATTAGTACATGGAATAAACAAGTCACATATAGAGGCTGTATCAGTTAAAAACATATCAAAACACACTTTAAATTCTATGGTTTTAAAAGCTTTTTTTAAGCTGTTTATATCAGGAAGTTGATTTAATAGATTGCTTTTTGTTATAACAGCCATTTTAATTGGGGTTTTATACAAATTATTTTCATTAGCAATTGAATCATGAACAACAGTTTGTGCTTCAAAAATACCTTCTTCTTTAAGGTTTAAGCTATTACATTTGTTTATAAAATTAGATATTTTAGAAACTTGGAAAAAATTATTTGTTGCAAAATGTTCACTGTTGTATGGGTCTAAGTTTAAAATCCTTGTAAAGACCTTATTAGCATAATTTATTCCGCCACCACTTTTACCGATTTGACCAGTTATAGCGCCTAAGGCGTTTATACATCTTATTGAATTTCCACCATTTATATATTTTTGAACACCATATCCTATTAGAATCGTAGAAAATTTATTGATATAAATATTTGTAATATTTATGATTTCTTCTAAAGAAATCCCACATTCTTCACATAAATAATCAAGGCTTAATGTGTTTAAGTAATTTTTAAATTCGTTAAAGCCAATAACGTGTTTTTCTATAAAATCTTTATTATAAGCATTGTTTTTTATAATTATTTTAGCCATGGCAAGGGCTAAAGCACCGTCTGTTCCTGGAATGATTTTTATGTATTTATCAGCGAGTTTAGCAGTTTCACTAAAGATTGGATCAATAACTATAATTGGTATATTTTTTTCTTTGGCTTTTTTTATTATATTTAGTGTATGAATTGATGTGTTTGCAGGATTTTTGCCCCATAAAAATATTGACTTGCTATTTAACATATCAGAAAGACTATGGCTTTTTGCATCACCAAAATCATATTTAGTAGCTCTCATACCAGCACTCCAACAAGGACCACCATCTGCTTTATTAACTCCTCCATAGAAGTTAAAGAATATATCTGCTATTGATTTTAGAGAAGATCCACTACCAAACTGATCATAATGTAGAATGGATTTTGAAGAAAAATTTTTTTTATAGTATGTAAGCCTTTCAGCCATTATATTTAGTGCTCTTTCAAAAGAAATTTCTTTAAATTTACCATTTATTTTTAAAAGGGGTGTGTAGATTCTATCTTTATGATTTAATCTCTTTAAATGAGATAGTCCTTTTTCGCATATAAAACCATTTGTATAAGGGTGATTTTTATCACCTTCTATTTTTAAGGTTCCATTATCATTATAAACATTAAATTTACAGCAATCAAAACAATCTAGGGTACACCCATGACTAAATTTTTTCATTTTAAATCCTCCGTAATTATAATTTAAAGTTATTAAATCTAAAAAAAATAAGTATAGATAGATTATTAAAAATAACATATAAAATGTAACATAATTATATCATTAAAACTAGTAGGTAAAAAGAAAAATATAGAGAAAGGTTTTAAGTGTATATATTTTTAATTATTAAGGAAAAATAAAATAGGATTTTTACAGCATATTATTTTTTAGAGAGGAGGTCTTTTTTTGATATATAAAAAAGAGTATAAAGATGTTATTAGTGAATTTAAATCAGAGAAGAGTGGTTTAAGCAATGCCGAAGCTAAAAAAAGACTGGAGCAAAATGGGTTTAATGAACTAAAGGGTAAAGAGGGAGAATCAACCTTAAAGCTTATATTAAATCAATTTAAAGACCCATTGGTAATAATTCTTATAATTGCAGCGATAGTTCAAATATTTTTAAAAGAAGCTGTTGAAGCAATCATAATAATAGCTGTTGTAATTTTAAATGCTATTTTAGGTGTGACACAAACTAAAAAAGCCGAAGGGTCTTTAAATAGCTTAAAAAAATTATCTTCGCCAAGTGCTAAAGTTTTAAGAGATGGAGAAAAAATAGTTATTCCAGCTAGAGAAATTGTAAATGGAGATATTGTTTGTTTAGAGTCTGGGGATTATGTACCAGCAGATGGGCGTGTTATAGAATCTCAATCTCTAAAAAGCGTAGAGGGAATGCTTACAGGTGAGTCAGAACCAGTTTTAAAGGTAACTGATGTTATACATGAGGAATCTTCATTAGGAGATCAAAAAAATATGGTGTTTAGTGGATCAACAATTGTTTATGGGCGTGGTATGTTTATAGTTACAGCAACAGGTATGAATACAGAAGTTGGGAAAATAGCTAATCTCCTAGAAAAAGCAGAATCTAAAGAAACTCCTCTTCAAAAAAAGTTAGATCAATTTAGTAAGAGACTTGGGATTATAATTATGATACTTGCTATTATTATTTTTGGTTTAGAGGTTGGGCGTGCTGTATTTTTTGATAGAGTAGGATTTACAGGAGAACTTATAGTAAATGCTTTTATGTTTTCTATATCGGTTGCAGTAGCTGCAATTCCAGAGGCTTTATCATCTATAGTAACTATTGTTTTGGCATCAGGAACAAATACTATGGCAAAAAGAAAAGCTATTATTAGAAAGCTTCCAGCTGTTGAAACTTTAGGAGCAACGAGTATAATATGTACGGATAAGACAGGAACTTTAACTCAAAATAAAATGACTGTTGTGGATAACTATATAAGTAAAGATGGAGAATATAGTTTTGAAATTAATATAGAAAAAGCGCCTAAAAATGAAACGTATTTCTTGTTAGCAAGTATTCTTTGTAACGATTCAGATATTAATGAAGAAGGGAAAGAGACAGGAGATCCAACGGAAGTTGGTCTTATAAACTTTGTTAAAAATAATAGTATAGATTTTAAGAAAATAAGAGATGAATATAGAAGAAAAGGAGAAATTCCTTTTGATTCAGATAGAAAGATAATGTCAACAGTTAATGAAGTGGATGGAAAAACTATAATGTTTTCTAAAGGTGCACCAGATATTATTTTAAGTAGATGTAAATATGCTTTAGTAAATGGGGAAGTTGTTGATTTAAATGAAAATATTTTAAATGAATATAAAGCTAAAAATGAAGAATTTTCAAATAGAGCTTTGAGGGTTTTAGCTTTTGCAATGAAAGAGATTAATAACGAAAGTTTTGTTCCTGCGCTAGATGATGAATTTGATTTAACATTGATAGGATTAACAGCTATGATAGACCCACCTAGGGAATCAGTTTATGATGCTATAAAAATAGCTAAAAATGCTGGAATAAAAACAATAATGATAACAGGAGATCATAAAACAACAGCAGCTGCGATTGGTAAAGAAATTGGACTTATGGATAATAATGATATAGCTTTAACAGGTCAAGAGTTAGACTCTATGAATGATATAGAACTTAAAAATAAATTAGAAAATATATCTGTGTATGCTAGAGTTTCACCTGAAAACAAAATACGTATAGTAAAAGCATGGCAAGAAAGAGAAAAAATCACTGCTATGACCGGAGATGGTGTAAATGATGCACCAGCTTTAAAGCAAGCAGACATAGGAATTGGTATGGGAAGTGGGACTGATGTTGCAAAAGATGCAGCGTCTATGATTTTAGTTGATGATAACTTTGCAACTATTGTTAAAGCTGTTGAGATAGGTAGGGCTGTTTTTAGCAATATAAAAAAATCTATAACATATCTTTTTGCAGGGAATTTAGGTGCTATAATTTCAATATTATTTGCTGTATTTGTAAACTTACCAAACCCATTTACTGCAATACAACTTCTGTTTATAAATTTAATAAATGATTCATTACCAGCTATTGCTTTGGGTCTTGAACCACCTGAAAAAAATATTATGAATAATAAACCTAGAAATATTAATGATGGTATATTGTCAGGTGGTATTGGGAGAATTGTAATCTTAAGAGGAGTTATAATTGGAGTAGTTACAATTATAGCACAGTATATAGGGCTTAAAGTTTCGTCAGAGCTTGGAACTGCTATGGCATTTTCAACTATTTTACTGGCTAGAATTTTTCAAACAATAGCCGCAAGATCTGATTATTATACTTCAATAGAACTTGGTTTTTTTTCAAATAAATATGTATTTGGAGCAATGGGCATTACATTTATAATATATTTATTAATATTACTTCCAGGAGTTAGAAGTATATTATCTATACCATATGAGTTTAATATAGAAATGTTATTTATATGTTTAGGTTTATCTATATTAGCTATGATAATAATGGAAATAGAAAAACTTATTTTAAGAAAGAAACATTAAGATTTTAAATTAATAATTAATTTTAGACATAGAGAATATTGATTTTAAAAAGCTAAAAAATACTTTATATTATATTTTTTAGCTTTATTTAAAATCAATATTAAATATATTATTTTGAAAGTGTATATCCAAAAATTAGATTCATAGATGTTTCATTATCATCAATAGCAGGTGTGTTTTCAAAGGATATTAAACCATAGCCTCTATCATAAGTTCTTTTTTCTATATAGGTATCATTATAAAATCCATCTATATCAGTTATCGTTGTTTCTAAATTGTATTTAGTATAGGATACATCTGTCATAACTGTTTTAGCTGTATATTCTTTTCCATTATAGATAACTTTTTGACTCCAAGTGTCGTTTTCTTTAGGATCTCCCCACATAACTATATAGTTTTTTATTATAGAATTTAATGAATCTGTGTTAGAGGACATATAGTCATTATTATAAACTCGTTCATAAACCATAGGTGTACCAGCTTCATCTAATTTAAAAATGTAGTTTAAGGAAAATGTTCGTTCTCCTCTAGAATCTTCTCCATATCCATCTTCCATTTTTCCAGAATATTTAATAACTAAGTTACTTTTATCAATTTTCATATTGCTTAGAGTATGTCCATATTCTGCATAACCGTTATAAACTAAGCTATTTTGAGTGGCTATAAAATAATCCTTATAAGAATTAAAAAAGTTTGTAAGTGTAGTATTAGCAGAGTCATCAAAAGAAGGGCCATCTGTTACTTCTTGTGCTGATTGGGTGGTAGAATTATCGTAAACGGTAGAATTAACAGATAAGGCAGAATTATTGTATAGATTGTCAGTTGTAAAAACAAAATAACCTGTTATAAATACTAAAAATAAAGTTGAAATTATAAATAAGCTTCTTTTCATATTATATAAATCTCCTAGAATTGATTATAGTTTCATATAAAAATTTTATGTTTAGTAAAAGATAAATATCCATAAATATTTATATTTTATGAGAGTTTAGATGGGAAATTTACAAACTTGTACTAACTACTTTAAGATGCTATAATATGCTTGAAAATGTTGTTATATTTACGATGTAAATGTTATAATTAAAATAAAACTAGTATAAGGAGCTAAATATGAGAGCAGTATATAAAAATCCAAAAGAACTTGCTACAAAATTAAAAGATGTAGTTGATTTATATTTTGATGATTTAATTACATATGAAAAATTAAAAGAAACTGTGGAAAAAATGATAAAGGCTAATAAGGATAGTATTTATAAAGATGGGTTTATGCCAGTTAAATTAATTAGTGCTTTAGGGGAAGAGAGAAAAGCAGTTATTGATAAAATTGCGAAAGAAATGAATAATTAATAATATAAATAAAAACAAGGCAATATATTGCCTTGTTTTTTTTATAATTTTATTTATAAAAAAATTAATAATTATAAATATATTTAACATTTGTTAATTTATAAAACATATGTGTTGACTGAGGTTGAGAATTTTGATACTATTAATACAAGAAATAGCTTATTATAAACGAGGAGGAGTTTATAAATGAAAATTGATGTGAAACAAATGTCTTTAGATTTACATAAAGAGTATAAGGGTGAAATAAAAGTAGAGGCAATTATTCCAGTTACTAATAAGGAGGAACTTTCTCTAGCATATACGCCTGGGGTTGCAGCACCTTGTTTAGAAATAGCTAAAAATAAAGAAAAGGCTTATGATTATACATTAAAAGGTAGAAGTGTTGCTGTTATATCTAACGGTACAGCTGTTTTAGGGCTTGGAGATATTGGGGCTTTTGGGAGTTTACCAGTAATTGAGGGAAAGGCATTATTACATAAATCTTTTGCAGGAACAGACGCATATCCAATAGCTATAGATGCTACAGATAAGGATGAGATTGTAAATGTAATAAAATCTATATCGCCAGGTTTTGCAGGAATTCATTTAGAGGATATAAAGGCTCCTGAGTGTTTTTATATAGAAGATAAATTAAAAGAAGTATTAGATATACCAGTTTACCATGATGATCAGCATGGAACAGCTATATCGGTTTTAGCAGGGTTTTATAATGGTTTGAGAATAGTTAATAAAAATATAGAAGATATAAAGGTTGTAATAGATGGAGCTGGTGCCTCAGGGATTGCAATAGCAAATCTTTTGCTTTCAGCAGGTGTTAAAGATATAGTTTTATGTGATATAAATGGAGCCTTAATAGAAGGTGATAAATCTTTAAATAAAGCTCAAGAAAAAATAGCTAAATTAACAAATAGAAACTTTGAAGCAGGTTATATTGAGGATTTAATAAAAGGAAAAGATGTATTTGTAGGTGTTTGTGTTGGAAATGTAGTGACAACAGAAATGATAAAAACAATGAATAAAGATTCTATGGTGTTTGCGCTTGCAAATCCTATTCCGGAGATATTACCTAAGTATGCAAAACTTGGAGGGGCTAGAATAACAGCTACAGGAAGAGGGGATTTTAAAAATCAAATGAATAATCTTTTAGTTTTTCCAGGGCTTTTTAAAGGACTATTAGAGGGTAGAATAAAAAATATTAATGACGATATGAAATTAGAAGTTGCAAAAGCTATTGCTTCTTTAGTTAAAGATGATGAATTAAATGAAGAGTATATACTTCCAAGTGTATTTAATAGAGAAGTTGTGCAAGTAGTATCACAGGCTGTTATAAAATTTAAGGATAAGTAAAAAATATATATACAATGTTGAAAGGAAGAAAGTTTTTGGAGTATTGCAATTTTGAAGAGGTTATTATTGAAAACAAAGATGATTTTACTTTAAAATATGTAGAAAAATTTTTAAATGAATATGAATTGGATTTAGATAAAGATTTAGATTATACTTTGGTTTTGTATGATGGTGATAAAATAATAGGCACGGGGTCATTTAAAGAAAACATATTAAAATGTATAGCTGTTTCGGATGAGTTTAAGGGATTTGGAGTATCTAATAAGATAATATCAAATCTTATAAATGAACAATATAGAAGGGGATACACTCACATTTTTGTATATACTAAGCCTAAAAACAGTTTGATTTTTAGAGATTTTGGTTTTTATGATATAGAAAGTGTTGAAGATAAAGTAATTCTTCTTGAGAATAAGAAAAATGGAATTAAAGATTATTGCAATAAATTGATAAAAGAAACTCCTAAAATATATTTTGAAAATATAGCATCTGTTGTAATTAATGCAAATCCTTTTACATTAGGTCATAGATACTTGATAGAAGAGGCGAGTAGAGAAAATGATTTAGTACATGTATTTGTTCTTTGGGAAAACAAATCTTTTTTTTCAAATGTAGATAGATATAATATGGTTGAAAAAGGACTTGCAGATTTAGAAAATGTTATTTTACATAAAGCTAATGATTATATAATATCAAATGCTACATTTCCATCTTATTTTATAAGAGAAAAAAATGAAGTTTTAAAAATACAAGCTATTTTAGATAGTAAAATTTTTTCAAGTTATATTGCAAAATCATTAAATATAACAAAAAGATATGTTGGAGAAGAGCCTTTTTCTAAAAGCACTAATGAATATAATAAAATCATGAAGAGAGTATTAAAAGAATATGGGTTAAATCTTATAGAAATAAAAAGAAAAGAATTTGAAAATGTAGCAATTAGTGCTTCAAAGGTGAGAGAACTTTTTAAACAGCGTTGTTTAGATGAAATTAAAAATTTTGTACCTAAATCAACATATGATTATTTATTTAATTTAAGTAATGTAGATTAGTATAATATTTTATATAAATAAAAATATTAAGGAGGGAAATAAAATGGAAATAAAAAATACTGCAATGGCAGGAACTTTAGAATCAAGTGATATCTCTATAACAATAGAGGCAAATGATAATGGAATAGAAATAAATTTAAAAAGTTCAGTAGAAAAACAATTTGGAAAACAAATAAGAAGGGTTATAGAAGAAACTCTAAAAGAGTTAGGAGTTAAAAATGCTTTGGTTACTGCAAATGATAAAGGAGCATTAGACTGTGTAATAAAAGCAAGAGTTCAAACGGCTGTAATTAGAGCTACAGGGGAAAAGTTTAATTGGGGGGGTGCAAACTAATGAAATTAAGAAGAACAATGATGTATGTTCCGGGAAATAATCCAGGGATGATTAAAGAAGCTCATATATATGGAGCAGATTCAATAATGTTTGACTTAGAGGATTCTGTGTCAATAAATGAAAAAGATAGTGCTAGATTTTTAGTTTATAATGCACTTAAGACAATAGATTATGAGGGAGTAGAAACTGTTGTTAGAATAAATGCTTTGGATTCAGAACTTGGAATTGAGGATTTAGAAGCAATAGTTAGAGCACAACCTGATGTTATAAGACTTCCTAAGACTGAAACTGCTCAAGATATAATTGATGTGGAGAGGGAAATAGCTAGAATAGAAAGAGAAGCTGGAATTCCAGTTGGTAAGACTATGATAATGGCAGCTATTGAAAGCGCTTTAGGAGTTGTAAATGCATATGAAATTGCAAAAGCTAGTGATAGGCTTATGGGAATTGCAA
This sequence comes from Sarcina ventriculi, assembly GCF_900456775.1. Classification (GTDB taxonomy): domain Bacteria; phylum Bacillota; class Clostridia; order Clostridiales; family Clostridiaceae; genus Sarcina; species Sarcina ventriculi. The sequence goes on along the minus strand of NZ_UAUL01000001.1, from coordinate 177,290 downwards.
TAGGGGCAGAGGATTTTGTAACTAATATGAAAACTACTCGTTCTATGGAAGGAATAGAACTTTTAACTGCAAGAAGTCAAATTTTATTAGCTGCAAGAGCTGCTGGAATTTATGCTTTTGATACAGTTTTTTCAGATGTAAATGATGAAGAGGGATTTAGAAAAGAAACAGAGCTTATAAAACAATTAGGCTTTGATGGAAAATCAGTAATTAATCCAAGACAAGTAGAGCCAGTTCATGAAATATATACACCAACTCAAAAAGAAATAGAAAAATCAATTAGAGTAATAAAAGCTGCACAAGATGCTAAGAAAAGAGGTTCAGGGGTTGTATCATTAAACGGAAAAATGATAGATAAGCCAATAATAGAAAGAGCGGAAAGAGCGTTATCTTTGGCAAAGGCAGCTGGTTTAGATATTAATTTTGGAGGTGAAGATGATGTTAAATAAAATAGGAAGAGAAATACCAAATAAAGTGCAAGGGTTTGGAGAAATTAAGCCATATAATGGACTTTTTGCAGAAGTTAAAATGGGAAATGTATATGGAAGAAAAGTCAAAAGAGTTAAACCAAATGATAGTAAAATGTTAGGAAGTATAGAGGAGGCTATAAAAAAGACAGGTCTTAAAGATGGAATGACAATATCATTTCACCATCATTTTAGAGAAGGCGACTATATTTTAAATATGGTTATAGATGCTATAGCTAAAATGGGAATAAAGAATTTAACATTAGCATCTAGCTCATTAAATAATGTTCATGCGTCATTAGTTAAATATATAAAAGATGGTGTTATAACTAGTATAACAACAAGTGGTTTAAGAGGAACATTAGCTGATGAAATATCAAATGGACTTATGGAAAATCCAGTTATAATAAGGTCTCATGGCGGTAGAGCAAGGGCTATTGAATGTGGAGATATAAAGATAGATGTTGCATTTTTAGGCGTTCCAAGTTGTGATAATTACGGAAATGCTAATGGATATAATGGAAAATCATTTTGTGGTTCTTTAGGATATGCTAAAATTGATGCAAAATATGCTGAAAATGTAGTTTTAATTACAGATAATTTAGTACCGTATCCAAATGTTCCTACAAGTATTAGTCAAACAGACGTAGATTACATAGTTCAAGTAGAAGCGATAGGAAATCCACAAGGTATAGTATCTGGTGCTACAAGATACACTAAAAATCCAAAAGAACTTTTAATAGCTAAATATGCAGCAAAAGTTATAGAAGCTTCTGGATATCTAGTTGATGGATTTTCTATGCAAACAGGTAGTGGAGGAGCAGCTTTAGCTGTTGCAAGGTTTATAAAGCAATCAATGATAGAAAAAAATATAAAAGCAAGTTTTGTATTAGGTGGAGTAACTGGTCAATTAGTAGAGATGTATGAGGAAGGATTAGTCGATAAAATATTAGATGTTCAAAGTTTTGATTTAAGGGCTGCTAAATCAATAAAAGATAATTTAGGACACTGTGAAATAGATGCATCACTGTATGCTAATCCATTTAACAGAGGAAGTGTTGTAAATTTATTAGATTTTGTAATATTAAGTGCACTAGAAGTTGATACAGATTTTAATGTTAATGTTATAACTGGTTCTGATGGAGTTATAAGAGGAGCATCTGGAGGTCATTGTGATACTGCAGCTGGTGCTAAAATGTCTATGATAGTTTGTCCACTTATAAGAGGAAGAATCCCAACAATCGTTGATAAAGTAACAACAGTTATAACACCGGGTGAAACTATTGATGTTGTAGTTACTGATAGAGGAGTTGCTGTAAATCCTTTAAGGCAAGATATAATTCAAAAACTATCTAATACAAATATTCCTATATTTACTATAGAGGAGTTGAAAAATAAAGCAGAAAGTATAACAGGAAAACCTGAAAAAATAGAATTTACCGATAGAGTAGTTGGTTTAGTTGAATATAGGGATGGAACAATAATTGATGTTATAAAACAAGTTAAATAATTAAAATTAGGCTTTTGCAAAATGTAAAAGCCTAATTTTAATTATTCATATCATTTAAGAATATATAACTAAAAGAGTGGAGGATATATGAATAAAGAAGAAATAATATTGTTAAATGAAATTTTGGATGGAAAAGAAAAAAGAGCTTTAATTCAGAGGGAACTTTTAGATAAGTATAAAAAAGTTTTAATATCATGTACCCTTAATATACCTGGCATTTATAAGCTAAATGAATTGTATAAAAAAGCCCATATAATAGAAGTTGTAGCTTTAGAGAAAGAATTATATAATAATGGTATAAGAGTAATTCATAAGAGGGAAAATATAAGCAAAGCTGGATATGAAACATTCTTTGTTGTAGATTGTAATTTAGAAATTGCAAAGAAAATCACAATTTCTATAGAAGAAAATAATAAATTAGGTAGACTTTTTGATTTAGATGTTTTTGATGAAAAGCAAAATCAATTAAGTAGATCTGATTTAGGATATGAAAAAAGAAAATGTTTAATATGTAATAAAGATGCTGTTGTATGCGCTAGAAATAAAACTCATTCGATAGAAGAGGTTTTAGAAAAGATAAATAAATTGATAGAGAGGTACTAATTATGAAGGTTATGGGAACAAGTAATTTTGAATATGAAGATGGTGAGTTGAGTGAAGCTATTTTAGATATAGAGGAAAGGCATAATTTAAGAAAAGAAGAAAAAAACGATACTGAATTTGTAAATAGTATTTTAGAGGTAATGCTTGATTCATATATAAATAAATTTGATGCTAGAAGGGTTCAGATAATGGCTCACTTTAAAGTTATGATGATGCATTTTAAAGAGGATATTAAATATGCTGAGGATGAAAAAAATATAAAAAGAGCTATTGAAAGATATGATAAATCGTTAAAAAAGCAGATTAAAGTTACTGATAACGATTTAACGTTGGTTAGCTTGATGACTGATGTAGAAGAAATTGTAAAAGAGTTTTATGAAACAAGAAATATGGTAGATAAATTATATGATATGGTGATGGAAAAAAGATATTATTTTAAAGCAAAAATATTAGAAAATAGAAATAAAGTTTGCAATCATATAGATGAAGAATTTTCTAAGTTACTTGAGACTGAAAAGGGAAAAGAATTTAAAGATTATATAATAAAAGCTCATAATTTATGTAAGAGTGAATTATTAGATGATAAAAGATTTAATCATATATAGATTAAAATATTTTTATTATGGATTAGATAAAAAATAGATAACATGTTGTAAATAATCAATATAAAAGGTCTAACAAAAAATGTTAGACCTTTTATAAATTTAATTAACAGTTACATTCAAAAGAACCACAATCGGTTGTTTCAGCTGTTCTAGCTTCTGGTTTGTTTTTAGTAACCATTATTTTGTTTAAAGTACAATAGTTATCTTCAGGACAATGATATTTACATTCGTTTACTGTACATCCTATACTTTCATTATGTTTCATTTTAAATCACTCCTCTTTATTAATTAATCAACTAACTATTTGTTACTTGATGCTATTATTATGTGAAGATTATAAATTTTTATTCGTGGAAAAATCATACATATATAAAAGCAAAGATTTACTTATTTAATGACTTTTTGCAACAGTTAATTTTTGTTTTGCAGTTGCTTTTTTTATAAAAAATATAATTATTGATGCAATAATTATTATAATAGTTCCTATTATTGTGCTTGGAGATATTATTGTTCCCATTATTAAAAATACCAATATAGGTACTATTATTGGTTTTATATAAAAGGTAGCAGTTGCTGTAATAGCTGAGGTTTCTTTCATAGCTCCAACAAAGAAGAAAAATCCTAATCCTTTTACGACAATACCAACATAAATCAAAAGAGGTAAACTAGTTAAAGTTATTCCATGTATTATTGGTACACCTGTTATTCCCATAAAAACAAATAGTAAAATTGCACCCCAAAGAAATGAAATAGTATTTGTTACTGATTTACCATATTTATGTACATATTTTGTAGCAAATACATTAAATAAAGCTATGCATATAGCAGCACCTACAGCGCAAAATATTCCTAAAATTTGATTTGGATGAGAATTGGTTTGTGAAAATGGATTTGAAATTATTATTATACCGATTATAGCTAAAGTTATTGATATCCAAGCTTTGGGATTCATTTTTTCTTTTAATATAATTTGAGCAAGTGGTACTGTTATAATGGCATTGGCGCAGATTATGACAGCTACTATGGCGGGATTTGCATAAACTAGCGCTTGTTGTGCTAAAGACATACCAATGGAAACTTGTATTATGCCTAAAAAACCAAAATAAAATATATCTTTTTTGTTTAATTTTAGATGTAATTTTCTTATGTCTTTTATAGCAAAAGGTAAAAGTATTAAAGCGCCTATAAAATAACTAATAGAATTAATTTGCATTGAATTAAGATTCATATTACTTAAGTAACTACCGGATATTTCTTGGGTACTAAAGCAAAGTGCTGCTAAGAATATAAAAATAAAACCAGTGTATTTTTTCATAATGACATCTCCAATCATTTTTAAATATTTGAATATTCTAATAATTAAGTTTATTGTTTAAAGATATATTAATATTTAAGATAAGTGATAAAAATTAAAATATTTTTATGGCTTATTACTTTGTAGTGTTTAAGTAAAACATTTACATTGACTATATGAATAATTATAGCAAGGTGTAATTAAAAAGTCAACAAATGTTAAATAAAATATCAATTGTTAAAAATAAAGGCAAAATAATTTATAAAAATATTTCATTTGATATGAATAAATTAGTGCTAAAATCATTGAAAATAAAAGAAAACAGAAAAAAGAGGTTAAATATAACGTTTTTTAAAATGTTTAAAGATTTAAATTTTTTATTAAAAAATGTGATAAAATATTTCATATGAAAAAATTAATTTTCTTAATTATATATATTTAAATAATAACTATAAAGATTTATAAGATAAAATAAAAAATAGCTATCAAAAATCATTGATAGCTATTAAAATTAATTATTAATCACAAAGTGATAAAATTTTTAATGCTGTATCTTCATCTGTTATTAATACATTTACAAATTTACCTTTTAGCGCTCCAAGTATTGCTTCGGCTTTTAATTTTCCAGAAGCCATGGCTATTCTATATTTAATATTTAATATAGTTTTTAAGTCAACTCCTACAACTTTTTTATTTATATCGGAGTTAATTAATTTTCCATTAATGTCATATGCATGACCATATATACAACCAACAGCGTTTTGTGGTTTTAAGTCATGGACTAGATATTTTGACCAAAGGCTAGAAGCAAATGCAGCTTCTGTTGTTCCAATTCCAGATAAAATTATGTCAGATTTATTTGCTAGAAAAAGTGTATCATGAATCACAGGTTCTTGCAGAAGATAAGCTCTAGCATATTCATTATCTACATAAAGTGGAGCATGTAAATATTTATACCCCCCACCATAACTATTTGCTACTTTTCTTATAAGTTCAGGTGAATCAATTAAAGGATCATCTTTAGCTGCAGAACCTACAAGTTGTAAAACAGTTATTGATTTTTTTCTTTAGGATTTAAATATTTAATCATATTAGCTAAAGTTTTTCCCCATAACACTCCGATTATATAATTATTTTCTATTATAGAATCTAAATACTTAGCACCTATTTTACCAAGAGATGGTATTATTTCATCATAAGGAATTATAGTGGTATTTAGAATAAATATATTTTTTAAATCGAATTTTTTCTTAAATGTTTCTTCAAGATCAAGCATTCTTTTCCTAGGATAATTTATAGAAATTTCAACAACTTGTTTTTCTCTAGCCTCTTGGAGATATTTAGCTATTTTAAAGCGTGTACTAGAAACTTTATTTGCAATTTCACTTTGAGTCATTCCTAGATTATAATACATATTAGATATTTCAGCTAAAAAGGATAATTGTTCTGTTTTATTCATCTTTTCATAATTTTCTATCATAAAAAATTCCTTTCACAGTCAATATTAAATAATAAAAAATTAATATTGGAATCATTTGTGTTTTTGTGTTACAAATGTAATTAAATTATAAATTATTTTTTTTTAGCTTTCAACATTTAAATAATATGTTTAAAAATACTATAAATTTGGGCGTTGTTTTTTAAATAGTTATGGAAGTTTTATATACTTTAAAGTATATAATTAGTGCATTTATTAAAAGTAATCCAGTTGTTATAAAGAATATATTTCTTATTCCAAAATACGCTCCGATTTGTCCACCTAAAATTGCACCTAAAAATGTACCTAAATATTGAAAGGACATATTAACTCCTAAGACTCTAGCTGTTACCTCTTTTTTAGTTGCCCTTTTTATCATTGAATTAATACCAGGAACTATTCCAGCTGTTGCAAAACCTAATATAATACGAAGAATTGTTAATTCAAAGGCATTGCTAACAAAAGCTTGAGGTAAATATATAATAGCAGAGAATATAAGAGATACTAAAATTATTTTTTTTGTACCAATTCTATCTGAGAGTTTTCCAAGGGCAGGTGCTGCTAAGATGCTTCCAAGACCTGTTGCAGAAAATGCTATTCCAGATATTAAAACTACATTGTATGTATTAGTGGTAAGGGTTGATATGTATTGTGTCATCATAGGTTCTATAGAGTATAGAGCTGTTCTTAATATAAAACTTGTTGTAAATAGTGAAATTATAAGAGCAGGTTCAGGAACCATTTTCCATACCTCTTTAAATTTTAAATTGCTTGTTTTAATAACTTCAAATTTTTCTTTAACAAAGACAATTGTAGCAATAAAAGTTATAAATAATAAAATACCTATAACAAAAAAAACATTCCTAATTCCGATAGTATCGGCTAAATATCCACCAACTAAAGGTCCAACAAGAGAGCCAGATACTGTGGCTGTTGATAAAACTCCAAGAGCCCAACCAACATGATTTTTATTAGTTTGAGTGGCTACTAAGGTTATGCATGCTGTAGTATAACCAGAAACTGCACCTTGAAGAGCTCTTAATATAGTTAGCTCATATACATTTTGGGAAAATCCCATCAAAAATATTACAATTGCCATTCCGATACTTGCCCTTAAAAGCATTGGTTTTCTTCCGTGCTTATCAGACATTTTAGCCCACATAGGGGATACAATTGCAGATATCAAAAAAGTAATACCAAAACAGATTCCAGAGAGTATATCAACGTTATGAGCATTTTCTACTCCTAAATCTTTTATATATACAGGTAAAAAAGGAGCTATTTGACTTAGACCAATTGCAGTTATAAAAGCTCCAAACCAACATACAAATAAATTTCTTTTCCATATTTCCATATAATTAAATCTATTCCTTTCTTAAATAATTTAATTTTAAATAGTTTATTAGTAAACACATAAATATAGTATAAAACTAAATAATACATATGTATAATATATGTTTTTATCATATATATAAATAAAATATATGAGTAAAAAATATAAATATTATTTTAAAATTAATGTATACTTTTAAATGGTTGTAAAAAATTATTATTAAGGAGAAGAATATGGATAATGTATTAAGTTTAAATGAAATTTGTTTAGATATAGCATCTTTAGCTGCAAAAGCTATTTTATATGAAGTGTCTTGTTTTCCATCTCCAGGTCTTGTATCACCAGTATCTTCAGGTTCTCATGATGATATGAATTACTATACATTTATAGATAGTACATTTGCAATAACTAAATATTTGGCTCTTTTTGCGAATGAAGGAATGAAGGAAGAGGAGTTATCTAAAATATTTTTAAATATAAAAAAAATAGGTATTAAAGCCGAGAAAGCTATGTTTAATTCTACGAAAAATGTAAATACTCATAAAGGAATGATATTTTTAATAGGGATTTGTATAGCGGCGTCTAGTTATGCAATATGCCATAAAAAAGATTTTTATGATATTCAAAATATAATAAAAAGTATGTGTAAAGGAATAGTTAAAAATGATTTTAAAAATCTAGAAAAAAAGAAAAAAATAACTCATGGAGAAAAATTGTACTTACAATATGGAATAACTGGGATAAGAGGAGAGGTAGAAGATGGAATTCCATTAGCTTTTAACTATGGACTAGATTTATACGAAAATAGTTTATATTTAGAGGAAAATGAAAGACTTGTACATACTCTCATTGGAATAATGCAATTTTGTGATGATTCAACTGTTATACATAGGACTGGAATAGAAGGATTAAACTATGTAAAAATGTATCAAAAGAAATTATGAATTTAGGTGGAATGAAGACTGATTTTGGGAAAAAAATGATAAATAAATTAAATGATGATTTTATAAGTAAAAATATAAGCCCTGGGGGAAGTGCAGATATTTTAGGAGTTACTATATTTTTATACTTTATTAAAAGATATATGAAAAATTTATAGCATAACGAACATTAGAGAGAAAATAATAAATAAAATGTGGTATTTATAAATAACAATATTGAATATTTTATAAAAATATAATATAATTGTTCATGTTTGTAAAAAGAATTAATAAATATAAGGAGTTTATTATGGAAAATAATAACTATAACGTAAAAAGCACGAACTTTTGGACAGCGCTATCAACATTTCAAAAATGGTTTTTAGTTATATTTGGGGTAGCAAGTATTTTTTCTTTTATTAGCCCAATACTTATGGGACAAGGTTGGGATTCGGTTTTTACTCTTTTGGGGATAATTGGTTTTATCTGTTCAATAAGTGGAGTAATAGCATCTATATATCAAGCTAGGGCGGAAATTATACTTTATGCTTTTTTATTAACTAACACTGTTACATATGGATGGGTGTCATGGGAAAATGCTTTATATGGGCAAGTAATTCAAAATATAATATTACTTCTTCCAATACAAATTGCAGGGCTTATTGCTTGGAAGAGAAATTTAGCAAAATCAAAAAATAAAGAAATTCAAATAAAAAAATTTACAGCTAAAAAATGGATAATAACTATAATAGCACTATTTATTTGTTGGGGACTTTATTATCTTTTATTAGTTAATTTGCCAAACATAGCATCAGCAGTATTTGGTGTTACTATCTCACCAGATGCATCACCTGTTATGGATTCATTAACAACAGTTTTAACAGTAATGGCTATGATTTTAACTTCTTTAAGATACATAGAACAATGGTATTTTTGGATTATTTGTAATATAGGAGTTGTATTGTTTATACAAAGTTTATTTGAGACAAGTAATATTACAGCATCTATAATAGTTAGTGATTTTTCAGGAATGATAAATTGGGTACAATACGGGGTTGGAGCAATTTATGGATTCTATCTTTGGAGAAAGATGTATAATAAAAGACAGAGAGGATAATAATTGTAAAATAAAATTTAATTATTTTCTAGTAAATAGTTAAATTAAAAAATAATTACTTGATAATAATTATTTTTTAATTTATAATAGTCATAAAATATTAGTTTTAGGAGGAATAACAATGGAAATAAGAATATGTCCTGCTTGTTCAGGAGTTGATATGGAAAAATTAAAAGCTTTAGTTGGAGAAAATAATGTAGATGATAACTGCATTGCACAATGCGGAGATGAGTTTACAGCATTTATAAATGATGAATTAGTTCAAGCAAATAGTGAAGAAGAATTTTTTGCAATGGTTAAAGAAAGAATGTAGTACATATAAAAAAACGCACCTTAAATTTTAAGGTGTGTTTTTATTTTGTTAATCATAAATTTAGTATAAGATAAATTTCATAACCTGTATCAAATTAGTATTGACTACATATAATAATAGTAGTAAAATAATCGTATAAGATTAATCGTATAAGATTAATAGAAAGGTAATAAGAATGGATATTTTAAAAATAGATAGTCAATTGTGTTTTAAAGTTTATTCAGCATCAAAAAGTATAATAAGATTTTACAATCCATTATTAAAAAAGTTAAATTTAACTTATCCTCAATATTTAGTAATGCTTGTAATTTGGGAAAATGAATCTATATGCTTTAAAAATTTAAGTTGTATTCTTAGAATGAAGACAGGTACATTGACTCCAATAATAAGTAAGCTAGAGAAAAGTGGTTATATAAAAAGAGTAAAGGATGAGGCAGATGATAGAAAAATAAACATTGTTATAACTGATTTAGGAGAAGCTCTTAAAGGGGAAGCGATAAGCATTCCAGATAAAATAGCTTGTTCTTTAAATCTTTCAAATGAAGAGTATATTCATTATATGAAAGAATTTAATGATTTTCTAAATAAATTAGAGAAAATAGAAAAATATTGCGAATAAAGTTTAACTTGAAATAAATATTAAATTTAATAATAGTTATATATAAAAAATGACAAAATAAAATTAATAATTAAAGTTATAGGAGGAAGAATAAATGAGATATGATATTGCAATAGTTGGAAGTGGTCCAGCAGGACTTTCAGCAGCTATAAATGGAAAAATTAGGAATAAAAATATAATAGTTTTTGGAACAAAGGAGTTAAGTGGAAAAGTAAATAAAGCGCCAAAGATTAATAATTATCTTGGACTTCCAGGCTTAGACGGTAAGGCTCTTAAAGAACATTTTACTGAGCATATAGAAAAGATGGGTATAACAATAACAGAAGAGAGAATTAATAATATTTATGCTATGGGTGATTATTTTGCTCTAATGGTTAATGAAAAAATGTACGAAGCATCAACAGTAATTCTTGCTACTGGAGTTGAATTTACAAGACCTATAAAAGGAGAAGAGCAATTTTTAGGAAGAGGAGTTGGATACTGTGCAACTTGTGATGCACCTCTTTATAAAAATAAAATAGTGGCTGTGGTTGGTTATAATCATGAAGCAGCAGAAGAAGCAAATTATGTAAGTGAACTTGCATCGAAAGTTTATTTTGTTCCTATGTATAATGGAGAGAAAGATTTAAATGATAATATAGAAATAATAAAGGAAAAACCAATAGAAGTTGCAGGTGAAAATTTAGTTAATAGGCTTATTTTCAAGGATAAAGAAGTGAAGGTTGATGGAGTATTCTTTTTAAAAGATAGTATAGCACCAAATCAATTAATGCCAGGTCTTGAAGTAGAGGGTGGTCATATAAAGGTTGATAGAACAATGGCTACAAATATTAAAGGGTGTTTTGCAGCAGGAGATATAGTTGGAAAACCATATCAATATATAAAGGGTGCTGGTGAAGGATTAGTTGCAGCTTTAAGTGCAGTTTCTTATTTAGAAAAGTTAAAAAAAAGTAATTAGTTAATAATTTTAATAATAGACTATGCCAAAAGTTTATAAAATATATAATATTTTGGTGTGGTCTGTTATTTTTTATATAAAAATATATTTTTTTGCATAAAAAATTCTTTATTATTTACTAAGTTAAAATTTTATATATAATATATATGTAAGATTAATATAATTGTTTAAAATGTGATAATATTATAATACATAAATAAGTATTAAATTTAAAAAAGAAAGAAGGCTTAAGTTATGGCTACTGTAAAAATATTTAATAAAAAAATTTCTTGGGATGGCTTAAATTTAACTTGTGCAATGGAAAGATATTTAAATACTAATAACCTTGCATTAGAATTATATGATGAAGAAGGGGAATTTTATTTAGTAGCTACTCTTGATTCTAGACAAACACTACCAAAGACAAATAATGCTATAATATATAATGATAAAGAATGTGCAGGAATATTAAATGCATTTACTAAAGTAAATATGGTCAAGGTTGTTGGTAAAATAGATGTAAAACTTATGATTAGAGATTTAGTTGTTGTAAATACTAGACAATTTGCTGAAGTTGATGAAGATGTGTTCTTAGAATTTGCAAAGAGTAGCTATACTGACTTAAATGAATTCTTAAATAGAAATAATGAAAATGTAAATGAAGAAGAAGTTATAGAAGAAGTAACAGAAAATATAGCTAAAGACGATGAAAAGATAGATTTTATGGATGATTTAGAATTAGATAAAAAATTAGAAGCTATTTTAAATGATTTATAAGATAGATAGTAAAATTAAGACTGTAAAATTTTTTGCAGCCTTAATTTTTTACTTAACAAACAGTTAAAACTTTTCTAAATGTATTTTCAAATAATATTTTTTTCATATGAAAATTTTTTAAGAACTCTTTATTGCACCTAAAATTAACATTTAGAACTATTTCATATGGATTAATACATATATCATTAATTTCAAATGAATCATCCTTGTAATAATCAATAGAATCGCAAACTCTTAAAATAGATATAATCTTTAGCAAAGAATCATAACTAAAGTCTTTTGAAATTTTTGCATCGTTAGAAATAAATTTTCTATGACTACAAGCTACTATTGATATAGGCATTGTCAAATCTTTAAAAAGATAATAAAATCTTTTATCTCCTAAAATTATATTTTTTGAATATTTGTGATGGTCTTTGTCATCTATATATTTTCCTATATCATGAAGAAGACTAGAACCTATAAGAATTAATTTTTCATCTTCAGTTAAAGAATAAGGATCTTTTAGTGAATTAAATAGCAACAAAGAAAATTTACAAACTCTAATGTGGTGGTTTATAGTTTTTTCAGAACAATATTCGCTACTTAAGTATAAAACATCCTTAATAGAAAAGTCAGACAATATTTACCTCCTAGTTTATAATTGCTAAGTAATATTTATTAGTATATTACTAGGTTATAATTAATTTATATTTATTATGTACTAAAAAGTAGTCAAATACAATAAGATTTATAATAAAAAGTTATAAGTTTTTATTAAATGCTAAAAATATGTAAATAGAACTTATTTTCATAGGTAAATTACTATGTTATATATAAAAAATATTTATTTTACTTATAATTAAAAAAGATGTATTATAAATATGTAGAAATAAAAGAAATTTAATCATTAATTATAAAAAAATGTAATATTTTTTATTTTGTAGGGGTTTAAATTAGTTTTAGTTACACTAGATCGGATAAATGTTAAATTAGCTTTTATTTAAATAAAAAAAAGTTTTAGTTACATTAAAGAGCGGAAAAGATAAATAGGGATAGATTTTATACATTTTTGTTTAAAATTTATCTCTTTTTATTATGGGTAAAATAAAAAAATCATAATTATTTGTTGAATAAATAAAATATTATTTTTAAAATATATTATATAAGAATTTTTATTATATAATTAATATTGAGAGTTTGGTGCAATTATGAATTTTAGAAGACTAGAAATATTTTATGAAACTGCTAAAAATTTAAGTATGACAGAAGCAAGTAAAAAATTATATATAACTCAACCATCGGTAAGCCAAGCTATTAAAGAATTAGAAGAGGAGATTAATTCGAAGCTTTTTGATAGGATAGGAAAAAAATTATATTTAACTCATGAAGGGGAGATATTTTTAATTTATACAAGAAGAATATTAAATTTATATGAGGAAAGTAATAAAATTTTAAGTGAAATCAATGATGGTGAGAGGGGAAAAATTTATTTAGGGGCAAGTTCTACTATAGGGACTTATATACTTCCAGAGATAATGAATAATTATTGCAATGATTATAAAAATATAGATATATCATTAAAAATAGGAAATACTGAGAGTATTGAGAGTTTGGTTTTAAATAATGAAATTGATTTTGGATTTATAGAGGGGAATTTGAAAAGTGATGAAATTATAAAAACAATTATGTGGGAAGATGAAATTGTTTTTATATGTAATAATAAACACAGGCTTTCCAATTTAGATTTTATAGATAGCAATGAGATTAGAAAAGAGAAACTTATAATAAGAGAAAAGGGAAGTGGTTTGCGTGAAACTGTGGATAATTATTTAATTAATAATCACATAACCCATAATATATTTATGGAACTTGGAAATTCAGAAGCTATTATAAGGACGGTTAAAAATGGTTTGGGAATTGGATGTATTTCTTTAAAGTGTATAGAAAATACTAATTTTGGAGAAAGAATAAAGATATTAAGACTAAAAAATGGTGCTATAAAAAGAAAACTCTATCTTATTGTCCATAAAGATAAATTACTTACTAAAAATATGAAGAATTTTATAGAATATGCTATAAATAATAAATAAATTTAACTTTAATGTTATATAAAAATACATATAAAATTAGTATTATCACATTTATTGATATATAATATGATTTGAAAGATTAATAATAAGCGAGAAAGCAAAAGAGAAAATAAGATTAAGGTAGGATAGTATGATAGAAGAATTAAGGACTTTTATAGCGGTAGTAGAATATGAAAATTTCACAAAGGCAGGTGAAATTTTACATTTATCTCAACCAAGTGTAAGTGTGCATATTAAAAATTTAGAAAAACAATTTAATACAGATCTTATAAGTAGGTCTGTAAAGCAAAAAAACATAGTTATAACAGAAAGTGGGAGAGTTCTTTATAAAAGAGCAAAGGAAATAATAAAGATATTAGAAGATACAAAAAATGAAGTTGAAAATATTTCAAATGTTGTCAATGGACATCTTAGAATCGGGGCTAGTTATACTATAGGAGAATATTTTCTACCAGCTTTCTTAGGGTATTTTGTAAAAAAATATCCTGATGTTAAAATAGAACTTATTATAGATAACACTAGAAAAATATGTGAAAAAGTAAAACATTTTAAAGTAGATATAGGACTTATAGAGGGCAATCCAACATCCTTTGAATTTGAACAAGAACATTTTTTAAGGGATAATTTGGTTTTAATGCTACCTAATGAATATGAACATATAAGGGCAACTAAAGATTACTCATGTCTTCAAAATTTAAATTGGGTAACGAGAGAAGTTGGTTCTGCAACTCGTGAATCTTTAAATATGTTTTTAAATGCAAATAAAATAGTTCCTAAGGGAATAATAACTTTAGGAAGTAGCTTTGCCGTAAAAGAAGCTGTTAAAAATGATTTAGGAATAACATTAATATCTGACTTTGTTGTTAAACATGAAGTGGAATTTGATAAGAGTATAAGCATTATAGAATTAGATGATATATACAAAAGATATTTTTCTTATATATTACCTAAAAAGATAAAATATTCAAATGCCGTAGCCGCATTTAAAGAAGAGCTTAGCAAAAATGCAACATCTTTTAAAAGATAAATTTTAGTAGAATTTTATATATTAAAGTAGTATTATTAAACTTAAAACACGTATGATAATTTCCGAAAGGGGTTGGGATTAAAAATCATGGATAAAATAGTGAGGGTAGGAGTAGATATTGGTTCTACAACTATAAAAATGGTAGTTCTAGATGAAGATAATAAGCTAATTTATAAGACATATAGAAGGCATATGGCTAATATAAGAAATGCTTTTTTAGAATGTTTAAATGATGCTAAGGATTTTATAAAAGATAGTAATATAAAATGTACGATAGCTGGTTCAGGTGGTATGACATTAGCAAATGATTTAGGAATAGAATTTATTCAAGAAGTAATAGCTAGTACTAAAGCTATTAAAGATAATAATCCTGATGCTGATGTTGTAATAGAGCTTGGTGGCGAAGATGCTAAGATAACATATTTACAAGGTGGAGTAGAACAAAGAATGAATGGTACTTGTGCAGGTGGTACGGGGGCATTCATAGATCAAATGGCAACACTTTTAAATATGGATGCTACAAAACTTAATGAAATAGCTAAAGGTTATTCACATATATATCCAATTGCTGCTAGATGTGGAGTTTTCGCTAAAACAGATGTACAACCCTTAATAAATGAAGGTGCAGATAAGGCAGATATTGCAATGTCAATATTTCATGCAGTAGTTGTTCAAACTATAAGCGTATTAGCTTGTGGAAGACCTATAAAAGGAAAGGTTGCATTTTTAGGAGGGCCTTTAACATTTTTATCAGAGCTTAGAAATAGATTTATAGAAGTTTTAAATCTTAAAGAGGAAGATGTTATTTTTCCAAAAAATTCAGAGCTTTATGTGGCTTTAGGTGCAGCATTAAGTTGTGAATCTGAAATTAGTTTTACTTATGAAGATATAATATATAAGTTAAATAATATAGGGGAATTTCAAAGTGAAAAAACAAATACTTTAGATGCTTTATTTAAAAATGAAGAGGAATATAGAGAATTTAAGGAAAGGCATGAAAAAAATAATATAAAGAAGTTAGATATAAAAGCAGCAAATGGAAACTGTTATTTAGGGATAGATGCAGGTTCAACTACAACCAAAGCAGCATTAATAAATGAAAATGGGGAAATTCTTTATTCATACTATGGTGGTAATGAAGGTAACCCTGTAAATACTTCAAAAAATATATTGTTAGACATATATAAAAACTTGCCTGATAAAGCCAAAATAGTAAATAGTGCGGTTACAGGGTATGGAGAAGCGTTATTGAAAGAAGCTTTTTGTATAGATATTGGAGAAATTGAGACGGTAGCTCACTATAAAGCAGCTAAATTCTTCTTAGATGACGTGGATTTTATATTAGATATTGGTGGGCAAGATATGAAATGCTTAAAAATTAAGGATGGAGTAATTCAAAGCATAACTTTAAATGAAGCGTGCTCAGCTGGATGTGGTTCATTTTTACAAGCATTTTCTAAATCTTTAGGATATGAAATAGAAGACTTTGCAAATAAAGCATTGTTTGCAAAAGAACCTGTTGATTTAGGTTCTAAGTGCACAGTATTTATGAATTCAAAAGTAAAGCAAGCACAAAGGGAAGGTTATAGTGTAGAGGATATATCTGCAGGTCTTGCTTATTCTGTAGTTAAAAATACCTTATATAAAGTAATAAAACTTAGAAATCCCGAAGATTTAGGTAAAAATATAGTTGTTCAAGGTGGAACATTTTATAATGAGGCTGTTTTAAGAAGTTTTGAAATCTTATCAGGAAGAAATGTTACAAGACCTAATATTTCAGGACTTATGGGAGCATATGGTGCAGCTCTTTTAGCTAGAGAAAGATTTGAGGATGGATATAAAACTACTCTTTTATCTAATGAAGATGTAAGAAATATAACTTTAAACACTAATATGACTAGGTGTGGACTTTGTTCAAATAATTGCCAATTAACAATAAATAAATTTAATAATAATAAGAGATTTATATCAGGAAATAGGTGTGAAAGACCTTTAGGAAACAAGGAGCACAATAAAGATATACCAAATCTTTATGAGTATAAATATGAAAAATTATTTTCCTATAAACCTTTAGAGAAAGATAAAGCTAAAAGAGGAATTATTGGAATACCGAGGGTTTTAAATATGTATGAAAATTACCCATTTTGGTTTACATTCTTTGATGATTTAGGCTTTAGGGTTATAATATCTGATAATTCATCTAAGGCTCTTTATGAAAAAGGATTAGATTCTATAGCGTCAGAGAGTGCATGTTATCCTGCAAAGCTTGTTCATGGTCATGTAGAAAATTTAATAGAAAAAGGTATTAAAAATATATTCTTGCCTTGCATAATTCATGAAATTAAGGAAATAGAAAATGCAGATAATTGTTTTAATTGTCCTGTTGTAACATCTTATGGTGAAGCTATAAAAAATAATATGGAATCATTAAAAGAACATGATGTGAATTTTATAAATCCATTTTTACCTTTTAGAAATAAGGATAAACTTAAAAAGAGATTAGTTTCAGAACTTAAAATGTTTGATTTATCTAAAGGAGAAGTGTCTAAGGCTGTAGATAAAGCTTGGAATGAGCTACAAAAATGTAAGTTAGACATAAGAAAAAAAGGTGAAGAGGCGTTAAAATATATTGAAGATAATAATATTAAGGGAATTTTATTAGGTGGAAGACCATACCATATAGACCCAGAAATAAATCACGGTATACCAAAAATAATAAATAGCTTAGGAATGGCAGTATTTACGGAAGATTCTGTATCACACTTAGGAAAGGTTCAAGATAAGCTTCAAGTAGTAGATCAATGGGCGTATCATTCAAGACTTTACACATCTTCAACATTTATTTCTAATAGAGATGATATAGAACTTGTGCAATTGACTTCTTTTGGTTGTGGTTTAGATTCAATAACAACAGATCAAGTAAATGATATATTAACTGATAAAGATAAGATTTATACTAATATAAAAATTGATGAAGGAAGCAATTTAGGAGCGGCTAGAATAAGGCTTAGATCATTAAAAGCTGCTATGGATGAAAGAGAGAGAACAAATTTTATAAGACATGAAAAGGAAAAAGAACCTAAAAAGAAATTTGTAAATCCAGGGAAAAATAGAACAATATTAATCCCTCAATTTTCACCTATTCATTTTGAACTTATGAAAGGACTTATGGGCAATTATGGTTATGATATAGTTGTTCTTGATGAATCTAAAAATGCAATAAATGAAGGGTTAAAGCATTTAAATAATGATGTTTGTTATCCTGCAATAGTTGTTATTGGTCAAATATTAGATGCCTTAAAATCAGGTAAATATGATGTTAATAATGTTACAATACTCTTAGCTCAAACAGAAGGTCAATGTAGATTTACAAATTATATAAAACTTTTAGAGAGAGGATTAAAAGATGCTGGGTTTAATGATATTCCTATACTATCTTTTAATATGGCAGGAGCCAAGAAAGAATATGCTTTAGAAGGATTAAATTTAGAATTTCTTACAAAATCCTTAGCGGGTATGATATATGGTGACCTTTTAACAAAAGTATTATATAGGGTTAGACCTTATGAGAAGATAAAAGGAAGTACACAAAAAGCTTATGATAAATGGATGAATATTTGTAAAGAATCTTTTAAGCATCCAATAAAATCACAGTATAAGCATATTATAAGTGGAATAATAAAAGATTTTGAGGCTATTCCAAGAATAAATATTGAAAAGCCAAAAGTTGGGGTAGTTGGTGAGCTTTTAGTTAAGTTAAATCCTGTTGCTAATAATAGAATAGTAAATATGTTAGAAAGTGAAGGAGTAGAAGTTGTATCTAATGATCTTTTATCTATAATGTTATCTTCTAGTTATAATAAGATATTTAATTACAAAAAATTAGATGGAAAATTTATAGATAGTTTAAAAGGTGGTTTTACTATTAAATTCATTGAAAGATATCAAAAGGTATATTTAGATGCATTAAAAAATAGTAAATTATTCTATCCATCTGAAAAAATAGGTGAACTTGCTAAAAAAGCGAGCAGTATAATTTCTTTAGGTAATCAATCAGGAGAAGGTTGGAGGCTTCCAGGAGAGATAATAGAGCTTGCTGATTGGGGAGTTAATAATATAATATGTGTTCAACCATTTGGATGTTTACCAGCTCATTCAAATGCAAGGGGAACTATAAAAGCTTTAAAAGATAAATATAAAAATTTAAATATAGTTCCAATAGAGTATGATCCAGGTTCTAGTGAAGTAAATCAAATAAACAGAATAAAACTTATGTTAGCTAGTGCTTTTAATAAAATATAAATAATTAAAAAAGCTTGATTAAATTCAAGCTTTTTTAATATTTTATTTTACAAATATAAAAAATATTTGATTTATAAATATGTAAAAATATGGTAAAATTAATTTAAATATCTATTATTTGGAGAGAAATTATGAAGAATAATATTAAATTTATATTAAAGATTGCTATAATTTACATGTTTGTAGCTATATTTTGTTCATTTATTTTTTCTAAGTCTTATTATGATATATTTACTTTGGATAATTTGGGTAACATAAGTTATGATGAGTTTTTAAGTATTTTAAAAAATTTATTAAAAGGAATAATATATGGAGGGGTATTATTTATTATTAAAGATTCATATATAGGTAAAGAATATGGATATATTAGAATTTTTTTAGTTATAATGGTTTTAGGAATTATAAACATTAAAAAATTTTCTTTTTATACATTAGATAGCTTTTACAATAATATTTCTGTAGGCTTTAAAATAAAGGGAATTTTAGAGGTGGCGTTAGAGACAATAATTTTTTCATTTTTAGTTGCTATGCCAAAATCACATGATAAAAATAAAAAGGAATGTTTGGTATCAGGTGGACTAACTATTATAAGTTTATTTGTATGTAACATAATAATATATAAGTTATCTAATATTTCTCTGGCTTATAAATTATATAAAGAAGATATTTTTATAATAATAGTATCTGCTATGGCAGTATTTATAGCTACAAAATGGTTCTATAAGACCAAACATAAAAAAAAATATTTAATAATCATAGGTATATATTATTTATTAATAGCACTTATACCGTTTATATATTCAAACATATTTTTATTTTCCTCATTTTATAAGTATGGAATTTCGCTTCTTATAAATTTGATTCCAGTTAATATATTAATTTTGTATAATGCCGTGTCTAAAATATCATAATTTATTTATTGTTTAAATTGAATACAAAATACTGTAAAAGTTATAAAACTTACAATATATTTCTATAAAATTAATTTAATTTTAATAAAATATTAAAAAAATATGATATAATTAAAAATATAGCGAAAATTATTGCGAGTTTAGCTATATGCTTTAAATAATTAATAATTTTGCCTTAAATATTAATTGTTTTTTTATTTAAATTAAATAATTTGTTATAGGAAAATTTTAAAAAGAGAGGTGAAATCGTTAATAAAGTTAAATGCTTTATAGCGAAAGAGTATGAATAGATTACAAGAAGTTTTAGAATATAATAAGAAATTTGTAGAACAAAAAGGATATGAAAAATATATAACATCAAAACATCCAGATAAAAAGATGGTTATTTTAACTTGTATGGATGCTAGACTTACAGATTTGCTTCCAAAAGCTATGAATATAAAAAATGGTGACGCTAAAATAATAAAAAATGCAGGTGCAACGATAGCACACCCTTTTGGTAGTGCTATGAGAAGTATCATAGTTGCAATTTATGAGTTTAATGCTGAAGATGTTTTTATAGTTGCACATAAAGGATGTGGAATGTCTAATTTAGATACATCATTATTTATTAAAACAATTATAAATAGAGGAGTGTCTGAAGAAATAATAGATACTGTATATAATTCAGGAATAAATATAAAAAAGTGGCTTCATGGATTTGACTCAGTTGAGGAGTCAGTAAAGGATAGTGTGGAAGTTGTAAGAAAACATCCACTTATACCTAAAGATGTAAGAGTTCATGGACTTGTTATAGATTCTTCAACTGGTGAACTTGAAGTTATAGTTGATGGAAATAAATAAGGAAGCTTTAAAGCTTCCTTATTTAAATATTTTAAATTTATTCTGCAACGTCTATAAAGGAAAATTTATCAACATTAAATAAGCCTTTATCAGTAATTTTTAAAGATGGGATTACAGGAAGGGATAAAAATGATAGAGTTAAAAAAGGATTAAAGTTTATTTTAGGTGCTATTATATCTATTGCATTGTGCAGATTTTCTAAATCCTTTAAAACTTCATCAACAGGACGTTCTGTTATAAGCCCACCTACTTCTAAAGAAAGAGATGCTAAAATTTTACCATCTTTACAAATAGAAATTCCACCCTGTATATTTTTAAGATTTTCTATAGCTTTTAACATATCCAAATCATTAGTTCCACAAACTATAAGATTATGAGAATCATGAGCTATTGTAGTTGCTATTGCACCAGATTCTATTTTTAATCCATTTATAATTCCAAGTCCAATGTTTCCAGTATTTTTATGCCTTTCTATAACTGCAATTTTTAATAAATCATTATGGATGGATGGTATAAATTCATCTCCTAGGTTTAAATCTTTAATATTTAGTTTTAAATGATTACTTTCTAATTTGTTTGGTATTATTTCGATAACATTTAAAATATTTTTATTTTTAATATTTATTTTAAAATCATTTACGGTTAACTTGCTAAAATTCATAGTACAAGGAAGATTAGAATTTGATGGTTTGTATGAATCTATATTAACTAATTTGTTATCCTTAACTACAAGACGACCATTTTTATAAACTGAATTTATAGAAAATGTATTTAAATCATCTAAAATTAAAAAATCCGCAATATATCCTGGAGCTATAGCCCCTTTATATTTTATATTATAGCATTCACAAGTATTTAATGTTGCCATTTGTATCGCTGTTTCAGGCATAATACCATGGTTTATACACATTTTAATAGAATTATTTATTGTTCCATTTTTTATAATATCATCAATATGTTTATCATCTGTACAAAGACATAATTTTCTACTGTTTAATGCAGATACACTTTTTACAAGTTCATTTAAGTTTTTAGCAACCGTACCCTCTCTTATAAGAACATACATTCCACGTCTTACTTTATCTATAAGTTCTTCACTTGTATGGCTTTCATGATCTGTTAGTATGTTAGCAGTTGCATAAGTATTTATTAAATCTATAGAAAAGCCAGCTGCGTGCCCATCAATTGTTTTATTATTTTCTCTAGCATCCCAAAGTTTTTCTATCATATCTTTTTCGCAATTTAAAACAGAAGGGAAATTCATAACTTCAGCTAATCCTAAAACTTTATTGTTGCAATAATAGGGACTTAAATCTGTGCTATTTAAGACAGCTCCTGAATTTTCAAAAGATGTAGCTGGTACACAAGAGGGTAACATAAAATAAAAATCAAAAGGGAGATTTGAACTTTTTGACAACATAAAATCTATTCCTTTTGTACCAAGTACATTGGCTATTTCATGAGGATCTACTATCATAGATGTCACTCCATGAATTAGTGCTGTTTGATAATATTGATCAGGGGTTAAAAGAGAAGATTCTATATGAGCGTGAGCGTCTATAAGACTTGGACAGATATATTTTCCTGTTCCATCAAGTTCTAATTTTCCGCTATATTCACCAATTCCAACTATATATCCATTAAGTATAGCTACATCTGAAATGAATGTAGAACTTTGAAAGACATCTACAATGTTAATATTTTTAATTACTAAATCGCATGGAATTTTTTTAGCAGAAGCTTTAATTGATTTTACAAAATTTTCCTTATTCATAAAAAACCTACCTTTAAAATATAAATTAATCTTATGGAAATATCCTAAATAATCACACCATTTACGGTGATGTGGTAGAAACGCTTAAACCATATTATTAAGCTTATATAAAGGTTTTATAAACATTATATTAATCATATGGTATAATGTCAAATGATTACTAAGTAATTAGTTCTAATTTATTTTATTAAAAATTCATAAAAATAATAAATTTTTAGAGATATGATTAGCTAATTACTATAAATAAAAATAATGGTAAAAATTTAATGTGCATTTCTTTGTAACTTTTTGTAGTCTAACCATAAAGTTGCTTTGACAAAAATCAACAAAATAATTAATATAATAATATGGATTTGTTTTGAAGAGTTAAGAATGTATCATATAAGATATTTTAAAGCACATATAATATATTACTAAATTTTAAAATCAACAAAGAATTAAAGTATATAACAATGTATTTTATAGGATGCAGTTAACTGACGGAATTTTAATTTTACTTTAAAATATTAAATAATGTATAAATATCGGAGGTTTTTAAATAATGGATAATTTATTTCATATTGGAATAGATATAGGGTCTACTACTGTTAAATTTGTAATTTTAGATACAAATAAAAATATTATTCATAGTAGATATGAAAGGCATTACTCAGACATTAGAAAAACAGTAGCTAAAATTTTAGATTCTTATTATGATGAGTTTAAATTTGCAAGAGTTACTGTATCTATTACAGGATCAGGTGGAATGGCAATTGCAAGTTCACTTGGAATAAAATTTGTTCAAGAGGTGATAGCAGGTACAAAGGCAATAGAAGTATTTTTACCAGAAACAGATGTAGCTATAGAACTTGGCGGAGAGGATGCTAAAATAACTTATTTTCAAGGTGGAATAGAACAAAGAATGAATGGAACATGCGCAGGAGGTACTGGTTCATTCATAGATCAAATGGCTGCCCTTTTACAAACTGATGCTACGGGACTAAATAATTTAGCTAAAAATCATAAAACAATATATCCAATAGCAGCTAGATGTGGGGTTTTTGCAAAAACAGATGTACAACCTCTTTTAAATCAAGGAGCTGCTAAAGAAGACATTGCAGCCTCTGTGCTTCAAGCGGTTGTAATACAAACAATAAGTGGACTTGCATGTGGAAGACCTATAAAAGGAAATGTTGCATTTTTAGGTGGACCACTTCACTTTTTATCAGAACTTAGAAATAGATTTATAGAAACCCTAGAACTTAAAGATGAAGAAATAATATTTCCAAATAATTCAGAAGTTTTTATAGCTCTTGGTGCTTCTTTATACTCAATAGAGGAAACTCCTCTTCAATTTTTAGAGCTTAGAAATAAGATAAAGAATGTTGATGTTTCATCTTTAAGTGAATCTGAAACTCTTAAGCCACTATTTGAAAATGAAGAAGAACTAAAGAAATTCATACAAAGACACGAGAAAAATTCAGTACATAGAAAAGAAATAAGTGAACTTAAAGGGAATGTATTTTTAGGGATAGATGCAGGATCTACAACAACTAAAGTTACATTAATAGATGAAAACTCTAACATAGTATTTACTCATTATGGAAGTAATGGTGGTAGTCCATTAAATTCATCAATGGCTGTTTTAAAAGAATTATATAGTATTTTACCTAAAGGAGTTAAAATAGTTAATTCAGCAGTAACAGGTTATGGTGAAGAACTTTTAAAATCTGGATTAAAGGTAGATATAGGTGAGATAGAAACAGTAGCTCACTATAAAGCAGCTGCACATTTTCAACCAGGTGTAGATTTCATATTAGATATTGGTGGACAAGATATGAAATGTATAAAGATAAAAGACGGTGTTATAGATAGCATTGTGTTAAATGAAGCATGTTCTGCTGGATGCGGTTCATTTTTAGAAACTTTTGCTAAATCATTAGATATGAATATAAAGGATTTTGCACAAAAAGCTCTTTTATCAAAAAGACCAGTTGATTTAGGTTCTAAGTGTACGGTATTTATGAATTCTAGAGTTAAACAAGCTCAAAAGGAAGGAGCCGACGTTAGTGATATATCTGCAGGACTTTCATATTCAGTAGTTAAAAATGCGCTATTTAAAGTTATTAAGGTTAGAAATCCTAAAGAACTTGGGGAAAAAATAGTTGTTCAAGGTGGAACATTTTATAATAATGCAGTTTTAAGAAGTTTTGAACTTTTATCAGGAAGAGAAGTTATAAGACCAGACATAGCGGGAATTATGGGAGCTTTTGGTGCTGCACTTATAGCTAAGGAAAGATATGAAGAAGGATATGTAACAAAACTTTTAGGTGAAAAAGAATTAGAAGATTTTAATGTGAAATCATCAATGACTAGATGTAATATATGTTCAAACCATTGTCTTTTAACTATAAATAAATTTAGCAATGGAGAGCGTCATATATCAGGGAATAGATGTGAAAGGGGCGCAGGAAAGCCAATAAAACATAACCACATTCCAAATCTTTATAAATATAAATATGATAAATTATTTAGCTATGAACCATTAAAGGAAGAAGAAGCAAAAAGAGGTGTAATTGGAATACCAAGAGTTTTAAATATATATGAAAATTATCCATTTTGGTTTACTTTCTTTACAAATCTTGGATTTAGAGTACAGATTTCTGATAAGTCGTCTAAAAAGGTCTATGAACAAGGAATTGATACTATTCCATCAGAATCAGTTTGTTATCCAGGAAAATTAGTACATGGGCATATAATAAATCTTATAGATAAAAATATAAAAAATATCTTTTATCCAAGTATAATTCATGAGAAAAAAGAAAATGAGAATGTAGATAATCATTTTAATTGTCCAATAGTAATATCTTATCCTGAGGTTATAAAGAATAATGTAGATAGAATAAGAGAAGAAAATATAAACTTTATGAAGCCATTTTTACCACTTCATGATAAAAAAAGGCTTAAAGAAAGGCTTTTTGAGGAATTAAGTAGCTTTGATGTTTCTAAGAAAGAAATAAATGAGGCTGTTGAT
Source organism: Sarcina ventriculi (assembly GCF_900456775.1). Lineage (GTDB taxonomy): Bacteria > Bacillota > Clostridia > Clostridiales > Clostridiaceae > Sarcina > Sarcina ventriculi. Next base: position 151,376 of record NZ_UAUL01000001.1, on the reverse strand, counting down.
AAAGCATGGAGTGAGCAAGAGAGTTTTAAAGCTGACATAAGGCAAAAGGGTGAGGAAATAATAAAGTATGTTAAGGATAATGGCGTAAAAGGAATAGTTTTAAGTGGAAGACCATATCATATCGACCCAGAAATAAATCATGGTATGGCTGAGCTTATAAATTCTTTAGGAATGGCAGTGTTAACAGAGGATTCTGTCGCACATTTAGGCAGTATAGATACTCCTCTTAGAGTGGTTAATCAATGGGCATATCATTCAAGATTGTATTCAGCCGCTACTTATGTTGCTAAAAATGATGATTTAGAAATAGTTCAATTAAATTCATTTGGATGTGGAATAGATTCAATAACTACAGAACAGGTTCAAGAAATATTAAATAAGCATTCAAAAATTTATACAACTATAAAAATAGATGAAGGAAATAATTTAGGTGCAGCAAAAATAAGGCTTAGATCTTTAAAAGCTGCTATGGAAGAGAGAAAAAATATTAAAAATTCTGCTCAAAAAGCACAAAATGTTACTTATGTTAACAAAAAAGAGTTCACAGAAGAAATGAGAAAAACACATACAATATTGGCTCCACAAATGTCCCCTATACATTTTGAGCTTTTAGAAGAAGCATTTAGATTGTCTGGATATAATATTGTAGTTTTACCTGCAAATGATAAAAAAGTTGTAGATGAAGGTTTAAAATATGTAAATAATGATGCGTGTTATCCTGGAATTATAGTGGTAGGTCAAATAATAAGTGCATTAAAATCAGGAAAATATGATTTAAAAACTACTTCTGTGATTATAAGTCAAACAGGGGGAGCTTGTAGGGCAACTAATTATATAGGTTATTTAAGAAAGGCTATGGAAGACGCAGGATTTTCAGATATTCCAATTATATCTTTAAATGCAAAAGGTATGGAGGAAAATAGTGGATTTAGCTTAACATTGCCTATGCTTCATAAATGTATAATGGGAATTATTTATGGAGACTTGCTTATGAAAGTTTTATATGCTGTAAGACCATATGAAAAAATTAAAGGTTCAGCTAATGTTCTTTATGATAAGTGGATGGAAAAATGTAAAGAATCTTTAAAGAAACCTAATATATTAGTTTACAGAGAAAATATAAAGAGGATAGTTCGTGAATTTGAAGCTTTAGAAGTTACAAATGATATAAAACCAAAGGTTGGAGTTGTTGGAGAAATATTAGTTAAATTTAATCCAATAGCAAATAATGATATTGTAAGTATTATAGAAAAAGAGGGGGCAGAAGCAGTTGTTCCAGACCTTTTAGACTTTTTCTTATATTCAATTTATGGTAGTACTTATGCAAATAGATATTTAGCAGGAAGTAAGAAACAGAAAATATTTGGAAATGTTTTTATATCTTTAGTAGAGCTTTATAGAACGCCTTACAGAAATGCGGTTAAAAATAGTAAATTTATAAGATTGGGTTCAATAAAAGGATTAGCTCATGAAGCTTCTAAGGTGGTTGATCTTGGAAATCAATCTGGTGAAGGATGGCTTTTAACGGGTGAAATGATGGAACTTATAGAAAATGGGGTTGAAAATATAGTTTGTATGCAACCATTTGGTTGTCTTCCAAATCATGTTACTGGAAAAGGTGTTATGAAAGAAATAAAGAGACAAAATAGCAATGCAAATATTGTTGCAGTTGATTATGACCCAGGTTCTAGTGAAGTAAACCAATTAAATAGAATAAAACTTATGTTATCTACAGCTTTTAAAAATCTTAATAAAAGACAAGGAAAAAGCAATGATTTAGACAGTATAGAAGAAAAATCTATAGAAAAAAAAGAAAAAGAAAATAATATTATAGGATAAAAATAAAGGAGCTAAGTCTAAAATTTAGACTTAGCTCCTTTATTTTTATAATAGGATAGATAAGGTGTTATGTAATATTTAAAATTAATATTTAATATATATAATGTACTAAAAATTAGTTTAAACAATTATTTATTAAATTATAATGAAGGGGATTAAGATAAATGGGAAATATTGAATATTTAAAAATAAAAAATTATAGTGATTATAAAAAGTTAGTAGAAAATATAGAAAATTTATGCTCAGATAAAAGACCCTTAGTTGTAATTCCAGAGTTATTATCAAATATTGAAGAGCAGGAAATTGCAATTAATATTGCAAATACTTTGGCATTAAAAGAAAATAAAATTTTAATCATTGATTGTAATTTTAGAAATTTAAATACTTATGAACAATTTGATATATCAAATAATTTTGGTTTGTATGAAGTTTTAGTAGAAGATATAAATGTAGAGGATATTATAGTAAATATTGATAATAATTTAGATATTTTAACGTTTGGAATTAAGAGATTAAATTTGGTAGATTTGTTAACAGCTAATAAATTGAAAAGTATTGTAGTTTATTTGAAAGAATTTTACGATTATATAATTTTGGATATGCCAGAAACATTTACGGAGTATGGGCATATATTAAATGAAATTAAAGATGTTATTTTGCTTGGTAGAGAAAATTAACTTTAGTTAAAAAGAATAGTCATTATTAAAATAGAAAGCTAAGTTCATAGAAGTAAGGTTAAATAGGGATTGTATTGATATAAATAATTAAATATTAATTATTAAAGAAGGGATAAAATGAAAATATCAATTTATATTGCAAATAAAAAGTATAAGTATTTATCTTCTTATAGAAAGGTTCAATATATAGATGATATGGATAGGGAATATGAAACTAAAACAATAACTAGTAATAAGATATTAGAATATATTAATCTTTATGAAATTAATAAAGAACGGCTTTCTTATTATAATAATAAAATTATTCTTCTGTGGATTGGTGAACGCAATGAATTAAATAATTTAAAAAAAATATTACCTAATCTAGATTTGCTAGCGAAAAAACTTAAATATCAAAAGTTAATCTTAAAGGTTATATGTGATGAAAAGTTAGAAATTGGTGTAGATTCTTTAATTATAGAAAATATAAAATTTACTGAAAAAAGCGTTCTTAATGAAATGTTAAAATCTCATATAGCAATAGTTTGTCTAGATGATTTGTATAAGTTAAATGAAAAAATATATATTAATCTAATTCAATATATAGGGGTTGGTCTTCCGATAGTTGTATCTCAAAATAGTATAGCTGAAGATTTTATAAAAAATAATAATGGTTATTTGGCAAAAGAGGAAAGTGATTTTGAAAAATTTATATTATATCTTACAGAAAAGAGTATATGGAAAAATAAATCTAATTTGTCAAGGAAACTTTGGGAAGATGAATTTGATTCGTACGACATTAAAAATATAGTGGAAAGTAAATTTAAATCGTAGTAATAGGTGGTATCAAAATAAAATTATTGATGCCACCTTTGAATTTTAGAATTAAAAATTAAACTCTGGTAAAGCTAAATAAAAACGCTTTGAGGTGAGGTTTGATGAAAAAAATATTCAAAGTAATAATATTTACTATTATCATGGTTTTATTTACAAATATTTCTGTTTTTAGTAAAAATAATTATAATGATTATGATATAATGGTTAAGCAAGATCTTTTATGTCTTATGCTTGCTTATAGTGATTATATAAAAGATGTTTACAAGGATGAACATGGATTTATTTATCTTGTGACTAGGTCTAATAGGAAAATATTATATGATGATAAAAATGTGAAAAGTGATGAAGAAAAGCTAAATAGTCCAGATCTTCAGGATATGTTAGAGGATGTTTATTCGTTAGAAAGTATAGATTGTGTAGTTGAGGATGGGAAAAATCCAGGAAGAATACGGGTATATTCTCTTTTAAATGAGGTTTATGGTTATAGTGAGATAAATGTTGAAAACAATTTAGAAACTATTTTAACTCCTTACGGTCCTATTTCTTTTAATGGACAAAATGGAGCAGCTAGAGCTTTAAAAAGTGCTTTAGAGACAGCAAAATCTTATGAAAAAGAACAAAATTCAAAGATAATACAATTTGTTTTACCTATTATGGGAACTTTTAATTATAGGTATATTCAAGGAACAGGAAGATTAAGTCCACATTCTTTTGGAATTGCTATTGATTTAAATAAAAGTAATAGTGATTACTGGAAATGGGCAAAGAAAGAGGATGCAACAAAAAGAATTGCATCATATCCAAAGGAACTTGTTAAAGCTTTTGAAGATAATGGATTTGTTTGGGGAGGAAAATGGGCAAAATTTGATATATTACATTTTGAATATAGACCAGAAATAATACTAAAAGCAAGATATTTTGGTGAGAATACAAAAAGTTTAGAAAAGCCATGGTATTTAGATGTTCCACTTGATGATAAGACTAATGAAATTATAAATAAAATAGATCAATTATTTTAAGGGGGATTAATGTATAAAGAATTCTTTGAAAATAGAAAAATTATATTATTTTTTGCAGTAATAAGTTGTATTTTATGGGGAAGTGCGTATCCTGCTATAAAAATTGGATATGATATATTCCAAATAGAAACTAGTGATATAGAATCTAAAATACTTTTTGCAGGATATAGATTCGTTTTAGCGGGATTAATGGTTTTAGCTTTAGCTATGTTTTTAAAAAAATCAATATTTAAAATGAATAAAAAACAATTGCTAAGTTTAGTTATTTTAGGATTGACTCAAACGTCTCTTCAGTATGCTTTTTTTTACATAGGACTATCTTATACAACAGGAGTTAGAGGAGCAATTTTAAATGGAACAGGAACATTCTTTAGCATAATAATAGCACATTTTTTATACAAAAATGATAAAATTAGTATTAATAAAATTATTGGATGTATAATTGGATTTATTGGTGTTGTTTTAGTAAATGTTACAGGAAATTCTTTAGGTAGTGGATTTACTTTTAAAGGTGATGGGCTTATAATACTTTCAACATTTATATCGTCAGCTGCAACAATATACGGTAAAAATTTATCTCAAAAACAAGATACATTTATAATAACTGGTTATCAACTTTTTATAGGAGGAGTAGTGTTAACAGTTTGCGGATTTAGTCTTGGAGGAAGTTTGACTAACTTTAATTTACAGTCAATATCTCTTTTAATTTACATGGGATTATTATCAGCAATAGCTTTTTGTCTTTGGACGTTACTTTTAAAATATAATAAAGTTGGCAAAATAGCTGTTTTTAATTTTTTAACACCTGTATTTGGTTCGATATTATCAGCAATATTTCTAAATGAAAACATATTTAACAGCAAAACTATTATAGCTCTTATTCTAGTTTGTATAGGAATATTTTTGGTAAATAGTGAAATGAGCATAGTAAAAAATAATAAAAAAATACAGGTATAGATATACCTAATTTAATGATAATGAAACAAAACGTATCAAATCTTTATTTTGATACGTTTTTTATTTAGTATTCTTCGATTATGGCAAAACCAAACGCTTTAGGTCCTGAATGTATTCCAATTACGGAACTTATAGTTTTTGAATGAATCATATTTGCATTTGGATTTTTAGAAAATGCTTCTTGAAGCATTTTAGCTTCATCTAGCATAGTTCCGCAAGATACTGTAATTGAACATTTTCCTTTAGATAATGCTTTTTCACCGATATTAATTAATTTTTTTATAGCTTGTTTTGTACCGCGAACCTTTGAAATAGAGGAATATTTACCTTCATCATTCATAACTATTATAGGTTTTAAATTTAAAAGCTCTCCGATATTTCCACTTAGTCTTCCTATTCTTCCACCTTTAATTAAGTATTCTAAAGTATCTACTGTAAAATATATATTTGTTTTTTCACGAATTTTTGGAATAAGGTTACAAATCTCTGCAAAACTTTTGCCTTCTTTAATAAGTTTAGCAACCTCTATAACAAAAAGACCATTTGCCATAGACACTAATTTTGTATCAAATATAAAAGATTCAAGCTTTCCTTCAAAACTTTCACAAGCAAGTCTAATGCTATTTATAGTTCCAGAAAGACCAGATGATATAGGCAAAGCTATGACGTGTGTGTATCCTTTTTTCAAAAGTTCATTTAAAAGATTATTTGTATCGGAAACAGAAGGCATAGATGTTGTAGGAAGTTCATTTTCTAAATTTTTATAAACATCTTCAGAAGTTATATCAATGCCCTCAGTATATTCTCTATCTTTATATATAATTTTAAGTCTTAATAAATGTATATCATATTCATTTAAGTAATCTTCAAAAAGTCCACAAGAACTATCTGTAATTAGAGCTATTTTTTCCATAAGTGCCTCCTTAAGGTTAATAAAAAGTAATTTACTTTATTTATCAATAAATACATAATAATATTATAAATACAAAAATGAATAAATGCAACATGTAGTTTTTATAACTATATGATAAAGTTTAAAAATAAAACCATAATTTATTTTATGATTGAATCAATTAATAAATTATGGCAAATATAATTATTATTGCATGCTTTTAGCAACACATTTTAATAACTCTAAACAATTGTTTAGAGTTGTAGTATATTCTATATCAGGATTAAATTCAACAAAATCCATAGATTTAATCATTTTAGTTTTAAATAATGAATCTATTATATATTTAGCTTCGTTCATACATATACCATCTTTCACAGGAGTTCCGGTACCTGGAACCAAGTCAGGATTTGCACAATCTATATCAAAGCTTAAATGAATATTTTTTATATTTAAATCGTAAACTCTATTTAAGAGTTCTTCAATACACCTTTCTATTCCCTTTTCTTTAATTGATTTAGATGTCCAAACATTTAACTTTAGAGAGTTTATAAGTTCAAGTTCACCTTCATCTAAATCTCTAGCACAAAGAATAAATACTTTTTTCGGATCAACTTTTCTTCCTTTGAAGTAAATATCTTGAAGAGATTTATTTCCAACCCCCATAGAAGCTGCAAGTGGCATTCCATGTATGTTACCACTTGGAGATGTCAAATCAGTATTTATATCACCGTGGGCATCTACCCAAATAACTCCAAAATCTCCATTAAAATGTTTAGATACACCTGCTAAAGAGCCAAGTCCTAAAGAATGATCTCCTCCAATTACTAGAGGAAAGTTATTAGCATTTAAGCTATTATAAATAACTTGGGCTAAATTTTCATTTACATCTATAACAGAGGATAAGTACTTCATATTTTTATTATCGGCAAATTTATCACAAGAATCTATATGTTTTACATATAAATTTCCCAAATCATAAATCTTGTTATTATTGTTTTTAAATATATCTATAATGTTGTTCTCTCTTAAAGTATCAGGGCCTTTTTCAACACCTGGGTTATCGCATCCATAAAATAATGGAACGCCAATCATGTTAATGTTCATATTTATGATTCCTCCAAATTAAAATTATTAAAGTCTTGATTTAAAAATATAGAAGTAATTCTAAGTTTGCGACTCTATTTAGATGTAGTTTTGGCTAAATCTAAACTTATAATAAGTAAAAAACGTATTATAATCTTACATAGAGTTTAGTTTAACTAAACTCTATGTAAGATTATAATAAACAAGTAATATATTAAGACATTAAAGTATTGTTGTCAACTATTTAAAAATAATAAATATATTAAATTTAAATAATTTAAAAATTTTCAATTTCCATGATATTTATCACAGAAAATTAATTTAAAAGAATATAAAATAGCAAAGTTAATGATTATATAGTTGATTATTAACTTTTTTAATAATTAATAGTTTAAATTTAAACATAAAATATTAAAATAATTATAAATTAAATGAAAATACTATGTTTATCATATTAGGAGGTCGAAGGTATGAATAGTGAATTAAAAAAAACTTTAATCAATGAAATAGATGAATTTAAAGAAATTGCTTATAAATTTTTAAGTGGTGAAATAAATAGAGCTCAATTTAAAAAAGCATCTGGAAAGATGGGAGTATATTCACATAGGGATGGTAAAAGTTTCATGGTTAGATTAAGGACAACAGCGGGTGTAATTCCTGTTAAAAAGCTAGAATTTATACATAACTTAGCTAAAAAATATGATTTACATAAAATACATATAACAACACGTCAGGCTATACAGCTTCATGGAGTAAATATAGATGATGCTTGTGAAATTTTAAAGGAATCTATAGAATTTGGAATTTGTACAAGAGGTGTTGGAGGAGATAATCCTGGGAATATTGCAATGTCAGCTTTATCTGGAGTAAAGGTTGGAGAAGCTTTTGATATAGTACCTTATGTATTTGCTATAGATGATAATATTAAAAGACAAGTAACAAATTATAATTTACCAAGAAAATTAAAAATAAACTTATCAAACGATACTAAAGATAGGGTACATGTAACAGCTGTTGATTTAGGATTCTTAGCTGTTAAAGATGGTGAGAAGAATAAATTTAAGGTATTTATAGGAGGAGGAATTGGAAGAAATCCAAGAGTTGCTGTAGAACTTGAAAAACTTATAAATCCTGAAGATGTTGTATATCATCTAGAGGCGATAACAAATCTTTTCATGGCTGAAGGAGATTATAATAATCATGGAAAGGCTCGTATAAGGTATATAGTAGAAAGAATGGGTGAAGAGGCATTTACAAAATGTTATATGAAACATCTTAGTGAAGCTTTTGAAAAGTTTGGAGATTCTTTAAAGGTTCATCCTACTATAAAAGAAATCTTAAAAGCTGGAATAAAAACAGATATAAAATCATTTAGATTAACAGAACAAAAGCAAGAAGGACTATATAGTGTCTATGTAAAACCAATAGGTGGACAATTTAAAACTTGTGATATTGAAAAGATATTAAAAGCTATTAAAGAGATGGAAGATGTAGAATTAAGACTAACTAGTACAGAAGGGTATTATATTATAAACCTAAATGGAAAAGAAGCAGAGAAGATGTTAGAACTAACTGAGAGTATGACAGGAAAGACAAGACTTGAAGATTCAGTATCATGCATAGGTGTACCTGTATGTCAAATGGGGGTTATGCCATCTCAAACATTATTAAATGAGATAATAACATATTTTAGAGAGAATAATATAACAGACGATTTACTTCCACGACTTGCTATATCAGGATGTCCAAATTCTTGTTCAATTCATGAACTTGCACCAATTGGTTTTGCAGGAAAATTTAAAAGAGTAAATGGAACTATGCAAAATACCTTTGAACTTCATATTAGAGGAAAATTTGCAATAGGTCAAACTAAGTTTGGAACTTATGTAGGCGATATATTACAAGCTAGAATTCCAGAATATTTAATGGAAATAGCAAAAGAACTTAAAAAAGAAAATATGGAATTTGAACCTTGGTTTATTGCAAATCAAGAAAAATTTCAAACTATAACAAGTAATTATTTAGTTTAATATTAAAAAATGCATCTCAAACTATTTTGTAGTTTGAGATGCATTTTTTTTATAGTATTTAATAGGGAGTGGTTATTATTAATTAACGTGTTAGTTATTAAGTTTTTTAATAATATATATTAAATATATAAATTTTACTGAATATTACAGATATGATATAATAAATTTATAGATAAATTTTTAACAATATGTAAAAATTAAAAGCTAAATTATTTATCGTAGTCAATTTGTTAGGAGGATATACAATATGAATTTGGAATTGAAGGAAACTTTACTTAATGAAATAGAAGAGTTTAGAGAAATAGGACATAAATTTTTAAATGGAGAGTTAAATAAAGCACAATTTAAGAAAGCTTCAGGTAAAATGTGTGTGTATGCTCATAGAGATGGAAGAAGCTTTATGGTTAGATTAAGAACAGTATCAGGGGTTATTTCTGTAAATACTTTAGAATTTATATATGGTTTAGCTAAGAAGTATAATTTAAAAAAAATACATTTTACAACTAGACAAGCTGTTCAACTTCATGGAATAGGAATAGATGCTGCTTGTGATATTTTAAAAGAGGCATTAGAATTTGGAATTTGTAGTAGAGGAGCGGGAGGAGATAATCCAAGAAATGTTGCAATTTCACCTTTATCTGGAGTAAAGGTTGGGGAAGCTTTTGATATAGTACCGTATGCTTTTGCTATAAATGATAATTTTGAAAGACAAATAACAACTTATCATCTGCCAAGAAAATTAAAGGTAGCTGTAGCAAATGAAATAAATGATGAATCTCACGTAACGGCAGTTGATTTAGGGTTTTTAGCTGTTAAAGAAGGCGAGGAGGATAAATTTAAAGTTTTTATAGGCGGAGGGCTTGGAAGAAATCCAAAGGTTGGAGTAGAAGTTGAAGGTCTTATAAACCCTGAAGATGTTGTGTATCATGTAGAAGCTATGACAAGTTTATTTATGGCGGAAGGGGATTATAGTAATCATGGAAAAGCTCGTATAAGATATATTGCAGAAAGAATGGGAAATGAAGAGTTTAAAAATTGTTATAACAAGCACCTTGAAGAAACTTTTAAAAAATTTGGTGATACTTTAAAAATCAATCTTCGTGAAAAAAACATATTAAAAGTTGGTATAAAAACGAGTATAAAATCATTTAGATTAACAGAACAAAAGCAAGACGGATTGTATAGTGTCTATGTAAAACCAATAGGTGGACAATTTAAAACTTCTAATATTGAAAAGATATTAAAAGTTATAAAAGATATGCAAGATGTAGAGTTAAGATTGACTATGACAGAGGGATTTTATGTTATAAATTTAGATGGAGATGAAGTTAAGAGAGTACTGGATTTAACTGACTCTATGTCAGCTAAAACAAGAATTGAAGATTCGGTATCCTGCATTGGTGTTCCAACGTGCCAAATGGGAGCTATGGAATCACAATCGTTGTTAAATGAAATATTAACACATTTCAAGAAAGAAGGTATGACAGAAGATATACTTCCAAGACTTGCTATATCAGGATGTCAAAATTCTTGTACAGTTCATGAACTTATGCCAATTGGTTTTGCAGGAAAAATAAAAAGAATAGATGGTGATATGCAAAATACCTTTGAACTTCATGTTGGTGGTAAGTTAGGTATTGGGAAAACTAAGCTTGGAACTCATGTTGGAGAAATATTACAAGCTAGAATTCCAGAATATTTAATGGAAATAGCAAAAGAGCTTAAAAAAGAAAATATGGAATTTGAACCTTGGTTTATTACAAATCAAGAAAAATTTCAAACTATAACAAGTAGTTATTTGGTTTAATATTAAAAATACATCTAAACTGTATAACATAGTTTAGATGTATTTTTTTATAGAATATAAAATTTGAATAATATAATTGTTTATGGATTTTTTTTCTAGCTTATTAATATAAAATATATTATAATTATACTTAGAAATATATGTTAAAAAAAATTAATATTAAATAAAAAGAAAATCAATTACAGCTAAAAGATTAGTACAAGGAGGAGTATGTATTAATGCTAAATAGGATAACTTGGATAGATAAACTTGAGAAAAGATTTGGAAAGTTTTGTATTAAAAATTTAATGTATTATATAACAATATTAACCGCTTTTGTTTATGTTTTATCTATAATAGATGGAAGTCGAATAATAACAAAATTATATTTAATACCTCAGTTGGTAACACAAGGGGAGATTTGGCGTCTTATATCCTTTATTATAGTACCTCCTAGCACAGGTTTTATATGGATGGTATTTGCTATTTATTTATATTATGTTATAGGTTCAGGGCTTGAAAGGGCTTGGGGAAGTTTTAAATTTAATGTTTATTATTTTTTAGGAATGTTAGTGACTATAATAGTATCATTTTTAACTAAAATGCCAGCTGGTGCATGGTATTTAAATAGTTCTTTATTTTTAGCTTTTGCTATGGTATATCCAGACGTTGAATTTTTATTGTTTTTTATACTGCCTGTAAAGGTAAAATATTTAGGTTATTTAAATGGAATTTTAATAGCTTGGGAATTTGTAACAGCTTCTAGCATGGGTGAAAGATTGCTTGTTATAGCACCTGTAATTAGTTTTCTTATATTCTTTGGGCCATATATTTTTAGTAAGGGTAAAAGGAATGTAAAAAGCAAATCAAGAAAGAGAAGGCATGCGTCTCATTTAAAGGTAGTTAGACCAAGACATATTTGTAGTGTATGTGGAATCACAGATGAAGATGATCCTAAAATGGAATTTAGATATTGTTCTAAATGTAAAGATCATAGATGTTATTGTATAAATCATATAAGAAATCATGAGCATATAGAATAGCTTTATAATTATTTAAAAACTATACAGATTAAAAAATATTAAATTTTAGTCTGTATAGTTTTTTATATTCAAATACCAATATTTACATCAAAAAATATATAAAAAACTGCATATACTATATCTAGTACAGACAGTGGTCTAATATTTAGGATAGGTGTGGTGATTTTAGATGAAGAAAAAGATAGGGATAGTTTTTTATTTTTTAGGAGTAATCGCAGTATTAATATCATTTATGATACCTGTACATATTACTAGTGGAAAAACTATGAATGATAGCGAGGAGAATGAGATTTTTCAAGATAATAGAAGTGATAAAGATTATATTGAAACAGATGGAGAGGCATTAGAAAAAGGAGAGAAAGTTAAAAAAATTGCATATTTAACATTTGATGATGGACCATCTAAAAACACTTCTAAAATATTGAATATATTAAAAAAATACAATGTAAAGGCTACCTTTTTTGTAAATGGTAAACCTATATATAAAGACATGTATATAAGAATGAACAAAGAGGGACATAAAATAGGAAATCATACATACTGTCATGAGTATAATGAAATATATACATCGGTTGAAGATTTTAAAAGTGATGTTAATAAACTTAACAGGCTTTTAATAGAATATGGTATTAAACCTAATTATATGCTTAGGTTTCCTGGTGGTTCTAATAATACAGTAAGTGAAAAGTACGGTGGGAAAATTATTATGGACGAATTAGTTCAAGTTATGAGTGAAGAGGGATATAAGTATTATGATTGGAATGTTACATCTGGAGATGCATCAAAACAATCTTTGAGTAAGGAAGAAATTGTTAAAAATGTGATAAATGGATGTAAAAATAATAATAATGCGGTGATACTTTTTCATGACCTTAATCCTAAATTATCTACAGTAGAAGCTTTGCCAGAAGTGATAGAGTATCTTCTTAGTGAAAATTATGAATTTAGAACATTAAGTAATAATATGGATTCTTGTATACATTTTAAATAATTTATAATCTTTTTAGAGGTTTTTATATTTAATTTAATATAAAAATCTCTATTTTTTTAAAAAATATTTAAAAATGTAAAAATATATGATATATTTAATAAAATATAAAAATGAAAGTTGGGGGAATTATGCAAGAAAATCGATATGGGTTACCTACCGCTATAGCAATGATAGTTGGCATTGTAATTGGTTCTGGTATATTTTTTAAAAGTGATAATATCTTAATAGCTACAAATGGGAGTATAAAACTTGGAATATTAGTATTTATAGTTGCTGCACTTGGAATTATTTTTGGAAGTTTAAGTATTGCAGAGTTAGCTTCAAGAAATTCCGAAGTTGGAGGGGTTATAACTTATGCTGAATATTCTTTGAATAAAGAGTTTGCCTGTGCTTTTGGATGGTTTCATACATTTTTATACTATCCAACAATAATAGTCGTTGTTTCTTGGGTTACTGGAATATATGGATGTATGCTTTTTGGTTTAGAAGAAAGTTTAGAAGTTCAGATACTTATTGGAACAATTATTATGAGTTTAATATTTTTATTTAATATATTGTCATTTAGACTTTCTGGATATTTTCAAAATGCAGCAACTGTGATTAAGATTATACCTCTTATTATAATTGCCATTGTAGGATTGTTTTTTGGGAATCCTCAAAGTATTACAGGTGAACATGTTAATGCTTTTACTCAAACTAAATGGATTAGTGCAATAGCACCAATTGCTTTTTCTTTTGATGGATGGATAGTTTCAACATCGATTGGTCATGAAATAAAGGATTCTAAAAAAAATCTTCCAAAGGCTTTAATTATAGCACCAATATTTATACTTATTATTTATGTTTTATATTTTGTTGGGATAAGTACTTATGTAGGTGTTGAAAATGTAATGGCTCTAGGAGATTCTCATGTAAATGTTGCTGCCAATAGCATTTTTGGGGTTTATGGGGCAAAGCTTATATTAATATTTATCATAATATCAATTATGGGAACTGTGAACGGACTTATTATAGGATATATTAGAATGCCGTATTCATTGGCTATTAGACACATGTTTCCTAAAGCTAAAAGTTTATCTAAAATAAATGATAAATATAAAATGCCTATTTTATCAGTATTTTTGGTAATGGCAATATCTTTATTTTGGATGATAGTTCATTATATAACTGTTAAATTTAATATGCTTCAAAATTCTGATATATCAGAGATATCAATAACTATAAATTATGTGTTATACATTGTGTTTTATATAAAGGTTATAAGAATGGGGATTTCAAAAGAAGTAAAGGGCATATTTAAAGGCTTTATAAATCCATGCCTTGCAATAGTTGGTTCTCTTATAATTTTATTTGGAAGTATTGGAAATAGTTTGTTCTTTGTTTATGCGTTTATTTGCATATTGGTTATTTTAAGTGCTGTAATGTTTTATAAAAAGAATAAAATAAAGGTATAAGTTATTGTTATTGTTAAGTTTAACTTATATAATTATCTTTAGATACTAAAATATCTGAAGGATTTTTAATTGATAAAGGAGAGGAATTTTGGAAAATTTATATGTTTCAGATTTAGATGGAACTCTTTTAAATAATAGACAAGAGATAACTTTATTTTCAAGTGATAATTTAAATAAATTGATAGATAGTGGATTAAATTTCACCATAGCAACTGCTAGAACACCTGCTACTGTAGTTGATATAATAAGTAATCTAAATATTAAATTACCATTGATTCTTATGAATGGTGTTATTATTTATGATAAGGGTAGAGAAGAATATATAGATATAAAGGAAATTGATAATCAAACAGTCTTTAAGGTATTAGATGTTTTGGACAAAGGGTGTAAAAATTATTTGGTATATGCTATAAATCAAAACCATATGTATGTTTATTATAAAGAGTTTTTTAATGAAGCTGAAATTGATTTTTACAATGGAAGAAAAGATAGAAAGTTAAAAACCTTTGTTAAAACTGATGATTATAGAAAGTCTATAAAAAATTCTAAAATAATAAATATTGTTGTTATGGATAAAGAAGAATTAATAGATAAAATAAATAATGAATTAGATGCAATAGGAAATATAACAGTAAATTATTATGAGGATATTTATAATCCATCATGGTATTTTATGGAGATTTATAATTCAACAGCATCTAAAGCTAAAGGTATAGAATTTGTGTCTAATTATTTAAAATCTCAAAATTTAATAACCTTTGGAGATAATTTAAATGATATTCCTATGTTTTTAATATCAGATAGATGTTATGCTATGGAAAATGCAGATAAAAGACTTAAAGAAATATCAACTGGTGTTATAGGAAATAATAATGACGATGCTGTTGTAAAATTTTTATTAGAAGATATAGAAAAATAAATGTATGGAGGCAAATGTTTTGGAAGAAATACTAGAAGTGTTAGAGAAAGATAGTAGATATTCAGTAGAAGAAATAGCTATTATGACTGGAAAAACTAGGGAAGAAGTAGAACAAGCTATAAAAGATTATGAAAATAGTGGGGTAATTGCAGGATATACAACTCTTGTGAATTGGGAAAATACAAATTCAGAGATAGTAACTGCATTAATTCAAGTTAAAATTATACCGCAAAGAGGAGTTGGATTTGATAAGGTTGCAGAGAGGATATATAACTTTAAAGAGGTTAAAGCATGTTATTTAATGTCATCTGGTGGTTTTGATTTAACAGTAATAGTTGAGGGGAAAACAATGAAAGAAGTTTCTATGTTTGTATCTGATAAACTTGCAATTCAAGAATATGTAAATGGAATAGCAACTCATTTTGTTTTGAAAAAGTATAAGGAGCATGGAACTATTTTTAAGGAAAAAGGATTAAAGGATGATAGGGAGGTTCTTATTATATGATATTAGAAGATATGATATTAAAAAATATTAAAGATATGCCTCCATCTGGTATTAGAAAGTATTTTGATTTAGTAAATGAAATGGAGGATGTCATATCATTAGGAGTTGGAGAGCCTGATTTTGTAACTCCTTGGAATGTTAGAGAAGCTGGTATATATTCATTAGAAAAAGGACATACTCATTATTCATCTAACGCTGGGTTTATTGAGCTTAGAGATGAAATTTCTAAATATTTAAAGAGAAGATGTAATTTAGAATATGATCCAAAGGAAGAAATAATTGTAACTGTTGGAGGAAGTGAAGGTATAGACCTTGCAATAAGGGCTTTAATTGGACCTGGAGATGAAATTATAATTCCAGAACCGAGTTTTGTGGCATATAAAGGATGTGCTGCTTTTGCCGGAGGAACTGTTAAGATAATAGACCTTAAAGAAGAGGATGATTTTAAACTTACAAAAGAAGCTTTAGAAAAAGTTATAACTCCTAAAACAAAGGTGTTAGTCTTACCTTTTCCTAATAATCCAACTGGAGCTATAATGACTAGAGATGAACTTAAACCCATTGTTGAATTTTTAAAGGATAAAGATATTATTATATTATCAGATGAAATTTATTCAGAGTTATCTTATGGTAAAAAACATGAATCTATTGCTTCTTTTCCAGAAATAAAAGATAAGGTTATAGTTATAAATGGGTTTTCAAAAGCATATGCCATGACAGGGTGGAGACTTGGATATGCTTGTGGTCATAAAGTTTTAATAGATGCCATGAAAAAAATACATCAATATGCTATAATGTGCGCACCAACTACTGCGCAATTTGCAGCTATTGAGGCTTTGAAAAATAGTGATAAAGATGTAGAAGCTATGGCAAGAGAATATAATAGAAGAAGACGTGTTGTTGTTCAAGGATTTAGGAAAATGGGGCTTGAGTGCTTTGAACCAATGGGAGCTTTATATGTTTTTCCAAATATAAAATCTACAAATATTACATCAGATGAGTTTTGTCAAAGACTTTTAATGGAGAAAAAAGTGTTAACAGTTCCAGGTGATGCTTTTGGTTCATGTGGACAAGGGTTTATAAGATGTTCTTATGCAACATCTATGGAAGATATTGTTGAAGCATTAAAAAGAATTGAGGATTTTGTTAAATCATTAAAAAAATAGAAAAGTATGCTTAAAGCTAATATGAATTAATATTTATTTTTATAAAAATGAACAAATATAAGTACTAGTAATATTAATAATAAAATGTTAGAATTACATTATTGATATAAATATTAAACCATTTTATTTTAGGGGTGGTTAGATGAATTTTGATAAAGATAATATTAACTTAAAGGCAAAAAGAGACCTTATAATAAGGGAAATTTGTAGCATAAAAAAATATAATAACTTCATTATACTTATAGCTGCAACTATAAGTATAGTAATGGCAATGATTTTGCTTGCTACTTTAAATTATAGTTATAATTCAATAAATATTATATCTTTAGTATTAATTGTAGCAATTATAATCATAGGATATATACCCTTTGATTTTGTTATGGGTGGAGTGAGATTTAATAAAAGATTAAATATAATATTAGGTCTTATAAAATCAGATTTAAAATATGTTAATGAATTTACTTATCTTATAAATCATAAAAAAAAGAAATAGAGGTATGAGAAAAACTCATGCCTCTATTTTTTTATAAAGGATAATTTTAATAATTAATCATAATAATACTTTTATATTAATAGCAATAGTATTATTAATAATTATGTTGAAGGAATATAGTATGAAAATACATAAAAAAATTATTATTAAGTTTATAATTTTTTATTTTTTTATAGTAATATTTTTTGCAGTTTTATACACATATTTTTCTAATGATTTTTATTATTCATTTTCAAATAAAGAAATTATTTTTGATAAAAATTATTCTTATATAGAAAATTATTTGGAAAATAGTATCAAAAGCAATTTTAGAAATTATTATAATTCAAATTATTTAGTTTTTTTTAATAACTGCTATGAAGATTTTTTATTTGATGTAAATGATTTAAAAATAAAGGAAACAAGAATAAATAATAAATATTTAGAGAGTGATATATTTATAGTATTAAAAGATAGTAGAAATAATTTAGAATATAATGCTGTAATAACACTTAAAATATTAGAAGAATTGTCAATAAAGCATGAAGATAATATATATAAGCAATGTAAGATAAGTACAAAGAGTAGTAATAAAATTTTAGATGGATTAGATATAGAAAAAATATTTAGAGTGAAATGTTTAGATGAGGTTTTAGATGTTGGAATTATAATAGATGAAAAAATAAATGAAAAATTTAATCAGTATATAATAAATAATGATGGAAATCCTAGTTTGAATAAAAATAGCTTTTTTTATTATATAAAATTTAATTTCCCTAGAATGTTTTATTTAAGTATGGTAACAATAACAACATTAGGTTTTGGAGATATAGTTCCACTTACAAATACAACAAGGATGCTTATAGGTCTTGAATCAACAATAGGAGTGATTATTTTAGGATGGTTTGCAAATAAATCTTTGAAAGGATAAGATGGGCATAAAATTTAGTTTATATAAATTTCATGCCCATCCTTTCTTTAACTTGTTTTGCATAACTTTTTTATTAAATTTAATATGTTTTTGCATGATTCTGATTTATCAAATACTTTGCAAGAATTTTGCATAAATTCTAATCTAGCTTTATCATCGAGCAAGTTTTGTATAACATAAGAACAGTCTTTATCCTTTTCAAGAAGTATAGCCATATTATGATTAACTAAAAATTGAGCGTTTTCTTGTTCTTGCCCAGGAATTGCGTCAAAAAGAACCATAGGTATATTACAAGCTAGTGCCTCTGAAATTGTAAGTCCGCCTGGTTTAGTTATTATAATATCAGAAGAATGCATATATTTATCTACTTCATGTGTAAAGAATATAAGTTCAGTAGGCTTAGAACTGTTTGGAAGTATTTCTTTAAAAGCAGAATAAAGTTTTTCATTTCTTCCCGTTATAACTATTATTTGAAATTCAGTTGGTATTTTTATTATATCGTTATATATATCTAAAATGTTTTTAACACCAAAGCTTCCAGCCATAATGAGAACTGTAGGTAGCTCTTCGTTTAATTTTAGATTTTTTCTTAAATCTTTTTTATCTTTCTGATTAAAAAATACTTCATCTATGGGAATTCCAAAGCTGTGAATAATTTCTTTAGGAACGCCTAGTTTAATCATTTCAGAAGGCATATCATCATTAGCTACTATATATGCATCAACATGTTTATGTATCCATGTTTTATGAGGTGCATAATCTGTCATTATACAAACTAGTGGGATATTTATTTTTTCTTGATTTTTAAGTCTAGACACCATTTCAGTAACAAATGGGTGTGTAGTTACTATCACATTAGGTTTAAAATAGTTTATAAGCCTCATAAGCTTTCTATTAAAAAGAACTATTGGTTTTGTTAGTTTTGATGGTATTTTAGAATCTTTATTAGTCGATGCATATATTTTACCATAAAACCTAGGTGTCTTTGTAGCAAGGTATAAATATCCCTTGCAAACCGTTTTATTGAGTAGTGGATTTATATATTTAAATACATCTACAACTTCTACATTTATATCTTTTTCAGTTTTGGCAATATAAGATTTTAAAGCATTAGATGCTCTCATATGCCCTGCCCCTGTAGAAGCTGATAATATAAGTACGTTCATGACTGATCCTCCTCTTTTAGGTACATAAAAATAAGAGTACTTATTTATTTAAATTTATTATTGACATGATAATTTATTCTAACATAAAAAATAAATTTATGATACAAGGTATTTTACAAATATTTAATATTAATATTTACAAATATTTAATATTATATATTATTATACATTAGTTATATTAAAGAAATATGAAAATAAAGAATTAATATAAAAGGTATTTTTTAAGTATACATAGAATATAAAAATGTAAAATAACAAAATAATAAGTAAAAATATGGTGAGAGAAGTATGGATGTTTTGAGAGAATATGAGTTTGATTTTTATGATAGATCGTTTATGGAGATATTAGATGATTATATTTTTGTGTTAGATAGTAGTGGACAAATTTATTATGTTAATAATATTGTTTTAAAGGAGTTAGAGTGTGATTTAGACAATATAAGTAAAAATAACTTTTTTGAAATATCTTCATTTAGAGAGAAGGATTTTTTAAGGATAAAAAACGAAGTAATATCTAACATATATATAATGTTAGGAAATACTAAACTTTGTTTGAATAATATAAGGGTATTAAAAAAATATTCAGAGGGTAAAGAATATTATATGATACTTGGTAAAAAAGAAAAAAAGATGTTTATGATGGATATGTCACATGAATTGAAAACGCCTATAAATATAATTTTATCGACAATACAACTTTTAAAGAAAAATATAGATGATGGAAATATAACTTATAATAAAAATATAAATATTGTAAGTTATTTAGATTCAATAAAAAAGAATTCATTTAAAATTTTAAATTTAGTAAATACTATAATGGATATTAACAAAATAGAAGAAGGCTATTATAAAGTAAATAGTGAAAAATGTGAGATTGTTAGTGCTGTTGAAGATATAGTTCAATCGGTTATAAGATATGGCGAGTCTAAAAAAATAGAGATAATATTTGATACAAATATTGAGGAAAAGTATGTTTTGTGCGATATAGAAAAAATAGAACTTATTTTATTAAATCTTTTATCAAATGCTATAAAGTATACTAATGAAGGTGGAAAAATTCAAGTTTTTTTAGAGGTGTTTGAAAAAAGTTTTCAATTAACCGTAAGAGATAATGGTATAGGTATAGATGAAAAAAATTTGGATATGATTTTTGATAGATTTTATCAAGGAAACAATCATAGTCATCTTTTGAAAAAATCTAAAGGAAGTGGTGTTGGTTTATTTCTTGTAAAATCTTTGATAAAAATACAAAATGGAACCATAAAATGCAAAAGTAAATTAGGTGAGGGAAGTGAGTTTACTTTTAGTTTACCAATAGTTAAATGTGAGGAAGAAAAAAAGTTTTAGATTCTAATTTTAATCTATGTATAAATGAATATTTTGAAGGATAATTTAAAAATCATAATATATAAATTTATTTTATATATTATGATTTTTTATGTTTTAAAGCAAAATTATTAATATTATTTTGATAAAAATAATGAATATTAATCAAAGCATAATATTAAAAAAATATATTTGTTTTAGTATAATGGTTTTGATATTAAAAAACTTAGGAGGAAAATTCTATGGAATTAAATTTAAAAAGAGATGGGCATGTGCATAGCCCTTATTGCCCACATGGATCTTTGGATACATTCTATATGTATATAGAAAGGGCTTTACTTAATGGGATTAGTGAAATAACATTTACAGAACATATGCCTTTAACATTAAAAAAAGATCCATCACCTAGGAATAATAGCGCTATGGATGAGGAAACTTTAATAAAATATTTAAAAGCTGTAAAAGAGATAAAAGATAAATATAAAGATAAAATAAAAATAAATGTTGGTGTAGAGGTTGATTATATAGAAGGAGAAGAGGAGAACATAAAAAAATTGTTAAATCAATATGGAAAATACATAGATGATTCAATATTATCCGTTCATACTTTAAGATATAAGGGAAAATACTATCCTATTGGCTCTGGTGTGGAGGAATTAAGAAAATTAATTGATGTAGTTGGAGGAATTAATGAATTTTATAATTTATATTATAAAACTATGTTAAAATCTATAACATGTGATTTAGGAGAGTACAAACCTAGAAGAATAGGTCATCCTACTTTGGTTAGAAAATATAAGGAAAGTTTCCCTAAATGTTCTTACAATATAGATATTCTAACAGAAATAATAAAATTACTAAAAGAAAATAAATTGGAAATAGATTTAAATACATCTGGACTTAGAAAAGAAAAATGCAAAGAAGTTTATCCATCTGGGGTATTTATGAAACTTTTATTGGATAATGAAATTCCTATGGTATTAGGTTCAGATTCACATGAATCAAAAGATGTTGGGTTCTACTTTAAAAACATAAATGACTATATAAAAAAATATTTAATTTGTTTTAAGTAAAATAAAATCTATGAATATATAGAAAAAGGTAAAAATATAATGTATAATTATGGTAAATAAAGAATTTAAAGTAATTTAATTGTGAGGGGAATATGGGAGAAAAAAATTGTAAATTGGGGAAAAAGAAAAAAATAGTAGCTTTGTGCATGTTTGTTTTTATAGGGGCTTTAACAACTGGCGCAGTATCTACAACTAATCAAACAAGGGTAGAAGAAGAAGTGGTTTATGATGGCGTATATCTAGAAGATAAAAATCTAGGAAATTTAACTAGGGATGAATTAATAGATGTTTTAAATGAATATTGTCATGAAAAATTACAAGAAAATACTATAAATATAGTTTATCAAGATGTAATAAATGAAAAAATTAATGCCTCAGATGTTGGATTAAGCTATGATGTAAAAGATATAGCTGATGAAATAATTAATATAGGAAAAGAAGGCAATTTAATTAAAAATACATTGGATAGAATTTATATCAAAATAAATAAAAAGGTTATTTCTTTTGACGAAGTTTGTAATGATAAGATTTTAGATGAATATATTGATAATTTGTCATCTTTAATAGATATAGAAAAAGAAGATGCTAGAGTTTCTTTTAATGGTGATGAAATGCTAATATCAAATTCTAGAGAAGGTCTTATCGTTGAGAAAGAAGAATTAAAAAGGCTTATAATAGAAAATTTGAATAATGAAACTTTTGATGAGATAGTGGAAGTACCAGTTAATATTGTAGAGGTTGAGATTGATGAAGATGTTTTTAATAATATGAATGTTTTAGGCACTTATGAAACTACTCTTCCAGATTTAACAAGTGGTAGGACTCAAAATATAAGATTATTTTCAAGTAAATTAAATGAAGTGGTTTTAATGCCTGGAGAAGTTTTATCTGTTGATGAACAAGGTGGAAGTAGGGAAATAAGTGATGGTTATACTGCAGCTCCAGGGTTTATAAATAATGAAGTTGTACCAATAGTTGCAGGAGGAATTTGTCAGGTGGTTACGACTCTTTACAATTCAGTCTTATATTCAGATTTAGAAATTGTGGAAAGAGCACCTCATTCACTTCCTGTAAGTTATGTTTCTTTAGGAAGAGATGCTACTTTAGCAAAAGGAGTAGTGGATTTTAAATTTAAAAACAATTATAGTAATCCAATTGTTGTACAAGCTTATGTAACAGATAATTGTACAATAAAGACTACTATATGGGGAATAAATGAAAATCCTGAAAAATCTATAGAGATAAATGCTGTTAAAACAGGAAATAAATCATCTATAACTTATAAAAATACTTATGAAAGTGGAGTTTTAATAAAATCAGAAGTATTGTCTAAAGATGTATATAATTAATATGAAATAAAAACAAAGAAGTTATATATTAAATAATATATAACTTCTTTGTTTTTAATAAATGTTTACCATTTACCAGGATAAGCTACAAGATACAATTTAACGGTTTGTCTTCCAAAATTTAAGCACGCATTTTCAGAATTCATGTATAAATCTATTTTATTTCCTTTTATAGCTCCACCTGTATCAGAGGCTATTGCATATCCATAGCCAGGAATATAAACTTTTGATCCTAAAGGTATAACATTTGGATCTACTGCTATAGTGCTAATACCATCAGGATTTCTAACAGGTTTAAGTCCCATAGCTGTTAAACCACCACCAGTGTATGCTGTAGCAACCATAGAGTATTCTGCTATATAAGAACCAACTGAACTTGATGAAGAGGTTGTGGAATTTTCAGCATTGTTATTAGATGATGAATTTGAATTACTTGATGCTACGCTAGTGGAACTAGATTCCGTAGCAGTATTATTGCTAGAGCTTGTACTATTTGATGTTTGAGAAGATAGAGATTGTATTTTG
Organism: Sarcina ventriculi; assembly: GCF_900456775.1. Lineage (GTDB taxonomy): Bacteria > Bacillota > Clostridia > Clostridiales > Clostridiaceae > Sarcina > Sarcina ventriculi. Next base: position 127,354 of record NZ_UAUL01000001.1, on the reverse strand, counting down.
TTTTCACCTTCATTTATAGCATTGTTAGCTTTAGTAATAACAGAGTTTGTGCTAAGTTGAGTAACTAATTGCTTTAATGAGTTTACAGCATCTTGTATTTGGCTTATTGAATCACTTGTGTTTATTGTAGAAATAGAATTTGATATTAACTCTTCTTCGTTTGAAGCAATTGTTGAAGCAACTTGTTGTTTTTGTTCATTTAATTCATTTATTTGATTTTGATATTCACTTTGTTTAGTGTTAAGTTCTTCTATACTTGATTTTGTTGAGTCATTTAATTGATTTAATGAATTTTCTTTATTTTGTAATGTTGTTAAATTACTATTTAGTTGTTCTTGTTTAGCATTTAACTCATTTATAAGTTGTTTATCAGCTGAATATATATTAACTACTGCATTCATTCTAGATAAAAATTCACCAAAATTTTTTGACGTAATTAGGTATGTAAGAGCATTTTGAGAACTGTCTAGCATGTAAAGACCTCTGATTCTTTGACCTAATACTTCTTGGTCTTTAGCAATTTGCTCTTTTAATGTATTGATATTGCTTTGAGCTGTTGATATTTCAGCTTTTACATTTTCGATATCGATTGCATTTTGCTTTAGTGTTTCATTTAATTGTTGAATTTCTGTATTTAAATTATCTATGTTTGAACTTAAAGACTTTATTTTGCTATCTAACTCTTGATATTTTGCTTTATTATCGTTTAAGTTTGAGCTAGAAATTGAACTTGCTTGTGTAGTTGTAGTATTAGTAGCACTACTTAATGGTGCTGCCATAACTAAAGTACTAGTGTTAAATAAAATTCCAGATGCAACTAGTACAGATATTAATTTTTTGTTCAAATATATACCTCCCGACTCTTATAAAAAGAAATAAATTATTCATTTTTCCAAGGCCTTTTTTCTCATTATAATATAAAAAAGGAATTAACGCAAATTATACGAAAATATTTAAGAAAAAAATTGAAAAAAAAGGAAGAAAATCAGAAGAATTTATTCAATAATTATTTAAATTTGCAAAAAATATACTTTGCCATAAAGATAAGATATAAAGCGGATTTGAAGGGTTATTATAGGATGATATTACTCTAATATATTTAAAATAAAAATAAAAAATGATAAATAATAAATTTTTTTTTAAACTAATTAAAATTTATAAAGTTTTTTTGGGATTATAACAAATAAAATGAAATATTTTCAAGTATAAAATAAGGAAAAAATATGAAATAAAAAATGAATGAAAAGCTTCATAAATGAAGAGTTTAAAAATATTTTATGCTTAATTGTTTTACAAGAATATGCTTTTTATACTATAATAAATACTTATAATGATTTGACAATAATTAAGTTAAAACCAGAAATTTATTTATGACATAATAAATACATATAATTATGCTAGTATAGTGTATATAAAAATTTAATTTATATTTTATAAACTTAGGATGTGGTTAATTTTATGAATTTTAATATAGTAAGTATAATTTTAGTTTTAATATTTGTGATTCCGATATTTTTAGGATTTATAAAGGGTTTTAATTATAGGAGTGGTAAATATGAGCTTTTTAATTTAGAAAAGGACATTGTTGTTTTAGTAACTATAGTATTAGGTGCTATAAATAGTAATATAATATTAAATATTTTAAATTACATAAAAAGTAATATAGTTTTTTTTAATAATTTAAATGGTTTAGCATATAGAATTTATTATATTATAGGATTTATAATTCTTCTTATAATTTTATATAACATCATAATGCTTTTTATAAGGCTTATAAATCTAATTATATTTGACCCACTATTAAAACTAATAGATAGATTAGGGCAATCTTTAGGTACTGGTTTTACTAGAATTTGCGGTGTAATATTTGCTATTCCAAATTCAATAATAAATATAATAATTGCAGCTTTTATAATAAAAGCTTTATTACTTTTACCTTTACCAACTTATATAATAAATCAAATAGATAATAGTAATATTTATAATTATTTAAATACAAATATAGTAGAGCAAATTACAGATAGCAGTTTAGTTAAAAATTTTCCTAAACTATTAAATAATTCTTTGAAAATAGAAAATGGAAATAATGGAGAATTATCTGATAATAATTCAAATGGCGCTATTACGTATTATAATGGCGTGACATTAGCACAAGCAGTAAAATCATCTCCTGCAATAGATGCAAAAACTCAAGAAATAATTGCTGGAAAAAGAACAGATGAAGCTAAAGCTTATGCAATATATCAATGGGTTGGACAAAATATAACCTATGATAATAAAAAGGCTCAAGAACTTGAAGAAGGTGATGTAAATCTCAAATCAGGTGCTATAGCAGCTTTTGATACAAGAGAAGGAGTTTGTTTTGATTATGCTTCTCTTTATGTAGCAATGGCAAGAGATGCAGGACTTAAAGTAAGGCTTATTACAGGTGAAGGATTTGATGGAACACAATGGGTTAGCCATGCTTGGAATCAAGTATATATTCCATCACAAAATAAATGGATTAATGTTGATTGTACTTTTTATGATGCAGGAAATTTCTTTAATTCCTCAGATTTTAATGAATATCATAAAGATGCAAGTATTGCAGGACAATGGGGTTAATGAGAAAATGAAAAAACTGTATTCTTTGATATTAATTTATTAAAGAATACAGTTTTTTTGTTTATGAATAAATAGGACTTAATATCAGTAAAAGAAAATAAATTTATATTTAATATAAAAATAGTTAAAATTTCTAATGAAAACATTGACAGAAAAATATGGAATTGATATCATATTAATTGATAAAAATAATAAAAAATACAATTAAAGATTATAATATAATATTTATAAATATATGGTATTAATACCATGTAAATAATATATTATAATAGTTTTAGAAATATGGGGTATATAGATTAGGTTACAGCATTTATAATTTAGGGTATAAAAAGAGTTTTTACAATAATGTAGGGGGAATAAGATGAAGGTAACTATTCAAGATATAGCAAATATGACTGGGTTATCAAAAAGTACTATATCTAGATATTTAAATGGGGGTTATGTAAGTAAAAAAAATATAGAAATAATAGGTGATGTTATAAAAAAAACAGGATATCAAACTAATTTCTTTGCAAAAAGATTAAAGAGCAAAAACAGTAAACTTATAGGTATAATAATACCAAGGATAGATTCTTTTACAGCAAGTAAAATATTAAAGGGGATAGTTGGAAAGATAGAAAAAGAGGGGTATCAACCTATAATTTTAACTAGTGATTTAGATATGGAAAAGGAATTAAGTCATATAAACAAATTGTATTTAGAAGGAATGGATGGAATAATAGTTATGTCATTTATTATTTCACAAGAACATGTAAAGCTTGCAAATAAGTTGCCTATTCCAGTTATATTTACTGGACAAGAAAAGTATGGTGTAAATTGTATAACCATAGATGATTATAAAGCTGGGAATATTATGGGGGACTTTGTTAGAGAACAAGGGCATAAAAATATAGTTTATATGGGTGTAAATGAAGATGATATAGCTGTTGGAATAAATAGAAAAAAAGGTTTTTTTGATGCTTTTGATAGTGATTTTACTATAAATTATGTGGAAACAGATTTTAGTTTTAAAAGTGCTTATGAAAATTCATATAAGGCAGTTTATTTTAATCCAAGTATTATAGTTTGTGCTACTGATAATATTGCAATTGGTGTTAATAGATATCTTATGGAGAAACAAATAAAAGTCCCAGAAACTATTTCAATTGCGGGTTTTGGTGGTTATGATATAGCAACCGCTATTTATCCGTCGCTTACAACAGTAAGTTTTGATTATGAATTTTTAGGTTTTGAAGCAGCAGATAGAATGGTTTCATTTATAGAGGAAAAAAGTTTTAAGGAATTAAGAGATGTGCCAATTCAATTAGTAAAGAAGGATAGTGTACGGAAATTATAATAAGTGGTAAAATAAAAAATATAAGGGTGTAAAATATTATGAAATTTAAGGGTATTTTAGATATAAATAAAGATTCAAAAGAATTTTATAAAAAAGAAAAAAACAATGAAAGTTTTAGAAATAATTATCATTTTCAACCACCATTTGGTCTTATAAATGATCCTAATGGATTAAGTTTTTTTAATGGTGAATATAATATATTTTTTCAATGGAATCCATTTACTTGCGAGCATAAATTTAAACATTGGGGGCTTATTAAAACTAAAGATTTTATAAATTATACTATTCCTAAAGTAGTTTTAGCACCGGTGGATTATTATGATAAAAATGGATGTTATTCAGGAAGTGCAATCGAAAGAAATGGAGTATTAGAACTTTTATATACAGGAAATGTTAAAGATGAGAATGGTAATAGATTATCTTATCAATGTGCAGCTATCATGAATAAAGATGGAGATGTAAAAAAATTAGGTGCGGTATTAGATTCTGTTCCTAAGGGATATACTTCTCATTTTAGAGACCCTAAAGTATATTTTAAAAATGGAAAATATTATTTTATAATAGGGGCTCAAACAGACAAATTAAAGGGTAGGGTTTTATTATATTCTTCATTAGATATGAGAAAATGGAGTCTAGAGGGAGAAGTCAAGACTCGTTTAGAAAATTTTGGATATATGTGGGAATGTCCTAATATAGTGACTTTAAAAGATAAGGATGTTTTAATCTTTTCTCCTCAAGGATTAGAGAAAGAGGAATTTAAGTATCAAAACATATATCAATCAGGGTATATTGTAGGAAAATTAAATTATGATACTTTAAAGTTTAATCATGATGAGTTCTGTGAATTAGATATGGGATTTGATTTTTATGCACCTCAAATTTTTGAAGATGATAAAAATAGGATTTTAATGATTGGATGGATGGGTGTACCAGAACAAGATGAGGACAAGCATATAAGTTTAAAGGAAAATTGGATACATTGTTTAACTATTCCAAGAGAATTAGCTTTGAAAAATAATAAAATATATCAACATCCAATAGATGAGATAAAACAATTAAGAGAAAAAATGTTTTTTTGTAGAGATAACTTTGTTGAGGAATCTTTAGAATTTTCTGATATAAATAAAAATTCTTATGAGTTTATTTTAGATTTAAAAGATAGTAGGAATTTAAATTTTAAAATAGAAATGTTTAAAGGTGAAGGAGAACATTTTGATTTATATTTTAATGATGGGATTTGTGTAATAAGTAGAGAAAATATATTGCAGGGACCTCATGGAATTAGAAAATTTATATTAAATAAAAGCAATAATTTAAAATTACATGGATTTATTGATAAATCTGCTGTTGAAATTTATATAAATGATGGAGAATATGTTTTATCATCTAGAGTTTTTGTGAAAATGAATAGCACAGGATTAAAATTAAATGGATTAGGTGAAAAACTTAATATAAATAAGCTAGAAATTTGGACATTGAAGGGAGTAAATTATAATGAATAAAGTATTTTGTATTGGTGAACTTTTAATAGATTTTATAGGCAAAGATATAGGAAAAGGATTAGAAAAGGGAAACAATTTTGAGAAAAAGGCAGGAGGAGCTCCTGCAAATGTTGCAGCTGCTGTATCAAAACTTGGAGGAGAGTCTTACTTTTTAGGTCAAGTAGGAAATGATTCTTTCGGAAAGTATTTAGTTAAAATGCTTAAAGAAGTTAATATAAACACTGATATGACAGTTATGGAAGGACATACAACTTTAGCTTTTGTTGCAATAGATGAAAATGGTGAAAGAAACTTTGAGTTTGTAAGAGGGGGAGATGGAGAATACTCTTTTTCAAGTATAAATACTAATATAATAAAGAATAAAGATATTATTCATTTTGGTTCTGCAACAGGTTTTTTAGATGGTGAGCTTAAAAACACATATTATAAATTATTAAATCATGCTTTAGATAAAAAAGCTTTTGTATCTTTTGACCCTAATTATAGGGATGCGTTAATATTAGAAGATAGATTAGAACAATTTGTGCTTGATTGTAAAAATTTCATTGAAAAAGCAGATTTTATAAAATTAAGCGATGAAGAAATAAAAATAATAACTAAAAAAGAAGATTTAAATGAAGGAGTTTCAGAACTTCATAAAATAGGAGCAAAAGTAGTTGCTATAACTTTAGGTAGTCAAGGAACATTGATAAGTGATGGTCTAAACTCAGTAATAATTCCATCAATAAAAATAAAGCAGGTAGATTCAACAGGAGCTGGAGATGCTTTTGTAGGAGCTGTTTTAAAAAAGGTTAATGAGATAGATAATAAAGATGAAATAAGTTTTGAAAAATGGAAAGAAATAATAGCTTATGCTAATAGAGTAGGGGCTATAACTTGTACTAATTATGGAGCAATAGATTCTATTCCAACAGAAAAAGATTTAGAAGGATAGGTTAAATAAGATTTAAGACAAGCTATAACAATTGTTATTGTTATAGCTTTTTATTTTAAAGAATTTTTATTTGATTTTATAAATAATTCATGAAAATAAAAGAGAAATCTAAAAAAAACAAGATGTTTAAATGTGAACAATTTTATTGAGTAAAACAGGGGTATCTTCATTGTAGAATTTATTTATTGTAAATGTTAGAATAATTTTATATTTGAATTTAGAACAATATAAAGGGAGGGAGTATTATAAGAAACTAGGTTTAAGTTTTAATCTTATAAACTGTATATGAATAATAACATAACAAAAGGGACTATTCTTCTTATTATAAGTGCTTTAGGATATGCTGGAATGAGTACGTTTATAAAGCTATCTGGGGATATTCCTGTAATTCAAAAGGTTTTTTTTAGAAATCTTCCATGTCTATTTTTAGCTATATTTCTTTTAGCTAAAAATAAAGAATCTGTTTTGGGACATAGAGGAAATAGAAAGATATTACTTCTAAGAGGTTGTATTGGGACACTAGGAGCTTTAGCTAACTTTTATGCAGTAGATAAACTTATGCTTCCTAATGCAACTATGTTAAATCAGTTAGGTCCGTTTTTTATAATAATATTTAGCTTTTTGTTTTTAAAAGAAAAAATAAAAAGATTCCAAATTGGAGCTTTGGCAATAGCATTTATTGGTGTTGTTATCATACTTGGACCTGGGTCTACCATGCCTGTATTTCCAGCCTTTATGGCAATTTTGGGAGCCGTTTCAATAGGTATTGCGTTTACATGTATAAGGTATTTAGGAGGGAAAGAAAGTCCTCAAACGGTAGTGTTTTGGTTTGCCATAGTATCAATATCAGTTGGTGCTATATATATGATATTTGACTATACACCAATGACTACAATGCAAACAATATATTTATTATGTGCAGGTATTTGCACAATTTTTGGACAATTTGGTACAACCCTTGCATATAAATATGCAGCTGCTAAAGATATATCTATATTTGGGTATAGCCAAGTTATATTTGCTACAATATTTTCAGTTTTGGTATTTAGTCAGATACCGGGAGAAAACAGTATGATAGGTTATATAATAGTTATTGCAGCTGCAGGAGTGAGTTATTTTTATAATAAAAAAGTGGATAGACAAAAAATATAGAAAATTTATTTTGTACATAAGATGCCTTAAAAGATACTCTTTTAAGGTGTTTTTTATAAATTGAAATTCAAGCTTTAATTGATAATTATCTATATGTATAAAAAATAATGTATTAGCTATATATTTACAAGCCAATATTATAATATAAAAATTGACAAGGATAATATATAGATTATATACTTAATATAGAAAAATATCTATATAAGGAGAAGAAATGGAAAATACATATGAGATAAATGCTAAAATTTTTAAAGCACTTGGAAATTCTAGTAGATTAAAAATAATTAATATGTTATCTCAAGGAGAAATGTGTGCATGCTCTATATTAAGAGAATTTAATTTTACTCAACCAACATTATCACACCATATGAATGTTCTTATGGAATGCAAATTAGTTGTTTGTAGGAAAGATGGTGTATGGAGTTATTATAGTTTAAATATTACAAATGGGAACAAGTTAGTTTTGTTTTTAATGAATATAATTACAGATACTAATGATAGTATAAAGGAGAATTGTTTCTAATGTTTATAATACAAAATCGAAGATAAAATAATTTTAGGAGGATGATTATGTTAAATACAATAAAAGGATTTATAAGTTCAGGCGAACTTTTAAAGGGAGGATTTGGAATAGAGCTAGAATCTTTAAGGATAGATAAAGATGGGATTTTATCTTCAAAAGAACATCCAGATGTTTTTGGTGATAAATTAGAGAATCCATATATAACAACAGATTTTTCTGAAAGTCAAGTTGAGATGATAACACCTGTTATGAAAACCTCTAAAGAAGTTTTTGATGCTTTAAATGTTTTGTATGATATAGTTTCACTAGAAATTGGAGAAGAATATTTATGGCCAGAATCTATGCCAAGCATTATAGGCGAAAACATAAATATAGCTAAATATTCTTCAAATAAGAAGGGGAACGAAGCTAGAAGTTATAGAGAAGGATTAGCTAAGAAATATGGGGTGAAAAAGCAACTTATTTCAGGAATACATTATAACTTTTCATTTAATGAGACTGTTATAAAGAAATTGTATGAAAAAAGAGAAGATAAGAATGTATCTTATAGAGATTTTAAAGATTCGATATATTTAAAGGTTACAAGGAATTATTTAAGATATAGATGGTTTATTGTGTACTTATTAGGTGCATCTCCAATAATACATGAAAGTTATGAAAAAGAAGACTTAAATAAAATTAATAAAATTAATTGTGATATATATGGAGATAAGGAAGCTATATCTTATAGAAATAGTAAATTAGGTTATAAAAATAGCACAAATTTATATGCTGATTATGATAGTGTTAGAGGGTATATAGAGAGCTTAGACAGCTTTGTTTATAATAATTATATATCAAATTATAAGGAGTTTTATAGTCAAATAAGATTAAAAGCTAAGGATAATAGTAACATTAAAGAATCTCTTTTAAAAGATGGTATAAATTATTTAGAAATAAGAAGCATAGACATTAATCCTTTAGAAAGAGTGGGAATAAGCTTAAATGATTTAAAATTTGTACATTTATTCACATTATTTTTGCTTAATGAAGAGGAAAACTCATATAAGTTATGGCAAGAAGAAGCTTTAAAAAATCAATTAGATATAAGTATTTTAGGTTTGGAAGATATAAATCTTTTAAGGAATGGAGAAAGTATTTCTAAAAGACAATGGGCTCATTATATACTAGACAAAATGTCTATTATAAATAGTGATTTTAACTTAAATTTAGATGAAATAATAGAAGAAAAAAAAGAAATGGTTAATGATTATAGAAAAACTTATGCTTACAAAATAAAAGATGAAGTAAGCAAGCAAGGGTTTATGAATTTTAACTTAAATCTTTCAAAAAAATATAAAAAAGAAGCATATAATAACAGATTTAGACTTCAAGGATTTGAGGACTTAGAACTTTCAACTCAAATACTTATGAAAGAAGGTATAAAAAGAGGAATAAAGACAACGGTAGTAGATAGAAATGATAATTTTATATCTCTGGAAAGAGGAGGTAAAAAGGAATATGTAAAACAAGCAACTAAAACTTCTAAAGATAGTTATATAACAGTTTTGATTATGGAAAATAAAGTAGTAACTAAAAAAGTTTTAGCTGAAAATAATATAAAAGTACCAAATGGCAAAGAGTTTACTAATATAGAAGAAGCAAAATTAAATATAGATGATTTTATAGGAAAACCTTCTGTTATTAAGCCAAAATCTACAAATTTTGGTTTAGGGATAAGTATATTCCCAGATGGAGCTTCTAAAAATGATTTGCATGAAGGATTAAAACTTGCTTTTAATAACGATAATACCGTTTTGGTAGAAGAATTTATAAAGGGAAAAGAGTATAGATTTTTAGTTATTGATGATAAAGTTTGTGGTATACTCCATAGAGTTCCTGCTAATTGTATTGGAGATGGGGAAAAGAGTATAAGAGAATTAATAGATATAAAAAATCAAAGTTCTCTAAGAGGTAAAGGTTATAAAAAGCCACTAGAAAAGATAGCTTTAGATGATAATGCGAAGCTATTTTTAAAACAAAGAGGATTGGATTTTGACTATATTCCGAAAAAAGACGAGGTTGTTTATCTAAGGGAAAACTCTAATATAAGTACTGGAGGAGATAGTATAGACTATACTGATTTAATTCCAGAAAAGTTTAAAGAAATAGCTATAAAAGCTGCAAGAGCTGCAAAAGCAAAGATTTGTGGTGTAGATATGATGCTAGAGGATTATAAAAGTGAGGATTCTCCTTATGCTATAATTGAGATTAATTTTAATCCAGCAATTCATATCCATTCATATCCTTACAAGGGAACAGAGAGGAATATAGCAAAAGAAGTTTTGAAACTTTTAAACCTTATATAAGTAAAATTGAAAATTTTTATTGAAGAGGTATTAAAAATAATAATATTATTATTTTTAATACCTTTTTCATGAATTGAAATAAATAATAAAAGGGATAATAAGAATAAAATTTATATAAGTATTATAACTTAACATAGTTAAAAATAAAATTTAGAGGCAATTATTTGATGTATAATTAAAGTAATACAAAATCTAGTGATAGTTATAGGGAGGTGATTTTATGGATCCAAGAACACATGTTATAATTGCCAAAAAAATATATAATGCATTAGATCCACAAAAAAAATCTATTATTAAGAAAAAAAATTTTATATATGGAAATATAAAGCCTGATTTGGTTTCAAAATATAAATTAAGGAAACATTATAGAAAAGAGTCTTATGAAGTAATATTAGAAAAAATAGAAAAATTATCAAAAATAAATAGCTTAGATGAAATACAGAAAAAAAATATTTTTGTAATTTTAGTCAAGAACTTGGAGTTATTTGTCATTTTATATGTGATTTTTTTTGTGTACCACATGATGAGAGATGGGAATTTAAGCATAGCATGTTTATTCATATTGCTTATGAAAAAAAACTAAACTTTATAGCAAAAAAGTATAGTTTTGAAAAAAATATAGATATAAATTTAAATTCTTTCGACGATGTAAAAAACTTTTTAAGTGCTATTTATGAAGATTATAAAAAAGATGAATATTTAGATACTTATAAAAGAGATTTGAAATATTCTTATAATATTTGTTTAATAATTATATCTAAAATATTAGATGAAATGATTTATTACTATAAAGAATAATATAAAAAGTATAATTTGATTAAATTTACATTTTAAGTGTAAGTTTAATTAAATTATAAAAAATAATAAAACTGCATTGATAAAATACATTTTTTGAAAAAAGTTAATGAATTTTATTTGTTATTAAAAAAATAAAAAAAATACTTTACATTTAATATATATATACGTATTATAGTAAAGGAAGAAAAAAATTAAGGAGTGGCAGAGATCATGAATTTTTTCAAAAAATATTCTACTTTTCATAAAATATACTTTATAGTATTCTTTTTTTTCAATATATTCACATTTTGTTTGGGACTATATAATGAAAAATCATTAAGTGCAACGATACTTATTGTTTCGATAGCATCAATTATATCTACTATATCAGGACTTTTTGCAGGAATTTATACAGCAAGGGCAGAAGTTGCGGCTTATGCATGGGGAATAGTAAACAGTTGTTTTTACATATTTATTTCAATTACAAATCATATGTATGCTGAAGTAATACTTTATGTTATATATATGTTACCGATGAACATATATGGATATTTTGCATGGAGAAAAAGTGCAAGACAAACAAAACATGATAATACAACTGAATCAACAATAGAGGTTAGAAGTTTAAGTAAAAAACAAATGGGACTTATAGTGCCAGGAGTGTTAATACTTTGGGGATTATATGCGTTATTTATATATAACCTTCCAAATATATTACAACCAGTATTAGGTTTTAGAATACCTGCTGACCATCTATTTTATATAGATTCATTTACAGCAACTGTAACAATATTTGCAGTTATAGTTTCAACAAAAAGATTTAGAGAAACTTGGTATTTTTGGATACTATCAGATGGTGTAGGAGCAATTCTTTATTTCACATCTTTATTTACTCAAACATCATTTTCAATCAGTTCTTTATCAGGAGCTATGATGTGGATACAATTCTTAACAAATGCCATATATGGTGTTATTGTGTGGAAGAAACTTGATAAAGCTGAACATGGTAAATAATAAATATCAATTTATAAAGGTATGAAATAAGTTTATTTCATACCTTTTAATATATTTAAAAGACTATAAATGTTATTGATATTTTCTATAATTATTAGTATAATTTTATTATTTTTAAGCATTAATATTCACATTAAAAGAAAGATGCATAGAATATTATATATTTTAATCTTATTATTAATTAATATTGTTAAAATAATATAATCTTTAGAAAGGTAAACGTAATTATGGAAAATATATTTAAAAATTTACTTGCTAGTGGAGTAAAATTTTATTATCAAGATCCTAGTATAGAATTTTCAGAGGTTACTAATATAGTTCTTTTGGATGATGAATTTTTAAAAATAGAATTAAATTATAAAGATAAGTATAAAATATCAATAAACAAATTTAAAAATTATCATTCAAAAGACAATATAAATTATTATAATTGGCAAGAAATAAGAGAATTTGATGCACTTTTAAGCGAATACATATATTAATATTAACTTAAAAATCCATTAGTGTAAAACTAATGGATTTTTATTTAAAATTTCATTCTATTATGATAAAATTTTCTTAAGACAAACTTATGATTAAGAGGAGGAGAATATATGAAGACTATTTATAATAATAAAGAAAGTTATAAGAAAGCTTTAGAGGTACCTCTTTCTAAAAAAAATAACTCTGAAAATAAAATTAATAAGGAAATCAATAAAAAAGAAGATATGTTTTTTATTGATGATATTTTTGCAGATGATAAGTTTTATAATTTTAGGAGATTTTGTAGGATTAATAAATATAAAGTGTTAGGTGATTTAAATAGAGATGTTATTAAACAATTTGAATCTACCAAAGGTGTTGGGGTAGGAAAGATAGATGCTATTTTATCTAAATTAAAGGAAATTTATTCAGATAGAGAATATGTATTAAATAAGTTCTATCATTTTAATAATGTAAATATTTCTAATGCTAATCAAGAAATAATTTATGTATTTTGGCAAGATAAGTACAATAAATTTAAAGAATTTTGCAAGGAAAATTCAATAAAATATATAGAACAAATAGATAATAATTTGTTATTTAAGTTTAAAAATATAAAAGGAGTTGGAGAAGGGAAGGTTAGGGATATAGTTTCTATTTTAGAATGTTATGCTATGGATAATGTTAATGGAAATTATGAAGTGTTTGATGTTAAAGATATATATCCATTTGTAAAGGATTTATCGCTTGCAAATTTATGTAATATCTTTGAAATAGAAAACAATGAAAACAATGTTTTAATTAAAGATATACAAGGAAAAAATTTAGAGGATATAAAGAATATAAATAAAGATAATCTGAAAAAATTGTTAAAAAAGATAAATTTATTGAAATCTCCAAATACTATAATAGAAAATTTTCAAATGTCATTAGATGATAGAACGAAGAATATTTTATTTTTAAGATATCATAAGTATAAAACTTTGCAAGATATAGCAAATAAATATGGAATAACAAGAGAAAGAGTTAGACAGATAATATTTATAGCTATAAATAATTTAAAATCTATGATAATAATAGAGAATTTTGTACCTTCCATTAAAATATATACAGGTGATATAAATCATATAAATTATGATAAATTTATAAAAATTGTAGGGAAGGATAAAAGTCATATAATAAATATTTTAATTAAAGAAGAAATAATAAAATTTAATAATATTTATTGTTAAAGTGGGGTGAAAAATGTTTGAATGTGGACTTAGAGGATATAATTTCTAAAGTATATACAAGTAAATATAATAGAGAAAATACATTTAGTGGAGAATTTAAAAATGTATTTTATAGATTTATAGGAGTAGAAAATACTAATAATTACAATAATATTTTAAAAAAGATTCAAAAAAAGGTTAATGAAAATATTGATGTAACGATTGTATTTGATAATTCTATTGATTTGCTTGGAGAAATAGAGCTTATAGAATATATATATAAAGAAATAGAAAATATGGATGTATATAATATTTCTAAAGAGCAGATAAATATTTTAAACAATATAGAAATAAATAATAAGTTTTTAAAGGCTTTAGAATATGTTTGTAATTTATCTATAAATAATGAAAATTTCTTTAGTGAAAGTGTAAGAAATAATTTTATAACAAAACTTATAGTATGGGGATATAGTTATTTAAGAAATATTAATTTTGATAAAGACATAAACCCTAAGTGTATTTATTACGGTGATATCGAAAGACACAGTGTTTATTTTTTAATATTGCTTTATTTGATGGGATTTGATGTGATTTATATAAATCCTTTAAAAGAAGAATTTTTTAATGAAATAGATAGAGATAATTTAAGCAAATGTATAAAGTATTTAAATATATTAAGTGTAGAATCTTTTGATTATACAGCAGCAAAGGGAGAAGATATAGAAAAAACTGAGACTATAACAAAACAAATACAAAAAGATATACAAGACACGCTCTTTTCTGATATAGATATATTTAAGGCATGGCAATTTAGAGGCGGATATACAAAGTCAATACTTTTAGATACTATTTTAGAGGATATATATACTTACTTTAGTGAACCAGCAAAATTAAGAGAGGGATTTAAAGTAGATAAAGATATAAACACTGTAAAAATACCTTGCTTTTTTTATAAGATAGATGGAGAATATAAGGATATATTGAATTATCAGAAACTTGTGAAATATTGTGTTGAAAATTCAGATACACTTTTTTTTAATACAGGCTATATATCAAAGGATGAAAATTTTAATGATGATATGTATAAATTAATGTTTTTAAGATTAGGAGACGGGACTTTTGATATAGATGGAATAAAAAAACTTCCTATATATAAATTTTCAAAATATAGTGAAGAAACTCAAAATTTTTTATTAAAAAAATTTAATGAAACTATTTTAGATAAGAGTTTGTTTACTAAACCGTTAAAGGATACAGAAATTTTAAAATTATTATCCTTAGTATTATCATTAAATGATCTTATAGTAAGGCACATAGATAATTTTGATTTTACATCTAATGTTCCTAAAATAGTTATATATTTAGATGATGAGAATGTAATTTCAGATTCTATGGTTATGATTTTGGCATATATTCATAAAATAGGTTTGGATATAATTATATTTAATCCATCAGGTCTTAGCAATTTAGGTAAAATAATAAGAAATGATAGATTTAATTATATAAGGCTTGAAAAAATGGAATATGAATCAAAATATAAAAAACTTATGTTAACAAAAAATATAAAAGGAAAAGTAGGTGCTATATCTAAATTTTTTAAATTTTAGTGCTTAGAATACAATTTAAGTAATGATTATTATATAATATAATATCAAAAGTAATAATTAATAATAAGGAGATTAATAGATTTATGAATGAAAATGATATATTTAATTTAGAAAATAATAATGGATTTAATGATAAAAATAATAATAATGATTTTAATATGAATAATCAAGGAAGCAATATAAATTATGGAAGTGGACAAAATTACAACCAAGGTAATATGCAAAATACTCAGTATATGAACAACAATAATTATTCAAATTTCAATATGAATCAAAATCAAACAAATGGAAATTTGATGAATATGAATAATATGAAAAATAATGTGGATATCATGAATAATAATATGGTAAGTGACGATTCAATATTTAATCAAATGGATGAATATAAAACGCATTTAAGGTCTTTAAAAGAAGTTCAAGATTTAACTAGTGAAGTTAATGTGGAAAACCCAAACTCAATACTTCAATTTGGTCAAAGAGCAAGTGAAGGAATATCTAAAGTATCAGACGAACTATTAAATTCAATGAAAGCTGTAAAAACTGAGGAAGCAACAGAGATGCTTAGTAGTTTAACAAGAATAATGGATAAGTTTGATGTTAAAGAACTTCAAAACCAAGATGGAAAAGAAGGGAAAATATCTTTCTTTGGTAAAATGTTTAAAAAAGTTCAAACATCAGTAGCAGACCTTTTCCAAAAATATGATACTATGGGTATAGAAGTTGAAAAAGTGTATGTAATTCTTAGGAAATATGAAGGAGAAATAAGAGAATCAAATAATAGACTTAAAAGACTATTTGATGGCAATGTAGAATATTATAAGCTTTTAGAAAAGTATATTGTAGCTGGAGAACTTGCGATTGAAGAGATTGATAATTATATAAATCAGTATAATTTGGCAACTAATATAAATGAAGAAGAAAAACGCATGATGATGCAACGATTAGAACTATCTAAAGAAATGTTATCACAAAGAGTTTATGATTTAAGAGTTGCTGAAAATGTTGCTATACAAGCTGTTCCTGCAATACAAAATATTCAAATGTCAAATTTTAATTTAATGAGAAAGATAAATTCATCATTTATAATAACTCTTCCTATTTTTAAACAATGTCTAGCTCAAGCAATAATTCTTAAAAGACAAGAGATTCAAGCCAAATCAATTAAACAATTAGATGACAAAACAAATGAACTTCTTCAAAGAAACGCAGCTAATACAGCAGCGCAATCAGTAAGAATAGCTAAAATGGCATCATCTAGTTCTATAAATATAGAAACTTTAGAAAAAACTTATAACACTATATTAAAAGGAATAGAAGAAACAAAAGCCATAGAAGAGGCTAACAGGATTCAAAGAAATGAAAATATAGGAAGATTAGAGAATATAAAGAAAGATTTAAAAGGTAAGATAGTTATATAATTGAACAAATTGTAAATAAATATATTTAAAAGATAAAATAATAATAATTTTCATATTATGATTATATTAATCAATATACTATATGTTGACACAAAGCATTAATGTGTTATAATTATACTAATATCATAATATGAAAATTTGACATAAATTAATACTGTGATTTTAGTATTTTTATTAAATTAAGAATTATATTGTTTAGAGAATAATTCATAAGGTATTAAAAGATTTTTTATTAAAAAAGGAGGTCTAAATTATGGCTATAAATTTAGGAAGTGGATTTTCAAATAATAATCAATCAGGAGCATTGAATTTAAAGAAAAATGATATTTTAAATTTAACTAAAAAAGAACCAGGGTTAGAAAAAGTTGTATTAGGTGCAGGATGGGATATATCTTTAAATGGAAGTACTTTCGATTTAGATATATCAGCTTTTTTATTAGGGCAAAATGGAAAAGTAAATAATGTAAATGAAGATGTTATCTATTTTAATAATATGAATGGTCAAGGAATAAAGTTATGCGCAGATAATAGAACTGGCGTTGGCGAAGGTGATGATGAGAGAATAGAGATAGATTTAAGGCAAATAAAAGAGAGTATGTCAAAAATTGTTTTTGTAGTTACAATATTTGAAGCTATGGAAAAAAGACAAACTTTTGGCATGATAGATAATTCATATATAAGACTTTTAGATGAGAAAAATGGTGAAAAAGAAATCTGTAGATTTAATCTAAAGGAAAATGGTTCAACGGCTACAGCAGTGGTATTTGCGGAGCTTTTTAAAGAAAACAATGAGTGGCATTTTAAAGCTTTAGGTGATGGTAAGATTGCAGATTTGAACGGAATATTAAGTTTATATATGTAAAGTTAGATTCTAGGTGTTAGTAAAGGGAGTGAAGTATATGGCATTTAATTTTTTAAAAAAGCTTATAGGGGTTGACTCTCAAGAAGAAAATATTAAATATAGTGATTTAAGGACGAATCCATCTAATCAAAGTGGAAATGATTGTACTGGAGTCTTAAACTTAAAGAAAAATGATGTTTTAGATTTAACTAAAAGAAATCCAAGTTTAAACAATTTAGTATTAGGTGCAGGATGGGATTCTAGTAGAATAGGAGCTAATATCGATTTAGATTTAATAGCTTTTTTATTAGATAGTAATGGAAAGTTAGTAAAATCAGATAAAAATATCGTTTATTATGGATCTAAAAAGGCAAAAGGGATATTTTTAAATGGAGATAATTTAACAGGTGAGGGAGAAGGCGATGATGAAAAAATATTTGTTAATTTATCAGAGATAGTTCCAGAATGTAAAAGAATAGTATTTGCAGTAGTAATATATCAAGGGCATGAGAGAAGACAAAGTTTTAAAATGATAAAGAGATGCTATGTAAGGTTATTAGATGCAAACAATAATGAAAAAGAGATTTGTAGATATAATTTATCAGAAGATGGTAAAAACAATACAGCAATAATATTTGCAGACCTTTATAGAGAAGGGGAAGAATGGAATTTTTCGGCTTTAGGTGAATTAAAGCAAAGCTCTATAAGAAGTTTATACAATTCTTATAAAGGTTAAAGGAGAGAAAAAATTTGAAAAGAGGCCTAAATGATAAAGAAGTTGAAAAAAGCAGAATAAAATATGGACAAAATATAATAGAAGAAGCAAAGCCAGAAACATTTTTAAATAAGTTTTTAGATGCCTTTAAAGATCCAATGATAATGCTTTTAATAGTGATAGCAGTAATACTGGGTGGAATGGCAGCAATAGGACATGCTTCATGGTCAGAACTTGTTGGAATTGGGATATCTATTTTAATAGTTACATTTATTTCGGCAAAAACTGAAGTTGCATCTGATAATGAATATAGAAAATTAAAAAATAGTGCAGAGAAAGAAAAGTGTAAAGTTTATAGAAATGGTCAAGCTATAGAAATAATAGTAGATGATATAGTTGTCGGAGATTGTATAATTTTAGAATCTGGAGATAAAATACCAGCTGATGGTATATTAATTGATGGTGAATTAAAGGTTGATAATTCAGCCTTAAATGGAGAAGCTGAAGAATGTAGAAAAACAGCTTCAATAGATAATAACATTATGTATGAGGAAGAAGTTGCGATAACTGGAGATACATTTGTAGATAAATCATCATTATTTAGAGGAGCAGTAGTTTATAGCGGATATGGTTTAATGAGGGTTAAAAAAATAGGTATGAATACTGTTATGGGTTCTATGGCAAAAGATATGACATCAAAAGAAGTTGATAGCCCATTGAAAGTAAAACTTAAAGATTTAGCCGGAAAGATATCTAAATTTGGCTATATTGGGGCAGTGGTTATTGCTGTAATATTAATATCTCAAAGAGTAATAACAGCAGGTGGAATTAATGCATATTTTGATTTAGGAGCTATGTATATAATAAAAGACCTGTTAGAAACCCTTATGTTATCAGTTACAATTATTGTTATGGCGGTGCCTGAGGGGCTTCCTCTTATGATAGCAATAGTTTTAATGAGAAATACATCAAAAATGCTTCAAAATAATGTCTTAGTTAGAAAGCCAATAGGGATAGAAACAGCTGGTTCATTAAATGTGTTATTTAGTGATAAAACAGGAACTATAACAAAGGGAAAATTAGAAGTAGTTGAATTTTTTGATGGAAATATAGAAGATAGTTACAACGAAAGTAAAGTAATAAAAGAGTTTATGGGACTTTGCATAGGAAAAAATACAGGTGCAATGTTTGATGAAAAAGGTAATGTTATAGGTGGAAACCTTACTGATAAAGCTTTACTTAATTTTTTAACTAAAAAAGAAATGGATAAATATTCAGACATAGTAGTTAAAAAATCTCAAATGTTTAATTCTACTAACAAATATTCAGCTGCCCAATTAAATGGAAAAACAGTTTATAAGGGAGCTCCTGAAAGACTTTTAATAAATGCTAAGAAATGTATAGATAAAAATGGAAATATTGTTAGTATAGATAAGAGTAAAATTAATAAAAAGATAGATTTATTAGCTGATAAGGCTATGAGAGTTTTGGCTTTTGCAATAAGTGAAAAACCTTTGGTTTCGGATACACTTCCAGATGATTTAATTATAGTAGGTTTTGTTGGAATTAGGGATGATGTAAGACCAGAAGCTAGACAGGCTATAAAAGAAGTCCAAAATGCTGGCGTTCAAGTTATAATGATAACTGGTGATAGAAAAGAAACAGCAGTAGCAATAGCTAAAGATAGTTATCTTATCACAAAAGATACACATATTGCTTTAACATCTGAAGAACTTAATAAATTAAGTGATGATGAAGTTAAAGAAATACTTCCAAATCTTAGAGTGATAGCAAGAGCTCTTCCAACAGATAAATCAAGAATGGTAAGAATTACTCAAGAACTTAATTTGGTTTGTGGTATGACAGGTGATGGAGTAAATGATGCGCCTGCATTAAAAAGAGCAGATGTTGGATTTGCAATGGGGTCTGGAACTGATGTGGCAAAAGAGGTAGGAGATATAGTAATTTTAGATGATAATTTTAAATCTATTGAAAGTGCTATACTTTATGGAAGAACAATCTACAATAATATATTAAAATTTATAAAATTCCAGTTAACAATAAATGTTGCAGCTGTTACAGTGTGTGCAATAGCACCTTTATTTGGAATAGAACAACCTCTTACAATAACTCATATACTTTGGATAAATCTTATAATGGATGGATTGGGTGCCATGGCTCTTGGTGCAGAACCTGCGCTTAAAGATTATATGAATGAAAAGCCAAAGTCAAGAACTCAAAGTATTGTATCTAGAAAAATGTTTACTCAAATCCTTTGTGCAGGTGGTTGGGTTGCTTTAATAAGCTTTATCTTTTTGAAAACACCATTGTTTACAAATATATTTAATAATAATTTAGATGTATTATTAACAGGATACTTCTCATTCTTTGTGTTTACAGCAGTATTTAATGGATTTAATGTTAGAAGTGAGGGAATAAATATACTTCAAAACATAAATGAAAATAAAGGGTTTTTAAAAGTTATGGGAGCTATAATTGTAGTTCAAGTAATATTAACATTCGTTGGAGGAGAATTCTTCTCATGTGCGCCTCTTAATTTGGCACAATGGATTACAGTTATAATAATGGCTTTAACTATAATACCGTTTGATATGATAAGAAAGGTTATCTTTAATAAACAAGAAGAAGCTATGAAGGATGCTGATAAAGCGATTATATAAATAAAAGGAAGGTTTAATAACCTTCCTTTTTATTTATATAAAAGTAATTTTAAACAAAAGATATTTATATAAAAAAATAGAGTATAATCTTACGAAGAACTACAAAATTACATAAATAACAAAATCTAAAAATTCTTTAGAAAATATCTTTAAAATTAGCGGTTTTAAAGATGTTTTTTATTATTTAAAACTCATAAGTATACTCTAAACAAAATTCAAAATGAATTGTATCATAGCTTTATATAAAATGCAATATATAAATTAATAAATAAATGGCTAAAAAAATTAATGATAATCTCTTTAGCCATTTATAAAATATGTAATTAATTTTAGCTACTAATTAAATCTTAGTGCCACCATCCAGCTATCATCATAAAGCCTGGAATCCAAGCTGTAACTATACCTTCAAAGATTGCTAAAGCTCCAACGCTTCTTCCTAAGTTTATCTTTAAAACTGTTTCAACCCATCCAGTAAACCATAAAGCTGCCCATAACCACCAGATTATAGCCATAGCTATGTTGTTTATTCCGCCATCTGCCCAAGATAACATACCAGCTGGGATGGCTGTAATTGCAACGAATAAACTATACCAACCATATAATCTTTGGTCTAAATTGAAAATTCCGTTTAATGCAACATAAAGATATGTAAAACCGAATAATAATCCTGTAGCGGCAGCATAAAAATCTGTTCTGCTACCAAGAACTTCTCCACATATTATTACTATAACATTACAAACAACTGATAGACCGCCTGTAAATAAGTTCATTATTGCTTGTGATTTTGGATCTACATGAGATAATCTTGCAATACCATTACTAATAAGTACAATTGCTACGTATAAAAGAACTACTCCTAACATATAGTGTTTCCTCCTTTGTTTTTTTTTATTTTACAATTTTAATTTAATAAATATATGTATGTATATATAATATCAACATATAGATTTTTTGTAAACAATAAAGTGAAATTTTAATTTAATTTAATTTTAAAAAGTATAAAAAAATAGGTAAAAAAGTGTTATTTTATTATAAATTCTAATGTCAAGTAGCATATTTTTAAAATGAAACGTATTCAAATAAGGAAAAATGTAAAAATTTTTTTAAAATTGTTTGAAAATTAGATTATAACATGATATTATTATTGATAAATACGACTGACTTCGACAAAAAATAAAATTTGCCTAGAAGTTTTAAAGATAATATTTAAGGGTTACAAGTTGAATTTTTTGTATAATATTGTCTTTAATGTTGTTATATTTTTTATGTGTGAAATTATAAAAACATATGAAGCTTTGCTAAAAATACTTAGTATAGTTTTATATAAATTATTTAAAAAGGAGGAATAAATAAATGAGATTAACAATGAGAGAGCAAGAAAAGCTTATGATTGTTGTAGCGGCAGAAGTTGCTAGAAGAAGACTTAAAAAGGGATTAAAACTTAATTATCCAGAAGCTGTTGCAATTATAACAGATGAAATAATGGAAGGTGCTAGAGAAGGTAAAACTGTACATACTCTTATGGATGAATGCAGAAATATTTTAACTAGAGATCAAGTTATGGAAGGGGTTCCAGAAATGGTACACACTGTTCAAGTTGAATGTACATTCCCAGATGGAACTAAACTTGTGACTGTTCATGATCCAATACAATAATAGAGAAGGGAGATTTAAGTTATGATACCAGGAGAATACATTTTAGCAAAAGAACCAATTAAATATAATGAAGGTAGAGAAGCCATAGAACTTAGAGTGGTAAATAATGGAGATAGACCAATTCAAGTTGGCTCACATTTTCATTTCTATGAAGTAAATGAAGGATTAGAATTTGATAGAGAAAAAGCTTTTGGAAAGAGATTAGATATTCCATCAGGTACAGCTGTTAGATTTGAACCAGGAGATGATAAAATAGTTAAGATTATAGATATAGCTGGAACTAGAAGAGTTTTTGGTTTAAACAATAAAGTTGATGGATTTTTAGATAAAGGGGGCAGAAAATAATGAGTTTTGAAATAGATAGAAAACGTTATTCAGATCTTTTTGGACCAACTACAGGAGATAAAATAAGACTTGGAGATTCTGAATTATTTATAGAAATAGAAAAAGACTTCACAGTTTATGGAGATGAAAGTAAATTTGGTGGAGGAAAGACTTTAAGAGATGGTATGGGTCAAAACTCTATTGAAACTAGAAATAATCCAAAAGTTGTAGACCTTATATTAACTGGTGCAACAATTGTTGACTACACAGGAATATATAAAGCTGACATTGGTATAAAAGATGGAAAAATAGCTTATATAGGAAAAGGCGGAAATCCAGATGGTATGGATGATGTTGACTTTATAGTAGGAGTTAGTACAGAAGCTTTTGCAGCTGAAGGATTAATAGTAACAGCTGGAGGTCTTGATACTCACGTTCATTACATAAGTCCAGATTTAGTTGAAACAGCACTTCATGGAGGAATAACAACAGTTATAGGTGGAGGAACTGGTCCTAATGATGGAACAAATGCTACAACTGCAACTCCAGGAGCTTGGAACATAGAAAGAATGATAGAAGCTGCTGAAGGTCTTCCAATAAACATGGGATTCTTAGGAAAAGGTAGTGGAGCTAACTTAGAAGTTAATGCAGAGCAAATAGAGGCTGGTGCTTGTGGTCTTAAAATTCATGAAGACTGGGGTGCAACTAGATCTGCGATAGATTATTCACTTCAAGCAGCTGATAAATATGATGTTCAAGTTGCAATTCATACAGATACATTAAATGAAGGTGGATTCGTTGAACATACAATAGAAGCAATTGGTGGAAGAACAATGCATACATTCCATACAGAAGGAGCTGGTGGTGGACATGCTCCTGATATAATGAAGATGGCAGGACAATTAAATATATTACCAGCATCAACAAACCCAACAATGCCATATACAGTAAACACTATAGCAGAACATTTAGATATGCTTATGGTTTGTCACCACTTAGATCCAAAAGTTCCAGAAGATATAGCTTTTGCTGATTCAAGAATTAGAAAACAAACAATTGCGGCAGAAGATATATTACATGATATGGGAATATTCAGTATCATGAGTTCTGATACAATGGCTATGGGAAGAATTGGTGAAGTTGTAACTAGAACATGGCAAAATGCATCAAAAATGAAAGTTCAAAGAGGACCATTAAAAGGTGATTCAGAGTTTAGCGATAACAACAGAGTTAAAAGATATGTTGCTAAATATACTATAAATCCAGCTATAGCACACGGAGTAGATGAATATATAGGTTCAGTTGAAGTAGGTAAAATGGCTGATTTAGTTGTTTGGGATCCAGCATTCTTTGGTGCTAAACCTAAAATGGTAATAAAGGGCGGAGTAGTTAGTCTATCAGCAATGGGAGAAGCTAATGCATCAATTCCAACTTGCCAACCAGTACTTATGAGAAATATGTTTGGAGCTTACGGAAAAGCTAAAGGAAACACTTGTGTAACTTTTGTTTCTAAATACGCTTATGAACATGGAATTAAAGAAAAATTAGGTTTAGAAAACATAGTTTTACCTGTTAAGAATATAAGAAATTTAACTAAAAAAGATATGAAGTTAAATGATGTAATTCCAGAATCATTAGAAGTAGATCCTCAAACTTATGACGTTAAAGTTAATGGTGAAGTAATAAAATGTGAAGCTGCAGAAGAACTTCCAATGACTCAAAGATACTTCTTATTCTAGGATTTAATTATTTATTTTTAGAATAAATTTTATTTAGATAGATAGAGAATTTGTTTCTCTATCTATTATTAAAAATTAGGTATTTATTTGAAAGGAGAATGGTTATGATATTTGAAGAAATATTGGGAAATGTTAAAGAATTAGAAAATAAAGAAAAATTTCATATAGAAAAAGTAATAGTTAAAAGAGATGACTTATTAAAAAGAATCATGAGAGTAACATCAGACCATGGACATGAATATGGAATATCTTTAGAAAAAGGTAAAACTTTAAGCAATGGAGATATTTTATTTAATGATGGACATAATGTTGTTATGGTTCAATTTGAAAGCAATGATATATTAGTAATAAAACCAAAGAGTATAAATGAAATGGGAAAAATAGCTCACGAACTTGGAAATAGACATCTACAAGCGCAATTTGAAGATGATACTATGATTATAGAATATGATAGTCTAGTTGAAGATAAACTAAAACACGATAAAATAGATTATGTAAGAGAAGAAAGAGTATTAGAAAAGGCATTTAGACATGTTGAATTTGAACACAGACACTAAGATATTAAAGGTTTTAAAGATAATACAGTTATGTGATTCGAATTTCCCAGTAGGCTCATTTAACCACTCTTATGGAATGGAAACTTACCTAAGAAAAGATGAAATTAAAAATACAGAAACATTTAGAAATTGGTTAAAAATATATTTAAATAAACAATTTATATATTCAGATGGTCTTTGTATAAGAATATTATATGATATATTAAAAGAGCATGGAAAATTAGAAATAACAAAAGAAATAATAGAACTTGATAGAAAAATAACAGTTCAGAGTATAGCAAAAGAGAGTAGAGATGGAGCAAAGCTTATAGCAGGAAGAATGATAAGAATGTTTATAGACCTTTATGATTTTGAAATACTAAAGGAATATGATAAAAAAATAAAAGAAAAAGAAGCTTTTGGACACCCAGCAATAGTATTTGCCTTAGCTCTTTATAGCTTGGGGTTAAATGTAAAAGAAACGATTTGTTATCATATATATAGTACAATTTCTACTTTGATTCAAAATGCAGTAAGGACCATACCTCTTGGACAAAAAGATGGGCAAATTTTGTTAAAAGAATTTTGTGAAGATACAGAAATTCTTTTTGAAAAAATAGAAAATGCCGATTTAGATTGCTTTGGACTTAATGTTCCAGGGATTGAGTTATCTCAAATAAATCATGAGACGTTAATATTTAGATTGTTTATGTCATAGTATTTTAATTTGTATAAAATATTTTATAGTGTTTATTGAGATAAAACTGCTATTAATACATATAGAAAGAAGGAAAAATTTATGGCAAGACCAGTAGTAATAGGTGTTGGTGGACCAGTTGGAAGCGGAAAAACACTTTTAACTGAAAGACTAACAAGAATGATAAACGATAAATATAGTTGTGCAGTTATAACAAATGATATTTATACTAAAGAAGATGCAAAATTTATGGTGAAAAATTCTATATTACCAGAAGAAAGAATAATGGGTGTAGAGACAGGAGGATGTCCACATACTGCAATTAGAGAAGATGCTTCAATGAATTTTGCAGCAATAGAAGAAATGAAATCAAGATTTTCAGATTTAGATATAATCTTCTTAGAAAGTGGTGGAGATAATTTAGCGGCTACATTTAGTCCGGATTTGGTTGATTTTTCCATATACATAATAGACGTTGCACAAGGTGAAAAGATACCAAGAAAAGCTGGACAAGGTATGATAAAAAGTGATTTATTTATCATAAATAAAATAGATTTAGCACCATATGTAGGGGCAGATTTAGAAGTAATGAGACAAGATACTTTAGCATTTAGAGGGCAAAAAGATTTTATATTTACAAATCTTAAAAATGATTCTGGTGTTTTAGAAGTATTAAACTGGATTAAGAAAAATTGTCTTTTAGAAGGAATATCATAAAATGAGTAACTTAAATGATAATAAATATGCAGGTTTAATTGACTTGGTTTTAGAAAAACAAGGAGATGTTGTTGTATCTCCTAGAAAGTATTTTAATGGAGTGTTTAAGTTATCTCCTAAAATGGAATTAGATGTTGAAAGAATACCTGCATATTTTTTAATGCAATTAGGTGGAGGAATAGTTGAAGGAGAAAGATACAATATAAACGTAGAGCTAAAAGAGAATGTTCGTGCTATAGTAACTACTCAAGCTGCTAGTAAAGTTTATAAATGCGAAAATAGTTATGAATCTTTTCAAGAAACTACTCTAAAACTTGAAGAAAATAGTATTTTAGAATATATAACAGATCCAGTTATTCTTTATAAAGATGCAGTTTATAGACAAGAGAATAATATATATATGACAAAGAGTTCTACTCTTATTTATACAGATGGGATAACATCAGGATGGTCTCCTGATAAAAAAAGGTTCCAATATGAAAAAGCAAAGCTTAAAACTAATATATATATGGATGGAGTTCCTGTATTATTAGATAATATGTTAATAAATCCTAGAGAAGATGATATAGATGGTTTAGGATTTATGGAAGGATATAAAAATTTTGCAACTTTAATAATTTTAGATGATAGAATAGATAAAAATATTATAGAACATTTAAGAGAAGAAATATTAAAGTTAAATTTAGATATAAATTTTGGAATAACAGGACTAGAAGTAAATGGTTTTGTTTTGAGAGTTATAGGAAATTTAACGCAAGATTTAGAAGAAGTAGTGGGGCTTTGCCACAATTACATAAGAAGAAAGGTGTTAAATTCACAAAATTTAACAATTAGAAAGTTATAATTTATTTCCTAAAGTATCATTAAAAAGACTACAAAATAAGTTAATCATAGACTATCTATAAATTAAAAAAATATGAGTAATTTATACAAAAATCTTAAAAGGTATCTTAAGTAGTAAGATAATATTTTATTAGTAAATAATTAATCAATTTAAGATACCTTAAAGTAATTATATTATAGAGTCTTTAAAATTTAGTATAGATATTGATTAACTTTTAGATAGTAAGTATAATGGGTTAGGAGTTACATATTATAAAAAATAAATAAAAAGGAGAAAAAAGAAATGACAGCGATAAACAACGGCGACGTAGCATTTATGGTCATAGCCACAGTACTAGTATTTGTTATGACACCAGGGTTAGCATTTTTCTACGGTGGTCTTGTAGAAAAGAAAAATTCCTTAACAATGATGATGTATTCATTTATTGCAATAGGAGTAGTAACAGTAATGTGGGTATTTGGAGGATTCTCTCTAGTATTTGGTAATGATATTGGAGGAGTTATAGGAAATCCACTTCAATATTTCATGTTAAATGGAGTAGATTTCTCTGTTAACGCTACCTATGGTGCACATATACCATTTTTAATGTTCTTTATGTACCAATTAATGTTCGCAATTATAACTGCGCCACTTATGACTGGAGCTTTTGCAAACAGAATGAATATAGGTGGATGGATAAAAGTATTAATTATTTGGATGATATTAATTTATTTCCCAGTAGCTCACTGGGTATGGGGTAACGGATTCCTAGAAAAAATGGGATTTGTTGATTATGCCGGAGGAACAGTAATACATATAACAGCAGGATTTGGAGCATTGGCTGCAGTATTTTTCTTAGGAAAGAGAGCTGTTAAACCTAAAAAAGGTCCTGGAAACATAGGTTTAGTATCTCTTGGAGGTGCAATCTTATTATTTGGATGGTTTGGATTTAACTCAGGTGGAGCTTTAGCTAGTGGACAAACAGCGGCTATAGCATTTACAAACACTGGAATAGCAGCAGGATTTGCAACAATTGTTTGGGTAATTATATGTTATATTAAAGAAAAACATTTCTCTTTATTAGAAGTTTTAGTTGGAGCTGTTGCAGGATGTGCAACTATAACACCATGTGCAGGTTATGTTACACCTCAAGGTTCGGTTGCTATTGGTATAATAGCTGCAATAATATGTTACTTATGCGTAGCATTTGTAAAGAAGATGAAATGGGACGATGCATTAGATGTTTGGGGAGTTCACGGAATGGGTGGATTTACAGGAACACTTTTAATAGGAATATTTGCAAGTTCAGCAGTTAATGGTGTACAAGCTGGAATACATCAATTCTTAATTCAATTATTTGGTGCTGTTTTAGTTGCAATTTATTCATTTGTAGTAACACTTATAGTATTAAAGATTGCAGATGCAACAGGAACTATAAGAGTAAGTAAAGAAACTCAAGAAATTGGATTAGATAAAGTTCTTTTACATGAAGTATTTTCAGTAGAAGAATAATTTGTAAAAAAAGTCGTGATGAAAGTCATGACTTTTTTTATGTAATTTTAAAGTGAGTTTTTAAGAATAAAAAAAGATACAGAAATTCTGTATCTTTTTATTAATGCCACCATCCAGCTATTATCATAAAACCAGGAATCCAAGCTGTAACTATACCTTCAAATACTGAAAGGTAGCCAACAAATTTACCTAAATTCTTTTTAGCTACAGTTTCAATCCAACCTGTAAGCCATAAAACACCCCACAACCACCAAATAATAGCCATGGATATATTAAAGAATCCTCCATCTAAAAAGCATAATATACCAGCTGGAATAGAGTTAACTGCTACAAATAGACTATACCAACCATATAATCTTTGATCTAAATTAAATATTCCATTTAGTGCAATATAAAGATAAGTAAAACCAAATAATAATCCTGTTGCAGCAGCATAGAATTCTGATGTGCTACCTGAAATTTCTCCAAATACTATAACAATAACATTACAAATAACAGATAAACCACCTGTAAATAAGTTCATTATTGATTGAGATTTGGAATCAATTTTGCAAACTCTTGCAATACCATTACTTATAAGTACAATTGCAACATATAAAAGAATAACTCCTAACATAGAAATATTCCCCCTTTGTACTTTAATATTTTTATAAAAAGCATATAAACTTTTTATATTTAAATAATTAAATTAAAAAATGTAAATAAATTATTAAGAATTTTAATAATAAAGATATTTTAATATAAAAAAGTATAAAGTTCAATAAATTTATGCAATTATTATAGAAAAAAATTAAATATAAATAAAAATATGGATATTTTATTATTAATAAAAATTATGATTTATTTTAATTAAATTATAAATTTAAATATAAAATAAAATAAAGTAAAATATAAGAAAATAACATCAATTCTTAATATTTTCCAATAATTATTATAAATATTATTAAATAATTTAATAATTATTTAATAATAATGTTTATATTCTATAAAATCAAATAAAAGTAAATTTTCATATATAAAAATTAAAAAAATAAATAAATTATAAAAAATAATCTTATAAAAAATACATAAAAAAACAAATATAGAATAAAATACATGGAAAAAATAAAAATGAAATGATAAAATAAATTTGTAGTCAAGGAACAATATTAAATATCTAAATAAATAATTAAAGTAAAAGCAATATATGATCACTGTATTTCCAATAATTAAAAATATACATATGATATTTAATATTGTTTAAGACTTACAAAATTCAATTATAAACATTAGGAGGAGTTAATATGAAAAGAAAATATTCAAAATTTAAAGTAGCAGCAGTACAAGCAGCACCAGTATATTTAGATTTAGAAAAAACAGTAGATAAAGTAGTAAAATTTATAGATGAAGCAGGACAAAATGGAGCAAAATTAGTAGCATTCCCAGAAGGATTTATACCAGGGTATCCATTCTTTGCATTTGTAGGTGGACCAGAATATGCAAAACAATTCTATGTTCAATTATATAAAAATGCAGTAAAAATACCAAGTTACTCAGTACAAAGAATAAGCGAAGCTGCAAGAAGAAATAAGATACATGTATGTGCATCTATGAGTGAATTAGATGGAGGTTCATTATACTTAACTCAACTTTGGTTTAACTCAAATGGAGATATAATAGGAAAACATAGAAAGATGAGAGTAACAAGTGGAGAAAGACTTGTATGGGGTGATGGAGATGCAAGTATGATGCAAGTTCATGAAACTGAAATCGGTAACTTAGGAGGACTTATGTGTTGGGAACACCAAGTACCATTAGACCTTTGCGCTATGAATTATCAAAATGAACAAATCCACGTAGCATCATGGCCAGGATTTTTTGCAGATGAATTATCAAGCAGATATTATGCAATATCAACTCAAACATACGTTGTAATGTGTGCATCATTAATAACAGAAGAAATGAGAAATATAATTTGCTTAAATAAAGAGGCTCATGCAATATTTGATACATTTGTACCAGGACACACTTGCATTTATGCACCAGATGGAGAGCCAATGTGTGATTTAGTTCCAGAAGGTGAAGAAGGAATAGCTTATGCAGAAATCGATTTAGATAAAATAATAGAGTATAAATATTACATAGATCCAGCAGGACATTATTCAAATCCTTGTTTATCAATGAATATGGATATAACTTCAAAGAGAGTACTTAAAAAAATAGGTGAACAAGAAGATTTAACTATATCATATGAAGAAATAAATAAATTTGAAGAATAGATTAATTAAATAGGAGGGATTTCATTATGGAAAGAAAATATTCAAAATTTAAAGTAGCAGCAGTACAAGCAGCGCCAGTATATTTAGATTTAGAAAAAACAGTAGATAAAGTAGTAAAATTTATAGATGAAGCAGGACAAAATGGAGCAAAATTAGTAGCATTCCCAGAAGGATTTATACCAGGATATCCATTCTTTGCATTTTTACAAGGGCCAGAATATGCTAAACAATTCTATGTTCAATTGTATAAAAATGCAGTAAAAATACCAAGTTATTCAGTACAAAGAATAAGCGAAGCTGCAAGAAGAAATAGAATACATGTATGTGCATCTATGAGTGAATTAGACGGAGGTTCATTATATTTAACTCAACTTTGGTTTAATTCAAATGGAGATATAATAGGAAAACATAGAAAGATGAGAGTAACAAGTGCAGAAAGACTTGTATGGGGCGATGGAGATGGCAGCATGATGCAAGTTCATGAAACTGAGATTGGTAGCTTAGGAGGACTTATGTGTTGGGAACACCAAGTACCACTAGATCTTTGTGCAATGAATGGACAAAATGAACAAATTCACGTAGCATCATGGCCAGGATTTTTTGCAGATGAATTATCAAGTAGATATTATGGAGTATCAACTCAAACATATGTTGTAATGTGTGCATCATTAATAACAAAAGAAATGGGAGATATGATGTGTTTAAATGATGAGGCAAGAAGAGTATTTGATACATTTGTACCAGGTCACACTTGCATTTATGCACCAGATGGAGAACCAATGTGTGATTTAGTTCCAGAAGGTGAAGAAGGAATAGCTTATGCAGAAGTAGATTTAGATAAATTACCTGAATATAAATATTACATAGATCCAGCAGGACATTATGGTAATAAGAATTTAACAATGAATTTTGATAGAAGATCAAAGAAAATTGTTAAAATGATAGGTGAAAATGATAATAACGTATTAACTTACGAAGAACTACAAAATATTAAATAATAGAATTTAAAAATTTTTTAGAAAATATCTTTAAAGTTAGCGGCTTTAAGGATGCTTGTTAAAAATACAAACAAAAATATTAATTATTCAATTTAATTTTCATAAGATATATATAATATTAACGCACAATAACACATAATAGTATTAATAAATTCACTAAAATAGTAAATAAAGATAGATATAAAAGGCTATATTAAAATAATTTTAATTTATTTTAATATAGTCTTTTATTTTTTTATAATATAGTAATTAAAACTAAAAAATAAATATAATATATTGATATTAATATTGCAATATTTGGGTTGAAAAGTTAATATTAAATGTAGAGAAAATTTAATAAAGCTATTTAATTGCAATAGTCTATACAAGGGAGCATGAGATGATAAAAAAATTTAATAAAGATAAGCTACCCATAATTTTTATACTTATTTTATCTTTTATTTTAAATATGTCTAATTTAAAGATACAAGGATATGGTAACGAATATTATGTAGCAGGAATAAAAAGTATGTTAACTAGTTTTAAAAACTTTTTCTTTTTATCCTTTGATCCATCAGGATTTGTAAGTCTAAATAAGCCTCCTATTGGTTTATGGATACAGGGTATATTTGGTAAAATTTTTGGAGTAAGTGGTTTTGCTTTAATATTGCCAGAGGCTTTAGCAGGAACCTTATGCGTTTTTATATTATACATTTTAATAAAACGTTATTTTGGTTTTATAGCTGGTATTATGGCAGCACTTATACTTGCTATAACACCTGTATATGTTGCTGTTAGTAGGACAAATGATTTTCAAACAATATTAATTTTATTTATGTTATTATCAATTATGCCGGCTATAAAGGCTACGAAAACAGGGAATATAAAATATTTAATAGTAAGTGTTATAATAGTTGGAATAGCTTTTAATATAAATAGATTAGAAAGTTTTATAATTATACCAGCTATATATTTAACGTACATATTTTCAGAATCAGAAGGAGAAAAAAGAGTAATCGAAAGGTATGTGTGTGGAATTACTTTTATTACTCAAGAGAGAGAAAAGGTGTCTTTAAAAGCTAAAATAAAATGTTTGATTTTAGCAACGATAGTTCTTTTAGTGGTTTCATTAAGTTGGTCTTTTTTAGTAGATTTGGTTCCTGTAAATGCTAGACCATATGTTGGAGATAGCACAACAAATAGTGAGATAGAGCTTGTATTAAATCAACATAATCAAGTTAGTAATAAGATAAATTCAAATATTAACTTAAATTATGATGGTGACAATACCTTAAGTTATAACACATTAAATGAAAATGAGTTTATTAAAAATTATAATGAATGGAATACAATTCATAAAGATAACAAAACTCAATTTGGTATATTTAGACTATTTCAAGATAATAATTTGTCAGATCAGATAGCATGGTTTTTACCTTTAGCTATAATAAGTTTTATAGTGTCTATAATAAATAGAAGGAAAATTATTGCCCTTAAAAGTACTAAGAATATAACAATAATGTTTTTTTCTATATGGTTTGTAACTGAATTTTTATATTTTAGTTTTGTATATAGCAATATTTATGATTTAGCTACTTTAGCTGTACCAACTGCTGCATTATGTGGTATAGGTATTAAAAAAATGATACAAAGTTATAGAAAAAATAAAAGCATGTGGCTTTCTTTATCTTTAGGGTTAACTATTATTGTTCAATATATTATTGTTATTTATTATAGAGAAAATTTATCGTATTTGCTTATACATTTATTTTATTTAGATTTAGGTATCTCAATAATTGCAGTCTTTACTTTATTTAAAATTAGAAACAAGAAATTTACAAACAATAATCTTAAAAATGGATTAATAGTAATATCTATAATTGGATGCTTAATAATACCGTTAATAGGCTCAAGTGCTTCTTTAGTATATAAAACAGATGGAATATTTAAAGGAGCAGGTCTTCAATTATTTGAGAGTAAAACTCAACAAAATGTAAATAATTATATGAAAAATTATGGTGTAGAATTTGGTGGTAGTGAAGATTTAAGTAAATTTATAAATTTCTTAAATGAAAATAAGGGGGAAAATCAAGAATATTTATTAGTTACTCCATCTGCTAGTGTTTATGCACAAAATATTATATTAGATACTGGTGATAAAGTTATGGCTTTAGGAGGAAGAACTGGAAATGATGATATATTAACTCTTTTTGCTTTTAAGCAGTTAGTTAGAGAGGGAAAGGTAAAGTATGTTTTAGTAGGAAATGAAACAAATAGTTTTAATAACGCTAGTATTATGAATTGGGTTAAAAATGTTGGAAAAGTTATTCCAAATAGTCAATGGCAAGATACAAATATAACAGTTGCGAATAATATTTTATATAATGTATTTAAAAATGATAGAAGGGATACATTATATGAAGTAACACCTAATGATGTAAGCTAAAGTTTTACTAAAAGAAAGGGGATATAGCCATTTATCTAAATTTAGATAAATGGCTTAAAAATTATGGAAAATAAGATATTGAATAATAATTTAGAAATTAAAATAAAAGATGTAGAAAGTAATATTAACAGTTATATAAAATGGTTAAATAATAATAAAAAAAATAAAGTGCCTATAACTATATCAAAAGAATATTTAGTTAAGGCTCATTATCATAAAGAAGAAGGTAGAGGCGGATATTTTGCACCAGAAAGTGGAACTAGTGAAGGTCAATTTTTAACGCTTTTAGGACTTTTAGATGTTTATGAAATTACAAAAGACAAAGAGATTTTAAATCTTGCTAAAAATATAGCACAATCAACATTGGTTCATTTATATGGAAATAATGAAATTCCAAATGAAGAGTTTAATGAGGAATATATATATTCACCACATTGGCTTTTTAATGCTAGTAATGATGAATTTTCAAGTGAAATTATTTATTATAATAAAGAAGTTAATTTTGTTAATGGAGTTGGAATCATAAACACAAAATATAAAGCTAAAAGAGTTTTTTCGGTTAGGGAAATGACAGGAAAGCTAGAGTGGGAAAATCCTTTTTCTAAAATTGTGGGCAAAGAATATGAAATTTCAGAGAAAATGATTAAGGATAATAAAATAGTTATAAAACTTTTAGAAAATTATTCTGGTAAATTATTAGTAGTTTATTCTGATTTAGGAGGAGATAAGATACAGCCTTCTGAAAATTATGAAGCATATCCTGTCTGGAGAAAATTATTAAAAGGAGAAACTTCTTGTGCAGTTGATAGCATTTGGTGGAGCTATCAATGTTTTAAAAAGTTATATGAAATATTAGGAGATTTAAAATATAAAAAAATATTAGAAAATATGAAGGGGCTTATAAGATTTATATGTAAAGTAGAAAATTCTAATGATTATATAACAGAAGATTTTGAAAGTGGCAATCCTTTTTCTCAAAAAGGAACTTATACTTATGATAATAGAGAGGGAGAAGTTGTTTTTTTAAGAGATAGTTGTGATGGAGCTATTTTAATAAAAATACCTAAAGGAAATGGAGAAGTTCAATTTGGAAAAAGCGCAATAAACGAGGTGATTCCTTTAGATAGATTTTATAAACTTAAAATTTCAACATTGGTTAAAGGAAAAATAAAAGTTATTTTGACTGATAAAAATGGATATAAAAAGGATAGAAGATGGGAAAAGATAATAGAGACAAAAGGGAATAATATAATAGAAGAATTTTTATTGTATCAAGATGATTTTGTTAATAGTGCTAATAATGAGGAAAAACTTCCCCAAAACATAAATTTAAAGACAATGATAATAAGTACAGAAGATACAAATTATCAAGAAATAAAAATTTTTCATTTAAGAACATTACCTCTTACTAATTATCCATATGCACCATGGATTTTACCTTTTACAATAAATACAATAAATAATAAACTAAATGGACAGATGGGTATGCCTTATGTTGGATATCAAGCACCTTGGTTATGGCAAGAATTAAACGATGAAATTGGAGTTTTAGAGTCTTTAAAGTTTATTAATGATTCTAGAAATGCTTATAAGAAAATAACCAAAAGTAGTAATAATTTTTTTGCACCAGTATTTTTGTGGGATGTATGGAATAGAGAAGACTATGGGGAAAAAAATACATTTGCATTTAATGGACCAGATCCAAATGCAACATGGGGTGGATATCAATATAGAGCGATAGAATGTGTAGCCAAAACACTATATAATGATAATACTTTAATTTTAGCGAGGGAAATAGTAGAAGATTTTTTAACAGATATAGATAGGATTTGGAAAAGCTATAAGGACAACTTGGTAACTGATTTTAGGGAAAGTGGTCAACTTTTAAAAGAGTATTATAGTTCACATGATGTTGCTCTTGTTCTTCGTGCATCTTTGTATGCTTTAAAAAGTGGTGTTGTGGATAAAGAATTGTCAATGCGATTAATAAATAAATGCGTTTTAAGTTTGAATTATAATTTTAATAAAAAAACCATTATAGGGATAAATAAATTATCAGGAACTTGGGCAAAAGATAATAAATGGTATATGTTTTGGGGAGGAGAAATTTTAAGTTCTTTATCTCTTCTTGTAAAATTTTATAGGGAAGAAAGTTTATAATATTTTGATTAAAAAGAATATTAAGAAAAAAATTATGATATAATTATTTATAAAGAAAATATTTACATATAATATAACTTGAATTTGTTTTGGGAGGGATATTTATGGAAAAAACTTTAGTTCTTATAAAACCAGATGGAGTAGAGAGAGGATTAGTTGGTCAAATATTAAGCGTGTATGAGAGAAAATGTCTTAGAATATGCAAAATGAAGCTTATTCAAGCAGATGAAAATTTAGCTAAGAAACATTATGAAGAGCATAAAGATAAGCCATTTTTTAAAGAACTTGTTGATTATTTGGTAAGTGGTAAATTAGTTGCTATGATAATAGAGGGTGAAAGCGCTATATCTATTGTAAGAAAAGAAAACGGGGATAAGGA
Source organism: Sarcina ventriculi (assembly GCF_900456775.1). Taxonomy (GTDB): domain Bacteria; phylum Bacillota; class Clostridia; order Clostridiales; family Clostridiaceae; genus Sarcina; species Sarcina ventriculi. The sequence goes on along the minus strand of NZ_UAUL01000001.1, from coordinate 90,005 downwards.
CCCATTAAAAGCAGATTGTGCAACAATAAGAGGTATGTATGCAAATAGCAGAACTAAAAATTTAGTCCATGCATCAGATAGCTTAGAAGCGGCTAAAAGAGAGATATCCCTGTGGTTTCCAGAAGTATAAATAAAATATAAACAAAAATAAGAACTTCTTAGAATTTTAGAAGTTCTTATTTTCTTGAAAGAAAAGTGTGAGTTCAACTCTGCTTTTTAAATTTAATTTATCCAAAATTTTAGTTACATAATTTTTAACAGTACCTTCGGTCAAAAATAATTGTGATGATATTTCTTTGTTGCTAAGTCCCTTAGAGACTAAACTAGCAATATCTACTTCGCGGTTTGTAAGTTTATCAATTAAGTTATCTTGATTTAGGATAACTTTGTTATCTGTTTTTTTGCTATGTAGAAGAAGTGTTGGAAGTTTATTAGCCACATTTCCTGTTAAAAGAAGATTTCCTTTATTAACAGATTTAATTGCACTTACAAGTTCATCACTTTTTGAATCTTTTAATAAGAAACCATAAGCTCCATTTTTAAGGGAATTTAAAATATATTCATCTTCATTAAATGTTGTTAAAACAATCACTTTAATTTGTGGAAAAAGTTCTTTTGCTATTTTAGTAAATTCAACTCCATCTAATACTGGCATTTTAATATCTGTAAGAACAATATCAATACTATCTTTTATAGAGCTGATTAAGTTTAACCCTTCTTTACCATTTTTAGCTTCTCCTATGATACGTATTTCTGTATCATAAAGAGAGAGCATCATTTTTAATCCTTCGCGTATTATTTCTTGATCATCTATTATAAAAACGTTAATCATTGTCATAAGTCCTTTCTTATAATATATAAAAATTTATTTTATAAGAGGTATGGTACATGAAACTTTAAATCCATCTAAAGTATTTTCAACATTAAGTTTGACATTTAATACTTTTAATCTATCCTCCATTCCATTTAAACCGTTAGATTTTATTATATTATTAGGTTTTATTCCATTGTTTAATATAGATAAATAAATTATATTGTCTTTAATAAATAAATCTATAATAAACTGTGAAGCTTTTCCGTGTTTTATCCCATTGGTTATAGATTCTTTTATAGTTTTATATAATGCATCTTTAATTAAAAGAGAAACATTTTCTATATCGTTTGAGATATTAACATTAAAAGAAATATTATTTGATATTGATAAATTTTCAGTTAAAGAGTTAACAGAACTTATAATATTTATATTATTTTTCTTTAAAGAATAAACGGTGCTTCTAAGTTCATCAATGCTATTATCTACTATTATTTTAGTTTTAGATAAAATATTTTTTGATTTCTCAGGCGATATATCTAAGGTTTTATCTAAAACATCAATGTGCATAGATATAGCCATAAGATAATGACCTAAAGAGTCATGAAGTTCTTGAGCAACTCTATTTCGTTCCTTTGATATAGTAAGTTCTTCTATTTTCTTTGAATATTCTTTAAGTTTTAAATTTTGCTCTTTAAGTTCTTGATTTAATATGTAAATATTTTTTTTGTTTTTTCTAACTTTTTTAATTAGCATTACTATTATAAAATAACTAAAGTAACTTATGCTACTTTCAACTATATTTATAATAAAACCTCTACTAATAGTTTTGTTATAAATATTAAAAAGAAAACTATTTATATATGTGTTAGACAATGCTAAAGGTGTGATATAGCTTAAATAGTTTATTATAAATAATATAATTTTTAAAACACCTTTAAAATAAAAGCTTTCAAATAAAATAAAGAATATATAAAATGTTATACTTAAATGATAGTAAGATAAATAACTTAAAATAACTAAAGATAATATTAATGAGATAAATATAGTTATTTTGTTAATATTATTTTTTGATTTCATTATACTTTTTTTATTTATTAATAAATATCTAAAAAATTCATTTAGAATTAGAATAAGTATAATTAAGTGATAAAATAAAAAAATATTTTTATTTAGTTTTGAATAAACATTTAGAGCCATAACTAAAAGTAGTATAGCTCTTAATATAAACATGCGGTGCAATCTATTCATTTTTTCTCCTAAATTTAAATAGTATTAATTTTAGATACTATTTTTAAGTATTTGAAAAGAATAATTATTCTTTTACTTATTATAGCACTTATACTAAATAGTAATAAATAGTTAGTAATCATTAATAAAGTATTTCCGTGAATAAGTCTAGATAAAAATATTTCAGCTCCAAATTTTAAGCAAATTAAAGCTATAAGTATAATTAAATCTATTTTAGAAGCTTTGCAGTATACAGTATGAGTCTTTTTTTCTACTGTAAGTTTATTAAGTTTAGATCTTGCAAAACCTACAACACATCCTAAAATGACTGCAATTGCTATAAAAATTATATTTAATAATCCAGATGTAGAAAAAATATACTCAAAGGTATTTTTAAAAATAAATATGTATAAAATTGGAATAATAAGCTGAGAGGCTACTGTAATCTTGCGCCCTCTATCAGAAATATTTTTTTTATATTGTCTAAAAAATATAAATAATATGATTAAAATTATTATTAAACTTGATGAATTCATAAAAAATCTCCTAACAAAATATAATATACAAAAATTATATATGTTAAGAGATTGAGTGAATAGTTACTAAAGTAATATATTTTTTAATAATTTACTTTAGTTAGTTTAAAATCATCTACTTGGATTTGATGCCAAGGAAGAGAATATCCACCTAAATAAAATACAAATGAAGCATTAGTATCTGTTTTAGATGTATGAGTATATACCCCAGAAATTGTTGTAAATTCATTACCAACAGAGACGGATTCTGTGTGATATCTTCCGTAATCACCTTGATTTTGTTGAAAACCAAAAGAAAGTTTTCTATAAAGTGTAGATTTTATTTTAAAGGAATATTTATAAGTTTTACCTTCTTCTAAAGTTAAATTGTCTTTAATAAGTTGAATATCCCAATCATCATTGCCACTACGTGCTATATCAAAAACGCCTAAACCCCATCTTGAATATATGTCGCATTTAGCTGCATCATTTTGAATAAATGAAGAAAATCCTGATAAATCATTAAATTTAGATTCAAAAATTTCAGATTCGATTTCATAAGGGGTAGTGGTTTTATTTAGAGAATATTTGTCTAATCCTAAATCATAAATTTTAATATAATCTATACTCATAGTTTGAGGAAAGATAGAGTCATCTACATATCCACCCCAGTTTCCTCCGATAGCAAGATTTAAAATGAGATGAAATTCTTTATCAAAAGGCCAAGTTTTATAAGAATCTTTATAATTATAAGAATTCCTATTAAGTTTAAAATAAACGTTATCATCTACGGAGATGTTTATATATTCTGGTGTCCATTCTAAGCCATAAGTGTGATAGGTGCTTGTACAATCATTAACAGGAGTAGAAGAAGTTATTTCAGTTCCTGCTTTAAAGTTATTAAGAGCTGTGTGAAGAGATCCGTGAATTATTCTAGGGTCTTTACCAACATGTTCCATAATATCGATTTCACCACTATTTGGCCATTCTCCATATTCGTTATTAGTAGGTAAAAGCCAAATAGCAGGCCAAGTTCCAGCACCGGAAGGCAATTTAGCTCGTATTTCAAATTTTCCATAAAGGTAACTATTTTTGCTAACAAGTCTTGCTGATGTATATTTGCTTCCTTGATAATCTTCTCTTAAAGCTGTAATATTTAAATTTCCGTTAGATACATTAGCATTATCTAAATCATAAGCTGTATAATATTGTAGTTCATCATTTCCAAATCCCCAGTTTCCAGTATCGTAAGACCATTTATTACTGTCAGGAAGACCAGTATAGTTAAAATTTTCGTTGTAAACTACTGTTTTATTATCATGATCATAGACAGGCGCATTATTTAAAGCTATAAAGTGTATTCCAGGAGCATCAGTATTAAAACTTACAGAATTAGAGTTAGATTCTATATTTCCTAAACATTTAAATGTATTAGTGGATTCATTATAGCTATAGGTTTTTAGTATTTTATTTGCATATTTATTTTGCAGATAATTTATGGTAACTTTTATATTGTTAGAAGCTGTAGAATCACCACAAATTACATTGAAAGCATAAAAGTCAGATGAGTAGCCTTGTTTTTGAAGTTTATACAAGATTTTATTATAGGTTTCATCGCTAATGCTTTGAATTTGCCCAGTAATTCTTGATTTGGTGTTTTTATCAGAACTATCAGAAACAAAGTTATAGTCTGATAATAAAGTGTATGTTTCACTACCTTCTTTTATTATGGCATTAAAAGACAACAAGGAAATGCTTGCTATTAAAAAAAATAATTTTATATTTTTCATAATAAATCCTTTATTTCTATAAAATATATTTTATAGAATAAAAAACTAATAATAAATTAATTATACAATAAAACTAAATAAAGTAAAAGTAAAAATGAAATTTTATTTCGAAAATTGCAAATTTATGATTGATTTTATGTTAAAGTTGTGATAGAATTAGCACATATTTTAAAAGATTTGTAAATTATGTTTTAAATATATTTAAGTTTTCTAGGGTTCCGCAAAGATGAATCTTTGGACAGGTCCGAGAGGAAACGCACATTTATGTGTACACGGAGGGAGAAAAGCCTGGGAGATATTTTAATAATATTTCCTATGGCTTTTTTTTATAGTTTTAATGTAGGAAATATTATTAAAATAATTTTAAATTTTCATTTGTGGAGGAATATATGAAATGGTTATTTTTAATAATTGTTGGTCTTTTTGAAGTGATGTGGGCTATTGAACTTAAATATTCTAAAGGATTTACAAATTTAATACCTAGTATATTAACGATTATAGGATTAATTGCAAGTTTTTATTTTTTATCAATATCAATAAAAAGTTTGCCACTTGGTAGTGCATATGCTATATGGACTGGTATAGGAACAGTAGGAACTGTAATATTTAGCATAATTTTGTTTAAATAAACAGTTAATATAATGCAAATATTTTGTATTATATTAATCGTAGTAGGTATTATTGGTTTGAAAATGCTATCTTCAAACTAAAATACAATGTATAAAAATTAAAAAAAAGGAGAATTTTTATGAAAAAAATAATTATAGAAAATGATTTTTGGGATATATTTCCCGAAGCGAAAATAGGGGTTGTAGTATGTCGAGGTATAAATAACTTTATACAGGATGACAAAAAATATGAAAATATGATTTTAAATGCAGAGAAAGAAGCTATGAATTATCTTGAAAATGCGAATTTTAGTGATAATGAAGTAATAAAGGTTTGGAGAGATGCGTTTAAAAAATTTAAAACAAAAAAAGGTGCAAGAGCATCAATAGAAGCGTTATTAAAGAGAATATATAATGGAAATCATTTAGGAAGAATAAATCCCTTAGTTGATATTTATAATTCTATATCATTAAGTTATGCTCTTCCTTGTGGAGGAGAAGATATAGACAAATTTGTTGGAGATATAAGATTAACTAAAGCTGTTGGAAATGAAAATTTTATTACACTTGGAAGCAATGAAAGCGCACAACCTTATGAAGGAGAAATAGTTTATAAAGATGATAAAGGAGCGATATGCAGATGTTTAAATTGGAGAGAATCAGTAAGAACTATGTTAACTGAAAACACAAAAAACGCAATTTTATGTATGGAATTGGTAGATAGTCAAAGGATAAAAGATTTGAAAAATGCTTTAGAAGAATTAGGAGAAAGAATTAAAGATAATTTAGGTGGAACATATAAAATAGAAATTTTAGATATTAACAATAAAAGTACTGAAATAGAGTAGGGTTAGGAGGAAAAAATGAATAATTTTACATATAAAGATGTTTATATAGAAGAAGGGAAAAAGGTGTTAGAGGTTAATATACTTCCAGAAAAACATTGTAATTTTGATTGTATATTTTGTCCTATTGGAAGATCTAAAAATAAAGTAGATACACAAAAATCATTTGATGAAATTGACATTTCTTTGGCAGAATTAAATAAGAAAATTGACGAAACAAAGGCGGAATTAGTTTTTATAAATTCAAAAGGTGAAGCTTTTATAAATGATAAAATTTTAGATATTATTGATTTTATAAAAAACAAAGGAGTATCTGTAAGACTTCTTTCTAATGGATATTTATTAGGAAGAGAGGAGTTTATAAAAATTGCAAATAAGTGCGATGAAATTGTTGGAGAGATAAAGGTAATAACAGAGGAGGATTTTCAAAAAATCCAACGACCTATTGATGGGTATACTTTAGAAAAATATATTAACAATATGATTTCTTTTAATAAACAATATAAAGGTAGATTTATATTTGAGGTTACTATTATTAAAGGATATAATGATGATGAAGAATCAGTTAAAAAATTGAAAGAGGTAATTAAACAAATATCTCCTGATAAAATAATTGTTGCAAGAATGGATGATGACATTTTTAAAAAGAAACTTGGAATAAGTGATGAAAAATTTAAAGAAATTTCACAAGAATTATTAAAAAAATAAGAATGAGTAATATCAATTAAATTAATGATTAAAAAAGACTAAGTTAATATATTGCTTAGTCTTTCTTTATTATTATTTTAAAATATTAATATATAATTATTAATAGCATTGTATTTATTTTATAATACTAATTTGTCATTGATATTTATAGAATAAAAAAAGGATATAACATAATTTGTTATATCCTTTAAAGCCATTGCTTTTAATTGGTGCCGAAGATGGGAGTCGAACCCATACGATTTGTGGTCGGCGGATTTTGAGTCCGCTGCGTCTGCCATTCCGCCACTTCGGCATTACAAATATATTTTAACATACTTAAATAAATAATGCAAGGAAATATTTATATCAAATTATAAATTTTTTTTGAGAAAAATGATAAATTTTAGATATATAAGATTAAATTATAAAATTTTTTTGAAAATTCAACGAAAAGATGTTGTTACTTTGGTGTTATTTTGTTAGAATATAGAGGTGGGTGTTCAATAAATTACCCACAGGGACTAAAATAGTCCCTGTTTAAAAGAAAATACTGTAGCTACTAAAATAAATTGTGGTTATAATTTATTTTTTAGGGAGGAGAAAACAATATGATGTATTCAAGCGAAGTTCAAGAAATGTGTGTAGTTGCTAAAGGACCAAATCATGGCCCAGCACCAATCCCTGCAGAAGGAAAATGGGTACAAGCTAAAGAAGTTAAAGATATATCAGGCTTAACTCATGGTATAGGATGGTGTGCACCACAACAAGGGGCTTGTAAATTAACTTTAAATGTTAAAGATGGATTAATACAAGAAGCATTAGTTGAAACTATAGGTTGCTCAGGAATGACACACTCAGCTGCAATGGCTTCAGAAATACTACCAGGAAAAACAATATTAGAAGCGTTAAACACAGACTTAGTTTGTGATGCTATAAATACTGCAATGAGGGAATTATTCCTTCAAATAGTTTATGGAAGAACTCAAACTGCTTTCTCAGAAGGTGGACTACCTATAGGAGCAGGTCTTGAAGATTTAGGAAAAGGTCTAAGATCAATGGTTGGTACTATGTACGGAACACTTGAAAAAGGACCTAGATACTTAGAAATGACTGAAGGATATGTTACTGACGTTGCTTTAGATGAAGATAAGCAAATAATCGGATATAAATTCGTAAACATTGGAAAAATGATGGAAAACATCACTAAAGGAATGGATGCTAATGAAGCATTAGAAGCAGCTAAAGGACAATACGGAAGAGTTGCTGACGCTAAAGAATTAATAAATCCAAGACTTAAATAATTAGTTTGTAAAGGAGGAAATTTTATTATGGCATTATTTGAAAGTTATGAAAGAAGAATTGACCAAATCACTCCAGTATTAAATAAATACGGAATGGAAAAAATAGAAGATGCTAAAGAAGTTTGTGCATCTATAGGAATAGATCCTTACAAAATAGTTAAGGAAACTCAACCAATAGCATTTGAAAACGCTGGATGGGCTTACACTTTAGGTGCTGCTATAGCAATAAAGAAAGGCTGCAAAAAGGCTGCTGATGCTGCTGAAGCAATCGGAGAAGGATTACAAGCTTTCTGTATTCCAGGATCAGTTGCAGATGATAGAAAAGTTGGTTTAGGACACGGAAATCTTGGAGCTATGCTTTTAAGAGAAGAAACTAAATGTTTCGCATTCTTAGCAGGACACGAATCTTTCGCTGCTGCTGAAGGAGCTATCAAAATAGCTGAAGCTGCTAACAAAGTAAGAAAAGAACCATTAAGAGTTATATTAAACGGTCTTGGAAAAGATGCTGCATTTATAATCTCAAGAATTAACGGATTCACTTATGTTCAAACTAAATTTGATTACTACACTGGAGAACTTAAAATAGTTAAAGAAACTCCATACTCAAACGGACCAAGAGCTAAGGTTAAATGCTATGGTGCTGACGACGTTAGAGAAGGTGTTGCTATAATGCATCATGAAGGAGTTGACGTATCAATTACTGGTAACTCAACTAACCCAACTAGATTCCAACATCCAGTTGCTGGAACATACAAAAAAGAATGTGTTGAACAAGGTAAGAAATACTTCTCAGTTGCATCAGGTGGTGGTACAGGAAGAACTCTTCACCCAGATAACATGGCTGCAGGTCCAGCTTCTTATGGTATGACAGATACTATGGGAAGAATGCACTCAGATGCACAATTTGCAGGTTCATCATCAGTTCCAGCTCACGTTGAAATGATGGGTCTTATCGGAATGGGTAACAACCCAATGGTAGGAGCTACTGTTGCTGTTGCTGTTGCTGTTGAAGAAGCTTCTAATAAATAGTAATTATTGCGCAAAACATAGCAATTTAAAAATATGTTTTTGTAAAGACTATATACACTGGTATATAGTCTTTTTTATATTAAATATAAAAAAATAAGCAATTTTAAATATTAACTTTATGTTAATAAAATGTTAAATAAATATTAAAATTAATATATTATGTAGATGTATTCAATTGTATATAATATAATTTTAATGGCTTTATTATTTTACATAATTAGGAGGGATAAAAATGGATGGAAAGAAAAAATTTATGATGCGTAGATTGTTTTTTGGAATAATTTTAATAATAATAATTATTATAATAGCATCTTTAATTTATAGTTTTGCACATTCATCAAAAAATTTATCAAAAAATGTTAGCAGTAACACAACAAGTTCAAGTAGTACGACAAACACAAATAGTACAAGCACTACTACTAATGGAAATCAAATAGTTCCAGGAGATAATATAATAGAATCTGCTAAAAGTTATGCAGTTCCTGCAAATGAAGTTGCAGAAATATTAGCAGGTCATTCAAATCTTAAAACAAAAGAAGTATTTTTAACTTTTGATGATGGTCCAAGTAAAAATTCAGAAGAAATATTAAAAATATTAAAAGAAAATGATGTACATGCTACATTTTTCCTTATAGGAAATCAAATAGCTAATAATCCTGAAATGCAACAAGTAGTTAAGGATGAACTTTATCAAGGAAATGCTATAGCAAATCATTCTTATACTCATGATTATAAAATATTATATCCTCATAATGTTTTAAATGTTACTAATACAATGAATGAAATAAATGAAACTAATAAGGTTTTACAAAGTGTTTTAGGTGCAAATTTTGATGCAAGAGTTTTAAGACTTCCAGGTGGTTATATGTCTAGAAGTTATTATAAAGATCCTAACTTAACTGCACTTAATAAGGCTCTTGATGAGGAACATATAACATCTATAGATTGGGATGATGAAACAGGAGATGCTACAACTAGTGGACAAATGTCAACTCAAGCTTTAGTAGATAATGTTATGGATCATATAAAGAACATGAATCAACCAGTAATAATAATGCATGATTCTTCAACTAAAAAAGATACAGTTGAAGCTCTTCCTTCTCTTATAAAGGATCTTAAAGATGCAGGATATAAATTTATGGTTATTGAAAATGCTCCTACTAGTTCATTTGATAATTTATCATATACAACTACAACAGGTTCAAACCAAGGGCAAGGGACTTTAAATTAATAAAATTTTAGAAATGTAAATAAAATTAAATTTTATTTTATTGAAAATATAAAGGACAAGATGTTTATATCTTGTCTTTTATATTTTTATTAGTAAAATCTATATGTAATTTATAGAAATTTTAGAATATAATAATATATTTCAAAGGGGGTATAATAAATAAAAAAGCAAAGGTTAGGAGAGATGAAAAATTTTAGATAATATAAAAAAGTTACGAATGAAATATGACATGTTTATGGGGACTTTAGCTATAATAGTTGTTGTTTTAATTATAAGTGGAATGTTAATATCAATACCAGATAAAATATTAAGAATATTTGAAATAATAGATACAGTAATATGGATTATATTTTGTATAGACTATTTTATAAGATTATTGATAAGCAAAGATAAGATAAAGTTTATGAAAAACAATATTATTGATTTGTTATCAATAATTCCACTTAATTCTCTGTTTAAGACGCTAAGGATAGCGAGATTAGTCAAATTTACGAGAATAATAAATATTTTTAAAGGAACTAGAATGTTAGTTTTAATTAGTAAATTTCAGTATAGAACTAGAGAATTTTTAAGAACAAATAATTTTGCATATGGAGTTTATTTTGTAGCTATTATAATTATTTTAGGCTCTATAGGTATATCGTTAATGGAAGATATTAGTTTTAGCAATGCATTGTGGTGGAGTTTTGTAACTGCCACAACGGTTGGATATGGAGATGTAATTCCTAAAACCTTAGGAGGAAGAATAATAGCTGTTTTTTTAATGATAGTAGGGATTGGTTTTGTAGGGTTATTAACAGCAACAATAGCAACTTTTTTTCTAACAAATAGTAAAAAGCAAAAAAATACATATAAAAATGATATTATTGATAACATTAAAATTAGATTAGATGATTTTGATTCTATAACAAAGGAAGAATTAAAAGATATGTTTAATGTATTAAAAGTTCTTAAAGATAATGAAGAATAGTAAAACCATCGATATGAAGTTTAATATTGGTGGTTTTGTTTTATTGATTGTTTTAAGGTATTGAAAAAATACATACGCATGATATAATATTAATATAATGCAAAAATTCGTATATAATCGATAATATGGTTCGAAAGTTTCTACCTGCTAACCTTAAATATGCAGACTACGAGAATTGCGTAATATAATTATAGTAAATGTATTAGCATCTCAAATTTTTTGGGATGCTTTTTTAGGTTAAATATCAACGCATATTGTATTAAATTTGATTTTAGTTTAGAAAAAAATTCTAAAATGAAGAAAGAAGGGGACATAATTATGAATTTATTAAAGAGGCGCATTTTACAAGAGGGAATTGCATTAAATCAAAATGTATTAAAGGTAGACTCTTTTCTAAATCATCAAGTAGATCCAAAGCTTATGTATGAAATGGGAAAAGCTTTTAAAGATTATTTTGAAAATTGTGGTATAACAAAAGTGGTTACAATTGAAAGCTCTGGAATTGCTCCAGCTGTAATGACAGCAATACAGATGAATATACCTATGATAATTTTAAAAAAGCAAAAATCAAAGATATTAAGTGGAGAGGTATACCAAAAAACAGTTCATTCTTTTACTAAAAATGTAGATTACGAATTAACTTTATCAAAAAAATATATATGTAAAGATGATAAAGTTCTTATAATAGATGACTTTTTAGCTTATGGGGAGGCAGCACTTGGTGCTATATCTGTAATAGAACAAGCAGGAGCAAATGTTTTAGGCATTGGAATTGTAATAGAAAAATCATTTCAACCTGGAAGAAAAATATTAGAAGATAAGGGATACAACATATATTCTTTAGCTAGGATATCCAAGCTTGGGGAAGGGATAATAGAATTTGTAGAAGAATAATTTAAGAAAAGCTAGATTTAAAATTTTTAAATCTAGCTTTTTTAAATTATATACATATGCTTATATATCTTTTAAAATTATTTTTAGCAACTGAGCATTTATCAATTATTTTAAATCCAACATTTTCAATAATTGTATCCATATTTTCAAAAGTTATTATCACTAATCTTTTAGTAGTTATTCTTCTAGCTGTTTTTATAATATTTATTTGTTCTTCTCTTGTTATAGGTGAGAACAATCCATATGGAATGTCTAAGATGCAAACATCAAATGTCTCTTTTATATCATGCATGTTAAAGTTCCTAATTATATCTCTTTTATATCCAAAGAATTCTATATTATCTCTAGCATTTTTTGCAATGGGTTTGCTAAGTTCAAATCCTTTAATATTAAATCCTAAATCAAGTGCTTCTATAACTACTGTTCCAACTCCACAGCAGGGATCTACTAGGCTTAAATTAAAATCATTTTTCATTGCAATATTAACTAAAGCACGAGAGGTTTTTAGGTTAAGAGCATTTGAATAAGAATTTGGTTTTTTATCATGGTTATGCCATAAATAATTGTTTTTCTCGTATATTCCAAATATCCAAGTGTCATGAACTTTTGATATTCCTAAAGTTATTTTAGGGTTGTGTATGTTTGGAAAACCAGTAATTACAAAACCAATATCATGTACGCTTTTTAAACGTTCATTATAGGAAACATCTAAATCTTCTGATTTTATATAGCAAACTTTAAAATCATCAAAGGATAGATTAGCAGATTTGATTTTTTCTATAATAGTGTTAAGAGATTTTTCTTTATATATTATAGATATGCAATGTTTTATAAATGGGCTTCTTGACGGGTTTATGTATTTATCTGAAAAGATATATTTATTTTCATCTAATAATATTTGAGATAATAAAGAGTTTATTTCCATTACACAAAGGTCTTTTTCATTTTTATTGTAATTAACAATATAAAAATAATCAGTGAAATCAATATTTTTTAAATTTTTATTCATCAGTGTCTCCTTAAAATACGTAAAATATATAATATTATAGCATAAATTTTAAAGATGTTTGCTAAGCCACTTTGTTTTATTAACGGGTAGATATTAAAAACATAAAAATATAATATATTTAACAAATTTAAATAATAATGAATATAATACCTATGTATATAATATATATAGGAGATATTCTCATGACAAGTGCAGAATTAAAAAAACAATCAAAATCATTACTTAGCAAAAGATGGGGGAATGCTACAGTTGCAACATTTTTATTTTTAGGGTTAGTACAAATAGTAGCATATATTTTATCTATAGCTTTAATTGAATCACCGGTAGCTAGCGGAATAATAACTTTTGTATTATCAATAGCTTCTATTTATCTTGTTTTATGCTTTGTTAATTATTGTAAAAAAATAAAAAATACAAAAACTAATGTTAAATTTTCTGAATGTTTTGTAGGGTTAAAACCATTTTTGAAATATTTACTTATTACTATTATCTTAGGAATAATAGCAATAATAATAATAACTTCAGCATCTAGTCTTATATTAGTATCATTGTTTACATCAAAGACTGTTGTTATATTAACATCAGTAATTTTAATAGCGTTAGTTTTAGTATTAGTAGCAATGGAGATGTTATTTTTCCCATTGACATATGTTGTGGTATTAAATCCAGAATATACGTTTGTACAACTTATTAAAACATCTGTGAAAATAGGATGGAAAAATTCAGGAGAAATATTATATATCATATTAAGTTTTATAGGTTGGAATATTTTATCAATAATGACTTGTGGAATAGGATATCTTTGGACAATGCCATATATGGAATTAACTTATATTAGTTTTGTAGAAGAAAAAATAAAAGAACTTAAATAATTAATTATAGACTAAAAAGACTTATATTATTTTTAATAATATAAGTCTTTTTATATATATAAATTCTTTAAATCATAAACTTTAAAATTTATACAAATATTTTAGTTGACTAAATTACTTATATTTAATAGTTAAAAAAATTAAAGAAAAAAGTAATATTATATTTCCAGTACAAAGTAACAAAAGATTATTAGAATTTAAAAAAATAATACTTAAAACAAACATTACAAGTCCTATTAAAAGAAATGAAATGCTTAAAGAATGTTTATTAGATACTTTATCATATTTAAGTGAATTTGATTTATTACTTGATGTAATTTCATATGATAGGTATAAAAAAGCAAAAGATAATATTAAATTACAAATAAATATATAAATCATAATATCACCACGTAATTATTAATATACTATATAATAAGCATCTTAACTTATAATGGTTAATATAATAAAATTATATTATACCTAATAAAATTATCGTTTTGTATATGTTAGTTCAACAACACCATCTAAAGGTCTAAGATTTTTAAGTTTTAGTTTAGTTTCGGGTACTCCTGTTTTAAATAATGGAATACCATCACCAAGAATAGTTGGTATTACTGATATTATATATTCATCTATTAAATTTTCTTTTAAGAGTTCTTCAATAATTTCAGCCCCACCAATAATCCAAATATTTTTTCCTTTTTGTTGTTTTAATGTAGAAATTAACGCACATAAATCACCTTTAACAAATTTTACATTAGAATCTTCATCAAAGTTTCTTGTAGTTGCAACAAAACATTGCATTCCATCGTAAATCCACATATTAGGGCTAAGTTCATGGATTATTTGTTCATAAGTTTTGCTCCCCATAATTATTGTATCTACAGTTTTGCAAAATGCAGAATATCCGTTGTCAATATTGGGGTCACTTCCATCGCCAGATAACCAGTCTATAGAACCATCTTTCCTTGCTATGTAACCATCTAAACTAGCTGTTATGTATAAAATTACTTTTCTATTCATTCAATTTGTGGCATAGAAATCATGAAAAATCATGATAAGAAACCACTGCACCATCCTTTCTAAATAAGTTATGTAAATCTTATATTATTCTAACATAAAATAGTAAAAATATCTTTATAAAATTATAATGCATATATTTTATTAATAAAAACATACACATTATTATATATGTTTGATATTTTCTTAGTTATAATAAAGGTAAATATTAAGTAATATTTAATTATATAAATTATTTAATTTAGGAAGATAAAATTTAGTGATGTTAGAGGTATTTGATTTAATAAACCTAAAATATATATATATAGTAATAACTTTAGGGATAATATGTGTAATATGTGTTTTTAAAGAATTTAAAGTAGGAATTATGGCATCTATAACTGGAATTATAATAATAAGTGGAGTTTGGGGAAGTTTAAAATTAGTTGAATATTTAAAAAGTTCTATGGAAAGAGAAGGGATTGATTATAGCATGCTTATAGAAAATATTAAAGCAGTTTTCATGGCGATTGGAATTTTTGTTATAATAACATTTATCTATTGTATTATAATGTTTTTTAAAAATAGTAATAGAAAAAGAATAAATAAGAAGAGGGGAAAGAGGAGATATTTTTAAATGAAAAAAGTTACATAAAATCATAAATTTAATGTAACTTTAATTAAAAGATTATTGTTTATTATTCAATCTATTTATCATAATTTCTTTAGCTTTAAGTTCAAAAGAGTCATCTAAAGATGTTAAAGCTATTTCCTCAGAATATTTTTTGTCTAAAGCTAATTTTAAAAGTCTATCTGCAAGTTCTGGATTTTTTGAAAGTAGAGAACCATGGAAGTATGTGCAAAAAGTATTTTTATAAACACATCCTTCATAACCTGATTGTCCATTATTTCCATATCCATGAACACACTTTCCAAGAGGAGTTAAATTTCCTATATGTGTTCTACCAGAATGATTTTCAAAGCCCACATAAGTTTCATTAAACTTTTCGTTAAATATTACAGTATTTCCTATAAATCTAGTATCACCAGCTTCAGTATATATGTCTAGAATATTTAAGCCTGGTAATTTTTCGCCAGAAGATGTTGTATAATATTTTCCAAGCAATTGATAACCACCACAAATAGCTAATAAAACTCCGTTATTTTCAACATATTCTTTTAATGATTCTTGTTTATTAGCTATTAAATCATCAGAAACTATTTCTTGTTCATAATCTTGGCCACCACCAAAAAATACAACATCATACTCACTTGGAATAAATGGATCTTTTAATGAAACGTTTATTATATTAACCTTTATTCCACGAAGTTCAGCTCTATGTTTTAGCACTAAAATATTACCCATATCACCATATACATTCAATAAATCTGGGTAAAGATGACATATGTTAAGTTCCATATCAATTCTCCTTTAAAACTTAATTACCAAAGTTTCTTTATATAACCTTTTGTATTAAGATATTTTCTAAAATTAATCATGGCTGTATAAGTAGCAAGAACATAAATTTTATTTTCTTTGGCATTTTCTATAGAATTTGTTAGTTCTTCAAATGTATCATTTACTATAAATGTAGACGGATTAAGTCCACAAACCTTTAGTCTAACTGCCATATCGTAAGCTCTCATACCTGATATAAATACTTCTTGTATGTTAAGGTTATGTAACTTTTCAAAGTCTACATCCCATATCCAAGAAACATCTTTTCCATCAGCATAATTATCGTTTAGTAAAAATGCAGCAGAGAAGCTTTCATTTTTATTTAAAATAAGAGTATCTAAAGCTTGATTATATCCAGCTGGATTTTTAACAAGAATTATTTTTACGTCTTTTCCATTTATATTTATAGTTTCTTGTCTACCAAAACTAGATGTTTGAGTTAAGAATGATGCTTCAATGACTTCATCTTTAATATTTAACTCTTTTGCAATAGAATAAGCGCAAAGAGCGTTATATATGTTATATATTCCAGGTTGAGTTATAGAAAATATACTATCGTTAAACTTAACTTTAGAACCATTAGCATTAAGATCTATTATTTCATCCATAGAATAGGTTAACTTTTCTCTTTTAAAGCCGCAATTAGGACAATAAAAATCACCTAAATGATTGTAAGTTATAAAATTATATGAGTAAGGATGTTTACATATTTTACAAAACTTAGCATCTGAATTCATGTCAACAGTTGTACTCTTGTTTGGGCTAACATTGAAACCATAGTAAATTGCTGGATTTTTTACATCTAAACGTCCAAGAAGCGATTCATCTCCGTTTAATATAAGTTTGGTAGTTGGAACATTAACAACTCCCTCTAAAATTTTATTTAAAGTTGTATAAACTTCACCATATCTATCTAGTTGGTCTCTAAATAAATTAGTTATAGTTATGCTCTCAGGTGTTATATGCTTTGTGATAAATTTGACATTAGCTTCATCAACTTCAATTACAGCATATCTTTCTTTTTTATTAAAAAAGCTGTAATTTTCAACAAATGTACTAACTATACCAGGTAACATATTAGCTCCTGTTGCATTTGTAATAACGTCAAATCCATTTTCTTTTAATACATTATACACCATTGACGTTGTAGTAGTTTTTCCATTAGTTCCTGTTATTAAAATGACTTTATAATTATTTGCTACTATTTTTAATATATTTTTGTCAAATTTTAATGCAACCTTACCTGGAAAATTTGTTCCGCCTTTTAAAAGATTTTTAGATAAATATTTGGTTATTTTAGAAGAAATAATGCTAAGAAATGATTTTATATATATTTTAAACACCACCTTATTATCTATATCATTAACAATATATTCCTTATTTTTATCATGCCATTATGTGGGGAAAATTAATCCTTAAATAACCATTATAGCACAGCAAAAGTATAGCATAGAAAGTAAGTAAAATCAAATGCTATAGAATTGTTAATAAGCTATTATAAATGTTAAATTTTATAAATATTTATTTGTAATAATTAAGTTTAAAAGAACATAATACTTTTAATATAGAAATAAATTTTTATTTTAAAAGATAAAGGTGGAGTTATTCTAATAAATATAATCATATGAATAAATTTACGATACTATATGTATTTTTAGAAAGCATAAAATTAATTCTAACTAAAATAAGGAGGAGTTATGTTGACAAATAAAGTTAAAAAAATAGCGTTATTAACAGGTGGTGGAGATTGCTTAGGATTAAATGCAGTTATAAATGCAGTAACTAAAACAGCTATTTTAAAATATAATTATAAAGTTATAGGATATAAATTTGGATATAGAGGTCTTTATAAAAATGATTTTGTCGATTTAACTTTAGAATCAGTATCAGGAATACAACATAAGGGTGGGACTATTCTTTATAGCTCTAACAAAGATAATTTGTTTGATTATCTTATAGAAGAAAATGGAGAAATAATAAGAAAAGATGTTTCTGATATTGCAATAGCTAATTTAAAAAAAGAGGGTGTTGATGCTTTAGTTATAATAGGAGGAGATGGAACACTAACATCAGCTAGAGATTTTGCTAGAAAAGGAATAAATGTTGTAGGTGTTCCAAAAACAATAGATAATGATCTTTTTGCAACTGATATAACCTTTGGCTTTAATAGTGCTGTATCTATTGCTACAGAAGCTTTAGATAGACTTCATACAACTGCAGAATCTCATCATAGAGTTATGATTTTGGAGGTAATGGGAAGGAATTCTGGGTGGATTGCGTTAGAAGCAGGAATTGCAGGTTCAGCGGATGTTATATTAATCCCAGAAATTTCATATGATATAAATAAAATTGTTAATAAAATTAGAGAAAGAGATGAAAGGGGTAAGCCATTTACTATAATAGTAGTAGCAGAGGGAGCAAAACCTAAAGATGGAGAAGTTGTTATATCAAAGATAGTGCCAGATAGCCCAGACCCTATAAGACTTGGTGGAATTGGAAATAAATTAGCAGAAGATTTAGAAAAGCTTATAAAAAATCATGAGATTAGAAGTACTGTTTTAGGACATGTACAAAGAGGGGGAATTACATCTACTTATGATAGGATTCTTTCTGCAAGGTATGGAAGTAAGGCAGTCGAACTTATAGAAAAAAATTTATATGGTAATATGGTTTGCTTAAAAGGAAATGAAATATCTTATGAAAGCCTTGAGAATGTTATAGGAAAAATTAAAGGTGTAAATCCAAGTGGTGAATTGGTGGAAGTTGCAAAAAACATTGGAATATGTCTAGGTGATTAAAAAAGTATGATTTTGTTGAAAAATGTTAGAGGTTTTGTATTTAACGATACAGAACCTTTATAAAAATAAGAAATATACTGATTAATGTTAGAATATAAAAAGAAAAAGGTTGGTGAATGTTTGTGAAAGAAGTAGAAAAATATTTAAAGTCTAGGACAGGAAAGTATGGATTTTTCTTTGAGGATTTATATAGTGGTTATTCTTATGGATATAATGAAAACGTTAAATTAATTTCGGCAGGATGTATGAAATTACCAATAGCAGTAGCTCTTATGAAATGCGAAGAAGAGGGAAATATAGATTATTTACAAAAAATAAAGGTAAATAGTAGTGATAAAGTTTATGGAACTGGAATTATACATGAATTTGGCGAAAAAGAGTATACAGTTTTTGAACTTTTGGTGGCTATGCTAATTCAAAGTGATAATACAGCGGCAAATAAGATAATTGATATGGTGTCTATGGACAAGATTAATGAAACTATAAAGGAATTAGGAATGATTAATACTAAATTAAATAGAAAAACTGCAGATGAAAGAAATTACATTTCGGGTATAGAGAATTATACGTCTGCAAAAGATTTATGTATATTGTGGAAAAACTTATATAATAAAACTTACTTAAATGAAAATAACTCTCAAATGTTAATAGATATTCTAGCAAGGCAGCAAATAAAAAATAAATTGGCTTTGTATATTACAGATGATTATAAGTATGAAATATCTAGTAAAACTGGGGATAAAAAAGGTGTAGAAAATGATACTGCTTTAATACACACAAATAAAGGGGATTTCACATTTACAGTAATGTCATCTGATATTCCTAATTCGGTTTACGGAACTATAACATTAGCTAAAACAGGAAAAATGATTTGGGATAATATAATGAATAAGTGGAGTTGAATTAGATAATATGATAAAAACATGTTAAAATCATTTTGGAAGCTAACTAAAAGGAGAAAATGAGATGAAATACAAAGGAAAATTAAAAAAAAGAACAAAAATAATCATTAGTATTATAGTTGTTATTTGTATTGTTATGGGATTTGGATATTTTTATGTGAGATATGAAGAAAGCAAAATAAGTGCTTTAACCCTATGTAAGGAGCAAATAGATACAGATAGTACTATTTTAAATGAATTTATGACATCTGTTAATAATAATAATCAAGAGGAATATAGTACTTTAACAACTAATGAAATGAATTTAAATAATACATTTAAAAACATTGTTGAAGGTTGTAAGGATAATTTTGGAGAATTTAAATCGGCAACTTATGAAAAGGCAATAAGGTCTGGTGATTATGAAGTATTATTATTTAATTCGGATTTTACTAATAAGAGTAATGTTAAAATAATGTTGTCTTTAAATACTGATGGAAAGATTTCGGGCGTAAATTTTAAATAGAAATGTATTTGTTAAAAATAAAACTTGCTTAGATTAGTGAAAAATATGTCTTATACCATATATGATGTTAAATGCGTTATATATGGTTTTTTTATTTGGTGTTTTAAAATATTTTAAGGAAAATAATTGATATATTTTTACTTAATATTGCAAAGGAAAAAAATGAGTATTAAAATAATATTAATTTGTGCAATAAATGTTAAATTTAATATGTGGAATTAGGAGGTATATTATGGATTATAAATTGTCTAAAATTCAATCAGATGAGCTTTTTTCTAAACTTAAAAAAGATTATTTGATTCTCGCGCCAAAAGTTTTTAAAGGTGAGGGAAGATATAGTGATTTAGATAGTATAAGATATGGGGAAGTAAGTTCTTTTGAGGAAATTGAATTTGAAAGGAAATCTCATTATTCAGCAAAAGAGGTATTGTTACCTATAAATCATATAACTGAAGTTAAATATAATGGACAGTCTATGAAAATTAACAATGATAGTAAAAAAAGATTAATAGTTCTTCGTTCATGTGATATTCATGCGTTAAAGAGAATAGATAATAAATTTTTAAATGATGAGTATTATAGGGCAAGACGTGAAAATGTAAAATTTATGGTTATGGAATGTTCAAAATCTTTTGACACATGTTTTTGTGTAACTATGGGAACAAATCAGACAGAAGATTATTCTTTAGGAATAAGATTTTTAGATGATGGAATTTTAATAAAAAATAAGGATGATGATTTTAATAAGTATTTTGATGATGATATCCCAAAATATAAATTTGATATAAATTTTGTAAAGGAAAATGAAGTAAATGTAAATATTCCAGATATAAAAGAATGGGATAGAGAAACTTTATTGCAAGCGAAATCATTAAGCTTATGGGATGAATATAAAAAGCGTTGTATAGGTTGTGGAAGTTGTAATATGAGTTGTCCAACATGTACTTGTTTAACAACTAATGAAATTAAAAATGAAAATACAGGTGTAACTGAAATTAGAAGGATATGGAGTGGATGTCAGCTTGTTAAATCTGCATCTTTTAAAGATGGGAAAAAAATTTCTGATATAGTTCCAAAGAGGATAAGTCAGAGAGTTTTTGATAAATTTTATATGCCAAAATTAAAGACTTCTAATGAACAAATATGTGTTGGGTGTGGGCGTTGCACGGATAATTGTCCAAGGCTTATAAGTTTTTCAACAACTGTAAATAGATTTAGTCAAGAGTTAGATAAAATATATGTAGAAGAGGGATTAAAGTAAAAGAGATAAGAGGTGAATGAAATGAATAAAGATATAAATGTAGATGAATTACGCTCTAATTGTTATCGTCAATCAAAAATACCTGGAGAATTTATGCTTCAGTTAAGAGCACCAGGTGCTGTTATATCTACTAAATGTGTAGACATAGTTAAAGAAATAGCTGAAAAATATGGGGATGGAGAATTACATATAGGACCTAGGCAAACTCTTAATGTGCCTAAGATAAAATATGAAAATATAGATAAGGTAAATGAGTTAGTAGATGAATATATAAAATTAATTGAATTTGGTGAATGTGGTGTAGAAGAACTTAAGGAGAATAAAGGTGGATATCCAGCTATTGGAGTAAGAAATATAACTGCTTGCATGGGGGGAGACAGTTGTGTAAAGGCTAATATTAAAACTGCAGGGCTTGCTAAAAAAATAGAAAAAATATTATATCCAAGTGATTACAATATAAAAGTGAATATAACTGGATGTCCAAATGATTGTATAAAGGCATCATTAAGTGATTTTGGGATATTTGGTGTTACTCTTCCACAATATAATTATGAAAGATGCGTTGTTTGTGGTGGGTGTGTTAGAGCTTGTGAGAAGCAATCAACAGGTGCTTTAAAAGAAGTGAATGGAAGAATTGAAATTAGCAGAGACTTATGTATAGGTTGCGGGGCATGTACAGATGTATGTCCAACAAGGGCATTTACAAGATTTAAGAAACCTTTATATAGAGTTTCGATTGGAGGAAGGACAAGTAAAAAAGATCCAAGACTTGGAAAAATATTTTTAGAATATGTAGATGAAGAAGCTTTATTGGCAATGTTTAATAATTGGAAAATATTTTCAAGAAAGGTGTTGGGAGATACACCGATTTATCTTCATGGTGGACATTTGATGGATAGAGCGGGTTATAAAATGTTTAAAGAATTAATGCTTAAAGATGTTCCTTTAAATAAAGAGGCGAAAGTTGCCGAAAGATTGAACTGGGCTCCACAAGAATATAAAGCAAATATTAATGTTAAGCATGTATAAAGTAAATATCTAAATAGGAGGAGTGTTATGTTAAAGATAATTATAAATGGAAAAAGAATTAATGTTAGCGCAAACAAAACAATCTTAGAAGTTGCGAAAAAAAATAACATAGATATTGCTACATTGTGTTATTTAAAAGAGTGTGGACATGGTGATGTTTGTGGAGTATGTTTAGTGGAGGTTGAGGGCGAAAGTGAACTGGTTAGAGCTTGTTCTACTAAAGTTAAGGATGGAATGGTTATAAAAACTAAAAGTGAAAGGGTTCAAAAAGAAGTAAGACAAAGAGTTTCAGAACTTTTAGACGAGCATAATTATGATTGTGGACATTGTAAAAGAATTGGAAACTGTGAATTTTTTGAACTTGTAATAAGAGTTGGTGCTAAAAAGCATAAAAAAACTAATGTTATAAATGCTGTAGATTTAAGAAGTAAGTCTATAATTTATGATAAGTCAAAATGCTTAAGGTGTGGTAGATGTATAGAAGAATGCAAAAAAATGTCCGGAACAGAAACTATTAAGTTTAGGGAAATAGATGGAGAACTATTTGTAGGAGCGGAAGAATTAAAATGTTTTGATGATACAGGGTGTATATTGTGTGGACAATGTGTGTCTGTTTGTCCTGTTGATGCTTTGTCAGAAAAGTCTCATTTAGAAAGAGTTAAGGATGCTTTAAACGATAAAAACAAACATGTTTTGGTTGCTATGGCTCCATCTGTTAGAACAGCATTGGGTGAACTTTTGGGTGAAAAAATTGGAACAGATGTTACAGGAAAGGCTTATACAGCTTTAAGAATGCTTGGATTTGATAAAATATTTGATACTAATTTTGGAGCTGATATGACAATTATGGAAGAGGGAACAGAACTATTAGAAAGAATAAAAAACAATGGTCCATTTCCTATGTTTACATCATGTTGCCCAGGTTGGATAAGGCTTGTAGAGAATTATTATCCAGAGTTTTTAGATAATATATCTTCTGCTAAATCTCCAAATCAAATGTTTGGTGCGGCGTCTAAGACTTATTATCCTTTTATATCAAAAATAAGCCCTAAAGATGTATTTACTGTGTCAATAATGCCTTGTGTTGCTAAAAAATATGAAATTGATAGACCAGAAATGGTAAATAGGGGAGAAAAAAATATAGATGCATCTTTAACAACTAGAGAACTTGTAAATCTTATAAAAGAAAATCAAATAGACTTTAAGAACTTGAGTAATGGAGAAGTAGATTTGGCTATGGGAGATTATACTGGTGCTGGAACAATATTTGGAGCTACAGGTGGAGTTATGGAAGCTGCTTTAAGGACTGCTAAAGATTTAGCAGATGGAGTATCTTTAGAAAATGTTGAATACAAAGAAGTTAGAGGCTTAGAAGGAATAAAAGAAGCTACAGTAGAACTTGGAGGAAGAGAATATAATATAGCCGTAATAAATGGTGCAGCAAACTTTTTTAAATTTATGAATGAAGGGATTATAAATTCAAAACAATATCACTTTATAGAAGTTATGGCGTGTGTTGGTGGTTGCGTAAATGGTGGTGGACAACCTCAAGTATCTTCAAAGGTGAGAGATGAAATAAACTTTAGAAAACTTAGAGCATCCGTGTTATATAATCAAGATGCTAATCTTCTACCTTATAGAAAATCTCATAAGAATAAATCGCTTATAAAAATGTATGAAGATTATATAGGGAAGGTAGGGGGAGAAATCGCCCATGAACTTTTCCATGTATCATATAAAAACAATGATTAAATTACGTATTTTATTTTAGTTAAGAAAGTAGGTTTTAATTTTGGATGGTATAATTGTAAGAAGAAATGGGGAAGAAAAGTTTATAGCTAAAGGAAGAGTTAGACCATTTCAACTTAGGCTAGACCCATTTTTAAAGGTTTCTTTTGAAAGAAGAAAAATAGGGAAAAAGATGGTTAAGTGTAAGGTATATAAAAATAGATTTAAAATTTTCAAGAATGAATATATTACAAGTAAGGATGGGGAATATATACAAATACCTAAAAATTACATGGAACTAAAGCCAACTATTTTATCAGAAGCATTATTAT
Source organism: Sarcina ventriculi (assembly GCF_900456775.1). Lineage (GTDB taxonomy): Bacteria > Bacillota > Clostridia > Clostridiales > Clostridiaceae > Sarcina > Sarcina ventriculi. Next base: position 65,218 of record NZ_UAUL01000001.1, on the reverse strand, counting down.
ATTTATATGTTTTAATACTAGTTGTTATAATAAGTATGGCATATACTTTATTAACACATAGTGGAGAAAATATAATAGTTGTTCTTATAAGTATGATAATTGGATTTCAGATTTTTGGGAGAATGAAAATAGAATATTATAAAGCAAAAAATTAATTGATGTAAGACTATAAAGTTTAAAAGATAAACGATATAGTCTTATTTTTAAGTTAAATATAGATTTCTTCTGTATTCTAAAGGTGTTTTATCATCATTAAGTTTTTTAAAAGCCATGGTAAAATAGCTTTGATTATTAAAGCCAACTTCAACCGCTATATCAAGAAGAGATAATTCTGTATTTTTGAGTAAAACTTTACTTTTTTCAATTCTTAAATTATTTAAAAATTGACTAAATGTCATATTTGTTTCTTTTTTAAATATATTGCAAAAATAACACTTGTTAAGTCCAAGATGCTTTGCAATTGATGTTAAAGTTATGTTTTGTTTATAAGATTTATGCATGTATTCGATAGCACGTCTAGTTGGAAGACTTAAACAGTGATTCTTTTTCAAAATATTATCTTCAATAACCATATCTAGTATTTTGCAAATATAATGAATTGATAGTTCACTTCTAAAAGCTAAATCATTATAACAAGTGTCAATTGTACTATAATTAGAATATTTAAATGGACCTATTAAAAAATAATATAAAGAATTATTTAACAGTTTGCTTTTAAATGCAATCTTTTCCTCAGAATTTAATTGTAATGTTGAGAATTCTAAAGAATCACCTTTTAAGGAGTTTATGTTTTTAGTTAAGTTTTTAAATTCACATGATAATAAAAATTCATTGCATACCCCAATAGATTTAACGAATTCTTTATTAGAATTTAAAGCTACTATAGGTATTTTAGTAATTGAAGAAAAAGTATCTAAAGATTTATATAAAATATTTTCAAAATTATTAGTCATAAAATAAATCCTTTCATCAATAATTGATAATAATTATTATTATCAATTATATTAAAACACAAAATTAATAATAAATAAAGATATTTTAACAGTAAACTAAAATATTTATAATAAATGATATAATTAATATATAAATATTATTTTTAGAGAGGAAAAAGACATGAATTTTTTTGAACTTGTTAATAAAAGGCAAAGTGATAGAGGTTATATAGATAAATTAGTAAGTAGGGATGATATAAAAAAAATAATAGAATGTGCAAGAGTTGCACCATCTGCGTGTAATTCGCAACCATGGACTTTTGTTGTAGTTGATGATAAAGATATCTGTGAAAAGATTGCTAAAAGTGTATATGATCCATTAATTGGAATAAATAAGTTTGCTTTGACAGCTCCTGTGTTTATAGCAATTGTTGCAGAAAAAAGAAATCTAACATCAGGTATTGGAGGGATTGTTAAAGGGGTTGATTATACATCAATTGATATAGGTATTGCTTCTGAACATATTTGTCTAGCAGCAACAGAACTTGGTCTTGGCACATGTATGATGGGATGGTTTAAGGAAAAACATATAAAGGAAGCTTTAAATATACCTAAGGGTAAAGAAATAAAGTTGGTAATTTCTTTAGGGTATGTACAAAATGAAAAAAACAGAAAAAAAGTAAGAAAAAACATTAATGAGATTTTAAAATTTAATAGTTATTAGATTTTAAAATTAATAAATCTTGTTATTCATTATATTTATATAATGAATAACATTAACAATATAAAGCGCAAATAAATGTGTAAATAAAATATATATTTTTCTATTTTCGTAACAATTGGTACGGAATTTTAAATGAAATTAAGATAACATAGTATATGTAATCAGTAGTAAAAATTAATTGCACAGCAATAGATAATAGATTTATAAAAATGCGAAAGGAGATATTAAGCTATGAATGCGATAGAAATAATGAATGATGAACATAAAAATATTACACGTATGCTTAAGGTTGTAAGGGCATGTTGCTATGAGGTTTTAAAAGGTGAAAAAATAAATTATGATGATTTTTACAAAATAGTAGAATTTATAACTGAATATGCTGATAAGCATCATCATAAAAAAGAAGAAGTTACGCTTTTTAATAAAATGGTAGAGCATTTAGGAACAGTTGCACAGAAGCTTGTTCAAAACGGTATGTTAGTAGAACATGATTTAGGAAGATTACATATAACACAATTGAAAGAAGCATTAGAGAATGTTAAAAATGGTGATGAAGAAGCAAAATTAGATGTATTAGCAAATGCAATTTCTTATACACATCTTTTAGAAAGGCATATAGATAAAGAAAATAATGTGGTTTATAAATATGCAGAAAGAGAATTAGACAAGAGTGTATTAGATTTGATAAATAAAGAATGTATAGAGTTTGAAGAAAAAAATAAAGATATAAAAGAAAAATATATATCATTATTAGAAGAGTTAGAAAAAAAGTATAAATAATAAAGGATTTAAGTAAGGAGTGTAAAAATTATGATAAATAAAGATATGACAATAGGGGAAATTATAGAAAACAATTCTAAAGCAGTAGATTTTTTAATGGGACTTGGCATGGGATGTTTAGGATGTCCATCAGCAAGAGTAGAGTCATTAGAACAAGCATGTAGTGTTCATGGATTAAATGTAGAAGAGGTATTAGAAAAATTAAATAATTTATAAACAAAATATTAATACTTTATAGTGTTGTAAAATTTAAAATACTGCATTAGCGATAATGTTGTTAGGTTAAGAAGAAATAAAAAAACATTGATAATTTAATTATCAATGTTTTTTTATTTCTAAACAATTTCTTTAAAATCGGTATCTATTTCCCAACATTCTGCTCCTTCTAAACCAGGAATAGTAGATGGGTCAAATATTGGGTCTTTTATGCCTTGTTTTTTTTGTGAGGTATAATCTTTTAAAGCTGCAAAAGCAAATTTACTCAAAAGAGTTATAGCTATTAAATTTAAAATTGCCATAAATCCCATAGATATGTCTGCAAGAGTCCAAACAATCTCTACACTTGTAACAGAACCGAATAAAATCATTACAATTACTAAAACTCTATATATGTTTAAAAATGATTTGTTATCTTTTATAAATTCTATATTAGATTGTCCATAATAAAAATTACCTACTATGGAACTAAAAGCAAATAAAAGAATGCAAAGTGCTATAAAATAAGTTCCAAATATACCTAAATGAGAAGCTAGAGCATTTTGTGTAAGTTCAATTCCAGTTAGATTACTATTTGCATAAGAACCAGATAGAAGTATTATAAATGCTGTACAGGAACAAATCACTAAAGTATCTGTGAAAACTCCTAAAGTTTGTATTAAACCTTGTTTAGCTGGATGAGATACATCAGCTGTAGCTGCAGCATTTGGAGCACTACCCATACCGGCTTCATTTGAAAATAGACCTCTTTTTACTCCATATAAAACAGTTGCGCCAAAACCTCCTGCTGTTACTTGTTTAAATCCAAAAGCATTTTCAAAGATAAGTTTAAAGACAGATGGAAGTTGAGAAATATTAGTAAGTATAACCCAAAATGCAACTAATATATAAGCTGTTGCAAGTATTGGAACTATAATTTCAGAAACTTTTGCTATCCTTTTAACGCCACCAAATATAATTAAAGATGTTAAAATTGCTATAATTATTCCAATGAATAATTTATTAAAGCCAAAAGCATTATTAAAAGCTGCTGATATTGTATTTGATTGAACTGCATTAAATATAAGCCCAAAACATATTGTTATAAGAATAGCAAAGGCTACGCCAAGCCATCTCTTTTTTAATCCCTTTTCCATATAGTAAGCAGGGCCACCTCTAAAAGAATCTTTATCTTTTACTTTATAAATTTGAGCTAGAGTACTTTCTATAAAGCTAGAGGCAGAACCTATTAAAGCTATAAGCCACATCCAAAATACTGCACCAGGACCTCCAAGGGCAATAGCTATTGCAACACCAGCAATATTACCTGTTCCAACCCTAGAAGCGGTACTTATACAAAAAGCTTGGAAGGATGAAATACTACCTTCTTTTTTATTGCTATTATCTCCTAAAAGTCTAAACATCTCTTTTATATACCGAAATTGAACGAATTTAGTTTTAAAAGAAAAATAAATTCCGACTATAAGTAAAAGTGCTATTAGAATGTATGTCCAAATAAAGTCGTTAACATTTGTAACTATGTTAGTCAATAAATCCATTTTAACCCCTCTCTTCCTTTATAATACAATTAAAGTTATAACTGACTTAATTGTATTATAAATATCAATAAAATGCAAGTAATAATTATTAAAAATTCATTTTATTATACTAAAAGTTAAAAATATGAAAAAAATATAAATAAAAACATTAAATTTATCTTAAACTGGGCAATAATATTTTAAAATAAAAAATGAATGAAATATAGTCAAAAAAATTATGCAAAATGAAATTTTTCTTTCAAAATCATGATAGCGATTGCTAAAAATTATAATAAATGTTAAAATATAAAACAAAATAATTATATATTTTTATATAGTTATTTTACATAAGTTTTAAAGGAGGAATTTTTATATGTTCAAAATTATGTTAATAAAGGTTGGAGGAAGAGAGGAGAATGCTCCAAAAGTACAAGAGATTTTAACTGATTATGGGACTATAATAGAAACAAGACTTGGACTTCATCAAAATGATGGCAATGAGAGTAAAGGACTTATAATATTAAGATTAGAAGCAGATAAAGAAGAAAGTATAAAAGAACTTTACGAAAAATTAGATGCATTGCACAATGTAGTTGTTACAGTTGTTGATATTTAAATTAATTAATATTAGTTGTTTGACAAAAGAAAAAAACTATGATAGTATGAATCCAATAAAAACATACCTTTAAGTAGATTCAGAGAGATCGATAAGGAAGTTATATAATTGAGATTATGCCGTAGATTACATAGATGTAGAGGTTATAACGTCTTCCTTAAGGTAGGAAGACGTTTTTTGTATAACTTTTCTTCTTTAAATTTAACACAGAGAGGTTAAAAAGGAGTGAACAATATGTTAAAAGGAAGACATTTAATAGATCCACAAGATTTTAAAGTGGAAGAACTAGAAGAAATTTTAGATTTAGCAAATAAAATAATAGCAAATCCAAGTAAGTACCAAGATTTATGCAAAGGTAAAATTTTGGCTACTCTTTTCTATGAACCAAGTACAAGAACAAGGCTTTCATTTGAAGCTGCTATGTTAAGACTTGGTGGTCAAGTAATTGGTTTTTCAGAGCCAAATTCAAGTTCTGTTTCAAAAGGAGAAAGTTTAAGTGATACTATTCAAATAGTAAGTGGTTATTCAGATATTATTGCAATAAGACATCCAAAAGAAGGTTCAGCAAAAGAAGCTTCAATTGCGTCTAGTGTTCCAGTTATAAATGCAGGGGATGGAGGACATCAACATCCAACTCAAACATTAACAGATCTTTTAACTATAAAAAATTTAAAAGGTAAATTACATGGAAATACAATAGCATTGTGTGGCGATTTAAAATTTGGAAGAACCGTGCATTCACTTATAAAGGCTTTATCAAGATATGAAAACAATAGATTTATTTTAATATCACCTAAAGAACTAAAATTACCAGATTATATAAAAAAAGATGTTTTAGATAAAAATAATATAGAGTATATAGAGATAGAAAGTCTAGAAGAAGGAATAAAAAATTCTGATATATTATATATGACAAGAATTCAAAAGGAAAGATTTGAAAATCAAGATGAATATGAAAGGCTTAAAGATGTTTATATTCTAAATGAAGAAAAAATGAAATTAGCAAAAATGGATACAATAGTTATGCATCCACTTCCAAGAGTAAATGAAATTGATGTTAAGGTAGATGAAGATAATAGAGCATGTTACTTTAAACAAGCACGTTTTGGGATGTATGTAAGAATGGCATTAATTGTTAAACTTTTAGGAGGTAAGTAAGATGAATTTACTTATTAAAAATGCTAATATAATAGATTTAAGTCATAATTTTTATGGCGATTTATATATAGAAGATGGTTTAATAAAAGAAATAGGGAAAGATTTAGAAAAAAATTGTGAAATAATAGATGCTAAAGGATTAACTTTAATGCCTTCATTTATAGATACTCATGTTCATTTTAGAGATCCTGGTTTTACTCACAAAGAGGATATTGAAACAGGTTCAAAAGCAGCAGTTAGAGGTGGATATACAACAGTTGTTTTAATGCCAAATACAAAGCCAACTTGTAGTTCTTTAGAAACATTTAATTATGTAATAGAGAAGACAAAAGAGATAGGACTTGTAGATGCATATCCAGTTGTGACTATAACTAAAGATTTAAATGGAGAAGATTTAAGTCATCTAGAAAGTTTTATTGGAAATAAAAATGTTAAAGCAATTTCAGATGATGGAAGAGGCGTTAATAATTCTAAAGTTATGTTAGATGCTATGAATATAGCGAAAAAAAATAAATGGATAGTTATGTCGCATGCTGAAAGTGAGGAGTTTTCTAAGATAGATATGAGACTTGCTGAAAATATGATGACTTCAAGGGATGTGGAGCTTGCAAAGTACACAGGATGTAGACTTCATATGGCGCATGTTAGCACGATAGAAGCTATGAAATATATAATAGAGGGAAAAAAATCAGGAGCTAACATAACTTGTGAAGTTACTCCTCACCACATAGGATTAGATAATACAAAAAGTAATTATAGAGTAAATCCTCCTATAAGAGATAAAGAAGATGTAAGATTTTTAATAGATGCTATAAAACTTGGATATGTTGATTGTATAGGAACAGATCACGCTCCTCATACTGATGAAGAAAAGGATAAAGGTTCTCCAGGAATGACTGGAATAGAACTTGCATTTCAGATATGTTATACGGTATTAGTTAAAAACAATGGATTAAGTTTAAATGATTTAAGTAGAATTATGAGTTATAATCCAGGAAAGATTTTAGGTTTAAATACAGGAAAACTTGAAATAGGATTTAATGGAGATTTAGTCTTAGTAGATTTAAATAAAAAGATAAAAATAGATAGAGAAAAACTAGTATCAAAGAGTAAAAACACACCGTTTCATGGAGAAGATGTTTATGGAAATGTAGTTTTAACTATAAAGGGCGGAAAAATAGTATATAAAGGTGAATTTTAGGAGGATTATAAAATGATAGCTGATAAGTTATATGATAGAGTTGAAAAAAATGGAGTAGTTTGTGTAGGATTAGATACTAATTTATCTTATATACCAGAAGAATTTAAAGCTAAATTTACAAATGAAGAGGATATGATTTTTAACTTCAATAAAGAAATAATTGATGCAACATTAGATGTTTCAGCTTGTTTTAAAGTTCAAATAGCTTATTATGAAGCATTGGGTATGAAAGGTCTTACGGCTTATAAAAAAACATTGAAATATTTAAGAGAGAAAGATGCCGTTATAATAGCTGATATAAAAAGAGGGGATATAGCTGCTACGGCTTCAATGTATGCTAAGGCTCATTTTGAGGGAGATTTTGAGAGTGATTTTATAACTCTTAATCCATATATGGGGATGGATAGTATAGAACCATATCTTCCTTATGTTGAAAAGAATAACAAAGGATTGTTTGTTTTAGTTAGAACTTCAAATGATGGTGCTAAAGATATAGAATATATAGAAACAAAAGATAAGAATAGAGTGTATGAAGTTGTTGGCGAAAAAGTGCATGAAATAGGAAAAAAATTTTTAGGGAAACATGGTTATAGCTCAATTGGTGGAGTTATGGGATGTACACATGTTGAGGAAGCAATAAAAATGAGAGAAAAGTTAAATACAATGATGTTTTTAATACCAGGTTACGGCGCACAAGGTGGAACAGCATCTGATGTTGCTATGTATTTAAAAAATGGAAATGGTGGAGTTGTAAATTCATCAAGAAAGATTCTTTTAGCCCATAAAGCAATGGAAGATTCTAAACATTTCGCAGAGTGTTCAAGAAAAGAAGCAGTAGTTATGAGAGATGCTATAAAAAATGCAATTTTAGAATTAAAATAACGAAGAATAAAGGGAGCTAAAGAATATGAAAATGGATTACTTAAAGTCTGAAGTTAAAGAAAATGTGGAAATATGTAACGGAATTTATTCATTAAAAGTTATTCATGATACTATTGTTAAGCCGGGGCAATTTTACATGTTAAAGCCTAAAACAGCTTTTTTAGGAAGACCAATTAGTGTGTGTGAAGTTAATGGAAATGAAATAACTTTTGTATATGCGGTAGTTGGAAAGGGAACAGAAGAATTTAAAACTTTAAGAAATGGAGATATTATAGAGATTGTAGGACCTCTTGGAAATGGATTTGATACAAGTAAAGATTATGGAAAGGTAGCATTAGTTGGTGGAGGAATAGGTGTTGCACCACTTGTTGAACTTTCTAAGGCTCTTAGAAAAAATAATGAAGATATAAAAATGGATTTTTATGGGGGTTATAGAGATGATGTTTATCTACAAGATGTTTTATTAAAGTATGTAGATGAGATAAGACTTTCAACTAACTCAGGAAAATATGGGCATAAAGGATTTATAACAGATATATTAGAGCTTTCAAAGTATGATACAGTTTTGTGTTGTGGACCGTCTGTAATGATGGAAAAAGTAGTTTCAATGTGCAAGGAAAAAGGAATTAATGTTTATGTATCTATGGAAAAACATATGGCTTGTGGTGTTGGCGCTTGTTTAGTTTGTACATGTAAAACAAAATCAGGAAATAAAAGAACTTGCAAAGATGGTCCGGTATTTAACGGATTTGATGTTGAGTTTTAATTTGGAGGATAGACATATGTTAAAAGTTAATATAAGTGGTGTAGATTTTAAGAATCCAGTCATTGCAGCTTCAGGTACATTTGGATTTGGAAGTGAATATAACGAATTTTATGATGTAGGAATTTTAGGTGGGATAAGTTCAAAAGGTCTTACTCTTTTAGAGAAACAAGGCAATGATGGGATTAGGATATTTGAAACCCCACAAGGAATAATGAACTCAGTAGGTCTTCAAAATCCAGGAATAGATGCATTTATTGAAAGTGAACTTCCTAAGATGAGGAAATTTGGGAATGTGGTAATTGCCAATATTGGTGGTGCTACAATTGAAGATTATGAAAAGTCCGTGTCTAAAATAGATAAAACAGATGTGGATATGATAGAACTTAACATATCATGTCCTAATGTAAAATCAGGAGGAATGGCTTTTGGAATAAAAAGTGACGTAGCATACGAAGTTGTATCAAAGGTTAGAAAAGTTACAACAAAGCCATTAATGGTAAAATTATCTCCAAATGCAGAAGATATAACATCTATGGCAAAGGCTTGTGAAAGAGCTGGAGCTGATTCGATATCGCTTATAAATACATTAAAAGCTATGGCGGTAGATGTAAACTCTAAAAAAGCAGTATTTAATAATATAACAGCAGGGCTTTCAGGTCCAGCTATAAAACCTGTAGCTCTTAGAATGGTCTACGAAGTTGTAAAATCTGTTGATATACCAGTAGTGGGTCTTGGAGGAATAATGACTTGGCAAGATGCATTGGAATTTTTAATGGTAGGTGCAACTGGAGTTCAAATCGGAACAGTGAATTTTGTAAATCCTAGAGCTGGAATTGAAATTGTAAAAGGATTAGAAGATTACTGTAAAAGAGAAGGATTAAAGAGCATAAATGAAATTATAGGATGTATTAAATAAGATATATAATATAGAAAATAAATGATAAAAAGATATTTAGGAGGACATAAAAATGGTTATAGAAACATTAAAAGAAGTTGGAGCATTACTTGAAGGGCATTTTTTACTATCATCAGGAAGACATTCAAATAGATATTGTCAATGTGCAAAATTACTTCAACATCCAGACAAAGCTGCTAAGGTTTTAGAAGTTGTAGCTGATAAGATAAGAGAAAATAACATAGAGTGTGATTTAGTTGTAGGACCTGCAATGGGAGGAGTTGTAGTTGCTTACGAACTTGGAAGGCAACTTGGAAAAACTGCAATATTTACTGAAAGAGTAGATGGGGAAATGACTCTAAGAAGAGGGTTTGAAATAAAAAAAGGACAAAGAGTTATAATTACTGAGGATGTTGTAACAACAGGAAAAAGTTTTAAAGAGGCTGCTAAGGTTATAGAGGAGCACGGTGGAGTTGTTGTATCAGTAATTTGTATAGTTGATAGAACATCAGGAAAAGTTACTGATTTTCCAATGTTTAGTGCAATAAAGCTTGATATAGAAAGCTATGACCCAGAAGATTGTCCTTTATGCAAAGAAGGGAAAATACCTTACGTAAAACCAGGTAGTAGAAATATAAAATAATTTTTAAAATTACATTAGAGTGTGTATTTAGTAATAGTGGAGACATAGATTAAGGAGTAATAAAGGTTCTAATCTATGTCTTTTTATATATAAATATTATTGAGTATGTAAATATATATAAAAAAATTAAATAATAATTTAACAAAGTATTAATTAATTTTTAAATATATTGATTAAAAAATAATAATAAATTATACTTTTCACAAAGGTGCAAATTAAATGCACATTAATAAAAAATAAATATTAAAATCTAAAATATTTATAAAATATATTATTAATATAAAAAAATAGATATCTTTACAAAAATAGTATATTATGATAATATCATAGTATCGTAATGAAATTATTCTTTTTAAATTAATAAATTTCGTTAAAATTATGACAAATATTAGTATTTATAATTTGTCTTAGGGGAGGATTTTTTAATGTTTAAACAATGGGAAGGCTTTAATAAAGGCGCTTGGTCAGAAGGAATAGACGTAAGAAATTTTATACAAAAAAATTATACAGCTTATGAAGGGGATAAAAGTTTCTTAGTAGGACCTACTGAAAAAACTCAAAAAGTTTTTGATAAGGTACAAGCTTTGATAGTTGAAGAAATAAAAAAAGGTATTATAGATGTTTCAACTGATAGAGTTTCAGGAATAGATAACTATGATGCTGGTTATATAGATAAAGATAATGAAATTATAGTAGGTTTACAAACTGATGCACCTCTTAAGAGAATTGTAAATCCATTTGGCGGAATGAGAATGGTTGAAACATCTTTAAAAGAGTATGGATTTAAAATGGATGATGAAATAAGAAGTCATTTCAATTCATATAGAAAAACTCATAATCAAGGTGTTTTCCATGCCTATACTAAGGAAACAAGAGCTGCAAGATCTGCTGGGCTTTTAACAGGTCTTCCAGATGCATATGGTAGAGGTAGAATAATAGGTGATTATAGAAGAATAGCTCTTTATGGTATAGATTATCTAATAAATGAAAAACAAAAAGATTATGATAATATAGAAGCTGCAACAGTAGAAGAAACTATAAGGTCAAGAGAAGAAGTTAGCATGCAAATAGAGGCTTTAAATGCTATAAAATCAATGGCAAATAGATATGGATATGATATATCAAGCCCTGCTACAAATGCTAGAGAAGCAGTTCAATGGTTGTATTTTGGATATTTAGCTGCAGTAAAAGAAAACAATGGTGCAGCAATGTCATTTGGCAGAACTTCTACTTTCTTAGATATATATATAGAAAGAGATTTAAAAAATGGAGTTTTAACTGAGAGTGAAGCACAAGAGCTTGTAGATCAATTAATAATAAAGTTAAGGCTTGTAAGACATTTAAGAACTCCAGAATATAATGAATTATTTGCAGGAGATCCAACTTGGGTAACTGAATCAATCGGTGGTATGGGCGTAAATGGAAAACCATTAGTTACTAAAAATTCATTTAGATATCTTCAAACATTAGTAAATTTAAGTCCAGCACCAGAACCAAACCTTACTGTTTTATGGTCTGATAGATTGCCAAAAGGCTTTAAAGATTTCTGTTCAGAGATATCAATAAAAACTGATTCTATTCAATATGAAAATGATGAAGTTATGAGACCTATGTATGGAGATGATTATGCAATAGCATGTTGTGTTTCTGCAATGCAAGTTGGAAAACAAATGCAATTCTTTGGAGCTAGAACAAATCTTGCAAAAGCACTTTTATACACTATAAATGGTGGAATAGATGAAAAATCAGGAAAAGTTGTAATAAAAGGATTAAAGCCAATAACTGATGAAGTTCTAGATTATAAATCATTAAAAGAGAATTATTATAAAGTTTTAGAGTATGTTGCAAATCTTTATGTAGATACAATGAATGTAATTCATTTTATGCATGATAAGTATGCTTATGAAGCTGGTCAAATGGCTCTTCATGATACAAAGGTTGGAAGACTTATGGCGTTTGGAATCGCAGGGCTTTCAGTTGTTGCTGACTCATTAAGTGCAGTAAAGTATGCTAAAGTTAAACCGATTAGAAATGAAAATGGTATAGCTGTTGATTTTGAAATAGAAGGAGATTTCCCTAAATACGGAAATGATGATGATAGAGTTGATGATATAGCTGTTGATGTTGTTAAGAAGTTCTCAAGTGAGCTTAAGAAGCATCCACTATATAGAAATGCTAAGCACACATTATCAGTGTTGACTATAACTTCAAATGTTGTTTATGGTAAGAAGACAGGTTCAACTCCAGATGGAAGAAAAGCAGGTGAAGCTTTTGCGCCAGGAGCTAATCCTATGCATGGAAGAGATAATAGTGGAGCATTAGCTAGTTTAAATTCAGTTGCTAAAATACCATATTGTGAAGTTTGTGAAGATGGTGTGTCTAATACATTTTCAATAGTTCCAGATGCTTTAGGAAAAAGTGAAGAAGAAAGGGTTAATAATCTTTCAGCACTTTTAGATGGGTATTTTAAACAAGGTGCACATCATTTAAATGTTAATGTATTTAACAGAGAAACATTAATAGATGCTATGGAAAATCCTGAAAAATATCCAACTTTAACAATTAGAGTTTCAGGATATGCAGTTAATTTTACAAGACTTACTAGAAATCAACAATTAGAGGTTATAAGCAGAACATTCCATACTTCAAGATAGTTTAATTTATAGAGTATAATAGATTGATGTAAAAATAAAAGGGCTGTGTTAAAAGCTTAAATGATATTTAAATTTATGTAAAAGTAATTTTAAAAATTATTTAGGATTTATACAGCCCTTAATTTATAAAATGTAAATAGTAATTTTAAGAGAATCAAATATTTAAATAAATTTTTATAACTAAGGGAGAGAAAAACGTGGTAAAAGGAAAAATTCATTCAATTGAAAGTATGGGACTTGTTGATGGACCTGGTATAAGGGTTGTTGTATTTATGCAAGGATGTAATATAAGATGTGCATATTGTCATAATCCAGATACTTGGGATAAAAATGGGGGAATGGAATATACACCATATGAGCTTGTGGAGAAAATAAAAAAATATAGAACTTATTTTGAATCATCAGGTGGTGGTGTAACTTTTTCTGGGGGAGAACCTCTTCTTCAAAAAGAATTTTTAATTCAAACGTTAAAGCTTTGTAAGGAGGCTAGAATTCATACAACCATAGATACTGCTGGGGTTGGTGATGGAATGTATGAAGAAATTTTAAAATATACTGATCTTGTTTTATTTGATATAAAACATATAGATAGTGAAAAATATGAAAATTTAGTTAAACACTCTATAAATGAATCATTAAATTTTTTAAAAGTCGTTCAAGAAAAGAATAAAAAAATGTGGATTCGTCATGTTGTAGTTCCAGGAATTACAGATAGTAGAGAGCATTTAATTAATATTAAAAAATTTATTGATACTTTAAAAAATGTTGAGAGAGTGGAGCTTTTACCTTATCATGTTTTAGGAAGTAATAAGTATGAAGTAATGAAGATGAAGTATAGATTAGAAGGAGTAGAACCTATGGATAAGGAAAAACTTAAAAAAATGCAGAATGAAATTTTTAGTTAATTTCAATATAAGTTATAAATAAATATAAGATTAAAAATAGTGTAAAATAGATGAGTTTAGAAAAATCTATTTTACATTTTTTGTTTATTATATGATGAAATAACTTGGTAAGATGTAAATTTTTTATTAATCTATTTTATGAAAACGATATTTAAAACTATATTAACAATTAATAAATTGACATTAAAAATCTATAAATATATAATTAATTAATAAAAATATTAATAATAAAATATTAAAATAATATTAAAACAAATATTAAATAATATTTTTGTTATATGTATAATTAAATATTTATTGTTTGAATACATATTTTACTGTTAAATTATAAAACTAACTAAAGAAGAAGATGAGGAGGAAATAATGGATGAATTTGTTTAGAAAACAAAATGTTAATGATATAGTTTTAAAATCTAAAAATAGTAATAAGATGCGAACGTTAGGAACGCTAGATTTAATTCTTATGAGTATTGGAGCTGTTATAGGTACAGGTGTATTGGTTTTACCAGGAGTGGTAGCGGCAACTACTGCTGGACCTGGAGAAATTTTATCATTTATAATAGCAGGAATTGCATCTATATTTATAGTTTTATGTTATTCTGAGTTTTCATCATCAATCCCAAGTGCGGGTGGGTCTTATACATATGTTTATGTTGCGTTAGGAGAGTTTCTTGCTTATATTGTTGGTATGGCTGTAATGTTTGGATATGTTTTGTCATTAGGTATCGTATCTAGTGGATGGGCTTCATATTTAAATTCATTTTTAGAAGTGTTTAACATAAGTATTCCTGATGTAATAAGTAAAGTTCCAGGTCAAGGGGGAATTGTAAATTTGCCAGCTATATTAGTTACACTTTTTATAATATTTATTTTATCTTTTGGGGGGAAAGAGAGTAAGACTTTTAATAATATAGTTGTTGTGATTAAAATTTTAGTAATACTTTTATTTATAGTAGTAGGTGTATTTTACATAAAACCTGAAAATTGGACTCCTTTTTTACCTATGGGAATAGCGGGAGTAGCTAGTGGAGCTTCAACTTTATTTTTAGCTTATTCTGGATTTGATATTACAGCATCTGCAGCAGAAGAAACTAAAAATCCTCAAAAAACCTTACCTAGAGCCCTTATATTATCTATAATTTCATGCATTATAATCTATTGTTTAGTGAGTTTTGTTTTGACAGGAATGATGCCTTATAAAGAGCTTAATCAAGGGGATGCGTTAGCTTATGCTTTAATTAAAGTTGGACAAAATGTTGTTTCAGGTTTTTTATCTGTTGGAGCAATACTTGGAATATTAGCTATAATCTTTGCAGTAGGTTTTGGAACTTCTCGTATGTTTGCTAATATAGGAAAAGATAGGCTTATACCTAAAGTCTTTGCAAGAGAAAACAAGCAAGGTGTACCAACGGTATCTTTATGGAGTATAGGAATAATAGGAGCTATTTTGGGAGGATTTATAAATTTAAATAGTTTAGCGAACTCTGCAAGCATGGCTTTATTATTTGTATATCTTATGGTAGCATTATCAGTATTGGTGTTTAGAAAAACTAATAGTGAATTTAAAAGAGAATTTAAAGTTCCTTTTGGGCCTGTTATACCTATAATTGCGATAATATGTTGTTTATTTCTAATGATAAATCTTTCATTGATGACATGGGTTTATTTTATAGCATTTTTAATATTCGCTATATTATTTTATTTTGCTTATTCAAGAAAGCATTCTAAATTAAATAAATAATAAAAATGGATCATTAAAAAATATTTTTTAATGATCCATTTTTATTGTTAAAAAAGTTAAAATATAAATTTCAAATAATAATATGGGAAAAATAAACATTGATTAAAATGCAAGAATAATATAAAATAATTCATATGCAAGTTTTAAAAAAAAAGATTCACGCAATATATAGCTATTAAATAGCTTAAAATAGTAATTTGAAATTGAAAATCAAATGAAATCTTAACAAATTGTGAATTATATAAAAAAAAAGTTTCATATATGATGTTTAAAAAGGTAAATATAAATAATGAGAATTATATTTGTAAAAAAAATATAAAAAATATGAAATTTTTTTTAAAAAACATTCATAAATGATTTAGCAAATTGGCATATATATTTAAATTTATTTAAAGAAAGGAAGAGTTAGTTGAATATATTAAAAAAGCAAGATCCCTATATATTTAAAACGGGAGATAAAAAAGAAAAGAAACGTCATTTAGGAGTTTTTGATTTAACATTAATGAGCATAGGGACTATTATAGGAACAGGTGTGCTAGTTTTACCAGGAGTGGTAGCGGCAACTATGGCAGGGCCTTCTGAAATAATTTCTTTTATAATTGCTGGGATAGCGTCTATATTAGTTGTTTTATGTTATGCAGAGTTTGCTTCATCTGTTCCAAATGAAGGAGGGTCTTATACATATATATACGTTTCTTTAGGAGAAATATTTGCATATGTATGCGGTTTGGCTGTAGTCTTTGGATATGTTTTAGCAATAGGTGTAATTGCTAATGGATGGTCATCATATTTGAATAATATTTTACAGACATTTGGAGTGGTTTTGCCTAAAGCAATCTCTACTATACCTGCAAATGGTGGTGTAGTAAATTTACCAGCCATATTGATTACACTTCTTATAGTTTACATATTGTCTTTAGGAACTAGGGAAAGTAAAAAGTTTAACAACATAGTAGTTTTGGTAAAGATAAGTGCAATTGCTATATTCATAATAGTTGGAGTATTTTATGTAAAACCAGGAAATTGGGCAGTATTTATGCCATTTGGAATTGGAGGGGTATTTACAGGAGCATCAACATTGTTTTCAGCGTATACAGGTTTTGATATTACAGCATCAGCAGCAGAAGAAACCAAAAATCCACAAAAAACACTTCCTATAGCTCTTATATCTTCAATAGTTATTTGTGGGATTATTTATATAGTAGTATCACTTATAGTTACAGGAATAATTCCGTATAATGAATTAAATAAAAGTGATGCTTTAGCTTATGCTTTAACATTTGTAGGTCAACCAATACCAGCTGCTATTTTATCTTGTGGGGCAGTATTTGGACTTTTATCAATAATATTTGCTAATTGTTTTGGAACATCTCGTATACTTTCAGCACTTAGTAGAGATAATTTATTGCCTAAATTTTTAAATAAAAGTAATTCTAAAAATGTTCCGATTACAGCTTTATTAATAGTAGGATTTGTGGGAGCTTTTTTAGGTGGATTTGTAAATCTAGAAGCATTAGCTCATCTTTGGACAATAGCGTTACTTTTTGTTTATTCAATGGTATCAATATCTCTTATAGCTTTTAGAAAAACAAATCCAGAATTTAAAAGAGGCTTCAAAACTCCGTTTGTACCTATTATACCAATATTAGCAGCTGCATGTTGTGTATTTTTAATGATAAATATTTCGCTAATAATTTGGATTTATTTTATAATATTTTTATTAATAGCTATAATATTTTATTTTGTTTACTCAAGTAGGAATTCTAAATTAAATAAAAATAATTAAAAAGAAGGTTATCTTATAACTTTAATCATGTTATAAGATAACCTTCTTTTAATTTGTTTAAAGTAAGTAATTTTTAATTATTGGCTTTATAGAATTTCATTATAAATGAATAATGAGTTTTAAAAAATATCATAAATATTTTTTAATTCAATAAAAGTGGATTTTAATTATTAAATTAATAATTTTTTATATAGTTAATATGTAAATTTTTTAAAAAGTAAATTTTTTCTTATTGAAATAAATGCAAGAATGATATAAAATTATGCATAAGGAAGTGATAGATATATTAAAAATAAAATTAATATTATATAATTCCAACATAAAAATGTAGTATTTATGCGGATGATATAAAAGTAATTGTGATAATAAAAAAACATATATGAATAAATAATAAATTTAAAATTCATATGAATTATATAATATAATGATTATTCAAAAAAGTGTTAGACATTGGAGGTTGATTGAATGAGTTTAATAAGAAGGCAAGACCCTCATATGTTTAGAGGCGAAAGAAAGAGGGAAAACAAGCATGGGCTTGGAGTTATGGATTTAACTCTTATGAGTATTGGTGCTGTTATAGGTACAGGAGTGTTAGTTTTACCTGGGGTTGTAGCTGCCACAACGGCAGGACCTGCAGAGATTATATCATTTATAATAGCTGGAATAGCATCTATATTTGTTGTTCTATGTTATGCTGAATTTGGATCATCAATTCATAGTGCTGGAGGTTCTTATACATATATATATGTAGCATTAGGTGAAATTTTTGCATATGTTTCAGGTTTATCTGTGGTTTTTGGATATATTTTATCGTTAGGTTTAGCAGCCAGTGGATGGTCAGCTTATTTTCAAGGATTACTTGCAAATTTTAACATACATCTTCCAAGCTATTTGTCATTAAGCATTGGAAATGGTGGTTTTATAAATTTACCAGCAGTTTTAGTTACTCTTTTTATAGTGTATGTATTATCTTTAGGAACTCAAGAAAGTAAGAGGTTTAATAACATTGTTGTTTTAATAAAGATAGCTGTAGTTATAATATTTATTTGTGTAGGCTTTTTCTATGTTGACACTAACAACTGGGCTGTATTTATGCCTTTTGGTTTTACTGGAGTATTTAGTGGTGCATCAACTTTATTTTTAGCTTATACAGGGTTTGATATTACAGTTTCAGCAGCGGAGGAAAGTAAAAATCCTCAAAAAACTTTGCCTATAGCGTTAATATCATCAATAGTTATATGTGCAGTAATTTATGTAATAGTGTCTTTAATTGTAACAGGAATGATTCCGTTTGGAGAACTTGATAAATCAGATGCATTAGCTTATGCACTTGAATTTGTTGGACAACATTTAGCAGCTGGTATACTGTCAATAGGGGCTGTAATTGGACTTTTATCAATAATATTTGCTAATTGTTTTGGAACATCTAGAATACTTTCAGCACTTAGTAAAGATAGGCTTATACCAAGAGTATTAGAGAAAAAAAATTCTAAAAATGTACCAATAGTTTCTTTATGGGTAGTTGGAGGAATAGGTGCTATTTTAGGAGGATTTGCAAATCTTAATCAGTTAGCAGATTTATCTACTATGTCATTGCTTTTAGTATATTTATTAGTATCAGTATCTGTTATAGTTTTTAGAAAAACAAATCCAGAATTTAAAAGAGGATTTAAAACTCCATTTGTACCTATTGTCCCAATTCTATCTATATTATGTTGTGGTTTTTTAATAGTTAGCTTATCATTAACTGTATGGATTGAATTTGGAATATTTTTAGCTGTAATACTTATATTTTACTTTGCATATTCACGTAAAAAAGTTGGAGCTTATGCTAAAAAACAAGAAAAGTTAAAAATTTCAAAGAATCCTCAAATAGTGGAGGAGTTTAATTAATAAGATAAGAGACTGAATTATTCAGTCTCTTATTTACTTTCAAAAAATAGATTTAAATTAATTATTATATAAATCAGTTACTATTTCGTATTTTACAAAATTATCACATAATAAAATGTATATAATATAAAATATGATAGATAGAATATTAATAAGTATAAGTATTAATAAAAATTCATTTATTGTAGAAAGTTTTATAAGCATTTCGATAATAAAAATAGATGTAAAATATGAAAGACCAACACACAAGGAGTTAAAAGAAGTTATTTTTTTATATTTGGTTTTACAATTCAAACATTGCATTTCCTTTGAAGTTGTAATATTTGTATTTAAACGTTGAAGCAAAGTAAATCTGGTACAACAATTAGGACATTTCAAAGTATTTCTCCTTTTATAGAAATTATCTATTTAAGTTAGATTAAATCATACCTCAACATTATATACCATTTAATATTAAAAATAAATAAATTTTTACATAAATATAAATTTTTAAATTGGAAAATAAAGAGTTTTTATTGTAAATATGCATGTACAAATTTAATTGATATTTTATATAAAACACTAATAGTTTTTAGTTATTTTTTAAATAAGTACATAATAAAATACTGAAATAAAATGACAAAGGCTTC
Organism: Sarcina ventriculi; assembly: GCF_900456775.1. Taxonomy (GTDB): domain Bacteria; phylum Bacillota; class Clostridia; order Clostridiales; family Clostridiaceae; genus Sarcina; species Sarcina ventriculi. The sequence goes on along the minus strand of NZ_UAUL01000001.1, from coordinate 45,280 downwards.
CCACTATTATAAAGATATGAAAAATTTCATGATGTCCAAAGCGACCTAATTTTAATGTTTTAGGTTTTAATCCGTAAATTATACCTCCTATTGTATAAAATATACCACCTAAAAGTAACCATAAAAAGGCATATAAGCTTATTACTTTATATAAGGGAAAACTAAATAAAGCAATCCAACCCATTCCTATATAAAGTGCTGTTGAAAGCCATCTTGGGCAATTAAACCAAAACATTTTAAATAAAATTCCTGCAATGGTTAGGGTAATTATTATTGTAGTTAGGATTATTCTGTCTTTTCCTTGTAAAAGAATTAAATAAAAAGGCATATAACTTCCACAAATTAAAATAAAGATCATTGAATGGTCAAGTCTTCTAAAAAAAGCTATAACTTTAGGATTTCCTATAATTAAATGATAAATAGAAGATGTGGAATATAATAAAATTAAACTTACTCCGAAAATAGTGACAGATACTAAAGATAAAGTAGAGCTATTTAATGCTAAAGCTTTTTCTAACATAAGTATTAAGGCTATTAAAGATAAAAATGCTCCAATTAAGTGAGTTAAACTGTTTAAAGGTTCTCTTAAATATTTTTCCATATTAACCTCCTGGGATATAATGTTAATACAATACTATATAAATATAATAAAATTAACATATAGTTTTGAAAACTATATATCATAATATTATAATAATATGATATATATTGATAAATGTTAATAATAAAAAATATAATTTTCAAACTAGTACAATAATATTGATTTTATTAAGAAAAGATAATAAAATATATAGGAAAAGTGATATATAGTTTTTAAAACCGTATGATAGGAGAGTAGGATTGTGAAAGATATAAATTCTTTAGTAGAGGATGTAAAAATCAATAACTTTATTACCTTAGAAGATATACCAGATATAGACCTTTATATGGATCAAGTAATTCAACTTTTTGAAAATAAATTAGGATATTTAAAAAGAAATGAAGAAGATAAAATATTAACAAAGACCATGATAAATAATTATTCTAAGGGAAATCTTTTTATGGACATAAAGAATAAAAAGTATAGCAAAAATCATATAATTTTAATAATATTAATTTATGAACTTAAAAGTGTTATATCTATTCCAGATATAAAGGTTGCGTTTAATAATATAGTTAAAAGTTATGATGAAAATAGTGAAGATAAAATTGATTTAGAAAATCTTTATAAAAAGCATTTAAAAATGATAAGTAAAAATGATGATGATATTAAAGAAGAAATTTTAAATATAACAAAAGAATTAGAAAATTTAAATGCAGAGGAAGAAAAATTACTTCTTTTAACATATTTAGCTGCAAAGGCAAATATGTATAAAAGGCTTTGTGAAAAAATTGTAGATGATTTATTTTAACAATGTCGTAAAAGAAAGTTATATCAACTAAACATAAAAAAATTATCACAATGAATAAATAAAACTCATATATTGTATTAAGATAATGTTTAGGAGGTTTACATTTTGGATAAAAATATTAACCTAGATGAATTTGTTAAATATTTACAAGATGAATATGATCCATGCAATATATGTAATTATGATGACTTGGGAGAATGTGATCAATGGGATCCACCTCAATCTGGAATGGGCAGAATAATAGTTACAAGCGTTTTATGCTGTGAAGATGGTGAACCATTAGAAGATGTTGAAATAGAATTATATTTAATTAATGATTGTAAGGCGCCTGGATTTAAGCTTATAGATTGTAAATCTACAGATAAAGAAGGAAAAGTTGTTTTTAGGTGTTTAAATAGTGGTAGTTATGCAATTAGAGAAGTAGTTCCTGATAACTGTTTAATTCCAAAGTATGATAGAGATTTTAGAATAGAATTAACTGATAATAATCCAGAAGGTAGGATAACAGTAATAAATTTGCCACCACGCAAACATCATAAACATCAATGCAATTGTTAGAAAATATAAAAGTTTTAAAGTATATAACCTTTAACAATTTGTTAGAGGTTATATATTTTTTTATGATATAATTAATTGCTAAAAGGTAAGAAAGACATGAAAGGATGGATACATATTATGAAGATTAGAATAAAATATTTTGAAAATGCTGTTAAATTAAAGAAAATATCAAAAGGTAATTGGATTGATGTATATGCAAATAAAGATGTGTTTGTGGAAGAGGGGGATAGGGCTATGATTCCTTTAGGGTTTGCACTAGAGCTTCCAACTGGATGGGAAGGACATTTAGCTCCAAGAAGTTCAACATTTAAAACATGGGGAGTAATACAAACAAATTCAGTAGGGGTAGTTGATGATACTTATATAGGGGATAATGACCAATGGCATATGCCAATATTTTGCCTTAAGGGAAAAGATATTATTTTAGAAGATGAAAAAGAGAAAGTTGGTACTTGGATTAAAAAAGGCGATAAAATTGGACAATTTAGGATAATGGAGGTTATGCCACAGATTGAATTTGAAGAGGTTGAACACTTTGGAAATGCTGATCGTGGTGGATTTGGAAGTACAGGAATAAAATAAAATTATATTAAAACATATATTATTAAAAAGTTGATTTTAGATATGCTAGAAAAACTTAGACTTTATCTAAAATCAACTCTTTATTTTAAATAAACAATTAAATTTCGCTTTTTACTGGTATAGATATTTTTATTATATAATCATCTATGTTTGGGGTAACAAATTCATCTATTAAAACTTGTTCATAAGAACATCCTGATATGGTGAGTTTATTTTTGTTTATAAAATTTAAAATTTTTTTATATGCGATGTAAGTTTTATCATAATATCCTTTTGAGTAGCCCACAACATATGTTCCTTCTTTTTTGATTTTAATATTTTGTATAGAAAAGTTTTTGTTTACCTTTGTAAAATACCTTTCATACTCTGTAAAATTACCTTTCTCTAAATTTTCCTTTGAAATAGTTATTCCCACAGGGTAACCTATATTTAGATTATTATCAAAACAGTATGTTAGGTGACAAAGGTATTCTTGAAGGGCAAAAAAATCTTCGGCATTATTATTAAGTTTGTTGCTAAAAATTAAATATTCTTCTTTTTGAATTTCTATATAAATATCATTATTAAAATTTTCACCTTCATTTATAATCTTAACTTTATTTAAAAGGCTTTGTTTTTTTAGCTCAAGGCGTGTAATTTCCTTTTCTAATTCATCAATTTCAAAGTTTAAGATGTTTATAATATCTTTAGGATTTCTTTTATCTATAAATTTCTTAATTTCTTTAAGATTCATACCAACATCTTTTAATGTATATATTGCATTTAGTAACTCAATTTGAGTATTTGAGTAAAGTCTATATCCATTAGGGAGAATTTTTTCAGGTTTGAAGAGCCCTATTTCATCATAATAAAAAAGGGTTTTTTTACTTATACCAAATAGTTTAGCAAATTTTCCTGTTGGGAAATAAATTTTTTTTAATTCTGACATTTTTAATTACCTCTCTTGACTATAACCTTACGGGATACTTTAGTATATATTATACATGAATTTTATATTTTACTGAGGAGGTTTTATGAAAAATTTATTTGATAGAGAAATCACATTTTTATCAATTATAAAGTTTACAATTCCAACTGTTATAATGATGGTGTTTTTCTCAATGTATACTATTATAGATGGTGTTTTTATATCTAGATTTGTAGGAGCAGATGCATTATCGTCAGTAAATATAGTTTATCCTGTTATAAGTTTATTAACTGCAATAGCAGTTATGTTTGCAACGGGGGGTAGTGCTATTGTAGCTAAAACAATGGGAGAAAAAAGATTAGAAGAAGCGAGAGAAAAATTTACTCTTATAACGGTTTGTTCAATATTTTTTGGAATTATTGTTGCAGTTTTATGTATTTTATTTATAAAACCTATAATTATGTTTCTTGGTTCTACCGATAATCTATATAACAATTGTTATTATTATCTTTTGATAATGATAATATTTACTCCTTTTCTGATTTTGAAAATGTATTTTGACTATTTTTTTGTTACAGCAGGTAAGGCAAGACTAGGACTTGTAACTTCCATATTAGGTGGAATTATTAATGTAGTATTAGATTATGTATTTATTGTAATTTTTAAAATGGGCGTATTAGGAGCGGCTTTTGCAACAAGCATAGGATATGCTATACCTTCAATTATCGGAATAATTTATTTCTTAGACAAAAAAAATACACTTTATTTTGTGAAATTTAAATTTGATTTTAATACTATAAAAAATAGTTGTACAAATGGTATTTCAGAGATGGTTACACAATTATCATCAGCTGTAACTACTTTTGTATATAATATAGTTATGATTAATTTTTTAGGTGCAGATGGGGTAGCTTCTATAACAATTATACTTTATGTTAATTTTCTATTAATAGCTGTTTATTTAGGATTTACATCAGGAGTAGCACCTTGGATAAGCTATAATTTTGGAAGCAAAAATGCGAAGCAGTTAAAGAAAATAATAAAATATAGCTATATTTATATATTTTTATTTTCATTAATTTCATTTATAGTTTCTAGATTAGGTTCAGAAATTTTAATAGGAGCTTTTGCAGTTAAGGGGACAGATGTATATAATATATCTTTAAATGGATTTGATATTTTTTCATTTAGTTTCTTAATAAGTGGATTTAACATGTTTACCATAGGTATGTTTACTGCCTTTTCTAATGGAAAAATATCGGCTGTAATATCACTTATGAGAACATTGGTATTGTTTTTAATAGGAATTAGTGTATTCCCAGCTTTTTTAGGAGTAAATGGAGTTTGGATTGTAGTTCCTTTCTCAGAAATTTTAACTTTAATTTTAGGACTTACTTTTGTTTATAAGTTTAGAGATGAATACATGTATGGAAATATTTTGTTAAAATCTTATAATTGTATAAAAAATTAATGTAAGAAGTTTATATTAATTGTTTAAAGATGTTATAAAAAAGAGGATTAAAATTTTAATCCTCTTTTTTCAGCAGTTAGATAAAAAGTTTTATATCATCATATTTGCTAACATTTTTATCTTTTGATATTATATAAATTATTGCTATAAATGATGCTATGGAAATTAAGGCAAAAGCTGATTCCATTATATAAATGTTTGACAAAATAAATATTAACGAATCTGAAAGACCATGTAAAAGTATGCCAAGTATTAAATAAATTAAATTCTTATGTTTAACTGCGTAAAACGCAAATAAAGCAAAAGATATGTGAGCAACTAGGGCAAAAAGTCTTTCAAAGCTTGCCATATATGATATTGATATAAAGTTTCCATTAAGTATTGATAATATAATTGGTAATGATACTATTATTAAGTTTTCACAAAATCCATGAGATAATCCAATTATAAGCCCATTTCCTAATGTATTTTTCTTTAATACAAATCTAAATGCAATATAATCTGCTCCTACTTCGACTAAACCAGCTGATAAAGCTAAAAGTATTTGCTTAGGAAAGGTATTGCTATAAGATATCCCGATAGATGTTAGGTAATAAAGTATAGGAAGTCTAATTAAAACTTGTGGTATAAAGAAAGTTAAAAATCCAATTATAAAAGTACTAAAGTTTAATTTTGTTTTAGAATAAATATAGATACTCAGTGCAATTGGAAGAATCAATGCTATAATAAAAAATATAATTATACTCATTTATAAAACCTCTATTTTAAATTATTTAAGATATATTCCAGCGACTTTATTATTAGTATCTAATGATAAAGTTATTTGCACATTATCTCCTTTAGTAAACAATCCATTAAATATTAAAATATCATATTTACCTGATTTTACAGCTTCTTTAAATGTTGCAGATTTAAATTCACCAAAAGTATCTTTAGTAGCTTTAACGACATTTTCAAAAGTACCATTTGTATTCATGTCGGTAGTTGTTAATGATTCATATGAGTTTAAATCATTTTGATTAATGCTTGTCATAAATTCATTTAATATATTAGTATCAGTAGTTATTTGTTCTTGTGATAAAGTTAATGGGGTATTTTTATTTTGTTGAATGTTTAAATAAATAAATGTACCTCCAATAATTACACATAAAGCTATTATAATTGTGATAATTGCTTTACTTTTTCGCTTCATATTAATTCCCCCTTTTTATAGTATACATATTACACGAAGTTGAAATTATATTCAAATAAAACAATTTAAGGAATATAGAGTTATAAGGTGTTTTTAGAAGCTAAAATAATAAAAATCATAATATTTTAGCTTAGAGCATAAAAAGAAGATTCAAATTTGAATCTTCTTTTTTAAGTATAAGATTTTTTATGAACCATAAATTGTTATAATGAAGAGGAAAGTTCTTCCCATTCTTCATAAAGAGAATCTAATTTGTTTTGGGTAGTAGATATTTCTTTATTAACTCTTACGCTTTCATTAGGATTTGAGTAGATTTCTTCTTTGCAAAGTTCTTCTTGAAGCCTATCTAAGGATTCTTCAACAATAGAAATTTCTTTTTCTATGTTTTTAATTTTTAGAGTTTTTTGTTTAATTTCTTTTTCACGCTCTCTCTTTTTCTTCTTTTCATCTTTTATTTGAGTTTTAGTTTTACCTATGTTATTTTCCTCAATGCCTTCATATCTATGAGGATTTTTTTTCTTATCCGAGTAATAACTATAGTTTCCAAGATATATATTTAATTTATCTTGTTCAAGTTCCCAGATTTTATTTATAACTTTATTTAAGAAATATCTATCATGTGATATTACAATTAAAGTACCATTATAGCTTAGAATGGCTCTTTCTAAAGCTTCTCTAGACATAATATCTAAGTGGTTTGTAGGTTCATCTAATAAAAGTAAATTTGATTTAGATAACATAAGTTTTAAAAGGTTAATTCTACATTTTTCCCCCCCACTTAAAAGAGATATTTCTTTAAATACATCATCTCCAGTAAAAAGAAAGGAAGCTAAAGCATTTCTTATTTGTGTGGTAGTTAGCTTGGGAAAATCGTCCCATACCTCATCAATTATGGTTTTATTTAAATCAAGGTTTGATTGTTCTTGATCATAATACCCTAAAAAAACATTTTTCCCTAAGCTTATAGAACCTGAATCAGCTTTTATTTTATTTAAAATAATTTTAAAAAGAGTAGTTTTTCCACGACCATTTTCTCCTATAAGAGCTATTTTCTCACCTCTTTTTAAATCAAATCCTATATTTTTAAATAAAAGTTTATCTGCATAGCTTTTTGATAAATTTTCTCCATGTAGTACATCGTTACCACTTGTTATTTGTGTTTCAAATTTTATTTTTGAAGCTTCTTTTTGAGTTTCAGGAGCCTCTATTTTGTCTATCTTTGATAAAGCTTTTTCACGACTTTCAGCAGCTTTTATGCTTTTTTCTCTGTTAAAAGAACGAAATTTTTCTATGATTTCTTCTTGTCTTTTAATTTCAGCTTGTTGAAGGGCATATGCTTTTTGCTTAGCTTCTAAATCTTTTTCACGTAAATCTAAAAATTTTGTATAACTTGCATTATAACAATTTATTTTTCCACCCATAAGTTCAAAAGTTTTATTTGTTACAGAGTCTAGAAAAAATCTATCATGAGATATTACAAGCACAGTACCCTTATAAACCTTTAAATAATTTTCAAGCCACTCTATGGCATCTAAATCAAGATGGTTAGTAGGTTCATCTAAAAGAAGTATATCAGGTTTAGTTAAAAGAAGCTTACAAAGAGCAACTCTTGTTTTTTGACCACCACTTAAATTTTTAATTACCTTATTAAAATCATTTTCTAGAAAGCCAAGTCCTTTTAAAACTCTAGATATTTCTCCTCTAAAAGTATAACCACCTCTATTTTCATAAAGTTCATTATTTAATGTGTAATCTCTAATTAGTTTGTTGTAATATTCCTCATTAGATGAGTCATAAGGTTCATTCATTTTTAACTCTAAATCTTTTAATTTTTTTTCTAAATTAACAAGGGAAGCGAAAACTTTTAGCATCTCATCATAAATAGTGCTTTCGCTATCTAATGAAAGATTTTGCGAAAGATATCCTAAATTTTTACTTTTATCTATAAAAAGTTCACCAGAATCACTGTCTAATGCTTTAGTTAAAATTTTAAAAAGTGTTGATTTACCTTCACCATTTGCTCCAATTAAACCAACTTTATCTCCTTCATTTATATTAAATGTAATATTTTTTAATATTTCATCTATACCAAAGCTCTTTTTTATATTTCTACAGCTTAAAACTATCATTATTAATAAAACTCCTATTCTACAAATTTTACGTTTTTTTATATTACAATTATACTAGGAAACATATATTTGAGCAATTTTAATAGGAATAATAGGAGGGGGTAGAACAATACAAATAAATTGTGAATATAATAATGTATACTTGGAGGTAATTTTATGGGAATTTTAGAAGATTACAGAAAATATATGTATAATGTTGACAAAAAAATAATTCTAGAAAATGGTAAAAAAGTTATTCCTATTAATTTTGATAATGGAGCAACTACTCCTCCTTTAAAAGAAGTATGTGAAAATGTTGAAGAATTTATGCTAACTTATGGATCAATAGGCAGAGGTGCTGGGCAGTATTCAAAAATTTGTACTGATTTTTATGAAAATTCAAGGGAAAAAGTAAAAGAGTTTTTTAACCTAAAGGATGTAAGTGAGGATTATACAGTAATATATGTTAAAAATACTACTGAGGGATTAAATTTTTTAGCTAATATATTAATTAAAGATAAAAGCGAAAAAGTATTAACAACTAGAATGGAACATCATGCAAATGATTTACCATGGAGATTTACATCAAATGTTAAATATGTTGAAGTTGACGCTTTAGGAAAAATAAATTTAGATGATATAGAGGCAAAGTTTATAGCTGAGAAAGGAAGTATAAAATATTTAACTATAACTGGAGCATCAAATGTTACAGGTTATTTAAATCCCATAAATGATATTGCTAAAATAGCACATAGATATGGAGCAAAAATAATAGTAGATGGTGCACAGCTTGTTGGTCATAAAAAAATAAATATGAAAGGTACAGGAAATAACGATAATATAGATTTTTTAGTATTTTCAGGTCATAAAATATACGCACCCTTTGGTAGTGGGGTTATTGTAGGATTAAAAGAAGAGTTAAAGGATAAAAGTCCTCTTTTAAAAGGAGGAGGAATTGTAGATACTGTTTTAGACGATAGGGTGTATTGGGAAGATGTACCTATGAGATTTGAAGCAGGATCTCCTAATTTTTTAGGCGTAGTAGCACTTAAAACTTCATTAGATGTTTTAGCTAAAATAGGAATGGAAAATATAGAAAGACATGAAGATTATTTGAGAGATTATTTAATGAAAAATTTAAAAAATATACCTAGCATTAAGATTTATGGAGATATAAATGAAAAGAATAAAATTGGAGTTATAAGTTTTAATGTTAAAGGAATATGTCATGAAGAAGTTGCAGAAAGTTTGTCAAGAATTAGAGGAATATTTGTAAGGTCTGGATGTTTTTGTGCTCATCCTTATGCAAAGAGGCTCTTAGGAGAAATTCAAGGCAGACCTTGTGAATATCTTATGTATTCTGATAAGGTAAGACCAGGAATGGTTAGGATTAGCTTAGGATTGTATAATAATATTTATGAGGTAGATGAATTTTTAAACACTTTAGAATATATTATAAGTAAATAAAGAAGTTCCCACAAATTGCTGTGGGAACTCTTAAATTTTAAACTAAATAACAAAACTATGATAAATAGGTAAGTTATTTTCATTGTTTAATTCATGGTCAAGGTCTATTAAAGGTCTTAAATAATTTAAGCCTTCTTCTGTTATATTATTTCCTTCTTCATTTATCCATTCTTTAGGGAAATATTTAACATTATTTGCAACTTTATTAGCTTCTACTAAAAATGAAGAACTTTTATATGGGTTATTGCTTTCTCTTTTTATAGCAACCATAAACCCAGAAGAAGTTTTGTCTTTTGAATATTTTAAAGCGTCAAATCCAACCATAACAGCTTCATCTAAATCTATAGAAGATGCACAGTGCATTGAACATCTTTGAGAAACACCAAGTTCCAATGCTTTTACTCTTTTTGTTATTCCAGATTGAATTATCAATTCTTTTAAGTATTGTCCAACTCCGCCAAGTTGAGAATGCCCAAAATTATCATGTCCTTGTGCTTTAACTGATGTTATAAAATTTTTATTTTCATCTCTTAATCCTTCAGAAGCAACTATATAAACATGATTATTTTTTTCAAACAATTTTCTTGTATCATTTAAAAATTTACTTACTGAAAAAGCTACTTCAGGAAGATAAACTAAATCAGCACAAGGTTGTCCGTTAACTGTAGCAAGAGCTCCAGATGCGGCAAGCCATCCAGTATCTCTTCCCATAGTCTCAATTATAAATATACCATTTTCAGTATAAACTTTAGAATCTAAATATGTTTCTAAAGTTGATGTTGCTATGAATTTTGAGGCACTACCAAATCCAGGTGTATGATCTGTATACATTAAATCATTGTCAATAGTTTTTGGAATACCAATAAATGTTATATCTATATTGTTTTCTTTAGCGAAACTACTAAGTTTAGATATAGTATCCATTGAATCATTTCCACCAACGTAGAAGAAAGCTTTAATATTTAAAGAATTTAATATTTCAAATAAATTTTTATATTCCTTAGAATCATCTTTATAGTCTTTAAGTTTGTATCTACAAGAACCAAGACCAGAAGATGGAGAATTTCTGAAAGTTTCTAGTTTTTCATTATCCATATCAGAAAGGTTTATTATTTTTTTGTTTAGAATACCTTCTATACCGTTTAATCCAGCAAAAACATTATCATATATTTTAAATTCTTTATTAGCTTTTACTAAACCATATACGCTAGAGTTAATAACAGAAGTTGGTCCACCAGACTGTGCTATAATACAATTCATTTTTAATATCGCTCCTTAAAATTTAATATATAAACTATATGTAATATACTATTTAATTAATAACATACTCTAATTAATAATATACAATAAAATAATATAAAAATAAAGTGAAAGGAGATAAAAATATGAGTTATATTGAAATATTATTTTGAAAACATTTTTTTTGTAAAATTAATAATATTAACATAATTTAAACATAGAATAATAGGGACAAAGATTTTAATAAAATATATAAAGTTTAAAATTGAAAAATAGGTGAAGTTTAGGGGGATTTTTATATGACTTTTATCGAAGTCTTTTTAATAGAATTAGTTTTGGCTTTAGATGCATTTGCTTTAAGTCTTTGTATAGCTACAAAACCTAACATATCCAAAAAAGGTAAACGGGGTTTTAAAATATCTTTTGCATTCTTTCAAATAGTTCTAACTTTTATGGGGATATGCTTTGGAATGTATTTTAAAGCGTATGTGGCTAAAATACCAAATGTTATAAGTGGATTTATAATAGCTTTTGTTGGAGTTATGATGATTAAAGAATCTATAGAGAATAACGATAGTGATAAGTGCATATTAGATAATTTGCTTATGTATATAATTCTTGGTATATCTGTGAATATAGATGCGGTTGTAGTTGGTTTTACAGCTTTAAGTTATGTAAGTACTAAAAAAATTATACTTTTTAATTCTTTGCTAGGGGGAATAATAAACTATATTTTAACATCTATAGCTTTTTTTATAGGAAAAAGTGTTACTAAGGTGAAAAATTCAGAGAAGTATACGGGCTATCTAGGAGGGGGAGTATTAATACTCTTGGGATTAAAAATGATGTTTACTTAGAAAAATGCCTTGCTTATTATTGCTTTTAATTAAACAAAGCATTAAACTTTTTTATATTTATTTCAAATTAAGGCTCTAGCGATATAGACTTTTTGTTAAAAAATCAACTTCTATGAACACTATTTTTATATAATTTCCAAATGTTATTATTTTTTTTAAAGGTGGCTCTAAGAGTAACTTCTTCGTGGGGAGATTCTTTGTTTAGCCCAAAAGCTTCAATTATTGCCACATTATTATCTAAAAAGACAAGTTCAAAGTTTTGTACTCTAAGGAGTCTATTAGAACTTCCTTTAGTTAAAAAATATTCTGTTGCAAAATACAAATCTTTGCATTTATTGTTTGTATAAATTTTATTACACATAAATGATAGAAAAAAAATAAATAATAATATTAATGCACATTTAACTCTTTTTTTATTTTTAATAAATTTAGTTTTAATAGTATCACTCCTTTAACAATTGTTTATATTTAATATATTACCAAAATTTAACAAAAAATTAAAGGGAATAGCTCATATTTTTAGAATATATAAAATTTATTTACATTATAGTGTTGAAAATATTTTTTAATATAACTTATAATTGTACTAAGGAATATGAAAGAGAGGATGATATTATGGATTTTTCATCATTAGTAATAATGGAAACAGATAAAAATACGGGAATGTTTAAAGGGCAACTTGGAAGTTATACAGTAGGAGAAGGAGCAAGTTTTGTTAAAAAACTAAAATGCACAGATAATAAGGTAAGTCTTTATTTTGATACAAATAAAGATGTAGAAGAATGGGAATATTCAGCTATATTTGATTTTTTTGATAAGGAAGCGTTTGAAAGTTTAAATTATGTTATAGAAGAAATTGATGATGAATATAATCCAACTTGGGTTGTTTATTTTGAATTTAATGAAGAACATGAGAAAACAAGAGATGTACTAAATGAAATATGTAATCTTATAGATGAAAAAATGAAGAAAGTATTTGAGGATATAAAAGGAAAAGAAAAAGAATATACAGAATAGATAAAATTATATTAAATATATATGGAGAGGTGAAAATTAATGAGTGAAGTTAAAAAGCTAAGATTAAGGGAGGATATTCCAAGTGGCTATAAATGGAATATCGAAAAAATTTATAAAGATTCTACACAATGGGAAGAAGAATTTGAAAATCTTAAAGGAAAGTCAAAAAGTCTTTTGAATTTCCAAGGTACTTTAAAAGATAAAGAAAACTTAAAAGCATATTTGTCTTTAGATGAAGACCTATCAAGAACATTAGAAAAACTTTATGTTTTTGCACATATGAAAAGTCATGAAGATACTCAAAATGCTAAATTTCAAAGTCTTGCAAGCAAGATAGATGTTTTTATGGCTGAGTTTTCAAGTTACACAGCATTTTTTGTTCCAGAGATTTTATCTTTAGATGAAAATAAGTTTTTTTGCATGATAGACAATGATAAAGATTTAAAATTATACAATACTTTTTTTAAAACAATATTTAAAGAAAAGCCTCATATATTATCTAAAGAAGTTGAAGAAGTTATAGCATCTGTATCTAATTGTTTAGGTTCGTCAGAAAGTATATTTTCAATACTTACAAATGCAGATATGTCTTTTGGAACTATAAAAGATGAAGAGGGAAATTTAATAGAACTTTCAGAAGGAAATTATTCAAATTTTATAAAGAGTAAAAATAAAGATGTTAGAAAATCGGCTTTTGAACTTTTATTTGGAACCTATAAAAAATATGAAAATACTATAGCTAAAACTCTTACAAGTTCAATAAGAAGTGCTATATTTTTATCTAAGACAAGAAAATATAAATCAACTTTAGAGGCATCATTAAATCCTAATGATATACCAGTTGATGTATACACAAATGCGATAAATACTATAGATGAAAATTTAAACTCTCTTCACAGATATGTTTCTTTAAAGAAAAAGCTTTTAAAGTTAGATGAGATTCATATGTACGATCTTTATGTTCCAGTTATAGATATGCCAAAGGAGCATATTGAATATGAAGATGCAGTAAAAATAGTTGAGGAAGCTTTAAAACCTCTTGGTGAAGAATATTTAGGTATATTTGATGAAGGAATTAAAAATGGATGGGTAGATGTTTTTGAGAATAAAGGAAAAAGAAGTGGGGCATATTCTTGGGGAAGTTATGATACAATGCCATATGTTCTTTTAAATTATAATTTTGATTTGCATGATGTGTCAACTTTAGCTCATGAAATGGGACATTCAATACATTCGTATTATACAAGGAATAATCAACCATACATTTATGGAAATTATACATTGTTTTGTGCAGAGGTAGCTTCAACTACTAATGAAATTCTTTTAATAAATTATCTTATAAATAAAGAAACTAATTTAAATAAAAAATTGTATCTTATAAATCAAGAATTAGAGCAAATAAGAACAACTGTATATAGGCAACTTATGTTTGCAGAATTTGAACTTGTAACTCATAAAACACTTGAAGAGGGTGGAGATTTAACAAGTAAAGATTTAAATAAAATATGGTTTGATTTAAATAAAAAATATTTTGGTGATGAAATAATAATTGATAAAGATATAGAAATAGAATGGGCTAGAATTCCACATTTTTATAGTCATTTTTATGTTTATCAATATGCAACAGGATATGCTGCAGCATCTTCTTTTGCAACTTCAATTTTAAATAAAGAGGATAATGCTGTTGAAACTTATAAAGAATTTTTAAAGGCTGGTGCTTCGTTATATCCTGTAGATACTCTTAAAAAAGCAAAGGTTGATATGACTACTGATAAGCCGTTAAAAGATACTATAAAAAGATTTAACGAGCTTTTGGATATGTTAGAGGAACTTATAGATGATTAAAATTGATGAATTTCAAAGGGAATTTTTTGATATTTTAGTAGAAACAAAAGGTTTTTTTATAGAGGAGATAGGAGATGCTAACGCTTCTATATGGATTGCTACTAAAACTTTAGATAGTGGTTTAACTTATTCTATAATAATTTCTGATAAAAATAATAAAGAAAAAAATAATAAAAGAGCTTATAATTATTTAAAACAAAGAGGGGGAGAATTCTCTCTCTCAAATATAATAGTTTTTAATAAAAAAATTCAAGATAAATTTGTGAAATTTAAGGAATCAAATGAAGTTTTAGTAGATTTACATAGTGAGAAGATATATGGATATGATGAAAAAAATGGGATATTTTTAAATGAAATAATAAACAGCATATTTGAAAATAAATACATTAGAAAAGATAAATATTATAAAACAATAGGAATAAATGAGTTTACTAAATATATAATTTTTATTTTAATGGTAGCCGCTACCATAACTTTTTTAGTTGTAATGCTTGTAGAAAAAGAACATGTGGTTATGTTTTTCAATACAGGTCCAGATTTATTTAAAGAAACAATGAGTGGAAATATATTTTTGATTGGTTCAGGTAGAATCTTTGAGATAATAAAAGATGTTTTGTTTAAAGATGGAATAATAAGCTTAATAGTTGATTTATATGTATTATATTTATTGATAGGGGTAATAGATTCTTTTGAAGATAAAAACAAGCTCATAATCATGTATTTAATTGTTGCTTTTTTAGCTGGATTATTTAATTTGTTTTTTATACCATATATGTCATTAACAATTTCAATAGCAGGGGCTATACTAGGTGTTTTGGGTTTAACATTGTTTTTAGCTCTTAAGGAGAGAAAAACGCTAGGCAAGTGGTTGATGGTAAATGTAATAATATTAATATGTATATATATTGTAGTAGGAATACCAAGCTTATGTAATTATTATACAACGCAGTGTATTGACTTAAGTATAGGATTTTTAATTGGAGTGATACTTTATAAAGCAAATCTTTTAAAAAGTCATTTTTACAATTTTTAGCTTATATACAATAAATAAAACTGCCTTAGTTTAAGCTAAAGCAGTTTTTACTTTTATTTATTTTTTAATTTTGAAATATACTTTTCCAAATCCATATATTCTAAAGTTTCTTTTTCTAGTAATTCTGTTGACAATTCTTTTAATATATCTATATTTTCTTTCAAAATATATTTACAATTTTCATATAAATTTTCTGATAAAGATTTAAATTCTTCTAGTAAGTTTGAACTAAAGCCATTTTGAAGATTTTCTAAGCTATTTAAACTTAAAAGCCCTAAAGAGTCACCCATTCCATATTCTGTAATCATGCTTTTTATCATAGATGTACATTTAGCAATATCATTGTGAGCACCTGTAGTTATTTTATCTTTTCCAAAGATAAGCTCTTCTGAAGCCCTTCCAGCTAGTAATACCATTATACGTCTTTTTAAATACAAAGATGTATGGTATGATTTGTCCTCTGGAATAGTTAATGTATATCCTCCAGCACCTTTAGTAGTTGGAATTATAGTTATTTTTGATACCTTGTCTTCAGGAAGTAGAATCATAGATAAAAGAGCATGTCCAGCTTCGTGAAAAGCAGTAATTTTTCTATCTTCTTTTTTTATATAACTTGTATCATTTTTTTCGTACCCAGCAGTAATTATAGAAAAAGCTATATTTAAATGTTTTTCATATATGAAAGTACTGTCCTCTTTTGCTGCTAGAATGGCTGCTTCATTTATTAAACTTTCAATTTTAGCACCAGAAAAGTAAGCAGTTTTTTCTGCTAAGTTTCGTATGTTTATATCTTTATTAGGTTTATTTTTAAGGTATAGATTTATAATTGCTTCCCTAGCATTAATATCAGGCAGAGATACTTCAACATGTCTATCAAATCTTCCAGGTCGTAAAAGTGCAGAATCTAAGGTATCTAACCTATTTGTAGCTGCCATAACTACTATACCTTCTTTTTCAGAGAAACCTGACATTTCAGTTAAAAGTGCATTTAGTGTTTGGTCTCTTTCGTCATTACCACTAGCGTTTTTTCCACTAGCTCTTTTTTTACCAATAGCATCTATTTCATCTATAAAGATAACGGCTTTTCCTCTAGCCTTAGCCTTTTTGAATAAATCACGAACCCTAGAAGCTCCGACTCCTACGTACATTTGTACGAAATCAGATCCAGACATTGCAAAAAAGGGTACATTTGCTTCACCAGCTACTGCTTTAGCTAAAAGTGTTTTACCAGTTCCAGGTTCCCCGTATAAAATAACACCTTTTGGCATTCTAGCTCCATATTTTTTATATTTTTCAGGGTTTTTTAAAAAATCTATTATATCTTTAACGCTTTCCTTAGCTTCTTCATTACCAGCCACAGAAGAAAAGTTAAATTTAAAATCAGTATTTTCGTTAATACTTTTTAAATTTAATTTAGAAACAGGGCTAAAACTTGAATTTTTGTTTGCTAAAGTTAAAAACATTAAAGAGATAGATATAACTAAAACTGATGCAGGGATTGTAGTTTTTAATGGAACATTATTATTTTGAGTAACACTTATTCCTTTATTTAATAAATTTTCTTTAAAGTTTGGGCTATCAGGATTACTTGTAATATAAGATGAATTATTTTTAAGGGTAACGCCTATTTCGTTGTCTGAGATTATATTGACAATTTTAATTTCGTTATTATTTAAATTATTTAAAAATGTTTCGTAATTTATAAGAGAAGCTTTTGGAGTTGTAAATTTAAAGTAAATCATAAAGCAAAGAGAGATTATAGCTAAAACTCCCAAAGCAAGTACTTTTTTGTTTTTTAATATTTGCATTCAATACCTCCTAAAATGCTTTGATGTGATATAAATTATATCTTATTTAAAATTAAAGTCTAATAAAAATCATAGATTTTTCCAATGTAAGTTGTGGATTATATGGAACAAATAAATAAATTAACTTTAAAAGTATTATTAAATAAGATATACTAAATAATGAAAAATTATCTTAAGGTGAGGAGAGCAAAGTTATGAGAATATCTGCTGTTAATGTGGAATTAAAATCAAATGATATTTTAAGTATGATAGAAGAGTTCGTCAAAGTAGAAGGTTTAAGTATAACTAAATTAGATATAAAAAAAGGTCTTACAATAAATGGTGAGTTTAAAAAGGGGTTAGCTATAGGATTTAAGGCTACATGTACTATAACTGGAGTTTCTGAAAATAAGTTAAGAATAAAATTATTTAGTGCAAGTCTTATGAGTTTAGGAATTATAAAACCTTTTAGAAAATTGGCATTAAAAGTTGGACTTAAAGGTTTTAAAGAGCAGGGCATAACTGTAAAAGATGATGAAATAATAGTAGATATAAATAAAATATTGGAAAAAGTACCGTTTGTTGATTTAACATTAGATGATGTATACATAGAGGATGAAACTATAAAGGTTAAGGTTAAAGAGATAAATCTTTCATTATCAAAAATGCAAGAACAACCAATTGAAGTAGCTGTTGAGCATAAAGTAGAAGGACAAGTTAAAGATGAAGATTATATAATGCACATAGATGTAAATAAAGTCGAAGATTCATATACTAGGGGACGTGAAGTAGCAGTTGAACATATTCCTGAAGGTGTTAAAGAATATAAGGATTATATAATGATAATTCCAGATTTGGTCGCTCTTATATTTAGATTATTTAAAGATAAAAGAGTGCCTATGAAAAACAAACTTATTTTAGCATCAGCATTGGGATACTCTGTACTTCCAATTGATATATTACCTGATAAATTACCTATAATAGGAAGTCTAGATGAATTAACTTTAATATTTTTTGCTTTAAATACAACTCTTAGAGATGTTCCGATTGAAATAATTCTTGAAAATTGGCAAGGAAAAAATTCGTTTGTTTTGGTGTTAAAACGAGGATTAGACTTTTTATCAGGATTTACAAGTGCTAAAAATTTAGAGGCTATATATGAGGTTGTAGATTCTATGATTTAAGATAAAACTTTTTATAAAAAATAAATTATGTTATAATTCTAAAAAGGTTTTAAGGAGAAGTTTAATATGGCTAAAAAGGTTTATGCTATAAAAGAAGGGTTTGATTTTGAGAAAAATAAAAAAATTGAAAATGTTATAGTAAATACATGGAACGAATGTTTAAAGTGCGTAAAAGGAGTTAAAGGGGCTAAATATAAAAGTTTTGAAAGCCTAGAGGAAGCAAAAACTTATTTAAATGATACTAAGAAGCTTTTAAAAAAAGGTTTTGATGAATATCCAAAAGATCTTTTACATATCTATGTGGACGGTAGTTATAGTATTTCTACGGAAAAGTATTCTTATGGATTGGTTTCAGTAAGAGGAAATGTAATTGAGTACATAGAAGGAGGAGCATATAAAGCTAAAGGGAATATTAGGCAAATTGCAGGAGAACTTCAAGGCGCTGTTAAAGCTTTAGAATATGCAAAAAGTATTGGAGAAAAACATATCGTATTATTTCATGATTATGAAGGGATTTTTCATCATGCAACAGGGAGTTGGAGTAGAAATGATAAATCATCTGAGGAATATTATGAAAAGATGAATAAGTTTTTTGAAGATGGAATGGAAGTTACTTTTGTTAAAGTTGATAGTCATACAGGAGACCTTTATAATGAATTAGTTGATGAAAAATGTAAAGAGGCTTTAGGGATTGAGTCAGATAAAATTGTTTCAAAATGGTTATCTAAAAACAAAATATATGTAATAAACAATGATTTAAAAGAAGAAATTTTAAAATTATCCAATGGAAAAGAAGAAAATATTATAGTAAAGGATATAGATAATACAAGAGAAGGAAAAGCAGATGAACTTCTAGAGAAAAGTACAGATTTAAATATAAAAGAAAAAAAAGATAAAAATAAAATTTATTATGATAGAGATTCAAAGGAGCTTAAGAAAAAAAATCTTTTTGCTCATAGCCTTGTTAAAAAGTTTAATGATAGCAATGTGGAAGCTTTTGAGGAAAGAGAAGGCATTATTAGAGAATTGTTGGGTAAAGTGGGGAAAAATCCTATAATAGAACATAATTTTCATTGTGATTTGGGTTACAATATTTATATAGGAAATAATTTTTATGCTGGATATAATTTTACTGTTCTTGATATGGCAGAAGTTAAAATTGGTGATGACTGTATGATAGGTCCAAATGTAAATATATATACATCAGGACATAATATTGAGCCTAAAGATAGAAATAAAAGTGGTTATGCAATTGAAATAACAATAGGAAATAATGTTTGGATTGGGGGTAATTCAACAATACTTCCAGGAGTAACTATAGGAGATAATTCAATTATTGCAGCAGGTTCAGTTGTAACAGCAAGTGTTTCTGAGAATGTAGTAGTTGCAGGAAATCCGGCAAAAGTATTAAGAAAAATTTAATGGAAAAAATATAAAATTAACTAGTAAATTTCCACTTATAATAAATATTAAATTGCAAAATATATTAATGTAGTATATTATAAAAGAGGTGTTATTATGGGTAAGTTAACAAGTTTAACAGCAGGAATTGTGGTAGGTACTGCCCTTGGAATGATGGTTGTTCCAAATCTAGATAAAAGAACACAAAGAACTTTTAAAAGAGTTGGAAGAAGAGTTATGAATATGGCAGGGGATCCTATGAATTGGATGTAATTTAAGTTTTATACTAAAGATTGTCAAGAACTGATAAAAAGATAACTTTCTTATTATCAGTTCTTATTATTTTTAATACAATTTAAAAATAATAATAAAAAATGGCGAATTTTATGATATAATATATATATTTAGAAATGTGTATTACAAATTATTAAAAGGAAGATTAAGCATGGAAATATTATCATTAGGAGAAAAAATAAAAAAGAGAAGAAAAGAATTAAATATGACTTTAAAAGATTTAGCAGGAGATAGAATAACTCCTGGTCAAATTAGTTTGGTGGAATCAGGGAGGTCTAACCCTTCCATGGATCTTTTAGAATATTTAGCTTTTTCATTAAGTACTTCTGTAGAATATTTAATGGAAACTGAAAAAACTCAAGCTGAAAAAATTTCTTTATACTTTGAGCAAGTAGCAGAAGGTGCTATATTATCAGGAGATACTAAAAAAGCAGAGGAGTATATAGAAAATGCATTAAATTATGCAAAAAAATATAAATTAGAATATAGAAAAGCTAAATGTTTATATTTGAAAGGATTAATACATTTAAATGATAAAGTGTTTATAAAGGCTCAGCAATATTTTATGTCTGCTAATTCACTTTTTATAAAAACTGGAAGCCATATAGATATTGTAAACACATATTTAAATATAAGCAAGATAAGTATAGAAGCTAAGGCGTATTATTCTGCTAATTCTTATTTAAAGGAAGCAGAAAAAATATATTTAGAGAATAAATTAAGTCAAGATATTATTTTAGGAGAGATATATTATCTTTTAGCTAAAAATCATTACTTTTTAGAAGATATGGAAAAATCAAAAAGATTTGCAGCACTTTCAAAAAATGAATTTGAGAAATTGTATGATAGACGCAGCTATGCTAAAAGTTTAGGCGATTTAGCTGATGAATATAGCAATGTTGGTGACATGAAAAATGCTATACTTTATTCTAAGAAAAGTATAGATATTTATAAAGAAATCACTCAATTAGAAAAAATGGGAAATATAGAAAACTCTTTAGGAAAACTATTCTATGAGTTTGATAATAATGAAGAATCTTTAGAGCATTATGAGAGAGCAAGAAAGATAAGAGAAGATTCTAAAGATATAGAGATATTAGATACATTAATAAATATATGTGAAAATTATATTAAGGTAAAAAATATAACTAAATGCATAGAGATTCTAAAAATTATAAAGAGCAATTTATCTGTGGATAATATTGAAAAAATCATAGAGTATAACATATTATATTTTAGAATTCATGTGCTTCAAGATAATGTTGAGGAAGCTGAAATTATATTATTAGATGCTTTAAATTTAGCTAATGAAAATAAGCTTTATAAAAAGGAAGCTGATATAGCTATAAAGCTTGGAAAATTTTATTTAGAATATAAGAGAGATTATGAAGCAGCTAAATATTTAGATTATGGAATAAATACTCTTAAAAAGGCTGAAATAATAAAAAAATAGCATAGAATAGGTGATTAAGATGAATTTTTTATCAACAGGAGAAAAAATAAAAAGGGCTAGAATATATAGAGGGATAACTTTAAAAGAGCTTTGTCAAAAAGATATTTCAATTTCAAGAATGAGTTGTATAGAAAATGGGAAAGTTGTTCCAGATAGATGGGTATTAGAATTAGTAGCTAAAAGATTAAACTTAGACCTTGATTATCTTCTTTGTGATGATGTAAGTGAAATAAAAAGAAATATAAAAAAGTATAGCCTAAAAAATGATAAACTTAGAGAAAGTGAATGCATAGAGATTACAGATAATATAAAATATGCTGTATCTAAAGGGTATTATGATTTAGGGGTTGAGCTTATTCATATACTTTTTGAGTTTTATATAAATAATAGAAAATTTTACAGAATGCATAAAGTTTTAAATGATTATGATGCAATACATGAACATAATGAGAGTTGTTCAAAGATTTATTATAGAGATTTATCAAAATATTTTATAATAACTGAGCATTATAAGGATGCTATAACTTGGCTTGAAAAGTTAGAGGAGTATTCTAAAGAGGATAAAAACATTGATGAAAAAATAGAAATTGGAATTTCCAAGGCATATTGTTATTATAAAACTGGAGATTTAAAAACGGCTGAAAAGATAATAACACCATTTTATGCTTTAAGTAAATCTAGAGATAATGAAGTGTTATTTTCAATTGTAAATGGTATATTAGCTATTTTAGCTTTAGAATATGATGAAAATTATCAGGAATACTTAAAAGTATTAGATGAGAATGGAGCTAAGGAAGATTATTATTATAATAAATTAAAAATGATTATAGTAAAACTTTTAATTAGTAAGGGATCTAAGGAGGAGGCTAAACAACATATAGATGATTTGGAAAATAATATAACTAAAGAGAATTTATCTAAATATGTTGATACTCTTCTTATGCTAAGTGAAATTTTAATAGATGACAAAAATTATGAAAAGGCAACAGATTATACAGATAAAGCATTGCAGGTAGCAATTGAATTAGATAATATAGTTTTTATAGAAAATAGTTATTATCTTAAAGGAAAAATAGCTAAATATCAAGGAAGTTTTATTCAATGGGAAATGTATATGAATTTAGCTATAGATTTACTTTTGAAATTCGGTAGTTATTCTCAAAAAAATGATAGGTATTTAGAGATGGCAAATATGTATCATGTAATTGGAGAAACTCGTGAAGCACTTAAATATTTAACTATGGCAGCAGAATCAGAAAAAGAGTTATATTAGTAAAAAAGGTATTGCTAAAATTTAGCAATACCTTTTAAGTTTCTTTTAGTATTATAAGTTTAGCGCTATAACCTTTTAATGTAGCTTGAATATTTAATACGGTACTTTTTTTTGAATATCTAAAATTAATTTTAGGAAATGATGATTTATGGAGAATTTCTTTCTCCTCTTTTTTTAATCTTTTAGGTTTCCCCATAGAAATCCAGTAATCAAATGAAGATCCAGATTTTTCATTTATATCATATTCTATAATTCTTGTATTAGATTTTATATTTAAAATATTTATAGATAGTTTGTTTGTTACATTTTGAGTTTTCTTTATTTTGTCTACATTCTTAAAGTTTAATAAATTATTAAAACTTTCATTAAAACTATATAATAGTATTTGATATTCAGAATGACTTTTTGTAACTATAAACCCTTTATCTATTGAAACTAAAGTATTGCCAAGCATATTTAATAAATAGTATGCATAATAAGATGGTTTTTTAATCCCTTTGCTGTTTACAAGACCTGGATAACCAAAGAATACCTCATTAGTTAAGTTAACCTGTTTATCTAAGGTGTCAAAAGCTTTTATATAATATAAAGATGACAAATTATATATACTATTATGAATAATATATGGTAGCATATAAGCTGTATCATATATAGAATTTGTATAATCAAATAAATGATAACAATTATCTAAAACCTCTAGATTGTATTGATCTTCTAAAATTATTTTTATTTCATGAGATAAATCTTTTTTAATTTTAGTATCAAATTGGAATTTAAAATTTTTAAAGTTTAGGCCTTCTACATCATTAAAATATTCTAAGAAAGAAGTTAATGTTGCTAAAATTTCATAGTCAGAGAAATTTTTGAAATTTAATATTATAAGTGGTTTTAAATTAAGACTTTCCACATATTCAAAAATATCATAAGCTCGAGTCCAATTAAAAAATTTTGAACCAGGGAAAATACCCATATCAGGGGAAAATACATTGATCATTCGAACGTAGTTAAAACCTATTTCTTCTTGAAGTTGTTCTAATATGTCTTTATTATCTTCAATTAGCAAATCAAAGGCATCACCTACATTTATAATTTCTTTAAATTCTTTATTAAATACGCCTAAATCTTCATTCATATCAAAAGTAATTTTATTAATTTTATTTTCATAGTTAAATCTATCATAATCGTCAATATAGTAAGATAGATACTTTAAAGAAAAATCAAGAGGATATCTAGTTAACTTTTTTTCTTTTTTATATGTAGTTTCATTAACCTTAAACTTTTTTCTATACTGAAGAGGGGTTAAACCATAATAGTTTTTAAAATGTTTATTAAAATATCTAGTATGAGAAAATCCAACTTCTTCACATATATCAGATATTGTTTTATCACTATCTAAAAGAAATTTTATAGATTCCTCAACACGAGTTAAATTTACAAGGTCAGTAAAACTTAAACCAGTTGCATATTTTATTTCATGAGACAAATAATGAGTACTTAAAAATTCTTTATTTGCTATATCTTTTAAAGTTATATTATTATTGTAGTTATTAAAAATATACTTAGCAATTCTATGATATCTTTCAAGTAAGTTTTCATTTTCTTTAATTTCTTCATTATCATAAGTTAAATAATGAAAATTATTTATAAGATGGAATAAAAGACTTATTAAATTTTTTTCGATTTCTTCATCATAATCTAAACTTTTTTGAACAATTTCACAAACTATGATAGATAAAAAGGTTTTGAATTCATCATAAACATCTGTATTTTGGGAGTTTTCATTGCTTGTATCTGTGTAAAAAAACATATTCTCTATGTCGGTGTAGTATTTTTCAAAAAAATAAGGATCTATGTGAAATATGAGGACTTTATTATAATCATTTGAATATAGTCTATGAGCCTCATCTATATTTATTATTTCTATATTATTTTTAAATATTTTAGAAGATGATAAATTAATATCGATATTTAAACTACCTTCTAAAACATATATAATTTCTATACTATTATGCCAATGAATAGGATAGTTTTCTATAGATAAAAATGAAACAGAAATAGGCATGTTATCTTGATAAGTTATATATTCTTTTCTCAAAAATTCACCTTCTTTAAAGTTATTTATTATTATTATATCTTACAATAGAAAATTAATAAAATTAGTGTTGTTAAAAAATTATTAAATATATTGATTTTATTATTAATTATGCTAAAATTGTAAATGTATTTTAAAAAATAAAATAATTTACAAGAAAGGAATATATAATGTTAAATAGGAGTTTAGAAAAGAATGTATTACCTAAAGATGAAATAGACATATTTTCAGAAGAGATGGATGCTGTTTGTTTATCATCAAAGAAAAAAGTGAAAATATTTAATAATGGTATCATGAAATATTTAATGATTGCAGCTTTAGGTGGTTTCTTTGTGGGACTTGCGGTAATGCTTCTTTATACAGTCGGAGGAATAGTAGATCATTCGGGTTCTGGTGTAACAAAAATAATAATGGGAATATCTTTTGGATGTGCTTTAAGTTTTGTAATTATGGCAGGAGTAGATCTTTTTACAAGTAATTCTTTAGTAATGCTAATTGGTGCTTTATATAAAAAGGTGACTTGGTTAGATTTTTTTAATATATTACTTGTAAGTTGGATTGGAAATCTTTTTGGATCAATAATCGGGGGAGTAATATATGCTTATTCCCATGCAGGTACAAGCTATGTTCAAGAATTTATGATAAATATGGCTCAAAGTAAAATAGATACACCAATGTTTGATTTAATATTAAAAGGAATGCTTTGTAATGTTTTAGTTTGTTTAGCTGCATGGTTTTCTTATAAATTAAAAAGCGAATCTGGGAAACTTATAATGATATTTTGGTGTCTTTTTACCTTTATAACAGCAGGATTTGAGCATAGTATTGCAAATATGACTTTATTTTCAATAGCTTATTTTCTTCCAAATACTACTGTAACATTAGGAGGGGCTTTTTATAATATATTTTTTGTATCACTTGGAAATTTCATAGGGGGTACACTTTTAGTAGGTTTTCCACTTTATTATATAGCTAAAAATAAATAAATTTTAAATGAGATTATATTTTGGAAGATGATTTTTATCTTTTAAAATATAATCTCATTTTTTACTGTTTGATAAATTTTTAATTAACAACTTAAAAAGAATTAATGTGTTATAATAACAGATAATATTATTATAAATATACAATAAATAAAGGATAGTTGTATGAATTATACTTATATTTTAGAATGTAGTGATGGAAGTTTTTATACTGGGTGGACAAATAATTTAGAAAAGAGAATAAATTGTCATAATAAAGGAAAAGGAGCAAAATATACAAAAGGTAGACTTCCGGTGAAATTGGTTTATTTTGAAGAATTTATAGAAAAAAGAGATGCACAAAAAAGAGAATATGTTATAAAACATCTTACAAGAAATAATAAATTAAATCTTATAAAAGATTTTAATTTATTAAATTTAGAAAGGAGCTAAGTTAGGCGAAAGTCTTTTATATAATGTACTATGGAGAATGTGAAATTTTCAGAATTGATGGAACTTACATTGTTTAATCAATTGAAAGAAGAAACTGTAAACAGATTATGTGAAATATGTATAAAAAGGTCTTATAAAAAGGGAGAACATATATTTAGGGATAAAGAAGTAGAAAAAAGGATATATGTTATGTATAGAGGCAAGGTTTCAATGTATAAGATGAATGAACATGCGCAAAAGAGGGTTATATTTATTCTAGGAAAAGATAAAATTTTAAATGAAGTTATATTAGATGATTTATCAGCTTCTATTAGTTGCGAATGTTTTGAAGACGCACAAGTGTTATGCTTTGATAGAAGAGGTTTTATAGATATTATGAAAGATGATTTTGAGTTAACAACTAATGTTATATTGGAAATATCTAATAAGACTAGAAGGCTTTATAGACAGCTTAAAAATGCAACACCTATAAAAATTGAAAAGAGGTTAGCTGCAAAGCTTTGGAAATTATCTAAAGATTATGGTGTTAAAGATAGAGATGGAGTTTTAATAAATTTAAATATAACTATGACATATATTGCAGATATGTTTGGAGCAACTAGAGAAACTATCTCAAGGTCTATGAAAATACTTCAAGAAAATGGATTTATAAAAATGAGAAATAAACAGATAATAGTATTAAATCGTAAAAAATTAGCTGAGTATTTTAAAAGTTAAAATTTAAAATATTATAATATTTTAAAAACAAAACAGTAGGATAATGTGATTTTTATCACATTATTTTTTTTATATTAATCATATAATTTAAAATAGTTAGAAAAAATCAAGTTAATGACGCAAATAGAGTGAATATTTTAACAATACAATTTAAATAATTTAATCTATAATAAAGCGATAAGATAAATCAAAGAGGTGTTATAATGGGATTCAAATTAAATGCTAAAAACTTTAATAATGCATTAGAAAAATTGTCACAAAATTACAACATATATGCTCCTAAAGTTTTTGTAGGAAAAGGCAGAAGTTCAGAAACTGATATGGTAAGATATGGCCAAGTAAACACTATAGAAGAAATAGAATTTAATAAAAAATCCGATTTTTCTTACAAAGAAGTGTTACTTCCAATAACTCAAACTCTTTTCTATTTCACAGAAGATAGTTTTAGTGAACCAAAGAAAGAAGTAAAAGATGCAATAATCTTTTTAAGAAGCTGTGATATGCACTCTTTAAAGAGAATTGATGATATGTATTTAAATAACGGTTTTGAAGATATGTATTATAAAAGAGTAAGAGAAGGTGCAAAATTTATAGTTATAGGATGTAGCGAAAGTTTTGAAAATTGCTTTTGTGTAGATATGAAAAGTAATAAAACAGATAGTTATGATGCATACATAGGATTTAAAGATGGAGAGGTTTATCTAGATGTTAAAGATGAGTATTTAAGTGCAATATTTGGTGAATTAAAGACTGAATCTTTAGATGTAGTTCCTGAATTTGTTGAAGAAAATAATGTAAGAGTTAATATTCCAAATAATTTAGATCCTAAAGTTATGGATTCTGATATGTGGAAAGAATATTCTCAAAGATGTATAGCTTGTGGTAGATGTAATTTTGTATGTCCAACATGTACATGTTTTACAATGCAAGATATCTTCTATAAGGATAATGAAAAGACAGGAGAAAGAAGAAGAGTTTGGGCATCATGTGAGGTTGAAGGATATACAACTATGGCTGGTGGTCACTCATTTAGACAAGAAAAAGGTCAAAGAATGAGATTTAAGGTTATGCATAAAGTTTACGATCACAAGCAAAGATTTGGTTATAATATGTGCGTAGGTTGTGGTAGATGTGATGATATATGCCCTGAATATATATCTTTTTCAAATTGTGTAAATAAACTTAATGATGCTATGGACGAGGTGAAATAATATGAAAAATGAATACATTCCTTTTATGTCAAAAATATTAAAAGTAATAAAACATACAGAGATAGAATACACTTTTAGAATGGAGTACATAGGAGATGTTCAACCTGGACAATTCTTTGAAGTATCTATACCAAAGTTTGGTGAAGCTCCAATTTCAGTAAGTGGTATTGGTGAAAATTATGTAGACCTTACTATAAGAAGAGTTGGACTTGTAACTAATGAAATTTTCGAAAGATATGAAGGAGACTCTCTATTTATGAGAGGACCTTATGGAAATGGATTTATTCTTGATAACTATAAAGGAAAAGAACTTGTAGTTGTAGCTGGAGGAACTGGACTTTCACCTGTTAGAGGAGTAGTTGATTATTTTGCTAAGAATCCTTCAGAAAATAAAGGTACAACTTTAATTGCAGGATTTAAATCTCCTAAAGATATGTTATTTAAGGATGATATAAAGAGTTGGAATGAAACTATTGATGTAGTAATTACTGTTGACTCAGCTGAAGAAGGATATGATGGAAATGTTGGACTTGTAACTAAATATATTCCAGAACTTAAAATAAATGATATGGAAAATGTTCAAATAATAGTTGTTGGCCCTCCAATGATGATGAAATTTAGTGTTCAAGAATTTTTAAAACTTGGAATAAAAGAAGAAAATATTTGGATATCTCAAGAAAGAAAAATGTGCTGTGGACTTGGAAAATGTGGACATTGTAGAATGGGAGAAACTTATATCTGTTTAGATGGACCAGTATTTAATTATACAAAAGGAAAACTTTTAAAAGACTAGGGGGAGCATAATATGTCATTAGATATAAATACTAAAAAACTTAAGAAAAATGCATTTAGAGTTGTTAAACAAAGAGGAATGACAGCTTCAAGAGTGAGAGTTCCAGGAGGATATTTAAAAGCAGAACATCTTGCTAGAATTCAAGAAATTGCTGAGAAATTTGGTAATGGAAATGTTCAATTAACTGCAAGACAAGGATTTGAACTTCCAGGAATAAAAATGGAAGATATACCAAAGGTTAATGAGTTACTACAACCAATTATATCAGAACTTAAAATAAATCAAGAAACTCCAGGAACAGGATATGATGCTTCAGGTACTAGAAACGTAACTTCTTGTGTTGGTAATAAATATTGTCCTTATGGAAATTATAACACTACAGAGTTTGCAAAAAGAGTAGAAAAAGTTATATTCCCAAGTGATTTACATGTAAAGATAGCTTTAACTGGTTGTCCAAATGACTGTATAAAGGCTAGAATGCATGATTTTGGTATTATAGGTATGACAGAACCTCAATATGATAAAGATAGATGTGTAGCTTGTGGGGCATGTATAAATGCTTGTAAGAGAAAATCAGCAGATGTTTTAAAATTTGAAAACTACAAAGTGGTTAGAAATACTGATAAATGTATAGGTTGTGGAGAATGTGTAATGGCGTGTCCAACTAGTGCATGGACTAGAAGTGAAGAAAAGTATTATAGATTAGTTATAATGGGAAGAACAGGAAAGAAAAATCCAAGACTTGCTGAAGATTTTGCTATTTGGATTGATGAAGATAGCATAGTTAAAATGATAGAAAACACATATGATTATGTTGAGCAATATATAGATAGAACAGCTCCAGGTGGAAAGGAGCATATAGGATACATTGTTGATAGAACAGGATTTATGGAATTTAAAAAATGGGCTATGAAAGATGTTAACTTAGGACCTAAAGCTGTAGTAAAGGATAATGTTTATTGGAGTGGAGTTAGATATTAATTTTACTATAAAAAGTTAATAAACAGTCAAAAAAATCACAATACCTTAAATATAATTTAAGGTATTGTGATAAATTTTGTGAAAAATAAATAAGGATTTTAAAATAAATTGATATAAATTTAATAATATGTTACAATAAAATTGTTCATATTAGAATGAATGAAAACATAGATATTTATACAGAGGAGTAAAAACTTATGAAAGTAGTTGCATTTAATGGCAGCCCTAAAAAAGAGGGAAATACATATCAAGCTATAAAAATGGTAACAGATGAACTTGAAAAAGAAGGTATAGAAGTAGAAATAGTTCATGTTGGTAATAAAACTATAAGAGGTTGTATGGCATGTAATGGTTGTGCTAGGAATCAAGATAAAAAATGTGTTATGTCAAATGATGATGTAAATGAGTGGATAGCAAAAATGGATGAAGCAGATGGGATAATTTTAGGTTCTCCAGTTCATTTTTCAGCAATAGGTGGAACTATGAAATCATTCTTGGATAGAGCATTTTATGTTGGAAGCAGTAATGGAGGAATGTATAGACATAAAGTAGGAGCAGCAGTTGTAGCTGTTAGACGTTCAGGTGGGGTTCCAACATTTGAACAATTAAATAACTTTATAAATTACTCTGAAATGTTAATGCCAACATCAAACTATTGGAATGTTATACATGGAACAGTTCCAGGGGAAGTCTCACAAGATGGGGAAGGAAAACAAATAATGTCAGTCCTTGGACAAAATATGGCATGGCTTATGAAACTTGTTGAAAATGGAAAAGAAACTATTAAAGAACCAGAAGCTCAAAATAAAGTACTTACTCATTTTATAAGATAATTTATTAATTTTTATATATGTTTTTAAATTGTCTGTCAGGAGTTATTGTTTAGATAAACCAATGTCCTTTTAGAAATTTTAAATATATTTACAAGTATATTGTATAAATTAGGTTATATAAATGCAAACTATACTTGTAACAAATTAAAACTAGGAGGCAAAAGAATGAGTAGAGAAGTTTGTACTTGTTTAGGGATATCAGAAGATGATATAAAAAAAGCTATAAAAGATGGAGCGACTACCGTTGAAGCTGTAGAAGAGGCAACGGGAGCAGGTTCAGTTTGTGGCGGTTGTAAAGATGATATACAAGATATAATAGATAAGAATAAATAAAAAATAAAGGTTGTTTAGTAAAATTTATTAAACAGCCTTTATTTTTTATTTATTTAATTATAAAATATTTATATGAAACTATTTAATAACAAATATTAGTTTAAAATAATTTTGTTATGGATTTTTATTAGAGTTTATTTTAAGGATAATAAATTGGTATTAAGGATATAGACTATGGATAATGATAAATACGTTGCTTTAAACTTTTTTTCTCATAAATTAAAAGTAAAAATAATTGGGGGAGGAAAAGGAGCGTTTATAAAAGCAAAAACCTTTTGTACAAATGGGTGTGCTGTGGAAATTTTATCGAAAAATTTTTCAGAAGATATTTTGAACTTGAAAAATTATAATATTAGATACATAAAGGGAGAATATTATAAAAATTTTATAATAGATGCTCATATTGTTTTAATTGCCATAGATGATAAAAAATTGCGTGAATCTATAGTGGGAGATTGTGAAAATCTAAATAAAATATTTATAGATTGTACAGAATTTAAAAATGGCATGGCGGTTATACCATCACAGAGAAATCTTAAAAATTTAAGTTTTTCAGTAAGCACAAAGGTTGGAGTGCCTAAAATATCTAAACTTTTAGGTGATAAGATGGAAAATTCATTAAAGGAGTATGATAAATTTACTTTTTATGTATCAAGATTAAGAGAAAATGCAAAAAAAGAAAAGCTAAAAAAAGAGATTGTTGATTTTATATGCACAGAAGATTTTAAGTTTTTTTATGAAAAAGGAAAAGATAGAAAAGTTTTTTCTATGTTTTTTGATGAATGTATTACACAAAATATATACGATATAAAATAGTTAATTATAGTTAAAAAATTAGAATTAATATGCATTTTTAAATAGCTAATTTAAAAGTATATTTGGTTTGAAAGGAGAAAAAATGAATAATAATAAAATATTTGAAGAATCAAAGAAATATATGCCAGGGGGAGTTAATAGTCCTGTTAGAGCTTATAGGAATATGCCTATGAATCCACCAATTATAAAATCAGGAAAAGGTGTAATTGTAAAAGATGAGGATGGAAAAGAGTACATAGATTTTGTTTTAGCTTGGGGGCCTATGATACTTGGGCATTCAAATGAAAAGGTGGTATCAGCTATCGAAAAAACAGCGAGAGAAAGTATAGCTTTTGGAGCACCAACCAAAGTAGAACTTGATATGGCTAAGTTCTTATGTGAAACATTAGATGATAATATAGAAATGGTTAGAATGGTTAATTCAGGAACAGAAGCTACTATGAGTGCTATAAAGCTTGCTAGAGGATATACTAAAAAAAATAAAATAATAAAATTTGCAGGATGCTATCATGGACATTTTGATGGATTCTTAATCGAAGCAGGTTCTGGGGTTTTAACAGAAGGTATTCCAGGAAGCTTAGGGATTCCAAATGATATTGTTAAAAATACTTTAATTGGTGTTTATAATGATGAAAAACAAGTTGAAGGTTTATTTGAGAAGTATGGAGATGACATTGCAGCAATTATTTTAGAGCCAGTTGCAGGAAATATGGGGGTTATAAAAGCTAATGATTCTTTTGTTAAAAAGTTAAGAGAACTTTGTGATTCATATGGTTCACTTTTAATATTTGATGAGGTTATGAGTGGATTTAGGGTAGCTTATAAGGGGGCTCAAAGCTTATTTAATGAAAAAGCTGATATAGTAACTTATGCTAAAATAATGGGGGGTGGACTTCCATGTGGTGCTTATGCTGGTAGAAAAGAAATAATGGAAAATCTATCACCTTTAGGAGGAGTTTATCAAGCAGGAACAATGTCAGGAAATCCTATAGTTATGGCAGCTGGGCTTGAAACTTTAAAGGAACTTTATAATAATCCAAGTCATTATGAACATATAGAGAAAATGGGTAGATTATTAGAAGATGGAGTAAGGGAAATTGCAAAAGAGAAAAACATAAATCTTGTTATAAATAGGCAAGGAGGAATGTTTACAATATTCTTTACTGATTTAAAAGAAGTAAATTGTTATGATGATGTAAAGACATGTAATATAGAATTATTTAATAAATATTTTATTCACATGTTAAATAGTGGATTCAATTTGGCACCATCTCAGTATGAATCAGTATTTTTAAGTACGGAACATACAAAAGAACATGTAGAAAAATTCTTAAAGGCATTTAGAGATTTTGAGGTTTAAAAATTAATATAATTTAAGGGGAATTTTATTCCCTTTAAATTATATTTAGATAGTAAAACTATTAATGTTTTAATATTTTTTAATTAGGAGTTTTTATGAAAAAAGGAATAATAATTGTTAGTTTTGGAACTTCAGAAGTTTTAGGGTTAAGACAAAATATAGAAAATATAGAGAATAAATTTAAGAAAGAGTTTAAAGAAGAATATAAAATTTTAAATGCTTTTACATCAAATTTTGTTATAAATAAACTTAAGGAAAAATCTAATATATCAGTTTTAAGTTTTAGTGAAGCTTTAGATAATATGTATGATGAAAAAATAGAGGATATTACTATCTTACCACTTTACATATTACCAGGTGGGCAATATGAAGGAGTTAAAAAGGTACTACATTGTTATAAAGAAAAGTTTAATAATATAAAAATAGCCAAGCCTCTTTTAAATGGAGAAAAGAATGAGTTTCAAGATGTAATATTGGCTATTAAAAGTCATTTGCCTAAAGATAAAGGAATTGTTTTAGTAGGGCATGGAACTAAAGATGAGTATAATAAGTTTTACAAAATGCTAGAAGATAATTTTAGAGAAAACAATATAGATAATGTGTATGTTGCAACATTAGAATATGGTAAGTCTAATATACAGTTAGCTAAAGAATTAAAGGGGTTAGGATTAAATGATATTTATATAGCGCCTTTTTTAATCGTTTGCGGGTCACATGTGGTAAAAGATATAAATGGGGATGAAAATGAAAAATCGTGGAAGAATGTATTTAAATCTCAAGGTTTTAATGTAGAAGTAAGTTTAAAATCTTTAGGTGAGTATGATGAAATACTAGATTTGTACATAAAAAAAATAAAGCGTATATTAAATAAAGATATTAAATAACGATATTAAATTTATAATTTACTACCTTTTATAAACATAAACTTATAGTAAATGTTGTATTAATAAAAGGAGTGAAATTATAATTTTGAGCAGAATAGATTTAGTTATATATTTTTTAATATATAGTTTTATAGGGTGGACATGCGAAGTAATTTATTGTTCAATACCTAGAGGGTTATTTGTAAATAGAGGTTTTTTAAATGGACCTATATGTCCCATTTATGGATTTGGGGCGGTTTTTATAATAAGTTTTTTATCATCTTTTAAAGATAATATAGTAGAACTTTTTTTATTAGCAATGTTATTAACGTCAATTTTAGAATATATAACATCAGTTATTTTAGAAAAATTATTTAATACTAAATGGTGGGATTATTCGAATAATAAGTTTAATATAAATGGCAGGGTATGTCTTTTAAATTCAACGCTTTTTGGTTTACTCTCAGTAATTTTAGTACATGTTGTGCATCCATGTATAGTAAACTTAATAGAAAGTATACAAGTTAGTTATAAGGTTATGTTTGTATATATCGTAGGAATTATTTTTTTGATAGATATGATTTTTACATTAAAGGGTCTTATAAGCCTTCAAGGAAAACTAAAGTTATTAAGTAGTATAAATATTGATTTTAAAAATTTAAATGCTAAAATAAAGACATCAATATTAGAATCAAATGGATTAAGAGGAAAAAATAAAAATTTTGCAATTAAGGAAAATATGAATTTTATTCATAAAAAGCTTAGAAATAAATCTTTTCAAGAAAAGAGATTTTTAAAAGCATTTCCAGGGATGAAGCATAAAATTTATAATGAACAACTTATTTATTTTAGAGAATTATTAAAAGAGAAAAGAAGTAAAAAGAAAAGTTAGAAGATAAAAGTCTAAAGTTATGATTTATAACTTTAGACTTTTTTATCATAAGATTTAAATAAGAATTACACAAATTATATAAAGCTGTTATAACTTGCATCAGATGGCATTCTCCAATCTCCACGAGGAGATAAAGAAATTGTTCCAACCTTTGGTCCATCGGGAAGTGCAGAACGCTTAAATTGTTGAGTGAAGAATCTAGTAATAAATTTATTGAGCCATTTTTCAATGGTTTCTTTATCATAATCATCCCTAAAGGCTATACACGCTAAAAATAATATTCTATCTTTAGATGAACCATGCTTTATAAAGTGATATAAAAAGAAATCATGAAGTTCATAAGGCCCTACTATATCTTCAGTTTTTTGAGATATTTTACCTTCTTTAGATTTTGGTAAAAGTTCTGGACTAACTGGTGTATCTAAAATATCTAAAAGTGTATCAGATACTTCTTTAGATGTATTATTATCTGCGAAATATCTAACTAAATATCTAACTAATGTTTTAGGAATAGAGCAGTTCACAGAGTACATAGACATATGGTCTCCATTGTATGTACACCAACCTAAGGCTAACTCTGAAAGATCACCTGTACCTATTAAAAGACCACCTTCCTTATTTGCGATATCCATAAGTATTTGTGTTCTTTCTCGAGCTTGAACATTTTCATAAGTAACATCATGAATGTCTTTATCGTGCCCTATATCTTTAAAATGCAAAAGTGCAGCATCAACTATGTTTATTTCTCTTAAAGAACAGCCAAGTTCTTTGCATAGGGAAATGGCATTATTATAGGTTCTATCAGTAGTTCCAAAGCCTGGCATGGTTATTGTCAATATGTTTTCTCTTGGTATTTTTAACATATCAAAAGTTTTTATGACAATTAAAAGAGCTAAGGTTGAATCTAAACCACCAGAAATTCCTATGACAGCTTTTTTAAGATTTGTATGTTCCAAACGTTTAGCAAGGGCAGCAGATTGTATGTTTAATATATCTAAAGAGTTTTCATCTCTTAAACTTTTATTGCTAGGTACAAATGGATGTTTATCTATAAATCTATTAAAATGTTTGATTTTTGTATCTTTAAATTGAAAGTTTACAGTTCTAACTTTTGGAGTTTCATTATTTATTGAGTTTCTAAAACTAATATTCTTCATTCTTTCAGTATTAAGTTTAAATAAGTCTATAATACTTGTCATAAGTTCATTTTCTCTATTGAATCTTTTGTTCTCGTTTAAGATAGTACCATTTTCACAAATTAACATATGACCACTAAATAAAAGGTCTGTTGTTGATTCATGAACTCCAGAGGAAGTATAAATATATGAAGCCATAAGTCTTGCACTTTGATTTTTTATAAGGTCTCGTCTATAAACACTTTTTGAAACTAATTCATTTGATGCTGATAAATTACATATTAAATTAGCACCATTTAAAGCTAAATAAGAACTAGGTGGTATTGCAACCCATAAGTCTTCACAAATCTCAAAGCCTATTTTTAAATTTTCATAACTAAATATTAAATCTGTTCCTAAAGGAATATCTTTTTCATAAGATGATATATTAACAGTAGCATTAGTTAAATTAAGGCCTTCAGTAAACCATCTTTTTTCGTAAAACTCAGAGTAATTTGGAATATAGCTCTTTGGAACTATACCAAGAATTTTACCGTTTAATATTATATATGCACAATTGTAAAGATTATAGTTATATAAAAGTGGACTTCCAACACTTATTAAAATATCTTTATTTCTTGAAAAGTCGACTAAATCTAATATTGCTTTTTCACATTCTTTTAGAAGAGTATTATTTGTAAATAAATCTCCACATGTATAAGATGGAATGCTAAGCTCTGGAAATACTAAAACTTTAACCTCTTGTTCTAGTGCTTTATCTATTAGACTTTTAATTTGTTCAATATTGTATTTAACATCACCTACTTTAATCTTTGGGCAAGCTGATGCAACCTTTATAAAATCCAAATTGTTCATCTCCATTCAGTAAATTATTGTATTTTAAATCTGGCATTATTAGTAAATATAAAGTATTATATAGTATTACTATTAATTTGATTTTTATTAGTTTAGAAAGATTTACTAACATAATTAAATATTAAAGGTAAATTTACTTAAAATCAAGATTATAAAAATTATTACAAATAGTTAAATATGAAAGTATTAAAAAAGAAAAAATTATTTTGATGAAATATCTATTTGTTTTTTTATGGAAATTATTATATTATATAATTAAATATTTCTAAAATATTTAAAAAAATAATATATTATAATATAACTTTATTTAAAGTAATATTTACATAAATGGAATATTTAAAAAGAAAATATAAGGAGGAGGTTTGATGATTTGGGCTTGGCTTTTGGTTGTGGTGATTGGAGTATTAATTGATCTTTTAAATTCATCATTTTTATTTGTTGGTTTTTCTATTGGAGCTTTAGCTGCTTTAATAATCAATGTTTTTAAATTGCCGATATTACTTCAGTTTGTTGCTTTTGCAGTTGTTAGTAGCTTGTTTTTTATATTCATTTTTCCTAAAGTAAGAAAAAATATAAAGGAAAGCCATTTGGGAACTAATACTATGGAGCAAAATTATATAGGAAAAGCATTTATATTGCCTAAAAGAATTGAAAATACTGCTCTTATAAAATATGAAGGAATATTTTGGACATTTAAAAGTGAAAGTGGTGTTATAGAAGAGGGGGAACGAGTAAAAATAATAGGGATTGAAGGAAATAAATTATTGATAATAAAAGATAAATAAGGAGTGATTATTGTGGCTGGAATAATAGTGGCAATTGTACTTATAGTTATAATTGTACTTATAATATTTTCATCTATAAGAGTTGTAAATACTGGTTATGTATGTGTTACTGAAAGGTTTGGACAATTTAGTAGAGTGTTGGAACCTGGATGGCATATTCTAATTCCTTTTGTTGATTTTGTAAGGAAAAAAATTTCAACAAAACAACAAATATTAGATATACAACCTCAAGCTGTTATAACAAAAGATAATGTTAAAATTCAAATAGATAATGTCATCTTTTATAAGGTTTTAAATGCTAAAGATGCTGTATACAATATTGAAGATTATAAATCTGGTATAATTTATTCAACTGTTACTAATATGAGAAATATTGTTGGTAATATGACTCTTGATGAGGTCTTATCAGGCAGAGATGAAATAAATATAGAACTTTTAAAAATAATTGATGAAATAACAGATGCTTATGGAATAAAAATATTATCAGTAGAAATTAAAAATATTATTCCTCCAGAGGAAATACAAATAGCTATGGAAAAGCAGATGAAGGCAGAAAGAGATAAGAGAGCTACAATTCTTCAAGCAGAGGGATTAAAGCAAAGTGAGATTGCAAAAGCAGAAGGAGAAAAACAATCACAAATTTTAAGAGCAGAAGCTGAGAAAGAGGCTAATATAAGACGTGCTGAAGGGCTTAGAGAATCTCAGCTTTTAGAGGCGGAAGGTAAAGCAAAAGCAATAGAACAAATTGCAATAGCAGAATCAGAAGCTATAAGAAAGGTAAATGAAGCTATTATAGAGTCAGGAACTAATGAAACAGTAATAGCACTAAAACAAGTAGAAGCTTTAAAGGAAATGGCTAATAATCCAGCAAATAAGCTTATATTACCAAATGAGATGGTATCTTCATTAGGGAATATTGCAGCTATTGCAGATATATTAAAAGAAAACAAAGAAAGCTAATGAAAAAAAGAGATGTAAATTAATTTACATCTCTTTTTTGTTTTGTATAGAAATTAAAAAGATTTTTATAAAGAATTTATTGACAATAAAAACTTAATAATTTATTATATGATTATGATAATCAATATCAATTAATATGAAAAATCAATGAGAGAATATAATAAAATCTTCAGATAATATAATAAATTTAGATTAGGAGGAAAGATGTATGGGTTTTAATTGTCCAAGGGAAGAATGTAATAAATGTAAATATTCAGATGATGAATTTATTTTAAGACTTATGGGGATATTAGGTCCTGTAATCTTAAAGGTAAAACCTAGTGAAATTTTAAGTTTCTCAAAGCTTCATAAAGGTTATAAAGAAAATTTAGAAAAGATAGAAGAAGTTTTTAGTGGATGTAAGGAAATTAAATATAAAATAATAGATTATAAAAGTGAGGGAAAAAAGGTTTTATTTTATAGGGAGGATGAGTTAGATAGGACTTTAACAGATAAAAATAATCTAAAATTTCTAAAGCAAATAGGGTATCCTTCTAATTATGGTTTATATGGGTATTTAGAATTTTTGTCAGAAAAAATAACAAATGGAAATATTCCTGATGAAATAGGCATATTTTTAGGTTATCCTTTAAAAGACGTTTTGGGTTTTATGGGGTATCCATCATTAAAATTAACTAAAATAAATGGTTGGAGAGTTTATGGTGATAGTCTTTTATCTGATATAAAATATAATCAGTTTAAAAGAGCTAAAGAAAATATAAAGATACTATTAACCCTTAGGACAGTTAGTGAAATTTTATATTTATAATTAAAAAAAGATGCATTGTTAAATTAGATAAATATAGAAAAGGGTAAATTTCTTAGTTTTAGTAAGAAATTTACCCTTTTTATGTTGAATAAATTTAAAGAAAATAGTATATTATATAAAATTATAAAAAAAGGAGTGCTTTATGGAGAGTGCAAGGTTTAGTTACAAGAAATCAGTTTTGGCTATACTTATAATGTTTTTTTGCATTGGATTATTTGGTTGTACCATAGAAAGTGGTTTGAAAAGTGATGATTATGGTATATTTATAAGTAATGCGTATATAGAAGAAAAAGTTGATAAAGTAAAAAGTAGTGAAGGTTATGTAGTTGCAGATGAGATATCATCTAATTTTTTAGATGCTTTGGTTGCTGTCGAAGATAATAGATTTTATAAGCATGGGGGAATAGATTTTAAAGCAATAATAAGGTCTGTAGTGGCTAATGTAAGGGCTAAAAGTGTGGTGCAAGGAGGAAGCACTATAACTCAGCAGTTGGCTAAAAATTTATTTTTAAATGGAAATCAAGATGTATCTAGAAAAATTCGTGAAATAGTAATTGCAAGAAAGCTAGAAAAACTGTATTCGAAAGAAGAAATATTAGAATTATATTCTAATATTGTTTATTATGGAAATGGTTATTATGGAATAAATAATGCATCTTATGGATATTTTAATTCGGCTCCAAAGAATTTAACTTTAAATCAAGGTAGCCTTTTAGCAGGACTTTTGCAAGCACCTAATAGCTATAATCCAAAAAAACATTTAAACAAAGCTAAAGCTAGGCAACAAGAGGTTTTAGATGCTATGTTGCAGTATGGATATATAACTAAAGAACAAATGGAATCTGTACTTAACAAGGGAAATTAGTAAATATATTAATAAATTCTCAATAAGAGCTTTTAAGTTTTTATTGAGTTTTTATTTTTTAGATGATAACTTAATTTTAAGAGAAAATAATTCAAACTAGCTAGTATAAAAAACATAATTAATATGATATAATAAGAAATATTTGGCTTAAATATATAAATGCATTTATTGATTTTAGATACTTTTTTATACTTATACATTAAAAATATTTTAAGATTTTATTATGAAAAATAACAAGTGTAAAATAGGAGAGGTTAAATTATGAAGAGCTACTTTATAAAAAGTCATGATGGAAAGAAGATATTTATAGGTGTTTGGGATGAGGTAGAAAATCCTAAAGCGGTTATACAAATGGTACATGGAATGGGAGAACATATAGGTCGATATGAGAATGTAGCTAATTATTTAAATAGTAAAGGGTTTATAGTTTATGGAGATGATCATAGAGGGCATGGGAAAACTGCAGAAAATATAGATAAAATTGGGGATATAGGTAGAGATGGATTTAATAAAATAGTAGAAGATGAGAAATATATAACTGATATGATAAAAAGAAAATATCCTAATTTACCTCATTTTATATGTGGTCATAGTTTTGGTTCTTTTATTTCACAAGAATATTTAAATAGATATTCTAATGATATAGATGGAATTATCTTATGTGGTTCTGCGTTACAAAAAGGATTAGGTCCTGTAATTGGAAGAATAGTATCTACAACTCAAATGTTATTTGGATTGGGGAAAAAACATGCATATTTTATTGCAAGAGTTACAGGAAATTTATTTAATAAAAAAATTAATGATAAGAGTAATAATAAAAATGCTGATGTTGATCTTTGGCTTACATCTGATGAAGAGGAAATTGAAAAGCTTAGAAATGATAAATTTTGTAATCATACATTAAAGGTAAATTTTTATTACTATATGTTTAAGGGATTTAAAACATTATATAAGAGTGAGAAAAATAAAAATATAAGAAAAGATATTCCTATACTTTTAATAGCAGGAAAGGAAGATCCTGTTGGCAATTATGGAGAGGCAGTTAAAGAGTTAGAGGCCTATTATAAGGGGTTATGTATAGAGAATGTATCATTAAAAATTTATGATGGGAAAAAGCATGAATTATTTAATGAGTTAGGTAGGGAAGAGATATATGATGATTTGAATAATTGGCTTGAAAATATAGCTTTAAAATCAATAAAACATACTAATGAAAAAAAATACATATTAAATAACAATGGATAGTTTTTAGTGTATATTTAATTTAGATAAAAAAAGTAGAAAAATTATTTAAATTAATGTAAAATGTATTTTATAAAAGGTTTTAGATTAAATTGAGGATGTATTTAGAAGAGAAATTTGTCACAAATGCTTAAACTTTACTAGAAAAGGTGATAGTATGATATACAAAAATAGAAAAGCATCTAATAATATTAAAAAAATATCAATAGTTACTAATTCGGATATAGCATATAATAAGCTATTGTACACTTTAGATGAAATGTTATTTATTTCAGTATTAAAAATTAATAGCAAAGGAATACTTAATGAATTAGGAGTTAGACGAACTGTAAAAAAGGCTGATTTATGTTTTTTTATAATAGATTTTAGAGATGAAGATTATACAAAATTTATAGATAAGAGCATGAAAATATCAAATGATAACCATTTGACATGTGTTTATCTTGGAATAAATCGTCAAGAAATTAAAGATTATAGTGTAATAAAACAGATACACAAAAAAATAAATACATTAATATTTACAGATACAGAAAGTATTATAGATACTATAAATTGTATTTGTGATTTAAATAGGAATAAAGAAGGAACCTATGTTTTAGATGAGTTTAGAGAATATATAAATGATAAGTCAGTTGGATATACTAGTGTTGGAGAAGGAAGAGGCAAAAAGAGATGGCAAAAGGCATTAATAGATGCTATAAATGATTTCCCAAGTAGAGAACATTTTAGTGTGGGGAAAAATATAATGCTTACGATAGATATATCCAAAGAAGATGCACAAAAAGACATACTTTTTGAAAATTTAAATGATTTAGTAGAACTTTTAAGAATAGTAGCTAATAAACATGCTAAAATATCATTCACTACTTTAACCAATAATGAGATGGAAAATATGGTTGGAATAAGAATATTTGCCAATGGATATAATATATAAATGAAGTTAAGTTAATCTTAGCTTCATTTTTTATTTATATCAAAATCAATATTAATAAATTATTAACATTATGTTAAAAAAATATTAATAAGTAAATGTTTAAATTGATAAAATTATAAAAATGATATTTAATCTCAATATGCTATTTACTATGATAAACAAATGTGATACTATAATTGAGTAATTAATTGATATTAATTTTCATTTAATGTTAATTATTATTTACAAGCATTCTAAGGAGGAATAATGAGTACATATATTAGTAAAGAAAATAAACCAAGGTTAAGTAGTGGTAAGAAGTTTTTATTAATGCTTGCTGCTATGGGGCCTGGGATTACCGTTATGTTAGCGGATACAGACGCGGGTTCTATAATAACAGCTGCTCAATCAGGAGCGGAATGGGGATATAAATTAATTTTACTTCAACTTATATTAATACCTATATTGTATATAGTTCAAGAACTTACAACTAGAATAGGTATAGTTACTAGAAAAGGTCATGGAGAACTTATAGAAGAAACTTTTGGAAAAGGATGGGCATGGCTTTCAGTTTGTACACTGTTTGTGTCAACAATTGGTGCGTTAATTACTGAATTTTCAGGAATTATGGGCGTTGGTTTACTTTTTGGAGTTTCTAAGTGGATTATGGTACCTCTTGCGGTCTTAGCTTTGATACTTTTAAGTTTAACAGGAAAATATAAATTTGTTGAAAGAGTTGCTATTGTAGTTGGAGCTTTTGAACTTGTATTTATACCTGCTATGATATTTGCAAAACCAGACTATGCGTCTGTTATGATGAGTTTAGTTGGAAGTCAACCACTTAACAATTCTGGATATTGGATGTTAATTGCTGCAAATGTTGGAGCAGTTATAATGCCTTGGATGGTATTTTATCAACAAGGAGCTGTGGTTGATAAGGGATTAACAGAAAATCATCTTAAATCAAGTAGAATAGATACTATATTTGGATCAATAATAACTCAACTTATATGTTGTGTTGTAATTATAGCGGTTGCAGCAACAATAGGAATGACAAATCCTAATGCATCTCTTAACACAGTACAACAAATTAGTCAAGCTTTAACACCATTTTTAGGACCAACTGTAGGTAAAATATTATTTGCAGTAGGACTTTCAGGAGCAGCTTTAGTTGCAGCTATAGTTGTTACATTAGCATCTTCTTGGGGATTTGGAGAGATATTTAAAAAACCAGCTAGTTTAAATTACAAATGGAGTGAAGCACCTGCATTTTATATATTTTATAGTGCACTTTTGATAATAGCTGGAATTATAGTATTATCAGGAATTCCATTAGTTCCATTAACACTTGGGGTAGAAGTTTTAAATACAATTCTTCTTCCAATAGTTTTAGGATTTTTAATAGCATTAGCTTGGAAGGTATTACCTAAGAGACATGCGTTACGTTTGTGGGAAAAAATAGCTTTAATTATAATTTATATAGTTGTTTGTGGACTTGGAGTACTTACTTTATACTTAACATTTTAATTAATAAAAAAACTTATGCTAATTAGCATAAGTTTTTTTATTTTAGTTATAAGAAAAAACATCAAGGTTATTGATGTTTTTGTTTTAATTTATTATGTATTATTTTGTTTTAAGTTTTCGTATAACTGCTTGAAAATCTAATTCTACTATTATTATACTAATAACCATAAGTAATGCGCCGATATATCCTTGGGTAGTAAGTCCAACTCCTGTAAATATAAGTACAAATATAGCTGAAAAAACAGGTTGAAGTGAATAAATTATTCCAGCATGTACAGGTGAACTATATTTTAAAGAAATTGTTTGAACCACATATGGTATAGCAGTACATAAAATACTTAATGTAATTATGACAAACCAAGATGTACCTGTTGGAGGTAGTTGTAATACTCCAAATAATGCTGTGAATATTACAGAAAATAAAGCAGAAAAGCCTATTTGAAAAA
Source organism: Sarcina ventriculi (assembly GCF_900456775.1). Taxonomy (GTDB): domain Bacteria; phylum Bacillota; class Clostridia; order Clostridiales; family Clostridiaceae; genus Sarcina; species Sarcina ventriculi. Next base: position 378 of record NZ_UAUL01000001.1, on the reverse strand, counting down.
TTCCAAGTGAAAGAGCATCTACATCTTTATTTAATTTATTAGTTATAATTACTTGAAAAGATAATATAGCACAGGAAATTAAACATAATATATCTCCTAAATTAAGAGATAGTGTACCTCCTGTCATTGTTAATAAATATACACCGATAAATACAATTATTATGCTAATAATAACTTTAAGTTTTAATTTTTGTTTAAAGCATATAAAACTTATTATAGGAATAAATATTCCAGATAAACAAGTTAAAAAACTAGCATCATCTGTTGAGGTGTATTTAAGTCCTAGTACCATAAATACAAAACCTACAAATAGCAGACCGCCTAAAATTGCACTAGATTTCATCAATTTTTTGCTAATTGTTGTCTTTAATTTTTTAA
>NZ_UAUL01000014.1 GCF_900456775.1 Sarcina ventriculi | reverse complement strand
ATATTTGCCATAGATGATACAAAAGACTCTGATGATGATAGAGGACAAAAACATTTTTGTGAAAAGTGTGGAAAACAAATAACTAGAGATATAGCGTTAAGTCTTGGAAAATATGCAAACATAAATTATGCAAGGATTGTCAGCCAACTGTTGAAGGGAGTGCTAATTAATGGGAGATAAAAAATATTATTGGTAAAACTTAAAGAAGATTTTTTTGAAGAAGATACCTTGGCATGGTTAGAAGAACAAACTAATGGTAAAGAATATTGCTTATTTTATTTAAAGTTATGCCTTAAATCTTTAAAAACTAATGGAATATTAATTAGAAATGTTGGACAAATTTTAATTCCCTATGATGTTAAGAAATTAGGTGAGATAACTAAAACAGATATAGATACTGTAACTGTAGCAATGGAGTTATTTAAGAAAATAGGATTAATACAGATTCTTGATAATGGGGAAATTTATATAACCCAATTAGAACAAATGGTAGGAAGTGAGACTAAGTGGGCTAAATATAAGAAAAAAGAAGAGAATTAAAAAAATTGGACAATGTCCAATTACTGTCCAACATTAATCCAAAAAATGTCCATACAGAGATAGAGAAAGAGATAGAGAAAGAGAAAGATATAGAGAAAGATATAGAGATAGAGGTTAGTACAACTAAAGTTGCACTTATTCCAAAACATTTGGAATGTATAGTTATAGCCTGGAACAATCTTAACTTATCTACTATAAAATCTATACAAAATACTAGATTAAAGTTGTTAAATGCAAGAATAAAAGATTATGGAATAGATGGAGTATTACAAGCTATAAACTATATAAAAGAAAGTAGTTTCTTAAAAGGGCAAAATAATAAAAATTGGACTATTACTTTCGATTGGCTTATAAAACCCAGTAATTTTATTAAGGTGCTAGAAGGAAATTATACAGATAAGGAAGATGGAACTAATGCAAGGAATATTAAAAAAGATAATAGAACAAGCGCAAAGCCAAAATACGACTTCTCTTGCTTCTAAACAAGTGTACAAGTGTAATAAATGTAGTGATACTGGTTTTGTGGAACACAATGGCAGATACAAGCGTTGTGAATGTGCTGAATTAGATTATGTAAATAGACTTTGGACAAACTTTGGTGTAAATCCAAAAGATCTGAAAATGCTAAAAGAGTATGAATCTTATAATGATATAACTAGACAAGCTAGGGATAAAGCTATTGATTATATTAAAAGTTTTAATAGTATAGAAAAAAATAGAGGTAATGGGTTCTGCGTTATGGGACAAAGTGGGGCTGGCAAGACACATATTATAACTGCTATTGGTAAAGCATTATTAGATAAAAAAATTCCTGTTGTGTATATGCCCTATTTAGAAGCCATTAGAGAGTTGAAAAGTAGTGTATTAGATATAGAACACTATAATAAATTAATCAATCGCTACAAGGGTGCTAGAGTGCTTATAATCGATGATTTATTTAAGGATAAGATTAGAAGTGGAAAATTAATAGGAGAATTAAAAGAATCTGATCTGAAATACATTTACGAAATATTAAATTATAGATACCTTAACTACTTACCAACTTTAATAAGTACGGAGTGTACTCCACACCTATTAATACAGCTCGATGAAGCACTTGGAGGGCGTATTTTAGAGTGCTGTGGTAAAAGATTTGGAGTGGTTTTTAAGGAAGATTGTAATTACAGATTAAGAGAGTTTATGTGATGAATAAGTTGTTAAAAATAATAGAAGTAATCCCATATAAAACGTTTAAACAGAAAATGAAAATTACAAAAAGTTTAACTGGTAACTACATAATAGAAGACTTAGGAAACTTGTTATATATACAAAGATGGGAAGTAGAGAAGTAGGTAATATAAATGGTAACGATAACAGGAATAAAAAAAGATAAGATTATAGAAATTTTAAGGAGGAATAAAAAAATGGTTAATTTTGATTTATTACAACAAGGACATTTGTTTAGCATACAAGTAAACGGAAAGGAGGTTATCCCCCTTTCTGAGGAAGAAATTATCTTCGTACATGATAAATATAGACAAGCTTATAAAAAGCCTTGTGTGGACGATTTAATGGAGAGAATCGAGGAATTAGAAGATGAGCTAATATTAAAAGATTCCGAACTTGATGAATTAGAAGAAAAATATGAAAGTCTAGTTAATTGGGCAATAAAGGCAAAACAGACAAAAGAAGAGTTAGAAAAAGATAATAGGGAATTAGTAACTAAAATATATTTTTTAAGAGATGAATTAAATGATTGGAAAAAAATGTGTAAAGAACTTAAAGGAGAAAATTATGACAGATAAACAACTTAATATTTTTTGGATAATTACTTTAGGAATTGCCTTTGTGATAGCTGTAATAGTCGTATTTAAATAAATGGAGAGATAGAAATAAAAAAAGGAACGCATCTTGGTAAGGTTTATGAAAATTTTAAAAACATTTTGTATATCCAATGCGAAAATAGGTTAATAACAGTTTATAAAGATATGAACAATATTATAAAGTGTAATATAGGTTGTAAAAGCGGAATGACTCTAGAGGATTTACTGCAAAGAATAGAAGAAAATGGTGGTATGAATGAACATAGAAAAGAGTATGTAAGAATAATGGAAAATGCACATTTGTTGTTAGGGTAGGTGAAGAAAATGAAAAGATGGAAAGTTTTTGACGATTTAAAAGAAGATATATTGGAATTGGAGAGTATCCTATGAACCATAAAAAAAGAGATATAATAAATAATATTGCCGAAGAAATTAGAGTTCTTTTAAATATTACAAAAAATAAATTTAATATTGAAACTATTGTAAAAGATTTAAATGGAAATATAATAAAAGATTATTCCAGTTTTAATGAAGTTACTATAACAAAATCCTCAGATGATAATTTCGAAATATCTCTATCAGATGTTTCCAACTATCAAAGGATAAGATTTTCAATAGCACATGAATTAGGTCATTTATTTCTTCATATGAATTACCTAGATGAAGAAAAATGGAATAATATAGAAATAGGAACAAGTCATGCTAGAAATACAAATATACCTTATACTGAGTATGAATCTGAAGCAAATGAATTTGCGGGAGCATTTTTAATGCCAAAATCAGAATTTATAAAAGTTGCAAATGAAAATATTGAAGATAACTATTATAATTTAAAAAATATATCTGATGAATTTGATGTGTCGATAGAAGTTGTTAATGCACGAGGGAAAACATTAAAGCTATGGACTTAACTAAATAATAAAGAACTCTCAATTTCAGATGAGTTAGCAGAAAATGAAATGAAGTGGTTCTAACGAACAAACATATCGAGAATATATAAGGGAAACAGAAGAAGAATTTGGAATGGGAAAGAAGGATATAGAGGAATTAACACAAACAGAATTTGAAGACTATTTAAGATTGTTAGATTGGTTGTGGACAAAATAAAGAAAGGTGAAAAAAAGGAGCGTGCGAGTATGAAAAAACGTTATTATCTAAAAGAGAAAAAAAGATTAAAAAGAGAAATTAGAAAAGAAGAAAAAAATCCTATTTTTGAACCAACATTACTATTCTTTACGGAAATGATAAGATTGAGAAATTTAGATAAATTAAGTTGGCTAGAAAGAAAATGGAAACATGGAAAGAAAAAGTTTAAATAAAGTAGCTTATAAGAAATTAAGTGGGGATTAACCCCACTTTTTTTATATATGTATATCTGCAAAATCGCAAAACAAGACTGTAACTGGTACTTTAAATTCTTTTGCTAAAGTATTTAAGACTGGTAAGCTTGGATTGCTTTTTTTACCTCTTTCCAATTGGCTTAAATAGGATGGACTAATTCCTGTTTTTTCCCCTAATTGTGTTATTGTTAAGCGTTCTTTTATTCTTAAAAGTTGTAGTTTTTTCATGTTCACACCTCGTATATTCTTATATTAATTATAGCATATTACAAGTAGTGGTAACAATAAAAAGACCTCCAGTATATGGAGGTTCTCTTTTTTAATAATGATGTTTAAGATGTACATGTACTTCTAATTTTTTCTTTTTAGAAGTAGATTTTTTAGCTCTTCTTTTTCTATGTGTAGTTCTTTTTCTTACATAACCATACGCATAAGCGTGAGTTCTGGACGTTCTTTTTCTTTTTCTTCTTCCGATAGCCATAGTAACACCCCCTTTCTAATTTTATTATATAATGGTAATTGGGCATTAAATATATTAAATTATTAGCCTAACCTTGGGGATTCTTCCTGTTCTACTGTTTCTAAAATGGTATTAGCATCTTTAACAATAGGAGAAAGCTTTGGGTCTGTAATATCTGTTATTTTATTTACTGCTGTTAATACATTAGATAAATCTTTTTCTATAGATTCTAGTTTCTTGGAATGTAAATTTATATGGTATTTATGGGTAAGTAGAGTAGACACAAAGCCTACTACTGCTACACCTAATGTTATGTAATTAGTATCCATTTACGTATGCCTCCTAATTATTTATATATTCGCCTGTTAAGAATAATATTGCTTCGTTTTCTCTACGTTTTTGCAACCCAGGTAAGACGACTCCATCGCAATGATCCCATGCTGTAAAATCGGCTGTTATAATCGCGTTATTATCGCAAGTTTTTATATTTGCAAGTAAATCGGAATTTTTAAGAGCATCGACACCAAGGTTGTAAGCAAAATCGACAAGAGAATCAAATTCATTTTGGTTTAAATTTAATCCTTGGGTTAAAGGAGTAATTTGTAAGGCTACTTCATTCAATTTGTTTTCTAAAATTGTTTTGGCTTGGGTTTCGGTTAGGGTAAAATTAGGCTTGTTATTGTAATAGCAGAATCCGTAACCTATTGTCCAATTTCCGCCTGCATCTTGGTACGCTGTAGGACTAAAACCTTCGTAGCTAGCTGTAAATTCCACTAATTTTTGCGAAACTGTTGTTATATCTGGACTAACTTGGGTAAAATCTGCATCTATATATCCATTAAACGGTTCGCTGATTTGATACCAATTATCCACCTTAGATACAATCTTAAATCTGCGTCCAGTTTGTAGTCCTCCTATAACGGGAGAATTTACATTAGGGGCTTGTCTTACATTTAGTCCTACATTAGAAGCATTAGTAACACCATAGTTATAGATACATTGTTCTACTGGAGTTACTGGTTCGGGTTTTACAGTTTCTATGTTAGTAGTTTTAGGATCTACAGGAATATCTACATTAAAGTAAAATTCTCCTGTTTTATCATCTTTGCATATTGCTAAATTTAAATTTTTTATTCTCATGTGATCACCTCTATTTTAAATTTTGTTGTATTACAAATATAAAAATACTCACCATTGCCCCAGCCGAAGTTATGCCCACCCACTTTAAAATCCCTGTTAAATTATCTAATTTTTCCATTAGATTATTATGGCGTTCTTCTGTTCGTATCGAAGTTTTTTCCAACTCCGAGATACGCTTTTCGTGGTCATGCAGAGTTTCCTCCATGGCTCTACCTCCTAACTGTTAATAATTTCTTGGTATTGTTGTTGAGTTATTAAGCCTTTTTGTAGGCATTCTTGTATTTGTACTTTTGTAAATACTCCAACATCATAAAACATTTTTAAAAATTGGAACTCCATTAAATCACCTCCTTTTTTAATTGTTATTATATTCACGCCATAGAAACATTTGGTATTCTGCTGTTCTACGCCTAAATAAGCCATTAGACACTTGGTAGCCTATATGATCCCATGCTGTAAAATCGCCCTCTATATAGCCTGTGGATTGGCAAGTTTGTATATCTTGCAATAAATCGGATTCCTCAAAACTAGGAAATCCTAAATTAAAGCTAAAATCTATTATTGCATCAAACTCCCATTGTGCGAGATTTAAATAAGGGTATTTATAAGCCAGTTGGTCGGATAAACCTTGTAATGTGTCTTTAAGCTGTTGCCAAGCGTAGGCTTGTGTTTCGGGGGCAGGCTTAAATCCATAAGTACAATGTCCATATCCAACTGTCCAGTTACCTCCACCATCTTGATATGGAGTTGCAGAAAAGCCCTCCCAAGATGCTGTAAAATTAATTAAGTTATTGGAAAATGTCGTAATAGGAGAAGTTTGAACATAGGTCTGATTTACAGGTATATAACCATTCATGGGTTTGGAAATACCGTAGAAATTACCTTCTATGGAGGAAATATAAAATCTTTGTCCTACCTGTAAACTCCCAATAATACTACTATCACTCGGGCTAGAATAAATATTACATGCCCCTTGGGATACAATGCTTCCATACATACCTGTAGTTACCGTTCCTTGGGTATCCGATGGCTGAGTTTGGCTAGATGTTTGGGGATTACTATTAGTAGTACCTGAAGAGCTTGAACCATTCCCAACATTATAAATTTTTATTATTTGTCCAACATCTATTACATTAGGATTAGTAATATCATTCCATTGTTGCAACTGTTGAACTGTTACTCCATACTTTTCTGCAATACCACTTAAAGTATCTCCTGGTTGTACTGTATAAGTCGTATAGCTAGAGGTATTAACTTGCCCTAGACTTAACACATTCCTACACGCAACCACTTCGTAGGTGCTAGAAATACATACGCCATGTTGTGGGTCTTCGGCATTTATTATTTGGTTATTTCCTAAATAAATACCAACGTGGTCGGGTGCTGTAGCAGAACCAATTTCAAAAACTAAATCTCCTGGTTGCATATCGTTTAATGGAACAGCAGTACCTTGTGTAACCTGTTGGTATGTTGTTCTTTCCAAGTAAATCCCAAAATGCTTAAATACGTATTGCACAAATCCACTACAATCAAATCCATTTGGAGATGTGCCTCCCCAAACATATGGATCGCCTAAGAATGTTTTCGCATAAGCAATAATTTCGTTAGCTGTAACACTAGAATTATTCTTCGAAGATCTAGAATGTGAACTTGATGAACTAGAGGAATTGGAGTTGGAATTATTAGAAGTAACAGGTTGCGAATACACACAGGCATTCGAAATGCTAACAGTTGTATTATTGTATGTTGTATTCCAATCTGTAGCAAAGCTAATGTACATTTGACAGGTAACATTAGCGTTAGGAGTAAACTTAGTGCTTAAAGTCTGTTCTCCTTCTTGGACAGCTATGGTTTGCATACTTGACACAACATTCCACCCTCCGCCAGGCTCTAATAAATAAGCTGTTAAAGTTCTTTTTTCGGAGGAGTTTAAAGTGATCTCGAAATAATATTCCGTATCTGCTACTAAAGAAATATCGTTTATATTATATATGGACGCAACAGTATCGGTTGGAGTTCCACCCGAGATAATATCTCCCGAACTAATTTCTGTGACTAATAACGAGCCATTATTTAAGCTTAAACTTAAATTAGAATTATCTCCTAAAGCGTATATTTCCCACCCTGTTTGGCTTAAGGTTTGGGCTGTTTGCATATTAGAATTAAATACATACTTTTTGCCTGAGTTTTGCGATGGAGTAGAATTATGGGATACAGAAGGAGTATTGGAAGAACCCGAATTATTAGAACTATTAGGATTAGTATAAGGTTGGTTTACATTAAAAATATTAAATAATTCTGCAAGTTTTATTGTTTCCTGTAAACATTCGCTAGTTAAAATAGCATTATTATTAGTTTGGGGCATTGTTAACTTCCTTTAAAGCTAAAGTTAAAGTTAAAACTTGTGTCGCTAATAAATTAACTTGTGCGTGTAATGTACTGAAATCTGTACTAGGATTGGTTCTAGTGTTTTCTAGTATTTCGCACTCTTTTAATAATATATTAGCTTGTGTAATTAACATACCTGGCGTAATGTTTTGAAAAAAAACTTGGTGATTCAATTCGTTTTGTATTATGTAATCCCTTGTTTCTACAGTTAAAACTACAAAATTATTTAATGGTTGGTTTATATAAAATCCAGTAAGACTATAATCTGTCGGATTATATGTAGCAAATAAATTCATGATCTTTACCTCCTATTCTCCTACAACTACAAGAAAAAATGAGCCTGTTAATCCCCAAGGGTTAAATACTTTTATTTGGCTGTTAGAACAGCCAGGAATACAAGCTGTATTACCGAAAGGGGTGGTATTAGTGGAACTTGGCAATTCCCAACACCCATCGTTCGCTTGCACTCCACTTGGAGTTATTACTGGATAGCAATATTTATTAAAAGCGGTAGGAAAGGTTATAACTTGTATCTGTCCACTTTGTAAAATTAATTCTGTTGCATAGATTTTTAATCCGCCATTTTCCCCAGTTGTTACATTCCAATTAACTAGATCCCCCATAATGCTAGGGTTTATAGAACTTGGGTATTGTGTAGTACTAAAAACTGGAACTCCTTTAGAAACTATATTATAAATTTTATTTAAGTCTGTTAAAATTGCATTTAATTGTGTGCTTTCGCCTGCACTTGCACTAGCCCACCCACATAATTGTGGATTAGAACGGGTATCTGTAATATTATTACTGGTTACGGAATTAGCGTTTGCTGGCACTAGAACGGTCGCTAAACATAATTGTGTAACTGTGCTATTGCTAATTAAGTCGGGTGCTGTAGGACTACTGGAAGGCGTACCAGTAACTGCTGTTAATGTAATGCTAGGATTAGCCATGTTTAGCTCTACTACTATGTTATCTATACGGGAATAATTAGAATCTGCACTAGCTAAGCTAACATTACTAGAATTATAGTTATTAAGCCATCTACCATTTATTACTGCAATTCCTAGATTTACATTTACGGATAATCCATTACCTGGTGTAACTTGCATTGCCGAATTAGTGGCATTTGGGAATACACCATTAGCGATAAATCCACTAAAAAAAGAACTAAAATCCGAAGCGTTATATGTTGGAGCATATCCTCCCCCAACTGCTTTAGCATTAAAAAAACCACCTTTATAAGCCATCTTTTCCCTCCTTTTAAATTTATATTTAAATTATAATAGTAAAAAAAGGCATAAAATATATTAAATTAACTTAAAGTAACACCTAGTTTATCCTCTAAAGTTGGAAGTGGATAACCTAAACTAGCTTGTGCTATAAAGCCATTTGTAGAATACTGTAAGCGCAATTCTCTTATCATAACATTTTCTTTAACTCCCCATTCGTTATTAAGATAGGTTACAGAATCTCCTAAACTAAAATCTATGTTTAACTGGAAGTCCGAACTTAATTGTATAGTTCCTATTAAGTTCTTAGTTTCTGCTTGTGTTATAAGAGTGTTTTCTCCTATTATAGTAAATACATCTACATAATTGCTTTTAGTTAACTTAACTGTAGAGCCTTGTTCTAATGTTCCACTTGTACTGGTTTCATAGCGGTTAAAACCACTAGCTTCTCCTACAATTACTGTTTCGGTTGTATCTCCAATTTGTCCATACACATATACTACATTGGCAAAATTAGAAATACTATGCGTATAGCTTTGGGATTGTAAATTATTAAGGTTAGGAGAAAAAACAACAGCAGAATTTTGGCTTTGGTTTATAGTTCTATCCGCTCCTCCAAAGACATTGTATTGGAATGTTTGGGTACTTAGATTAAATGTTACGTTTTGCCCTAAGTTACGGGCATTTAAAACAGTTTCGCACACCTCTAGTATAGTTGGATAGTCTTCCGTATTAGTAAAAGTTATAGGAGCGCCTAAGCCTTGTACTGGTGCAGTTGTTAAATTAGGATATTGCCTTTGGGTAGGAGCATATTGTGCACAGTTATTTGCTACATAAGTTTTAGCTATAACCTCGGGTGTAGTATCTGTAAATCCATAGTTAGGTAGTAAACACATACGCTTGCTAAGCCAAAATAATGGATTTTTACCCGATACTTGTAATGTTACTACGCCATTACTTTCCTCCAACTTTTTAGTTGTTATTATAAAAGGTTCTGTATTTTCTACCCCTAGCGTTTCGGGGCTATGTATAGTAAGCATATAATCAACTTGTAAATAACTCGATACCGCAGGTGTATAAGGAACAGTTAATGTAAAAGTAGATACACTAACATATTTATACACAATTAGTAAGCTTTCTATTTCGTCTATCTGCCCAATTAATTCATATTTATTATAATTATTTAAGCTCCAAACTGCTAAATATAATTTATTAGTAGAAGTAGCAAAAGGTGAATTTAAATCCATTATATTAGCCATTATATAACCCCCCAATATTCATTTGTATATGTTATATATCCTGTTACTTGTCCAAGATTACCCGAACTACAGGATAAACTAAATTCGTTATTCCCTGGTTGTAACTCCAACCAAGAGGAATTTATTAAATCCACAGAACTTAAAGCACTACTGGAGGTATTAGAATTACTTATAATAACAGATTTTTCCCCATAGCTGGTACAAATAACTAAAGTATCCCCAGGATTTAATACTTTTGTAGATTTTAAAGCGAACTGTTCTTGAGTTACTGTATTATGGATACTAAAACCTTGAACTGTATCTTGAAATGTAAAAGTAAACGTTAAACCGATGTTAGTATTCCCATGGTTAACAAGTTGTATAGGTTTATAAGCAACTGGATAGCCAAATATAAGCGGGTGATTTGAAGTGCTATAGAAAGGGAAGGTAAAAGAATCCTTAAATCCCTCGAACGATACAGTTGTAGGAATAATATCTGTCCATAAAGTATTTGGAGCGAGTAAAGAAATTGTAAAGTTAACAAACATCTTGTTTCTAGAACTCCAATTCTTACCCCATGTAACAATAGAATTACATTTAGTTGTAATTTGGTAAATTTGTTCGGTTGTTTCTGCCTGTACATTTACATTAGAAAACGGAGCTGTAATGTTTAATAAGGTTTGTTTATTTACTTCTAAACATTCTTTTGTTCCTCCTGTAACTGTTCCAGTTATTATTAAGTTTCTCGAAGCTACATTTGTAGCTGTTACAGTAGACCCTACTTGTTTAGTAGTTTTACTGGTTGTGTGGCTCATGTTTACATTGTCGAACACATAATTTGTAAGAATAAAATTACAATTATCGAATGTAAATTGTATATTATTAGTTGTATTAATTAATGTTAAAGTTTTAAGCATTATTACCTCCTAGTATAGTCCATTTGCCATATTAATTGACCATTGTTGCATTTGATTATAAGTTTCTAAAGGGTCTAAAGTTTGAGGGCTGTGTATATGTAATTCTCCAATTGTAGGAATACTTTCTATAGGTGAAGTATCTGGTTGAGTTGATAGAGTTGATAAATTAGTAGATGTAGTATTAGTTATATTTGTTGTACTAAAATTATTTACAGTTGGTAAACTAGTAAATCCAGTCGGCATAGACATAAATAAACCACCTGTTGCATTATTTATCATTCCACCAACCGAACCTAACTTACTAGTAATATCATTCCAAATGCTCGAAATAGTGTTCCAAATATCATCGAAGATATTAACTACATCATCATAGAGTGCTTCAAATTCTTCAATTACAGTGGATACAGTATCTTGTACTGCATTAACAGAAAATGAATATATGTTATTCCAAATTGATTCAATTATGTTTTCTAAGGTTTCTATAACCTCTAAAACCCCATATTTTAAGCTCTCCCAATCATTAATAACATTTGCTTTAATTTCCTCTACTACTTGCCTAATACCGTAATATATAGAATTCCATTGTTGGATAGCTTCATCTTTTAAAATGGTAATAGTTTGTATAATACCAGTAACGATTCCATTCCAAATCATTAAGGTGTCAGCTTTACATCTCCCACAATAATACTTAATCTTATTTACTACCATATTCCATTGCTCACTGGCTTCACTTGTTAATGTTCGCCATGTTTGGACTAATCCATTTTTTATCCCATTCCATATCATTAAAGTATCAGCCTTACAACGCCCCCAATAATATTTTATTTTATTAATTACTTCATTGAATTGTTGCTTAGCTTCGCTAGATAAAAGCCTCCATGTATTACGTAGTCCTGTCATTATTCCATTCCAAATCATTACTGTATCAGCTTTACAACGTCCCCAATAATACTCGATTCCGTCGACTGCTTTTTTAGTAATTCCTCGAATGTTAAACCAGTTATGTTTCCAAGCTTCGTACAGTAGTACAACAGATGCAATAATACCTAGAATAACTAAACCCATAGGGTCCATAGAACTTATGACTCTTAAAATTATATTTTTAACTACGGGTAATCTTTCCCAAACCTCAATAAATGTAACTACACTTTTTGTTAAAATAGCTATTGTAACTCCAATTTCCACTAATTTTATTCCTACTTTAGCCAACCATTCTATTTTATTAACTAGCCACTGGTTAGATTTTATTTTATCTACTACACTTACTATTTTTTCTACTATTTTTAAAATAGATGGTAAGATAGCATTCGCTAAAGGAAGTAAATCCTCTCCTAATTTAGCCATATTGTTTTTAAATTCTGCTATGTTTTTTTCGTATTGCCCTGCTTGGCTTTTTAAATATGTAGATGTTGTTCCAAAGGTTTTATTCAATTGTCCTTGGAGTGCATCTACTTTTATAACTGCTTGTTGGTAAGAATCTAATTTATTATAAGATGTATGCCATTGGCTATTTAACGCTGTTTGGTTTAATAATGTATTAGATAAATTAATTCCTAGGGATTTTAAAGCATAGGATTGTCCAGCTAACTCTTGTCTAATTGCATCAGCACCTTCGGAAAAGGATACAGCCCCACCAGTAGCTAATTGCAATTGGTTAGCCATATTCATTATTTGCGTAGTTACACTCGCTATTTGTGTTTTAGTTCCACCATATTGGCGTAAGGCTAACCCTAATGTTTGGGCTGTTGGTAACACTTCTTGTAAAGTTAAATTAGCATCATTGGCGTTTTGAGTAAAATTTTGAATCGCTTCCGCTCCTTGTTTACCAAAGGTTTCTGTTAAACCAATACCTGATAATTCAACCTCTGCTCCAGTATTTAATAATTCTCCCATGGAGGAAGTTATCATTTGTATAGACGTCATAGCCATGGTTGCAGTAGTCCACCAAGATTCACCATAGCTTTTTATATTGCTAGACATTATTCCAGTTTTCTCACTAGCAACTTCCGCTTTATCTGTTACACTATTAAATTCTCTTCCTGTTTCTTGCGCAGTTATTTGGGTACGATTAAAATTAGCTTGGTCTAACATTAACGATTCTTGTAATCGGGAAGATGCGGAAACAAGTTCGTCTATTGTATCTTTTAATTCCTCATTTGCTTGTGCATCTAATTTACCAGCTTTATTTAATTTATTATAACTTTCAACAACTCTATTAATATTATTTTCTAACGCTTCCGTATCGTTTTTAAATTGGTTAACTCCTTCCCTTTGGGTACTGGTTAAATCTTTATATAAAGTTTGTAGTTTTTTAACCCTAACCCCCTCTCTCTCAAGAGCTTGGTATGTTTCTATTAACTTTTCTTTATATTCATTCATAGCTTCTTGTGAAGCTGTTAAGGACTTTCTATTATTATTATTGGCTTTTGTAGATTCTTCTACAGTTTCTATTTGTTGTGCATACGCTTCAATATATTCCATAGCATCTGCATTATATTCAGATACATCATTTTGGGAATTTTCTACAGCATTATTAAATTGTTGTTGCTTAGCTGTTGCTGTTTCCATAGCATCTCCTAGATTACCAATAGCATTGGAAACTTCCAAAAATCTAGCTTGTAGGGCTTGGAGGTTATATTCTAATTCTCCTACACTTTTAAATTCTGCTTGTTGTTGCTCTGTTAAGTCTTCCCATAATGGAATATTATCTTGTAAGGCTTCCTGAGATTCGGATAAATCTATATTTAAACCTCTACTTTTCTCAATCATGCCTTGCAAAACTTCTGTACTTGCTTTTATTTCTGTTTCAAATTCTTCTAAAGTGTAATAATCTAAGTTTAATCTTTCATCAAATTCTCCTTGCTCCGAAGTTAATCTTGCTAAAGCATCTTGATAAACATGAGTAGCATTTGTTAATTCCTCCATATCTTGAGCCATTGCATGGATTTGTTCCCCATTATAGTTAATAATAAAATCATGTCCATCAACTTCAGCTACTTGTTGCTCTAATTCTGCAATGCTTTCCTTCATTGTTTCTGTATATTGAACAACTTCTTCAACCTTTTCTCCTACAACTTCAAAATTATTGCCTAACTCTAAAATTTCTTGGTCGGCTTGTTCAGCTTCGTTGAGTATATCAAAAAAGCTTTCTGCTGTTTGTTGGGCTGTTTCTTTAATTTCTTCGGTTACTTCTTCTAACTCCTCGGGATTGTTATTAAGGTTTATTTTTACTGGAACCTTAACATCTTTTAGCTCATCTGTTTTATCAATAATCTGCTCCATGCCCTCGTCGAACTGTGTTAAATCTAATACTACCTTTGCCCTTAAAGGCGCAAGTTCTAAGCTTCCTTCCTCTGCCATTAGTAATCACCTCCAAATGCTTTTATAGTTTCTTCTGTTGGAATAGTTATTTGTAAATCATGGATATTTTTTAATATTTCTTGTCCTTTTTCACTCGATTTCATATGGTGTAACCATGAATCTCTCCTATAGACAAGAAACTCGTAATAATACAATTTGTTAATTTCGGTAAAGTTAAGTCCTGTATAATCGGCTATAAGTTTATATGTACTTGTATAGGCTTTAAAACTATCATCTTGTTCCCAAGGTTCACCCTCAAAATAACGCCTAGTAATTGCCTTACCAAGCGCATTATTAGGGATTGGGAAACCTACTTTTTTTCAGTATCTGTGATTATGTTTCCAAAATATTCAATTAAGGCTGTTAATTGCTTAGAATTAAAGTTTTCTTCTATAAATTTCATGCTTATTTCTTTTTCTTCGATATTAGTATTTAACCATTCTATAATTAATCCTAATACAGTTTTATTTATTTTAAGGGCTTGTTCTTGTGTAGGATTCTTAATATTTTTAAACTTGATTAAAGAATTTTGATACTTTAAAGTTAAAGCTAAAGTTAAAGGTGGAAGTGTTATCCTGTCCTTATTTGGTAAAATTATTTCCTCATTTTCTACAAAATTATTTTCTATAAGATTTAACATTTATAATTCCTCCTAATTAATTAGATTTGTAAACTATTTAAATTATTATCTATAAACATACTTTTTATGGTTACCGTATGTTTGCTTAATGGTGTAGTAGAATTGTTACCTAGATAAACTATAAAACGCGCGCTTTCTAAGGTTTCTGTTAATGTAAATTTACCTTTTATGGTGTTTGTACCTTCTTGTAAATTGTAAACAGTAGTAAAAACTGGGGAAGAAGCAGATGGATTTTGCAATCCGATTACTATTTGCCTAGCTATAGTAGAATTTAAAACTACTGTATAATAATAAGTTACATTCTCCGCTAATGGGTTGGTTGTAGAATAAACTTGTATATTCCAGTTAGCTGTTCCTCCATTGCTTATATCAACTTGGTATCCATTGTTTAAACTTGCACTTGCTTCGGCTGTAGGAGTATCAATGTAAGATGTAGTTCCGATTATACTTTCGCTAAAATTAGTTTCTAAAGCATTTAAATAAGTAGGAGTATATACATAAGCAGTATTATAATTATTATTTAATGTGCAATTATCAAATCCTAGATCATAGATATTTACACTTTTAACCTTCATGGATTGTGGGAAATCCGAACTTGTTACAGTACCACCAGCCGAACCTCCAATAGCTATATTTAAAATTAAATAATATGGGATAGTCCAAGGGAATTTATTAGAATCATACTCGGCTGCTAAATTCCTAGCATAACTAAAATAACTTATTCCATCTACTTGGAAAGTTATACTTTCGGGTGTCCAAATTACTCCATAAACATGGTATTGTGTGTTAGTTGTTGGTAGTGGGAATGTTGCTGTATTTGTATAGGGAACTGTTTTAAAATAGTTATCTTCGCTTTGTAAAGAACCATGTACTATATCTTGTATATTGTTCTCCATTTCCATAATATCTATCTCTCCACTTAAGGGCCATGCTCCGAATGTAGATGTTTCAGGCATCATCCAAATGGCGGGCCATGTACCTACAGCATCGGGTAACATTGCTGTAACTTCTACTTTCCCATATAACCAAGATTGTTTTGTATACATTCTTGTAGATGTATAATTTAAAACCTTAGAGCCATCGTTTATACCAGTAGCATTATATAAAGCTGTTAAGGTTAGAACTCCATTATTAACATTAACATTATTAGGGTTGGCATCTTCATAATACTCGGCTTCATGGTTTCCCCACCCATCAACACCATTACCGACATCATATGCCCATTTAGACGAATCGGGTAATCCTGTGTAATTAAATGTATCCGAATATACTAATTTAGCATTGCTTTTATCCCACACAGGAGCGTCCATAGTAGTTAAAAAATATGTTCCTGTACCTAAAGTATTAAAAGTACAATTTCCTTCTCCATCAACTTGGCTAACACCTAAAAAAGTATAGGTGTTAGTAGTTGTATCAAATTCATAAACTTTTACATTTTGGCTTAATAAATGTGGATAAAGGGTGGGATTAACTTTTACATTAACTGTATTGTTACTCATTGCTATTCCTCCTAAACATTAGTTACCATAACTTGTCCATTATATCCATTATTCTTTAAAGCTTGTGTAACAGCGTTTAAACTTGCATTAGTTGGGGTATTTGTTGGATTTGTTGTGGGTTGTGTGTTGCTAGTTGTACTACTAGATGGATTTTTTGAAGTACCTGATGAATTGCTTGAATTACTGTTTGAACTTGAATTCGTGCTACTACTATTATTACTATTAGTAGAATTAGTATTATTAGAGTTAGTATTATTAGAATTATTATTAGAGTTTGTATTATTAGTGTTTGTGTTACCAGTATTATTATTTACTGTAGGTGTACTGGGTGCACCCGAACTTTTTGGGTTATTACTGGGATTGGTTACTGTGGGTTGAGAACTGGGAGAACTGGGAGTATTGTTAATATTATTATTAGAAGAACTTGAGCCAGTTGTATTAACCTTTCCTGTAGTACCAGCCGATTGTCTTATAGAAGCCATAAAGTCCTCAACAAATAATATACTCGTCATTGTAGCATCAATTTCGTTTGGCTTATCATCAAAATTTGACGAGAATCCTTCGGTTGGTTGAGCAAAAGTTGTAAAACGAACTACTTGCCCATTAGGTAAGCTTTTATTAACTAATCTAACTAGATATGTAGGTAATATACCTTGTCCTTGCATAACAACCATAGAATCATTGTTTTCAGCTCCATAAACTGCATTTGAACCATCATTTGCAATTTCATATAAAGTTGCTCCACATAAGAGTTGATAATTCGATAAATTCCATTGTGTAAACCCAGTAGCAATAGTAATTTTATTTTGAGTCATAAAGTTTCTTATAATATTACCATTACTATCGGTAATTTCTACTATTTTAGGTTTACCCTTTATTTTAAAACCCGAACTACATACTCCAACATTGTAACAATCTTGTTCAATCTCGCTATCAGTCGGGAATGTAGTGGGTGGATTTACAATATCCACAGGATAAAAGTATAGCTTACCACCTCCAACAATATAATCTGCTGTTGCTCCTGTTGCTAGTTTTAAATTATTTTGTGCCATTTTTACACCTCTTTCCATGTTATAGTAAAATTAATTGTTTTTTCGTATGTTTTAAGCTTAGAATTATATACATAAAGCCCTCCACCTTGTCGGATAGAATTAAATAGATAACCATCTAATTCGCAAAACTGGGTTTTACTTATAAAATCCAATAAGCTAGTTAATAAGTTTTCTATTTCCATAATCAAATCGAAATTTGACCAAATTATGTTAAGAGATAAGGTACTTTCATACAAGGTCAAGTTTTTTTTACCTTGTTTCCAGTTATAGACTAAAGAAGGCTTAGTAAGATCTGTAGTAAATAGAGGAAAAATTCTATTTTCTCCGATTAAATTAATAATCTCTTGGTTATTATTTAAGAAATTAAATAGTACATCTATCATCGGTTAATTGCCTCCGCTAATATTATAGGAATTTCGCTTTTATAGGTATCTAAGGCATCTTGTAAAAAGGGAGCTGAGGTTTGTCCTCGGGTTCTATGCCACCCTTCCCATTTTTCTGTAGTACCTTGCCAGTACCCAATTGTGTTATCATTAAGCTTTTTATCTTAATTTCTTATAGTTTCCTATAAGTTCGGCGTATATCATCACCCTAATTTGAGAGTGTCGGACACTCTTGGCAAGATTATATTTATTCACTTGCTACGCTCTACATTGCTGACTAGCCTGTCGCTATCTAGTCAGTTAACTCGGTATTGTCATGATTTATAGCTACATATTTCCATGTTCTTCCTTTACGAATATCATTAATGGTAGAAGGTGCAACATGATATTGTATTGCAATTTCTTTATTGCTTTTATTAGATTCAACAAACATTCTTTTTATATCTCTAACTTCTTTTATGGTCAATTTACTAGGATGAGTGATAGCTTGAGCCCTTTCCTTTGTAAATCTACCTTTATTACTAAGAGGTTGACGCACTAATCGTTCTCCTCTGTCACCTTTTTGATAACGCCCTAAAAGTGTAGTACGAGCAATACCTGTTAATTGGCTGAGTTGAGAAAGCGTGACTTTATTACCTTTGTATTCTACAAAAATATTATTTGTTTTGTTATTGCTTTGCACTTTCATATCTACCCATCTACAATTACTAGGTTCATAATTACCATCAACATTTATTCTATCTAATGATAAATTTGGTTGATATCCATTTGCCATTGCCCAATTGTAAAAAGCCATAAAATCATTACGCCATTCGGTGCACACTTTAATTCCTCTAGCACCATAATGTGAATAATTTGCATCTTTCATATTTGTAGTTCGTTGAATCATTCCCTCCCATCTATGGTAAAGTGGAGTATTATTTTTCCCATGTTTAAACATATTATCACCTCAATAATATTATAACATAGTAAATAAGTTATGTTCACCGTAACCATATATTTTAGATTTTTACCGATTTTGCCCGATTTTTCATAATATATTTCTATATTAAGCCGCTAGTACTAACGGTGTTTGCCTTCCATCTCCATTAATAGCGTAAATACCAGTTCCTTGGTGTACATAAATACTATAAAATTCCATAAACCCAATAAGTGCTGTAATGGAATTACCATCTGAATTAATTGTGTAACCAGAGTTTTCCTCCATTAAACCAGTATCATATTTAACTAAAGAATTTTGTTTAGCTTCTTCTAATACTAATTTACCCACTTCTTCCATGCCTGTATAAGCTTTTTCTTTATAATTATTAAGAGCATTTTTAATGCTATTTAAGAAGTCTTCTGTTTCCCATGTAATTAACATATCTTAAACTCCTCGCAATGGACTACATTCCAAATTCCATTTTCCACATAATTAATTGCGAACGGAACATTATCGAGTAATAATCTGTTTTGTTCTGCGTTCAAAACTGGATATTTGGTTAATACAATAATATTAGTTGTATAAGTCCTAATATCTTTGACTGTTTTAGTAGTAGTTAAATAGGTTACTCGACCAGTTATAGTCGCTGTATCTTCCCATGCTCTAACAATAGCCCCACTCTTAGGGCTTCTAGTTTCTTGTAATGTTTGCACTACTAATTGTTTAATTACCATGCTATTCTCCTGTACTGGCTTATTTGTTGCATTACTCGAGGGGAATAATTCGTTTGTAAAGTATAACTTACACCACCAGTATTAGAAGTACTTAAACCCTCATAACCGTTAGTGTTATACAGTTCTAAAACCATAGATATTATTACTAGATAGGCATTAGGAGGTACAGATGGTTGATTTGTTAAATTTAAAAAACTTTGTGTAGCTTGTAATATGTAATAATTTAGAGTTGTTTCCTCTGCATAAGGTAACAACTCTTGTAATTGTGTTAGGATATTGCCCATTAATACCTATTACACATTCATTGTGTACTCGACGTTTGAAGGCATATCCATTGTATAAGAGCAAGTACAAGCTACAGCGTTATTTGGTAATAAATATCCTGCTCCCCATCTTAATGCTCCTTGCATAGTTTCGGACATATTTCCTACTGCACCATCTATGTATTGTGTTTTGGAAACTATATCTGCGTATCCGAAAGCATCTTCTTGGATCAACATCGCTTGTCCAGTTGGGTTAGTTGGATTTTCTCCTGTTGTTCCTGGAGTACTAGTTAATAAATTAGTTACATAAACTTCATATCCAGCTATTTCGAATCCACTAATATATCCATTAGGCTCAACTCTTGTATCTCTACCAAGTCGTTCAGATTTTTCTAATAAATTATAATAATCATAATCTATTATGAACCTTCTTCCCCTACTAGGAACATTTAACTTATTAAGCTTAGTGTTCATGTCAATTAAATTAATATAGGCATTTTCTATACTTATTTCAACTGTACCCATTTGTGTGCCTGCACCAGCAAACATTTGGCTTAAAACTTGTGTAGCAATGCAATCGGATAACGTTTGTGCATTATCTATTAATTGCTCTGTCATCACTCTCGCCGGAGAAAGAGTGTGCATAAATGGAGGTAATGTATAAGCCCAAGTCGAAACTTGGTTTAAATTAATTGTAGTAGCTTCTGCTGTAATGTTTTGGACGGGTATTGTTCCATCAAAGGTATCTGTAGTTAAAGTGTTAACTGTAGATTTACCGATAGTTGGGTAAACTATTTGGGTTCCTATAATTCTTGGGAATCTTTTAGTTAATACTGGAATGGGGGATACTTCATGGTATCTTGGTAAAAAGACTTTTTCGACTGCAATAGGGTATAATTCGCTAGGCAATAAATTTCCTATTGCATTTCCTAATGTAGGTGTAGGCATTTAATCATCTCCTTTTTTTTATAATCTTGGTTCTACTTGGTCTAAGTAAGAATTCCATTCCTCTAACGAAAAATTTGGCTGTTGCAAAAAACTTTTCATGTCAGGAATCGGTTTACTATCTGCGTTTAGTTTTGGACTTCTTCCTTTTAATTCGTTTCTAGGCTCTAATAAATGGGCATATTTAGTTAAAACACTATCTAATTGCTCATTAAGTCCTATAAACTCGCCATTTTCATTGGTAGTTATTTTTGTTTTATCTATTTGGCTACCAAAAAGGTCAACATCTTTTACTCCCTTTTCAAAAAATGCTTTAGCGATTGCATTATCTAAAACGGAATCATTTAATTTTTTATTTAAAGCTTCGTTTAAACCTTGTAAATTACTTAGTTCCTTCTTATTTTTCTTATCAGAACTTTGTAATTCTTGTATAGTGGATTTTAAACTATCATAATCACTATAAGGTTCTTTTACTTTAGCTTTAATTTTTTCTATTTCTTGTTTATATGTATTTTCTAACTCTATTATTTGCTCGGGTTGTAACCCATACTTAGAGAAATCCATCTTTTATAATCCTCCTCTGTACTAGGTATTATTAAACATCTACAAAAAGGGTGATCGGGGCAAAATGGAGCGGATTGTCTGATAAAGATTTTTCTATCATAGCTCCTACATACAGGACATGTTTTTTCATCTTCGTGGGCAATCCATTGCACAAATTGAATGCCTGCCCTTTCATACGCCCTTTGACAAGCCGAATTAATCGTATGATGTGTTTCTGTATCTAACAAACGTCTAAGTCTGTAATAATAATTTTTTTGGAGTTCCTTAAGTTTTAAAGTGTCTATTTCTTCTTGTTGCAACTCTTTAAACTTCTTATAAATCTCCCTTAAATTCCACTCTAAACGCTGTTTGAAATTCTTATTTCCTACCCAAACACTATTAACAACATTTTTTATAGCTTCGAGAGTTAAGTGCTGATCTATATTTAATTCTTTATTTAAAATTTTTTCTGTGGAAAAATAAGAATCTATTAAACTATCTTCGATTAATTTTGAGATTTGTGTATATTGTTTATTAAGTAGCTTGTCTACTTCTTTAAGTCGCTTAATATCGACTTCTTCCTTAGTATAGCTTACATTTTGGGCATTAATTATATTAATTTCCCTCTCTACTTTTCTTATTAAATTTAATAACATTAAAGTATATATAAATAACTTCTTATTCTTTTTATCTGCTTTACTATATAAAGCCCATAAGGCTAACATTGTGTTATAATCCATATTTATTTAAATCACCTTTTCCAAAATAATCATCATTTTGTTTCGAAACTTTTTTAATTTCTTCTTGTGCATCCTTAACCCAAGGGTGGTTATTATATAAGGTTTCATCACTTACTACGCCTTTAGCCTTACGCATTGCATCCATTTGTTTATTTAAAGTATCTGCTTGTTCGTTTTCGTTCATAATGCTGTTAATATCAAAGGAAATTTTAATTTTAGCTGAAGGTGTAAAGTTATATTTAATTTTTAAATATTCCATAAAAAAGTATTGGAATTGATTAAAAGCAAGCTTAAATTGACTTTCTAAGCCATTACATTTAATTTCTAGACCTTGGTAAAATAACTTTAAAGCCACTCCACTAGGTGGTAATTGTCCTGTTTGAGGTAAATGGAATGCACCACTTAGTTTTATTATGCTTTCTTCTAATAGGTTCGTATGCGTTGTCGAAGCTTCGCAATCTATAGGTTGGGTAATAACTCCAATGTTTGCTCCACTACCTTGCTGGCTTACATTATCAACTTTGGCTACACCATATAATTTTAAGTTATGGATAAATTCATCTAGGTCTGTGCCTTGTGCATTACTTATTGTAATTATAGAGTTAACAAACTTTTCCAATGTATTAGCTAAGTCACTTCTAACAAAATCGAAATTATCTATTAAAGATTTAATAGGAATTATATCCGATTGCTCTATAATATTATTTTTAAAGCATATAAACGGAGTTTTACCCCAAGTGTGTGGATTTTTATTATTTAAAAAATCGGGCTCAAATCCATTAAATTTACCATCTATCAAATCTAATTCTGTAAAAGTATTATTTTCCAAGACCAATGCTCTACCTTGTACAATATAGCGCTGGCAACCCTCTGGTGTCCAATACTCTAAGTGTGTATCTCCTTGCGGTAAATTTAATCCTGTTCCTGTTGTTGTATATACCCTTATTACGCCTTTAAGGTCTGTATGTAGTTGGTCTGTCCAAATAGGTATGCACTCCTTAAATCCAAATACTTGTGCTTTAAAATCTCCGTTGTCATCTATGTATGGGAACAGCCAACTTCTACCTTCAATCGACGCCTGAGTTCCTAAAAATCTAAGCCAGTAATTAAAGTTATTTTCCTCGCACCAGTTATTAAAATACTCTAAATATTGCTCATCTTTACATTCAAATTTTGGGGATTTTGCTAAGCAATAATTTATTTTTTGGTTTATAAGGTAGTTTCCCCAGTTATGGCTTAATTTATTATTAGGTAAATCGGGTTCGGGTAAGGTTTTTCCATCTATTAATTTAAATTGTTTTCTTAATCTAATATCATTTTCTCCTTTATAGTATTTTTCTCCTATTTCTGCATCTATATATTCGGGTTGTGCTGTCCATTGGATATATAAACTGTATAAATCAGCTTGGATATTTTTTTGTTGTTTCTTCATACGCCTTTTTTCCTTTCTTTTACTAAAAAATCTCATATTAATCTCCTTTCATTTTATTTATAAACATCTTATTATAAATGCTGTTAGTAGACATAAAAGAAATAATAATATTATATGTTCCTCTGTAAAATACATAATTAATCTCCTTTAATCTCCTGTATACTCGTGTATACATTAATGTTTAAACCCCAAACTTCGGAAAAACTAAATTTTCCGAAGTTCTAGGTTTAGTATATAAAATCCCTTCTACTTGGATATTTTTTAGTTGGTGCAATAAGTGGGAAATAATCATTTGGGTGGAGTAAAGAATCTGTATAAATAGCATATCTAAGACCATCTAAGGCATCATCGTTGGTTTTTACAGGCTCGTCATCTGATCCCCAAACATATAAACTAAACTCCTTAGGTAAGTCCATAATATCCTCTTTAACTAG
Organism: Sarcina ventriculi; assembly: GCF_900456775.1. GTDB lineage: Bacteria > Bacillota > Clostridia > Clostridiales > Clostridiaceae > Sarcina > Sarcina ventriculi. Next base: position 15,575 of record NZ_UAUL01000014.1, on the reverse strand, counting down.
ATATAATCTATCCTTTAGCAATAACTTAGATACAGTTTCTATTCCTGGTTTAACATTTTTATTAGCAAGTTGGCACTTAATACCCTCTTTTCTAAACCTAGCTATATGCTCTGGTCTCATTTATATTCGGTGAGGGGCGCTACTCCTCACCCGTTCTCTTATGAACTGCTTACACTTTCATGCAAGATTAGACTATATCTTCAATCTTAGATTGCTCCATGTTTCCACTAGCTTTAGTGTACTCTACTTCCTTCTTTTATCCTTTGAAAGATAAAATGGTTTCGATAGTCGTTGAATCACTTCATCTTTAGTTAATTCAATATAAGAAAAAATCATGCCTTTATGACTTCTTTCCACACCCCTTGCTACTGCTAAAGCATGGCCTTGATTAAATCCATCTAGTTTTACATCAGCGCCACTTTCATATTTTTTTACTAATAATCCCTGATTATCATACATAAACACTTGTTTAGCATTAGCATAACGTGAATTTTCCTTCATAGTAGCCCATCTTAAATTAGTATAATTATCATTCTTAATATCCCCATCTATATGGTCTACTGTTTCTTTATTGGTTGGATTAGGTATAAAAGCCATCGCTACTAAGCGATTAATACGAGGATAAATATTACGTTTTATATTTCTATATCCTCTTTTTTGACCAGTTAACTCAGTTGTACATAAACATACTGTACGATAACCACCTTTCGACTTAGAACTAGGACTTGATAATTTAATAGCTAATGTTTTACAACCTTTTGAATCTATTGATAAAACGTCGCCTTGATCAGTTATCCAGTATCTATCTTTCACCTTTTCAAATCCGGGTAAAGTATTTATTTGTTTTTTTCTCATTTGAATCACTCCTTTAAAAATATGTTCATATATATGATATCATATGTTCATATATAAAGTATCATATTTTTAAAGTTTTTTTGAAATGACTGCTGATTGCCCATTGTTACATACTTTAGATTGTTAGTTTATTTCAACTACTAAAGTCTTTAGGGGTTCCCAGCAATTAATGGAGTTAAGTGCCAAATGTTTAGCACTATCTGCGTAAAAAGGTATATCTCCATATTTAGTGATAAATTCTTTACATTTTAATACCCAAGAATCTATTAATAATAAATCCTTTGTATATTCTTCTAAACAATAAATATTCTTATTTTTATCCATTCCATAGATAGATATAGAACCTTTATGTTTATATCCCCAGTCTATACCTCCCCATATTCTAATCATGTTCAATTTGCCATTTAAATATGGTAGGTTATCCTTAGTTATAATATGCTTATTAGCGTTAAAATCCCTGTATACAACGCCTTCTGCATTAACCCATAGTCCTAATATATCTCTATCGTAAAATACTCCTTGTGGAGTGCTTGCCTTTACAGATTCTATATATTCTGTATCTAAAGCTGTATTATCATCTAGTTTAAAATCAAAATTTATTATATTTAATTTCCCACTAGATAACCTTTGTCCACTTTTATCTATATAATCCGTTTTTACAAAATGTAAGGGATTTTCGGGGTTTGTGTCCATGTAAATAAAAGCTCCAGGTAAAGAACATCTAGAAATAGATTCTTTTATAAAAGTTTCATTCAGGGCGGTTGCTTCATTCAGGAAACAGCCTTGTGCTGTAAACCCTCTTACAGTCTTCCAAGACGCCGAATTATCCCCTCCAAATATATACACCTTATTACCAAAAATATTAATGTGGTTATCCTTATGTAGTTTAAAATTGGTTTGTAATATTTCTTCCCAATCGTTTAGAACATTACGCTGTATAGTGCTATAAGTTGCTCCTCCTAAAATAAAGGACTTACCTTCTCCATAATGTTCTGCTATCTTACCTAACATAAGGGTGCTAATAACATAAGTTTTGCCAGCACGTTTAGCACCATTACAAATTAAAATTTTAGGATTTTCCTCTTTAACACATCTTATAACTTCTTTTTGTTTCTCGGTAAAACTAGGCATTTTCCACCAACCTCCTTAATAAGTCAGCTTTATCTTTATCCGATTCCTTATCATTTCTATTTTTATCTTTAGCTACTTCTAGCTTTTCAACTTCTAGCTGTAATTTATCTTGTGCTAGATCATCTGCAAAAGTTAGTCCATTTAGTTCTTTTAAAGTATTTACAGCCAAGGTCATGGCAGATATGTTTCCCTGTTTAAATCCCTTCTCTTTTGTGTCCTCTGTGGCTCTCTCTAACAGTTCTAACATTCGCTCCGATAGTTCTGTCCTTTGTATTAATTTTTGGCTAGAATAAGCGTCTAAAAGTCGACTATATCTTGCTATAATCTTGCTATTCTTAAAAAGTCTACTGGCATTACTGGAAATCGTCGAATCACTCATGTTTTCACAATTGTAGGCTTGTTTATAAGCTTCAAGTTGCGATAAACCATCTAGTAATCCTTGTATAAATTGTTCTTGTTTATAAGTCAACATTATTTAATCATCTCCTTTTTTAATTTAATAAAGAAAAAAGACCACCCGAAGGCAGTCCTTTACGCATTGAGTTGGTCTAAAAAAATGAAAAATACGAACATAGACAAAACATATATTACAGAGTACTAAAAAAACTGAATGATAAACTAACAGACAAAATATTAAATTGCTAAATAAATTCCTTACAATATTGATTATAACTAAACTACAACCAAATGCAATACCTATTAACCACTAGTTAATTTTTGTTAATGTTTGTAAATTAATTTCTCTTACTCTGTTCTTAATTGTGCGAATAGAACAATTAAAATATATGCTTAATTTCTCTAATGTGTATCCTTCATTTTTTAATTTTTCTAATTTAGCAATATCTATATCTAACTTTGGTCTTCCTCTTTTTAATAATGTTCCTGTTGCTTTTTTCCATCTGTATATGTAAGGATAATGTGTATTGTATCTTATCGAAAGACTTACAATACTGTCAAATCCATGTTCTTTAAAATCCTGTGGAATATACATAAAAAAACACCTCACTAATAATAATAGCAAGATGTTTTACGTTTGTGTTTAAAATTAACCACTAGTTAATTTTTGTTATTTTTTTCTATTATCTTTGTTCATAATCTTCTTCATCATCAGCCCAACCCAAAAGTTGCTTTTCTAATTTATCATAATCATATTTTCTTTGAGTGAAGTTAGCAAAATTAGAAACTTCTTTTTTAGGTTTATCGAAATCTTTTTTAGTTTCAAATTTATAAGTTCTAGGTTCTAAATCTTTAACATAGAATTTAATACTAGTAATTTTTCTTCCTGTTTTAATATATTCAACTTTATATATATCTAGTAATTCTTTTTCTTTAAGTTCTTTAATACAAGATTCTATAATTCTTTTTCTAAAATCTGCAAATACTTTATATTTATCTTGCAACATTAAATATTCTTTAATTTCATCTACAGAATATTCGATAATTGTTTTACTACCTGTCCACATTCTAAGTAATTCATAAAATCTTTGTGCATTGGTTGCACCGAGACTTATATATTTAGTAACATTACTAGGAGTAAAGCCAGTAGTAGTATATTCATGAATTAATTGCAGTAACAATATAGGTATTTCTATTACAAACTTATCTGATTCAGGATTATATTTCGCTCCACTTAACACATTCACATGTAACCATTCTCCATTTTCTTTTATTTCCATAATCTCGTTTTCTTTTAAATTTTTTAAAAATTCTTTAATAGATTCAACACTATTTATTGCTTTATTTTTTATTAATTGTTTCATTTCACGAGTTGCAATCTCAGCTATATTTATTTTGTTTTTTTGTATTTCATAAAATACTTTTTGCAACACTCTATTTTGTGCAACTGTAAAATCATATTTAGCTTTAATTAAAGTATTACTTTTAAACAATATTTCTAAATCATTCATTTGTATCTCCTGTAGAAAATTATTTTGGTATATTATACCTTAGATTTCTATGGACATCAAGTTAGAATTTTGTCCATATATGCTCCTTGATTTGTCCATATATGCTCCTTGATTTGTCCATATATGCTCCTTGATTTGTCCATATATGCTCCTTGATTTGTCCATATATAACTCTTAAAAATCGCATGAAAAGCCAATCCCGAGACCTCTAAATACATTAAATACTATTAAATACTATATAAATACATTAAAAGAGAAAAAAAGACATATAAAAATTAAAAATCTAGTGTAATTTTACAATTTTCTAAGTTTTGGTATAATATTAAATGTAATACATATAGAAAGGATTTATAAAAATGCAAAATAAATATACAGTTTCATTTATTTTAGGGTTAATAGGAAGTATACTGGCACTATTAAGTGAAGTGGGAGTTATGTTAATTGGAACTTTAGGGACAAGCTTTGGTGCAAGTTCTGGTACTACTCTAATCGGCTTAGGTGTAGTATCATTCTTATTTGCTATAATTGCATTAGTTTTTACTTGTTTAATAAGTAAAATGCCAAAAGTAGCAGGAATGGTATTAATAATATGTGCTATTATAGGATTTATTTGTTCTTTTATGGCATTTCTTATTCCTGCTGTTTTATTAATTATTGCTGGAATAATAGCATTAGTTAAAAAGAATTAAGTAAATAAAAAGCAACTAGAAACCTAGTTGCTTTTTACTATTACCCCATATCTTCTCTTTTAAACTCTCATAATATTTATATTCCAATAAACCCCTTCTTATTACATTTATATAATACCATATAAATACAAAAAAAGTAAATATATTTAATAAAAAATTAATAATTAGACACGAACTATCTTAATTTTACAATTTTCTATTTTTTGCTATACTAGTTTTTGTAAATAAGTTTATCAATAGGAGGTAATATGAAAAAATTTAAAAAAGGCTGCTTATTAACGATATTAATAGTAATTGTACTTTTTGTTGGTTTAATACTAATCGCAGTCGCAACTAATAATCAAAATCTTAACTCTAAACCATTAAATGCAACTCAGTCTAGTAAAACTGAAAGTTCAGATACTATAAGCAGAACTCAATCATCTACTACAACATCAGAGAATACTGTTAGCGATAACAATAAAACTACAACAGCGCATAATAGCAGTGCAACTACAAATAATGAAAATCATGCTGTAAACTCTAATAACTCAACACAAGCGACTACAACACCAAATAATAATATGTCAGTTCAACATAATACTACAGAAACACAAACATCTCAGTCAGTTAGTAAACAGACTTCAACCAATACTAATAAGCCACAAGCAAGTAAACAATCAACAACTACTCAGGCACCTACTCAATCTACTAAGCCTGTAAGTAGTACTCCAGTAACAAGTAATCAGAATACAAATGTTACTAACACACCTAAAACTCAAAGCACTACACAACAAACTCAATCTCAAGGTGGTGGAACTGCTACATATACTGGTACAATTGATTATTGGAGAGCTGACTTACATAGTGGTCCAAGCTCATCAAGTTCAGTTATTGAGTATCACTTAGGTAAAGGAGCTGAAGTAACTGTATTAAGCTCTAGTAACGGTTGGGATTATGTTATGGTAAATAGTAATGGTGATACAGGTTATGTATATTCAGGATTTGTAGATTAATGCGGAAATAATTATTAGAGGTGATAGTAATGATTTTAACCGTTATAGCAGTTATACTCATAATATTTGCAATTATAGGTCCCATAGTACAAAAGCATAATAAAAAGAAAAATCAAGTTAATATTCCGTTTGACCGTAAAGAGCCTAGTGAGAAAAAGTATATAGGCTCACCTACACATGATAATCCGGAAGCCTGGATAGAAGAACGTGCTAAACATTATGATAATGGACCTGGTAGATCTAGATATGGCAATAGAAGTTATAATGGCCATGTGCATACTGCTGAGTATGAAAATTATATACATAGTAGTGCCTGGCGTTCACGTCGACAACGTGCTTTACAACTAGGACATTATCGCTGTGCTAAGTGTGGATCTACAACATCTTTACAAGTCCATCATTTAAGCTATCAGCATTTAGGTCATGAGTTAGATAATGAATTAGTAGTATTATGTGCTTCATGTCACAGGCAAGTGCATAGTCGTTCTGTAAGTACCACACGTAGTTCTAGTAATAGGGTATATACTTCTAGTTATAAACCATATATAAGGAAACACATTTTTTATAAGCCTTATGTAAGAAAATATATCATTCCTAAGTCTTATAGAAAGAAAAATATTTTTTATAAACCTTATAGGAAGAAAAAGCGTTGGTTTTAATAAAAGCCGGTAGATTTAAAATCTATCGGCTTTCTTTTTTAATTTTGTTTTTTCTTATCTTCTTTTAACTTTTCTAATCCTAATCTAATTAGTTCAATGGTTGCTTGATTTCTATTAGGGAATCTATTATTAAATCTAAAATTTTCGATTTCTTCAAGCATTTTTTCATCTACTGTAATAGAGTAACGCGGTTTAGTAGTAGCCATGTAATCACCTCCTATATTATTTATTATAACATAAGTGGTGTACTGGTTCAATTATTAAAAAAATAAAAAATATTTTTTAAATCGGTTGACTTCACCAGTGAACCAGTGTATTATATAAATATACCAAGTGAACCACTTAACCAGTGATTCACACAAGTGAAAGGAGGAATTAAGATGGCAACAAGTTTAAGAAGATTTTCAATTTCTATACCAGCAGATATTGAAAAAGAGTTAGATACTTTAAAACAAAAAGAGTTCTATAACAAAACACAAAGTGAGATGTTAAGACATCTTATAAGATTAGGCGTTGAAGCAAGTAAAGAAAAGGAGAGATAAGAATGAAAAACATAATAACTTTTGAAAACATGAACCAATTAACTATATCAAGTATGGAAGTTGCAAAAATGCTAGGGAAAGAACATAAGTATCTTTTAAGAGAATTAGAGGGGAATGAAAATTCTAAAACAGTAGGAATTATCCCTGCTTTGGAAAGAGCAAAATTTGCACTATCCAAATATTTCATAAAGGATAGTTATTTTTCTGGAACTAGAAGTTATAAATGTTATCAAATAACTCGTTTAGGCTGTGAACTTATAGGCAATAAACAACAAGGTGAAAAAGGAATCTTATTTACTGCTGCTTACGTAGAAAGATTTAATGAAATGGAACAAGCTTTAAAAAACAAACAATCAAATACTCTAATAGTAAAAGATGATTTAAATAATTTAGTATCTAACTTACAACAAACATTAGAAGAATGTAAATCTTATTACAAGATAAACTGTGTAGCTAAGCACCAATACTGTGATTATATTAAAAAACGCCTAGGAATACTTAGAGTAAACAAAGAATATGAACAAGTAAAAGCAAGGTTATTTACAATCTTGGGAGTACAAAAATGGGAAGATATAAGCCATTACGATAAGAGTAATATAGTTTCTTTAATAGATGAAAGTATTAAGGTAATTAAGTCTGAGAGAAAATATGAACAAACAATAATGGAGATATAAAAGGAGAATTAACAATGAAAGGAATGTTAATAATTCTAATATGCCAAATAGTATTAACGGTATTAGAAATAACACAAAACTTAAGTAACTTAGCTATATTGTTTATAACAATAGTAGTAATAATGTTAGCGGTAGCTAATGTATTAAGAGTAAAGGAGAGATAAAAATGAGTAAATGTCTAGAACTAGAACCACTTAAATACACAATAGAGTGTGAATCTATAGAAGAAATGGAGGAACTAAAGGCAAAGTTAAATAATAAGACTGAATTTGATGTTAGACTTTCTGATGATATTCCGTTAAAAGGAAAATTAAAGGTTGAATTTTTATTAAGAGATTTAGAAACGAAAAAAAATAAAGGAGAGATAAAAATGAATAAAAAAGTATTTAAAAATCTTACAGAGGAAAAGATTGAAAAAATTAAGGCAGAGTTAATCGGATTAAGCGCCTCTGAATGGGGATATATAAAAATTGGTATGGATATGTATTTTAACAAGAAAGCCGCCAATATAAAAATTGACGACTCTACAGAGTTAGATTCTTATCTTAAAAGAAAATATTAAGATTCTACTACTTGTATAAACATTGGATGTATGCGATAGTCCTTACCGAAATAGTGAATATAAACATAATCTTGTTGATACATTGTATGTTCTTGTTCCTTATTTATAGGACTCCAAATTTCAGCATTTTCTTCCCACCATATTATTGGAGACTGATGATTACCCCCTACTTTACAGTTAGGGTCATCACCTAGGTTAACCCAATCGCCTATTAAACAAGCATATATACTTGTCATACATTTCACCATCTTTCATAATTTATTTCGACTTAGCGGAGCCGATACTTAAATTATAAAAGTTATAAATGTATAGGACAAGTTTAACAAATATATATATTAAATTTAAAGGAGAGATAAAAATGAATAATTTAATGATTTTTGAAAATAAAGAGGTAGAAGTATTCGAATTTGAAGGAAAGGTATTATTTAATCCATATCATGTTGGAGAATGTTTGGAATTAGAAAAAAGCTCTGTAAGAAATTATTTAAGCAAAATGACTACTAATCAAGCTATTTTATTAAAAAATTCTAATGTCCTTAATAAAGACATTAGAAAATTGCACAATACAGGAGAAAAATTCTTAACAGAAAGTGGAGTTTATAAACTAATATTTAAATCCGATAAAAAAGAAGCTGAAAAATTCCAAGATTGGGTAACAGATGAAGTATTACCTCAGATAAGAAAAACAGGCGGATATATTTCTACAAATGAAAATATGTCTGATGAAGATATTTTGTCAAGAGCCTTACAAATAGCTAATTCAAGAATAGAAGAAAGAAATAAACAAATTAAAGAACTTAAACCGAAAGCAGAATATACAGATATGGTCTTACAAAGCAATAATACATTTACAATTCGCCAAATCGCCAATGATTATGGAATGTCTGCACAAGAGTTTAATAAATTGCTTAATAAATTTGAAATCCAATATAAACAAAGTGGACAATGGTTATTATATAAGCCATACAAAGATAAAGGGTACGCTTGTTCCGAAACTACTATAATATCTAATGGTGTAGGTAGAGTTAGAACATCTATGCATACAAAATGGACACAAAAAGGAAGAAAATTTATATATGATTTATTAAAATGCAAAGGAATTGTACCAACTATGGAAGGGTAAGAAGGCTTAAAAAAATGAAAACAATATATATGAGTTGTAAGAGCATAGATGAAATAAATAATTACAGGAAGAAGTATAAAAAAGTATTAAGAAGAGAAGTAGTTAATAATAGTTATATCCAGGAGTATGTAATAACTAAAATAATTACACCATTAGCAGAATTAGAGGTAAAACTGTGCTTTGAATTGGAGGGTAAAGCATGAAATACAACAGATTAAGGACACAAATAACAATAGAAATAACAAGTTTAATACTATTTGTTATGAGCCTTATTTCTCTAGTTGTAAGGGGAATAGACGGGATTATGTTGGTAACTATGGTATTAGGAATGTTAGGAATAATTATAGATATAGAACTGGAGGAATAAAAAATGATAAACAATAAAGAGTTAAGAAAGAAGTTATCTATTAGAGATAGGATAATAGAAGATTTGATTAAGGAAAATAGAAGGTTATACAAAGATAATTGCTCTAAAGATGTGGAAATTGGATATTTGAAGGACTTAATAGATAGTTACGAAGCCAGTTTTAAGTTTAAACATAGTAGTGCCCATGGCTTTAAACAAGAAAATGAATATTTAGGAGGTAGATAATATGTTACCTGAGTGCTGTTATGATTACAGATATGATAATTTTTATAATACGAGGTTACAAGTAGATACTTGTGAAATGTGTGGTAACGCTATCTATGAAGGTGAAGAATATTACGATGTATTAGGTGTAGCTGTATGTAAAGAGTGCATAGATGAATGTAAAAGGGAGGCAGAAATATAATGAATACAATGAAAATATACGAATTAACAAGAAATTACCAAAACCTAGAGGCATTACTAGATAACGAAAGCGTGGATAAGAAGATATTATTCGAGGAAATAGATAAGATAGTAGATACTATTGGAGATAAATTTATTAATCTACAAAAGGAAATAACAAATCGCAAAGCTGTAGCACAAAGCCAAAAGGAAGAAGCAGATAGAATAATAAAAAAAATGAAAACTAACGAAAAGGTAATAGAAACTCTAAGGGAGTATATGCTAACTAACTTAGAAAAATTAAAAAATAAAAAGTTAAAAACAGATAGCTATACTTTCTCTACTAGAAAAGTAGAAAGTGTTGTTGTAGATTTGGATTTATTAACAGAAGAGTATTATAAAATAACCAAAACAGCAGATAAGACAAAGATTAAACAAGATATTAAAAGTGGAAAAGAAGTTAATGGAGCAAAAATACACATTAAGAATTGTTTAAATGTAAGATAACAGGAGGAGAAAATAATGAATATATATGAAAAATTAACAGCGATACAAGTGAAATTAAAAGCACCAAAAGGGCAAGAAAATAAATTTGGTGGATATAAGTATAGAAGCTGTGAGGATATATTAGAATCTGTAAAACCTCTATTATCCGAAAATAAAGTGACTATGTTTATTACAGATAAAATTGAATTAATAGGAGATAGATTTTATATAAAAGCTACAGTAACCTTAATTAACATGGAAACACCCGAGGAACAGATACAAACTACTGCTTACGCAAGAGAAGAAGCAGTTAAGAAGGGAATGGATTCGAGCCAATTAACAGGAGCAACAAGTAGTTATGCTAGGAAATACGCCTTAAATGCTATATTTGCCATAGATGATACAAAAGACTCTGATGATGATAGAGGACAAAAACATTTTTGTGAAAAGTGTGGAAAACAAATAACTAGAGATATAGCGGTTAAGTCTTGGAAAATATGCAAACATAAATTATGCAAGGATTGTCAGCCAACTGTTGAAGGGAGTGCTAATTAATGGGAGATAAAAAATATTATTGGTTAAAACTTAAAGAAGATTTTTTTGAAGAAGATACCTTGGCATGGTTAGAAGAACAAACTAATGGTAAAGAATATTGCTTATTTTATTTAAAGTTATGCCTTAAATCTTTAAAAACTAATGGAATATTAATTAGAAATGTTGGACAAATTTTAATTCCCTATGATGTTAAGAAATTAGGTGAGATAACTAAAACAGATATAGATACTGTAACTGTAGCAATGGAGTTATTTAAGAAAATAGGATTAATACAGATTCTTGATAATGGGGAAATTTATATAACCCAATTAGAACAAATGGTAGGAAGTGAGACTAAGTGGGCTAAATATAAGAAAAAAGAAAGAGAATTAAAAAAATTGGACAATGTCCAATTACTGTCCAACATTAATCCAAAAAATGTCCATACAGAGATAGAGAAAGAGATAGAGAAAGAGAAAGATATAGAGAAAGATATAGAGATAGAGGTTAGTACAACTAAAGTTGCACTTATTCCAAAACATTTGGAATGTATAGTTATAGCCTGGAACAATCTTAACTTATCTACTATAAAATCTATACAAAATACTAGATTAAAGTTGTTAAATGCAAGAATAAAAGATTATGGAATAGATGGAGTATTACAAGCTATAAACTATATAAAAGAAAGTAGTTTCTTAAAAGGGCAAAATAATAAAAATTGGACTATTACTTTCGATTGGCTTATAAAACCCAGTAATTTTATTAAGGTGCTAGAAGGAAATTATACAGATAAGGAAGATGGAACTAATGCAAGGAATATTAAAAAAGATAATAGAACAAGCGCAAAGCCAAAATACGACTTCTCTTGCTTCTAAACAAGTGTACAAGTGTAATAAATGTAGTGATACTGGTTTTGTGGAACACAATGGCAGATACAAGCGTTGTGAATGTGCTGAATTAGATTATGTAAATAGACTTTGGACAAACTTTGGTGTAAATCCAAAAGATCTGAAAATGCTAAAAGAGTATGAATCTTATAATGATATAACTAGACAAGCTAGGGATAAAGCTATTGATTATATTAAAAGTTTTAATAGTATAGAAAAAAATAGAGGTAATGGGTTCTGCGTTATGGGACAAAGTGGGGCTGGCAAGACACATATTATAACTGCTATTGGTAAAGCATTATTAGATAAAAAAATTCCTGTTGTGTATATGCCCTATTTAGAAGCCATTAGAGAGTTGAAAAGTAGTGTATTAGATATAGAACACTATAATAAATTAATCAATCGCTACAAGGGTGCTAGAGTGCTTATAATCGATGATTTATTTAAGGATAAGATTAGAAGTGGAAAATTAATAGGAGAATTAAAAGAATCTGATCTGAAATACATTTACGAAATATTAAATTATAGATACCTTAACTACTTACCAACTTTAATAAGTACGGAGTGTACTCCACACCTATTAATACAGCTCGATGAAGCACTTGGAGGGCGTATTTTAGAGTGCTGTGGTAAAAGATTTGGAGTGGTTTTTAAGGAAGATTGTAATTACAGATTAAGAGAGTTTATGTGATGAATAAGTTGTTAAAAATAATAGAAGTAATCCCATATAAAACGTTTAAACAGAAAATGAAAATTACAAAAAGTTTAACTGGTAACTACATAATAGAAGACTTAGGAAACTTGTTATATATACAAAGATGGGAAGTAGAGAAGTAGGTAATATAAATGGTAACGATAACAGGAATAAAAAAAGATAAGATTATAGAAATTTTAAGGAGGAATAAAAAAATGGTTAATTTTGATTTATTACAACAAGGACATTTGTTTAGCATACAAGTAAACGGAAAGGAGGTTATCCCCCTTTCTGAGGAAGAAATTATCTTCGTACATGATAAATATAGACAAGCTTATAAAAAGCCTTGTGTGGACGATTTAATGGAGAGAATCGAGGAATTAGAAGATGAGCTAATATTAAAAGATTCCGAACTTGATGAATTAGAAGAAAAATATGAAAGTCTAGTTAATTGGGCAATAAAGGCAAAACAGACAAAAGAAGAGTTAGAAAAAGATAATAGGGAATTAGTAACTAAAATATATTTTTTAAGAGATGAATTAAATGATTGGAAAAAAATGTGTAAAGAACTTAAAGGAGAAAATTATGACAGATAAACAACTTAATATTTTTTGGATAATTACTTTAGGAATTGCCTTTGTGATAGCTGTAATAGTCGTATTTAAATAAATGGAGAGATAGAAATAAAAAAGGAACGCATCTTGGTAAGGTTTATGAAAATTTTAAAAACATTTTGTATATCCAATGCGAAAATAGGTTAATAACAGTTTATAAAGATATGAACAATATTATAAAGTGTAATATAGGTTGTAAAAGCGGAATGACTCTAGAGGATTTACTGCAAAGAATAGAAGAAAATGGTGGTATGAATGAACATAGAAAAGAGTATGTAAGAATAATGGAAAATGCACATTTGTTGTTAGGGTAGGTGAAGAAAATGAAAAGATGGAAAGTTTTTGACGATTTAAAAGAAGATATATTGGAATTGGAGAGTATCCTATGAACCATAAAAAAAGAGATATAATAAATAATATTGCCGAAGAAATTAGAGTTCTTTTAAATATTACAAAAAATAAATTTAATATTGAAACTATTGTAAAAGATTTAAATGGAAATATAATAAAAGATTATTCCAGTTTTAATGAAGTTACTATAACAAAATCCTCAGATGATAATTTCGAAATATCTCTATCAGATGTTCCAACTATCAAAGGATAAGATTTTCAATAGCACATGAATTAGGTCATTTATTTCTTCATATGAATTACCTAGATGAAGAAAAATGGAAATAATATAGAATAGGAACAAGTCATGCTAGAAATACAAATATACCTTATACTGAGTATGAATCTGAAGCAAATGAATTTGCGGGAGCATTTTTAATGCCAAAATCAGAATTTATAAAAGTTGCAAATGAAAATATTGAAGATAACTATTATAATTTAAAAAAATATATCTGATGAATTTGATGTGTCGATAGAAGTTGTTAATGCACGAGGGAAAACATTAAAGCTATGGACTTAACTAAATAATAAAGAACTTCTCAATTTCAGATGAGTTAGCAGAAATGAAATGAAGTGGTTCTAACGAACAAACATATCGAGAATATATAAGGGAAACAGAAGAAGAATTTGGAATGGGAAAGAAGGATATAGAGGAATTAACACAAACAGAATTTGAAGACTATTTAAGATTGTTAGATTGGTTGTGGACAAAATAAAAGAAAGGTGAAAAAAAGGAGCGTGCGAGTATGAAAAAACGTTATTATCTAAAAGAGAAAAAAAGATTAAAAAGAGAAATTAGAAAAGAAGAAAAAAATCCTATTTTTGAACCAACATTACTATTCTTTACGGAAATGATAAGATTGAGAAATTTAGATAAATTAAGTTGGCTAGAAAGAAAATGGAAACATGGAAAGAAAAGTTTAAATAAAGTAGCTTATAAGAAATTAAGTGGGGATTAACCCCACTTTTTTATATATGTATATCTGCAAAATCGCAAAACAAGACTGTAACTGGTACTTTAAATTCTTTTGCTAAAGTATTTAAGACTGGTAAGCTTGGATTGCTTTTTTTACCTCTTTCCAATTGGCTTAAATAGGATGGACTAATTCCTGTTTTTTCCCCTAATTGTGTTATTGTTAAGCGTTCTTTTATTCTTAAAAGTTGTAGTTTTTTCATGTTCACACCTCGTATATTCTTATATTAATTATAGCATATTACAAGTAGTTGGTAACAATAAAAAGACCTCCAGTATATGGAGGTTCTCTTTTTTAATAATGATGTTTAAGATGTACATGTACTTCTAATTTTTTCTTTTTAGAAGTAGATTTTTTAGCTCTTCTTTTTCTATGTGTAGTTCTTTTTCTTACATAACCATACGCATAAGCGTGAGTTCTGGACGTTCTTTTTCTTTTTCTTCTTCCGATAGCCATAGTAACACCCCCTTTCTAATTTTTATTATATAATGGTAATTGGGCATTAAATATATTAAATTATTAGCCTAACCTTGGGGATTCTTCTGTTCTACTGTTTCTAAAATGGTATTAGCATCTTTAACAATAGGAGAAAGCTTTGGGTCTGTAATATCTGTTATTTTATTTACTGCTGTTAATACATTAGATAAATCTTTTTCTATAGATTCTAGTTTCTTGGAATGTAAATTTATATGGTATTTATGGGTAAGTAGAGTAGACACAAAGCCTACTACTGCTACACCTAATGTTATGTAATTAGTATCCATTTACGTATGCCTCCTAATTATTTATATATTCGCCTGTTAAGAATAATATTGCTTCGTTTTCTCTACGTTTTTGCAACCCAGGTAAGACGACTCCATCGCAATGATCCCATGCTGTAAATCGGCTGTTATAATCGCGTTATTATCGCAAGTTTTATATTTGCAAGTAAATCGGAATTTTTAAGAGCATCGACACCAAGGTTGTAAGCAAAATCGACAAGAGAATCAAATTCATTTTGGTTTAAATTTAATCCTTGGGTTAAAGGAGTAATTTGTAAGGCTACTTCATTCAATTGTTTTCTAAAATTGTTTTGGCTTGGGTTTCGGTTAGGTAAAATTAGGCTTGT
>NZ_UAUL01000012.1 GCF_900456775.1 Sarcina ventriculi | reverse complement strand
GCCGCGTGAGTGATGAAGGTCTTCGGATTGTAAAGCTCTGTCTTTAGGGACGATAATGACGGTACCTAAGGAGGAAGCCACGGCTAACTACGTGCCAGCAGCCGCGGTAATACGTAGGTGGCAAGCGTTATCCGGATTTACTGGGCGTAAAGGGAGCGTAGGCGGATATTTAAGTGGGATGTGAAATACCCGAGCTTAACTTGGGAGCTGCATTCCAAACTGGATATCTAGAGTGCAGGAGAGGAGAATGGAATTCCTAGTGTAGCGGTGAAATGCGTAGAGATTAGGAAGAACACCAGTGGCGAAGGCGATTCTCTGGACTGTAACTGAACGCTGAGGCTCGAAAGCGGTGGGGAGCAAACAGGATTAGATTACCCTGGTAGTCCACGCCATAAACGATGAATACTAGGTGTAGGGGCCCCAAGCCTCTGTGCCGCCGCTAACGCATTAAGTATTCCGCCTGGGGAGTACGGTCGCAAGATTAAAACTCAAAGGAATTGACGGGGACCCGCACAAGCAGCGGAGCATGTGGTTTAATTCGAAGCAACGCGAAGAACCTTACCTAGACTTGACATGTCTTGAATTACCAGTAATGTGGGAAGTTCCTTCGGGAACAGGAACACAGGTGGTGCATGGTTGTCGTCAGCTCGTGTCGTGAGATGTTGGGTTAAGTCCCGCAACGAGCGCAACCCTTATTGTTAGTTGGTACCATTAAGTTGACCACTCTAGCGAGACTGCCCGGGTTAACCGGGAGGAAGGTGGGGATGACGTCAAATCATCATGCCCCTTATGTCTAGGGCTACACACGTGCTACAATGGCAAGTACAAAGAGAAGCAATACTGTGAAGTGGAGCAAAACTCAAAAACTTGTCTCAGTTCGGATTGTAGGCTGAAACTCGCCTACATGAAGCTGGAGTTGCTAGTAATCGCGAATCAGAATGTCGCGGTGAATACGTTCCCGGGTCTTGTACACACCGCCCGTCACACCATGAGAGTTGGCAATACCCGAAGTCCGTAAGCTAACCGTAAGGAGGCAGCGGCCGAAGGTAGGGTCAGCGATTGGGGTGAAGTCGTAACAAGGTAGCCGTAGGAGAACCTGCGGCTGGATCACCTCCTTTCTAAGGAAGAATATCTTAGGAAAACTAAGATGATAATAAAGAATGCTTCTTAAATATCTGTTTAATTTTGAAAGACTAAGTTCTTTCAAAATTATGTTCTTTGAAAATTACACATAAGTATTAATAAATAGAGTAAAGCCAATTAAATTTACTATTCTTTGTAAAATTGATTGCAACTATCTAAAAGATAGAAACAAAGGTCAAGCTACAAAGGGCGTATGGTGAATGCCTTGGCATCAGGAGCCGATGAAGGACGTGATAAGCTGCGATAAGCTTTGGGTAGACGCACATAGTCTGAGATCCAAAGATTTCCGAATGAGGAAACTCACATGGGAAACCCCATGTATCGTTAACTGAATAAATAGGTTAACGAGGGTAAACCTAGGGAACTGAAACATCTAAGTACCTAGAGGAAGAGAAAGAAAAATCGATTTTCTAAGTAGCGGCGAGCGAAAGGGAAAGAGCCCAAACCGGAAACTTGTTTCCGGGGTTGTGGATAGAACATAACGAGAAACTATAACTAATTGAAGAGAGCTGGAAAGCTCTACCGTAGAAGGTAATAGTCCTGTAAATGAAAGTTAGAGTAATCAAGTTCTAATCCAGAGTACCACGAGACACGTGAAACCTTGTGGGAAGCAGGGAGGACCACCTCCCAAGGCTAAATACTACCTGATGACCGATAGTGAAGCAGTACCGTGAGGGAAAGGTGAAAAGAACCCCGGGAGGGGAGTGAAATAGAACCTGAAACCATATGTCTACAACCGATCAAAGCACCTTATGTGTGCGATGATGTGCTTTTTGTAGAACGAGCCAACGAGTTACGATATGTAGCAAGGTTAAGTACTTAAGGTACGGAGCCGAAGGGAAACCAAGTCTTAATAGGGCAACTAGTTGCATGTCGTAGACCCGAAACCGGGTGACCTATCCATGGCCAGGTTGAAGCGAGGGTAAAACCTCGTGGAGGACCGAACCACGTTGCTGTTGAAAAAGCATGGGATGAGCTGTGGATAGCGGAGAAATTCCAATCGAACTCGGAGATAGCTGGTTCTCCTCGAAATAGCTTTAGGGCTAGCGTCGAATATGAGTAATGGAGGTAGAGCACTGAATGGGCTAGGGGGCATAGCGCTTACCGAACCTTATCAAACTCCGAATGCCATATACTATAAGTTCGGCAGTCAGACTACGAATGATAAGATCCGTGGTCAAAAGGGAAACAGCCCAGATCGTCAGCTAAGGTCCCAAAGTGTAAGTTAAGTGGAAAAGGATGTGGGATTTCTAAGACAACTAGGATGTTGGCTTAGAAGCAGCCACTCATTAAAAGAGTGCGTAATAGCTCACTAGTCGAGAGATCCTGCGCCGAAGATGTTCGGGGCTAAAACTTACCACCGAAGCTACGGGCTTGAATTTATTCAAGCGGTAGAGGAGCGTCGTAATCGGGCTGAAGTCATACCGTAAGGAGTGGTGGACTGATTACGAGTGAGAATGTTGGCATTAGTAGCGAGATGTAGGTGAGAATCCTACAGGCCGAATACCTAAGGTTTCCTCAGGAAGGCTCGTCCGCTGAGGGTTAGTCGGGACCTAAGCCGAGGCCGAAAGGCGTAGGTGATGGACAACTGGTTGATATTCCAGTACCACTACCATCGTTATTATCGATGGCGTGACGCAGGAGGATAGTGTGTGCTAGCTATTGGATGCTAGTCTAAGCATTTAGTCAGTTACAATAGGCAAATCCGTTGTAATAATGATGAGATGTTATGGGGAAGGTTCTACGGAACCGAAGTACATGATTCCACGCTGCCAAGAAAAGCGTCTAGAGAGAGAAGTAGTGCCCGTACCGCAAACCGACACAGGTAGGTGAGGAGAGAATCCTAAGGCCGGCGGAAGAATTGCAGTTAAGGAACTCGGCAAATTGATCCCGTAAGTTAGCAATAAGGGATGCCTATGAGAGTAGGCCGCAGAGAATAGGCTCAAGCAACTGTTTAGCAAAAACACAGGTCTCTGCTAAAGCGTAAGCTGATGTATAGGGGCTGACGCCTGCCCGGTGCTGGAAGGTTAAGGGGAACACTTAGCGTAAGCGAAGGTGTGAACTTAAGCCCCAGTAAACGGCGGCCGTAACTATAACGGTCCTAAGGTAGCGAAATTCCTTGTCAGGTAAGTTCTGACCCGCACGAATGGCGTAATGACTTGAGCACTGTCTCAACTGCAAATCCGGCGAAGTTGTAGTACCAGTGAAGATGCTGGTTACCCGCGATTGGACGGAAAGACCCCGTAGAGCTTTACTGTAGCTTAGCATTGAATTTCGGTATTGTCTGTACAGGATAGGTGGGAGACTGAGAGACTAGGGCGTCAGCCTTAGTGGAGTCGACGTTGGGATACCACCCTGATAGTACTGAAGTTCTAACTGGCGGCCATGAATCTGGTCACAGGACATTGTTAGGTGGGCAGTTTGACTGGGGCGGTCGCCTCCTAAAAAGTAACGGAGGCGCCCAAAGGTTCCCTCAGAACGGTCGGAAATCGTTCGAAGAGTGCAAAGGCAGAAGGGAGCCTGACTGCGACACCCACAAGTGGAGCAGGGACGAAAGTCGGGCTTAGTGATCCGGTGGTACCTCGTGGGAGGGCCATCGCTCAACGGATAAAAGCTACCTCGGGGATAACAGGCTGATCTCCCCCAAGAGTCCACATCGACGGGGAGGTTTGGCACCTCGATGTCGGCTCGTCGCATCCTGGGGCTGAAGTAGGTCCCAAGGGTTGGGCTGTTCGCCCATTAAAGCGGCACGCGAGCTGGGTTCAGAACGTCGTGAGACAGTTCGGTCCCTATCCGTCGCGGGCGTAGGAAATTTGAGAGGAGCTGTCCTTAGTACGAGAGGACCGGGATGGACTGACCTCTGGTGTACCAGTTGTTCCGCCAGGAGCACAGCTGGGTAGCTAAGTCGGGAAGGGATAAACGCTGAAAGCATCTAAGCGTGAAGCCCACCTCAAGATGAGATTTCCCATAGCATAAGCTAGTAAGACCCCTTGAAGAACACAAGGTTGATAGGTCAGAGGTGCAAGTATGGTAACATATTTAGCTGACTGATACTAATAGGTCGAGGGCTTGACCTAATTAACTTTATGTTAATACTTAGTGTAATTTTGAGAGAATATATCTTTCAGATAAATAACATGATTATCTGGTGATAATGCTCTTTAAGGTAACACCCGTTTCCATTCCGAACACGAAGGTTAAGCTTTTAGAGGCTGATGGTACTGCATGGGAGACTGTGTGGGAGAGTAAGTGGTTGCCAGGTTTACATGGATCTTTAGCTCAGTTGGTTAGAGCAACCGGCTCATAACCGGTAGGTCCGGGGTTCGAGTCCCTGAAGGTCCACCATATTTGGGGGTATAGCTCAGTTGGGAGAGCACCTGCCTTGCACGCAGGGGGTCAAGAGTTCGAATCTCTTTACCTCCACCAAAAGAACTACTTTAAGTAGTTCTTTTTTTATATAAAAATAATAGTTATATTCAATATTTATTTTAGGAGTTAATAATGATATATAGAATTAAGCAAGCTATATGGGCAATAAGTTCTAATTTTAAAGAAATTGATTATACTTATATTAATAAATATTTAGATAAAAATGAAATTATACTTTTTAATAAGTTAAAACGTTCTGAGAAATATCATTGTATAAGGGTTTGTTATGATTGTTTAAGAATAAACTCTGAAAATAAGTTAAATATAGATGAAGTAGTTTTAGCTAAATTAGCTTTATTACATGATATAGGTAAAATTGATTATGGATTAAATTTAATTGAAAAATCAATATTGGTAATTTTAAACAAGATTACTAAAGGAGCTCTTAAAAATTTTTCTAATTTCAAAAGTGTAGATGTATATTACAATCATGGATTAAAAGGGAAAAATATATTACTAAGGGAGCAAAAAAAAAATTTATCAAGCAATTTGTATAATGATGAGTTTTTAAATGCAATAGAAAATCATCATAAAAATATTAATGATAAAACTTTTAATAATAATATATTATTAAAAATTTTATTGGAAGCTGATAATATTAATTAGTTATTAGTTATGTATAGAAATAAAATATAATTCTTAGTATGAGTTTAATAATTTTATATTATTAGGCTCATTTTTTAATTTATTTTATAATTAAATGTTTAAACTTATATAATGCTTTGTTTTAAATTGTAATGCTTTTAATATTATAAAAAAATATTTATGAAAATAAGTGTTAAAAATTATATAATATAAGTTATAATCAAATTAATTAAGTCTTTTATTGGATAATGTTTCTTTTACACTGTGTATAGTTTTGTTAGTTAATATAATTAATGAGTGAAATAATTTAAATAAATATAAATTTATAAAATTGGGAGTTGAAAAATTAATGGATTATGATGTTTTAATTTTAGGTGGTGGGATAATAGGATGCGCTGTTGCCTATGAATTATCAAAATATAATTTAAATATAGCAGTTATAGAAAAAGATTTTGATATAGCAGATGATATTTCTTTTTTTAATACATCAATAGTTTATGACGGATGCGAATGTAAAGATAATTTAATAAGCGCATTAGAAGAAATGGGCAATTCTATGTTATCTAGTATAACAAAAAAATTAAATGTTTCTTTTAAGAAGTTACCTAATTTAACTGTTGCAACTGATGAAAAATCTTTAAAAGTTTTAGAAGAAAGATATAAAAGATCATTAGATAGGGCTTTAACTGGAATTAAACTTATAGATGGTGATGAGGCTAGAAAAATAAATCAAAGGTTGGGTGATGATGTTATAAAAGCTCTTTATTCAGAAAGTACCGCTATTATAAAACCTTATGATTTAGCAATAGCTTATGGTGAAATTGCTTATGATAATGGAGTTGTTTTTAGATTAGAGGAAATTGTTACTGATATTCAAAGTTTATCAAATGGTTTTAGAGTAACAACAAATAAAAATAAATTTAAATGTAAATTTGTAGTTAATACTATTCCAGGTGAAAAATATTTATTAGATGATATAAGAGAGGAAGATAATGCCGGATTTAATTTAAAAACTTATTATGTAGTTTTAAATAATTTAAAGAATATAGATAAGAATTCTATACTTTCTAAAATAGAAGATAAAGATAATTCAATTGTTTTTATGCCAAGTTCTTGTAATGAACTTATAATTGGAGTAAATTCTAGTACAGAATTAAGTAAAAAGGAAGTTATAAACAAAGTAAAAATGATAATGCCTGACTTAAAAAGAAAAGATGTAAAGGATGTATTTTATGATAATCATCATAAAGATATAATGATAATAGATGATAGTGACGCAAATAAAGGTTATATTAAAATAACAGGGAAATATTATGGAGAGGTTACTATTTCTCCTGCCATAGCTACTATAATAACTGAGACTATAGTGGAAGATTTAAAGTGTGGTGAAAATAAAAGTTTTGTTGATAAAAGAAGGGAATTTTATAAATTTCGTGATTTATCAATAGAAGAAAGAAATGAACTTATAAAATTGGATAATAGGTATGGAAAAATAATTTGTATGTGTAATCAGATAACAGAAGGTGAAATTGTTGATTCTATAAGAAGACCGTTAGGAGCTAGGACGGTTGAAGGAATAAAAAGGAGAACGGCTGCAACTTTTGGCGATTGCAATGGTGCGTACTGTATAAGTAGTATTATCGATATATTAGCAAGAGAGTTAGATAAAAAACCAACTGAAATAGTTGAGGATTCTAAAAATTCTCATGTTTTAACTTGTAGGATAAAAGAATTTAATGAAATTTAACAATGAAAGGGAGATTGTAATGGAAGATGAACTTTTTACAAGTGTAGTTAGGCTTAGAGGATCTAAATTTCATGTAGTTCCTGTAAAGAGTAGTAAACCAGTGCCACATAATAAGTGGATAGAGTTTTCTAAAATACTTAGTAGATTATATGTTGGGGTTCCAACAAAAATAGGTAGTGTCGTATGTAGAAATATATTAAATACAGGAATTGATATAATTTGTACAAAAAATATTGATGAATAATTGAGAACTGCTTGTTAATATAGTATTAAAAGTAAATTTTAATAAGCAAATTAATAAATATTTGAAAAAAAACAAGAAAATTTTTTATTATAAATTAAATTTTTTTGTTTTTTTTATAAAATATTTTAAAATAGTTATGGATATTATATACATAAAATACTGTAATTATAATAAAATATAAAAAAAGAAGTTAAAAATGCAAGAAATAATTTTAATTATTCATTTTAAATATTAATGAATATTTCCTTGTTTAAATTTATTAAGGAATGTATGAGATTTTTTAATAAATTATTAGGTAAAAAGTTAAATACTCATGTGTTTTATAAAAATTATTTTATAGATGAATTTCTATTGTAAAGCTACAAATTAAGTGTTAATCTGTATTCGAAGCAAGAACAATTTATAAGTTAGATTTAGGAGATGGTTATTATGACAAGATTTTCAACAGTAAACGCAGATACACTTTTAATGATAGAATCATTAAATAGAAAAAATGAAAAAATAAATAAAAAAGGAACAAAATTATCACAATTATTTGCATCATTAAAAAGAAAATGATTAAATTTTTATGGATTGATTTATTTATAAATTTAAATTATTTAGGTTTATAGTTTAAAATTATAATGAGAAGGTTATAATTTATAATATGCAAAATATACTTATAGTAAATTAAATTCTTGACATTATATTGCAATAGCTTTACTATATTATTAGTAAAATAAATATTAACCTTTGAGCAGGCTAGTAATGTTTGTTAGTATTTTAGAGAATCAGTGGTTGGTGTAAACTGATATGCTATATTCATGAATCCACCTGTGAGGGACTGTGATTAAGCAGTACGGTTTTAACCGTTATAATTTTTGAGCGGATGGATTTTTTAATCTATCAATTAGGGTGGCAACGCGGAGTTTTTCGTCCCTTTGTATGAGGGAAAATGAAAGACTCTTTTTTATTTTGTCTAAAATTAATAATCATATAAAAATATATATTTTAAAATAAATGAAAGGAAGAATAAAAAATGCTAGATTTAAAAAGAATTAGAAATAATCCAGAAGAAATAAAAGTATTATTAGCAAATAGAGGAGAAGATTTTGATGTTACGTGTATAGATGAAGTTGTTGCATTAGATGAAAAAAGAAGAGCTATACTTGTAGATGTTGAGGCTTTGAAGAGTAAGAGAAATCAAGTATCTGCTGAAATTCCAAAGAGAAAAAAGGCAGGAGAAGATGTTACTGCTGTAATGGCTGAAATGAGAGAAATTGGGGATAAGATAAAAGCTGATGATGCAAAAGTATCAGAAATAGATGAAAAAATAAATTATATAATGCTTAGAATACCTAATATACCAAATCCTCAAGTTCCAGATGGGGAAACTGATGAAGATAATGTAGAAATAAAAGTTTGGGGCGATAAAACAAAATTTGATTTTGAGCCAAAAGCCCATTGGGATTTAGGAACTGATTTGAAAATTTTAGATTTTGAAAGAGCAGGTAAAACAACTGGATCAAGATTTACTTTTTATAAAGGTGCAGGTGCTAGATTAGAAAGAGCTATAATAAATTACTTTTTAGATAAACATGTATTTGATAATGGGTATACTGAAATATTACCTCCTTATATGGTTAATAGAGAAAGTATGACTGGAACAGGTCAATTACCTAAATTTGAAGAAGATGCATTTAAAATTGAGAATAATGGATTTTTCTTGATTCCAACTGCTGAAGTTCCAGTAACAAATTTTTATAAAAATGAAGTATTAAGTGGAGAAGAACTTCCAATAAAACATGTTGCTTATAGTGCTTGTTTTAGAGCTGAAGCAGGTTCAGCTGGAAGGGACACAAGAGGTCTTATAAGACAACATCAATTTAATAAGGTTGAGCTTGTTAAATTTTGCAAACCAGAACAAAGCTATGAAGAATTAGATAAGTTAGTTAAAGATGCTGAATCAGTTCTTCAAGGTTTAGAAATACCTTATAGAATAGTTAGAATATGCAAAGGTGATTTAGGATTCACTGCTGCATTAAAATATGATATAGAGGTTTGGATGCCAAGTTATAATAGATATGTTGAAATATCAAGTTGTTCAAACTTTGAAGATTTCCAAGCTAGAAGAGCTAACATAAAATACAGAGAAAATCCAAAGGATAAACCACAATTTGTTCATACATTAAATGGATCAGGTGTTGCAATAGGTAGAACTGTAGCTGCTATATTAGAAAATTATCAACAAGCAGATGGAAGTGTAAAAATTCCTGAAGTATTAAAAGCATTTATGAGATGTGATGAAATAAAATAATTTTGAAAATAAAATGCTATATCAAAATTAACATTTTGATATAGCATTTTTATATTTAATTAGAAATATAAGGAAAAATATGTTTTGTGTATTGAATAAATTATTTATATATGATATTTTAAATAAGGATGGTATCTTATGAACCATACTATTATTTATTTTGATTATATTTGAATTAAAAACGCTCATACTTATGATGAGATGAGACGAGATAGTATCATCACACTCTAATTTTTTGGAGGTGGTATTTATGAAAATTGGTTTTATTGGAGCAGGAAAAGTAGGTTTTTCTCTAGGTAAATACCTTGCAGAAAATAATATAACTGTATCTGGATATTATAGTAAAAATGAAAACTCATCTAAGGAAGCATCAATGTTTACTAATACAAAACAATTTCTTAACTTAAAGGATTTAGTTAATGAGAGTGATGCTATTTTTATAACCACACAAGATAGTTTTATATCTTTAATCTGGAATAGATTAAAAGATTTAAATATAGACGGTAAAATTATTTGTCATTGTAGTGGTTCATTATCTTCAAGTATATTTTCAAATATAGATAAGTACGGTGCTTATGGCTATTCAATTCATCCTTTATTTGCAATTTCAGATAAGTATAATTCTTATAAAATATTAAATGAAGCCTTTATAGCTATTGAGGGTCATAAAAAATATTTAAGTGATTTTGAGATGCTATTTAAAAGCTTAGGAAACAATGTTCAAGTAATATCTAAAGAAAATAAGGTGCTATATCATGCTGCAGCAGTAACTTCTAGTAATTTAGTTCTAGGTCTTATAAAAGATGGCATAGATTATTTAGTTAAATGTGGGTTTAGTGAGAAATCAGCAATGGAAGCGTTATATCCTCTTATATCGTTTAATATAAGTAATGTTAAGGATAAAGGCATTGCTAATAGTTTAACTGGGCCTATTGAAAGAGGAGATTTATCTACAGTGAAAGAACATTTATCTGTAATTGATTCTAGTAATGTGGAGTCTTATAAGATGTTATCAAAAAAAATATTAGATATTGCAAAGATTAAAAATAAAGATAGAGATTATAAAGTTATTGAAAATTATTTGGAGGAATAAACTATGAAAAAGACAATACTTGATTTTAAAAAGGCTAAGGAAAATAATGAAAGAATATCAATGCTTACAGCTTATGATTATTCATCAGCTAAACTTATAGATGAAGCTGGAATAGATGCTATATTAATTGGAGATTCTTTGGGAATGGTTTCTTTAGGATATGAAGATACTTTATCAGTAACTATGGAAGATATGATTCATCATACGAAGGCGGTTGCAAGAGCAACTAAAAATGCATTAGTTGTTGCAGATTTACCTTTTATGTCATACCAAACATCAGTTTATGATGCTGTATATAATGCAGGAAGACTTATAAAAGAGGGAAGAGCTCACGCTGTTAAACTAGAAGGCGGGATTGAAATGTGTGATAGAATAGAAGCGATAGTTAAATCATCAATTCCGGTTATGGCGCATATAGGTTTAACACCTCAATCAGTAAATGCGTTGGGTGGATTTAAAGTTCAAGGAAAGGATGAAAAAGCTGCAAAAGCGCTTATAGAAGCAGCAAAGGCAGTAGAAAAAGCAGGAGCATTTGCAGTAGTTTTAGAATGTGTACCTGCTAAGCTTGCAGAAATAGTTACAAAAGAATTAAATATACCTACAATTGGAATTGGAGCTGGTGCACAATGTGATGGACAAGTTTTGGTTTATCAAGACATGATAGGTATGTTTAGTGGATTTACTCCTAAGTTTGTTAAGAAATATGCGAATATAGGAGATATGATGAAGGAAGCTTTTGAAGGGTATAATAAAGAAGTAAAGAATGGCTCTTTTCCAAGTCAAGAACATACATTTAAAATAAGTGAAGATGTTATAGAAAAACTATATTAATATACAATAGGAGAAGTTCAAAATGAGAGTTGTAAAAAGCGTAAAAGAAGTAAGAGATGCAGTAAAAGAATGGAAGGCTCAAGGGCTAAGTGTTGGATTTGTACCAACTATGGGTTATTTGCATGAGGGACATGAAAGTTTAATAAAAAAAGCTGTAAAGGATAATGATAGAGTTGTCGTTAGTATATTTGTAAATCCTATGCAGTTTGGTCCAACAGAAGACTTAGACAAATATCCAAGAGATTTAGAAAGAGATTCTAAGCTTTGTGAAAATGCAGGGGCTAATTTAATATTCCATCCAGAGAAAGAAGAAATGTATTTTGAAGATTTCTCTTCATATGTTGATATAAATGGATTGAGTGATGAATTATGTGGAAAAAGTAGACCAATTCATTTTAGAGGAGTTTGTACAGTTGTAACAAAACTATTTAATATAGTTAATCCTGATAGAGCATATTTTGGAGAGAAAGATGCACAGCAATTAGCTATAATAAGAAGATTTGTAAGAGATTTAAATATTGATATAGAAATAATAGGATGTCCTATTATAAGAGAAGAAGATGGACTTGCAAAAAGTTCTAGGAATACTTATCTTTCAAAAGAAGAAAGACAAGCAGCTTTAATTTTAAGTCAATCATTAAATTTAGCAAAAGATGCTATAAATAGTGGAGAAAGAAATTCAAGTGTTGTTATAGATATAATTTCAAACAGTATTAAGAAAGAACCTTTAGCTAAAATAGATTATATAGAGGTCGTTGATTCGTTATCAATGAAACCAGTTAAGACAATAGAGAAATCAGTTCTAGTTTCTATTGCAGTTTATATTGGAAAAACAAGACTTATAGATAATTTTACATTTAACATATAGTGTTTTATTAGTTATAATAGTTATGTTAATTATACTAAGTTAGATACAATAAAGGAGAAATATTATGCAACTAACAATGTTAAAAGGAAAGATTCACAGAGCTACAGTTGTACAAGCTGAACTTGACTATGTGGGAAGTATAACTGTTGATGAAGATTTATTAGATGCATCAGGAATATTAGAATATGAAAAAGTTCAAATAGTTGATGTTAATAACGGAAATAGATTTGAAACATATACAATAGCTGGAGAGAGAGGCTCTGGAATGATTTGTTTAAATGGGGCAGCTGCTAGATGTGTTTCAACTGGGGATAAAGTTATTATAATGTGTTACTGTGAAATGGATAGAAATGAAGCTAAAGAACATAAACCAAGTGTAGTTTTTGTTGATGATGATAATAAAATAAAGAGAGTAACTAATTACGAAAAACATGGTTTACTTTCAGATAAAATGTTAGAAGATTAATATAAATATTAAAGCTATGTTTTAAATATTGTTTATTTTAAATAAGCTTAGTTATTAAATTAATGGGTATATTTATTTAAAGTTAAAATAAATTAAAACATAGCTATTTTTATTATTAAATATAGTATTTTAAGCTTTTTAATAAAAAGATATTGACATAAGTTTATCATGTTGATATAATTAATTTTGTAATAACGCGGAGAGATGGTCGAGTTGGTTTAAGGCACCGGTCTTGAAAACCGGCGTGCGTGTGAGCGTACCGTGGGTTCGAATCCCACTCTCTCCGCCATTTTTTTTATAAAAAAATAAAATGGAATATTTTGGAGAATTACTCAAGTGGCTGAAGAGGCGCCCCTGCTAAGGGCGTAGGTCGGGCAACTGGCGCCCGGGTTCAAATCCCGGATTCTCCGCCAAGACATCTAATTATTAGTTATTAGGTGTCTTTAAATTTTTTATTTAGTATAATGTTTGATTATTTTTAGAGAGAGTTATATATTATTTTGATAAAAATTTTTATAAAATATATTGACATAAATTTATAGAATTGATATAATATTTTTTGTGATGACACGGAGAGATGGTCGAGTTGGTTTAAGGCACCGGTCTTGAAAACCGGCGTGCGTGTGAGCGTACCGTGGGTTCGAATCCCACTCTCTCCGCCATTTATAAGTATAAAATAAATTTATATTGTAGGGCATGGAGAATTACTCAAGTGGCTGAAGAGGCGCCCCTGCTAAGGGCGTAGGTCGGGCAACTGGCGCCCGGGTTCAAATCCCGGATTCTCCGCCAAAATACCTAGTAATTGTACTGGGTATTTTTTGTTGTCTAAAAATAATTATATTATAATAAGAAATTTTTCTTATATTTTGATCTAAAGATAATTCATATTATAGTAATTAAAATTGTTTTATATATTTAAGTTTAAAATTTAAAAATTATAAACATATTTTTTTAAATCTGTGGATTATTTTTATTCTTATCTTCTTTTAAAACTTTTTCTAATAAATTTTTCATAGATTTATCCACAAAAAACTTTAAAATAAAGAAAGTTATTAACAAAATTATCAACAATATAAACATATCGTATAAAAAAATCAAACTAATTCCCCCTTAATAATTTTTATTTAACAAATATAGAGATATTATACACTAAATAATTTAATTTACAAAATATAATATAAATTTTAGGAGGTAAATTAATGGCTTTAAAAATTATATATGGCAGAGCAGGTACTGGAAAGAGTAAATTTTGTATAAGACAAATAAAAAATAAGATTGAAAATAGTAATAAGTTAGTTTTAATAGTTCCAGAACAATTTACTTTTCAAACTGAAAATAGGATGCTTGAAGAAATCGGAGAAAAATATGTTTTAAAAGCTGAAGTGTTGAGTTTTAAAAGACTTGCTTACAAAGTTTTTAATAGTTGTGGTGGTAGTGATAAATCTTTGATAAGTGATGCTGGAACTAGTATGCTAATTTATAAAGTTTTAGAGGAATTAGGAAAAGAGTTAGCTACTTTTGCTACTGCTTCAAAAAAACAAGGATTTATAGATGTTTTATCAAAAACTATAACAGAATTTAAAAAATATAATGTTGATAATTCAATTTTAGAAAATGTATTAAAAGATATAGATGATGAAGATTTGCACAATAAGTTAAAGGATTTAAGTGTTTTATTTAATTGTTTTAATGATAAACTTCATAAAGGTCATATTGATGGAGAAGATAGGCTAAGTTTGTTGAATGAAAAATTAAATGATTGTTCTATATATGATGGAGCAGAGATTTTTATTGATGAATTTACTACATTTACTCCTATACAATTGGAGATAATAACTAAGCTTTTAAAGAAAGCTAAAAATGTAAACATAACTTTATCTATGGACAATATAAATTCTAAGGCATTAGATAGTGATTTGTTTACAACAACTAAAAGCACAGAGAGAAAGCTCTTAAAAGTTTTAGAGGAAAACAATATTAAGTTTAATGGATATGTAGATTTAAATAAAGATGTTCCTTATAGATTTGTTAATAGGAAAGAATTACAGGCTATAGAGAAGAATATTTATGCTTATCCTTTTGAACGTTATGATAGTGATAATGAGCGGGTAAGGCTTTATAGAGCAAATAATAGTTATGATGAGATGGAATTTATAGCTAAAGATATTTTAAGGCTTGTTCGTGATAAAGGATATAGATTTAAGGATATTTCAGTAGTTTGTAGACAAATAGATGCTTATGAAAAAATTAGTTCTGTAATTTTTAATGAATATGAAATTCCGTATTATATAGATAAAAAAATGGATGTGGCTAGCAATCCTCTTATTATTTTATTAAATTCTGCTGTAGACATAATAACTAAAAATTGGAATTATGAAAGTGTGTTTAGGTATTTAAAAAGTGGATTAGTGGAAATAGATACAGATGATATTGATAAACTAGAAAATTATGTATTAGGTAATGGAATAAGAGGTGATAGGTGGAAGGAAGAATCTTGGGAGTATTTATCTAATGTTATTTTTAGAAAAGATAGTATATCAGATGATGATAAAAAAAGATTGCTTGAAATCAATGAAATTAAGAATAAAGTTAGGGAACCTTTAAATAGATTTTATAAAAAAACTAAAGGGATTAAAAAATTAAAAGAGCATGCAGTAGCTTTGTATGAGTTTTTAGAAGAGGATATAAAGGTTTTTGATAAAATAGATTCTTATGTAAAATATTTTGAAGATAATGATATTCCTAAAAAAGCAAAGGAATATTCTCAAGTTGTAGATATATTAATTGAAGTTTTAGAACAAATTGTAGATTTATTAGGTAATGAAGATGTAGAGCTTCAAGAGTTTATGAAGATATTAAATGTTGGGCTTTCTAAATATGAAATGGGATTAATTCCAGTAGCTTTAGATCAAGTTACTATCGGGGATATAACAAGAGTAAAAAGTAAAGGTGCTAAGGCGTTATATATAGTTGGGTTTAATGATGGAGTTCTTCCATCTAACAATAGTGAGGAAGGTATATTGTCAGATTTAGATAGATTAACTTTAAAAGAAAAAGGAATAGAACTTGCATCAGATACTAAAACAAAAATTTTTGAGGAACAATTTTTAGTGTATACAGCGCTTACTATAGCCGAAGATTATTTGGTTTTAACTTATCCATTGGCAGATTTTGAAGGCAAATCTTTAAGACCGTCAATTATAATTCACAAGGTAAGGAAAATATTCCCTAAATTAAAGGAGGAGAGTGAAAATTTTAAGTTAATAAATAATGGTGATAAATATTTTAAAGTTTCTGCACCAAAACCAACATTTAATGAACTTATAAAAGTTGTTAGAGATGATTTTGATAATAAAAGTGTTGAGGATTATTGGAGAAGTGTTTATGCGTGGTTTTTAAATAATAATGGAAAAAATAAATCAGATGCTATATTTAAAGGATTAAATTATTCTAATTTAACAGAAAATATTTCTAGAGAAAAGATAAAAGAGATTTATAGTGATGGTGGAAATAGGTTAAATTTAAGTGTTTCAAGACTTGAGAAATACTCAGAATGCCCTTTTGGCTATTATGTTCAATATGGTTTAAGAGCTAGGGATAGGAAAATTTATGAACTTAGCGCACCAGACCTTGGAAGCTTTATGCATGAAATATTAGATGAATTTACTGAAGAGGTTAAAAAAAGAAGAATAAAGTGGAGTGATTTAAATCAAGAAAAATGTAGAGAAATTATAGAAGAATTAGTTGATAGAGAGATTAAGAATAATGAAAAATCTATTTTAAATAGTTCAAAAAGGTATAAATATTTTACAGATAGATTTAAAAGAATTCTTACAAAATCAGTTACTATAATATCAGAACATATGAAAAGAAGCGAATTTCAAGTGTTTAAAAATGAATTTTCTTTTGGTGATTATAAAGATTCGAATCCTATAAAGTTAAATCTTCCATCAGGAGAAGAAGTATTTTTAAAAGGAAGAATAGATAGAATTGATAGTTTGGAGTTAGATGGAAATACGTATTTAAGGATAATAGATTATAAGTCTGGAAATAAAAAATTTGATTTAAATAAATTTTATAATGGGCTTCAAATTCAACTTTTAGTTTATTTAGACGCTCTCATTAAAAATTCTAAGGAAATAATTAATAAACAAGCTTGTCCAGGGGCTATTTTTTATTTTAAGTTAGATGATCCTATAATTAAATCAGATAAAAAGCTAAAAGATGATGAAATAAGCATTGAGGTATTAAAAGAGCTAAAAATGGATGGATTGCTTCTTAAAGATATAAAAATAGTTAAGGCTATGGATAATGAATTAGAGAGCGGAGAATATTCTATGATAATTCCAGCTAGAATGAATAAAGGTGAAGAACTAGGAAAACAAGATTCAATGATAACAATGAAGCAATTTGATATTTTAAGAGAGTATGTAAACAAAAAAATATTAGAGATTTGTGATTTAATGATAAGTGGCAATATAGATATAAAGCCATGTAAGGATAAAGATATGGCAGTTTGCGAATATTGTGATTACTCTCATATATGTCAGTTTGATATTAGTTTAAAAGATAATAAGTATAATATTATTCATAATGTAAACAAGAAAAAACTTTGGAATGATATGAGTGAAAAAACAGGAATAGATTTAGGTGGTGAGGAAGATGGAAACTAAATGGACAGATGAACAATTATTAGCTATAGAAACAAGGGGAAAGAACCTTTTAGTAGCAGCTGCCGCTGGATCTGGCAAAACAGCAGTTTTGGTTGAAAGAATTATAAAAATAATAACAGATGATAACAATCCTGTTGATATAGATAAACTTTTAGTTGTTACATTTACTAATGCGGCGGCTTCTGAGATGAGAGAAAGAATTGGAGATGCAATATCTAAAAAACTAGAAGAAATGCCTGATTCTAAAATGTTGCAAAGACAATTGGCACTTTTAAATAAATCAAATATAACAACTATTCATTCATTTTGTTTAGATATTATAAAAAATAATTTTCACCTTATAGATTTAGATCCTGGATTTAGAATAGGTGATGAGACTGAATGTACCCTTATAAAGCAAGATGTTTTAATAGAATTATTTGAAGATAAGTATGATAAAGAAGATGAAGGCTTTTTAAATCTTATAGAAGCATATTGTACAAATCGTGATGATGAAAGGCTAAAGGAGATAGTTTTAAAGCTTTATAATTTTTCTATGAGTGGACCGTGGCCTAGTGTGTGGCTTAGAGAAAAAGCACAAGAGTTTAATATAAATTCTTTAGATGAGTTAGAAAAAGCATCATGGTATAAGGTTTTAAAAGAAAGTTTATATTTAGATCTTAATAATGCTAAAAATGGTTTAGATGAAGCTATAAAAATATGTGAGGAGGATAGTGATTTAGCTCCATATTTATTAACTTTAAAACCTGAATTAAATGGTATAGAAAATGCGATTAATTCTTTAAATTTAAATTTAGAGCAAATTTATAAAGCTATAAAAGATATCGAGTTTGCTTATAGAATAAAAACTGTTAAAAAAGGGCTTGGAGATGAATTAGATAAAAAAAAGGTAAAATCTTTAAGGGATGATGTTAAGAAAAAGATAAATCAAATAAAAGGTGGAGTGTTTTCAGTTTCGTTAGATGAAACTTTAAATGGAATTAAAAACATGTATCCTATAATAAAATCATTAACAGAACTTGTAATAGAGTTTTCAGATAGATATGTTAAAAAGAAGATGGAAAGAGTAATACTAGATTTTAATGATTTAGAACATCTATGTTTAAAGATTTTAACATGTAATGATGAAAATGGAGAAGTTTATGCATCGAGTGTAGCACAAAAATTTAGAGAGAAGTTTGAGGAAGTTTTAGTTGATGAATATCAAGATTCTAATAATGTTCAAGAAACAATAATAAGTATGGTTTCAAGAAAAGATTTAGATAATCCTAATGTGTTCATGGTTGGTGATGTAAAACAAAGCATATATAGATTTAGACAGGCAAAACCAGAGCTTTTTTTAGAAAAGTATAATTCATATTCTGAAGAAGATAATAAAAAAAATAGAAAAATAATGCTTTATAAAAACTTTAGAAGTAGAGAAGAAGTTATAAAAGGTGTTAATTTTATATTTAAATCTCTTATGAGTAAAACAGTTGGAGAACTTGATTATACGGATAAAGAGGCTTTGAATTTAGGTGCAAGTTATGATGAGATAAATAAAGATAATGTATATTTTCAAGATAATGAATTTATAGATTTAGATAAAATAGAAGTTTCGGAAGCGTTAGAACTTCATATATTAGATAAATCAAGTGATTTTGAAGATGGGAAAAATGAAATTAATGATGAAGACGATAAAGAAAATGATAATGAAGAAGATTTAAGTGCTGTAGCTATAGAGGCTAGAATTATAGCAAAAAGAATAAAAGAACTTATAAATCCAAGTGATGGCAAGTGTTTTATGGTTTTTGATAAAAACTTAAATAGATATAGGAAGATAACGTATAAGGATATAGTAATTCTTCTAAGATCAACAAAGAATTGGGCAGATACAATAGTTGAAGAGCTTAGCTTTGGAGGTATTCCAGTTTATGCAGATATAAATACTGGGTATTTTCAAACTATTGAAATTAGAACAATAATGTCGCTCTTGCACATAATTGATAATCCAATGCAAGATATTTATACAATTGCGTCTATGAGGAGCCCAATATTTGCTTTTACATCAGAAGAATTAGCGGATATTAGAATTTTAAATAGGGATAATTATTTTTATTTAAATGTAAAAGATATTGCAGAAGATGTTTATGATGAAAGAATAAATAAAAGTTTAAAAGATAAGTGTGTATATTTTATTGAAAAGATAGGCAGTTGGCGAGAAAAATCTTTATATATGCCAATTGATGAGTTTTTATGGTATTTATACTCAGATACATCTTATTATGGATATGTAGGGGCTATGGTAAATGGTATTCAGCGTCAAGCAAATCTTAGGATACTTTTTCAAAGGGCTAAGCAGTATGAGCAAACAAGTTTTAAAGGATTATTTAACTTTATAAATTTTATAAATAAGCTTAGAAAGTCTTCGGGAGATTTGGGAACAGCTAAAATTTTGGGAGAAAATGAAGATGTAGTTAGAATAATGAGTATTCATAAGAGTAAGGGATTAGAATTTCCTGTCGTATTCTTAAGTGGTTGTGGAAAACAGTTTAATCTTAGGGATATTAATGATAGTTTGTTATTTCATGAAGAGCTTGGGATTGGAGCAGATTGTATAGATATCAAAAAGAGAATACGGTATACAACTTTACAAAAATATGCTATAAAGAAAAAATTTGAATTAGAAACATTATCTGAAGAGATGAGAATACTTTATGTTGCTTTAACTAGGGCAAAGGAAAAACTTATAATAACAGGTTCATCATCTAATTTACAAAAAGATATCGATACTTGTTATAAAGCAGGAGTGAAAGGTTTTAACAAAGTTATACCTAGTGAACTTTTAAAGCAAAAAAGTTACTTAAAATGGATTATGACAGCACTTATAAAACATAAAGATGGAGATATTTTAAGACAGGGAAAGAATGAATTTGTAGAAATATCTGATGATTTATCAAGCTGGAAAATAAATTTTCATAAAAAAAGTGATTTTGGTACAGAAAATGTTGAAGATTCTATTGAGAAAAAAAATATAAGTATACTTTCTTTAAATTATAGTAATTTTGAAGTGGACGAGGGGATTAGAAAAAGATTAGAGTTTAGATATAAATATAGGGATGTTTGTTCAGTGCCATCAAACATATCGGTATCTGATATAAAAAGGGCTGAAGAAGAGATATTTGAACCACAAGCGGAAAATCTTTTTTCAGAAGAGAAAAATAGAAAGAAGCCTAAATTTATAATGGAAGAAAAAGGTTTATCGAAAGCTGAAAAAGGGACTGCTATGCACTTTGTTATGCAAAAATTGGACTTAAATAAAGTAAATTTGCTAAATGAAATAAAAGAGCAAATTAAGAATATGTTTGAAAAAGGGCTTATAACAAAAGATGAGGAAGAATCAATAAATATTTTTAAAATACAGAAATTTTTTAAAAGTAATCTGGGGCAAAGGTTGTTAAAAGCTTATAAAGAGAATAAACAAGTATTTAGAGAACTTCCTTTTATAACTGAAATTCCTGTAAAGAGAATTGAGAAAGATTTAATTGATAAAATTTTTAATAATGAGAAGTTAAGGCTTCAAGGTATAATAGACTGTTTTTTTGAAGAGGATGATGGAATAGTTTTATTAGATTATAAAACTGATTATGTTGAGAATGGGAAAGAAAAAGAAATTTTAGATAAATATAAAGTGCAAATAGACTTGTATACAGAAACATTGGAAAGAGTGATAGGTAAAAAGGTTAAGGAGAGATATTTATATCTTTTTGGAATAGATAAAGAGGTTAAATATATGGATTAGAAGGTATTTTAATTAAAAAAGTTGATTTGCTAAGGAATTTTAATTAAAATATATTACAAAAATAAAAAACATCTAATGAAGTTTTCATTAGATGTTTTTGTTTGAAATAAATATGGTTATTATTTATCTAAAACATATCCGTAAGCCTTGGTTACACCATTTTCTTCTTCAAGATAAACTCCTTGAATTTCAGGTGAAAATCCTGGAAAAATGTTTATGCCTTCTTCTAATATCAAGAAATATTTTTGTGCAATTTCATTCCAAATTTCACCAGGAACTACACAGAATACTCCAGGTGGATATGGAAGAGCACCTTGTAGAGCAACTTTTCCAACTATATTTTTAAGTGGAACAAGTTTAGCATTATTTCTTACAAGTTCTATATTAGCTTCACGTGGTAGCATTGCTTGTGTTGGAAAAGATTTTTGTCTAAATAATTCTTTTTGATATTTTTTAGCATCGTGTTTTTTATAAAAGTCATGCATCTCTTGGCACAATTGTCTTATAGTATAATTTTCATAACGACATTTATATTTATCATAAAGTGTTGGTAAAACATCTTTAAGTGGAGCATTATTTTTTATAAATTCTTCAAATTTTACTAGTGTAGATACTAATTGATTCATTTTTTCAGTATTTTCAGCTGGAGTTAGTAAGAATAAAATAGAATTTAAATCATTTTTTTCAGGAATTATTCTGTTTTCTCTTAAATAATTTGCTAAAATTGTAGCTGGTATTCCAAATTCTTCGTATTCTCCAGTTTCAGCATTTATGCCAGGTGTTGTTAGCATAAATTTATTAGGATCTACAAAATATTGATTTTTTCCATAGCCTTCAAAAGAATGCCATGATTCATTAGGAATGAATTTAAAGAATTCAATATTATTTGCTATTTCGTCGGTGTCATAGTCTTCCCAATTTTTATTATTTATAGTTCTAGGTATAAATGGTTTCAACATAGAACAATTTTTAAAAACTGATTTTCTAGCCTCAATCCCTATTTTTATACAATCATCCCATAATTTTTTACCAATTTCTCCTTCTTGCATTCTAGCATTAACATCTAAGGCAGCAAACAATGGATAAAATGGGCTAGTTGAAGCATGCATCATATAAGAATTATTAAAACGCTTATGGTCTACATAACGTTTTTGTCCTTTTATATGACTATCTTTTTTATGAATTTGTGATGTTTGAGAAAAACCTGCTTGTTGCTTATGCACTGATTGAGTAACAAGTATTCCGGGATCATTTTCAGTTAAATCCAAAAGCAATGGAGAGCAATCTCTCATTATAGGGATAAATTGTTCATAGCCAACCCAAGCTGAATCAAACAGGATATAATCGCAAAGGTGTCCAATTTTATCGACAACTTGTCTAGCATTATAAATAGTACCATCATAAGTTCCAAGTTGAATTATTGCAAGTCTAAATGGTCTTTTTTCTTTTGCTTTTTCTGGGTTTATTTTTGCAATTTCTTCTCTTAAATATTTTTTATCAAAGCAATGTTCATCAATTCCCCCTATAAAGCCAAAAGGATTACGAGCGGTTTCTAGGTAAATAGGTATTCCACCTGCTTGGATTAAAGCTGAAATATAAACTGATTTATGATTATTTCTATCAAATAAAACTAAATCATCAGGAGCTACTACTGCATTTATAGCAACAGCATTAGAAGTACTAGTTCCATTCATTACAAAATATGTTTTGTCAGCATTAAAAACTTTAGCTGCATGGGTTTCAGCATCTACTGCAGGACCCTCGTGAATTAGTAAATCTCCTAAATCTACATCAGCATTACAAATATCTGATTTAAATATATTTTCTCCAAAGAAATCATAAAGAACTTTTCCAGCTGGATGTTTTTTAAAATATTCCCCTCCTTGATGCCCGGGACAATCAAATTGTAAATTTCCTCGTTTAGCATAATCATTTAATTTTTTAAAAAATGGAGGAAGCATAGTTTCTTCATATTTTTTAGCTAAATATTCAATTTCTTTGTTATAAGATTCTATGTTAATATTAGAAGAAAGTGTTATGTTATCAACCTTAGTTTTAAAATTATCGCTAAGATTAGTTGTATTTTCTAAAACAACAAATATTGGTATACCAAATTTAGTATTGTAGATACTATCGATTAAGTTTAAATCACTATCTGTTAATACAGCAACACAGACATCTGTATAATTATTAGAACTAGACAAAATTAATTCTCTATTGCTATTAATATATTTTCTAGATTTAGGTGTATAAATAATTTTTAAATTGTCCATAAAAATCTCCTTAAAATATAGAATTTAAAAATACAATATTTTAATGTTATAGCTTTAGTATAAATCTTTCAATACTTATTTATAAAAAGAAAGAATAAATTTAAGTGATGTATTTGTTTTTAGCAATATTAATTAAAGTATCATAAATATTTAGTTTAGGATTTTGCAAAACTTTATCTAAAAGATAGTTTAAGATTAGTCCTATTTCTTTGCCAGGTTTTAGCTTTAATTCTTTAGATAACATACTTCCGTTTATATTTAAGTCTTTTATAGTTAATGGTTCTTTTTTATCTAAGATATCTCGTATGTTTTTTTCTATAATATTTATATCTTCTAAGGTTTCATTGTTAAATTTTAAAAAGGATTTTTTTAAATCAATATAATCAAAAATTAACTCTTTAGACACTCTATTGATAAATTTTTTTAATTCATATCTATTTAAAGTTAATGGTGTATTAAATTCATTAACAAGAATTAAAGTTTCTTTTATTGTTTTATTGTCATAGTGTAAAGTTTTTAATATATGTTGAGTTAAATTATTCGTTCCTTCAAAATTGCAAGATGCAATGATAAAAGATGCTAATTTAGATGATAATTTATTGGGAACAAACTGCAAAAATTTGTAATTGTGTTTTAAGGTATTATAATCTAAATTAAAGTTTTCTTTAAAAATAGGGATAATTAAATCGGTAATGCCTATATCTTTTAAAATGCATGCACCATTAAAAGAGTTTGGACTTAAAAGTATCTTAGAAAATTCATCTCTAATTCTTTCTTTGCTTATATTTTTAATGAGGATAAAATTTTTCTTTATAGAGTTTAAAGTGTTTATTTCTATTTCAAAATTTAATTGGCAACTAAACCTTATGGCTCTTAAAATTCTTAAGGCATCTTCATTAAATCTTTTATCAGGTATTCCAACACAGCGTATTATTTTATTTTTTAAATCTTCTTTACCATAAAAAAAATCTTTTAATCCAAGTTTAGGATTATAGGCTAGAGCATTTATAGTAAAATCGCGTCTAGCTAAATCTTCCTTAATATTAGTTACAAATTTTACGCTTTTAGGTTTTCTATTATTTAAATATTCTCCATCTGTTCTGTAAGTTGTGACTTCAAAGGGAGTATTATTTATGATAACTGTTATAGTTCCATGCTTAACTCCAGTTGGAACTGTTTTCTCAAAAAGAAGTTTTATTTCATTGGGGAGTGCGTTAGTTGTTATATCATAATCATGTGGAGTTTTTCTGAGTAAGTTATCTCGTACGCAACCCCCAACTATGAAGGCTTCGAAATTATTATCATAAAATTTATTTAAAATAAGCTTAACATCATTAGGTAAATTCAAAATAGCTTCTCCTTAAAATTAATATTTTTATACTTACAAGAATTAGTTTAATATAATATTTTGTTTAAATAAATATTATAACTACAATAAAGTAGCGTTAAAATTTGACTATATACATATTTTTTTAAATAAACTATAATATAAATTATTATTTAGAATTTAATATTACAATTTAAAGGTTGCAAGCTGTTTGCATTAAAAAGGAAACAGGTTAAAGTCCTGTGCGGTCCCGCCGCCGTAAGATGGAGTATCTTTTTTGTTATGCCACTAAAGAGTTTCTTTGGGAAGGTGAAAA
Organism: Sarcina ventriculi; assembly: GCF_900456775.1. GTDB lineage: Bacteria > Bacillota > Clostridia > Clostridiales > Clostridiaceae > Sarcina > Sarcina ventriculi. The sequence continues at coordinate 55,655 of NZ_UAUL01000012.1, read as the reverse complement.
GGTGCAATGAAATCAAGCCGGAATATTTGCCTTTAAATTTTGCTAGTATGCTTTACGATGTATAGGGAATTAGTATCTTACAGATTTAAACTATTATATTTTAATAGTTGTATTTATTATGTTTTGATTCTAGAAACGTTATACTTTAGAGTATGGCGTTTTTATTTTTGATTAATTTAGATATTGATATTTAAAATACTTTTTTACATCATATTAATAATTTTAAGAATAGTACTTATTTATTCAAGTAATTTTAAGAGGGTGATTTTTATTAAATCTTTAGAAAATATCATAAATGGAATAGAGCATATAGATTTTAAAGTTTGTGAGATGGCACAAGATAGATTAAATTCATTAGCTAAGCCTTTGGGAAGCCTTGGAAAGCTTGAGGATATAGCAAGGAAAATAGCTGGGATAACAGGAAAGCTTAATAACTCTATAATAAATAAAAGAATTATAATAATGTGTGCTGATAATGGGGTTATTGAAGAAGGAGTTTCGTCATGTCCTCAGTATGTTACAACAAAGCAAACCTTAAATTTTAAAAAAGGGATAACTGGAGTTGGGGCTTTAGCATTATTTTATAATTGTGATTTGCTTGTTGTAGACGTGGGAGTAAATTCTGATATTGATAGTCCTAATGTATTAAATAAAAAAATAAGAAAATCAACTAACAATATGGCAAAAACTTTTGCAATGACTTATGAGGAGGCTGTACAAGCTATAAATATAGGAGTTGAAATGGTTAAAAAGTCTAAGGATGAAGGCTTTGATATATTGGGAGTTGGAGAAATGGGTATAGGAAATACATCAACTAGTAGTGCTATAACAGCGGTTTTAACAGGACATATGGTAGAAGAAGTGGTTGGAAAAGGTTCAGGGCTTTTAGAAAGGGATTATATAAATAAGATTAATGTTATAAAGAAGGCTATAGAGATAAATAAGCCTAATAAAAAAGATGTTATAGATGTTTTATCTAAAATAGGAGGGTTTGATATAGCTGCTATGGCAGGAGTTTTTTTAGGCAGTGCTTATTATAAAATACCTGTTGTAATAGACGGCTTTATATCAGCGGTAGCAGCCTTGATAGCAGTTAGGATAAATCCTATTGTAAAGGAATATTTAATAACATCTCATGCATCAAAAGAAATAGGTTATAAGATAATAATTGATGAACTTGGTCTTGAGCCAATGTTAAATTTAGATATGCGACTTGGGGAAGGAAGTGGGTGTCCCATAGCATTTTCAGTAGTTGAAGCTTCTTGTGCTGTTATGAATAATATGGCAACTTTTGAAGAAGCTGATATAAATGATGATTATATAGATAATGTTAGAGATAAATCTTGTTATATAGTTGATAGATAGGTGTAGTATGAATTATTTAATTTTAGGTGGAAGTAAAAGCGGAAAGTCTATGTACGGACAAAATTTAGCAAGAGATATTTATAATGGAGATGGAAAATTATATTATGTAGCAACTATGAAACCTTGCGATAAAGAAGATGAGGAGAGAATACAAAATCATATAAAAGCTAGATTAGGTTATGGATTTCATACCATAGAGTGTAATAGAAATATTATAAGCATTTTAGAGAAGGTTAATAAACGAGACATTATTTTAATAGATAGCCTGACTTCTCTTTTAGTTAATGAAATGTTTAATGGGAAAGAATTTAACAAAAACATATATTCAAAAATAGCTAATGAAATATTAGAAATAGGAAAAAAGGTTAGAAGTTTGATAGTAGTTTCTGATTATATTTTTTCAAATAGTTTCTTGTATGATAATTATACAAATGAATTTTTAAAGGAATTATCTTATGCAACAAGGATATTGACTAAGGATATGGATTATGTTTTTGAATGTTCTTATGGAAAAGTTTATTGTCATAAAGAAAAATTATAAAAAAGAAAATTTTTAAAATTAATGTTAATTTAAGATGAGTTAATAGATTAATATAAGTTTGTAATGATAAAATAAATTGTAATTGTAAAGAGGATTTAGAATGAAAAATTATTTAAAAGGATTTTTAATGGCTATGGGGATGTTTACGTCAATTCCTGTAAGATATCACAATTGGGATGATGATGGTGCTAAACATATGTTGATTTTTTATCCTTTGGTTGGGTTTATTATAGGAATGCTTTGGTTTTTACTTTTTAAGGTATTAACAATTTTTAATCTTCCTGTAATAATAATAACAGCTATTTTAATGTTATTTCCATATTTTATAACAGGTTTTTTACATTTAGATGGATTTATGGATCTTTGTGATGCTATGCTATCTAGACGTAATAAGGAAGAAAAGCTTAGAATACTTAAAGATTCTCACACAGGTGCTTTTGCAGTAATTTCTTTGGCATGTCTTTTTGTTTTAAATTATTCAGGAGTAAGTACTTTGATAAATAAAAATGAATTAATGTTAAGTCTTATATTTATTCCAGCTATATCAAGAAGTTTTATGGCAATTATGATGTTTTTTAATGAATCAATGGAGCAAAGTTCTTTAGTAAAATATTTCAAGCAAAATGTAGGAAAAGTAGATAAGGTGTTATCTATTATGTTTTTGTGCATAATATTATGTGTGTTTGTAATTTTATTTGGAATTTTTGGATTAATAGTATCTTTGATTGTTTTATTCATAGTATTTTATATGATGAAAAAACCTATAAAAGAGCTTGGAGGAATTTCAGGTGATATAGCAGGTTATGGATTAGTAATTTGTGAAACATTACTTATATTGGCATTAGCTATTATATAATTATAAATTAAAAGATAAGGAGAATTTTTATGATTGTTGTTTTTGGTGGAGCATACTGTGGTAAATTAAATTTTGTCAAAGAAAAGTTTAATATATTAGAAGATGATATATATTACTTTAAAGATGAAAAATTAAATTTAGAAAAAAGAGTTTTAAGTGGGCTACATATATTTGTTTTAGAATGTTTAGAAAGAGGATTTAAGCCTTTAGAAATTTTAAAAGAAAATGAGAGAGAATTAAAAGATAAAATAATTATTTGTGACGATATAAGTTCAGGAATTGTTCCGATGGAAGTTATGAATAGAAGGTGGCGAGAGGAAACTGGTAAATGTATGCAATATTTAATTTCAAAATCTCAAAGCACATATAGAGTTTTCTTTGGATTGGATACTAAACTTAAATAGTAGTGTTAACTTTATACTCTTATTTTAAATATTAAAAGTATTTAAGGGTTTAGAGGAGGGGAAAGATTGAAGCTTTATATAATAAGACATGGAAATACATATTGCAATGAAAAAAAATTATATTGTGGAAGAGAGGATGTATGTCTTAGTGAAGGTGGAATTTTAAATCTTAGGGATTTAAAAGAAAAATTTTATTATCCTTTAAGTGAGGTATATTTTACAAGTGGCGCTAAAAGAGCTAATGAAACTTTAAAAATACTATTTAATAATGTTCATTTTGAATCTATTAAAGATTTTTGGGAATATGATTTTGGTGATTTTGAACTTAAATCTTATGAAGAGCTTAGAAGAAATGATAAATATATAAAGTGGATATTGGATGAGGATGGTAGAATATCTTGTCCTAATGGTGAATCAAGAATAGATTTTAATAATAGGGTTAAAGAAAGATTTGTTAAATTTTTAAATGATTTACAAGAAAGAAATGTAGAAAATGTATGTTTGGTTACTCATGGGGGAGTTATTGTGTCTATTTTAAGCGAATTTTTAAATGAAAAAAATAGTAGCTTTTATGATTTACAACCTTCTTATGGACAAGGGTATGAACTTGAGATTAGTTTTTATGAGGAAAATGTTGAGGTTAGTATAAAAAATAAAATTCCAATGAAGAGGTAATTTTTATGTTAGAAATCATGTTTGGTGTTATTGCGGATTTTATTGTAGGGGAACCTGAAAATCCAGTTCATCCTGTAAGAATAATAGGGTTTATTGCTAGAAAAGTAGAAAAGAGAAGTAGAAAGCTTTTAAAAAATCATTTGAAAATAGCAGGAGGAATAACTTGGTGTATAGTTATTTTAATAACGTGGGCTATAGGTTATTTTTTAATATATGGTACTTACTTTATGAATTATTATTTAGGTTTTTTAATAGCAGGTGTATTTATTTATTTCTGTATTTCAGCTAAGGGATTAAAGGTTGAAGGTTTTAAAGTATTAGAGTATTTAAGAAATGGAGATATAGAGGGAGCAAGGAAGAGACTTTCTTATATAGTTGGTAGAGATACTGAAAATTTAGATGAAGAGGCAATTTTAAGAGCAGTTATAGAAACTATAGCTGAGAACATGTCAGATGGAGTTATTGCACCTCTTATATATATAGGAATTGGTGGTCCTGTTTTTGGTTTAATATATAAAGCTGTAAACACTATGGATTCTATGTTTGGTTATAAAAATGATAAGTATAAAGATTTTGGATATTTTCCAGCTAAATTAGATGATTTATTTAATTTCATACCAGCTAGAATTACAGGGCTTTTGATAGTTTTAGCATCACGTATATTAAAGCTTGATTGGAGAGAAAGTTATAGGATTTATAAAAGAGATAGATTAAATCATTCAAGTCCTAATAGTGCACATCCAGAGGCTGCTATGGCTGGAGCTTTAGGTATTCAGCTTGGAGGGACAAACTATTATTTTGGTAAAAAAGTCATAAAGCCTACTATTGGAGATGATTTAGGTAGAATAAAAGTCAATCACTTTGATACGTGTGTAAAAATTTTATATTTAACTACAGTTTTAGGAGTAGTTTTAAGTTTAATAATAAAACTTTTAATGTGTTTATTTTTATGATGAGGAGGGATATTTTGAGTAAACATGGTGGAAATATAGAAGAAGTAGCAAGAAGACTAAACATATCTTCAAAAGAATTTTTAGATTTTTCTGCCAACATAAACCCTTTAGGTTTATCAGAAAAGGTAAAAAAAAGTATAGAAAAAAATATATTAAAAATAGAAAGATATCCTGATATAACATATTATGATTTAAAAAAAGCCATAGAAGATTTTGAGGGAGTATCTTATGAAAACATACTTTTAGGAAATGGTGCAGCTGAGATTATTTTTAATATTGTGCGAGGGATAAAACCTAAAAAAGCTCTTGTACTGGCACCAACTTTTTCAGAATATGAAGAAGCGCTTAAAAGTATAGGATGTAGTATAGAGCATTTTTATCTTAGAGAAGAAGATAGCTTTTCTATAACAAATGATATTTTGGAAAAAATAAATGAAGATTTAGATGTTGTATTTATTTGTAATCCTAATAATCCAACAGGAGTTTTAACTAAATCTAAAGATATTAAAGAAATTTTACTTAAAGCTTGGGAAACTAATACTGTGATTGTTGTAGATGAATCTTTTTTAGATTTTAGACAAGATAAAAACATTTATGAGTGCAAAAAACTTTTAGATTCTTTTAAAAACCTTATTATTGTAAAATCTGCAACAAAGTTTTTTGCCTTCCCTGGTATAAGAATAGGATATGGATTCATTAGTAATAATGAGTTAAAGAAAAAGATAGACGGGGTAGGTATTTCATGGTCGGTAAATACTTTGGCTAAGGAAGCATTGATTGCTGGATTTTTAGATAAGGAGTATATAAAAGTTTCTTTAGAGTTTGCAAAGAATGAAAAGAATTATTTATATGAGAACTTAAAAAATATAAAAGGATTAAAAGTTTTTAAGCCAAGTGTTAATTTTATTATGATTAAAACACAGAAAAAAGATTTGTATGAAAAACTTTTAGAGCACAAAATAATAATTAGAAGATGTAATAATTATTACGGACTTAGTGATGAGTTTTATAGAGTTGCAGTAAGGACTAGAGAAGAAAATAAAAAACTTATAGAAGCTTTGAGATTAATTATGATGTAATTATCAGATTTTAAAATTTTAATCTGCAATATTGTAACAGAAAAGAAAGGGGTAAAATTATTGAAAGAAAAGTATATAGTTTCTTATAGTACAGGTAAAGATAGTGTATTAGCTTTATACAGGGCTATAAGATTAGGCAAAGATGTTGTAGGACTTTTGGTCATAGCACATGATGAGGAGGATATATCGTGGTTTCATGATGTATCACTAAGTTTGATAAGGAGTGTTTCAAAATCTTTAGAAATTCCTCTTATATTAGTTAAAGCGTCGGGTGAAGATTATGAGAAAAATTTTGAGGATGGTCTTAGACAAGGGAAAAAAATTGGAGCAACTTGTTGTATTTTTGGAGACATTGATATAGAGAATCATAGAAAATGGTGTGATGATAGATGTAAGAATGTTTATATGAAATCATGGTTTCCACTTTGGCAAGAATCAAGAGAGGATTTAGTATCTGAGTTTGTAAATTGTGATTTTAAAGCTGTGATAAAAAAAGTCAATTTGAATTATTTAGATGAAAGTTTTTTAGGGACTGATTTAAATAAGGAGGTTTTGGACAAGATAAAGGCAAAAAATTGTGATGTTTGTGGTGAAAATGGTGAGTACCATACCTTTGTTTATGATGGGCCATTATTTAAGGAAAGGGTTAATTTTAAAATTGATTCTATACAAAAAGATGGGATTTTTGCTCATTTAAATATTTATTAATAGAAAAATGTTGATCTAGATAGAATGGTTAGTAAAAATTCTATCTATATGAGCATATTTTTAGTTATTTTGATATAAAATTGATTATTTATAAATAAAGAATGCAGGAGGAGTTAAATGAATAATGTTATTTTACTTGGAACGGCTTCTGGTGTTGGAAAGAGTACATTAGCAAGTGCTATTTGTAGGTATTTAAAAAAGAAAGATTTAAAGGTTGCTCCTTTTAAGGCTTTAAATATATCATTAAACTCTTATGTAACAATAAATGGAGATGAGATGGGGCGTGCCCAAGTTGTACAGGCTAGGGCTTGTGGAATAGAGCCTATGGCTATTATGAATCCACTTTTATTAAAACCATGTGGAAATAATAAAACTCAAATAATTTTAAATGGTAAAGTTTATTCAAATATGGATTCTTATAAGTATAAAGAAATGTGTGAGTTTTTTAGAAAAGAGGTTAAAAAAAGCTATGAAGATATTTCTAAGAAATTTGATTTTATAGTTTTAGAAGGTTCTGGAAGTTGTGCAGAGATAAATTTGAAGGATACGGATATAGCAAACACATATATGGCTAAAAGTGTGAAAGCACCAATAATACTAGTAAGCGATATAGATAGAGGTGGAGTTTTTGCCTCAGTTTTGGGAACTATAATGCTTTTAGATGAAGATGAAAGAAAACTTTTAAGGGGAGTTGTAATAAATAAGTTTAGAGGAGATAAAGATAAATTTAAACCTGCTATAAAGCAACTTGAAGATTTAATAGGCGTTAAAGTTTTAGGAGTAATGCCTTATTTTATGTTGGATATAGAGGATGAAGATGGGGTTAGTGACAAGATAAAAAATAAGAACTCTAAAGAAAATAATTTAGATGTAGCAATAATTAGGCTTAAACATATGTCTAATTTTACTGATTTTAATTCATTTAATAGAGTATCTGGAATTTCAGTTAGATATGTAGAAACGTTAGAAGAGCTTAAAAATCCTGATGTTATAGTAATTCCAGGTACTAAAAATACTTTGTTTGATTTAAAGGAGCTTAAAAATAATGGTCTTTTTGAAAAAATAAAAGATTTAGTTAATAAAGAAAAAGTTATTTTATTTGGCATTTGTGGTGGATATCAAATGTTAGGACAAAGTATTAAAGATCCTTTAGGTATAGAAGGAAATATAAGAGAAGAAGAAGGATTTAAATTTTTAGATATTTCAACAGAATTTAATGAATTGAAAACATTAAAGCATACAAACGGTTATATTGTTTCAAGGCATGATTTAATCAGTAATTCTTTTGGAAAAAAGGTTATAGGATATGAGATACATAATGGTAGAAGTGAGATTTTAGATGATAAAAATGTATTTATACAAGATGAAAATAAGAACATTTTAGGACTTTCTAATGAAAAAGGAAATGTTTATGGAACTTATATCCATGGGATTTTTGATTCAACAGAATTTTTAAATTCTTTAGTAGAAACTTTTAAAGAAAAATTTAATAAAGATTTATTAATCACAGAAGAAAATAAAAAATTAAGTTATGATGAGTATAGAGAAAAACAATATGATGAACTTTTAAAGCTAATGGAAGAAAATTTAGATATGGAAGAATTAGATAGAATCTTAGGATTAAAATGATTAAAGAAAGAGGAGAAATAATGAAAAAAGCAATTTTAGTGATAAGTTTTGGTACAAGCCATTTAGACACAATAGAAAAAACAATAGATAAAGTGGAAGGAAAAATAGCAGAAACATTTAAAGAGTATGATGTTTTTAGAGCTTTTACATCTCATATGATAATAAGAGCTTTAGATAAAAAATATGGTATAAAGATAAATAAACCAGAAGAGGTATTAGATAATCTTTATAGAGAGGGTTATAAGGAAATTGTTATTCAACCTCTTCACATTATTTCAGGAGAAGAGTTTGATTATATAAAAAATGTTGTTAGAATTTATAAACAAAATTTTGAAATATTAAGATTATCAAGACCTCTTTTATACTTTGAAAATGAGGAAGAAAAAGATTATACAAGCTTTATAAATGCTTTAGATACTTTTTTACCAAAGAGTGAAGGATATGTTTTAGTGGGACATGGGACTTTCCATCCAAGCTTTGCAACTTATGGATGTCTTCAAAACATATTAAGTGAAAATGATAAGGAAAACTTTTTAATTGGAACTATAGAGGGGTATCCGTCAGTTGATAATGTAATAAAAAGATTGAGAAGATTAAATATAAAAGATATTACTTTGGTGCCATTTTTGCTTGTAGCAGGAGATCATGCTAAAAATGATATAGCGGGTGATGATGAAGATTCATGGAAGTCTATTCTTAAGGCTAATGGATTTAATGTTAATGTATTTTTACATGGTCTTGGAGAGTTTGAAGCTATATGGGATATGTATATAAATCATTTAAGAGAAACAATAGACGGAAAAGTTTTAGGAAAAGGTGAAACGAAAAAAGGAGCTAAAGTGTTATGCACTCAATAATAATATCATCTAATGAGAGTGGTGGAGGAAAAACTACTTTTACTTTAGGGCTTTTAAAAGCTCTTATGAAAAGAGGATATAAAGTTCAAGGTTATAAAGTGGGGCCAGATTATATAGATGGAGATTTTCATACACTTATTACTGGGAATACTTCAAGAAATTTAGATGCTTATTTAATGGGGGAAGAAGGAGTTAAGGAGAGTTATTTAAGAGGTGAAGGAGATTTAGGAATAATAGAAGGCGTTATGGGACTTTATGATGGGAAAGGCATAGATACTGAATTTTCAACCTATCATATATCAAAAATTCTTAACCTTCCGATAGTTTTAGTAATAACTCCAAAGGCAAAAAGTACAACTTTAGCAGCAGAACTTAGAGGAATATTAGAGTTTAAGGATGCTAATATTGCTGGTATAGTTTTAAATAAAGTAAGTGAAAAGTATTATAATCTTTTAAAATTTATAATAGAAAAACATACTAAACTTAAGGTTTTTGGATACATACCAAAAACAGAAGAAGTTAAGTTTAAATCAAGACATTTAGGGTTAGTTCAGGGAATAGAGATTAAGGATTTAAAAGATAAAATTGATATATTTAGTGATATTATAGAAAAATATGTTGATTTAGATAGTATTATAAGTTCCTTTAAAGAAAGTGACATTAGAATAGCAAATAGAGAAAAGTTTAAACTAGAAAATTTAAATTTAAATATAGGAATTGCTTATGATGAAGCATTTAGATTTTATTATAAGGAAAATATAGAGCTTTTAAAAGAGGCTGGGAGGGTAACGTTTTTTAGCCCATTAAGGGATAAAAAATTACCTGAAGATATAAATTTTCTTTATATAGGTGGTGGATATCCAGAAATATTTAAAGAAGATTTAAGTAAAAATAAAGAACTCCTTTTAGATATAAAAGAAAAATTGAATAATGGTCTTAAATGTTATGCAGAATGTGGAGGACTTATGTATTTAACTGAAAATATAGATGGATTTGATATGGTTAAATATTTTAGTGGATGCTCTTATATGACAAATTCATTAAATAATTTTGGGTATAATACAGCAAGAGTCTTAAAAGATAATAATATGTTACCTAGCAATTTAGAAATAAATGCTCATGAATTTCATAAATCAAAGGTAGAAATTAATGAAGAAACAATATATGAAATAAGAAAAAAAGATATATTTTTAAAGGATAATTATTGGAGATGTGGATATTTAAAAAACAATACATTGGCAACTTATGCACATGTTCATTTCTTTGGTAATATTGAATTTATAAAAAATATTTTAAAATAAACTTTATTATGTTAATTTTATATATGAGTGAAATAAGTATAGTTTAAGGAGGAATTTTATGGGCTATATAAAAGTTCCTATGGATATAGAAAAGAGAAGTTTTGAAATAATTGGAGAAGAAATGGGAAACCATGATTTTTCTGATAGAGAACTAAATGTTGTAAAAAGAGTTATTCATACAACAGCTGATTTTGAATATAAAGATTTAATTAGAATAGATGAACAAAGTATAGATAAGGCGCTTTCTCTTTTAAAAAAGGGGTGTAAAATATATACAGATACTCAAATGATTAAATCAGGTATAAATAAAAAAGCTTTAGAAAAGTTAGGTTGCGAAATTGTAAATTATGTTTCAACGGAAGAGGCTTTTAGAATAGCTAAAGAAAAAAATATTACACGATCTATGGCAGCCATTGAAATAGCAATGAATGAAGGAATAGAGTTTTTCGTTTTTGGTAATGCACCAACTGCCCTTTACAGATTAATAGAGCTTTATAGAGAAGGAAAAGCTAAACCTAAATTTGTTATAGGTGCTCCTATTGGTTTTGTTGGAGCTTCTGAGAGTAAAGAGGAACTTTTAAAAACTGATTTAGATAACATAACAATAAGGGGAAGAAAAGGCGGAAGTACTGTATCGGTTGCAATTGTTAATGCCCTTATGTACATGGTGGTTGATAGATAATGTTTGAAATGTATATTGAAAGCTTTGGTAAAAAGCTAAGATGTGGATATACTACGGGTTCTTGTGCAACGGCAGCAGCAAAAGCGGCTACTTATGCACTTTTTAATGGGAAATCATTAGATTATGTTAATATACTTACTCCTAATAATATAAATATTGAAATAGAGGTTCATGAAACAAATTTTTATGAAGATTACGTTGAATGTTTAGTTAGAAAGGATGGCGGAGATGATATTGATGTAACTGATGGTATTTTAATAGGTGCAAGAGTTAAAAAAGCCAATGAATTTTCTATTGATGGAGGCGAAGGGGTTGGAAGGGTTTATGCTGATGGTCTTAGTATAAAAAAAGGTGAGGCTGCGATAAATCCTGTACCAAGACTTATGATAGAAAAGGCTGTTAAAGAAATTAGTGAAAACGAAAGATTTGAGGTTGCTGTTGAGATATTTGTGCCAGATGGAGAATTAGTAGCAAAAAAGACTTTCAATAGTAGATTAAATATTTTAAATGGGATATCTATTTTAGGTACGACTGGTATTGTTTATCCTATGTCAGAAGAAGCTTTAAAAGCATCAATAGCCCTTGAGATAAGTCAAAAAATTTTATATAGCAAAGAAATTATTTTAGTATTTGGGCATATGGGAGAAAAATTTGCTAAAAATTTAGGATATGATGAAAAGAAAATGGTCATAATGTCTAATTTTGTGGGATTTGCTTTAGAAACTTGTGTAAATAAGGGGGCTACTAGGGTTACTATAATAGGGCACATAGGAAAAATGTGCAAAATAGCTTATGGATGTTTTAATACTCATAGCAAAGTGTGTGGTGTTAGACTTGAGGTTATAGCTCTTGAAATGGCTCTTTTAGGCTATGATATGGAGTTTGTAAAAAGAATTTTAAATGAGAAAACAACAGATGGAGCAGTAAATACTTTAGGAAAAGGAAATGAAAAATTATATCAAAATATAGCTAAAAAGATTAAGTCATCTGCAATAACATACATTCATGGAGAAATTGATATCGATGTTTTAGTCTATAAAGGAACCGTAGATTCGGAAATTTTAGCTAAAGCTTAAGGAGAAAAATTTATGATTTATATAGTTGGGATAGGTCCTGGGCATATTGATTATATACTAAAAAAGGCAGAAAATATTATAAAAAATAGTGATTATGTTATAGGATTTTCAAGGTCAATAGATACTTTAGAATCTATGATAAAGGGCAAAAAAATAAAAGTTAACAATTTAAAAGAGATATTAACTTATATGGAGAATTTAGAGGGAGATATATCAATTTTAGCCTCTGGAGACCCTTTATTTTACGGTATAGCAGATTATATATCAAAAAATTTTAATAGAAATTTTGAAGTAATTCCTGGTATAAGTTCTTTTCAGTATTTAACAGCTAAAACTAAAAGGGTTTGGAATAAGACATTTTTAGGAAGTATGCATGGTAGAGAAGAAAAATTTTTAGAACATGTAAAGAACAATTGTAAGACCATTTGGCTTACTGATAATAAAAATACTCCAAAATCACTATGTGAAATACTCATTAAAAATAATATAAATTGTACTATTATTGTGGGTGAAAATTTATCTTATGAAAATGAAAGGATAGTTGAGGGGAATCCTAGAGAGATATTAAATTATGAATTTTCTAATCTATCTGTTATGATGGTGGAGGTGAAATAGCTTTGAAATTTATAAAGGATGAGGAATTTATAAGAAGTGATGTTCCTATGACTAAGGAGGATATAAGAATACTTACTTTTGCTAAATTAGAACTGGATTCAACTTCTAATTTTTTAGATATAGGGAGTGGAACGGGAAGTATGACTGTTCAAGCTTCAAAGATATGTAAAAATGGGCAAGTTGTATCTATTGAACGTGATGAAGAAGCTATAAAGACTACTAAAATTAATATAGATAAGTTTAATTGCACTAATATAAATCTTATTGAAGGAGATGCAATAGAAGTTTTAAGTAATATTAAAATGAAGTTTCACGGAATATTTTTAGGTGGAACTGGTGGAAATATGGAATGTATTATAGATAAATCATTAGAACTTTTAGAGAATAATGGTATGTTAGTTGCAAATTTTATTACCATAACTAACCTTAATGCTTTTTGTGATTATGTAGAAAAAAAAGGCTTAAAGGTTGATGTAACAATGCTTCAGGTTTCTAAAGCTAAAGGAAGATTGAAGATGTTAATTGCGAATAATCCGATTTTTATAATAAGTGTAAAAAAATAAATATAAAAGGAGAATTTTTAATGGCGAAGTTTATAGGTGTTGGAGTAGGTCCTGGAGATAGTGAGCTTTTAACTGCAAAAGCTATAAGGATAATAAATGAAAGTGATGTTTTAATATGTCCAAGCTCTCAAGAGGGGGGAGAAAGTATTGCATATGAAACGATAAAGCCTTATGTTAAGCAGGAAAAAGACGTTAGAATAATTCATTTTCCTATGGGAAAATCAAATACTAATGAGAAGGTAAAATTGGCTTATAATCTTATAGAAGGTCTTTTAAATGAAGGTAAAGACGTAGCTTTTTTCACTTTAGGAGACCCTTATATTTATAGTACATATACTCATATTTTAAAGCATTTTGAAAGTGAAAAGTATGAGGTTCAAACTATCCCTGGAATAACATCGTTTTGTGCTTCAGCAAGTCTTACAGATATGCCTCTTTGTTTAGGAGATGAACCTCTTTTAATACTTCCAGGTAGAAGTATTGATAAAATAAAAGATGAAAAGTATGTAGTTGTTATGAAGGTTTATAAATTAGAAGAAAAGATAATAAATGTTCTTGAAGAAAAAGGATTTAATTATGTTTTAGTTTCAAGGGCTGGAAGAGATGGGCAAAAAATATTGCACAAAAAAGAAGATATATTAAATCATAGAGATTATATGTCTTTAATAATAGCTAATAGAGAATAGATTATAAAATTTATTGTATTATGGAGGTAAAATTATGATTTACTTTATAGGAGCAGGTCCTGGAAATGTGGATTTAATAACAGTTAAAGGACGTTCTATTTTAGAGAAAGCAGATGTTGTTATATATGCAGGTTCTCTAGTGAGCCCTGAGCATTTAAAGTTTTGTAAAAATGGAGTTAAAATTTATAATTCAGCTTCTATGACTTTAGAGGAAGTTATAAGTGTTATGAAAGAAGCTAGTGAAAATAATTTAGAAACAGTTAGACTTCATACTGGAGATCCTAGTATTTATGGTGCAATTAAAGAACAAATGGATGAACTTATAAAGCTTAATATAGAATATGAAGTAGTGCCAGGGGTTAGTTCTTTTGTAGCAGCGGCTGCCTCAATAAAGAGAGAATTTACATTGCCTTCAGTATCTCAAACGGTAATTTTAACTAGAGTTGAAGGAAGGACTAAGGTTCCTGAAAAAGAGGATTTAGAAAAATTAGCTTCAATAGGAGCATCTATGGCATTATTTTTATCAATATCTATGATAGATAAAGTTGTTGCAAAGCTTAGAAAAGGTTATGGAAGGAATGTTCCTATAGCTGTAATTGAAAGGGCTACTTGGCAAGATGAACGAGTAATATTTGGAACTCTTGATGATATAAGCGAAAAGGTAAAGGAAGCAGGCATTAAAAAATGTGCTCAAATATTAGTTGGTGATTTTATAGATTGTGATTATGAAAAAAGTCTTTTATATGATAAATCATTTACCCATGAATATAGAAAAGGTATCTAAAAATGATTGCTATTATAAGTGTAACGAAGCAAGGAGATAGGATTTTATTAAAGTTAAAAGAATATTTTACTTGTGAAATTTTCTCAAAATATATAGATGAAAATTTTAATTTTAGTAATTGTGTTAAGCATATTTTTGAAAGTAAAAAGTATGATGGTATTATCTTTATATCATCAACAGGTATAGCTGTAAGGGCTATAGCTCCTTATATAAAAAGTAAAACAAATGATCCAGCTGTAGTTGTTGTAGATTGTTATGGTAAATTTTCCATAAGTCTTTTATCAGGGCATTTAGGAGGTGGAAATTTGCTGTCAAGTAAAGTTTCTAAAATTTTAAGTGCTATAAATGTTGTAACTACTGCAACTGATATAAAAAATGTTGTAGCTCCTGATATTATTGCAAAAGAAAATAATTTTATAATAGATGATTTAAAGATTGCAAAAAATTTTGCAGTTAAGCTTTTAGATGAAGAAGTTATAGGGTTTTTAGATGAGTTTAAATGTATAAATACACCTAAAGGATATAATGAATTTAATGATAATTTAAATAATGTTCTATGGATTACTAATAAAATTCAAAGACATGATTTAAAAGGCAAGAATGTTTTAAAACTTATAAAAAGAAATATAGTTTTGGGTGTTGGTTGCAAGAAAGATACTGATGAAAAACACTTAATTTCTAAGGTTTTGGAATGTTTAAGAGAGAATAATATAGATAAGAGATCAGTTTTGGCTATAGGAAGCATAGATATTAAAAAAGATGAAAAAGCAATTTTAAGTTTAAAGGATACTTTAAATTGTGATTTTAAGGTATTTACTAAAGAAGATATACTTCCAATAGAAAGTCAGTTTGAGATAAGTCAGTTTGTAAAGAAGACTATAGGTGTTGGGAATGTTTGTGAACCTTCAGTAAGGCTCTTAGGTGGAGAAATTATTTTGAAAAAACAAAAATTAGATGGTGTAACACTTTGTATAGGAGAGATAAAATAATGAAAAAATTATATGTTGTAGGAATTGGGCCAGGCTCAATAGAGAATATGACACTTAAAGCTTATAACGTTATAAAAGAGTGTGATGTTATAGTTGGTTATACTAAATATTTAGATATGATAAAGGAAATAATAGAGGGAAAAGAACTTTATTCTACAGGAATGAGAAGTGAAGAGGAAAGATGTAGACTTGCCATAAAACTTGCTAAAGAAAAAGATGTAGCAATAATAAGTACTGGAGATGCAGGAATATATGGAATGGCTGGACTTATTTTAGAACTTTGTAACGAAGAAGAAATAAAAAATGTAGTTATAGTTCCAGGAATAACTGCATCATCTGCTGCAGGTTCAATAGTTGGAGCACCACTTATGCATGATAATTGCAATATAAGTTTAAGTGATTTAATGACTCCATATGATGAAATAAAAAAAAGAGTGGATTTTGCTGCTAAGTCAGACTTTATAATTTCATTATATAATCCTAAAAGCAAGGGAAGACCTCATTATTTAAAAGAATGCATAGATATCATAAGGCAATATAGAGATGGTAAAACACCAGTAGCTATTGTGAAACATGCATTAAGAGAAGGTCAAAATTCATTAGTAACTACAATTGATAATATAGATTATGATTTAGTTGATATGATGACTATTGTTATAGTAGGGAATTCCAAGAGTTATATTAAAGATGGACAATTTATAACTCCAAGGGGATATAATACAAGATGTTAGGATTTATTTTAGGTACATCAGATGGAAAAAATCTTTTAAAAGATATCAATAGGTATACTGATGATTTATTTTTATCGGTATCTACAGAATATGGAGGAGAACTTTTAAGTAATGTAAAATGTAAAGTTTTAAACACTAGACCATTAGATAAAAAAGAGTTAATTGATGTCATAAAAGAAAATAATATAGATATTTTTTGCGATTTTAGTCATCCTTATGCTGTTAACGTAAGTAAAAATGTTGTGGAAGCTTGCAGTATTTGTGGTATTGAATATATAAGGTTTGAAAGAGAATCTTCCATTGAAAAATATAAAGATGAACCTCTTATTCATATGATAAAAAATTTAGATGATTTTAAGGAAAAGATAAAAAATAAATCTGGAAATATATTAAATGCAACAGGGGTAAATAGAGTTTCTGATCTTATAAATATGAATCTAAATAATAGAATAATTCATAGAATACTTCCAACTAAAGAATCCATTGAAAAAGCTATTAATGGAGGAGCAAAAATAGATGATATAATAGCTATAAAGGGTCCTATAAATTATGAATTAGACTTAGCTTTTCTAAAAAATTATGATATAAAAATTTTTTTATTTAAAGATAGTGGTAAAAAAGGTGCAACTGAAGATAAAGTAAAAAGTGCATTAGAACTTAATATTGATTGTTTTATTATAGAGAGAGAAAAAATAGATAAACATAACGTTTTTTATAAAGAAAAAGATGTTTTTAACTATATAATGGAAAATTATATAGTTAAAAATAAGAATTTAATTTTAGATAAAATATAATAAAGAAAATATATTAATTTTTTTATAAAAATAGATTAAAAATAAACTAGGATTTTTAGTCTATTTTTTTATTTTAAATGTATTATTAATAAAACATAGTATAATATTAGTATAATTAGAAAGATAAAATGATTAATTTTTAGTAGAAAATATTTTAATGTGGAGATGATAATTTTATGAGTAATACTATTCCAATTAGAAAGATAAATGAGTTTGTAAAAAATGAAAGAAGTGAGGGATTTTATTTAATAAAATCTGTAGATTTAAAAACTACTAATTCCAATGGCAAAAAGTATTTAGATTTTGTTCTAGCAGATGGAACAGGAGAAATTACTGCTAAGAAGTGGGAAGTTAAAGAAGGGGAGGAGAGTGAATTTAGAGCTAATACTATAGTTAAAGTTAGAGGAATGGTTACAAGTTGGCAAAGTTCTCTTCAACTAAAGGTAGAACAAATAAGGAATATAGTTTCAGAAGATAAGGTAAATATAGATGATTATGTTCAAAGTGCACCAATTGATAGTAAGACAATGTTTGAAACTATAAAAACTTATATTAATAATATGAAAAATGAAGATATAAAAAATATAGTTAATTTAATGGTAGAAAAAAATAAAGAAAAATTAATGTATTACCCGGCAGCAAAAAAAAATCATCATTCTATAAAAAGCGGACTTTTATATCATATAACTACAATGTTGAATCTTGGTGAAAAAATTTGTAGTATATATGATTTTTTAAATACAGACTTAATTTATGGCGGGATAATTCTTCATGATTTAGCAAAAA
The DNA here is from genome assembly GCF_900456775.1 of Sarcina ventriculi. Taxonomy (GTDB): domain Bacteria; phylum Bacillota; class Clostridia; order Clostridiales; family Clostridiaceae; genus Sarcina; species Sarcina ventriculi. The sequence continues at coordinate 37,581 of NZ_UAUL01000012.1, read as the reverse complement.
TAAAAGAAATGGCTTCTAGTGAACTTGGGATAGTTGATGATTATACATTAGAAGGGACTCTTTTAGGACATATAACTCAAGGGGTTAAGGAGATTGAACTTGCAGGGCAAGAGGTAAAGGCTGATAGAGATTCCATGATTTTATTAGAACATATAGTACTATCTCATCACTATGAGCCAGAATACGGTAGCCCTATAAAACCAATGATTCCAGAGGCTGAAATTCTTCACTATATTGATTTAATAGATGCACGAATGTATGATATGAGAAAAGTAACAAATGAAACTGAGGTTGGAAAATTTTCAGAAAGATTATGGTCTTTAGAAAATAGGAGAATATATAATCATGGATTAAATGATTAAATTTTGATTTTAGGGATAAAAAATATTTTTTATCCCTAAAATTTTGAATTGAATATTGAAACATTTTATAAAAAATAAATTTAAATATACTTTGATTAATAATTACATAAAATATTCAATTAATTGTAATATTAGTTATTTTGTGGTAGTAATATAAGAGTAGCTATGCTATAATTTATTTGTGATTGTTAAAAAAATAATTATAAAATATATAAAAATTTATATTTAGGGGATGATCGCATGTCAAAGTATAAAGTTGGGGATGAATTGTTGATAATAAAGGATCCAAACAAGGAAGCTCAAAAATTAAAAGATTCTACTTTTTTAAAAGTGGACGGAGAATATTCAACTTTATCTTGGGGAATAAAGATTGTTAATGTTGAATATGATAGACCCAATGTAACTTTAACTTATGTTAATGCAAAAGGAGAAGAAAATAAAGTTTTTGCTTGTTGTAAAGATATACAAAATTTTGACAAAGAATTAGTTTTAGAAAAAGCTTTGTTAAAAGCTTTTCAAAATGAAATTATAAATATAACTGTAATTAGAAATAGTAATTGTAAATGTAAATAATTAAAGAAATAATTATGAGTATAGTTTAATATATAATAGTAACATTAAAGTTTAATGTATTTTAGGAGGAATAAAATATAATGGAAAAGATTTTTGTAATTGGAGCTGGAACAATGGGCTCTGGAATAGTTCAAGCGTTTGCACAAAAGGGATATGAAGTAATAGTTAGAGATATAAAGGATGAATTTGTAGACAGAGGAATTGCAACAATAAATAAAAACCTTTCTAAATTAGTTGCAAAAGGAAAGGTAACTGAAGAATTCAAAGAAAATGTTTTATCAAAGATTACAGGGACTACTGATTTAAATTTGGCAGCTGATTGTGATTTGGTTATAGAGGCTGCTGTTGAAAATATGGAGATAAAAAAAGATATATTTTCACAACTTGATAAAATATGCAAGGTTGAAACAATTTTAGCTTCAAATACATCATCTTTATCAATAACAGAAGTAGCATCTGTTACAAATAGACCTGATAGGGTAATAGGAATGCATTTCTTTAATCCAGCTACAATTATGAAATTAGTTGAGGTTATAAAAGGTATGGCAACCTCTCAAGAAACTTTTGATAAAGTTAAGGAATTATCATTTGCTATAGGAAAAGAGCCTGTTGAAGTTGCAGAGGCTCCTGGATTTGTTGTTAATAGAATATTAATTCCAATGATAAATGAAGCAGTAGGAATATTTGCAGAAGGGGTTGCATCTGTGGAGGATATAGATACTGCCATGAAATTAGGAGCTAATCATCCAATGGGACCTTTAGCTTTAGGCGATTTAATAGGGCTAGATGTGTGTTTAGCAATTATGGATGTGTTATATAACGAAACAGGTGACACAAAGTATAGAGCACACAGTCTTTTAAGAAAATATGTTAGAGCTGGATGGCTTGGTAGAAAATCAGGAAAAGGTTTTTACGATTATAATGCATAATTTGAAGCTAGTTTAAATATATAATTATTTGTGAGTGCTTATTCAGTTAGATTTCATTATCTTTCTGAATAGGTATAATGAAAAAGCTGTCATTTATTTTACATAATTTTCATAGCTTATTAGGGGTAAATGATATATAGAAAATTTTAAAAAAGTGGGGAGATTTATTATGTCAAAAGTGTATATAGTACAAGCAAAAAGAAGTCCAATAGGAAAATTTTTAGGAACACTTGCACCAGTTGCACCAGCAGCTTTAACAGCACAAGTTATTAAAAATGTTATAAATGAATCAGGTGTTGATGTAAAAACTATAGATGAAGTTGCAATAGGTAATGTTTTGTCAGCTGGTCATGGTCAAAATATAGCAAGACAAGCTTCAATAGCTGGAGGGATTCCTGTGGAAGTTCCAGCATATACAGTTAGTATGGTTTGTGGGAGTGGATTGAAGAGTGTTATAAATGCGTATACTTCAATAAAGGCAGGACTTGCAGACGTAGTATTAGCAGGTGGTGTTGAAGTTATGTCTCAAGCGGCTTTTGCAGTAGATGGTAAAACTAGATTAGGTAATAAAATGGGAGATTTAAAATTAAAAGACACTTTATTATCAGATGGATTAACTGATGTATTTAATAATTATCATATGGGGATAACTGCTGAGAACGTTGCAAAAAAGTATGGATTAACAAGAGAAATGCAAGATGAATTTTCTTATAAATCTCAAGTAAGAGCGATTGAAGCTGTTGATTCTGGTAGATTTAAAGATGAAATAGTTCCTATAGAAATAAAAGGGAAAAAAGGAACGGTAGTATTTGATACTGATGAATATCCAAATAGAACTACAAATTTAGAAAAACTTTCAAAATTAAGACCAGCTTTTAAAAGTGATGGTACGGTAACAGCTGGTAATGCATCAGGTATAAATGATGGGGCAACCATAGTGTTAGTGGCTTCAGAAAAGGCTGTTAAAGAACAAGGATTAACTCCGATAGTTGAGATAACATCCATAGGACAAGGTGGAGTAGATCCATCAATTATGGGAATGGGCCCAGTAGCTGCTATAAATGACGCAATGAGAAGGTGTGATGTTCAATTAAAAGATATGGATTTAGTTGAATTAAATGAAGCATTTGCAGCTCAAAGTTTGGGCGTTATTAATGAATTAAAGAATCAATATGAAGAAATAGATGATGAGTGGGTTAATAATAGAGTTAATGTAAATGGTGGAGCTATTGCATTAGGACATCCATTAGGTGCATCAGGTGCTAGAATATTAACTACGCTAGTTCATGAAATGAAAAAGAGAAATGTTGAAAATGGACTTGCTTCACTTTGTATAGGTGGAGGAATGGGAGTTGCAGTAACTGTTAAATTAGTAAAATAATTTACCCATTGTAGTTTATAAATTATAATAAAGTTAAATAAATTCAAAAAGCCTAGTCACTAGATTTTAGAGAGACTAGGCGTATTGAAAAGGAGAATGTGGCATGGAGTTAAAAAACGTCCTTTTAGAAAAGGATAGTAATATAGCTGTTATTACGATGAATAGACCTAAAGCTTTAAATTCTTTAAACTCTGAAACATTAAAAGAGTTAGATAAGGTTATAGAAGTTTTAGAAAAAGATAGTGAAATATATGCTGTTGTATTAACAGGTGCTGGGGAAAAAGCTTTTGTTGCAGGAGCAGATATCTCAGAAATGAAAGATTTAAATGAAGAACAAGGAAGAGAATTTGGTTTATTAGGAAATAGAATATTTAGAAGAATTGAAAAATTAGATAAACCTGTGATAGCAGCTGTGAATGGATTTGCTTTAGGTGGTGGATGTGAACTTGCAATGGCTTGTGATATAAGAATTGCATCTACAAAGTCAAAATTTGGTCAACCTGAGGTAGGTCTTGGAATAACTCCAGGTTTTGGCGGAACTCAAAGGCTTCCTAGAATTGTTGGAATTGGAAAGGCAAAGGAACTTATTTATACTTGCGATATAATAAAGGCTGATGAAGCTTTAAAAATTGGATTAGTAAATAAAGTTGTTGAACCAGAAGTGCTTTTAGAAGAAGCTAAGGCTATGGCAAAAAAAATAGCACAAAATGCACCAATAGCTGTTAAATTATGTAAAGATTCCATAAATAGAGGAATGCAAGTTAATATAGATGATGCTATTGATATAGAAGCTTATGATTTTGGAAAATGTTTCTCAACTAAAGATCAAAAGGAAGGAATGACTGCCTTTATAGAAAGAAGAGAAAAGAATTTTCAAAATAAATAATGTTATAAAATATTGGGAGGGAGATTCAAATGAATTTTGAATTAACAAGGGAACAAGAACTAGTTAGACAAATGATTAAAGAATTTGCTGTAAATGAAGTTAAACCATTAGCAGCTGAAATAGATGAAACAGAAAGATTTCCTATGGAAACAGTAAAGAAAATGGCTGAGCTTGGAGTAATGGGAATTCCTTTTTCACCAGAGTATGAAGGAGCTGGTGGAGATGTATTATCATATATTTTATGTGTTGAAGAATTATCGAAAGTTTGTGCAACAACAGGAGTTGTGTTATCAGCGCATACTTCTCTATGTGCATCAGTTATAAATGAATTTTGTACACCAGAGCAAAAAAATAAATATTTACCAGACTTAGCTTCAGGTAGAAAAATTGGGGCATTTGGTTTAACAGAACCAGGGGCTGGTACAGATGCAGCAGGTCAACAAACTACAGCTAGATTAGAAGGGGATAACTATATTTTAAACGGAAGTAAGATATTCATAACAAATGGTGGAGTTGCTGAAACTTTTATAATATTTGCTATGACAGATAAGAGCAAAGGAACAAAAGGAATATCAGCATTTATAGTTGAAAAAGGCTTTTCAGGATTTTCAATAGGTAAAGTTGAAAATAAAATGGGGATAAGAGCTTCATCAACAACTGAACTTATATTTGAAAATTGTGTCGTTCCAAAAGAAAATTTAATTGGAAAAGAAGGTCAAGGATTTAAAGTAGCTATGAAAACTTTAGATGGCGGTAGAATCGGAATAGCTGCACAAGCTTTAGGAATAGCTGAAGGTGCTTTAGATGAAGCGATAACTTATTTAAAAGAAAGAAAACAATTCGGAAGATCGTTATCTGCATTCCAAGGTTTACAATGGATGGTAGCTGAAATGAGCACTAAAATAGAAGCAGCAAGGTTTTTAGTGTATAAAGCTGCATGTTTAAAAGATGCAGGAAAATCATATACAGTAGATGCTGCAAGAGCAAAATTATTTGCTGCTGAAGTTGCTATGGAAGTAACAACTAAGGCTGTTCAATTATTTGGTGGATATGGATATACTAAAGAATACCCAGTAGAAAGAATGATGAGAGATGCTAAGATAACAGAAATATATGAAGGAACTTCAGAAGTTCAAAAAATGGTTATTGCAGGAAGTCTTTTAAGATAATTTAAGGAGGACATTAGATATGAATATAGTAGTTTGTTTAAAACAAGTACCAGACACCACAGCAGTTAAAATAGATCCAAAAACAGGAACACTTATAAGAGATGGTGTTCCATCAATTATAAATCCAGAAGACAAGCATGCTTTAGAAGCAGCACTTGAAATAAAGGATAGGCATGGAGCTCATATAACAGTAGTTAGTATGGGACCTCTTCAAGCACAAAATGCCTTAAGAGAAGCATTATGTATGGGAGCGGATGAAGCCATTTTAATATCTGATAGAGCATTTGCAGGATCTGATACTTTAGCAACATCAAAAACTTTAGCTGGAGCTATAAGAAAATTAAATTATGACATAATATTTGCTGGTAGACAAGCGATTGATGGAGATACAGCTCAAGTTGGTCCAGAAATAGCTGAGCATTTAAATATACCACAAGTAACTTATGTTCAAGGTATTGAAGTAAAGGATGATAGTTTAATAATAAACAGAGCTTTAGAAAATGGATATGAATTATTAGAAGTTAAGCAACCAGTTCTTTTGACTGCTATAAAAGAATTAAATGAGCCAAGATATATGAATGTTAGAAATATATTTGGAAAGGTAGATAAAGAAGTAACTATATGGACAGCTGATGATATAGATGTTGATAAGGCAGAATTGGGACTTAAAGGATCTCCAACAAAGGTTAAAAAATCAATGACTAAAGAAGCTAAAGGGGTTGGAGAAATAGTTAATAAGCCAGCACAGGAAGCAGTAAGTTATGTATTTGGCAAATTAAAAGAAAAACATTACATCTAAGATTAGGAGGAGAAAAGTAATGAATATAGCAGATTACAATGGAGTATGGGTGTTTGCAGAGCAAAGGGAAGGTCACTTAGAAAAAGTTTCTCTAGAATTATTAGGAGAAGGAAGAAAAATTGCTGATAAGTTAGGTATTAAATTAACAGCATTATTACTGGGCAGTGGAATAAAGGATTTGGGCAAAGGTTTAAGAAATCATGGTGCTGATGAAGTTTTAGTTGTTGACAATAAAGAGTTAGAGCATTATACAACAGATGGATATACTAAAGTTATTTGTGATTTAGTAAATAAAAGAAAACCAGGAATATTATTTATAGGAGCAACATTTATAGGAAGAGATTTAGGACCTAGAGTTGCTGCAAGATTAGAAACTGGACTTACAGCTGACTGTACTTCTTTAGATGTAGATATTACAAATGGAAATTTACTTGCCACAAGACCTGCTTTTGGTGGAAATTTAATGGCTACAATAGTTTGTCCTGATCATAGACCGCAAATGGCAACAGTAAGACCAGGTGTTTTTGAAAAGCTTGAAGAAGAGGAAAAAGAAGGCGGAGTTGAAGAGATTCAAGTTAATTTATCTTCTGAGGATATAAGAACTAAAGTTTTAGAAATTGTTAAGGAAAATAAAGAAATAGTTGATATTTCTGAAGCTAATTTTATAGTAGCTGGTGGAAGAGGAATGGGTTCACAAGAAAATTTCAAATTACTTTATGAACTTGCTGAAGCATTAGGCGGAGTAGTTGCAGCATCAAGAGCTGCAGTAGATAAAGGATGGTTAGATAAGGCGTATCAAGTTGGACAAACTGGTAAAACAGTAAGACCTAATATATATATAGCTTGTGGTATATCAGGAGCAATACAACATGTTGCTGGTATGCAGGATTCAGATTTAATTATAGCTGTAAATAAAGATGAGTCAGCACCTATTATGAAGATTGCGGACTATGGAATAGTTGGAGATATAGTTAAAGTTATTCCTCAAATGATAGCAGAAGTTAATGCTATAAAAGAAGGAAAATAATTAAAGTATATAGATTGAGTGGAAAAAAGGTATTATTAAAACTTAATAATACCTTTTAAAATTTATTTGTAGTAATTTAAAATTAATAGATTATTATTTTGCTTCCATCTAAAACATTATCATATAGCCATTTAGCATCCTCGGTATCAAGTCTTATACAACCATGTGAAGCTGGTTCTCCTAATGTTTCATCTAAAATAGTTTCTTGGTCTTCTGCAAATGGGATAGAATGAAATAAATAGTTTCCCATAAATTGCACATAATATTTACCTCCTTGACCATATTTAGATGCGAAAAACCAAGGTGCTCTAGTTTGAACTTCAAATATTCCAATTGGTGTTTCTTTATTTTCAATTCCAGTAGAACAAACAAATTCCTTTTCTAATTGCCAATTGTTTGAATTTCCCGTGTATATATAGGTTTTTTGTTCACTGATGTTAACAAAGACTAATTTATCTGTTTTACTATCTATATCGAAGGTATTTATTGTTGATGAGTCTAATTTATTGTAAAAGGAAGACATTGCTTGGGCTGAATTTGCATTACTGTTTATGCTATCTTCACTATATTCTTCTAGATAATTCATTCTAAGTTTTTTTATTTCTTCTAATTTGTTAAGCAGTTCTATATTGTAATCTAGTTTTTTTAGAGAGTCTTCTATGATGGTTATAGCTTCAGAAAACGCATTATTTTCTATTAGATTGTTTACTTTATTAAAAATTTCTGATTTTAAAACATCTATACATTGTTTTTTATAATCTAAAATTTCACTATAATTAGGATAAAAAGAACTTATTTCATTAAAAGAATTTAAAGATTCTTCATAATTTTTATCATTAAATAAAGATACTGCCTTTGAATATGCTTCGTTTGATGAAGAAATTAAAGGAAGATTTTTTTTTATTGTTGTAGTTTGAGTTGTGTTTAAGTTAAGATTTTCTAATGTTGTTAATTTTAAAAGTAAACTTTCTTGAGATATGTTGTTTGATAAATAATTATTGTTTAACTGATCTAAATGTTCATTTAATATGTCATTGCATGTATTTTTTAATTTTAAAGTATTTATTAAGTTTAAATGTTTATTAGTTAAAATATTATTAGCTTCTATATAATTTTCAGAATTTATGTATTCCTTAAACTTATTTAAGTTATTTTTATAAAATAAAAAACACACTAGTAAATATAAAATTGTAAGATTTATACTTATTAATATATAAGTTTTTATTTTTTTATTTTTATTCATAAAAACAAATCTCCTTTTATTAATAATTATTTTAAATTATTTCCAAAAAATAACTGTTTAAACAATAAGTTTAGTTTTAAAATAATCATTAGTAATGTATAATAAGTTTATGCAATTAATGACAAATTAAATTTAAGAATTTAAGGTGGTGTTTTTATGAAAAAAGTTGAGGAAAGATTTTTAGAATATATAAAAATAGATACTAAATCTGATGAAACAACTAAGGTTACTCCAAGCACTAAAGGTCAATTAGAATTTGGAAAAGTATTAGCTAGTGAATTAAAAAATTTAGGATTATCAGATGTTAAGATAAGTAATGATGGATATATTTATGCTACATTAGAGGGGAACTTAGACAAAAAGGTTCCTACAATAGGTTTTATAGCACATATGGATACAGCTCCAGATATGGATGGTAAATATGTTAACCCTAAAATAGTGGAAAATTATGATGGGAAAGATATAAAGTTAAATGATAGTGTTATTTTATCACCGGAGTTTTCGCCAGAACTTAAAGGATATATAGGTCAAACTTTAATAACAACTGATGGAACAACGCTTTTAGGAGCTGACGATAAAGCTGGGGTTTCTGAAATTATGACAGCGGTAGAATATTTAATTAATCATCCAGAAATAAAGCATGGTGATATAAAAATAGCATTTACACCAGATGAAGAGATTGGAGAAGGGGCTGACCATTTTGATGTAGAAGGTTTTGGAGCAGATTTTGCTTATACATTAGATGGTGGACATATTGGAGAATTAGAGTATGAAAATTTTAATGCAGCAACTGCTACTGTTTTAATAAAAGGAACTAATGTACATCCTGGTTATGCAAAAGGAAAGATGGTTAATTCAATGATGTTAGCGCATGAGTTTATTTCCAAACTTCCTTTAGATGAAGTACCTGAAAAAACAGAAAAATATGAGGGCTTTTCACATCTTATATCAATGAGTGGTGAAGTTGAAGAAACAAAATTAGTATTTATAATTAGAGATTTCTTTGAAGATACTTATGAAAGCAGAAAAGAAAGATTTGTAGAAATAGAAAAAGAATTAAATAAAAAATATGGAGAAAATCGTGTAACCGTTGAAATAAAAGATAGCTATAAAAACATGAAAGAAAAGGTTGAACCTGTAATGTATATTGTGGATATGGCTAAAAAAGCTATGGAAAGTGCTAATGTAACTCCACTTGTGAAACCTATAAGAGGTGGCACAGATGGAGCAAGATTATCTTTTATGGGTCTTCCAACTCCTAATATATTTACAGGAGGAGAAAATTTTCATGGAAAATATGAATATATACCTGTAGAATCTATGAGGAAAGCAGTAGATGTAATTTTAAATATAGTAAAAGAGAATAATAATCTATAACTAAAAATAATGTTTTATTAAAATAATTTTATTTTAGGTGTAAAAAGTAATATTATATTAAATAGATATTTTGTATTTTTATTTAAAATCAATATTGTTTTAGACAATGTTGATTTTAAATATTTTTATTAGGAATAAAATAGTTTTAATTTAAGTAGAACAATGTTGTTTTACAATATATTTTATCTATATATGTAATTAACTTTTTTTGTTAAAAACTCAGTATTTATTGATTTATTTTAATAATTATGATATTATAATATTGATATGCGGTGGTAGCTCAGCTGGATAGAGTAGTCGGCTACGAACCGATTGGTCGGGGGTTCGAATCCTCTCCGCCGCACCAATATTTTAAAAGTCTAATTTTCATTATTGAAGATTAGACTTTTTTGCATATAAAATAAAAAAGTATTTTATACATAACTATAAGAGCAATTATTAAATATATTGCTCTTATTTTTTTTATAAAAAATAAAAACTTTTTATAAGTTTTCAGCGTCTTATTAGTATAGTTAATATTTAAAGATTTCTTTAATTTACTAATATAAAAAATATAAAATTTTAAAACTTTTTATTATAATAAATCGTCTTATAAATGTAAGAATTAAATAGAGTAAAGGATACAAGATAAAATTGATTTTATATATGATAATTCAAAAGATTAATATGTGAGGGGGTATAGTTAGTAGTTATGAATGTTTTTAAATTTAAAGCTAAAAAGAAAAATTTAGAGAATGAGTTTAAAGCCTATATTATTGAAAATAAAGAAACTTTTTATAGGATTGCATATAGCTACGTTAAAAATGAAAATGATGCATTAGATATAGTTCAAGATGCTATATATAAAGGATTAAAATCTATTGATTCTATAGGTGAAATAGAAAATTTTAAAGGATGGTTTTATAGAATACTTTTAAGATGTTCCATAGATTTTATAAGAGATAATAAAAAATATGTTTATGTTGATGATGATGTTTATTTTAACAATATTAGTTCAAATGATATATACAAGGATTTCGATTTAGAGGATGCATTGGATAAGCTTCCAGAAAAATATAAAACTGTGGTAATACTTAGATACTTTGAGGATATGAAAATTGAGGAAATTGCAGAGGTGTTAGATGAAAATATTAATACCATAAAAACAAGATTATATTCTGCTATTAAGAAATTAAATATACAAATGCAATTTTAGGAGGTAAATTATGAAAAATATGAAAGAAAAATATGAAGATATAAGAATACCAAATAGATTAGATCAAGTAGTAAATGAAACTATAAGGAACTTTGAAAGAGAAAAAAAATTAAATAAAAATATGATGATAATGAAGAGATTAGGAATTGGAACCACAGCAGCTGCGATGGCGTTAACTTTAGGAATAAACACTAATCAAGTATTTGCAGAGAATTTAGAAAGTATACCAGTAGTAGGTGGAATAGTTAAGGTTATTAATTTTCAAAATTACACTGTAAATGATGGAAATAAAAATGCAGATATTAATGTACCTAATATACAAGGGTTGAAAAACAATGATTTGCAACTTTCTATGAATAATCAATTTATTGAAGATGGAAAGGCTCTTTATAACAAAATAATTGATAGCAATGGAAAGATAAGTATAAATTCCAACTTTAAGATTATAACTGACAATGATAAGTATCTTACTATAAAGGTAGAAACATCAGAGGTAGAAGCTTCAGGATATAATACAGTAAAATATTACACTATAGATAAAGAAAAGCAATGTGTATTAACATTAGAAGGATTGTTTGAAGGTACAAATTATGTTGATGTTATTTCTTCTAATATAAAAGAACAAATGAGAGAACAAATGAAAAATGATAAAAATAAATTATATTTTATAGATGATGAGAACATTGATAATAGTGATTTTGAAAAAATAGATAAAAATCAAAACTTTTATATAAATAATAATGGTGAAATAGTTATATCTTTTGATGAGTATGAAGTAGCTCCAGGATATATGGGGGTAGTAGAATTTACTATACCAAATAGTGTAATCAATAGTATAAAATAAGTAAATTTAAAAATACAAACTTGGGAATACTAAGTTTGTATTTTATTTATTTTTTCTTTAAAATCATTTGTCGTATTTGGAATAGTATCTTTATTTAATGTGTTTATTATTGAATAAGCTTTTTTTATACAAGATATTCCAGTTGCTTCGTTGTTAGCGCTACCGTTTAAATATAGTGTTACCCCATTTGTTAGAAAATTATATGCAAGTTTTTCTTGAGTTTCTATTATTTTAGTTTTAGTATAATAGTCTTTTATGTTGGGGGTATTTTTATTGTTTTTATCATAATTATTCCAAATATTTTCAAATTGCTTGCCATATTCATAAGCTTCACCCTGATTATAGATAAGGTCATTTTTTGAATTTATAGATATATTTTTTTGCATATTAGTTAAAGCATCAGTAGCTTGTATAATAGTTTCATTGGTATTTTGTAGGTATGCAAGAGTAGGATTTGACCTAAGTGCTATAAGAATACCAATTACAATAATAATTATTATTGCTATTAAAATACTTATAATAATATATAGTTTTTTCATTATTTATCCTCCTTTATAATTCATTTAATTATAACTTATTTATTAAATGAATATAAATAAATTGCAAGGGAAAAATAACATAAAAAAAGAAAGTTAGGTATTTATTTTTATGGAATTTGAATTAATTATAAATCTTATAAGTTGCCATAATGATTCTTCAATTCTATTGACTCATCAATACAAGCCTAAAAGTGTTTTGTTTTTATATAGAAATAAGGACTTAGATATTTTAAAATCTATAGAAGATTATTACACCAATTTACCATGTACTTTTTTAAAAGAAAATATAGATAATAAGAGCATTGATGAATTAGAAAATTTAATTTTAAAATATAAAAAAAACAATGCTTTATTTAATTTAACATCAGAAAATGTTTTAGATGTATTAATATTTTATACATTATCGTTAAAAAATAATATTTGTTGTAAATTTTTAGATATAAAAAATAAGCAAATAATTAATATGTCTTTGGATGATATAACTATAAAAAAAGAAAATATTTATGACCTCAATGTAGAAGAAATTATAAAAAGTATAGGAGGTTCTATTGCAATAGATTCTGAAAATTCTTTTAATGAAGAGATTATAAATAAAATGACATTTATAATTGCTAATAATTTAGAAACTTGGGAGAAATATAGAGTAAGACTTACTGATTCTAATTTATTTATTCATAATCCTTTTAATCCTGAAATGCTAGAGATAAATACGACTTATTTAAATAATGATGAGATAATTCTAATAAATAAGTGTATACATTTTTTAGAGGAAAATAATCAAATAACGTATACACAAAAAGGTGATTGTATAGAAATTAAGTTTTTAAATGAATATATAAAAGGTTTTATTTTTAAAAGTGGTACTTGGTTTGAAATTTTTACAAAACTTATAATAAAAGAAATAAAAAATATTGATGATGTAAAGAGTGGTGTAGTGTTTTTTTGGAGCAAAGAAAAGGAAAATATTAAAAATGAATTGGATGTAGTTGCAGTTAAAGATTCTGTTTTAATATGTATATCTTGTAAAGATTCAAAAAAATATGATGAAGTTGCATTAAATGAATTAAATATATATGCTAATCAATTAGGTGGAGCAAATGTAAAAAAAATTTTAGTGGCGACCATGGAACCATCTAAAAGTATAGTTATTAATAGAGCAAAAGAAATGGGAATTAGTATTGTAGTATATAATGGTAATAGAAATAAATTTAAAAATGATTTACAAAATATAATATGTAAACAATAACTTTATATTGTTTAACAAAGGTAAATGATATATTATTAGAATATAAAAAGAATTTGGAGGATTAATTTAATTATGAGTAATACTAAAGATGCTATATTTTTTGCTGCTATAAAAGTATTTTCAACTAATGGATATGCTGGTGCAACTGTGGATGAAATAGCAGCTGTTGCGGGGGTTGCAAAAGGCACCTTGTATTATAACTTTAAAAATAAAGAGGATATATTTAAATTTGTAATACGAAGAGGAGTTGAGAGATGGGAAAATAATCTTAAGAAGGTTGTTGATTCAGATTTAAACTCTGTTGATAAATTAAAATGTATATGCTCAACTCAATTAAGACTTTTATCTGAGCGAAGAGATTTTTTTAGTATAATATTAAGTCAGCTTTGGGGAACTGAAAAAAGACAATTAGAATTGAGAGAGAGAGTTAATTCATATATTAATAGAATAAAGTTAATATTAGATGAAGCTCAAGAAAAAGGCGAAATAAAAGAAGGAAATACAAGTTTAATGGCTCATATTTTTTATGGTAGTTTAATGTCTACTGCAATACGTGAGCTTTTAGATAATGATGATGCACATATTGATGAAGTTATAGAAGAGTTTACAGATATATATTTAAATGGAATATTAATATGATTATTTAATATTAATAACTTTATTATTAAATATAATTTAATAATGTATTGACATAATATTCTAAAGGCTATAAAATTATAATTAATACATAGTAAGTCCTCATAGTTAAATGGATAGAACAATCCCCTCCTAAGGGATAGATGTAGGTTCGATTCCTACTGGGGATACCATGTAATAAAACTCCATATTTATATGGGGTTTTTTTTTACAAGTAAATAGTCAATTTCTAATGTTGCCTTTAATAAATTAAGTATTAGAAATATATATGATTAGATAAACTATAATAAAAAGAAATAGGGAGTGGTTTTCTTGGGAGAGTCTGATACGTTTCAGATTATAATACTTATAATAATGCTTATATTATCAGGTTTTTTTTCGGCTTCAGAAACAGCATTGCTGTCATTAAGTAAAATTAGAATTAGACACATGGTAGAGGAAGAAGTTAAGGGGGCTAAATTAGTTGAAAAGTTAATTGAGAACCCAGATAAATTTTTAGGTGCAGTACTTTTAGCTAACAATGTAGTTAACATAGGTTCAGCGTCCTTAGCAAGTGCTATAGCGGCAAGTTTTTTTGGTTCTAATGCAGTAGTTATATCAACTGTTATTATGACTATGTTAGTTCTTTTATTTGGAGAGATAATACCTAAAAATTTAGCACAACAAAACAGTGAAAAAATAGCTCTTAAAGTAGCAAAAACTATAACTATAATAGTGAAGGTATGTGGACCTATTATATGGGTTTGTAATAAGATATCGAATGCTTTTATAAAAATTTTAGGCGGAAGCGTTAATAAAACAGAACCTTTTATAACTGCAGAAGAGTTTAAAACTATGGTAGTTGTAGGAGAAGAGGAAGGTGTCTTAGAGGAAGAAGAAAAAGAATTAATTTACAATGTTTTTGAATTTGGGGTTCTTCAAGTTAAAGATATAATGATTCAAAGATTAGACATTGTAGGATTAAATAAAGATTCTAACTATGAAGATATATTGGCTACACTAAGGGAAGATAAGTTTTCTAGATTTCCTGTTTTTGATAAAAATATTGATGATGTTGTTGGAATACTAAATGTTAAAGATTTGGTCTTGCTTGGTGATTCAGAAGAAGATTTTGATATTAATAAGTTTATAAGAGAACCTTTCTATACTTTTGAGTTTAAAAAAATAACTGAACTTCTAAATGAAATGAGAAAGACTAGAAATCATATAGCTGTTGTTTTAGATGAATATGGTGGAACAGCTGGAATTGTGACTATAGAAGACTTAATTGAGGAGTTAGTTGGAGAAATAGAAGATGAATATGATCATCATGAGAATGAAATTTGGAAGATAAAAGATAATGAATATCTTGCTGAAGGAAGTATAAAGCTTACTCATTTAAGTGAAGAAATAGGTATAGAAATTGAATCTGAGGAGTTTGATTCTTTAGGCGGATATATTATTGGGATATTAGGAAGAATACCTAAAATAAACGAAGAGATAGTTAATGAAAATATAAAGTTTATAGTAGAAGATATTAAAAAGAATAGAATAATAAAGGTTAGAATATATATCTAAAATTTAGGAGGAATAGTATTTTGATGGATTTAGCCTTAGAGGAAGCTAAAAAAGCAAAAAATTTAGGGGAAGTTCCTGTAGGGGCTGTTATAGTTAAAGATGGACAAGTGATAGCAACAGCTCATAATCTTAAAGAGAATTTAAAAAATCCATTAGCTCATGCTGAAATATTAGCAATAAATGAGGCGTGTAAAAAGCTTGATAACTGGAGACTTTCGGGTTGTGAATTGTATGTTACTTTAGAACCATGTCCTATGTGTGCGGGTGCGATACTTCAAAGTAGAATATCTAGGGTTCATATAGGAACTTTAGATGATACAACTGGTGCTGGTGGCTCTATAATAAATATACTTCAAAATGCTAATCTTCCTTATTTTGTTGATTTAGTGTGGTATCATGATAAAAGATGTAGTGATATTTTAATTAATTTCTTTAAAAGTAAAAGATTAAAATAATCCTTTAAATCCCTCTTTTGTGATATAATTATAAAAGGGGGATAATTTATGGATAAAATTGAAATGATGGTAGGCTATGATATTAATTTTTATGAAAAAAAGTTTAATGATAATTCTCAAAAAGTAGCTACCTGTTTGTATAATTTTTTAAAAAAAACCATAGGGAATAAGGTTTGTGGAATATCGATAGATGAAAATTTATTACAGGTGTGGTCATATTATTTTTTAAATATAATTGAAGAAAGACCTGAAGAAGCTAAAAAAATTTTAATGGAATTAGTGAATCAGTTTTCAAAATTGATACAAGATGAAGAAAACATAATTATAAAGGGAAATAATTATGAAAAATTAGTGTTAGATAATACATTTTGTAGAATTTGGTTTGGGACTAGTTTAAATCTGATGTTAATTTATCAATATGGAAAACATGGATATAAAAAAGCTTTTGAATGCATAAAAAAAGAGTTTTTATCTAATAAATCTGAGATAAAAACATTGGTAATAGCTTAAAATAAGAATAAAACTTAAACATATTAGAAACATAAATAATTTATTTTATAGATTTTAAAAATAGAATTAAAATTTGTAGCCTTATTGTATTTAATAAGGCTTTTTTTGTGTAATAAAATTTAATTTAAAGAATATAAATTTACTATATAATATGTAATTTTAAGATATATCATGCTTGGGATAAAATATAAAATAATCTGTTTTTATTAAAAATTAGAGATATATGAGTGTAAATTTAAATTAATATTACATGGGGGAATCGGTGTGGCTAAGTGTACAGTTGATTTAATAACAGGTTTTTTAGATGCAGGGAAAAGTAGTTTAATAAAATCTATATTGAATAAAAAAAATTATAGAGAAGAAATTATTGTGATACAGTGTGAGAATGGAAAGGAAATTTTTGATTTAGGTTTCATAAATAAAAAACGGATAACAATTAAAGATTTTTCTATAAATTATGAAATGAATGTGGAGAGAATATTAAGATTATTAAGGTTTTATGATCCAGATAGAATAATTATAGAATGTAGTGTAGGTAAAGATATAAATAGTTTATTAGAAGTGTTAAATAGCAGGGAACTAAAGCCTTATTTAAGAATAGGGAATATAACTAATGTAATTGATGTCACTACTTTAAATATATTACTTAAAAATATGTCTACGGCAATATTACCAAGTTTACAAGTAAGTAACCTTATAATACTTAATAAATGTAATAAGATAAGTGAAAAATTAGTTGATGAACATATTGTAACGATAGAAACTTTAAATTTACATGGACATATAATAGTAAATAGAAGTAAAAATGATATGGAAAATATATTAGATAATGGATTAGTTAATAGGTTGTTAGGATAAATAATAAAAGGAGGACTAGTTGCAAAAAATAATTGTATATAGTCCATCTTTTATTTTTAATTTTGTTGATAAAGTATATTAAAGAAGAGTTTAGCTTGAAAAACCATCTAAATGTGTTCTTATATAATCTTCTAGCTCTCTTTTTATCCAAGGGTTTTTACTAAGTAATTCTTTTTGACTACTTTTTATTCTTATCGAAAATACAGCACTTTTAGACTCTTTTTTTTTAGTTTTAGTTATAGAATTCTCCATAAAAATATCCCCTCTATGAAATTAAAAAGTTATTATACTATAATTATATAAAATATTTACATATTTTGTAAATATTTTATATAAAAATTAGTTTTGTAATATTTAAAAAAAATATATTATTTTTTACATTTTACTTATTAAATTAAATGTTTATATTGAACTATCAAAACTAATATGATAAAATGAAAAAGTAATTGATTTGAATTTTAGATGCAAATTTTTAATTAAAATTAATAATAAAATATTTAATTTAATGCAAAAATAAAAATATAATACGAAGTATGGAGAGATGTCTGAGTGGTCGAAGGAGCACGCCTGGAAAGCGTGTGTAGGGGCAACTCTACCGCGGGTTCGAATCCCGCTCTCTCCGCCAAGGTTGTGCTAGATGGGGAGTTAGCGGTGCCCTGTAACCTGCAATCCGCTACAGCAGGATTGAATTCCCTACCGAGGTCTTAATTTGTGGTGTCGACCTATGCAAGTGATGTTGAGAGTTAGGCCCCACGCGATGGAACCCTGTGAACCTCGTCAGGTCCGGAAGGAAGCAGCGATAAGCAGTCACTTTCATGTGCCGTGGATAAGTCTAATTTGAGTTAACTACATAGGTAACGGCCATAGATTATTGCCAGAGTAGGGTGCACAACTCAAATATTGATTTATTGAACAAACAATGATATTAATAAATAGTTCATTGGGAGTTATGCATAAAGAAACCAGGTAATTTAACATCGAGTTGGTGCTAACTACCTGGTTTTTGTTTTATAATTATTTTATATAATTGCAATTAAATATAATATTTTAGCTATATTAAGATCATATAATTTTGTAGTTTTAAATCGCATTTATGAGGTGATATAAGTGGAAAAAAAGCTTTTAAGTATAATAGTTCCCATGTATTATGAGGAACTAGTAGCTTATGAATGTTATCATAGAATAAAAAATGTTGTTAATGGTATAGAGTCTATGGATCATGAAATAATTTTTGTTAATGATGGAAGTAAGGATAGAACATTAGCGATTTTAAAAAGTATAGCCAAAGGGGATAAATGTGTTAAGATAATAGATTTTTCGAGAAATTTTGGTCATCAAGCAGCTGTAACAGCAGGACTTTTTAATTGTAACGGTGATGCGATAGTAATAATAGATGCTGATTTGCAAGATCCACCAGAAATCATACCGGATATGATAAGTAAATGGGAAGAAGGTCATCAAGTTATTTATGGAAAAAGAAAAATAAGGAGTGGTGAAAGTAAATTTAAGCTTCTTACAGCGAAATATTTTTATAGGGTGTTATCGTATATGGCTAGTATAGAGATACCTAAAGATACCGGAGATTTTAGGTTAATGGATAGAATCGTTGTTGAAGCGTTTAAGGAAATGCCAGAACAAAATAGATTTATAAGAGGAATGGTAAGTTGGATTGGATTTGATCAAGTGCCTTTAGAATATAATAGGGATGATAGATTTGCTGGAGAAACAAAATATCCATTGAGGAAGATGATAAAATTTGCAACTGATGGAATTGTAAGTTTTTCAACTAAACCGCTTAAGCTTACTGCTATATTTGGTATTGGTACAATAGGTATATCAATACTACTTATAATTTATACAATAATAACAAAGATTATGAGCGATACTAGTATGGGATGGGCATCAACTATGTGTGTCATACTTTTCTTTAGTGGGGTTCAACTATTATCTTTAGGTGTTATTGGCGAGTATATAGCAAGAATTTACGATGAAAGTAAAAATAGGCCTTTATATTTAGTTAAAGAAAAAATAAATTTTGATAATAAGTAGTATATAATTTTGGGGAAAGGTTATGAATATGGATGAGAATAAGAAATATAAGAGGGTTATACTAGTATTATTTTGTTTAGTTGCAATTGGCATAACTTATTATGTGCTGTTTACGTATCCCTATCCAGGGGTAGCTGACCAAGGTGATTTTCAAAGAGTCATGGACGTTTGTAGACTAACTAGAACACATTATGATAATTACATATTAAATCATATAGGATACTATAAGTATACAACATCAGATTATTTAATAATGCCGTATACATTATATAATATAGGACTTACAATCATATCTACTAGTATGGGGTATTTTATAACATTTATTAATTTAATTTGTCAGTTATTTGGAAGTGATATATTTAAATCTAACTACCTAGCTATTTTATATGCTGTTATATATATCGTTTCTATGGTGATAATATTAAAAAACTTTAATATAAAGAGTAAATTTAAATTTACAGTCCTTGCTATATTGGGATTATTTGTATTTTTAGATGGTAATTATTTAGTGTTTTTTAATTCACTTTATGGTGAACCTATGATGATAACAACTTTAATGTTATTAATAGCATCATATTTACATTACATATATAAAAAGCATATTATGAAAAATGATAAACATGTTTTTATAAACATAATTTTTGTATATATAAGTGCATGGTTATTTATAGGTTCTAAAATGCAGGTATTATCTGCACTTCCTATTATAATGTTTATTTTAGGGAAAATCATATGGAATAATAGGAAGATAGTTGGTAAGAAAAAATTTATAGTTTTAATAATAGCATTCATTCTTATAGTGGCTTATCCTATAGGAATAAATCTTAGACACGTAGACATAGGTGATGATACTCATTATAATTCCGTGTTTACAGGGGTTTTAGAGAATGCTAGTAGTAAAGAGCAAAAAGAGCAAGCATTAATAGATTTAGGTTTAAATCCGAAAATGGAAGTGAATTCTGGAACGAATTCATATCAAGCTATAGATGACTATAAAGATGGATTTATACCTCACACAGAGTATATGGATGAAGTTTTTTATAGTAAAATGAGCAATTCAAAGCTTGCGATATATTATTTAACACATTTTTCAAGTTTAATGAAGGGTATGGAATATACAGCGACAATGGCTTTGAATACATCAAATAATTTAGGAAAATACAGTTATTCTTATAACAAGGAACCTATAGGAAAATTTAATAGATTTACTTATTGGTCAGATTTGAAAACTTATTTACCTAAAAATTTATTGTTTATAGTTGGTTCATTTGCTTTAATTTTTATAATATCTATTTTTGAATATATTAAAAATAAAAAAAGTTACTATATAAAAAATAAAATACAATTTTTATGGTGTTTAATGCTTATAGCTATTTTGCAATTCCCAATGCCTTTTGTTGGAAATGGAAGATGTGATACATCAAAACAATTATATTTATTTAATTTTATATTCGATATTTTGATAGTTATAGCTATCTATTGGATTGTAAGTAAAATATTTAATTTGATATTCTTAAAGAAAAAGACAAAGATGAGTAAGGATTAATTTCTTTACTCATCTTTAAAGTTATTTTAAAGAGAAATCTTTAAAAATAAAATGGATATTATTTTCTAAAAAGACTTCACTTTCAAAGTCTTTTTTAAATAATGAATAATCTACTTTAAGAAAGTGCGCATCACCTTTGAAATCTTTAAGTATTTTTGTTAAATATATTTTAGATGTGTAATTTAAAAATATTCTATAAATTTCTTCTCCACCTATTATGAAAATTTCATTTTTACAATCTTTATATTTACTAATAATTTCATCTAAATTATTAGTAAATATAACATTTTCTTGATTCTTAAATTTATTAGGATTTTTTGTTAAAACTATATGAAACCTATTTGGTAGAGGATTTTTTAGGGATTCAAAGGTTTTTCTTCCCATAATAATTGTTTTGCCAGTAGTAAGTGATTTAAATCTTTGTAAGTCTGTTGGAAGATTCCAAATTAAAGAGTTGTTATTTCCAATAACATAATTTTTGCTATGGGCAACTATTATAGAAAACATAGTATATCTCCTTAAATTTAATTTTGTTTATTTAATTTTATCATATATAATTAATTTTAGAATTTAGATTAAGAGTTTAAGAAATTAATTAAGCTTAGAGAGGTGAATTTTTTGTCATATAAAGCTTTATATAGAGAATGGAGACCTAAAAATTTTGAAGATATTATTGGTCAGGAACATATAACTATTACTTTAAAAAATGAAATAATAAATAAAAGAACATCTCATGCATATCTTTTTTGTGGAACTCGAGGTACAGGAAAAACATCTACAGCAAAGGTATTTGCAAAGGCATTAAACTGTTTAAAACCTAAAAATGGGGAACCTTGTAATGAATGTGAAATGTGTTTAAAGATAAATGATGGATTAGCTATTGATGTAGTAGAACTTGATGCGGCATCTAATAATGGTGTTGATAAGATAAGAGAAATTATAGAGGATGTAAAGTATCCACCCCAAGAAGCTAATTTTAAAGTTTACATAATGGATGAGGTTCATATGCTATCTATGGGTGCTGTTAATGCTTTTTTAAAAACTTTAGAAGAACCACCTAAAAACGTTGTTTTTATTTTAGCAACTACAGATCCACAAAGATTACCCATAACTATACTTTCAAGATGTCAAAGGTTTGACTTTAAAAGAATAAATAAAGAACAAATAGTATCTAGACTTAGAAAAATTACCGTAGAAAAAGGTATATTTGCAGATGATAGAAGTTTAAATTTAATAGCTAGGGTGTCAGATGGTGCGATGAGGGATTCCCTTAGTATATTAGAACAAGCAATATCTATGGGGAATGAAAAGGTTGATTATAATAGTTTACTTAAGATACTAGGTCTTGTAACAAATGATAATCTATTTAGACTAATAGATGCTATTATTGAAAGAAATATAGAAAAATCCATGCTTATAATTGAAGAACTTGTAATGTCCGGTAAGGATATGGGCATATTTATTAAGGATTTGATGAATCATTTTAGAAATCTTTTAATGATAAAAATAACTCATAATCCAGAAGATGTTTTAGATACATCTGAAGAAAATATAGAAAGACTTAAAGAGCAAAGTTTAAGAATTAGAGTAGAAGAAATAATGAGATGTATTAAAATTTTGCAAGAAGGTGAAGATAGTTTAGCTTTAAGCAAGCAATCTAGAATTGATTTAGAGCTTGCTATAATTAAAATGTGCAAAATAGAATACGATACTTCAAAGGAAGTTTTATTAAATAGAATAAATAAATTAGAAGAAATATTAAAAAGCGGTAATATAAAGATTAAAGCTGTACATGATAAAAATAGCTCAAGTATAGAAGCGTCTAGTGTTAGTGTAGTACCAGATAATAATATAAATGATATAAGTAAAATTGTTAATGAAGAAAAAGATTCAACTACGCTTTTAGACGTAAATTCTGAATCAACTTTAGAAATAGATGATGTTAAGAAGGCTTGGAATGATGTTTTGGAGCATTTAAAATCAAGAAGGGCAATGATTTTATTTGCAACTCTTAGGACTGGTAAACCTATAGCTTGTAAAAATGGAATAATTACAATAGAATATGAAGAACAATTTAAGTTTAATAAAGATAGGTTAGAAAAGCCAGAATATAGGGCGTTAGTAGAAGATGTCTTATCAGAAGTTTTTAAGGAAACAGTTAAATTTAGATGTGTTGTAGATAAGCAAGATGCTGATGAGGAATCTATAACTTTGGAGCAAGAGCTTATAAGTAAATTAGGTAGTGGTTTAGAGATATTAGATGAATAGCTTTATAGGATAGTTACTAAAAAAATACCAATGCTCATATTATAATAAAAGGTTATTATTATAGAAAAGAAGAATAAAATACTATATAATAATTAGAGACTTAATTAAAAGGAGGATATATTTATGGCAAGAGGTGGATTCCCAGGAATGGGAAACATGAATAACTTAATGAAACAAGCACAAATGCTTCAAAAGCAAATGGCAGAAATGCAAGAAGAAATTTCAAATACAGTATTTGAAGGAAATGCAAATGGAGATCTTGTTGTAGCACAAGTTAATGGTAAAAAAGAACTTTTAAGCTTAAAAATAAAACCAGAAATAGTTGATCCAGATGATGTTGAAATGTTAGAAGATTTAGTAATAACTGCTGTAAGAATGGCGTTAAGTAAAGCAGAACAAGAAACATCAGAAAAAATGGGTAAATTAACTGGTGGAATGAATATGCCAGGATTATTCTAAGATAAAAAAATAATTTAGTGTGATAAAACTCTGTTGAATAGTCAACGGAGTTTTATCAATTACTTAGGAGGGTTATTATGGATTTTTATCCAGTTGCTATAGAAAAACTTATAGAAGAGTTTGCTAAACTACCAGGAATAGGTAAGAAAACTGCTCAAAGATTAACGCTTCATGTATTAAATTTGCCAAAAGATGAGGTTGAGGAATTTTCAAATGCATTAGTTAAGGCAAGAGGAACTATAAAATATTGTTCAGTATGCGGAAATTTTACAGATTCAGATCCTTGTGCGATATGTGGTAACCCAAGTAGAGATAAAACTCAAATATGTGTAGTAGAACAACCTAAAGATATAATGACAATGGAAAAAGTTAAGGATTATAATGGTGTATATCATGTACTTCATGGAAATATATCGCCTATGCAAGGAAGAGGGCCTCAAGATATTAGGTTGAGAGAATTGGTGTCTAGGATGAATGGAAATATAAAGGAAGTTATAGTTGCTACTAATCCTAATATAGAAGGAGAAGCTACTGCTATGTATATATCGAAAATATTAAAGCCATTAGATGTTAAGGTAACTAGAATTGCTGCGGGAATACCAGTTGGTGGAGATTTAGAGTATGCAGATGAGGTGACTTTATCTAAAGCATTAGAAGGAAGGAAAGAGATTTAACAAAAAATTAATTTAGAATATATTTATATAATGATATAATGTTATCTAAAAAAAATAGTAAAAAGGGGGTGCGCTGTTGCTATTTTATCATAAATAGATAGCTTCAGTATTTAATATGAATATACATTCATTAACACTTCAAAATATTATAATGATACTTATAGGATTGATATTGGGAATAATAGTTCTAAAATTAATATTTAGTTCTATAAAAAAAATAGTAGGGTTAATGATAAATAGTGTTTTAGGTGTAATACTTTTAATGATTGTAAATTTCTTTGGAGCATACGTAGGTATAAGTGTTAATATAAATTTACTTACAGCTATTATTGTAGGAATTTTTGGTATTCCGGGTATAATATTTCTTGTTGTATTCCAAAATTTTATAAGATAATACAAAGAACAGGTAGCAAATATTTTGCTACCTGTTTTTTATATTATATTGGGAGGAGTAAATATATCTAATAATAATATATGGTTGTATTGTAAAAGTGTTACTAAATTGATAGAATTTAATCATAAATATATTTAAAAAATACTATAAATAAATATACTTAATTTTATTTAATTTAGGAGATTTTTATGGATAACATAATTGACGGAAAGAAAAATTTGAATAACAAAACAATATTATATTCAGGTATATTAACGATTATAATTTTTATACTTATAGGAAATTTAAATTTAATTGTCATGTTATGTGGTGATACTTTAAATCTTAGTAAAATTGATATATTAAAAAGAGGTTTTTCAATGTCAATTTTTGATATATCAATCCTATATATTACACTGTGTATTTTAGTGCATACTGTTTTGAAAGATAAACAACAAGTATTAAAAAACTATGTAAAAGCTAGAATGAAAAGCAATAGCGTTTTAGATAAGGAATTAAAATTTTTAAGTA
Source organism: Sarcina ventriculi (assembly GCF_900456775.1). Taxonomy (GTDB): domain Bacteria; phylum Bacillota; class Clostridia; order Clostridiales; family Clostridiaceae; genus Sarcina; species Sarcina ventriculi. The sequence goes on along the minus strand of NZ_UAUL01000012.1, from coordinate 12,095 downwards.
CAATAATTAGTATATCTATTTTAATAAATTTATTTATAAAATTTATTTTATATTTTATCTTTAGAAAAACTTTAGTTTCAATGTTTAATATAGGATTTAATAATGTTTTATTGTTTTCATTTTATGTGATTTTAGTTACTTGCATCTTATATTTACTAGTTGTTATAAATTATGTATCAATTAAGGATTTTGTAAATGGGACTTTTGTTTATTGTGTGATTTTGGGTACTGTAAGTGTAGTACTTGGAGCAGGAAGTTTATTTATAAGTGAAAAAATTTTATGGATTCAAAATATTTTAAATATGATTTATGCTGTATACAATCCTGTAATAATGCCTTTTTATGCTTTTTACGATGTATACAATAGAAGTTTATCAGCTAATATTGGAATAATTTTTTCAATGTGTGTAGTAACTTTGTTATTAAAATACGTTTTTAAAAATTTTTGCGATATGTTGAATAAAGATAATATTAAGAAGTTTTATATAAATTCTATATTGAAAAAAATGTTTTTTATATGTGGCGCAATAGCTATGAGTTATATAGTATTTTTAATAGGATTTACATTGTTAATAAGTTTCAATGTTTTAACTTATGATGTAGGAATGCTTATTATTAATTTAATTCAAGTTGTTTTTGCTGGAATAATATACATGAAATTAAATACATTATATTTAAATAAACAAAATTTAAAAAATAAAAAATTAGTTAAAGATAATAAAAATTTAAAGAAAGATGATATTTTAAAAAATGTTCATAATAAATTAAATGAAAATATTTATAAAGAGAGTCTACAAAAGACTCAAATATTTAAATCATTAAATTTAGAGAATGAATTATTAGATTGTGAAATGATAAAAAATTTTTCATTTAATGAGATGGAAGAATACCCACTGAATGAAGATGATAGTGTAAAAGAGTATAAGAATGATTTAAATGGTATTAAAGTTAAAGAAATCAACAATGAGATAGATAAAGATGATAAAAATTTAATAGAGTTTTTGAATAGTGATAATGTAATCAAAAATTAAATCTCAATGATTAAAAATTTAGACAAACCATATTTATTAAAAAATATAACGTATGAATTTATCACATTGACTAATGTTTTCTATGTAGTAGAATAAATTTAATATTTATATTGTTAAAAGTATAAAATTTTAAACATGAGAGGAGAAGTTTTAATGAGCGTAGGAACGGCATTAAACTGTAAATATTGCATAGATTTTAAAAAGAATAAGTGTGATAGTACAGAAAAAAATTGTTTATGTAGGATATGTCCAAGAAATTTAGGACAATGTATATGTGTAAAATATTGTAGAGAAACTGAATCTGTTTTAATTTGGGAAGATGATAATGAGCAATAGAATATAATTCTTATTTTAGGTAAACAATAAAATGTATCTACTTTTATTATTTATTTAAAAGAGGTGTATTTTATGGATAAAGAGCAACAGTTTGTAGGAATAGTACAAGAGTGTAGTGATTTTGTGTTTTCATCAGTTATAAATGGGGTTGTATCTAGTAAAATTTCTACTAAAAGTTGTAATAATTGTTTAAGCTCAAAAAGAGGACAGTGTGAAAATGAGTTTAAAAACAATCTAGAAAATAGTAAGTAAATATAATTTATAAACCTTAAATTGTGATAAATTTAAGGTTTATTTTTATTTGAAAAATAATAGAAAAAAGATTAAAAGCATATAATTATAAAATAAAATTTAAGGAGATATTATATGCATAAGAAGTTATTTATACCAGGACCAGTAGAGGTTAGACAAGAAGTTTTAAGCCAAATGGCATTACCGCTAATAGGACATAGAGGAAAAGATGCGTCTCAGCTTCAAGAAAACATTATTAATAATTTCAAAAAAATATTTTATACAAATGAACAAATACTTTTATCAACAAGTTCAGGCAGTGGTCTTATGGAGGGTGCTATTAGGAGCTGTACATTGAAAAAAGCAGCGGTATTTTCCATAGGTGCTTTTGGAGATAGATGGTATGAGATGGCTATAAGTAATAATATTGTGGCTGATAAGTTTCAAAAACAATGGGGAGAAGCGTTTACAAAAGAAGAAATAGAAAGGGTTTTAGAAACTGGGGAATATGATTTAATAACAATAACCCATAATGAAACATCAACAGGTGTGATGAATCCAATTGAGGAAATAGCCGAGGTTATAGGTAAATATCCTGATATAATTTTTTGTGTTGATGCTGTAAGCTCAGCGGTAGGTAGTAAAATAGAAGTTGATAAATTAGGGATTGATATATTAATAACTTCTTCTCAAAAGTGTATAGGACTTCCGCCTGGTATGTCTGTTTGTACATTTTCTACTAAAGCAATAAAGAGGGCTGAAAAAGTTACTTATAGGGGAAAATATTTTGATTTATTGTCTTTATATAAATATATTAAGGATAAAAATTATCAATACCCATCAACTCCATCGATATCTCATATGTATGCTTTAGATTATCAATTAAATTATATTGTTAATGAAGAGGGTATAGAGAATAGATTTGGAAGACATAAAGTTATGGCTAAGATAACAGAGGAATGGGCAGATAAATATTTTGAACTTTTTGCTGATAAAAAATATTTATCTAATACTGTAACAACTATAAAAAATGTTAGAAATATAGATTTTTCCTATTTAAATAACGAATTAGGTAAAAGAGGATTTCAAATATCAAATGGATATGGGATTTTAAAAGATAAGACGTTTAGGATAGCTCATATGGCTGATTGTACAATAGAAAGTTTGAATGATTTACTTGAAAATATTAATGACATTTTAAAATTAAATTAAGTTAAAAATATGTGATTAAAAAGATTTTCAAGGAGTGAGTTTATGATTAAGGTGTTGGCTAATGACGGATTAGATTTTAATTGTAAAAAGCAGTTAGAAGATTTAGGAGTTGATGTGTTAGATTTTCATTATGATAATGAATCTTTAAAAAAAGAGATAAAAAACTTTGATGTTATCATAGTTAGATCGGCTACAGAAGTGAGAAAAGACATTATTGATAAAGCTGTTGAAGGGAAAAAACTAAAGTTAATCATAAGAGGTGGAGTAGGAATAGATAATATTGATGTAGGCTATGCTAGGTTAAAAGGTATAGAAGTTTATAATACACCTTATGCAAGCTCAGTATCAGTGGCTGAAATGGTTTTAGCTCATATATTTTGCTTAGCTAAATTTTTAAATCAATCTAATGTAACTATGAGGGAAGGAGCTTGGAATAAAAAACAATATTTAGGAATAGAACTTTTAAATAAAACTCTTGGGATAATTGGTATGGGTAGAATAGGAAAAGAGTTAGCATTAAAAGCAAAGGCTTTAGGTATGAATGTAATTTATTATGATATATTAGGGGAAATAGACAAGACATATGGTGAATTTAAAGATTTTAAATATGTTTTAAAAAATTCTAAATTTCTATCTATTAATGTATCGGGGAATAAGGCTATAATTGGAAAAGATGAATTTAAAATCATGAGGAATGATTCATTTCTAATTAATTGCTCAAGGGGGAACGTTGTAGATGAGCAAGCTCTTCTATATGCTTTAGAAAATAAAGAAATTTTAGGAGCGGGTCTTGATGTTTTTTCTAGTGAACCTATTAAAAATAAAAAATTATTGAGTTGCAAAAATGTTAGTTTAAGTCCACATGTAGCTGCATCAACTAAAGAAGCTCAAGATAAAATAGGTGAAGAAATAATATGTATAATAAAAGAAAAATTTGATATATAAAAATGTTTTAAGGAGAGAAGTTAAAGATGGTTAAGATTAAAGCATTTAATGCTATAAGACCTAAAGAAAAACTAGCAAAATATGTAGCAGAACTTCCTTATGATGTTGTAACTTATGAAGAGGCTGTAGAAAAAGGAAAAAACAAATACTCTTTTATTCATGTAGATAAAGCGGAAATAGATTTAGATGATAATATAGATGTATACAGTGATAAAGTATACAAAAGAGCTAAAGAAAATTTAGATAATATGATAGACTCTGGAATTTTAATCAAGGATAAAAAATCTTGTATATATATTTATAGCGAAACAATGAATGGAAAGACTCAAACTGGAATAGTTGCATGTTTTTCAATTGATGATTATTTAAATAATAATATAAAAAAACATGAATATACAACAAAGAAAAAAGAAATAGATAGAATAAATCATGTAGATACTTGTAATGCAAATACTGGCCCAATTTTTTTAACATATAAAGATAATAGTGAGTTAGAATCTATAATTAACGCATGTATACAGAGGAAAAATATTTATAGTTTTATATCTGATGATGGAATAAAACATGAGTGTTTTAAAATAGATGATGAAAATATTATACGAAATATTATAAATGTATTTTATAATATAAAAAGTTTATATATAGCAGATGGTCATCATAGAGCAGCATCTGCAGTAGAAGTGGGATTAAAAAGAAAAAATGAAAATAAAAAGTTTAAAGGGAATGAAGAATTTAATTATTTTTTAGGAATAGCCTTTCCTCATAATCAATTAAATATATTAGCTTACAATAGGGTTATAAAAGATTTAAATGGCTATAGTTATGATGAATTTATTAGGAAGGTACAAGAAAATTTTCATATAAATAAGTTGCCGTTAGGTATTCAATATAAACCAAAAGAAAAAGGTGAATTTGGCATGTATTTAAATAACTTTTGGTATAGACTAAAGGTTAAGGAGGATGTATTAAAAGATTTAGATATAGTGAATAATTTAGATGTGTCAATTCTTCAAAATAATATTTTGGATCCAATATTAAATATTAAAGATCCTAGACAAGATGAAAGAATAGAATTTGTAGGTGAAATAAAAGGTCTTAAAGAACTTGAGATAAAGGTAAGTGAGGATTTTGATGTAGCTTTTTCAATGTATCCAACTTCGATAGATGAAATAATGGAAATTGCAGATAACGGTTTTGTTATGCCACCTAAGTCAACTTGGTTTGAGCCAAAACTAAGGAGTGGGCTTTTTATTCATAGTTTAGAATAGATACTATATTAAAAACAGAATTTAAGTAAAAATGTTGATATTAAGATATCTAATATCAACATTAAATAAATTTTATAGAATTAGTTCATTTTTAAAACCATAGATTTTAATATAGAAGTTGAGTTTTTAACTCCTATAGCAGTAAATTCAGCAAAATCCATATGAGCACCATTATTAGCGTTATCAGAAATTGATCTTATAACAACAAATGGTATTTTATTAAGATAGCAAACTTGCGCTATGCTACCGCCTTCCATTTCACATGCTAAAGCTTTGAATTCTTCATCAAACCATTTAACTTTTGCAGGATCTGCAACGAATTGATCTCCTGTAACTATTCTACCAACAAAGCTTTTAATATTTCCATTTTCTTTGCAAGCTTCTTTAGCTAAAGCAACCAATGATTCATCACATTTAAAATCAAATGTATCTAATCTAGGAATTTGCCCAATTGGATCACCAAATGCAGTTGTATCCATATCATATTGTACTAAATTATCACCAATAACTACGTCACCAGGATAGATTTCTTTGCCAACTCCACCTGCAACTCCAACATTTATTACCTTATCAACTTTATATTCGCTTATAAGAATTTGAGCACAAACAGCAGCATTAACTTTACCTATACCACAAACAACAGCAACAGCTTCTGTATTCCAAACCATTCCTTTGTGGAAAATCATATTAGCTTTTGTTTCTTTGCTATCTATCTTCATGTCTTGTAAAAGTATTTCAAGCTCTTCACTCATTGCACTTATGATACCTAATGTCATCAATAAATCCTCCTTAAAATTATGTATATAATAAAATCTCTACTGCTTATTATATAGCAAAAGAGATTTTACTAACAGCTTTTTATAAAATTTTAAAAAGTTATTTTAAATTAAATTATAACATTTAATCCTTTTAACCCTTTATACATTAAGTATAGCCCTATAATTACATAAATAATCGATTGAACTATTATTGAGATTGTGCCCAAAGATAGTAAGGCAATAAACTGAGCGCAAAAGTTATTTATAAAATGCATGAATATACATATATAAAGAGAATGAGTTTTATAATATACTGTTGCAAGAAAAAGTCCAAGAAAAAATGCATTCACTCCTTGAGGGATGTTTCTATGAGCAATTGCAAATATTAATGCTGATAAGATTATAGCAACCTTAGGCGAATATTTCTTTAAAAGTCCATTTAAAAATAATCCTCTATATATGAATTCTTCTATAAATGGAGCGAAGACACAAACAGTTAATAATAAATATATAGGGTCTAAACTCATAGTTTCAAAGGCTTTTGAAATATTTTCTGGCATAGGAATTAGTTTTGTTATGTGGCTTAAAGAGCCTTCAAAAAAAATTCTAAGACCTATTATTAGCAATCCAGCATAATAATACCCATGTTTAAGTTTTATAGGTTTAGATAGATCTCTATAAGATTTTTTAGAATATCTATTTATTTTGACTAAAATAAAACATATTAGCAATAAAGATAGTGTGGTACAAAGAAATTCAAGTATAAATCGTATAATCCCTAATTGTAATATCTTAATTGGTAAATTAAACATTAATAATGTTTTAATTACAATTATGTTTAGTGTAGCAGATATATAATCATTAAATAAAGCAATAATAATAATTCCTATCATAGAAAGTTTACATATGTTTATTTCGCCATTATTCATTCTTTTGTAAATATTTAATTTTGAAAAAAAATTCATAAAATCCTCAATAAATTAATTATTTTCTTTAATATGTTTATTTAAAATTAATGTAATGTATGATATACATATTAAAATTTTATTTTATAGTTTATAAATAAAAAGTAAGTGTTATAATTATATGTAAATTTTAATTTGTTTTAAGAAAAGGAGAAAATTCTATATGGCACAACATTCATTATCTAGGACTGAGCTTTTAATAGGAGAAGAAGCGTTAAATAAATTAAAGAAAAGTAAAGTAATGATTTTTGGTATTGGTGGTGTAGGTAGTTTTACAGTAGAAGCATTAGTAAGAAGTGGTGTTTCAAATTTGATATTAGTAGATGATGATACGGTATGCTTAACTAATTTAAATAGGCAAATACATGCAACTTACGAAACTATAAGTAAAAATAAAGTTGATGTTATGAAGCAAAGAATATTATCAATAAATAAAAATTGCCAAGTTGAAACTAAACAAATATTTGTGAAACCAGAAGATTTAGAAAAGATAATACCAAATGATGTAGACTATGTGGTAGATGCAATAGATACAGTTTCATCTAAAATAGCATTAGCTGTATACTGTGAAAAAAAAGGAATAAATTTAATAAGTTCTATGGGGACAGGAAATAAGTTAAATCCATCTGAATTTAAAGTATCTGATATATATAAAACAAAGGTTTGTCCACTTGCTAAGGTTATGAGATATGAGCTTAAAAAAAGAGGTGTTAAAAAACTAAAAGTTGTTTACTCAGAGGAAATTCCGAGAAAACCTAAAGAAGATGATGTTGTAACTTGTAAAACAGGTTGTGTATGTACAGGAGGAACAAAAAAATGTACTGCTAAAAGACAAATTCCAGGAAGTATATCATTTGTACCACCAGTTGCAGGAATGATAATTGCATCGGAAGTAGTGAAAGATTTAATAAAAGAATATCTATAAACATAGAAATTTTATAGGATTATAGTATTAAAAAATAACAAAATTTTTATTTAAATGTTAAAAATAAGTGAATAAATAAAAATGAGGGTTGTAAATAAAGAGATAATAATATAATTAAAGAAAGGTTTTTAAATTAAATAATTTAATTACAAAAATAAATAATTAGGAGGAAAATGAATGAAGACCACAACTAAAGAACTAGTATTAATATCTTTTTTTGCGGCCCTTACTGCAATAGGAGCATTTATAAGAATTCCATTGCCATATGTTCCTTTTACATTACAATATTTATTTTGTGCTATGGGAGCGATAATTTTAGGGAAAAAAAATGGGATGATAGCACAACTTGTATATGTAGGCATAGGATTAATAGGTATACCGGTGTTTACAAAAGGTGGGGGACCACAATACATATTTGAGCCTACTTTTGGATACTTGATAGGGTTTATAGTAGGTGCATATATAATAGGATTAATAATGTATAAAATTAAAAAAATAAATTTTGTAAGTGTATTTATATCAGTTACAATAGGATTAATTGTTATATATGCTTTTGGTGTTATATATCTTATGTTTATTGAAAATTTATATTTAGGAGCAACAATGACAATTGGACAATCTATATTAGTTGGAGCTGTTCCATTTTTACCAGGAGATATATTTTTAAGTGTAATAATAAGTATAATAGCTCCTAATATAATTAGAAAACTTAATAAATTAGGAATAATTAATGGTATTTTGGATTAAAGGAGTTTGTTAAACTAATGAAGAAGTTAAAACAAGATATTATAAGTGGATATAAAATAAGTAAGAATGAAGCACTAAAACTTTATGATAAAAATTTAGATGAATTATTAAAAATAGCTGATGAAATAAGAGAAATATTTGTAGGAGATACTGTGGATTTATGTTCTATAATAAATGGTAAAAGTGGAAAGTGTTCAGAAAATTGCAAATACTGTGCTCAGTCAGTTTATTTTGATACAGGGATAAGTGAATATGGCTTAGTAGACTATGAAACCATATTAGATAGTGTTTTAGAAAATCAAAATGAGGGAGTAAATAGATTTTCAATTGTGACCTCAGGAAGAGGATTAAATGGAGAAGAGTTGGTCAGGGTATTAGATTATTATAAAAAATTAAATAAAGATACTTTTATAAATTTATGTGCTTCACATGGAATTATAGATAAAAAAGCTTTAGAAGCGTTAAGAGAAAGTGGAGTAAGAAGATATCATCACAATATTGAAACATCAAAAAATTATTATGGCGATATATGTTCAACGCATACTTATGAGGAAAGAATAAAAACAATAGAATGCGCAAAAGAAGTTGGGCTTGAAATATGTTCAGGTGGAATAATAGGAATGGGAGAAACAAGAGAGGATAGAGTAGACATGGCTATAGAACTTAGAGAATTAGGAGTTGTATCAATTCCTATAAATGTTCTTATGCCTATTAAAGGAACACCATTAGAAAATGTGGATAGTTTAACTGAAGAGGAAATATTAAAAACTATAGCTATATTTAGATTAGTAAACCCTAAAGCGCAAATAAGACTTGCAGCAGGCAGGAATTATCTTAAAAGATTTGGAGAAAGAGCATTTAGAGGAGGGGCTAACGCAACGATTACAGGAAACTTATTAACGACATGTGGAAATAAGATAAAAGATGATAAAAAGTTAATAAAAGATTTAGGATTAAATTTAAAGTGATTACTATATAAAATATTAATAATTTTATATAGTATATGGGAGAAAAAATATTTATTATTTTTAATAGAGACTGTATTAATTTATAGTCTCTATTTTTTTATAATAAAAATTTAGAAATACGTTGTTTTAAAATATTATTTTTAATGTGATATAAAATTAATAATTATATTAAATATCTAAAAATAAAGATGGAATAAAGAAAGTTTTTATCTAGGTGATATTTTATAGTATTGTATTATAGTTAATATTATAAAAAATAAAATATACTATACCTGGCGTGTCGATGAATAAAATATAGAGAAAATAGAAATATTACTTAGTAAAAGTAAAATAATTTTAGATAATGAGGTAAGTAATAAAAACTTTAAATAAGTTTTATATGGTAAGATAACACCTGTCGCAAGGATTATTTAATTAATGAAGTTTGAAAATAAAAAATTAAAAAACTTGTTGACAAATGTTTAATCAAATGTTAAACTAAGAAAGTCGCTTGAGGGCGACAAAGAAAAAAGAAAAACAATGGTCTTTGAAAATTAAACAGATAATTTAAGTAAACCAGCAATTCTTTTATAAGTAATATGAGTAGATTAAACTCAAATAAAAACTAAGAAATTAGTATATTTTAATTTGAGAGTTTGATCCTGGCTCAGGATGAACGCTGGCGGCGTGCTTAACACATGCAAGTCGAGCGAGAAAAGTTCTTCGGAGCTTTTCTAGCGGCGGACGGGTGAGTAACACGTGGGCAACCTGCCTCATAGAGGGGAATAGCCTTCCGAAAGGAAGATTAATACCGCATAACATTGTTGAAAGGCATCTTTTAACAATCAAAGGAGCAATCCGCTATGAGATGGGCCTGCGGCGCATTAGCTAGTTGGTGAGGTAACGGCTCACCAAGGCGACGATGCGTAGCCGACCTGAGAGGGTGATCGGCCACATTGGAACTGAGACACGGTCCAGACTCCTACGGGAGGCAGCAGTGGGGAATATTGCACAATGGGGGAAACCCTGATGCAGCAACGCCGCGTGAGTGATGAAGGTCTTCGGATTGTAAAGCTCTGTCTTTAGGGACGATAATGACGGTACCTAAGGAGGAAGCCACGGCTAACTACGTGCCAGCAGCCGCGGTAATACGTAGGTGGCAAGCGTTATCCGGATTTACTGGGCGTAAAGGGAGCGTAGGCGGATATTTAAGTGGGATGTGAAATACCCGAGCTTAACTTGGGAGCTGCATTCCAAACTGGATATCTAGAGTGCAGGAGAGGAGAATGGAATTCCTAGTGTAGCGGTGAAATGCGTAGAGATTAGGAAGAACACCAGTGGCGAAGGCGATTCTCTGGACTGTAACTGACGCTGAGGCTCGAAAGCGTGGGGAGCAAACAGGATTAGATACCCTGGTAGTCCACGCCATAAACGATGAATACTAGGTGTAGGGGCCCCAAGCCTCTGTGCCGCCGCTAACGCATTAAGTATTCCGCCTGGGGAGTACGGTCGCAAGATTAAAACTCAAAGGAATTGACGGGGACCCGCACAAGCAGCGGAGCATGTGGTTTAATTCGAAGCAACGCGAAGAACCTTACCTAGACTTGACATGTCTTGAATTACCAGTAATGTGGGAAGTTCCTTCGGGAACAGGAACACAGGTGGTGCATGGTTGTCGTCAGCTCGTGTCGTGAGATGTTGGGTTAAGTCCCGCAACGAGCGCAACCCTTATTGTTAGTTGGTACCATTAAGTTGACCACTCTAGCGAGACTGCCCGGGTTAACCGGGAGGAAGGTGGGGATGACGTCAAATCATCATGCCCCTTATGTCTAGGGCTACACACGTGCTACAATGGCAAGTACAAAGAGAAGCAATACTGTGAAGTGGAGCAAAACTCAAAAACTTGTCTCAGTTCGGATTGTAGGCTGAAACTCGCCTACATGAAGCTGGAGTTGCTAGTAATCGCGAATCAGAATGTCGCGGTGAATACGTTCCCGGGTCTTGTACACACCGCCCGTCACACCATGAGAGTTGGCAATACCCGAAGTCCGTAAGCTAACCGTAAGGAGGCAGCGGCCGAAGGTAGGGTCAGCGATTGGGGTGAAGTCGTAACAAGGTAGCCGTAGGAGAACCTGCGGCTGGATCACCTCCTTTCTAAGGAAGAATATCTTAGGAAAACTAAGATGATAATAAAGAATGCTTCTTAAATATCTGTTTAATTTTGAAAGACTAAGTTCTTTCAAAATTATGTTCTTTGAAAATTACACATAAGTATTAATAAATAGAGTAAAGCCAATTAAATTTACTATTCTTTGTAAAATTGATTGCAACTATCTAAAAGATAGAAACAAAGGTCAAGCTACAAAGGGCGTATGGTGAATGCCTTGGCATCAGGAGCCGATGAAGGACGTGATAAGCTGCGATAAGCTTTGGGTAGACGCACATAGTCTGAGATCCAAAGATTTCCGAATGAGGAAACTCACATGGGAAACCCCATGTATCGTTAACTGAATAAATAGGTTAACGAGGGTAAACCTAGGGAACTGAAACATCTAAGTACCTAGAGGAAGAGAAAGAAAAATCGATTTTCTAAGTAGCGGCGAGCGAAAGGGAAAGAGCCCAAACCGGAAACTTGTTTCCGGGGTTGTGGATAGAACATAACGAGAAACTATAACTAATTGAAGAGAGCTGGAAAGCTCTACCGTAGAAGGTAATAGTCCTGTAAATGAA